>CAVXAF010000007.1:0-1140015 GCA_963759735.1 uncultured Alphaproteobacteria bacterium
ACGAGGACGAGTAAGCATCATGGGCAAAAGCGGCCCCACACCACCAGCAGCACCCGATCCGGTAGCGACTGCGAACGCGCAGGCGGCGATGAACTCGCAGGCCGCGCAGGAGAATGCGAAGTACAGCGCCATCGACATGTACGGCCCGAACGGCAACGTCACGTATCAGCGTGATGCCAACGGCGTGCCCTTGTCGCAGCACACGACGCTGGACCCGACGAACCAGCAGACGCTGGACGTGCAGAATCAGATCGGCTTGACGCTCTCCAACAAGGCGCAGGACACACTGAGCGGCTTGCCCACCGACAGCTACTCGATGCGCGATGCGCCGTACGACCCGCGTGCGGTGAACACCAGCGGCATGAGCATCTGGAACAAGGGCGCCAGCGACTTCGCCTACGATCCGAACGGCTACGGCGACGTGTCGCGATCGACCAGGACGCTGCCGACGCTGTCTGGAACTCGGGCAAGGCGCGCGCTCGATCCCATGTTCGCGCAGCAGAATGATCGGCACGCTCAGATGCTGCAGGACCGCGGCTTGCCCATCGACGGCCAGGCCGCCTCACAGACGGCGCTGACCTCGCGCGCAATCAGAACGACTCGTACCAGCAGCTCGCGAACCAGAGCTATCTCACCGGGCACCAGGTGGCCGGCGACAACCTCGAGCCGCGAGCAGTCGCTGCGCAGCGCCGCCATCGGCGAGGCGCTCTCGTTCGCCGAGCAGGACAACAGCGACTGGCTGCAGAAGCTCAACACCGAGCAGCAGCTCCGCGGCCGAATCCAGGAACGAGGACGTGCAGGACCGCGAGCGCGCGTTCAACGAAGCGAGCATCTACCTGCAGGTCCCCGTTTCGATCAGCCCAACCAGGTGCAGGCGCCGGCCTATCGGTCGGCGGCGCCGACTACGGCAGTACGCCTACGACAGCCACGCTCGGCATGTGGCGCACAGATGGCGAGGAACGGCAGGCGTCAATGTGGCACATGCTTCGGCAGGTCGGTCAGGCGGTGACGGACAGGCGGCCTATGGAAGCTGTCCACCAGACGCTTCAAGATCGGGCTGGGTCATGCCACAGCTTCCTACGAGCGGCGCGCGCAGCGGCCTCGGGCGCCTGCTCGGCCTCGCCGTAGTCTAGTACGCCAGTCGCTCGTTCTCGCGCCTGCGCTTCTTCCTGCACGAGTACGTCGTCGACCAGCGTTCCGCATCGCCCGCTGCGGTCATGCCCTGGCGTCGCGGTCGAGAGCGCGGCGTAATCATTTGCTGCCCATCCGCACAGCCACGGCGTGCGAGGCTTTGCCGATAAGCGTGGCCTGCCGGCCCTACGTTGTCGGAGTATGTCGGTCCATGGGCTACGTACTCACTGTCGAAGTCACGTTGTGATCCACGGCGCAACGCTCGGCTGTGTATGTTGAAAACCAGCAGGACCAGCACCATTTCAGGGACGGCGGCCTTGCTAAGCGGACATGACGGCGGCCTCATCGCCGCGAGATCCGCACCCGTCGCGATTGTACGCAGAGCAGCCGCGCACCTGGTACTGCGATGCACGCGAGCGGCATGAATACCGCCTCGTAGCCGCAGCAGGATCGGAGGTGGAGTCCGACGGGCGCGAGCACGCTTCCAGCGTGCACCCCATCGAGCGAACGAACGCCCCATAGCGCAACATATGTGCTTGGCCGTGGGCGAACATGCCAGCCGCCGGTCGACGTGCGCACGATCCAGCGACAGGCCCTGCGCCTTGTGGATCGACAGTGCCCGCCAGCCGTACGGGGAAGTTCCCGAACGTGGGGACGGGCAGAACGACGACGCGCGTATGCTTTTTTCCTCCTCGTCGCGGTTTTTCAGCGACAACGGGCTCTTTGATTTGCCGCTCGGCGCGGCCGATCTCGACAGCGTGGCCACCACGATCCCAGCCCCGACCATGACGGTGGTCGGCTCGATGGCGGTAGTCGCCAGCTGTTCCCGTTCCCCGGAGGTGCGTCACCGTTACGAAGGATTACAACGCGGCGCCGACCTTGAGCGCCAACATGGCGTCGGTCGGGTACGCGCGTTCGTCGACGTCGCCGTCGATGTCGGCAACGAAGGATGCAACCGGCGTCGTCAGGCGGGCCAGCTCGGCGGCGTTTACTTCCCTGGCTCTTTTGTTGGTCACAACAAGCGCCAGCGCGCCTTCGGGCCGGGGCGCAACGCAGCCGTCGAAAATGGAGTTGGTGTTCGCCGTGAGCCGTCCCATGCGCAGCTCGCGCAAGGCCTCGCACAAGATTGGATCGGCCTGACGCATGATTTGCGGCAGCTCGACGAGGCGGAAGCTGCCGAACACGCGCGAAGCGAAGAAGTAGGGCACGCCGCCGTACTTGCTCTCGATGGTGTGTGCATGGGCCCCACGAATGACCGGCGGGATTTGCGCAAGGTCGCCCACCAGGATTATCTGCAGACCGCCCCAGGGCGCATCGCACTCGCGCACGCGCTTGGCGGTGCCGACAAGTCGCGAGATCATGTCGGGCGGTATCATGGACGCTTCGTCCAGGATCAACGTCCTGATCTCTTTCAACGCAGCCGCACCGCTCTTGAAGAGCGAGTGGATGGTGCAGCCGTCGACGTTGAGCGCGGCAAGGCCTGTCGGCGCTGCCACGAGACGACTACTGCCGAGGCGACCCTTGATCGTGCGCACCAGCACGGACTTGCCGGTGCCGGCGCCGCCCGTGATGAACAAGTTCGAATCCGGCGAGCGCGGCGTCGTAGGCGCGCTGCTGCTCGGCATTGAGCCCGATCATCGAGCAACCTGCTCGGCCAATGCCAGCTCGGCCAAGATCAGCTCGCGCAGCAAGGAGCTTATCGACCTGTTTTTGAGGCGAGCGTGGCGTCCGAGGGCGGCGTACTCGGCCTTCTTGAGACACGTGCGGGCAGTGGCGGGGAGGTGAAATCGTTCGGGTAGTTTGGGGCGCGCCATAACGTACTCCGTTTGCGCAAATGAAGCCCCATTCTAGCACACGCGGAAATGCGATTTCCGGCGCGGCCCGACTAGCGCGCAAGCAGAAGGGACGGCCGACTGGCCACCCCTGGAGATTACATGTCTGGATTTGTCCGGCCCGCAGTGCGCAAAGCGCAAGGTCGCATCGGTTTCCGAACAAGCGGATTATCTATCTAGAAGCCCATTTCCATCTTCAATTCGCAGTTCGCCGGAACACCTAACCCACTCTGGTATGATGGCTTGGTCGCGCTCATTCGTCGTCGCAGTCGAATGATTGTGAAATGGAGAAACATCATCGACTGGATTCAACGAGTATGCCGTCTCCGACGTTCGCGTGCCCTAACGCATCTTCCACTCCGCTGGCCTTAACGGCCAACGAACTTGCCACCATCCTCGCCGCGGCTGGTCCCCAGCCTGTGCCCGCCGAGTACGACGACCGCGTCGTAAGCATCATCGGACTGCATCCCGCTCACCTTTGCGCTCGCGGCCCTTCGTATCGCCTGCAGAAGGCGTACAAGTACCTGTCGCCCCGGCATCACCCAACTCAGGAGCGTGGCACCTGGTCATCCGGGGACCCAATGGATGTCGGCACCTGGGAAGAGATTGGCCCCACCTTTATCTCCGAGCACAGCGTCCACGAATGTTGGCTGGACGAACTCGCCGATTGGCCCGACTTGCTCAAGTTGCTCGCACCCCACCAGGATGCGGCGCTGATCACTGGCAGGCCGCGGGCAGAGACCCGCACAGAGTTATACTTCGGTCGGTGGCTCGTCCCTAACAAGGAGCAAGTCCACTATGCGGACCCTCCGACACGCTGGTTCATTATCGACGTCGATGACCTTGCGGGCGAGCCTGACGACGCTGACTCCGCAGTCAAGGAATTCATCACAGAGCATTTGCCGGAGTTCGAAGGTGCGGGAGTCGTAGTCGCCTTTACCGGTTCAGCAGGCATCAAAGGCACGCGCGTCCGGCTGATCTTCGAGCTGGAAGAGCCCCGTTCGCTCGCCGCGCAATTGGCCTTCGTGGACTTTGTGATAGCGCGCGTCGGCGACAGCGTTTTTGACCGGAGCATCTATCGCGCTGGTCACCTGATCCTCACGGCGGACCCGCACCTCACGGCGCCGGTCGAAAACGGTGATGGTGTCCGATGGATCAAGGTGCGCCGTCCGCTGCCGGCCCTGCGCATCTGGCACATAGCTGGCGACCGAGTTCTTGATACCTGCTCTCGATCCCACCACCATTGCTGCTCCGGCGCCACGAACTGGCGCACCGCTGGCACTCGGCGCAACCAAGAAGGAAGTTGCCGACGTGCTGGCGGGCATGGGGCCGCGCAACTACGACAGGCCGATCCATTGGTACGTGAGCTACCTCGCTTACAAGACAGCCCCTGCGCTCAAGGAGGCGACGCTGGACGCGGCCGTTGCCGAATTGCGCGAGCGCATCATCGCAACCAGCGATGCGCCCGGACTCGATAAGCGGCTCAGGGCCCACCTCGACAGAGATCGCTTATCGCGCAAGTGGGATCGGGCGGTTGCAGCGCGTGTCCGCGACAAGGCAGTGCTGATCGGCACGGCGCAGCTCCCCACCCCAAATCGCCTGACAATGGAGGACATTCTCAGGCAACGACCACGCGACGTGAAGTCCGTTCGCCAGCAGCTCTGCCTCGACACGGCCCGCGCCATGTCGGAGCTGCTCGGGCGCGCGCAGAAGCACGTGCTTATTCCGCCCACACCCGGCGTCGGCAAGACCCGCGCACTGCTGCAGTCGATAACGCCTAATGGCCTTATCAGCGATCTCGTTCGTGTTCTGTCTCCAGATCATCGGCTCGCTGCGCAGTCCTATGCAGACGCGCGCACTTATGCTGCATCGCTCACCCCCGGCGGGCAGCACTACGGCTTCGACCTCGCCAGTCTGGTGAGACATCACAAGGGACGCTCGCAGGACGGCATGTGCACGGATGCCGTGTACGGCCCGAAGGCAAAGCGCGCCGAGCGACTTGGGCTATCCCCGAAGGCGCACGTGTGCCCGTCGTGCCCGACTGGCCAACGCGGAGCTTGCCGGTGGCTCAACCAAGCCGCGGACAACGGCCCCGGCATCATCTTCGAGGCGCACGCGAACGTGCTCCATCGGGATGCGGCACACGACAATACGAATTCTCTACGTCTTCGACGAAGGAGTCCTTGGCACGATCCTGACTGACAAAAAGTCGGGCGCCGACGCTACGGCGCACATCAACGCGGCTGATCTACTTCAAGTCGACATTCGCAGGCGTCCTGGCAACGGCGATATGACGACTGCAGAGCGGGCTTTCGTGACGAAGAGGCTGAAACACATTCGGCGTCAACTCGTCGACACCCTGACGGGCTGCATCGCTGGCACAGACCGCGGCGTTCCCGTTAAGCCCACGATGGCTGTCTTTGCATGGTTGTTTGAGCCGGCCGAGTACAAAGAATTCGAGAACGGCAGCCTCGTCAACAAGACCGGCACGTTGCTCGACGCCGCGTGTTCCCTCGAACGCCAACAGCAAGCGTCGCTCCGCGAACGCATCCTCCGCGCTGACGATGCTGGCGAGCCTGTCGGCGAACTCAACAAGCAGCTCCGCATATCGTGCGAGGCCACAACGATTTTCGAGGCGATCAACGCGAGCAGGCATCGTGAAGAGAGCTTCGCGCTGACCGTCTACTCGAAAGGCAAGGCGCGCGTGCCACACGTTTGGGCGGCAGGACGCTTCACGGGACTTACCGACCTTCTGCTTGGTCGCTCGATGTCGCTCGATGGCACGGCAGTGCCAGACGTGTGGCGGGCAATGTTGGCGCCCGACGGTGCCGCTATCAACGAGGAAATCATTGCGGCCGACCCGGAGGTGCCTGCCGGCGGCACCCACACGACCGTGTACCACGGCTGCTCCGGCGCAACGTCACTCTTTACAGGCCTTGAGGAAGCGGCCGACGAGGAGGATCGCGCTGAGCTTGAGGAGCTGGAGAAGACAGTCGAGACGGCGAGCACTGCACCGTGGTTGCGGACGGCGCTGGAGCCTGAGGCCTACGCCAAGCTGCTTGGTGACGCCGAGGGAAGGGTAAAGGAGAAGCGCAGCCAGCGGGCTCGGCAAAAACAGCGCTCCAACTTCCCACCTCGACCAGCTTTGGAAGTTCGTCGTTATGGAGGCGCTGACCGCACCGCGCAGTGTGCTCGTCGAAGGTCGCAGCACGTCAGTGCTGCTCGTGACGACCAAGCGCGTGAAGCTCCGGCTGCAGGCGCTCGGACTGCCGCCGAACGTCGCCGCCGAGCATTTCGGCGCAATACGCGGCCTCAACGCATACAGCCAAGTGCCCATCGCTGTTGTGGTGGGGCGCAACCGCCCCAGCAACATCGCACTGGAAATGGCCACTGAGGCACTGCACATGTACAACCCCGCCGTTGTTACGATTGCCCGTTACCACGTTGATCGGGAGATGGGACGCCCATGGGAAGAAGCGCATCCTTATCCCCGCGTGAAACAGGTGCAGGACGTGATCACGCTGGGAGAAGTCCGCCAAGCCGTCGCCCGCATACGTGCCTTCGACCGGACGCCCGACACGGCCTGCCGCGTGCACGTCATCGGTGGCTATGACCCGGGCCTCGCCATTGACGCCGAGGCGCACTGGAACGACACGCTCAGGTCTCCTGCCGAAGTGGCACTCGCTGCCGGGGCGTTGTTTGAGCGTCCTGCCACAAACCAGGCGGTATTCCCCGAGCTGTTCGCCAAGCGTCATGGTGGAGAGGCCTATGCCGATGGCCGAATTTCGTGGGCGCATCACCTTGAGAAGCTCGTCAGCGAAAAACGTCCTTATCCCAATAAAGAAGTAGGGAAGGCAGAGTTCGATTTTCCTATTAGCGATAAGGACGTTTTTCGAGATCAACCGCCCAGCCACGAATTGGTGCGGTTCAAGCGCGCCCCGAACAAGGCTGATGGCATCCGCGGAACCTACGGCGAATACGCGATAGTACGAGCGACATGGGATCAAGCCCGTCTTGAGCAACTGATGGGCGTCCGGCTGGTGAATTTCCGAAGGGTGGAGCTGCAGGAACTGCAGCGCGAACTGGACAACGCCCGCATCCGAGCGTTTGACGGCCGATAGTGCGCACCGAGGCCCACAGGCCCGCTGCGTGATCGCAGCTCGGCGTCTGGGAGGGGCCGCGGAGGCACCAGGATCGTCGCTGGGCGGCCGGCAGGCTACCGGCAGCTGCCATGCTGCCGTCGCCGTCCGCGGACGTTGGCGGCAATGTAGGTGTTGAGCGTGCAACTCGAACGCGGCAGGCTGGACCGAAGCAGACGTCGCGCGGCTGGTCGGCGCCCCGGTCGACGCGTCGCATGAGCTGACGGCGGGCGAGGAGCACGGGATAGCGGCCGGGCAGGCGATGCGTACTGGGGACGGCCGGTAGGTCGACCGCGATGTGCTTGATTACCGCGCGAGTCCTGCTCATGCTCGCGCATCGTCCAGCAAGGAGCAATGGCCATGGCCGACGACAAGACGAAGCGCGGTCAGCCTGATCGCGTCCGCATCAACATCCACGAGAGCTACGAGAAGGAGCACTGGAAGAAGGCTCTGGACGTCAGCGGCCAGCAGCTTGCCGCCGCCGTACGCAAGGTCGGCCCGATGGTCGTCGACGTGAAGCGGTATCTGAAGGAGAAGGGCTGAACGCGCGCTCGGCTCAAGCAGTTGCGCCGCCAAGGTTCAAGCGGCCGGGCTGCAGTGACCTGCAGCGCACAAGAGAAACCCCGACGCTGGGGGGAGCGCCGGGGGTGCGTGGTTGCCCACGGGGGACGTGAGCTTGTTGAAGCGGGGGAGGGATCGCTTCGTGGACCCAACGCCGGCACCGTCCTGCGGTTCCTTAATGGTCCATGTGCCGCAAACCTGCGACTTGGCGGGCTGCAAACCCAATGCGAAAAAAATGACCCCGGCGGGATACGCCGGGGCCAAGTTGATCGGCCGCGAGGGAGGGCAGCCTGGGAAGCAGCCGGGAATTGGGCGACCGGCTACCGAGGTCGAACGGTGGCCCGCGAACCGGGTTCCTCAAGATTGCGAAGGTTCGTCCGTTTACGTACCAAGTCCGTCGAGAACTAGGTGATCCTCGGCACGTTTCCTCGCCGGAGGATCAGCGATGAGCGTCAGGCGCACATGGGCGGTATTCGACGTGTATCTCGGCACCCCCGTGCTCGTTGAGCGATGCAATACCAAGGCGGGCGCCTTGCGGGTCGCAGAGCAGCGAGGATGTCGGACCTGCGGGTCATTAGTAGTCATCGAGCAACTACTTCCCGCGGCGCCCCGTCTCCTGCATGCCGACGATACCATCGAGCCGGCGCAGTAGCGGCGATCTCGTATGCGCCCTAGCTCTCGCGAGGAATTGCATCGGCAAACCGCAAGCTTGCCACCTCGGCGCCGCCTTCGTCGCGGATGCGAAACACGCGATCGAGGCCGAGCGGGTTTCCTTCGCTGAGATCCCCCGCCATCAGGTCACGGGCGGACTGGTGCGCTTCATCGAGAGCTGATGCGAGATCGGCGAGGTCGTAACCCTCGTCGTCCTGCCACGATCCGCTGCCGTTTATGAGGTCGATAAAGAACATGGGCATCGATTAGGTGTAAGCGGGCAAGGGGTGTATAACAATCGCTGAACCTCAAAATCTCGGTGCGCTTGCGGTGGCCTTCTGGCCGCCTTTGTACGCTTTCGACCAAACTTTGCAGATGGCTGCTCCGCCGGGAAATTGTAGTGCTTGCCTCTTTTCGAGAAGGAGCACTCGTTGCCGACTTACCGCGCCAACAATCTGCTCGCCATCATGTCTGCGGACGACCGAGCGCGCATCCAGCCTTTCTTGGAGCCCGTCGACCTCCAGCTACGCCAGAGTTTGGCGCGGCCTCGCCAAATGATTGAGCACGTTTACTTCATCGACCAGGGCATGGTTTCGGTGGTCGTCAAGATCACGGGCGACAACCAAGCCGAAGTCGCTGTGATTGGCAGCGAGGGCGCGACGGGCTGCGCTGCTTTCCTGGAAGCCGGCAAGTCAACACAGGACATATATATGCAGGTCGCCGGCAAGGGCCAGCGGATCGAGGCGGCTCGCCTGCAAACCGCCATGGGGGAGAGCGAAACGCTGCGTCGTCTGCTGCTGCAATACCTGCACACCGTTATCGTGCAACACGACGAGACGGCCATTTCCGCCGCTCGCGGTTCGATCCCGCAGCGTCTCGCACGCTGGCTTCTCATGGCGCAGGATCGGCTTGGGGCGGAACTGGAACTGACACACGACTTCCTCGGAGTCATGCTCGCAGTTCGACGCCCTGGCGTTACGGCGGCACTCGTCCGGTTCGTAAATGACGGGCTGATCGTCACAAGCCGGGGACGTATTAGCGTCATCAATCGGGATCGGATGCGCGGGATAGCCGGAGCGTTCTATGGCGCGCCCGGCGCCGAATATGAGCGGCTGTTTGGCAATGGGTCGGCAATTCCACGCTGAGGCAGCAACGGCATTGCAGCGGACCTACGCCGTGAGTCCTTCCATAGCGATGGCCTTCAGACGCGTGGGGTCACGTTCACCGTCAGATAAGGCCGCTATGACACGGCCTGCCATCGCCTCCAAGACTTCGGCGGAATCGCGAGGGTCGGGAAAGAACGTAGTCACTTGTAGATCGCGCCGCGCTTCGTCACAGACCCGGCCCATCAGGGCGACGGTCTCGCAATCGAAATTGGATTGAAACAGCATACGCGCCTCCTCTGGCAAACTGTGCCGGCATAGCGCTCGCTCTGGCATGGCGCCTGCGCGAGCCTTTCCGATGACAATCGAAGAATATCCGGCGCTGCTTTATTCGGCCATTCCTGACTCGGTTCGGTTTCAGACTGAGACGCTTACTTGCGCCTTCGATCCGTCGCGACCAGCCGAAGTTTCTGTCGCCGTTCAACTGTCTCGGCCGAAGCTGCGCCTACAGCATCGAGCGCAGCTTGCTGCAGCTTCTTGAAGTCGCGCTCCCCATGCGCTGCGGCTATCGAAATTCCTCGCTCCATCTTGGCGCGGTCATAGTGCGTCAGGCCCGCAAATCCCGCGGCGGCGGCCATCCACGCTGCTTCGAGCGCGGCGGTCATCAGGCCAATCGTATGTGCATCGTGAGGCGCGGCAGAAAACGGCATACCGCCACGTACACGGTTTGCTGAAGACACTGTTATGGGTTCTCGTGCTTTGCCCTTCTTCAGTTATCGCCTCTGCGAGATAACCACAAAACAGCAGATATCCCAGGGCGATTACGCACCCGGTATCCAGTTTCTCAGTGTGCGAACTGGCCATATACTAGGCAGGCTGCTTCGTGTCATGAGCGGAGCCGCACCCTCGGCCCCGGCAGGTGTGATGCCTGCCGGGGTAGCCGACTTTGACGTAGGGACTGGATGCAGTACGTACCCTCTCGGCGCGAAGCACTGGGCATTATCGGCGCCGTCTTTGCGACAGGCGCCTCCGCCAATGCGTTGCCGATGATCACCGTCAGCAAAGACCCCACCTGTGCATGCTGCACAGGCTGGGCCGACTACCTCCGCAAGTCGGGTTTTCCGGTGACCGTGGTCGAGGCACTTGATCTCGGTTCCATCAGGCTGAGCTTCGGCGTGCCCGTTGATCTTGCCGGATGTCACACCGCTCAGGTGGCTGGGTATGTTCTTGAAGGTCACGTCCCAGCTGGCGCCGTCCTGCGACTTCTGAGAGAACGGCCGGAAGGCATCGGGCTTGCCGTGCCCGGCATGCCGGCTGGCTCACCGGGCATGGGCGGAACGCCAGAAGCATACGAAGTGACGCTGTTCAGCCGGACGCGGCGCCAGAGTTATGGGCGCTACCTCGGCGCGGACATTCTCCCCTGACTGCACTCCGCGGCTGCTGATGGTGCCCATCATGTGCCGCCAATCCGCTCAGTGGAGGCAGTCGACAGACCGCCGCACCACGTCGACCAGTTCGGCCAAGATGGCATTGACGTCGTCAATCATCTGCACTGGATTGTCATGGCGCTGCCGGCTGATCGCTAACATGCGCTCGCCGGCCAGCTCGCATGCGATGCCGACGCCTTCGCATTGCGTACGCGCACTCGCTACCAGCATGAGCAAGCTCAAGTCCTCCGGGGTCACCTTGACCACGCGTTCGGCACTGTCGTTCTGGACGATTGCGACCTTCGCACCCTGAGCGTCAGGATCGTCCGACGTGACTTCCTGTACGACACCGTCCTCAATGCGTATGGCGATGTTCATCGTCCCGTCCTCCGATTTCGTCACCGCCAAGCGCGGCAACTCGTTGACGAAACACGGATTTGTCTGGTTCTCAAAGAACAGAGGATCGCACCAGTGTTAGGCGGATTGTCCAAACCGGGTGTGGTAACAGGATACCGCTATGATTCGTAAGAGCTGCCCGCGGCGCTGGTTATTCGGATTCAGTGCCGGGGTGCTCAGCGGCAGCCGCTACTTCGAGAGCGACCGGTGATTCAGCGCGTCGGCGCTTTGCCGGGGCTTAGATACAGGAGCGCAGGTAATCGCTTTGGAAACCGAGAAGTAAGCGACTCAGTTCATCCTGGGAGTCAGGCGTACATGCTACGCTGAAAATGCGTCGGGGCACGCTGCTTGAACAGCGCGCCCCGGCTTGATCGACAACCCTGCTGATACCAGGACATCGACCATGGCCCATCGTACCGCTATCGCGCGCGCTCGCAAGCGCTTGTTGTAGCTTCAACTACTCAATCCTTACTTCCCCAGCCGCCGCAGCCACTTGCGGTTTCTGGTGATGTCTCACCATCAACGGCCAACGACAACCGCGCCGCGCGCCTCGCCTTCCTGACCGCCGGCACGCTGCTCGCCGCTCGCCAGCATCGCCATCGCCGACGCTTAACGGCTGGTCCCGCGGCGCTTCACTGGCCGAATTGGTCGTGTGGGCCGCCGCCGGTATCGCCCTCGCGCTCGTGTCGCTCTTCGGCTTGTCGTTGGTTCTGACGAACCATGGACAAGCGAGGCCACCGCCGCGCATCGCGTGGGTGCTCGGGCTGACGTTCACCGTCGTCGCCGCGCTCGGCAGCCAGCATGGCGGACGCGAGCTTGCCGGACGCGCTCGACGGTGCGGCCACTGGCGACCGGGCTCGCTTCGAGGCCGATCACAAGCGCGCTGCGGGAGAACTGGCACTGCTGCCGGCCGACGCGCCCTGCCGCCGTCATCGACCAGGAGCTGGCGACTGATCCTGCAGGATGCGCGGCTCAAGGGCTGCGCGGGCTGGTTGGAGAGCTGGCGCCTGCGCAAGGTGTGCGCCGACAAGGTCGCCCCGCTGCGTGCCGAGCAGGCGATAGCGGGTGACCGCGCGCGACTGCAGACGGCCATGGCGACGGCCTCGGCCGCACTCGGCACGGCCACGCGTCGGCAAGCCCGCCAACACCGACGCCAGCGCCGTGCAGCGCTACCTCGCCGCCATCGGCATCCACGTCGACACCGACCGCCTCGCGGACGTGCTCAACCTGCTGACAGTGCTCGCCGTGGAGTTCTGCGGCGCTGCCGCGCTGGCGCTTGGGCGGCGGCCGATTGTCGGTAACGGCAAGCGGCCATCGTGAACACCGGCGATGGCGGCTTGAACACAGCCGTGAACGCGCCCGTGAACACTCCGCCGGGTGGTGTTCAATCGCCCGTGTTGCCTGCCTTGAACGCGCCCGTGAACGTGGTCGCGGATGCCAAGACGGCGGCGACGATCGAACGGCTCAAGCGGCGCATCCTCGGTGACCTTGAACGCGGGCCGCGTTCATGTTCGCAGCGGTCGCTGGCGACGGAGTTCGGCGCGAGCGTCGGCTACCTCAACAAGGCGCTGCACGAGTTGGCCGCGGTGGGCGCGGTGAACGTCAGCACGTCAAGGGTGGGAACGAGGGTGGAGCTTCTGGCGGGTTAAAACACGCTCGTTAGATCGTGCCGTCGATACTCACGTGACAATGGCCCACCGGCCCGATCACGTCTTGAATATTCAGGCCCTGGAGCGACATGAACGCTTCTGGGCCGCGCCCCTCGTAGACTTCCATCGTGGCCAGCAATTTAAATCCATCGCGTGTAACTTTGGCCACCTGCACGGAGCCGCCGATCCGCGCGCTCAATTCCTCCCGGACGATCTTCCCAATGACGAACCTAGGTGCCCGCACGATGCAGGCAGCCTCGGCTGCGTCGAGGCGCGCGTTTATTGCGCTCCGGATTTCGTCTTGCTCGCAGCCGAGCAAAACGAGATCGCGATTGTCGCTCAGAGCAATCTCAGACACGTCCTGGCAGCTGCGGGACAGCTTGTATGCAACGAAGCCACCCGCGCGCGGACACCAACCAAAAATTGCGGCTTCGAACCCGGCAGAGGGGCTGACATCGCGCAGATAGCTGCGACTTACTCGCTGGATCATGGCGGCGGCCTCGCGAATGCTTGGTGGGTCTGCATTCGGCGCATGAATTCAGATTTGCAAGGCAGGCATTGGCGACGGCGTAGCTCATCAATGCGTAGAGAGTAGAACCGGCGTAAGCAAAACCCCACGTGCTGTTAAACGTTACAACATCAAAGAAGCCGGTGCTCGATGGCTGTCGGCACACCACCGACAACGGAAGCAGCTTAGCGGCGCTGTCGGTCAGCGGCCGATTGTCATTGCCGACCACGCGCGTGTCACCCACGGCCCACACTTGGCGATCAGCGTTTTCGTACCAGATAGCGATGGCCGTCATTCTGGTCCCGTAACGTCGGCCGGCCCGACGAACTCGCCTTCGCGCGACTGCAACACGATGTCGACGGCAAGTTCGCGCAACTGGTCGGCTGTCAGCGTCGGCGCTTGGCCAGTCATCTGCTTGAGACACTGGTCGACGACGGGTCGGAGCACCGGCATGAGCCCGCCGGCAACAAGAAGCGCTCGGACGTGGTCGAGACGCCCGAACATGTCGCAGAAGTCGAGCGTCGACGCCTCGGCTTGAGCTGTAATCGCTGATCGCTGATCTTCGGTGAGCGGGCGTTGAACGCCGACGCTCAACACGTCGCCCGGCTGCACCCGCTCGCCGTGCAGGGCGATGAACCGCGTGGCCAGGGTTGCGAGCGCATCGGCCACCTGATCTGGCTTGAGCTTCGCCGGGTCCGTCACTGCACTGTCACTGAGTGCCGCGATCTGATCGGCGTTGCGCCTCTCAAGCCAGTCGAGAACGACGGAGAAGCGCCAGCGATTCTCTTTGGTGGGCAGGGCGTCCGGCTTCGGGAATTTGCCGCGCTCCATGAGCCGCTGTATCGTTCGCCGGTCGATGCCGGTCGCTTCGGCAATCTCCGCGTAGCCTACATATCTCGGCAGCTCGTGTTTCGGTGCAGCCATCGTCATGGGCGCAGTTGTTCAGATTTGCCGATCTCACTCAACGAACGTGCATCTGAAAGTGACAGGACAGTGACGAGCCCAACGAAAAGACATTCCAAAAGTGCCGCCAAGTGACTGGAAAGCTTGGTTAAAGGCCCCGTAGCTCAGCTGGATAGAGCACC
Organism: uncultured Alphaproteobacteria bacterium; assembly: GCA_963759735.1. Lineage (GTDB taxonomy): Bacteria > Pseudomonadota > Alphaproteobacteria > Rhizobiales > Hyphomicrobiaceae > Hyphomicrobium_A. Next base: position 14,483 of record CAVXAF010000007.1, read on the forward strand.
AGATTCCTAATCTGGGGGTCGCAGGTTCAAATCCTGTCGGGGTCGCCAATTTCCCTAAGCGGCGCGATCGGTTGCGCGCCGTTACCCCAAGCGCGGACTGTCACCCCCAAGACGATCAGACGACGTTGTTGCGTGGTGCCTCCGGCGCAGCGCTGCGAGCGCGCCGCCACGCCCAACAAAGTTCGACTGGACGGACGTGCGCGGCTCAAGTTCGCTCGTATTTGCTCGCTTTTCGACATTCGACCAAAGTCGTTAGGAGCATTCCGCAAGCCTTCCTTTACCTGGGGAGGCTTTGTATGCATGCGGATCAATAATGTGGCGCTCTACGCCAAACTCCAATCGGGCATGCTAAATGCAAATGGATGAAGCAGCCCGGCTGCGTGCGCTTCGAGATCTCAACCTGCTCGACACCGCTCCCAGCGAGGCCTTCGACCGCATTACGCGCATGGCGAGCCAGCTGTTTAGCGCGCCCTTAGCGGCGGTTTCGCTGACGGATGAAAACCGGCAGTGGTTCAAGTCCCGCGTCGGATGCGGCTCCGAGATTCCGCGCGACAAGGCGCCTTGTGCAGAAGTGACGCGGACGGGAGAGGTGCTGGTCGTGCCCGATCTCGCGAAAAATTCCCGCTTCGTCGGCGGAATCCTGGTGCGCAATGGCGTACGGTTTTATGCAGGCGCACCGCTCATCACTCGCACCGGCTTCAATCTCGGTTCTATGTGCGTGCTCGACATGGAGCCGCGCACGATAACGAGCGAGGAGGCGAAGGCGCTGGCAGATCTCGCGGCGATGGTCATGGCACAGATCGAGTTACAGCATTCTCTAGGTCGCATCGATCCAGTGAGTGGTCTGCCCAACCGGAATCAGTTCGCCGAGGACCTGGCGGACATGAGCCTCGATCATCCCGGCGAAGAACGCGTCGCGGTCGTCATCGATCTGGCTGATGCCGCGCAACTTGTGCAAGCCATGCGCGTACTCGGGCCCAGCTGCGTGGATGACCTTATTGCGGCTTCGGCAGACGCTGCGAAAGACTATCTCGGGCCGGGAACCATCTTGTACCACGTCGGCGCTACCCAGTTCCTCACTGTCCTGGCAGGCGATGGACAGGAGCGCACCACGGGCAAGATTGCTGCCCATCTGGCGGGATTGCGGTCGAGCTTGCGCGCGAGGGAATTCGTGGCGACGGACATTGCGGTGGGAATTGCACCGTTTCGCCTCGGTGACGAGGACGCCGGCAACGTGCTGCGGGCCGCGCACAGTGCTGCGCAGGATGCCCGGGAGTCCGACATGCGAGTGGGCGTCTATTCCCCGCTAGCTGACGCGCTCCACCAACGCCGCTACGCTCTTATCGCCGATCTGCGGGCGGCCCTTGCCGCCACCGACCAGCTGAGCCTCGTATATCAGCCAGTCATCGAGTTGCGGTCGGGTAGATGCGAGAGCGTGGAGGGGCTGTTGCGATGGCGGCATCCCACTCTTGGTCTGGTTCAACCTGGGGAGTTTATTCCGCTCGCCGAGCAGACGGAGCTTACCCGCCCGCTCACCGAATGGGTGATGAACGCGGCGCTGGCTCAGTCGGCTGCGTGGAAGACCGCGGGCCTGGATTTGCGTGTTTCGGTGAATGTCTCAGCCGTCAACTTGGAAGAGGACGATTTCGCGAGCAGGGTGGCGGCAGCGCTGCAACGACATGCGGTATTGGCTAGCGACTTTGAAATCGAATTTACGGAGAGCGCGCTCATAACCAAGCGGTCGCGCGTTTTGCGGACGCTGATGCAAATCCGTGAATCCGGCGTCGTGTGTGCTATCGACGACTTCGGCACGGGCTATAGCAGCTTCTCGTATCTGCAGGACATACCGGCCGATACGATCAAGATCGACCAGTCCTTCATCCGTTCGCTCAGACCCAAGAGCCGGGGCGGCGCCTTGGTGCGCAACATCATCCACATGGCACGTGAATTGGGCTATCGGGTCGTTGCTGAGGGTGTGGAGACCCAGGAAGTGTACGATTTCCTTGCGGCAGCTGGCTGCGACGATGCTCAAGGATACTTTATTTCCAGGCCTGTCGGATCGGATGATCTACTGCACTGGCTGCTTGACCGTAAAGCTGTCACGTCCACCGCCGCCTAAAGCCCTTGTTGAAGTCTGCCTTGTCAGAGGCGACTGGCAACTCGACAGCGAATTCGTCCGGATGTCCTATGAACAGATGACTGCCCCGGCGTTGGGCAGATGGCGGACTTTTGCGCAGCACTGCTGAGACCAAACGAGTCAGAATCCCGCAAATCCAGACGGCTGTCCCTGGCACAGAACTTGCCGTTGCAGAAACGGTATTTCTTAGCGGGAAACTGGCGACGGAAGCGTCGCATCGGACCGTTGGCTTGCGCTGCAAAGCGAGGAATCCACGACTGAGGCTGGCACGTTCCCTTCCCCAGCCTTCGCTGGCGCCGGACTTGCTGGGTCCGGCGCCAGTACTTCCGCCTCTCATCGGCGACCAAACAGCGATCCGAAAGCCGCAAAAGCGAGCGCGACCGGTACGGCGACGAGCAACACGGCGCCGATGGTGATTGCCATGCCGAGGAAGATGAAGGCGAGGAAGACGAAGGCGGCGACGGCCGAGAGCACGACGCCCAAGGCCAGCAGCCACATCTTCCAACCCGAGACGACGGTTGTGCGTCCATTCCGGTCGACGACGAGCATCGAAGTGGCTCCGCGCGGCGGCTGTTTTGCTGGTTGATGGTGGTCGCCGGAACCGTGCGCGTCAAGTCGACCGCTAGCCGCTGGAGACGGCGGCGGGCCCTACAAGCCGGTCAAGCAAACTCTGCATGGCGTCGAAGTCGAAAGGCTTGCCGAGCATCGGTGCCTGCCGGAACCGCTGGGGCAGGCTCTGCGTGTCGTGCCCCGTGATGAAGGCGACCGGGATGCCCTTGGCAAGCAGTTCGTCGGCCAGCGAAAAACTGTCGCCGGAGCCAAGCGTAACATCGAGAAGGGCGGCGTCGGGCGGCGTCTGATTGGCAATCTGCAGGGCAGCGGCCGCGTTGTTCACGCTGCCTGCCACCTCGTGCTCTAGTTCCACGAGCCAGTCGGCGATCAGCCCGGCGATGAGCGGCTCGTCCTCTACCACCAGTATCCGGTGTCCCATATAAATTTGTTCCCGGCGGTCGATTGTTGTTATTGCGTTAGATGGGTAAGCCTTTTCTCGGCTGGGAGAAAGAAGTGTTCGCCGCAGGTTCGTTGCGAAAATTGGCCGCTGCCCTCGGCGCGCCGGGGGACGACGCTTTCGGCAGCCGCCTGTTGGTACTGTCGCGCCTGTCCTATGGGCTTTTGTTGCTAGCGGCATGTGCCGCCATTTTCTTGGCTTATCGGACCCTCGACGCCGAAGGCTGGGTCCAGCACACCTTGGATGTGCGAGTCCTCACTCGCGACCTCGACTCAGCTCTGCAGGACGCGATCATCCGCGAGCGCGGTCTTCTCCTGACCCGCGATGACCGGGGCTTGGACGACTTCTGGCAGAACCTCGATCGGGTGCAGAAGGGGCTGGTGGCGCTGCAACGCAGCGTGGTCGACAATCCCCAGCAGCTGGAGCGGCTGAGCCGGATCGAGGAGCCGATCCGCACTCTCACGGCGGCGCTCAAGGAGACCGTCGAGCTGGTGCGCAGCGGGCGCCGCGAGGAGGCCATCGAGGTCGTTCGCTCGAACCGGGTGATCGACCTTTCCGCCGTCATCAAAACGCAGCTGCAGGCATTCTCCACTGAGGAGCAACGTCTGTTGGAAGAACGGCAGGCACAGGCGGCGGCCTTGCAGGGCTTTCTGCTGCTACTCATCGGCGCCAGTCTTCTGGTCGCCATGGCCATGTCGGTGTTGCTGGAGAGGTCGACGCGTCGCTTCATCACCAACCTTCGCGCGCGTGCCGAAGAGCTCGAGGAAGAGATCAAACGCCGCCACGAGACCGAGGAAACATTGCGCCAGGCGCAGAAGATGGAGGCGGTCGGCCAGCTCACCGGCGGCATCGCCCATGACTTCAACAATCTGCTGACGATCATCATCGGCAATCTCGACACCGTGAAGCGCCAGATCGGCCGTCTGGCGCCGACGCAGACCATCACGGATCTTGCGGCCAAGGTGCAAAACCAAGTGGACGTGGCGATGCAGGCCTCGCGCAGCGCCGCCAAGCTGACGCATCGCCTGCTGGCCTTTGCGCGGCGCCAGCCGCTGGAGCCCGTGCGCCTCGACTGCAACCGGCTCGTTTCCGGCATGTCGGACCTGTTGCGTCGTACGCTGGGCGAGACGGTCAATCTCGAGGTTGTTCTCGGCGGCGGCCTGTGGCCGACCTTCGCCGACGCCAACCAGCTTGAAAACGCTCTGCTCAATCTCGCCGTCAATGCGCGGCACGCCATGCCAGACAGCGGTCGGCTGACGATCGAAACGACCAACGCCTTCCTGGACGAAGCATACGTGCGGCGCTTCGGCGATTTGACGCCCGGCCAGTACGTGCAGATCAGCGTCGCCGATACGGGCGCCGGCATCCCCGCGGACGTGCTCGGCCGCGTCTTCGAGCCTTTCTTCACCACCAAGTCCGTCGAGGCGGGTTCCGGCCTCGGCCTCGCCATGGTGCATGGCTTCGTGAAGCAGTCGGGCGGCCACGTGCGCATTTATAGCGAGGTCGGTCACGGTACAACGGTGAAGATCTACCTGCCGCGGCTGCACGAAGCAGCGAGCATCGCCGCCACTCCAGCCCCCATCGCCGATTCGACGGTGGCGGTTGCGCACGCGCAGCTGGGCGAGACCATTCTGGTGGTCGAGGACAGCGACGGCGTCCGCGACTACGCGTGCGCGGCGCTCGAGGAGTTCGGCTACACCATCATCTCTGCGGGTGACGCGGCCGAGGCGCAGGGACACGTGGAAGCCGGCGCGCGCATCGACCTGTTGTTCACCGACGTCGTGCTGCCGGGCGGTATCAGCGGACGCCAGCTCAGCGAACGCATCTTAGAGCAGCGTCCCGGATTGCCGGTGCTGTTCACAACCGGCTACACCCGCAACGCCATCGTCCATCATGGACGGCTCGATCCCGGCGTACACCTGCTCAACAAGCCCTACACGCAGCAAGATCTCGTGCGGAAGGTGCGCGAGCTGCTCGATCGTCGCGGCTCGACAACAGCTTAAATTGACGTTCAGCGGCTACGAATGCCGTGTGGCAGCACGAAAGGAACGCCCTGCGTAGGCGTGACATTGGTGCGCACTTCGCAGCCGTAGACGCGTGAAAGCAGATCGTCGCGGAACACCTCGTGCGCCGCCCCGTGCGCCGCGATGCGTCCCCCGCTCAGCAACACCAGCTCGTCGGCAAACACGGCGGCGAGGTTAAGGTCGTGCAGGATGGCCAGCACGGCGAGGCCCTTGCGCGATTGCCGACGTGCCTCATCGAGCACGACGCTCTGGTGCGAAAGATCGAGGCTCGCGGTGGGCTCATCGAGCAGCAGGATGGCCGGCGAGCTATCAGGCCGTTCGGCGATGGCGAGTTGCAGCAAGGCGCGCGCGATATGCACGCGCTGCCGCTCACCGCCAGACAGTTGCGTGAACAGGCGGTGCTCGAAGGCGTGCATGCCCACGGTGCGGATGCTCTCCGAGGCGGCGCGCTCAACGCGGTCCGATGCGGTGGCAAACCCGGGGACGGTCGCCCCCAGCATCACCACCTCGCGCACGGTGAACGGAAACGACAGCGCCGTCGATTGCGGGACGACGGCGCGACGGCGCGCCAGCTCGGCGGCGGAGAAGCTTCCCAGTGTGCGCCCGTCCAGCTCCACGCTACCGGACGTCGCGGTCAATTCGCCCGAGAGCAGCCGCAGCAGTGTCGACTTGCCCGCTCCATTGGGACCGACGAGCGCCACCAGCTTTCCCGGCTGCACCAACAAATCGATGTCGGAGATCAGCGTCTTGCCGTTGATGCAGAACGTCGCCGCGCGCGCTTGCAGCATCGCCTATTCCATTCCGCCGATGCCGCGCCGCATGACGAGGTGCAGGAATACCGGCGTACCGATGGCGGCCATGACGATGCCGATGGGTAGCTCGGCGGGACGCACGATGAGGCGCGCTGCGATGTCGGCGATAAGCATCAGCACGGCGCCGAGCAGGGCGCTGCCCGGCAGCACGACGCGGTGGTCGGGGCCGGCCAGCAGCCGCACGACATGGGGAACGACAATTCCGATGAAGCCGATGATGCCGGCGACAGCCACCGCCGCACCTACGGACGCCGCGGTAGTGACGATGGCGGCGCGCTTGGTCCGCTCGACGTTGATGCCCAGGTGGAAGGCTTCCGCCTCGCCGAGCAGGAACCCGTTGAGCCCGCGGATGAGCCACGGCGTCATGGCAGCAATGAGAATGGCGAAGGGAAGCACGGCGACGACCTTTGGCCAATTGGCGCCGCCGAGGCTGCCCATCGACCAGAAGGTCAGATCGCGCAGCTCGCGATCATCGCTGGCGTAGGCGATGAGACCGGTGAGGGCACCCGACAGCGCGCCGAGGGCAATGCCTGCGAGCAGCAGCGTGCCGACCATGAGCTGGCCGTGACGCCCGGCAATGCCGACGAGGATCGTCGTGGTGATGATGCCGCCAAGGAACGCGGCGACGGGCAGGGCGTAGACGCCGAGCGGCTGTAACAGCGGCGCGGCAATGCCGTTGCCGAGGGCGATCGTCGCGACCGCGGCCAAGGCAGCACCGGACGAGACGCCAATGAGGCCTGGATCTGCAAGCGGGTTGCGAAACAATCCCTGCATGATGGCGCCGGCGATGGCGAGGCTGGCGCCGACGAACATGCCAAGCAGCGTGCGCGGCAGCCGGATATCGATGAGCACGAGCTGTTCCCGCATGGCGGTGCTGTCGGCCGGCGCACCGAACAGCGAAGCCAACGCACGCGGCAACGACGACAGCGTGATGCCCGTCGGCCCCAGCGACAGCGAAGCAATCGCTACAACGATGAGCAGCAGCGTCGATCCGATGATGAGTTGCGGTGGCGTGAAGCGGTGCGCGGAGCCCGAAGCCCGCGTAGTAAGCGGAAGCACCTCGCTGGTCATTCGCCGCTGCTGGCGCGCTTTTGCGCCAGTTCCGGGTAGAGCGCCGCCATCAGCTCGCGCGCGGCCCGCGCACAGCGGGGGCCGAAGCCCAGCAGATAGAGGCCGTTCATCTCGATGACGCGGTTGTTCTGCAGCGCCGGACTCTGCGTCAGCGCCTGCACCGTCGTGATCGCTCCCGAGGGCGGGCCGGACTGTCCGGTCTGCATGGTGATCACGGCATCGGGCGCCAACTCGACGCCGGCCTCGTCGGCCATCGGCTTGTAGCCGTGCGTGCCAGCGGCGACGTTCTCGGCGCCTGCCAGCTTCAGCATGGCATCGGCGCTGGTGCCGGTGCCGCCGATGGTGGCGCGGCCGTTCTGCACGCTGAGAACGAACAGCGCTTTCTTGGGCGTAGTGATCCTGCCGCGTTGCTCGGCGAGCAGGGCGAAATCGCGCTCGACGTCCTTGGCCAGGGCGTCGCCCGCAGCCTCGAGGCCGACCACGGAGGCAATGAAGCGGATCTTGGCGGCGACACCCTCCGGCGTCTTGTCGTCGGGCACCTGCACGTAAGGGATCGACGATGCCTTGAGCACGGAAACGACGGGGGGCGGCCCGGCATCGCCGGCAGCGATGATCAGAGTCGGGTTGGTCGACAGCACGCCCTCAGCCGACAGCGCGCGCAGGTAACCGACGTTCGTTTTCGATTGCAGCGCGTCGCCGGGGAATTGGCTCGTAGAGTCGATGGCGATGATCTTGTCTTGCGCCTTCAGCGCATAAAGGATCTCGGTGACATCCCCGCCGACGGAAAGAATTCGCGAGGTGTCGCCGATCTTCACCTGCCGACCAGCGGCATCGACGATGGTCTGCTCGGCGCGCACTCCGGCAGCGGAAACGATGATCACGCGTGCCGGTCAGAATTGCGCGGGCACACGCGCGCATGGATTTAGAACTGAACATCTGTCCTCACTTCGTCAGGATGAGTTTGCCATTGGCGGTGATGCGCAACCGGTAGTCATTCCCGGCATGCTCGAGGATCGCCTCGCGACCGCCTTGCAGGAGTTCGGCCACCAGCACGCGCACTTTTTTTTCGTGCTTGTCGGCGGTATGGTCCGTAACCGCGTCATTGTAGCGGTGATCGTCGCCGGCGGTCGTCATGACCTGCGCTCCAGTCATACTTATGGTTTGCCTCGAAACGCGCGGCGCTCGGTGATGGTGCGACGTTTCCGTCGCAGCGTGGGCGATCACGTTTGTTGACTCTAATAGTCATAAAAGCATACCTTACACAAGCCCGGTAACGCCGGGGCATTTGTTCCGCCTCGTGTCGAGGCGGCGTTGTAAGGCGAGCCCGCCATTACGCACTCGTGCGTGAGCCAGCCAGCCCTGAGTATCATGGGGGGTGGTTGAGTCATGTTCGTGCGTAGTGTTTGCGTGTCCGCAAGTCAGCGGAAGGAGCTCCCATGCGGAGCTCCAGATTCCAACTCGAAGCATCTGAGAGAGAGCCGCGACGGCAAACCTGGGCGTACCGCTACTCCCGGCGCCTCAGGCAGGCGACCACACGCCACGACGTTGCTCCTTCTCGGTGTTTCGGCGGTTTCGATGGCGGCGGCAAGTGAAGCCCGCGCGCAAGAGACCCAGCTGCCCCCCTTGACCGTTGAAGGCGCCAAGCCGGCCGGCAAGAAGGCAGTGGCGAAGAAGGCGCCGACGTCTACGACCGTCGTATCGCCGGCGCCGATCGCCAACCAGCCCGCGGGAAAATCCGCTGTCGTCGAGCCCTCGGACGTTCCCTACACGGTGCCCGCGGGCGTCAGCGTCGTCGGCTCAGGCGAGATCGAGACATTGGGCCAGGTGCGCCTGGACAACGTCGTGCGAGGCGTGCCCGGCACTTTTACGCGCGAGAGCACGAGCAACCCGGGCATTGCGGTAAACATCCGCGGCTTTGAGGGGCAAGGGCGCGTTAATATGATGGTCGACGGCGTGCGGCAGAACTTCCGCTTCACCGGCCATGATGCGAGCGGCTTTGCTTACGTCGACCCGCTCTTGCTGGCCGGCATCGAGATCCAACGCGGGACGGTATCGACGGTGGGCGGCGCCGGTGCGCTAGCCGGCACCGCCAACTTCCGCACCATTGATGTGCAGGACGTGCTGAAGCCCGGCGCCGACGTGGGCGCCTTGACGAGCCTCAACTGGGGGAGCAACGGCGTCGGTTGGTCCGAGATGGGTGCCGGCGCTATGCGCAGCGGCAACGTAAGTGTCATGGGCGCCATCAGTCATCACGACGAGTCCGATTACGACAACGGCAAGGGACAAACCGTGCCGTACACAAGTGAGGACCTGTGGTCAGGCTTGTTCAAGGCGCACTTCGATATCGCATCGGACGAGCGGCTTTCCTTCCAGGCGATGCGCTACAACAACGATTTCGTTTCCAATTCATACGACCAGACGCTCACGTCCGATCTTTACAAGGTGAGCTATGCGCTGGCGCCGACGGATAACCCGCTCGTTGATTTCCGCGCCAACGTGTCGATCACCAACATCGAAATGAAGTACGGATCTTACTTCGATCCGAGCAATCCGCCGACGATCGAGCCTGCAGACGGACGTGTGATTGAAGACCGCGGCTTTGGTATCGATGCCACCAACACCTCGCGCTTCATGCTCGGCGCGGTTGGCGTCGCGTCGAACTACGGCTTCGAGTATTTCCGTGACGACGTCGATACCTCGAACGGCGGCGTCAATCCAACGGGCGTCTCCGATCTCGCCAGCGGCTTTACGCAGACCACGTTCTCATATGGGATATGGGATCTCATCGGCGGCCTGCGCTATCAGGAGTTCAACCTGACGGGTAACACGACGCTGCCCGCCAACAACCCCTTCGGCCTGACGCCCGGCAACTACGATATCGACAATAGCGAGTTGAGTTGGGATCCGAAGGTCACTCTGGCGGCGCAGGTGCTGCCCTGGCTGCAGCCCTACGCGACCTATTCACAATCGATGCGCGCCCCGACCGTCAGTGAAACGCTGATGACCGGATTCCACCCCTACGCACCGCCGTTTTACACGCTGCAGTTCGTTCCTAATCCCTTCCTGCTGCCGGAAAGCCAGAAGGGCTGGGAATTCGGCTTCAACATCAAGCAGGACGGAGTCTTCGCGACCGGCGATCGGTTGCGCTTGAAGGCCGACTACTACACCCAGAAGGTCGAGAACTACATCAGTTCGTGCGTGACCACGACGTTCACCCCGCCGTTCTCCACCCTCGACACGGCGTACTTCTGCAACGTTCCCGGCACCACCGATCTGCAAGGCGTCGAGATCGAGGGCGAGTATGATGTCGGTTACGCTTTTGGTCGCGCTGCGTATACGTACACCAATAGCAACATCCCGCAGCAGGTGAACGGTTTAGGCGCCGAGAGCTATCTGCCGGATCATATTTTCTCCATCACTGGCGGCCTGAGATTTCTTGACGAGCGCTTGGTGGTGGGAATGCGCGGGACATTCGTCTCGCAGACCAACCTCGGTCCTGGCAATGTCGAGGCGGCCTACAGTCTGGCCGACTTCTTTTCGACCTACCAGGCAACCGACAGCCTGAATGTCGGTGTGACCGTGGAGAATTTGTTTGATCGCGCTTATACGCCTTCGCTCAGCACGGTGCCGACTGGCGCTCCCGCCAATCTCGACACCGGCCGCGGGCGCACATTCCTGCTCACCACCAGAGCTCAGTTCTAAGCGAGCAGGTGCTTGAACGAGTAGCCGCACCGGTGGTGACGCGCTAAATCACACAGCATCGGCGGGTGGAAGCATCCGCCGATGCGCTTTGACGGCACCAACAGGCGCCGGACGTTCACTAGGGTCGTTCACAGAGAGGCAGCAAAACATGTTCATCGCCATGAACCGATTCAAAGTGCTGAAGGGCTCCGAGCATGACTTCGAGCAGGTGTGGCTCACGCGTGAGACGCATCTCGACGAGCTGCCCGGCTTCGTCGCCTTCCACCTGCTGAAGGGTCCGGAAAGGGAGGACCACGTGCTCTACTCCTCGCACACGATGTGGCGTTCGCACGCCGACTTCGAGGCGTGGACGAAGTCGGAGCAGTTCCGCAAGGCGCATGCGCGCGCCGGCGGCAACACCAAGCCACTCTACCTCGGGCATCCCGAGTTCGAAGGGTTCCACGTCCTGCAGGAGCAGAAGGCCGGCGGCACGACGCGTACCGAGGCAGCAGAGTGAGCGAGGCCGCCATGGACACGGTAGTTGAAGAGCGGCCATCGCTCGCAGCCCGCGCCGCCTCCAGCCCGGGGGACCTACTCGAGCAGATCGCCCGCGACTACGGCGTCAGCACACTTGAGGTAGTGCGCAACCTGCCATCCGAGCAGGCGACGCTCGCCCCCGGCGAGGCGTTCGCCGACATCATGCAGGATGTCACCACATGGGGCGACATTCTGTTCCTCATCCACAACAGCGACATCGTGCTGGAGTGCTCCGGCAGCCTGCCGCCGGGCAGCTTCGGACATGGGTATTTCAACATCCATGGCGACAGCCCGATCGGCGGTCACATCAAGGCTGAAAACTGCACGGCAATCGCGTTCGTCGTGCGCGGGGCCAAGCGTCCTTCGATGTCGCTGCAGTTCTACAATGCGGCCGGCGAGACCATGTTCAAGATCTTCGTCGCCCGCGATAAGGCCCGCGATCTGCTGCCCGACCAGGTGGCTAAGTTCGAAGCGTTGCGCGCACGCTACGCCTGAAACCGGGTCGCGCGATCGATTTGCCCGCTACCCAGCGGCGCCAAGCTCGGGTATGGGCTGGCCATGAGCCAGCCCATCCTCCTCGTTGCCGCCGCCGCGCTCGTCGATGTCGATAACCGCGTCCTCATCACGCGCCGTCCCGAGGGACGGTCGATGGCCGGGCTGTGGGAGTTCCCCGGCGGCAAGGTCGAAGCGGGTGAGACTCCGGAAGCGGCGCTGCGCCGCGAACTCTTCGAGGAGCTGGGCATCGACGTATGCTCGACGTGCCTTCATCCGCTGACCTTCGCCAGCCACGCCTATGAGAGCTTTCACCTGCTCATGCCGCTCTACCTTTGCCGGCAGTGGGACGGGAGCATCACCGCTCGCGAGGCGCAGGAGCTTGCGTGGGTGCGGGCCAACCGCCTGAAGGACTATCCGATGCCGCCGGCCGACGTGCCGCTGATCGCCCCGCTGCGCGACCTGCTCGGCTAGCCGCTACTCCTTCAGCTTCTCCTCCTTGACGCCGAGCGCGTCGGCGAGCCGCGTCGTCGCCGAGCCCGGCTGCAGCGGCTTGGGCTGGCTCGGGTCCGGCGCCCAGGCGGTGAGGGTCAGGATTTCGAATGTTGCCGGCACGCGATTGTCGGCACCGGCGAAGCGCTCGGCGTAGATATCGGCCGCTCGCAGCAGCAGGCGGCGCGAGCACCGGGGTGCGCCGGCGGGCGAGGAGCATGTTGCTGGCGCCCATGTTCTTGATCTCCCGCATGAGCGCGATCGGGTCGGCGTAGGTGACCGTCAGCGTCTCGGAATCGACCACCGGCAACGCAAAGCCGGCGCGCTGCAGCAGCGCCCCCATGTCGCGCACGTCGGCGAAGGGAGCAACGCGGGGCGACACCCCGCCGCTGATCTCGGTCTCCGCCGCGATCCAGGCTTCGCGCAGTTCGGTCAGCGTCGCCCCGCCGAGCAGCGAGGCGAGCAGCAGGCCGTCCGGTTTCAGCGCACGCCGCATCTGCACCAGCGTGCCCGGCAGGTCGTTGACCATCTGCAGCGCCAGGCCCGAGACGATGAGATCGAGCGAGGCATCGGCGAACGGCAACGCCTCCTCGTCAGCAACGACGCGCAGGTCGGCGGCATGCCCCAGCAGGCTCGCCGTGCCGTCGACGTCGATGATGCGTCGGGTGCCGGCAATGCCACGGATGCGCTCCGATACGAGGCCGTGGTGCGCGCCGATGTTGGCCGCCAGCGGGAAGCGGCGCTTGACGATCGACAGCCGCTCGGCGAGTTCGTCCGCAACGCGATCCAGCAGGAAATCGTGCGCCTCCGCCGTGCCGGCGACGCGCTGGCGGCGGCTGGCCAGCAGCGAGCGGTCGAAGATGCGGCCGGGATGGACTGGCAAAGCATCGGTCGGGGAAGGATCGGTTGGCGAAGGCAAGGCGCGTGCTTTCCTGCAGGCGATGGCGACTAGGCGGCGGCCGCAGCGGCGCGCTAACATGCTCGCTCAGTGGCCTCTTGGCCAGCCGAGCGGGCGACATGCTTCACTGGGGGAAATCCACGGCCGCAGTCATGCGGGCGGCGGCCGCCGCGGCAGCCGACCTCGTCGTGCCGCCGCTCTGCCTGGCCTGCCATCGCCCGCTGGCGGCGCATGACGCCATCTGCGCAAGCTGTTGGCCGCGGATCGACTTCATCCGCGCGCCGCTGTGCGACCGCCTCGGCCTTCCGCTGCCCTTCGACCTCGACGGGCCGATGATCTCCGCTGCCGCAGCGGCCGATCCGCCCGACTACGATCGGGCCCGCGCCGTCGCCCGCTTCGACGGCATCATGCGCGAACTGGTGCACGATCTGAAGTTTCGCGACCGGCACGATGGGCGGCGCCTGTTCGCGCGCTGGCTGACGGAGGCCGGACGCGAGCTCCTGGCCGATGCCGATGTGGTGGTACCGGTGCCGCTGACGCGCGGGCGCCTGGTTCGTCGTCGCTTCAATCAGTCGGCCATCCTGGCGCAGGCGGTGGCGGCGCGTGCCGGGCTCAGATACGCGCCGACGGCGCTCGTGCGCACCCGCAACACGCGCCCGCAGGTCGGCCTCAGCCGCCAGCAGCGGCGGGACAACGTCGCCGGCGCGTTCGCCGTCGCGGAGCATTTCCGCCCGTCGGTGGCCGGGACCAAAATCGTCCTGATCGACGACGTGATCACAACGGGTGCGACGGTCCGCGCGTGCGCCCGCGTCCTCAAGCGCGCCGGCGCCGCCCGCGTCGACGTTCTGGCCCTCGCCTTGGTTACCGACGCTGCCATTCTGCCGCCGTGAATCGGGCGGTGAATCTTGGTACATGACCGGTGCATGAACCGTACCGGTACTTTTCGTGCACTTTGCTCGCGCGCGCGGGAGGTATTAAGTTGACCGTGCGACGTGGATGCAGTCGCGACCGGCGCAGGAAGGGTACGCTCCTTAATTCCATGCCTAAGATCACCGTCTACACCACGCGATTTTGCCCCTACTGCCATATGGCCAAGGCGCTGCTGCGCCAGAAGGGCATCACCGCCTTCGAGGAGATCGACGTCAGCCAGCGGGATGTGCGCGCCCAGATGAGCGCCAAGGCCGGCGGCCGGCATACGGTGCCGCAGATCTGGATCGGCGAACGGCACGTCGGCGGCTGCGACGACCTCTACGCTCTCGATCGTGAAGGCAAGCTCGATCTCCTGCTCACCGCGTAAGGCGCAACGCCTCCGCGCCGGCTACACAACCAAAGGCGACACCGACATGTCGGAGGCACCGAAGTCTTTTCGCGTCGCCCTCGTGCAGATGTGCGCCGGGCGCACCATCGCGCCCAACATCGACGCGGCAAGCAAGCTGATCCGCGCGGCGGCAGCCGGTGGCGCGCAGTACGTGCAGACGCCGGAGATGACCAACATCATGGAGCTCGACCGCGAGCGGTTGCGCGCGGCGCTGCAGCCGGAAGACGCCGATCATCGGCGTAACGCAGTTCCGCTTTCTGGCGCGCGAGTTGGGGATCTGGCTGCACATCGGCTCGCTGGCGCTGCTCGGCGAGGGCGGCAAGCCGATCAACCGCTCGCTGCTCATCTCCCCTGAGGGGCGCATCGCGGCTCGCTACGACAAGATCCACATGTTCGATGTCGATCTGCCGGGCGGAGAAACCTACCGGGAAAGCGCCAACTACCAGGCCGGGCGGGAGGCGGTCGTCGCCACGCTGCCGTGGGGCCAACTCGGCATGACCATCTGCTACGATTTGCGCTTTCCGCACCTCTATCGGGCGCTGACCCAGGCAGGCGCCCGCTTCCTGGCCGTTCCGGCGGCGTTTACCAAGCCGACGGGCACCGCCCATTGGCATACGCTGCTGCGCGCTCGGGCCATCGAATGCCAATGCTACGTGTTCGCGGCGGCCCAGGGCGGCCGCCACGAGAACGGTCGCGAGACCTTCGGTCATAGCCTCGTCATCTCGCCGTGGGGCGAGATCCTCGCCGAGGCCGGCGTTCAGCCTGCAGTCACGTTCGCCGATGTTGAATTGCAACGCCTGGAGGATGTTCGCAGCCAGGTCCCGTCTCTGCGCCACGATCGGCCGTTCGACGTGGTATATGCCGCAGATGCGCCGCCAGATGAGGTCGCGTCGTGATCAGGTACCGTTTGCAATGTGCGCACGCCCACGAGTTCGAGGCTTGGTTCGCCTCGAGCGCGTCGTACGATTCTCAGTCGTCGGGCGGTCACATCGCCTGCCCCGAGTGCAATAGCCACGAGGTCGGCAAGTCCATCATGTCGCCCAACGTGGCCTCGCGCACGCGCAGCGAGGGCCCCGCCCCGGACGAAGAACTGCCGGCGCGCTATCGCAACCTTGTCAACGAGGTCCGACGCGCCATCGCCGCGGGTTCGGACGATGTCGGCGCCCGCTTTCCGGAGGAGGCGCGC
This sequence comes from uncultured Alphaproteobacteria bacterium, assembly GCA_963759735.1. Classification (GTDB taxonomy): domain Bacteria; phylum Pseudomonadota; class Alphaproteobacteria; order Rhizobiales; family Hyphomicrobiaceae; genus Hyphomicrobium_A. Next base: position 30,140 of record CAVXAF010000007.1, read on the forward strand.
CGCATCCACTATCGCGAGGTCGCAGAGCGGGCCATTCGCGGCACGGCATCATCGGATGAGGCGCGCGCACTGGTCGAAGAGGGAATCGAGATCATGGCACTGCCGCGCGTGCCGGAGGACGCCAACTAGCCAACTGTCGGCCCAGTACTGCGATCTCGTCCATAGCGCTCAGTTCTGGGCCAAGACGACGACAGTATAAAGCACTGCCGACCCCACATCTTCTGTGTGAAATCTGGGCTCGGTGCTGCCGGGCGAGATCCATGTGTAGTTGCGCTTATCGTGGTTCCAGATGCCGTGCACATGTCCGGCGCGGTCGACCACGATGCCGCCGGCACTGTCATAGGCGAGCGAATAGCCTTTCGCCTTCAAGACCTCGTTGTTCTTGAGAAGTCCGAACAGCCGGCTGCTCTCGGCGTCACTCATGTAGTCCCCACGTAATTACCCCCGCTTGATGTCCTAGAGTTGAGATGAATCAAACGCAATTTCAATAATTGCAGAGGCACTTCGTTAGCAAAACCATACTTGAGCGAGTTTTGATCTAAGGGATGCTCAATCGGGAACGTCAGCCTTAACGGAATACTAGCCATAGTTGTCCAGATGGCGGGTGTCACATGGCCTTCATCCGCCTGCGCTAAGCGGCTGACCTGCAGCCAGTCGGGGCCCATCAGCGCATGCTGACGATCATCCGCGCCGGGCTTGCGCTGACCGTGTTCGCCAGCGCCGCCGCGTGCCAGACCATCTACCCCATCGATCGAGCGCAAATTCTCGCCGGTGCACGCTTTGATTTTAAGGTGGAGTTTCCGGGCGCCATCGCCGCCGCCGACGTTAAGGTGACGATCAACGGCGAGGATGCCGCCAAGGTCTTGGACGCCGCGCCCCTCATCGCCGCCGACGAGGACGGCCTTGGGCACACCGCCTACTGGATACGTGGCGCGCATCTTCCCAATGCCGGCAGCGTCAAGGTCGAAGCCAGTTCCGGCGTCGGCTCACCGCCTGTATCGGTGACGTGGGACGTCTACGGCACGCCCGATGGCCGCCTCGCCAAGAACGTGATCCTGCTTGTCGGCGACGGCCTGTCGATGGCTCACCGCACCGCCGCGCGCATGCTGTCTAAAGGCATCAAGGAGGGCCGCTACGGCGGCGATCTCGCCATGGACGACATGCCCCACATGGCGCTGGTGTCGACCTCCGGCACGGATTCCATCGTCACCGACAGCGCCAACGCCATGACGGCCTACGCCACCGGCCACAAGTCGTGCGTCAATGCGCTGGGTGTCTACTGCGCACAGAACCGCAGCACGCTCGGCCATCCGAGCGTCGAAACTATCGCCGAGTTGGCCAAGCGCACGCTCGGGATGGCCGTCGGCATCGTCACCGATACGGAAATCGAGGACGCAACGCCTGCCGGCATGGTGGCGCACACGCGGCGCCGCACCGACTATGACGACATCGTGCGCATGCTGTTCTGGCTGCAGCCCGACGTCATCATGGGTGGTGGAGCGGCAAATTTTCTTCCCGCCGGCGACGGACGCGGCAAGCGGAAGGACGGCGAGAACTACATCGGCAAGTTCGCAAAGTCCGGCTACGCATTCGTCGATACGCGCACGGGACTGGCGGCAGCGGCAGCCAGGCCTGAGACGCGCAAGCTGCTCGGGCTCTTCAACGACAAGAACATCGATGGGGCACTCGACCGGCGCATTCTGAGGAAGGGCAGCGTCGACAAATTCCCCGACCAGCCCGACCTCACCGATTCCATGCGTGCGGCGCTGGAGGTTCTAGCGCGCGGCGAAAATGGTTTCCTGTTGCTGGTCGAGGCGGGGCGCATCGACAAGTACAGCCACTCGCTCGACTGGGAGCGCGCCGTATACGACACCATCATGTTCGACAATTCGGTGAGGCTGGCCAAGGAATTTGCCGCCAGACACCAGGACACGCTGATCATCGTGGTGCCCGACCACGCGCATCCGGTATCGATCATCGGCACCTATGACGACAGCAAGGGCGAGCAGTTGCGCGATCGCCTGCAAACCTACGCGACAGCAGGCTTCCCGCTCTATCCCCCGGCCGACGGCGAAGGCTATCCCGCAACCGTCGATGTGCCCCGGCGCCTCGCCATGGTGTTCGCCGCCTATCCCGATTACTGCGATCCCGGCAGGCCCTATCTCGATGGCGAGAACCAGCCGACCGCGGCGCCGACGGGCCCGCCGGCCGAAGCCGACAAGCAGCCGGCGGTCACCAATGAGAGCTATTGCAAGCCAGGCGCGGCGCGCAAGATCGGCAATCTGCCGTTCACGGCGCGCACCGGTGTGCATGCGGCGGACGATGTCGTGCTAACGGCCGCTGGGCCGGGCGCGGATGTGTTTCACGGGCGCGTCGACAACACCTTCGTTTTTCGCGCCATGGCACGCGCGCTGGGACTTGGCGAAGGTTCGCCGGGTCAGTCCATCTCGGCGAAGTAGTGGTTGTCGCCGAGGCGGCAGTGCGCCCGGCGCCATTCGATCGGTCGCCCATCGATCGCGAACACCACGCAGTCGAGCGTCAGCAGCGGCGCGCCGTCGGCGACCTTTAGAAGTTTCGCGATCTCGCCGTCGGCGATGGCCGCGCCGATCTTCTCCTCGGCGCGTCCGAGCAGCACGCCGTAACGTTGCGCCAGCACGACAATGCTTGGCACATCGTCTTCCTTCGCCAGTAAGGGGAAACGCGCCTGCGAAACGGTCGACTCCTCGGTCATCAGCGGCACGTTGTTGTGGGTTCGCACGCGACGGAGGCGATAGATCGGCTCGCCGTTGCGCAACTGGAGCCGGCGTACCTCGGCCTCGCCGGCCGTCGCAGCGACCACGGTAAATCCGTCCGTCTCGCCGGCAATCTTGATGCCGTCGAGGTCGCGGATGTTGCTGAAGCGGACGGCGTGTTCGTTGGATGTCTGGTCGATGACGAAGGTGCCGCGGCCCTGGCGGCGGGAGATCAGCCGCTCACTCTCCATCTCATCGAGCGCCTTGCGAACGGTGCCGACGCTGATCCCGAGTTCGCGCGACAGCTCGATTTCGTTCGGTATCGCTGCCCCTGGCTTCCAGGACCCCGCGGCGATGCGCTGAATAAGCATGTCTTTGACTTGAAGGTAGAGGGGTCGAGTGGAGAACCGTCCTACAGCAGTCATTGGAGGCCTCAAAAGTTAGATGCCCTCACGTCCCCGCAGCGCATTCGAGTGCTGCGTGCGGCCCCGCAGCCCTTCCCGATACTTTGCACGTCATAGGACGCACACGATACAATCCTGCAGCAGACGGATAGTCTGCAGTAGAGCATAATAATGCAATGCTACCATAGCACGAAAGACCGAATAGCGCCGCAACCTTGTCCACGTTTATTTCACGGCGTGACTGCATGCTGCGGCATTGGCGCGCAAGATCGACATGTATTTGCGCCGCGTACGTGCGATTTCGGACGTCGGTTAGTTGCCACGCAGCGGATGTTAAACTTGGGCCGGAAGACGTCGCTCCCTTGGCGCTCCCCAGTCAGCCCGGCCCGCCGGGAGATGCTCCCCTTCCTGGCGGGACACAGTATTTCATGACGTTAGACCTTGCGGCTTCGGCCCGCGCCGGTGCAAACATCGGGCTGGCGGCGGTCACGCATGACACGCCCAGCGAGGGAGCCATTTGCACATGATGGAGCTGCGGACGTCTCGGTCGGGCGATACCAGCCAGTCGGCCGACCGCTCGGTGCGCCATGACTGGTCCCGCGAAGAGGCTCAGGCCCTCTACGACGCGCCCTTCAACGACCTGCTGTTCAAGGCGCACTCCATTCACCGCCGCTTTTTCGACCCCAACACGGTGCAGCGCAGTCGACTCCTGTCGATCAAGACGGGCGGCTGCGCCGAGGATTGCGGCTATTGCAGCCAGTCGGCGCACCATTCATCGGGCCTTTCAGCTAGCAAGCTGATGGCCGTCCAGAACGTGCTCAACGAGGCCCGCAAGGCCAAGGACGCTGGCGCCACCCGTTATTGCATGGGCGCCGCCTGGCGCTCGCCCAAGGGGCGCGACATGGACGTCGCTGTGCGCCATGGTCGAGGGCGTCAAGGAGATGGGCATGGAGACATGCATGACGCTCGGCATGCTGTCTGACGATGACGTCGGCAAGCTCAAGGGTGCCGGCCTCGACTACTACAACCACAACATCGATACGTCCGAGCGCTACTACAGCAAGGTCATCACCACGCGCACCTTCGCCGACCGGCTGCAGACGCTGGACCGCGTGCGCGAGGCCGGCATCAAGGTCTGCTCTGGCGGCATCGTCGGCATGGGTGAGGAGCCCGAGGACCGCGTCGACATGCTGTTGACCCTGGCCAACCTGCCTGCACACCCCGAAAGCGTGCCGATCAACATGCTGATCGCGATCCCCGGCACGCCGCTGGCCGATGCCGAGAAGATCGACGGCATCGCTTTCGTCCGCACCATCGCGCTCGCGCGCATTCTCATGCCGCAGTCGCACGTGCGCCTATCGGCCGGGCGCACGCAGATGAGCGAGGAGACGCAGGCGCTGTGCTTCTTCGCCGGCGCCAACTCGATCTTCGTCGGCGACACGCTGCTGACCACGGACAATCCCGGCGAGGACAGCGACGCCATCCTCTTCGACAAGCTCGGTCTGCGGCCGCTCGAGCTGGCGACCGGCCCGGGCGAGCAGGATTATGTACAAGAGCCATGAGCGCGCGCTCGAGGCGCTGGCGCGACGCGGCCGCCGTCGGGCGCTGACCGCGTTCGCGGGCATCGACTTCACATCCAACGACTATCTCGGGCTTGCCTCCTCGCGTGAGTTGAAGGATGCGGCCCGCGCCGCCGTCGAGCGCGATGTGCCCATCGGCTCGGGCGGCTCGCGCCTGCTGCGCGGCAATCATCGCGAGCACGAGGCGCTGGAAGCGGAAGCGGCAGCATTCTTCGGAGCCGAAAGCGCGCTGTTCTTCGGCGGGGGTTATCTCGCCAACCTGGCGCTCTTCTCGACATTGCCGCAGCGCGGCGATCTCGTCGTGCACGACGCGCTCATCCACGCCTCCGTCCACGACGGCATGCGCATGGGCAAGGCCGAGCGCGCCGAAGCCCGTCACAACGATCCGCAAGCCTTCGACGACGCCATCAAGGATTGGCGCCTCGCGGGCGGTGCTGGCACGCCGTGGATTGCCGTCGAAAGCCTCTACAGCATGGACGGCGATCGCGCGCCGCTCGATGAACTCGCCGCTATCGCAGCCCGCTACGACGGCGTTCTGGTGATCGACGAGGCGCATGCGACCGGCGTGCTCGGCCCGCTGGGGCGCGGCTTAGGTGCGCACCTGGAAGGTCGCACCAATGTCATCGCTCTGCACACTTGCGGCAAGGCGCTGGGGGCCATGGGGGCCCTGCTCACCGGCCCGCAAGTATTGTGCGACTATCTCGTCAATCGCTCCCGCGCATTCATCTATGCGACGGCCCCTTCCCCTCTGGTTGCCGCCGTGGTGCGCGCGGCATTGCTCATTTCCCGTTTCGACGCGGCGCGGCGGGATAAGCTGCATGCCCTCGTCGACTTCACGGGAGCCAAGCTGGCCGAGACGTGCGGATTGCAGCCGTCCGGTTCGCATATCCAGCCGGTCGTCGTCGGCGCCGACGAGCGGGCAACGCGCCTCGCCGCCGCTATGCAGGGCCGCGGCTTCGACATTCGCGCCGTGCGCCCGCCGACCGTGCCGGAAGGCACCGCGCGCCTGCGCCTGTCGCTGACGCTCAACGTCGATCTGGAGCAGGTATCGGCGATGGCGGAAGCGCTCGCCGAAGAGCTCAAAAGGCTCGACGCATGAACCCGGCCATCGTCGTCACCGGTACCGATACCGACGTGGGCAAGACCGTTTTTGCGGCGGCGCTGGCCGACGCGCTTGGCGCCGCCTATTGGAAGCCGGTGCAGGCGGGATCAGATCCCGAGACCGATACCGTTGCCGTGCAGCGTCTCGCCGACGTGCCGGCCGACCGCGTCCTGCCCGAAGTCTACCGTCTGACAACGGCCGCCTCCCCGCATCTCGCCGCCGAGCGCGACGGCGTGGAGATCGATGTGGCGCGCCTTGCCGTGCTGCCGCAAACCATCGGCGGCATTCCGCTCGTCGTCGAGGCGGCCGGAGGGCTGCTGGTGCCGCTCACGCGCCGCCTTCTACAGATCGATCTGCTGGCGCGCTGGGCAGCTCCCGTGGTGCTCGTCGCGTCGACTCGGCTGGGCACCATCAACCACAGCCTCCTTTCCATCGAGGCTTTGCGACGCCGTTTAATCCCGATCGTCGGCATCGCCTTCGTCGGCGATGAAAACGCAGATTCCGAACGCACCATCGCGGCCATAGGCGACGTGCGCCGGCTGGGTCGCCTGCCGCTGCTTGATCCGCTCGATGCCGGTTCCCTGCGTGCCGCCTTCGCCGCCAACTTCCGCGCCGCCGACTTTCTCGCCCCGGTGTCGGCATGACGACCGGCACCGGCAGCCCCATCTGGCATCCCTTCACGCAGCACGCAGTGCAGCCGGAGATGATCCCCATCAGCGGCGCGCGCGGCGCTTGGCTCAAGACGCGCGACGGCGATCTGATCCTCGATGCGATTTCATCGTGGTGGGTCGTCACTCACGGGCACGGGCATCCGCGCATCATCGGCGCCATAGAGGAACAGGCGCGGCGGCTCGATCAGGTCATCTTCGCCGGGTTCACGCACGCTCCCGCCGAGATGCTGGCGCGCGGATTGATCGATATGGCCCCGCCTGGACTGGCGCACGTCTTCTTTTCAGACAGTGGCTCCACCTCGGTCGAAGTGGCGCTGAAAATGGCGCTCGGCTACTGGCGCAATATTGGAGAGCCGCGTCGGCGCATCGTGGCACTGGAGCACGGCTACCACGGCGATACCGTGGGCGGCATGTCGGTCGGAGCGCGCGGCGTGTTCAGCGCCGCCTACGAGCCGCTGCTTTTCGACGTGCACCGCATCCCGTTCCCGGCTGCCGGCCACGAGCAGGCGACGCTCGACGCCTTCGACGCCGCATGCGCCGCCGAGCCCGTCGCCGCGCTCATACTGGAGCCGCTGATCCTCGGCGCCGGCGGCATGCTCATCTATGCCGAGAGCGTGCTGCGCGACCTGAAGGCCATCGCCGAAAGGCACGGTGTGCTGTTCATCGCCGACGAGGTTATGACCGGCTGGGGGCGCACCGGCGAAGCTTTCGCCTGCACCAAGGCCGATATCTCACCCGACATCATGTGCCTCGCCAAGGGCATCACCGGCGGCTCGCTGCCCTTGGCGGCCACGCTGTGCACACCGGCAATCTTCGCCGCCCACCACTCGAGCGACCGGACCAAGACCTTCTTCCACTCGAGTTCCTACACGGCAAACCCCATCGCCTGCGCGGCGGCCGTCGCCAACCTCGATTTATGGCAGACCGAACCGATGGCGGAGCGCCTTGCTATGCTCGCGGAGGCACAGGCGAGCCGCCTCGCGCCATTTGAGGGCGACGCGCGCTTTGCCAACGTCCGCCAGCTCGGCACCATCACCGCGCTCGATCTGCAGGTCCCCGATGCCGGCTACCTCGCCTCGGTCGGGCCGCGCCTAACGCAATTCTTCATCGACCGGGGGGTGCTCCTGCGCCCCTTGGGCAATACCATCTACGTCATGCCCCCCTACTGCATTGCACCCGGCGAACTTGACACCGTCTACGCCGCCATCGCCGAGGCGCCCTCGGTTCTGGCGGGAGACGCCGCATGAGCGCTGCCGGAACGAGGATGACCGGCTTTGGCCACTACGTGCCCGAGCGCCGCGTCGCAAATGCCGAGATCGAGGATCGGCTCGGCCTCGAGCCGGGCTGGATTCTGCGGCGCACCGGCATCGAGGAGCGTCGCTATGCGAGCCCCGACCAGGCGCTGACGGACATTGCGACCCCGGCCGCCGAGATGGCGCTCGCCAACGCCGGCATCGACCGGGCCGACATTGCCCTGACATTGCTCGCGACCAGCACGCCCGATCACCCGCTTCCCCCGTCTGCGCCGCTGCTTGCCCATCGGTTGGGCTTGCGCAACTCGGGCGGCATCGACCTCGCGGGCGCCTGCGCCGGCTTCCTCTATGCACTGACGCTGGCCGACGGCTTCGTGCGCACGCACGGCGCGCCGGTGCTGGTAGTCGCGGCCAACATCCTGTCCCGCCGCATCAATCCGGCCGAGCGCGCCAGCTGCGTGCTGTTCGCCGACGCCGCCGGGGCGATAGTGCTGACCCCCGAGCTGAGGCCCGGTAGCGGCGTCCTCGGCGCCAAGCTGTCGGCGGATGGCAGCGGCTACGGCCTCATCCAGATCGCCGCCGGGGGCAGCCGCCGCCCGTTCGGAGCGGACGTCGCCGTCGAGGATACGCTGATGACCATCGCCGACGGCCAGGCCGTGTTCTCGCGCGCCGTCGACATGATGGCGGCCTCCTCGCGGGCGGCCTTGCAGGCGGCCGGTCTCGGCGTCGCGGACATCGATTGCCTCGTCCCGCATCAGGCCAACGGCCGCATCATCGCCGCCGTCGCCCAGCAGCTCGGCGTCCCCGGGGAGAAGGTCGTCTCAACAGTGGCCCGATACGGGAACAGCTCGGCGGCAACCATTCCGCTTTCACTATCCGTGGCCGCCGGAGAAGGTCGCTTGCCACCGGGCGGGCGAGTTCTCATGTGCGCGGCGGGAGCAGGTCTCACCGGCGGAGCTGTTGTCTATGGCCTTTGAGCCGGGCCATAGTTGCGCGGGGCCGAGTTCAGCTTTGGTTCATCCGAACAGTGGTTCTCTGTGGCCAGGCCGCCAGCTGCCGTTGAGATTCGGGGCGCCAAACCCTTCCCAGCAAGAGACAACCATGCCCAAGCCCCTGTGGTGCCGTATTTCGATGCAGGAACTGCCGACCGGCATGTCGCGTTGTTCGGTCCGTCAGATCGTGCAAATTGGCACGGTCGCTAACGATATATTCCGGTAAGCCAGGTGAGACAGAACATGCCGACGAGCGTATCGAGCTCTGGTGCACAGCGCGACCTGCGGATCGATTTCTTTCGCGGCCTGGCGCTCCTCTTCATCTTCGTCGATCACGTCCCCGATAACGTGCTCGCCAAGTTCACGCTTCGCAACTTCGGTTTGGCAGACGCCGCTGAGGTGTTCGTCCTGCTGGCCGGCTTCTCAGCCGTGCTCGCCTATGGACGCGTGTTCGATAACCAGGGTTTCAAGGCCGGCGTCGCCCGCGTCTTCGAGCGGGTCCGCGACATCTACCTCTGGCACATGGCACTGGTCATCATCTGCGGCCTGATCTTGGCATTTGCGGCCACCTATTTCGGCAACTTTGCGTACATGAAAAATATCGGCGTGCACTTGTTCGTCGAAGACCCGACGCGCTCGACGGTGCTCGCGGCGCTTCTCGTCAACCAGCCGAACATGCTCAACATCCTTCCGCTGTACATCGTGCTGTTGATGTTCTGGCTGCCATTCGTGCTCTGGCTTATGCAGCGCAATCCTTGGCAGGCGCTGGTGCTCTCGGTTGGATTGTGGGCCGCCGCTAACCTGCTGTCGATGAACCTGCCGAGCACCATTCATCCGCACGGCTGGGTGTTCAATCCGTTCGCTTGGCAGCTGCTCATCACCATCGGCGCATTGACGGCTCACTTCAGCCGTCAGGGTCCCATCCCAGCCTCGCGCCCGGTGATGTGGGCAGCGATCAGTTATCTCGCTTTCGCGTTTATCTTCGTCGCGCCGTGGACGCAAATACCCGGCTTGGAAAAAGCACGAACTCGTTTCGCCCGACCTGCTCGGCAATATCGATAAAACCTATCTGTCTCCGTGGCGTCTGATGCACGTTGTCGCGTTAGGATACCTCGCGTTGATCTTACTGTCGCCCCAAAGCCAGTGGCTTAATCGCACCTGGGCCAAGGGCATAGCGCACTGCGGTCGGCATTCCCTCGAAATCTTCTGCCTCGGTACGCTATTGTCGTTCGTTGGCTGGATTGTCATGGTTGAAGCCGGCACCGGACTCGCACTACAGATCCTGGTCAATACAGTGGGCATCGGGATCTTGATGGGGACTGCATGGGCACTTGCAATGCGCAATCGCGGCACGGACTGGGCTCTCGCGCAGGCAATGCGCAAGTACTTCGCCGAGCGGCGCTCTGGTTCGGAGCAGTTGCAAGCATAGCGATCGCATTGCCGGTCTCGGCTGGAGCCAGCCCGAAGTGCATGGCTCCTCCCTCCCTCGCGCGGTTTGACGCGCCACTGCCGAAGTTCTCAGCAGCACTCGCAGCCGGACAGCCGGTGCGCATCGTAGCTCTGGGGTCATCCAGCACTCAGGGCATAGGCGCTTCGAGTCCGACGGCCTGCTATCCGGTGAAGCTGCAGGCGGAGCTCCGGCAGCGTTTTCCCCAGAGCAAAATCACAGTCGAGAACCTCGGCATCGGCGGTCAGCTAGCTACCGACATGCTGCGTCGTATCAAGAAGGACGTCATTCCTCGCCAGCCGACGCTGGTTATCTGGCAGACGGGCGTCAACGATGCCATGCGCCTCGTGTCCGTCGACAAGTTCCGCGAGACGGTCGGCGCCGGCGTCGACGAACTGCACCGCGCCGGGATCGACGTGGTGCTGCTCGACATGCAGTATTTCCCCAAGGCCGAGAAGGTGCGCGACTTCCCGCGCTTCCTCGTCGCCATGCGCCAGATCGCTGCTCAGCGCCGCATTCCGATCCTGCAGCGCTTTGCCATCATGAAGAACCTCGTCACCAGCGCCCAGTTTACCCCGCAGCAGCTGCTGGCCGCCGACCAGTTCCACCCCAACGACATGAGCTATGGCTGCCTCGGGCGGATCATGGCCGACGCGTTGCAGGGCGAGGTCGGCGACTTGGCGAAGACGGTGGCAAAGAAGAAGTACCCGGCGGAGGCCGCCAAGCAGGCCGGAGCCGTTGCCCCGCTGCCGGTGCACTGACCTCGCTTTAATGGATTGCACACGACAGCAGCCCCGGGGCCACGGCCTGGGGCGCTTTGCTGAGTGCTGTCCGGCTGGCGCTCGGTGCGAGGGGCGCGGATTCGCAGGCGCTACAACTTGTTCCGATCCTCAGCTCAATGCGGCGCAGATGGAATTAAAGCGTCCTTGGTAGCGGGTTCGGTAGGGTGCTGCGTGTCGTGTGTTTTTTGCCCCGATCGTGCAGCGACGCCACATAACGGTCGGGTAAGATCGGCTAGCTGACGTCAGGGCAACTGGGAACTGTTCATGGCCGGCCTGTCGCGAACCCTCGATCATGTCCGCAGCCGCTACGACGTCATCGTCGTCGGCTCGGGCTATGGTGGCGGTGTCGCCGCCTCGCGGTTGTCCCGCGCCGGCAAATCGGTGGCCGTGCTCGAGCGCGGCCGCGAGGTGCTCACCGGCTCATTTCCCAACCGCTTCCCCGACCTCAAGAACGAGATGCAGGTGTCGGGCAAGCGGCTGCGCACCGGTCCTACGTCGGCGCTTTACGACGTGCGGCTCGGCGAGGACATGCACGTGCTCGTCGGCTGCGGATTAGGCGGCGGCTCGCTGATCAATGCCGGCGTCGCGCTACGCCCCGATTCCCGCGTCTTCGCCGACGAGCGCTGGCCCGGCCAGATCGCCCAGGACGGCCTCCTCGATGAAGGCTATCGGCGTGCTAGGCTGTGGCTAAACCCGCAAAGCGACCCGCGCGCCAGCGGCTTCAGCAAGTTCAAGACACTGGAGGCGGCGGGTGCCGCGCTCGGCTACGACATCGTCGCCCCGACGATTACCGTCAGCTTCGATCCGACCGTCAATGTCGCCGGCGTCGAGCAACCGGGCTGCACGCGTTGCGGCGACTGCTGCGGCGGCTGCAACGTCGGCGCCAAGAATTCCGTGGCGATGACCTATCTGCCCGACGCCGTGCGGCACGGCGCCGAGCTCTTCACCCACGCCGGCGTGCGCCACCTCGCCAAGGCCCCCGGGGGCGGCTGGGAGGTGCACGTGCGCCGCCTCGATAAGGGCGGCAGCGAAACGGTTCTCGTCCTCAACGCGGCCATGGTCGTGCTGGGCGCCGGCACGCTGGGCACGACCGAGATTCTCCTGCGCTCGCGGGCTCTGGGGCTGCCTCTCTCCGACCGCGTCGGTGAGCGCTTTTCGGCCAACGGCGACATCATCGCATTCGGCTATGGCGCGCGCGATCCGGTCAACGCCGTCGGCGTCGGCTTTCCGGCCAAGATCGAAGGCGCCGAGGTGGGCGCCGCCGTTACCGGGCAACTGGAGATCGACGACCCGTCGACGCTCGCCAACGAGCTGCGCGTGCAGGAAGGCGTGTTGCCTTCGGCGCTGGCGCCGATTCTGCCGGTCATGTTCATTCCCAACGGGCGCATCCTCGGCGCCCTGCAGAGCCTCGTCAACGGCGTCTACAAGGGACCCTTCGCCAAGCTGCAGACGTTCTTTGCCGTCTCCCACGACAGCGCATCGGGCCGCTTCGTGCTCGAAGATGATCGGCTATCGCTCGCTTGGCCGGACGCGAAAAACGAGCCCGTCTATGCCCGGCTCGATGCGATGCTGTCAGCGATCGTCAACGAGGCGGGCGGCAGCTATGTGAAGAACCCATTGGCGGGCACCGTCATGGGCAGCCAGCCGGCGACGGCGCATCCGCTCGGAGGCGCCGGCATGGGCCGTGAGCGTCACGACGGCGTCGTCAACCACAAGGGCCAGGTGTTCGATGCCGGCGCCGGGCGTGAGACAACGGCGGTGCACGAGGGTCTTTACGTCGTCGATGGCTCGGTGATCCCGCGTTCGCTGGGCGTCAATCCGCTGCTGACCATAACCGCGTTGGCCGAGCGCGCGCTCCTCCACATGCAGCAGGATTACGGGCTGACTTTCGATGCGGCGCCGCTCACCGGCGTGCGCGCGACGCCGCAGGACATGAGCCCGTTCCTCGCCGCTTGAGACGGCGCCAGACTTTGGCCCGGCGCCGTCGCAGCAAGCCTTAAGCGCTCTTCTTGAAATGCGCGGCGTCGGCCAAGCCCTTGGTGGCATCGCCGGCGCTGTAGGAATGCGCGCCGGTGCCGGCGAGCTTGCCCTTGTCGACGATCAGATACTCGGTGCGGATCGGCTTCTTGTCGAAGTAGCTCTCCAAGATCTCGCGCGTGCCGGCGGCGTAGCGCGCCTGTGCCGACAGCGAGGAGCCGGAGATATGCGGTGTCATCCCGTTGTGAGGCATTGTCCGCCACGGATGATCCTTCGGCGCCGGCTGCGGGAACCACACGTCGCCGGCATAGCCGGCAAGCTGGCCGCTTTCCAGCGCCCGCACCACCGCATCGCGATTGACGATCTTGCCGCGCGCCGTGTTGATCAGGTAGGAGCCGCGCTTCATCTTGGCGATCAGCTTGTCGTTGAACATGTCCTCGGTCTCGGGATGCAGAGGCGCGTTGATCGTCACCACATCGCAGACCTTCACCATGTCCTCGACGTTCTTGTGATAGGTGAGGCCGAGCTCCTTCTCGACCGCCTCCGGCAGCCGGTGCTTGTCGGTGTAGTGGAGCTTCACGTCGAAGGGTTTCAAGCGACGCAGCACGGCGAGGCCGATGCGGCCGGCAGCGACCGACCCGACGTTCATGCCCTCCAGGTCATACGAGCGCTCGACGCTGTCGGCGATGTTCCAGCCGCCCTTCTTCACCCATTCATGCGAGGGCAGATAGTTGCGCACCAGCGCGAGGATCATCATCACCACATGCTCGGCGACGCTGATCGAGTTGGAGAACGTCACCTCTGCAACAGTGATGCCTTTGTTCATCGCCTCTTCGAGGTCGACGTGGTCGGAGCCGATGCCGGCGGTGATGGCGAGCTTCAGCTTCTTGGCCTTGGCGAGGCGCTCCTTGGTGAGGTAGGCGGGCCAGAACGGCTGCGAGATGACGATATCGGCGTCGGGCAATTCGCGCTCGAACACCGAATTGGGCCCGTCCTTGTCGGAGGTGACGACCAGCGTGTGGCCCTGACTTTCGAGGAACTTGCGCAACCCGAGTTCGCCCGAGACGCTGCCGAGCAACTGCCCCGGCTTGAAATCGATGGCTTTGGGCGTGGGTGGCTTCTGCCCGTCGGCGTAGCGCTCGATCCGCGGGATGTCGTCGCGCGCATATGTCTTTGGATATCCGTCGACCGGATCGTCGTAGAGAACGGCTAGAACCTTGGCCATGAGTGCTTTCCTCCGTGTTCAATGGATCGTGAGGAAACGTCTCGGACTTTGCTGGCTGCGCTCCGCCATGGGAGTTGGCAATACGTGAGCTGGCTAGAGGCGTTTCCGCAGGCGCGCGGCTACCGTTGCTTGGCCGGGGCGCGTCATGCAGGCATGAGCCTGCGCTAGACGTATGCCGAACTCGTTCGCAAACAAGATCGGCAATTGTTCAAAAGCCAGTGTTCACTAGGCCTTAACGACGGCGCGAGCGCGCTTTAGCGTTGTCTGGAAGAAATCCAGTTGTTCGCCGCACGACCGCTCGAGCCATACGCCGAGGTAAATGTCGAAATGCCCGATAGGCAGCGTGACGAGACGCGCCTTGTCGCCGATGCGCGCGGCCGTTTCAGCGGCTGCCTTGGTCGAAGCGACGGTGTCGTTCGCGCAGGCGATGATAAGCGTCGGGCAAGTCACCTCGGCGGCGTGGCGCGAAGGTCGATAGAACGGCAGCGCCAGCAGGAAGCGCGCCGCAACCTCGTTGCGCCAGCCGGGCGGCATGATGGACAGGCAGCCCATATAGGCGTCAGGCGCGACCATCGCCGCAAGCTCGCCCGGTGGCGCCGCGAGCGGCACGTAGTGTGGCGACAGGCCGAGGCCGGCACGCATCAGGTCGAGCAGCGCCGCGCCGGCCATGCGCGCTGTCATAGCCGCACCGGCCTGCCGCGTCGCCATGCGCGCGCTGGCCATGCCGTCGAGCATCGGACACTGCGCCGCTACAGCGGCGATGGTCTTGTCGCGCGCTGCCGCGATGATCACGTGTCCGCCCGCCAGTGAACAGCCCCACAGTCCGATACGCGCCGCGTCAACGCCCGGCTGTGCGCGTGCGCAGGCGATCGCCGCGCTCCAGTCCTCCAGCTGACGTTCGTTTGAGATGAACTGGCGCGGCTCGCCGTCGCTGTCGCCGAGATAGCGATAGTCGAATAGCAGCACATAGAATCCCGCGGCCGCAAAGCGGATCGCGTATGGCTCCAGCGACGCATTGCGGGTGCCGCCGAGCCCGTGCGCCATGACGATGCAGGGCGCGGGTCGCGCGAAGCTCGCCGCTGGCTCGTACAACCAGGCACGGCACGTGACGCCGCCGCTGGCGAAGGCGACATCACGGCGCAAGGCAGGCGCGTCCATGTTTCCCTCGTTCAGGCGTGGCGGGGCGGTCGGCTCCTGATGTCTACGGTGAAGATGGCGCATGGGTTACGTCCGCTTGGAGGGGCGCGCATATTGCGCAGCCACCATCCTCGGCGCCGTTCCTTAAAGAACAGCGCGCCGGAAAACGCAGGTTTTCAGCATCGAGGGAGCGCCGATGTCGCCTAGTGAACGCCGGGCATCGGCTTGCGTACGCGCAGCAGGTTTACCGGGCGGACCTGGTGCTGCACTTGCGGTGGCGTGGCCATCTGTGGCGCCGCGTTGCGCTGGCGCGTCAGCCACCACTTGCGCGGGCGCCGGGTCTCGCGAACTCGTCTCCAGATAGGCGAGCACGGCGCGAACGTGCCCGATAAATTCGCCGCGCGGGATTTCGCCGCTGCTGTTGGCAGGCACCACGAGCTTGCGCCATCGTCCGGTCCAGGCGCCCGGCAGCCGGTTGATCCAGCAGTTGGCGGCGTTGGCCTTGGCCTGCGGTGCGTTGCTCTTCTGGGCTTCCTCGAGCACCACGCGCAGCGCCGCAATCACCGCATCGATACCCGCCGCCATGCCGCCCTCCACACGCAAACTGTCCCGCGCCATTTTAGCGGGTTTCCCGCGCCGCCGTACAGCCCGGTTCGCGCTTCCCAACGGTTCAGTTAATCCGGCCCCGACTACTCCGAGGCCACCACGGATATATCCGTACCGCCCCCGGCGCTCGGCGTGAAGCTGACAGGGAAAGTATAGGCCTTGCCGCAAGCCTGCGCGGTCCATGATTCTTTCCAGGGCAGGCCGAGCTTCTCCGGAGGGCTGGCGACGGCGGTATCGGTCACGGTCGCCTCGGCGCATTTCCCCGCGGTACGCGTCATCGCGGCAGTTTTGACGAAGTTGGCGGCGTCGATCTGCAGTTGCGGATCGGCAATGGTCGTACCCGGAGCCATTGGCACGGCTTGGATTTCGCCGTCCTTGAGGATCATCAGGATGGTGCGGTGCAGTTCGGTCTGGCAGTCGACCGTATACCGCTCGATCCACATCACGTCGCCATCGACCTTGTAGGGAACCATCGCGGTCAACGAGAAATCCGGGTCGTCCGGACAGCCCTCTCCCGGGCTGAGGCTCTCCTTGATCAACTCGGTGCGCGCCTGGGTCATCTCATCCGACAAGGCGCGCTCGGCGACCTCCTCGCCGTAGGCTTTGGCGAGCCCTTTGGTGCTCGCCTCTATGTAGTCGGGGTCGGCCATGGCGCCGGCCGGCAGCAGGCACGTCAGAGCCAGTGCCGTTGCGATGCGACCAATCGAATGCATGAAGACACTCCGCTTGCTTGACGTCATGGATGCACTGGAATTCTTACTGGCCTGTCGGCGCTGGCCAGGATTGCGATATGCTGGCGCAGAGTGAGATGGGGATATGGAGAATTCGATGAAGTTTCTCGGTGCAATTGTCGTGGCGGCGCTAATATTTCTCGGCGCGACGGCAGCGGCGCGGGCGGCTGACAACACGCCCGACGACATTCATCGGCAGTGCGCGGCCGAACACGCCCACTCGCTCAGCGTTACCAATTGCCTGAAGGCGGAAGAGAAGGACTACGGCAAGCGCCTGGCAGCCGCCTACATGGAGGTGCTCGACGCGCAGACGCCGGAGGCTAAGCAGGCGCTTGTCGAGGCGCAGAAGTCCTGGCTGAAATATCAGTCGCAGGACTGTGCCTTTCACAAGCAGGTGCTGTCGTTCAACGGTGCCGAGCACGGCGAGGCGGCTGCTGCGCTGTGCACGCTGCGCACCACCATGCAGCGACTGGCCGAGCTGGAGGCGTTGCTGCCTCAACTGGAACATTGAGAGTGATTACTGGAGCAGCTTGGCTTCCGCCGCGCGCAACAATGCCAACAGCTCGTCGGAAACGCTAAACGCCTGCTGCGGGTTCTCCTGCAACCAATCACGCAACGCCACCGCCACCGGGTCTTCGGCTGCGATGCCACGCGCCAGCACGTCGGGCAGACGCTCACCCTCCGTGGCACCGATGCGCTCGGCGAGCCGTTGTTGAATGTGCACGAAGTCCACCTCCAGCTGAGTGGCCTGCACGGGCGGACCGAGGATGTCGGCGCCGTGGACCTCGAGGTAGGCGATCACCGACTCCGCTGTGATCGACAGCATGCCGTCCTTGCGCAGCGCGCGTGCCACTGCTGCCGCCAGCTGTTCCTCATCGAGGCAGCCCGCCGTCTCGATCGCGTTGCGGATAGCCGTGTCCAAGCGGTCGTTGCGCTTCATTTCCGTTACATGCCTGACGCTATTTGTACCCGGTCCGGCGCTCCGCTGACGACCAGCCCCTACGGAGGCGATCACTCGGCTGGGGCGCCGATCTCGCGCAGCCGTGCGTAGAGGGCTGGCAGCCGAGCGTTCAGCTCGCTCAGGCGCGCCTTGGCACGCTCGCCTTGCGCCGGCGTCTGATCGCCACTGCGCAATGCCGCTTCGGCGTCGTTGGTGATCGCTTTCACTTGGCGCAGCACGCCCTGGACCTCGGCTTGCAGGCGACTGGCTTCGAGTTGCGCGGCAGTTTCCATGATGGTTCTCCAAATGCGCGTGACACCCAGCATACACGGGTGTCTCGCCGACTGGCGTTTATCGCGTGCTGCCGGCGTACATGTCGGTGAGGAAGTCAGCCCAATCGACATCCTTGACGGTCAGCACGTTGGCCAGTCCCTGATTGAGCGGCCCGGTCTTGCTGCGCACCGCAATTTTGCCTGTGGCGGCATCGATCGCCAGCGAATACTGGCTGAGCACGGCGTCGGCATTCATCAGCATAAGTTCGGCCGCCGCAAGCTTGCCGGCACCGGGGGCGACGTGTGCCTCGTACTTGAATTCTTCCGTGCCCGCGCCGCGCTTGATGGCCGCGTTGGCCTTCTTGATCTCGGCCCGAAGCGTGTCCTCGAACGCCGCAAAGGCGTCGCGCACTTGGACCGCGAGGTCGGATGCGCGCTGGTGGATCTCGGCGTTTTTAGCTGCGTCGGCCGCGGCGGCTGCTTTGCGGTCCGCGATGATCTTATCGATCTTATGTTCTTGGAGTTTTTCCGTCATGCGTTTCTCCTCGCGCCGCCTCGACGTCAGCGCTGCATATGTCTGGATATCGCGGCCTGATTGTTGGTCATTGCGAGCGTGCAAGGATCTAGGCGATCGGTCGTCGCGTCGCGATGCACGCGCTGTCAGTCTGCCGCGGCTGGCAAAGATAGTTCGCTTTCGCGCGCAACCCGCTCGAACACCTCGGCGACAGCTTTGATGCGGTAGAGGTAGTCGCGGCCCTCGGTCGGCATCAGTTGCACGACCTTGTATGAGCCCGCCGACGGCACCATGCCAATATGCGATCGCGCATACCCGACCGTCTGGCCGACCTTGAACTTATGTCTGGACATGATCGGACCGTGGGCGGTCGAGCTTGCCAGATGTCGCATCGGAGGTAGCGTCCGGGCGCAGTGAACTGACGGCTGCATCAAGCTCAAGCCGTCTCGCTCCGAGCCGCATCAGTTCGGCCGCGCTGGTCGCCAGCATCGCCTCGGCTCGCGATCGGCTGGCTGCCGTAAGCCCCGTTCCAGCGAGAAGGTTGGTGAATTCGAGCATGGACCTTTCCACGGCCCGATACTCGTCGCCGAGCCGCCGCTGTTCCGTGAGTAATGCCTGTGTGTCCACATCGGCCTCCGAGGTTAAACGCTTCATGTGAGCGCGCTTCGCATGAGATCGCGCAATTGGGGCGCCATTCCCGAAGCTGTTGCGTCGCATGATATTCTCGGGCGCGGCAACGCGCCGATGGCCTGAGGCAGTGCGACCTGGACGGTCGTTTGTGTCCCGCGCCGTCGATCAATGCCCGCATGTGCAGAACGTCTTGACCATCGACAAGGAGCCAAGTCCGCTCGGTTAAAGCGGGCAAGTGCTGCGTAGGGACAAGGTATCATACTCCCGTGGCCGGACCTAATGCAGTCGCTGCACGACGTTCCGTGCGATCAGGCGCCTAGCACCGAAGGACCAGGCTTGTGACAGATATTGGGCGCCATTTGGCCGCCTTGGCACTTGCCGGGGCAGAACAGCTAGCTGGGCGCAGGAGATGCACCTCGGAGGCTCGGCGCGTCGACTGCATAGCGCGCACGCCGGCGACCGAGAGCTTACCGGCCGCCTTGGCGGATCGCGATGGGTGTCAGGTCATCGACGAACTGCGGATTGCGTTCCGTCGCGTCGAACGAGGCATCGCTTGCGACCGGACCCCGGTCTCGATGTCCGTCTTGCGGGCCAGGTTGCCATGCGAGGTCAGAGCCTTCGACCGGGAGCGGTGGGCAAATGTAATACCCTTGGGCTTCGTCGCAGCCGGCCTCGCGTGCGAACTGCAACTGCTCTGCGGATTCGATGCCCTTCACTGTCGTGGTCGCGGCGAGACTGCGCGAGAGCGTCACCACCGCGCGAAACGCTTCCTTGCTTTCCTCCGCCGCCGTTGAGTTGATCAACGACGGATCGATTTTGATGATATCGACGGGGAACTTATGCAGCTGCTCAATCGACGAATAGCCGGCTCCAAAATTCTCCAGCGCAATCCTGACGCCCATGCGGCGGATCTCACGCAGCGTATCGAGCGTGCACTTGTCGTCCTTGCGCAGGGTCAATTCCGAAATTTCAATCTCAAGGCGCGCTGCTGGCAGCGAAGACGACTCTAAAGCCGCGCCGACAACATTTGCGAATCCCGCCGTTTCGAGTTGCGAGGCCGCTACATTGACGGCGATGCGAACGGGATCTGGCCAATAAACGGCTGTGCCGCATGCTTGTTTTAACACCCATTCACCAAGCTCGACCATGAATCCGGATTTCTCGGCGATGAGAATGAATTCCGCCGGCAGGATCAGGCCGACGTCGGGCTTGCGCCAGCGAATGAGAGCCTCAGAGCTTACAATCGTGTTTCGCGCTAGACTTACGATGGGCTGGTATTTCAGTTCGAACTGATGGTCGCTAAGCGCCGCGCGTAGATCGGCCTCTTCGATTGGCTTGCCGATGCGCTGCTTCACCGCTGTCACGGTATCAAATTCTAAGAACAGGATCGCGAACCGGTCGCCGCGCGCCGCGCGCGCCAATGCTGCGCGCAGGCGCCCATCGATGGCGAGACGGTCAGCGTGCGAACCGTCATGCAGATGCAGGACCTGCGCTTCGGCCCGCCATTTTTCGGTGATGTCTTCGTGAACCTCCCGCCACCCGCCTTCTGGCTGAGGGTAACTGCGCACGAAAATCACGCGGCCATCGTTGAGAAAGTGCGCATGCGCCGATGAGGTTCCGGGTGCCAATTGTTCAACGTGGCGTGCGATCCACCCCCGGACCTCGGCGAGTTCGCCTGGGGGCGCGACGCCCGTCTCGCTCTGGATGAAGTGGTGCACGATGGCCATCAGCGGCGTGCCCGGCTGCGTCAGATGCACAGGCAAATCATAGATCTGGCGATAGAGGTCGTTGCAAGCGGTCAGGCATCGGTCGGCGGCGAATTGGCTGTGTCCACACGGGCCGTCGGCTGCCACCTCCTCCGTCGTCAGCATGATTCTCTGGTTCCCCGGCCTGCTGCAGGATGGCCGCGCACCCCTCGGAGGGAGCATGCGGGTGAATGCCTCCTCTCAACTACTCACAACGCGTTTGCGTATCCATCAAGAGCAATGGTGGGATTTATATCGAACTCGCCATTCATTCGATTTATCGCAGACGCAAGAGTTCGGATTTAAGGCCCATAAACGGCGCGTAAACGGCCCGTAAACGGCATTAACGCCTCGTTGACGAACGATTTTGAAATACCTTTCAGCAATAACTTTTAGCAATAACCTCAGATGCGACCTTTCTTGCCCACCCCAACCGCATCCTTTCCAGCCGTCGCTTTTTAGCACGCACCCATGTCGCATTGTAGCGTGGGGTGGATCGAACGTGAATGGACGCAGTTCAATGGTGAGATTTGATTGTCCTTATGCTGAAGTTCACGGCTCGCCAATAATGATTTGACACCATTAGTGGACCGATTGGCAGTACCCCATACCCATGTCGAATAACGAACATAAAAATGCCCGCTTGGACGTCAGGGCGCTCGCACGCCGCGCTGGCCTGAATTTCGATGGGGTCGTTCTCACGTCCGCCGGAGTGGCCGTTCTCGCTGACGCCGCTGCCGCCGAGCACCTGACTGAAGCGGATGCTGCGGCAGGCCGGCCAATTGGCCACCAGCTTCCGATTGCCAGGTCGACGGCAGCGAGCGGGAGTGAGACCTCCCCCTCGCAAGGACCCGGAACGACCGCTCTCGCTGTCGATGGAAGGCCAGTTTCCCTGGTCCGGTCCGAGCATGTGTTTGCTGGCGTCTCAGGCAGCGGCACGTCTCAGGCATTGATCGATAGTATTCTGGCGGACGATGCCGCAGATCAAATCTCACCCGAGGCAGCGAGGGCTGCTGGAACGGCTCCCGACGCGTTTGCCAAGCGGGGCGCCATTGCAACCGACTCTGACGTCGCAACACCCGACGTTGTTGGCCAGGCGGGGGGGGCTGTCACTCCGGCCCCCGAGGGTTACATAGCGACGGTCGATCTCACCGCCTCGACGGTCGTCGAAGGCGGCAGCGCCGACTACGTCTTCACGGCGACGCTGTCGGCCGCTTCGCACGGCATCACCACCATCCACACCGACCAGGGGGATATCAGTATCGCCGACGGCGCCACCACGGGCACGCTGGTCATCGCCTCGGGCAATGGCGAGGACGTCTACACCGACGCCTCCAGCCTGACCGCCTCCATCACCGGCGTCTCCGGCGGCGGCTTCGAACACCTGGTGGTCGGCAGCGGCACGGCGACCGCCGCCGTCACCGACACCGCCAGCGACGTGACGGTCGACCTCACCGCGTCCACGGTGGTCGAAGGCGGCAGCGCCGACTACGTGTTCACCGCCACGCTGTCGGCCGCTTCGCACGGCATCACCACCATCCACACCGACCAGGGCGATATCAGTATCGCCGACGGCGCCACCAGCGGCACGCTGGTCATCGCCTCCGGCAACGGCGAGGACGTCTACACCGACGCCTCATCGCTCACCGCCTCCATCACCGGCGTCTCCGGCGGCGGCTTCGAGCACCTGGTGGTCGGCAGCGGCACGGCGACCGCCGCCGTCACCGACACCGCCAGCGACGTGACGGTCGACCTCACGGCATCGAGCGTGGTCGAAGGCGGCAGCGCCGACTACGTGTTCACCGCCACGCTGTCGGCCGCTTCGCACGGCATCACCACCATCCACACCGACCAGGGCGATATCTCCATCGCCGACGGCGCCACGACCGGCACGCTGGTCATCGCCTCGGGCAACGGCGAGGACGTCTACACCGACGCCTCCTCGCTCACCGCCTCCATCACCGGCGTCTCCGGCGGCGGCTTCGAGCAGCCTCGTGGTCGGCAGCGGCACGGCCACCGCGGCCGTCACCGACACCGCCACCGACGTCACCGTTGACCTCGCGGCCTCGAGCGTGGCCGAAGGCGGCTCCGCCGACTACGTGTTCACGGCGACGCTGTCGGCCGCTTCGCACGGCATCACCACCATCCACACCGACCAGGGCGATATCAGTATCGCCGACGGCGCCACCACGGGCACGCTGGTCATCGCCTCGGGCAATGGCGAGGACGTCTACACCGACGCCTCCAGCCTGACCGCCTCCATCACCGGCGTCTCCGGCGGCGGCTTCGAACACCTGGTGGTCGGCAGCGGCACGGCGACCGCCGCCGTCACCGACACCGCCACCGACGTCACCGTCGACCTCACCGCGTCGACGGTGATCGAAGGCGGCCTGCCGACTACGTGTTCACCGCGACCTTGTCGTCGGCTTCGCACGGCGTCACCACCATCCACACCGACCAGGGCGACATCTCCATCGCCGACGGCGCCACGACCGGCACGCTGGTCATCGCCTCGGGCAACGGCGAGGACGTCTACACCGACGCCTCGAGCCTGACCGCCAGCATCACCGGCGTCTCCGGCGGCGGCTTCGAGAGCCTCGTGGTCGGCAGCGGCACGGCGACGGCCGCCGTCACCGACACCGCCACCGACGTCACCGTCGACCTCACCGCGTCGACGCGTGGATGAAGGCGGCGGCGCCGACTACGTGTTCACGGCGACGCTGTCGGCCGCTTCGCACGGCATCACCACCATCCACACCGACCAGGGCGATATCTCCATCGCCGACGGCGCCACCACCGGCACGCTGGTCATCGCCTCGGGCAACGGCGAGGACGTCTACACCGACGCCTCCTCGCTCACCGCCTCCATCACCGGCGTCTCCGGCGGCGGCTTCGAGAGCCTCGTGGTCGGCAGCGGCACGGCGACGGCCGCCGTCACCGACACCGCCAGCGACGTGACGGTCGATCTCACCGCCTCGAGCGTGGCCGAAGGCGGCAGCGCCGACTACGTGTTCACGGCGACGCTGTCGGCCGCTTCGCACGGCGTCACCACCATCCACACCGACCAGGGCGATATCAGTATCGCCGACGGCGCCACCACCGGCACGCTGGTCATCGCCTCGGGCAACGGCGAGGACGTCTACACCGACGCCTCCAGCCTCACCGCCACCATCACCGGCGTCTCCGGCGGCGGCTTCGAGAGCCTCGTGGTCGGCAGCGGCACGGCGACCGCCGCCGTCACCGACACCGCCACCGACGTGACGGTCGACCTCACCGCGTCGACGGTCGATCGAAGGCGCCGGCGCCGACTACGTGTTCACGGCGACGCTGTCGGCCGCTTCGCACGGCGTCACCACCATCCACACCGACCAGGGCGACATCTCCATCGCCGACGGCGCCACCACCGGCACGCTGGTCATCGCCTCGGGCAACGGCGAGGACGTCTACACCGACGCCTCGAGCCTGACCGCCAGCATCACCGGCGTCTCCGGCGGCGGCTTCGAGCAGCCTCGTCGTCGGCAGCGGCACGGCGACCGCCGCCGTCACCGACACCGCCACCGACGTCACCGTCGACCTCACCGCGTCGACGGTGGACGAAGGGATCCGGCGCCGACTACGTGTTCACGGCGACGCTGTCGGCCGCTTCGCACGGCATCACCACCATCCACACCGACCAGGGCGACATCACGCATCGCCGACGGCGCCACCACCGGCACGCTGGTCATCGCCTCGGGCAATGGCGAGGACGTCTACACCGACGCCTCGAGCCTGACCGCCAGCATCACCGGCGTCTCCGGCGGCGGCTTCGAGCAGCTCATCGTCGGCAGCGGCACGGCCACCGCCGCCGTCACCGACACCGCCACCGACGTGACGGTCGATCTCACGGCATCGAGCGTGGTCGAAGGCGGCTCCGCCGACTACGTCTTTACGGCGACGCTGTCGGCCGCTTCGCACGGCATCACCACCATCCACACCGACCAGGGCGACATCAGTATCGCCGACGGCGCCACCACCGGCACGCTGGTCATCGCCTCCGGCAACGGCGAGGACGTCTACACCGACGCCTCGAGCCTGACCGCCAGCATCACCGGCGTCTCCGGCGGCGGCTTCGAGCAGCCTCGTGGTCGGCAGCGGCACGGCGACGGCCGCCGTCACCGACACCGCCACCGACGTCACCGTCGACCTCACCGCGTCGACGGTCGTCGAAGGCGGCTCTGCCGACTACGTGTTCACGGCGACGCTGTCGGCCGCTTCGCACGGCATCACCACCATCCACACCGACCAGGGCGATATCAGTATCGCCGACGGCGCCACGACCGGCACGCTGGTCATCGCCTCGGGCAACGGCGAGGACGTCTACACCGACGCCTCGAGCCTGACCGCCTCCATCACCGGCGTCTCCGGCGGCGGCTTCGAGCAGCTCATCGTCGGCAGCGGCACGGCCACCGCCGCCGTCACCGACACCGCCACCGACGTGACGGTCGATCTCACCGCCTCGACGCGTGGTCGAAGGCGGCCCCGCCGACTACGTGTTCACCGCGACGCTGTCGGCCGCTTCGCACGGCGTCACCACCATCCACACCGACCAGGGCGATATCACTATCGCCGACGGCGCCACCACCGGCACGCTGGTCATCGCCTCGGGCAACGGCGAGGACGTCTACACCGACGCCTCCTCGCCTGACCGCCACCATCACCGGCGTCTCCGGCGGCGGCTTCGAGAGCCTCGTGGTCGGCAGCGGCACGGCGACGGCCGCCGTCACCGACACCGCCACCGACGTCACCGTCGACCTCACCGCCTCGACGGTCGATCGAAGGCGGCTCGGCGCCGACTACGTGTTCACGGCGACGCTGTCGGCCGCTTCGCACGGCGTCACCACCATCCACACCGACCAGGGCGACATCAGTATCGCCGACGGCGCCACCACCGGCACGCTGGTCATCGCCTCGGGCAACGGCGAGGACGTCTACACCGACGCCTCGAGCCTGACCGCCAGCATCACCGGCGTCTCCGGCGGCGGCTTCGAGCAGCCTCGTCGTCGGCAGCGGCACGGCGACCGCCGCCGTCACCGACACCGCCACCGACGTCACCGTCGACCTCACCGCGTCGACGGTGGTCGAAGGCGGCCAGCGCCGACTACGTGTTCACCGCGACGCTGTCGGCCGCTTCGCACGGCATCACCACCATCCACACCGACCAGGGCGACATCAGTATCGCCGACGGCGCCACCACCGGCACGCTGGTCATCGCCTCGGGCAACGGCGAGGACGTCTACACCGACGCCTCCGAGCCTGACCGCCTCCATCACCGGCGTCTCCGGCGGCGGCTTCGAGCAGCCTGGTGGTCGGCAGCGGCACGGCGACGGCCGCCGTCACCGACACCGCCACCGACGTCACCGTCGACCTCACCGCGTCGACCGTGGTCGAAGGCGGCGCGCCGACTACGTGTTCACGGCGACGCTGTCGGCCGCTTCGCACGGCGTCACCACCATCCACACCGACCAGGGCGACATCTCCATCGCCGACGGCGCCACGACCGGCACGCTGGTCATCGCCTCGGGCAACGGCGAGGACGTCTACACCGACGCCTCGAGCCTGACCGCCAGCATCACCGGCGTCTCCGGCGGCGGCTTCGAGCAGCCTGGTGGTCGGCAGCGGCACGGCGACCGCCGCCGTCACCGACACCGCCACCGACGTCACCGTCGACCTCACCGCGTCGACCGTGGTCGAAGGCGGCTCCGCCGACTACGTCTTCACGGCGACGCTGTCGGCCGCTTCGCACGGCGTCACCACCATCCACACCGACCAGGGCGACATCAGTATCGCCGACGGCGCCACCACCGGCACGCTGGTCATCGCCTCGGGCAACGGCGAGGACGTCTACACCGACGCCTCCTAGCCTCACCGCCTCCATCACCGGCGTCTCCGGCGGCGGCTTCGAACAGCCTGGTGGTCGGCAGCGGCACGGCGACCGCCGCCGTCACCGACACCGCCACCGACGTGACGGTCGACCTCACCGCGTCCACGGTGGTCGAAGGCGGCAGCGCCGACTACGTGTTCACCGCCACGCTGTCGGCCGCTTCGCACGGCGTCACCACCATCCACACCGACCAGGGCGACATCTCCATCGCCGACGGCGCCACGACCGGCACGCTGGTCATCGCCTCGGGCAACGGCGAGGACGTCTACACCGACGCCTCCAGCCTGACCGCCTCCATCACCGGCGTCTCCGGCGGCGGCTTCGAGAGCCTCGTGGTCGGCAGCGGCACGGCGACCGCCGCCGTCACCGACACCGCCACCGACGTCACCGTCGATCTCACCGCGTCGACGGTGATGAAGGTGCCGGCGCCGACTACGTGTTCACGGCGACGCTGTCGGCCGCTTCGCACGGCGTCACCACCATCCACACCGACCAGGGCGACATCACCATCGCCGACGGCGCCACGACCGGCACGCTGGTCATCGCCTCGGGCAACGGCGAGGACGTCTACACCGACGCCTCCTCGCTCACCGCCTCCATCACCGGCGTCTCCGGCGGCGGCTTCGAGAGCCTGGTGGTCGGCAGCGGCACGGCGACCGCCGCCGTCACCGACACCGCCACCGACGTCACCGTTGACCTCACCGCGTCCACCGTGAGTGAAGGCGGCTCTGCCGACTACGTCTTCACCGCCACGCTGTCGGCCGCTTCGCACGGCGTCACCACCATCCACACCGACCAGGGCGACATCACCATCGCCGACGGCGCCACCACCGGCACGCTGGTCATCGCCTCGGGCAACGGCGAGGACGTCTACACCGACGCCTCCTAGCCTCACCGCCACCATCACCGGCGTCTCCGGCGGCGGCTTCGAGAGCCTCGTCGTCGGCAGCGGCACGGCGACCGCCGCCGTCACCGACACCGCCACCGACGTCACCGTCGATCTCACCGCGTCGACCGTGGATGAAGGCGCCGGCGCCGACTACGTGTTCACGGCGACGCTGTCGGCCGCTTCGCACGGCGTCACCACCATCCACACCGACCAGGGCGACATCACCATCGCCGACGGCGCCACCACCGGCACGCTGGTCATCGCCTCGGGCAACGGCGAGGACGTCTACACCGACGCCTCCTCGCTCACCGCCACCATCACCGGCGTCTCCGGCGGCGGCTTCGAGCACCTCGTGGTCGGCAGCGGCACGGCGACCGCCGCCGTCACCGACACCGCCACCGACGTCACCGTCGACCTCACCGCCTCGACGCGTGGTCGAAGGCGGCAGCGCCGACTACGTGTTCACGGCGACGCTGTCGGCCGCTTCGCACGGCGTCACCACCATCCACACCGACCAGGGCGATATCACTATCGCCGACGGCGCCACCACCGGCACGCTGGTCATCGCCTCGGGCAACGGCGAGGACGTCTACACCGACGCCTCCAGCCTCACCGCCTCCATCACCGGCGTCTCCGGCGGCGGCTTCGAGAGCCTCGTCGTCGGCAGCGGCACGGCGACGGCCGCCGTCACCGACACCGTCACCGACGTGACGGTCGACCTCACCGCCTCGACGGTCGATGAAGGACCGGCGTCGACTACGTGTTCACGGCGACGCTGTCGGCCGCCTCGCACGGCGTCACCACCATCCACACCGACCAGGGCGACATCAGTATCGCCGACGGCGCCACCACCGGCACGCTGGTCATCGCCTCCGGCAACGGCGAGGACGTCTACACCGACGCCTCCAGCCTCACCGCCACCATCACCGGCGTCTCCGGCGGCGGCTTCGAGAGCCTCGTCGTCGGCAGCGGCACGGCGACGGCCGCCGTCACCGACACCGTCACCGACGTCACGGTCGACCTCACCGCCTCGACGGTCGATGAAGGCGCCGGCGCCGACTACGTGTTCACGGCGACGCTGTCGGCCGCTTCGCACGGCGTCACGACCATCCACACCGACCAGGGCGACATCACTATCGCCGACGGCGCCACCACCGGCACGCTGGTCATCGCCTCGGGCAACGGCGAGGACGTCTACACCGACGCCTCCAGCCTGACCGCCTCCATCACCGGCGTCTCCGGCGGCGGCTTCGAGAGCCTCGTCGTCGGCAGCGGCACGGCGACCGCCGCCGTCACCGACACCGTCACCGACGTCACGGTCGACCTCACCGCCTCGACGCGTCGATGAAGGCGCCGGCGCCGACTACGTGTTCACGGCGACGCTGTCGGCCGCTTCGCACGGCGTCACCACCATCCACACCGACCAGGGCGACATCACCATCGCCGACGGCGCCACCACCGGCACGCTGGTCATCGCCTCGGGCAACGGCGAGGACGTCTACACCGACGCCTCCAGCCTGACCGCCTCCATCACCGGCGTCTCCGGCGGCGGCTTCGAGAGCCTCGTCGTCGGCAGCGGCACGGCGACGGCCGACGTCACCGACACCGCCACCGACGTCACCGTCGACCTCACCGCCTCGACCGTCGATGAAGGCGCCGGCGCCGACTACGTGTTCACGGCGACGCTGTCGGCCGCTTCGCACGGCGTCACCACCATCCACACCGACCAGGGCGACATCACCATCGCCGACGGCGCCACCACCGGCACGCTGGTCATCGCCTCGGGCAACGGCGAGGACGTCTACACCGACGCCTCCAGCCTCACCGCCTCCATCACCGGCGTCTCCGGCGGCGGCTTCGAGCAGCCTCGTCGTCGGCAGCGGCACGGCGACCGCCACCGTCACCGACACCGTCACCGACGTCACCGTCGACCTCACCGCCTCGACGCGTCGATGAAGGCGCCGGCGCCGACTACGTGTTCACCGCCACGCTGTCGGCCGCTTCGCACGGCGTCACCACCATCCACACCGACCAGGGCGACATCACCATCGCCGACGGCGCCACGACCGGCACGCTGGTCATCGCCTCGGGCAACGGCGAGGACGTCTACACCGACGCCTCCATCGCTCACCGCCTCCATCACCGGCGTCTCCGGCGGCGGCTTCGAGAGCCTGGTGGTCGGCAGCGGCACGGCGACCGCCGCCGTCACCGACACCGCCACCGACGTCACCGTCGATCTCACCGCGTCCACCGTGAATGAAGGCGCCGGCGCCGACTACGTGTTCACGGCGACGCTGTCGGCCGCTTCGCACGGCGTCACCACCATCCACACCGACCAGGGCGACATCTACCATCGCCGACGGCGCCACGACCGGCACGCTGGTCATCGCCTCGGGCAACGGCGAGGACGTCTACACCGACGCCTCCATCGCTGACCGCCACCATCACCGGCGTCTCCGGCGGCGGCTTCGAGCAGCCTCGTCGTCGGCAGCGGCACGGCGACGGCCGCCGTCACCGACACCGTCACCGACGTCACCGTCGACCTCACCGCGTCGACGGTCGATGAAGGCGATCCGGCGCCGACTACGTGTTCACGGCGACGCTGTCGGCGGCTTCGCACGGCGTCACCACCATCCACACCGACCAGGGCGACATCAGTATCGCCGACGGCGCCACCACCGGCACGCTGGTCATCGCCTCGGGCAACGGCGAGGACGTCTACACCGACGCCTCCGAGCCTGACCGCCACCATCACCGGCGTCTCCGGCGGCGGCTTCGAGAGCCTCGTGGTCGGCAGCGGCACGGCGACGGCCGCCGTCACCGACACCGCCAGCGACGTGACGGTCGATCTCACCGGCTCGAGCGTGGACGAAGGCGGCTCCGCCGACTACGTGTTCACCGCGACGCTGTCGGCGGCTTCGCACGGCGTGACGACGATCCACACCGACCAGGGCGACATATCGATCGCCGACGGCGCCACCACCGGCACGCTGGTCATCGCCTCGGGCAACGGCGAGGACGTCTACACCGACGCCTCCTCGCTCACCGCCTCCATCACCGGCGTCTCCGGCGGCGGCTTCGAACACCTGGTGGTCGGCAGCGGCACGGCGACGGCGGCCGTCACCGACACCGCCACCGACGTGACGGTCGATCTCACGGCATCGAGCGTGGTCGAAGGCGGCTCCGCCGACTACGTCTTTACCGCGACGTTGTCGGCCGCTTCGCACGGCATCACCACCATCCACACCGACCAGGGCGACATCAGTATCGCCGACGGCGCCACGACCGGCACGCTGGTCATCGCCTCCGGCAACGGCGAGGACGTCTACACCGACGCCTCGAGCCTGACCGCCAGCATCACCGGCGTCTCCGGCGGCGGCTTCGAGCAGCCTGGTGGTCGGCAGCGGCACGGCGACCGCCGCCGTCACCGACACCGCCACCGACGTCACGGTCACGTTGGATGATGCGGTGGCTGGCGGCACCCCCGGCACCTCGACTATTACCGCGCACGTGGATTACGCGGTCACCGGCAGCGACCTGATTGTCAACTTGTCGAATGGGGCAAGCATTACGATTGCCGAGGGCGCCACCAGCGGTACTTCGGCGCCCTTCGCCGCTCTAGCTGACGCAGCGATCACGATCAGCAGCTATTCGGGCGGCAACTTCGAATCTCTCGATACCTCGGCCACCGCCCAGTTGGCCGTGAACGACGCTCCGGTTAACACGGCGCCAGGACCGCAGACGGTAGCCGAAGATACGGGCCTTGCCGTGACCGGCCTGTCCATCAGTGACGCGGATGCGGGGAACGCTACGAATGTCACCACGACGTTGTCGGTGGCGCACGGGACTTTGACGGTGTCGTCGGCTGGGGGCGCGAGCGTGTCGGGCAGCGGCACCGATTCTGTGACGCTGACCGGATCAGTCGCTCAAATCAACGCGACACTGGCCGCGGCCAGCAACGTCATCTACACAGCGGTGGCCGACTACAATGGCAGCGACGCACTCACGATAACAACCAACGACCACGGCAATACGGGAATCGATCCGGGATTGACTGGGTCAGCGTCAAGCGAGCAGGACACCGACACGGTGTCGATCAACATCACCGCCGTCAACGACGCGCCGGTGGCCACCATCACCCCGGCCAGCTACAGCAACACCGAGCAGGTGTCGCTCAACCTGAAGAACAACGGCCTCGCGATCAGCGACGCGGATGCCGGTTCGTCCTCGATGACGGTGACCCTGTCGGTGACCGAGGGCACGCTGACCGTCACCGCCGGCACCAGCGGTGCCACGGTGACCAACTCCGGCACCGTCGTCGGTGACCATCACCGGCACGGTGGCGCAGGTGAACGCGCTGCTCAACACCAATGCCACGAGCACCGTCACCTACGTCGACGCGACGGACACGCCGTCGGCGACATCGACGCTGACGCTGTCGGTCAACGACAACGGCAACACCGGCACCGGCGGCAGCCTGGTGTCGACGGCCACGTCGACCATCAACATCACCGCCGTCAACGACGCGCCGGTGGCCACCATCACCCCGGCCAGCTACAGCAACACCGAGCAGGTGTCGCTCAACCTGAAGAACAACGGCCTCGCCATCAGCGACGCGGATGCCGGTTCGTCCTCGATGACGGTGACGCTGTCGGTGACCGAGGGCACGCTGACCGTCACCGCCGGCACCAGCGGTGCCTCCGTCTCGGGCAGTGGTTCCTCGTCGGTGACCATCACCGGCACGGTGGCGCAGGTGAACGCGCTGCTCAACACCAATGCCACGAGCACCGTCACCTACGTCGACAACACGAACACCCCAGTGCCACCTCGACGCTGACGCTGTCGGTGAACGACAACGGCAACACCGGCACCGGCGGCAGCCTCGTCTCGACGGCCACGTCGACCATCAACATCACCGCCGTCAACGACGCGCCGGTGGCGACCATCACCCCGGCCAGCTACAGCAACACCGAGCAGGTGTCGCTCAACCTGAAGAACAACGGGCTGTCGATCAGCGACGCGGATGCCGGTTCGTCCTCGATGACCGTCACCCTGTCGGTGACCGAAGGCACGCTCACCGTCACCGCCGGCACCAGCGGTGCCTCCGTCGCGGGCAGTCGGTACCTCGTCGGTGACCATCACCGGCACGGTGGCGCAGGTCAACGCGCTGCTCAACACCAATGCCACGAGCACCGTCACCTACGTCGACAACACGGACACCCCGTCGGCCACCTCGACGCTGACCCTGTCGGTCAACGACAACGGCAACACCGGCACCGGCGGCAGCCTGGTGTCGACGGCCACGTCGACCATCAACATCACCGCCGTCAACGACGCGCCGGTGGCGACCATCACCCCGGCCAGCTACAGCAACACCGAGCAGGTGTCGCTCAACCTGAAGAACAACGGCCTCGTCGATCAGCGACGCGGACGCCGGTTCGTCCTCGATGACCGTGACGCTGTCGGTGACCGAGGGCACGCTGACCGTCACCGCCGGCACCAGCGGTGCCTCCGTCTCGGGCAGCTGGCACCGTCGTCGGTGACCATCACCGGCACGGTGGCGCAGATCAACGCGCTGCTCAACACCAATGCCACGAGCACCGTCACCTACGTCGACAACACGGACACCCCGTCGGCCACCTCGACGCTGACGCTGTCGGTGAACGACAACGGCAACACCGGCACCGGCGGCAGCCTGGTGTCGACGGCCACGTCGACCATCAACATCACCGCCGTCAACGACGCGCCGGTGGCGACCATCACCCCGGCCAGCTACAGCAACACCGAGCAGGTGTCGCTCAACCTGAAGAACAACGGCCTCGCCATCAGCGACGCGGATGCCGGTTCGTCCTCGATGACCGTGACGCTGTCGGTGACCGAGGGCACGCTGACCGTCACCGCCGGCACCAGCGGTGCCGTCCGTCTCGGGCAGCGGTACCTCGTCGGTGACCATCACCGGCACGGTGGCGCAGGTCAACGCGCTGCTCAACACCAATGCCACGAGCACCGTCACCTACGTCGACAACACGGACACCCCGTCGGCGACCTCGACGCTGACCCTGTCGGTCAACGACAACGGCAACACCGGCACCGGTGGCAGCCTCGTGTCGACGGCCACGTCGACCATCAACATCACCGCCGTCAACGACGCGCCGGTGGCGACCATCACGCCGGCCAGCTACAGCAACACCGAGCAGGTGTCGCTCAACCTGAAGAACAACGGGCTCGTCGATCAGCGACGCCGATGCCGGTTCGTCCTCGATGACCGTGACGCTGTCGGTGACCGAGGGCACGCTCACCGTCACCGCCGGCACCAGCGGTGCCTCCGTCGTCGGGCAGTGGTACCTCGTCGGTGACCATCACCGGCACGGTGGCGCAGGTCAACGCGCTGCTCAACACCAATGCCACGAGCACCGTCACCTACGTCGACAGCGACCGACACCCCGAGTGCCACCTCGACGCTGACGCTGTCGGTGAACGACAACGGCAACACCGGCACCGGCGGCAGCCTGGTGTCGACGGCCACGTCGACCATCAACATCACCGCCGTCAACGACGCGCCGGTGGCGACCATCACGCCGGCCAGCTACAGCAACACCGAGCAGGTGTCGCTCAACCTGAAGAACAACGGCCTCGTCCATCAGCGACGCCGACGCCGGTTCGTCCTCGATGACCGTCACCCTGTCGGTGACCGAGGGCACGCTCACCGTCACCGCCGGCACCAGCGGCGCCGTCCGTCTCGGGCAGTCGGCACCTCGTCGGTGACCATCACCGGCACGGTGGCGCAGGTCAACGCGCTGCTCAACACCAATGCCACGAGCACCGTCACCTACGTCGACAACACGGACACGCCCAGTCGCCGACCTCGACGCTGACCCTGTCGGTGAACGACAACGGCAACACCGGCACCGGCGGCAGCCTCGTGTCGACGGCCACGTCGACCATCAACATCACCGCCGTCAACGACGCGCCGGTGGCCACCATCACCCCGGCCAGCTATTCGGCGACCGAGCAGGTGAGCCTCAGCCTGAAGAACAACGGGCTGTCGATCAGCGACGCCGACGCCGGCTCCGGATCGATGACCGTGACGCTGGCGGTGACCGAAGGCACGCTGACCGTCACCGCCGGCACCAGCGGCGCCACGGTGACCAACTCCGGCACCGGCGTCGGTGACCATCACCGGCACGGTGGCGCAGATCAACGCTCTGTTGAACACCAACGCGCACGAGCACCGTCAGCTACATCGACAACACCGACACCCCGAGCGCATCCGCTACGCTGACGCTGACGGTGAACGACAACGGCAACACCGGCACCGGCGGCGATCTGATCTCCAGCGACAGCACCACGATCAACATCACTGCAGTCAACGATGCACCGGTCCTTTCGGCCACATCCTCGATTCTCACGTTGGTCAGCAACGCGGGCACAAGCGGAGCGGTCGCGTTCACCGAGGCGGCTCTTGCCGCGTACTTCGCTGATCCGGAAGGTTCCGCTGATGGCGTCAATGCGCTCGCCGTTCTCGGCAGTTCGTTGACCTCTGCGACCGGCACGAGCATTGGTGCAGGCAACGTGGGAACGGTCGGCACCATTACGATCACCGATAACTCGACGCTAAGCGGTTCATTCTCAGTGACCGCTACCGATGGATCGGCAACCAGCAGCGCTGCGACGGTAAACTTCACCAACAGCGCGACCACCACGACCAGCTTGACTGCCGCCGGAACCGGCGACTCGATCATCGTCAACGATCAGACGACGGGCGCAACGATGACCGGCGGCTCTGGGGCCGACTACATCATCGGCAACTCCGGTTCCGACATCATCGTGGGTGCACAGAACGACAAGGTGCTTGACGGCGGGGGCGGAACCGACACGCTCCGTATCGGAGCCAACTTCACAAGCACCAGCGACGCGCAGATCGTCAATATCGAGAACGTGACGCTCACGGCCGCAGCGACCGTCGATCTGAGCAATCAGACGGAAGGCTTCACGATCACGGGTTCGGCCAGCGCCGACTCCATCACCGGCGGCGGTGGATCGCAAACCATCATCGGCGCTCAGAACGACACGCTACTGGATGGCGGTGGCGGAACTGATACGCTCAACGTCGGCGCCAGCTTCACAAGCGCCAGTGACGCGCAAATTGCCAATATCGAGAGATTAACGCTCACGACGGCTGTCACCCTCAACCTGAGCAATCAGACAGAGGACTTCTTCATCACCGGCTCGTCCGGCATCGATTCCATAACGGCTGGCGGTGGCGACGATACAATCGTGGGTGCCGTGAACGACTCGTTGCTTGATGGCGGTGGCGGCACCGACACGCTCAACGTTGCTGCCAACTTCACGAGCACCAGCAACGCGCAAATCGCAAACATCGAGAATATCGTGCTGACGGCGTCCGGTCGCACGCTCAACCTGAGCAATCAGACCGAAGACTTCACCATCACCGGTCTGTCAGGCTCCAACACCATCACGGGCGGCTCAGGCGACAATTCGATCACCGGCGGCAGCGGTGCCGACACCATAGTGGGCGCACAGAATGACACGCTGCTGGATGGTAGCGGGGGCACCGACACCCTGCGCATTGGCGCCAACTTCACGAGCACGAGCGACGCGCAGATCGCCAACATCGAAAACATAACGCTGACAACGGCCGGTCTAGCGCTCGACCTGAGCAATCAGACAGAGGCCTTCAACATCACCGGCTCCACGGGCGTCGATACGATCACGGGCGGCAGCGGCGGCGATACGATAACCGGCGGCCTTGGGGCCGACGTGATGACCGGCGGTAGCGGAGCGGACCGGTTCATCATCGCCACCAGCCAGTCGCTTGGCACGCTCGGCGGCTCAGGTAACGCCGGGACGATCACCGGCTATGACATCATCACTGATTTCACGACCGGCTCGGATACGCTCGACCTGCAGGGAACAACGACCGCGGCTGCGAATAACGCCGGCACCAGCAACAGCAGCAACCAATCTACGCTGATGATTGGGGGCCAGACCCTCAAATCGCACGCCATATCGAACGGCATCATCACCTTCGATGACTCGGGAGTGTACTCATCAGCCCTGAACTTGACTTCGCTTTCGAACGTCGCCGCCGCCGTCAGCTATTTGAGCCGCAACGACATTGGCACCACCGGAACCACGGTCGCATTCACGGCAACCATCAGCGGCGTCGCCCATACCTTTGTCTATGAGCAACTCTCCACCGGGACGCCGTCGTCGACGGCCCAATATCTCCTCGTCGACCTTTCCGGCGTGACCCTGACGAGTGGTGGTACGAGCGTCACTTCGATGATCTCGGCGGGACGGATTGCACCGGCGGGCGCCTCCGGCGAGGCGATCAATCTCGCGATGCACGAGCCAGCCGGTCATGTCGGCGCGGTTACGGTGACGGTGGCCGGTGTCCCCGAAGGCTGGAGCCTCAGCGAGGGCATCCACAACGCTGACGGAACATGGACGGCCGTAACCCACAACGTGAATGACCTCTCCATCACGTCACCGTCTGATTTCACCGGTGCGATGGCGTTCGACGTGAAGCTGGACTGGACCAACGCCGACGGATCTATCGGCTCCACCACGCTCACCAATAACGTCGAAGCATACGCATATGGCAATCCAATCTTCGCGCTTGCCGGCGATGACAATCTGACCGGCTCGTCAGCGAACGATCTCATGGTCTTCGCTCAGCCAATCGGCAACGACGTGGTGAAGAGCTTCGATGTCGCGCATGACCAGGTCGACCTGCTCGGCTTTGCAGGCGCGTCGAACTATGCCGATGTCCTGGCCTCACTCGTCAACGACCCCGATGGAAATGCGTTGCTCACTTTGGGCGAGGGCATGAGCATCACCTTCGTCGGGGTCGACAAGGGCGCTCTGAGTGAGGCCAACTTCCTGTTCAACCAGCAGCCTGTAACGATCAACTCGGGCAACATGCTACTGGGCAACGGTTCGGTCATGCCCTTCGCCGGCATCATTGAGAACACCGGCACGATCTCCCTGGAATCGACAACCAGTGTTACTGAGCTGCAGATCATTCAGCACGGTCTCACATTGCAGGGCGGCGGCTCGGTGCTGCTGTCGGATAGTCCGGGCAATCTGATTTTCGGTACCGACGCCGGCGTGACTCTCACAAATGTCGACAACCTGATCTCCGGCGCAGGCCAGATCGGCGGCGGCCAGCTCACACTGGTCAACTACGGCACGATCTCCGCCACGGGCTTCAACGCGCTCGACATTGATACCGGCGACACCGCGATCGTGAATTCCGGCGTACTTAAATCGTCGGGTGCTGGCGGCCTCGTCGTGCACGGCGATGTAGTAAACTCCGGCGTGCTGTGGGCCAACGGCGGCAATGTCACCGTCGAGGGTGATGTTACCGGCAGCGGATCAGCCGTGATCGACGGGAACGGCACCTTCGTCTTCGAGGGGCTGTTCTCCAACACGGTTGCCCTCAACGACACCGCGAGCGGCACCCTGATGCTTTCTCAATCGGCCCAGTTCTCGGGCGCGATTACCGGCTTGGATGGAAACGATTTCCTGTTTTTGGGCGACATCTCCGCCGAAACCGCAACGCTGAAGTACACCGAGAATGCCGACGGCAACGGGGGCGTGCTGACGATCGCCGACGCCACGCACTCCGCCAATATCACTCTCCAGGGTCAGTACGACGAGCTCGAATTCCAGCTCTCAGGCCATGCGACCGGAGGTACGACGATTACGGTTGTTCCGCACAACGATCACTTGGTCTGATCGCCTCACCAAAACGAGGCAACAAGAAACAATTCAATATCCAAGCCGACGCAAAAACCTTTCAAATTATCAGCGAAAATATGGGGACTTAGGATGTACGCGTCATAAGAAATGATGCGGACGATCCCCTCCGCACCAATGCCGCCGGTGCCCCGCGACGGTGTTCAGACGTCGAACTATCTTAAGGGGAATTAAAAGGTATTGCGGCACTTAATTAAGCGCGGATCGCAGGAGTTTGCCTTGGATTTTGGCAGGAAATCGACTGAGAGCGGCCAAAACCCCGCGTGCGGCGCCGAGCTTGGGACGCGCCCAACGGCGGCTGCCGGCCCAATGTCGATGGGCGCGACCACGACCACCAATCATCTCACTGGTCGCGAGCGCGACGGTGAATCAATCCGGCGCATGTCTGCTGCCCGGGACGCATCGGCGACGTTCGGTGAGATCGTCATGCTTTTGATGCGCACGGCCGAGTACAGGGCCATGCCTCTGGCGGACGTCGAGGCTCTGGTCATGCCGCCGCTTGTCAACGGGCAGATATCGGTTGCCACGGCGCAATCCAACGGAAATGGGGCGACCACACCGGTCGGCGCGGTCCTGTGGGCGATGGTCTCAGCCGATGTCGCCAAGCGGCTGGCATCGGAAGCGGGGAAGTCGATCCCGCTCTCCGCGGACGATTGGCGATCAGGAGAAATTGTCTGGGTCGTTGCGACGGCCGGAGAGGGGCGTGTGCTGAGCGAAATGCTGAAACAGCTGGCGAGACGCGAATGGAGCGGCAAGGACGTGAAAGTCGTGGTTCGTCCGAAAGGCGGCGAACCCACGGTTGCCACGCTCGCCGTCCACTCGACGGAGGCCGCCTGATCTCGAAAGCTTCGAGCAGTTTGATTGACGTAATGTGTTTGGTGGGTGGTGAGTTAGTATGAGTGTTTCGCGAGTTGAAGCATCCGAATCCGATCCCGAGGCGTCGCTAGGCGCCCCGTCTTCGCGCGCGATCGCGCCGCAGAAGCCGCGCTCTGAGCAATCCGAACTCAAGGGTGCACTGGCCGCATGCCGCGGTGCGCTTATCGGTATCGGCATATTGACGGTCGTGATCAACGTGCTGACGTTGACCGGGTCGCTATTCATGCTGGAGGTCTACGATCGGGTCCTGCCGAGCCGATCCGTGCCGACGCTTATCGGTCTTGCCGTGCTTACCGGCCTGCTGCTGGCCATCCAGGGAATCCTCGACCTGATTAGGTCGCGTGTCCTGGTCCGCATCGGCACCTACATCGATGCCGCCTTGAGCCGCCGCGTCTACACGAGCCTCGTGCGCCTGCCGCTGCGTATCGCTTCGCGCGGAGATGGCCTGCAGCCGCTGCGCGATCTCAACTCGATGCGCACCTTTCTGTCGGGGCTCGGACCTACCGCCCTCTTCGATCTTCCTTGGATCCCTGTCTATATCGGAATCATCTTCGCCTTCCATCCGACGCTCGGGACAGTGGCATTGGTCGGTGCCCTGATTCTCGTCGCGATTACTTTAATGACGGAAAGCTTCACGCGTCGGCCGACAAAGGCGGCCCTCAGCGACAACAATGAGCGGCACGGCCTTGCAGAGACGGGCCGGCGCAACGCCGAAGTGCTCGTCGCCATGGGCATGACCGAGCGCATGGCCGATCGCTGGGAGACGGCAAACGCCTCCTACCTGGAAACGCAGCGGAAGGTGGCCGACGTCGCGGGCGGGTTTGGCGCCATATCGAAGGTCCTGCGCGTCATGCTGCAGTCGGCTGTGCTCGGCGTCGGCGCTTACCTGGTGATTCACCAGGAAGCCACCGCCGGTATTATCATCGCAGGATCTATCCTTACGGCGCGTGCTTTCGCCCCGGTCGACCTCGCCATCGCGAACTGGCGTGGGTTCGTCGGCGCACGCCAGAGCCACCAAAGGCTCACCACTCTCCTCGAGGCGTTGCCGGCCAACTCGGCGCGCCAGCCGCTACCGGCGCCCAGTCGCAGTTTGAAGGTCGATGGGCTGAGCGCAACTCCGCCAGGCGGAGACCGTCTCGCCGTCGCCGATGTGTGTCTCGAGCTGAAGGCGGGACAAGGCCTTGGTGTCATCGGTCCGAGCGCTGCAGGAAAATCGTCACTGGCGAGACTACTCGTTGGCGTCTGGAAGCCGTTGCGCGGCAAAGTGCGCCTCGATGGCGCCGCACTCGACCAGTGGGACGAGCAGGTCCTCGGACGGTACATCGGATATCTGCCGCAGGACGTCGAACTTTTTGCTGGCACCATTGCCGAGAACATTTCCCGCTTCGATACCGCTGCGGATCCGGAGAAAATCGTCGCCGCTGCAAAGACGGCCGGCGTTCACGACCTGATCGTCAGTCTTCGCAACGGTTACGATACGGAACTTCGCGGTCCGGGCCTTGGCCTTTCATCCGGGCAGCAGCAGAGAATCGCCCTCGCCCGTGCGCTCTACGGCGATCCATTCCTTGTCGTACTCGATGAGCCGAACTCGAACCTGGACGCCGAGGGCGAGGCGGCGCTGACGCAAGCGATACTGAGCGTGCGCAATCGCAACGGCATCGTCGTTGTCGTATCGCACCGGCCGAGTGCACTGGCTGGTGTCGACACGGTTCTCATCATGAATCAAGGGCGTGCCTTTGTCTGCGGACCAAAGGACGAGGTGCTTCCGCAGGTCATCCGACCGGCGGCACAATTCACGACAGCTCAGCAGCCGGCAAAAACGCCTTCTGATTCGGTAAGCCTCGCGTCATGACCAGCGAAAACAAAATCTCACTCCAGTCCTCGATGCGCCGCAACATCCGCGTGGCGTTGGCAGTCATCGTGTTCCTGCTCGGGGGAATCGTGGTCTGGGCGACGACGACTGATATCTCCGGTGCCGTAATCGCGGCCGGCAATGTCGTTGTCGATTCCAATGCCAAGAAGGTGCAGCACCCTACGGGCGGCATCGTGACCGAGCTGCTGGCGCGCGACGGGGACCGGGTCAAAGCCGGTGATGTGCTCGTTCGCCTCGACCAGACGATGACGCGGGCCAACCTGTCCATCGTGAGCAAGGACCTCGACCAGCTCGTCGCGCAGAAGGCACGCCTGGAAGCTGAGCGCGACGATCAGAACAATGTGCCCGTGCCGCAAGAACTCGCCAAGCGCATGGACGACCCGCAGGTCGCGCGCATCATGGAAGGCGAGAGGAAGCTGTTCACGCTGCGTCGCGCCGCACGCGCTGGCCAGAAAGACCAGCTCTCCAAGCGTGTCGAGCAGCTGAAGGAAGAGCTGGTTGGCTACGAATCTCAGGTGCGCGCCAAAACACTGGAGATGGAGCTGATCGAAAAGCAGCTGGTCGGTGCCCGCGAGCTGTGGACCAAGAAACTTATGCCGGTCACCAGGTTCACCGAGTTGCAGCGCGATGCGGCCCGCCTCGAAGGTGAGCACGGCGTACTGATCGCCACGATGGCGCAGATCAAAGGGAAAATTTCCGAGACCGAGCTACAGATACTGCAGGTCGATCGGGACCTAAACAGCGATATCGGCAAAGAAATGCGCGACGCCGATACGAGGATCGGCGAGTTGATCGAGCGCCAAGTTGCCGCCCAGGACCAGCTGAAGCGGATCGAGGTGCGCGCGCCCGGCCCAGGCGTGGTGGATCAGTCAGCTGTGCACACCGTCGGCGGCGTCGTTGCTCCGGGGGAAACGATCATGCTGATCGTGCCCGACCAGGATTCGCTAAAGGTGGAAGCTAGGGTTGCTCCACAAGATGTGGATCAGCTGCACATCGGCCAAGCGGTGAGCCTGCGGTTCTCAGCTCTCGATCAGCGCACTTCGCCGGTTATCGGCGGTACCCTGACCAATCTCTCTCCGGATACAACAATCGATCCGAAGACCGAGCAGCGCTACTACAAGGTCCGCATTTCGTTGGATCCACAAGAGGTCGCGCGGCTTGGCAAAGTAAAGATTGTGCCTGGCATGCCGGTAGAGGTTTTTGTGCAGACGGGCGATCGCACGGCGCTCTCGTACCTCTTGAAGCCACTCGATGACCAGCTTAGCCGCGCCTTTAAAGAACAATAGGCCTCAGCGCGAACCGGCCTGCTTGATAGAAACGAGAACTCCGATGTCATCGCCCGAGAGGACCGGTGCGACATCCGCTGCACTATTGCTGACGACGAGGCGCGGACCGCGCTCCACCTCCACCTCCTCCGCCACCGGCAAGTACGCCGCCATTTCGCTGGCGATGCTCTCG
The DNA here is from genome assembly GCA_963759735.1 of uncultured Alphaproteobacteria bacterium. Taxonomy (GTDB): domain Bacteria; phylum Pseudomonadota; class Alphaproteobacteria; order Rhizobiales; family Hyphomicrobiaceae; genus Hyphomicrobium_A. Next base: position 72,681 of record CAVXAF010000007.1, read on the forward strand.
GCTTCCATCTGGCCGACTATGGCGTCGAGGGACTCGCGCAGCTTCATCAGCTGGTACCAAGCCCATTGCGGCTCTTGATTGGCTGCAATCTTATCATCCGCCCACGCCCTCATTCGCTGAAGTTCTTGCCGCGTCATGTGCCACCCCGTTGCCTGGTCGGTTCAGGCTCTACTAACCCAGGCTAGACCATTGAGTTTCAACGGTTCCACGTGACATGATGGATCGAAACGGATCGAAGTTAAGAGATAAGTTTGGAAAAAGCGGCGCTTTGATTAAATTCTACTGCCTATTTCGCTTGTATTGAAAATCCTGGTTTTACTCGTTAGGGCCCTTAAAGCGGCTCTCTATCGTCCGTTGCTATAAAACCCTTCGCCTGCCAAATGCCGAAATGGGTGTCTCTGTGTCGATGCCCCGAGACAACAAAAAGGCCGGTCATAACGACCGGCCTTTCAAGCTTGCGTTCTCGATAAGCGTCAGAGCTTGCGGTTGATCTCGTCGGCAGCCTTGTCGGCGCCTTCCTTGACCGTCTCCTTGACGTCACCAACGGCGACCTGTGCCTTGCCCTTGAGCTCCTGCACGGCGCCTTTGACCTGAAGCTCTTCTGAGCCGACAGCCTTACCGACGCCCTGCTTGATGTTGCCGGCCGCTTGATTGGCGTAGCCGCTTGCCTTGTCTGCCGTGCTTCCCATGGGGAGCTCCTCGTGATGAATGACCGCGGGGGTGCGGGTTATCTTCAACGCGGCGCTAATGTGCTGAGTTCCCTGACAGGCGTTTGGAGCTGCCGTGTGTTGCGAAGCGCGGTGGCAAATTCAGCGGCGGGCATGGTGCTGATGCGGGACGGCCGAAGGCCGCTACTCGGCCTTCGGCGTACGATCGCACAGCGTTTGCTGCGCTATCAGTAGATGAGCTTCAGAAGCTCCTGACCGGCGGGGGAGCTGAGTTCCTTCTCGTCGATCGTGCCGTCGTCGTCGGGATTGGCGGCCTTGAACTTCGTTTCGACAACCGCGGCGTACTCTTTTGCATCGAGCGTGCCGTCGTTGTCGGGATCCGCTGCCTTGATCGCTGCTTCGTCGAGAATTCCCGTCAACTCCTTGGCGTCGAGCGTGCCGTCGTTGTCGGGGTTGAGCGCGGCAAACTTCTTCGTTGCGCCAGCTTGAGCTTCGGCGAGATCGATCGTTCCATCGTTGTCAGGATCGAGCGCTTTCAGCGCCGCGGCAGTGTCGGCAAGAGACGCCGATGCGGCGAGCGTGAGCAGCAGGCCGCTGAGTACGAGTGCGCTGCGAAATTTCATACGTGAATTCCTCCTCAAGAGTTGAGCACAGAGGAACGGTGACACGAATGGCAAGGCAGGAAGATGTGGCAGAACGTATCGGGAATAAGTCCTAGTAATTTTCGGGAATCCGCGCGGCTGCCATCAATCCCGCCAGCAAAGCAGAAGTGTCAGTTTGTCGGAAGCTTACGAAGTGGCAGCGAAGGCTGATCGGATGCTTCGTTGTCGGCAGCGATATGGGATTGTTTTTCGTTCAAGACGTGCGAGCAGACAGAAACAGGCATCGCAGACGCGTTCCGAATCGCTGAACCTCACCGTTGGGCAAAGTTCGCCTCGACAGCAGCCACGCTCGAGGACGAATACTAGCCGGTCGTTACCTAACCGCTTAGGCAACTACGGTTCACGCCAATGCAGTGGCTTTGGTGGAGCCGAGGGGAATCGAACCCCTGACCTCTGCAGTGCGATTGCAGCGCTCTCCCATCTGAGCTACGGCCCCGGGCAGTTCGGCGGCATTTAGGGCGGCACCTGGAATCTTGTCAAGGAACCGCACTGGCGGCCGCTTCTGCAGGTGCACTCACGCTTGCCGGGTGCCGGCGTCAGAGGTTAAACGTGGCGCCTACCCAGCGGGGAACGGGGCGCACCCATGATCGAGCTACTTGTCTACCTTCTGACTTTCATCAGTTACGTCATTCAGCTCTTCGTTTACGTCATCATCGCCAGCGTGATCCTCAGCTGGCTGATGGCTTTTGGCGTGGTCAATCCTTACAACCCCACCGTTCGAGCGATCTGGCAGGGCATAAACGCCGTCACCGAGCCGTTGCTGCGCCCCATCCGCAATATGATGCCCAACCTCGGAGCGATCGACATTGCGCCGGTCGTCCTGCTGCTAGCGTGCTTCTTCGTGCAGGGGCTGATCAGCCAAGTACTGATTCCCGTTCTTGTGAAGCCGGCGTGACGCCCGCCGGACAACCATGGCGAGCGGGCAGCGGGTGCGTCATCGTGCGCGTGCGCGTGACGCCAAAATCCTCGGTAGAAGGCGTCGACGGCGTAGCCCCATGCGCGGAAGGGGCAGCGTTTGCCGCCCGCGTTCGCGCGGTGCCGGCCGAGGGTGAAGCCAACGCGGCGGTTGAAAAGCTCATTGCCCGCTGGCTCGACGTGCCGAAGAGCACGGTGCGCGTCACGGCGGGAGCAAAATCCCGCATCAAGTCGCTCACCATCAGCGGGGAAACGAATTGCCTGGAGCAGCGGCTCCGGGACAAGCTCGCGCCTGCCGAATTGGCCGGCGCGCCAAAAACGGGATTCTAGGGAGGAAGTTTCGCAATGACCGCTTACGTCATCGACGGCAAGGCAATCGCCGCAAAGGTGCGCTCCGATGTTGCCGCCGATGTGGCCATGCTCAAGGCGCGGCACGGTCTCGTACCCGGCCTCGCCGTGGTGCTGGTCGGTGAGGACCCGGCGAGCAAGGTCTACGTGCGCAACAAAGCGGCGCAGACAGTCGAGTGCGGCATGCAGTCGTTCGAGCACAAGCTGGCCGAGGACACACCCGAGCAGGTGGTGCTCGACCTCGTCGCCAAGCTCAACGCTGATCCGAACGTCAACGGCATCCTCGTGCAGATGCCGCTTCCCAAGCACATGGATTCCAACAAGGTGCTCGAGCTGATCGAGCCCCTGAAAGACGTCGACGGGTTCCACCCGATGAACGTTGGGCGCCTGTCGATCGGTGAACGCGCGCTGGCGCCGTGTACGCCGGTCGGCTCGATCATTCTCGCCAAGTCGGTGAAGCATGACCTGTCAGGTCTCAACGCCGTCGTCGTCGGTCGCTCCAACATCGTCGGCAAGCCGATGGCACAGTTGCTTCTGCGCGAGAACTGCACGGTCACCATCGCGCATTCGCGCACCAAGGATCTCCCCGACGTCGTGCGCGCTGCCGACCTCGTCGTCGCCGCCATCGGCAAGCCCGAGTTCGTGAAGGGCGACTGGATCAAGCCTGGGGCTATCGTCATCGATGTCGGCATCAACCGCATCCTGAAACCGGACGGCAAGGGCAAGATCGTCGGCGACGTCGATTTCGCTGAGGCGGTGAAGGTGGCGGGAGCCATCACGCCGGTGCCGGGCGGCGTCGGGCCGATGACCATCGCCTGCCTGCTCAAGAACACAGTCGAGGCGGCGATGATGCAGCGCGGGCTGAAGTCGCCTGCCGCCTGAACTGGTTCGCAATGCAAGGAATTATTGGCAGCGGGTCGTGATGCGATCTGCTGCCTTTTCTTTTTATGCAGCGCGAATTTGTCTGCGCAGCGTCTCGCCACGATAGCTGAGCGCTTCGGCGATGTGTGCGTGCGCGATGCCTTCGGCGCCATCGAGATCGGCGAGCGTGCGAGCAACGCGCAAGGTGCGATGAAATCCCCGCGCGGATAGCTGCAGCGCGTCCGAGGCCCGGCGCAGCAGCGCGGCGCCTTCCGCATCCGGTGAGGCGATGTCTTCGAGCAGTCGGCCGGCGCATTCGGCGTTGGTGCGCACGCCCTTGGCGGCGAGCCCTGCAAAGCGCGCCCGCTGCACCTCGCGGGCCCGCCCGACGCGCGCCCGCACTTCGGCGCTCCCCTCGGTGGGTGCAGGGAGGATCAGGTCGGCAGCGCTTACCGCCGGCACTTCGATTTGCAGGTCGATCCTGTCGAGCAAGGGCCCGGATATCCGCGCCTGATACTCGGCGGCGCAGCGGTCCCCGCGTTTGCAGGTGACGCCCTGGGCGCCGCCGCATTTGCATGGGTTCATCGCCGCCACCAGTTGGATGCGCGAGGGGTACGCGATGCGGTGGTTGGCGCGCGCGATCACGGTCTCGCCGCTCTCCAATGGCTGGCGCAGTGCATCGAGTGCGCCGGCTTGAAACTCGGGCAGTTCGTCGAGGAACAGCACGCCGAGATGCGCGAGGCTCACCTCCCCCGGACGCGGTCGGGTGCCGCCTCCGACCAGGGCCGCCATGCTCGCCGAATGATGCGGACTGCGGAACGGCCGCTCGGTCGCCAGCTTGCCGCCCATGAGTTCGCCGGCGAGGCTCTGCACCATCGAAACCTCAAGCATCTCTTCGGCGCTGAGCGGCGGTAGGATCGAGGGCAGGCGTGCCGCCAGCATCGACTTGCCGGAGCCCGGCGGCCCGATCATCAGCAAGTTATGGCCGCCGGCAGCGGCGACCTCGAGCGCGCGCTTGGCGGTCTCCTGACCTTTGACGTCGGCAAGGTCGGGTAGCGGCCCCGCCGCCCGCTCGAGGCCCGGCCGTGGACGCGCCAGCGTCTGCAGACCTTTGAAGTGATTGACCAGCGACAGCAGGTGCGGCGCTGCAAGGATATCGACATCCTCTCCGGCCCAGGCCGCCTCGGGCCCGCAGGCGTGAGGGCAGATGAGACCCTTGCCGATGGCGTTGGCGCCGATGGCGGCGGGCAGCGCGCCGGGCACAGCGCGGATCGACCCATCGAGCGCCAACTCCCCGATGGCCGCGTACCTGGCGACGGCGTCGGGCGCCACAGCCTGCATCGCCACCATCATGGCCAGCAAAATTGGCAGGTCGAACTGGCTGCCTTCCTTCGGAAGGTCGGCTGGCGCAAGGTTTACGGTCACGTGCTTGTAGGGAAGGCCGAGACCGACCGCATGCAGGGCATTGCGCACCCGCTCGCAGCTTTCCGCCACCGCCTTGTCAGGCAGGCCGACAATGACTAGCGCCGCCTTGCCCGGCGTGATGCGCACCTGCACCTCGACCGGCCGCGCCTCGATGCCGACGAACGCCAACGTGGAAATCTGCCCGTACATCCCGGCCCCGCAGGCCGTGATCAGGCCTATGCAACCTTAGCGTGGGGCGGGGCCAGATTCAAGAACATTATGGGAACATACCCCCAGCAACCGGACGGGTGCGTGTCGACGAAGGCACATCGGCGGAGAATGTCTCAGTCAGGCCGCCATGAGGCGGAAATTATTCGGTAGATAGGGGAAGTGAGTTTGGAGCGCCAAATGACAGTACGCGTATTCGCTTTCGTGGCAGCGCTGGCCGCTATGCAGGCCATCTCCCAGACTGCGTTGGCGGGCGATGCGACCCCTCAGCCCTCCGTAGAGGGCAACCAGCTCAACACCAATCTCGAAGAGGTTCTGCCCAAGCACGCGTTCCGCGAAGCGCAACGCAACGACGCCGACGCGACGTTGGATCTGGAAGCGACGCGCACCGATCTGAACCGAAGGGGCGGTCCGGCAATCTCCTTGGGGGTGAGCGGTCGGGTGGAGCACCAGGTCATGGGCGTCCGGTGAGTGCGTGGTTCATCTGCTGAGAACGTGCTTAGGGCGCTTGCCCGCACTCACAAATTCAAACTGAGTCAGCAACGGTTCGCTTGACGAGCACGCCAACTCTTTCTCGTCTAGGCCGACGGCGGCAGCGGGCGCACGGCGAGCACCGTCGTGTTATCCTGGTGCGGGTCGCGGATAGCCTCGACCGCACGGATGAGCGCGTTGGCCACCGCCTCAGCACCGTCGTTGGCATAGGCGGAAACGATGCGCTGCACTTCGGTGCTCTCAAGCGTGTGCAGTCCGTCGCTGGCGAGGATCACGTAATCACCCTCTTCGAGCACCAGCGGGCGACGCGAGACGTCGACCAGATCGAGTTCATCGCCGGTCACGGCGGAGCGCAGCATATGCCGACGCGGATCTGTCTTGGCCTGCTCGTGGGTGATTTTTCCTTGCGCGGCCAGTCGGTCCAGCTCAGGCGCCAGTGAATGGTCCTCGTTAAGCAGTGCGATCTCGCCGCGCCGGTACAAGAGCAGCGGGCTGTCGCCGACGCTCACCCACTCGACCCCCTCGTTACCAAAAACCGCGGCCACCAGGGTGGTGCCCATGCCCGATAGCGTCGGGTTGGCCCGCACCTGCGCCGCAATGGAATCATTGGCCGAGGTGAGCGACTTCAGCAGACGTTCAGGGCGCGCGCCGTTGAGGCCCGCATAGGCGGAGATGAAGCTGTCGCACACCATGCGGCTGGCGAGCGCCCCGGCAGTGTGCCCGCCCATACCGTCGGCCAGCACCGCGACGAGGCGCGTGTTGCTGGCCGTCTGCGGCACGTCGGCGCTCCCGGTCGCCCGTTCCTTGGGCGGCCAGAATGCGCTCGAGTCTTCCTGATAATCTCTCGCGCCCTTGGTCGCGCGCGAGGCGTGGTCGTATGCCTGCATCAGTCCTTGGAATCGCTTAGCTCGGCCCAGTCGAACTCCGATCCGCAGAACGGCACGAACACGAGCTGCGTGCGCCCGATCGTGATCACGTCCATTTGGTGCAGTTCGACCGCTCCTGTGGGTCGCTTGTCGTTGATAGAAACGACGTTGGTCTTAGCTAAGTTCGGCACAAAAAGAAAAGATCGTGCAGCCGAATCATAGCGGATGTAGGCCTGCTCTTCCGACGAAATCGAATCGTCGCCGAAATCCAGCGGAATGCGCTGGGTCGAAGCACGCCCGACGGTGTTGTTGCCCTCGAAGATGGGCCGGAACGAGCCCATGCCAGCGCCGCCGACGATAACGAGCCAGCCGACTACCGGATCCTGCGCGAACTCCCCGCGCTTCACCTGCACCTTCCCGCGCACCAGCTGCGTGCGGGGGGCATCATTCTCAACCTTCGGGGCGCCACCGCGTACCACGCGGGTCGTCGGCGGCGAGCCGAACTCGACGTGCTTGTCCTGCTTCAGCGACGTCTGGCCTTTCACCTCGCGTGCCGCATCGGCCGCGCTGAGACCAGCGCCCGCGGGCGCTGCCGCCAGACCGGCATCGGCCTTGACGGGCTCGGCGGCCGGAGTCGCCGCCTTGGCAGCTTCGGTCTTCGGCGCCAGTTGGGTCGTCGGTTCCGCCACGACGGGCGCGGGACCGCGCTGCGTGTCGTCGCGGCTCGCGGCTGCGAGTGCATCCTTCAGCGAGCCCAGAAATCGGCCCGGCTTCGCTCCCTGCTAAGTCATCTTGTCCTCCGTTACGCCTTGGCGCTCTTCCGACATGTGCGTTCTCCTAGCATGATCGACGGCAAGGCTCGCCATATCTGCCGCAAGTGCGTGTGGAAGGCGCGGCGTCCATTGCTAAACGGGTCTTGCGTCGTACTTCAATTTCACTTCACCGATGCCGACGATGTCGCCCTGCGTGAGCCGGCCTTCTCCCACGCGGGTTCCATTGATCAGTACGCCATTACCCTCGGCGCCCGACAGATCGGTGATGACAACGTCGCCATCGGTCGTGCGCCGGATGACCGCGTGATAGCGGTGCACCGTCTTTTGCTGCAGACAGATGTCATTGTCGGCCTCCCGGCCGATGCGCAGCATGGCGCGGCCGATGACGTGCCGCTGGCCAGCGATCTCGACCCAGGCTTCCGTCGGCCAGCCCGACAGTTCGGTGCGCACCGTCACATTGTGCGGTGCGGCGGCCTCGCGTGAAGGACGCGAGATCAGCACTGTTGAGTCGGGTGAACGGCGTTGCTGGCGCCGTAGCAACAGGCCTGCGATCGCCAAAGGCGGCAGCGCGATCAACACCGCTAAAACGAGCATCAGCGCCGGCGCGCTGGCATACGTGTCGCCCAGCCAACTGTTGAGCCCTAGCCACACATTGGCCGTCGGCGTCGTCAGCCAGACAAGGTCGGACATCACCATGAGGTGTCCCGGCTCGGTTGCGGGTGCTGCTGCTGCAACATGGGTTGGGAAGATCGCGACGGCGGCAATCGGCAAGCTCGGCACTGGCGACCACGGCAATCTCATGGTCTTCGTCTCAAGACAAATCAAAGTGCAGCCTCGGGCCGCATGACGGCAGGAACATGGCATTCGCGGCAGCGGCTCAGATTTGTTCGCAGCTTCTGCATGCTCAAGCCACCGCCACATTTGCCGGGCATAAATGTGTCGAAGGCGGTACGGCAATTGACGCGCGGCGCGGCACGTAGCATGCGAGCCTGACGACCGACGTCACGGAGAGCCATGACGAATCTCATCGCGCTGCCAAGTGGGACCGAACTGGTCGGTGACTACCGCATCGAGCGGGTGCTGGGCGCCGGCGGATTCGGCGTGACCTATCTCGCCGACGAAATCGCGCTTGCGCGTCTGGTGACCATCAAAGAGTACTTCCCGAGCGACATCGCGGCCCGCGACGGCGGCATTGACGCGGCGCCGCGTTCGCAGGACTGCGCCGGCGACTACCGCTGGGGCCTCGACCAGATTCATCGAGGAAGCGCAGACGCTTGCCAAGTTCGACCATACGAACATCGTGCGTGTGTACCGCTACTTCCGCGCCAACAACACCGGCTACATGGTTCTCCACTTCGAGGAGGGGCAGAGCCTGAAGGCTTGGTTGAAGGGGCTTGGCCGTGCCCCGCGCCAGAAGGAGCTCGATACCATCCTCGGGCCGCTGCTCGATGCGTTGGAGTTGATCCACAGGTCGGACTTCCTGCATCGCGATATCGCCCCCGACAACATCATCATCCGGAAGTCTGGCGACCCGGTGCTTATCGACTTCGGCTCGGCCCGCGGCGAGATCGCCTCGCACACGAAGACCGTGTCGGCCCTCGTCAAGCCAGGCTACAGCCCCTACGAGCAGTACGCCGAGACGAGTCGCAAACAGGGCCCTTGGACCGACATTTATGCGCTCGGGGCGACCCTCTATCACGCCGTCACCGGCAAACGCCCGCAGGACGCTCCCTCGCGCATGGTGAAGGACGATCTCATCCCTGCGCGTGAGGCAGCGCTCAGTTCCTATCGCGCCGGATTTCTAAGAGCGATCGACAAGGCGCTGGAGCTGAATGTCGAGGCACGGCCGCAGTCAATTCCGGCTTGGCGCGGCGATCTCCTCGCACCAGACGCGGCGCGCACCGGTTGGCTCGGGCGGACCGGCGGACGAGCCAAGAATCGCAAGCACGAGGAAGAGCAACCCGAGCCGGCGCCCGTGCTCGCGGCCACCGTTCATATGTCACCGGCTCCAATGCCGCCGCCGCCCGACGCTCCCGGTCCCAAGGGCGGCCTCCTCGACTTCCTCGAAGGGCTGCGCAAGAAGCCTGGCATCGACGTTCCTGCATCCTCTCCGCCGGTTGCAGCTAAGTCGCCGCCGCCAGCAGCGGCGCCGACGATCAAGATCGAGGCGGTAACGCCGCCTGCGGCTGCCCTCAAGAAGAAATCGCAATCGAAAAGGCCGATCCCTAAGGAGCGTGCGCTCGTTGTCGTCAAGTCGCCGCCGCGCGCGCGTCCGCGCCGCTTGAAAGGCAGCCGCCCGAGCCTATTGCCCATCGTCTTCAAGCTGCTGGTGGGTGTCGGGGTCGCCAGCGCCGCCGTCGCCATGCAGGATCGCTTCCCGCAGTTTGAAAGCCGCGGCTCCGCGGTGACGACGGGGATCACCACCGGGACCACCAATCCGGTACACGTCGCGCAGCAGCCGCCGGCCCCCGTACTCGTCACGCCGGTAGCCGAGATCGAGGCGCACCGCGGCTCGATCTCGGGCGCCGCCTACAGCGACGATGGGCGACGCATCGTCACCACCGGCGCCGACGGCACTATGAAGGTGTGGGACGCGCAATACCGCAATCTCGTGCGCACCATCGAACTCGATGACGGGCCGGCCACCGCGCTGGCCGTCAGCGGCTCGCGCGCGCTCACCGGTCATGCCAACGGCAAGGTCGTGCTGTGGAATATCGATCTCGCCGAGAAACTTACGACGGTGCAGCGCAACGATGCGAACATCTGGGCGGTCGCCTTTACCGGCACCCCTGACCGCTTCGCCGCTGCCAGCCACGACTGGAAGGTGACCCTGTGGGACGCCAGCCAGCCTTCGGCGCCCCTGCAGGTGCTCGAAGGACACGAGAACGCCGTGCAGTCACTCGCCTACGCGCCGCAGCAATTGCTGCTCGCGTCGGGCAGCGCCGACAAGACGGTGCGCGTGTGGAATCTTGACACCTTGATATTGAAGCGCGCCTTCAAGGGCCAGCGCGACTTCGTCACCGCGGTAAACTTCTCGCCCAGCGGCAAGCTGCTGGCCGCTGGCGCCCTCGACGGTCGCATCCAGATCTGGTCGGTGGTGTCCTCGCGCCGGATGCGCGCGTTGACCGGACACCGCGGCCGCGTCGCCGATCTCGCCTTTTCCCCGTCCGGGGACGAACTGGCGTCGGCCGGTGAGGATGGCACGGTGCGCCTGTGGGATTTGCGCCGCGGCCGCATCATCCGCGCCTTGACGGGTCACGTCGGCGGGGCCACCGCCGTCGCTTTCTCCCCCGATGGTCAGCACCTCGTTTCGGCAGGCGTTGACGGCAGGGTGCGGTTGTGGGCCATTCCGCTGGGGCAGATGGCGCAGGAATAGCGCGCATATTCCACAATTGCATTGAAGTCGCTGCACCGAGCGGTTCGCTTCTATGCACAGCTTGTCACGCGGGACGGCCCGCCGCAGCCGGCTGTCTCGACGCGGCCGCCGAAGCGCGCCACAATGCCCGTCAACCGCGAACAAGAAGAGCGAACCAGGTGCCATGGAATTAGATGCCGTTCTCCTGGCCCGGATTCAGTTCGGCTTCACCATCACCTTTCACATCATCTTCCCGAGCTTCACCATCGGGCTCGCGGCGTTCATCGCGACTTTGCTGGTGCGCTGGCGACTAACCGGCCGCGAGCACCTGCATCGCCTTGCGAGGTTCTGGACCAAGATCTTCGCCGTGTCGTTTGCAATGGGCGTCGTCTCCGGTATCGTGCTCTCCTACCAATTCGGCACCAACTGGAGCAATTTCTCGGTCGTTGTCGGCAACGTGCTTGGACCGTTGCTCGGCTATGAGGTGCTGACGGCATTCTTCCTCGAGGCAACGTTCCTCGGCATCATGCTGTTCGGGTGGAACCGCGTGCCGCCGAACATCCATGTGCTGTCGGCGGTGCTCGTGGCGGTCGGCACGTCGTTGTCGGCTTTTTGGATTCTGAGCGCCAACAGTTGGATGCAGACACCCGCCGGGCACGAAGTGCGCGACGGCATCGCCTATCCCGTCGACTGGCTGACGATCATATTCAACCCAAGCTTTCCCTACCGCTTTGCGCACATGTTCACCGCCGCCTATCTGACGACTTCGCTCGTCGTGCTGGCGGTCGGCGCCCGCTACCTCTTCAAGGGCCGTTTCCCCGACGAGGCCAAGACGATGATGCGCATGGGCCTTGGCATGGTGGCCATTCTGGCGCCACTGCAGGTGGTGATTGGGGATCAGCACGGCCTCAACACCTTGAAGCATCAGCCAGCGAAGATCGCGGCTATCGAGAGCCACTGGGACGGATCCGAGCCGGGCCCACTCGTGCTTTTCGCCATTCCCAACGAGAAAGAAGAGCGCAACGACTACGAGATTTCGATCCCTTATGGTGCCAGCTGGATACTCACTCACAGCGCGGAGGGACTTTTCCCCGGTCTCAAGCAATTCCCGCCGAGCGACCGCCCCCCGGTGCTTCCGGTGTTCCTATCGTTCCGCCTGATGGTCGGGATGGGCGTGCTGATGTTGCTCATCGGCTTTAGCGGCGCGTGGTTGTGGTGGCGCGGACGCCTATTCGATACCCGCTGGTATCTGCAGTACGTTCAATACGCCTGGCCACTCGGTTTCATCGCCATTCTCGCCGGCTGGTACACGACCGAGATCGGCCGTCAGCCATGGATCGCCACCGGCATCCTGCGCACCGCCGATGCCGCATCGCCGGTCGCTGCAGGAGCGGTTTTGACGACTCTCATTCTCTTCGTGCTCGTCTACGGCGTCGTGTTCTCGATGGGCATCTACTATATCAATCGGCTGATCGACTACGGCCCCAAGGGTGCAGCCGCCGAACCTCCCGACGGTTTGCCCAATCGTCCCCTCACCGCCGCCGAGCCGGCGGCGCAAGAAGCCATCGAGAGGACTTGAGCCATGGACGCGATCGCCTTCTGGCTTCCGGTGGTGTGGGCCGCAATCATCGGCATCGCCGTCGCCCTCTACGTGATCCTCGACGGCTTCGACCTCGGCCTCGGTATCCTCTTCCCGTTCACGCCGGAAGAAGCCCGCCGCGACGTGATGATGAATTCGGTGGCGCCCTTCTGGGACGGCAACGAGACCTGGCTGGTGCTCGGCGGCGGCGGCCTGCTGGTGGCTTTTCCGCTCGCCTACGCGGTGATCATGCCGGCGCTTTATCTTCCGATCATAATCATGCTCCTGGGGCTCATCTTTCGCGGCGTCGCCTTCGAGTTCCGGTGGACCGCCAAGCCGTCGCACGAATTCTGGGACAACGCCTTCGCCTACGGTTCGATCGTCGCGACGTTCATGCAGGGCGTGGTGCTCGGCGGCTACGTGCAGGGCATCAACGTCCAGAACAACCAGTTCGCCGGCGGCACGTTCGATTGGCTGGCGCCGTTCCCGATGTTCACCGGACTGTCCCTGCTCGTCGGCTACGCGCTGCTTGGCACCACGTGGCTGGTGATGAAGACTGAGGGCGAACTGGCCGAGAACGCGCGGCGCTGGGCGCAGTACCTGCTGCTTGCTGTCCTCGCCATCATGGTGATCATCAGCCTGTGGACGCCGCTGGCCTTCGAGCGCATCGCCGAACGCTGGTTCACTTGGCCGAACATCCTGTATCTGTCGCCGGTGCCGTTGCTGACGGGCGTTGCCGCATTTACTTGCTGGTGGGGACTGAAGACTGGGCGCGAAGTGGTGCCGTTCATGGCGGCGGTTTCACTGTTCCTGCTCGGCTTCGCCGGCCTGGGCATCTCCACCGTGCCGTACCTGGTGCCGCCCACCCTGACTTTCTGGGATGCCGCCGCGGTACCGAGTTCACAGATCTTCATGCTCGTCGGCACGCTGATCATGCTTCCGCTGATCCTCGGTTACACGGTGTTCGTTTATTGGATGTTCCGCGGCAAAGTGCGTGAAGGCGAGGGATATCACTGATCTGTGCGTGGTGAGCCAAAGCCCCGCCATCATCTCGTGCACGCTCGAACGTATCCGCCGATTCGCTGCGGCGCATTCGTCGCGCTTGGACACTACGCTCCGGAGATTGCATGCTCGGCTGGCGTAAACGCAATGATGGTTTTGAGTGGCGCGAATACGTGCGCACGACCATCCTCGTGCGCCGCAAGCATCGGCGCGATCGCATTGGCGAAGCCGGCAAGGCCGCCGTGCAAAATCTCAAAGAAGCCGGTCAGCGCGGAGCGATGGCCGGTGCCGAGGGTGCCAAAGTGGTTGGCCGCGGCGCCGCCAATGTGGGCCATCAGGGTGCGGTGATCGGCGCTGCTGGCGCCAAGGCGATCGGGCCGCGGTGCGCTCCACTACGGGCAACAGGGTGCACAGCTCGGCGTCGCCGGCGTGAAGGGCGCGGGCGCCAGGCTGCGCTCGGGCCTTCCCGTGGCCGGCGACTACCTGCGCAGGTTCGGTGCCGGACTGCTGGCAGCGATCGCCTACGTCTGCGCGGTGCTGAGTACCCTCATGGGGATATGTGCCGACCATCTCGGTCCGGGCTTGGCGCCGATCGGGCGCATGTTGCGCCGGCCAAGCATCCGCCTGCCGCTGATCATCGTGGGCGGCGTGTCGCTGGCCGGCGGCATCATTCGCGCCTTCGTCAACGGTTTCGAGACCGACACCATCATCGCGCTCGGCATCGGCATAACCATCCTTGGTCCGCTTGCCCTTGCGCACGTAACTATTGGCCCGCCGACGTGGATGTCGGCACCATTTGCCTCGATCAGTAACAAGCTGCGTGCGGCGACCGCCGGTGCCAGCGGCCGACCCGCCGTGCAAACCGTCGTTGGCGTGCTGATGTTGCTACTCATCGTCGGCGGGGCGTACGCCGCCCTGCGCTCGCCAACCGACGATAACCCCGCGCCGGCGTCGAGGCGCGCGGCACGGCAGGCTGCGGTGCAGCCGGTGGCGAGCGGGGAAGTCGAGGGTCGCGGCACGGCGGTATCCGGCGATTCCCTTCGCCTCGGCTCGACGCTGATTCGCCTGGACGGCATAGAGGCTCCCGAGCCCGACCAGATGTGCACGGGCGCCGACGGTGCCGAATGGTCGTGCGGTCGCGTGGCTCGCCAGGCGCTCTCCGGACTTCTGCGCACCGGGCGGGTTTCCTGCGACGTTTCAGTGAGCTCCGATGGACCCCACAGCGGCGATTGCAAGGTGGGCAATCAGGACATCGCGGCCGCACTTGTGCGTGGCGGCTACGTCTTTGCCAATTCCGGGTTATTCGCCGCCTACAGCGGCCTTGAGCAAGAAGCGCGCGGCAACAAAGCCGGCCTTTGGGCGGGCCGTGTGGTCCGCCCTTCCGATTACCGCGCGCAGAAATGGGAAGAAGCCAAGCGTGGTGCGCCAGATGGTTGTCCCATCAAAGGCAGCGTGCGCGGAAGTCGTCGCTACTATGTCGTGCCGTGGGCACGCGGGTATGAGCGTATCAGGATCCGCCAAAACCGCGGCGAGCGCTGGTTCTGCTCGGAAGCGGAAGCGCAGCAAGCCGGTTTTCGGCCGTTCGAGCAATCTTGAGATCGCTGAAAAACGAAAGCCCGCGCTCCGGGGGAAGAGCGCGGGCTGCGATGCGTGACGCCACTTAGGGGGGACAGGTGGGAGGGCGCCACGTTCGAGTTTTCAGTGAACACTAAAGCCGTGTTTTTTGCAAGGTTTTCTCGTGGCGTTTCGCGCGAGAGTTAAGAAACAACTTACAATAGCGCAATGTTTGTACTTGGCGCGCGATAGTATCGCAGCGCAAAAATAAACAATGTCGGAAACTCAAAGTATTCATTTGGGCGATTATTGCGCCTGCTCACGGTCGATCGGTCGCACGGTGATGTCGATGGACACTCCGCCGCGTACCACCGTCACGGTGACGTCTGTGTCGATGCGTCGCTCGTCGAGTATGCGAAACAGGTCGTCGACGCCGGTAACCTTCTCGCCGTCGAGACGCACGATGAGATCGTCGTTCGTCAGCCCCGCCTGTGCCGCCGGGCTGCCCTCCTGCACTTCGCGAATGCGAACGGCGCTCGGCTGCGACAAGCCCGCTTTGTAGGCGATGCGCGCCGCCAGCGGCACTTGCTCGGCAACGACGCCCACACGCGCGCGTCTCACCCGTCCGTGGGCCAGGATTTGCGTCAGTGCGTGCAGTGCAGTGTTGGAGGCAACCGAGAAGCAGATCCCCTGCGCCCCCAAGATCACCGCCGTATTTATGCCGATCACCTGCCCCGCTGAATTGGCCAGCGGTCCGCCGGAATTGCCCGGATTGAGAGCTGCATCCGTCTGGATCACGTCGCCGATGAGACGCCCGTTCTGGGCGCGCATCGAGCGGCCAACGGCGCTGACGATGCCGGCCGTAACCGTCGACTGGAAACCGAGCGGGTTGCCGATGGCGATGGCAATCTGCCCAGGACGCACCGCCTTGGAATTGGCTAGCCGCGCGGCAGGCAAGGTCTCACCCGTTTCGCCACGCAGCACGGCCAGATCGGTATCGGGGTCGCGGCCAATCACGCGGGCACCGAACTTGCGCCCTTCGGCCAGCGAAACGGAGATCTCGCGCGCGCCGTCGATGACGTGATTGTTGGTCATGATGAGCCCGTCGGGCGAAACGATGACGCCCGAGCCGGTGCCCTGGGCGCGGCGCCCTTGGCGAACGCCTGCCACCTCGACGTGCACGACAGCGGGGGCGACGCTGTCGACGACATCGACGACCGCCTGCGAATAGGAATCGAGCAACTCGCCATCGAGGGAAACGGCGCTAGCGCCTGCCGGACCGGCATTATTGCTCGGTTGCGCTGATCCCAAAAACCCAAATACTTTGCGCATGTTCGTCTCCCCTTGCACGGGCATGGCGGCATAGCGGTGCCAGCGTACGTCGTCTGATATGGGGAGTGCGGTACTTGGTTGATAAGGGTGGTGGGTCCCTCTAGCGCCAGGCGATCTCGATCTGCGACAGGCGCAGCATGCCCGGCTCCTTGGGCAAGCGGCGGTAGCCGATCGAGGCCAGCACGCCTTCGAGTACCGCATTGGCGTCGATGCGCAGCGGCACGCGCGGATCATCGACCACCATGGTTCCATCGACCCATAGCCTTGCCAGGCCATCGTTCTGCCCCGGCGCGTTGAGGACGATCTCCTGCTCGATGTGCACCCAGCGATTGGTGGGTATGGCTGCGCCCTCGCCGCGCATACGGCGGACATCGCCGCCCTCGACCTTGGCGACGACAAACGGAGTGCCCTGCGCATTCCATTGCGGCGACGCCGACAAGCGGTCGCTCGTCGGCCGGCCTTGCTGGGGCGCGTAGCCGAACACGCCTGGCAGTTCGCCGCCGCCGCCGAAGTCGAACTTGTCGGGCAGCCAAAGGCTGTAGCTGAGGCATGCCGAGGTGGCACCGCGCATCCCCGGCGGAGACCAGCGAAATTCGATGCCATTGCGCACCTCATCGCTCGCATCGTCGCTGCCAGGCAGCCTGCGCAGCTTGACCTCGAGGGCTTCGGGCGCCGGGCCGCGGTCGATGTTCACGACCGCCGCGTTGTCGATGACGCCCATGTCGCGCGATCCGGCGCGCGCCTGCAGTTCGATGGCTGTGAGTGGTCTGCCCTGGCCCGATTGCAGGGAGAAGCGCGTGGCGGCCGGATAGCGGGCTGAGCAGGCCCGCTCGGCCTCGACGTTAAAAGCCGAATAGACGACGTAACCGACCACGATAACAGCAACCAGCGCGCTGCCGGCGTTGATCAGCAGATTGAGCTGCTTGCTCTGCATGGCTTGATGCTGCTCCAAGGCCGGCCAGATGCACGCACGGATGCCGGCGCAACACATCCTGCACTACACGCATGTCGTTAAAATCCGGCTCAGGCAGCGGCGCATGGGCCTCCAGGCGCGGGTTCGACCGGAAGGGGTGGCTGTATTCTGCCGCTGGCGCCGCCCCAGCGGGGATTACTCGGGCCCCTTGGCTTTTGTTGTTGCGCGTACTGAGCTAATAACCATCGGCCGTATGATTTGTCGATTTTGCGTTGTCGCCAACGAGGGGAGAGGTTCATGTCGATAAGGCTGGCGCTGGCAGGCTTCGCTTTGGTAGCCGCAGGAGCGGTCTCGACACCGCAAGCGCTTGACGCAACCATCGGACCGCTGGGTAAGATTGCGGAGCAGGCTCGGACCGCTTCGCCACTTATTGAGGTGCAGCAGAAGCGCCGGCAGCGCCGGGTGAACACGCGCGAAACGGCGCCGGAGACCTCTGCCATTCCGCCAGGCAAGGCCAGCAACGGCGAGGTGCTCTTCGGCGTGCAGGACGTCGGCTTCCTCGTCGACCGCGACGTCATTCGTGTCGGCTCCGAGATCGGCAAGTTCGACCGCATCCGGCTGCGGGTTCTGCGCAATGAGATTTTTGTCACCGACCTGAAGGCCATCTTCGATGACGGCACGACCGAAACGCTTGTGACGGATGCCAAGATTCCGGCCGACCGCAAGACCGACTGGATCCCGCTCAAGCACAAGGGCTTCATCAAAGAGATCCAGCTCGTCTACCGCTCCAAGCCCGACTTCAAGGGTCAGGCGCGGGTCGAGGTGTTCGGGGAGTATGAGAGCGGCTGGCTTGGACCGAACGGCGAGGGGCGCAAGTTCAACGACGGTTGGGTGCTGCTCGGCACCGACACCGCGGGCAGCGTCGGCTTTGATCGGGTGAAGATTCCCGTCGGCCAGAACGATGGCGGGTTCACGCAGCTGCGCGTGTCCGTCAAGGATCGCGACGTGACGATGACCAACCTCGCCGTCGTCTACAATGACGGCGCCAAGGACGAACTCGAGACCAATCGCACCAAGATTGCGGCCGATGCCGCCTTTGGTCCGGTCGATCTCAAGAAGGGCACGATGATCAAGGAGATCGAGGCGACGTGGCGCTCGCGGGCGCTGGCGACATCGAAGCGCGATCGCGCCTACGCGACCGTGCAGGTGTGGGGCAAGCACTGAGCCACATTGCCGTCTTGAACGAAAAAGCCGGCGCCCTGGGGCGCCGGCTTTTTTGCGTGTTCCAAAGCGCCACGAAGCGGCCTCAGCCGAAGGCGCCGAAGTGGTGCGAGATGCCGGTGCCGATCTCACGGATCGATTCGTAGGCTTCTTCCATGGGCAGCAGAATTTCGGTCTCAACCCGACCGTAGTCATCGATGCCGTGCGGCCTGTAGGTGGCCGATTCGGCATACTGCGTGTGGTCGCCCGCTTGCTTGGTGCGACGCGGAAAGGCCTGTCGCATCTCGGCGACGACCGCCGGCACGTCGAGCATTAGCGCCATCTCGAACAACTGGCGGTGCGAGATATCATTGCGCGGCGAGAATCGCGGCATCTGCGCGGCAAGAATAAAGACGCGCATGATTAGGGCGAGGCGGATGGCTTGCAGCAGGTCAAGCTCAAGACGCGCATCATCGGGGATCTTGCCGCCCTCGATGCCGATTTCCTCAAGCATAGCGTGCAGTTCCACCGCATCGAGGCGGAGATGGTGCACGAGCCCATTGATTTCCCCGTTGCGATCATCGGACAGCAGCAGCGAGGCGAGCGACCGGAAGGCGGCGTCGAGGTTGGCCTCGCGGCCCCACGAGGCGCGCCAAGCCCAAAAGCCCGGGTCGAACACGATGGCGTTGGCGCCCATGGCGTTGAGGCTGGAGAGTTGCTTGCCGCGAGCAATCATCTCCAGCAAGGGGCGCAGACGCTGCGAGTTGCGAGCCAGTTCGATGAATCGCTCGCGCTCGGAGCCGACCGCGGCGCCGAGGCCGGCCACTACGTTGGCGACGTAGCCGAACTGCTGCAGGATAGCGTTGTTGGGAATGGCGCGCATGCGTGACACTGCGCTGCGGTCGACGGCGCCGCTCGCATCCATCTGCCGCTTCACCGGCCGCGATCCCGTCTTGAACAGGATGTTGGCGCCGAAGGCACCGAGCACGGCGCGGTAGCCCGGGTGTGCGAACAGATGCTCCTGGTAGGCGCGCAGCCGACCGATGAAGTCGAGGCGCAGGTCGGTGTCCGCGTAGAACGGATCTTCCCCCTCGGGCGGAACCTCGCCGTCCATGATGACCGTCGCCAGCGCCCGCGTCGTCAGCCGGCGGTTGGCGAAGAACAGGTAGCCGTCGCCGCCCTGGAAGCTGGTCTCGTGCTTGATCTGGATGTTGTAACGGGCAAAGCGGCGGCGGGCCTCGTCGGAGAACACATAGTGCAGGCGCGTGCGCATCTCGCCCGGATGAGCGCCGCGGCCCATGGATTCGCCGTGCGTCGAGAAGATCAGCGTCTCGACGTCATCGAGGTCTGCCTCGCGAATGGCTTCGGCGATGCCGTGGTGCAACCGCTCGATAGCAAGCGTGGCCGCGATCTGCCCGACGAAACGCCCAGCGTCCGAGAAACCGGTCTGCAGGGCGAGGCGCCGCCGGCCTTGCACGTAACTGATGTAGGCCTTCTCTTCCAGGAGGCGCTCGACGATACGCGCGCCGGTCTCGAGGCCGAGGGGCGTTTCGAACAGCGGCGATACGTCGGTGATGTGATCGACGCCGAACAACGTGGCGAAGAAGACGGCGATCAGAACCGTCGCCGGGGATTCGGTCTCGGCGATGAGAAAGCGAACGGGCGTCTCGCGATCGACGTGCTTCTTGATCTGGGCGATGAGCGCGAACTGGCGGATGGCGGTCGCCGTCTCAAGGTCGAGTGACTCGAAGTTGACGGTCTCACTGCGCGCCGTCTCGATCATGCTGACGATGCGGGCGAGCGCCTGGCTCTCCGATAGATCGCGCGTCCACGGCTCGTGCACGAAGGCGCGGAAGGCGTTGTTGAGCTGCACTGCGTTGATGCGCACGTGGATGTGCGCGGTGCCGAGGCCGGTCGCCTCCATCAGTCCGGCGAGCACGGCGACGCTGCGCTTGCCCTTGCCTTCGGGCAGCGCCTCGATGAGCGCGCGCAGAAGGCTGACGATCGGCTCGATGGTGGTGATGTTGTAGCCGTCCTGGCGCGTGATGATGTTCGCCGCGCTGGCGAGTGGGGAGGCGGTGGTCATCACCTTGTTCAGCGCTTCGATCTGCTCATCCACGGCGGCGATGGTTAGGTCGAGCTTGCCTGTCACCTGGCGCGACAGTCGCTGTGCCTCCCCGCTCGTCGGCAGATCGCCCCTCAGGCCGATGAAGCGCTCGCGGATGTCGGCCAGCGAGGCACGCTTCTCCTGCAGGCGCAGGATGAACGACTTGCGCCAGTCGATATCGGTGCGCCCGTCGAGATCGTAGCCGACCCAGCAGGCGAACGTCGCCAGCTTGGGCCGCAGCGTGTAGGCGCGCTCGCCGAAGCGGTGGACGGCCGCCGAGAAGAAGCTGTCGAGCAGCTCGACATAGGCGTTGCGCAGGTTCTGGATCGCGTTCTGGGCGCGACCGTGCTCGTAGTTGAGGTCGATATTTTCGTCGGGCCTGTGTGGCACGCCGATGGGCGTGTTGGGATCGACTTTGTCAGCGACGGCGATCTCGACGATGCGCTTCGATAAGGCGTCGGAGAGGCCGAAGGTCGGATGCGCGGTGAGCACGATGCCGGTACGGGCCCGTTCCCAGCGTTCCTTGAACGTCTCGAAGTCGGCAGCTGCGGCGGCACCTTCGACGAAGTCGGCGAATTCCTTATAGGTCGTAGCGCGGTCGACGAAACCGACGCGTTCACGCAAATGCTCGGCCCGCTGCACGCAGGCGCGATCCATCAACCGGCCGGCGATGGCCTTAAGCTCGGCGAAGGCGATGTCGCCAGATTCTAGCTGCCGCGACAGATCGAAAGCCAGGCTGACGATGGGATTGATGCCCGGGGTATCGGGAATCTGCGTGCGCAGCCCACGCAACTTGTCGCGCAGAGCGATCTCGTCGAGAGTTACAGCAGCGGTCGGCGGCGCGTCTTTTTGCATTGTAGTCTCCACGATTGCGGCTGCCGCCGGTGTCCTGATCGGTCCGCAGGACACTGGATATGTCTAATTGCTGGTGCAGTTCAGAGTAGAGCCGCGAACGATGCCACGTACGTCTCGATCATCGCACCAGCGGCAGTAAGCCGAATTCGCGAAGAGCTCGGGGCGCCGGGGAGGCGGCCCGCCTCACCGAGGCGGGCCCAAGCTCTCTTTAAGCGACTTTCTTCTTCATCCCGCCGAGAACGCCGGCAAGTGTCGAGCCCATCTCGGATGGCGTCGGAGCGATGGTGACGCCGCAACCCTTGAGGATCTCGACCTTCTCGGGAGCCGACTCGCCGAATGCGGAGATGATTGCGCCGGCGTGACCCATCTTGCGGCCCTTGGGGGCCGACAGACCTGCGATGTAGGCGACGACCGGCTTCTTCATGTGGTCGCGCGCATACTGGCCGCCTTCGGCCTCTTGCGGGCCGCCGATCTCGCCGATCATCAGCACGGCGTCGGTCTCGGGATCATTCTCGAAGTGCTCGAGGATGTCGCGGAACGAGGAACCGTTGATCGGGTCGCCGCCGATGCCAACACTGGTCGAGATGCCGATGCCGAGCGCCTTCATCTGCGAAGCGGCCTCGTAGCCCAGCGTGCCGGAGCGGCCAATGATGCCGATGCGGCCCGGCAGGTAGATGTGCCCGGGCATGATGCCGAGCATCGCCTTGCCGGGCGATATGGTGCCGGCGCAGTTGGGGCCGGTTAGCACCATGCGGTTCTCTTTCTTGTAACGCCGCATGTAGCGCTTCACGCGGATCATGTCCTGCGCGGGAATGCCGTCGGTGATGCACACGCAGTATTTGATGCCGGCGTCGGCCGCTTCCATGATCGCGTCGGCCGCGAACGGCGGCGGCACGAACACGATCGAGGCTTCCGCCGCAGTTTCCTGCACGGCGCCCTTGACGGTGTTGAACACTGGACGTCCGAGATGGGTCGTGCCGCCCTTGCCCGGGGTGACGCCGCCAACGACGTTGGTGCCGTAGTCGATCATCTCCTGGGCATGGAAAGTGCCGATGCGCCCCGTGAAGCCCTGAATGAGGACCGGAGTATTCTCGTTGATGAAAATGGCCATGTGAGCGATCTCCCTAGTGAGCGGGGCTTTTTGCGGCTGCGACGGCTTTTTGAGCCGCTTCTGCCAGCGTTTCCGCAGTGATGACGGTTAGGCCGCTCTCATCGAGAATGCGGCGCCCCTCCTCGACGTTCGTGCCGGCGAGCCGGACGACGACGGGCATCTTGATGTTGAGGTCGGTGATGGCGTCGACGACGCCCTTGGCGACCCAGTCGCAGCGGTTGATGCCGGCGAACACGTTCAGCAGCAGCGCCTTGACCTTCTTGTCCTTGAGGACGGCCTTGAACGACTTGGCCACGCGCTCGGGAGAGGCGCCGCCGCCGATGTCGAGGAAGTTGGCAGGCTCGCCACCGGCCAGCTTGATCATGTCCAGTGTGGCCATGGCGAGGCCGGCACCGTTAACGACGCAACCGATGTCGCCGTCGAGGCCGACGTAGGCCAGCCCGCGATCCGAAGCATAGGTCTCGCGCGGGTCTTCCTGGCTCTTGTCACGCAGTTCGGCGATGTGCGGGCGGCGGAACAGAGCATTGTCGTCGAACGACATCTTCGCATCGAGTGCGAAGAGGTTCTTGTCCTTGGTTATGACCAGCGGGTTGATCTCGACCATGGTGGCGTCGAGGTCGCGGAAGGCGCGGTAGCAGGCGAGGATGGTGGGCACCAGCTTGTTGATGATCTCCGGGTCGACGCCGAGGCCGTAGGCCACTTCGCGCGCCTGGAACTGCTGCATGCCCACGGCCGGGTCGACCGACACGCGGATGATGGTGTCGGGCTGCTTGGCGGAGATCTCCTCGATCTCCATGCCGCCCGCCGCCGAGGCGACGACCATGATCCGCTCGGTGGCGCGATCCATGACGAACGCCAGGTAGATTTCCTTGGCGATGTCGGTGGCTTCCTCGATGTACAGGCGCGACACCAGCTTGCCGGTGGGGCCCGTCTGATGCGTCGCCAGCTTTTTGCCGAGCAGCGCTTCTGCAGCGCGCTCGATCTCGGTGTCGGTCGAGCAAACCTTGATGCCACCGGCCTTGCCGCGGGCACCGGAGTGGATCTGTGCCTTGACGACCCACTTGTTGCCGCCGATCTCGGTAGCGCGATAGGTGGCCTGCTCGGGGCTGTAGGCGAGTCCACCGCGCGGGATCGGCACGCCGAACTTCGAGAGAAGTTCTTTGGCCTGATACTCGTGAATATCCATTTTCTTGTTCCCTTATCGTCCGGCTGCTCAGGCGGCTTTGCTGCGGGCGGCTTCGCCCTTCTTGATGGCGGCGGCGGTGGCGAGAAGGTTGTTCGCCATCTTCTCGGAAGCGGCGTCGATCATCTTGCCGTCGAGCGACG
Organism: uncultured Alphaproteobacteria bacterium; assembly: GCA_963759735.1. Classification (GTDB taxonomy): domain Bacteria; phylum Pseudomonadota; class Alphaproteobacteria; order Rhizobiales; family Hyphomicrobiaceae; genus Hyphomicrobium_A. The sequence continues at coordinate 96,232 of CAVXAF010000007.1, forward strand.
CAGCGCCCTTGCCCTGAGCCTCAGCCTCCTTGAGCGCGACGAGAATGCGCTCGGCGCGCTCGACTTCTTTCGCCGTCGGCGAGAACACTTCGTTGGCGAGTTCGATCTGCGAGGGATGGATGGCCCACTTGCCTTCGATACCCAATGCGGCAGCGCGCTTGGCGCCTGCCGTGTAGCCGGCCGGATCGGAGAAGTCGCCGAACGGACCGTCGATCGGACGCAGGCCGTAGGCGCGGCAGGCTACCGTCATGCGCGACAGCGCAAAATGCCACTGGTCGCCGGGATAGTCAGGGTTGAGGCCGCCGATGACAACGGTGCGCGCCTTGTTGAAGGCGGCGTAGTCGGCGACGCCGAAGTGCATGGCTTCCAGGCGGCTCGGAGCAGCGGCAATGGCCTCGACGTTAGCCATGCCGAGCGGGGTCTCGATGAGAGCCTCGGTGGCGACCCGGTTGGTGAAGCCCTTGGCGACTTCGATCTGGCTGACGATGCACTCGACGGTGTAGACGTCGGCCGGCACGCCGACCTTCGGAATGAGGATGGTGTCGAGCTTGGAGCCGGCCTGCTCCATAATGTCGACCACGTCGCGATACATGTAGTGCGTGTCGAGGCCGTTGATGCGCACCGAGACCGTCTTGCCGGCACCGGCCCAGTCGAGGTCATTCAGCGCCTGGATGATGTTCTTGCGCGCCTGCTCCTTGTCGGGCGGCGCCACGGCGTCCTCGCAGTCGAGGAATACGTAATCGGCGGCGCTGCTGAGCGCCTTCTCGATCATCGTCGGGTTGGAACCCGGAACGGCCAACTCGCTGCGCTGCAGGCGCGACTTGCGAAGGGGGTACAGTGTGTAGCTCATCTAGGGTATTCCTCCGGACGTCTTTTGATTGAACTTTTGCGGCTTGCCTTGACCACCGGCTTCCAGCCGAGCCGCGTCGTTGCGGGATAGCGAAGCGGCGCCAGAACGAGGCGCCGCAATGGCAGTGAAATTAGTTTGCGTGCTTGAGCGCCGGCTCCGCGTGGCAGCATGCGGACGCCTCGGCGGCGGACCCGGCAATGACGATGCGTAGCGTCGTAACAAACATACCGGCTTCCTTCGCGTTACCGCTTGAACTTGCTTTGCGCGTGCAGATGGCGCTTGGGCGCAGCTACTACCGCGCGCCTGATTGCGGTCGTCTCATCCGTTACTTGCGGCTAGGCCGGAACCTTCTATTCACATTGATGCTTTCGCAACACCCGATCGGGCAGCCGCTGGACGCTGTCGGGTAGCGGATCGACTGTGCTTGCGGGTAGTGCCTCCTACCCAGCCTGCTCGCTGCTTCCACAGATCGATCGTCCTTGGCCGTCGCAATTTTGCCGTTCCGCTAACCCGCGGAAACTTTAGCCAATCAGACACTCGGTGCAACGTGGAAAAAAGCGCGCGCGCATTGTGCAGCGCGGCATGATGAGACGCGCCTCAGCGCTGATCCATCGTCGTCTGCATGTACATGGCCACTGCCATCGCGCGGTTGGAGACGCCGAGCTTATCGTAGAGGTTCTTGAGGTGGTACTTCACCGTGTTGCGCGAGATGCCGATGCGCGAAGCGATCTGCAAATTCGTCCAGCCATTGGCGAGGGCCGTAAGCAACTCGCGTTCGCGCGACGTCAGTTCGGCGAACGGATCGGTGTTTAGTGCCTGCAGGTCGATGTAGGGCAGCGACATGCGTCCGCGCGCAACGGCAGCGATCGCATCGACGAGCAACGATGGCTCATCACTCTTCGAGATGAAACCCCAGGCGCCGAGCCGAACCGCTTGGCGCAGCACGTCTTTGCCGGGTTCACCGGTGTAGACCACGATGCGTGTCGGCAGATGGCGGCGCTTCAATGCGGCCAGCACCTCGCCGCCGGTCATGTCGGGGAGCGACCACCCGATGACGCCGATGTCGGTTGGGTGCTCCTCGACCGCGGCGAGGAATGCCGCGCCGGTTGCGTGTGCGTCCAACACTTCGAAGCTGCCTTCGCGGGAGATGAAATCGCGCAGGCCCGAACGCACGACCGGGCTCTTGTCCGCGATCATGATCCGGGGGCGCGCATCACCCAGCTGCGATAGAGAAACAGATTCAGCCATTGCCTACCGGTAGCAACGAAATTGAAGGAAACCGTCAAGGTGCAGTCAACGTGCAGTCAATGGCACGCAAGAGGCATTTAACGCGTCAAAGGATTGCCGCTACATCTTTCCGCAGCCGGTCTTCGTTGCGTCGTCGGCACAATCGCGGTGCTCGACTTCCACGGTTGCGTGCACCACTCCAAACGCCTGCTTCAGCCGCGCTTTGATGGCAGCTGCAACTTGTTCGGGCGGCACGGTATCGCAGGTCTGAGCGTGCAGTGTCATGACGTGACGGTTCTCGCTCAAGGACCAGGCGTGCACATGATGCACCGACTGCACGTTAGGGACCGAGGCTTCCAGATCCTTCTGCACCTCGCGCACATCGATACCGCTCGGCGCGCCTTCTAGCAGGATGTGGCCGGCCTCCTTGGTGATGAGCCAGGCGCTGCGCAGAATGAGCAGCGTGATGACGATCGATAAGATCGGATCGATCGGCGTCCATCCAGTCTGCAGGATGACGAGCGCTGCAACGATCGCCGCCACGGAGCCGAGCAGATCGCTCATCACGTGCAGCAGTGCGGCGCGGACATTGAGATTCGCGCCGTCGTGGCGCAGCACGAGCAGGGTGATGAGGTTCACGGCGAGGCCCACGGCGGCGATGATGAGCATCGGCGTGCCGAGCACCTCGATGGGATCGTACATGCGCTCGATCGCCTCGTAGCAGATCATGCCCGAGATAAAGAACAGCGCCAGACCGTTGCTGAATGCCGCCAGCACCTCGAACCGCTGAAAACCGTAGGTGCGCTTCCAATCGGCCGGGCGCCGCGCAAAGCGCATTGCGAGCCAGGCGAGGACCAAGGCGGCAGCGTCGGTCAGCATATGGCCGGCGTCGGCCAGCAGCGCCAGCGATCCGGAGACGACGCCGCCGATTGCCTCGGCCAGCATGGTGACGGTGGTGAGCGCGGCGGCAATCAGCAGCCGGTGCTCGTTCTGGATGCCGGCGCCGTGAGAGTGACCATGCGAGTGGCCGGCGCCGTGACTGTGCCCCGGGTGCGGCTGGTGCTTGTGTCCGTCACTATCGTCGTGTGGCATGCGCTCTCCTTGGGCGGTCATTATAACACTGATCCCGGAGGGGCAATTTGTCCGGCAGCAACTAGGATGAAGTTGAGGCAAACAATCGCTCGCGGTTTGTGGCGCGACGCAACGGTCGGTGCTTCACCCCTCGGAAAGCGAAGCTCGAGTGACCCCAGCAACGCGCGACAGGCTGCGCTCGCTCGTCGCGGTGCTGAGAAGCAGCGGCGAACCTGGAAGCCGCAACCATCCCGTGGCCGCCATGGTGCTGGTCACCACGTCGATGGCGCTGCTGGTCGGCATCGCCGCCTCGGCGCGCAGCGCCGCCCTCGCCGGCGTCGATCCGCTGCAGATCATGTTCTTCCGCAACTTCTTCTGCGTCGTGCTGATGTCGCCGCTGCTGCTGCGGCGAGGCTGGTCGCTCGTGCAGACGCGCCAGCCCAAGCTCTACGGCTACCGCGTCGCCGTCAGCTTCTTCGCCATGCTCATGTATTTCGAGGCGCTGGCGCGGCTGCCTATGGGCGAGGTGACGGCGATCGGTTTCCTGGCGCCGCTGTTCGGAGCCCTATTCGCCATCCTGCTGCTGGGGGAGCACGTCGGCATCCGCCGCTGGAGTGCCATCCTGGTCGGCTTCGTCGGCGCCATGATCATGCTGCGTCCTGTCGGCACGTCTTTCGGAGGCGGCCAAATGGCGGCGCTCGCCTGGGCCATGGCCATGGGGCTCGTCGGACCGCTCATCAAGCAACTGACGGCGGCAGACGATGCCGATCGCATCGTCTTCATCACCAATCTCGTTTCGGTGCCGCTGTCGCTCGTCCCGGCGCTGTTCGTATGGAACTGGCCGCCGCTTGCCGTCTGGCCGGTGTTGGTGCTGCTCGGGCTGTTTGCGGTGCTCGGGCACATGACGCTGGTGCGCGGACTGGCGGTCAGCGAGGTATCGCTGGCCATGACTTTCGATTTCAGCCGCCTGCCGTTCTCTGTGCTGGTCGGCTACCTCGTCTTCGGCGAGCTGATCGACGGCTGGACCTGGGTCGGCGCCATCGTCATCTTCGCCTCGGCGGCGTTCGTCACGCATCGCGAGGCAAGGCGCGCCCGCGCCAACGCCTCGCTGGAACGCGAGTCGGAGATGACCGGGCACGCACCCAACTGACGCGGGAATGGCAACCGGCGCCCTCAGCCACTATTAACGGTGCTGCGCGTGTGCAGTGCGGCATTGGGTCTAGCGACAAGTCGAGACTTGCGCGCGGCGTTCGAACCGCCAATATCGGCGTGGAAAATTCAGCCGGCCGCGAAGGTGGGCCCCGTCGCGGCGGCCAAAAAAGCGCATTTGGGAGGAATAAGACCCGTGACCATCAAGTCGGACATTGAGATCGCTCGCGCCGCGACGATGAAGCCGATCACCGAAGTAGCGGCCAAGATCGGCATTCCTGCCGACGCGCTCGTGCCCTATGGCACCACCAAGGCCAAGGTTTCCTTCCAGCACATCGACAGCCTGCAAAATGCCAAGGACGGCAAGCTGATCCTCGTCACCGCCATCAGCCCCACTCCGGCCGGCGAAGGCAAGACGACGACGACGGTCGGTCTCGGCGATGGTCTCAACCGCATCGGCAAGAAGGCAATGATGTGCCTGCGCGAGCCCTCGCTCGGACCGTGCTTCGGCGTCAAGGGCGGGGCGGCCGGCGGCGGCTACGCGCAGGTCGTGCCGATGGAGGACATCAACCTCCACTTCACCGGCGACTTCCACGCGATCACCTCGGCGCACAACCTGCTGTCGGCGATGATCGACAATCACATCTACTGGGGCAACGGCCTCGGCTTCGACACGCGCCGCATCGCCTGGCGCCGCGTCATGGACATGAATGACCGCGCCCTGCGCGAAATAACGAACTCGCTCGGCGGTATCGCCAACGGCTTCCCGCGCACCGACGGCTTCGACATCACGGTCGCCTCCGAGGTGATGGCCATCCTGTGCCTCGCGCTCGATCTCAAGGATCTGGAGCGCCGGCTCGGCAACATCATCGTCGGCTACACGCGTGACAAGACCCCGATCCGCGCCCGCGAATTGAAGGCCGACGGCGCCATGACGGTGCTCCTCAAGGATGCGCTGATGCCGAACCTGGTGCAGACGTTGGAGAACAACGCCGTGTTCATTCACGGCGGCCCGTTCGCCAACATCGCGCATGGCTGCAACTCGGTGCTGGCTACCAAGTCGGCACTGAAGATCGCCGACTTCGTCGTCACGGAAGCTGGCTTTGGCGCCGATCTCGGCGCTGAAAAGTTCTTCGACATCAAGTGCCGCAAGGCGGGTCTCCAGCCTGATGCGGCCGTTGTCGTCGCCACCGTGCGCGCGCTCAAGATGCACGGAGGCGTCTCCAAGGAGAACCTCAAGAACGAGAACGTCCTGGCGGTCAACAAGGGCTGCGAGAACCTCAAGCGGCACCTTGAGAACATGGCCAAGTTCGGCGTGCCGGTGGCGGTGGCCATCAACCGCTTCGTCACCGATACGGACGCAGAGATGCAGGAAGTCGCCAAGGCGGCCGAGAGCCTGGGCGCGAAGGCCTTCGTATGCACGCACTGGGCGGACGGCGGCGCCGGCACGGAAGCGCTTGCCCGTCATGTGGTCGAACTCGTCGAAACCCGGCCGTCCAACTTCAAGCCGCTGTACCCCGACGACATGACATTGCGCGACAAGGTTAAGACCATCGCCACCGAGATCTACCGCGCTTCCGATATCGCTTGCGATGCTTCGGTCGAAACAGCGTTCAAGGATCTTGAGGCGGGCGGCTTCGGCAAGCTGCCGGTGTGCATGGCCAAGACCCAGTACTCGTTCTCGACCGATCCCACCAAGCGCGGAGCGCCAGTCGGTCACATCGTGCCGGTGCGCGAGCTGCGTCTTTCGGCCGGCGCTGAGTTCGTGGTCGTCGTCACCGGTGAAATCATGACCATGCCGGGCCTGCCGCGCGTGCCGGCGTCGGAATCCATCCGCCTCAATGCCGACGGGCAGATCGAGGGGCTATTCTGAGCCCCTTCTCCGTTTGCTAATTCTAAGGGCATATGCCCGCACATAAGGCAGAGCTGAGCGTACGATTTGCTGTCGCGTTCTCGCGGTTTGCGGGCATGATGTGAATGGACTTGGCAATCGGGGCAGAAGTTGCGGCAAGAGCAGACGTCGATCAAAGCCGAAGCGGTGTTGCGCAAGGCTTTTGATGAAATGAACGGCACGGGCGATGCCGTGCGCGCGCCCTATCAGGCTGTGTCCGAATGGCTCGGCACGCAGCGCGTCGATGATTTGAAGGTCAAGCTGCTCGAGGCGGAGACGATGTTCCGCCGGACCGGCATCACCTTCGCCGTGTACGGGAGCGAGGACGCCGCCGAGCGCCTGATCCCTTTCGACATCATCCCGCGCATCATCTCGGCCGCCGAGTGGCGACGCCTGACGGCGGGCATCGAGCAGCGCGTGCGCGCGCTCAACGCCTTCATGTACGACATCTACCACCGCCAGGAGATCATCAAGGCGGGCAAGGTCCCGGAGGAACTGATCACCTCCAACTCGGCATTCGTGCCGGAGATGATGGGTGTCGAGCCTCCGCTCGGCATCTACAGCCACATCATCGGCATCGACATCGTGCGCACCAGCGAGAACGATTTCTTCGTGCTGGAGGACAACACGCGCACTCCCTCGGGCGTCTCCTACATGCTCGAGAATCGCGAAACGATGATGCACATGTTCCCCGACCTGTTCGCCAAGAACCGCGTGGCGCCGGTCGAGAACTATCCCGAGAACCTCCTGAAGACGCTGGAAAGCGTCGCCCCGCGCGGTCTCGACCGCGAGCCGACCATCGCGCTGCTGACCCCCGGCCAGTACAACAGTGCCTACTACGAGCACTCGTTCCTAGCCGACCAGATGGGGGTGGAACTGGTCGAGGGCCACGACCTCACGGTCATGGACGGCTACCTGCAGATGAAGACGACGCAGGGCCTGCGCCAACTCGATGTCATCTACCGCCGCATCGACGACGATTTCCTCGACCCCCTCGTGTTCCGGTCGGATTCGGTGCTGGGCGTACCGGGGCTCTTCGATCTCTATCGCGCCGGCCGCGTCACCATCGTCAACGCGCCGGGCGGCGGCATCGCCGACGACAAGGCGATCTACAGCTACATTCCCGAGATCATCCGCTTCTACACCGGCCGCGCGCCCATCCTGCAGAACGTGCCGACCTACAACTGCCGCAAGCCCGACGAGCTCAAGTATGTGCTCGAGCATCTGCCGGAGCTGGTGGTCAAAGAGGTGCACGGCTCGGGCGGCTACGGCATGCTTGTCGGCCCGACCTCATCGAGCGCCGAAATCGAAGCCTTCCGCCGCAAGCTCGAGTCGAACGCCTCCAACTACATCGCTCAGCCGACGCTGGCGTTGTCGACCTGCCCGACGCTGGTCGAAGCCGGGGTGGCTCCGCGCCACCTCGATCTTCGCCCGTTCGTGCTGTTCGGCGATGAGGTGCGTCTGACGGCAGGCGGGTTGACGCGCGTGGCCCTGCGGGCCGGGTCGCTCGTCGTCAACTCGAGCCAGGGCGGCGGAACGAAGGATACCTGGGTTCTACAGGATTGACGTCTTGCGACGGACAACAACCAAGAGACGAGCGCAGCACATCGCATGCTAGGACGGACGGCCAACGACCTCTACTGGCTGGCGCGCTATGTTGAGCGCGCCGAGAACATGGCGCGCCTCACCGAGGTCGGCTACCGCATCGTGCTGTTGCCGCGCGACGGCGATGGCACGCACGAGGAGTGGCGCTCGACGCTGGCCAGCGCCGGCTGCGCGCAAGGCTACTTCGCCAAACACGAGGCGCTGACGACGCGCGACGTGATCAATTATCTGCTGTTCGATTTCTCCAACCCATCGAGCGTCAAGTCGTGCCTGGCCGCCGCCCGGCGCAACGGGCGTGCGCAGCGCACCTCACTGACGCGCGACATGTGGGAAAGCCTCAACTCGGCGTGGATCGAGTTCGCCAACATCAACCCCTCGAGCGTCACCGCGGGCGAGCTGCCGCGCATTCTCGACTGGGTGCGCTCGCGCTCGGCGCTGTATCGCGGCGCGCTGCTCAACACCATCCTGCGCAACGATACGTTCTTTTTCAGCCAGCTCGGCACGTTCCTGGAGCGGGCCGACAACACGGCGCGCATCCTCGACGTGAAGTACTACGTGCTCTTGCCGCAAATCGAGATGGTGGGCGGCGGCGTCGATAACGTGCAGTGGGGGGCCATCCTGCGCTCGGTCTCGGCGCACCGCAGCTATCGTTGGGTTTACAAAGAGAACTATCGCCCCTGGCGCATTGCCGAGTATCTCATTCTCAACCAGGCGATGCCGCGCTCGCTGCGATCCTGCTACGATGAGATCGGCACCTCGCTCGACGATCTCTCCGAACTCTACGGCTCCAAGGTCATTTGCCACGAAACGGCAGCGTCAACGCGCCGCCTATTGGCCGACGGGGCCATCGACAACATCTTCCAGTCCGGGCTGCACGAGTTCATCGAGGACTTCATCGTGCGCAACAACCGGCTGGGGAGCGAGGTCGCGGAAGCCTACCACTTCAACGGCTGAGTGAGGTCACGGTCAGTGCTCGTCTCCATCGGTCACGTGACGCGCTACACGTACTCCGCTCCGGCGCTGTACAGCATCCACACGCTACGTCTGACGCCGCCCTCCTTCGAAGGACAGCGCGTGGCGAGCTGGCGCGTCGAGATGCAGGATATCGAGAAGGCGGTGCGGTTTCGCGACGCGTTCGGCAACGTCTCGCACCTCGTCTCCATTCCGCGCCCGCACACCGACGTCACCATCATTGCGCGCGGGACCGTAGAGACGCAGGACAAGGCCGGGTTCGTGCGCGGCCTCACCGAGGTGGCGCCGACGCGCGTGTTCCGCCGCGAGACGGCCAAGACGGCACCCGACGTGGCCATTCGCAAGCTGGTCGCCGACCTCAAGGTGCCCGATCCGATCGACCGGCTGCACGAGCTGATGCAGGTCATCGGCGAACGCGTCGAGTACGTGGTTGGCGCGACGACCTCCTTCACCAGCGCGGCCGAGGCGCTGAGCGAAGGGCGCGGCGTCTGCCAGGACCACGCCCACGTGTTCATCTCCGCGGCGCGCCTGCTCGGCTTCCCGGCCCGCTACGTGAGCGGCTATTTCGTCACCGGCGGAGAGTTCTCCTCGGAGGCGCAACATGCCTGGGCGGAGGTGTTCATCGACGGCCTGGGCTGGCTCGGCTTTGACCCCGCTAACCAACTTTGCCCGACCGATCGTTATATCAGGCTCGCCTGTGGGCTGGATGCGGGCTCGGCGGCCCCGCTGACCGGCAACCGGCGCGGCGGCCTTGACGAGGTCCTTGACGTGTTCGTCGAAGTCCAGCAGCAAAGCAGCGCACAACAGCAGTGACCTCGGGGAAACCGGGGCGCGGCGGCGCCTGGCGAACGGCTCGGGGACTGGCAGATGACCTACTGCGTGGCAATGCGGCTCAACCGCGGCCTGGTGTTTGCGTCCGACACGCGCACCAATGCCGGCGTCGACAACATCGCCCAGTTCCGCAAGCTGCATTACTGGTGCAAGCCGGGCGAGCGCGTGTTGGTGCTGCTCACCGCCGGCAACCTGTCGCTCACCCAGTCGGTCGTCAGCCTGCTCAACGAGCAACTCGTTGAGCGCGAGGACGAGCCGGACGCGGCCAATCTCTACAACGTGCAGTCGATGTATCGCGCCGCCCGTCTCGTCGGCGATGCGGTGCGCAGCATCAGAGAAATCGACGGCCCGGCGCTCGAAGCCACCAAGACGGGCTTTTCCGGCTCGTTCATCCTCGGCGGGCAGATTGGCAAGGAGGTTCCGCGCCTCTTCCAGATTTACTCGGAGGGCAATTTCATCGAGGCGACCGACGAGACCCCGTACTTCCAGATCGGCGAGCACAAGTACGGCAAGCCAATCCTCGATCGCGTGGCGCAGCCGACCATGCGCCTGGGACAAGCCGCCAAGCTCATCCTGCTCAGCTTTGATTCGACCCTGCGCTCCAATCTGTCGGTTGGCATGCCAATCGACATATTGCTCTATGAGCGCGACAGCCTCGAGGTGCGTCGTGAAAAGCGCATCTACCAGGACGATGAGTATTTCAAGAAGCTGTCGGGTGCGTGGTCCGAGGCGCTGCGTTCCGCGTTCACGACGATCGAGGAATTCGACGTCTAGGCGGCCCCGCTATTCGGCCGCTGATCGTCCAGCGGCCTCCATTGCGGCCGTGTCGATGTAGTGCCCACGCTGCGCCGGCCCACCGCGCCGGTGCAGGATAATGGCCGGCTCGTGTGCGTCGGGCGAGGGGCGCTGCACCCTGACAGGCGGTCCTGCCGCAAGGCCGTGCACCTTCACCGCGCTCGCGTAGGCTGCTTTGAGCGCGCGCCAATGCGTGATCGCGGTTTCCAAGGGACCCAATACGCGAGGCATCAGGATCGAGGCTATGAGGATGGCGGCCGGCGAGCAGGCGCCCGTCATCGCCAGATAGCCGCCAAGGCCAAGCGTTCCCGTCTGCAGCGCCGGGCGCAAGGCACGCAGCGTTGCGCTCGACATCATCATCGGCCGGACTGCCGCGTCCTGCGCATCGCGCAACTGCGTATGGAGCGCCCGCCATGCGCGCCGCGGCACACCGGCAGATGCGGAACCGCCCTCCCGGCTTAGGTGAACCGCCAGCCGCCAGCGTCGTTGGGCGATCGTCGCGGCGAGCTGCGCCATGCGCTGGCTCGACCGTTCCGCCGCGAGCAGGCAACCACCGATCGACACCCCGGCGGCAAAGGCCAGCACACCGAACAGGGGATGCAGCAGGAACATCACAGTCAGATAGACGGGGAGCCAAGGCAGATCGCACAGTGCGGGCGGCGCCTGGCCGACGAGGAAGGAGCGGATTTGATCGAGATCACGCAGGGGGATGATCGGCATGCGCCGGGCGGCGGCAGCGGCCAGCCGGCGGTCGACAACGCTGGCGAAGCGGCTGAATGCACGTTGGCGCGCGAGGTCGAGACGCGCGCTTAGCGCATAGAGCAAGTAGCATGGCGAATGTCAGCGCCAGCAACTTGCCGGCGTCGTGCGCGGGCAGCACGCGGTCGTACAGCATGAACATGTACACCGGACATGTCAGTGCCAGGAGGTTCATGCATGTCGTGTAGAGCGTGACCGCGACAAGCATCCTGCCGCCCTTCAGCGGCCAATCCAGAACCAAAAATGCAGTTTTGACGCCCGCATGTTGGCCGTCGCGCATGACTTCCTCAGCAGAAGGGCGAGCCTCGATCGGGGTGGGAAGATATGCGGGCAACGCATGGGTAATACTACTTAAAGTTGAAACATGCTGGGGCAGCGGTCAAGCGGCGATGCAACGATACGAGCAGGAAAAAGCGGTCGCGTATCGTCTTGCGCCATTAGCAAAAAGGGCGCTGCACCCTCGCTCGGCCTGCCGGCGCATGGCATAGATCGACGATGCGGCCGACAACGGCCCGGATGCGCGGCGGCAGCGGACGCCGGAAGGGACGCTCGAGGAATGGACCAGCCACAGTCGCTCACCGCGTATTTCGCCGGGTGGGCCGGCGAACGCCCGGCGCGCCTTGCGGTGGCGGCGACGGTCGCCGCGCTAGCAAAGGCGGCCGTCGAACTGGGGGAAATCGTCGGACAGGGGGCGCTCGCCGGTCCCCTCGGTCGCGCCACGGGCAAGTTGAGCGAAGGGGACGAGCAGAAGGAAATCGACGTCCTCGCTAACAACCGCATCGTCGACGCGCTGAGCAGGGCGCCGGTCGCGGCGGTCGCCTCCGAAGAGATGGACGCACCGCTGCTGCTCGACGACAGAGCGCCGCTACTGGTGGCAGTCGACCCCCTCGACGGCTCATCGAACATCGATGCCAATGCCTCTATCGGCACCATTTTCACGGTGCTTCCGGCGCTCGAGCACAACGGGGAGCCGTCGGCCTTCCTGCAGCCGGGCGTCAATCAGCTGGCGGGGGGATTCTTCGTTTATGGCCCGCAGACCGTCCTGGTGGTGACGGTCGGCGCCGGGACGCAAATCTTTACGCTCGACCGCCGCAGCGGGTCATTCCTGCTCACGCAGGCCAAGGTCGAGATACCCGTCCGCGCCAGTGAGTATGCGATCAACGATTCCAATTTGCGTCACTGGGACGATCCGGTGCGCATCTACATCGAGGACTGCCGCCGCGGCAAGGAAGGCCCGCGCGGGCGCGATTTCAACATGCGGTGGACAGGATCGCCGGTCGCCGACATCTATCGCATCGTGTCGCGCGGCGGGATCTATCTCTACCCCGGCGACAAGCGGCGTGCCTTTCGCAACGGCCGCCTGCGGCTGATCTACGAGGCCAATCCGCTGGCGTGGGTCATCGAGCAGGCAGGTGGCGCGGCCTCCACGGGACGCGAGCGGGTGCTCGAGGTAAAACCAGAACTCCCTCCACCAGCGGGTGCCATTGATTGCCGGCTCGCGCACCGAAGTCGAGCACGTGATGCGCCTGCACGACGGGGCGCAGCTCCGCGGCGAGCGGTCGCCGCTATTCAGCCGGCGTGGGCTCCTGAGGTTCTAAATAAATCAAGAATTATAAGGCAGTATCCAGCCGCCATGTCAGCCAAGCACCCCATCATCTCGGTCACGGGTTCCTCGGGCGCCGGCACCACTTCGGTGCGCCAGACGTTCGAGAACATCTTCCGGCGCGAGCACATCACGGCGGCCTTCATCGAGGGCGATGCCTTCCATCGCTACGGCCGTGTCGAAATGGAGCAGGCAATCGTCGCGGCACGCCTGAGAGGTAACAACAACTTCAGCCATTTTGGCGAGGAGGCCAATCTGCTGGCCGAACTCGAAGAGGTGTTCCGCACCTACGGAGAGAGCGGTCGCGGGCGCACGCGCCACTACGCCCACGAGGAACAAGAAGCCGAGAAGCACGGCACGCCCGTCGGTACCTTCACCGAATGGCAGGATTTGCCGCGCGGCACAGACCTGCTGTTTTACGAGGGGCTGCACGGCGCCGTCGTGACGCCGAAAGTCAACGTCGCCAAGCACGCCGATCTGAAGATCGGCGTCGTGCCGGTGATCAACCTCGAATGGATTCAGAAGCTCATTCGCGACAAGTCGGCGCGCGGCTACTCGCACGATGAAGCCGTCGAGGCGATCCTCACGCGCATGCCCGACTATGTGAACTTCATCTGTCCGCAGTTTTCCGAGACGGACATCAACTTTCAGCGCGTTCCGACGGTCGACACGTCCAACCCGTTCGTGTCGCGCTGGATCCCGACACCGGACGAGTCGATGGTCGTCATCCGCTTTCGCGATCCGCGCGGCATCGACTTCCCGTATCTCCTGTCGATGATACCGGACAGCTTCATGTCGCGCGCCAACTCGATCGTCATCCCGGGCGGCAAGCTTGATCTGGCGATGCAGCTCATCTTGACCCCGCACATCCTGGCGCTGGTCGAACGGCGTCGCCGGACTTAAGTACCACGGCTTTTGCACAGGCGGCGGCGACGGCGAGACGACCGCGCCCCAGGGCGCTAGACTAGCCACAAGAGGTGCCTCGCCCGCGAGGCTGCAGAGGACGTGCGCATGGCCCGATCCGTGACGATTGCTCCGTCGATCCTGTCGGCTGACTTCAGCCGCCTGAAGGAGGAAGTGGCGAGCGTGGAGGCGGCCGGCGCCGACTGGATCCATCTCGACGTGATGGACGGGCACTTCGTGCCCAACATCACCTTCGGGCCGCCGGTGATCAAGGCGCTGCGCCAGCACTCAAAGAAGATCTTCGACGTGCACCTGATGATCGCGCCGGCCGATCCGTTCCTCGAAGCGTTCGCCGAGGCGGGCTCCGACATCATCACCGTGCATCCCGAAGCCGGCCCGCATCTCGACCGCACGCTGCAGACCATCAGGGCGCTGGGCAAGAAAGCGGGCGTGGCGCTCAATCCCTCGACGTCCGAGGACGCCATCGCCTACGTGCTGGATCGCATCGACCTGATCCTGCTGATGACGGTCAACCCGGGCTTCGGCGGCCAGAGCTTCATTCCAGCGGTGGTCGACAAGATTCGCCGCGTTAAGGCGATGATCGGCTCGCGCCCCATCGACATCGAGATCGACGGTGGCGTCACGCCGGAGACGGCCCCGCTCGTTGCCGCGGCGGGTGCCAATGTGCTGGTTGCCGGCTCGGCCGTGTTCAAAGGCGGGACGCGCGAATCCTATGCCGCAAACATCTCCGCCATTCGCCAGGCGGCCGACGCCGCACGTGGCAAAGCGGCGGCCTGACCAAACCACGCAGCAAGTTATCCTCGGCGCGGATGAGCGTGCCTATCCTTGCGCAACGATTTCAGTTGCGAGGACCGCGTGGACGCGACACCAAATCTCGGCCTGCCCTACATCATGGCGGCCCAATCGCAGAAGCATGTCACTCATAACGAGGCGATCCGCGCCCTCGATGCGGTGGTGCAGCTCAGCGTTCTCGACCGCGACCTGAGCACGCCGCCCGGATCGCCCGCCGACGGCGCGCGCTACATCATCGCCGCTAGCCCGACGGGCGCATGGAGCGGGCACGCCGGCAGCGTGGCGGCCCACCAGGACGGAGCGTGGATGGTGTACGCGCCGAGCCAGGGCTGGATCGCCTGGGTCGCCGACGAGGACATCGCCGTCGTGTGGAGCGGCTCAGCCTGGGTCGCGCTGACGACAGGTGAAGGCGGCGGCGGCGATCCAGATCCGACCCCTGATTTCGAAACGGTCGCCATCAACGGCGCCACGGCAGATACGACCAACCGCCTGTCGCTTAACAGCGAAGCGTCCCTGTTCAATCACGACGGCGACGGTCATCAGATCAAGATCAACAAGGCGACCGCCGCCGACACCGCGAGCCTGCTCTATCAGACCGGCTTCTCGGGACGCGCCGAACTCGGCCTCGCCGGCGATGACGATTTTCATTTCAAGGTCAGCGCGGACGGGTCGACCTGGAACGAGGCGATCGTCATCGACAAGGACACGGGCGAGGTGGCTTTTCCGAACACCTCGCTGGGCGGCGGCGGCGGAGCGCCAACCGATGCGGAGTACATCGTCAAGGCGACGAGCGGCGGCCTGTCGGCCGAGCGGGTTCTGACCGACACGGCGACGGTGGCTTGGGACTATGCGACCGGAGGCCAGGCGAAGGGCAACGTGCCCGATGACGCCATCACCTACGCCAAGCTGCAGAACGTTTCGGCGACCGACAGGATATTGGGCCGCGCCACCTCGGGTGCCGGCGACGTCGAGGAGATCGCCTGCACTGCGTTCGCGCGCTCCCTGCTCGATGACGCGGACGCGGCGGCGGTCAGGACCACGCTCGGCCTCGCCATCGGCACCAATGTGCAGGCTTACGACGCCGACTTGGCGGCCGTCGCCGGGCTCTCGCCATCCAACGACGATGTCGTGCAGCGCAAGTCGGGCGCGTGGACCAACCGAACGCCGGCGCAGGTCACGGCGGACCTGCCGGCGTTCACAGGCGATAGCGGTTCGGGCGGCGTGAAGGGATTGGTTCCGGCGCCAGCGTCGGGCGATGCAGCGGCAGGCAAGTTCCTCCGCGCCGATGGTTCGTTCGCGGTCCCGGCCGGTGGCGGAGCCTCGCCTGCCGTAGAGCACATCGCGGCGGGTGCTATCTCAGGGGGAACGACCAACCTCGACATCACCCTGTCGGCCAGCTTCGACATGATCGAGATCGACCTGATGGAGATCGAGGCGTCGAACGATGCCACCGGGGTGTGCCTGCGCTTCAGCCAGAACGCCGGCGTCTCGTTCCTCAACGGCGCCTCCGACTACGGCTGGGCCTTTGCAGCCTCAGGTGCCGTCATTCGCGACAACGCCGACACGCAAATCCAGCTGACGGACAATCAGGGCAACGCCACCAACGAGGCCGCGACACTCACGGTGCGCATCTACAGGCACGGGGCCTCGTCGTTTCGCAAGTCGGTCACCTGGTTCGGTGGGTTCACAAACGCGACCCCCAACTTTTGCGAAGCCACCGGCGCCGGGCGGCTGCTCGCCAACACCAACGCGGTCGACACGGTGCGCTTCTTCATGACGGCCGGAACGTTCGATACCGGCTACTACGCCGCGCGCGGCTATCGCTTCTCTTAGCGAGAAGGGCCGACGCCGTGCGCTGGGTCAGATTTTCCAGCCGGAATGAATGGCCGCAACGCCGCCCGTAAGGTTGCGATAGCTGACGCGCGCGAAGCCCGCCTCGCGCACCATGGCCGCGAAGCGCTCCTGGTTGGGGAATTTGCGGATGCTCTCGACCAGGTAGCGATAGGGCTCGGCTTCCCCGGCGATGGCCTGGCCGAGACGCGGAATGACCTCGAAGGAATGGAAGTCGTAGATGCGGTCGAGGATCGGCACCTGCACCTCGGAGAATTCCAGACACAGGAAACGCCCACCGACGCGCAGCACGCGGAACGCCTCTCTCAGCGCCTTGTCGATGTGCGTGACGTTGCGGATGCCAAAGGCGATGGTGTAGGCGTCGAACGAGCGGTCCGGGAACGGCAGCGCCTCGGCGTTGCCTTCGGTGAAGCTGATGCGCTCGGCAAGACCGGCCTCCGCAACGCGCCGCTGGCCGACGGCGATCATCTCAGGGCTGATGTCGCACAACATCGCCGTGGCGTTGGGTCCGCTCGCCCGCGCATAGCGCAAGCTGACGTCGGCGGTGCCGCCGGCAACGTCGAGCAAGCGAAACGGCTGATCGCCGCGCGGCGGGTTGAGCTGCGTGATGAGATCGCTCTTCCATAGCCGGTGCAGACCGCCCGACATCAGGTCGTTCATCAGGTCGTAGCGCTCGGCGACGGCCGCGAACACGCGGTTGACGAGGCCCTGGCGCTCGCCTTCATCGACATTGCGGAAGCCGAAGCTGGTCGAGGGATCGGGGGAGGTATCGCTCATGGGATGAGCATAGCCAAGCCGGCGGCCGGACGCCATCTGGCGCTCCCCGCGCCCATACCCTAAATCAGCCCCATGCCTGAACTCCCTGAAGTCGAGATCGTGCGCCGCGGCCTCGAGCCCGCGCTCGCCGGCCGCGCCTTCGCGCGGGTCGAGCAGAACCGGCCGGATCTGCGTTTTCCGCTGCCGACGAATTTGCCCGGGGAGCTGCAGGGCCGGAAGGTCGAGCGTCTGGAGCGTCGGGGAAAGTACCTCCTGGCGCACCTTTCGGGCGGTCATGTCCTCCTCATGCATCTCGGCATGACCGGGCTGCTTCACTGTCGATGCGCCGGCGTCGCGGGGACCAGGCAGCGCGTCCCGGCGATGGTTAACGAAAGCGGCGGTGGCAAGCACTCCGTGCACGACCACGTCGTCTTTCACATGCAGGGCGGGGCAACCGTTACCTACAACGACCCGCGCCGCTTCGGCTTCATGCTGCTGATCCCGATCCAATGAGCTCAACGCCCATCCGCTGCTGCATCATCTCGGCATCGAGCCGCTGAGCGAGAAGCTCACGGCGGAGTATCTGGCGGCGCGGGCGCGCGGCAAGAAGGCGCCGCTGAAGCCGTATCTCTCCGACCAGCGCATCATCGCCGGACTTGGCAACATCTACGCGTGCGAGGCGCTGTATCGGGCACGCCTGTCGCCGTTGCGCGTCGCGGCGACGATCGCGAACAAGGCCGGCAAGCCGAACGAGCGCGCGCGGGCTCTGGTGCCGGCGATCCGCGGCGTGCTGGACGATGCCATCCGTGCCGGCGGCTCATCCTTGCGCGACTATCGCAATGCCTCGGGGGAGCCCGGCGCCTTCCAGAATGCGTTCTGCGTTTATGGCCGCGAGGGCAAGCCGTGCCTGCGCAAAGGGTGCGGGGGGACGGTGCGCCGCATCGTGCAGGCCGGCCGCTCGACCTTCTATTGCCCGCGCTGCCAGCGCTAGGCGACGAGCTGCGGCGCCGCGAGAAGCCGCCGGTAGGTCAGCAGCGAGACGAGCGAGATGGTCCCGATGATGATGCATCCGGCAACGAAGATATGATTGGCCGCCCAGTCCGACTTGCCGGCGATGAGCTTGCCGGAGGCGAGCAGGTAGGCGAGCGCGATACCGACGGCCCCCGCCTGCGCTGCGGCCATGCCCATCAGGATGGATAGCGATTTTCTGGTGTCCGCAGACTGGCGCTCGCGGGTCAGGTAGTTACCGAAAAACAAGGCGCCGAACCCGAGCAATGCCATGCCGGTTCCATACTGCCACCCATGGCGCCAGTAGAGTCCCGTCAGCGAGTAGATGGCAAACATGGACGCGGCGCCCCAGGCGTAGGCGACGGCGGCGAGCAGCGTGTTGCTGCGCGCCCAGCCGAGGCCGGCGCTAGCGAGGTCGGCGCCGCGCCATAGCGGTACGTTGATCCGCAGCAGCACGAGCAAAACCTGCGCGCCGAAGAGTGCAGTCGCCAGGGCCAGCACCTCGCCGGAATCGCGGCCGACCGCCATCACGGCAATTGCGACGCTCAACACGAGGGCGAAGAGCAGTGCCGGCAGCATCCATCTCAGCGACATTCGATTACTCGCTAGGCACGCCGAGGTGCCGGTCCCCACAGCGCGTAAGCGCTGATCGCCGCCAGGGCAGCGGCGCCGAAGAAGAACATAGCGTTCGCCGCCCAATCGGGCTCGCCGGGATCGCGCGGCATCTTGTCGTCGATGACCATGCCGACCATGGCGATGATCATGCCGGCCAACTGGCCGATGGTTAAGTAGCGGGCGAGGTTGAGCAGGGTGTCGTCCTGGCGGCCGGCGGCGGCGTCTCGCGACATCATGGAGGCGAAGAACATGCACGCGGCCGCCACGGCGCCCGCGGCGAGCACGTACTGCCACCATTCATGCCAGCTCAGCACGAAGCGGTAGGTCAGGAGCATGCTCAGCGCCGCCCAAGCCCACACCAGGGCCATGGAGTTGGCAGTGGTGGCGGCAACTGCGGGCTCGCTACCCCCGCTGGCAACGAGGCGCCGGCGCTCCCAGACGGCGAGCAAGGTGAATGCCACGCAGACGAGCGCGGTGATGCCCATGTGCCCGACTTGCCCCGACACGGCGGCGCCTATGGAGACGGCGGCGGTGCCGGCCGCCAGCGCGATGAGCCAAAGCCAAATAGAAGTCATGCCACCTGCCCCAAGCCTTTGGTGCCCCCGTCAGGGACGGCCCCGAGACCGTGTTATGGCAGGCCCATAGGCCATTTAACAGGCCCGCAGCGCCGTTGACCCTACACATTGCCACGTCTATAGGATCGCCTCTTGAGGCGGCTTGGAACTTCGCGTTCCGGGCGGCTAGCGGATTCGGGACGAGCTGCATGCATGCAGCGCCTGCGGTCGTACGACGGCGGGTATAGAGAGGACTTAAGACATGGCCAATACGAAGTCAGCAAAGAAGGCGGCTCGCCAGGCGGTCCGCCGTACGGAAGTCAACAAGTCGCGCACGACGCGTGCACGTACGGCAGTTCGCTCGGTTGAGGAAGCCATCACCGCCGGCGACAAGGATGCGGCAGCCAAGGCGCTGCGCGTAGCTTCGCCAGTGCTTGCTCGCACGGCGCAGAAGGGCGTGCTGCACAAGAAGACTGCGAGCCGCAAAGTTTCGCGCCTGACCGCGCGCGTAAAGGCGATGTCGTAATCGACGTCACAATTGAGAGAAGCCCCGCGTGGGGTGCTCCGATCGGGTGCGGTAAGTTCGCAACAGCGCTACCGCACCATCCACCACTCACACACGAGTCTTGAACAGGGCTAAGTGACGGATTCCGCGACGCTTGAGCGTCGCGGAGCAAGGTGCCCTCCGTCTTCGCGCAGCATTGCGCGCATCCTCACCGCAAACGGAAAATGACGTTTTGGCGACGTAGCGGAGGACAACTTTTTCCGCTCGCGGACGCGTGCGCGGGAGCCTTGGAAATCATCAACTTGCTCAGCCGGCTATCCACAAGTGCTGCAGCGAATTCACAGGATTTCCACTGCTTCGACACGTTCGCCAGCGCCTCTGCAACCGAGCACTTGCGCACCTGTTACGCTTGCTTAAGGCACAGTTAAGAGCTACGGTCCTGATGGTCGACGCGCTTGGATTTTTCCAGCCTTCCAGCGCCAGTCGCCGCCAGGTTTTGTACAGTACAGCGTCCCTGGTTTCACCGTAGCTTAAGTGCGTTTCACGCGTACCTTTTGGGCAGTTGCCTGGAGGGTCGCTTGGTTGTCTTCTATGGTCTTCGTTGGTTGTGTGAACAGGTCGTTCCCCGAGGCAAATTTGGGTGCGGTCTGTGAGTGGAGGACGAAGGTGCAGTCGTTAGAAGTCGTCCACATCGAGGACGTGCCTGTTGAAGACGTATGGGCACAACTCGCCGAGGAAAAAAGTTCTGTTCTGATCGACGTGCGGACGCGAGCAGAATGGACGTTTGTGGGCCTCCCTGATCTCAGCGAGATCGGCAAGAGAGTGCTCACGGTTGAATGGCAGACGTGCCCCGAAAGCAAAATCGATGCGGGCTTTTCGGAACGTATGACCAAAGCGCTCGATGCGGCGGGCGCAACTAAAGACAGCGAGTTGTTCTTCATTTGCCGATCCGGCGCGCGCAGTCGCATGGCAGCGGAAGCCATGGCGAACGTCGGCTATCGACGATGCAGAAATGTGACGGACGGTTTCGAGGGGCCTCTCGACGCCGATCGTCATCGAGGGCGGGTAGCCGGCTGGAAGGCGGCCGGTCTTGCTTGGGTGCAAGGTTAGAGCACCCGTTTCGGAAGACCCAAGCTAGATCAATTTGCGCAACCACGGCGGTGGTGGCGACGGTCGATCTTTGCCTGGGTGACTTTGAGGTGCAGTCGAAAAAGTTCAATTTGTGCGGGGGTTTAACACATGCAGACCATTCAGAAGGCGGAACATTCCGTTGCAGGCGGCGGCTTTGCGGGCGCAGCTCCAAGCGGACTAGATGATCGTGCGACGGCCGTTGCGACCGTCACCACTCCTACTGCTCCTGTCGCTGCCATTCCTGCAGTCAACGTCGATGAGCCGCGCGGCCAGAAGGTGCGGGCCATGCTGCGCGCAAGGCTTGGCGACGACATCTTCACGAGCTGGTTCAACGCCCTCGATTTCGAGAGCTTCGAGTCCGGCACGGTGAAGTTCTCGGTCCCGGTGAAGTTCCTGCGGACCTGGATCCATTCGCACTACTCCGAAGACCTGCTCGCCTGCTGTCGCGCCGAGTTCAAGGGCGCGGAGAAGGTCGACGTGGTGCTTCGCCAGCCCGGTAATAATGCCAACCAGCGCGCCGACGCGGAGGCCGCTGCGGCTTCCGAGGCGGCGAACACCGCTCGCAACGGCGGTCAGACCGATGCCGGCCAGCGGGGGCCCATGTTCATTGCTCCCATCCCTGCTGCCAGCCGCACCAGCGTCGGCGGTTTCGAGGGCTCGCCCCTCGATCCGCGCTACACCTTCGATAGCTTCGTCGTCGGCGCTACCAACCGGATGGCGCATGCGGGTGCAACACAGGTCGCCGAGACGGCTCTGGGCGAGACGCCTGGTTTCAATCCGCTGTACCTCCACTCGGCGGTCGGCCTCGGCAAGACGCATCTCCTGCACGCCATTGCCTGGGAGGTGAAGCGTCGCTCGCCGAACGCGCAGGTGCTCTATCTTACTGCCGAGCGCTTTCGCTATCAGTTCGTCGAGGCCCTGCGCAGCCAAGACCCGATGGCCTTCAAGGAGAAGTTCCGCGGCATCAATGTGCTGCTGATCGACGACTTGGAGTTCATGCACGGTGAGCGGACCGAGCAGGAATTCGACCACATCATCAACTCGCTGCTCGACGGCGGTCGTCAGGTGGTGGTCGCCTCGGCTCGTGCACCGAACCACGTGGAGCGGCTCAACGAGCGCATGCGCTCGCGGCTGCAGCGTGGTCTCGTCACCGAGATCGGTACGCTCGATCACGATCTGCGGCTGAAGGTGCTCGAGAAGCGTCTGGCCGAGAAGCGGGCGCATGACCCGTCCTTCGCGCTCAGCCGCGATATCCTGACGCTGCTCGCCGAGCGGCTGACGGAAAGCGGCCGCGAGCTCGAAGGGGCGATTACCCGCCTCTATGCCACCTGGCAGTACATGCGCACGTCGATCACGCCCGACGTCGCCGAAACGGTGATCCGCGATCTCGTGCAAGGCCTTGAGCCGCGGCGCATCAAGATCGAAGACATCCTGCGCATCATCTCGCGCCACTTCGGGGTGTCCAAGGGCGACCTGCTCTCGCAGCGTCGGCATCGCTCGGTGGTATGGCCGCGCCAGATCGGCATGTACCTCGCCAAGCAGCTGACGGCGCGTTCGCTGCCCGAGATCGGTCGCCGCTTCGGCAACCGCGACCACACGACGGTGTTGCACGCAATCCGCAAGATCGAAGGCGAATTGGCAGGCAACCCGCGCCTCAAGGAGGAACTTGAGGAACTGAAGCGCCTTCTTAGCCATTGATGGTCGCCGGAAACGGAACGGCCCGCCGCGCTTGGGCGAGCGCGACGGGCTTTAGCGGGGAGGGGCGGCGTCACTTGGCGCCGCTCCTTTCGTAAGTGCCCCCAGCAACCCGAACGGCGCGCAAACGCAGGCCCTCGGGCCGCGGCTCTTGAAAAGAGCGGCCGCATCGGGTCATGTTGACCGGGGGCGAATCCTTTAGAAGACCGCCAGTCACTGGTCCCACCGAGCTTCCCCCTCTCAATAGGGCCGTCTTGCGACCTCGCGCGAGGCCGGGCGGCCTGGGCGATAGGCCCCAAAGACTGCGCCGAGGACCCTTCCATGCGGCTTGTGATAGAACGCGGTGAACTGTTGCGGGCGCTCGGCCACGTGACCAGCGTCGTCGAGCGACGCACGACCATCCCCATCCTTTCCAACGTCCTGCTGCGGGCGCGCGATCAGGCGCTCGAGTTCAAGGCGACCGATCTCGAACGCGAGGTTATCGAGGGCGTCGTCGCCGACGTCAGCGCACCGGGCGCCGTCACGGTGCCGGCCCACATGCTGCACGACATCGTGCGCAAGCTGCCTGACGGCAGCCAGGTCGACATCCGCCGCGATGCCGAGAAGGAGCGCCTGACGCTGACGGCGGGACATGCGCGCTTTGCGCTGCAGACGCTGCCGGCCGAGGACTTCCCCGATATCGGCATAGGCGACATGGGCCAGGAATTCGAATTGAGTGCCCAGGACTTGAAGCGTCTCATCGACAAGACGCGCTTCGCCATCTCGACGGAAGAGACGCGCTATTATCTCAACGGCATCTATCTCCACACCGCGCAGTCCGGCAACAAAGCGACGCTTCGCGCCGTGGCCACCGACGGGCATCGCCTGGCGCAGGTTGAGCTGCCGGTGCCCAAGGGCGCCGAGGGCATGCCGGGCGTCATCATCCCGCGCAAGACCGTGCACGAATTGAACCGCCTGATCGAGGACAGCTCGGCGTCGGTGAAGGTGGCGGTCAGCCCCGCCAAGGTGCGGTTCGAGATCGGCTCGGTGACGCTGACTTCGAAGCTGATCGACGGCACGTTCCCCGACTACGGCCGCGTCATTCCGCAGGGCAACGACAAGGAGATGACCGTCTCCAACGCCGAGTTCATCGGCGCTGTCGACCGCGTGTCGACCATCGCTTCGGAGCGCGGCCGCGCCGTGAAGCTCAACATCAAGCCGGACCGGCTGGTGCTGTCGGTCAACAACCCCGAGGGCGGCAGCGCCACCGAGGAGATCGACGTCGAGTACACGGCCCAGCCCCTTGAGATCGGCTTCAACGCTAAATATCTGCTGGATATCGCCAGCCAGCTGGAAGGCGAGCGGGCGACGTTCAAGCTCGCCGATCCGGGCTCGCCCACCATGGTCAACGACCCGGGCGATGAATCGGCACTCTACGTACTGATGCCGATGCGCGTTTAGCCGTGGCGCTGAATGCCGAGCGGCGCAGCGGCCACGAGGCACAGACCAGCGCCATGCATTGGGTAGAGCGGCTGACGCTCAACAATTTCCGTAATTATGCGCATGCCGCCGTCGAGGTCGGGCCCGAGCCGCAGGTGCTGATCGGCGCCAACGGGGCCGGTAAGACCAACCTGCTCGAGGCGGTATCGCTGCTCGTGCCCGGCCAAGGCATGCGCCGAGCGGCGTATCCCGACCTGGCGCGTGGAGCCGGCGACGGCGGCTGGGCCGTTGCTGCCCGTACCCATACCCACATGGGGCCAATCGATATCGGCACGGGACTGCTCGCTGAGAATGCCGACAGCGACCGCGCGGGCCGAATCGTGCGCATCAACGGGGAGACGGCGGGCGCTGGGGCGCTGGCCGATTACGTCGAGGTGGTGTGGGTGACGCCGGCCATGGACGGGCTGTTCACCGGGCCGGGCTCGGAGCGGCGGCGTTTTCTCGATCGGCTGATCGTCAATTTCGACCCCGGATACCGCACGGGCGCTTCGCGCTTTGAGCGCGCCATGCAGCAGCGCAACCGGCTGCTCGCCGATGGCGTGCGCGATGCCTCGCGCTTTGAAGGGCTGGAGTTGCTCATGGCGGAGACGGGCGTCGCCATCGCCGCAGCGCGCGCCGAAGCCGTCACCGGGCTTGCCGCCATCATGGCCGAGCGAACGGCGCGTGATCCCCATTCGCCGTTTCCCGCCGCCGGGCTGGCGCTGGAAGGCGCGCTCGAAGCCGATTTAGAACGCATGCCGGCGGTCGATGTCGAGGACAGCTACATCCAGCGGCTGCGCCAGGGGCGCGAACGCGATCGAGCCGCCGGGCGCACGCTCGATGGGCCGCACCGCACCGACCTCATGGTCTCGCATGCGCCGAAGTCGATGCCTGCTCGGCTGTGCTCAACGGGGGAGCAGAAGGCCCTGCTCATAGGATTGATCCTCGCCCACGCCGAGCTCGTCACCCGCCGTCGCGAAGGTGCTCCGATCCTGCTGCTCGATGAAGTGACGGCGCATCTGGACGCTGAGCGGCGCGCGGCGCTGTTTGCGGAAATCCTGCGAACTCAGCGCCCAGGCGTGGATGACCGGGACGGATGCGGAAGCCTTCGCGTGGCTGGCCGGGAAGGCCCGATTCTGGCGTGTCGAGGACGGGCTTTTGAGCACTTTCGATAATGCCCCTGAACAAGGTGCCGCAGCACCTTCTAACTAGCGGAAATTCTTCCTATTTTTGTTCAGGCCTGCGACGCCGAAAAGGTGCTTTTCGCGGGCTTTTGTGATATACATCCAAACAACACAGACCGACCCCTGGGACAATCTGGAAATGAGCGCTTCGCCCGCGAAGAAAATCACGGTGGCCGACGACTACGGCGCCGATTCAATCAAGATGCTGAAGGGCCTCGACGCCGTCCGCAAACGCCCCGGCATGTACATCGGCGACACCGATGACGGGTCGGGCTTGCATCACATGATCTACGAGGTCGTCGACAATGCCGTCGACGAAGTGCTGGCCGGCCATGCCAAGGCTTGCACCGTGACGCTCAATCCCGATGGCTCGTGCACGGTGCGCGATGATGGCCGCGGCATCCCCACCGGCATCAAGAACGACGACGACAACGATCCCAAGCGCTCGGCTGCGGAGATCGTCTTCACCGAGCTGCATGCCGGCGGCAAGTTCGATCAGAATTCCTACAAGGTTTCAGGCGGTCTGCACGGCGTCGGCGTGTCGGTCGTCAATGCCCTGTCGACGTGGCTGCGCGCGCGCATTTGGCGCGAGGGCAAGGAGCACTTCATCGAGTTCCACGACGGCGTGCCGGTGGCGCCCCTGAAGGTTGTGGCCGATGGCAAGGGCGAGCGCGGCACGGAAGTTTCGTTCCTTCCAAGCACCAACACCTTCACCAAGGTCGAGTTCGATTTCGCGACGCTGGAGCACCGCCTGCGCGAACTGGCGTTCCTCAACTCGGGCGCCAAGATCGTGCTTACCGACGCGCGCCACGCCGACATCAAGCGCGAAGAGATGTGCTACGACGGCGGCACCGCTGCGTTCGTGCGCTACCTCGACCGCTCCAAGCAGTCGCTGATCGGTGAGCCGATCATGCTGACGGGCGAGCGCGACAAGGTCATCGTCGAGGCTGCGCTGTGGTGGAACGACAGCTACCACGAGAACGTGCTGCTCTTTACCAACAACATCCCGCAGCGCGACGGCGGTACGCATCTCGCCGGTTTCCGCGCCGCGCTGACGCGCATCATCAACAAGTACGCGGGCGAGAGCGGCATCGCCAAGAAGGAGAAGGTCGATCTCTCGGGCGAGGACGCGCGCGAGGGCCTGACCTGCGTGCTGTCCGTCAAGGTGCCGGATCCGAAGTTCTCCAGCCAGACCAAGGATAAGCTCGTCTCCTCGGAAGTGAAGCCGGTCGTCGAGAGCATCATCGGCGATCAACTTATGGCTTGGTTCGAGGAGCACCCCAAGGAAGCCAAGATCATCGTCGGCAAGATCGTCGAGGCGGCACTGGCGCGCGAAGCTGCGCGCAAGGCGCGCGAGCTGACACGCCGCAAGGGTGCGCTCGACAATCTGCGGCTGCCGGGCGGTCTCGCCGAATGCCAGGATCGCGACGCTTCGAAGACCGAGCTGTTCATCGTCGAGGGCGACTCGGCAGGCGGCTCCGCCAAGCAGGGCCGCAAGCGCGAGTTCCAGGCCGTGCTGCCGATCCGAGGTAAGATCCTCAACGTCGAGCGCGCGCGCATCGACAAGATGCTGTCGTCCGAGCAGGTGACCAACATCATCGCTGCCCTCGGCACCGGCATTCGCGATGACTTCGACGTAAGCAAGCTGCGCTATCACAAGATCATCATCATGACGGACGCCGACGTCGACGGTGCCCACATCCGCACGCTGCTGCTGACTTTCTTCTACCGGCAGATGGTGCAGCTGGTGGAGCAGGGGCACGTCTATATCGCTCAGCCGCCGCTTTACAAGGTGGCGCGCGGCAAGTCGGAGACCTATCTGAAGGACCAGCCGGCGCTCGAGGAATTCCTCATCCACTCCGGCCTCGAGGAAGCGGTGCTGGTCACCGGCTCGGGCGAGGAGCGTGCCGGCCAGGACCTGCGCTCCATCGCCAATCAGGCGCGGGGCGTCGTCTCGCTGATCGACGGACTGCACTCGCGCTATTCGCATAGCGTCGTCGAACAGGCGGCCATCGCCGGCGCCTTCGACGCCAAGCTGGTGCAATCGGCCGCGCAAGCCAACAGCACGGCCGATCTCATCGCCGAGCGGCTGGATTCCATTTCGGAAGAGACTGAGAAGGGCTGGCAGGGCCGCTACGGCAACGACGGCTTCCACTTCAAGCGCGAGGTGCGCGGCGTCACCGAAACGCACACACTCGACCTCGCCCTGCTCGGCTCGCTCGACGCGCGCCGCCTCAACGAGCGCCACAAGTATCTGGCCGAAGTGTATTCCACGCCGGCCAAGCTGCGCCGCAAGTCGGAGACGATCCCGGTTTACGGGCCGCGTACGCTGCTCGAAGCAATCTACGAGGCTGGCAAGAAGGGCATCTCGCTGCAGCGCTACAAAGGTCTGGGTGAGATGAACCCCGACCAGCTGTGGGAGACGACGCTCAATCCGGATGTGCGCACTTTGTTGCAGGTGAAGGTAGGCGAGGTCACCGAGGCCGACGAGATCTTCTCCAAGCTGATGGGTGATGTGGTCGAGCCGCGGCGCGAGTTCATCCAGGAAAACGCGCTCACCGTCGCCAATCTCGACGTCTAGGCGCTAGCGATTGCTCATCGCAGTCGCGCCTTGCTGCACACCAATTCCTGTCATCCCGGCGCGACCAGAGCGAGGATGACCGTGCGCGGACTGCCCGCTAAGGTGGCGCATGAAACCGCTACCGCCGTTGCCTCCGCTCGAACCGCTGCCTCCGCTCAATCAGCGGCGCGGACGGCGCCTGTTGAGTTGGGCGACCGTCATCGCGCTTGTCGGAGCGCTGGCCGCAGGCATTTTCCACGCGCTCGGTGCCAAGCTGTTCGAGCGCGCCTGGACTTTTTTAAATCTGCCGTGAGAGCGAGGAAACTAGCGCACCAGCAGCAGCGGGCACTCGAGCGCCTGCGTGAGCGGGCGCAAACTGGCGCCGGGAGCAATGAGTCGGCCGCCGTACTGGGCGAGTGCAAAGCCCGGCTTGTGGCGTTGCAGGACGGCGGCAAGCGGTGCGGGGTCCTCGTTGGCGGCGAGCACGCTCTCGAAATCGGCGACATCGCCGTCGCCATCGGCGCACAACAGGCGCGCCTCGCCTTCCATCCAGGCAAGCTCGTCGCGCCGGTCTCCGACCAGGGTCAGCTTGACCTCGCCGCCGGTGATGGTGGACAGCCGCTGCGCCGCCTTGAGCATCGGCCCCAGCCGCTCGAACTCCTCGACCACCGCCACGACCGGGCCGCTGGTGCGTCGCGCGAGGGGCCCGGCAATCACTGCGCCGGTCGTGTCGCGTACGCGATCGAACAACTCGGCAAGGCGCGCCTCATCACCGGGAGCCAGCGGCTCGCCGACGACAACGAGGTTCCACGGACCGTTTTCGGCGCAGGCGCGAGACAAGGCGCGCAGCGGCTCATCGCGCACCACGCGGGCGTGGCACGGCACCGACGCGGCGAGGCCCGCCTCCGCTACTTGCCGGTGGAGGGCCGCGGCGGCAAAGCGCATCTCGCGTTCGAGCGTTTCGGCCGGTAAGGGGCGCCAACCGCCTCCCACCTCGCCGATGGCGCGGGCGAACGGGAAATCAGCAAGATCGAAAAGCTGCTTGTCCTCGATGTAGAGGCTCTCGACCTCGGCCTGGAAGGCCTGGGCCAGGAGCATCGCCGCCTCGATGGCGAAGCGGCTGGCCGCTGACGAGCCGCCGAGCCAAAGCAAGACGCGGCCGCTGCGTTCCCCCGCGGCGGCGACGTGGGCGATCATGGGCTCGCCTCCGGCGCTTCCCTGCCGGGCACGGTGCGGCGACGCTGGCGCAGCGCCTGCTCGACATCCTCAGCGGAGGCGACATCGTGGTCTTCTTTGCCGGCCCAATGGTCGGCTTCGCGGCACACGTCGATCATGTCGGCGACGGTGAACGACAGTTTGCCGTTGCCCCCGGCACGCCGGGCAGCTTCGTCGATGAGACGGGCGACGCCTCCGGCATCGAAGGGGCGCAGCGTGTGCTGTTCGATGATGCCGGCGATGAGCGCGGCGATACCCTCGACCGTCTCTTTCGTGCGCGGCACCGCGTCCTCGAACACCGCCTCGACCTTGAACATGCGGCGCAGCTGCGGATGGGCGGCGGCGAGACGGCGCAGCGACTCGGCCGTAGCGAAGACGACAAGCTTGACGTTGAGCGGGATCGGCTCGAGGTCGGGGACCTCATCGCCGACGGCGCCCACCGGGCTCGCCGGCGGGTCGAAACGAATTTCGTCGGCTTCGAGCGCGCGCCGCAGCGCTTCCGGCGCGCCGGGACTGTCGAGCAGCGCATCGGCGTAGAGCAGAAGATAGCCGCCGTTGGCGCGGTGCACGGCGCCGGGCTTGACGCGGACGACGTGGCTCTGTGCGTCGCCGTCCGTCGCCTGCTCGACGCGTCCGAAGAGGTTGGCGTAAGTGGGGTTCGGTTCCTGGGCGATCGGCGCGCCGCCGGACGCCGAGGACGACGCCATCACATGCACGGCGTAGCGGGCAAAGCGCGGGTGGCTTGCCGACGCGCGCGTCAGCTTGTTAGCCGCTGCCTCGGAGCCGGCGATGAACAGCCCAGCGTTGCGCACCAGATCGCGCGCTGCCGCCTTGAGGTAGCTCTCGACTCCGGACACCTCGGCGAATTCCGCCTTGATATCTTCCAGCGCAGCGCGCACGTGGCGGCCGGCAACCTGCTCGTTGAGGGCGATGAGGCGCGCGCGCCGTTCCTTCTCGGCATCGGGTCGCTCGGCGAGGATTGCCTCGATCTCGGCTTCGAGGGCCGCGATCTTGGTTTCTACCTCGCGGCGCAGGGCTTCGGGGACCGAGTTGAATACGTCTGTCTTGACCACCTTGCCTTCCAGCAGCGGCGCAACGGCGATGCCGGCCGGCGTGCGCAACAGCGCGATGTTCTGCGACTCGGCCTCGCGGCGCAGGGCTTCCAGGGCGTCCTCGCGGCTGAAGCGGAATTCCTCCTCGATGGTGCGACGCTTGAGGTCGTAGTCGTCGGCGGCGAAGGCGGCCGGCAGCGCGTCGGAAAGTTGATCGATGGCCAGCGCCATCTTCTCGGCGAACGGCTTGGCCTTGCCGGCCGGCAGCTTTAGGGCTCGAAAGCCGCCGGTCGGATCGAACGAGCTGACGTAGATCCAATCGGGAGGCCGCTCGGACTTGGCGGCTATTTCCTGGAGTATCGTGCGCGTTGCGGTGCGTCGGCCCGATCCCTCGCGACCGACGACCAGGATGTGATAGCCCGAGCCCTTGATGCCGGCGCCCAAAGTGATCTGTTCGAGCGCCTTGGCCTGGCCGATGGGGCCGGTTGCGGGCTTGAGATCGGAGGTCGTCTTGAAGCCAAGGCCGGCTGCGTCGGTCAGCCCGGCGGCATTGGTATGCTCGCCGAGCGGCAATGCCGGATCGAGCGCGGCAGCCGGCGCCGCGTCGGCGGGCGCCGGCGTGGGTGCCTCAGCCGCCGATTCAGTCTTCGGCTCGACTGCTTCAGCGGCAGCCTTGCTCTTGTCTACCTTGGAGCGTTTGAAGAACATGTGGTCAGGCGCTCGTCCCTCGGTGAGTTGCCCGCGACACCTAAGAGCAGATTCGCGCGTTGCGGCCAGCTCAAGTCGCAGTCCGGGCGAATGCAAATCGCCGACCGACCCGCCCCCTCGTGCGTCGCCGGCCAATCACATCGGCGCATGGTGGTTAAATGACGGCAGCACAGGATAAAGCCGGTGAAACGGGCATCGATATGGCAGCACCCGACGGTGGTGTGGCCAATTCGTCCACGCGCGAGGTGACCGATGCGGCGCCGAGCGCGGCGCCCGAGGCCACGTGCAGCGGGGCGGCGAGCGCAGTCGGCCGCGATGCCGTGACGCGCGAGGTGTGCCGTGGAGTGGGACGACTGCTGCGCGCGCTGTCTTTCGCCATCATCAACGAACTGCCGCTGCCCAATGGACGGCGCGCCGACGTTGTTGGGCTATCGCCGGCCGGCGACATCTGGATCGTCGAGGTGAAGTCGTGTCTGGAGGATCTGCGCGTCGATGCCAAGTGGCCGGAGTATCGAGACTTTTGCGATGCGCTGTTCTTCGCGGTGGCGCCTGACTTCCCGCGCGACGTGCTCCCGGTCGATACCGGCCTCATCCTCGCCGATCGCTACGGCGGGGAGATCATCCGTGAGGCGCCGGTGGCGCGGCTCCCCGCCGCGCGCCGCAAGGCCATGACGCTGCGCTTTGCGCGCAGCGCCGCCTTCAGCCTGCAGGTGCTGGGGGATCCCGGCCTCGAGAACTCGTGAGCTACTTCGGCGCCCGCTTGGCGAGGATGCGCTGCAGCGTGCGGCGATGCATGTTGAGACGGCGCGCCGTCTCCGACACGTTGCGATTGCACAGCTCGTACACGCGCTGGATGTGCTCCCAACGGACGCGGTCGGCCGACATCGGGTTCTCCGGCGGCGGCGCTTTGTCGTCGGACGGTGCCAGCAGAGCGTCGGTGACGTCGTCGGCATCGGCGGGTTTGGCGAGGTAGTCGACGGCGCCGAGCTTCACGGCCGTCACGGCAGTGGCGATATTGCCGTAGCCGGTCAACACGATAGCGCGTGCGTCGGGACGCGCGCGGGCCAGCTCGGCGATGACGTCGAGGCCGTTGCCGTCCTCAAGGCGCATGTCGACGACGGCAAATGCCGGCGCGCGCTCGCGGATGAGGTCGATGCCTTCGGCGACCGAATGGGCGCCGCGCACTTCAAAGCCGCGCAGTTCCATCGCGCGTACGAGCCGCTGCGCAAAGGCGCGGTCGTCGTCGACGACGATGAGTGAACGATCTTCGGGCAGCTCGTCCTGACGGAAGGAAAGATCTTCTGGCTCGTTCATTGTTCCTCCGGCCAAACCGGACTCGGCAGCCGCGTGTTTCGCCTCCACGAACGCCTCCTACTCAACACAAGGGTTGCTATCTGGGTGTCGGCATGGCGACGTTTGCCGACCCGCGGGGGGCCTCATACCGGGTATGCCCGATAAGGTTGCACCTTGTCGCAGGTCTGTCAGCCTGAAGATAGCCTTTTTGTCAACGCGGAATTAGCTCGACCGCCGATTCTGGAGCACCTGGGTAGGATAGTTGACTACGCGGTGAGTATAAAGGCGCGTGGCCAGGTGACGGTGACGATGGCTCCCGAGCGTCCGCCGGTGCGGTTGGCGAGCCCTACGGATGCGCCAGACCGCTCCAGCAGGGTCTTGGCGATGAAGAACCCCAGCCCGAGACCGGTCGAAGTCCTCATCCAATATGCCATCCGGCGTTTCGGCCGGGCGCGTCGTGACGTACGGCTCGCCGATGTTGTCCATCACCTCGGCGCGAAAACCGGGGCCGTCGTCGGCGATGGTGACGACGAGGCCGCCGGAACTCCACTGCGCCGACACCTCGACCCGCGAGGCCGCGAACTCTGTGGCGTTCTCGATGATGTTGCCGAGCCCGTAGATGACGCCCGGGCGCCGTTCGACCTCGGCCTGGCGGCGGCCGGGCGTGGTGGTCTCGTTGGCCGGCGCGGCAAGGATATCGATGGTGATCTTGTCGGAGAAATAGGGCTCGGCCGCCTCTTCCAGCATGTCGCGGATGCTGACGCGGGCGTGCATGGGATCTTCTTCGCTGGGGTGGCGGGTCAGCTTCTGCAGTATCTCGCGGCAGCGCAGCGCCTGCTGCTTGAGGAGAGCGATGTCCTCGGCGAGCGGGTCGTCCGCCTTGATGGTGTGTTCCAGTTCCTTGGTGACCAACACGATGGTGGACAGCGGCGTGCCGAGCTCGTGCGCGGCAGCGGCGGCAAGACCGTCGAGCGCATGCAGCTTCTGCTCGCGTGCCAGCACGACATCGGTGGCGGTGAGTGCCGCCGACATCTGCCGGGACTCCTTCGTCAGCCGCCACGCGTAGAGACCGATGAAGGTCGTCGACACGCACAGGGCGGCGAACGAGCCGAGCTTGTAGATCACCGGCAGCTCCAACTCGACGCCGGGATACCACGGCAGCGGCTCGTGCACGACGACGAGACCGGCGGCGGCTGCGAGCGCGACGAGGCCGAGGGCGATGGTGTTGCGCAGCGGCAAGGTTGCCGCCGACACTGTCACCGGCGCCACCATGAGCATGGTGAAGGGGTTGTCCATGCCGCCGGTGAGGAACAGCAGCGCGGCGAGCTGCAGGATGTCGTAGATGAGCAGTCCCGTGGCGTACTGAACGCTGAGGCGGTGGCGAGAGGGATACCAGACGGCGAGGAACACGTTGAGCCACGCCGACAGCGCGATCACCGTCAGGCACGCCCCGATGGGGACGTAAAAGCCCAGCCCGAATGATACGAGCGAGATGGCGGCGAGCTGGCCCAGGACTGCGATCCAGCGCAGCCTGACGATGGTGTGCAGGCGCAGCCGGCTGTTCGCCGGGTCGGCGAGCAGGCGCTGGTTGTTTTTCTTCGTGGTGAAGGAGAACTTCTGCAACAAAACGCGGGATCCTTAAGGTGGGGCGCCACGGCGAGCATAGCACGTGGACGGGAGACGAAAACGAACGCCCGCATGACGCACCAACTATATGAGATCGCGGTTTGCGCCAGGTGCTTCATCGAGCCCATGTGGTACGAACGGAATAGCTCGTGGTGAAGGAGTTGCGGCACGCAAGGCTCGCCGCCGAATGGGCGTGCAGGGTTTCTCGCCAGCCAGACCGGTGGCCTATAACGATGCGCGAAGCGACAAGGCGCTGCGCGCGCCCAGTTGCGCCACGCCCGTTAACGGCTTAATGGCGCGGGTACACAAGGAAAACGGCGGCATGCGCGCGAAGCTAATACTCAGTGTCATCGGTGGTGTGCTTCTGGGAGGCGTGGCCGCAGTCGCCGTGTTTCCGGAGGTGCGGCAAAAGCTTTTTGCCCCGCCCGGTCCGCAGACGAGCGGTCAGGCCCTCATCGGCGGGCCATTTGTGTTGAAGGATGCTACCGGCAAGCAAGTCACCGACAAGGACTTTCGCGGTCGCTATATGCTGATGTTCTTCGGCTTCACGAATTGCCCGGACATTTGTCCTGCCGGTATGCAGCTGATCGCGGCGGCGCTCGATAAGATCGGCAGCAAGGCCGACAAGGTGACGCCGATCTTCGTCAGCGTCGACCCCGCGCGCGACACGCCCGAGAAGATCGCCGCGTACGTGAAAAACTTCGATGATCGCATTGTCGGTCTCACCGGCACGCCGGAAGAGATTGCCGCCATCGCCAAAGTGTATCGCGTGTACTACGAGAAGACGCCGAACGAGGCCGCGCCAACCGAGTACGGCATGAACCATACGTCGATCATTTACTTGATGGGGCCCGACGGCGGATACGTCACGCACTTCACGCCGATGACGGGTGTCGATGCGATGGCGACGAAGCTCGATAAATTGCTGTAACAGCATGTGAGCGGCGCGCGGCGATGGGGCCACAGTGTTGCCTCATGATCGGCGCAACTGGGCTTTGTCACTGGCGAAGCGTTAGAATTTCGATTAGGTCAGAAGACCTACAGGCTGAGCGATGTTGCGCTTTGGCTTCAGTAGGTGGTCCGACCGGACGTCGTGTCGTTGCACGGGGGGAAGTCGGTGCGGAAGACCGTTCGGGGGAATGCATTGAAGCGTCCGCGCATCGAAGAGCTCGATTGCCCGGTTGAAGTGAGAAGACATCCTGGCGCGCGCCGTTTGACGCTGCGTGTCAGCCGCACCAGACGCGCGGTGATCGTCACGCTTCCGGTCCAATGCGATATCGGTGAAGCGGGATCCTTCCTAGATCGCAATATCGAATGGGTGCGTGAACGGCTCAACAGCCTGCCGCAGCCCGTGCCGTTCTCCAACGGCGTGCTGATGCCGCTGCGCGGCGAATTCCACAGCATCGCATTCACGGGCACGCGGGCGACCGGCGATGGAGTCGTGCGCGCACGCGTCACTACATCCTTGCCTGAGTTGCGCGTCGCGGGTCGCCTCGAGCATGCGCCGCGCCGTCTGCGCGACTGGCTCTTCGAGGAGGCGCGCCGCGATCTCGATGCGCGCGTGCTGGTGCATACGCGTTCGCTCGGCGTCAAAGCCAAGCGCATCGCCATTCGCGATCAGGCGACGCGCTGGGGGTCTTGCTCGACGACCGGCGTTTTGTCCTTCTCCTGGCGCCTCATCCTGGCCCCGCCGCGCATTCTCGACTATGTCGCGGGTCATGAGGTGGCGCATCTGGCGGAGATGAACCACGGATCGCGCTTCTGGGCGCACGTCGAACGGCTGGTGCCGACGATGAAAGAAGATAAGCGCTGGCTGCAGGTCTATGGCATCGACCTGCACCGCTACGGGCCGTCCGAGCGCCCCGACTGAGCCCGCGGCAGCCTGCCGTCGCCAGAACTCACACGTATGCGATGGGCAGGCCGAGGAGCTTTTAGCGGGCGATCAGCTGCTCAATGGAGCCGGTCGCGGCGGGCGCTTCGTCAACCAGCGCCCGAGCGATGAAGTCGTCGGCAATGCGGTCCTGCGGATAGAGATCGGGTGCCGCCACGGCCCCCGGCGCCCGGGCCGTCCCCGGCGATTGGGCGGCGAGCATGATCTCACGCCACATCTCGGCCGGCAGGCCGCCGCCGACCACGCGGTTCATGGGTCTACCGTCGTCGTTGCCGGCCCACACGCCGGCCGTCAGACTGCTCGTGTATCCGACGAACCAGGCGTCGCGGAAGCCTTGCGAGGTCCCGGTCTTGCCGGCTGCGAATTCAAAAGGCAGCGCGGCGCGCTTGCCGGTGCCATCGCGCAGCGCTGTGCCGAGCATGTCGTTCATGCCGGCGATCTGCGCGCGCGTGAGAACCTCGACTGCGGGCGGGGCCTGGCGCGCGAAAAGCACTTCGCCTTTGAGGCTGCGCACCTGGCGTATGAGATAGGGCTCGGCGGTGCGCCCGCCATTGGCGATGACATTGTAAGCGCCGGTCAACTCCAGCAGCGATACTTCAGAGGTGCCGAGGCCGAGCGTTGCGTCCTTGGCTAGGGGCGAGCGAATGCCGAGACGCTTGGCCAGTTGCGCCACGCGCGCCGGGCCGACCTGCACCGTCAGGCGCGCCGCCACGGAGTTCACCGATTTGGCCAGCGCCGTACGCAACGGCATCGGTCCCAGGTACTCGCCATTGTCGTTGCGGGGCGCCCATCCGCCGATGTTGACCGGCAGATCCTCGACGATGGTGTCGGGCGTGTAGCCGGCCTGCAGGGCGGCGAGGTAGACGAAGGGCTTGAAAGCGGAGCCGGGCTGGCGCACCGCCTTCACGGCGCGATTGAACGGGCTCTCGGCGTACGAGTGTCCGCCGACGAGCGCCAGCAGCGCGCCGTCGCGGTCGAGCACGACGGCAGCCGCCTCGCTGGTCTGCAGCTGCGGGCCACGCTGGCCGATGAAATGCTCGATGATCGCTGACGCGTTCGCCTGCAAGCCGGCATCGAGCGTGGTCTCGACGATGAGGCCACCAGCGCCGGAGGCGAGGCCCATCACGTACGTGGGCGCGATCTGCTCCATGACGTAGTCGATGGCATAGTCGGCGCCGACCGGCGCAGCGCGCTGCGAACGTTCAAAGGAGCGGGCGACTTCGTCAACAGCCCGGCGCTCCTCCTCCTCGGTGATGTAACCGGCCTCCTGCATCTGCGAGAGCACGAGGCGGGCGCGCGAGCGGGCGAAGGCCGGGTTGGAGAGCGGGGAGTATTTCGACGGGGCCTTGAGCAGGCCGGCGATCATCGCCGCCTCGCCGAGCGACAACTGGCGTGCCGGCTTGCGGAAATAGCGTCGCGCCGCCGCGTCGATACCGTAGGCGCCCGAGCCCAGATAGACGCGGTTGAGGTACAGCTCGAGGATGTCGGCTTTGGACAGGCGCGACTCCAGCCACAGGGCGAGCGTGAACTCCTCCAGCTTGCGCGAGATAGTGCGGTCGTGGCTGAGGTAGAGGTTCTTGGCCAGCTGCTGGGTGAGGGTGGAGCCGCCCTGCACGGTGCGGCCCTGGCGCAGGTTTGTGATCGCCGCCCGCACCATGCCCAAGGGGTCGACGCCGTGGTGTTCGTAGAAGCGCTGGTCCTCGGTGGCGATCACCGCATTGGAGACGTAGCGTGGCAGGAGATCGAGCGGCACGTAGTCATCGCCGCCGCCGCGCTCGCTGATCACCGTGCCATCGCGTGCCAGGACCCGCACGTAAGGTGCGCTCTCCTTCGGCCGCAGAGTCAGGGGGTCAGGATAGATCAGGGAGTAATAGATCATCAACGCGGTGATGCCGGTGACGCCGGCCGCCAACGCATAGAGCGGGGCAACGACCAGCACGCGCTTCAGCGAGGAGCGCTTGGGCTTCGGCGATGACGAAAAGAGGCCCATTGCAGGCCCTTACTCCCCGGTCGGAATCGATTGTTAAAAAGCCATCGGCGCGTTGCACGCTCCAGCAACCTACCCCGGTCGCCGCTAAGGCGCAGTAAACCTTGCCGTCGCGCTGCTTAAGTACTGGGAAAAACACAGCAAGGTACTGGGCAATTCAGGTCCTCTCGCGCAACAGCACGATCGGATAGAAGACAATGGCGAGAATGATGCGGGCGATAACCGTGAAGAACATCAAGAGCAGCTGACGCTCCTCGAGGAGCAATTCCAGCCAGATGTTGTACTTGGCGGCAAGGCCCGTCGAGGTGATCAGCGATTTAAAACTGCGCGCCCAGCCGAGCATCATGGACAGCGTCTCGGGCGAGTAGATGCCGACAACCGCCATCAGCAGCGCGCCGAGGATGAGCGACAGAACGATATTGCCGACGGACAGCAGGATGCGCAGCACGGAAATCCCCCCTGTGGAGCGGGCAGCCTAGCACCGGCCAGTGCGCCACGAAACAACCCTAACGCTGTGGGCATATGCGTCCCCATATGGAACGGCTAGCCGGCGCCGGTGTTGTCGCAGCGCGGCGGACTGGTGGTCGAAACGGAGCGCTGATTGAGATGGCCTACGTAAAAGCGGGTACAGCAGGAACCTTCGAACGCGTCGAGCGGCTGGAGCGGGCCGAGGTCGAGGCAGCCCTGGCGCGCCTCAACTCCGTGGCGCGGCTCATGGATTCGCTTTTCGCAATTCCCGGAACGGGTATCCGGCTGGGCGTTGATTCGCTGATCGGCGTGGTGCCTGTGGTCGGCGATCTATTCGCCCAAGCGGTCGCGGCCTACCTCATCTGGGAAGCCAAGAAGCTCGGCGTCTCCAAGCTGACGTTGTGGCGCATGGTCGGCAACACCCTGGTCGATACCGTGGTGGGCGCTGTGCCGCTGGTGGGCGATGCCTTCGACGTCGCCTTCAAGGCCAACATGAAGAACCTGCGCCTCGTGCAGCGCCATCTGGAAAAGCAGGGCTACAACGTAGCGGCTCCCGGTGCCGGCTCCGGCCCGATCATCCAGGGCGACTATCGGCGGACGGGCTAACGCCTCAGATCGCCTTGAAGTAGGCGGGGCCCGTGCCGATGATCTTGCTATCGGGCTCGCCGACGACGCGCGCGTCCTTGCCGCTATAGCTCGAGTGATACAGCACCCAGCGGATTGCTTCGAGGCGGGCGCGACGCTGGTCGTTGGCGCGCACGACGATCCACGGCGCCAGCTCCGTGCTGGTGCGCTTGAATATCTCGGTCTGCGCCCGCGTGTAGTCGTCCCATTTGTCCATGGCGGCGATATCGATGTCGGTGATCTTCCAGCGCTTGAACGGGTTGTGGCGGCGCTCGTGAAAGCGCTCAAGCTGCATCTCGCGGCCGATCACCAGGTAGAACTTGAAGAAGGCAAAGCCGTCGCGCACCAGCAGCGCCTCGAAGTCGGGTGCGTCGCGCAGAAACGCTTCGGTCTGCGCCGGGGTGCAAAAGTCCATGACGCGCTCGACGCCGGCGCGATTGTACCAGGAGCGGTCGAAGAGGGTCATGTCGCCCGCCGTGGGCAGGTGTGCAACGTAGCGCTGGAAATACCACTGGCCGCGCTCGGTCTCGGTCGGCTTCGAGAGGGCCACGGAGCGGGCATGCCGCGGGTTCAGGCGCTCGAGAAAGTAGCGGATACAGCTCCCCTTGCCGGATGCGTCGCGTCCCTCGAAGAGGGCGACGAAGCGACAGCCCTTGTCCTCTATGTGCGTTTGCAGTTTGAGAAGCTCGAGCTGCAGCCCGACAAGATCCGCCTTGAAGACCTTCCTCTTTAGTCCCTCGTCGTATGGGTAGCCGCCTGAGGTCAGTGCCCTGTCGGCGATGGCAGGTGGCAGGACCGGGTTGTCGATGTCGAACGCGTCAAGCTTGGCGCCCTTGGTTTTGCCGGTCTCGACGCTCTTGGAGCCCATGCGCTGTCCCTGCCCTGTGAGTTGCCCATTGTAAGGTGAATCTCATGACGTGCGCCTGTCATGTTTGAAAGGCGCTATGATCCCCCCAATTAGCGTCGATGGCATTCCCCTATCAGCCAGGACCAAAACAGAAAATGTCGCTAGGCACCGCATTGAGCAACGTACGCTGGACGGCGCGCCGGGCCGAGGCGGAAGCCTTGGGCCGCGAGGCGTGGGCGGCTGTCAAGCGCCGGCTGACGATTCGTTTGATGCCCGTCGTCGCGGCGATGGTCATTCTCGCGGCGCTGGCGCTCGCCGGCTCGCTGAGCTGGCTGGCCGCGCTGGGCGCGGGTCTGGCGCTGCTGGTCGCCGCCTCCGTATGGCCGCTTGATGCGAGCGCCTTCATCGGCGCTTTCGCCAGGGGTGAGCCGGTGGCGGCCGGCGTTCGGCTGCCCGACCGGGACGGCGCCAGCTGGTGGGCAGTCATCGATGCCATTCCTACGGCGGCGCTGGCTCTCGACGCCAACGGCACGCTGCTGCATCACAATCGCCTCGCCGCGGAGATGTTTGCCAAGATCCGTAGCGGCCTGCCGATGAGCCAGGTGACGCGCAGCCCCGACCTGCTCGTCGCCGTCGACCGCGCGCTGGACAATGACGACGAGCGGATCGATGTGGAGCTCATCGAGCGTGTACCGGTGGAACGCCGTGTCGCCGCCACCGTATCGCGGCTCACCAGTCCGGGCGGGCCGCACGCCCCGCAAGTGCTCGTCACCTTCCGCGACCTGACCGAGCAGGACCGCCTCGGGCAGATGCGCGCCGACTTCATCGCCAATGCCAGCCACGAGCTGCGGACGCCGCTGGCCTCGCTGCGCGCCTTCGTCGAGACCCTGCAGGGCCCGGCGCGCGAAGATGCTACGGCGCGCACGCGTTTCCTGCAGCTCATGGCCACCCAGGCCGAGCGCATGACGCGGCTGATCGACGATCTGCTGTCGCTGAGCCGCGTCGAGATGCGCGTACATCTGCCGCCGCGCGGCATCGTCGAGCTGAACGAAACGGCCGCCTACGTCTGCCAGTCGCTCGAGCCGGTCGCCGAGGTGGCCAACGCCAAGGTTACGCTGGTGCGCAACGAGCCGGTGGCGCGCATCAGGGGCGATCGCGAGGAGATCGTGCAGGTGCTGCAGAACCTCATCCAAAACGCCATAAAGTATGGACGTGAGGGTGGCACCATCGAGGTGCGTGTCGGCCGGGATACCCCGCGTGGGGCAAGCGGCGCCCGGGTTTGGGTGAGCGTCACCGACGAGGGTCCGGGCATCGCGCCCGAGCATCTCCCGCGGCTCACCGAGCGCTTCTACCGGGTCAACGTCGCCTCCAGCCGCGAGAAGGGTGGCACTGGCCTCGGCCTCGCCATCGTCAAGCACATCCTCAACCGTCATCGTGGCGAGTTGCGCATCGTCTCGCGGCCCGGCGCCGGCTCGACCTTTACGGCCGGCTTTGAGGAACTGGGCCCCGCGGCTTAGGGCGTTGCAGCCCGCGTGCCGATGCAACCATGAAGAACGGAGGGTGCGCCGGCGCCGCCGCTCCCAGCCGCGCCTCACGCGCAGGCAATAATTCGAAAGATTGAAATTCATAAATCAATTTCAACGAATTAACCTGTCACTAAAGTATCGCTGCCTTGGTCTATCTAGTGCCTCACGACGCAAGGGCGTCGGGCGGGGGAGAGGTTCGCGAGGTGCGGTTCGGCCGCACGCCCCGCATCACCTCCAAAAGGAGATTAGTGTGATCAAAAAGCTTTTCGCCTGCACGGCCGCGGCGGCGGTCGTCGGCACGTTCGCGTTCGCCGGCACCGCGGTTGCACGCGACCAGATCCGCATCGTCGGCTCATCGACGGTGTACCCCTTCACCACCGCAGTGGCTGAGCAGTTCGGCAAGTCTGGCGCCGGCAAGACCCCGGTTGTCGAATCGACCGGCACCGGCGGCGGCATGAAGCTTTTCTGCGCTGGCGTTGGCGAAGCCAACCCGGACATGACGAACGCCTCGCGCACCATGAAGAAGGGCGAGTTCGAGGATTGCGCAGAAGAACGGCGTCAAGGAAATCGTCGAGGTGCAGTTCGGTTATGACGGCATCGTCTTCGCCGTCGACTCCAAGTCGGCTGACTGGACCGTCGAGCCCAAGGACATGTACCTCGCGCTCGCCGCCGAGGTGCCGAAGGACGGCGCTCTCGTCGCCAACCCCTACAAGACCTGGAAGGAAGTGAATCCCTCGCTCCCCGACTGGCCGATCGCCGCCTACATCCCGGGCGAGAAGCACGGCACGCGCGAAGTGTTCGAGGAGAAGGTGCTGCACGCCGGCTGCAAGGCCACGGGCGGTGACAAGCTCCAGCTCGCTAAGGCCGAAGGCAAGGACGACAAGGAGAAGGCCAAGAACGCCGACAAGGCATGCGTCAAGGTCCGCAAGGACGGCGCAGCCGTCGACATCGACGGCGACTACACCGAAACGCTGGCCCGCATCACGTCCAACCCACAGGGCGTGGGCGTGTTCGGCTTGTCGTTCTACGAGAACAACACCGACAAGCTGAAGGTCGCCACGGTGAGCGGCGTTGCCCCTTCGGTCGAGACGATCTCTGCCGGCAAGTACCCGGTATCGCGCCCGCTGCAGTTCTACGTGAAGAAGGCGCACATCGGCG
Organism: uncultured Alphaproteobacteria bacterium; assembly: GCA_963759735.1. Classification (GTDB taxonomy): domain Bacteria; phylum Pseudomonadota; class Alphaproteobacteria; order Rhizobiales; family Hyphomicrobiaceae; genus Hyphomicrobium_A. Next base: position 138,413 of record CAVXAF010000007.1, read on the forward strand.
TCATCCCCGGCCTCAAGGAGTACGTCGAATTCTTCTCGTCGGACAAGATGATCGGCCCTGAGGGTCCGCTGGCCGAGTACGGCCTCGTTCCTTCGCCGGACGCCGAGCGTGCGAAGCTGCAGGAAGATGTGAAGGCCGCAAAGTCCATGTAAGGACTGCGCTGCCGACGACACGAAGCGGTCCGAACCTCGCGGCGAGGTTCGGGCCGCTGTTTACGATCGACGACCCTTCGCCATGCGGCAGGGTCGTGGAGTTAAGGTGCGGTGCCAACGGGAGCATCGCCAGCGAGGACCGCGAAGGTGTCAACCTCCGTCATTATGCTCGGCCTGCTCATCGCCGGCCTGTTCGCCTTCGGCCTGGGCGTCTCGCGCGCCAATGCGCTCGCCAAGAAGGGTGACGCGCAACTCCACTCGCGCCCCGGTTACTACGGCAGCTATCTCGCCTTGTGGACGCTGCTGCCGGCCATGATCTTCGTATTGCTGTGGAGCGCCGTGGAGCCGAAGGTGGTGCGCCACCTGATCGGCAATAGCTTGCCGACCGACGTGCAAGCGCTTTCGGATGCCGAACAGTCTCTGATCATCGGGCGCATCAATTCGGTGGCCCGCGGCCTTCCACGCTTGTCGCGCGAAGAATTCGATATCGTACGGCGCACGCGCTACGGCTTTACCTCTCCGGCCGATGCGCAACGTGTGCTGCAAGAACGCGGCGTGGCCCTCGGCTCGCCGCCCGAGCCTTACGTTATTGCCGCCGCCTACGATCAGGTCGCGCTGCAGGACCGCAGCAAATTCTATCTCACCCTGATCGCGCTCGCCCTGGCGGCCGGCGGCTTCTTATGGGCCAATATCGAAGTCCATCCCAAGCTGCGCGCGCGAAACGCGGTGGAAGCTGTCACCGTCGCAGGGCTCGTACTGGCGTCTACGGTCGCCATCCTCACGACCGTCGGCATCATTTTCTCGATGCTGTTCGAAACGCTGCACTTCTTCGACTTTGTCTCGCCCTGGCGGTTTCTGTTCGGCACCGTCTGGGATCCGCGCTTCTCGGCAGTCGGCAGCTCTGGCGGCGGCGAGGGACAGTTCGGCCTGCTCCCGCTCCTGTGGGGAACCCTCTACATCTCGTTCGTGGCGCTGCTGGTGGCAGTACCCGTCGGCCTCTTCGCAGCGATCTACATGTCGGAATACGCGACTCGCCGGGTACGTACGATCGCCAAGCCGCTGCTGGAAATCCTCGCCGGCATCCCGACCATCGTCTACGGCCTCTTCGCGCTCATCACCTTCGGCCCCTACCTGCGCGATGCCGGCGCCCACATCGGTCTGGAGATTTCCGCGACCAGCGTGCTGACGGCCGGCCTCATCATGGGCGTGATGCTCATTCCGTTCGTCTCCTCGCTGTCGGACGACATCATCAACGCCGTGCCCCGATCCCTGCGCGAAGGCTCGTACGGCCTCGGCGCGACGCAGTCGGAGACGATCAAGCGCGTCGTGTTGCCGGCGGCGCTGCCGGGCATCGTCGGCGCCATACTGCTCGCCGCCTCGCGCGCCATCGGTGAAACCATGATCGTCGTGCTGGCGGCGGGTATTGCCGCCAACCTGACGCTCAATCCGCTCGAGCCGGTGACCACCATCACTGTCAAGATCGTCAGCCAGCTCACCGGCGACTTGGAGTTCAACTCACCGCAGACCCTCGTTGCCTTTGCACTTGGTCTGACGCTGTTCGCCTTCACGCTGTGTCTCAACATCTACGCGCTCTACATCGTGCGCAAATATCGGGAGCAGTACGAATAATGGCTGTCGATACTGTTCCAGGAGCGTTTTCCGGGCCGATGGCCGGTCCGTCCGGACCCGGTGCCGCTGCGAGCGCCGCCATCAAGCGCTCGATCAAGAAGCGCTATGCTGCCGAGCGGCGCTTTCGCGCCTACGGCATCGCAGCCATCCTGTTCGGCCTCGCGTTCCTGGCCGTTCTGTTCGCGAGCATCGTGTCGACCGGCTACACGGCGTTCGTGCAGTCATCGCTCGAACTCAACGTGTTTCTCGACCGTTCCGTGATCGATCCGAACGGCGAACGTGAACCCAACGCGCTGATGACGGCCGACTACACGCTCCTTGCCAAGAAGGCCTTGGCGACTGCAGTCGGCGCCGACCCGGCCAACAAGATGCAGATGCGTGAGGTTGGAGCGTTGCTGTCGCGCGACGTCGATGTGGAAATCCGAAAGGTGGTGCTGGCCGATCCGGCAGTCATCGGCAAGACGGTGCCGGTCTGGGTGCTGGCCAGCGGTCGCGTCGATAGCCTGTTGAAGGGGACGCTGGACCGCAATCTTCCCGCGGCGACGCGCAAGATTTCCGATCAGCAGTTGGAGTGGATCGACAAGCTCGTTGCTTCCGGCGCCTTGGCGAAGAAGTTCAACACAGGCCTGTTCACCAACGGCGCATCGAGCAATCCGGAGACGGCCGGCATCGGCGTTGCCATGGTCGGCTCCCTGTTCATGATGGTGACTGTGCTGCTGCTGGCGGTGCCGCTCGGCGTTGCCGCCGCGGTCTACCTGCAGGAGTTCGCGCCCAAGAACTTCTGGACGGACCTCATCGAGGTCAACATCAACAACCTCGCCGCCGTGCCCGTCGATCGTCTTCGGCCTGCTCGGTCTCGCCATCTTCATCAACTTCGCCGGCCTGCCGCGTTCCGCTTCCATCGTCGGCGGCCTGGTGCTGACGCTGATGACGCTGCCGACCATCATCATCGCCACGCGCGCCGCCATCGGCGCCGTTCCACCTTCGATCCGCGAAGCGGCCCTTGGCGTCGGCGCCTCGAAGATGCAGACCATTACGCATCATGTCGTGCCGCTGGCGATGCCTGGCATCCTGACGGGGACGATTATCGGCCTCGCCAAGGCGCTGGGCGAGACGGCACCCTGCTGATGATCGGCATGGTGGCCTTCGTCGTCGAATACCGCAGACGTCGCCGCTGGACCATCCACGGCGCTTCCCGTGCAGATCTACTGTGGGCCACATCGGCCGAGCGCGGCTTCGTCGAACGCACCGCTGGCGCCACCATCATCCTGCTCGCCGTGCTGATCTGCATGAACCTCGTCGCCGTCATTCTTCGTCGCAAGTACGAGCGGCGCTGGTAAAGTCTCGTTCCCTTAGGAGCCCTAGATGCTCAAGATGCCGACCCTAGACATTCAGAGTTCTCCCGTTGATGCGCGCGCCGAGACCAAGGTCGCGGCGCAGGACGTCAACGTATACTACGGCGACAAGCGCGCGCTGAGAACGTGTCGGTGAACATACCTGATCGCGCGTGATGTCCTTCATCGGTCCGTCCGGTTGCGGCAAGTCGACGTTCTTGCGCTGCATCAACCGTATGAATGATACCATTCCGATCTGCCGGGTGACGGGCAAGATCACGATTGACGGGCGGGACATCTACGACCCCAGCCTCGACGTCGTGCAGCTCCGCGCCCGCGTCGGCATGGTGTTCCAGAAGCCGAATCCGTTTCCCAAATCGATCTACGAGAACGTCGCATACGGCCCTCGTATCCACGGCGTTGTCGCATTCCAAGGCCGACCTCGACGAGATCGTCCAGTCGAGTCTCGAGAAGGCCGGGCTGTGGAAAGAGGTCAAGGATCGCTTGAATGAGAGCGGCACCGGCATGTCGGGTGGCCAGCAGCAGCGCCTCTGCATCGCGCGCGCGATCGCGGTGAACCCTGAGGTCATCCTCATGGACGAGCCCTGCTCTGCGCTCGACCCCATCGCCACGGCGCGCATCGAGGAACTGATCGACGCGCTGCGCCAGAACTTCTGCATCATCATCGTCACCCACTCCATGCAGCAGGCGGCACGCGTCTCGCAGCGCACGGCGTTCTTCCATCTTGGAGAGCTGGTCGAGGAAGGGGTGACGTCCGAGATTTTCACCAGTCCCAAGGAAAAGCGTACCCAGGACTACATTACTGGACGGTTCGGCTGATGCTGCGAAGCCTCTTTTCCCCCCGCCCCGCAGCCCGCCCCGTCCATCCGACAGGAGAGCCTTCCATGAACGAGCACACCGTAAAGTCGTACGAAGAAGAGCTGGCGCTGCTCGACAAGAAGATCGCCCAGATGGGCGGCCTCGCCGAGCAGCTGCTCGGACAGTCGCTCGGCGCCATGGAAAAGCGCGATCCCAAACTCGCCGAAGAGGTCGTGCTGGCCGACCGGCAGATCGACAACCTCGAGCGCGAGATCGAGGAACAGGTGATCTCCATGGTCGCTCGTCGCCAGCCGATGGCCGACGATTTGCGCCACATCATGGGCGCGCTGCGCATCACGACAGATCTGGAGCGCATCGGCGACCTTGCCAAGAACATCGCCAAGCGGGCTTTGGCCATTGCCGATGAATCGCACCCCAAGCCGCTGATGTCGGGCATCCGCCATATGGTGGAGCTGGCACTGCATCAGTTGAAGGAAGTGCTCGACGCCTACGCCGAGCGCGATGCCGACAAGGCGCTCGCCGTCTGGCGCGAGGATGCCCAGATCGATGCCATGTACAATTCGCTGTTCCGCGAACTGCTGACCTACATGATGGAGGATCCGCGCAATATCGGCATCTCCACGCATCTGCTGTTCGGCGCCAAGAACGTCGAGCGGGTCGGCGACCACACCACCAACATCGCTGAAACGGTGCACTTCCTGGTGCGCGGTTTCAACATCGCCGATGATCGCCCCAAGGACGATCAGACCAGCTCGACGCTGATTTCCGGCAACTGACCTTAAGGAGGCAGGGCGATCGGCATGTCCGCAAAGGTTCTCATCGTCGAGGACGAGGCTCCGCTGGCGGAGATGCTCCGCTATAATCTCGAGGCGGAAGGCTTTCGCGTCGCGCATGCCGAGACGGGAGAGGAAGCGCTCATCCTGCTGGAGGAAGAGCGCCCCGACCTCGTCGTCCTCGACTGGATGCTACCGGGCGTGTCCGGCATCGAGCTGTGCCGGCGCCTGCGCTCCAAATCGGACTCGCGCAACGTATCGATCCTGATGCTGACGGCACGCGGGGAGGAAAGCGACCGCATCCGCGGCCTGTCGACCGGCGCCGATGATTATGTCGTCAAGCCGTTCTCGCTGCCCGAGCTCATGGCGCGTGTGAAGGCCATCCTGCGCCGCTCCTCGCCCGATCGCATCGCCGAGGTGCTGAAGATCGGCGACATCGAGCTCGACCGCGCCGCCCATCGCGTGATGCGCGGACTGCGGCAGGTGCGGCTCGGCCCGACCGAGTTCCGTCTGCTCGAGTTTCTCATGGAGAGTCCCGGACGCGTGCTGTCGCGCACTCAGCTGCTCGACGGCGTATGGGGCCGCGATGCCTTCGTCGACGAGCGCACGGTCGATGTGCACATCGGCCGGCTTCGCAAGGCGCTGATCCGCGGCAACGAACGCGATCCGATACGCACGGTGCGCTCGGCCGGCTACGTATTCGGCGACGCCTGACGCACTTGCCTCGCAAAAAGAAACGCCGGGCGATAAACCCGGCGTTTTGGCTAGTGCGGTGATGCTCGCGATGTCCGCTCTTCAGGCGGTTTCTTTGCGCGGAATGGAAATGTCGAGCGGGCCGGCACGGACCACTTCGACCAGCTCGCGCTCGCGCCGACGCGTCTGCGGCGGCTGGAAGGCACGTCGAGCGTGGAATTCGCAGTAGGGCAGGCCGGGAACCTTGTCCTTGCCGCAGAAATGGAAGTCGGCCATCTGCGGATCGCCAATCGGCCAGCGGCAGCTGCACTCGACCAGCGTCTGGATGGTTTTGCGTTCGGCGAGGGGAATGATCATCTCCTCGACCATCGGCACATAGACTTCCTGCTGCTCTTGGTAGAGCGCGCGGAAGGCGGGATTGCCGGTCGCCGCGAACCGGGCTTTGGCCATGCGCTTGGAGGCCATGCGCGGGCGTGGGCGGTGGCTCTTCATGCGCGATGTTGTGGCGCGCCCGGAAAGGCCGAGCCGGTGAACTTTGCCGATTACGGCATTACGAGTGACACTGCCGAGCCGCCCGGCGATCTGGCTTGCACTCAAGCCCTCTCCCCAAAGCTTCTTCAACAGCTCCACGCGTTCATCCGTCCAAGCCATAAAGTTTCGCTCCCTGAGCATCAGGGGCGCGCGCAACAGAGCGCACACCGATTGACAATCGGGACAGGCAAGGACGCGGCGCGGAGCGTGCGATGACGCTACGACGTACGCGACAAGCCATTGCCTGGCCGGTTACGGGACGCTGTACTGGGATGACGCGAACTGAAGACGCTTGACGCCAAGCGCATATTCGACAGGGCGAGCAACTGCTTCGCCGATGCGCGTCGGGCTACTCTGGCGAGATATCCGCGATTAACGCGAGACCTCGTGCCGCGACGAAGGGAAACCTACAACAGGCTGAATTGGGCCTACAAGAACTGACAGCCCATGCCCGGGGCATCGTTCGCGGCGGGTGGTATATTCGCAACATGCAATGCCACACGCAGTGGCTCAATTGCCGATGGTTGCTGGCGCGGTTGCGGCCGCCGTCGAGCCGGTGCGCAGGTCCATCCCCAGGTGTTCGACTGAACATCGACGATTGACCGGCAGCCCGGTGCCGAGCGCGCACAGTCGTGCCGCGCCCTCGCAATCACACCCAATCCGTTGACATAAAAGCACCTCGCGCGTATCTACAGCCCTTCCAGGGCCGCCGCGGAGGTGGCCTTTTTTGATTTCAGCGACGCTTCGCTGCTTGAGGGTGGGCTGACCGATGTCCGCATCCCTGGCGGCCTCGGAAACCTCAACCAAGGCCGATGCCGCTACAACCGGCCCTTCGCCGGCTGTTATGGCCACCTATGCGCGCCAGAACCTCGTTTTTGAACGGGGCGAAGGGGCATGGCTCGTCACCGCAGCAGGCGACCGCTATCTCGACTTCGCCTCCGGCATCGCCGTCAATGTGCTGGGCCATGCGCATCCGCGCCTCGTCGCGGCGCTGACCGAGCAGGCCGGCAAGCTCTGGCACACGTCGAACCTGTACCGGGTCGAAGGCCAGGAACGGCTTGCCGAGCGGCTGGTCGCCACGACCTTCGCCGACAAGGTGTTCTTCTGCAATTCGGGCGCGGAAGCCTGCGAGGCGGCGATCAAGGCCGCGCGGCGCTATCAGTTCGTCAGCGGCAACCCGCAGCGCTGGCGCATCATCACCTATAGCGGCGCTTTCCATGGCCGCACGCTGGCCACCATCGCCGCCGGGGGCAACCCGCGCTACCTGGAAGGCTTCGGGCCACCCGTCGAGGGTTTCGATCAGGTGCCGTTCGGTGATCTTGCGGCCACCGAGCAGGCGATCGGGCCGGAGACGGCCGCGATCATGATCGAGCCGGTGCAGGGCGAGGGCGGGGTCAACGTCGCAAGCGCGGAGTTCCTTCAGGCTCTGCGGGCCCTGTGCGACAAGCACGGCCTGTTGCTGGTGTTCGACGAAGTCCAGTGCGGCATGGGCCGCTCCGGCAAGCTGTTCTCCTATGAGTGGACCGGCATCACGCCCGACCTCATGCCCATCGCCAAGGGCATCGGCGGAGGCTTCCCGCTCGGGGCGCTGCTCGCCACCGCGGATGCGGCCAAAGGATTGAGCGCCGGTACGCACGGCTCGACCTTCGGCGGCAATCCACTGGCCACTGCCGTCGGCTATGCCGTGCTCGATGCCGTGCTCGAGCCCGGCTTCCTCGATGGCGTGCAGCAAAAGACGCTGCGCCTAAAGCAGGCGCTGGCGGCGGTGAAGGATGCGCATCCCGACCTCGTCGAAGAGGTGCGCGGCCAAGGACTGCTGACAGGCATCAAGGTGAAGGTGGCGCCGGCCGAAGTGGTCAAGGCGGCGCTCGGCGAGAACCTGCTCGTTGCCGGCGCCAGCGACAACGTCGTGCGCCTGCTGCCGCCGCTCAATATTGCCGACGAAGAGATTGCCGAGGCGACGCATCGCCTGTCGCGTGCGCTCACCCGCGTCTCGGCCCCCACCAAGTGAAACCCAATTTTCTAGCCGGCCGGAGCGCCATGGCCACCAAATCGCCAATCACACCGCAACCGAGGCATTTCCTCGATCTCGATGCACTCGACGCGCCGACCTTGCGCAAGATCCTCGACATGGCGCACGCCATGAAGAAGGCCGGCAAGAAGACGCCGGCCAAATTCAAGCCGCCCGGTATCGACGAGGCGACGCTGGCGATGATCTTCGAGAAGCCATCGACGCGCACGCGGGTGTCGTTCGACATCGCCATGCGCCAGCTCGGCGGGCAGACGCTGTCGCTCAACAATACCGACCTGCAGCTCGGGCGCGGCGAGTCCATCGCCGATACGGCGCGCGTGCTGTCGCGCTATGTCGACGCCATCATGATCCGCGCCAATTCGCACGACACGCTGGACGAACTGGCGCGCCATGCCACGATCCCGGTGATCAACGGCCTGACCGACAAGAGCCACCCCTGCCAGGTGATGGCCGACATCATGACCTTCGAGGAGCACAAGGGGCCCATCAAAGGTCACGCGGTTGCCTGGGTTGGTGACGGCAACAACGTCGCCGTATCGTGGATGCACGCCGCCGTGCGTTTCGGTTTCGAACTGCGCATCGCCTGCCCGGACGAGCTGCGCCCCGAAGCCGCGGCGATAGACTGGGTGGAGCGCGAGAAGGGCGCCGTCACCTACGGCAGCAACGCCGCCAAGGCGGTGAGCGGGGTCGATTGCGTCGTCACCGATACCTGGGTGTCTATGGGACAGACCGATGCTCCCCGCCGCAAGAAGATGCTCGAGCCGTTCGCCGTCGACGCGCGCCTGATGAGCAAGGCTGCCCAGGGCGCCATCTTCATGCATTGCCTCCCCGCCTATCGCGGCAAGGAGGTGACCGAGGATGTCATCGACGGCGCGCAGTCGGTGGTGTTCGACGAGGCCGAGAACCGCCTGCACGCGCAGAAGGCGATCCTCGCCTGGTGCCTCGGAGCAGCTTGATGGCGGATGCGGCAGCGACAGCGCCGACGCGTAAGGCACCCAACGACGACATCGTGCTGCCGTTCCGCACGGTGCGCTCGGGCGTCATCGGTCGGCTGGTGCGTCTAGGGCCCGCCGTCGATGAGATCCTATCGCACCATGCCGCCCCAACCGTCGTGTCGCAGGCTCTCGGCGAGGCGGTGGCGCTGACGGCCATGCTGGGCACCGCGCTCAAGATCGACGGCAAGTTGACCCTGCAGACCAAGACCGACGGGCTGCTCGACTTTCTCGTCGTCAGCTATGAGCCGCCGGGGCGACTGCGCGCCTACGCCCGTTATGACAAGAAGCGTGTTCCTTCCGACGCGGAGATCGAGCAGAGCGAGCTGTTGGGCGGGGGACATCTCGCCATCACCATCGATCCCGGCGAGGACATGGAGCGCTACCAGGGCATCGTCGCGCTCGATGGAGAAGGCATCGGCGATGCCGCTCTGGGTTATTTCCACCAGTCCGAGCAGCTTCCATCGTTCCTGCGGCTGGCGGTGGCCCGGCACTATACGGCCGGTGAAAACGGCGCGCCGGGACGCTGGCAGTGGCGTGCGGGCGGCCTGATGATCCAGCACCTGGCCAGTGAAGGCGGCATCGAGGACGCCGAGTCCTTGGACGAGGATACGCTCGACGAAGAAGACGACGACGACGCGTGGGAGCGCACGCGCATCCTCGCGTCGACGGTCGAGGATCACGAGTTGCTCGATCCGACCCTGCCGCCCGACCGGCTGCTCTATCGGTTGTTTCACGAGGAAGGCGTTCGCGCCTTCCCCGTTGCGCCCATCGAGGCCTACTGCCGCTGCTCGCGCGAGCGCGTGGCGGCATTCCTGACGAGCTTCGGCGCTGCCGAACTGGCCGACATGCGCGAGCCGGACGGGTCGATCAGCGTCACGTGCGAATTCTGCACCAAGATGTACAAGTTCGCACCCGACGAGATCGCCTAGCCGCTACTTCAGCGTCGTCAGAAAATCGACGATCTTCTTGCGCTCGCCGGCGTCTGCAATGCCGCCGTAGGGCTTCATGGCATTGCCATTCACCACCGCTTCGGGATTGGCGATGAACTGGTCGAGGTTCGCCGTGTCCCAGGTGATGCCTGAGTTCTTCATCGCGGGCGAAAACTGGAAGCCCTCGACGGATCCGGCCTTGCGCCCGACGATGCCGTGCAGCGTTGGGCCAAGCCTGTTGTCGTCCGGCTTGAACGAGTGGCAGGTGCGGCAGGCGTTGTTGAAGGCCATCATGCCGTCGCCTTCCTCTTGCGCTTCCGCAGGCACTAGGAATGCAAACAAAGACAAGGTGCTGAAAGTAGTTGCGCGCAATCCGGGCCGGTTCACAGCGAGCCTCCATTTTTTGCTTACTTAATCCGACGCGGTAATAAGTCGGCGCGCGTGCCGAAAGTTCCCGTGGAGGTACGTCGTTGCGATGAAGTAGCTGTGGACGCTCGCGGCTCAGCGCACCGCGGCGCCGTGCTCGGCCCAATCGCCGAGGCGCGCGAGGAAGGCGCTGCACTTGTCGATCTGATCCTTGGCGATCCACTCGTCGGCGGTGTGCGCCTGGGCGATGTCGCCCGGACCGATGACGACCGAGGGCGAGCCGGCAGTCTGGAAGAGGCCGGCCTCGGTGGCGTAGGAGACGGCGTGCGTCTCGTTCTGTCCGGCGAGGTTGAGCGCCAGCGCGACGGCCTCGGAAGCCGGACCGGCGGCGAACGGGGGCACCTGGTTGGCGATGGATACGTCGATCGCTGCCTCGGGGGCGACGCGGCGCATTTCCGGCAGGCAGACATCGGCGGCGAAGGCGCGCACGCGGCGGTCGATGGCGGCGATGTCGATGCCGGGAATCGCGCGCACGTCGAAGTCCATGCGGCACGACACCGGTACGATGTTGGTCGCCGTGCCGCCGTCGATGCGCGTGACCTGCAACGTGGCGTAGGGCGGATCAAAGCGGGCGTCCTGCGGACGCAGCTTCAGCTCGTGCTCGAGGTCGGCGAGCTCGCGCAACAACTTGCCGGCGATGGTGATGGCGTTGACGCCGAGCGGCGCCATGCTGGAGTGCGCGGCGCGACCCTTGATGTCGATGCGCCAGCGCACCGGCCCCTTGTGGCTGTCGACGACGCACATCGACGTCGGCTCGCCGACAAACACCATGCGCGGCTTGACGAGCCGCTTGCCGAACTCGGCGATCATCGGGCGCACGCCGAGGCAGCCGATCTCCTCGTCGTAGGAGAACGCGAGGTGGATCGGCACGGCAAGCCTGCGGCGGCGATAGTCGGGCACCGCAGCCAGCACGCAGGCGAGAAATCCCTTCATGTCGGCGGTGCCGCGGCCGTACAGGCGGCCGTCGCGCTCGGTGACGATGAATGGGTCGGACGTCCATTGCTGGCCTTCGACGGGGACGACATCGGTATGCCCCGAGAGCGCCACGCCGGAAACGGCGGGCGGGCCGATGGTGGCGTACAGGCTGGCCTTGCTGCCCTCGGCGTTGGGCACGATGTGGCTGACGACGCCGTGCTGCAGCAGGTAGTCCTCGATGAAGCGGACGAGCGGCAGGTTCGAGCGGTGGCTGGTGGTGTCGAACCCGACGAGCCGTGTCAGAGAGCTCCGTGGCCGAATAGCTCGCTCCCGACATCGCTGACCTGCTAGTTGACGCTGCGCACGACGAATGGGCTGTCGAGGGAGAAGGCGGGAATGGCGACGTCGAACAGATCGCCCTTCGCGTCGGTCATCTGGTAGCTGCCGACCATGATGCCCGAGGGCGTGCGCAGCGGGCATCCGGAGGTGTAGCTGTAGGACGCGCCGGGCTGGATGACCGGGGTTTCGCCGACGACGCCGGGGCCGCGCACTTCCTGCGTGTTGCCGCCCCCGTCGGTGATCTGCCACAGCCGCGAGCGCAGCTGCACCGTCTCGTCGCTCTCGTTGGCGATGTCGATGGTGTAGGCCCAGAAGAATTCGCTCTCCTCGGGGGACGACTGCTCTTCCAAGTATTGCGGGGTAACGCGGATGCGGATGCCGCGAGTCACAGCTTCGTACATTGCCCTAGTGTCCCGATTCCGAAGTTCGCCTAAGCGTGCTGCGGGATCCCCTGCCGATGACGATGGCGAAATTCTCGATCATCACATGTGTTCCTGGCGCCGTTGAACGCGGCGCAACATTGCCTGAGTCTAAGCGCCCCGCGCTGCGGGTCAATGTAGGGCGCGCCGTGATTAACGGCGGCGTGAGGCTTCTAAGCCAGCGTCGAGATCGGCGGCAAGATCCTCGAAGGCTTCCAGCCCGATCGAGAGACGCAGCATGCCGTCGCCGATACCGAGTTCGGCGCGCGCCTGCGGTCCGATGCGGTGGTGCGTGGTCGTCGCCGGATGGGTGATCAGCGATTTGGCGTCGCCGAGGTTGTTGGAGATCTTGACGAGGCGCAGCGCGTTCTGCAGCGCGAAGGCACCCGCTTTGCCGCCCTCGACCTCGAAGGCGATCATCTGTCCGCCGCCGGTCATCTGGCGCCGCGCCAGTTCCGCCTGCGGGTGGTCCGAGCGTCCGCAATAGAGGACGCGGGTCACGCCCGGCTGGCCGGCGAGGTGATCGGCGATGCGCGCCGCCGTCGCCACCTGCGCCCTGACGCGCACCGGCATCGTCTCCAGGCCCTTGAGCATCACCCAGGCGTTGAACGGGCTCAGCGTCGGGCCGGTCTGGCGCAGGTATTCCTGCAGGTGATTTGTGACGTAGTCCGTGGAGCCGAGGACGACGCCACCGAGACAGCGGCCCTGCCCGTCGATGTGCTTGGTCGCCGAATAGACGACGACATCGGCGCCGAGCGCCAACGGGCGCTGCAGCATCGGCGTTGCGAACACGTTGTCGACGACGACGATGGCGCCGATCTCGTGCGCGATCTTCGATACCGCCGCGATGTCGACCAGCTCCAACGTCGGGTTGGATGGCGTCTCGAAGAAGAACAGCTTTGTATTGGGCCGCACCGCCTTCTTCCAGGCGTCGAGGTCGCGGCCGTCGATCAGCGTCGAGGCGATGCCGTAGCGCGGGGCCAGCGTCTCGACGATGTAGCGGCAGGCGCCGAACAGCGCGCGCGCCGAGACGATGTGATCGCCGGCCTTTAGATAGGAGAGCACGGCGGCGTTGACGGCGGCCATGCCGGTGGCGGTGGCGCGCGCCTCGTCGGCGCCTTCCAGCAGCCGCATGCGCTCCTCGAACATGGCGACGGTCGGATTGCCGAAGCGGCTGTACTGGTAGCCGGGGTCCTCGTTCTTGAAGCGCGCCTCGGCCTGCTCGGCGTTGGCGTAGACGAAGCCCTGCGTCAGGAACATCGCCTCGGAGGTCTCGCCGAACTGGGAGCGCAAGGTTCCCCCGTGCACGAGCTGGGTTTCCGGCGCCCACGCGGGCGGTGCCGCTCGATCGTCCTTGCTCGCCATGCGCACATCCTCCAGGGCTGATCGCCCAGCAAAAAACCCGGCCAGCACACGCGGTGCTCGCATACAGGCCGCGCTTGAAGATTCAGGTGCGCACGGCCCTTTTAGCGAGTTGTTTTACGTGGCTGCAAGCCGGCCGGCCAAATGACCACGGGGTAGGGGCGGGGATTACTCCCGCTTCAAGCTTGGCGTCAAGGCCCGCTTACTTTAGAGCGACAAGCTGCGCTAGCCGGCAAGGACTTATCGAGGATGGCGAAGGGCGACGTGAAAGCTGCACGGGCCGCGATGCAGCCGGCCGAGGGCATCCTGCCCTCGCAGGCCATCCGCGCGCTAATCGTATCGGAAGAGGTGCGGCTGGCCGAACCGGCCCTCCCCAACCAGCTGCAGCCGGCGAGCCTGGATTTGCGGCTCGGCACGGTTGCCTACCGCGTGCGCGCCAGCTTTCTGCCCGGCAAGGACGAGCGGGTGGCCACCAAGCTCGATGACCTGCAGATGCATGCCATCAGCCTGTCGCAGGGCGCCGTGCTCGAAACCGGCTGCGTGTACGTGGCGCCACTGATGGAGAGCCTGTCGCTGCCGGACGACCTGTGCGCTGCCACCAACCCCAAAAGCTCCACCGGGCGGCTCGACGTGTTTACGCGCGTCATCGCCGACGGTGTCTCGGCCTTCGACCAGATCCCGCCCGGCTACAAGGGCCCGCTGTACGCCGAGATCTGTCCGCAGACCTTCTCCGTCGTGGTGCGCAAGGGCTCGCGCCTGTCGCAGATCCGCTTCCGCGCCGGTGGCACGGAAGCCAAGCCGGTGCAGGACATTCCCTTGTCGGTCGACCTGTCGGGCGGCGATGACGGACTCGTCGGCTATCGCGCCAAGCGCCACGCCGGTCTCGTCGACGTCGATGCGGTCGGTGCTTGCGCCATGCTCGACTATTGGGAGCCGATCTATGTGCGCGGGAAGCGGCGACTGATCCTCGACCCCGATCAGTTCTATATCCTCGGCGTCGAAGGAAGCCGTGCAGGTGCCGCCCGACCAAGCCGCGGAGATGGTGCCGTTCAATCCGCTGGTGGGTGAGTTCCGCGTGCATTACGCCGGCTTCTTCGACCCGGGCTTTGGATATGCAGAGGCTGGGGGCACAGGATCGCGCGCCGTGCTTGAGGTGCGCTCGCACAACGTGCCATTCGTTCTAGAGGACGGGCAGACCATCGGGCGCCTCGTCTACGAGAAGCTTACCGATACGCCCGAGCTGCTGTACGGCAGAGACCTCGCCTCGCACTATCAGGCGCAGGGTCTGAAGCTGTCGAAGCACTTCAAGTAAACCCTGCCCGCCCATCCGTTGTCCCCGCGTCCCTAGCCCCGACAGCTTATCGCAGCTGGCGTGCTGCCGGCCCGCGCCGGCATGACGGGAATGTGGGGATACCGTCGAGATCGATTGCGGGGTTCCTTAAGTGTGACGGGTTAGCCTGCCGGCGGCGCTATGTGTGCGCCGTGTCGAGGGCCGCACCATGCTGCAAAGTCTGTCCGCGATCGATCCGCTGCTGGCGCTGGGCGTCGTTATCGCTACTGCGCTCACCGATGCCGTCTACGTGATGTTCACCAACTCCGTCATCGCGCGCAAACGTGTCGCCGCCGCAAACTGGAGCAGCCTCTGGTACACGCTCTCCTCGTTCGCCGTGATCAGCTACACCAACAACTGGGTGTACGTAGTGTTCGCCGCGGTCGGCTCGTGGATCGGCGCCTATATCACGATGACAGTCCTGCACGGTGCGGGCGGCAAGCCACCGGCCCCGCTCTCCCCCGAGCCATGACGGTCCGGCTGACTGTCATTCGTGCCAAGCGTCGATGATACCGCTGAAGAAGGCGTGGGCACCGGCGCGTAGGTTGCCGAGCGAATAGCCGCCCTCCTGGACAATGAGCGTGGGGATGCCGAAGCGGCCGATGCGCTTGCCGATGCGCTGCATGCCCTGGTTCGTCACGGCGAAGGACCCGGTGGGGTCGCCGCGCATGATGTCGAAGCCGACCGACAGCACGAGGTAGCGCGGCTTGAAGGCCCGCACGACGCCAAGCGCCTTGTCGAGCAGCGTCAGGTAGCGCTCATCATCGACCGGCGGCTCGGTCGGGAAGTTGTGATTGAAGCCGAGCCCGGCGCCCTCGCCGCGCTCGTCGCTGTAGCCGGAAAAGTTCGGGTAGGCGTGACTGGGGTGACCGTGGATCGAAACGGTCAATACGTCGTCGCGCGCGTAAAAGATGTCCTGGCCGCCGTTGCCGTGGTGATAGTCGATGTCGAGCAAGGCGACGGTGCCTTGCTTCGACAGATAGTTGGCGGCAATTGCCGAATTGTTGAGAAAGCAGAAGCCGCCGTAGATGCGTCGCTCTGCATGGTGCCCCGGCGGGCGGCACAGGGCGTAGGCGAAACGCTCGCCGTTGGCGATGACGGTCGCGGCGGTGAGTGCGACGTTGGCCGCGTCGCGTGCGGCGGCAAAGACGTTCTTCGTCAGTGGCGTGAAGGTGTCGGCGCAGAAGTAGCCGGCGCGATCCTCCAGCGCCCGCGGTACGCGGTCGGGACGGCGGATCGGAAACACTTCCGGATAGATGATCGCCTTGTCATCGAGCCGCTGGCTCATGGCCTTGAGGTAGCCGACCAGCGCCGGGGTATGCACGGCGGTCAGGTTGTCCTCGCTGAAATGGCGCGTGGGTACCCGCTCGATCGGCAGGCCCTCGAGGCCCTTGAGGATCGCCGTCACGCGCACCGGGCGCTCGACGTAGCCCCTCTCGCGCAGGTGATGGATCATGTGGCGCTCGGAGACGACCATCTTGATCGGCAAGAGATATTTGGCACGCGTCGGCACGGCGCGCTCGGGCTGCGGGCCGAGCGCTTCAAGCTTTACCGGCTGGTCGGTGAACGAGCGGACGATACGCATCACGAAAGGGTCGTCGTGCTCGAAGGCGTACTGGTCGACGAGGATGTTGCGTATGACGACACGGGCGTCGCGCTGCGACAGGTGTGGTTTGCGGCCCAGCGGGTCATAGAGCAGGGTGGTCAGGTAGCCATCGTTGCGCGGGTTGGCTTCGACGTCCCACAGCGTATTGACGACCTTCTGTACGTCGTAGCGGGCGTAAAAGCGCAGGCGCTTGCGATTGATCGCCAAGCGCGCGCGGTCCTTGACCTTGTCGGGCTCCACCGGCGGCACGTCGAGGAACAGGCCGCGAGCGCCGCGCGCGGCGAGTAATTCGCGCAGCGCCTCGTACAGCGCGACGCCAATGCCGCGCGCAGGCTTGCGCGGATCACTGGCGAAGTATTGCAGGTAGCCGTAGTCGAGATCGGGAAAGTAGTAAACGAACGCTAACCCGGTGATCCGGTCGCGGGCATCGGTCGACAGCAGCAGGATGGGGTCGAAGCCGAGCTTGCGGCGGTTGAGGAGCATATGCGCGATGCGGTCGATCGCATCCGCCTCATGCGGAAAGGCGGCCCGGAACAGGTCGCTGGCTTCGGCAAAGCGCCGCCGGTCGACGTCGGAGGTCAGCTCGAAGAGACGGCGGAAACGTATCATCCGGCCAGCTTACCTTGCGGGTTACTAGCCCGGCGTTACGCGCATAGCCGGACAGGCTAGCTGTGCCTTATGGGCGGTTGCTTGCGGCCCGGGCGAGGTCCACATTTGCCCTAGCCAATCTCGTTGGTTGAGAAACCCAACGGTCGCAGCCCCATACCGCACTGACGCCATAACCCCAAGGAGCCGTCTCGCAAAGAGGCGAGCAGCGCCGTCGGAGACCGCTCCGGCGGCGCACTGCTTTGTGCCGGCTTACACGTTTTCATCGCCCGTTACGACGCGGCCGATCCACTCCTCGATGGGGATGGTGCCGGCCTTGGCCACTTGCGCCAACTCGTGCGGGCGCAGCACGTCCTGCACCGGCTCGGTGCGCTTCCACTCGCACAGCGGCGTTTCGATGTCGGCTTGCGGTACGTAACGCGAGGTGTTCAGCCTCTGGTAGCGATGGATGTAGCGCGGGCAGTTCATCCACAGCTCGGTGATCTTCACGCGCACCACGAGTTCCGCCTCCTTGAAGCAGGCGAGGTGCTCGGGCGCGGAAGACACTTCCGCCTCGCCCTGCACGCGCAGCCGGAATGGGCGCTCGAAGTCGATGAACAGGAAGCCGACGTGCGGGTTGGCGGTGATGTTGCCCATCGACAGATACATGCCGTTGCCGTCGTAGCTGGGAAACATCAGGTGCGTCTGGTCGACGACGCGCACGAAGCCGGGGGCGCCGCCCTTGTAAGATACGGTGGGTCGGCTCTGGCTATCGACTGTGGTCAGGAAGAAGAAGTCGCGGCTCTCGATGAATGCCTGGTCCTCGGGAGCGACCTCGGTCTTAAGGGCGATCTGCTCGATGCGGTCGGCCATGGGGCGCGATTGGAACTGGTCCTGCAGGGCGCGGTGCTGGTCTTGGTAAAGCCGACTCATCGGTGAGGGTCTCCCTTGCTTTTTTTGGGTCCTTGACGGGCATCCTGCCACGCTGAGCCCTCCGGCGCGAGCGGGCCCGGCGGCTGACGTTCGTGTCGCAGAAGGGCGGCGTCACGAGCTACCCGGTTTGCAGGGCCTGCGGCACTGCCTCCATGCCGAGCCACCTTCCGCCCGCCGCATTGTTTGGCGTATCGTGCGGGATACACCGGAGAGACAATGCGCCTCCTTCGTCGAACAAGCCCATGGTTGGTGGCGCTGCTCGCAATGGCGATGCAGGCTGCGCTGGGCGCGGCGCAGGTGCATGCACTGGTACATGCACACGCGCATGCACCCGGTGGTGCGCGGACATGGACCAAGGGCGCCGCGCTCGCCTGCCGGGCCGTAGTTAAGATCCCCGCCTGCGCACCGGCCGTTCCGCATGATCATCGCCACGACTGCCCGACGTGCTGGTCGCTGGCGACCGCCGGAAGCGGCGTGCTGCCGGCACCGGCCTTACCCGCGTTGCACGCCCCGCCGCTGGCCGCTCCGGCTCCGGTGCTCGCCCAGCTCGCGCCCCCTGCAAAGGGCTTCGCAAATTTCCGGGCGCGCGCACCACCCAGCGTCTGATCGCTGTGCCGGCCTGGCGCGCCGCGTGCACCTGAGTGGTGCAGCGCCTAGCGGCGACCGATGCCCACCCAAATTCTTTGTTCGCTTGCGGAAGGCCCGATGGCCGCGCGAGCAACGCCGATCGAGGAGAACGATCATGCGCACCATCATCCCAACCGCCATCTCACATGCCCGCTTCGCTCAAGCCTTCATCCTCGCGGCGGCATTGTCCGTTCCTGCGCTGGCCGAGGAGGCGCACCGCGAACTGGGCGCCCACGTGCACGGGCACGGCACGCTCAACATCGCCATCGAGGACAAGCGCGTTTCGATGGAGCTCGAGGCGCCCGGCATGGATATCGTCGGCTTCGAGCATGCCGCGACTACCGCCGCGCAGAAGGCGGCTGTGGACGAGGCGAAGACGCAACTCGCATCCCCGCTCAGCGTCTTGGCGCTGCCGGCAGCCGCCGCGTGTTCGCTGGCCACCGCCGACGTGAAGCTGGAGAGCGAGCATGCGCATGGCGATGATCACGACCATGACGCCAAAGACCAGCACGACCACTCCGGCCACGATCACGAAGGGAAGGCGCAGGCCAAGGATGCCGGTAGTCACAACCACTTTCACGTCGCCTACACCTTCGACTGCTCCAACCCGGTGGAGCTGACGGGGATCACGTTCGACTACTTCAAGCAGTTCGCCGGCGCGCAGGGTCTGACCGTCAATGTCGTAACCGGCAAGGGGCAGAGCAAGTATGAGGTCAGTCGCGACAAGCCCACGATCGACCTCGGCGGGATCATGTGATGCAGCGCGACGCATCTGTATCGGCGCCCGACGTGGTCACCATGTCGGGCATCCGCTTTCGCTGGCCGGGCGCGCGTCCGTTCTCGCTGGCGATCGACGATTTCGTGCTGCCGGCGCGCACGCGCATGCTGCTGGTCGGCCCTTCGGGCGGAGGCAAGTCGACTTTCCTCAGCTTACTGTGCGGAATCGTGGCCCCCTCGGCGGGGCGGCTGCAGGTGCTCGGCACCGACCTCACTGGGCTTTCGAACGCGGCGCGCGACCGCTTCCGTGCGGAGCACTTCGGCATCATCTTCCAGATGTTCAACCTGCTTCCCTACGGCTCCATCCTCGACAACGTCATGCTGCCGCTGAGCTTTTCGCCGTCGCGGGCGGCGCGGGCGGTGCGCAATGGTCCAGCCGAGGATGAAGCCCGCCGGCTGCTGGGGAGCCTCGGTCTAGATCCCAGGGAACTCGCCGGGCACTCGACGGCCGACCTCAGCGTCGGCCAGCAGCAGCGCGTTGCCGCGGCACGGGCGCTGATTGGATCACCGGAGGTCATCGTCGCCGACGAGCCCACCTCGGCGCTCGACCGCGACCGGCAGCTTGCCTTCCTCGATCTGCTGTTCGCCGAAGCCGAGGCGGCCGGGTCATCCGTGATCATGGTCAGCCACGAGGAAGGGCTCGCCTCGCGCTTCGACCGGGTATTGCGGCTCGATGAGATCGCGCACGCCGAACGCGGGGTTGCCGCATGAGCGTGCGCCGCAACATCGTGCCCCGCCTGGCGCTGCAATCCCTGCGCAACCGCGCCCTCACCGCATCATTGACGGTGCTGGCCATTGCCTTTTCCGTGATGCTGCTGCTCGGCGTCGAGAAGGTGCGTACCGGCGCGCGGCAGAGCTTCGCCGATACCATCTCCGGCACCGATCTTATTGTTGGCTCGCGCAGCGGGGCGATCCAGCTGCTGCTCTATTCGGTGTTTCGCATAGGTAACGCCACCAACAACGTCACCTGGCAGAGCTACGAGGATATCGCCAAGCGGCCGGAGGTGGCGTGGATCGTGCCGCTGTCGCTCGGCGACAGCCACCACGGTTTCCGCGTGCTGGGCACGACGCCGGAATTCTTCGAGCGCTACAAGTATCGTCACGGGCAGAGCCTCCGCTTCGCCACCGGCGCCCCGTTCGCGGATCTTTTCGACGCGGTGATCGGCGCCGATGTGGCGGAGAAGCTCGGCTACAAGGTGGGCGATCCGATCGTGGTCGCGCACGGGCTCGGCTCGGTGTCGTTCGTGGAGCATGCCGACAAGCCGTTCAGGGTTGCGGGCATCCTCGCCAAGACCGGCACGCCGATCGACCGCACCGTGCACGTCAGCCTCGAGGGCATCGAGGCAATCCATGTCGACTGGCAGAGTGGCATGCCGGCACCCGGCGAGGCCATCTCGACCGATCAGGTGCGCAACATGGACCTCAAGCCGAAGGCCATCACGGCGGCGCTCGTCGGGTTGAAGTCCAAGCTCGCCACCTTCAAATTGCAGCGCGCCATCAATGAGTATGCGCAAGAGCCCCTGTCGGCGATCATGCCGGGTGCGGCCTTGCAGGAACTGTGGGGGTTGGTCGGCACGGCGGAGACGGCACTCGCGGCCGTCTCGACCATGGTCGTCGTCACGGCCCTGCTCGGCATGGTGACGATGATCCTGACGACGCTGAACGAGCGGCGGCGCGAGATGGCCATCCTGCGCTCGGTGGGCGCGCGCCCTTCGACCATCCTCGGGCTGCTCGCCACCGAGGCCGGGCTGCTGACGCTTGCGGGCGTGGTGCTGGGAGTCGTGCTGCTCTATGCAGCGCTCGCCATTCTGCGGCCCTGGGTCGACGCCACCTATGGGCTGAACCTCGACATCAGCGCTCCGACGCAGCGCGAGTGGCTGATGCTCGCCGCCATCGTCGCCGCCGGCTTCCTCGCCGGACTGCTCCCGGCGATGCGGGCGTACAGAATGTCACTCGCCGACGGTATGACGGTGCGCACATGATGGAGAAGATGATGACGAAGGCTTCCCTTGCCGCCGCGGTCAGCCTGCTGCTTCTGTCGGCAACCATCGACAGCACTCAGGCGGCGGATGCGCCGCTCGATCTGAAGTGGGCGCAGCTGATGCCGCCAATCGAAGCGATGCCGCCGAAGCCGAAGACGTTCTTCTCCGGCGCCGCTCCGCCCGCCTCCGAGCACGATGGACCGGCGCCGCCGTCGAGCTATCAGGAGGGTACTTTCATGTCGATGAAGCGCAGGCAGCCGGGTGCCAACCAGCCGCCGCGCGTGGTCGGAGAACTGAATGGCAAGCGGGTGAAGATCGGTGGATACGTGGTGCCGTTGGATTTCGAGGCGACGACGATCAAGGAGTTCCTGCTGGTGCCGTTCGTCGGCGCCTGCATCCACGTGCCTCCGCCGCCGGCAAACCAGATCGTCTACGTGAAGTCCCCCCAGGGCTTTGAGATTGCCGGGCAGTTCGATCCGGTGTGGGTTACCGGGACCTTAAAGACCGAGCCGGCGTTCACGGGTCTCGCCGATACCGGCTACTCGCTCGACGCCGAAAGCGTCGAGGCGAGACCTGATTAGGCAACGATATGCCGCCGGTAACAGCGTTTTCATCGTCGGTCTGCTGCTATGCGCTCCCGCAGACGCGCCGCCGCGGGGCGTGATAGACTGGCGGCCGGTCACCGCACCGCATAAGGAATTCACCGATGCTGTCGAAGAGCTACACAGCGACCAGGGAGTACCTCGACGGCACGCTGCTGGGCGACACGGGCTTCTTTTTCCACTTCTCCGCCTTCGTGCTCGTCAACGTCATTCTCATTGCCGTCAATCTGCTGCTGACGCCGGACAAGATCTGGTTCTACTGGCCGCTGCTCGGCTGGGGCATCGGCATCCTCGCGCACGGATTGTCCGTCTATTTCTCGAAGGAAGAGGCGGTACGGCGGCGGTCACGCACGCGCGGGGAGCGGCGCGCCTAGCGACATCGGCCACCGTCTCGACGGGTCTATTGTCATAGGCTCGGCGCGGTCAATCCGCCGACAATTTGCTGCGCACGCGCTCGGCCATCAGTTTCATGATCTGCAGCGCGAATTCCGGCTCCTCGGCAATGAGGGCGAGGAACGTCGGCTTGTCGATGACGGCGACCTCGGTCGGCTGACTGGCAAGTGCCGCGGCAGCCCGCGGGGCATCGTCGATCAGGGCCATCTCTCCGAACACGCCGCCAGGTCCCACGTGATCCAACACCTTGCCGAAGCTGATGACGTCCACGGCGCCGCTGCGCACCACGTACATCGCATTTCCGGGATCGTGCTCGAGAAAGATCCGCTCACCAGCCGCAAAGGTTCGCCGCGGAATGTCGCGACGCAGGAGCATGCCGAAATCGAATCTGCCTTCGGACAAAGTCAGCTATCCTTTGCGGATGGCGCCACGTACAGCAAAGCGTGGCGCGCCCATCGAAGCAAAGTAGCGCTGTCTAGGCGCGTGCGAAATAGATCTCGATGAAACGTTCGTAAATGCGCGTTAGCGTTTCGAGATCGGCGACCGGTACGCGCTCGTCGACTTGGTGAATGGTCTCATTGAGCAGGCCGAGCTCGATCACGGGACAGTGATCCTTGATAAAGCGCGCATCCGAGGTGCCGCCCGCCGTCGACAGCTTGGGAAGTCGTCCCGTTACTTCCTTTACAGCGAGCTGCATCGTTTCAACGAGCGGACCTGGCTCGGTCAAGAACACGCTGCCGGTGCCTGAAAAGGTGAGCGAAAACCGTGCCCCGACCTCGGCCGCAGCGCTGTCGCAGGCCTGGCGCAGTCGCGCTTCGAGACGCGGGCGATCGTGGGCATCGTTGTAGCGCACGTTGAAGCGCGCGCGCGCCTCGCCGGGGATGACATTGCTCGCCGTGTTCGGAACCGAGATGACCGTGACAACGATGTGCGAGGGCTCGAAATGCTCCGTCCCCTTGTCGAGCGTCAGGTTGGATAGCCGGTCGATGATGCGCGCCAGCTTCGGCACCGGGTTGTCGGCCGTGTGCGGGTAAGCGGCGTGACCCTGCGTGCCCTCGACCACGATTTCGCCGTTGAGCGAACCGCGGCGCCCGATCTTGATCTCATCGCCTACGGCGTGGCGACTCGACGGCTCACCGACGATGCACGCATGCAGCACCTCGCCTCTGACTTTCAGCCAGTCGAGCAGCTTGCTGGTGCCGTTGACGCTGTCGCCTTCCTCATCGCCGGTGATGAGCAGCGAAATCGAACCGGGCACCGCGCCGCCGCCGCGGTCGAGAAAGCGGCTCAGGGCGGCGACGAAGCAGGCGATGCCGCCCTTCATGTCGACTGCGCCGCGCCCATACAACACGCCGTCGCGGATCTGGGCTGCGAACGGCGGGGTGCTCCAGGCCTCGACATTGCCGGGCGGGACGACATCCGTGTGGCCGGCAAAACAGAGGTTCGGCCCGGTGTTGCCGCGGCGAGCGTAGAGGTTTTCGACGTCCGCGAAGCCTGGCTCGGAGAAGGTCATGCGGTGGCACTCGAAGCCGGCGGAGACGAGGACGCCTTCGAGCAGCGTCAGGGCGCCCCCTTCTACGGGTGTGACGCTTTCACAGCGGATCAGCGCCTGGGCGAGTGCGACGGGATCGGCGGCGGTCTTCATGCGGGCGATGCGCCTTGTGCGAGGGGATCGGGTGCGAGGGGATCGGGACCATAGCGGTTGGGGCCGCGCGTGCCGCGCATGAATCCATTGTCGAGGAAGGCGGCGAGGAACAGCGCCAGCGTCAGCCAGAAGCTGGCCGCGCCGGCGGTGGAGGCTTCCGGGTCGATGGCGAGGCCGAAGTGGGGAGAGACGTAGAGAAACACGCCGGCCGCGGCGAACGCATAGCCTAGCCACCACGGCCAGTCGCGGTCGTTGAAGCGCTTGATGGTGATGGCGGTGCCCGGCACGAGCCAGGCGAGCTGCCAGAACGTGTCGGGCCAGCTCGGCGGCGGCAGGGCATCGGACGTGAACAGCTCGGGATTGAAGAGCACCGTGCCGAACACGCTGCCTATGAAGGTGATGACGAAGCCGATCCACCACTGCCGGCGCGGGATGCGGCCGGTGAATGTCGTCAGCAGGGTGAACACTTGAGCCATCGGGCGGACCTAGCCGTCTTTCATTGAATTGGAGAACGCGAGTTCGCCGGCCGACACCGCCTCGGCGCCCCGCGCGTCCTCGAGGTCGGTTTCGACCAGCGTGATCTTCTGCCAGATCTTCTGGCTGAGATTGGTCGTCAGCCGCTCGATGTCGCCGACGGCGTCGACGACGGCCAAGTCATGTACATTCTCGGCGTATACGGCCGCCGCCTTGCTGGCCAGCGACAGCATCTCCGAGCAATAGCTAAGATAGCGCACCAGCTCGAAGCGGGTCATCTCGCGATCGGGCGAGGAGCTGGTGCGCGGCCCGCCGAGCGCGCTCGGGTCCTTGGTGAGCTGGTGCATGTCGATGACGTGCGCAATGGACCGGAACTCGTTGAGGGCGGAAAGCGCCAGGCGGCGCTTCCAGCGGGCTTCCAGCGTGACCAGAAAAAGCGCCGCCGCGCCGCCGATGATCAGCAGGTTTACGGCGGCTTCCATGGCCTGCATGACGCCGCCCAGCTCGTCCGATGAGCGCAGGCCGAGCATCCAGCGGCCGATGAAGAACACGCCAACGGCCCCGCACAGAGCCAGCAGGCTGAGCAGACCGCGTAGCCAGAATTTCGGACGCGAGATGTTGCTGGCGCGTGCCGAGGTCTGCTGCGCCATCGACGTCAGCTCTTTGCAGACCTTATGCAGACCGGAGTTGGGAAACCGCTCGCCGATGCGCGCCGTCAGCTTCTGCAGCGTTGCGACGACATCGGATATGTCGAGATTGCGATACGAGTTCACGGTGCGGACCCACCCGTCGTGTCAGTCGCGTAGCAATTCGTTGATGGAGGTCTTGGAGCGTGTCTGCGCGTCGACCTTCTTGACGATGACAGCGCAATAGAGATTGGGGCCGGGCGAACCATCGGGCAGCGGCTTCCTGGCTGGCATGGATCCCGACACGACGACCGAGTACGGCGGCACCTTGCCGAAGAATTTCTCGCCCGTGGCGCGGTCGATGATGGTCGTCGAGGCGCCGAGGTAGACACCCATCGACAGCACCGAGCCCTCGCCGACGATGACGCCCTCGGCCACTTCCGCGCGGGCGCCGATGAAACAGTTGTCCTCGATGATGACGGGGCCGGCCTGCAGCGGCTCAAGGACGCCGCCGATGCCGGCGCCGCCGGAGATGTGGCAGTTCTTGCCGATCTGCGCGCAGCTGCCGACGGTCGACCAGGCATCGATCATGGTGCCCTCGTCGACGTAGGCGCCGAGGTTGACGAACGAGGGCAGCAGCACGACGCCGGGCGCGATGTAGGCGGAGCGGCGCACGATGGAGCCGGGAACGGCGCGGAAGCCGGCGCGGCGGAAATCATCCGGCGTCATGCCGGCGAACTTGGACGGCACCTTGTCCCACCACGAGGCGCCGCCGGGCGCTCCGGAAATGGCGACCATGTCGTTGAGACGGAACGACAGCAGCACCGCCTTCTTGAGCCACTGGTTGACGACCCAGCCGTCGGCGCCCTTCTCGGCGACGCGCACCTCGCCCTTGTCGAGCAGGTCGAGCGCCTTGTCGACGGTGTCGCGGACGACGCCGGTGGTGCCGGCGGAGATGCCCTGGCGCTCCTCCCAGACGGCTTCGATGGCGCTCTGCAACTCAGCGGTGTTCAGTTCGCCCGACATCGGGGCCCCCTCGGTTTCTTCTCTCGCCTTGCGGCCCGCGTTGTCGCGCGCGTGCAAAATGCTGTCAATGCAAACGCTTTCTTTCGTTCATCGCTTCAATTGGATACGTGGCGTTAAACCCCTGCGCCGATACTCCCATGAGCAGTGTCAGTGAGTGGCGTTAAGGGGTTGCGTCGTGTTGCAGACCGACAGAATAGTCACCGCTCCCGTCGGCAAGGCCAGCGGAAAGTGGATCGGACATGAGGGCTTCGTCGCCGAAGCCGCCGTGCAGTTCGACCGCATCAACGGAACGATTGCCCGCCTCGAGCGTGAGTTGGAGAAGTCGAGGGCGACCGTCACCGAGATGGCCGAGGAAGCCAGCCGCCTGCGGCGCTTCGAAGCCTTCGAGGAAACCCTCAAGAATTCCCGCGACTACAAGATCAGCGACCTGCAGCGCAGCTGCAAGGATCTGAAGTCGCGTCTCGACGTCATCGAGGGCGACCGCAGCACATTCGCCGGGTTGACCTACAAGTCGTTCGAGCCGGTGAACCGCAAGCTGTCCGAGCTCGGTGCCCTGCAGGCGCATGTCGAGCGTGTCGAGTTCGCGGCCAAGCGCAACGAGGCGCTGTTCTTCGGCGCCCTCGCCGTGGCTGCCATCTCCCTCGCCTCGCGCTTCATGTTCTAACCGGCGGCGAACTGCGCCACGCCGGATCCACCGCAGAGCGGCGACGCCTCGCGCATTAGCCCTGCTTGAGCTGGGCTTCGATCAGCTTCTTGGCTTCCGGGCTGTCCCACTTGGCCGGACCGATGAGGCGGCCGATCTCGCGCCCTTCGGCATCGACGAGGATCGTCGTCGGCATCCCAAACACCTTGAGCCGCGTGCCCTCCTTGCCCGTCGGATCGACATAGACGCCAAGCTTTTCCGCCCTGATGTCGGCGAGGAACTTGCGCGCGCCCGCTAGCCCGGATTTGTCGACCGCCAGCGCGACGACCTGGAATTTGTCGGAGCCGAGCTCGGCCTGCAGCTTGTCGAGGTCCGGCATCTCCTCACGGCAGGGCGCGCACCATGTGGCCCATACGTTGAGCAGCACCACCTTGCCGCGGAAGCTGTCGAGGCCGACCGTGGCGCCGCTGCCGTCGAGGAAACGGATATCGGGCAAGGCTTCCGGCTGCGGTTTGAACACGAAGGTGGTCATGGCGCCGGTCGAGAGCGGATTTCCCCGCTGCTTGGCCTCTGGCGAGGCCGAATTGGTGCCTGACGCAGGCGACGCCTGATTGTCAGGGCGCCCCCAGGTGACGTATACCGCCGCGAACACCACCAACGCAGCGATCGCCGCCAGCCCATAATACCTGGCCAACGACGGGTTTCGGCTTGCTTGCGATGGCCGCTCGCTCATATGCCTCTTTCGCCGAACACTTGGACCGGCGCCCTGACGGAGCACGAAGGTCGTGACGGACAAGCCTGCTAACCGCATGTGGGGCGGCCGGTTCTCGGCCTCGCCGGCTGAGATCATGGAGGAGATAAACGCCTCCATCGGCTTCGACAAGCGGCTGGCCCCGCAAGATATCCGCGCCTCCAAGGCGCACGCCGCCATGCTGGGCGCCCAGGGCATCATCACCAAAGAGGATGCGGCGGCCATCATTGCCGGCCTCGATCAGGTGGAAGCGGAGATCGAGAACGGCACTATGCAGTTCTCGCGGGCGCTCGAAGACGTGCACATGAATGTCGAAAGCCGCCTCAAGGAAGCGGTGGGCACGCCGGCCGGCCGCCTGCACACGGCGCGCTCGCGCAACGATCAGGTGGCGACGGACTTCAAGCTTTACGTGCGCGAGCGGCTCGATGGGCTCGACGAGGCTTTGGCGGCGCTGCAACTCGCCTTCGTCGGCAAGGCCGAGGCGCATGCGGGCACCGTCATGCCAGGCTTTACGCACCTGCAGCCGGCGCAGCCGGTCACTTTCGGGCATCATCTGCTGGCCTACGTGGAGATGCTGGGCCGCGACCGCGGCCGGCTCGCCGATGCACGCGCCCGCCTCAACGAGTGCCCGCTCGGCTCGGCGGCGCTGGCCGGCACGTCGTTTCCCATCGACCGGCAGGCGACGGCCAAGGCGCTCGGCTTCGACAAGCCGACCGACAATTCGCTCGACGGCGTTTCCGACCGCGATTTCGTGCTGGAGACGCTGGCCGCGGCGTCCATCTGCGCCGTGCACCTGTCGCGTTTTGCCGAGGAAGTGGTGCTGTGGTCGACGCCGCAGTTCGGCTTCATCAAGCTGTCGGACAAGTTCACCACCGGCTCCTCGATCATGCCGCAGAAGCGCAACCCGGATGCGGCCGAGCTGACCCGCGCCAAGGTCGGGCGCATCGCTGGCGCCTTCCAGAGCCTGCTCATCGTCATGAAAGGGCTGCCGCTCGCCTATTCCAAGGACATGCAGGAGGACAAGGAGGTCGCCTTCGACGCCCTGGACAGCCTTGCCCTAGCCATCGCCGCTACCACGGGAATGGTCGCGGACATGCAGCCGCAGGCGGCGACCATGCTGGCGGCGGCGGGGGGCGGCTACTCCACCGCGACCGACCTCGCCGACTGGCTGGTGCGCGTCCTCAAGATGCCGTTCCGCGACGCCCATCACGTCACCGGGCGCATCGTCGCCGCGGCCGAGGCGCAGAATCTATCTCTGGATAAGTTGCCGCTGGCGGCCATGCAGGCCGTCGAGCCGCGCATAAACGCCGATGTTTTCTCGGTTCTGAGCCCTGAGAACTCGGTGGCCAGCCGTATCAGCCATGGGGGAACCGCGCCACAGAACGTCGCCAAAATGGCTGCTGCCTGGCGGAAGCGGTTGGAAAAGACCGCCCCCAAGGGCTAGATAGGCGGGTATGGCCGGGTGCCCCAGTTCCGCCTCAGCGGTGGAGTGCCTTGGCTGTGCGGCTGTTTGGCCAGCGTGGGATGGGTCCGGGGACATGCGCACAACGTTGACACCCAAGGCGACGGTTGCCGTTTTGCTGGCGGCCGGCTTGTGCTTGGGACTCGGCGCCTGCGGGGTCCGCGGCTCGCTCGATCCCCCGCCGTCGGCAGCCGCTACGGGAACCGCCAAATCGGCCGAGGCCAGCGGCACACAGCCGGAATCGGCAGCCCCGCCCAAGCCGCACGAGGGCTTTATCCTCGATCCGCTGCTGCGCTAACCCGAATCTAGGGCTAAACAAGCCCGCCATGCATCACTTCCATTACCAGGACGGCGTTCTGTGCGCCGAGGACGTCTCGCTCGCTCGCCTCGCCAGCGAGGTGGGCACGCCCTTCTATTGTTATTCGACGGCGACGCTCGAGCGGCACTACCGGGTCCTCACTGAAGCCTTCGCCGGGCAGGACGCGCTGATCTGCTTTGCCGTCAAGGCGAACTCCAATCAGGCCGTGCTGGCGACGCTGGGCAAACTCGGCGCCGGCATGGATGTCGTGTCGGAGGGCGAGCTGCGCCGCGCCCTCAGCGCCGGCGTGCCGCCCTCACGCATCATCTTCGCCGGCGTCGGCAAGACGCTCGAGGAAATCGCCTTCGCGCTGCACGAGGGCATCCTCGGCTTCAACGTCGAGAGCGAAGCGGAACTGCGCACCGTGAGCGAGGTCGCCTCGGAAATAGGGCGCACCGCCAGCATCGCGCTGCGCGTCAATCCCGACGTCGACGCCAAGACGCACGCCAAGATTTCCACGGGCAAAGCCGAGAACAAGTTCGGCATACCTTACGGGGAGGCGCGCAAGCTTTACGCACTCGCCGCCAAGCTGCCGGGCATCGCCGTCAGCGGCATCCACATGCACATCGGCAGCCAGATCACCGATCTGGTGCCGTTCCGTAATGCTTTCCGGCTGATGCGGTCGCTGGCCGAGGAGCTGATGGCCGACGGCCACAAGCTGCAGCACCTCGACATCGGCGGCGGACTGGGCGTGCCGTACATGTCGGAGGGCGAGGTGGCCCCGCCGCCGTCGGCCTACGCCGCCGTCGTCAAGGAAGAGCTGGGCGGTCTCGGCCTCAAGATCGTCATGGAGCCGGGGCGCATGATCGCCGGCAATGCAGGCGTACTCGTCACCCGCGTCATCTGCGTCAAGCATGGTGTCGACAAGACGTTCACCGTCGTCGATGCCGCGATGAACGATCTCATCCGCCCGACGCTGTATGAGGCGCAGCACGAGATCTGGCCGGTGCAGGAGGCGAAGGCGACGATGCCACCCATCGTGCAGGATATCGTCGGGCCGGTGTGCGAGACGGGCGACTATCTGGCGCTCGATCGCCCGTTGCCGCCGCTGTTGGCGGGCGATCTGGTGGCGGTGATGACGGCGGGCGCCTACGGGGCTGTAATGTCGTCGACTTATAACACGCGGGCCCTGGTACCCGAGGTTCTGGTGCGTGGGGCCGAATATGCCGTGGTACGCCCGCGCCTCGACATCGAGGCCCTCATTGCCCTCGACCGCCTGCCTGGCTGGCTGGAGTAGGCAGTTCGTCCGGGAAATTGATGACCAAATTTTAATCCTGTCGCGACCCCGCGCCGCTAGGCCGGCCGCAATGTTCCGGCTATCGTTTCAGGATGTCGGAGCCGAAGGCCGCTTCCCCCATCGATGCCACGTTTGCGCGCAAGGTGCGCGCCAGCCAATGGGCACTCCTGTTCGAGCGCCTGTGGCCGCGCGTGTGGCTGCTGCTCGGCCTTGTCGGCGTGTTCCTGCTGGTATCGCTGGCTGGCCTGTGGCCGATGCTCTCCGACGCGGTCCACTACGTCGTGCTGGCATTGTTCGCCGCCGCCGGCATCGCCGGGCTGCTGCATGCCGTGCGCGTACCGTTTCCCACGCACGATGAGGCGGTGCGCCGGATCGAGCGCGTCTCAGGCGTGCCGCACCGGCCCGCCTCTTCCTACGAAGACTACGATCACCGCCAACGCCGAGGACCCGCGCACGGCCGCCATCTGGCAGGCGCACCGGGCGCGCCTTGCTGCGGCACTGGCGAGGCTGCGCGTGGGGCCGCCGCATCCGCGCGCCGACCGGCAGGACCCGGTGGCACTCCGCGGCCTGCTGGTGCTTGGCGTCGTCGCGCTGCTCGCCCTCGTCGGCGACAGTGCATCCGATCGCCTGCGCTCGGCCTTCCGCTTCAATTCCGCCATCGCGCTCGCCGAAGCGCGCCTCGATGCGTGGGTGACGCCGCCGGCCTACACCGGCAAGCCGCCGCTGATGCTCGCCGACGGGGCGCGCGGTCCGGCCACGACGGACCAGCAGCCCAAGCTGGTCGAGGTGCCTGAGCGCAGCGTGCTCATCGTGCGCACCAGCGGCAAGGGGCTGGGCGCGCCTTCGCTTGACGTATTCGCCGAGGGCTCGTCCGAGCGCCAGCACATCGAGGCCAAGCAGCCGGAGGCCGGAAAGTCGACGGCACCGAGCGCCGACATCGCCGAGATCCGCTACGAGATGCGCAATTCGGCGGAAATCCGCGTGCTGTCGGGCGGCGTCGAGCTGGCACGCTGGGCGTTCTACGTGAAGCCCGACAAGCCGCCGGTCATCGCCATCAGCAAGGCGCCCGAGCGCACGCGTCGCGGCTCGATGAAGCTCACCTACACGGCTGAGGATGACTATGGCGTGGTTTCGGCCAACGCCGACGTGAAGCGTGATCGTAGCGCCGAAAAGCCCGTCGATCCCAAAAAGGCGTGGGCGCAGCCGCCGGCGCTGAAGGGTCCGCGTCCCCCGCACGAGCCGCCGCCCGAGATCACGCTGCGCCTGCCGCGCCCCTCGCAGAAGGAGGCGCAGACATACGTCGATTTCGGTCCGCATCCCTACGCCGGCCGCGAGGTCATCCTGCGGCTCGAGGCCAAGGACGTCGCCGGCAACATCGGGCGCTCCAAGCCGATGAAGCTGGTGCTGCCGCAGCGCCAATTCGAAAAGCCGTTGGCCAGAGCGGTGGTCGAGCAGCGCGCCAAGCTGCTGGATGACCCGCGCTACGTTCCGCTCGTCAAGCGGGCGATGGAAGCACTGGTCATCGAGCCGGAGGGCTTCATCAATTCAACGTCCGTGTATCTCGGCATGCGCACGGCTATCCGCGGGCTCGACCGCGACACCTCGCGTCAGGGCCTGAAGTCGATCACCGACGGCATGTGGGAGCTGGCGCTACGCATCGAGGACGGCGATCTTTCCGACGCCGAGAAGGCGCTCAAGGATGCGCAGGACAAGCTCGCCGACGCTCTGGAGAAGGGCGCGCCCGATTCTGAAATCGACCAGATGATGCAGGAGCTGCGCGAGGCGCTGTCGAAGTATGTCGAGCAGCTGACCAAGAACGCGCAGGACCAGGCGCCGCCCGAGGGGCTCGACCAGCAGAACCAGCAGTTGAGCCAGCAAGACCTCGACCAGATGATGAAGAACCTCGAGGACATGACCAAGGCCGGCTCGCGCGATCAGGCGCAGCAGATGCTGAGCCAGCTGCGCGATCTGCTGGAGAAGCTGCAGTCGGGCCAGATGTCCAAGCAGCAGGCCGAGCGCGGCCAGAAGATGCAGAAGAAGCTCGACGAGCTGGGCGGGCTGGTTGGTCAGCAGCAGCGGCTGATGGACGAGACCTACCGCGAGAACCGCAAGCAGCAACAGCCGGGCGGTTCGGTGCCGGGCGAGAACGGTCAGCAGCAGAGCCAGAGCCAGCAGGGCCAGGGCATGGCGGGCCAGCAGGGCGAGTCCGGTCAGCAGGGCCAACAAGGCAAGCAGGGCCAGCAAGGCAAGCAGGGCAAGGGCAGCCTCAGCGAGCAGCAGCAGGCGTTGAAGGACGAATTGGAAAAGCTGCGCCGCGAGCTGGATGAGCTGGGTGGCGGAAACGACGAACTCAACAAGGCGCGCGACGCCATGGAGAGTGCGCAGAAGTCGCTTGAGGAAGGCAATACCGAGACCGCGCTGGGCGATCAGTCGGAGGCGCTTGAGCAGATGCGTCAGGGCGCCAAGAAGATGTCCGAGGGCATGTCCAAGGAAGGCTCATCGCGCTACGGGCAGAACGGGGAGCAGCCGCGCGATCCGCTCGGTCGCCCGCAGCGCTTCCAGGGTCCCGACGCCGGCAACTCGGTGAAGGTGCCGGACGAGATCGACATGCAGCGGGCGCGGGAGATTTTGGAAGAGCTGCGCCGCCGCCTCGCCCAGCCGGCGCGGCCCATGCAGGAACTCGACTACTACGAGCGGCTGCTGCGCCGCTTCTGATCGGCAATTCCAACCGCGTTCTTGCCATGCCGGTTCGAAATGACCAGCCGACGTATCTTTCGCCGGCGCCCGGCTGTGCAGCTACCTGCCGGGGTTGAACTCAGCGCCCCGGCGCGAGGCGCACGGCGATGCCGCTCACCACCTGATGGCTGGCGATTTCCGCCGAGATATGGCCGCCCGGCGGCGGCGTGCCGTCCATCCAACGCTGCGCCTGCCGCCACAGATCGAGTGGTAGCCAGCTGCCTTCCTGCTCCGACAGCGGCGCGCCGTAGTGCGCGTAGGTGAATTTGTACTCGACGAAGAACGACAGCTTCGACAGCCGGATCTCGACGCCGAGGAGCGCCTGTCCCGCCGGCCCGGCATAGTTGTATTCGTAGGTGCGCGGCCGCGCGCTGCCGGCCAGCGCGAACTCGGTGTGGGGAAGCAGCACGCCGGCGCCGGCCCCGACATAAGGGCTGACGCGGGCGCCGATGCCGGGCAGGCGCAACAGGCCGTTCAACAGCAGCATGTTGTGCCCATGCGAGAACTCGAGCTTGCTGACGATATCCTTGATGCGCGCCCGCGGCGGCAGCGGTTGCCCGTCGATGGTGCCGGAGAAGTTTGTTTCTTCCTCCAGCGGCGCTATGGCCTTGGAATGGATGAAGTCGACGCCGACGCCGGTCTTGCCGCCGGCGAACCATTGGGCGACGCGCGCTCCGTAATAGATCGGGCTCTTGAATGGGTCGGTGTACCAGTTGACCGGATCGATGGTGAAATCGGTGGCGCGCTGGGCGCCCGGGTTTTCGATGCGCGCGGCGCTCGGATAATTGTAGGGGGCGCCACTGAAGGCGCCGATGATCGTCTCGCGGCCGAAGGCGGTCGATGCGCCGTTGCCGTTGGTGCGTTCAGCGTGTGCCGGCTCGTTGTCGACGCGCGCCTGCTCGAAGATGCCAGCGGCGGTCTGCGCGGTGATGAGTACGGCGGCGGCCAGCGTCGCTAGGAGATCCAAGCGACGGCGGGTCGGCGCGCAGGCGTCGTCACCCCAGCCGATCGTGAGCAGTTCCGCCATCGGCAGCTTCCCCCGAGTTTCTCTTGTCGCCCCGCGCGCTTGGCCGGTTCGACCGGCAAGGTATGCGAGACGAATGCCGGCGCCAATCATCGCTTCGGCCACCCGGTGTGCCGCGTTGACGCGGAGTTCTGACGCACGTCAGGACGAGGTCCGCGGAGCCGCCAGCCGCTCAAGCATACGGTAAACCGCGATGATTTGCGGGGCTTCGCGCGTCAGATACTCGGCCCCGGTGTACCCCCACCAGTCCCAGCAGCCTTGGGGGTTCAGTGGCGTCGTCGCCGTCTGCGGGAAAAGCACGATGAGGTTGTTGGTATCGGCCCAGCGGGCATAGCCGAAGTCGCGGGCGAAGGCGTCGCCGACGACGGTGCGGTTCTGGCCGCACCCATGATAGGCGATGTGGACCCGGCAGCCGGCGTTGTCACGGCAGGCGAGAGGCACATAGACGATGCCGTCATCGCTCAACCCGTGGTTGGACAGCCCCTCGGTAAAGGCCTCCTGGTCGAAGATGTGGAACTGGCCGGTGGTCGGCGCGGCAGGGCTTTTGAGCGGACCATAGATCTGGCCGAGCAGTGCGCCGGCCTGATCGTAATCGCAATCGACGATGTACGGCTTGCCGGTGTGATCGCACTCGGGACCGCGCTCGTCGGTCACGAAGGCATGCCCGGCGGGGATATCGGATACGTACAGGATCTGCTCTGCGGGTACGCCAAGGTCTTCATAGAACCGGCGCGCTGCCGCGACGATCGGGCGGACAACGGTGTGATCGTTGGTGCCCGTGAACAGATAGATGCGGTCGGTCTTCACATCGGCGATGGGATCGATGCGGCTCTGATCGGCGAGGCGATCGGCGCGGCGGGCAAGCTGGGCCGAGTCCGGCACGCCGAACGCCTGGAGCGCATTCTGCATGCAGCCGTTGATCGCCTTGGTAAGATTGAGCAAAGCCGTGCCCGGCCCCGGAATGACATCGGCATAGATGCTCTCAGAGCATCCATAAGGGCCACCGGCGATGATTCCGGCGCCGACGACTTCCTTGGCGTGGGCCATCTCGAACTGGCCTGCCATGTAGGCGCCGGAAGAAATACCCGATACCGAGGTCTGGTCGCGCGCCGCCGCCAGCGCCGGAAGTTCGGCCGACGGCTGCTCGCTGCAGCCACCGAGCGCGGCGGCCAAGGCCAATAGAACAGCCGATATGAGACGTCTTGCCATGGTCCATTGCGCCGCTGCAGGAACTGTCGCGCCAGACTAACGCTTCCGCTCATCGGCCGCCACGGTCGCGAGCTGGCTGCCTTTGAGCCGCACGGTGACGCGATCAACGCGCCCCTTAGCATCGACCACGGAAAGCTTGACGAATCCGCTGCCGTCGGGCTGCCAGACGACCTGTCGGGCGCGAGGATCGGAGGCGATCGGGGCCCCGTTGATCATCCAGGTGAGCGGCAACACGCCCCCGCTGGCCTTGAGGAGCAGAGGGTCGTCGCCCTCCGTCTCGACTTCGGCGCGGTCGGGTGGGAAGGAGATCAGCACGCGCGGTTCCAGAAACGGACCTTGCGCCACCTCTACGCCACCCTCGCGAAAACGCTTTAGCGGTGGGGGCAACTCCGAGCCAGTGACGCGCAGGGCCCCGGCCGGCGCGCCGGCCATGGGCGTGCGGCGCTCACCCAGGCGCGCGAAGGCATCGAACAGGACCGGCGCCGCCGCGGTGCGCCCCGAAAGGCCCGGCGTCGAGGCGCCATCCGGACGCCCGACCCACACCGCGATCGTGTACTTGCCGTCGTAGCCGACGGCCCACGCGTCGCGATACCCATAAGAGGTTCCGGTCTTGTAGGCGAAGCGACCGGCACGGGCGTTGAGCGGGGGTGGAGCATCCTTCAAGATGTCGCTGACATACCAGGAGGCAAGCGGCGACAGCAGTCGCGGGTGGGCGGACTGTTTCCCGTGAAGCAGCGCTTTGGCCGCGTCGGCGACATCGGCGCGCCGATGCAGAAGCGGAACGACATCGCCGCCGCGGGCGAGGCCGGCATAAAGCGTGGCGACGTCATGCAGGGTAAGGCCGACACCGCCAAGCGCCATGGCCAGCGTCGGCAGGCTCTTATCGGGGAACGCGGCCTCGACGCCGACTTTCTTGAAGCGGCCGGCGAGCTTGCCGGGGCCTACGGCGGCGAGCACCTTCACCGCCGGAATATTGAGCGATTGCGCCAGCGCATCGCGGATCGTCACCGTGCCGTGGAATTCCTCATCGAAGTTCTTCGGCGCATAGGAGCCAAAGCGCACGGCGCGATCCTCGATGAGCGTCTCGGGGTGCGCGAGCCCCGCTTCGAAGGCAAGGCCGTAAATGAAAGGCTTCAAAGTGGAGCCCGGCGAGCGCAAGGCCCCGACCATGTCGATGGCGCCGAAGCGTGCATCGTCTAGGTAGCCGGCCGAGCCGACGTGGGCGATGACCTCGCCTGTCGTGTGGTCGACGGCGAGGATGGCGGCCGACAGCTTCTGGCCGAGCAGCTTGGTCTGTTCCTCAGCGAGGCGCTCGAGCGCGCTTTGCACGGAGCGATCGATGGTGAGGCGATGGATGGTCTCGGTGGGCTTTGCCGCCACCTCGGCCTCGGCCAGATGCGGCGCCAACTTGGGGAAGGCGCGGCGACCGACCGGCACCGGCTCCTCAGCCGCGCGCGCAGCCTCGGCCGCCGATATGACGCCTTCCTCGGTGGCGCGTTGCAGCACCCGGTTGCGGGCGAAGCGGGCGGCACTCGGATTGCGATCGGGACGCCGCCACTCGGGCGATTGCGGCAGCGCGACGAGCAGCGCCGCCTCACCGATCGATAAACGGCGCGGCTCCTTGCCGAAGTAGGCGAGCGAAGCGGCGCGCACGCCCTCGATGTTGCCACCGAAAGGGGCGAGCCGCAGGTACAGCGACAGGATCTGCTGCTTGGAGAGATGGTGCTCGAGCCGTAGCGCGCCGACGATCTGGCGGGCCTTGGCGCGGCTCGAGCGCTCATAGCGGCCCTCGATGAGGCGTGCCACCTGCATGGTCAGCGTCGAGCCGCCGGAGACGATGCGGCGATGGCTCGTCAGCTGCCAGGCGGCGCGGGCGAGCGAGCGCATGTCGATGCCGCCGTGCTGGAAGTAGCGCTTGTCCTCGAAGGCCATGAGCATGGCGAGGTAGCGCTGGTCGACGTCGGCTGCTTCCACCGGCAGGCGCCAGCGGCCGTTGGGTGTCGTGAAAGCACGCAGCAGCCGGTCGCGGCGGTCGAGC
Source organism: uncultured Alphaproteobacteria bacterium (assembly GCA_963759735.1). GTDB lineage: Bacteria > Pseudomonadota > Alphaproteobacteria > Rhizobiales > Hyphomicrobiaceae > Hyphomicrobium_A. Next base: position 175,846 of record CAVXAF010000007.1, read on the forward strand.
ACCGTCGTGGAGAGCTGGTCGGCCTGTCCGAGGGTCGGCGGTCCGATGCGGTCGATGACGATGTAGGCGGTGGCGAAGCATACGGCGGCGGCGCCGGCAAAGGCGCCGGCGCCGAGCAAGGCTCGCCGCCGGTAGCGGCGCGCAGCAGGGGCGGCAGGCGGGGAGCTGTGTGTCTCCCCGCCGCCGGTTGCTCTCCGCCAGGAGACGGAGAGCAGTTTGTTGATCGCGGCGCGCATTCTCATTCCCGTCTCGATCACTTGCCGGGCGTGACGGTGAGCTTGCCGGCCGCCGTGCGCGCGTAGCGCTCGGGCCGATACATGTCCTCGACCGTCGCGGCTGGGTGCATGAATGCACCGGGCGTCACCGCGCGCACGAGGTAGGCGACCGTCGCCGAGGCGGCGGGGCCCTTGGTCACTTCCTGGCCGTCTGGCGTGCTTTCCGTCGCTGGTGCCGCTGCCCCGCCGTTGGAGAAGTTGAAGGCGGCGACGAAGCGGTCGTCGCGGAACTCGGAGTGCTCCGGCTGCAGGGTTGTCTTCAGCCAGTCGAGAGCCTTGACGTCGCCGCCGTCGACCAGACGCGGATTGTCGATCTCAAATCCGGCGGGCAGCCGGTCGACGAGCAGCACACGGCCGCCCGCTTCCTTCGCTTCGACCTTGAGGACCGCCACGAGGCGCTCATTCTGGCCGATCGCTGCGACGCCACCGCTGGCGCTCTTGAGGTCCACCGGCGTACCGTCCAGCGTGTAGTAGCTGCGCTCGATGGTGAAGCCCTTGGAGACGGCCGGTTCGGTCGTCCGCGAAGAGCCGATGACGCTGACCACGGCATCGACCGGCGCTGCACCGTCATTGGCGACGGTGAGCGTCGACGTCATGATCTCCTCGGCTGACATGGCGCGGTTGACCGCACCGACGACGGGGGCGCCGTTGACGATCAGCTTCAGGTCCTTGCCTTCATCTGCCATCGCGTTGGCGGCCAGCAGCAGCCACGCCTGCTCCTGCGTCGAGGTATAGCTGCGGCCGACGTAGGCCTTGGCGATGACGTTGACGAGCTTGGGTGCCTCAACTTTCGCGATGTGCGTCTCGGAAGCCAGCGTCAGCAGCGCAGCGCTGTCGCGCAGATCCGAGCCGTAGTCGGCACGATAGCCGCCGGCGCCAGTGGTCTCCGGCGCGCCGAGGGCGTCCAGCGCCGAGGCAAACGCCGTCTCGGCGCGGGGCTTGTCGCCCATCATGGCGAGTGCCGCACCGAGCTGCGCCTTGGCGAGCGGGGTCGAGAAGCGGTCGAGGCGCGTGTCGGCGTAGTAGCGCAGGTCGCCGATGGGCGCGCGGCCGTTGCGGGCGAGAACGTAGAGCGCATAGGCCCTGTCCTCGCCGCCCTTCTGGAAGTCCTCGGCGTAGGCGATGAAGTTCTGCAGCCTGTCGAGCGCCTGGGTGAAGCCCTGCGGGTTGACCACAAAGCCCTGCTCCTTGGCACGCGTCAGGAAGTCGGTGACATAGCCCGTCAGCCACAAGTCGGTGGTGGCCGGACCCCAGACGCCGAAGGCGCCGCCGCTGTCCTGCATTTCAAAGACGCGATCGACGGCGGCCTGCACGCGCGCCTTCAGCTCCTTGTCGGGGGCGATGCCGAGCTGCGAGGCCACTGCGTTGGCGTACACCAGCGGCAGCGCGCGGCTCACCGTTTGCTCGGCGCAACCGTAAGGGTAGCGGTCGAGGGTGGTGAGCAGCGCGGGAATGTCGAGGGTGGCGATGGGGCCGACGCTGACCGACACGCGCGTGCGATTGCCAATCATGTCACGCACCAGGTCGGGGCTGAGCGAGATGTCGCCGCCCGGTTTCAGTGAAGCGACTGTGGTTCGCTTGATGTCGGCGGCCGGCGGCTTGACGTCGAACGTCAGGTGACGCTTGACGTCGATGTCGCCCGGACCAGTGACGCGGATGTCGTAATCGACGAGGCCGACGGCGTCCGGCTTGATGGCCACCTGTTCGGCGCGGCGTTCGCCGGCCTTCAGGTCGAGGCTGGCAGTGTGCACGGACTTGCCGCCGCTGGTCAGGTCGATCTTGTAGGCCGCCTGCGGGCCTTCGACGTTGTGCACGGCGATGTCGAGGCGTGCCTCATCGCCGAGGGTGAGGAAGCGCGGGCCCGAGGCGGTGAGTGCCACCGCATCGCGCACGATGACGTCGTCCTGGCCGTGGCCGAGCTTGCCGGCGCTCCAGGCCACCGCCATGACGCGCACGGTGCCGTTGAAGTCCGGCATGTCGAAGTCGATCTTCGCCATGCCCTCGGCATCGACTTTGACGATGCCGGAGAACAGCGCGACCGTCTCCTCGACCGGCGGGTTGCCCTGCAGGCCTATGTCGGCGCCGCCGTCGCCACCCGAGCGCAGCGTGCCGCGCTCGGCGCGCATGCCGTCGATCAGCCGGCCGTAGAAGTCGCGGATCTCCAGCCCCATGCGCCGCTGCGCATAGAACCAGCTCTCCGGCGCCGGGGTGGCAAAGCGCGTCAGGTTGAGGATACCGAGATCGACGGCGGCCAGCGTCACGTAGGCTTCCTCGCCGGCGGCAAGGCCACCGATCTTGACGGGGACGGTGAGGGTGGTGCCGGACTTGACCTTCTCCGGGGCTTCGATCTCCACGTTGAGCGTGATGCCGGCCTGGTCGAGGCCGAGCCACTGCACGCCGATGGCGCGACTGGGCATGCGCTTCAGCGATTCATCCAGCGGGCGATACAGCATGGCGGTGACGTAGGCGCCGGCGCCCCAGTTGTCGCCAACCTTCACCTCGGCTTCGCCGCCGCCGTTGGGCACTTCGATTTCCTGCATGGAGAGCAGGCCGCCCGACAGCACGGAGATGAGAGCCTTGCCGCCCTGCTTAGTGGCGATACGCAGCTTGGCGGTCTCGCCCGGCTTGTAGCTCGCGCGGTCGAGTGCGACGTCGAGGATTTCCGGACTCTCGGCGTTGCTGGCGGCCGTGTACCAGCCGGCGTTGAACATCACGCTGGCGGCAGGACCGTTCGGGTCGGCGGAAGCGATCTCAAGTTTGTAACGGCCCCAGTCGACGTTGGTGTCGATCTTGGCGAAGGCGCCCTCGGCGGTGGCTGCGAGCGTACCGTCGGCCACCTTGCGGGTGAGCGTCACGGCTTCATAGTTCCACTGACCGTCGCGGCGGTACCACTGCCAGTTGGTGTCGAGCCGGTTGAGTACCCAGGTGAGCCCTTCGGCGGGCGCGCGCTTGCCCTCGCTGTCGAGCAGGACGACCTCGAACGAAGCCGTCTGCTTCTCGTCGAGTTCCGAACCCTTGAACAGCGGCTTGATGCCGATGCGCGACTGCTTCAGGTCGACAGGAATGGTGACGCTGCGCTCTATGGTGCGCCCGCCCGATTCACGCAGGCGCAGGATGACGCTGGCTTCGAGCGGCTTGGCCGTCTGCGGGACGGGCGGCAGCGCGACGGAAACCTGGGCAATACCTTCGGCGTCGGTGGTCGTGGCGGCATCGAGCGGCTTGCGCACCGGCTCGATGCTCTCGTCGGCCTGGCCGAACTGGAATTCGGGGTAGTCGGCGAGCCCCTTGCTCGAAGCGCGCACCAAGATGTCGCCCTCGATGGCGAGGTCGGCAGCGGGCGGGCCGTACAGATAGCGACCCGTCGCCTTGATGATCTGCGTTTGCTGCGGGGAGAGGGCCGCGGTCGGCGCCTCAAGTTTGAGGTCGAGGCGCTCGGGGACGAAGTCTTCGACGAGGAACGTCACCTGCGTGATGGGATCCTTGTCGGGGTCGGTGTGCAGCTTGGCGCGCCAGGTGCCGGTCATCGAGGACGCGGCGAGCGGCAGCGTAATGTCACGGCCGCCGAGACCGCGGTCTTTCAATGTGTAGCGGGCGTGCTCGACACCGTCGGGGCGCGAGATGATGAGCGTCACGGGCAGGCTCGCGGCCTTGCCGGCGGCGTCTCGCACCAGGGCGGCGACGTGCACATCCTCACCGGGGCGGTAAACGCCGCGCTCGGTATAGAGGAAGCCGTCGAGCGGTCCGGGCGGCTCGCGTCCCTTGACGCCGCGGTCGGTGAGATCGAAGGCGCCTGCGGTAAGGTCGAGGAAGGCGTATTCGCCAGTGGAGCTTTCGGCGACAAGCAGCGCCGGCTGCAGACCGCCTTCACCGCGCGACAGGCCGGGCTCGAACTTGGCGTAGCCGCGCGTGTCGGTCTTGGCCGTGCCGAGCACCTCGTTGTTGCGGGCGATCAGTTTGACGGCGACGTCGGTCGAGGGGGCGGTGTCGGCTAGCGAGCGGACGAAGGCGTGCACGCCGTCATCGCCGGAGAAGGCGGTGAGGCCGAGGTCTGAGACGATGAACCACTGGGTCGCCTCGGGACCGTAAGAGTTATCCCCGCGTGACTTCTGCGAAGGCTTGGCGATCATCACGTAGACGCCGGGCTTCAGGGCACCCACCGCATCGGTAACGGGCAGCGCCGTGGTCATCTCCTCGTTAAGCTTCTGCGGCACATCCATCGAGCCGACGAACACCTTCTCGCCGGAGCGCGAGCGGATCTGCTCGACCTCGTAGCTTTGCAGCTGGCGCTGGAAGTCGCCGCCTTCGAGGGCGCCGACAAGATTGCGGTCGCCGATGCGATAGACCTCGACCTCAACCTTGGCGGTGTTGACGGTGACCAGAGGAATGCCCTGCTGACCGCGGCTCGGCAGCACGTACGAGCGGCCCGAGAAGCGCACGAACGGCTTGCGGTCGGGGACATAAACGGCGATGTCGACACCCTTCTGCAGGTCCTCCTCGACAGCGGATGGCAGCCCGGCGCGTACCTGCACCCGGTAGCGCTGGCCGTGGCTCAGCCCGTCTATGCACAGCTGGCTGTCCTCGGCCGATACCCCTTGCGGGTCGCGACCGTCGACGGAGACGAATTTGGTGAGGTCGACCTGCCCGCGGGCGAGGCTTTCGGAAAACTGCAGGCACAGGCGCGGCGTCGCGGTTTCGGCTTCCGTCTTGTAATCGGTCATGCGGAAGCCGTGCTCGGCACGCAACTTTTCGTAGCTTTCGCGCACGGCGCCGTTGTCGGCGAGCGCGAGGCTAGTCTTCATGGCGTCGATGGCCGGGCGCCAGTAGGAGCGGCGCTGCAGCGCCTCGCTGAGGACGGCGAGGGCGCGCGCCTGCTGTGGATCACCCTTGCTGCGCTCGTAACCCAGGTATGCAGCGCCGGAGGCGTTCACTGGCAAGTCGTAGCGCTCGCTATCCTTATTCGGGTCGGCGGGGATGGCGAGCAGCGCGCGTGCCAGTCCGATCCAGGCGTCGGCGTCGTGTTCATCGGCGACGACGGCGCCGGCGAAGTTGCGCGATGCGGCGCGTGGGTCGGCGTGCAACGTGCGCTCGCCGTCGCGGCGCAGATCGGCGGCGCTACGGTCGGATCGTTTCCAGTTCGACTTGAGGTAGGCCTCGTAGCGGATCGCGTCGTCCTTGACGCCTTGATGCGCGAAGGGATGCACCGTTTCGGATGTCGTCTGCTGCGCCATGGCGGGCGTCAGCGGGAACAAAAGCAGCAAGGTAATGAATAGGCGCGCGAGCAACGGCATGGTGGCCACCCTGAAGGTCTGAGCCGGAACGATCCATGCGCACTATCGGGAATTCCGATGTCGCGGTGAAGGCGATCAGGCCCCAATGTCCATGCGGTGGGGATAATGGTTGTCTTATCGCCATTTCCGTTCTGTTGCGCCCCCTTGCACCCGTGCACGCATACGAACGGGGCCGATGCTTAAGCAACGGCCCCGCAGGCAATTCGACAATGTCTTAAAGCGGCCGGCCTACTGGCGGCGGAAGCCTTCGGGAGCAGCCTCGCCGGCCGTGCCCATCTCCGGCATTTGCGACAGAGCGGCGGCGATCGGCGGCATGGCGAAGACCGGAACGGTGGCACGCCACAGGCTCTCGAACGAGCGGGCGGCATAGGCGCTGGTAAGCGCGCAACTGGGAGCGTAGCGCTCCAGTGCATCGCGCTTGCCGGGGTCACGGCGCATGCAGTCGCCAACCCAGGAGTAGGTCGGGGTGAGAACGAGCTGTTCGTGGGCTGCCAGCAGGCGCTGATCGCGGATCATGCGGCACTCGCTCGGCACCGAGAAGGGGGCCAGAAGATGCGTGGCATTCGCCTGGTCGACTTCGCTGAAAATGGCGCGAACGCGGATGCCCATGGCTGCCATGCGCTCGGCATGAGCGCGCAGGCCCTGCGCAACCGGGCTCTCAGGCGAGCGAGCGATCAGCAGATAGCAGCCGCCGGTGACGTGCATGCCATGCCCGGAGCGGGCCTCGAGGTCGGCGCCGATGAAGGCAGTGAGCCTCGAAACTTTCTCGGCAATGGACAGGCCATGGAGCTGCGAAGGTATTTCAATGGACATGACCGTGGTCCCCCTTGTTGCCCGGGTTCGAAGCGCGCGACACATGCCACCTGGGTTTGTTGCTGTTGCCGGCCATTAAGCTGTCATTTGGGTTAAACAAGTGTTGCAGAGCGCCCGTTCGCGGACGCTTTCCCGCAAGTCCGACAACCGCCTACTCCACCATCTTGCGCAACACCCGTGGCGGCTCGAAGTCGGCGAACTCTAAATCCTGTGGAACAGAATCATCCGGCAGCTCGATTGCCGCATCGCATGTTTCCGTCAAACGAACATCTTCCGGCTGGGCCGGGAGTGCCAACTCGAGCTGCGGGACGTTCGTGGAAGGTGATTCGAGCTGCAACGAAGAACCGCGCGTGAGCTGTATGAGTGCCTCGGGCAGCGCGGCTTCGCTGACTGGGACACGGAACGTCGCGGTTTCGCGACGCAGCTCGACGCCGATGCTGTGGCGGCCGTCGTTGCTTTCGGCGAGGACCGACGCGAGGCGTTCCGCAAATGACGCTGCCGGGCGTGGCGCGGCTACCGGAGCAACCGGGGCCGGGAACGGCACCACGACGGTTGCGTCCTCGCTCGGCTCAGGGCGAGCGGTATTGCTGTTGGCCGGATCGGGCGTCGGGTCGAGGTCGGCGTAGGTCGTCAGCTCGGCTTCAGCGAGGCCCGCATAACTGCCAAAGCGCTGGCGAAATCCTGTGTCGCCGGCTTTTGCAGCCGAAGCCTGGCGCGATACCGGCTCGCGGCGTGGCTCCTCGATCGTCCGTCCCATGGGCAACGAATGGCCGGTCTCGGGCGCAGCGCCCGGCCGATGCTTGAAGATGTTCGGACGCTTGCGCGGGCGGCGCACGGTGAGCTCCACATCGAGCCCGGTTGGTTCCTGGCTCATGCTGCGCCGCGTCGGGGCGGATATCTCGCGCTCAAACTCGGCGCGCACCTCGGGCACTTCCTGCACGGCCGGCGCGGTCTGCTGCTGCCGACGCCGCTCGGCCTCGACGCGACCGGCAGCGCCCATGACGGCGCCCAAGATCATTTCGGGCCAGGCGCCGCTCTTGAAGGCGTAGATGCGGAAGGCAGGCCGCTCGATGCCGGAGCGATCGGCAACGAACATGCCCTTGAAGGCGCGCAAGGCGCGCGGCACGGGGGCGACGCGGCTCTCTCTATAGCACTCGATGAACTTGCTGCCCTGGCGGCGCAGCTTGCGGGTAGCAACCAGTCCCGGCGCGAGCTTCCACGGACGCGTCAGCACGCCCTGGCCTTCCAGCGCGTAGCACAGGTTGGCGAGCGCCTGCGCGTCACGCCGCAGCTGCTCGCGCTGGGGATGGTCGCGCGGGGCGTTGAGCGGTACGGCGACGTAATAGGTGCCGCCCGATTCGAAGATCACCTCGCGGAACACATCGAACGTGCGCCGCATGTCCTCGTGGTTATGGATTTCGGAAAAACGCGACAGGATGGGGAACACCGGCCCGCGTTCCGCCTCGAGCATGCTCTGGCGCGTGGCGACGAAGCGGTTCATCGGCCGCCCGATGGAGACAAGTAGCAGGCAGAGGTCGACGAAGACCGCGACGCCGAGCGGGATGTAGTCGCGCTTCGACAGGCCGACGGCCTCGTTGTTGAGGGCGTGCAGGGCGCCGGGGTTGTCGATCGACTGCACGGCGCGCTGCTGGAGGATACGCAACTCGTCGGCCGACGGCGGCAGCTCGAAGGATAACAGGCCGAAGAACGTCGCCGTAAGGCGGCGGAAGGCCTCAATGGTGGCTTCCGATCCTTCGACGGCGGCGATCTGCGGCTTCTCCAGGGTGGGAAGCTGATCGATGGCACGTACGACGCCGCGCACCGCGACCTGCAGCTGGCTGTCGGGGCAGGTGATGGACTTGCCGCCGCCGACGTCGATGGTGGTGCGCTCGGCGCGGTCGGCAAGGTCGGTGCGGATCTGGCGCAGCTGCGGATCGGTGCGGAAGGCGTTGAAGCCGGTCACCGTCATGTCGAGGCGGCGGCCGAGCGAGCGCATGAACTCGTTGCGCGTGCCATTCGCCGCATCGATGGTCGAGGCGTCGTTGGCGACGATCTTGGCCAGTTCGCCGTCGAGCAGGGCCATGTCCCCCTTGATGGAGGTGACGCGGCCCTTGACGAAGTCGGATGCGAAGTTGAAGCGCGCGGCGTCCTCATCGCGCATTTTGCGGCGCGGACCATCGCCGGGCGAGGAGTTGGGGCACGAGGTGCCTTTGTCACGCTCCAAGCTCGCCTTGTCGGTCGACATGGCGGAAAGCTGCACCAGCGTCGATTGCAGCTGCTCGAGGCGGGTGGCGGCGCCGTACAGCGAGGACTGAACCTGGCCGACGGCGCTCTCGGCCGAACGGGCGGCCTCCGAGCGGCTTTCCAGCACCTTCCAGTAGAAGCCGAAGCCGAACCCGATGGAGATGATGGACAGGAATACGTAGCCGAAGATGTAGGCGAGGCGCGTGAACCAGTCGACGCCCGAGAACATCTGGTCGAGCAACCACACGACCATGGTCATGAGCATGGCGACCGAGAAGCCGATGATGAGCTTATGGACCAGCGGCAGTGAGCCCATGTTGCTCTCGATCAGCTCGAGCATGCCGACATAGGTCGCGACCCACGACAGCCCCGCCAGGCCGACGATGAGGACCAGCTTCTTCCAGTCGCGCTGGGGCGTGTCTGGATCGGACCAATCGGACGGCGACTCAAAGCCGTCGCCGAAGCCGCCCGTGGTAGTCCTCGTGCGCGACCAAGGCGCGCCCGTCCGCAACGACATGAGTGACCTGCTCAACCGATCGGCACACGCGTGGTCGTCAGCCCGCGACGCCATAAGCGCGCGGGACTGCCCACCACCGAATGCGCGAAACGCCTCTTTCGCTGTTCAGTGTCTTCCGTCGTGCCGGTAAGTGATCCGAGTTCTAGGTAGGCGGGATTTTTGTCGCCAGTACGGCGCAGCGATGGCCAAAGGCCGTCGGCGCGATCGATTGGCTAGGGGCCTATGGCGCGCCTCTCACCGGTCGGACGGTTCTGACTTGCTGATCACGCCGAACTCTTCAGAGCGCTTGAGGCGGTCTGTTTCGGCACCGAGCGCCGACTGCAGCCCGCGCCGCAGCAGATCGCGGATGGCAGCTGCGCGGCTCGGCATACGATGCCGGAAGCGCCAGTCGTCGATGGCCGCAAGCTCCGCCTCATCCAGCATAATTTGCAAGCGCGTTTCGCGCGATAGACCGTTCATGGGATCTCACCCGATGGATCGTCTGCCCGTCCATACGGCGGCGCTCGCAAGTGAGTCATCGCCATACTCGGCGCTAAGAACGCCAACTACTCATTGTTAGTTCCCGACGCCAAAGACACAAATAATGCTATTGCACATCAAGGCATTAAGTCATGGGTTCGCGGATTTCGAATGGGACGAGGCCGATCTAAAATGCGCGAAACAGTGACGGAGTACGCAATGATTTCGACGCGCCCCGAAACAATGGACCCTGAGGATCTGCAGCGGCTCGGATTCCTTTTCGACGAAACTTGGTCGGCGGTCGCCGCAAAGTTTGCCGAGTCGGACGCGGCGGCAACGATGATCGCCCGCGGCCGCTTGGCCGGGATCATGATCGAACTGCTCGAGCAGCAACGCCTGTCGCACAGTCTCAAGCGACTGGCGCTCGGCATCTTCCACGCGACCTACCCGCACGCTGCCGCAACGACCAAGCTGCATGAGTTCGAGACGGACGCTACGGCCCAGTCGCATTGACCGTCAGCTTGGCGCGCTGCTTCGGCGCCGGGGACGATAGCGCCTTTGCCTTCGTCGGCTTTGCCTTCGTAGACGGGGGCGCGCGCTTGCCGGTGGCTTCGGCTTCCAGATCCGTCAGCAGCGCTTCGAGCAGTGGCACGGCGACCTGCGCGGCGTGCAGCTTGCGCGCCCACGGCTCGCGCGCCGATCCGGTCCCCACGACGACCACGTAGGAGTATGCGGCACCGTTGGCGAACTGCAGACCGCCAGCAATCCACGCATCGACGGTGGCATCGACGTCCTCTGTGACCTGGGTGCCGGTCTTGGCGAAGTGCAGGTTGAGCCCTGGACGGCGGTGCGCACACCAAGCGGCGAGGTCCTTCAGCGTGCCGGCCGGTTTGCCGGCCGCCTCGTAGCACAGCGGCGCCTGTAGCACCGCGCGCACGAAGGCGCGTCCGCCGCTGCGGAGAATAGTGTTGGGAACAATCTTGCCCGGCATGTCGGCCGCGACGTCGTTCACGTTGGTGAAGTCGTAGCGCTTGATGAGAGTGGGGGGCTGCAAGGGCGTCGCCCCGCGGCCTATGAGGCTCGCCAACACGACACCGGCGAGGTGGTGGACGCGCCGCGGAGCTGCTGCAACCTGGCCTAGGACAACGGCGGTCGAAGGTGGCGTGCCGCTACCGTCGGCGTTGGTCGGCGGCATGGTGAAGCCGAGGGCATCGATGAGACGTCTGACGCGCGCTTGGCCGACCTGTGCGGTACGACGCATCAGCGGGTCATTGAGCGAGCAGGCAAAGGCGACGCGCGCCCGGCGTCCGGCACGTTCCTCGCCGCGTGCGCAGGTGTCGGTCCCCTGCGCCGGCGCCTGGGTGTCGAGATAGAGAGATTGCGGCGTATCACGCTGCGTGTTGGCAATGGCGATGGCGGCGATGATCTTGCCGGTCGAGGCCACCATGCGGCTTTCGCGGCCGGAGTCGTAATGGCCGGTGGCGGTGTCGCGCGCGTAGGGCGACCCGAAGTAGGCGGCGTTGTCGCCCTGCTCGAAGTAGCGGACGATCTCGCCGTTGGCGTTGGCGGCAGCAACGATGACACCGGGGCTGCGACGGTCCTCGGTGACCTTTGCCGGGTCGAGCGTGTAGCCGACGTCGATCCTGTCGGCGTAGGCGGTGTCGATCTCGGCCAGCTTGAGCTGCGCCCGCTCGCCGAAGGCAAGGTTGTTGACGGCGTCGATGGTTGTCGTCACGCCGCGCACGTTGTCCCGCCAGGCGAAACCGTAGCGCTGCTTCATCTCCTCGCGGATGCCGTAGCGGGCAGCGGGCATGAGCGCGTTGGCGCGGATCACCGGGTTGGCCTGCGCGGTGACAGCGAGACCCGGTGCGTACTTGTCGAGTGCTTGCTGCAGGCGCGGCTTGATCTTGGGATCGGGCGGTCCGGCAGCCATGGCGATGAGGTCGAACATCACCTGCTTTTGCAGGGTCTCATCGCGGATCAGCTTGTCGGCGCACTTGCGGGCGCGCACCTCGGTGACATAGCGCCAGCGGTCGAGGCGCACCGCGTTGAGGCGCTCGCTCCCCTGCAGCAGGATGATGGGGCGGTTGACGGCGGAGGCGAGCACGAATTGCTCGGCGACGGTGAGATCGGCGGCTTCCTTGCCGAACACGATGCGGGCGGTCACCTCGATGCCGTGCAGGGGCGCGCCGCCCGTCCGCTGGGCGAGCCAAAGGTGGTTGGCCGCCCATTGCTTGAAGGCGCTCTTGTTTTCGCCGGAGGTCAGCTCCCGGTAGACGACCGGCGCTAGCCACCATTCGCCCAGTTTGCGCTTCAGCTTGACCAGCGCGCCTTCATCGGACCGCGGCGGCGTCTTGTAGATGACGCGCACCAGATGCATCGGCAGGGTCGAGCCGCCCACGCCGAGGATCAGGCGGCGGGCGGCTATGGAGCGTCGCACGGTTGTCAGCGGGATCTTCAGGACGCCCGGGAGATCGATACCGAAGGGGTTGAGCAGGCCGCCGAGGTTGCGGTCCTCGTGAAAGACGAGGCACTGCCAGTAGCCCTCGGGTACCTCGCGCACGGGGATCGACTTATGATCGGGGTTGGCGACGTAGTCGCCGACGTCGATGGCCTCGCTCGTGTAGTTGACGTCGCGAACGCTATCGAGGCGCGGATCAAATGTGCCCACGAAGCTGCCGCGCGCATCATAGATGGCCGTCGCCAGCCAACGCTCGGCGTCGTAGTGCAGCTTGGGGCCGAGGGTGTAGTGGCCGACGGCGCCGCGGATGGGCGCCAGCACGTAGACCAGCAGCAGGGCAAAGCAGATATAGAAGATGCCGGCGCTGAAGACGTAGCGCAGCGGGCCCAGCCGGGGGTTGAAGGCAACCCGGTCCAGCAGCAGATGCAGAACGCGGAACGGCAGCAGCGCCAACAGCTCAAGCGCTCGCAGCAGGACGCGAATAACGACAAGCATACTGCCGCTCGCACGAGGGTTGAGCGCGCACGCGCTCTAAGCTCGCGAGAGCTATCTGCTGTTTATGGCGATATTGGCGCCGTACACGGGCACCAGATGCGCCACGTGTCAGAAGACATGCAACAGCACGAACAAGCCAACGCCCACGGCCGGTCCCATGACTGTCGCAACGACAAGCATCATGAACGACTTCGCAACCATAACACTACCCCGCACTGCACGCCGTCATTTGCCGCGACGACGTGAACTCAACATCCGCAATGTCACCGAAGACCCCCTTAAAATTTCCGGTGACTTATAGAATTTACATCAGAAAAAAGAAGTTGACACGCCCTGTTTGCGGGGCTGGCAGCGTTCAGTTTCGCAAATGCGAAGTGCACGCCCTTTACCCACTCGCTGCACGTGGCAGGGCATTGGCAAAAACTCGAATTGCTCAAGCCATTTAGCAAAAACTCTAGTGGAGTTTGGTTTAGCTTCGAAACGCGCCAGCGCGCGTTTCCTCTTGTTGAAGCAACCTGTGGATGCGTTGCAAGAACGCATCAGCCGCGCTTGACATTGTGTCCTGCGAGCTTGCGCGCCGGCGCGTCGAACAAGCGCAATTGCCGCTCGTCCTGGCCCTTCGTTTCGCGCGCCAATTGCTCGATGCGATCGAAGGGAACCTGCTCGGCATTGATGAGCGAGCGCTGCGCCTTCATCGGTCTCACCAGGCCTTCTTGCACGAGGTGGAATTCACCGACGGTCTGGCCGGGAAGCACGGCTGCCGGCTCGAGACCGAACTCGCTGGAGAACGCCGCCTTGAGTTTGCGCAGCGCCGTATCCTCACGCACGCGCCCGATGAACCAGCTGGTGATCTGATCGCGGCTCTTATAGTCGAGGTCGCCCGGGGATTGCGTGGCCAGCATCATGCCGAGGCCGGCGGAGCGGGCGCGTTTCAGCAGGCTCTGCAGCGGCTCGGCCGTTGCCGGCTTGGAGTTGGCGGGGATGTAGAGATCGGCCTCGTCGAACATGACCACGGCCTGCAGCTCGTCGTTGGGGTTGCGCTGGCAGAAGCGCAGCGCCTCGGACAGGAACTGCGACACCCAGAAGAGGATGTTCTCGTTGTCGCCGAGGAAGCCCGTGTAGATGATCGACAGGCGCGTGCGGCCCTCGCGGGCGTGCTGGCCGAGGCCGAGCAGCGACTCCATGGTGAGGGACTCGCCGCCCGCCTCGAACAGCGATGAGTTGCGGTGCCGGAGGCTGTCCAGCTGGGCAACGAGGTCGCGGCGCAGCTTGCCGGATGGGTCCATGCGCTGCGTCAGGTCGCTGAGTTCGGGATCCTCGTCCTCCAGCAGGTGGATGAGGTCGGTGAGCGTCACCTCGCGGCTGTGGCGCGAGCCCAGGATGCGCAGGGCGACCGAGAGGGTGCCGGACTGCTTCTGGTGGGTCGCCGAGTTCTTCAGGTGCAGCATCTCGCCGAGCGCAGCGGCGGAGAGATTGGCCAGCAGCTGCTGCTCATGCTCGGGCAGCTCGTTGATGCCGTTGGGCAGCAGCGTGATGGAGATCGGGCGTCCCGAGGAACGGCCGGGCGTGAACACGGCGACGTCGATCGCATCGGCAAGCTTCTCGCGCTCGCCGCGGCGCTCGGAGAACTCTTCGTCGTTGTCGCGCCAGACATCCGGATTGGCGTAGCTGCACAGATCGCCCTTGCGATCGATGAGCACTGCCGGGATGCCGCGCAGCAGGAGCTGCTCGATGAGGCTCAAGGCCAGCGTTGTCTTGCCCGAGCCCGAGCCACCGAGCACGGCGGCGTGGCGCTTCAGGACATCCTTGTTAAGCGTGACGGGACGCGCCACTGGCCCGAGCTGGCGGCCAGCGAGAATGCTCGATACCGAAGCATTCTCATCGAGGATCACCGACAGCGGCAGTTCTTCGTCGTCACCGATGTTCTCCTCCGCAGCCTCCGCAGGGGTCACCTCGTCGAGGGCGGTTGTAAGGCTCCGCCCGCCGCGCGCCTTGCTGCCGTTGGCGGCTGCCTCGGCTTCCGCCGCCGCCGACTTCGGTAGCGCGCGACCGAGCAGGTCGAGCCGCAGCAACTGGATCATGGCGGGCAGGTTGGAGAGCAGCTTGGCGCCGGCGAGCCAGCCCGCAAAGCCCGGATCCTGCCGGTGATGTGTGTGGAACTCGCGCACCATCATCATGCGCTCCCACTCGGCGATCGGCACTGTCCACGTTCGGCCGCCGTTCTCGCGGAACTTGCGCACCGCCTGTGCGGTCTGGTTCTTGCGGTTTGGCGGGAAATCGGAAGCGCGCAGCATGAAGCACTGCCGGCTACCCATGTTGGCGAGGACGCGGTCGAGCTGGCGCTTGAGGCCGCCGCCCTGCGTCGGCTTGTTGCAGACGAAGACGCGGCCGTCGGTGGCAAAGCCGGCCCGGTGCTTGAGCGTGAAATCGATGACCGAGAGGTCGTCGCCGAGCTCGTGCCGCTCAACGTTGAGCTGGATGGTGCCGGCCCATTCTTCGCGGGCGAGGCCAAGCGCACCGGCGAGAATATCGAGCAGTTCCCGCTCGTCGGACGGGATCTCGGCTTCAGACGCGCTCTGGAAGCGCTCCCAGGCGTCGCGATAGTCGACGGCCTCAGCCGGCAATTCGTCGGCGTCGCCGGCCATGCCGATGCCTAGCGCGGCGGCTAGGCGCGAAATGAAGCCGCTGCGCTCGGGCTCGGCGCCCTCGTCCGGCTCCTCGGCATCGGGCGACGTCTTGGTGCGCAAGCGGCTGTGCGCGTGCTCGAGCAGGCGGCGGGTCGAGAGCCCGGCGAACTCCTCGTAGAATTGCGGACCGAAATAGGCCGACGGATCGGAATAGCCAGCGCCTTCGCCAGTCGCGGCGAGGTGCGCCAGGCGCTTGGCGATGATCAGCCTGGCTTCTTCCGGCGTGCGACTTTCCAGCAGCGCGACCGGGCCGGCCTTCTCGATGCGGTCGATGTACGACTGGGCGAGCACGCCGCGCACCTGGCCGTAGAAGTCTTCCAGGCACGAGATGATGAGGATGGCGTTGGGCACGCGATTGGCGATCTGGATCAGGTCGCGGACTGCGCGCTGGAAGCGCTCCTCGGCATCGGAGAAGAAGCGCAGGTCCTCGACCTGGTCGACGCAGAAAACGAGCGCGGCGCGCTCCACTGTCCACATCAGCGCGCCAAACGCGCCGATGATCTCGAAGGCGCGGTCCTCGCCGGTGTTGGGGTCGAGGGCGGCGACGGCGGAATGCGCCAGTTCGGTCAGCGGGCGCCCGTGCAGATATTGGCGGATGCGCTGGTCGATGCGAGGATCGCGGCGCTCCAGATAGAGCAGCGCGCGCACGACGTTGATGTCGAGATCCTGCGATGCGTACTTGCGGCTCGAGACGATGTCGTCGGCCATCTTGAGGACCAGCTTGGCCAGCTTGCCTTCATCGAGGCTGGCCTCGCGCAGGTCCTGCAAGTCCTTGGCGTCGATGGCGGCATCGGCGAGCAGCCGGCCGGTAAGGCGCGTCAGCGCGCTCTCGCCCGAGGCATCCGGGTCGTAGGTCTTCTCCAGCGAGTGCACGAGCCGGCGCAGGTAATAGTCGGCGTAGTTGGCGACGTCCGGCGTCATCTGAGCGTAGCCGAAGTACGCCGTGCCGGCGCGATGCGCCGTCGTGCGCAGGGCGCGCAGAAGGTGTGTCTTGCCGGCGCCAGACTGGCCGTGGAACAGCAGGATGCGGTCCTGCGTGCCGGGACCTTTGCCGCCGATGATGCCGGTCAACAGGTCGGAGAACTTGCGCCGCGCCTTGGCGTGCACCTCGACGACGTCGACGGGATCGGCCCGCCAGATGTCGTCTTCCCAGGTGATCGATTGCTCGAACGCCGAGAAGAGACGGTCAGGGGCGGGCTGCGGGGAAGCTTCTTTAAGCTGCATCAGTCGACGATCCTCGACGTTCTAGTGTCCCGATTCCGAAGTTCGCCTGAGTTTCACGCTCGGTAGTGAGTGAACTTCGGAATCAAAAGGGAGACTGGAATCGTAGCTTTACTAGTGTGATTCAGATCGAGAAATTCGCTCGGTAGCTCGATGCCCGTGGGGGCGAATTTCACGATCATCACACTAGTCTTCGACGCGCACGTAGTGCCAGACGGTGTTCTTGTAGAGGATCGCGGAATCCTCAAACTCCTTGATGTTCTGTTTGTTCTTGAGGTCGGCACCGCTCAGCACCAGCTGCCCTGCGCGATGGGCGCCGGACAGCATGTCCTTGAACTCGAATTCGGAGAGCCCCCATTCGGGGTGCGAGGTGCGAATCGCGTCCCACACTCTCGAAATAAACGCCTTGCGGGCCCCTGGCCAGCCCTCGGCGCGGGTGCGTGCCGCGCTGAGCACACCGGCAGAAAATTGCGTCAATCCAGGCCGCTGCGGCGTTTCTTCCGCTTGTGGTGTGAGGGTCTTGGGCGGCGGGGAGGTTGATTCGCCAACCGTGCGCAAGCTGGTCCGGGCAGGCGGCGGTGGGGTAGCCTTCGGGCGCAATCGTGCTATGCAACCTGCGCAACACGGCGAGGCGCATGGCATCGATGTCGAATCGCTGTTGGCCGATCTGATCGCCGCACAAGGCACTGATAAGCCGCGCATCGGTGGGCAATTCGCGCGGTTTGCTCAGCAGTTGGCCCGCCAACACTCGACCTGCCTGCGCCGACAGCGCCGATCCCTTCCCTAAGCCTTCCTTCACGTTGCCACCGAAGGCCCGTTCGATGGCAACGAGCGCCAAGGCGGCGCGCAGCTTCGAGGGCGACAGCGCCTGGCGGACCGCGAGGCCGAAGGCGCGCTGCACGATCAGTGCGCTGAGCCCGTCCGGGCGCGACAGGGCCGTGCGCAGTGCCGGCTTGCCGGCATCGACGCCGAGCGCCTTGGCGGTGAGCCAGATGTCACGCTGGTCGGTCCATGAACGCGCCGCCGCTTCCTTTTCGCCGAAATAGGCTGCAACGGCGGCTTCTCCGGTATCGGTTAGGCGCAGGCGCCCGCGCGCATCGCGGACGTGGCCGGCAACCAGCAGCCGAGCGAGGGTGGTGTCGGCGGCCGTGCGCCATTGGGCCGCCGGCAAGTGGGGCGCCATGAGCGGAGCGAGATCGCGGACGATCTGGGCGCGGCTGGCGCCACCGGTGCAGGCGATGCGCGCCAAAATGAGGTCATCGACGAGGCTTGGCGCCGCGCCGGTGACCGGGAGCGCCTGCGCGTTTCTGCTCAGGGCCGACATGCAACGCGTCTCCTCATGCCGTTGGCATGGCCGTACGCGCAAATCACCGGCCGCTCGAAGCGAATTGTGTGTGAGTTTGTGGTGGCTTCAAGGGCCGACGCTGAAATGAGGTGGGGAGTTGCAGCGGCGACGGTCGTTTTAGTTGCTCGGCCCGGCTTTCGCCTCACAGGGGTCAAATTGGGGTCATCATAATGAAGCGTCATCGGCTAGGTGCTTCGCAGTGCTGGCAACGCAACCGGGGGAAAGACCAGACGAATCTCGAAATGAGGTAGGCGTGTCGTCGCCGTTTCGGAACGTGTGGTTACAACTCCTTTAGCATTAACGACGAGTTAACGGGTTTACGCGATGATCAATCGTTGTACCGCAATCATCCCAGCGGGAGTGGCTCGTATGTATCGCGTCGCGCTATGCGCAACTGCTGCAGTTCTGTTGGCTGCGTGCAGCCTTGGTTCCGGAACCATCTCATCCGGCTATAACGAACCCGACACGACGGCGTCGATCACGTCACAGCCGCGCGCCGAAAGCGTTGCGCTCGGCGGCGAGCCGGCGGCGCGGCGGGCGCCGGCGGTAGCAGGACAGCAGTACGCCAAGCTGGACGATCAGGCGCCGACCGGCACGTACGAGAAGGCGCCCACCGGCGCGCTCGCCGATCGCGACTATTCGCACACTGCGCTGGATGCCGAGAAGGCGCGCGACATCATCAATCAGTATCGCCACGACAAGGGCCTGAAGCCGCTGAAGCTCAACACCGAGCTCACCGACGCGGCCAAGGCGCACTCGCGCGACCTCGCCAAGTGGGATCGCATCTCGCACTACGGCTCGGACGGCTCCAATCCGTGGGACCGCGTCAAACGCACCGGCTTCAAGGCGCGCCTTGCCGCCGAGAACGTCGGCACAGGCCAGGTCGACTTCCTGGAAGTGATGCGCGGCTGGAAGGAAAGCCCCGGCCACAACAAGAACCTGCTGCTCGGCGATGCAACGCACATGGGCATTGCGCTCGTGCAGGATCCGCGCACCGAGTTCAAGTCGTTCTGGACGCTGGTGATCGGTTCGCCGATGTAAGCGGCGGGCGTCTCAGTCCGCCTTCGAGCCGAACAAGTTGCGCCACACGGCGACTTCGATCCCAGCGGTGCGGCTGACGGCCAAATTGTTGAGCAGCGCGCCCATCATCAGCGTCACCGACGTTGCCGTCGCCGCGCCGATCAGCCCGTAGTAGGGCACCAGCAGCAGATTGAGCACCACCGTCGTCACCGCCATCGTTATCTGCACGGCGGCGCTGATGCGCTGGTGGCCGAGTACGTTGAGCAGGAACTCGGTTGGGCCCATGGCGGCGCGGAACAGGAAGCCGACGATGAGGATCAGCATCACCGGATAGCCGGCGGTGAACTGCGGCCCGAAAAGCCACAGCAGCGGCATGCCGAGCGCCAAGAGCACCAATCCGGCGGCCAGCGAAGGCCAAAACGTCCAGTGGGCGGCCTCGCGCGCGTATTTGTCGAGGCTTTCCTTGTCGCCGCGCGCGGCCAGCGCCGCAAAGCGGTTGGCGACCGAGCTGCCGACGGCGTAGTGCACGAACAAGATGAGCGACATCGTCTTGGCGGCGGCGAAGTAGATCGCGACGTCGGTCGGCGTCATGTAGTGCGAGACGATGAGCACGTCGGCGCTCTGCATGGCGAACTCGCTGGCGTTGATGATCAGCAGCGGCCAGCTCGCCTTGAGCCACACCGGAAACTCATAGCGGTGCGCGCCGGATCCGACGGCCTCCTTGAGCGAGGCGTCCATCAGCAGCGTCTGCACGAGCCCGCTGACCCACGTCGCGACGATGGCGGCGCCGACCGCCGTTTCCGCGTGCATGGGCCAACCGGCTTCATGCGCCGCGACCATGCCGACGAGCAGCAACGCCGGGCGCAGCACGTAGGGCGGCACGATCGACAGGCCCATCCAAGCGAACGCTTTGCCGATGCCGTCTTGCACCCAGGTCAGGGCGTAGACCGGAATGCAGATCAGCGCCAGATAGGCGGGCAGCATGATTGGCGCGTCGAGCGGATCGAAGACGTAGAGGACGACGAGGCCTACCAGGGCGATAACGGTGCCGACGGCGAAAGACAGCCAGCGCGCTCCGCGCACGATGCCGCGCACGAGTGCCGGCTCGCCGGCTTCGCGATAATGCGGCACGAGGCGGATGGTGCCGACACCGAGCCCAAAGTCGGCGAGGCCGCCGAGAACCATCACCCACGTCCAGACAAAGACGTAGATGCCGTACTCGTAGCTGCCCATCCAGCGTGCGAGGGCGATTTGTGAAAGATAGAGAAGCGCGGCACTGGCGCAGCGCACGGAAAAGACGGCGAAGGCGTCGCGTTGGGCGCGATGCCGGTCGTTGGCGCCTTCGAAAATCGCCATCACCTGCGACGGCAATTCCCTCACCCCCAGCAAGAGCATGCCGGTGGTCGATATTCCGATGGCGGTGGGCTGCGTCATGATTTCCGCATCAGTCGAGCAGACGGTCGCGTTGGCGATCGCGCACGCGCTCGGCAACGTCGGCCCAAGCGAGGGATCGCTTCTGGTCGCCGTTTCGGTAGTGGACCGCGGAGAAGAAGTCGGCCACATCGGCCGCGTGTAAGCCATGCTTTGCCTCGAGAACGCTCGCCATTGCGTCGTACTCGGGCTCGTCTATGGACGGCTTTTCTTGCCAGACGTTTGCCATCGCCGTGAAATCCCGTGTGGTCATCGGTTTCACGGGAGGAGCAAGAAGCGCGCCAGGGCTGTTGATCCAATATGAAACCGGGTAGCAGGCCCGGCGTTCGTGCTATTCTGCAGCCCCGGTGCGCAGGAGGATGCGACATGGCCCCGTCATTGCGGTTAACGCTTCGTTGCGCTCTTGCAGCGGCGGTGTTGGGTATGGCTGTGATCCCTGCGGCGGCCGGCTCGCCCAACACGCCAGCAGACGCATCGCCGCCGCTCCCTGCGACTGAGGAAAACAAGGCGGAACGGCCGGCGCCGAGCCCGCAGCAGGCACCGGCGCCGAACGGGTGTCCGTACAGGGACGGAACGCTCGAACTGATCGTTTAGGGACAACTGCGCCGAGCGGCGGCCTGCAACTGGTTCGTTGCGCCGACTGATACGCCTACTGCGCCTGGAACGCGGCGGCCGGCGGAGGGATGGTCCCGCGCAACTCCACCGCGCCGTCATCGCCGCTTTCGGGCTCCACCGTGATGGTCGCGGGGGCGGCGGCCTTGGCCTCTTTCTCGGCGGCGGACTTTTTCTTTGCTGCCGCGCGCTTCTTGGCGCCGCCATCCTTGGCCTTGGCTTTGCGCACCTTCGGATTGCAGCCCCATGATGTGACATCCTTGCGGACGCTGCGCACGGCGGCCGCTTCGGCGAGCGGCATGTTGTCGAGGGTCGTCGAGTTGAACAGCTGCTTCCAGCCCTGCTGCTGGAACCCATGCTCGAGCAGGCTGGCGGCGCGCACGTTGCGCTCGGCGCTGCTGATATCGCCGAGCACGACGGCGACGACACGGCGCCCGTCGCGCGTCGCTGTCGCAACGATGTTGAAACCGGAGTCGCACGTAAAGCCGGTCTTCATGCCGTCGGCGCCTTCAAAGGAGCGCAACAGGCCGTTGTGCGAGACCAGCCGGTTCTTGCCGAGGCGCATTTCGGGCTCGGCCCAATAGTGCGCATACTCGGGATAGTCATTGATGACGGCGCGCGCCAGCTTGCCGAGATCGCGTGCCGTCGTCACCTGCTCGGGGGCCGGCAGTCCGTTGGGATTGACGAATACCGTGCGCTCCATGCCCAGGCGCAGCGCGGTGGCGTTCATCTTGGTGACGAAAGCGGCTTCGCTGCCGGCAACGGCCTCGGCCAGCATCACTGCAACATCGTTCGCCGACTTGATGATCAGAGCCTGCAGCGCCTTTTCGACCGTCATCTCGCCGCCGACCTTGAGACCGATCTTGCTCGGCGGCTGGCCGTTGGCAGCGGCCGAGCAGGTAATCTTGGATTTGAGGTCAAGCTTTCCGGCCTTCAGCGCCTCGAACGCGAGATAGGCGGTCATCATCTTGGTCAGCGACGCTGGATGCCAGGGATGGTCGGCATCCTGAGCAAACAGAACCTTGCTGTTGGAAAGCTCGTAGACAAGCCCCGGACCGGCCGCGGCCTGGCCCGGAACGAGGGCTGCGAGCAGCAGCAGGGTGACGAATGCGGTGCCGCGGCGCATGCAATTCCCCCGACAGTCTCTGACCCTGCCCGATAACATATCGAGCGCAGCTGCTGCAACGCAGCAGGGGGCCTTTCATCCCAACTGTGACCCCGGGCGCACACTGCGCCGCTAATTGCGGCGACCTCGGGTCAACACGGCGTTCAGGTCGCCAGCGTCCGATAGGCGTGGGCAAAGGCGAGCAGCGTAATCGGAAAGGTCACGAAGACGCCGACGATCAGCGCCATCAGGCCGAGGATGTTGATGCCGATCAAGGCGAGGACGAGCAGGAAAATCTGCATCTTGTGCCCCTTGGTGACGCGCCAGCTCTCCTTCAGCGCCTCAATGGGGCCCAGCCCGCGCTCGACCACGAGATAAGGTACGAACGCGAGGCCCATGGCGATGATGATGCCGGGCACGATGAGCGCCAGCATGCCGAGCGTGACGGCAATCAGCGTCAGGATGTGCGCGCCAAGGAAGCGCCAGAACGGCGCCGGGTTCCACAGATCCGACAGCTGCGCGCCCTGCACGTTGTCATGCGCGCGCAGGGAGAATGTCGTAATGCCCATGCCGACGAAAATCGACACGACGATGCTGGCGATGCTCATGATGCCGTCCAGCGTCGTCAACGGCTCGGGGATTATCTGACCGTCCGGGCCGACCTGCGGCGTCGAGACGAACATGCTCGGCAGCGAGGAAATGATCATGGCGAGGAGGAGCGCGCCTATGAGAAACCACGGGCGCTGCTTGAACGTCTCCCAGCCGAAGCGGACGCAGTCGCCGACCGATAAAGTGCGCATGCCGCACCCCCTTTTTGCAATGAGCTTCGGAATACTCTGGTGCGGAAACTGGTAGGCGCGCCGGCTCCGGGCGGATCGAACGGAACTGAGCCTATAGTGAACCGCGCCGGCTGG
The DNA here is from genome assembly GCA_963759735.1 of uncultured Alphaproteobacteria bacterium. Taxonomy (GTDB): domain Bacteria; phylum Pseudomonadota; class Alphaproteobacteria; order Rhizobiales; family Hyphomicrobiaceae; genus Hyphomicrobium_A. The sequence goes on from CAVXAF010000007.1 coordinate 198,733, forward strand.
GGGAGGGCCCCGCCGCGTCTGTGGGCAGCTCAATTTGCAGGCGTGAGTATGAGATGGCTTTGGCTGCGGGGCTGGCCACGCTGGAGCCGGTTCACTGGGCGGTCTATGGGCGCGCCGAAGCGCTCTCATTCCACGGCCGCATGTCGACTAAGTTGTTGGTGCCCCAGGCCGACTCGAACGGGCGCAGCCTTGCGGATAACAGATTTTGAGTAGTTCGCAGTGTGGTGCCCGAGGTCGGACTTGAACCGACATACCCTTGCGGATGCGGGATTTTGAGTCCCGTGCGTCTACCAGTTCCACCACTCGGGCCTGCCACATTGCGGCGCCTTTGCTACATGGTTTGATATTGGAAGGGAAGGGTCTAGCGCGGCCTGCCGTCAGAGACCGGCAGTCTCGCGAGGTTAGTCGCAATCCTTCCAAGAGCTAAATGCTCAGCCGAGTGGGAACCCCCGCGCCCTAGCGGCCGTTGGCGGGGGGCGCGCCGCCGCAGAGGAACCGACACCATGGCCACGACTTCGTCCGCCTCCCAGATCAGCGAGGCTGTGTTCATCCGGCGGGTGTTCATCGTGGTCGGCATCCTTGCCTTCGTGGCCGCGCTGTACCTGCTGTCCGACCTGCTGCTGTTGATCTTCGGCGCCGTGCTGTTCGCCGTCACCCTGCGCGCCATCGCCCTTCCGATCAGTCGGGGGACGACCCTCAGCCAGCGCTTTTCCCTGCTTGCGGCGGGCCTCGGCGTGCTGGCGGTGCTCGGCGGCATCGCGTACGGATTCGGGCCACAGATCAGCGCGCAGCTGGCGACCCTGTTCGAAAAGCTCCCGGCTGCCGCCGGCGCATTTTCTCAGCGGTTGCCGTTTCTCTCCATGCCCATGTCGGAGTTGCTGACCGGCTCTTCGATCGGCAACCTGCTCGCCGGTGCGCTGTCCTGGGGCAGGGCCGTGGCCGGCTCCATCGCCACGCTGGTGCTGATCGTCATCGCTGGTATCTTCATCGCCATCAGTCCGGGCGTGTACCGGCGCGGTTTCATCATGCTGTTTCCCAAGCACGTACAGCCGCAGGTGTCCGACACGCTCGACAGCGCCGGCGCGTCGCTGCGCCTGTGGCTCGGAGCGCAGCTGCTCGCCATGATCATGGTCGGCGTGTTGATCGGCGCCGGCCTCGCCTTTATCGGCGTGCCCTCCGCACTCGGCCTCGGCTTCGTCGCCGGGGTGCTCGAGTTCATCCCCTACCTCGGGCCGATCCTCAGTGCCATTCCGGCGCTGCTCATAGCCTCCACGCAGAGTTGGGAGATGGTGGCCTGGACGCTCGGCCTGTTCATCGTCGTGCAGCAGGTGGAAAACAACATCATCCTGCCGCTGGTCACCGGGCGCGCCGTCGATCTGCCGCCGGCCGTCGGCCTCCTGGCCGTCGTCGCCATAGGCATCCTTTTTGGCCCGCTGGGACTACTGCTGGCTTATCCGCTGGCTATCGTCATCGATGTCGCCGTGCGCCGCCTCTATGTGCGCGAGGCGCTGGGCGAGAAAGTGGATATCGCAGGCGAGAACGAGAAGGCTTAACCGCCAATCACCGTGGGCGCCTCTGACCCAAACCGCGACCTACTTCCAGGAATAGGTGACGCGCCCGGTGTGGTGGCGGTGCTCGGTGATCTCGACCTTGTCGCCGACATGCGGGTCGGTCGTCTTCAGCGCCATGACATTGACGTGGCGGCCGCTGGCGAGCGCGACGTCGACCGACAGCCCCTCCTCGATCATCTTGGTGCTCTTTATGTTGAGCGGCCCAACCGCGGTCACCGTCGCCGGTACGCGCACGTTGTCGATGTGAAGGTCATAGTCTTCGTAGACGAAGTAGGCGCCGATCAGCACCAATGCGGCAGCGCCCATGCCGATCTTCTTGAAGCGTTCGCGCCACAAGGCACGATCTAGCTTGCGCCGGGTTTCCTCACGCATAGCGTTTCTTCCTTGCTTGTTGGTGCGCGGCTCTAGGCAGCCATGGCCTGACTGCCGACGAGGCGCACGATGTCACTCATGATGTCGTTGAGCTGGAAGTTCTTCGGCGTGTAGACGGCAGCGACGCCGAAGGCCTTGAGCTTTACCTCGTCCTCTGGCGGGATGATGCCGCCGACGACGACAGGCACGTCGGAGAGACCTTCCTTGCGCAGGCGTTCCATCATCTCCTGCACCAGCGGCACGTGGCTGCCCGAGAGGATGGATAGGCCGATGACGTGCGCGCTTTCATCGACCGCGGCGCGCACGATCTGCGCCGGTGTCAGGCGGATGCCCTCATAGACAACCTCCATGCCGACGTCTCGCGCGCGCACGGCAATCTGCTCGGCGCCGTTGGAATGGCCGTCGAGGCCGGGCTTGCCGACGAGGAACTTGAGGCGCCGGCCGAGCTTGGCGGACAGCTCATCGACCGAGGCGCGTACCGCGTCCAGCGCGGCGCTATCGCGTGCGACGGCCGACTGCGCAACGCCCGTTGGCGCGCGGTATTCCCCGAACACGCGGCGCAGGGTCGTTCCCCACTCGCCGGTGGTGACGCCGGCGCGCGCCGCCACGATGGACGGCTCCATGATGTTGCGGCCTTCCTTGGCGGCCGCTTCCAGATCGGCGATGGCGGCCTTGACTGCCTTGTCGTCGCGCGCTTCGCGCCACGCCTTGAGCTTGCCGATCTGCTCGGCCTCCATGGCCGGGTCGACCACCATGATGGCGCCCTCGCCGGCGGTGAGGGGCGATGGTTCGGTCTCGGTCCACTTGTTGACGCCGACGACGGTGAGATCGCCCGTCTCGATGCCGGAAAGGCGACCCGTGTTGCTCTCCACCAGACGCCGCTTCATGTAGTCGATGGCCGCCACGGCGCCGCCCATCGCGTCGATGGTGGCGAGCTCCGCTTTGGCCTGCTCCTTCAGCTCGGCGACTTTGTTCGCGATCACCTTCGAGCCATCGAAGATGTCGCCATACTCGAGCAGGTCGGTCTCGTAGGCGAGGATCTGCTGCATGCGTAGCGACCACTGCTGGTCCCACGGGCGCGGCAGGCCAAGCGCCTCGTTCCAGGCCGGAAGCTGCACGGCGCGCGCGCGCGCCTTCTTGGACAGCGTGACGGCCAGCATCTCGATGAGAATGCGGTAGACGTTGTTTTCCGGCTGCGGCTCGGTGAGGCCGAGGCTGTTCACCTGCACGCCGTAGCGGAACATGCGGTCCTTGGGATTGGTGACGCCGTAGCGCTCGAGCGTGATTTCCTCCCACAGCTCGTTGAACGCCCGCATCTTGCAGACCTCGGTGATGAACCGCAGGCCAGCATTGACGAAGAACGACACACGCCCGACGACCTGGCCGAACTGCTCGGGCGGCACCTCGCCCGACGCCTTCACCGTGTCGAGCACGGCGATGGCGGTTGCCAGCGCATAGGCAAGCTCCTGCACCGGCGTCGCGCCGGCCTCCTGCAGGTGGTAGGAGCAGACGTTGGTCGGGTTCCACTTGGGAACGTTCTTGTAGGAAAAGACGATCGTATCCTTGATGAGCCGCAGCGAAGGCTCGGGCGGGAATACGTAGGTTCCGCGCGACAGGTATTCCTTGATGATGTCGTTCTGGATCGTGCCGGTGAGCTTGTCGCGCGAGGCACCCTGCTCGTCGGCGAATGCGACGTAGAGCGACAACAGCCACGCCGCCGTGGCGTTGATCGTCATCGAGGTGTTCATCTGGTCGAGCGGAATACCGGCGAGCAGCGTGCGCATGTCGCCCAGGTGGGACACTGGCACGCCAACCTTGCCGACCTCGCCCCGCGCCAGCTCGTTGTCGCTGTCGTAGCCCGTCTGTGTCGGCAGGTCGAAGGCGATCGACAGGCCGGTCTGCCCCTTGGCGAGGTTGTTGCGGTAAAGCTCGTTCGACTTGGCGGCCGTCGAGTGGCCGGCATAGGTGCGGAATAACCAGGGGCGATCAGGCGCCTGCTTATCGGCCCCGCTCTTGCCTTCGCGCATACGTCAACCTCGGTTGGGATCGGCTGTTGCCGTAAAGTACCCTTAACCGTCGGTGCAATGCAAAATGATCTTTGCCGCGGGCAGACGCCGCAAAACGGGCGCCGTTGGCCCCTTAAGCGCGCTGGGTGTCGCGCTTGAACTGGTGGCGATCGACGCGGAGGCCGGCAACGATAGCGGTGACCCGCATCGACATCATCAGCACAAACAGGGCGATGATGATCCCCATGGTGCAGGCGATGACGACGTTGGTTTCACGGTCAGCCGTCGGGTAGAAACCCGTCAGCTCGAAGACGTAGTTGGTTATCAGCGCGCCAAGGATGAAGCCGGGCACAAACACCAGCGCCAGCATGGTCCGCGACAGGACCTGCAGGGTCAGCACCCCGGCCCAGCCGGACAGCATGGCCACCACCACGAGCGTATAGGTATCGACGGTGACCGCTCGGTTGAGAAACTCCAGCATCGCAAAGCTCTCTTTCCCGGACTGCCGCTTACCGCGGTCTCAAAGGGCGGTTTGCCCAAACTTCAAGGGTCAGCCGGGTTTTTTAGGCGCCCGTTTCCTAATGGTTCGTTGACATGATCGCATAGCGGCGCCACAGCCTCTTCATTGCAGCGCGAAATCGTGCTTGAAACGGCTCAGATAAGAGCGGCTGCGATGCCGCGATCCATTCCGCCGCCCCAGAGGGGGGCCGGCGTTCCAGCACGGGAGCCAAGAATGACGAGCCAAAGTGCCGCCAGGACGGAGGTCGCCATGGGCGCACAGGCCACCGCCGAAAAGAAGGATCTCTATGAAATCGGTGAGATTCCGCCGCTCGGTCACGTCCCCAAGAACATGTACGCCTGGGCCATCCGCAAGGAGCGGCACGGCGAGCCCGACACTGCCATGCAGGTCGAGGTGCTTCCCACCTGGGAACTCGACAGCCACGACGTGCTGGTGCTCGTTATGGCCGCCGGCGTTAACTACAATGGCGTTTGGGCGTCGCTCGGCAAGCCGCTTTCACCCCTCGACGGCCACAAGAACCCCTACCACATTGCCGGATCGGACGCCTCGGGCATCGTCTGGGCTGTCGGCTCGAAGGTGAAGCGCTGGAAGGTGGGCGACGAGGTCGTCATCCACTGTAACCAGGACGACGGTGACGACGAGGAGTGCAACGGCGGCGATCCGATGTTCTCGCCCAGCCAGCGCATCTGGGGCTACGAGACCCCCGACGGCTCGTTCGCCCAGTTCTGCCGGGTGCAGGACCGCCAGCTTCTCGAGCGCCCGAAACATCTCACCTGGGAAGAAGCGGCTTGCTACACGCTGACCCTCGCCACCGCCTATCGCATGCTGTTCGGCCATCGCCCGCACGTTCTGCGGCCCGGCCATAACGTATTGGTGTGGGGCGCGTCAGGAGGCTTGGGATCGTTCGCTGTGCAGCTGTGCGCCACGTCGGGCGCCAACGCCATCGGCATTGTGTCCGAGGACGACAAGCGTGACTTCGTCATGCAGTTGGGTGCGCGCGGCGTCATCAACCGCAAGAACTTCAAATGCTGGGGTGAGCTGCCGCAGGTCGGCACGCCGGAGTACGACACCTGGTTCAAGGAGGCCCGCAAATTCGGCGCCGCCATCTGGGAAATTACCGGCAAGGGGAACAACGTCGACAGCGTGTTCGAGCATCCCGGGCAGTCGACCTTCCCGGTGTCGGTGTTCGTCGTGAAGCGCGGCGGCATGGTCGTCATCTGCGCTGGCACTACCGGCTACAACCTCACCATGGACGCGCGTTACCTGTGGATGCACCAGAAGCGCGTGCAGGGCTCGCACTTCGCCAACCTCATGCAGGCCTCGCAGGCCAACAAGCTGGTCATCGAGCGTCGCATCGACCCGTGCATGTCGGAGGTCTTCCCGTGGGAGGACATACCGAAGTCGCACATGCGCATGATGCGCAACGAGCACAAGCCGGGCAATATGGCGGTGCTCGTGTCGGCCCCGACCACCGGGCTGCGTACGTTCGAGGACGTGATCGAAGCAAGCCAGCGCCTGCACGAGGTAAGAAGTAACCGCGCGCGGTGCCGCCTAGCCGGCCGGCTGTGGCACCGCGCGACGAGGTAAGCTAGCGCGCCCACGCCAACTGTAACCTTCAGCGCGCCGGCGAGGTGGCGGCGCGCTGATTAAGCCCGGCCACGCTCATACGCTTGAACTCGTAGAGGCCGCGATTGAGCTCGGCGCCGAGAATGACGATCACCGCCGTCATCTGGAAGAAGATCATTGCCACCATCAGCTGCGACAGGCCGGCGTAGAAGCGGGCGTAGTCGGAAAGGTTGAGGTAGTACGAATAGAGGCTGGCCAGGATCAGCCACAGTGCGGTCGACACCAGCACGCCCGGCCACACGTCTTTGATGCGACGACGGCCGGCGGCCAGCCACAGGTGGAACGCCAGCAGCTGTGTCGAGATGACGGCGGCGGCCGACGCATAGCGCAGCGTGGCTCCCATCCAGGTCGAGCGCATGAGCGTGAACGAGGCGGTCAGCGAAGGATCGAAGCGTTCCGCCAGGGCTGGACCGACGACGACCACCCAGGTCAGCACCAGCATTGAAATGGCGCTGGCGAAGACGAACACCATGCTGCGCAGCAGGCAGTAGAGGTAGGGCCGCTTCTCGATGACCCGGTAGGCGCCGTTGAGCGCGGTGCGCAGCGTCTCGATTGCATTGGTGGCGAAGAACAGCGACAGCCCGGCGCTGACCGTCAGCAGGTCGATGCGCGTCCGCCCCATGATGGCTTCGACCTGTGGGGCAAGGCCGGCGGCGACGCCCGGCGGCAGGATCTGGAACAGCTCACCGACCGCCTGGGTGGCCAGCTCGCGCCCACCGAAGATGCTGGCGAGTGCGCCGAGAAAAATGCAGAACGGAAACAGCGAGACGACAAAGGAGAAGGCCACCGCGCCCGCCATGGCAAAGCCGCTGTGCTCATAGAGGCGATAGATCGCCTCGAGCAAGGTGCGGTAGCGCTGCATTCCCGTCTCCCGGAAGTTTATTGGTTGCGGCGGAACCTAGCGGTGCACCCCCGGCAGGTCCATGCCGGTAAATGCCGCGCCGCCCCTGCAGGGCATCGCCTCCCAGGGGTGCCCCTCGGCCGAGTGCCGCTAAAGTATCCCGACGGGAACACCCGCCGCGGCGTGGACGGAGTGCCTCGCCTCACGTAAAATGGCGCAAATGGAACAGCGGTGAACGCGTGGCGAGCACGGACGACCATCCTCAGCACGACAGCCCGTTCACGGGCTATGAGCCGACGCGTCCTTCCAAGCTGCGTGCTGCGGCGAGCGAGCCGCCGCCTTTGCCGCCTCTGGCCAGCGAGGATCCGTACGGGTTCGGCTCGGCCGACGAAGACGGGCTGCGCATGCTGGCCGCTCTGGAAACCCTTACCAGCCTCGAGCCCGACTATTCCGACGATCTCGCCGCCGAGGCCTCGGTAACGATCATCGAGGCCACCTGCGATGAGGTCATCGCCGAGGCCATGGGTGCAGACCGCCGCGACTGGCCGCGACGGGCGCGCCTCGTTGGCGAAGATGAGGGGGGCCGGCTGCTGCTCAACGGCTATGAGACCTTCACCGGTCTCGGCGATGAGGCAACGGTCGAAATCGTGCATACCTCAGTGCCCATCGAGGCCCCCGAGCAGCCGGTCCGCTTGCGGGCCAGTCATCCGGTCTCGCTGACCGAGCGCCTCGCCCTCGTCACCGGGCGGGGGGCGACGGGTGGTCGCTTCTTCAAGGCGCTTTCGGGCGGTTGACAATCCATGCGGCAGCGACTGCCTTGACGCCGCGGCTGTTATTCTGCAACGCAACAAGGGCGGGGCGCAACGCGCGCCGGCTCGTTCGAAGATTCCCTAGGAGGGCACGATGTCGACTGCGTTGAAGACGGCCGAGCAGGATTTCATCGCCGCCGGACCCGAGGCGCTGTTGCAGCGCGCCGAACGCGCTGTCGCCTCCGCCGACAAGGTGCTGCTGACGGCGAAGTCGGGCGTGCGCGCCGCGGTCTCCGCTGCCGGCGGCATCGACAACGCCCAGCACGCAGCGCACGGCCTCGGCTGGCTGGCGACGGCCGTCGAAGGCCTGCGGCAGATGCACGCGTGGGGCGTTCGCCTGTCCTCCGAAGGTCGCTTCGGCGAGTTCGAGCAGCTGCTGCTTGCCGCCGCCTTCGCCGAATATCTGGCGCAGATCTCGGGCGGAATTCCCATGAGCCAGCTCGAACTGGTGCGTCCCGAGCATCTGGGTGTCCCGCGCGCCGATACCCGCCGCTTCGAGGACGAGGTCGCCGACATGATCTCGGCGGGCGGCACGCAGGAGATCAAGTCGCGGCTCGCCGACTTCATCGCGGCGCAGCCGAACGCCGTCAGCTTCGGCGATCCGGGCCTTGATGAGACGCACGCCGCCATTCTCGACCAGATGCACACCTTCTCGGTGGAGGAGGTCATCCCGCATGCTCACGAGTGGCACCTCAAGAACGAATACATTCCTCTCGACGTCGTCGGCAAGGTCGCCGAGCTGGGCGTGTTTGGCCTGACATTGCCGGAGGAGTACGGCGGGCTCGGCCTCGGCAAGGAGAGCATGTGCATTGTCTCCGAGGAGCTGTCGCGCGGCTACATCGGCGTCGGCTCGCTCGGCACCCGCTCGGAGATCGCCGGCGAATTGATCCTCAACAACGGCACGGAAGAGCAGAAGGCGAAATACCTGCCGAAGATCGCCACGGGCGAGCTGCTGCCGACGGCGGTGTTCACCGAGCCCAACACCGGCTCCGACCTCGCCGCGCTGAAGACGCGCGCCGTGAAGGACGGCGACACTTACAAGGTCACCGGTCAGAAGACGTGGATTACCCATCCGGTGCGCGCCGACCTGATGACGCTGCTCGTGCGCACCAACCCCAGCGAGCCGGGCTACAAGGGCCTTTCCATGCTGCTGGCGGAAAAGCCGCGCGGCTCGGACGCCGATCCGTTTCCGGCGCCGGGGATGAAGGGCGGCGAGATCGAAGTGCTCGGCTATCGCGGCATGAAGGAATACGACATCTCCTTCGACGCCTTCGAGGTGCCGGCGGACCAGCTGCTGGGCGGTACCGAGGGCCAAGGCTTCAAGCAGTTGATGAATACCTTCGAGGCGGCGCGCATCCAGACCGCGGCGCGTGCTGTCGGCGTCGCGCAGGCGGCCATGGACCTCGGCCTCAAATATGCGCTGGATCGCAACCAGTTCGGCAAGCCGATCTACGCGTTCCCGCGCGTCTACAACAAGATCGTCATGATGGCGGTGGAAACGATGGTCGCCCGCCAGCTCACCTACTTTGCTGCGCGTCAGAAGGATCAGGGGCACCGCTGCGATCTGGAGGCGGGCATGGCCAAGCTGCTCGGCGCGCGCGTCGCCTGGGCGAATGCCGACAACGCGCTGCAGATCCACGGCGGCAACGGCTTTGCGCTGGAGTATCCCATCAGCCGCGTGCTGTGCGACTCGCGCATCCTCAACATCTTCGAGGGCGCCGCCGAGATTCAGGCGCAGGTCATCGCGCGCCGGTTGCTTGAAGGCGCCAACTGATCCCGGCGCTTGGTTAAAACTTTAGGTCATCTTGGGGCCCGGCGGGACGCCGGGCCCCAATGTTTTCAGTCGTGCTCGACGACGCGCACTCCTTGTCGGGCGCCAGCGTCATCGCCCACATTTGGACCTGCCATCGACGTCACGGCGACGATGACGCGCGTAGACGCGGTCGGATGTGTCGTTCAGTTCGCGCCTTCGCAGGAAATGCACGCCAGCCTGGCGCGCCACCGGTGCCAGATCCAGTGCTGTCCGGGGGGCAAGACATCTCGGCTTGATATTCGCAAGCGAGCCCCCGAGCTATAGGATCTCGACTCCAGCGTCATCCCGTCCACAGAGCGGCAATCCCATGGCCCAACCGATCATCGAGACGCGTCGACATCAGATGTTCCCGCATCTGGAGCCCGAGGAGGTCGACCGCGTCCGACGTTTCGGCGAGCAGCGCACTTACGCTGCCGGCGACTACCTTGCCCGCGTCGGCGAGACGGCTCCCGGCCTGATGATCATCCTGTCCGGGCAAGGTCGACGTTTTCCAGTCCCATGCCGGCCATCGCTCGCTGATCGTCACGCACGAGCCCGGCAGCTTCATGGGCGAACTGGCACAGCTCGGCGGGCGACCGGCGCTCGTCGATGCGATCGCCACCGAACCCGTCGAAGTCATCGTCATTCCACCCGCACAGTTGCGGGCGCTGCTGATCGCTGAGGCCGAACTCGGCGAGCGCATCATGCGCGCGCTCATCCTGCGCCGCATGGGTCTGCTCGAGACGGGAGCCGGCGGGCCGGTCATCGTGGGCAGCGCCAGCAATGGCGACGTGCTGCGCCTGGAGGGATTTCTTTCCCGCAACGGGCACCCTCACCAGCGTCTCGATCCGGAGACGGACTCCTGCGGCAAGGTGCTGATCGAGAGGTTCGCCGTTTCGCCGGCCGATCTCCCCATCGTCGTCTGCCCCGACGGGTCGATGCTGCGCAACCCAACCGAGACAGAACTTGCCCGTTGCGTCGGTATGATAGCGGCGCTCAATCCCGACCATCTCTATGACGTTGCCATCATCGGCGCCGGTCCTGCCGGATTGGCGACTGCGGTGTACGCTGCCTCCGAGGGCCTGTCGGTGGTGGTGCTCGACTGCCGCGCCTTCGGCGGACAGGCCGGCGCTTCCGCGCGCATCGAGAACTACCTCGGCTTTCCCACCGGCATCTCCGGCATGGCGCTGATGGGCCGCGCGTACAATCAGGCGATGAAATTCGGCGCCGACATCGTCATTCCCTGCGAGGCCAAAGAGCTCGAATGCAATGGGTCGGGTTACGTGCTGGCGATGGAAGGCGGCCAGCGCATCAAGACACGCACCATCGTCCTGGCCTGCGGCGTCCGCTACAGGCGCCTCGGCGTCGACAATCTCGACGAATTCGCGATGACGAGCGTGCACTTCTGGGCGTCCCCCCTCGAGGGCAACCTGTGCTCGGGCGAGGAAGTGGCGCTGGTCGGCGCTGGAAACTCGGCCGGACAGGCGACGGTCTATCTCGCCAGTCGCGCCAAGAAGGTGTGGCTGCTGGCGCGGGGCGACAGTATCGAGGCGTCCATGTCTCGCTACCTCGTCGATCGCATCAACCAATTGCCCAATGTCGAGGTCGTCACGCGCGCCGAGGTGACCGGGCTTGAGGGCAAGGACGGCCGGCTCGAAGCCATCCGCTGGACTAACAACGGACAGGAAGAGCGCTGCGAGCTGCACCACCTGTTCCTGTTCATCGGTGCAGATCCCAACACCGACTGGCTGAAGAGTTCGGGCGTGGCGCTCGATGGTAAAGGTTTCGTGCTCACCGGAGCCGACCTGAACGGCTCGGCCGGCAAGCCTTTGGAAACCAGCCGCAGCGGAATTTTCGCCATCGGCGACGTTCGCGCCGGTTCGATCAAGCGCGTGGCAGCTTCCGTCGGCGAAGGTGCACAGGTCGTCGCCGCACTGCATGCCTTTCTTGCCGATCAGTTGCCGGGGACAGTCAAAGCGCGCGTCTGACGCGGCGCCGCTTGCAACCCACTCGAGTGGATGCGATCACGTCGACATGGCCAAGAAAATCTCAAACCACCCGCGCGTCGTCTCGCTCATCGCCAGCTCGACCGAGCTGCTGCATGCGCTAGGCGCCGGAGACTTGCAGGTCGCTCGCTCGCACGAGTGCGATTATCCGCCTTCGGTGCTGAAGCTGCCGGCGATCACGCGGCCGAAGTTCGACGTCAAGGGATCGAGCGCCGAGATCGACAAGCGGGTGCGTTCGCTGGTCGAGAATGGCCTTTCCGTCTACGAGGTCAACGCCGACGCGCTGGAGGATCTCAAGCCAGACGTCATCTTAACGCAGGACCAGTGCGAGGTTTGTGCCGTCTCGCTCGCCGACGTTGAGCGCGCTGTCTGCCAGATGACGCACAGCCAACCGCGCATCGTGTCCCTGCGCCCGCACACCATGGCCGACATCTATTCCGACATCCACCGCGTTGCCGACGCCATCGGCCGGCCGAAGTCGGGCGATGAACTCGTCGCCTCGATGCAGGCGCGCCTCGCAGCCAGTCGCCGACAAGGTGGCCGGTCAGCCGCGCAAGCGCCTCGCCTTCATCGAATGGGTCGACCCGCCGATGTCAGGCGGTCACTGGATGCCGGAGCTGATCGAGATCGCCGGCGGCGTGAGCGTGTTTGGGGCGACCGGCCAATCCTCGCCGTGGATCACCTGGAAAGAGGTGGCTGCCGCCGACCCCGACGTGATCCTCGTCGCGCCGTGCGGCTACGACATCGAAGTAACGCGGCGCGAGGTTCGCCCGCTCGTCCGTTACGAGGTGTGGCAGAACCTGCGCGCCGTGCGCCAGCACAAGGTGTTCCTGGCCGACGGCAATGCCTATTTCAACCGGCCGGGGCCGCGCCTCGTCGAGAGCTGCGAGATCCTCGCAGAGATTTTGCATCCGGACGTGTGCGACTACGGCCTGCGCGGCAGCGGTTACGTCGCTTACGAGATGATCCCCGCCGGCGTCATTACCGCGCCGACCTGAGTCCGCCTACAGGCTTTCGTTCATGCGCCTGAGGCGCCGCGACAGCCGCCGCAGCAGATCGAGCGCGAACGGCGGGTTACGTTCGACGAGATAATGGAAAGCCTGCTCGTCGATGAGCGCCACCTCGGTATCCTCGCGGGCGATGGCGGTGGCGCCGCGTGGCACACCGTCGATCAGCGTCAACTCCCCGAACGTCTCGCCGGGGCCCACCGTCTCCAGCACCGCGCCGGCCGACATGATGGCGACTTTTCCGGACCGAACGACGTACATGGCATTGCCTTCATCGCCGTCGACAAAAATACGCTCTCCCTCGGCAAACCTTTGCAGCGGGTAGCCGGCGCGCACTAATCCTTCGAAATCAAAGCCATCGCTCGCCATGTGGAAGGGATCCCTCTGCGTTGCGATGTGAAAAGACTATGCGTCGGGAAGCGCCGCGACAACCGCTTCGCACCGGTCTGCGTTATGGAGTGGCGGCGGCGATACGCCGGCCGTGCCGCGGCGCCCTGCGCGACGGCAATTGCGCGACAAAGACACGTTTTTCCTATATCGGCCTATACAAGGTTAGGTGAATAAGTTGGACGGGGGACTGACATGGCCGTGACGCAGGATGGGCGCTCGCTCTGGGGCCGCGCGACCGACTATCTGCTCGGCCGCAATACGCTGATCGGCATCGCCTCGATCATGCTGCTGCTCATTGCGGGTTTCGCCACCTGGCATGGCATGCGCGACTTTATCATCGGTGTTTCGACATCACCGGCCGGAAGCTCGCAGGAGCTGCCCGGCGGAATGTCTTTCTCCAATGATTTCCTCGTCATAATCGTCGTCTTCGCCCTCACCTTCCTGATGTGGCTGATGCTGCGCAAGTCCTTCGCACAGGGTCGCCGCTGGACCGAGCGCCTCGTCACCTTCCCGCTGTATGTGTTCCTTGCCATCTGGTCGATCGGCTTCGGCTACGGTTTCTGGTGGAGCCTCATCGCCGGCGAAGAGGCAACGCGCACCGGACTTTCCGGGCTGCAGCAGGACGCCGGCGATGCGGCCAGCGCCGTCGCGGCGCGGCTCGATGCGGTGAAGGTCGGCCTCGATGGCGTCGTGACATGGTCCGAGACCCAGATGGCGCGCGAGGAAACGGGCGGCGGCTCCTGCGGCACGTCATCAGGCGCTGGACGTGGGCCGCTCTACGCCGCGCGCGTCGGCGTCCGCGATCAGATCACGTCACTGCGCAATGGCGTGCAGAACTCCTGGGTGGCGCCGGTGCAGGCCGACATCCAGTCGCTGCAGCAAAGCGTCGCCCAGCTGCAGGGCTCCACGGTTGCCGAGCGCCAGCAGAGCTTCAATGCCATGGCGACCAACATCCGATCGCGGGCGCGCGACATCGCGGCGCGCTCCAACGAACTCGGCAAGTCGACGGCGACGGAGATGCGCGCCATCGCCGCCGCCGTTTCCGTCCCCCCGGGAGAGAGCGGGTTCTCGTGCTACGATCCGACCTTGGCGCAGCGGCTGACGCAGGCGGCGGTGCAGGCCGACCAGCCGGCGACGCTAAATTTGCGCGAGGCGGCCTTCAACGAAGGTCCGGCCGGCGTCGCCAACGCCATCAAGCGGCTGTGGGAGAATATCGGCGCTTACCTGTCGAGCCTCATCGGCTGGATCGCCGGCTCTCAGCCCGATGGTGCCACCAAGACAGGTGAGCCGATCACCGGGCGGGACATGATTGCGCTGCTGGCCACGATAGGCATCGACCTGGGGCTGCTGGCGCTGGCTATCCTCAATCCGCCGCCGCCGGAGAGCAAGCGGCCGTCGTCGCATGTCGTTCGGCAGATCCGCGGCGCCATCAACACGGCGATCCAGCGGGCGCCGGGCGCCAACATCGAATGGGTGCGCCGCCACTTCATCTATCACCGAGGGGGGTCCTACCTCGTCATTCCCAACCTCTACAGTTGTGACCCGAAAAACGAGGATGAGTGCGCCAAGGCGCTGGCAATGAACCAGCTCGCCGGCGTGCTCGACGACATGGACCTCGTGCGCTGGCCGCAAAGTGCCAAATGGTGGCGGGTGCGTTGGAAGAACGAGCTTGAGCACCTCAAGTCCGAGGAGAGCGAAGGCAGCATGACGGACCTGACGGAGGTCCGCAAAGCGTGGCTCAAGAAGATCGGCAAGAAGCCCGAGGACATGACCGACGAAGATCAGATCTTTGAGAAGGCACAGCCGATCCGCAACCACGGCCTGTTCTCAAAGGCGGAACGGGCGTTGACCATCGCCGGCTGGAGCGAGCGGGCGCGGCGCGATGTCGAGATTTTCCCGCTCGAGAACGTCGAAGGCCTGACGCCGATCCTCATGGTGCTCGCCGACGACGGCACCTTCAAAGCCGAAGAGGAAGCCCAGGCCAAAGCGGCCGAGAGCAAGAAGGGCTGGTCGCTCTTCGGCGGGGCGGCGAAGAACGTATAGCCGATGCTTAGCGGCCGAAGGCGGCAGGAAGCGGATACGCGATCGCTTCCTGTCCGCTCGTAGTAGATGTCAGCGACCCTGCCAAAGCCAGACGGTCAGCGCGGCGCCGGCAACCGCGAGGATGTAGGAAAGCAGCTCCGAGCCTATGCCCAGGATGCCGGCGATGTGCCAGCCCATGAATGAGCCGGCGATGCCGACCAGCGCATAGGTGACTTCGCTGCCAGTGGCGCTAGCCACTTGCCTGCCGAGCCACGTATTTCCGTAGCGGATCATGGCGAAGCCGACTGCAGCACCGAAGACGACGAGCAGTAGAAATGTGCCTAAAGCACCCATTTGCGCACCTCGTATGGTGGTGAGTTGAAACCGAATCACTCCCGCGACTGTAGCGGACTTTTCAGCAATGCGGCGAGAGGTAGCGTTCAGGCGCGGTGGTAAGGATGACCGGCGAGGATCGTCGCAGCGCGATAGAGCTGCTCGATGAGGACCGCGCGCGCGAGGCCGTGTGGTAGCGTCAATGCGCCGAGCGACAGCTTGAGCGCCGCGCCATCGAGGGCCTCGCGACCTTGCCCGTCCGGGCCGCCAATAACAAACGCCACACCCTTGCAGCCGGAATCGCGCATTTGCGCCAGCCACTTGGCGAAAGCTTCGCTGGTCAGATGCTTGCCGTTCTCGTCCAGCGCCACGCGCGCTGCGGCCGGCGCCGCGGCCTTCGAGAGTCGCGCTGCCTCGTCGGCCTTGCGCGTCTCGGCGGTCGCGGCGCGGCTCTCGCCCAATTCAGAAACGGTGAGGGGACCCAGGCCGAGCGGGCGGCCGATGCCGTCGAAGCGCTTGGCGTAGCGCTCGCACAATTCGCGCTCGGCGTCCTTCAGGCGGCCGACGGCGGCAACGATGAGGCGCACGACCGTTCCTCCCGCCGCAGTGGGGCAATTTCAGATGAACGCGCGAGCGTGCCGCGACGCTGGTACGCGTCAGTGTGCGGTCGTTGGCTCGCTCGGCCGCTCTGCCGACCACATCTTCTCGAGGTTATAGAAGTCACGCACCTCGTCACGGAAGACGTGGACGATGATGTCGCCGGTGTCGACCAATACCCAGTCGCAAGCCTCAAGGCCCTCGACGCGAACGCGACCGAGGCCCTTTTCTCTTAGCTTGCGTCCGATTTGGTCGGCGATCGCACCGACGTGCCGGTCTGACCGGCCGGTGGCGACCACCATGAAGTCACCGATGGAAGATTTGCCTGCCAGATCGATCGTAACGATCGCCTCGGCCTTGGCTTCATCGAGCCAATGGACGATTTCCTGGATCAGGGCTGCCGACTTCTGTCGTGCCGACAAAAGTTCGGCGTGAGGCGCGCCCGTACGGGCACCCTCAAGTGCGGTTCGCATCGTGTGCTGGTTGTCCCTTCCTCATGCACCCCTTAGGGCCTGTGCCTCGGCGCTTTGCATTTTCACACCGGCGGCACTCTTCAGCGACAAGGCATCCGCCAAGCCACCGAAGCGAAACATAAGGCCTCACCCCCCATTTCAGCAATAGTTAATGCGCGAGAAGGGAGGCGGGCTTCGCTTTCCTGTTGTCAAAAATTGTAATTATTGCGGTGCCTTAGGCCGATGCGGCGGCGCGCAGGGCGGTGGACGACGCTTCTGACAGGCGAGTGCTCAGCAGGGTCCAGGCAGGGGGAGCCATAAGTGGAAGCCTTCCGGCAAGCGCCTCCGGAAGGCGGTAACGGGCCAAGCTTCCCGCCGCCGGGGAGGCGAGAGCGGGTAGCCGCCATCCGGGCCGGTCGACCACGGCGATGGGGACGAGCCGGGCTATGCCCTGCCAGTGCTGCCAGCGGTGGAAACCGGCCAGATTGTCGGCCCCCATGACCCAGACGAAGTGTACACCCGGCAGCCGCCGCGTGACGTAGCGCAGCGTTTCATAGGTGTAAGGGCTGCCGAGGCCGGCCTCGAAGCCGGTCACCTTTATGCGCGGATCGGTGGCCAGTTTGCGACTGGCGCCCATGCGCGCTTCAAGCGAAGGCACCCCCTCGCCGCTTTTCAACGGATTGCCGGGCGTCACCATCCACCACAGCTGATCGAGCTGCAGACGGCGCAGCGCGGTGACCGCGCACACCGCATGGCCGACGTGCGGAGGATTGAAGGTGCCGCCCATCAGACCGATGCGCTGCCCTGCAAAGGCGAGCGGGAGACGGGCGCTCGGATCGGCGGCACTGGTTCGGGTGAGGGGATGAGACATGGCTCTCTGGCGGCAGCGTCAGGGGAGATTGTAGGCCTCCGCGAGGCTGGCGCGAACCCGGCAAGCGATTGATTCTACGTGCTGTCCGGATTCGACATGCAACTACGGTAACGATCTGCTCACGATTGCTCTGCCATTCCTGATGCCGTCAGGAGGCAAAGGATGCGTAGACGCCAGTTTCTGACTTCAGCGGCATTGCTGGCGGGGTCGGCAGCCCTCGTGCGCGCGCCGGAACTGGCCGCGGGAGAAGGCGTCGTTGCCGCCGACACACATGCCATCCCGCATCTGCTCGATGGGTTTCTCAAGCTGCCCGGCAACAAGGGGGCGCAAATCGACGTCGATGAGCCGACCAGCCCGTGGCGCGTCACCTCCGACCCCGATGCCGCGTTGTTCTGCGGCAGCTGCTTCAAAACGTTCGTGCTCGCGACGTATCTGCAGGAAGTCGAGGCCGGCCGCCTCGACGAGATGGAGCAGCTGGCCGTCGACGACGGCGTGCGCTCGCTGAGCAGTTCCGTGCTTCTGAATCTTACAGGCACGACGCCTGCCAAAAGCGCGCTCGAGGCCATGATCACCCACAGCGACAATACGGCGACCGACATGGCATTGAAGCGCGTGACGCCGGCGCGTGTCCGCAAGTTCATCGCCGACGCCGGCCTGAAGAAGGCGCACATCCCAGATTCAACGCGCCGCTTTTTCTCGTACGTCGCCGGTGCTCCGCAAGGCGAGGACCTGGGGTGGGCGGCGATGAAGGCGCTGGTCGACAACGACAAACCGGATACGTCAAAGTATCGGCCGGCTCTCAACGATGTCGAGACGATGGCTGTTCCCGCCGCGGAGTTCGTCACCTACTACAAGCGCGCGCTGAAGGGTGGATACTTCCAGAAGCCAGAGACGCTGGTCGAGTTCAAGCGCATCCAGGCCATGGCCGATGCCATCGCGCTCGTCGTGCCGGCCGACACGCCGGCCTACATGAAGGGCGGATCGATCGACTGGAACGGTTTCCATTGCATGGCAATCGCCGGGCAGATGGTCGTCCGCGACACGCCGGTCACCATGGCGTTTCTGCTCAACTGGACGGACGCGGATGGTGACCAGAAGCAGACGGTTGGCGCCTTCAAAGAGGCTGTCGAAGAAATCCTCGGCAAAGTACACAAGCGGGTGATCGAGGCCCGAACGTAGCCATGGCAAACGACAACCTCCTCGTATCGACCGTGTTGGCCTTGCTGCTGCTGGCGCCGGCGACTGCCGTCGTCGCGCAAAATGCTGAGGATGAGATCCGCACCGCGCTGCAGCGTTGGACGAAGGATTTCAACGCCGGCCGTGCCGACCGGGTGTGCGATCTGTTCGCGCCCGAGCTGCGCTATGATTTTCGAGGCTATCCCGAGCGCGACTACAATGACATTTGCACGCGATTGCAGAGGTCTATGAATGATCAGAGCAAGCGCTACGTCTACTCGCTCGACATCGGCGAGATCATCGTCGCCGGCGACCTCGCGGTCGTGCGTCTTACCTGGGGTCTGACCGTCACCCTGCCTAATGAGCAGAAAGTGACCTCTGTCGAACCTGGTATGGACATTTTCCGTAAGGGGCCGGACGGCCAATGGAAAATCATCCGCTACATCGCTTACGAGGCGCCGGAGCGTCCAATAAGTGGCGGTGAGTAGAACTCATGAGGCGTCTTAGGAGTTGTTGTTGTTGCGTAATCGAAAGACCCAGGAGGAGTTACAAAATGAAAGCTAGAATTAGCATAGTTGCCGCACTCGCCGTTATGACCGCTCCAGCCTTCGCGCAGGACGCTCCGATGGCTCCCACGCAGGATACCGCACCCAGCACGCAGACCGATCAGATGGCTCCAGCGGCACCAGCGCCGCAAGCTCCGTCCGCGACCGATCCGGCTCCGGCTCCGGCGCCGACCATGGATAAGGAAGCTGCCGCGCCCGCACCTTCGGGTACGGCCGTTGCTGGCAACCTGCGCAAGAGCGAAGACGACGCCAAGATGGTCGCTCCTCTGAACGCCACGGTCGACACCGTCGAGGACATGGACATCTACGACGCCAACGGCAAGAAGATCGCCGAAGTCGAGTCCGTGCTTGAAGACAGCAACGGCGAGATCAAGGGTCTGGCCATCGAGTACGGCGGCTTCCTCGGTTTTGGCGAGAGCGACGCGATCGTCACCATCGATCAGGTAAAGCAGAAGGACGGCAACCTGGTCACCGAGATGACTGCCGAGCAGCTTCCCTCGCTTCCGGTCTGGAAGGACTAAGCAGCTCGTCAGCTCGTCACACTGCAAAACGCACGGCGCTACGGCGCCGTGCGTTATTTGTATGGCCGCCGTAAATCCCCCGTTAGCTCTAAGCGCAACTGGCGCGTCGTTGGGCAATTTGGCTTTTTCTGCCGAGCAGCTGCCGTCACTTCTGTTGATTTAGCCAGTGTGGCGTTCACTTGGCTGAGGCCGGCGCGCCTCCGCGCTGCCCAATAAACGGGCGCAACGTACGCGGACGGTTTTTTGCCGCGCCCTTCGACAATATAATCTTAGGCAGGCGCAGGCAGGCTCGAAGCCGCATCACAAGCGGCGGAGCAATGTTGGACATGTCAAAGCGAGGCGGCGGGGGCGAGGGTCGCCAGGCCGCCGTGCGTGCGTTCGGGCGTCGCGTTTATAAGCGCGCTTCCGCCGGATGCGCCGCGATTCTTCAGGCGCTCGAGAGCAATCGTGACAAGCTGAGGAGCGCGCGTGCCGCTGCCCATGCGGCGCAGGCCACTGCGGCGACCGCCCACGCGCGGCTTCGCGAAGCGCTCGAGATTCTTCCGCAGGGCATTGTGTTCCTCGACCACGAGGGGCGCTACATCCTTTGGAACCAGAAGTATTCCGATATCTACAAGCGCAGCGCCGATCTCTTCAAGGTCGGTGCGCGGCTCGAGGACACGTTGCGCGTGGGCGTAGAGCGCGGCGATTACCCGGCGGCCAAGGGACGCGAGGAAGAGTGGATCAAGGAGCGGCTCGGCTTGCTGCACAAGCCGGGTGACCAGCACGAGCAGAACCTGTCCGACGGGCGCTGCATTCTCATCGAGGAACGCAAGACTTCCGATGGCGGCGTGATCGGTTTGCGCATGGACATAACGTCCCTCAAGCAGCGGGAAGCCTCGTTCCGCCTGCTCTTCGAAGACAACCCGGTTCCCATGTTCGTGCTGCGTCGTGACACGCAGGGGTTTCTGGCCGCCAACGCCGCGGCGCTGTCGCATTACGGTTTCAGCCGGGAACAGTTGTTGGCTATGAGCCTGCACGATCTGCGGGCCGCGGACGATGAGCCATCTAGCGTTGATGCTGATCCGTTAGAAACCAGCGTCATTACCTCTAAGCATCGCGCCCGCGATGGGCGCGTCCTCGAAGTGGTCATCTTCTCGCGCCTCCTCGACTACGAGGGGGAGCCGGCAGTCCTCATCGCCGTCATCGACATCACCGAGCGCAAGGAGGCCGAGGCGCGCATCGCCTACATGGCGCATCACGACGCTCTCACCGACCTGCCGAACCGCGTGCTGTTCCGCCAGCACATGGCCGATGCGCTGGCGCAGCGCGCGCGCAGTGGCAATCTCGTCGGGGCCCTGTGCATCGACCTCGACAACTTCAAGCTCGTCAACGACACGTTGGGGCATCCGATCGGCGATCGCCTGCTGCAAGATGTTGCCGAGCGCATCAAGCGCGTCACGCGGCAGCGCGATACCGCTGCGCGCCTCGGAGGCGACGAGTTCGCGGTCCTTGTGCCCGATATGAAGTCTCCGCAGGAACTGGCTATCCTCGCACAAAGACTGATCGACGTCGTCAGCGAGCCTTACGTCACCGAGGGGCACGTGCTGACTGTGGGCACGACCATTGGTATCGCCGTAGCGCCAACCGATGGCGATGATGCGGACCGGCTGCTGCGCAATGCCGATCTGGCCCTTTACCGCGCGAAGGCCGCCGGCAAGTCGACCTTTCGCTTTTTTGAGCCGGAAATGGACGCCCAGGCGCAGGCGCGCCGCCAACTCGAGGTCGATCTGCGCCAAGCGATCGCCGCCGAACAGCTTGTGGTGCACTATCAGCCGCTCGTTGATCTGGTCAGTCGCGATGTCATCGGTTTCGAGGCGCTGCTGCGTTGGCCGCATCCGACGCGCGGCTATGTCCCTCCGTCGGAATTCATCCCCCTGGCCGAAGAAACCGGGCTTATCACCCCGCTGGGCAACTTCGTGTTGCGTCGGGCCTGCGCCGATGCCTGCGAATGGCCCGAGCACGTCAAGGTGGCCGTGAACCTGTCACCGATGCAGTTCCGCCTCGGCAACGTCTTCAACACCGTCAGCGAAGCGCTCCAAGAGACCGGCCTCGACCCCGGGCGTCTGGACGTCGAGATCACTGAGAGCGTGCTGCTCGAGCGCACCGACCAAGTCATCGCTCACCTGCACGCGTTGCGCGGGCTGGGCGTCCGCATCTCCATGGACGATTTCGGCACGGGCTACTCCTCGCTCAGCTACCTGCGCGCATTCCCGTTCGACAAGATCAAGATCGACCGCTCCTTCGTGCGCGACCTGCCCGGCAACCGGCACACGCTGGCGATCGTGCGCGCGATCCTCGGTCTGGCGTCCGGCCTTGACATGAAGGTCGTCGCCGAAGGTATCGAGACGCAGGCCGATCTGGCATGCCTCGCGGCGGAAGGCTGCAAGGAAGGCCAGGGCTTCCTGTTCAGCGAAGCTCGTCCGCAGACGGAGGTCCTGGCGCTCCTCGCCGAGGCGAGCCGCCGCCACGTCGCCTAGTCGCGCGGCTTGCGCTTTTCACGTTCCAGCAGCTTGCGCTTGCGCTCGACACCCCAGCGGTAGCCGGTGAGGGCGCCATTGCTGCCGACGACGCGATGGCAGGGGACAGCGACGGCGATGGGGTTGGCGCCGCAGGCTGTGCCGACCGCGCGCACCGCGGCCGGCTTGCCGATGCGGCGGGCGATATCGCCATAGGTCACCGTCTCGCCGGGCGGAATCTCGCGCAAGGCCTCCCATACCTGATGCTGGAAGGCCGTGCCGCGAATGTCGAGCGGCAGGTCGAACGCCTTAGCGGGCGCCTCGATGTGGGCAACAACCGCAGAAATGAGCTTGGCGAAGGGCTTGTCGGCCGACTGCAAGCTTGCGCGCGGGAAGCGACGGCTCAGTTCCCGCTGGAGCGCTTCGCGATCATCGCCGAAGAAAATCGCGCAGATGCCTTTGTCGGTGGCAGCCACGAGCACGGGCCCGAGCGAGCTGCCAGCAACGGCGTGGCGGATCACGACGTCGGCTCCGCCCGCGCGGTAACTGCGCGGCTTCATACCGAGCGCCTGGCTCGCCTCTGCATAAAAGCGGCTGCTGGAATTGTAGCCGGCGGTGTACATCGCCTCCGTTACGGATCCCTCCGCGCTGAGCGCGGCACGCACGCGCTGCTGGCGATGGGCGGCCGCGTAGGCCCTCGGTGTCACGCCGGTCAGCGCTTTGAACACGCGATGGAAATGGTGCGGGCTCATGCCGGCGACACGCGCCAAGGTGTCAAGCCTCGGCGGCGTCTCGGCTGCCTCGATCATGCGGCATGCTGCGGTGACCTTGGCGGCGTTCGGGTCGTATGCGACAGCATCGGCCGGGGCGTCCGGCTTGCAGCGCTTGCAGGCGCGATATCCGGCCGCTACGGCCTCGGCGCTCGTCGAATAGAAGCTGACGTTCTTGCGCAGCGGTTGGCGTGCCGAACACGATGGCCGGCAATAGATGCCAGTCGTCGCGACGGCGGTGTAGAATGTTCCGTCGGCCGCCTTGTCGCGGGCGACGACCGCCTGCCAGCGACGCTCGTCGAGTGACTTCGCTGCAGGCCCAGGCTTTGTGAGAGTACGGGGCATGAGGGCCATTCTGGCGTGTTCCATGCCCTACACATAGAGGCCCCAGGCGGGTTCGACACTCCGATCCTTGCGGTCGAATTCTCAAATCGGAAGGATCCGCCGCTAGGGCGCCGTCGGCGCACCCTGCTCGGCAACGGTCTTCAGCTTGGCCAGCCCCTTGTCCATTTCTTCGCCGAGCATCTTCTTGCCGTTCATGGCGATGCACATGGCCTTCTCGATGAAGTTCTGCTTGCCGCCCATGCGCCAGGTGACGACCGTCTGATTGGCCTCCGGCTTGAACGCGAATGTTGAGTTGCTGTTGTTCTCGAACGGCTTGGTCATGGCGACGGCGATGTCGACGAACTCGGCCGGGCGGCTTTCGACGATGGTCATGCGCCCTTCGCCGACGTTGTCGTTGCCCGACCAGGTGAATGCCGAATCCTTGCCGGCTGCCGGTCCCTCGAAGCCGACCTTCGCATTCGGGTCGAGCTTCGCCCAAGGCGACCAGGCGTCCCATTTGTGCAGGTCGTTGACCTGTCCGAATACCGCTTCGGGCGGCGCGGCGATGGTGGCCTGGCGCTCGATGAGCAGTTCGTCCGGCTGCATGGCGACGTAGCCGGCAAACCCGGCGATGAGCAGCACCAACACTAGAAGGATTTTCTTGAACATGGCGCGTCTCCCGTTGTGCAATTTTGCCCGCAGAAGCCACGCCAATCAGGCGACATCGCGGCGCCGGGCGGCTCGGGTCGTGCGGCGGCGGCTAGCGCGGCAAACGGCGCGCCTCGGCGCGGTCCCAGGCACGCTGCTCGGCAGGGGTGCACCACGGATTGTCGTAGTAGCCGTAGCGACCGTTGAGGCGGGTGCAGTCCTTGGCCGGCGGAGCGGGATTGCGCGCCTGCCGCCTGTCATTGGCCGCGGACGGCACGGCGGAAGCGGCGCCGATGGCGACCAAGAGGGCGATACAAGACAATGAACGCGGCATCGGCGGCTCCTTCGTGTTGGCGCGCTTACTTGGGCCGGACTTGGCCGGCGCCGTGCACCACGTACTTGAAACTCGTCAATTGCTCGACCCCGACCGGGCCGCGGGCGTGCAGCTTGCCGGTGGCGATGCCGATCTCGCCGCCGAAGCCGAATTCTCCCCCGTCGGCGAACTGGGTCGAGGCGTTATGCAGCACGATAGCGGAATCGACCTCGCGCAGGAACCGCTCGGCGGTCGCCGTGTTGGCGGTGACGATGGCTTCGGTGTGCCGAGTGCCGTAGCGCGCGATATGGTCGATGGCGCCGGCAACGCCGTCGACGACCTTCACGGCGATGACGGCGTCGAGATACTCGGTCGCCCAATCGGTCTCGGTGGCGCGGTGGACGCGGGCATCGGCCTTTTGCGTTGCCGCATCGCCGCGCACTTCGCAGCCTGCCTCGAGTAGCGCCGTGACGAGCGTGGGCACAAACGTCGGCGGCGCGGCCGCATCGACGAGCAGCGTCTCGGTCGCCCCGCACACCCCGGTTCGCCGCATCTTGGCGTTGAGGACGATGCTCACCGACATGTCGAGGTCGGCGTCCTTGTCGACGTAGGTGTGGCACAGGCCTTCGAGGTGCGCGAACACCGGTACGCGCGCTTCCTTCTGCACCCGCTCGACGAGGCTCTTGCCGCCGCGCGGTACGATCACGTCGATGGCGCCGTCAAGGCCGGCCAGCATGTGGCCGACAGCGGCACGGTCGGGGGTCGGCACCAGCTGGATAGCGGCCTCGGGCAGGCCGGCGCTTTTCAGTCCGGCAACCAGCGCGGCATGAATGGCGAGCGCCGAATTGAGGCTCTCCGAGCCGGCCCGCAGAATGGCGGCGTTGCCGGCCTTGACGGCCAGCGCCCCGGCGTCGGCCGTCACGTTCGGACGGCTCTCGTAGATGATGCCGATGACGCCGATCGGCACGCGCACGCGCTCAAAGCGCAAGCCGTTGGGCCGCGTCCATTCGGTCAGCACGGTGCCGACCGGGTCGCGCAGTTCGGCGATTTCCTCGACACCGTCGGCAGTTGCCGCGATGCGAGCTTCATCCAGCAACAGCCGGTCGATGAAGGCTGCCGGGCGTCCAGCAGCGCGCGCCGCGGCGATGTCCTTGGCGTTGGCGGCTAGGATGGCCGGCGTTGCATCGCGCAGGGCCTTGGCAGCGGCACGTAACGCTTGGGTTTTGGCCGCGGGCGCGGCGAGCGACAAGGCGTGCGCGGCCACGCGCGCCCGCCGGCCGATGGCGAGCATCGTCTCTTCGGTCGTCGCGTCCATGCGCTCGGGCTTGTTCATTGGCGCGTCACTTCCGGTGCAGGGCCATGTCGTCGCGATGGATCAGCTCATCGCAGCGCGACACCCCCAATATAGTGGCGATCTCTGAGCTTTTCTTGCCGATGATGCGTTCGGCGTCGAAACGGGCATAGGCGACGAGCCCGCGGCCCAGCTCATTGCCATCGGGCGCGCGGATGATGACGGCGTCGCCGCGGTCGAAATTGCCCTCGACCCGCAGCACGCCGGCCGGCAGCAGGCTCTTGCCTTGCGAGAGTGCGTTGGCGGCACCGGCATCGATGTGCAGTTGACCCTTGGGCTCCAGCTGCCCGGAGATCCAGCGCTTCCTCGCCGTCATAGGGTCGGAGTGGGCGAGGAACCACGTGCAGGCGGCGCCTTCGGTCATGGAGCGCAGCGGGTGCATGACCTTGCCGCTGGCGATGACCATGTGTGTGCCGCCGCCGAGCGCGATTTTTGCCGCCTCGACCTTGGTACGCATGCCGCCCTTCGACAACTCGGTACCGGCATCGCCGGCCATGGCCTCGATCTCCGGAGTGATGGCGGTCACGACATCCAGCCGCGTGGCGCCGGTGTTGGCGGCGGGCGGCGCAGTGTAGAGGCCGTCTATGTCGGACAGCAGCACCAGACAGTCGGCCGAGACCATCGAGGCGACGCGCGCCGACAGCCGGTCGTTGTCGCCGTAGCGTATCTCGGTCGTCGCTACGGTGTCGTTCTCGTTGACGACCGGCACGGCTTTCAACTCGAGCAGGGTCTCGATGGTATGGCGCGCGTTGAGATAGCGGCGCCGCTCCTCGGTGTCGCCGAGCGTCAAAAGGATTTGCGCCGCGACGAGACCGCGGTCACGGAACATCTCCTGGTATGCGTGCGCGAGACTGATCTGGCCGACCGCCGCCGCCGCCTGGCTTTGCTCGAGTTCGAGCGGCCCCTTGGGCAGTTTCAAGGTGTGACGGCCAAGCGCGATGGCGCCCGAGGAGACGAGCACGACCTGCTTGCCGGCGCCGGTCAGCGCCGCCACGTCATCGAGCAGCGAGGCCAACCACTCGGCCTTGAGCTGGCCGGTCGTCCGATCGGTCAGCAGTGCTGACCCGATCTTGACGACGACGCGGCGGGCGTGCGTCCACTCCGGGCGCGCGCCGCCCTGCGGGGCTGTTTTGGCTTGCGTTGTCATGGTTTGCGTTGCGTCGCCGGCTTATCGGTAGGGGTCAAGGCACGCCTGATAGCCCAGACACGCCAAAAGCGGTAGCCTTGCCGAAAAAGAAGGGCCTTCGGCCTGTATAGCGTGGCACCCATGAACAGCCGGTAGCCCCCGCCCAGGCGGGCGGCAGGCGCACGCTATCGGGGAGCCCCAATGCATCTACGCCAGCGCGTATGCCTCATCGCTGTCACCAGCATTTTCCTGTGCACGTCGTTCGCCGCGCAAGGGGCGGGCGGTACCGCACCGGCGGAAGGCCCGCCGCCGGCTCTCGTCCTCAAGGGGCATGCGCGCGATCTGGCTAGCGCTGCCTTCAGCCCGGACGGCAAGAAGGTGGTGACGGCGTCGAGTGACGGCACGGCGCGAGTCTGGGATGCGGTGACCGGAGCTGAGACAGCCGTCCTCACCGGACACGAGGAAGCGGTGCGCAGCGCCGCCTTCAGTCCGGACGGGGAGCGCATCGTCACTGCTTCGCGCGATGGCAGCGCGCGCATCTGGGATGCGGCCTCGGCGCGGCAGCTCGCCACGCTGGCCGGGCATGCGGGCATGCTGGAGTATGCCGCCTGGAGCCCCGACGGGAACCGCGTCGTGACCGCCTCGCGCGATAAAGTCGGCACGGTGTGGGATGCGGGTACGGGCAAGGCAGTCGCCGAACTGCTGGGTCACACCGGGCCGGTGATGCGCGCGGCTTTCAGCCCCGACGGGCGGCGCATCGTGACCGCCTCGACCGACAAGACCGCGCGCGTGTGGGATGCTGCCACAGGCGCCGCCATAGCCACGCTGCAAGGCCACCAGCGCATGGTCCTGGGGGCGGTGTTCAGCCCCGACGGGACGAAAGTCGCAACCGCCGGCAGCGACGAGACCGCCGCCGTGTGGGACGCCACGACGGGTTCGCGCCTTGCTACGTTGACCGGCCACGAACGCGGCGTGCTGCACGTCGGCTTCAGCGCCGATGGCGCCAGGGTCGTCACCACATCGAGCGATCGCACTGGGCGAGTTTGGGATGCGCGCAGCGGCGCCCTGTTGTTGACGCTGCCGGGCCACGGGCGTCCGGTGATGGACGGCGAGTTCAGTCCCGACGGCAAGCTCGTCGTTACAGCTTCGCACGATAAGAAAGTGCGGCTCTGGGATGCCGCCACCGGCGCTTTGCTGGTGACGCTGTCAACCGATGGGAGCGAGGTGCAGACAGCGTCCTTCAGCCCAGACGGAACGCGGCTCGTCACAGCCTCATTCGACGGCGTGGCCCGCATCTGGGATGTTGCAGCGTATCGGCCGCACTGAATAAGGAACCCGTATGAGCGAGGTGGTGCATGTCTACGAGGCCAATGCCGCGGCTTTCGATCGCGACCGCGGCCGGCAGCTCATGGAGCGCGACTATCTCGATGACCTCCTGGCGCATCTCGACCCCGAGCGCCGCGATATACTTGATGTGGGGTGCGGCGCTGGCGAGCCGATCGCACGGTACCTGATCGACAACGACTGCCGTGTCACCGGCGTCGATGCGGCAGCGAGCATGATTTCGATTTGTGCCGAGCGGTTTCCCGCCATGTCGTGGATCGTCGGCGACATGCGCGGCCTCGCATTGGGCCAGCGTTTCGACGCCATCGTCGCCTGGGACAGCTTCTTCCACCTGCCGGCCGAGGCGCAGCGCGGCATGTTTGCGGTTTTCCGCGAGCATATCGCGCCGCGCGGGCTGTTACTGTTCACGTCCGGACCGGCGCATGGGGAAGCCATCGGCGAGCTGTATGGTCAGGCGCTCTATCACGCCAGCCTCGGGGCCGAGGAATACCGCAGCCTGCTCGACGGCAACGGCTTCGCAGTGATGCGTCACGTCATCGAGGATCCAGCCTGCGGCGGCCACACGGTGTGGCTGGCGCGTGCGATCGAGCTCGTCAGCTCGGCGAGTGAACCTCGAATGCCAGCAGCGTGAGGCTGACGCCCTGCAGGAACAGCGCGGCGCCGACGATGGTGCCCAGCGTCCACCCGGCCGAGGAGGGCAGATCGAACAGGATCAAAAGTCCCGCGACGATCGAGATCACCGCCGACAGGATCAGCCAGCGGCGGCTGCGCGCGTCGCCGACGCCGCCACCGACCATCAGTGAGGTGATGCCCTGGGCAACGAGTGTTACGGCAATGAGCATGGTCAGCGAGACGAGGCCGAGCGTAGGATGGAGGAAAATGAGCACGCCGCCAGCGATGAAGATGCCGCCGCCGAGCATCTGCCAGGTGGCATGGCTCCAATCACCGGATTTGATGCCGTGCATCAGCTGCAGCACGCCGCCGGCCACCATCGCGGCGGCGATCCAGACTTCAGTCGTCAGCGAGGCGGTGACCACACCCATCGGCGTGGTCAAGATGAGGAAACCGAAAAGGATGAGGACGATGCCGAGGGCCAGCAGCCAGCCCCAGCTCTGATGCAGCTTCGAGCGCAAACCCATCGTTTCGGTCATTTTATCGGTCCTGCGGTGCGGGTTTCATCGGCCGCCGGACTAGCACGGCAGATGCCTATTTTTTGCTAACCGGCAGTGCGGCGAGTGCCTGCCGCGCCGCCATGGCGCCGCCTAAGATGGCGCCGGTATAGCCGCCGCTGCTGGTATAGGCGGAGGCCAGAAACAGCCGGTCGATGGGTGTGCGTGGTGAACGGCCCGAACCAGCCCATATGGGCCCGGCCGGTGGCAGGGGCGCAAAGCCATACACGGCGCCCTCGGGCGCGTTGAGGTAGGAGTTCATCGAGCTGGGGGTGCTGAACACCGATGTGACGATGGCTTCTGCAAAGCCCGGGTAGGTGCGATCGAGCGCTGTGACGATCGCTTGCCGCCACAGCCCGCGTTTGGTTTCGTAGGCGGCATCGTCGAGGCCCTGCCAGTTGGCCAGCCGATCCGAGCCGACGACCGAGACGGCATAGGGCGGCCCGCCGAGGCCGCTATCGATGGCCGCATAATCGACAACGGCGAGCGGTGGCATAGCTTCGCCCGGGGCGTTCGCCATCAGTGCGGCGCCGCGGCGGTAGTCTGCGAGGGTGCGCATCCACTCCGGCAGTAGCATCGTCGCGTACGCCCCGATGCCGAAGTGCGCGGGAGGTTGCGCGAGGCCGAAGGTCGCCGAGAAGAGCGAGATAGAATACGGCTGCTTGGCGTAGGGCGCAGAGAATTTGGCTCGCTGTGCTGCGGGCAGCATGTCGGCCAGTAACGCCGGAGCGGCGTTGCCGACGACGATAGGCGCCCGCGCCTCGATGCGATCACCGCCCTTCTTGCCCTCGTGGGCGACACCGATCGGCAGGCTGGCGGCGTCGAGCAGGATCTCTGTGACGCGTCGGTGGAGAAGCAGCTCACCGCCCGATGCCTTCATGGCGCGGGCAAGCGCGTTGCTTAGGCGTTGCGAGCCACCCTGGATGTAGCGTCCGCCCGATCCGATGTAACCGCCCTGCGCCACCGCGAAGAGGAGCCACCACAGCGTGTCCGGATCGTCGTGCCAGTACAGCATGTTGGCGGCGATAGCGCATTTGGCCCCCTCGTTGTCCGCGAAGGCGCGGCCCAGTCGATCAGAGAGCGAACGTCGCCAACCGGTCACCACCGGCCCCATTTTCAATAGCGCGGAAAGCCCATCGAGCGGCTGGTCGAAGGCGGCGCGTCCGCGGCTGAGGGTGCCGAGGCCGCTGGCGATGCGCTCCATGTCGGCGAGCACATCGGTTATCTGTATGCGCAGGGAGGGGAAGCGATCGATGAGCGCTGCACGCGCCTCGGCAAATCCCTCCGGCAGCACGAACGGCACGCCGAGCGGGCCGCCGCGCGCTTCATAAACGCTCCCCGTAGGAACCCAGACGACCTTCTCGAGGACGCCCAGCTTGCCGAGGATGTCGTGCTTGGGGTCGATTGGATCATGCGGGTTGGACGTCTCGTGCAGCGAAGCCTCGACGATGAGGTCGCCCGACTTGTAGGTCGAGGCGGCCCCGCCGACGCCGTAGTTGCGCTCGATGAGCAGCGTCTTGCAGCCGGCCTTGGCGAGCATGGCCGCGGCCGTGAGACCACCGAGGCCGGCGCCGATGACGATGACGTCGTACTGATTGCTCATGCCGATGCTGGTGCCTTCGCCCGCCCTCTTTCACTACCCTGATTAGTCGAGGCTGTTGGCCCGCGATAGGGGCGTGTGTGCGTGCGAGGGGAAGCGCGCGTCAGCTTGCCACCGCGGCACAGGCCGTGTTGGCGGAGATGAAGGCGGTGATCTGGTCGGGCGGCAGGGGGCGCGAGAACAAGAACCCTTGCAGCTGGTGGCAGCCGGCGGCCTGCAACCAGCGCTGTTGCTCGCGGGTCTCGACACCCTCAGCGGTGATGGTGAGGTCGAGATCCTGCCCGAGCTTGATGATCGAGGCGAGAATGACCGAGCTGTCCTGCGGGGCGCCGGCGCCGTCGATGAAGCTGCGATCTATCTTCAACTTGTCGAAGCCGAAGCGGCGCAGGTACTGCAGGCCGGAATAGCCGGTGCCGAAATCATCGAGGGCCACCCTGACGCCCAGAGCCTGCAATCCGCGCATCTGCTCGTTGGCGCGCTTCTCGTCGGCAAGCAGCACGCTTTCGGTGATCTCGATTTCCAGCCGCTCGGCGGGAAATCCGCTGTCTTCAAGCACGCCGCGCACTACCCCGACGACATCGCCGTGGTGGATCTGCGAAGCCGAGACATTGACGGCAACGCTGATCTGCGGCCACGCCTTGCCGTCCTCGACGGCGCGACGCAACACCAGCTGGCCGATGGTCTGGATTAGGCCGGTCTCCTCGGCCAACGGGATGAAGATCTCGGGTGACACGGCGCCGAAGGTCGGATCAGTCCAGCGTGCCAATGCCTCGACGCCGAGCATGCAGGTGCCGCTCGCGTCCATCAGCGGCTGGTATACGACACTGATGGCGCCCTCGGCGACGGCGTGGCGCAACGCCGTCTCCAGCATGTGCCGGTAAGTGATTTCCGCGTCCATTTCAGGCGCGAATGCGACTGCGGCGTCCTGGGTGCTATCCTTGGCTTTGTCGACGGCGAGCTCGGCGCGGCGCAGGAGCTCATCCCCCGAGTCGCCGTCGCGCGGGCTGATCGCATAGCCGACGGAAGCGGTAACGAAGACGCGGGTGCCGCCCAGTTCAAACGGTTCGGCGAGCGCCGCGATGGCGTCCGCCGCTAATTCGGCGAGCCTAGCCTCATCCAGATGCGAGACCAGTATGACGAAGGTGTCGCCGTCGGGTCGGGCGAGGAAGCCGTCCCGCGGCAGGATTGCACGCAGCCGCCGCGCCGGCGGAAACAAGGACGGCATCGCCGATACCGGCGCCGAAGGCGTCATTGATCGACTTGAACTGATCGATGTCGATCGATAGCGCGCCGAGCTTCTCCTCGCGCTGTTGCGCCGCCTCGAGCTGCCTGGTGAACGCTTCACGCAGTGCGACGCGGTTGGGCAATCCGGTCAGCGCGTCGGTGCGGGCAGCGAGCGTGGCGTGCTCCTCGCTCTCGAGGAGATGCTTGGCCTGCCGCTTGCCCCACAGGATCAGCAGATACGTCAGCAGGCCGATGAGCAGCAGCGAAAGCGTCAACCCCGGTGTGACACGCCGGATGAACTCCATGCCGGGGCGTTCCCGTTGCCAGGCGAGCGTGCCGACGGCCGCGCCGTTGATGGATTTGACGACATTGCCGGATTCATTACTCGAAACGCCATGCGTCTCCCAGTGCATGTCGCGGAAACCGAAGTCGTCGCCAAGTTCGCGGGTGAACGCCTTGTCGATTTCCTCGACTGCGACCAGCAGCATCGGAGCGTCGGTGACGCTGCCGCCAAAGCCTCGGTCCGGCATGATCGTCGACACGACGACGGTCGCGGGTCGCCCACCGATCGCCCGCACGTCGGCGACAGAGGTGTGATGCTCCATCCTGCCGCTGAGCAGGGGCACGTCGGTCGTTACGACGTCATAGGCTGGCATCTTGTGGGGATGGCGCACAGCGGCGAGCAGGTCCGTGAGATCGCTGCCTATCGCGGCGAAATCCGCCGCCGATTGATCGGCCGCCACGTAGCCGAACACCGGGGTGTCGTCGCCGGCGAGCACGTAGATGCGGTCATAGCCCAACAGCTGGTTGAGGTAGATGCCGTAGAACGAACGCATCCAATCGGCGTCGCGCGCGCGCGTCTTCAGGTAGGACTTTGTCCATACGGTTTGTACGCGCAGCTCGCGGGCCAACGAATGACCATGCTGGGCGAGAGCGTGATCGATGGTCTCGCGCTGGCGGGCGAGGGCGATGCTGTCGACTTCCCGGGCACCGATGAACAGCGAGGAGAGCACGACGGCGAGCGACGCGGCCGCCAGGGCCGCGATCGGCAAAGTCACAAACGCGGTCGTCCGCTTTGGCAATCGCTTAACCCGGCGCTGCGCCCGGCGCCCCACTACTCTTCCAGCGTTTTAGATGGGGCAGGCGGGCTGAAGAAGCCGTAATCGCAGGCGAAATGCATGCTGGCGCGGTGACCGCTTCCTTAACAAAGCGGCCAGCTCGCGCCCAAACGGCACAACCGCGCACAGCAAGGCATGATCAGGGGCGCCACGATTGCTTAGGCGTGGCGGCCTCCGCGCTTTCTTTCTTGCCGCGCGTGATCTCACGCCCGAGGGCGAACAGCGCCTCTCGCATGCCCTCTCCAGACACGGCCGAGAGGACCAGCGGCTTCTTCTTTGCCGCTTTCTTGAGCGCCTCGGCGCGGACCTCAAGCGTCTCCTTGTCTAGGGCATCGCACTTCGACAGCGCGACGATCTCTTTCCGCTTGTCGAGCTCTTCGCCGTAAAGCTTTAGCTCGCGCCGCACGGTGCGGTAGGCTTTTGCCACGTCCTCCTCTGTCGCGTCGACAAGGTGCAGCAGCACCTTGGTGCGCTCGACATGGCCTAGAAAGCGCGTGCCGATGCCGGCGCCTTCGCTCGCCCCTTCAATGAGCCCGGGGATGTCGGCGAGCACAAAGTCGACATCGCCGGCACGCACGACGCCAAGATTGGGATGCAGGGTCGTGAACGGGTAGGCGGCGATCTTCGGTTTGGCGCCGCTCACCGCGGCGAGGAACGTCGATTTCCCCGCGTTGGGCATACCGACGATGCCGGCATCGGCGATCAGTTTCAGGCGCAACCAGATGGTCAGCTCTTCAGCCGGCTGGCCGGGGTTGACACGACGCGGCGACTGATTGGTCGAGGATTTGAAATGCGCGTTGCCGAAGCCGCCGTTGCCGCCCTTGGCGAGCAGCGCGCGTTCGCCGGGCTTGGATAGATCGGCGAGCAGCGTCTCCTGGTCCTCGGCGAAAATCTGCGTGCCCGGAGGCACCTTGATGATGCAGTCATCGCCGTTTGCGCCGGCGCGGTTCCTGCCCGCACCGTGGCCGCCCCTCTTGGCCTTGAAATGCTGCTGGTAGCGGTAGTCGATCAGCGTATTGAGGTTATCGACGCATTCGGCCCACACATCGCCGCCCTTGCCGCCGTCGCCGCCGTCAGGGCCACCGAACTCGATGAACTTCTCGCGCCGGAACGATAGCGAGCCGGTGCCGCCCTCTCCCGAGGCAATGTAGATCTTGGCCTGATCGAGAAACTTCATCGCGCACTACTCCGCCAGCGGCTGAGCAAAGGTCGCCCGCGCGCATACTTTACCGTCGCCACCTCGCTATTGCGTGCCTCGCACCATTGCGCGCCGCTGCCGATGCGTCGGAAACCCAGTTTCTTGATCACGCGCGCCGAGGCGAGGTTATCGATGAAGTGGCCGCAGTTGAGGCGCCGAAAGCCGGCCACGTCGAAACAATAACCCATCAGCGCGCTCGCTGCCTCCGTGGCGTAGCCGTTGCCCCACCACGGTTTGCCGATCCAATAGCCGATCTCCGCCTGCCCAGGCTCGCCGCTGATGTAGCCGACGGCGCCGATCAGCTCCCCGTCGCGTTCGATGCCGCGCACGAACTCGTCGTTGCCGATAGAGGCGATCCACAAGTCGGCGTCGATCAGCGAATAGGGATGTGGGATGCGCGAGGTCATGCGCGCCACGTCCCAGTCGCCGGCAAGCAGCGCGACGCGACCTGCATCGCGGGCATCGATAGGTCGGTAGCTTAAACGTGGCGAGCGCATGCGCACCGCGCTCCGATCTCACATCGGCAAATCGAAAAGCTGCCGTTCGGCTATGCAAAAGGGGGACGTCGCGACATCCCCCTTGAGCAAAATCTGGGTGGACTGCCGCCGATTACTCGGCCGTCTCGGCCTCGCTACCACGCACCGACACGTAAACGCGGCCGTTGCGCTTGGTGGCGAACTCGACCGCGCCTTCGACGACGGCGAAGATGGTGTGGTCAGAGCCCATGCCGACGCCCGAGCCCGGGTGCCACTGCGTGCCGCGCTGGCGCACCAGGATGTTGCCCGGGATGACGCGCTCGCCGCCGTAGCGTTTGACGCCGAGCCGCTTGGAATGCGAGTCGCGCCCGTTACGGGTCGAGCCGCCTGCTTTCTTTTGTGCCATGAAACAAATCCTTGAAGTTCGGGCGGCCGCTTAGGCGCCGACAATGCTCGTGATGCGAACCGTGACGAGGTCCTGGCGGTGGCCCCGCTTGCGGCGCGAGTTCTTGCGGCGGCGCTTCTTGAAGGAGATGACCTTCGGGCCGCGCGTCGCCTCGACGAACTCGGCGACGACCTTGGCGCCCGATACGAACGGGCTGCCGAACTTGGGAGAATCGCCGCCGATCATGAGGACCTCGGCGAACTCGACCTTGGAGCCGGCTTCTCCGGCGAGTTTCTCGATAGTAATGACGTCGTCAGCAGCAACACGGTACTGCTTGCCGCCCGTCTTAATGACAGCGTACATGGCTATTCCTTCAACGTTTTCCGCGCCCTATGGCGCCGCAGACGAGCTGCGGTCTTTATAGATCGCCTAACATAGCGATCAGGCCTCGGGCAGCGCATTGCGCGCCCCGGTTGAGGGGGCGCGGGAGGCGGGTTTATCCTCGAAGCCCCGGAAAATGTCAATCGGCTACGGCATTTGCGGGGCAGGGAGGACCCAGGTCAGGTGCCGGAGGTAGCCCCGAGGGCCAGCAGGACATCGCTGCCGCTGCGCCAGCGCTCGTGGTAGCCAGCACGCAAGAGGCAGGCCAGGCAGTCGTCCTTCCAGCGCGAGGCGTGGTCGACCTCCATGAAGATGCGCGCCGGCCACAGGTGTCGCGGCGCGGTCCGTATGAAGGGCACCAGGGCCCGATCCTCATAGCCTTCGATATCGATCTTCAGGGCGTCGATGCGTTGCACGCCCGCCGTCTCGATGATTGAGAGGAGGGGCGTGACCGGAACCGTCAGTTCTGCGCCTTCCGTGCCGACCAGGCTTGCGTGTCCGAACTGGCGTGCTGCTGACATGAATCGTTGCCTTCCCGGCTGCCTCGCCGACCGCCGTTTCGAATACGGATACGTTGGCGAACCCATTGGCTGCG
This sequence comes from uncultured Alphaproteobacteria bacterium, assembly GCA_963759735.1. Classification (GTDB taxonomy): domain Bacteria; phylum Pseudomonadota; class Alphaproteobacteria; order Rhizobiales; family Hyphomicrobiaceae; genus Hyphomicrobium_A. The sequence continues at coordinate 234,731 of CAVXAF010000007.1, forward strand.
GCATTGAACTTCAGCCGCGCCAGCATCGGCGGCAGCGGCTCGATGGCGATGACGCGGCCGCGCGGGCCGACCTTGCGGGCGGCGAAGACGACGAACAGCCCGCAGTTGGCGCCGATATCGACGAACACATCGCCGGGCTTTAATTCCGATGTGATGACCTCGATGGCGATGCGGTTGCTGTGGCCGTTGCGCTCGAGCGCCATCTGCTCGGTGTAGTTATCGCCGACGCGACAGCGCATCCTCAACCCGTCGACCTCGACGTCGTACTGAGGGCTCATCCGCGCCAAGAGCTTGCGTATGGGTCTCTTGATAGCGCCGCGGGCGATCCGCCGCCGCAACGCCATGATGCACAGGGCAGCCGGGACGGTGGGCTTATAGCGGCCCCACGGGTCGACGGCGAGCGGGGCGGCGTTTGGATCTGTCATGCAGCTTTCCGCGGTGGCGCTGATTGGCAGTCGTCAGTCTAAGCCTTAAGCCGTGCACGCATCGAGGAGAGCACCACGATCGCCGTGAAATCGCTGTGGATTGCTCGCGCGGCAATAACCTATGCAATCGAGCCGAGCGCCCCCACATCATGTGGTGCTGGCGCATATGACGCCTGCGTGCGAAGTGGAGCCGATGCACCCATTGGAGCAAATCCCAGTCTATGATGTCGGTGTCGGCTTTCCCTTGGAGACGCTGGAACTGGAAGCGGCGCGCGCCGACGCGCTGATCGACGGCGCCACGGCGGGAGTGCCGCGCTCAGCACTGCGCGCTCTCGATGCCGTATCGCGGCGCTGGCTCGCCAAGCAGGACAGCGCGCACCTCGACGAGATCGACGCCGTCGCCGAGCGGCTTGGTCGCCCCGGCGCCTACTTCCTGTCGGTGAACTACGAGTGGGGCTGCACCTGCCGTGTCGGCCCTTCGCCCGACGGCAACAGCGCGCGTCTCGTGCGTGTGCTCGACTGGGTGACGCATGGGCTTGGTCGCTATGTCATTGCGGCGCGCGTGGCGGGAGCTGCCGGGCCGTTCGTGACGCTAACCTGGCCCGGATATACGGGAGTCTTGCAAGCCATGGCGCCGGGACGCTTCTCGGCGGCGCTCAACCAGGCGCCGATGCGCCGCCCGCTCGGCCAGTTCTATCTCGACTGGGCCGTCAACCGCCACCGCGTATGGCGCATGCAACACCTGACGCCGGCGCACCTGCTGCGTGAAGTCTTCGAGACGGCGCCGTCATTCGCGGATGCCAAGCGCATGCTCATGGAGCGTCCGATCTCGACGCCGGCCATCTTTTCGCTGGCCGGCCTGAAGCCGGCCGAGACGGCGGTGATCGAGCGCACCGAAGACGAGGCGCGCGTGCACGAAGGCGGCAACACGGCAGCCAACCATTGGCAGACACCGGGATGGTCGGGGCACGCACGCGGCAACGACAGCGCCGGGCGCGCCCGCCAGATGCATAGCGTGACGACCGAGCTGGATCCGAGCTTTGCGTGGCTGAAGGCGCCGATCCTCAATTGGAACACGCGTCTTGCGATGGTTGCAGACGCGCGGCAGGGCCACCTCGTCGCGCAGGGCTACGAGGTAGCCGGCCGCACGGCGGCGCCGGCGACCGCGCCGCTTGAGCTCAATGCCCAGGCGGCGCGCTACATCAGCGCGTGATCACTTCGTGCGTGACATCGAGGGCGTGCGTGATCTCCTGCGGAGTGAACTCGCAGGTGAGGAAGAAGCGCAGCCGCGCGGCGTTCACTGGTACCCCTGGCGCCATGATCAGCGAGGTATTGATGCCCCGCTCAAGCACCTTCGACACCATTTTTGCCGCGCGCGTGGTGGCGCCGACGATCACCGGCAGCATGCCGATGCCGATCGGAGCGACCGGTCTCCAGGCCGCGCACCCTGGCTTCCCTGAGAAAAAAGGCGCCGTTGGCGTGCAGGCGCGCGACGCGGTAAGGCTCGCGCTTGACGACGCGCAGCGCAGCGAGCGCCGCCGCCGTCATGCTTGGCGGCAATCCGACAGAGAAAACGAAGCCGGGAGCTGAATAGCGCAGTGTATCGATGAGCTCGCGGTTGCCGGCGATGTAGCCGCCGCACGAGGCATAGGCCTTGCTGAGCGTGCCCATCCAAATGTCGACCTTGTCGCCGGGGACGCCGCAGTGCTCCGCGAGGCCGGCGCCGGTCTTACCCAGCACGCCGCATCCATGCGCATCATCGACCATCAGCCACGCGCCGTAGCGCTCCTTCAGTTCGACCACGCGAGCAAGGTCCGGAACGTCGCCCTCGGTGGAGTAGAGGCCTTCGATGACGACGAGGCAATTTTTGTACTTGGCGCGCTGCTGGCGCAGCAGCTGCTCCAGAAGGTCGAGCTTGTTGTGCTTGAAGGTCATGGTGGTGGCGCCCGACAGGCGCATGCCTACCACGGCGCTGTTGTGCACGAACTCGTCGTGAATGATGAGATCGTCGGCGGTCATGATGGTGCCGATGGTGGAAACGTTGGCGGCATGACCGCTGACAAAGGCCAAGGCGCCTTCGACGCCGATCGTATCGGCGATCTCTTGCTCCAGCTCGCGGTGCAGCGGCGTGTCGCCGGAAACCATGCGGCTCGCCGATACAGAGGTGCCGTAGGTGTCGATCGCGCCCTTGGCTGCGGCAATGAGATCGGGATGCCGGCTGAGGCCGAGATAGTCGCACCAGGCGAAATTGAGCACCGGCTTGCCGTCTATCAGCGTGTGGCGCCCTTGGGGACCTTCGGTCGAGCGGAAGAAGGGATTCTCGATGCCGAGCATCTTGCCGAGGTTCTGGTGGTAGGTGATTGTCTTGTATTCGGGCAACGAGGAGAACGGGGCTGCGACCAAGTCACGGTCCAGCTTGGCGCGCAGCTTGTTCAGCGTCTGTGGCATGATGTTCATGGCAGTAACTCCCAATAAGCTACGCACGCCGCGGTCGGGCGCGCACGCCGATTAAAATCTTGAGTAGACGCCGAGGTGAAAATCGAAGCCGCCGGTCGCGTCCAGGGCATCGAGCTTGTCGCCGTCGGTTTCCTCGACCGGCATCTGCGACAGCGGATTGTCGAGCGTGGCGATGCGGCCGAAGCGGTCCTCGCGGATGAGGCCGCCGAACGGATGGCCGGGAAAGGGCGCTCTTTCCTCGGCCACGGATGGCGCGGGTGAAACGTAACTCATGACAACTCTCCTCAGCAGGGCGCGCGAATTCGCGACGCAAGGTGGAGAGCGTTTTAGAAAATTGATCGGCTATCCCGCTGTTCCGGCAGGAACACATTGGTGTCGGCGACGGCGCCGCCGGCAATTTCAGCCGACGGTGCGCTTCTGTCCCGACCAGTCGATCTTCAAGGTAGCGAACATCACGACGGCGAGCATCGTGAAGCCAGCGAGGGCGCCGGCGAGCAGCGCGTAGTCCTCGAGCTGCAGGATGAAATAGAGCAGCGCGTAGAGGGCAAAAAACACGCCTGCCATGATGAAGCCCTTGGCGAGGCTTGCCTGCACGCGCGCCACGTACACCGATATCAGCCCGCCCGTCGCCACAGCAGCGATCAGATAGGCGCTCAAAAAGCCGATGTGCTCGGCGAGCGAGAGCAGCAGCACGTAGAAGAAGATCATGGTGAGCCCGACGAACAGATACTGCACCGGGTGCACCTGCCGCGTCGAACTGATCTCCAGCAGGAAGACGGCCATGAAAGCGGTGGCGAGAAACATCATGGCGTATTTCGCGGCGCGGCTGACGAGCTGGTAGAAGTCGACTGGTACGATGAAGCGCACGCCGAACGCGTAGGGAGACATGCGCTCGAGCTGCTGGTCGGCAAGGCTCCAGGATTGTGGAACGCTTCGCGCCAGATGCGGGATCTGCCAGCGCGCCGCGAACGCGGCCGGGTTGAGCACGCGGTCCCCGGGCAGGAAGGCGCCGATGAAGCTGGGATCGCGCCAGTCCGAGGTAAGCTCGACAGTCGTCGTCTGCGCGACCGGCGCAAATGTCAGTTCCGAAGACCCGTTCAGGACCAGCTGGAACTTGAAGTCGAATGGGTTGATGGCGCTCGCGGGTGCATCGGCGGCAGCGGAAGTGGCAACCGCTGCCGATACCGGCGCCAGTCGGACATGGATGCCGCCGGCCTGCACGGCGGGCACGCCGATGCTGGGCTCAAACGGCAGCGCAGCGCCGCCGTCGATGCTGAGCGAAGCCGCCGATTTCAGGCCGGAGACGTCGCTGATCGCCACGGCCAGCACGGCATCGCGCCAGCGCACGGCTTGGATGTCGGCAGCGACCTCGGCCATGTCGGGTGTTGCGAAGCTACCCTCAAAGTCGAGAAAGCTCGTGTAGACGGCCACGTCGTAGATCGAACGGTGCAACACCTTGGTCGTCGCCTTGCCGCTGATCTTGAGCGTCTTGGGCAAGAACACCGCACGCCGCTCGATGATCTCCTCGACGCGCTTGTCGCCTTCGCCGGTCAGCCGCTTCACGGTGTAGGGGACGACGAGCAGCGGCCCGTCGATGTATTGCGCCCGCCCCCATTCGCCGGCGACGCTCTGGCGCACGCCCTCGGCGCGCTGCTCACGCTCGCTGACCAGCCCCCAGACGATCAGCAGCGGAATGGTCAGTCCAAGTATCAGGCCGCAGATGAGGAAGAATTTGAAGCCGGGGCTGCCGAGCAGGCGTCCGATCGCAGCACTCAAGGTTTCCACGCATCATCTCCACAGCGAGCAATAGCTCGGTGGAGGGAATAACAGGTCGATGGCGTGAACAAGTCGGCAAATTGGCGGGAATTCCTGGAAATTTCGGAACTCTTGGAGCCTACGCGCTGACCGCCTGCATGTCCGACAGAAGCTCGTCGGTCCACACCCTGAAATTCGTCAAGCTGTGCGGCCCGAACGTATTGATCAGCGGCACGTCGGTGGCATCGCGACCGCGGGCGACGACGATGCGACCGATGCGCGGCTTGTTGTGGCGCGCATCGAACGTGTACCAGCGGTTCTCCAGGTACACCTCGGCCCAGGCGCTGAAATCCATCGGCGCGGGATCCCGCGGCACACCGATGTCGCCGAGAAAGCCGTTCACGTAGCGGGCCGGAATATTGAGGCAGCGGCAGAAGGTGATCATCAGGTGAGCGAAGTCGCGGCACACGCCCAGCCGCTCCTGGTAGGCCTCCATCGCCGTTCGGGTCGCGCGCGCATAAGGGTAGCCGAAGGTGAGATGATTGTGCACGTAATCGCAGATCGCCTGCACGCGCCACCAGCCGGGCTGGATGCCGCCGAACATATCCCAGGCAACCTGGCTGAGACGGTCGGTCTCGCAGTAGCGACTGCCGAGCAGGAAACCCAGCAGGTAGTGCGGCAGCAGTTCTACGGGCACCTCGCGAGCATCACCCGCTACCTCGTCCGGCCTGCCACTGTCGATGATCGTGCCGTCGACCCGCAGCGTGATGTTGCCGGCAGGCGCCATAAGGCGACGGCACTGATTGCCGAAGCCGTCGAGGTACATCATCGCCGGCGTGTCCGGCACGGTGTGAAACGGCGCTTCGGAATTGATGTCCTTGCGGCGCTCGGGATGAACATCGAGCAGGCAGATGAGCGGGGTTGCCGTAGGGACCGAGATGCCGATCTCACAACCGTAATTGATGAGCATGGGGAATTCCTCTTGGCGCCCTCACCAACGCGCGCTGAAACCGCGCGGTTCCGTGTTTGAAGCGACGAAGTGGCGGCCTATGCCGCTGGTCTTCCGCGTAAAATCAGCAATGCAATACGCAATGCGCAGAGCCCTAACCCTACCACTGCGGCGCTGCCTGGGATACGCGGCAAGCGCGCATGACTAGCGAGCAGCGTTGCCTAAAATCTCGGCATTTCTCTCACCCACCCAGCTTCTCTTTTTTCGAGAGTCCGTTCGAAGGCAACGAGCCCGGCGGTTTTCGACCCGCTTGACAATGCGCGCACGGTGTCTCTTATTTCTGTCATGACAGAAATAAGCGTACTTACTGACGGCATGCCGGGAGCGGTGGAGCGGTTTGTCCTCCACTGGGGCGAACTGGGCACCACATGGGGCGTCAATCGCTCGGTGGCGCAGATCCACGCCCTGCTCTACCTCAGCCCATCCCCGCTCACCGCGGAGGACATCGCCGAGCGGCTGGGCATGGCGCGCTCCAACGTGTCGACCAGCCTGCGCGAGCTGACGGGGTGGAACCTCATCCGTCGCGTGCATGTCATGGGTGACCGGCGCGACTTCTACGAGGCGGAAGCCGACATGTTCGAAATGGTCCGCCGCATCGCGCAAGGCCGCAAGGCGCGCGAGATAGATCCCGCCCTCGCCGTGATGCGCAGATGTATTGCCGATGCCAAAGGCGACGCCACGGTGCCGCCGATCGTCAAGAAGCGCTTGGCCGCCATGCTTGACTTCACCGAGACGGTCGACCGCAGCTTCGATGAAATCATGCGCCTGCCGGCGCCGACGCTGATGCGGCTTATCCGCATGGGCGGGGCGATCGCTCGCTTTGCGGGGCGCGCCGTCAAAGCCAAGCCGGGGCGCGCCATGCGCTCAGCGTAGACCAGGGAGGATGCCGTGTCGGTGCTTAAGGCGCACAAGGTGGTGGTTCCCACGCAGGCCACGCATGAGGCGGCGGAGACGCCGATTGCCAGCGGCACGCCGGCGATCGGCGATCTGCGTTTCCGCGCGCTCGTCGGCGAGGCCGCGTGGGCTGAACTTCCCGATGCCGTGCGCCGCCGCTTCTCCAAGCGTCTGGCTCCCGACGAAACGGTGATCTACCAGGGCCGCGTCGTCTCGACGGAGCTGTCACCGGCCGGTCGCGTGCTGTCTTTCATGGCCCGTGCCATCGGCTCTCCGTTACCGCTGACCAATGGCGCCACGGGGCCGGCGCTGGTCGTCGTCAGCGAGGATGAGCGCCTGCGCGGCCAGACCTGGCTGCGGATTTACGCCCGACCGGGGCGTTTCCCGCAGGCGATTCACTCGGCCAAGCGCTTTTGCGGCCCCACGGGGCTGGAAGAGTACGTCGGCTGCGGCATTGGCATGACGCTGCGCGTCACCGTGGAAAGCGGCGCGCTCGTTTTCCGCTCGGCCGGTTATTTCCTCGGCTTTGCCGGATGGCGGTTGTGGCTGCCGCGCGCCCTGCATCCCGGCTGCATGCGGATCGAGCACCGCGATCGCGGCAAGGGCAGCTTCGACTTCTCGCTTGTGCTGACACATCCCTGGCTCGGACCACTCGTCCGCCAGCTGGCGGTGTTCCACGACGCTTAAGGCCACTCGTGCAAATCGGCGCGTAGAGGTATGGTCGGCACATGACACGTCGCTCGATACGTCTGTTTTGGGGGCTGACCGGCATTTGCCTCGTCGCCGGGGTGGTGGCGAGTGCCGCCATCTGGCTGGGCGCGCCCGATCAGCCGTGGCAACGCGCCGTGCAGGAGTTGTCGACGCTCCTCGACGTGCTGGCGCTGCTGTTGTGGATGGGCATTTTCGCAATTTACTGGGCGCGGCGCCGGCCGCGCTCTTAAAAGCGCTGCGCGCCGGGACACCCCGCGGGCCCCGGCGCGCTTCTCCAGTCGCAATCCTGATCGACCGATCGGATGGCGATTAATTACTGAACGGGAAACGACACGGCATAGTCGCGCATTTGATCGGGAGCGGGCTCGAGTTCGACTTGGTCGGACTGTTCTGCTGTCTGGCCGCGCACACGTTGCGAGTAGTCGACCTCGCACATCTCGACAGTTGCCCCTTCTTGTTCTCCGGCAGCGTCCGGCGCCCCCCAGATCCAAGGCATGGAAACACTGGCGAGCGGGTCGGTCTCGGATGGCGCCTGCTCGACGACGCAGCGCACCCTGAGTTCGTAGCGAATGCGCTCGATCTTGGCCGAGACCCGTCGGGCCTCCGCGAAGATGCGGGCGGTCTCTGCACGCATTTGCGCCAGCGCTGCCCGCGCCGGTGCGTCTTTGCTGCGGGCAGTCTGCCCGGTCGCAACCTGGGCACCTGCCCCGGCGGCATCGTCAATCACGGTCCACTGGAAGCTGCCTGGCTGGGCCAGATCTGCCTCGCTTGCACGCGACGCATTACTCGACTGCGGCAATTCATCGGCTACTGCTGGGAGCGACCCCAGGAGAAATGCAAAAGCAAGACAATACGCTTTCAATTTACCACCTCTTCCTATTCGAGCGGCGATGTCCATTTTGCTAACACGCCGGAGGAAGCGCACCAATGCGCTGCGCGGCGTTTTGCACGCTATGCACATGGCCCCGAGAAACTGTGCGTTTCCTACTCGACGCCGGCCGCCGTTTGTGGAGGGCCAGCGCGGCATATGCACCTCGAAAAACGCTATTGCGTGCCTCAAACAAAGCACGTATTTGCAATGCGTTAACTATGATTGGTTGAGACTCCGGTTTGCGGGCATAGGGAGGGACGGGACCATGACTGAGACGTTGAAGCTGGTTGCATCCGAATATGCATCAGCGTGCATTGGCAGGGTTGAAAGCGTTGCGCGGTCGCATGATCGCCATTGGTGGGCCGGCGTCGGCCTGTATCTCTGGACCGCTTTTCTTTTCGGCAACGTGGTCGGCGAAATGTGGCGCTTGGTTGCTGTGCCGGTGGCCTGAGGCGAACGGCATTTCCCATCGCCAATAAAAAAAGCGCGGCATTCCCAATGAAATGCCGCGCCATGAGCCTATTCGACGAGATGATGTAGTTTAGCGCGTGCGTAATTGCGCGTTGATGGCACTGACCTTGCCGTTGAGGGCGTGGAGTCGCGCCTGATGCTCCTGGTAGGCCTGGCGGCGGGCGTCGCGCTCAGCGGCGGTCGGCTCGCGCTGCAGGTGCTCGAAGGAAAGCAGGATCGCCTCGCACTGCTTCTCGATGGCCGCTGCCTCGTCCTTAAGGCGCTCGCAATCCATCAGCCATTCAAGTGATTGCGTATCAAGCATGGAACAGCCCTCCACTTACTGCGACTAAGGCATTCTGGGGGACGCGGCGGTTCGCGGACCAGTTGCAGCGATGGCTTATCCCCGCAATCCCCGGGCAAACCGGTACGTGTGTGCGCGCAGTGTTACCCGCGGAACAGCCCGAGTCCCATGCCGCCGCTAGGGTCTTCTCAGTTCAAACCTGAGGAGGCTTAAATGACCGAGATCATCGCCGTGCTGAGCAACCCCGAGAGCTATATCGTCAGCGTCCGCGAGGGCGAGATCTTCATCGAGCAGGTCAATTGAGCACCGATCAGCGTCGGCGCGACTAGTGCAGGTAGCGGTGCTGTCCTTCAGAAAGGATCGCAGCGGCCAGCTTTTCGGGATCACGCTCCCCCATCACGTAGGCGTCGAACAGTCGGACCGTGAGTTCGGTCACGGTCAGCTCGATCTCCCGCTCGTTGGCCTCGTCGATGGCGACGGAAATGGCAGTGTGCAGCAGTTCCAGGTCTTCCTCGTTCACAAACGATAGGTACATGGGCTTCTTTCCTGGTCTCTACGCAAACCTGCCAAGTTTGAACGTCGATGGAATATCGAAGTTCCGGTCAATGTGAGGATGCCAGTCGGCCCGACGCGGCATTCCGGCATCGCGACGCGACAAACGCGCCTCCGCTGGCGACGGCACTGCGGGTTCATTCGCAGCGACAACTGCTGTGCATGCGGCGCGCAGCTGGAGACGACCGCTACGCGCTGTTGCGTCGGCGAGCCTCAAGGCTGGAAATTCTCGCCCACTCGAAGATATAGCCGAGACGGCGCAGAAAGATCGCGTTGGCGACGTCATCCAGCGTCGTTGGCGACAGCGGCCACTCCTGTTCCTGGCCGGGGACGCGCACGTTGAGGCGCCGTATCACCGCTTCTTCATCGCAGGCGAGTTGAACGCGGGCGCCACTTTCGTTGTCGAGTACCGAGGGCGTGATCTTCGAGCGCCATCGCCGCGGATGCTTGAGGCGCAACGCAAACTTTTCGACAGCGGTCCGTGGTTCGTAGCGGAAGCGATTGCCCATGAGCCTATACTCGCAAGCTAAGTTGAAGTGCGCGCGCGAGGCTGCATATGCATATAAACGTGGGCGGAATTTTGTGCATACGCCCCCGAGTAGTCCTGCGGCCGCGGGCCAAGCGCTCGGCCCGCGATGGCGCCTGAGAAGGCGAGCAGATTGATCGGGCAGGCGATACAGCCTCTTGCCAGCGTCCCGAGCCTGACTTAAGACGCCGCTTCGCTCCCCAACATCCAGCACGTCGTGGGCTTGGCTCGGTGCCGATTTGGAAGGGGTTTGCGGGTGAGATTGCTCATCCTACGCTCATCGGCCTGAATCGGCCGACGCATAGATGCCATTGCAAGCACCTGTAAACGCTGGCGAATGGAGAGGTGGCTGAGTGGCTGAAAGCACCGCACTCGAAATGCGGCATACTCGCAAGGGTATCGTGGGTTCAAATCCCACCCTCTCCGCCACTGTCCCGTCCGAGGCGGGTCGCCCTACGGCAGCTTACACGCCGCAAAACCTGATTATTGCCCCAGGGAAGCATCTGTCGAAGGCGCTAGGCTTCCTTCTCCTGAAGCCAGGCACCGGCTGCCCCGTGAGGGCTGGATGAGGCTACTGGCGGGGGACACGCCGCCGCGGTGCGCGAGCGTGAGCACTCCGCCCGGTGGCGCGGCGACCTGGGCCACGTGCTGCGGATCAGGAAAAGGGTTCGGCGAGCAAAGCCCATTGATACAGGAGTTTTGATCGGGCAACTCCGCTTGGTCTGAGAACCGCCACGCCGATCTATTGTACATTGCAACAATTATTGTAGTGTGCCGGTATGGAATCGAAAGAAGCCGTCATATCGCTTGCCGCCCTCGCGCACCCTCAGCGCCTGGCAATCTTCCGTTTGCTCGTGCGCCAGGGCCCTTCCGGCCTGCCCGCCGGCGAAATCGCGGAAGCAGTCGGCGCCACGCCGACTGCCGCATCTTTCCATCTCAAGGAACTCGACCGCGCCGGGCTGCTGCATTCAACGCGCGAGGGCCGCTACATCCGCTACGCGGTGCACTTCGAGGGCATGCGCAAACTCCTCACCTATCTCACCGAGGATTGCTGCCAGGGACAGCCGGAGCTCTGTGGCGGGACTTTCAAGAAATCGAGATCGCTCTGTACCAGTAAGGGAGGTAAAAAATGACACAGCCGCTCAACGTGCTCTTTCTCTGCACCCACAATTCAGCTCGTTCGATCATCGCCGAATGCGTCATCAACCGGCTCGGCAATGGCAGATATAAGGGCTTCAGCGCGGGCAGTCAGCCGAGCGGCCGTGTGCATCCCTACGCTATGGATCTTCTGCGCCAGCTGAACTACGACACCACAGCGCTCCGCTCCAAATCCTGGGAAGAGTTCGCGGAACCCGGCGCGCCGACGCTGGATTTCGTTTTCACCGTCTGCGACGACGCCGCCAACGAGACTTGTCCCATTTGGCCGGGCCAGCCGATGAGCGCGCACTGGGGCCTGCCTGACCCATCAGCCGCAATCGGCACTGAGAGTGAGCGCCGCTTTGCCTTCGCGGATACGCACCGCATGCTGTACCAGCGCATCGGCATCTTCACGAACCTGCCGCTGGCATCGCTCGATAGGCTCTCGCTTCAACGGCGTCTCGACGACATCGGCCGACAGAACCCGCATCGGAGATCGAAGAAGCCTGAGTGATCGAGCGCAGCGACCTTGTGGCTCCTGCATAAGGTGGAGAGTTCATGTCGACGTTTGAACGCTACCTGACGCTGTGGGTTGCCGGCTCATTGGGTTCGGCATCACGCTTGGGCACTTTTTTCCGCTGGCGTTTCAGGCCATAGGTGCCGACCGAGATCGCCAAGGTCAATCTTCCTGTGGCCGTGCTCATCTGGTTGATGATTATCCCAATGCTTCTCAAGATCGACTTCGCGGCCCTGGCCGGGGTCAAGCAGCACTGGCGCGGCATTGGCATAACCCTATTCATGAACTGGGGGGTCACGCCGTTCTCGATGGCCCTCCTCGGCTGGGTGTTCATCGGCTGGCTATTCAGGTCGGCGTACCTGCCGTCGGACCAAATCGATGCTACATCGCCGGGCTGATCCTGCTGGCGGCGGCGCGTGCACCGCCATGGTACTCGTCCGGCGCAATTTCACCGATGGCGAGCCGCATTTCACGTTGAGCCAGGTTGCCCTCGATGACGTGATCATGGTGTTCGCATTCGCACCGCTGGTCGCGTTGCTCCTGGGCCTCTCGGCCATCATCGTGCCCTGGCAAACCCTGTTGCTGTCCGTCGCTCTTTACATCGTCGTATCCGGTGCTCTTCGCCCGGCGTTGCGTCGCTTCGTGCTGGCCCGCGCGGGGACGTGCCTCGCTCGCCAGTATTCTCAACCGGCTGCAGCCGGTATCGCTGATCGCTTTGCTGGCGAACTCTCGTGCTCTTGTTCGGGTTCCAAGGCCAGCAAATTCTAGCTCAGCCTCTCAGTCATCGCCATGCTGGCGGTTCCAATCCTCATCCAGGTATATTTCAACTCTGGCCTGGCCTACCTGCTGAACCGCGCTGCTGGCGAAGCTCATTGCGTCGCCGCGCCGTCGGCGCTGATTGGGGCGAGCAATTTCTTCGAGCTGGCGGTCGCCGCCGCGATCAGCCTGTTTGGCTTTGATTAGGGCGCCGCGCTCGCCACCGTCGTGGGTGTTCTCATCGAAGTGCCAGTGATGACTGACGGTGGTGAAACTCGTCAACAGCTCACGCGACTGGTATGAGGCAGGCATCCAAGCGATACCGGACCAACCGGCCGATTGCGTGCGCCAATGGGCGAAGCGCATCACCGGCCATCCGATGCGTGTTCTGGCGATTCTACCCAATCGCCGACATCGGGCCATTCACAAAAGAGGGTGGTGAGGTCGTGCCAATACTGACCGCCGGTGAGAAGCAATGAGCAAGAGCGGCGCCGATGATGCGCTTCCCAACGTCTCGCACGAGCACCTTCGTATCCCAGCCTCCGGCAAGCTTGAAGTGAGGTCGCCCGCCGAGCACAAGCCGCGCATCTTGCTGCTCTACGGCTCCCTGCGTGCGCGATCCTACAGCCGGTTCCTGACTCTCGAGGCCGCACGCCTGCTGGAAACATTCGGCGCCGAGACGCGCGTCTTCGACCCACAGGGTTTGCCGCTACCCGACGGAGCCCCCGACATCCACCCCAAGGTGCAGGAACTGCGCGGTCTCGCTGCTTGGTCGGAAGGGCAGGTGTGGTGCTCGCCCGAGCGTCATGGCGCCATGAGCGGCGTGATGAAGTCTATGATTGACTGGATACCGCTGTCGGTCGGCGCGGTGCGGCCCACGCAAGGCAAGACGCTGGCGGTTATGCAGGTCAGCGGCGGCTCGCAGTCGTTCAACGCCGTCAACCAGATGCGCGTGCTCGGCCGGTGGATGCGGATGATCACCATTCCCAACCAGTCGTCCGTGGCGAAAGCATTTCAGGAATTCGACGACGACGGGCGCATGAAGCCGTCGGCCTACTACGACCGCGTCGTTGACGTGATGGAAGAACTGGTGAAGTTCACCCTGCTGACCCGGGATCGCGCCGGCTATCTCGTCGACCGCTACAGCGAGCGCAAGGAAAGCGCCGAGGAGCTGTCGCGTCGGGTCAACTTGCCGTCGGCGGTGACATCAACGAAGGCTGACTGATCAGATGGCGGACCGCTTGGAGTGTGATCTATGCCCCAGGTTTCCTTGGAGACCGTCAGCGTCTTCGCCCTTACGAGCCTGGCCATCGAGCTTACGCCGGGCCCTAATATGGCATATCTCACCATCCTAAGCCTGAGACACGGGCGAGGTGCAGGATTTGCCGCGACTCTCGGCATCGGTCTAGGTCTACTGATCGTCGGCACTGCCGCGGCGCTTGGACTTTCAGCCCTGATTTCAAGCTCAAACCTGCTGTACGAGACACTCCGCTGGACCGGATTCGTCTACCTCATGTGGCTCGCTTGGGAAGGCTGGCGGGGCGCAGCAGAAACCTCGCCGGCGACGTCAAGGGAACTAGAGGCAAACTTTTCCTTTCCCTACTTCACGCGGGGCCTCGTCACCAACCTGCTCAATCCAAAAGCAGCGGTATTCTACGTGGCTGTCTTGCCGACCTTCATCGATTCCAGGGCTCCATTGATAGGTCAGACCCTGACCCTGTCTTTGGTGTATGTTATCATCGCGACGTCGGTCCACGTCACGATCGTATTGTTGGCGGGCTCAGCGCGCCCATTCCTCGATGATCCAATTAAAACCAGAACAGTGGGGAAAATCCTCTCTATCTGTCTGGCTGCGATTGCAGTGTGGTTCGCGCTCAGCACGGCCCGGACATCTTAGCGGCCACGGGTGGCGGTCCGGAATTGCTCCGGTTCTTTGCACAGCGTGTTACGGTGCTCTCCTGCCCGCGTGAGCCAGCGAGCTTCGATGAGGGTCAAAGATGATCGCGGCCTATATCTATACGAAACCCCAGATCACGATCCATTGGGTGATCGTCGGGCTCGTTGTGGCGCAGTTCTTGACTGCTGACGCTATGGAGACCTTCTTCGACGCTGCCGAGAAGAGCAACGTGCTTGCGGGCTTTCCAACCAATCCAACTGCGATTGCTCACGCCGTTGGAGGCAGTATCATTGTCCTATTGATGCTGCTGCGACTTGGCCTGCGCCTCACCTTCGGTGCGCCGCCCGCGCCCGCGTCGCTCGCGCCGGTTGCTCAAGCTCGCCTCACGTATTACCCATTACTCGTTCTATATCCTTCTCATAGCACTCCCCGTGACCGGTGCTGCCGCGCTGTATCTCAGCCCGGAGGCAGGCGACATACACGTCGTCCTCAAGTCCGTCCTTATCGTTTTCGTGCTGGCACACGTTGCCGGCGCTCTGGTGCATGCCTTCGTCCTGAAGGATGGTGTCATCCGCCGGATGATCCCTTGGTAGGCTCGCACTGTGGATGGCGGGGGGCAGTGAGCCGTTCGCTACTCATGCTGCTCGCGGCCCGAGGCATGCGAACTGCACGGGACGTCGCGCGGCGGCGCGCTCAATCCTGCTGCTTCAGAGAAACTATGAAGCCTGCGAGATCGCGGATCTCGGTTCGCGACAGATGCAGATCCGGCATGGGTGCGTGTGGCGAGATAAGCCACGTCGAAAGGGCTTCCTGCGATTGATTGGGCCGGTTCGCAATGCTGCGAAACGTTGGCACATCGGCCTGGGCGCCACCTCCCGATTGCCCATCTACCAAGTGGCAGCCGACGCAAAGTTTGTCCGCCAGTTTGCGGCCACTGACGATATCGGGCGTACGCGATTCCAGTTGGTTGGGTTCGACACCCAGCTCCTGTCCATACGCGCTCGAACATGCGAACGCGATGGCGAGCAGACTGGCATGGCTAACTCGTCTAGCGCGTGGAACGACAGTAAACATTTTCACTTGTGTTCCCTTGGATGGTACGCTGAGGAAAAGAGCCGTCATACTAGCAGAGCGGCGTCCTAAACGCTTGATCATCGTCAAGAGGGCATCCGCAGAACTGCATAGGGTGTGGGACTAGCGGATTGCGGGGCCCATGAACCGTTATCGAATCAAATCCACGCTTTTTGTCCTGATCTTCGCCATGGCGACTCATGTCGGCGCGCGCGCGGATTCGATCTCCGATGGTGGCGCGATTCTGCAAGCCAACTGCGCGCGCTGTCACGCAATTGGAATGGTCGACCAAAGCGTCCATCCTCAGGCCCCGCCATTCCGCGATGTCGTCAAGCGCTACCCTCCGAGCGATCTCTCCGAGACACTGGCGGAAGGCATAATTTCCGGACACCCGGACATGCCGGAGTTTACCTTCGAGCCATCCGAGATCGCTGCCATCATTGCGTATCTCGACAGTCTGATCGTGCAGCAGTGAGATGCGGACGCAGTCGAACGCGGCCGCTTACCGGTGAGTGGCGGCTGTTGATTTATCCGCCTGAAGAGAAAGGCGACGGGATTTCAGAGTTTCGGCCGTCTGCGCCCTTTCCGCATAGATGCTGACCCGTAGCCTTCAGCGGCTTCGGCGCGGCGCGTCATTCCCGCGCCTGGGTCCGGGGCTGATCACCGGCGCCGCCGACGACGATCCGAGCGGGATTGCGACCTACTCTCAGGCAGGCGCGCAGTTCGGCTTCAATATGCTGTGGACCGTAGTGTTTCTCTACCCGCTGATGTCGACGGTCCAAATGATTAGCGCCAGGATCGGGCGGGTCACCGGACATGGGCTGGCGGCTAACATTGGGCGCATCTTTCCGTCTTGGGCGGTCACGGGCCTGGTTGCGCTGCTGTTTATCGCCAACACCATCAACATCGGTGCGAACCTTGCTGCCATGGGTGCCGCTGCAGATCTGATGCTGGGGTGGGGCCGACATCTATTCACCCCGTTGTTTGCCGTGATCTCGCTCACCCTCCAAATCTTCGTCCCCTATCATCGCTACGTCCGGTACCTGAAGTGGTTGACCTTGGCGCTCTTCGCATATGTCGGCGTCGTCTTCACAGTGCAGATCGATTGGAACGAGGTGGCATTGCGGACGGTCATGCCGCAACTGGCTTTGACCGGAGCCACGGCGACGATGGTGGTCGCCGTTTTTGGTACGACCATCAGCCCATATCTGCTGTTCTGGCAGGCCTCGGAGGAGGTCGAAGACGAGGAAGCCGAACCGAGGACCGATCGGCTATTCGATCATCCCGACCAAGCCGCTGCCCAACTCAACCGTATCCGTTGGGACACGTGGATCGGGATGGGGTTCTCCAATCTCGTGGCCTTTTTCATTATCCTGACCACGGCGGTCACCTTGCACGCCGCGGGCCCGACGGTGGTGCAAACCTCTGCCGATGCGGCGTCCGCGCTGCGTCCGATTGCTGGAGACTTGGCGTTCGCCTTGTTCAGCCTCGGCATCATCGGCACCGGCCTTCTTGCCGTGCCCGTATTGGCGGGCTCGGCAGCTTATGCGGTATGCGAGTCGCGTGGCTGGAAAATAGGCCTTGAACACAAGCCGCGCGAAGCGGTTGCGTTCTATACTGTCATCGCCTTCGCGGTCGTTGTGGGAGTGACCGTGGATTATTCGCCGTTCGATCCGATCCAGGCCCTGTTTTGGAGTGCGGTCGTCAACGGCGTCATCTCCGTGCCATTGATGGCGGCGATGCTGGTCGTGGTGGGACGTCAAGACATCATGGGCGAGTTCGTCGCCTCGCGTCCGCAGCGCGTCGTAGGATGGATTGCAACCGCCTGTATGGCGGCAGCGGCGACGATGATGTTTCTTCTGAGCTAGATGGATATTCGAAGCCTCGGGACCTCACGGCCGCGATGCGCGCGGGTAGAAATCGGAACCAATTAGGAGCGACCGTAGTACCGGTCGTCGCGCAACGTGACCATCCGCAATCTCGACCGCCTGCTCGCGCCGCGCTCCGTGGCGCTCGTCGGTGCGAGCCCGCAGCCCGGCAGCGTCGGCGCCATCCTCGCGCGCAATCTCCTGCACGGCGGATTTGCAGGCCCGATCTATCTCGTCAATCCCCATCACAAGTCGATCGACGGCGTCGCCTGCTATGCTTCGCTCGCGGATCTGCCGGAGGCGCCCGATTTGGTGGTGGTCGCGACGCCGCCAGCGACCGTTCCAGGCGTCATTGCGCAAGCAGGCGAGCGCGGAGCGCGCGCTGCCGTCATCATCACCGCCGGACTCGACCGGCAACTGCGCCAGTCCGCGCTTGATGCGGCACGTCCCTACTGCCTGCGCATCCAGGGGCCGAACTGCATTGGGCTGCTGGTTCCCCGTATCGGGCTGAACGCCAGCTTCGCCCATCGCACGCCCAAGCCCGGCGATCTCGCCTTCATCTCGCAGTCGGGCGCCCTCGTCACCGCCATCATCGACTGGACAGCCGAACGCGGCATTGGTTTGTCGCAGGTCATCTCGCTCGGCGACATGGCTGACGCCGACTTTGGCGATTTCCTCGATTACCTCGCCGGCGACAGAACGAGCCGCGCGATCCTCATCTACATGGAGCAGATGACGGCGGCGCCGAAGTTCGTTTCGGCCGCCAGGCGCGCCGCGCGTGCAAAGCCAGTCATCATTCTCAAATCCGGTCGCAACGCGACAGCCGCCAAGGCGGCCATGTCGCACACCGGCGCGCTCGCCGGTTCGGACGCCGCTTACAACGCCGCCTTCCGGCGCGCCGGAGTGCTGCGCGTGCGCGAGTTGCGGCAACTGTTCGATGCCGCGGAGATCCTGTCGGCCGCGCCGGTGCTGGCCGGAGACCGGCTGACGATTCTCACGAACGGAGGCGGCGCCGGCGTGCTCGCGGCGGACGCGCTGGCCGACCTCAGTGGAACGCTTGCCGAGCTCGAGCCCTCGACAGTCGCCGAACTGAACCGGGTTCTGCCGCCAACCTGGTCGGGCACCAATCCGGTCGACATCATCGGCGATGCGGGCGCGCAGCGTTACGAGGACGCTTTGAGCGCGCTGATGGCCGACGCAGCCAGCGATGCGATTCTGGTCATGAACTGTCCGACGGCGTTGGCATCGAGTGCTGATGCAGCCGCTGTGGTCGTGCGCGAGGCCGCGGCGCATGAGTCCCAGCATCCGCGCAAGGTTCTGCTCACCAGCTGGCTTGGCGATGGCGCGGCGGCTGCTAGTCGCCGGATGTTCGTCGAAGCGCGTATCCCGACATTCGAAACACCCGAGGCGGCGGTCGAAGGCCTGATGCAACTCGTGCGCTACCGCCGCGCCCAAGATGAGCTGATGCAGGTGCCACCTTCGGCCAACGAGGCCATGCGCTTCGACTCTGAAGGGGCGCATCGGATACTGGAAGACGCACTTGCTGCCGGGCGCAGCATACTTTCCGAGGTAGAGGCGAAGGCGCTGCTGGCGAGCTACGGTATTCCCGTCGTAGTGACGCTCATCGCCGCCGACCCCGCCGATGTGGAAGCGAAGGCTAGGGAGGTTCTGCGCGAGCATCCGGCCTGCGTCGTCAAGGTGCTGTCCGACGACATCACGCACAAGTCGGACATCGGCGGCGTTCGACTGGCGTTGACGACCCCGAGTGACGCGCGCACCGCTGCGGAAGAAATCTTGGCCAGCGTCAAGCGGCTGCGGCCCGCAGCTGTCGTCCGAGGCTTTACAGTGCAGGCGATGATCGCGCGCGCGCACGCGCACGAGCTGATCATCGGTGCGAGCGAGGATGCGACCGTCGGGCCGCTTATGATGTTCGGGGCCGGCGGCACATCGGTAGAGGTTACTGCCGATACCTCCCACGCCCTCCCCCCCCTCGACATCAAACTGGCGCGCCAGATGATGCAGGAGACGCGCATCTATCGGCTGCTACGCGGCTACCGCGATCGTCCGGCGGCGGATATCGAGGCCATCGCCCTGGCGCTCGTGCGCCTCAGTTATCTCGTCGCCGAGCACGGGGAAATTCGCGAGATCGACATCAATCCGCTGCTCGCCGATGAGCGGGGCGTCGTGGCCCTTGATGCGCGCGTGAGCGTCGCCGACCCGGCAAAGCGCCCGCGTGTGCCGTTGGCCGTCCGGCCCTATCCGGTCGAATGGGAGCGGGTTCAGCGTCTCGATGCCATCGGCGACGTAATGTTGCGTCCCATCCGTCCCGACGACGAGCCGAAGTACGAGGCATTCTTCGCGCGCATTGCCGTGGACGATTTGCGCATGCGATTCTTCACGGCGGCGCCGGACCGGTCGTTCCGCTTTTTCGCGCGCATGACGCAGATCGACTACGCCCGGGAGATGGCCTTTGTGGCAGCGGCGCCCGACGAGCTCCTGGGCGTGGCGCGCCTTGTCGCCGACCCTGACTACCGCAACGCGGAGTTTGCCGTCATCGTCCGTTCGGACCTGAAGGGTAAGGGCCTTGGCACCGCACTGATGCAACAGCTTATCGCGTACGCGCGGGCGGAGGGGCTCGATGGCATGCAGGGCGATGTGTTGCTGGCGAATACGGGAATGTTGAACCTCTGCCGGCAACTCGGCTTCGCGCTCGACGTTGCGTCGCAAGGGGACATCGTTCGCGTCAGAATTTCATTGCAGTAGGCCAGGCGGCGCCTCCGTCACTTCGGCAAGATTGACCTGTGTCAATTCACGCTTGCCCGTTTTGAGCGAGAATAAGAAAAAACATCGTTCCGGGTTCACGCAATGGTGTGCCCCGCCACGTAATTTGAACCCGAAGCATGATACTGTTGTGCCTCCGCACGCCGGCCCGGCGTGGCCGACTGGGCCGCATGACCGCTGAGCGGTCGTCAAGCTTGGAAACTGCAATTGTTCCCGGGGTACGCTTTGGCACCTCCGGGCAAGGCGCCCCGCGCATCCGTGTTGCAGGTGTAAAGGGGCGCGATAATTCGACCGGGAGTATTCCATGATCACCTTGGAGGATTGCATCGCCTTTTGCGGTTTGTCGGAAGCTGAAGTTCTTGCGATCGCCGAGCACGAGCATGTGCCGGAAATCGCGGCTGCGGCGCTTGCTGAAACGCTGCTCAAGCAGCGTCGGGGCGTCGAGAAAATCCACTGCATGATCGTCGAAGATATCCGCGCCGCCTTGCAGCGCGGTGATCGCGATCATGCCTCGGAGTTGTTTGCAGCTTTGCGACACTTCCTGTCTGAGCACCCCGAGCACATGCACTGAAGTGACCGTCGAGACATCGACCGCATTATCGGACCGGGAGGCGGACACGCCCGCGTCGCCGACGTCGCAGAACGGGCTCTCCGAGGCGGCAGCCGCCGAGCTTTTGCTGAGAGTCGGACCCAACGAGCTACCGGCTCCAAGCGGCAAGGGGTTGATCGAGCGCGCGGCCGGGCAGCTCGCCAATCCGCTGATTTTCGTCCTTCTCTTTTCGGCGGCCATCAGCGCGATGCTGGGGCACATCATCGACACGGCGGTGATCTTTGCCGTCGTCGTCATCAACGCCGCAATTGGGGTCGTGCAGGAGGGGCGCGCCGAACAGGCGCTGGCCGCCATTCGCAAAATTGTTGGCCCGCGCGCCTCCGTCAGGCGAGAGGGCCGGCGTGTGGCCATATCGGCGCGCGAGGTCGTTCCCGGCGATATATTGCTGTTGGAAGCGGGCGATCGCGTCGCCGCCGACGGGTTGATCGCCAAGTCGCGCAATCTTCTGATTGATAAATCGATCCTCACAGGCGAGTCCGTTCCTGTGAGCAAGGCGGAAGCGCGCGACGCCACCGCGGCGGCATTTCCTGACGACTGTGCGGCGTTCTCCGGCACGCTGGTGGCCGCGGGGCAAGGGAACGTGCTGGTGACCGCCACGGGCACACGCACGCGGCTTGGCCGCATCACCACATTGCTTGAACGGGTCGCCGAGCCGGAGACGCCGCTCATCCGACAGATGAGCGTATTTGCATTCCGCATCACGGCTGCGACCTTGGCACTGTCTGCTGCAACGTTCGCCTACGCGACCCTCATAGGCGGCTATCCGATCGCCGAAGCCTTCATGATCGTTGTCGGGATGGCCGTGGCGGCGATCCCGGAGAGCCTGCCGGCTGTGACAACGATCACGCTGGCTATCGGCGTGCAGCGAATGGCGGGGCGCCATGCGATTCTGCGGCGCCTTACGGCGATTGAAGCGCTCGGCTGCGTGTCCATCATATGCTCGGACAAGACCGGCACGCTGACCAAGAATGAGATGACCGTGTCGCGCATCGTGACCTCCAGCCGGCAGATCGAGGTCGGCGGCGTCGGGTATGCGCCGCACGGCGGATTCATGGTCGATGGTCTCGATGTCCGCCCGGATAGCGACGCGGCTCTGCAGGCCGTCCTAACGGCGACGGGGCTTTGTAACGATGCGGCACTGCGCGACACGGGCCAGGGCTGGGTTGTTGACGGCGATCCGCTCGAGGGGGCGCTGCTGGTCGCATACAGCAAAGCCGGATTGAATCCCGAGGGTCTGCGCCGGAGGCATCCGCGGCTCGACGAGATTCCATTCGATGCGGCGCATCGGTATATGGCAAGCCTTCACCGCTCCCGCGAGAACGGGGCGATCACGCTCTATGTGAAGGGCGCGCCGGAACGTATCCTCGACATGTGCGCCCGGCAGCGGACGCAGAGGGATGAGAACATCGATCGCGCCTATTGGTTGCGCGCGACCGAGAATCTCGCCGCTGCGGGGTTCCGCGTCATCGCCATCGCCTCGAAGGAGATGCCGGGGAAGGACCGATTGGCCTTTGCCGATGTCGCAGGCGACCTGGTGATCGAGGGCCTTGTCGGCCTGATCGATCCGCCGCGCGAAGAAGCCATAGCCGCCGTTGCTGAATGCCGCAGTGCCGGCATCGCCGTAAAGATGATCACGGGAGACCATGTCGTTACGGCCGAGGCCATTGCGCGCCAGCTCGGTATCGACGTGAGCTGCCCCGCGGCCGCCGGAGATCTGCTCGATACTCTCGACGACAAGGCTTTGCGGCTGCTCGTTGCGCAGACAAACGTATTCGCACGCACGACGCCTGAGCAGAAACTGCGGCTCGTCGAGGTGCTGCAGGCGTGCGGCAACATCGTCGCCATGACAGGCGACGGGGTCAACGACGCGCCGGCGCTGAAGCGCGCCGATGTCGGTGTCGCCATGGGACGCAATGGAACCGAAGCCGCCAAGGAAGCGGCCGAGATGGTGTTGGCGGACGACAACTTCGCATCCATCGTGGCCGCCGTTCGTGAAGGGCGTGCCGTCTACGACAATCTTACAAAAGTCATCGGCTGGACGCTGCCCACGAGTGGCGGCGAGACCCTGATCATCCTGCTCGCCATCCTGTTTGGCATCACGATGCCGATCACGCCGCTGCAGGTCCTTTGGGTCAACACCGTTTCCGCGGTCGGTCTGGGGCTGGTCCTCGCCTTCGAGCCAGCGGAGCCCGACATCATGTTGCGTGGGCCGCGGTCTGCAGGCGAAGCGCTGCTGTCGAAGTTTCTGGTGTGGCGGTTGGTGTTCGTGTCGGCCCTATTTGCAGTCGGCGCCTTCGGCATCTTCTGGTGGGCGACGCATCATGGCCTCGATGTCGAGACGGCGCGTACCATGGTCGTGAACGCGATCGTGGCGATGAGCATCGCTTACCTCTTCACTGTCCGCTATCTCCGCTCCGCCTCGCTGAGCTGGCGCGGCGTGTTGGGGACGCCGGCCGTGCTGCTGGGTGTTGGGGGCGTCACGGCGCTGCAACTCGCCTTCACGTACGCTCCCTTCATGAACGCGCTGTTCGAAACGCGTGCGGTGCCACTCGTACCCGGGCTCGCGGTCATCCTGGTCGGGGTCGCGCTATTCGCTATCCTTGAGGTCGAAAAGCGCGTGCAGCAACGCTACGGCGCGCTCATTGAGCGGAGCTTTCGCTGGCCGCGGCAGGTGTTGGGCTCTTTGCTGCGGTCCTTGCAACGAGCCGCCGCACGATTTCGCCTAAGGCTTGGCTGACCCCGGCCGCCGTGGTGCTGCTGGCCCATCGCCGAGTGAAGACGCGTGCTGCCGCACCGGTTAGCCGCAGTGGCGATGGCAGGTTGATGCAGATCATCAATGTCGGCGCCACGGCCGTTAAGATCGAGCAGAATAGGGAGTAACAGTATGTCGCGCCTCTTCAAGGTTCTTACGCTCCTCGCGTTGCTGTCGCCGCCGACATCCGCAATCGCCGTCGAACTCGGGAATGCAACGGCCGGCCTAGAGTATGCGCAGAAAGTTTGCGCCGACTGCCACGCGGTGGAGAAGGATACGGTGATGCTTTTCTCCCAGGTTCCCAGCTTTCAAGACGTGGCTGATACCGAGGGCATGACGCCGCGCGCGCTCGTCGTATGGCTGACGACGTCCCATCCCAATATGCCGGACATCATCATCGCGCCCGACGATATGGACAACGTTGTCGCCTACATCATGAGCCTGCGAACCAAGAAGTAGGATCTGCTCTGTGACAGCGGCCAATGGTGCGCATCCCTCAGCGGGGATGCTTCCATCAAGCTTGATGTTCTTAGATCGCCTTGCGCAGGCGGATGTAGGCTTCCTTCAGATCGGAGCCGAGGGACTTGAGCGTGGTGCTCAACTCTTTGCCGCTTTGGTGGAGCTCGGCTTTCGAGCTGAATTTATGCCAGCGGTTCTCAAGTTCTTCCCATTGCGACTTGGTCTCCATGGACGCGAGGTGAATGCGCAGCTTGACCTCATCGCGGGCTAGTTTGAGGTCGTCGATGATCTTTTGAGTCTCTGGCATGGCGCTTGTCTCCGGACATCTTTACTGGCCGTAACAAAGCATCATCAATTGCAACTGCGTTGCTCTGATCAATATCAAAGCCCGAACGCTCGGCGACACCTAGCGTCTTCGGTATGCGGCCGACTTTCGGTGGGCAGTGCTGCCAACTCGTCAGGAGAGCGTATGTCGAGAACGTATTTATCGTCAGGTTGGAGGGCCCGCGCCGTAGTTGTGGCCTTCGTCGCAGGCATCACCTGCCACCTGTCGCCGGCTTCGGCCACGGAGGCGGCTGAAGGCAAGGCGCTGCTGGAAAAGAACTGCAGCCGGTGTCACGCGGTGGCGGCTGGACTCGAAAGCCCGCTCAAGGAGGCGCCCAACCTGTGGACCGTCCTTGGCTACTACCCGACAGAGCGGCTCGAGGTTGAACTGGGCGAGGGGATCGGCTCAAGGCATCGCGAAATGCCGCAGATTCAATTCTCGGACGAACAGATTACAGCCATCTACCATTACCTTCATGACGACGCGCCAGACGCCGAACAGCGCCGATCCCAGTGATCGGCGTCGCGAAGGCTTCGACAGATCGCGATTGCGAGTGGCCGTCACCGGCCACGACTTAGCGCACGAGCCCCTGCAGCAGCTCGGCCTCATCTTTGAGGTCGAGCAACTCATCCCGGGCTTCGGTGCGATGCAACTTTGCGCTGTTGTGCGTTCGCCGCTCGAGCTCGGCGATGCGGGTGCGTATGAGCACCAGCCGTCTCTCGATCCGTTGCGGTGCTGTCAGCGCCAGAAATCCACCCACCACACAACTCCCTGTTCCCAGAGAGAGTATTGGGCGCAAGTGGGCCCGCGCCATGGCAGTTTAATGCGTTCCACAGGTAGTTTGTGGGTGCTTTTGTGTTGCGTTGATACTGAGCATTACCGCGTGCCGGCGAACGAAACGCCCGCGCCGCCTGACGACCGATGGTCGTTGCTAGCGCAACACCTTGGCGATCTTTTCGC
Organism: uncultured Alphaproteobacteria bacterium; assembly: GCA_963759735.1. Taxonomy (GTDB): domain Bacteria; phylum Pseudomonadota; class Alphaproteobacteria; order Rhizobiales; family Hyphomicrobiaceae; genus Hyphomicrobium_A. Next base: position 259,818 of record CAVXAF010000007.1, read on the forward strand.
GGGATGGCAGCGACGGGCTGTAGTCCTTGTTGCGGTGCGCTTCGTCGGCGATTTCGTCCGACTTGCGATCCTCTTCGGTCTCGGGCTGCTGTTCGGGGCCGGATGCGCCCTTGCCCGAGCCGCCACTGCCGCCGTAACCGGCGCTGAGGCCTTCGCCGCCTTGTCCCTTGCGGCCCCGCGTCCAGCTCATTCCGCGCGGCGACTTGCCTTTAAATATGGATGACTTCCTATCGGTCATCTCATCCTCCTCCGTCATTCGCCAGACGATGTGCCCGCGGTGTCCGTCCAGCCAGCCCCGATGGAAGCTAGGACCAGCTGAGAATAAAAATAGGGAAGCAGGAAAAGCGGCATGATGGTTTCTCCTTTGACCTATAAACCGCCAGCGGGCATCGGGCGTTCCGTGCAGGTTGCCGGCGAGAGCATAGTGCGATAGCGAGTACTTCCCGGCCCGCCTGCGTTAAACCCCGCCAACCCGTCAACAGACCTGTGAGCGCTTGATCCATGAAGCTTGTGCGTTTTGGCCAGCCCGGTGCGGAAAAGCCGGGCCTCATCGACGGTAGCGGCACCATTCGCGATCTGTCCGCCCACGTCGCGGATTTCACAGGCGCCAACCTGTCGCCGGCGAGCCTCGCCAAGCTGCGTGCCCTCGATCCCGCCAGCCTGCCGACGGCGCCTGCCGGCGTTCGCCTCGGTGCACCCGTGGCCGGCACCCGCAACTTCATCGCCATTGGTCTCAACTACGCCGACCACGCCAAGGAAACGGGGCAGGAAATCCCGGCCGAGCCTATCCTCTTCAACAAGGCGCCGACCTGCATCTGCGGGCCCAACGACGACATCATGTACCCGAAGAACTCTGATCGCATGGATTGGGAGGTCGAGATCGCCTTCGTCGTCGGCAGCAGGGCTCGCTACGTTGAAGAGAAGGACGCGCTGGCGCATATCGCGGGCTACTGCCTGTGCAACGACGTGTCGGAGCGACGCTTCCAGGTAAAGCGCGCCGGGCAATGGGTGAAGGGAAAGTCGGCCGAGACGTTCGGCCCGCTCGGGCCGTTCCTGGCGACACCCGATGAGATTCCCGACGTGCAGAACCTCGCCATGTCGCTCGACGTCAACGGCGAGCGCAAGCAGACCGGCTCCACTTCGACGATGATCTTCTCGATCCCGTTCCTACTCGCCTATGTCACGCAGTTCATGGTGCTCGAGCCGGGTGATGTGGTGACCACCGGCACGCCGCCGGGTGTCGGCTCGGCCAAAAAGCCGCCCGAATACCTGAAGGCAGGCGATGAACTCGTCCTGCGCGTCGACGGCCTCGGCGAGCAGCGATCGAAAGTCGTTCCCTTTTCGCTCTGATCACCTCTGCCGCTGCGCGTCAGATGTCGAAATAGGCGTTGGGCGCGAACGTGCGCGCGCTGATATCGGTCCCCTCGAAGCCGCGGCAGTTCGCGCGCACGGTGGTCTCCCCGATGCGGTAGGTGCGGCGCACGTGCGTGTGCCCATGGATCCAGTTGGTAATGTCAGGACAAGCGGCGAGGCGATCATCGAGGTCGCTGGCGAACGCGCCATCAAGGCCGTTGCCGGCGTGCGCCTTATTAAGGCCGAGGCGGCTCGGCGCATGATGCGAAATGACGACGCTTGGCGTACCGCGCGCTGAGGCGAGGTGCGTTTGCAACGCCTGCCACGAGGCATCGAACGCGACGAGCGCGTCCTCAGGCTGGAACTTGCTAAGAACCTCAGCTCCGGCGCCGTCCCGCCGCCGCTTCTTGACGAAGAAGAACTCGCCGCAGCGCCGCCGCACGCCATCCAGGCAGGCTTGGCTGCGTTGGGCAAAGTCGGTCCACAGCGTCGCGCCAAAAAAGGAGACGCCGCCGATAGCGACATGCTCGTCGTCGAGCACGACGACACCGGGCAGATGTGTCTTCAGCAGCCCGGCGGTGGCATCGAACACGCCGTCATAATGTTCGTGGTTGCCCGGCACGAGCAGCACACGGGCAAACTTCGCGAGCGCTTGGTCGATGAAACGCAGCACACGCGCGCGCTGATCGACGTTGTATTTGTCCTTGGCCTCCGGCGCGAGGCAGCGTGCATGGCACAAGTCGCCGGCGATGATCAGCACCTCGCCCTGCGGCAGCGACCAGTGGAAATCCTGTCGTTCGAGGTGCAGGTCGCTGAGATAGTGACAACGCATCGGATGCCTCGCGTTTCAACGCGCGTGAGCATGGTGCGAGTCGGCGGGTTTGTCGGTTAAGCCGCGTTAACGCGAGCGGCGCCGGGGTGAGGCCCGGCGCCGCCGCTAATGTCCTCGTCATTCGTTCAATACGCCTGCTGCACCTTCGCCTTGTGCTGGTCCTGCCGCATCATCTTGCGGGTGCGTTCCCAGGCGCCTGAAGTCGAGGCTGTTGGCAGCCTCGCGGCTCTTGCTCTCGAGGTCGCTGAGGGCCCCGACTGACGCGGTCGGTGCCGGCGCCACGCCGGAGGCGTACACGTCGCGCGAGCGCTTGATGTAGTCGGCGTTCGCCTCCAGTGCTGCGCGTGCCCCCGCGATGTCGCCCTTGTCGCGCAGTTCCACCGCCTGCTCGCTCTTCTCGGTGGCGATCTGCTGCGTCACCTGGCTCATCACCGCCTTGTTGAGCCCGTTTTCGATCTCTTTGGCGTTGGAGCTGAAGCGGACGCTGGCCTTGGTTTCGGCACGCGCCGGCTGAGCGCTGTTGTCGAGATCGACATAGGTAACCGACACGTCGGCGACATCGGCGGTGCCTTCGCCGCGCCCCTCGGGAGCCGTGAGTTCGACAACGACATAGCGCTCATTTGCAGCCTGCAGCTGGTTGAGCTTCAGCGTGATCTTGCTGCCGCCGATAGAGCCGTCGCGGCCGAGGATGCGCTTGGGCGTAAAGCCCGCCTTGCACTCGATGATGATGGTGATGTCGCGTGCCGAAACGGACAGTGCGTCGCCGAACTCGCGATCGAAGATCTCGGCAAGATCGGACGGTCGCTCAACGAACACGTGGTTGCCGTCGGACGCTGCAGCGAGTCGCTGCATCAGGTCCTCATTGTAGTCGAGGCCAAGGCCGATGGTCGAGACGGAGATGCCCTTGCTGGCCAGCTTGCGGCCAAGTTCGGCGAGTTCGGCGGGCGTCGATGGACCGACGTTGGCCAGTCCGTCCGACAGCAGGATGACGCGGTTGACGTTGTTGGCGGAGACGAACTCCTCCACCTGCCGGCCGCCTTCCTTGACGCCGTCGTACAGCGCCGTCGTGCCGTCGGCTTGCAGGCCGTCGATGGCTTCGAGAAGTTTGTCGCGGGAATTGCGCAGGGGCGCTGCGGGGCTCAGCACCTCGACGCCGTGATTGTAGGCGATGAGCGCCACGGTGTCGTCGGACGACAGGCGCTTTAAGGCTACGCGGGCACCTTCCTTGGCGGCGGCGATGCGGTCGCCCTGCATGGAGCCGGAGCGATCGATGACGATCGCCGCGTTGATCGAGGTGCGTTTCTCGCGCTTGCCGCCGGCAAGGCTCTTGAGACTGAGCCGTAGATAGACGTTGCCGGGCTTGGTGGTCGCCAGAACGGCCTGCCCGAGGTCGGCTTCGAGTTTCAATTCGGCGGCCGCAACGGGTGCCGGCAATGCCACTGCAGCGACGAGGGTGAGGGCGAGTATGGGGACGAGCGCTAGGGCTTTGGACGTCAACATGGCAATAGCTCCTCGATTGAAATGCGGGAGCAACCTAATACTCGTGCGCGGCGGAAGCGGGCTCAGGCAATGGCTAAAGGGCGTCGCCGCAATGGCCTAAAAAAGAGATCGCCCCGCGTGGCCGGCAGGCAACGCAGGGCGCTCGCATGAATTGAACGTTGGCCTAGTTGAGCGTCGGCGGGCGGCCGTCGTCGGAGGCAACGCGTCCCTCGGTGTGTTGCGCCTGATCAAAGCTCGCTTCGAGGCGGCGCCACGACGTCTCATTGGAGCGTGCGTTGGCCTTGAAGATGTCGAGCAGCTTGCGCGCCAATCCATAGAGCGATTGCTGGTCGCTGGATAGCAGGCCGGCGCCGTTGTCGGCTTCGAGGCCTTCGACCACCTCGCGGACCACCTGCTCGTAGGGTCCATTGGGCAGCAGCATCACGACGTGCCAATGCTGATCCAGCTCCTGATAGGCATCGTCGAGCAACTGCCGGTCCCAGGTCGCCTGCGGTTTTAGGCCGTTCTTGAGCAGGGTATACATCTCATCGAAGACGAGACGTGCATCTTCCTCGTGCTTGCGCAGGAATGCATCGAGCGGTGCATTGAGGCGCCGTGTCCGCGCGAAGGCTTCCTTGGCGGCGATGGCCGCCGAATGCGCGCCGCCCGACACCCGCTCCCAGGTGCTCGGATCGATATTGAGCGCCGCCAGGAGCTGCGTCACGAACCCGGCGCGGATCTGCGTCGTCGTCTCTTCATCGGCCGGCGAGTGACTGATCGCCAGCGTCGGCGCGTTCTGCGCCTTCAGCATGGTCGCGCTCTGCGGCGCTGCCGATCCAATGCGCGGGCGTCCATAGTCAGACATCAACGTGCGGGCGCGGATGCGTGCCAACGTCTTATAGAGGTCGCGGTGGATCCAAAATTCGTTGGCGGTCTTGCCGCGCCGCTGCACGCGGCCGAGCGTGGCGCCCGCATTCAATGTGGAGCGCACCGTGCGTTTGTGCTCGTCGGCGACCTCGGCAAGGTTGATCTCAGCGGTGAAGCCGCGATCCTCGTCGATCGGCTGCATATAGTGGAGGACTGCCTCGGCGTTCTGGTTGATATCGGGCAGCAGCGCCACGCCAACGAGCTTCTCCAACTCTGCCAGATCGATATTGGCTTTGTCGGCCTCGAACGAGCGCTTGGCGACGATGGCGAGGAACTCATACAACTCCGCGCGCACCAGGTAGCGGTTACCCGCCGCGTCGTAGTCCACGGCGCTGATGGTCGAGCCGGCGTTGAGTACGCCGAGCACCTGTCGCTCGGTATGCGGGTCGAGCAGTTCCGGGCGCACCTCGGCCATGAAGCCTGACGCGTTGGTAATTGGTCGCATGGCGCTGAGCGTCGCGCGCGCATTGTCGAGCGTATCGGGCAAGAGCGCATTCTCGATGATGGCTTCGAGCTGCTGGGAGTTGCGGCCCTTCGAAGAGGGCACGTCGGCAAGCGGCGAACGCACCGCGTTGGCGCCGAACAGGCCGGTCATGAAGATCAGCGAGTCGATGCCGATGGCGATGGCGAGCGCCAGATAGGCGAGCCGGTTGCCGTCCTGGAAGGCGTTCCATGAGACGACAAAGCGGTGGGCCTTGTCGTCGCGATTCATTTCGGCGAAGGCGATTTTGCCACGCAGCTCGTCGGTTTGCAGGCTGGGCAGCCCGCTGTCGGACAGGCACTTCACGGCAAAGCCGAACAGCGCATCGGTCGATCGCTGCGCGGCCAGCTTGTCGCCGCCCACGCAGTTGGCGTTGAATGCCTTGGTGCCCGTCTGCAGGGTGAACAGCGCGGCGGCTGCCTCGCTCGCCTGCTTAGGATCGCAATCGATGCCCGATACCTTCGGCTTCGTCACGTCGGCCGAGAACATAGCGCTGTAGAGTTGCGAGCAGCGCTGCTGCACGATGCCAAGGCGGTCGGCGTCGGGATGCTGGCGGAAATCGGCGCGCGCCGCCTCGAATGCCGGCAGTACGCGGCCCGGGTCGACGCGCTGGCTGGTGTCCCCGGCAGCGCTCTCCTGCGACATGCGGATGCGCTGGCCGGCGGTCTCTTCCTCGCCCTTGTACTTGGCGAGTTCGCCGTCGATGGAGGCCAGCTCGCGCTTGATCTGCGAAATGCGCGTCTCGGCCGTGTCGAGGCGCTTCTTGGCGTCCTTGACGCGGTCGTCCTGAATTTTGTAGGCCGCCTGCAGCTTGCCGAGATCGGCCGTGATCTGGCGATAGACCGGGCCGCGGCCCTCCTTCAGAGTGCCTTCGACGCCCTTGCTCTCGGCCATGGCCTCGACGCGCTTGGCATCGATCGTCTTGGCGCGCGAGTCGAGTTCGGTCTTGGTCGCTGCGTAATCGGCAGCAAGCGTGGCGCGGTCTCCCTCGAGACGCGCAAGCTCGTCGGTCAGCGATGTCTTCTTACCGGCTATGCCGGCCTGGCCGCTCTGCGCGGTGGTGATGCGCTCCTGCTGCTCCTTGATGCCGCGATTGCGCGCTTCGATCTGGTCGTTGAAGTAGCGCTCGATCTCGCCGGTGGAATCGGCCGCTGCCGAGGCAAGGCGATCAAGCTGATTTTCATAGGTGCCCCAGCCCTCGCTCTGGAACAAGGTCGATGTCTGTTCCTGTTGCTGGGTGGAGATGGTGGCGCCGATGTCGGCGATGATGGCCGAGACCTGATTGGTGGCGCGCAGCTCCGAGACGCGCTCGCGCTGCTCCTTGGGGAACACCACGTTGAAGCGGCTGTCGAAAGAGAAAAACACCGAGGTCGACATGCAGGCGAGAAACATCACCCACAGCATCGAGTTCTTGACCATGATGCGCAGCGCTTGCGCGTAGGGCGTGACGACGTCGGTGCGGGCAAAAACGGTCAACAGGCCGAGGATGGCGAAGACGAGACCCGCGGCAGTCAGACCCTGGATGAAGTAGTCGGCTTCGATGCCATGCTTCCAATAGTAGAAGCCGACAGCGCCCGCGAGCAGCACTACGCCTACCCCGATGACGGTGATCAGCGGCGCTGTTACGCGCGCAATCCCGGTGCGCGGGACGGTGCTCATGCCGGTGGCGAAACTTTCGCCGATCAGCCAGGCGACGATCAGCATCACGCCGTGAATGCCGAAGGTGAACATCAGCGACAGCACGGGCTCGCCGGTGAAGTTCGTCATGCCGTCCCAGGTCGTCCAGCCACCGGCCAGCGAAAGCACGATGGCGGCCGAGCCGAGCATGGCGAGCTGCCAGTTGTTGAAGAACACTTCCTCGATGCTGCGCCACAGACGCGGGCCCACCTTGAACAGGGCAATAAGCGCGGCAATCACCAGGACAGTGAGAAGAATGGTGCGCGCGTACACGGCGGGGTTCGCCATCACCGCATCAAGAGACTGCTGGACGTTCATCTGCATTTCCCGCTCAACCGGCCGCAGCCGGACATTCCGTCGCCACTTCGACAACCGCGGCGCAAAGGCCACGCGACGATGCACGATGACCACAGCTCCCGGCCACTTCGCGGCAGGATTGCGGCGATCCCGTGCTCACAGCTGGATATGGTTTCCGAGGGGCGCCCGGCAGAATTGGTGATGGCTATGGTGCATTGCAAGCGACTTTGGAATGCGCCTTGGCTTGCCCAATGTGCAGGCAGCTTTTGCTAGACCGCCTCGAACAAAGCCGCGACACCCATGCCGCCGGCAACGCCGAGCGTGGCAACGCCCAGCGAGGGACCTTTGTTTTCGCCGCGCGCCAGACGCGTGAACAGGCGCGTGACCAACACCGAGCTTGCGGCCGCGAACGGATGCCCTCGCGCCAGTGCTCCCCCGTCCGGATTGACGAGGTCCTCGTCGAGTTCGAGCGTGCGGATGAGCGCGATCGCCTGAGCGGCCGAGCTTTCGCTCATCTCGACGACGCCGATGTCGGAAACCTTGTAACCGTCGAACTTCGCTTTCAATTTCTGCATTGCCTCGATGGGCGCCGAGGCCTCGTCGTCAGGTGACATGCCACGCGCCGCGTGGGCGATCAGGCGCAGGCCGCGCGGTTTGCCGAGCGAGGTCCACACGCTCTTCGAGACGACGACGGCCATCGCCGCCCCGTCATGCAAACTGGATGTGTTTCCGGGCGTCAGCGTGCCATCGGGAGGCAGGTAAGGCGCCTGCTGCGCCAGGTCTTTGAAGTCGGGGGCGATGGAACTCTGGTCGCGGGCTTCCTCTGCATTGGCCCGCAGTGGCGCGATCTCACCGATGAAGCGCTTGTGTTCGCGCGCCTGCTCGGCCTTGAGGTGCGAGCGCAGGGCGTAGGCATCCTGCTCGGCACGGCCGATGCCGAGCCGGACTGCGAGTGCCTCTGCGGATTCGATGTGGGCTGGACCTTCGCGCTCCTCGCCGGAGCCAGGCTCGTAACTGAGGAAGCGGGGAAGCTGCTGCATGTTGCGAGGCTTGGCCACCCGCCACGGCGCCATGGAGATCGCTTCGGCGCCGCCGGCGACGATAGCCTGCGCATCTCCCAGCGAGATGGCTCGCACCGCGGCGAGGATAGCATCCAGGCCGGAGCTGCATTGGCGATCGACCGTCGCCGCCGGGATCATCTCGGGCAGGCCTGCCGCCAACGCTATCAGCCGTGCCGGGTTGCCGCCCTGCGTCGCGTTGCCGACGATCAGCTCATCGATCTGTCCGGGTTCAAGACCGCTATCGTGCAGTGCAACACCGACCAGCGGCGCACACAGCTCTTCAATACGGCGGTTCCTATGCAGCCCGCCGATGCGACCAATAGCGGTCCGTCGGGCCGCGACGATGTACGCGGTTTGAGAAGGCATATGGTTTTTCAGGACTCTCGTAATTGACGCGCGAGAGAGCTGCGTGGCGGCACTTGACGAGGCGCCCGGCTCCCGACTTCCATTGTCCGGTCCTGGCTAGCAACCATATGATGGTGGCGGAAAAGGGATGATGCGTGGTTAGGTTTACGACCGGTTTCCCGCATCCGCCTATGCCGCGTTCGCGCTCTGGTATACAGTCGCGGAAATAGAAAAGCCTGGGATGAAACGATGACCGAGGCCACCGCCAAGCCACGCACTGCGCCGCTACCTATCCAGTCGGGACGCAAATTGGCGAAAGCCGTCGAGCGAGCCAACCAGGCATTTACCGAGAAGAACTTGCGCTTTACCAAATTGCGCCAGGACGTCTTCGAAGAGATCGCCGCCACGCACGCTTCGATCGGCGCCTACGACATTCTCGCCAAGCTGGCCGAAAAAGGCACCCGGCTGGCGCCCATCTCCGTCTACCGCGCCATTGACGCGCTGCTAGAAGCCGGCGTCATCCACCGGCTGGAGAGCAAGAACGCCTTTTTCGCGTGCCGCCGGATGGATCATCGCACCGGCCGTCGCCCGATCTTCTTGTCCTGCGAGAATTGCAACACCGTGCAGGAGGTCGACTCGGAAGGTATATTCGACACGATCGACCGCCTCTCCCGCGAGACATCGTTTCAGCCGCGGGTGAAGTTCGTCGAGGTCTCCGGCCTGTGCCGCAACTGCCAGTCTAAGAAGGACTGATCCGCCCATGCCGCAGAGCGATGGAGTGGCCAGCTCGGCGTCCGCGCCGTGCGGGCACGGTCCCGGCCACGCCTGCACCCATCACGGCGGCGACCACGTGCTCGCTCCCTTCGACCCTACCGCGCTCATTTCGGCGCGTGGGATCGGCGTGTCGCGCAACGGCCGTCAGCAGCTCCTCGACGTCAGCCTCGATATCCATGAGCGGGAAATCGTCACGCTGATCGGACCCAACGGTGCCGGCAAGACGACGCTGGTACGCGTGCTACTCGGCCTGGAAAAGCCCGACCAGGGCAAGGTGATGCGTCGGCGCGACCTGCGAATAGGCTACGTTCCGCAGCGCTTCGACAGCGACGCCGTCATACCCATGACGGTAGAACGCTTTCTCATGCTGGGCATCGATGGCAGCGCGGACCGCATCGCCGGCATGCTGGAGCACGTCGACGCCGTATCCGTGCGGCGCCAGCAGCTGGGCGAGCTGTCGGGTGGGGAATTGCAGCGCGTATTGCTCGCCCGGGCCTTGCTGCGTCGGCCCAACCTGCTGGTGCTCGATGAGCCGGTGCAGGGGGTCGACTACAGCGGCGAAGCCGATCTCTATAACCTCATCGGCAGGCTGCGCGACGAGGCGGGGTTCGGCGTGCTGCTCGTCTCGCACGACCTGCACATCGTCATGGCGCGTTCTGATCGTGTCATTTGTCTCAACCACCACGTCTGCTGCTCGGGTATGCCTGAGGCTGTGGCCCAGCATCCCGCCTACGGACGCCTATTCGGCCCTGAGGCGGCGCGCGCCTTCGCGGTATACCAGCATCATCACGATCACAGCCACGACCTTGCCGGCATGCCGCAACCGGTGGCGACAGATATCCCCGCCGATCCCGCGTCCGGAGACCGCTAGTGCTCGAGCCGTTTCTTCTACGCGCGCTCATCGCCGGACTCGGGCTGGCTGTCGTCGCCGCGCCGCTCGGCTGTTTCGTCGTATGGCAGCGGCTCGCCTACTTCGGCGAGACGGTAGCGCAGGCGGGGCTGATCGGGGTCGCCCTCGGCCTCGCCCTGCAGATGGACGTGACATGGGGCGTGCTTGTCGTGGCGCTGGCCGTCGCCGCGTTGCTGCTGTGGTTCAGCCGCCAACGACTTGTCGCGCTCGAACTCTATCCTCGGCCTTCTGCATCACGCAGCACTCGCCGCCGGCGTCATCGCCACTTCGATGATCAAGGGCGCGCCGGTCGACCTGACCGGCTTCCTGTTCGGCGACGTGTTCGCGGTGACGGGCACCGACGTTGCCGTCATCTTGCTCGGCGGCGCGGGCGTGCTCGCCGTCGTCGCCTGGATGTGGCAGCCGCTGTTGCGACTAGCCGTGCATGAGGATCTGGCAGCCGCCGAAGGAGTCGATCGCGAGACGGTGCGTACGGTGTTCATCGTCCTCCTGGCCGTTACCATCGCCGTCGCCATGAAGATCGTCGGCATCTTGCTCGTCATGGCCTTCCTGGTCGTGCCGGCCGTCGCCGCCCGTCCGCTGTCGCGCACGCCCGAGCGCATGGTGCTGCTCACGGCCCTTATTGCGGCCGGCAGCGTGCTCGCCGGCCTGTGGCTGTCGGCCACCGTCGATAGTCCGGGTGGACCCTCGATTGTCATCGTCATGTCGATTGTGGCCGGATTGTCGCTCAGTTGGGCCGCCTACGGGCGGCCTGGACGGCAACCGACAAGGGGTTAACGCTCGCCGCCTCCTGGCCAATCTGCTGGCCAATTTGTCGGCGCTGGATTAGGTAGACGACTGGTGCCAATGACGGAACTGTGAGTCATGAGGGCTTCGGCCACCGATCTTCTGGCTTCCCGGCGCCGGTCGCATGCTGTTCGCATCGCCGGCGTGACTGTGGGCGGCGACGCCCCGATCGTCGTGCAGTCGATGACCAACACCGACACCGCCGACATCGAAGCGACCGTGACCCAGGTGGCGGCGCTCGCCCGCGCCGGATCGGAACTCATCCGAATTACCGTCGATCGCGACGAGGCGGCCAAGGCCGTCCCGCACATCCGTGACCGCCTGGCGCAACGCGGCATCAAGGCGCCGCTGGTCGGCGACTTCCACTACAACGGCCACACGCTGCTGGCCGACAATCCCGCCGCTGCAGAGGCGCTCGACAAGTATCGCATCAATCCCGGCAATGTCGGCTTCAAGGACAAGAAGGACCGTCAGTTCGCCGCCATCGTCGACACCGCGCTTGCGCTGGAAGAAACCGGTGCGCATCGGCGTCAACTGGGGCTCGCTCGATCAGGATCTGCTGACTCGGCTCATGGATGAGAACGCGCGCGCGCCTTCCCCGCTCGATGCGCGCGCCGTCATGCACGAGGCGATCGTGCAGTCGGCGCTGATTTCTGCCGCACGCGCAGAGGAACTGGGACTTACTCCGCAGGACATCATTCTGTCGGCCAAGGTCTCCGCCGTGCAGGACCTCGTCAGCGTTTACACCCTGCTCGCCGCGCGTAGCCAATACGCGCTGCACGTCGGTCTCACCGAGGCAGGCATGGGCTCCAAGGGCATCGTCGCTTCCACGGCGGGGATCGGTCTGCTGCTGCAGGCCGGCATCGGCGACACCATCCGCGTCTCCTTGACGCCCGAGCCGGGCGGCGACCGCACGGTTGAGGTGATGGTCGCGCAGCAAATACTGCAGTCAATGGGCCTGCGGGCGTTCATGCCCGTCGTCACCGCCTGCCCGGGCTGCGGCCGCACGACCTCCACTGTGTTCCAGGAACTCGCCAAGAACGTGCAGGACATGATCTCGGAGCGCATGCCCGCGTGGCGGCGGCGCTATCCCGGGGTCGAAACGCTGAACTTTGCGGTCATGGGCTGCATCGTGAACGGTCCGGGCGAATCCAAGCAGGCCGACATCGGCATTTCGCTGCCCGGCACCGGCGAGTCACCGGCAGCCCCGGTGTTTGTCGACGGAAAAAAGACGACAACGCTGCGTGGCCCCAACATTGCCGCTGAATTCCAGAAGATCGTAGAGGACTATATCGAGCGCCGATTCGGCGGAACGGTGCCGGTTGAAGACCCAGTTCCTGAACGACACACGGCCTGAGGCGCGGCCGCATCCCTTGGGGGGAAACGACAATGACAACAACACCGCCTGCCCCACGCCATTTGCTGCGCGCTGCGTCGCTCACTGCGCTGATCCTCGCGCTTGCCGGCTGCTCGGGATCGAGCCTCCCCGAAACCGATCGCGTTTTCCTGTCGGCCGCCGGCGGCTGGGACCGCAACCGCGACGGCGTCATCACCTGCGATGAGTGGAAGGCCTATGCGGACGAGCTGTTCACGGCTGCCGACGCCGACCGCAACAACGCGCTCGATCGCACCGAGTACGCCAAGATCATCTCGACCGATCGCATGTTCGAGACGGTGCAGTTTGGCTATTACGACGCCAATGGCGACGCCAAGGTCGAGCGTACTGAGTTCGTCGAAAAACCCAATCGCGCTTTCGCGCTGCTCGACAAGAACAACGAGTGCAAATTGAGCTCGAGCCAGGTGGCGGGTGCGCGCGCCAACTCCGAGCAGATCTACGACTCAAAGAAGGCGACATCGGGTGATCCGCGCGAGACGCAAAAGGGCGGCCCTGGCGTCGGCGGAATGTAGAGCCACCTTTTTTTAGCCCTACATCGGGCTATCTGAACAATCCATCGCCAAGCTCAGGCCATTGGCGACGCGTAGTTTTTTGGCGACATCCGGACCAACCACCGGAACTCCCGCGCTGAGCCCGACGTTAAGGGTCCAGTTATCATACGAACGGGGATACTCGCCATGAAAACACTCTTGCTTGCCGGCCTCGTCGCCGGTGCGTGGTCGAGCTGCGCCATCGCTGCTGATCTGGGCCCTTACAACCCGCCGCCACGCTATGAGCCCGTGTATGAGCCAGCTCCCGACCGCGGCTACGACTGGCAGGGTCTGTATCTGGGCGTCAACGCCGGTTACGGCTGGTCCAACGACAACAGCGCGTCATTCAATAGCGTACTTGGCAACAATGCCGGTGCCATCAGTCCGCGCGGCTGGTTCGGCGGCGGCCAGGTCGGCTACAATGCTCAGTTCAACTCGCTCGTACTCGGTCTCGAAGCCGATATGCAGGGTGCGGACATCAGCGAGACCACGTCTCTCGCCGGGGGCGCGTTCAGTCAGGCGACCACCGACATAGAATGGTTCTCCACCGTGCGTGGCCGCATCGGCTTCACGACCGGGCCGGCGCTTCTCTACTTTACCGGTGGTTGGGCGTTCGCCGACGTCAGCACAAATGCAACCACGACCAACGGCGTCAACACGGTTTCGATGAGCAGCAACGACATCAAATCGGGCTACACGCTCGGCGGCGGTGTCGAGTGGGCATTCTCACCCAGCTGGTCGCTCAAGACCGAGTATCTGTACGTAGATCTCGGTGAGGAAACGTGGTCCAGCCCGGTCGGCACATACACCACGGAGACGGACTTCCATACCGCGCGCGTGGGTCTCAACTACCGCTTCTGATAGCGGATGACTTGCTCCGAAAGGCGCTGTTCGCGATGCGAATGGCGCCTTTTTCGTATGCGCCTCAGTGGGCCCGGCTGGCAGCAAAGCGCGCAGCATCGATCAGCGCGGCAGCGCGTGCGCCAAATCCGGCGAGCTGGGCTTCAGCGGCGCACACCGCCTTGGCGAGCTGGGCGCGCGCATCTTCGACGCCAATGAGTTCAACGAGCGTCGCCTTGCCGGCAGCGCTGTCCTTGCCCGCCGCCTTGCCCATCGCCGCAGCGTCGCCCTCAGCATCGAGCAGGTCGTCAGCGATCTGAAAGGCGAGACCCAGGTTTTCGCCGTACTCTCGCAACGCCGCGCGCTGTTCCGGGGGCGCGCGACCCAGCACAGCGCCGGCTTCGCAGGAAGCGGCTATAAGCGCACCGGTCTTCAATGCTTGCAGTCGCCGCACGTATTCTGCGGTGGGGCGCTGCGGCTCGCCGCGCTTTTCCGCCGAGAGGTCGAGCATCTGCCCGAGCACCATCCCGCGTCCACCGGCAGCTTGCGCCAGGACACGTGCCAGTTCGGCGCGCACCGCGGGATCGACATGCGTTTGCGGCCGCGCAATGATCTCGAAGGCGAGCGTCAGCAGCGCGTCGCCGGCCAGAATGGCGGTCCATTCATCGAACGCTTTGTGCACCGTCGGCTGACCGCGCCGCAGATCGTCGTCGTCCATGGCCGGCAAGTCGTCGTGCGCGAGCGAATAGCAGTGGACGCATTCGAACGCCGCCGCCGCATCGAGCGCCGCCGCCGGTGCGGCGCCGAACAGCGCGGCGCTCTCCACGACCAGGAATGGCCGGAAACGTTTACCGCCGCCGAGCAGCGCGTGGCGCATGGCCGCCCCAAGCCGGCTGCCTTTATCCGGCCCGCATTCTGCGAGCAATTCAGCGAGCCGCTGCTCGATACCGCCCGCGGCGGCGGCCAGCCTTTGCACGAACGTCATTTCGGATTACCTACTAGCGTCGGGCCAGCCCGTCCCATGCCAAAAGGCAGCGGGCGACAAGCGCTGCGGATATAGCACCGGGGCGATGCAAGCACAGTATGGAAAGGTCCGACCCTCCTCGGCCGATCGACGACGATCCGCCCACGGTGAAACACGAGCCCCCCAAACCGGCGGCCGAGAGCGAAGCTGCGCCTACCCTTGAAGCTCCCGCTGAGCCGGTCGAGCCGTCGGTCGATCCGCTCGATGAACCGGAAGTTTTCGAGCGCGCGCACTTCGAGGCGCTGGAACGCGAGACGACGCAGCCACTGCATCGCTATCCGATAGCGCCTTCCGCTGACGTGGCGAGCGAGGGATTACCAGCCGCCACGCACTTCGACCCGCCGCCCGCGCATGCGATCGAGTTCTCTCCTTCGCATGTCGACGAAGGCAATGTGGCGGCGCTCGGCGAGCCATGGCCCGACCCCCTCGAGACGACGCAACCGCCGACTTATGCCGATGGCGCGCAGGAAGAGCCGGCGGCAGCTGAGGTTACGGCTGGCGACGCGTGGATGGACACGTCTTTCCCGCCCGAGGCTCCGGCAGACGAATTCGCCATAGAGGCTAAGCAGGACCCGCCGCTGTACGACAGTTCGCCGGCGGAGGAGCCGACCTTCGAAGGCCCGCCCGCAGCTGCGCGCGCCTTCGCGCCGCAGCCGTTCGATGTGCCGGCGCCGCCCAACGAGCGCGCATCAGTCTTTCCAGACGCGCCGGCCAAGGTCGATGTCGCGACGCCCGCTGCGCAACTGCCGCCGCCCGAGCCCGCGCCGACGATGCCATCTGCTTTCGCGCCCCGGCCTCGCTTGCAAACACCGACCATGAAGCAAGACCCCGCCTCCGCATGGTCGCCGGCGCCGTCGATGCGGCACGAGCCGGCGTTCCGGTCGCTGGAAGCTCCGGCGGCGCTCGAGCCTGTCATCCTGCCGGCGCCTGAGGGTCGCAACTACGACCTCTTCCGGCGCGCCGCCAATGTCGCCTTCCTCGTCCTCGGAGGCTGGCTCATCGCGGTGTTGCTGCTCATTGGCGTCTATCGCTTCGTCAACCCGCCCTTTTCGATGCTGATGGCGCTGCAGTGGATGAGCGGCACCACCATCCACCAGGAGTGGGTGCCGTTGGAGAGCATATCGCCCAACCTGGGGCGGGCGGTCATCGTCGCCGAGGATGGGCGCTTTTGCCAGCATTGGGGCGTCGACTTCATCGAGGCGGCGCATGCCATCCGGCGCGCTTCCGACGGCTATCCCCGCGGGGCCAGCACCATCACCATGCAGGTTGCCAAGAACCTGTTCCTGATCCCGGCCAAGAGCTACCTGCGCAAGCTGGTGGAAATACCCCTGACATTCGCCATCGAGTTCGCCTGGCCGAAGTGGCGCATCCTCGAGGTCTACCTCAACATCGTCGAATGGGGTCCGGGCGTATTCGGGGCGGAGGCCGCTGCCCAGAGCCATTTCGGCCGTCCGGCCATAAGCCTGACGCCTCGCCAGTCGGCCCAGCTTGCCGTTGTACTGCCCAACCCGATCGTCCGCGATGCCGGTTCCCCGGGGCCCCGGACGGCCAGCCGGGCCTCGGTCATCCAGGCGCGAGCCGCCCGCAACCGGAGCGCCTCGGCCTGCGTCGAAGGGCGGCGTTAAGGCCTCCCAAGGGTCTGGCACTCCCCGCGGAATGTAGTATAACGCGCCCCACGCGCACCCTACACCCCGGCAGAACCGGGGAGGGCGCTTGGAGAAATTGCATCCCACAGCCGGGGTTTGGACAGGCCTGCAAGGGCCCGGACGCGGCGCCGTCAGGCAGCCGCAGCCCCCGTTATCAGCACGGAGTTTAGACGATGGCAGTTCCGCGGAAGAAAGTTTCGCGCATGAAGCAGGGCACGCGCCGCTCGCATGACGCGCTCGTCGCCCCGTCCTATGTCGAGGACAAGGAATCCGGCGAGCTTCGCCGTCCTCACCACATCGACCTGAAGACCGGCAAGTATCGCGGTCGCCAGATTCTCGAGCCGAAGGCAGACGTCTAGGCCTGATGCGCCGGGGACAGCGTTCCTCGGAAGCGGCATCGTGGGCACCCTTTCGCCGTTGCAGCGGCAATAGCCGCATGGCAGAAACGGTTGAACAGGCGGGCTATGCCCGCCTCAACAGGGGGAATGCGTTATGTCGCTCAGGTCGATCCCGTCCATTGTCCTCGCGTTCATCCTCTACAACGCGATCGTCTTCATCTCGGGCAGCACGGACGTCCTGAGCAGCGCACTGTTCGAGCTGCCGATGCTCAGCGGCGGCGTGTGGCGCTTCGAGGTCGGCGACCTGATCATTCTGATCACGCTGTTCCTGCTGTTCGCCGAGTTGATCAAGTCGACCTACACGTCGACCTCCTCGCTCGTCGATCACGGCCTGTCGATGATCGTGTTCATCGCCTGCATCGTCGAGTTCCTGCTCGCCCCGCTGGCGGCGACCTCGACGTTCTTCCTCATCATGGTGGCCACGGCGATCGACGTCATTGCCGGCTTTACGATCGGCATCCGCGTCGCGCGGCGCGATCTTTCCATCGGCGGCGCCGACCACTGATCGGCGGCAAGTCGCGAGACCAGAGGCGTCGCGCATCCGACTTGGCGCGACGCGGCGGGGCGCAAAGCGCCCTGCCTGAAGACAGGAACCGGCGTCCGCTGAGACGTCAGTCCTTCGACAGCTTGTCGATTTTCTGTTGCATGTTGGCGAGCTGCGTCTTGAGCTCGCTGATCTCGGTCGTTTCGGTGGCGGGCGCCTTGCCTTCCGGCAGACCCTTCTCACCCGGCTTGACGGGTCCCTTGCCGGGCATGCCCGTAAACGGGGTCCACATCGACAGCGCCTGCTCGAACATCTGCATGTTCTTGCGTGCGTGGTCCTGATAGACCTCGAACGCCGCCGCTGGGTTGGTGAAGGCCGTGGCGAACTGAGCCCGGATCTTCTCCTGCTCCTTGACGAGGTTCTCAAGGCTGAACTGCAGGTAGCCCGGCACCATGCGGCCAATGCTGTCGTCGTAGAAGCGGATGAGCTGGCGCAGGAACGGCACCGGAAGCAGCGTCTGTCCGCCGACCCGGTTTTCCTGCTCCACGATGATCTGCGTCAGCACCGAGTGCGTGAGGTCATCGCCCGTCTTGGCGTCGTAGACGACGAAGTCGCGGTCGGAACGCACCATTGTCGCCAGGTCTTCGAGCGTCACGTAGGTGCTCGTCTCCGTATTATAGAGACGGCGGTTGGCATATTTCTTTATGACAACCGCTTCCTTTTTGTCGGCAGAAGCGTCGGGTTTGTTCAACATTGCGGGAGCCGCCAGAGAGGTTTTTTGCACTGCGGCAGCGTAACACACCCCCGCACGCGGGTGCCAGCCGTTTGTGTTGACCGTTGGGAGCAGATAGCGCATTAGCTGGCAGCAAGCCTAAGCTTTGGTAATACGTGGTTTACACCGCGGCCCGGCAAGGCCCCCGAGGATGGGCAGCGCCGTGCGGCGCGGGGACCGCCCAATAATATTTGCGCGCTCGAGGAGGCGCCTTTCCCGATGAGCGACGACAACATTATCGTCATTGCCAGCGCAGCGCGCACGCCGGTCGGCTCGTTCAACGGCTCGCTGGCGAGCCTGCCCGGCCACGAGCTCGGCAAGATCGCCATCAAGGCCGCCCTGGAGCGAGCCGGCGTGCAGCCGGGTGACGTTTCCGAGGTCATTCTCGGCCAGGTTCTGACCGCCGGTCAGGGGCAGAACCCGGCGCGGCAGGCGTCCATCGCCGCCGGCATCCCGGTCGACAGCCCCGCCTGGGGCATCAATCAGGTTTGCGGCTCGGGCCTGCGCGCCGTCGCGCTCGGTGCCCAGCAGATCCAGTCGGGTGCGGCCAACATCGTCGTCGCCGGCGGTCAAGAGAGCATGAGCCAGTCCAAGCATGCCGCGCACCTGCGCAACGGCACCAAGATGGGCAGCCTCGACTTCGCCGATACGATGATCAAGGACGGCCTCTGGGACGCCTTCAACGATTATCACATGGGCACCACGGCCGAGAACGTGGCTCGCCAGTGGCAGATCACGCGCGAAGATCAGGACAAATTCGCCGTCGCTTCGCAGAACAAGGCTGAGGCCGCCAAGAAGGCCGGCAAGTTCAAGGACGAGATCGTCGCGGTCACCATCAAGGGCAAGAAAGGTGACGTCGTCGTCTCCGAGGACGAGTACATCAAGGACGGCGTGACCGTCGACGGCATCGCCAAGCTGCGCCCCGCATTCGACAAGGCTGGCACCGTCACCGCCGCCAACGCCTCGGGCATCAATGACGGCGCAGCGGCGCTGGTGCTGATGACCGCTGCCGAAGCAAAGAAGCGCGGTATCGAGCCGCTCGCGCGCATCGTCTCGTGGGCGCAAGCCGGCGTTGATCCGTCGATCATGGGAACGGGGCCGATCCCCGCCTCGAAGAAGGCGCTGGAGAAGGCCGGCTGGAGCCCGAAGGATCTCGATCTCATCGAGGCCAACGAGGCGTTCGCAGCTCAGGCCTGTGCCGTCAACAAGGGCGTCGGCTGGGATACCGACAAGGTCAACGTCAACGGCGGCGCCATCGCCATCGGTCATCCCATCGGCGCTTCGGGCGCACGCGTTTTGACGACGCTGGTGCACGAGATGAAGCGCCGGGGCGCCAAGAAGGGCCTCGCCACGCTGTGCATCGGAGGCGGCATGGGCATCGCCATGTGCGTCGAGCGCGACTGAGCGCAGTAACCACTTACCTGCTCCGGTCTTGAGAAAGGCCGGAGTACCCGCCACACGCTATCCAAACCACAAAAAAACCAATCCAAGGGAGGTTGTTTCATGGCTCGTGTCGCCCTGGTGACGGGAGGAACGCGCGGCATCGGTCACGCCATTTCCACCGCGCTGAAGAGCGCCGGTTTTCGCGTCGCCGCCAACTATGCCGGCAATGATGCAGCCGCGCAGCAGTTCCAGGCCGAGACGGGCATCCCGGTTTTCAAATGGAACGTCGGCGACTACGAGGCATGCGTCGCCGGTTGCGCGCAGGTCGCCAAGGAAGTCGGCCCCGTCGACGTGCTGGTCAACAATGCCGGCATCACGCGCGACGCCATGCTGCATCGCATGACCAAGGAGCAGTGGGACGAGGTCATCAGCGTCGATCTCGACAGCGTCTTCAACATGTCGCGTCAGGTGATCGACGGCATGCGCTCGCGCAGCTTCGGCCGCATCATCAACGTCTCGTCGATCAACGGCCGCAAGGGCCAGATGGGCCAGACGAACTATTCGGCCGCCAAGGCCGGCATGCACGGCTTCACCAAGGCGCTGGCCTTCGAAGGTGCCGCCAAGGGCATCACCGTCAACACCATCGCGCCTGGCTACATCGCCACAGAGATGGTCGCTGCGGTGCCGAAGGAAGTGCTGGAGACCAAGATCCTGCCGCTGATCCCCGTCGGCCGCCTGGGTGAGTCCGAGGAGATCGCGCGCGCGGTTGTGTTCCTGGCAGCCGACGGCGCCGGCTTCATCAACGGCGCCTGCTTCGACATCAACGGCGGCCACTACATGGCGACCTGATCGCCGCGCCTGACACGCGACCTAAATGAAAAATGGCCGGGCATCGCGCCCGGCCATTTTTTATGTCTGCTGTCAGCTGCGTAGCTTATCCACGCAGGCGCGTGCGGATGATGCGTGGGAATTCATCGCCGCCGTTGGCGCCGGCCTGATCGGGGCCCGCCTGGCGGCCCTCATCGTAGTTCCACCAGCGGTCCGACCCCTGCCCAGGGCCACCGTGAGCTGCCTTATCCTGCGCGGGTCCAGCGCCCGGCATGCCATGCTGCGGTTGCCGGGCCGGCGCATAGGCTTCTTGCGGTGCTGCTGCATTGCGCTGCTGGGTGACCGGAGCCGCGAACCAGGCCTCGATGAGATCAAGTTCGTCGGCGGACAGGCTGAGCCCCTGTCCGCGGCAGCGAGCCACCACGAAGTTGCGGAAGCGCGAGGCAAAGAGGCTCGGTGAGGCGCCCTGGTCGAACCACGGATCAGGCTCGCTGACGACGTCGAGCACGAAGCGCACGTCGTCGCGCCGGATCTCGATGCCGACATTCTCGGCGCGCTTGGCGATGTTGACCAGAGTCTGCTGTCCGGCGAGGCCGTTGGCAGCGATCTCCTGTGCCATCACGTCGAACAGCGTGCGGTAGTCCTGCGGTGACAGCGTCGGAGCCTGGCTCGCCTCATGAATACGGGCGATGGACTGCTGGATCGAAGCAGCGCCCTGCGCCGTGCGGTGGGCGCCGGGAGCCGCGGCTTGACGCGGCTGCCCCGCTTGCACATTCGGCTGCGGCGCCGGCCCGCGCTGGGCCGGGGCGGCGGCCCCGGTTTGCGGAGTGGGGGTGCGCTGCACCAGCTGGGCACCAAACAACGGAGCCAACGCTCGCTGCAGCATCGGCGCCTCGGTGCGCGCCGGTTCGGCTCGTGGGGCTTCGGCACGCGGCGCTTCGGCACGGGGAGCCTCAGTGCGCGGCGCGATCCGTTCATCGCGTCGTGCCTCGATGCGAGGGGCATCGTTATGCGCAGCGCGGTTGGCATCGTAGACGAAGTAAGGCGGCTGCGCGGTGAGGCGGATATCCTCCGGCAGGCCGCGCATCAGCAGATCGCGGAAGCTTCCCGTACCGCCCCAGGCGCCACCGACCGTCTTCTCGTGGCCGAGCACGCGCACGCAACGGTCGGCCAGAGCCTCCAGCGGCACCGGCTGATCGGCCGTGCGGACGGAGTTGATGACGGCGGCAAGGATTTCCGCCCGTAGCGACTCAATGGACGCGGCGCTCGGCAGGGCCTGCGCCTCGCGCGGGCTCTGATTGGTGAGCTGTCCGTCGACCAGCAACGCTAAGAGGTCGGATTCGCGGATCTCAGCGTCGCAGATCGCCGTGTAGGGCGCTGCCGTGTGATCGTTAGAATAGATGACCGTGCGCCGGGCATGCGAGCGCAGGCGATGTAGCAGCGGCGTGAAGTCGGCGTCGGCCGAGAGGATGACGAACTCGTTGAAATAGGTGTCGTGAGTGAGGATGTCCTGCACGTCCATGACCATGCGGATGTCAGCCGAATTCTTCAGCTGCGCGGTCAGCGGCGGGCAGTCGACAACCTCGAACCCGGCGCGCAGGAAGTGGTGGCGCACGAACGGGAATGAGCTCATGTCGGTGGAGTTGTCGCCCTGGTTCCGCCGCGGCACGGGGTTGCCGTAGCAGCGGTTGATGACGATGCGCCGCTCCGCCTCGATGGCCGGTGAGTTGGTCGGCGTCATCAGCGAGCCGCTGACGATCTCCTTGACCCACAGCGCGGCGTCCTTCGAGAAGCGCTTGGCGGCCTCCTCGCTCTTGCGCTTCAACGACAAGTAGACGTTGTCGTAGTCGACGAAGACCGTGGTTAGAATTTGCCCAGATGACTCGCGCTTCATAACCGGCATCCCCCCGCGTGGCCGTGCAAAATAGATTGCTTGGACTTTTTGGTGAGTCGGCTTGGAGCGGCAAGCGCACCGTCATCGATCAGCGCAGAAAACTGTTCGCGAGCGGGCGCTTAGCGGCTTTTGCACCGTTCCGGAAACGGTGGAAAACCCAATTGTGATGTTTGCTGGCAACAGCACGCAGCACGGCGCGTGCAACACCTCAGCGGCGCGGGGGAGCAAATCCTTCCGGCGCAAGGACGAATTTCTCAAACAGGAATCCCGGCGCCACTGTGCAGCCAACGAGCGTCCATGACCCGAGGCTCTTGGCGCTCTGCCAATATCCCGGCGGAACGACGGCCTGCGGGCGTTCGCCGGCGGCAAGGTCGACGCCGAGCAGGAAGTCTACCGCGCTGCCGTCGGGCGGTGCCATGGACAGAGCCAGCGGTGCGCCGGCATGCCAGTGCCAAGCCTCGGCGGCGTCGACGCGATGCCAGTGCGACACCTGACCGGCCGCCAGCAGGAAATAGATGGCCGTCGAGGCAGCCCGCTCCCCATCTCCGCCAGTGTCGCGAAATGTTTCGCGATAGTGCCCACCTTCGGGATGCGGCTTGAGATCGAGGAGTTCGATAACGTCGGCGGCGCTGAGCTCCGGCATGGGCGTCACTAGCTCTTGTTCTTGCGCTCGCGTATGGCCGCGAAGACGTGCCAATCGGGTGCGTACATCATGCCGAGCTTGGCACGAATGGCGGTGACGTGTGGGCGCAGGAAGGGATTGGTCTCCAGTTCGCGATCCAATCGCGTCGGCAGCGTCGGCTTGTTTTCATCGCGCAGTCGATCGACGTCCTTGGCTCGATTGACGAGCGCCGCGTTGTTGGGCTCCAGCGTCAGGGCAAAACGGGCGTTGGCCTGCGTGTATTCGTGCCCGCAATAGATCTCGGTATCCGGCGGCAGGCGCATGATCTTCTCGATCGAACCCCACATCATTTCGGCGTTGCCCTCGAAGATGCGCCCTGCCCCCATGGCGAACAGCGTATCGCCGACGAACGCGACTTTGGCAGAGGGGATCCAATAGGCGATGTGCCCCAGCGTATGGCCGGGGGTGTCGAGAACCTCGACTTCGAAATTGCCGAAGGCGAGCTTGTCGCCTTGCCCGACCTCGACCTCGATGCCCGGAATGCGCTCGGCTTCAGCCTTGGGCCCGATAACCGTACAATTCGTTGCCTCTTTGAGCGCCAGATTGCCGCCGGTGTGGTCGCCGTGATGATGGGTGACAAAGAGGTGCGTCAGCTTCCACCCCTTCGCGCTGAGGCGCGCCAGGATCGCCTGGGCGTCGGGCGCGTCGATCGAGGCCGTAACTCCCGTCTCCGGGTCGTGGATCAGCACCGCGTAGTTATCGGAAAGGCAAGCAAACTGCTCGATTTCCAGCTTCGGCATCAGTACCGGCTCTCTTTCTGGCAGGCGAGGATGAGGGGCGAAGGTAGCGGTGCGTTGGGGAGATGACAACGCGGCTCGCACAGCCGCGCCGGCAACGCCAATATTTGCGGTACCCGCCAATGTGGACGCGAGGCTTGAAATGCACGGTGAAGTGGTCAGATTGGCGGGCAAAGCAACGGGACCGCAATTATGCAGCTCGACGTAGACGATCTGCAGGAATTCTACACAACGCCGCTCGGACAAACCGTGCGGCGCATGCTTACCCACCGCATCCGCGCGCGCTGGCGCGGCTTGCACCAGTCCACGCTCGTCGGTCTCGGCTATTCCTGTCCCTATCTCGGCGCGTTCCGCGGTGAGGCGCTGCACCTTGGCGCCTTCATGCCCGACAGCCAGGGCGCCGTGCGCTGGCCGCGCGAGGGCGCCTCGCACAGTGTCCTTGTCGACGATGACCGGCTCCCGCTCGCCGACAGCTCTGTCGATAGGCTGCTCGCGGTTCACTGTCTCGAGGTGGCCGAGAACACCCGCGGCTTGCTGCGCGAGATGTGGCGCGTCCTGGCACCGGAGGGTCGCATCATGCTCGTGGTGCCGAACCGACGCGGCGTGTGGGCCCGCCTCGACAACACGCCGTTTGGCCAGGGGCGCCCGTACAGCCGGCGGCAGCTCGAGCAGCTTCTCGAGGCGGCGTTGTTCACGCCGCTCGATTGGGGAGGCGCTTTGTATTTCCCTCCGCTCGGCCGGCAGATGCTGCTGCGCTCATCGACGGCATGGGAGCGCGTTGGAGCCAGCGTGTCGCCTGCCTTCTCCGGCGTGCTCATCGTCGAGGCCAGCAAGGAGCTGATGGCGCCCATCAGCCGCCCCGTGAAGGCGCGCTCGCTGCGCCAACTGATGCCGTCGGCCAGCACCGCGCGTCGTGACGGCGTTTAACGGCCTAGCCGGCTTCGCGGAAGCGCTGCGCCGTCTGCAGATCGACCGACACGAGCTGCGAAATACCCTTCTCGGCCATGGTGACACCGAACAGCCGGCTCATGCGCGACATCGTCATCGGATGGTGGGTGATGACGAGGAAGCGCGTCGCAGTCTCCTCCGCCATGTTCTCCAGCAGGCGGCAGAAGCGATCGACGTTGGCGTCATCGAGCGGGGCGTCGACCTCATCGAGTACGCAGATGGGCGAGGGATTGGTCAGGAACACCGCAAAGATCAGCGACATCGCCGTCAGCGACTGCTCGCCGCCCGACAGCAGCGACAGTGTCGCCGGCTTCTTGCCCGGCGGCTTGGCGATGATCTCCAGGCCACCTTCCAGCGGGTCCTCGCCTTCGATCATTTCCAGCCGCGCTTCGCCGCCGCCAAACAAGGTCGTGAACAGGCGGCCGAAATGGGCGTTCACCGCTTCGAAGGCTTCCAGTAGCCGCTTGTGCGCCTCGCGATTGAGCTGGCCGATGGCGCTACGCAGCTTGGCGATGGCGTTCTCGACATCGGCCTTCTCGGTATCGAGGGTGGCGGCCTGGATGCTCAACGCCTGCAACTCGTCATCGGCGGCGAGATTGACGCCGCCGAGGCGCTCGCGGTCGGCTTTGAGCCCCGCCACCTTGCGCTCGACCTCGTGCAGCGGGGGCATGTAGGCGCCCGGCTGCAGCTCAGCCAAGGCGAGGCAGCCCTCCGGCGCGATGCCGAGCGACTCACGGATCTGTCGCGACACGTCCTGTCGCCGCGCGCGGGCGCCTTCGAGCCGTGCTTCAGTGCGTGCACGTCCCTCGCGGGCTTCGGCCACGGCGCCCTGGGCGGCCCGCAATGCCTGCACCCCGGCCTTCAAGCTCGTTTCGGCTTCGGCCAGCGCATCGGCGGCGATCTGCCGGGCACGCTCTGCATCCGACAGCGCGCTCAACAGCTTGCCGCGCCTTTCCTCGATCATCGCCGGAACGTCGGCGAGACCCTGCAATTCCTGCTCGGTTTCGCCGAGGCGCGTCTTCAAGGCGCCGATCTGCTGCTCGGCACCCGACGAGCGCGTCGTCCAACGTTCGCGCTCAACGACGATGGCGGTGGCGCGATCGGCACGCGCGCGGCGTTCGCGCTCGACATCGGCTACGGCAGCGCGCGCTTCGGCCAGCGCCATGCGCCGCGCCTCGGCTTCGCTCTTGGCTGTGGCGAGCACGGGTTCCAGAT
This sequence comes from uncultured Alphaproteobacteria bacterium, assembly GCA_963759735.1. Lineage (GTDB taxonomy): Bacteria > Pseudomonadota > Alphaproteobacteria > Rhizobiales > Hyphomicrobiaceae > Hyphomicrobium_A. Next base: position 285,517 of record CAVXAF010000007.1, read on the forward strand.
CTTCAGCGGCGGCGAGCGCGGCAACCGCCTGCTCGGCCTCGGCCAGCATTTCCGAGGCGACCACGAGTTCTTCCTCGGCGCGGGCGCGGGCGCCCGACACGGCGGCGAGCTTGCTTTCCGTCTCGCGGGCGGCGCGCTCGATGGCCGTTAGGCTCTCACGCGTCTTGGCCAGCATGCTTTGCGCCTCGCGGCCGAGCTGGCGCAGGCGCTTCTCCTCGGCGCGGGCGGCATCGAGCCTTTCGACCGTGGTCCGCTCGGCTTCGGCCGTGGCGGCGGCCGCCGTGCGCGCCTCGGCTTCCTCCAGCTCTAGCGACGACAGGCGATTCCGCTCGGCGAGGCGCTGCGCAGCGGGCGCTGCACCTTCGGCTCCGGCGGTAAATCCATCCCACCGCCACAGGTCGCCGGCGCGTGTGACGAGGCGCTGGCCGGGTTTCAAGGCGGGCTGCAATTTGTGACCTTGATCGCGACCGCCGACGATGCCCGTCTGGCGCAGGCGGCGGTCGAGTTCGGGCGGAGCCTCGACGTGCGAGGCCAGCGGCTCGACGCCGGCCGGCAGCGCCGGATCGTGACGCGGCACCTCGACATGACGCCAGTGCACAGCGGCTTCCTCGGCGGCGGGTGCCTCGAGGTCGTCGCCGAGTGCCGCGCCGAGCGCCGCCTCATAGCCGGGCGCAACGCGCAGGCGATCGACGATGGGCGGGAAGTCGGTGTGTCGGGCTCCGATGAGCAGTTTCACCAAGGTCTCACGCTCGGCTCGCAGGGCTGCAAGGCGCAGGCGCGAGGCGTTGCTTTCTCCACGCGCGGCATCGGCGGCGTCAAAGAGGCTGCGGGCGCTGTCCTCGGCGGCAAGCGCTTGGCCCTCAAAGCGCATGATCTGGTCGGCGAGCTGCTGGCCCGCCTCGGTGATCTGTTGCAGTTTTTCAGCGTCTGGAGCGCGTCCGGATATCTCGCGCGTCTGCGTCTGCAACTCGGCGAGCTGACGCGTAAGCTTGGCTATCATCGCCTGCCGCTCGGCCAGGTTGATTTCGACGGTGCGCTTGCGGGCGCGATGCTCGGCGACCTTGGTGGTCAGCTCCGCAAGGCCAGCTTCCGCCTCGCGTACCGTCTCCTGGGCAGTCTCGAGCCGCGCCCGTACGGAACGCTCGGTATCGCCAGCTTCCACATCGGCCGCCGTTAGCGCTTCGATCTCGGAGGCCAGTTCGGCGAGGATCTGCCGTGCCTCGGCGATGAGAGCTTCCTCGCGCGCCGTATCGCCGACGAGTTGATCTGCGCGGGCGCGCAATTCCCGCTCGCGCTCGGCGGCACGCGTAGCCTCGCGCTCGAAATTCTCCTGCTCGACGCGCAAGCGCCCGAGAATGGCGGCGCGCTTTGCTTCGTCATCGCGCAGCGGCGTCATGCATTCGGCGAGGCGTGCATCCTCTGTCAGGGCGTGCGCTTCTGCCTCGGTCGCCGCGGCAAGCTTGGCAAGCCCGTCGCGCAGGGCTGCTTCCTCGCCGTCGACGTGCGTCTGCGCGTCGGTCCATGCGAGGTGCATCAGGAGCGCGTCTTGGCGGCGGATCTCGTCGGAGATTTCCTTGTACCGCCGGGCGGCGCGCGCCTGCCGCTTCAGGCTTTCGACCTGGCTGTTGAGCTGGCCCAGCACGTCGGACAAACGCGCCAGATTGGCTTCCGTCGCCTTGAGACGCAGCTCGGCCTCGTGGCGGCGGCTGTGCAGTCCGGCGATACCGGCGGCGTCCTCGAGTATGCGGCGACGCTGCTCGGGCTTGGCGTTGACGATCTCGCCGATCTGACCCTGGCGGACGAGGGCCGGCGAACGCGCGCCGGTGGCCGCGTCTTCGAACAGGATCTTCACGTCGCGGGCGCGCGCCTCGCGACCGTTGATGCGATACGCCGAGCCGGCGTCGCGCTCGATGCGGCGGGTGATCTCGATCTGCTCGGTGTCATTGAACTCGGCGGGGGCGCGGCGCGCGGAATTGTCCAGGAAGATCGTGACTTCGGCGGAGTTGCGGGCCGGACGCGAGTTGGTGCCCGAGAAGATGACGTCGTCCATGCTCGCCGCGCGCATGCTCTTGTGCGAGGTCTCGCCCATCACCCAGCGGAGCGCTTCCAGGAGATTGGACTTGCCGCAGCCGTTGGGTCCGACGACGCCGGTGAGGCCGGGCTCGATGATGAGCTCGGTCGGCTCGACGAAGGACTTGAAGCCCAACAGCCTCAGGCGAGTCATCTTCATGGCGATTTCCTGCACGCAGCTTGTTCAGGCCGCTCGGCGGAGCGGGTGAGCGCCGACGCTCAGTTCGGCGCGCTCAGTTGGGCGCTCCGGCCGAAGCGGTGGCGCGGCCCGCGATGAGCGGATCGACCATCGCCCGGATGTCTTCGATCGAGAGCTCTTTCTTTACGAGCTGGCCCTCGATGAAGAAGTTGGGTGTACCGATGACGCCGAGCTTGCGTCCGCGGTCCTTCACCCACTTGAGCCCATTGATCATGGCTTGATTCTCGCGGCAGGCATCAAACTGCTGTCGCGTCATCCCCACCTGCGCGGCGACCTTGAACACGGGGTCGAGGCGTACCTCCTGGGAGACCCACGAGGCCTGCTGCTCCATGAATTTGCTGTAAAGCGTCAAATACTTGGAGGGATCGGCGCAGCGCAGGGCAATGCTCGCCGCACCCGATGTCTTGCCGATCGGGAACTCGCGCAGGATGAGTCGCACCTTGCCGGTGTCGATGTATTCCTTTTTGAGCAGCGGATAGGTCTTGAGGTGAAAGTTGCGGCAATGCGGGCAGGTCAGCGAGGCGTACTCGACGATTGTGATCGGCGCATTGGCGCGCCCGATCGACACCTCGGGCAGCGTGCCCGTCACCATGACGTCGGCCACGGTCGGGTGCTCGATCACCTCACGCCCGCCCGCCGGCTTGGCGGTCGGGTCGGCAAATGGATGGATGCGCTCGGGACCGCTGGCGGCGGTATCCTCGGCGGTCGGATAGGCGGAGCCGCTGTTGTCGGCGGACTGCTCCGGCGACAGAGCGGCGCTGCCCGACAAGTTGGTGCCGGTGCCCCCGCACGCTGCCAGCGTGGCCGGCAGCAACAATAGTGCGGCGAGGGCGCCTATCCTGCTCACAGTGCTATGGCTCAGCTCTTGGCCAGCATCGGCTCGATCATCTCGTCGAACTTCTGCAGGGTCGGCTCGCCCACCAGTTTCTTGCCGTTGACGTAGAACGTCGGTGTCGCCGAGACGCCGAATACGTCGGACGCGCGAGTACGGCCGGCGGTGATGTCATCGAGCAGCTTCTGGTCGGTCAGACACTTGTCGAATGATTCCTGCGTGAAGCCCGCCTGCTTGGCGATCTCGAACAGGCGCGGCACCGGGTTGCCTTCGCCGAACGCCCAATCCTTCTGCTTCTCGAACAGCACCTCGATCAGCGTGAAGGCTTTGTCGTTGCCCGTGCAGCGCGCCAGCATCGAAGCGGCGGCAGCCAGGTTGTCGAGGGGGAATTCGCGGAAGATGTAGCGCACCTTGTTGGTGGCGATGTACTTCTCTTTGAACTTCGGCCACACGTCGGTGGTGAAGTGGGCACAGTGACCGCACGTCATCGAGGCGTACTCAACGACCGTCACCTTGGCGTCGGCCGGGCCAAGCGCCAGGTCGGGCAGCCCGACAGGCTTCATCAACTCCTCGACAGGTACCTCGGCCGGACCTTTCTGCTGGGCGGCGACAGGGAGAGCCAGGGCGGCGCCGACTAGGCCTGCGCATAGGGCGCCGAGGGCGGCGCGCCGCGCCAAAACAAATCGGCCGGATGTGGTCTTCGATGCGGACACGTGCGTGCTCCCTGGGAGTGATCGGAATTTCGCTTGGCGCGCCTTCAGGCTCCATGGCCCGATTAGCACGCTACCGGGCGTTGGAATAAGGCAAAAACAGCCGCGCTCCAAGTGAATGAAGCTTAATGCTCGGCTTAAGGAGGAGGTGGGATCAGCGGCTATGGGCGCGGGCCATGAGCCCGCTTTTGAGATTGGTGAGGGCCAGCCTCAGACGCTCATCGGCAATTCCGGCCAGCTCGGGAGCCGCGCACGGCGGAGGGGGCGCGGAATGGACGGTGGCCGAGGCGCGCTCGGGAAGCGGGGCCTGCAGGATGCGCAGCTCGGCAACGGCGCGGTAGCCGAAGTGCCCGTTGATACGCTCGATGATCAGCTGGCCCTTGTATTGGGCATCGAGGGCGCGCGCCGGCTCGACACGCACGATGAGCGTGGCGCCCGGACGGCCTGCGCCGCTTTCGTCGCCATCGCCGCCGAAATCGGTGCCGCGCGGCCATTTCAGGCGCTCGGGAGCGGTGTAGGTGGCGATGTCCTTGCCGACGATCATCGCCCAGTCGGTGATCAGCGCCGCAGCGGCAAAACCGAACTTCTCGAAGGCCTTGTGCGTCAGCTTGGGCACGTACGTGCCGACCGGGCGCGCCGCGATGTAGCCGCGGGCACGCGTCACCGGGGGCGAGATGGTGCGGGCGCGGGGGGTGGCGGCGCTTCTGGTCATGACGAGTTAGTCCGCCTTCGAGAGTTTGCAGGGGGTCCATCGACGCTTACCATTGGGGGATCGATTCGCGGGCGCCGGGAGACGATCCCTTGACTGCTGTTGCGCGAAAGCAACTTCCGCTGCGACCGGCCGGGCCCGACACCGTCGACGCGCTGCTTGCTTGGTATGACAAGGAGCGTCGCGACCTGCCCTGGCGCATGCCGCCCGGCAAGCGGGCCGACCCCTACCGCGTTTGGCTCAGCGAGATCATGCTGCAGCAGACCACGGTGAAGGCGGTGATTCCGTTCTACCTGCGCTTCCTCGCCCGCTGGCCGACCGTCAAATCGCTCGCCGCCGCCCCGCTCGATGACGTGCTCGCCGCCTGGGCCGGCCTTGGCTACTACAGCCGCGCGCGCAATCTTCACAAATGCGCCATCGCCGTCGCCGACAGCCTCGGTGGCCGCTTCCCTAACAACGTCGCTGAACTGCAGAAGCTGCCCGGCATCGGCCCCTACACGGCCTCGGCCATCGCGGCCATCGCCTTTGGCGAAGCAGCAACGCCCGTCGACGGCAACATCGAGCGCGTCATCGCCAGGCTGTTCGCGGTGCGCCAGCCACTACCGGCGGCGAAATCCGAATTGAAGCGCCTCGCCGCCACGTTGACGCCCAAGCGCCACGCCGGCGATTTCGCGCAGGCGATGATGGATCTGGGTGCTGCCGTGTGCACACCGCGCCGACCTTCGTGTCTCGTTTGTCCGGTGCAGAGCGATTGCGCCGCCGCCGCTCACGGCATCGCCGAAACGCTGCCCATGCGGCTCGAGCGCGCCGAGCGTCCCGAGCGGGTCGGTTTCGCCTTTGTCGCTCTGCGCGAAGATGGCTGCGTGTTGTTGCGCAAACGCGCCGAGGCGGGGCTGCTGGGCGGCATGCTCGAGGTGCCAGGCACGACGTGGGGCGATCTGCTGCCGCCGGCCAAAGAGGCATTGCGCGCGGCCCCACTGCGCGCCGACTGGTGGGCGGTGCCGGGCACCGTCGTGCACGTGTTCACGCACTTCCGGCTGGAGGTGATCGTCTATCGCGCGCTGGTGCCGGCTGACGCGAGCCTTACCTTCTGGGCCGAGCCCGAGCGCTGCCAGTGGGTGGCGCGCCGCGATCTGCACGCGTCGGCCTTGCCGACGGTGATGCGCAAGGTCATCGCCCACGCGCTGCGCGAGAATTAGGTCGTAGACTGATCAGGCCTCCAACGTCTGCACGAAACGTCGCAGGCGGGAACTCATGTGCTCGCCGGGTGGTTATCGCAGTGCAGAAATAATTGTGGTCGGAGTTGTGATGTTGCACCCAATGATCTCGCCAACCAAGCTGGCCATCATGCAGGCTGCGGTGGACGCCGCCATCGGCATGGCCACCACCCGCAATGCAAGCCTGACCGTCAATCAGCTGGCGGCGAAGCTGGCCGCTGCGTACGAAGCCGGTGAGCGCGATCCTCACAAGCTGGCCGCCGCCGTATTCCCGTGAACGGGAAGGCGGCCCTCACTCGTCGTGTAGGGCCGCGAGTTGGAACTTGAAGTAGGCTCCACAGGTTTCGCAGCGCACGGGTAGCGTTTTGGGCACGCGCCAGTCGGCACCGAAAGTGTTGATCAAGCCATCGACGTTAAAGCGCGCGAACTCGTTGCATTGGGGCGTGGCGCAGGCGCCTTCCAGCACCATCCCGGACGTTTTGATGTCGCCGAGGGTCCAAGTGGTGAGCAGCTCTTCCTCCCGTTCGGCATCGCTCATCTTCAGTTGACCTCACCTTCACGGGCCACCGGGCGCGCAACGATTAGCCGCGCGGCGGACGCCGCCGCTCGTTGAACCAGGCACGGTATTCCGACATCTTCTGGCGCTGACCGCCCGAGGCACGTCGCGTGCACGTTGCCGCCTCTTGGCTGCCATCCGGCGCGCCCCATCGCAGCTCGGCGCAATCGTTGATGTTGTAGGCCATCTCAAGCGCTGCGGCACGTTCGGCCACGTCCTTCAGCGCTAGCGTCCACTCCGAGCCATCGGTGCGCGGATAGTTGAACTTCCGCGCCGCGAGTTCGCTCGCGAGCGTCTTCTCCATTTCCTCTTTAACGTCGGCGGCGCTCTTGCCGGCCGGCATTGCGTATCGCTCGGGCCGGCGCGCCACCCGCTCGGGGAAGTCGCGCACGACATCGATGGCTATCAGCAGTCGCAGGTCGCGCGAGGGTGTCGCGAAGTCTTCCCACGCCCCGGTCGTCTCGAAGATCGAGGCGCCGTCCGGCATCGCCACCTCGGCGCCGCCGCCCACCTGGTATTTGCGGCCGTTCTCGACGCTATTCACGCGGGCCTTCACCTGCTCCTCGAGCGCAGTGATCGCCTCCTGCATGGCACGCATCGGATCGAGTGGCGCCGGCGACATCACCTCTTCCATGCGATCGTAGAAGGCCTCGAGTGAAAGCTGCGACTGCTCGAGCGAAAAGTCGCCGTACTGCGGATCCTTGCTGATCTCGGCGTTGCTCAGTCGTCGCATGCCGCCTTTCCCGGCTACGATGGGGCGGAAGCGTTTGAAGCCGGGGCCGCCGAGCGCGGGATCCTGGGCGAACAGGAAGTTGCCGCGCCAGAAACGCTTGCGCGCCACCGTGCCATCCGGCTGCCCGTCGACGGCGAGGAACACGCCCGCCGCGCCGTCCGTCTGGGCGACGCGCTTGGTCAACACGAGGATGTGCCCGTAGGGATCGGCGTAGATGGTGCCCGGTCGAAGCGTCTGCTGGGTCAGCGACACGGGATAGTAGTCGGTGTCGTCGTCGTCGCCGGCGGTGCGACCCGAGCCCGAGTGCACGCCGTTGGCCACGGTCTGCCGTAGATAGAAGCCAAATCCCGGCACAAGGCCCGCTGGCCGCTGAGGCACGCGGATGGCGCGTGCCCGAGCCGCCGGCGGTGGCTGGAACATGCCGAACAAACCGCCGCCGCCGCCCGGCAACGCCGATGTCTGATCCGGTGGCGGAGCAGGCGGCGGCTCTTCCTTCTGGATGTTCCACCATGCGGGGCACTGCGGAGCCTTGCCGCCGCCGCCGCGCGAGCACTTCGCGTAGCCGAAAGGCAGCCCGATCTTGAACGCGAAGTACGCGCGCAGAAAGTACGGGAGGTCGGCGCAATCAGGTCGGATGACGAGCTTCTGCTGGTCTTCGCGCAGACTGAGATGATTGAAGAGGAAGTTGCGTGCCGGGTCGCGCAGCACTTCGTGCAGCGCCGGCCACGACAGTTGCTCCTCGATCGGCGCGTCGAACAGCTTCTCGATCCACGCCGAGTAGAGATTTTCGCTGGCGCGGTTCCAGGTGCCGCGCAGCGGCCATACGCTGCTGCGCGTCTGCCCCGATGCCGGTGAAGCGGTATGGCGCACGGCAATCTCGCGGCTGATCTCGGCACATCCGCCCGTCGCCCCTTGGCGGGTCAGCTTCGCGCGCCAGTTGCCGGCATCCGGCGAGGGCACTTCGGCGAACCATGAGTAAGGCGGACCACCATGCCGGTCGCGCGATGTGGCGGCGACCTTGCCATCGGGCGCGATGAGCGAAAGCTCGCCTTCGAGCGCGCTCTCGGTGGTGACGACGACCCGCAATGGTGCGCCTTTCCACGGCGCCATAGGCGAGGCGAGAACCGCCAGGCCCATCTCGTCATCGCAAGACGGCGCGGCTTCCTGCGCCGCTGCCGTCGCTCCAGAAAAAATTAGTGCGCCGATCAGCGACAGAGCCACGGCAGCAGAATGGTGTTTGGGAAACAAGCGGGCCCCCTCAGTCCTCCGTCGACTGCAAATATCATACTGGGAGAGCTTTGGCTGAAATCATGGCGAAAATGGTCGCCAGGTTAACTGACGAGGACCACGGGGTTTTTTCGTGGCCGCCCAAGAGGCGCGAATGCCCAGAGGCGTGGGCAGGTCGTCTTATGTGGACCCCGGACGCTAGGCAGCAGCCCCGCGGGCCGTCCACGGGGCGCCGCCGCGGCGCAAAAAGACGCCCAGTTCGTTGATGCCAAGCGGGCGCGCGATGACGTACCCCTGCACATAATCGACGAGGCCGGTGGAGCGCAGCAGGTCTAGGCAACCGACCGTCTCGACGCCTTCGACAATGATCTTGCGTCCCGATGTCTTGATGATCTCGATGACCTGCACGAGCATGCGCCCCATAATGCTGTCGGGCGGAGACATGGCGAAGGAGCGGTCGAGCTTCACGCCGTCCACGGCCAGCTTGGCGACGCGCTCGATGCTCGAGTAGCCGGTTCCGAAATCGTCGATGTAGGTCCTGATGCCGGCGTCGGCCAGCGCCACCACGGTACGTTGCGCCTCGTCGAAGTCGATGTCGTGGAACTCGACGAGCTCGACGGCGACGCGGAACCGCTGCTGCTGCTTTAGGAAGCGGCTGAAAATCTTCAGCAGCTTGCGGGCATCAAAATCGCAGGCGAACACATTGAAGTTAATCTCCAGCACCTGCGCGCTGGGCAGCTGCTCATCAAGCTCGGCAAAGGCGCGGTCAACGAGCAATTGCGTGAACTCGGTGGTTCGCCCGGTGCGCGCGACGATATCGATGAATTCCTGCGGACCTACGGTCGTGCCATCGACGTCCACCCACCGCGCCAGCGCCTCGACGCCGACGACGGCGTTCGACCGCACATCGATAATCGGCTGGTAGGCGACGGCAATCGACTTCGCATCGAGGCGTCGCAGGAAGCGCGCCTCGAACGACCAATAGCTCTTCAGGAAGGCGACGATGTTATTGGCGCAGATCCAAGCGAAGAGAGCGGCGAGGATGACGGTCGACGCCAATATGGCGAACCAGTCACGTGCCCAGGCGAGCAGATTGGCCTGCGAGCCGACGCAATGGAGGCGCTCCCCGTCGCAAGTGGTCGCACGCACCGTCACGAGCCGCTTCAGCCAGCCGATTGCCGGCGAGTCGGCGAGACTCTGGTATAAACCCGGGTGGCCGGCGATGTGCCAGGCGCTGCCGTCGCCGCGGACGATGAGTTCCTTGCGCAACCAGGGAGCGTCGTCTTCGTATCGGGTGTAGGGTGGTATCGCGACTGCGAAGTCGCCCACATGAGCGATGGTGCCGATCGTGCCCGGCCGCCCAATAGGCCCCAAGTCGCGGTTGATGCGCCAACTCGGCGATGCCTGCCCAGCCCCGGGTATGTCCTCTGTCCCGAGCAGCACCGGCGGGTTGAAGCTCGAGTGACTCGTGCTGCAGACGACGCGGCCGTTCGGCGCGTAGAGAAACTCGTTGAGGCCGTCGGGAAGGAATGCCACCCGCCGCAACTGGGCGAGAAAATCGCTCGAGCACGGCGGTGCCGTAGCTCCCTGCTGCAGCATCTTCAGCGCCGCCACGGCGTTGTCGCGGATCCCGTTGATGCGTGCCAGCTCGGCGCGCTGGTCGCGGTCGATGTGGCTGCCGACCTGCCAGATGACGAAGCCGTAGCCCATGGCCAGCAGGACCGCAAAGATCACTGCCCACAGCAAGCTGCCAAGCAAACGCTGGTGTCGACCAGCTACCAGGGCATTGACGAGGGCCGACATAAAATAGGGCGCGCTCCGGGGACGTCGGCCGGATAGTGTCAACGAACGGCAAACTTTGCGTGTGGCGGCTCGATCAATTGCTGAGCATTGTGCACTGCCGCGGCCACGCGTCCGCAGGCGAGCAGCGCTTGCGCAATAATAATAAAAAAAGCCTCCCGAGCGTGAGCCCGGGAGGCGGTACCGGCAAATGCACTGCCGCGATCGTGTTGTCGTGCGTTACTTCTTGCTCGACTTGCCCTTGCCGACCACAGCGAGGTGTACGTGCTGCAGGCCGGAGAAGCCGAGCGCGTTGGCCGCGCCCTTCGACAGATCGATGATGCGCCCCTTAATGAACGGGCCGCGATCAACGATGGTGACGACGATAGAACGGCCGTTGCGGGGGTTCTTCACGCGCACCTTGGTGCCGAACGGCAGGCTGCGATGCGCTGCCACCATGGCACCCGAGCTGTACGAGCGTCCGCTCGCGGTCACCGACAGGTCCGAGTAGTGCGAAGCGGTGCCCGACTGGGCGTTGGCGGCGCTCCAAGGCAGGAGGGCGGCGGCGATGGCGGCGATCATTCCGGCGATTGCGACGTGCATGAAAACTCCCTCGGTTGTTTTTGGATGCGGGCTGTTTTGCATGTCCAACCGGATCACGGAATGTTATGTTCCTTCAAAGACTTGCAACGTACCGACATACATTTTTTGTTAACCAACCAAACGCCAGTGAAGGTGGGATGCAACGCTTTCGGATCGTTCACATGCACGCAGCAATTTGTCGCGATGCGTTAACCGCGAAGGGGCGCTGCGTGACGGTCGTTAAGGCTGCGATTTGTGGCGAGAGCGTATGCGCGGAGGCATCGCGCGCTCAGAAAGGCTCTTCGTTCAGCGCGCGAGCGCGCCCTCAGCGCGCTTTGGTCGGCCGCTTGGCAGGTTGATCGTTGGCGGGCAGGCGTCGCGTCGACTGGCGCAGCGCTTCTTTGAGGGTCGTCGGGCGACCGTGCTTTTTCAGCAGATCGCCGAACGCCTCATCGGCGAGTTCCTGCAGGTCCTTCATGGAATCGCGCGCCAGCAATTCCAGCGCCTGCAGTGTCGCCATGTCGAACTCGATGAGCTTGCGCGGCCCGCTCGCCTCGCGCGCGGCAGTCGCCGCCCGCTGCGTCAGCGGCGCCGGATTTCCGAGTGGAGGCTTCTTGGCAGCCATTGTCGGCTCCCGCGGATAGCGGCGTCAGGCTCGCTTCTTGGCCGTACGCCGGGGCGCTGCGGCACGCCGACCTGCTGGCGCGCGCCGGCTTGGCTTTGCCGGCTGTGCCTTCACCGATCGACTTGCGTAACGCCGACATGAGATCGATGACCTTGGCGCTGCCGGGAGCCGCCTCCTCGTGCGGCGCCTTGATCTTCTGACCCTTCATCTTCTTGTTCACCAGCTCGCGCAGGGCGGTGGCGTAATGATCCTCGAACTGGTCGGGAGTGAACTTGCCGGCCTTGCGCTCGATCAGCTCGACGGCGAGATCGACCATCTCCTTGTCGGGCTTGCCCGTCGGGACCTCGTCGAAGAAATCCGCCGGTGCCTTCAGTTCGTCGGCATAGCGCAGCATTTCCATCAGCAGTCCATCGCCGAGCGCGGTAACGGCAACCAGCCATTCGCGGCCGCCTATGGTGAGCTGGGCCAGGCCGGCCTTGCCGGTCTTCTTCAGCGCCTCGCGGATGACGACGTAGCCTTCGCCCGAGTGCTTGTCGGCGGGGGTGACGAAATACGGCCGCTCGAAATAGCGCGGATCGATCTCTTCGGCGTCGACGAACTTGACGAGGTCGATCGTCTTCTTGCTCTCCAGCTTGACGGCGTCGATCTCATCGGGATCGAGCGTCACGTAGGTATCGCTGTCGACCTCATAGCCCTTGACGATGTCGGAGCTCTTCACCTCGCCGATTCCCTGCACCGTCTTGGTGTAGTTGATGCGGCGGCCGGACGGCTTGTGGATCTGGCGGAAGGATATTTCCGACTTGGACTCGACGGCGTTGTAGATCTCGACGGCGATGGAGACGAGGGAGAGGCGCAGAAAGCCCTTCCAGTAAGCACGCGCGGCCATGCGAAAGCTCCGCAACTTAAGGGGATGCAGCCTCCACCTTATGACGCCAATGATAACAAAAAAGTTCCTGCCTACGAAGTGAACTCGCCGGGACGCCATTGGCGACCTTGCGGCACCGCAAGGACCGCGTGCCCTCCTATCCTCAAGCCGGTGCAGGCCGGGAACGACGCCAATCTTCAGGGTCGAGGCGCTTCAAGTTGTCGAGGGCCGAGCGTTTCGCTCCACTTGGCCAAGCTCGTCGGCGTAACTTGCGTCGTCCCCCGCCGCCGCCGGGTGGACGGTATCCCGCCGGGTAGAGCGCCGGTCGAATAGGCTTTGCAACCTCGGCCGGCTCCCCGGGCGTTCCGGCATCCGCAACTCGATCCCCTGTCGATGCTCTGGCGCTGTTCGAGAGGTTCGCGGCGGTGTGACGGTCTAACCGGCACGCATTGGCGCAGCGGCGTGGCATTGCAGTCACCCTTAGTTAAGCGACCGTTGTTACCTTCCCAAATTGAGGCGCGGGGGGAAACGACATGTTCCGTTGTCTCAGTCGGGGTTCAACGAGGAAGAACATGCGCACCACCATCGCTCTCGGCTCGGCAGCCTGCGCCGCGCTCGCCATGCTTGCGGCCTCCTATGAGCCTGCTAAGGCAGAGTTCTACCGGACGCCGGCCGGCGAGGTGAAGTACCGCTACGTCCGTCCTGATTTTCAGGGGCCGTACTACTTCTACTACCAGGGCTATGCCTATCCGCACTATCCGGGCATCGCCTACCGCGAGCGCACCGGCACGACGCGTCCCGAGGACGTCCCGCACCGCGAGCGCGTGCAGCGCTAGGCGACCACCCACTGGCCCAATCGCTAGCGCCCGTCACTCGTTGACGGCGACAGCTGGTGCGTCCGCGTCGAACTCATACTGCGAGGGGTCGAAGCGCGGACGCGCATGCTTCTCGGCGATGATGCGTGCCCGCCGCTTTAGCAGTGGCAGCGCCTTGTGCGCCAGCCAGATGACCCGACGGGTGGCGGCGGGGTCGACGAGATGCGTCGACGGTACCTTCAGTCCGCGCCATTTGAGGACATATCCGATCGGCAACTCGATCTCGTCCTGCAGGGCGATCATCTCGGCATAGAGCTTTGCCGCCGGCGAGATGATCGTGCCAAAGCCGTTGCGCGGCTGCGCCCAGCCAACGATGTAGAGGTTCTTCACCGCCTCCGGAAAAGCTCCGCCGTATACCTGCACGATGTCGTTCTCGACGCGCACGAGGTTCTTGGGCAGGAACGGGATGGAATTGTGGAAGCCGGTGGCGGAGACGACGAGGTCGTATTCTCCGACGCTGCCGTCGGTGAAGTGCACCTTGGTTCCGGAGAAGCGCGCGATGTCGCGGCGCGGCTTGATGCGCCCCTGGCGCAGGTAGTTGAACACGTCCGTGCCAAAGGCCGGATGCCGCTCGAAAAGCTTGTGGCTGGGGCGCTGCAACCCGTAGCGCCGATAATCGCCGATGAAGGTGCGCACCAGCGAGCGCAGGATCAGCCGTTGCATCCAGATCGGCAGATTCCAGATGGGCAGGTCGCTGAGCGGCTGCCCGAATGCGGTCTTGGGTAGAAACCAATAGCCCGAGCGCAGGCTCCAGTCGCACGAGGTGCCAACGCGCGCCGCCTCGCAGGCGATATCGCAGCCTGAGTTGCCGCCGCCGATGACCAGCACGCGCTGGCCGTTGAGCTGCTTGGCTTGCTTGTAGTCGGCGGAGTGAATGTGGGTGCCGGTGAAACGGCCAGGATAGTGCGGCAGACGCTTGTCCCAATGATGCCCGTTGCAGACGACGACGCCCTTGTAGGTGCGCTTCTCGCCGTCCTCGAACGCCACCTGCCAGCTTTCGTCGGCGAGCGGCGTGGCACGCACCACTTTGCGCTGCACCTCGAGATTGCTCGTGAGATCGCGGTCGTGCGCGAAGTTCTCCAGATAGCGCAGCACCTGAGCGCTGCTGGGAAAATCTGGATAGTGCGCCGGCATCGGGTAGTCGGAGTAGCCGGTCGACTTCTTCGAGGAGACGATGTGCACGCCCTGGTAGACGCCGTCGCGCCACAGGCCGCCGACCCCGTCGCCGGCGTCGACAAGGTCAAACGCGATGCCGCGTTGTTTGAGAGCGTCGGCCATGGCTAGGCCGACAGGGCCGGCGCCAACGATGAGCAGGCGATCGGTTCGCATGGCGGTACGCCGCATACTGGTTCAGGAACAATGAGATGGACGCAATCAATGAAAATCTGGATTAGACCCAGATAGCGCGGCCGTCTACTGCCGCCTCGCGCTCTCGCGCACGCCCGGTGAACGCCGACTTAATTCAGCCGCGTCGGTACACGGGGCGCAAATGTCGCAGCGCCGCGTGCAAGGCGATTATTCTGCAGCAATAACTGCAGGAACGCTGCTCAAACCGAGCTGGCGCTTGGCTTCATCGCGTAGCAGGTCGATCGGCTTCAGCTTACCGTCGGCCTCGAAGTGCCAGTATGTCCAGCCGTTGCATGCGCTCTTGCCCTGCGCGATTGCACCCAGGCGATGGATCGACCCCTGGTTGCCGCTCCAGGTGAGCGTGCCATCCGCCTTCACCTCGGCGCGGATGCGCTTGCGGGCATCCAGCAGCGTCGTCCCAGGTGTCACGAGGCGCATCTCGACAATGGTGCCGAACGGCACGCGCGGCTCGGCACGTTTGCTGCGAACCGTCTCCAGCGCCGACAGCGGCAGCGGTTGCACGCGCGCGATGCGTTCTTCGGCGGCCTTGGCGTAGTCGGGATCGCGCTCGATGCCGATGAAGCGGCGGCCGAGCTGCTTGGCGACGGCGCCGGTCGTGCCGGTGCCGAAAAACGGATCGAGGACCAGATCGCCCGCCTTGGTCGATGCGAGCAGCACGCGCTGCAGTAGTGCCTCCGGCTTCTGCGTCGGATGCGCCTTGCGGCCGCCGTCGTCCTTGAGACGCTCGGGCCCTGAGCAGATGGGGAACAGCCAGTCGGAGCGCATCTGCAGGTCGTCGTTGAGTGCCTTGAGGCTTTCGTAGTTGAAGGTGGCGCGGGCGCGCTGGTCGCGCGCCGCCCAGATCAGCGTCTCGTGCGCGTTGGTGAAGCGCTTGCCGCGGAAGTTCGGCATCGGGTTCACCTTGCGCCAGATGACGTCGTTCTGAATCCAGAAGCCAAGGTCCTGCAGCACGACGCCGAGGCGGAAGATGTTGTGATAGGAGCCGATCACCCAGATGGCCCCGTCGGGCTTCAGGATGCGCCGGCATTCGGTCAGCCAGGCGATCGAGAATTTGTCGTATTCTGCGAAGCTGGAGAACTTGTCCCAGGCATCGTCGACGCCGTCGACGCGGGTGTTGTTGGGGCGCAGCAGATCGTTGGCCAGCTGCAGATTGTAGGGTGGGTCGGCGAAGACCAGATCGGCGGAAGCATCGGGGAGCTTCTTCAAGGCGGCGATGCAGTCACCGACGATGACGCGGCTGGCCGAAGCGGCCGCGGGGGAACGACGCAGAACCATGGGAACGCAACTCTCGGTCAGGGGAAACACGCGCCCCGGCAACATGTCGGAGCAGGATGGATTCTAGCTGCGCGCGGACTCGCTTGGCCAGCGCTTTCTCGGTTGCCGATGCAGAGGTGAGTCCTATCAAGCACTTGGCGCGGCTGGGATTCTATACAAGTCGAGCAAACGGGGAGGCGAGTGCCGAGGCGTCGCCGCGCTTAGTTACCCTCGTGTTTCGCGGCTGCGCCTTAAGCCCAGAAGGCGCGCACCGCAGCAGCTTCCCGCTTGCCGCGATCGTGCCCCGTATGCAGTGCAGGAAGGATCTCGTTGGGATCGAGCAGGTCGACGTCGGGCGGATCGGCCTTGATCCACATCGTCTTCGTGCCCGTCGCCTCGATCTGACGGATATTGTCGGCGAGCGGGTGCGGAATGCCGGTCAGGAAGGGCGGCTGCAATCCGTCGTTGAGCGTGATGACCAAGGCGCGCTTGGAGCCGGCGACGAGATCGACGTGCGCCGGGTTGGAGCACATGCCGCCGTCCATGCAGTAGCGCTGACCGAGCAGCGTCGGCCCCATGACGCCGGGGAGCGAGGAGCTGGCCGCTGCGCCGTGCGCCAGCGGGATGGCGTTCTTGCGAGCGCTCGCCTGGGAGACAACGACGCGTTCCCCCGTGTAGCAGTCGACGGCCGTCGTATACATCTTCGCTGCCGGCCAATCGGTCTTGCTGTCACCGGTCAGGAAGGCCGCGACCCGCTCGAGCGCGGTGCCGTTCACTTGGTTGTTGGCGGCCAGTGCGGCGTGGCCGATGATCTGCCGCGTAGCGATCGACCCGTCCGCGGCCGCGGCATTGATTTTCTGGGCGCGTTGCTGGCTGGTGTTGGGATTGCTCACCGGCGCCATGCGGGCAAACAGGCTGGGGAAATACCCGAAGAAATCGAACTCGGCGCGAATGCGCTGGAAGTGGCCGCTGGCCATCGACGAGCCGATATACGAACCGGCCGACGTGCCGATGATCATCTCGGCGAGCGAGGCCGCGTCTACGTCTTGTTCGAGCAGGCCGTGGAAGAAGCCGCAGTACCAGGCGACGTACCATTCGCCACCGCCGCCGAGTACGAGCGTGCGATCGCGCCCGGTGGCCAGCGGCGAAGGCGTCGGCATATCGGAGAGCGGAATCGCGAGACCGTCCGCGGAAAATAGGCGCACGTCGAGATCGCTGGCCAGCTGCGCGAGTGGCATCGCGCCTGACCCTCCGAGAGAAGGCGCCGCCCCGAGGGCAACGGCGGCAGGCGCCAGTGCGGATGCTTTGAGGAAGCTGCGGCGTTGCATCGTTGAGCGGTCCTCGTGATTTGGGACGCGCAACTCATCGGCCAAATTCACTTAACATCCCGCAAAGGCACCGCGCTCAATGCTCGTCGTATCGGATTGATCGGGCTTTATCGCGCAGCGCGCACCAATAGCACGCGCCGGTTACGCCACCTCGTCGGCGTCCTCGACGATGAGGCCGAGGGCGAGCTGAACGGTGCGGAACGAGCGCCGGTGATGCACCGTGACGCCGAGCCGCTTGATCGCGTCCTGATGCTCTGCCGTGCCGTAGCCCTTGTGCCGCTCGAATCCGTAGCCGGGATGTTTCGCGCCGAGCTGCACCATCAGCCGGTCGCGCGTCACCTTGGCGATGATCGATGCGGCGGCGATGGAAAGGCAGCGCGCGTCGCCCTTCACCACCGTGCGCGAAGGGCAGTTGAGCTTGGGCGCGCGATTGCCGTCGATGGCGACGAGCTTCGGTGCCTGCGGCAGTTGACTGACCGCCTGCGCCATCGCCCACATGGTGGCGTGCAGGATGTTGAGCTTGTCGATGCGTTTCACATCGGCGATGCCGACGCCGACGATCGCGGTCGCCCTGATGCGCACGTAGAGGAACTCGCGCGCTTCCTCGTCGAGCACCTTGCTGTCGTTGATGCCGTCGGGGATGCGCTCGGGGTCGAGGATGACGGCTGCTGCCACGACAGGTCCGGCCAACGGGCCTCGGCCCGCTTCGTCGACACCGGCGACCGGACCGCCGTGCAGCTGCAGCTCCGCCGCCTCCAACTCGAAGGTCGGTCGCGGTCGAAGCTCGGCGGCAGCATTCCCCATAAGGGGGAAGGTTCCGCCGCGTCGCGAGCCAAGTCAAAGCGCGCTGTGCACGCGCCTGAGGAAAACTTTCAGAAAAGCGGCATTTGTTGCCCCGCGAGCACGGGGCGCTGGAACAGGTCGGTGCGCAGAGGCGAGCGATCCCCGTTCATTCCCAGGCGCTTGACGGCAAGCCGGAAGCGCGCGCCGATCTGCTCGGCGTAGGGCCCGGTGCCGCGCTGGCGGACGCCGAATTCCGATGAATAGTCGCGCCCGCCGTGCATCGACTGCATCAGGTGCATGACGCGGTCGGCGCGATCGGGGAATTCGACCGCCAGCCATTCGCGGAACAACACCTTAATTTCAAGTGGCAGGCGCAGCAGCACGTAGCCGGCCGAGCGCGCGCCGGCCGCGTGCGCCGCTTCAAGGATGCGCTCAATCTCGGCGTCAGTGAGCGCCGGAATGATCGGGGCGACCATCACCGTCGTCGGGATGCCGGCTTCGGCGAGTTGGCGCACCGCGTCGAGCCGCTTGGCAGGCGTCGGCGCGCGTGGCTCCATGGCGCGGGCGATCTTCCCATCGAGCGTCGTCACCGATAGCGCCGCCCGAGCAAGGCCGCGCGCCGCCATGCGCGACAGGATGTCGATGTCGCGCGTTATGAGCGAGGACTTGGTGACGATGCCAACCGGATGGCCAGTTCGCTCCAGCACCTCCAGGATCGAGCGCATGATGCGCCGCTCGCGTTCGATCGGCTGATAGGGGTCGGTATTGGTGCCGATGGCCATGCATGCCGGCTCATAGCGTGGGTTCGATAGTTCCTTTTCCAGCAGCTCCGCCGCATTGCTGCGCGCATAAAGCTTGGTCTCGAAATCGAGTCCCGCCGAGTGGCCGAGGAAGCAGTGCGTCGGGCGCGCGAAGCAGTAGACGCAGCCGTGCTCGCAGCCACGATACGGATTGATCGAGCGATCGAACGAGATGTCGGGGCTCTCGTTGCGCGTGATGATGGTGCGCGCCGGATCATCGAACACCGTCGTCTTGAAGGCATCGAGATCGCCTAGCCCCTCCCAGCCGTCGTCGAAGGTCTCGCGCCGCTCGGCTTCGAAGCGCCCCGTGTGATTGGAGTGCGCGCCGCGGCCGCGCCGGCGCTCGCTGTCCACAGCGCCGCCTGGTGTCGCCTCGATAGTGGGGATATCTCGCTGCCGCTTGTGCACGTTCGCTCACTGGAATTGGGGTCGCCGGAACGCTAAGGTGTCATCCAGAACAAATCAAGAACAATTACCCGCATGATCGGCGCATGCAGGAAATGCGTTGTTGTAGCCGCGCAGGCGCATGGCAGAGAAAACCATGGTCTCTGTGGTTATCCCCGCGCTCGATGCCGAGGCGACGCTGCCGGCGACGCTGACGGCGTTGGTGCCGGCCGCGCTGGAAGGGCTAGTGCGCGAGGTCATCGTCGTTGACGGCGGCTCCAAGGACCGCACCTGCGAAATCGCCGACCATGCCGGTGCCGAGGTCATCACCGCACCGGCCAATCGCGGCGGCCAGCTGCGCGCCGGCGCCAACGCGGCCCGCCACAAGTGGCTGCTGTTCCTCAACGCCGATACGGTGCTCGATGTCGGTTGGGAGCGCGAAGCCGCACATTTCATGGATCGCGTCGAGAGAGGCGCGGCGCATTATTCCGCGGCAACGTTCCGCTTCGCGGTCGATGACGACGGCCCGGCGCCACGCACGCTGGAGAGCATTGTCCGGCTGCGTTCGGCGCTGCGGCGCCCGCCGTTCGGGGCGCAGGGCTTACTCGTGACGCGCCGACATTACGACAAGGTGGGTGGCCACCGCCCGCTGCCTATGCAGGAAGACATCGACCTTGGCCGCCGCATCGGCCGCGTGAAGCTTCTGGCGCCGCGGGCCATCAACAACGCCGCGAGCTATCGGCGCGACGGTTATCTCCAGCATGCCATCGCCAACCAGCGCCAGCGGCTGCTTTACGCGTTGCGCTTGGCGCCCGCCCGTCCCGCGCCTTTGCCCAGATCCAGCGAGTAGCAGCGCACGCGCCTATCGCCTTGTCCTAATTTTGCCGTTAGATCTTGGTGCGTTAGATCCCGATCAGCGCTTTACGGGGGTAAAAAGCTGTGACCGTCACATCCGTTCGCCTTGCGTCCTTGCCGCTGCCGCCGCGCGCGGCGCCCGTGCGCCGGAGCAAACCAGTCGGCCGTACCTTTTCCGGCCGCCTGCTCTCAATCGACAAGAAAAGCATCGGCAAAGCGCTCGGCGACAGCAGTGTCCTGCCGCGCATTTCCGATATGCCGTTCGATTGCCCCGTGCTGGTGGTCGGCGACGGCGTGCCGGCATTCAAGGTCGAGCACGTCGGTGCAGCCCTTAGGGCGCGCGGTGTCAATGGTTATTGGCTGGTCGAAGTGGAGCCGCGTCCGCGTCCGGCGGGCAGCGGCACGCTCGCGCAGGCACTGATCGGATTTCCTGGCTTGCGCATCGAGCGCATTCAATCGCTTGACGATCTCTAGCCTCGCCAAACGGCGTCTCCTCGCGTCGCGACGCTGTTAGTAAAGTTTCTGGATTGGTGATTTTCTGCCCGCCTCAGGGCGGACATTGTTGATTGACAGTGGTAGCGTTGCACCGCTCGAGTAGGTGTTAGGGGGTTGCGTTATGGTGCAGACATCGGTGCAGTTTACGCCCGTGCAAGTGCTGCAGGCCGCTAAGCGAGCCGAGGCCGAGGGCAAGATGGACTACGCCCTCCAATTCTACCGACATCTCGTCGAGCAGCACGGCACGACAGCCGAGGCGCAAGACGCCCGCGAGGGTCTGTTCCGCATCGCCGAGTGGCGCTGGGGCGAGGCGCGTGTCGCCCGCACGCGCGAAGCCGGCGCGCAGCCCGCACAAACCCCGCCCGGTCCGCCCGCTGCTCCGCAACAGCAGCGCGTCTACAACGTTGCCAATAATCCGCCGGCCGAAGGCTACCGTCAGGAGCCCCCGCCGTCCGGCGCCATGCCGCAGGTCGTCTCGCGCCAGCCAAGCGCCGACGAAGAGCTGCCGGTGTTTCATGCCCGCTTTCGTCTCGCCAAGTTTGTCGCTCATGCACTCAGCGGCATGGGCTGGGTCGCGCTGATCGCGGGTATCGGCGCCGCCTTAGCCGGCGCCGCTGGGCTCGTCGGCCAGCTTTCGGCTATCGCCCTGCTCGGGCTGCCCTTGGGCGTGCTTGCGGGGTTGCCGGCCGTGGTGCTTGGCGCTGCACTCATCGTGGTCGGCCAACTCGCAGCCGCTGTGTTCGAGAGCACCAACGCAACGCTCGAGATGGTCGCCATCGAACGCGGTCGCACCAGCTTCTAAAGCCACCCGATCTCAGTCGCGCGTCTCTTTCAGGCGCGGCATAATATCGACCAGATTGCAGGGCCGGTGGCGGCTGTCGAGCTGCCACTTGAGAATGCCTTCCCACGCATCCCGGCAGGCGCCGGGCGATCCCGGCAGACAAAAAATGTAGGTGCCGTTGGCCGTGCCGCCGCAGGCGCGCGACTGGATGGTGGACGTGGCGACGCTCTTGAACGAGAGCATGTGAAAGATCACCGAAAAGCCCTCGATCTCTTTTTCAAACAGCGGCTTCACCGCGTCCGGCGTCACGTCGCGACCGGTAAACCCGGTGCCGCCGGTGGTGATCACGACGTCGATGCCTGGCTCGGCGATCCAGTTTTCAACGCGGGCCCGGATCTGCGTCAGGTCGTCGGTGACGATCTCGCGCTTCACTAACCCATGACCGGCGCTGCGGATCATTTCCTCCAGCACGTCGCCCGACTTGTCGGAGGTCTTGTCGCGCGTATCCGACACGGTCAGCGTGGCGATCCGCAGCGGCTTGAAAGAATAGCTCTCGTCGATCTTTGCCATGGGGTGTCTTCGCTGTTTGGGCCGCGGCCTACGCTTTGAGCGCCGCCTTCACGGCGAGCAGGTCGCGCCACGCCATGCCCTTTGCCTCCGGGGTGCGCAAGAGGTAGGCGGGGTGGACCGTGGCGATGGCCTTCGCACGGTGGCCCCCCATATCGAGCTCACGCCATTTTCCGCGCACGCGCATAATGCCGTCGGCGACGTCGAACAGGTTCTTGGCCGCCGGTCCGCCGAGCGCCAGCACTACCTTGGGGGCGACCAACGCCATCTGGCGCTCCAGGAATGTGCGGCAGGCGAGCGCCTCCTGCGGGGTCGGAGTGCGATTTCCGGGCGGCCGCCAGTAGACGATATTGGTTATGTGCACGTCGGCTTCGCCCATGCCGATGGCGGCGAGCATCCTGTCGAGCAGCTGGCCGGCGCGGCCGACGAACGGCTTGCCTTCCAGGTCCTCCTCGCGGCCCGGCGCCTCGCCGATGATCATCAGCGGCGCGCGTTCAGCCCCACGGTAGAAACACAGGTTGGTGGCCGTCGCCTTCAGCCCGCAGCCTGCGAAAGTGCCCAGCATGCCGCCGAGTTCGGCGAGATTGCGCGCCCCGGCGACGTCGGGCCGCGTCTCTGTGTTGGGTGCGGCCGGTGCGCGCGCCGGGAACTGCCGCGCCAGCTGCGCCATTGGAGCAGGCGGTGCCGTCCGCTGACGCTGAGGCAAGGCAGGCGGCGCGCTGCGTTCCAGGCTCGATGAGGATATAGCCGATGGCAGCCTGAACCGAGCTCCGGGCGCCGCGTCAGGGCGCTCCAGCCAGTCGATCGGCGCTGCCTCCAAGGCCGCATCGACGCCCATCGCCTCGTACCAGGCGAGGATACGGCCGGCGGCTTGGCGCGCTATCGCGTCTCGCGGGTTGTCTGAGCTCATGGCCGCGCACCATATAGTGGGAGGAGAGCGGCTGAAAGCCGGCGCCGCCCAATCTCTCCCCCATCACCGCATCGTTGCGGCCCCGCGGCGCTTGACGCTGCCGCCCCGAGCGACCTACGACCAATTTAGAGGCGTTTGAAACTTGCCTGAAGCCGAGGTGCCAAGAGAAATGGCCGAGACCGCAGCCGAGCTGCCGCCCCGCGAGGCGATGGAGTTCGACGTTGTCATCGTGGGAGCCGGCCCCGCCGGGCTGAGTGCGGCCATTCGACTGAAGCAGCTGGCCATCGCGGCCGGCAGCGAGGTGTCGGTCGTGGTCGTCGAGAAGGGCTCCGCTGTCGGTGCACACATCCTGTCAGGCGCCGTCATCGACCCCAAAGGGCTTAACCGGCTGTTTCCCGATTGGAAGGAAAAGGGCGCCCCCGTCGAGACGGCAGTGACGGACGACAGGTTCTATCTTCTCTCGGCCACCAAGGCGCTGCGCCTGCCGAACATCTTCATGCCGCCGCTGATGAGCAATCACGGCAACTACGTCGTCAGCCTCGGCGCCTTGTGCATCTGGCTCGCCGAGCAGGCGGGGGAACTCGGCGTCGAGATCTATCCGGGCTTTGCCGCCACCGAGGTTCTGTACGACGAGAACAACGCCGTGGTCGGCATCGCCACCGGCGACATGGGCGTCGGCCGCGACGGCGAGCCAACCGACAGTTTCGTGCGCGGCATGGAGCTGCGCGGCAAGTATACGCTCATCGCCGAGGGCGCGCGCGGCTCGCTGAGCAAGCAGCTGATCGAGGAGTTCCAGCTCTCCGATGGACGCGAGCCGCAGAAGTACGGCATCGGCCTTAAAGAGCTTTGGCGAGTCGCCCCCGACAAGCACAAGCCGGGCCTTGTCCAGCACAGCTTCGGCTGGCCGCTCGATGCGCGCACCGGCGGTGGTTCGTTCCTGTACCACTACGGTGACAACCTCGTGTCGGTGGGCTTCGTGCTGCACCTCAACTACGAGAATCCGTATCTCTCGCCGTACGATGAATTCCAGCGCTTCAAGACGCATCCGTCCATCCGGACGACATTCGAGGGCGGCAAGCGCCTCGGCTACGGCGCGCGCGCCATCACCGAGGGCGGCTGGCAGTCGATACCGCAGCTGTCGTTCCCGGGCGGCGCGCTGCTCGGTTGCGCAGCCGGCTTCATGAACGTGCCGCGCATCAAGGGCAGTCACAACGCCATGCTGTCGGGCATGGCCGCGGCGGAGGCGGCGTTCGCGGCGCTCGCCGACGGCCGCGCGCATGACAAGCTCGACGCTTACGAGGACACTGTCCGCGCCGGCGACATCGCCGCCGACCTAAAGCCGGTGCGCAACGTCAAACCGCTGTGGTCGCGCTTTGGCACCTACATCGGCATCGCGCTGGGCGGCCTCGACATGTGGATCAACAGCATCATCCCCGGCGGTCTCGGATTTACGCTCAGCCACAACAAGCCCGACTATGCGACGCTGAAGCGGGCGCAGAACGCCGAGCCGATCCCCTATCCCAAACCGGATGGTACGCTGACCTTCGATCGGCTCACCAACGTGTCGTTCTCGGGCACCAATCACGAGGAAAACCAGCCGGTTCACCTTAAGCTTACCGACCCTGCAGTGCCGGTGGCCATCAATCTGCCGGAATTCGCCGAGCCTGCTCAGCGCTACTGTCCGGCGGCCGTCTACGAGATCGTGGTCGAGTCAGACGGCAACCCGCGTTTCCAGATCAACGCGCAGAACTGCGTCCACTGCAAAACCTGCGATATCAAGGACCCGAGCCAGAATATTACGTGGGTATGCCCGGAAGGCGGCGGGGGCCCAAACTACGCGGGCATGTGAGGCGGCAAAGGTCTGCTTCGGAGGCCGCGGCCGGACTGGCCGAATATTTGCAGTTCCAACATATGGCGTCGATGTCGCCAAATCGCCGCGTTAGTTGCTAATCTGCCGGCAATGAGGGAATCAGCCCCATGCCCCCAAGAAGGATGAGTTTGAATGCGGTCCAGCCTTCGCAAGCTGTTGCAGATAACGGCAACTGCCCTCGGGATGTTCACCGCCAGCCTCAGCGCCGTACAAGCCACCACCGATTTCACCACCGAAACTGACGCCCACTCGCTCATCGGCAGCTACCTCGCTGCCAATCTGGCCAAGGGCTCCAATGACAACAACGGTGCCGCCGCCTTCTATCGCAGCGCGCTGGGCCTCGACCCCAAGAACGCCGTGCTGCTCGAGCAGGCCTTCCAGACCGAAGCCATCGAAGGTCATTGGGATCGCGCTGTGCCGCTGGCCCGCGAACTGGTCGCCAAGGATGGTGAAAACCGCATGGCGCACCTGCTCCTCGGTCTCGACAGTTTCAAGCACGGCAGTTTCAAAAAGGCCGACGAGGAATTCCGCAAGGCGTCTGATGGCCCTATAGGCGAATTGACCAGTTCGCTTGCTCGCGCTTGGACCGCCGCTGCCGCCGGTGATGCGCAGGGCGCCATGACCCTGGTGGAGATGCCGCGCCAAGCCGAATGGGCGCAGTTCTATCTCAACTATCACAAGGCGCTCATCGCCGACGTCATGAAGCGTCCGAAGGATGCCGAGGCCGCATACGAGCATTCGATGCGTCAGGACGCCACCACGCTGCGCATTGCGCTCGCCTTTGCCCGACACGCCGCACGCGAGGGCAACTTCAAGCGCGCCCAGGAAATCCTCGATGGGCAGAACGAACGCGCCCAGTCCGAGCCGCATGTGCTCGTGCGCGAGTTGCGCGATGCCATCGGTCCCGGCAAGAAGACCGATCTGCTGATCAGTACGCCGGCCGAGGGCATGGCCGAGGTTTTCTACGGCCTCGGCGAAGCGCTGACGAGCGAGGGCGGCCTCAGCATGGGCATCCTCTATCTGCAGCTGGCGCTCTATGCCCAGCCCGATCACGCCTTTGCGTTGGCGGCTTTGGCCAGCGCTTACGAGACGGGCCAGCGCTATCAGGACGCGATCGACGCCTACAGCCGCGTCCCCAAGGGTACGGCGCTGCAGTCGGCCATCGACATTCGCAAGGCGTTCGATCTCAACTCGCTCGACAAGGTCGACGAGGCCAAGGCGATCCTCGATCGCATCGCCAAGGAAAATCCCGACGACCTGAAGCCGCTCGATGCGCTGGGCAACATCCTGCGCGCCCGCAAGCGCTACGCCGAGGCTGCCGACGTTTACACGCAGGCCATGAAGCTCATCCCCAAGCCCGACAAGCGCCACTGGAGCATTTTCTACTCGCGCGGCACCTGCTTTGAGCGACTGAAGAACTGGCCGGCCGCGGAGGCCGATCTCAAGAAGGCGCTCGAGCTTTATCCCGACCAGCCGCTGGCTCTCAACTATCTCGGCTATAGCTGGGTCGACCAGAACATGAACCTCAAGGACGGCATGGGCCTTATCGAAAAGGCGGTCGCCCTCAAGCCTGACGACGGCTACATCGTCGACAGCCTCGGCTGGGCGCACTTCAAGCTCGGCAACTATGCCGAGGCCGTGCGCTTCCTCGAGCGCGCCGTTGAGCTGAAGCCGCAGGACCCCGTCCTCAACGACCATCTCGGCGATGCCTTGTGGCGCGTCGGGCGCGAGCGCGAAGCCAAGTTCCAATGGGACCAGGCACTGACGCTCGATCCCGAGCCGGAAGAGGTCGAGAAGCTGAAGAAGAAGCTTGTCGAGGGGCTGCCGCCGTCCGCCGAGGCGCGCATCGGCCAGCGAGAGACGATGCGCCGCGTGCAGCAAAAGCGGCGCAAGGAAACCAAGCTCAATCCGGCGCTGGTCGAATAAGCCCGTGTCGAGAGCCTTTTAGCAGTCTCCGGCGAACAGCGTTTAACCGGTTCCAGCCGCCGTCCGCCAGCGCGCCGCGCTCATGCGCGAGATGCCGCGCGCCAATTATAGGGAACCACTCCCGTACCGTTTGAATTCCGCAAGGGCAGCTTTCGATTGCGTAAGCCGCTGTCCGGAGTTCACAATGCACAGAGCAAAACTCATCGCCGCCCTCGGCTGCCTGACCCTTTCTGGCGTCTTTGCGGGCGCGATGGCGACCCCGTTGCCGATCGCTTCGCAGGATGAAATCGAAGGTCTTATCGAGCAGGTTGAAGCACGCCGCTGCTATTGGGCGGAAGGCCACATGCTGTGTACCCGCTATCGTGAGGCTGAGCAGGCGGAAAGCGGTGCGGACCAGAACTTCGGCTACTACGGTGCGCCGGGCATTTATCTCGGCTACAGCGGCAGCTCCGCGTTGCCGCACGGGCCGACGGCGCGCGACTGACGAGTCGCCCGGTCAGGGTGCCGAGTGCGGGAGATGCGCATGACGGCATTTGTTGAACGCGCGCGCGCCAAGATAAATCTTACTCTGCGCATCCTCGGGCGATGCCCCGATGGTTACCACACACTTGAGAGCCTGATTGCGTTTGCCGACGTTGGCGACGAGGTGCGCCTTTACCCCGGCGAAGGTACCGCCGTGCAAATGGCAGGTCGCTACGCGGCCGCTATCACGGGCGGCAACCTGATTGATACAACGCTCGAGCGCCTCGCAACCGCCGACCCGCTTCTGACGTTGGGGCGCGTCGATGTTGACAAGCAATTGCCCATCGCGGCCGGCATCGGCGGCGGTTCCGCAGACGCGGGCGCTGTGCTGCGCGCCGTTCGCCGCGCCAATCCGGACCGCTCGCCGGACTGGGAGGCGATCGCGGCCTCACTCGGGGCCGATGTATCGGTCTGCCTTACCAATCGCGCTTCGCTGGTGTGGGGCGTCGGCGAGCACGTCGAGCCCGTCGCCGCGCTTCCCCGTCTCGATGCGGTCCTCGTCTGCCCGAGCGCCGCCGCGCCGTTCGGCAAGACAAGATCGGTATTCGCCAAGCTTGGTGCTGCGCCTGCCGGCCCTCCCAAGCCGCCAGCGGCGCTACCGCAGTTCGCCGATGCTGGCGCGCTCATCGACTACATGCGCGCTGTTGGCAACGGTCTGGAGGCTGCGGCGCAAGCTGTGCTCCCCGATACTGCCGAGGCACAGGCGGCGCTAGCTGCTCACTCAGACTGCCTTTATGTGGGATTGTCGGGAGCCGGTCCGACCAGCTTTGGCATCTTCGCCGATGCACCGCGCGCGGCGGCGGCGGCCGAGGCACTGCGCGCGCGCCATCCGGACTGGTGGGTCGTCGCGACCAGTCTCTCCGACTGATCGCGCATCGTCCCTCAGCAGAAGAAGCAGTTGCGGCAGGCCGTGGCGGCTTCCACGATCTGCCCGCTCATGATCTTCTGGTACTCGACGAGCTTGGTCTTGAAGCGCTCGCAGACCGTCTTCTTGGCTTCCGCCTCGCCGTGCAGCGTCTCCCACTGCTTGAGGTATTCGCCCTTCTTGGTGCGGAATTTGGAGAACACCTTGCGCAGCGACGTCGGATCGACACACGTGGCGACGGCGGTCCAGGCGCGCTTCTGCAGGTTGAGCTTGGTGCCGCAGAATTCCTGCAGCGCATCGACCGTGGCGTACTCGTCGACGAGCTTCCAAAGGTTGGCCTGCTCGGCCTTGCTCATGTCAGCGATGCCAAGTTTGACGAGCACGATGCCGCCCTGCGGCGGCTCTGATTGAGCCGCAGCGGCTCCACCCAGCACGATTGAGGCGGCAACAACCAGCGCGCCGGTCCATCCGGTCGCGCGTTGAATGATCTGCTGAAGCGACGGCACCCGGTGTTTCCCCGATTTCTGCCTACGAAGCGCCGAAATCCTAGGATGACGGCAACCGCCGAGCAATACAGGCGTCGGCGACGATGTTTTTTTCAGTGCGAGCGGTGCACGCAGAACCCGATCACGTCCTGCATGGCCGATTTTTCGGGCCGGTCCGGGAAGATGGCCAGCGCATCGTGGGCGATCGCCCCATACGAGCGGGCCCGCTCCATGGTCGCCTCCAGCGCCCTGTGCTGTTTCATCAGGGCAACGGCGCGTTCCAGATCCCCGTCGGCGATATCGCCGTCGGCCATCGTGCGCTTCCAGAACCCCCGCTCTTCGTCCGAGCCGCGGCGGAATGACAAGATCACCGGCAAAGTTATCTTGCCTTCGCGGAAATCATCGCCGATCGCCTTGCCCAGATTGGCGCTGTCGCCGGAATAATCGAGGGCATCGTCGACGAGCTGGAAGGCAAGCCCAAGATTGCGGCCGTACGATTTCAGTGCCGTCTGCTCGGCGGCCGGCCGATTGGCGATGGCGGCGCCCACTTCGGCCGCGGCTGAGAAAAGCGCCGCCGTTTTGGCATCGATGATGGCCAGGTACTCGTCCTCGGTGGTCGTGGTGTTTTTGGCGGCGGCGAGCTGCATCACCTCGCCCTCGGCGATGACTGCGGCGGCATTCGACAGAATCTTGAGAACCGGCAGCGAGCCGACTTCCACCAGCATGCGGAACGCCTGTCCGAGCAGGAAGTCGCCGACCAGCACACTAGCCTGGTTGCCCCATAGCATGCGGGCCGTCTGCCTGCCGCGCCGGAGGCCGCTTTCGTCGACCACGTCGTCGTGCAACAGCGTTGCCGTGTGCATGAATTCGATAGCGCTGGCGACGCGGACGTGCGCGGAGCCGGGATAGCTGCATAGCTTGCAGGCAGCCAGCGCCAGCATCGGCCGCAGCCGCTTGCCGCCCAGAAGTCGATCAGATGGTGCGCCAACTCGGGGATGAGGTCGACGTCGGAGACCCGCTTATCGAGGATGATGCGATTGATCGCCTCCATGTCGGCGCTGACGAGGTCGAGCAGCGGCTGCAGCCCCTCAGGCGCGCCCCGGGCGGCATCGAATGATATGACTTGTCCCAAAAGGATATTCCCGAGCAGATGCTGGTGCTGTTGGTATAGACGCGCCGCTTTCCAAGCAAACTTTGCGGCGTTCCCTCTCGTCTTGGCGTATCCTGCCTTATGCGCGATCTGGTGACGACGAACGATCCCGTGCTTCTCAGCTACCTCATGGTGCTCCTGCAAGGCGCCGGCATCGAGGCCACAGTGTTCGACGGCAACATGAGTGCTGTGCAGGGCACACTTGGCGCTGTTGCCCAGCGTCTTGCGGTGCCGGAGGATAGGTGGGAGGCGGCCCGCCGGTTGCTGATCGAGGCCGACCTCGGTCAGTGGATGGTACGGTCATGAGCACGGGCCGGGCAACCCAAAACCTCCCGCCTAAGTGCCCGGATCGGCCCCTGGCTCCAAGGGGCCCGGTTCTGGCCGTCGGGCCGTTTCATTGGCAGCTCGAACACCGCGTTTACACGGCCCGCGGCTATGGTGCGCTGACCGACCATCTCCCTTGAGCGCAACAGGCGCGCGTATGAGCCCATTTTCCGCAACTGAAGATCGCCCCGCGCTCACCGACGACGCCTTCCTGGGCGGAGCTTTGAGCGTTCTGCAGATGCGCTCGGGCTACCGGGCGGGACTGGACGCCGTGATGCTGGGCGCCGCGGTGCCGGTGGACGCCGGCCGCCCGCTGCGCGTGCTCGATGTCGGCGCGGGGGTCGGGACGGCCGGTCTTTGTGTTGCCCGCCGGGCGCCGGGCGCCGAGATCGTGCTCCTGGAACGAGAACCGCAACTCGTAGCCCTCGCCGCCGAGAACGCCCATCGCAACGGCCTCGACACCCGGGTACGTGTGGCGACCGCGGCCGTCGGCGCCCCCGTGGCTGAATTGCGCGCCGCGGGACTGAGCGATGAGAGTTTTAGCCACGTCATCGCCAATCCGCCCTATCACGACGCCGACGCCGGCACGCCGGCACCCGACGCATTGAAAGCCGCCGCCCACGCCATGGAGGAGGAGGAGTTGGAGCGCTGGGTGCGTTTCATGGCGCGCATGGCGGCGCCCGGCGGTGGCGCCACGATGATCCACAAGGCGGACGCCCTCGGACGCCTACTCGCCGCCTTCGCCAAGCGGTTTGGCGCCCTCAAGGTCCTGCCGCTGCACCCCCGGCTCGGCGCACCCGCACACCGGGTGCTCGTGCAAGGCATAAAGGGGAGCCGCGCCGGCCTGCAGTTGCTGGCTGGGTTCGTGCTGCACCAGGACGGCAACACCTTCACCCCCGCGGCTGACGAGATCCTGCGCCATGGGGGCGCCCTGCCGCCGCTCGGCACCCGTTGAAGGGGCCGGCTAGCCCCGATGGCACGGATGGCCTAAGAGTGCCCATCCATTCGAGCAGCAGATTGTCAGCGAGGCCTACGCATGCGGTTCTTCGGCCAGGGTCCAGTCGTTCCCGTGCTGCGCTTTTCAGGCACCATCGGCATGGCGACGCCGTTGCGCCCGGGCCTGTCGCTCGCGCATGCCGCGGCCGGCATCGAAAAGGCCTTCGAGCTGTCGAAGTGCCCGGCGGTTGCCATTGTCATCAATTCGCCAGGCGGCTCGCCCGTGCAGTCGAGTCTGATCTTCCGCCGCATCCGTCAACTCGCCGAAGAGAAGAAGAAAACCGTCTACGCGTTCTGCGAGGACGTCGCCGCCTCGGGCGGCTATTACCTCGCCGTTTCCGGCGATGAGATCTACGCCGATCCCTCATCCATCGTCGGCTCGATCGGAGTCATCTACTCGGGCTTCGGCTTCGACAAGGCCATCGAAAAGCTCGGCGTCGAACGGCGGGTCTACACGGCGGGCGACAAGAAGGACGCACTGGATCCGTTCAGTCCCGAGCGCGCCGACGACGTCGAGCGCATCAAGAGCGTGCAGCGCGACGTGCACGACGTGTTCATCGGCGTCGTCAAGGAGCGCCGCGCCGGGCGTCTTTCAGGCACCGACGGTGAGCTGTTCTCGGGCGCGTTCTGGTCAGGACCGAAAGCAATGGAACTGGGCCTCGTCGACGGCATCTCCGACGTGCGTTCCAAAATGCGCGAGATCTACGGCGACAAGGTGCGTCTCAGGGTGGTGCCTTTGGAGAGAGGCGGCCTGCTGGGGCGCCTGCGGCGATCCGCCGGGAACACGGGTTACGCCGAATTAACCGGGGGTCGGCTTGCCTTTGCCGAGGATCTGATATCCGCTGTCGAGGCCCGGGCGCTGTGGTCGCGGTTCGGCCTGTAACGGGTATGCACGGGAAGCGCGTTGGAGAGGGAGTGTCGTCGATGCCTCACGTCGTCGCCGCGGTTCTCATCGGAGCTGGCCTTGCCGCCGGCGTGAAATGGCTGGCCAAGGAAGTGGCACGTGCCGCCGGCGCCGCGCGCACCGCGCACGAGCAGATGACCGAGCAAGGATGTGTTGAAGACCGCCGTGCCGAAAGACCTCGGCTCACTCGAATGGGACGCCGATGCCGGGGTCTACCGTCCCAGCCACCACCGCAACGCTTGACACAAACCTCCCAGCCATCACGCCAGCCCATCAAGAGGAATCTATGGTCGCGCCCGATCCTGACTTGCTCGCCGAACTCGACAACCGCATCGCCATCCTGCGCGACAACCTGCGCGAACTCGTGGAGCAGGCCGCCGCATACTCGGGCGCCGCCGACGAGAGCCGCAACGCCGACCGCATCGCCGACCAGCAGGCCAAGCTCGATGCCCTGCTAGCCGAACGCGATAAGGCCGCCAAGTAAGGCCCTTGCGCCCAAAGTAAGTTTCACTTCGCCGCCAAAGGCGGCATGGGCGCAACGCGCCCCGCGCCTTAGCGCGGCCTTCAACTCGCGCTTCGGCAACAGCCTGCGAAGTTTCTCTGGTCTAGTGTCAGAGAGAACTAAGCCCTCGGATCGTCGGCCTTGTTGGGCTCGCTGAAGCGCAGCTTGTTTCCGAAAGGATCGGTCACCTGCATCACGCGCGCATCCCACGGCGCGTCTTCCAGCCCCGGCTTGTAATACCGGTAGTCCTTGCCGAGCAGTTCGCGGTGATAGGCGGCGATGCCGCGCATCCAGATGAACACTGTCGAGCCGGGGCTGGCATCGCCGTGATGCTCGCTGAGGTGCAGCTTGAGGCCGGCGCGCGAGACCTGGGCATAAAGCGGGAAGTTGTCTCCGAAGCGGTGCTCCCAGTCGATCGTAAATCCGAGGAAGTCGACGTAGAACTCCTTCGCCTTCGTCACGTCGAAGATGCGCAGGATCGGAATGGCGTCGATGAGGCGTATGCCATCAGGCGCCTCAGGCTTGCTCGCCGCCCGTCGCATCGATCCTGGCTGACGAGCACGTTCCAGTTATCGAGGCCGATTTGCCGGGCGACGATGTCGAGGCATTCGCCGTGCGACAGCTCGAACTTTTTTCTCGCCGAGAGCGCTGCGCAGCGACGCGCGCCATGGCCTTTGCGTCGGTGAATGAACGCATGCGTAGATCCTTTGCTCAACGAGCGAACGGCAGCGATCAGCGCTTGCGTTGCCGACCCGTTCGCGCGAAGCAGAAGGATCAACCGTCAGAGGATGCATTCACCATACCCTGAGGGCGCAAGCGGCTGGCTGCATCTGCCAGCCGCAAGGGTAAATTCATCGGACACCCACCGTCAACGGTCGTTTCTCAGGGCACGGTGAGCTGGAAGGTGTGTGGGATCCAGCGATAGCCGCCGTCGGTGCGCTTCTCGACGTAGCCGATGGACGGGAACGGCATGTGATAGCCGCTCACCGGCACGCGTTCGGTCGCCGCCATGTCGTAGATGCGCTTGCGCGTCGCTGCGCCCTGCTCCTTGTCGGCATCGAACACGCAGTGCCAGTCGGGGCGCGACAGCGACGCGACGTGATGATGCGCGCAGTCGCCCCAGAACAGCATGCGCTGCGCCGTTGCTCTCCAGTGTGAAGGCGAGGTGCCCGGGCGTGTGGCCGGAGGCCTCGAGCGAGCGGATGCCCGGCACGACGTCGTCGCCCGGCTTCAGGAACTTGGTGCGCTCCGCGACGGGCAGGACGTTGGCGCGGAAGACGGCGGCAAACTTCTCCATGTCGCCGGAGTGCTTCCCTTCCGGGGCCCAGAAGTCGTACTCGATGCCGGCGATGACGTAGCGCGCGTTCGGGAACAACGGCTTGTCGCCCTCCATGACGCCGGCGACGTGGTCGATGTGGCCGTGCGACAGCACCACGACATCGATGTCCTCGGGCTTGAATCCGGCCGGGCCGAGCTGCTGCGCCAGCCAGCCGCCCTGCGGCCGCTTGATGAAACCGGAGGTGCCGTTGCCGGTATCGAACAGCACGATTTCCTTGCCGGTGTTGACCAGCATGGGGGTGAAGCCCGGTTGATAGGTCTTCGGCGGCAGCATGTTGTCGCGCATGAGTTTCTCGACCTCGGCCGCCGAGGCATTCGCGCCGATGATCGGATAAGGCCCGTCGATAAAGGCATCGCTGTCGGAAATCATCGTGAGCTCGAAAGCGCCGAGCTTGAAGCGCTCCCAACTCTGCTTTTTCAGCCCCATCAGCGGCGCGGCCGCGCGCGCCTCCCACGAACCGAGCCCGACCAGCGGAGCCGACGCCAGCGCCGCGGCCGAGCCAAGCATGGCGCGGCGGGTAAGGCCGGGAGCAGCTGCGGTCTTCAGCATGCTGCGCGTTTGATCCATTGCCACGGCATCCATCCTCTGCAAGCTTCTGCTTGCGCCTGGAGGTAACCGATGACCGGTCGTGACCGCTTGAACGAACGTGCTGCCGAGCCCCGCTCGACGCGTGACGCGCTGTGGCACGTCGATGCCGGCTGGGCGGCGTTCGCCGGACCGCTGCACCACAACGCGCCGCACGCGCACGCGACAGCCGTCTACCTTGCCGGTCTCTACGGCACGTTCCGTCTGCGCATCGCCGGCCGCGGCTGGATGTCCTGCCGCAGCGCCGTGATCCGGGCCGGGACGCCATATGAGTTTGACGTCGGCGGCGATCCGCTCGGCGTCTTTTATCTGGAGCCGAGCCTTGCCGGCGCTGATGCATTGGCCGCGCTCGTTCCCGGTGGTGAGGATGTCGGCGGGGTGCTCGTCGGCGACGGTGATAGCTCGCCCATACGAGCGCTGTATGAGCAGCGGCCCGACGCCGACGACACGCGTTCGCGCATCCTGGATCTCGTTGAATTCGCCAAGCGCAACGCGCGGCGGCGCATCGATCCGCGCATCGTTCGCGTCGTCGAAGCGATCGAGGTGCACGCAACGGATGCACATTCGACGCATCAGGGGGCGGCTGCGGCCGGGCTGTCCTCATCCCACTTCCAGCACCTGTTCACGCGCGAGGTCGGCGTTCCGTTCCGTCGCTATCGCGGCTGGCACCGCCTGCGCGCCGCGATCCGCGAAGCCGCCGGCGGCAGCAGCCTGACGAACGCGGCACACGCCGCCGGCTTCGCCGATCAGGCACATTTCACGCGCGCCTTCCGCCGCGCCTTCGGCGCCCCGCCCTCGCGCGGGCTTTAGCTGCATTGCGGTCTGCAGCCGTGGCCAGATGTATGTAATTAGTGCGCAACGACGGGTTTGTTTGACGACTGTTGGTGCCACCTGTCCGGCTGAGTTGCGGACGGCAACAGGACAACGAGAATGACCGCAGCGATTACCGTGCTCGACCCGGACGATGGTCGTCGCTTTGCGTCAGTCGTGCGTATCTACGCCGCTGCAATCGAGCCGTCGGAGCAAAAGCCCCCGGAGGTTCTGCGTGGGCACGTCTCCGATCCGCGTTACGCCTTCCTCGTCGCGGAGGACGGCGGCGAGGTCGTCGGGTTTGCCGCGGTGTTCATTCCTTTGAGCCGAGAGTTCTGGCTGCTGGAATACCTCGCCGTCGATGGTGCGCGCCGCTCGGCCGGCCTTGGCGCGGCTCTCTTCGATGCCGCTGTTGCGTATGCGGGCAGCATCGCGCCCGGCTGCTTCGGTCTGCTGGAGGTGGACGCCGTCGATGCAGTCGTCGGCGCAGGCAACGACATCGCCCGCCGTTTGCAATTCTATGCCCGCAACGGCTGCCGCAAGATCGCAGGCCTCCGCTACCTACTGCCGTTGGCGTCGCGCGGAACGCCGCCCGCCATGCAGCTGCTGGTGCAAGGACGGCCAGATCAATCAACCATCGCGCGCTCGATGCTGCAGGACTGGCTCGTCACCCTGTATCGCGAGGTCTACGACCAGGCGGGCGACGATCCCCGCCTTGCCCGCATGATGGCGAACCTTCCAGATACCCTCCAGCTGCAGGAAATCGGGTGTTCCGGAGCCGCGTGACAGGGGCGGCGATGTGCGTATAGTGCGGCCGAATTTGCAAAGGCCGCCGCCCATGCCCAACAGCGCCACCCGCTCCACTACCCATGCGTCCGCCGAGGCGCTGCCCCTGCACCCGAAGAAGTCGTTTCAGGACCTCATCTTCGTCTTGCAGCGCTTCTGGGCCGAGCAGGGTTGCGTGGTGCTGCAGCCCTACGACATGGAGGTCGGCGCCGGCACCTTTCATCCCGCGACCACGCTGCGCGCGCTCGGGCCCAAGCCGTGGAACGCCTGCTACGTACAACCTTCGCGGCGCCCGAAGGACGGCCGCTATGGCGAAAATCCCAACCGCATGCAGCACTACTATCAGCTGCAGGTGATCATGAAGCCGGCCCCGGCCGACATGCAGGAGCTCTACTTAGAAAGCCTGCGCCGCATCGGCCTCGTCCCCGAGCTGCACGACATCCGCTTTGTCGAGGACGACTGGGAGAGTCCGACGCTCGGCGCCTGGGGCCTCGGCTGGGAGGTTTGGTGCGACGGCATGGAGGTGACGCAGTTCACCTACTTCCAGCAGGTCGGTGGTTTCGACTGCGAGGTCGTTTCGGCTGAGATCACCTACGGCCTGGAACGCCTCGCCATGTACGTTCAGGGCGTCGACCGCGTGTTCGACTTGTCGTTCAACGGTCGCACCGACGCGCGCAAGCTCTCCTACGGCGACGTCTTCCTGCAGGCCGAGCAGGAGTATTCGCGCTTCAACTTCGAGGCCGCCGACACCGCACTGCTGCTGCAGCACTTCAACGATGCCGAGAAGGAGTGCAAGGCGCTGCTGGCGGCCGGCGACAAGGACGGCCGCCACGAGATGGCACTGCCCGCCTACGACCAATGCATC
Organism: uncultured Alphaproteobacteria bacterium; assembly: GCA_963759735.1. Lineage (GTDB taxonomy): Bacteria > Pseudomonadota > Alphaproteobacteria > Rhizobiales > Hyphomicrobiaceae > Hyphomicrobium_A. The sequence goes on from CAVXAF010000007.1 coordinate 321,950, forward strand.
AAGGCTTCACACATCTTCAATCTGCTCGATGCCCGCGGCGTCATTTCCGTCACCGAGCGGCAGAGCTACATTCTGCGCGTGCGCGAGCTGGCCAAGGCCTGCTGCGCGGCGTGGCTCAAGACCGCAGGAGGGGGAGCATGATATCACCTGAGCTGATTGCAGGACTGTCGATCGCCATTCCGGCGATCTTCATCGCCTACGTGGCGTTCTTCTTTCGCCGCCGTCCGATCTTCTGGTTCGTCATCGCGCTGGTGCTCGTCGGGCTCGGCTACCTTTATTCAACCGGCGCATTGCGCGAAATCGGCATCTCCATCATGGGCGACGTCGAGCTGATCGAGCAGGGCCGCTAAGCGATGGAACTCGTGGCCCACACCGGCAACGAGGAACCCGCGCAGGACAAGTCGCTTGCCATCAAGCCCCGCCTCACGGCGTGGACATCGCGCATCTGGCGCGAGAGCCCGGGGCGCCCCATCCCGCTGTTCAAGATCGAAGCGCGTCTGGAAATCCGCGACATCGAAAACCGCGCCCTCGCGGAGGCGATGCGCCCGCACGCCACGGTGCTGCAGAAGATCGCCATCTATGTGCTGCACACCGAAGAGACGCCGCGCCTTGCGCCGTGGGCAGTCGGCCGCTTCGATATCGACGCCAAGAGCGCGTATATATTCTTTCACGATTTCCTCGCAGCGCCCAACGGCATGCTGATGCTCAATCTCATGCAAACATCAGGCGCCGCCAGCGACATCATCCTCTCGGTGGTGGCGCGCACCATTGAGCCGCAGCGCCTGTCGTTCGCCATCACCGACTATGACTTCGGCCTCCACGCCCGCATAGGCTGACCGGGGAGAAGCCAGCGCTGGCCGGGATGACGTGATATTCGCGCGGCGGCGGCAACATGCATTGCCTCGTAGGGCCTAGATCACGTATGAGTTCGCCTCCCTTTGATCCCTGAGACGCCCCCGAGGCTTCCACCATGTCTGAGCTGCTGCTCGAGCTGTTCTCCGAAGAGATTCCCGCCCGCCTGCAGGTGCGCGCGGCCGAGGACCTGCGCCGGCTGATGGTCGACGGTCTCAAGGCCAAAGGTCTTGAGGTGGGCGAAGCGCGCGCCTTCGCCACGCCGCGCCGCCTGGCGCTCGTCATCGCCGGTGTGCCGAAGAAATCGCCGGCCGTGTCGGAAGAGAAAAAAGGCCCGCGCGTCGGTGCGCCTGAGCAGGCGATTGCCGGCTTCCTCAAGGGTGCCGGCCTCGCCTCGATCAGCGAAGCGACCGTCGTTTCCGACGAGAAGAAGGGCGACTACTACGTCGTGCGCATCGACAAGCCGGGTCGCGCCGCGGGCGAGATCATCAACGAGGTGTTGCGCGACACGATCCTCAATTTCCCTTGGCCGAAGACGATGCGCTTCAACGCCCGTCTCGACAACGGCGCCGAGCTGCGCTGGATACGCCCTCTGCAGTCCGTCGTGCTGTTGCTCGACGGCAAGGTCGTCCCGTTCGAGATCGCCGGCATAAAGGCCGGCGCGACGACGCGCGGGCACCGCTTCCACGGCAACGAGCCGTTCAAGGTGACGGGCTTTGCCGACTACGAGAAGCAGCTCAAGGCCAACAAGGTGGTGCTCGATCCGGCGACGCGCTCCGCCGCGATCAAAGAAAGTGCGCACGCGCTCGCCAAGGACGCGCACCTGACGCTCATCGAGGATGATGCCCTCGCCGCCGAGAACGCCGGCCTCACCGAGTGGCCGACGGTCCTCATGGGCGAATTCGACAAATCGTTCCTCGCCGTGCCGGGCGAGTGCCTGACCAGCGCCATGCGCACGCACCAGAAGTGTTTTTCGGTCCGCCACGGCAAGAAGCTGTCGAACCACTTCCTGCTGGTCACCAACCTGAAAGCCAAGGACGGCGGCAAGACCATCGTCGCCGGCAACGAGAAGGTCATCGCCGCGCGCTTGTCCGACGCCAAGTTCTTCTGGGAGCAGGACCTCAAGAAGAAGCTCGAGGTGATGCGCGATGAATTGAAGGGCATCACCTTTCACGAAAAGCTCGGCACCCAGTTCGAGCGCGCCGAGCGCGTCAAGGAGTTGGCACGGCAGATCGCGACTTCGCAGGAGCTGTGCGAGGCGGCCCTGGCGCAACGCGCCGCCGAACTGGCCAAGGCCGATCTCGTCTCCGGCATGGTCGGCGAGTTCCCCGAGCTGCAGGGCCTGATGGGCCGCTACTACGCTGAAGCCGAGCACATGAACCCGGCCATCGCGCGCGCCATCGAGCTGCACTACAAGCCGAAAGGTCCCACCGACACCGTGCCGCTGGAGCGTGAGGGCGATGGCGCGGCCGTCGCCGTGGCGCTGGCCGACAAGCTCGACATGCTCGTCGGCTTCTGGGCCATCGGCGAAAAGCCGACCGGCTCCGGCGATCCCTACCAGCTACGCCGCGCCGCCCTCGGCGTCATCCGCATCGTCATCGAGAACGATTTGCGCATGCCGCTGTTGCAGACTTTCGCGATAGCACACGATGGGGCGACCGCTGCGGCCGCTCAAAAGGACTTGCTTGCCTTCTTTGCCGAGCGGTTGAAGGTCTACCTGCGCGACAAGGGTGCGCGCCACGACCTGATCGACGCCATCTTCTCGCTGCCCGGACAGGACGACCTGGCGCTCATCGTCAAGCGCGTCGAAGCGTTGACCGAGTTCCTCAAGACCGACGACGGCACCAATCTGCTCGCCGGCGTCAAGCGCGCGCAGAACATCCTCGCCATCGAGGAGAAGAAGGACAAGGTCAGCCACGCCGGCGACTATGACGCCGCGCTGCTTGAGGCCGACGAAGAGAAGGCTCTCGCCGCCGCCATCGACAAGGTGAAGGCCGATACCGTCGCGGCGCTCAACGTGGAGAACTTCGCCGGCTCGATGCGCGCGCTGGCCGAGCTGCGCGCGCCCGTCGACGCCTTCTTCGAGAAGGTCACGGTCAACGCCGACGATGCAGGCCTGCGCTTAAATCGCCTGCATCTCCTGTCGCAGATCCGCGCCGCCACCCTCAACGTCGCCGACTTCACCAAGATCTCGGGCTGATAGCACGGCGCTCCTCGCGTCATCCCGGCGCAGGCCGGGATCCACGCCAGTATCATCCGCTCGCCCTGCTGGTGGATGCCAGCCTGCGCCGGCATGACGTGAATGGCTGCGTGTGTTACGCCGGTTAAATGAGCGAAACCGACTGCCGCTACCTGTTCGTCTACGGAACGCTGATGAGCGGCGCGCGCGTCGCCCTCGGCACCGAGCAGCGGCTGCGCCTCGCCGCCGAATCCGACAGCCTCGGGCCCGCTTCGCTGCCGCAAGCGCGCCTCTACGACCTCGGCGAATATCCCGGCGCCCTCGCCAGCGGCGACATCTACGACATCGTGCACGGGGAAGCGGTGCTGTTATCCGATCCCCCGGCCGCGCTCGCCTGGCTCGACGCCTACGAGGGCTACGTGCACGGCGCCGACGGCAACGAATACGTGCGCGCCGTCTGCCAGGTGCGCCTCGCCGGCGGCGAGACATTCGATGCGTGGGTGTACCTGCTGCGCAGCGCGCCGCCCGAGCAGCGCCGCGTCGTCAGCGGCCGATGGACTGGCCGCTGACGTTCGCGTGGCATCTTGCGTTGGGGAGAGAGATGTTGAGAGCTGGCCTGCGACCCCGAACGGCCCTCACCGCGCAGGCACGGTCCCCGCTTATGACCGAGGCCGGCCAGCTCCCAGACAAGTGGTCTTACACCCGCCGCCAAGCGGCCACTATTGGGGCAAGCAAAAACAAATATTCATGTGCAAATCGCGCAGATGTGACTTGTCACTGAAGCGTCACGCGAACTTCGCGCATTACGCATCTGCAGCATCGGAGGGCTCGACGTTGGCGCTCTCGTAAGCCTCGCCCGCGGCAAGCCACGCCTCCTCCGCAACGCCGAGCTGCTTGGCGAGCTGCCCGCGTTCGACAGCGGCCTTCTGTGCGCTTTGCGGGTCCTTCGCGTACAGCTGCGGGTCGGCGAGAACGCGATCGAGGCGCGCGATCTCGGCGCCGATTTTCTCGACCTGCTTCTCCGCGGTCTGCATCGCCTTCTTCAGCGGTGCCAATGATGCGCGCCGGTCGGCTGCCGCACGCCGCTGATCGGAACGCGCGCCGCGCGCTGCTTCGCCTTTGGCGACGTTGCCCTTGCGCGTGCCGGCGCCGCGTTCGGCGAGCAGGTCGGTGCGATAGGCGTCCATGTCGCCGTCGTAGGATTTCACGGTGCCGCCGCGCACGATCCACAGCCGGTCGGCGCATGCCTCGATCAGATGCCGGTCGTGGCTGATGAGAATGACGGCGCCCTCGTACTCGGCCAGCGCATGCACCAGCGCCTCGCGGCTATCGACGTCGAGATGGTTGGTCGGCTCGTCGAGGATCAGCAGGTGCGGGGCATGGAACGCCGCCAGCGCAAGCAGCAGCCGCGCCTTCTCGCCGCCCGACAGCTTGGCGCACTTGGTATCCGCCTTGTCGGCCGAAAACCCATAGGTCCCGAGCCGCGTGCGCCGTTGCGCTTCCGTCGCCTCGGGCATCAGGTCGACCATGTGGTCGTAGGGCGTCTGGCCCGGATTGAGCTCGTCGAGCTGGTGCTGCGCGAAGTAGCCGACATCGACGCGCTTGGTGCCGAAGACGCTGCCGGACAGCGGCGCCAGCTTGCCGGCGATCAGCTTGGCGAAGGTTGATTTGCCGTTGCCGTTCTGGCCGAGCAGGGCGATGCGGTCGTCATGGTCGATGCGCAGGTTGAGGCCGCTCAGCACCGGGGCATCTGCCGCATAGCCGATGGCCACGTCCTCAAAGCGCATCAGCGGCGAGGGCACGGCCTTGGCCGGGTTGGGCAGGTAGAAAGGCTTGACGCGCTCGTCGAGCTGCGCCGCGATGGGTTGCATCTTGGCGAGCGCCTTGACGCGGCTCTGCGCCTGCGCAGCCTTGGTCGCCTTGGCTTTGAAGCGATCGATGAACGCCTGGATGCGGCGGCGCTCCTCGTCCTGCTGCTTCTTCAGTTTCAGCTCGAGCCGCTGCTTTTCCCGCCGCGCTTCCTCGAAGTCGTCATAGCCGCCGGAATAGAAGTTCAGCTTTCCGCGTTCCAGATGCAGGATCGCCGTCACGGCGCGATTGAGCAGATCGCGGTCGTGGCTCACGATGACGACCGTGTGAGGATACGAACGCAGATAGCTCTCGAGCCACATGGCGCCTTCAAGATCGAGATAGTTGGTCGGTTCATCGAGCAACAGGATCTCGGGCTCGAGGAACAGCACGGCGGCGAGCGCCACGCGCATGCGCCAGCCCCCCGACAGCGACTCGGCATGGCCTCTGCTGGGCGGCTTCGTCGAAACCGAGGCCGGCGAGGATCTGCGCTGCGCGTGCTGGCGCCGCATGCGCGCCGATGTCGTTGAGGCGCTCGTGGATGGCGGCGATACGGTTGGCGTCGGTAGCGTGCTCGGCCTCGTTGAGCAATGCTGCGCGCTCGGTGTCGGCTGCGAGCACCGTATCGAGGATGCTCTCGTTGCCGCCCGGCGCCTCCTGCGCGACGTGACCGATGCGGGCGTTGCGCGCCATAGTGATGGAGCCCATGTCGGGCGCCAGATCACCGGCGATGATCTTCAGCAGCGTCGTCTTGCCGGCGCCGTTGCGGCCGACAAGGCCGACCTTGTGGCCGGTGGGAATGCCCGCGGTCGCCCCTTCGAAGATGGGCCGCCCCTCGATGCGGTAGCTCAGATCGTTGATGTGCAGCATGGGTCGAGCACATACCCGCTAGCGGCTGTGCTGTCACGAGAGGGCTGGTCAGATCGCGACGCCGAAGCGCTTTAGAATCGCCAGCATGACAAAATAGCAGGCGATGGTCAGCCCGCAGGCGGCCAGAAGGCTGGGCGTGAATCCCCAGCCTGCACGCAACAGCAAGGGCAGGGCGATGAACAATGCGAGCGAGGGCAGCACCAGCCAGAAAATGCTGCTCGCCAGCGCGGCCACCTTTTCGGCGTCACCGGTGTCGGCATAGAGCCAGATCATCGCCAGCACCGATGTCAGCGGTATCGAAGCGAGCAACGCGCCCATTGACGAGCTGCGCTTGGCGACTTCAGCGATCGCCACGACCAGGGCGGCGGTTACGGCGATCTTCGTAGCGGTTGCCAGCAAGCCGATTGTCCGGATCAGCCCGAAACGACGGGCTTCAATGTTTCCACCAGCAGCCGCTCCTGCGTGCCCTGGTCGGCGACGCCCAAATGCGCCGAGAACCAGTCCTGTACCATCTGGCAGACGCGCTCGGGCGGCTCGCGCGATAGCAGCGTCGGATTGGAGAACGTCTGCAGGTCCGCCTCCTTCCAACCGAGCTTGGTCAGTTCCTGAACGAGGACGTCGTAGTCTTCCTTGACCGCCTTGTCGTGCGTGGTCGGCGTCTTGCGGCCATCGGCGATGGCCTCGAAGATGGCCGCCACCTGGGACTGCACCGCGGTGCCTTCCTCCGGGCTCCGCAGCAACTCGAGCACGACGGGCGACATCTCCCCTTGCGAGATGAACCCGTAGCAGGCGCCAATGCTCTTGCCGGACAGGACCTTCAGGTTGTTAAGAAACGCCGTAGCCACTTCCTTCAGGCGCGGCGTGCTGGCGGATAGTGCGTCATTGGCGTGCTGGCGACGTAATGCGACGAGCGCCTCTGTAAGGTGCTTGTCTACCGCCGCATCGGGTTGTTTTTCAGCCGTGAGCTTGGCGGCCTGGCGAAGCTGATCGCTGTACCAGTCGGGAAACTCGCGCTTGACGACGTTCCACGCGGCGAGCTTCTCGATCCTTGTGTCGAGCTGCTGGGCGCCAGCTTCGACTTCCGCGCTTGAGACGGTCGGCGCAACTGTTGTTTCAGCAGCGGGCGCCGTCGTGCTGTCCGGGGCGGCGACTGTCGGTACCTGCTCGCCTTCGCTCGTCGAGGTCAGTCCGGCTGATAGCTGACTGAAGGTGCCGCTCTGCCAGGCGTACCAGCCGCCACCGCCGAGCAGGGCCAGCAACACGACGAGGCCAACGGCGCGCCGGGCGCCCGATCCGCGCCTGTCATCAGATCCTTGCGAAACCCGGATACGGTCGGGCTCGAAAGTCGGCTGCGCTTGGGACGCAGCCGGCGCTGGGCCGCGAGCCGGCTCGGGCCGGCGGCCTTGCGTCGTCGGCGCGCGCGGTGCCGCGGGCGGCGGCTCGGGTTGCTGGAACGGGAATACGGCGGGAGCCGGCCGCCAATCGGCAAAGCCCGGACGCCAGATGAGATCGGTGGGCTTTAGGTGGCCCTGCGCGACGAATGTGCGCATTTCGACGTCAGACAGCGGACCATGCTGTTTGCCTTCGCGCGCGATATACCACTGAATGTCAGCCTGCTGGCCAGTCATGGAAGTCTCGTGTCATTGCGGGGGAGCCGACGGGGAGAGCGCGCAGCATCCTGGCCTACGCTGGCCCTTTTGCATGGCGCCAATGTGGTTCGCCGCACCCCACTTCGTCAATTGGCCGCACCAGCGCGGGGCGGGATAGCCCACGGCGGCATTTTGGCCGCCTTGCTGCGCCCCCGCGGCCTGGGTATAAGGCGCCGCAATTCAAGAAAAATCCAAACCCTAATAGAGGTCGCGGGATGCCCATCGAGCGAACGTTTTCCATTCTCAAACCGGATGCCACCAAACGCAACCTCACCGGCGACATCAATTCGCTCATCGAGAAGTCTGGCCTGCGGATCATCGCTCAAAAGCGGGTGCGGTGGACGCCCGCTCAGGCGAAGAAATTCTATGCCGAACACAAAGCGCGGCCGTTTTTTGGCGAATTGTGCGATTTCATGACCTCCGGGCCGATCGTGGTCCAGGTTCTGGAAGGCAAGGATGCCGTTGCCACTTACCGCAAGCTGATGGGAGCCACCGATCCCGCAGAAGCCAAGCGGGGAACCATCCGCAAGCGCTTTGCTGAATCGAAGGGCCGCAATTCAGTGCATGGTTCCGATAGCGCCGCCTCGGCCGCGCGTGAGATTGCATTGAATTTCAAGACGGCCGAGATTGTCGGCTGAAGACCGCCACTTCCTAGCGCGGTCAGGGGAGTCGTCTCCGCATGGCGCGCGTCAGGTTCTACGTTGCCACCAGTCTCGACGGTTTCATCGCTGACCGCGAGGGAAGCGTCGACTGGTTGGCGCCGTACGATGCGCGTCTCTACGGCTATGACAAGTTCATCTCCGAAGTCGGCGCTCTCATCATGGGGCGCCGAACATACGAGCTGATCTTCGCCATCGGCGAGGGCTGGCCGTATGCCGGCAAGCCGGTCTACGTCCTCTCCTCCACCTCGCTCGGTGACGTGCCCGAAGGCGTCGTCACCCACCCGCGCGGCATCAGGGCGGCGCTGCAACAGGCGCGCGATACAACGCGCAAGGACGTCTGGATCGTCGGCGGAGCCGTCACCATGCAGTCGGCCCTGGAAGAGGGCCTCGTCGATATGATCGAGATCTTTCTAGTGCCGGTGCTGCTCGGCTCGGGCCTCAATTTGCTCAACGATCTCTCCCGCCGGCCGACGCTGACTTTCGATGGCATCGAGGCGTTTCCCGACGGAGTCGTCAAATTGCGCTACCTGGCGCCGCGCTCCTGAAATCGCCGGCTTCCCGAAACTCACGCTCGACGTCAGACGATGGAGCGCCCCGCACTGTCGCTACAACATCGAGCGTGACAATCGTGCACCTCGCGGCGTGAATTGAACGACGCGCAGACTGGCAGGCGGGACGGTACTGATCCAAATCAGACACAACTCCCGATAGTGCCGCGTCGCCGTGCTGCGACCCGTTTTGCTCGCGCGCACTGCTCCCGCAGAAACAATCGACGGGGACACGGATGCGCGCAGGCCGCAGGGCACGTTCGGCTATTTGCAAATGGGGGCACATCGGCACATCGGGCGCCGCTGTTCTTGCTCTTCAACTCGCAGCGGCGGGGATGGCCTATGCCGACGGCGGCGCAGGCGGTACCGCGAGCGCGGGCACGGGCGGCGCGGGCGGTGCAAACAGCACTACAGGCGCGGGCGGCGCGGGCGGCGACAGTAGTCAGTCGAACACCGGGACGACCAATGGCGGCGCCGGCGGTGGCGGCGGCGCCGGCGCGACGGGTGGAGCTGGTGGACACGGCGCCGCAACGGCTCCGCCCCCTTCAATGGCGCGGGCGGTGCCGGCGGAGCATCGCCAGGTGCGGCGGGCGGCTAACGGAATCAACGGACAGACCTTCGGCGCGGGCGGCGGTGGCGGCGGCGCTCACGGCTATGTCGGCGCGACATTGCCAGTCGCGAACGCCATGGGCGGCGCCGGCGGCCACGGTGGAGATAGCACCGGCGGCGGCGGCGGCGGTGGCGCCGGCGGTTATGGCGCTGTCATAACCGGGGCGGGTGTCGCAGGGACGATCCTCGACGATATCGCGGGTGGCAACGGCGGCAACGGCGGCAACGGCGGTGGTGCTGCCATCAACGGGCAGAAGGGCGCTGGTGGCGATGGTGGTTTAGGCCTGCAGTTTACCGGCGGCGGAGCGAACGTAACTGTCGACGGCAGCGTAACCGGTGGCAACGGCGGAAGCATCACAGGGGCCTCTGCGAACGGTGTCGCCGGTCCGGCAGGCGATGGCGGCGTCGGCATCGACTTGGGCAGCGGCAATGGCGTGACCATCGGCGAAGCGGTTACAGGCGGCAATGGCGGCAATCAGGCCACCTTTGGCTCCTTGGGTGTAGCTGGCGCCGGCGGTGTCGGCATCGTCGGCCAGAATGCCAACGTCACGATAACCTCAGGGGGCAGCGTCACCGGCGGAACCGGAGGCAGCGGGGGCCCGCAGGTCAACGCCATCACCTTCACCGGCACCAACACCCTCACGATCCATTCCGGCGCTACGATCGACGGCGCCGTCGTCGGCACCGGTTCGGACACCTTCGTGCTCGGCGGCTCGACCAACGGCTCCCTCGACATCACCGCCTATCAGGCGCAATTCACCGGCTTCTCGACCTTCGGCAAGAGCGGCACCAGCACCTGGTCGCTGACGAACGGAGTCATCTCCTCGCCGGTCGACATCGATGGCGGCAAGCTCGAGTTTGCTAGTGGCGCGCTCCTCGCGGGTAACGTCGATGTCGCATCGGGCGCTACGGTGGCGATCAATCAGGCCGGCATCATCACATACGGCGGAGTGATCAGTGGTGCCGGCGGCTTCGAGCAGACGAACGCCGGCGGCACGACCGTCTTCAACACCAACCAGACCTACACCGGCACGACGACGATTGCCGCCGGCACGCTCCAGCTCGGCGTTGGCGGCACCACGGGCGGTGTCTCGAGTTCGTCCGACATCGTCAACAACGGAACTTTGGACGTTAACCGCAGCAACGGCATCACGCTCGGCAACATCAGCGGCACCGGCACGCTCAGCAAGCGCGGCGGTGGCACGCTGACGCTCACCGGCGACACCACGTTCAGCTCCGTCTCGGTGACGGGCGGTGGTCTGCAAGTCGGCAGCGGCGGCGCGACCGGCTCTATTGCCGGCGACATCGCACTGAGCAGCGGCACCACGCTGACATTCAATCGCACCGGCACAGTCACCTACGCCGACGACGTGACAGGCGGTGGCAGCTTTGGCAACGACGGCACCGGCACTACGATCCTCACTGGCGCGTTCACCAACACCGGCACCTTCGCCGTCAGCTCCGGCACCGTGCAGATCGGCGACGGCGGCTCGGGCGGCAGCGTCGATCTCGACATCATCAACGACGGCGCACTTGTGTGGAACAAGAGCGCCGACACCGACTATGCCGGTGGCATCAGCGGCAGCGGTTCTCTCACCAAGTCTGGGTCGGGCGAGTTGAACCTTACCGGCATCAACACCTACATCGGCGATACGACGATCACTGCAGGACGGCTGAGCGTCAACGGCCAGATCGGCGGCGGCGCCTCGACGACCTACGTCGACGGTGGCGTGCTGGGCGGCACCGGCATGATCCTGGGCACGGTCGACGTGAATGCCGGCGGCATACATGCGCCGGGCAATTCTATCGGTACTCAGACGATTGCGGGCAGCTATCTGCTCAATTCCGGATCGATACTGCAGATCGAAGCCAACGCTGCTGGTCAGAGTGACCAGGTCATCGTCGGCGGCACGGTCAACCTTACCAACGCGATCCTGCAGGTGATCGCAGCTGCCGGCACCTACGCGCCGACGACGGAATACACGATCATCGACAACCAGGGTGGCGGCGCCGTGAATGGCAGCTTCACCACCATCAGCAGCAACTTCGCGTTTCTCACCCCGACCGTGGCTTACGATGGCGGTGACGGCAACGACGTGGTGCTGACACTGACGTCCAGTGGTAGCGGCGTACAGTTCTGTGCGGTCGCGACGAGCACCAATCAGTGCGCCGTCGGGAACGCGGTGCAGAAGCTCGGCGCCGGCAATCCGCTGTACGACGCCGTCATCGGACAGACGGTCGCCGGAGCGCAGCAGGCGTTCAACGCCTTGTCAGGCGAAGTCTATGCATCGACCGCCACGGCGCTCATCGATCAGGCGCACTTCGTGCGCGGCTCGATCATCAACCGCCTGATCCAGTCGTCGTACTCCAGCGTCAACGGTGAAGTCGCGGCGCTCGGCGCCGGCGGACCCATCGCCGTCGCGTCGCGCTCCAGCCAAATATACGACGGGCGCATGGCACTCGGCGCCCCCGTCGGCGGTACGCGCGATGATCCGGCCCGCACGATGCCGGGCTACGGCGAAGGGCTCGTCTTCTGGACGCAGGCCTACGGTTCATGGGGCCAGTTCGATGGCAATGGGAATGCAGCGACGCTCGACCGCAGTCTCGGCGGCTTCGTGTCAGGCGTTGATACGGGCCTGCAGGGAAGCTGGCGCGCGGGCTTTGCCACCGGGTATACGCGCACCGACCTGAGCGTCGGCGCACGCGCCTCCTCCTCCGATGTCGACAGCTATCTCCTCGCCGCCTACGCGGGGGGCCCTGTCGGCAAGTTTATGGTGCGCTCTGGCGCCACCTGGTCGTGGAACGCCATCGACGCGACGCGCAATGTGATCTTCCCCGGCTTCTTCGAAACCGAAACCGCGAGCTACAACGGCAACGTCGGCCAGCTCTTCGCCGAGATCGCACACCCGTACCTGCACGGCGGTACGACCATCGAGCCATTCGCTGGTCTCGCCTGGGTCCACTTCGGCACCGACGGCTTCACCGAGACGGGCGGCGCAGCGGCGCTGACCACGGCCGGCAGCAACGACAACGTCGGCTACTCGACGCTCGGCATCCGCGCCGCTGGCACCATGCTCGCTGCAGGGCATCATGGTGACCCCGCGCGCATCGCTCGCCTGGCAATACGCGTTCGGCGAGACGACGCCGGATGTCGCGCTCGCCTTCGCGCAGTCGGGCGCCGGGTTCGGCATTCTCGGCGTGCCGCTGGCGCAGAACAGCGCGCTGATCGAGGCCGGCATCGACCTGCAGCTCAGCGCCAGCGCGTCCCTCGGTATTTCCTACGTCGGCCAGCTGGCCGCCGACCTGCAGGACAACGGCGTGCAGGGTCGCCTCAACTGGCACTTCTGATGTCGGCTCGCGCGCGTTAACCTGCAGCCGCCGCAGGAGTGGCACGAAAAGCGCGCCGCTTCAGAACCGACGCCGCCTTGGCGATATCGGCTTTCGCCGCTCGTGAGCTTAACTGTATGCTCAACCTCTGAGGGAGGCGCCACAGAATGCGCCCCCATTGCCGAGGGGAAATGAGCGTGTGCGTACATGCAGGCTGACGCTGCGGTTTTAACGGCCGTCGCCACTCCAACGATCGCGCTTGGTGACCGGATCCTGAGGGTTTCCGACCGCAAGGGCGGTCGCTTGGCCTTCTGGCGACGAGTTCGAGATCGGCGGCTGGGAAGCTTCGACGCTCAGCTTCGTCCATGAAGCGACCGATGCCGATACGACCTTCATCGACATCGGCGCATGGATCGGCCCGGTTTCGCTGGTCGGCGCGGCGCGCGCCAAGCGGATCATCGCCATCGAACCCGATCCCGTGGCCCTCGAAGAGCTCGAGGAGCTGGTTGCGCTGAACGACATGCCCATCGAAGTTTGGCGTGCGGGTATCAACGCCGGCACAGGGTCGCTGAAGATCTACTCGACCTCAGGATTCGGCGACACGGTGACCTCTGCCCTCGGCAACAGCGCCAACGCCAAGTCGGTCGACGTTGATTGCGTGACCTTCGATGACATCACCAACGCCCTCGGCGTGCCGCCCGGCAAGGTGGTCGTCAAGATCGATGTGGAGGGCCACGAATTCAGCATCGGGGAGGCGTTCGCGGCGTTCGTGCACCGGCATCGCGCCGTTGGCCATCTTTCCGTGCACTCGGGCATTCTCTATCACAACCTGCGCCGCCGCATGGGGCCACCGCGGGCACGCTTGCAGGTGTTCAAAGATACGCGTGCGCTGCTTGGCAAGCTGGCGGCCGGCGCCGATGTGCGCTGGTCCAAGACAGGCAGGCGCATCACGCCGATGCACGTCGCATCGTTCGTATTTCTGCGCCGGTTTCCGAAAAATTTCAGCGTCAACGTCCTGCCGCAGGACGCCTAACCGGCCTAGCTCAGCTCGCGGATCTTGAACTTGAGGCCGCCCTTGGGTGTCAGCGTCACCGTGGCGTTGATGCCTGCCGGCTCGGGGCCGACGTACTCGGGACGGAAGCGGCGCAGCAGCAGCGACAAGGCCAGCGTGTTCTCGACCTGGCTCATCGCGCCGCCGATGCACGAGCGCTTGCCGCCACCGAACGGCAGGTAGGAATACTTGACCTGCTTCTTGGCAGCGCCCGCCATCCAGCGCTCTGGACGGAACTCTTCCGGCGCGTCCCAGAAGCGCGGGTTGTGGTGTGCGCCATAGGCAAACAGCACCACGCGGTCGCCGGGGCGGATTTCCTTCTCGGCGATCACGTCGTGCTCATTGGCGACGCGGATGAGACCCCAGATCGGCGGGTAGATGCGCATCGTCTCCTGGACGACAGCGCGGGTATAGGCGAGGGACGAGTAGTCGGCGGCGGTCGGCTCGCGGTCGCCGTAGACCGCCTCGCCTTCCTTGCGGATGCGCTCGGCGGCTTCGGGATTGCGCGCCGTCTCGTACAGTGCCCAGGCGAGCGTCAGCGCCGTCGTCTCGGTGCCGGCCCACAGGTACTGCTTCAATTCGTCGATGGCCTGCTGCTCGTCGAACTCCGGCATGTTCGGGTCGGCGACAGCTGCTTCGATCATCTTCAGCAGCGTGCGCTCGCGCTCTTCGCGCGGATCGGCGGCGAACACGGCGGGCGGCACGCTGGCCCACGTCTCCATCGCCTTGGCGGCGTCTTCCTCAGTGATCTCGAAGATCTCGCCCGCCTGTCGCTTGAGGCGGATCTCCTTGTGGTTCATCACGTCGGTGTAAGTCTTCACGCACTTGAAGACGAAGTGCGGATTGAACGGCATGTCGCGGTCGAACAGCGCCTTGCAGATCATGTCGGCGGCGAGCGTCCACGTCTGCTCGACCATCTCGATGGTCTCGCCCGACTTCGCCACCTCCGACCAGATCCCCATCTTGGTGCGGATCGCGTCCAGGAAGTAGGGGATGTACTCGGCGAACATGTCCGGGTGGAACGCCGGCTGCTGCGGCATGCGGATCTTCTGCCAGAGCGCGCCGTCGTTGGTGATCATCGACTTGCCGAAGATCGGCTTCAGGCCGTCGAAATATTTGATGTAGGCGTCGGCCTTCGTCACCAGCACGTGCTTGAAGTGCTCGGGCTCGCTCAGCAGGATGATGCGCTGGTTGGCAAGGTTGATCGGAATGACCGGTCCATAGCGCTCCGCCATCTGCATGATGATGCGCAGCGGATTGTCGAGACCGCCCTTCAACAGGGGCGTCAGCTTAAACCAAATGCTCGATTTATCGCCCAGCCCCTGGGCGTGCGAGGGAGCTACTGTTTCGGCTGTTGGCTGCTTAGCGGTAACGGTCATGACGTCTCTCCGGCGAGAAGGCCGTGCAAACGCACTTCTATGCCTAATCAAGCCAACGGGATGTAAACTGGGTAGCGGGGCTGACCCCGCCTAGATACCTGGCCCGGCGATGCCGGTTTCCCCCACGGCTACCTGTAAGTACCACCCGGCCGGCGCAAGTGTCCATGCGACCACGCGTTTCCGCTTCATTTTGGCGCTTCAGCGCTGATCCGCAGCAACGCTGCAACGTTTACGCGATAGGTGGCCAATACAATGGTTTTGCGGCGTTAACCCCGGCTTGTGCGACGTTGACGCGCTCCCCTGCGACAATTGCTGCGCCCGAGGCAAACAGTGAAAGTGCATGGGGATAGAGCCGATGCTCAGCCTCCAGGACACGGGCACCGAGGCTTTCGGCGGTGTCGCCATCGAGCACGGGCACGGCGGCCTGGGCGATGATCGGGCCCGAATCGAGTTCCGGGCGCACCAGGTGTACCGTGCATCCCGTAAGCTTGACGCCGTCAGCCCGAGCACGCGCGCATGCGTGTCGAGTCCTCTGTAGGATGGCAGCAGCGAGGGATGGATGTTGAACATCGCGTCGCGCCAGCGTTCGACGAAGCCCGCCGTCATCATTCGCATGAAGCCGGCACAGGCGACGATCTCCACGCCCGCGGCACGCAGTGCCCTGTCGAGGTCGGCCTCGAACCCTTCGCGCGAGCCATAGCTCCTTGTGATCGATGGCCTGCGTCGGCAGACCCTCGGCCGCCGCTTTGAACAGCCCGTCCGCCTCGGGCCGGTTCGACACCACGCATGCGATCTCGGCCGGGTAGTCGGCCTCGCGCGCGGCGGCTATCAGCGACTGCATGTTGGAGCCGCGTCCGGAGATGAGAATGCCGACTCGCTTCTTCTTGACGCTCATGTTCGCCACTTAGCACGCAGCGGCGTGCCTCGCACCCATGGCGGCGCCGTTCACGCCGGATTAGTTCAAGCTCAGTTCAGCCGGAACGCAGCACCGGTACGTCAACGCGGCGCCAGCCGGCGGACAAGCATAGCACCGAACGCAGCGGCGACACCCGCCTGCCACGGCAACAGCAGGATGGCTGGATAGTCGTAATGGCTCGTCGATGGCAGCAGCAGACCAAACAGCGCGCCCGTCGATACGACGACAGCCGACGCTCGCAGCGCGTCGCAGCGCGAGGAACGACCATGCGCCGCCGCCGCCCACGTCAGCAGCGCGCCGATGCCGCCGGCGACCACTCCCGTGATATAGCCGCGTGCAGGTTCTGCAACGACGCCGTCCGCGAGCCAGCGCTGATCGATGTGCAGGCCGATGTTCATCGCCGCCTGCCACGCCAGCCATGTGCCGGCAATGGCGAGTGCTGCGGCCGGCAAGCGAGCGTCCGGCCCACCGCCATACCCCGTAGCCGATCACCAGGCCGAACCAGATGCCGGCGAACACCATGTAGATGCCGACCTCGGGCGCTTCGCCGTAGTTGGCGCCGAGATCGAACGAGCCGAGCGTGCCAGATACTAGGCCAAGGGCGGCGAGGATCGTGGTGGGGTTATGCAACAGGGATTTCGTGGGCATGCCGGCATTCCTGCGCTGACCAGCCAGCATCATTGCCGACCCCGGTGACGCCACGGTGGTCGCGCCATGTCATGCGCGCGGTGGCGGCGCGTTCAGATCTTGCCGCTGGCGATGCGACGCTTGTCGAACATGCGCGAGAAAATCCCCGAGGCTACGTAGAGCATCAGCAGCGTGAGGAGCAGCACGACAAGGCTGATGATCGCCAGCAGCCCCGCATTGGCGGCGGCCCACGACTTGCCGTCAGCGATCAACTGCGGCATCTCGGCGGTGGAAACGTACAGCGGCAGGACGACCGCGACCTGGATCAGTGTGACGGCCATCGTCGCGGCCGTGGCCCACAGTGCAAACCGCACTTGCTCGCCCCGGCGCATTGGGCGCTCGTAGTCGATCACGAACTTGCGCGCGCCGACGATGGCGGCCGCCATGAGCAGGCCGATGCTGAGGCCGGTGTTGGAGTCGATATTGAAGGCGATGAGCAGGCCCGTGACGAGGGCCGACAGCAGCAGATATGCGATGCTGAACTGCAACAGGGCCGGCCACAGGTTGACGGACTCGATCCTCGCGCTGGCCATTCCAACTCCTCGCCTGCGGCTCGCGTTCGTCGAGCCCTGATTGGTGTGCCATAGCACGCGTCCGCGATCGCTGCCCGTGCCTTTGTCAGGGGAATATGAGGTCTTCCGCCACCAAAGCGAAAGCGCGGCGTGTTGATCGGCACTCGGCTGTCTGCGTGTGACGGATCAGTGAATGTCGGCCAGTGTCGCTGCAATGCCACGTGAACCAAGCCGTCGCGCGCGGCCGATCGCGCTGACTAGCGCGTCCATGCTCAGAGTCAGCAGGCGGATCACGCGTAGCGCAGGTTGCCGGTGTACTGCACGGCCCAGGTATCGCCGCGCCCCTTGGCGTTCGACCGTTCAACGCCCGGCGGCACGATCTCGCCGATGAGAAACGGCGCCTCGCCCCACTCCTGCAGCAGGCGCACGAGCGCGTCAGCCTCCGCCTTGGCAACGACAAGCACCATGCCGATGCCGCAGTTGAACGTCTTCAGCATCTCGGCGTCCGGCAGGCGTCCGGTCTGCGCCAGCCAGCCGAATACCGGCAGCGCAGCGAACGACGACAGGTCAATTTGGGCGGCCACGCTGTCTGGAAGAACGCGCGGCAGGTTTTCCGAAAGTCCCCCGCCGGTGATGTGGGCCAGGGCCTTGATGGCCCCTTCGGTGCCGCCGACGGCTTCTATCGCCGTAAGCACCGGCTTCACGTAGATGCGCGTCGGCGCCAGCAGCGCTTGCGCCAGGCTGCGGTCGGGTTCGAACGGCGCCGGCCCTTCCCAGGAGAGCCCGCTCTCCTGCACCAGACGGCGGACAAGCGAGTAGCCATTGGAGTGCACGCCCGAGGCGGCCAGGCCGATCAGCTTGTCGCCGATCACGATGTCGCCGCGCGGCAGGATCTGGCCGCGCTCGACCGCCCCCACGGCAAAGCCGGCAAGGTCGTAGTCTCCGGGCTGATACATCCCTGGCATCTCGGCGGTCTCCCCGCCGATCAGCGCGCAGCCGGCCTGCCGGCAGCCGTCGGCGATGCCCCCGACCACCGCCTTGGCGGTCTCCACGTCAAGCTTTCCGCAAGCGAAATAATCGAGGAAAAACAGAGGTTCGGCCCCCTGCACAACCAGATCGTTGACGCACATGGCGACGAGATCGATGCCGATCGTCTCGTGCTGGCCGGTATCGATGGCGATCTTCAGCTTGGTGCCCACCCCATCCGTAGCCGAGACCAGCACCGGATCCCGGAAACCGGCCCCCTTGAGGTCGAACAGGCCGCCAAAGCCGCCCAGATCGGCGTCGGCCCCCGGACGGCGAGTGGCCCGCGCCAGCGGCTTGATCAGGTCCACCAGCCGGTTGCCAGCGTCTATGTCGACGCCGGCGTCGCGATAGGTGATGGCCGAGTTGCGTCCGCGAACTGGTTCTGTCATGTGACTTTGGAACCCAACTTTCGCCCCCTTTGCCTGCGGGAGATGCGGCGTCCTAGCAGCTACTACCGGTGCTGGGCAACTCGCGGCGATTCTAGGCGCGAAGCAACGGCGGAGCGGGATGGAGAGGGTGCGTGCGGGTGGTACGAGCTAAGTTCCTGTGCGCAATCGTGATCGGCGCGTTCGTCGGCACGACTGCCATCGCGGCTGCCGTGTCCGGTGCCGCCCTGGCCGCGCCGGGCGACGAGGTGTTCACGGTCGGCAATTACCCGGTCGAGGCGCAGGCCGCCAACGCTGTCGCCGCCAAGCAGAAAGCCCTTTCAGACGGACAGCAGGCCGCTTTCCGCTCGCTGCTGAAGCGCCTCGTGCCGGTCACCGACTACGACCGCCTCAAGCGCCTGTCTGGTCTCAAGGCTTCCGGCTTCGTCGAGGGCGTCGCCGTGCGCTCGGAACGCAACTCCACGACCCGCTATATCGCAAGCCTCGATTTCTCGTTCCGGCCCGACTCGGTGCGCGCCGTCCTGCAGCAGGAGGGCATCCCCTTTGTCGAGGAGCAATCGCGCGAGATCGTCGTCGTGCCGGTGGTGCGCAGCGCAGACGGCTCGGTCGATGCCGGGAACGCCTCGCGCGCCTGGACCCAGGCCTGGAAGGGGCTCGACCTGGAGCATTCACTCACCCCCTTTGAACTGCAGACCGTCAAAGGGCAAATCAACGCCGCCACTCTGAAGGCCGCGGCCGATGGCACCGGCGGGGCTGAGCGCGCGCTCGCTGGCGAGTATGGCTCGCCCTATGTCATCCTCGCCATCGCCGATCCTGATGCGGCCACCAAGAGGCTCACCGTCACCTTATCCGGCATCGACGACGTTGGCGGCTTCACGCTGAAGCGCTCATATAGGGTGTACGACGGCGACACGGCCTACGCGATGGAACTCGCCGCCGTCGTCGGCCTCGGCGTTCTGGAAGGACGCTGGAAGGTCAAGAAGGTCCCCCCGCTCGCGGCGTCGACATATGCGCCGGCCTATGCCGCGCCGGCTTCGGCTTCCGGCACCCAGATCGCCATGCGCGCCCAATACCAAAGTCTCGTCGAGTGGAGCCAGATGCGGCGCCAGCTGCTTGACCTGCCCGGCGTCGAGGACGTGCGCATCGAGACTGAATCTGCCCGTGGCGCCGATCTCACGCTGCGCTTCCCGGGGGGCGCCAACGAACTCGCCTCCGCTCTTTACGGACGCGGCCTCGCCCTGGAGAATGGCACCGACCGGCTTATTCTTCGCTCAACCAACTAGGTCCAAGAAGGCGCAGCAACTCGCGGCGCAGATAACGAGCGCGGCGCAACTGACGCTCGCCAATAGGGATGGACGGCACGTGGACCGGGAGCTGAACCTTCCCAATCTGATCACGCTGATGCGAGTGATCCTCGTACCTGTGGTGTTTTGGCTGCTTATCACCGAGCAGACGCAGATCGCCTTCATCCTGTTCATCGTCGCCGGTATATCGGATGCGGTCGACGGCTATCTCGCCAAGACCTTCGGCTGGCAGACCGAGCTTGGCGCCTATCTCGATCCGCTGGCCGACAAGCTGCTGATCGTCAGCATCTTTCTTGCCCTTGGCGTCGATGGACGGCTCCCGTTGTGGCTCGTCGTCGCCGTCGTCTCGCGCGATATTCTCATCGTCATCGCCGTCATGCTGTCGTGGGTGCTGGGGAACCCGGTGCGCATCCGGCCGCTCATCGTCTCCAAGGCCAATACGGTGGCGCAGATCGTCCTAGCCGGCACAGTGCTCGCCGATGAAGGCTTCGGCCTCGGCCTCGCTTGGCCGCGGTTCATCCTAATCTGGCTCACCGGCGCGCTCACAGCCGCTTCCCTGGCTGCCTATCTGAACAGTTGGCTGCTACATATGTCCGGCTATAACTCGCCGGAAGCGCGCGGCTAGCCTGTCGCGGCGCCCGGATTGGCCAAGAGGCCGGGGGCTTGAAGCCGATGCGCGTTGAACGTCAGGTGCTGTTCTGGCTATCCGCCGCGTTGGTTCTGGTGCTGCTCGTAGCGCTGCTGCGCGGCATCATCCTGCCATTCGTCGCCGGCATTGTGATCGCCTACTTTCTCAATCCTGCCGCCGATCGGCTGGCACAGTGGGGGATGCCGCGCGGGCTTGCTTCCACGTTGATCGTGGTCGCATTCGTCTGCCTCATCGCCGCGGCGTTGATCTTCCTCGTGCCGCTGCTGGTCACGCAGGCTCAGCAATTCGCCGTGGCCTTGCCCGACGAGCTGACGCGGCTGCGTGGTCTCGTGGACACTTGGGCGCGCGAGCAGTTCGGCACGCACTACACCGATTTCGAAGCCGGCATCGACCGCTCATCGCAGGCGCTGGCGGAGAACATGACCAGCATGGCCGGCTTCATCGCCGGATCGCTGTGGAGCCAGGGCCGCGCACTGTTCGACTTCTTCGCCCTGCTGCTCGTCACCCCGCTGGTGGTGTTCTACGTGCTCATCGATTGGCACCCCATGCTGGCCAAAATCGATTCCTGGCTGCCCCGCGCGCATGCACCAACCATTCGCCGCCTCGCCGGCGAGGTGAACGATGCCGTCTCAGCCTTCATTCGCGGCCAGGGCACGGTTTGCCTGATCCTCGCCATCTACTACGCCGCGGCGCTGGCCGGCATGGGACTGCGCTACGGGCTGCTGGTCGGGCTTGTCACCGGCCTGATGAGTTTCGTGCCGTTCGTCGGCTGGGCGCTCGGCCTCATCACCGCCACTACCATAGCCGTCGTCCAGTTCTGGCCCGACGCGGTGCCGATCTTCACCGTCGTCGCCATCTTCGGTATCGCCCAGGTGCTCGATGCAGGCTTTCTCAGCCCCAACATCGTCGGCTCCAAGATCGGCCTGCACCCGGTGTGGCTGATCTTCTCGCTGTTCGTGTTCAGCTATCTGTTCGGCTTCGTCGGCGTGCTCGTGGCCGTGCCCATCGCCGCGGCGATCGGCGTCCTCGTTCGCTTTGCGTTGAGGATCTATCTGGCGAGTCCGGTATACAGCGGCATAGTGCCCGCAGCCGAACTGGAGGCCCCTTCGCCCACAGCACGGATCACCACGAAGCCAGTTTTGCCGTAATCATCCGCAATCACACCCCGGCATGACCGCCACTCCCCGCCAACTCGTTTTCGATCTCGCCCACCGGCAAGCGCTGGGGGCTGAGGATTTTCTTGTCAGTCGTTCCAACGACGCCGCCGTCGAGATGATCGACCGGTGGCCCGACTGGCCGCACCCGGCCTCGCTCGTCGCCGGCCCGCAGGGCGCGGGCAAGAGCCACCTCGCCAATGTCTGGCGACTACGCTCAGGCGCCGCTCTCGTCTCCGCCGCCGCGCTCGATGACGCCGCCGTCGCCGTGCTGGCCGAGGGGAGCAGCCTCGTCGTCGAGGACCTCGATCGCGGCATAGCCGACGAAAAGGCGCTGTTCCACTTGCTCAACAGGGCGCGCGAGAGCAAACTTTCGTTGCTTTTGACGTCGCGCCTGCCGCCGGGAGAGCAGGACTTCCGCATTCCCGATTTGCGCTCACGGCTACGGGCCCTGCCGATGGCCGAGCTTGAGGCGCCCGACGAGGTCCTCCTCAAGGCGGTGCTTGTGAAATTGTTTGCCGATCGCCAGCTGACAGTAGAGCCGCCCGTGATCGATTACCTCGTCCTGCGCATGGAGCGATCGATGGCGGCGGCAAGCGCAATTGTCGCGGCGATCGACCGGTTGGCGCTGGCCACACACCGCAAAGTGACCCGTCCGTTGGCGGCTGAGGTGCTCGCCGGCCTTGGCGAAACCCGTGAGTAAGAACATTGCAACGCCGGCCGTGGCCAGCATGTCATATTTGTGACTTAGGTTGCCTGCGCTCAGACGGGCCGCGGCGAGGATATTCAGATGGCGAGTGCGAGGAACAAGGTGCGCGATAAAGCTGTCGTACGGAAGGAAGTGATCGAGCCGCCGCCTGAGGGACCGGGCCGGTTCTACAATCGCGAGCTGTCGTGGCTCCAGTTCAACCGCCGCGTCCTCGAAGAGGCGCAGAACGACCGCCATCCGCTGCTCGAGCGGTTGCGCTTCCTGTCCATCTCAGCATCGAACCTCGATGAATTCTATATGGTGCGCGTCGCCGGCATCTACGGCCAGATCGCCGCCAATGTGCAGACCCTGTCGCAGGATGGGCTGACGCCGAGCCAGCAGCTGCGCACCATCAACCGCTTCGCAGCTGGTCTCGTCGCCGACAAGCAGGCGTGCTGGCTGACGCTCAAGGCCGAGATGGCCAAGGCCGGAATTAGCATCCTCGAGCCTGCAGACTTGCGGCCGGCCGAGAAGAGCTGGCTACAGCGGCTGTTCCTCACCCACATCTTCCCCATCCTGACGCCCATCGCCGTCGATCCGGCGCATCCCTTCCCGTTCATTCTCAACAAGGGGCTCACCCTCGCCGTGGAGATGCATCGCGCGAGCGACGCACGCGCGATGAACGGCCTCATCCCCATCCCCGGACAGCTCGAGCGCTTCATCCGTCTTGCCGGCGCCGACGCCGAGCACAAGGACCTGCGCTTCATCCGGCTCGAGACGTTGATCGGACTTTTCCTGTCCGAGCTGTTCCCAGGTTTTGAGATCAGAAGCCAGGGCGCCTTCCGCGTGCTGCGCGACAGTGACATCGAGATCGAGGAAGAGGCCGAAGATCTCGTGCGCTCGTTCGAATCGGCACTGAAGCGCCGCCGCCGCGGCCACGTGATCCGCCTCGAGCTCGACGCGTCGATGCCCAACCGGCTGAAGAAGTTCGTCATCGAGGAGCTGGAGGTCGGCGAAGATTCCGTCTTCATCAAGGACGGCCTGCTCGCTCTCGCGGACACTGCGCAGCTGATCGTCGGCGACCGCCCCGACCTGCTGTTCAAGCCTTTCAACAGCCGGTTCCCCGAGCGCATCCGCGAGTTCAACGGCGATTGCTTCGCCGCCGTGCGCAAGAAGGACATGATCGTCCACCATCCGTACGAAACCTTCGACGTCGTCGTGCAGTACCTGCGCCAGGCAGTCGCCGACCCCAACGTCATGGCCATCAAGTGGACGCTGTATCGTACCTCGCGCGACAGCCCCATCGTGCAGGCGCTGAAGGAGGCGGTGGAAGCCGGAAAGTCGGTCACCGCCGTCGTTGAACTGAAGGCTCGCTTCGATGAGGCGGCGAACATCCGCTGGGCGCGGGATCTGGAAAACGCCGGCGTGCACGTCGTCTACGGCTTCATCGAATTGAAGACGCACGCCAAGCTCGGCATCATCGTGCGCCGCGAGGGCACCGACCTCGTCAGCTACTGCCACATCGGTACCGGCAACTACCACCCTCAAACGGCGCGCGTGTACACCGACCTGTCGCTGTTCACCACCGATCCGGCCATCGCCCGCGACGTGACGCGCATCTTGAACTTCGTCACCGGCTACGGAGAGCCGGCCGAGCTCGAAGCGATGGCGGCCAGCCCGCATGGTGTGCGTCAGCGAATCATCGCACATATCCGCGAAGAGATGGAGCACGCCAAAGCGGGGCGGCCGGCAGCCATTTGGATGAAGATGAATGCGCTCGTTGACGGCCAGATCATTTCCACGCTTTACGAGGCGAGTCAGGCGGGCGTCGAAATCGACCTCGTGGTGCGTGGTGTCTGCTGCCTCAGACCCGGAATCCCTGGTCTTTCCGACAACATTCGCGTCAAGAGCATCATCGGCCGCTTCCTCGAGCACTCGCGCATTTACTGTTTCGGGCGCGGCCAGGGGTTGCCTTCCCCAAAGGCTGCCGTCTACATCAGCTCGGCCGATATGATGCCGCGCAATCTCGATCGGCGGGTCGAGGCCATGGTGCCGATCATGAACCCGACGGTGCACGAACAGGTGCTCGATCAGATCATGGTCGCCAACCTCAAAGATAACCAGCAGAGCTGGAGCATTAAATCGGATGGATCCTCAGAGCGCATTCATCCGGCCAAGGGAGAAGAAGCCTTCAACGCCCATCAATACTTCCTCACCAACCCGAGTCTCTCGGGGCGAGGACAGGCGCTCAAGGAGAATTTCCCACCCCGCTTCAGCCTGCTCGCAAAAGACTGACGCCACGCGACCGATCAGGGGCTGCATTTGACGAGCTTGGAGCGATTGTTCGGCGAGCAGTGCCGGGCTCACGAACTTGAGCCCATCGGCGTCGTCGATATCGGCTCCAATTCGGTGCGTCTCGTCGTCTATGAAGGCGCCGTGCGAGCGCCGACACCGGTGTTCAACGAGAAAGTTCTCTGCGGCCTTGGCCGCACCGTCGCCTCAACCGGTCATCTCGGCAGCGAGGCGGTCGAGCGAGCGTTGGCCGCGCTGGTGCGCTTCCGATCCATCGCCCGTATCCTCGAAGTAAAGAACGTGCGCGCCTTCGCTACCGCCGCCGTGCGCGAGGCCGTCGACGGCGCAGAATTCATTGCACGCGCCGAGAAAGCGCTAGGACTGCGCATCGAAGTGCTGTCCGGCGAGAAGGAAGCCAAGCTCGTCGCGCAAGGCATCATGATGGGCTTCGTCGATGCCGATGGCGTCGCCGGCGATCTCGGCGGCGGCAGCCTCGAGTTGATCGACATCGCCTCCGATCGCCTGAAGCAGGCGACGACGCTTCCGGTCGGCGGCCTGCGGCTCATCGATGCCACGGGCAATAAGATCGAAAAGGCGCAGCCGCTGATCGACGAGGCTATCGCGCAAGTCCCCTGGCTTGCCCAAGGCGCCGGCCGGCCGTTCTTTGCCGTTGGCGGAAGCTGGCGCGCCATCGCCCGCCTGCACATGGAGCAGACCAGCTACCCGCTGCACGTCACGCACGGCTATGCCATCCCGACGGAGGAGGCGATCGTCTTCTGCGAATTTCTCCGCAAGACGAAGAAGCTCTCGGGCCTCTCCGGCTTCGAGGAGTTGGCCAAGGCGCGGCGCGAGGTGCTCCCGTATGGCGCGCTGGTGCTCGAGCGGTTGCTTAAGGCGCTCAATCCAAGCCAAGTGATCTTCTCGGTGTTCGGCATTCGCGAGGGGCTTATTTATTCGCTGTTGCCGGCGCACGAGCGCCGCAAGGACCCGCTCCTGTCGTTCTGCGCCGAGTACGCCAGCCTGCGCTCGCGTTCGATCGAGCATGCCTGGGAGCTGTGCAAGTGGACCGATCCGCTGTTCGAGCCGCCCGGCCCCAAGGAGACGCCGGAGGAGCGCCGCCTGCGCTATGCGGCTTGTCTTATCTCCGATATCGGCTGGCGCGAGCATCCCGACTACCGTGGCGAGCAGAGCCTCAACCTACTGGCGCACGCCGGGCTGTCCGGCATCGACCACCCCGGGCGCGTGTTCATGGCCCTGGCCATCTTCTACCGCCACACCGGGGCCAGCCAGGAACACGCTGCCGAGCTCTCCGAGCGGCTGAAAAGCCTCGTGACCAAGCGAGCGCAGAAGCGCGCACGCATCATCGCTGCCGCCATCCGCACCGCCCATATGCTCTCGGTCGGCGTGCCGGGGGTCATTGACGAGGCCCCGCTATCGTACGATGGCGATAGGCTTGTCCTAACCATTCCCAAGACCTACGCCGGCCTTGACGGCGAGCGCCTGCGCCGCCGCTTCGATACGCTGGCCCAGCTGGTCGAGAAGCTGCCAGAAATCCGGATCGGCCGGTGAGCAACCATTGCGCGCGGCCTGCCGCCGCCATATTTCCTGCTAGACTAAGGCAGCTGGCCGGGGGGCCGGCACTGGGGACAGGACGCTTGCGCAATGGCCGATGATCCGTATGCCACCCTGGGCGTTCCGAAGAACGCCTCGGAAGAGGACATCCGCCGAGCCTTCCGTAAGCTCGCCAAGGAATTCCACCCCGACATCTCCAAGGGCAACGAGGAGCGCTTCAAGAAGGTCTCCTCCGCCTATGAAATCGTCGGCGACCCGGACAAGCGGCGCGCCTTCGACCGCGGCGAGATAGACGGGCGCGGCGACCCGCGCCATGCGCGACAGTATGCCAGAGGCGCGCGCGCCGGGGCAGGAGCCGGCGCAGCCGCTGGATCGGGATTCGAAGAGTTCGGTTTTGGCGATATCTTCTCCGACATCTTCGGTGGCGCCGGCCAGCGCGGCAGCGCGCGCCCCAACTTCGTCGCCAAGGGGCAGGACCTTCGCTACACGCTGGAGGTCGATTTCCTCGAGGCAGCGAGTGGGGCAACCAAGCGCGTGACGCTGCCCGGCGGAGGCGCGCTCGACCTCAATGTTGCGGCTGGCGTAGCCGACGCGCAGATCCTGCGCCTCAAGGGCAAGGGTCAGCGCGGTGCCGGCGGCGCCGAGCCGGGCGACGCCTTAATCGAAATCCGCGTGCGCCCGCACGCTTACTTCAAGCGCGAGGACGACGACATCCTGCTCGAAGTGCCGATCACCATCGACGAGGCGGTGCTCGGGGCCAAGGTCGAGGTCCCGACCATATCGGGGCGCGTGCAGCTCACCGTGCCGAAGGGCACCAGCTCAGGCCGCGTGTTCCGTCTGAAGGGTAAGGGCGTCAAGACCGCCGGCCGATCGGAAGCCGGCGATCAGCTCGTCACGGTCCGCATCGTGCTGCCCGAGACGATCGACGACACGCTTGCCTACTTCTTCTCCGAGTGGAAGCAGAAGCACCGCTACGACCCCGGCCGCAAGTAGCCCGCTCTACAGCGGATAACTGTGATGGCAGTCGGCCTATGGCTTACTGCGCGGCTTCGCGGTTGGGCTTCGTCGTCGGAATGGCCACGACCTCGCTGCCCGCCAGCGTCAGCGCGATCTCGCCCCGTTTCAAGCGCAGCGCATCCTCGCCGAACAGCCGCCGCCGCCAGCCCTTGAGCGCGGGAATATCCGGCTCGGCCTCGACGGCAATGCGCTCCAGGTCCTCCGAGCCGGCGATCAGCTTCGGCGCCACGCGATGTCGCGCCGCCGACGCCTTGAGCAGCACGCGAAGCAATTCGAGCAGCGCGGTCGACTTCGGCGGAAAGCTGCGCACCGCGCGAAATCGCCGGCACCGACTTTAAGTCGCGCTCTAGCCCTGCCTTCACGGCTTCGATGATGTCGCGGGCTCGCGCCGAGCGCGAGAAGCCCTCGCTCAGTGTCCTCAGCTGGCTCAACTGCTCCGCCGAGGTCGGCGCCTGGTTGGCGATGTCGTACAAGGCCTCATCGCGCAGGATGCGCGCGCGCGGAACGTCCTGCGACTGCGCCAGCCGCTCGCGCCAGGCGGCGAGTTCCATCAGCACCGCCAGAGCTTTGCGGTTCTTCACCCGCAACTTCAGCCGCTGCCAAGCCTCGGTCGGATTGGATTCATACGTCTTATGATCGGTGAGGACGCCCATCTCTTCGTTGAGCCAGTCGGCGCGTCCGGCCTTGTCGATGTCGGCCTTGAGATGGAGGTAGACGTCGCGCAGGTGCGTCACGTCGCCGAGCGCATATTCGAGCTGCTTGTCCGATAGCGGTCGCCGGCTCCAGTCGGTGAAGCGCGAGGACTTGTCGAGGTCGATGCCGGTGACGTTCTTGACCAGGTTGACGTATGAGACGCTCTCGCCGAACCCGCACACCATCGCCGCCACCTGCGTGTCGAACACGGGGCGCGGCACCAGGCCGGCGCGCGCGTAGACGATCTCGATGTCCTGCCGGGCGGCATGGAACACCTTGGTGACGCGCTCCTCACCCATCAATTTCCAGAAGGGGGCGAGGTCGAGCCCCGGCGCCAGCGGATCGATGATCATCGCCTCTTCGGGGGAGGCGATCTGGATGAGGCATAGCTGCGGCCAGAACGTCTGCTCGCGCAGAAATTCCGTGTCGACGGCAACGAAGTCGCTGGTCGAAAGACGCTGGGCGGCTTGGCTGAGGTCTTGAGAGGAGGTGACGATACGCATGTGTGGCGCGGTATAGCGCATCGAATAGATTTTGTCGCGGGGGCTAAGACCGCGAGGTTACCCCGCCGATGCCCCCGCCTTATGCCCTGCCCGAGTGGCTAATGTCCGGGCGGCCGCTCAAATTGCAGTCGGCACGGCGACGCCCCGAGCGCCGGAAACCCGCAGCCGGCATGAGGCCGTCGCAGATCACATGCCCTAGGCCGGCACCACCGGCGACTTCGTCTTGCGCAGCGCCCGCACCGTCTTTTCGTCGATGTCGAGGCTGGCGCGCACCAATTCGGGCGGGCTCAGCGCCAGCCATTGGTTGAGCGAGACGTCGGCATAGCGAGGGCTCTTGAACATTTCCAGGAAGCGCAGCGGACCGGTGCCGGTGTTCTCGACATAGTGGCCCATGGCGAACGGCACGTAGCCGACATCGCCGGCGCGGTAGTCGAAGGTGCGGGCGTTGCCCGTCGAGCCGAACACGCCCATGCGCGCTTCGCCCTCGATGTAGTACTGCCACTCGTCGGTATTGGGGTGCCAGTGCAATTCGCGCATGCCGCCGGGCTCCACCTCGACCAGCGCCGCGGAGATGGCCGTGGCAATGGGAAAATTCTTGGAATTGGTGATGCGCACCGCGCCGCTCTTCGTCTTCAGCGGCTTCTGCGCCAGCATGCGGTGAGTGTAAGGGAGCGGCGTCGGCTTGATGCCCTTGCGGTCGCGATCACGCTTCAGCGGTGGGGGCACCTGGCCGGCGAAGATGTAGAGCCGGTCGGGATTGGGCACCTTGGCAAAGCTGCTCGCAGGTACGCCGAAGTTCTTGGCGAGCACCTCCGAGGGCGTGTGCTGGAACCAGTCGCTGAGCAGGAACGTGTTGTCCTCGCTGAAGGCGCCGTCGTCGAACACCAGCAGGAATTCGCAGCCGTCGGGTCCGAGACCCTGAATCGAATGCGGCAGTCCAGGCGGGAAGTACCAGAGGTCGCCGGCGCCGACATCGCCGATGAAGAAGCGGCCCTGCTCATCGATGATCGAGACGCGCGCATTGCCGTAGAGCATGTACGCCCACTCGGCTTCCTTGTGCCAATGCATCTCGCGAATGGAGCCGGCGTTGAGGCGCATGTCGACGCCCGCCATGTTGGTCGACACGGGCAATTCGCGCACGGTGATCTCGCGCGTCCACCCGCCGCGTTCCAGGCGCATGTGCGCGTCTGCGAACGAAAAGCGAAGGTTGGGCAGGATTCCGGCGTCGGTCTGCGGCGGCAGGAGAAGGTCCGGGTTCTGCCTATCGACGAGCGTATCGCGCGGCCCTGGGTCGGTGCCGCCGCGCCGCGGCCGCTTCGGCTGGGGCACTGAGCGCGCACCACTACGCTTACCGATCGGCACCGCCTTCTTGAGCGGCTCATGCAACTGCTTGGCGACGGTCTTGGCTGGGCGCTTGGTACGCGCACGCGAACCCGGCGAGGCAACGGTCATGGATGCGGCTCCCTGAACGCGGGCCTCGCCCGCGACGCTCGTCCCAATCAGCCACAATCATGGGTAAGGAACAGTAAAAGCTTGCGAAAATCCTGTTGGCATAGCCGGGGAAAGTTGCTGCCGCTGATGCTCAGTCGGCGCGGCTGACGTCGCCGCGCTTCATGCGCAGCAACCCATAGACGGCGTGGCTCGACAGGGAGCCGATCGCCGTCACATTTGCGCCCGCCGCCTCATGCACGCGCCGCCGCACCGTCTCGACCGCCTGCACCTTGTCGGGCTCGGCGACGTTGAAGCGCAGAACCGTGCTCGGTGCAGGTGGCGTTACCTCCACCACCCATCCGAAGGCTCTCGTTGACGTCATGATCCTCGCCTCCTCGACTGGGGTCTGCTTGACCGGTGGCTCTGCTGACCGGCCGCCCGCGGCACATCAGCCCACTTTTGCCCCGGCGTCGGCAAGGAACCGTAAAGGCGCCCAATCGACCGACGGTGCAAGCGGTTAAAATCAGCGCAGCTTATGGGTTGCAGCAGGAAACTCGATTTTACATGCGCTCTTGCCCCGCGTCCCTTGAGGCCCGCTTACGAGCCACTCGCGAGGCAGCCATGACCGACAACTCTACTCCCCCCAAGACTTTCACTACCACCGCCGGCGCACCGATCGCCGACAACCAAAATTCGATGACCGCCGGGCCGCTGGGCCCTCTGCTGATCCAGGATTATCAGCTCATCGAAAAGCTCGCCCACCAGAACCGCGAGCGCATCCCCGAGCGGGCCGTGCACGCCAAGGGTTGGGGGGCTTTCGGTACTTTCACCGTCACCAACGACATCTCGCAATACTCGAGCGCCGACATCTTCTCTGCCGTCGGCAAGCAAACCGACATGCTGGCGCGCTTCTCCACGGTGGCGGGCGAACTCGGCGCCGCCGACCACGAGCGCGACGTGCGCGGCTTTGCGCTGAAGTTCTACACCGAGCAGGGCAACTGGGACCTGGTCGGCAACAATACGCCCGTCTTCTTCGTGCGCGATCCCTACAAGTTCCCCGACTTCATCCACACCCAGAAGCGCCACCCTAAGACCAACCTGCGCTCGCCGACGGCTATGTGGGACTTCTGGTCTCTGTCTCCCGAAAGCCTGCATCAGGTGACGATCCTGATGTCGGACCGCGGCATACCGCAGAGCCCGCGCTTCATGCACGGCTTTGGCTCGCACACCTATGCGTTCCTCAATGCGGCCGGCGAGCGGCATTGGGTGAAGTTCCATTTCAAGACGCAGCAGGGCGTCAAGATTTACACCAACCGCGAGGCCGAGGCCATCGTCGGCAAGACACGCGAGTCCTACCAGGCCGATCTTTTCAGCTCCATCGAGGCCGGGGATTTCCCGCGCTGGAGGCTGTTCGTGCAGGTGATGCCGGAGGGGGATGTCGGCAAGCACTGGTACAACCCGTTCGACCTGACGAAGGTTTGGCCGCACGCCGACTATCCGCTCATCGAGGTCGGCACGATGGAGCTCAACCGCAATCCCGAGAACTACTTTGCCGAGGTCGAACAGGCGGCGTTCGCCCCTAAGAACGTCGTGCCCGGCATCGGCTTCTCGCCCGACAAGATGCTGCAGGCACGCATCTTCTCTTATGCGGACGCGCACCGTTATCGCCTCGGCACCCACTACGAGCACCTGCCGGTGAACGCGCCCAAGTGCCCCGTGCACCACTACAACAAGGACGGCGCAATGCGCTTCTTCGGTCAGCAGACCGGCAGTCCTGACGCCTACTACGAGCCGAACTCCTTCGGCGGCGCCAAGGAAGACGCGCGTTTCGCCGAGCCGCCGCTGAAGATCTCCGGCGACGCCGATCGCTACAACCATCGCGACGGCAACGACGACTACAGGCAGCCGGGCGATCTGTTCCGGCTGCAGGCGCCCGATGCCCAGGCCAGGCTGATGGACAACATCGCCGAGGCCATGCAGGGCGTGCCGGTCGACATCATCCGTCGCCAGGTCGCCCACTTCTACAAGGCGGATCCAGCCTATGGCCGCGGCGTTGCCCAACGCATGGGCGTCTCCGTCGACAACGTCGCCGAGGCGGCAGAGTAAGCAGCAATGCAGAAAGTGAGTGAGCAATGACGATTCAAGATCGCCAACCGATCAGGGGCGCCACCGAGACGGTCGGTGAGTTGATCACCGAGGCGCGGCTCGAAGCCCTCAATGCAGCGCTCGCGGCGCGCGGCATCGATGCGAGCCGCATCATCGCCGTGTTCGAGCTGCCGGCGCAGCCGATCGCCAACGCACGCCCGGCGCGCTATCGCGTTCTCTTCCGGCAGTCCTGATCAACCTTGTTATCGAGCCAGGCAATGGGCCGCGCGGCGATGCTGCGCGGCCCGCATTTTTTCCGGCGGTATGAGCAACAGGCGACGCCTTGCGCGCCGCTGCTCCCGCGCGTGCATACGCATGCGTTTCGCCGCTCCGCCAGTTGCGTCCGCATGATTGCGGCGACGCAGGAAAAAAATGCAAGAACGTGTCGTTTTGAGCCGCTATTTGGTCTGAGCTTAGCGCCTCACAACACTGATTTTTAAGCAAAAGAGCGTCAATTTGTACGGGTATTTCAAGCGCGCGTCGCCCGCGCTCTCAGCCCCGAGGACCTCGTCATGCGTATGCGTCCCTTTCTCCCGCTTTTATTAGTGCCGATCGCCGTACCGGCTGCCGCCGCCGGCCCCTACGACTTCTGCCACTACGCTGCCGACAGCATGAGCTGTCTCATCGAGCAGGCCGAGTTCGCCTACGCTCGTAACGCCGAGGCCACCGCTTCGGTCGCTCGCGTCGAGGCCCGCCGGGCCCGCGAGCTGGCCCTCAGCCTCACCCACTGCAAGACGTATTATTCGCGCACGCCGCGCTGCATGGCCGAGCGGGCCAACAAGTTCGCCGCCCGCCAGAACAAGCTCGCCGCCGCTTCGATCGCCCGCGTAGAGCAGGTGCGGGCCTCCGAGGCCGCTCGCAACGCCGAGATCCACGCTTCGCTCAACGCCGTCGCCGCCAATCGTCAACGTCAGCTTGAAGTCGCCCAGAACCGGCTCGCCGACGCATCGATCATCGCCGTCAACATCGAGCGCCAGCGTCGCTTCGAAGCTCGCCAGAACGCTCTTGCCACCGCCTCCGTGATCCGCGTCGAAATCGAGCGCCATCGCCAGTTGGCGATCAGCTTGGCGCCCTGCAACTCGGCCGCTGACATGCGCCCGCGTTGCCTGGCCCATCGCGACCGCGAATTTGCATCCGTGCAGAATGCCCTCGCTACCGCCTCGATCGCACGCGTCACCGCTGAGCGCGAGCGGGCATTCGCTGCCGCCCGCAACGCCGAGGTCAACGCTTCAATCGCGGCTGTCGCCCGCGCCCGCACTGCGGTTGTCGCTTCGAACATCTCGCACTGCGCCCGCAACGAAACGACGCCCCGCTGCGAAGCTGAGCGCAGACGCGAGCTGCAGGCCAGCCTTACGCACTGCAAGTCGTCCGACGATGCCAGCCCGCGTTGTGCCAACGAGCGCTCGCAGTGGGCCCGGATATATGCAACCGCCACCTCGCACTGCGCGCGCAACGAAACGACGCCGCGCTGCGAAGCTGAGCGCAGCCGCGAGCTGCAGGCCAGCTTGACGCACTGCAAGTCGGCAACCTCCACTACCCCGCGCTGCGAAGCCGAGCGTGCCCATAACTTCCAGGTTGCACGCAACATCGAGATTGACCGTTCCATCGCCGCCGTTGCCCGCGAGCGCGCCGCGCAGCGTCTGGAGACGGCCAGCACCGCCACCAGCGGCCGCACATCGCATGGATCCACCACCACATCGCCGCTCGAGACGGGCGCTTTGGGTGTGCCGTCGATGCCGACTCAGCCGCAACAGAAGGGTGTGCTGGATCATGGCTTCCGCCACGACATCTCGGCCGATCCTTGCCGCGCCAATGGTCAGCCGTTCGGTCCGCTGCACTTCACCACCGGCCTTGAAGTCAATGCCGGCATGCACCCTGAGCTCGACCGCCTCGCAGCCTTGGCAATGACCTGCCCTGGCATGCGCATCGAGCTGCACGGCTATTCGGACGGTACGGGCTCGCCCTTCAACCGCAGCATGGCGCAGGCTCGCGCGCAGTCGGTCGCCGATTACCTTATCGCCGCCGGCGTGGCGCCGAGCCGCCTCGCCGCCATCGGCCGCGGCGTCGTCGCCCCGGTGCTCCCCTACAGCAAGGGCATCGACCGCGCCTACGGCCGTCGCGTCGAGTTCGTGATCAAGGATCCCGCCATGGACGCTGCCGCCCGCCGTGTCATGTGGGACTTGGCCGAGCTGCTGGATCCGACCTACGTCCCCGCCGTCGCTGGCCTCAGCCCCTGACGGATAACGACTTCTCTCGGCTCCGAAGGTTGCCACCGCCGATCGCCGCCGAGTTCGGCAAAAAGGGGCCCCTCACCGGGGCCCTTTTTCATTTTTCCGGCTCCGATCAGTGTTTTGTCGCCCGGTGCGACCTGCACGTTGTTGAAAATGCCCAGATCGCATGGACAACTAGGGCGGTGACGGCCACATCATCACGCGTGGCCGAACAGATAGAGCAACTCAGGGCAAGCGCGCGCATGCACGCTGACGAGATCGTGCTGGGAACGCACGGCGTGTCGCCGCGACGCGATGAGCTGCCTTGGCTGACCCCGCAGCGCGACCGCGTGTTCTGGGCCGGCCTCGTGGCGGCCCTGCTGGCGCACGCCGCCTTCATCATCGGCATCGCCGGTGCCAAACAGCGTTCGGTCGGTGCTCCCGATGGTGCGAACGACGCCATTGCCGTGGAGATCGTCGACGGGGCTACGCTCAAGGACAGCATGGAGCCGCCCTCTCCGGCGACCGTTGCTCCCGGCGTGCAGAAGCCGACGTCGGCGCTCCCCGCCGAGCGGCCCGGACAGCCCCCGCCCGAGCCGCCGACGCCTGCCGAACCGCAGGAGCAGCCACAGACGCCGCCCGAAGTTGCCGAGAAGGCTCCGCCCCCGCCCGACACGCCGCCGATCGAAAAGGAGGCCGAGAAGCTTGCCGCCGAGGAGCTTCCGGCTCTCGAGGAGGCACCGATAGCGGACGCATTGACCGAGCCGCCTCCCGAGCCTGCCAAACCTAAGCAGCCCGAGGCCAAGGAGGCTAAGAAGGCGCCGCCGAAGCAGCAGCAGGCCAAGCAGCCGGCGAAGAAACGCACACAGACATCGGCGCTCGATCTTTCCGTGCCTTACGACGGCGGATCGGATGCAGCCGAGCCGGGTGGCCAATCGGCGGTGCAACGGCCGCCTGGCATCACCCGCTCGGGCGAGAACGACGAGTTTGCACGCAATGTCATCCGCGCCTTGCAGAAGACAATGCCGCGCGAGCGCGCCTTGGGCCGCGTCACGGTGCGCATCGTGCTGTCGGAGAACGGCTCGCGCG
This sequence comes from uncultured Alphaproteobacteria bacterium, assembly GCA_963759735.1. Classification (GTDB taxonomy): domain Bacteria; phylum Pseudomonadota; class Alphaproteobacteria; order Rhizobiales; family Hyphomicrobiaceae; genus Hyphomicrobium_A. The sequence continues at coordinate 357,198 of CAVXAF010000007.1, forward strand.
CCGACGTGCAGCTTTTGAAGAGCGGCGGGGATTCCGATCTCGACTTCAACGTGATGTTTGCGGCCCGGCAGACGGCCTATCCCTTCCCTCCCCAGAAATCGACGGTCGTCGATCGCACCTTCACCGTGACCTACATTTATCGCTGAGGGTCGATTATCGCTGATGCAGGACAAGCCGGTTGGCTGAGCGGCTCGTCACCACGGCAAACGCGTGGACCCTCGCAGCCTGACGTGGAGCAACGCAACATGGATGCCACCCTGCACACCCTGCTGGTCGCGGTCGGACAGATGCTGCTCGGCAGCCTCTATGTCTATGCCGGCCTCAATCACTTCGGACCAGCAGCGCAAAAGATCATTCCCGCGCTCGCAGCGCGCGGCGTACCGAGCCCGCAGCAAACGCTATTTGTGGTGAGCGCGCTCGAAATATTTGGGGGCGCCTGCCTCATGCTCGGCATCGCCGTGGTGCCGGCCGCCATCGGCCTGGCGATTTTCACCGTCGTGGCATCGTACGTCATGGTCAATTTCTGGGACCTGCCGAAAGGCAGCGAATTGCGCGCCATGCTCGAAGGCGTGTTCGCCTCCAACGTCGCTATCATCGGTGGCCTGCTGCTCGCTGCCGCGCAGGCGCTCTGAGGGCAGAGCACCCTGAAAACTGCCCCCTTGTGCCCTGCTTGGATGCAACCCTGACGACGTTGGCGCGTTAGGTCAGCGTCGAGGGAGCCCAAGGAGAAAAACAATGAACAAGACAATCGCTATTGCCGCTATTGCCGCCGGCCTGTCGCTTGCAGCACCGCAAGTGTTTGCCGCCGACGAACCCATGAAGCCCGCCACCACCGACTCCGCCACCACTGACTCCGGCACCACCGGTACGGGCGACGGCACTGGGGCTGCTTCCAACCAGCCCGCCGGCACCGAGACCTCGGACCGCACGCCGGGCAAGACTACGACTACGCCCGAAACGCAGGTCGACAAGACGAAAGATGGCGAGACGTCCGACCGCACCCCCTCGAAGCACTAAGTTCTACTCGCACTGCTTAGCTCCCGGCGCCCTGGCGCCGGGAGTTGAATGCGTATTTCGACTGCAGCGCCAGCGCGCACTCGCCGCACTTGGCGGACCAGCCGCAGCGCACCATGTATCGGATACTCCAGACACTGATCACGCCCGGTTTACCGTGTAAGCGCGCGATATCCGCGCACTTGCGCGCTGGTGGTGATTGCGGGCGCTTTTCCGGGCATTTCGTGCTATAGTGCCTTGACGTTGCGCTGAAAGGCGCTCCCAAGGCAGCGCTCGGTGTAAGTTAGCGCGGCCTTCGCAAGCCTGCGTTTAGCCATCGTTTGTCGGGCAATACCCAGGATGTTGCGTCCGCTGTGTTCCAGGCGGTTTTGCCATACAGGCGGAGGCGCTAGTGCATAGCAAGTTCAAGGTCGGCCAGATGGTCGATTTCGTCCCATCGAACCGAGCGGTGCCAGCTTCCGCGCGCTCCTACAAAGTTCTGCGCGTGCTGCCCAACGAGGGTGGCGAACAGCTTTACCGCATCAAGACCATCGCCGAGGTCTACGAGCGCATTGCCCGTGAAAGCGAGCTCTTGCGCACCTCCGCGCCGGTCTGAGCAGACGGCATACGACCAGCGACGCAAGCCTGTCAGTTGCGCGCGAGATTTTGGAAACGGCGGCAGTTAGCTGTCGCGCAAGCAAGGATACGACATGGACCCGATCAAGAGCCCGCCGCGTCCCATGCCAAAGGATGAGCTGGATATCCCGCTCGCGCAACGCAAGACGATGACCACGCTGCTGCCCGACGACTGCCGTTGGCCGATCGGCGACCCGCAGCTCCCCGGGTTCCATTTTTGCGGCCAGCGCAAGCAGGACGGCCACCCCTACTGCGAGTTCCACTTGCGCCGTGCCAGCCAGCCGGGGCGCGCGCGTCCCGTCGTCTACCGGCCGCATCGGGCCGCCTGAGTTGGTGGTCGGCGCGCTCTCCACATACACGCCACGGTGATCGATGGAAAAGTTTGCATACGACGCGCCGGCCGAGATCTACTCGAGCAACGGAACCGGGGGGCGCAAGCGTCCCGTTTCCTACCGCCGTTTTGACAGCAGCGCCGAAGCCATCCGTTTCACCATCGAGCAGCTGCCGGAGTTGATGAAGCGCGGCACCGTCATGGAAGTCGGCGATGACCGCTTCGAGATGGCCGCCATCCAGGCCCTCTACGACAGCGAGGACTATCCGCTGAGCCGCGACGGAGGCGACGCCTGAGCGGAGCGAGCCGCCGCGGCGTCACGAGGGACTGGCGATGCGCTACCACAAGGCGATCGAGATCACGCGCGTCGAAGCCGACTTCATCATCGAGGGCGGGGGCACGCCGCTTGCGCAGTCAGATGTTGTCGTCATCTCGCGCGGCGATCGCTATTACGATGTGCGCTCGATGAGCAAGGTCGAAGTCGAGGCTTTCGTCAACGACCTGGTGCGCGCCGAGCACGCCGCGCAGCAGGAGCGCCACATCCTTCCCTGCTGATTTAATCCGGAACGCAGCGTACCGTTCATGCGTTTTACCTCCGTACTCAACTCGGAGGAATGCAATGAATTGGGACCGCGTCGAAGGCAACTGGAAGCAGTTCACCGGCAAGGTTAAGGAGCAGTGGGGCAAGCTCACTGACGACGACCTGACCCAGATCGACGGCAACCGCGAGCAGCTGGAAGGCAAGATCCAGGCCCGCTACGGCCACGCCAAGGACCAGGTGAAGCAGGACGTTGACGATTGGCTGAACCGCTCTTGATAGCGGCATCTGCCCAAAGATAACGCGGCTACGGCCGCGTTATTCTTTTGGGGCACAGGTGAAGCCTTTTCGCTTCACTGTAGCCGCAAGGCCCTTGTGAGCCGTCTCGACTCGACTCCACTATGGGAGCGGGCGCTTGGCTGGGGGGTCGGCGATGAAAATGTTCCGTGCAACGACACTAACCGAAACAGCGGTTTCGCAGGATCGACGCCGCTTCGAATTGACCTTTTGCGACGCCGACGGGCAGCAATACGCCATCTCCATACCGGCGGCCATCGCCTGCGATCTGGTCCCGGTTCTGGAGTTCGGTCGCCGCGGCACAGCCCCATCCTGCCGGCGGCGAACTCACCCGCATCCCCAAGACCTGCGCTGTCGGGCATGCTACCGGTGAACGCATGGTGCTGCTGCGCTTCGACGACGAGGCGCCCTACGCCATCGAGCTTGAGGTCGCCCAGGCGCTTGCCGAGCAACTGCAGGAGCAGAGCGACGAACTCTCCGAGACGGTTCGCCCCGCCCTGCACTAGACCGCGTTACGCTCCACACAACCGAGCTGGCCGCTTATCGTCTGCACGACTTTGGCAAGAGCGCCCTCGGGGTACGGCTTGGGAAGGAACGTCGTTTCCGACGGCAGCATACCGGCACTTGGCGCAGAGTGGCCCGAACTCACAACCAGGATGGTCGGCGGCCAACGCTTGCGGATGACGTGAGCGAGTTCAATGCCGTCCATCGTGCCGGGCATGTCGACATCGGTGAACACCGCACAAATCTCCGAATGCATCTGCAGGATTTCGATGGCCGCCATGGCCGAGCCAGCCTCGAACGCACGGAAGCCTGCCGCCACGAAAGTCTCCACGATGTCGAGCCGCAACAGCGGCTCGTCCTCGACGATGAGCACAGCATGCGTCGAGTGTTGGGCACACATTTGTGCCTCCGGTTTCTCAAGTTGTTCAGGATTGCCGAGCCGGGATGTTTATTATGGCGTTTTGATTGCTGACGGACGGCGCTAGCAGCGAAACGTGCGAAACCGTACGGTTGTTCCGCAGAAATGTCCTTAATCGTACGGAGTTAGGTCTTTCCGGCTGAGAGGCCTACACTCTAAGGATCGTTCGCTCGCATTAGGGCGCGAACGGCTGAGAGACGCGATGCGCTCTTGCCCCAGCGGGGAAGAGCTATGGCGGCAAACGCCTCGTTTAAAAATCACATCCTGTCGCGGCTGCTAGCGGACGACTTGGCTCTGCTCAAGCCGCACCTTGAGGCCGTCGACCTCCCGATGCACAAGATACTCGAACGGCGCGGCAAGCCGATTAAAATGGCTTATTTTCTCGATCGAGGCATCGCCTCGGTCGTGGCGCTGAACGGCAAGCGGCCCATCGAAGTCGGCGTCATCGGTCGCGAAGGCATGACCGGTCTCGCGGTCGTCCTGGGCGGTGACCGCAACGAGCATGAAACGTTCATGCAGGTAGCTGGCGAGGGTCATCGCATTGAAACCGACCGCCTGCGCGAGGCAATCGCCAAGAGCCGAGTGCTTCACTCCGCCTTGCTACTTTCCGTCAAAGCCTTTCTGTCGCAGACAGCCAGTACGGCTGTCGCGAACGGGCGTTCGACGATTGAAGAACGTCTGGCACGCTGGCTGTTGATGGCCGACGATCGCATCGACGGCCCGGATCTGACGCTGACGCATGAATTTCTCGCCATGATGCTGTGCGTACGCCGACCGGGTGTAACGGTGGCGGTGAAGGCGCTTGAGCACGCGGGCCTAATTGCTCGCAAGCGCGGTCGCATCGTCCTCGTTGATCGCGCCGGTCTATTGGCGATGTCGAATGGCACATACGTCCCGGCCGCGTAGCGCGCGTTCGATTGCCTCCAACAGGAGCAGCACTTCGGGTGCGAAATATCCGCCGTCTCTCTCGGAGGCCCGAGAAATTGCCAGCCAGTTACGCGGCAATGACCCTCAGCAGGGAAATGCGGCCCGGCGCAACATGGCGCGAGCGCCGAGCTACCGGAGAATAGCGTTCGATCAGGTGGCAGCGCGGGGCTTCGCCGTCAACGCGCTGAGCGGAGCATCGAGCGTATAGACGAAGCCGGTTGGCCGATAAGCCAGCAGCACTTGCCCGTTCAATTGCTTGCCAAGTGACTCAATCAGTCGTGTACCAAAGCTTCGGCGTGTCGGCTTGTCCACCGCTGGGCCGCCGGTCTCTGTCCAGGTTAGTTTCAGCCGCTGGCCCAGTTCGTCAATCGTCCATGTGATGCTGACGCGACCGTCGGCGACCGACAAAGCCCCGAACTTCGTGGTGTTCGTGCACAACTCGTTCAGCGTAAGTGCAAAAGCTATCACAGCGCTTGAGGTGATCCCGATGTCGGGCCCCTCGATCGAAAAACGGCTCGCGCCTTGGTTTTCGTAGGGTTTCGCGGCGCTGCGAACCGTATCGGCAAGGCTGGCGTTGGCCCAGCTCGCTTGCAACAGCAGATCATGCGCGCGACCCAGTGCAATGAGGCGGCTCTCGATCGCCTGTTGCCCGTGCTCGATGCTCGTCGCCGTCCTCAGGCTCTGTGAAGCGATGGCTGAGACGGTCGCCAGCGTATTCTTGATGCGATGATGCAGCTCTTCGAGAAGGAGCTTCTGCAGCTTGTCGGCGGCCTCGCGCTCCTTGGCGTCGATGCCAGCCTGCGCGAGCAGGACCTTGGCGTCGATGCCAGCCTGCTCCAGCAGCAGTCGAAGGCTATCATTTTCCGCCGTCAGGCCTTCCTGCGTCGCGGAGCGAACGGGTTCGGTGGACTTTGTCCCGCTGCTAATGTCGATCGCCGGAGGCAGGGCTTCGGGAACGATTTTCAGGGCGCCGCCGCCCGCCATCGCCCGGAGTTCGGCGATCATCTCCTTCACCACCAAGGGCTTTTCGAAGAAGCGGCTGTTGTCCGGCCTATCTGCGTCGGTCAGCTTCAGCTGACCCGACACCAGAACGATTTTGATAGATGGCCAGCGAGCGTGGACGGCGTAGGCGAGCTTCAGTCCGTCCATGGTGCCGGGCATCTGGATATCGGAGAACAGCAGCGAAATATCGGAACGCTGCTCCAATATCTCCAGCGCTTCATCGGCGTTTACCGCCTCGATGGCGGTGAACCCGGCATCTTCGACGATGTCGACGGCGCGCATGCGCAGAACCATCTCGTCTTCGACGACAAGAACGTTGGTCGGTGGGCCGGCTGTTGCCGATGCCATGATGAACATCCTGTGCTTGCGCCATATCCGGCGGTCGCTATGCGACGTTGTATGCCAGCTAGCTAGAGCCGGCACCAAAGGCATTGTCGATATCACGAGGTCTGGAACGGCAAGCGCCAATGCAGTCCACCTCGGAGGATCGCTCATTTCCCGAGGTGTGGATCAATCTTCGCAGGGCGGGCGAGAAACGCGATGGTGAAGCGGCAGATCAGCATCACATCTAGCACGTCGCCATGACGCCTCCAAATGCGCTGTTGCTGAGGCATTGAGAGGCGGCGCTAGTTATGAGGAGGTATTACGGCAAGAGCCTAAAACATAGGGCCCGCCTGAGAGAGCAATGCGTTAACTGCAAAGTCTCATGGGTGCTGAAAAACCAGCATCCGGTCGTGTCGCGCAAGACAATTCGGCGACGCTATGAACCAAACGCATGCGCTTTCTGCGCTCGACCGCCGTCACCGGCGTCGGCGGATTCAACACGTCGATCGCTCGCTGTTGAAGCCGCACGAAATCACGCTCGCCGTCAGCAAACGCGTCGGCGATGGCGCTGACCATGGCGCCATGCTGGATGCCCGATAGCGGCATCACCTGGCTCGCGGCCGTCCACGCGGTATAGAGCGCAGCGCTCATGAGATCGGAGGTATTGGGGGTGTGGGTGGGGAGCATGACCGAATAACAGCGGGCGAGCGCCAATGTTCCGCTATGCCGCCAACTTGAGCGCCTTAATGCGCGTGTTTGTCTTTGACATAGTGAATATTAGGCAGAACCGGACGGCTGCCCTCGCGCAAAAGCTCAAGTTACTCCCCGTGTCTTGCGCCGCCCGCCGTCCCTGCGCCTTCGCTCACTTGTACTTTGCAGCCGAGATGAACTGACTGAAGGCCTCGCACCACACCACCACCGCCGTGTATTTCGCGACGTCGATCCCCTTGGGCACGTCGACGATGAAGCCGTTGAACGTCTTCACATCGCCAATCCGCTGCGACCGCTCCTTGATGGCGAGAAAGCCGGCTTTCGTGTCGACGAACTCCGGCGCGAGATACAGCTTGTAATCGGGTCCTGGTGCTAGTGCCCCATCGTGGGCGATCTTGTCCGGCAGCACACGCACCTCGCCCTCGCCCCAATGTACGAAGTCGCTCCCCTTGAGGCTGCGCTCGAAGCGGCCCTTGTACAGTACGTTCGCGGCAGTCGCGGCGAGGGTGGCGTCATCTGGTCCCTGGGGCGCGGTGAGGATCGGCAACAGGTAGACGCCGAGGAGGAAGCCGAGCGCCAGCATGGTGGTGTGGGTGGCGGCGAGGATGATGGCACGGAGCATGACGCGGCCTCGGGGTAGGAGCGGTTCATCAGGCTATTCGCGCAATCGTGCCGTCCTGTTTCCCCACTGTTCCAGCAATTTGCCGTTACGTCTCGATGCTGCTCCAAGGCCGCTAGCCAACGGCCTCAGCGCGAAGGCAGGGCCATGGCGCAACGGCGGTACGCCAGCCGATCCCGCGGCCCGACGCCATTCTTGACATCCCTCGACGTGCATGCGCTTTTCCCGCCAACTCACGAACAAATCGCGGCGCAGGAACAGGCAGCAAGATGGCCGAAACGAAGGCGAAAACCAAGAACGGGACGGCGGGCGACAGCCCCACGCCGCTGCATCGCTATCGCTCGGCGACCTGCGGCGCCTTGCGCGCCTCCGACATCGGCAAACCGGCCCGCCTCTCCGGCTGGGTGCACCGCGTGCGCGATCACGGCGGCCTGCTGTTCATCGACCTGCGCGACCATTACGGCATTACCCAGGTCGTCGCCGACCCGGACAGCCCGGCCTTCAAGACGGCCGAGAGCGTGCGCTCCGAATGGGTCATCCGTATCGACGGCGCCGTGCGCCAGCGCCCCGACGGCACCGTCAACAAGGAGCTGCCGACCGGCGAGGTCGAGCTCTTCGCCAGCGAGATCGAGGTGCTCTCGCAGGCCAAGGAACTGCCCGTTCCGGTATTCGGCGAGCCCGACTACCCTGAAGACCTGCGCCTGCAGTACCGCTTCCTCGACCTGCGCCGCGAGAGTCTGCACGCCCTCATCATGAAGCGGCTGCACATCACCCGCGCCATTCGCGAGTACATGCACGAGGCGGGCTTCAACGAGTTCCCGACGCCGATCCTCACGGCCTCGTCACCCGAAGGCGCACGCGATTTCCTCGTGCCCTCGCGCATCCATCGCCGGCAAGTTCTACGCCCTGCCGCAGGCGCCGCAGATCTACAAGCAGCTGCTCATGGTGTCGGGTTTCGACCGCTACTTCCAGATCGCACCCTGCTTCCGCGACGAGGATCCGCGCGCCGACCGCCTGCCGGGCGAATTCTACCAGCTCGACGTCGAGATGAGCTTCGTCACCCAGGACGAAATCTTCGACACCATGGAGCCGATCATCACGCGCGTGTTCGAAGAGTTCGGCAAGCCGATCGGCAAGACGCTGAAGGCAACGCCGTGGCCGCGCATTCCCTACGACGAGGCAATCTCCAAGTACGGCTCCGACAAGCCGGACCTGCGCAACCCGATCGAGATGGCCGACGTGACGGAGCACTTCCGCGGCTCCGGCTTTAAGATCTTCGCCGGCATGATCGACAAGGATCCAAAGGTTCGAGTGTGGGCGATCCCCGCGCCGGGCGGCGGCTCGCGTGCATTCTGCGACCGCATGAACTCATGGGCGCAGGGCGAGGGGCAGCCGGGCCTCGCGTACATCTTCTATCGCGAGAACGAAGCGGCGGGCCCGGTGGGTAAGAACCTAGGGCCCGACCGCTCCGAAGCAATCCGCACTCAGCTCGGCCTCAAGGAAGGCGACGCGGTGTTTTTCGCGGCCGGCAACCCTGCGAAGTTCTACCGGTTCGCCGGCGAGGCGCGCACGCGCATCGGCAGCGAACTAAAGCTTGTCGACGAGACGAAGTTCGCCTTCGCCTGGATCATCGATTTCCCGTTCTACGAGTGGAGCGAGGAGGAGAAGAAGATCGACTTCTCGCACAACCCGTTCTCGATGCCACAGGGCGGCCTTGAGGCGCTGCTAGCTGCCAAGTCCGATGAGGATTTTCTCAAGATCAAGGCGCACCAGTACGACATCGTCTGCAACGGCTACGAGCTGGCGTCGGGCTCGGTGCGTAACCATCGCCCCGACACCATGGTCAAGGCGTTCGAGGTGACGGGCCTGACGCAGGCAGACGTCGAGGCGCGCTTCGGCGGCCTCTACCGTGCTTTCCAGTACGGCGCGCCGCCGCACGGCGGCATGGCGGCGGGCATCGAGCGCATGGTCATGCTGCTGACCAATTCAAAGAACGTGCGCGAGGTAGCGCTCTTCCCAATGAACCAGCAGGCCGCTGATCTGCTCATGAGCGCGCCTTCGGAGGCGGCACCCAAGCAGCTGCGTGAGCTGCACATCCGTGTCGTGGCGCCTGAAAAGAAGGAATAGTGCGTTCGTGTGGCGACGCTTCATTAACGGCGGCCGGCGGTAACTGGCATGCTCGTCTTCGTCATCAACCTTGAACGCGATCGCGAGCGGCTGAAGCGCATGCTGGTCGAGGCATCGCGCGTCGGTATTTCTTTCGAGCGCTTCGTTGCCGTTGACGGTCGGCGCATGGACGATGAACTCCGCGACCAGTTCTTTTCCGCCGAAGGCCCGCACGAGGCGGCGTTCACCGCCGGCGAGATCGGCTGCTACGCCAGCCATCTGCGCATCCACCGGGTACTGCAGGCCGACCGCAACGGTGAATTCGCGCTGATCCTCGAGGACGACGTGCGTCTCGACGATGATTTGTTGCCGATCATCGAGGCCGCGGCCGCCAAGGCGCACGATTGGGACATCATTCGACTGTCGAACTCGACCAAGTCGGTCTATCAGCCGGTGGCCGCGCTATCGGGCGGCCGCGAGCTTGTCCGCTATTGGACGGTGCCGAACGGGACCGGCGCCTACCTCATCAGCCGTACCGGCGCCATCAAGTTCGCCGAGTCCTATAGTCATCGCACATTGCCTATCGACGAGGATCTGCGTCGCCCATGGCGCAGCGGCCTCAACACCTATGGCGTGCTGCCGCCGCCGGTCGAGCCCGACGTTCTCGAGACCTCGCAGATCGATACGATGGGCCGCAATCGTCGCCTCTCGGCGCGCGCACGCTTCAAGGATGCCGCGCCCCGCCGCGACGCAATGGCGGCGATGCGGTATCGGTTCGAGACCTTCGGGGCATGGGATTTCACGCGCGCATTATGGCGTTCGTTCGCCGCCTCGGTGGTAAAACGTGTCCGCGGCAAGCGGGCAGCGGCTAAGCTCTATCGGCTGTAGGCGGGAGCGGCAGGCGCGCCATGGATTGGAGCAAGGTCTACAGCTATTGCGAGCGCGGCGGCGATCCGGGCTTCTGGGCCGAGCCGCTCAACGCGATCTCCAATGGCGCCTTCGTTATCGCCGGCCTCATTGCGGCCTGGCAGCTGACGCGCTCTTCGCGCCGCGACCACGCGCTGTTTGAGTGGCTGCTATGCGTCCTCGTCGTCTGCATCGGCATAGGCAGCTTCATGTTCCACACCTACGCGACGGTGTGGGCAATCCCGTTCGACACCATCCCCATCTCGCTGTTCATGCTCGCCTACCTCGGCTATGCGCTGCGCCGCTTCGCGGGGGTGCCGTGGATCCTCGTCATCGCGGCGCTCGTCGGCTTCTATTTTTCCGTCAAGTACATGCAAGGCGTGCCGTGCTCGAACGAGCTTCTGCCAATGACGCGCGGGGCCGGCAAGCGCTGCTTCAACGGCACGCTCGGCTATACGCCGGCGTTCGCCGCCCTGATTTTGGTCGGCACGTTGCTGCTAGTGCAGGGCCATCGCGCCGCGGGATATCTTTTCGCGGCGGCATTTCTTTTCCTCGTCGCCATGAGCTTTCGGACCATCGACCTGGAAGTTTGCCGGTGGGCGGTGCGCGGCGGACGCGGCGTCGGCACGCACTTCTTATGGCATTCCTTCAATGGCCTGCTGCTGTACGTGCTGCTGCTGGGGGCGATCCGCCACGGCGCCCCGGAAGATGCCCAAAAGCGCCCATGATGCGATTGCACGCCGTTCGCTCTCGGCCCATAAACGGCGCGTCGCGGACGTGGTGGAACTGGTAGACACACAGGACTTAAAATCCTGAGGCGGCAACGCCGTGTGGGTTCGATTCCCACCGTCCGCACCAATAATGCAAGAAGTCGACCTGGCCACGCAGGATCCTCGATTTCCTACACCTGCTTCCTCGCCAGGAGTGCCGCACCCGCCTTGCCGGACTGCTCGCCAGGTCACACATGTGCGGTCATCCTTCCGCAGGCATAGGTCTCCACCCATGAAGAAGATCGGCTTCCTCTCGTTCGGCCACTGGACACCATCGCAGCATTCGCAGACCCGCTCGGCCGCCGACGCACTCCTGCAATCCATTGATCTGGCCGTCGCGGCAGAAGAGCTCGGTGCAGATGGTGCCTACGTCCGCGTCCACCATTTCGCGCGCCAGCTCGCTTCGCCGTTCCCGCTGCTCGCTGCGATTGGCGCCAAGACCAGCCGTATCGAAATCGGCACCGCCGTCATCGACATGCGCTACGAGAACCCGCTCTACATGGTTGAGGACGCGGGCGCGGCTGACCTCATCGCCGGCGGGCGCCTGCAGTTGGGAATCAGTCGCGGCTCGCCCGAGCAGGTGATCGATGGCTGGCGCTATTTCGGCTATAGCCCGGCTGAGGGCCAGAGCGACGCGGACATGGGGCGGCGTCACGCGGAAGCGTTTCTCGATGCACTTCGCGGGGAGGGCTTCGCCAAACCGAACCCGCGTCCGATGTTCGCCAATCCGCCCGGCCTTCTGCGTCCTGAGCCTTTCTCGGAAGGACTGCGCGACCGCATCTGGTGGGGCGCCGCGTCCAACGCCACGGCTATCTGGGCGGCGAAGCTTGGCATGAACCTGCAAAGCTCCACGCTCAAAAACGACGAGACGGGAGAAGCCTTCCACGTGCAGCAGGCTGCGCAGATCCGAGCTTACCGCGCCGCCTGGACGGAGGCTGGCCATACGCGCGAGCCGCGCGTCTCAGTCAGCCGCAGCATCTTCGCCCTGATCGACGATCGCGATCGCGCCTATTTCGGCGACAGGGCCGACGACGCCGACCAGGTCGGTCACATCGATGAGAAGACGCGGGCCATCTTCGGTCGAAGCTATGCCGCCGAGCCGGACGTGCTCGTCGATCAACTCAAGAAGGATGAGGGTATCGCGGAGGCGGACACGCTGCTGTTGACCGTGCCGAACCAACTTGGCGTCGCCTACAATGCGCATGTCATCGAAGCGATCCTGAAGCACGTCGCACCGGCCATGGGCTGGCGTTGATGCTGGTGTTCCACCTGTTCCGCCGTGAAGCTCCGGCATGCCACCCCAAAGGGTGTAGCTGAAGCCGCAAGGCCGGCGCGGGGGGCCGATGCGCAAAAATGAGGCCCGGTGCAAAATGCTCCGGGCCTTTTCGTTCGGGTGGTTGGCTTAGTTCGTCGCGGCGACGGGACGGACCAACAGGTCGCCCGCCTCGCGGCTTAGTTCGACGCTCATCAGCCCGGCCTCACCCTTGGCAGTGGAAAGAACCACGGTCTGGCCAGGAGCGAGCACCGTCTCAACGCGGACGGGGAGGCCGTCCTGCTGGGCAAGCGTTGCGACGACGTGGAAGCGGCCGGCTTCCTCGGTGTAATAGGCGACGCCATTGATGCTGCCGAGGTCGATCTTGTGGGCGCGCGGCCCACCGGCCCATGCCGATCCGAAGGTGGCCGAACCGATCGAAGCCAAGGCAACAGCCGCGGCGGTAACAGCGATTTTCCGAAGGCTCATGACTGTCTCCAATCCTTGATGATGACGGCCAGGACGCGCATGCCCTGGTCTGTTGCCAGCGAAGATGATAGCTAGAGCGTCATTAGTCCAATGGATTGGATCGATAATGCCCATCGACCATATCAATTTGTCTAGGGTCGACCTGAACCTGCTGGTGGCGCTCGACGCGCTGCTGGCTGAGCGCAGCGTCACCAAGGCGGCGGCGCGCATCGGCATCGGCCAGTCGGCCATGAGCCATAACCTGGCGCGGCTGCGTGAGCTGTTCGGCGATGAACTGATGACGCGGGGCCCGCGAGGCATGCAGCCGACGCCGCGTGCCCTGGCGCTCGCCGATCCCGTACGCATCGCGCTGGCGCAGATCGAGACGCTGGTATCGCGCCCGGAGACGTTCGATCCGGCAACGGCGGAACGCGTGTTTCGCATCGGGTTGCCGGACAGCACGGAGGTGCTGCTGGGACCGGCGCTGCTTGGCATACGTGTGCGAACACGCGCCCGGCATTCGCTTCCGCTTCTACTCCGCCGACGGGCAGGGACTGCTCGATGACCTCGACGCCGATCGCCTCGATCTCGGCATCGGGGTCGGCGGATTTGCCGGCGGCCAGGTGCACCACAAGCGGCGGGTCCTCGCCACCGACAGCTACCTCGTCATGTTCAATGCCAAGAAGGTCCACATAAAGCCGCCGATTTCGCTTGAGGACTACGTGCGCCTGCCGCACGTGCTGACGAGCCTGCGTCGCGGCGAGAGCGGCGTGGTCGATGAGGCGCTGGAAAAGCTGGGCCTCAGCCGCACGATCGCACTGGTGACGCCGCGCTTCGTCGCTGTGCCGTTTCTCGTCGCCGGCGCGGCGGTCATCACCACCATGCACGCGCGTCTGGCGCGCTACTTTGCCGACGAGCTGGATTTGAGCCTCAGTCCGCCGCCGGTCGACTTGCCCCAGCTGACGACGTCGCTGCTCTGGCATGCCTCATACGACACCGATCCCGCGCACATCTGGCTGCGCGAAATGATCATCCGTGTCGCCGCCGAGGAGCGCGAGAAGACGGCAGCAAAGTCTCAGCGGCCCAAGGCAAAGTGATTGCCTGCTCCGACCACGACACTTCGCTGCATCGTAAGCAAGAATTTCGATAATTGCGCGGGCGCGCTATGGAAGCAGCCCCGGCATCAGCGCGCTGAGGTCCGTCTTAAAGCCGACTGAGACAAGATCCATGCTGATGTCGGCGGTGCCAGTAAGAGCCGGCCCGGCGAAGAGCGTCGATCCCGGGACGCGGTTGAATGGCGCGTCGTTCTCGTAGAACACGTGGCTGTAAGAGAAGTCGAGGCGCGTGTACTTGTCCATCGCGTACGAAGCGCCGATGCTTGCCCATATCCGATTGCTATCGGGGTCCTGAACCGGGCGCGTCGTTGGGCCGTCGACCGGAGATATCTCATAGGCGAGGCCCGAGCGCAGCGTGATGGTGCTCGAATAATCGTATTCCGCGCCGAGTGCGAACAGCCAGCCATCGCGCCAGCGGAAGTCGAAATTGGCGACCGTCGTTCCGGCGGGAACGATGCCGGCAATGGGCTCATTTATGATGATGGGCAGCACGCCAAGGCGGCTCCAATTTACCCATTCGACTTCACCCAGCACCCGAAGCGACGGCGATACGGCATGGCGCACGCCGAGCGCTACCATTTCTGGCAGCTGTATCGACGGCCTGCGCGTCGGTCTTGGCGATGCTGCCGAACTCTACGTGGCCCTCGAGCTTGTGGTCGATCATCGAGCGGTAGCCCAAGCCGATCGACGTGCCGGCTGTCGGAGTGATGCTCAGTCCCGCCACGAAGCCGACGCCGATGTCATCGGCCTTGAAGTTGGCCAGACCCTGGGGTGTCTCCGAGGTCGACCGCTTCAGACCGAAATAGTCGAGCTGAATACCCGCGCCGACCGACACGCCGGGCATGATCTCGTAGGAAATCATCGGCGTCGCATTGACGTTCAAGATATACGTCGTGATGGCTTGGTAGCGGCCCGCCCAATCGGTATCGTTGGGCTTGGTCCCCAATCCGAACGGCGACGTCATGCTGAGTGCAAACACCGTCTTGTCGTCAATGCGATACGTGTAATAGCTCGCACCGATCAAGGCATTCCTGCCTATGTCGGTCTCGGATGTCCCGACCGGTGGGATTTGCGCGCCAGGGTTGGTCACCGTGACGTCGGCAGAAAGAAATACCGCCGAGGCGCTCAATTCTCCGAGCAGGCCCTGGCCCGCAAAGGATGCCGTTGCGGGGTTCCACGAGATGGCGGCCAAGCTCTCGCCGCCGGCAGCGGCACCTGCAAATGACAAGCCCTGATAGTAGGCCGACTGCTCCAATCCGAAGCCGCCTGCTTGAGCGCAATTGGGTAGGACGCCGAGCAGCACCGCCGCGACGGCGGCTGGCGTGCAGGCGTTCGACATGCGGGCGTGGCGGCGCATCCAGTGTCCTCCCAAGCTTCCGGAACGCCTTACGCAAATCACTTATGCAAAATGGACCAGGGCACGGGACACTCCAATCTGCGAATCGGTCTTTAGCTGTGCAAAAGGCCTATTGCATATTTGTCCGCGGGGGGACCGATAAGCGCGATATGGCGCTCATTAGCGGGCCGGGCATGGTGTGACGAACCATGGAGATGCCGGCCGCCCCTAACGCAATGGCTAACTACCCGGGACGCAACGGAACTCTGCCGGAGCGTGAACGTTGTGTGCATCTACCGTATCGCCCAACTCGCGCCTGCCGATCAGAGAAATTCGATGCTCATCCGTTACGGATTCCGCCTGAGTTTTGACGTACCTCAGCAGACCGCCGTTCTTGCGCGTCTCGATATCCACCCCAGCCGCCGATCCGACATTGTCAGCGAATCGCCACTGCTGATGGGCGGGCAAGAGGCGCCTGCCGCCATTGAGGATGTGCATGGCAACCTCTGCCGCCGCCTGATCGCCCCGCCCGGCAGATCACAACTCGAAATCTCGGGCGTCGTGCGCGATTGCGGCCTCTACGAAGCGCAGATGACCAACGAACCGCTGTGGCCCGTCGCTGATCTTCCCAACGAGGCGCTCGTCTACCTGCTGGCCAGCCGCTATTGCGAGACCGACCAGATCGGCAACACTGCATGGCAGCTGTTCGGCCACCTGCCCAGCGATGCTACGCGCGTGCGCGCGGTCGTCGACTACGTTCACAATCATCTTACGTTCGGCTACAGATTCGCCCGGTCGACCCGCACCGCGCACGAGTCGCTCAGCGAGCGGGTTGGCGTGTGTCGCGACTTCGCGCACCTGACGATTGCCTTCTGTCGCGCGCTCAACATTCCTGCCCGCTACATCAATGGCTATCTGGGCGACATCGGTGTGCCGCGCGATCCCGCGCCCATGGACTTCAGCGCCTGGGTGGAAGTTTTCGTCGGCGGCCAGTGGTTCACGGTGGATGCCCGCCACAACACCCCGCGCATTGGCCGCGTCGTGCTGGCGCGCGGGCGGGACGCCGCTGACGTGCCGCTCATCCATTCATTCGGTCCTCACACGTTGAGCGAGTTCAAGGTGGTGACGGAGGAGTTGGCGGATCCAGCGATGCTCGCGATGGCTGCTGCCTAAAGGAGCGCATCAAGCGGGCGCGAGGTGTGGCCTGTTTAAATTTTGTGCAGGAATTGGATCCCGATGGTGGCGTTCCGCGTTGGGTTGTCAACGAGAACTCAGCGACAGCGAGCGAAACCTTGGGCCAGCACACCTACGATATCGAGCGTTTAGACCTTGCCGCAAATTTGGCTGCAAGCCACGTTTCTCGTGTCCCCGGTGTCGAGGAGCGAGATCCCAGACGAAGCTGGTCCAATCTGCCGTGCAGTATCCGGACGCCACTCGCTGCCCCGCCAACGCCCACTGTTGAGAGTGTGACGGCGCCGCTACCCATCGCGCACCGGAATTCATCGTAAGCCATCACGAGCTTCGTGTCAGGGCCTCGACGAGGCCATCGGGCGAGAACGGCTTGGCGAGGAAGCGCGTGTCGTCCGGCATTTGATCGCGCCGCGGCAGGCGCCGACCCGAGGTCAAGACGACGAGCATGGAGGGCCAGCGGCTGCGGACCGCCCATGCCAAGTCGACCCCGTCCAACAGACCCGGCATCTCGACGTCCGATACGAGTACGTCGATGCCATCGTCTTCGATAAGCTTTAGCGCCTCAGCGGCGTTACCCGCTTCCTTGGTCACAAAGCCGGCTTCTTCAACGACCTCGCGGACGTAGGATCGGATGAGGGGTTCGTCATCGACGATCAGGATGGTCTTCATAAAGAATCGAATCCGCAAAACGCCTCCGTCGTTCCAAATTTCGAAAAAGTAATATTGCACGGTGGGTTGGCGCGTTTCGCTCCCTTTCATCTTCGAACTGGTGGCGGAAACCCAGCCTGCCGAAAACACTTGCCGCCAAAAGCGGAACAATTGTCGCGGCGATTCAGTTGGCGGTGATGATGAACCCGACCTCCAAATCCATCGGCAAGGAACTACGCCGCATCTTTGACGCGATCCGGCGCCCGATGGGCTGGGGCGTCATCGATGCTCTCTCCGCTCTTGAAGAGCAGGAGGAGGATGCGCAAGCGCCGCGCGGCCGAAGCCGCGGAGGGTGGCCGAGGCAAGCCATCGCCGAAGACAAAGCTTTGAGCCTTTTGTCAGTTTCGGCAAAATTAAGCGGCCGGTTTCGCGGATCATAATTATTAATGCGGAGGCGCCACTTTGACCGTGCTTTTCGCGGGGAACGAAATAACTCGAAGGCGACATTGTCAGGGACAAAAGCGCCTCGCAAAGAGCGCGCGGGCACAACAATAAACCTTCGGCCCTCAGGTCTCGCATGCAGTTCGCCTCAGCAATCTCAGCGCCACGTGCGCAGGAAAAAAATGCAATAGCTTCCAAATTGGAGGAGTTCGTCGCGTCGGCGGACTTTCCCTGCATCGGCGCCAAAGCTGCCCTGCGTCGGCGCCAGCTTGAGATACTGGTTGTCGCCGACATCCGCACTGACAGTTCCGATCGACTTATCACCCGCCGGCTGCAGGACTTCGCGATCCGGCACGACACCGGCGACAAGATGTTTGTCAGCCAAGCTGTAGTTTTTCGCAAAGACGCCGACCTAAGCGAAGCCATGTTCGAGGCGTATCTGTGGGAGCGTCTCGCGTCGCTTCACGCTATCGACAGCGAAGAGTTCTCGTGGGACCCGGACGTCGCTTCCGATCCTCGGTCTCCGCATTTCGCCTTCAGCATAGGTGGCAAAGGCTTCTTCGTTGTCGGTTTGCATCCCAATGCGAGCCGCACGGCGCGACGTTTCGAGCATCCAACGCTAATCTTCAACTTGCACGCGCAGTTCGAGCAGTTGCGGCAGGAAGGGCGCTACGAAACGCTGCGCAATAAGACAATCGAACGGGATATCGCGTTGGACGGATCGCCCAACCCGATGCTTGCGCGGCACGGCCAAGGTCCCGCCGCCGCGCAGTTCAGCGGCCGTCATGTCAATGCGGATTGGCGTTGTCCATTCAAACATGATTGAGCGTATTCCCCCACGCAGCGGCGTGGCCATCACGCTGCGCAAAGGACAGACCCTGAAGGTGATCGATCCGATGGGCGAGCAGGTGTCCGACCTGCTTGCCTTTTCGTCCGACGATCCCATGGAGATGATCTCGTCGGGACGCTCGCTCGACTATGCCAGCAAGCTGAACCTCAGCACCGGCGACAGCATCTACTCGAACCGCAGCCGGGTCATGCTGCGCATCATCGAGGATACCGTCGGCCGCCACGACTTCCTGTTGACGCCGTGCTCGGCCGACACCTTTCGCATCATCTATGGCGACCAGCATCCCCATCACGGCTGCCAGGGAAATTTCGAGCGGGCGCTCGCTCCCTTCGGTATCGTCGGCGACCAGATTCCCGTCGCCTTCAACGTTTTCATGAATGTGAGTGTGGATGCAGCTAGCGGCACCATCGCCGTGCTGCCGCCACTCAGCAAGGCCGGCGATTACATCGTGTTCGCGGCCGAGATGGATTTGATCATCGCCCTCACGGCCTGCTCGGCGCCGCAGAGCAACAACGGCTCCTTCAAGCCGATCGACTACGAGGTCGGCAGCCAACCCTGATCGCCGGCAATTTCACGATCCTTCATTGCACGGCGCAGAGACCGCCGACGTGCCGCGATCGCTTACTGCCGCGTGCGCAGGCCCGGGTCGCCGCAGGCGGCTTGCAGCGTGACTTCCCTTGGTGCAGATCCGACCGTCGAAAGATCGCCGCCGCCCTCCTCGCGACGCACCGTGTAGCGATTTTTGCAGATCATCGAATCCAGTACCGCCGGGGCATATTTGATTTTGACGGGTGGGAGGTTGCGGAAGTGGTTGCCGGTGATCTCGACGTTGGAGATGTTGTGCGCCTCTTTGCTGCCGGAAATGAGAATGCCCGGGCCGAGATTATCGATGAATTTCGAACGCAGAATCCGCACGTGCGGTGATCGCGTGCTCTGGCTTGTAGGGTTCCAGATCGATCCCTGCGCTCGGGCGCGTGCCGCGCGTATTGCTGAAGACCGAATCCGTCACCAGCACGTTCTGCGCGTCGATGATGGACAGCCCCTGCCGACGGTTCGCGTCAGCGACCACCGAGCAGAGTGCTACCCGCCTGGCGCCCTCGATGAAGAAGCCGTCACCCCACATTTTTCGTGCCGTCACATTGCTGATCGAAATCGTGTGCGCGCCATTGATGAGGCTGATGCCCATGCCCCATTCGCCGGTCTTGGCCTGGTGGAGTTCGCGGTCGCCCTCGAGCGTGCCGCCGGAAATATGTACGTCGGAGACGCCCGATAGCGTGAGCAGGGCGTAGGATTGCGCCGGATTGGGCAAGACTTTGAGTGTGGCGCCTTGCGCCAACTTCAGGTTCATCCGGCTTTTCAGCTGCAACCGCTGGTGCACGGCGTCGACCATGTAGATGCCTGCTGGCACGAGTACGGTGCCGCCTGTTCCGGCCATGGCATCGATTGCCCGTTGGATGGCCGCCGTATCATTGGCTTGCCCATCGCCCTTCGCGCCGGTCTCTCTGACATTGACGACGACCTTCGTTGCTGGCGGCGGCGCGCATCCCAGCGGGGCCTGCGCTTGGCTCCACGCCGGGCTGCAGACCACGCTCGGTGTCATAAGGGCCAGGAGGCGCAGCGCCGATTTCACGAAGACCTCGAATCGTCTGGGAATGCGCGAACTACAGTCCGCAGAATGCGACGATTCAACGAAGGCGATGGAGTTCGGGAGATCAGTGCATGGGTCAGCGCGCCGGATGGCTGCGCACGTGCCGTTGCGGCCGCCACGCTGATTCACGTCAGGCCGCATATAAGTCGGTCGTGGCGCCGCAAAGTTTCGGCACCGGGTCGACATTCTTTCACGTGCATCACCGGCATCGTGGCTTGCGCAGTGGCTTCGATGCAACGCTCTTCGCGCAATCATCTTCCAAGCGGGCGATGGGAAGTAGTTCCAATATCGGGTCGGGAACACTTCCCTCACGGGCTGCCCTGCAACGCTATAACGCTGATGGTGGGCGATGCCATCTGGCAGTGCCGCGTTTGTGAGTGGCACTTACGAATGCCGCCGCAGTTAGTAATGCGTCTGGGGGACGGTCATGGTTCGCGCTGCGTTGATGGCGCCAGGTTCGGCACCAAGCTGACGGATGGGACGGGCACAGCCTGATCCGGCCGTCGCCCGAAGATCCACAAACAAAAACAGGCCACGTGTAACCAACATCGTGCGATGGGGGAGTGAGTAATGTTGCGTCCAATTCTGGTGATCCGTCAGCGTACTATCGCGGGTGTTGTCGTTCCGCTGGCTCTGCTTTTATGCATGAGCGCCTCCCATCAGGCCATGGCGGCTTGTTCGTTTAGCGCAACGCCGGGTACAGTCGTGGATTGTACCGGTGATAGCGAGTTGCCTCAGACATCACCGGCCATACCGTCCGTTTCGATCATCGATTCGAACGTCCCCTCTCCAGCCAATCTCAATCAGATCGGTGTCCGCCTCACGACGGATGGGACGCATCTGGAAAACGAGACGACGATCACCTCGCAGGTTAGCGATATCACGGGGCCGCCTTCACGCCGGCTCTTCAACGTATTCGGTGTTGCCACGACTGGCATCAATGAGGCTGAGTATTCGATCGAGAATGAGGGCACCATCAGCGCGTCTCACGCTGGCATCGGTCAGCTCGCCGCTATTGCCTTTTTGGGCAACAACGAAACAGTGAGCGTCGAGAACGAAGGCACGCTCAGCATTGAGCGCGGCGCCTTCACGCTCTCGACCAATACCGGGGCGTCCCTGCAGTCCGGCGGTTCGAACTTGGGTGCGGCTGCGGCGATCTGGGTTCAGGAGGAGGAGAATGTAAATCTCCTGATCGAGAACGAGGGGACGATTTCCGCCACCGGCAAGCTCACCGCAGGCATTCTCACGCGTGGCGCCTTCCTCATGGTCGAAAACGAAGAGGGGGCGCTGATCAAGGCGACGGGCGCCGGCAGTGCTGCCATTGCTTCCAACTATGCGCCCGAAGCGGAAGCAGAAGACGGCGTACTCAAATACACAGTCGGTAATACCGTCATCGCCAACGAGGGCGAGATTGAAGGCGATATCTACGTCGTCGACGGCAACGCGCTGCGATACATGGCGTCGAGCTTGGCCGAAGGTGGCGGCCCTTACGATCCCCTAACTATCACCAGCCAGTCCGGCCGACGCGACAGCACCATCGTCAACAGCGGTGAGATCGAAGGCAATATCTTCCTCGGCGGTGGAAACCACGTGTTCGTGAACACCGCCGAAGGCGAGGTCGAAGGCAACATCGATGTCGATCAGCGCCGCAACTATAATTACGCATTCGCCAATCCCACGAATCTGCCGGTCGCCATCTCTAGAGGTGGAGAAGGTGGTGGGGACGACGACGACGGCGGTGATGATGACGACGAGGGCGCGGAGTCGCGCGTGTTCAACAACATGAACGACTTCCTCGCTGAGATCCCCGATCACTTCTTCTCCTTCGACAATGCAGCGCCGCTTATCGGCAACTTGACAGTTCACACCAACGTCACCGGAACCAGCCCCAGCCAGATCGTCCTGCGGCCGCACATTACCGGCAGTGGCGCCGGTTCAAGCGCTGACGCACCATCTGAGGAGAGCGGCTACATCGACGGCACTCTTGCCGTCGGAATAGACGGCGGCTTGGCGAATGGGCGAGCAGTTACGGTAAGCACCATTGCCGCGACGACGACGCTGCAGCCCGTCATCGACAGCGTCGTTCGTGACGGCGAATGGTTCCTCGTCGCGCGGACGCTGTTCGGCAACGACGTTCCGACTGTTGACGAGGATTCCTATCTCGTCGACTGGCAAGCCGTGAAAAATGCCGGTGGTTCGCTGGTTATCGGCTCCACGGTCGCCGATGCGTCGACCGTGGGCGGATTGTCGAACCCCGGCATCGCGACCCTCAACGCGCTGATGCAGGGTGGCAACGACGCTACCAACGCGCTTGGCGGCGCCGTGCAGATGCTCAGCGATGAGGAGGATGTCCGCAGGGCCGGCGAGCAGTTGGCGCCGGAGACCAACTTCGCGACCCAGCAGGCAGCCTGGACGCTCAACTTCCTCACCGGTTCCTTCATCGACAACCGCCTCAACGGCGTCGGTGCGACGGGTGGAGCGGGGGGCAGCGGCTTCGCGGCGGCTTCAGGTCCCGGCATGACGCAGACGGCCAGCGCAGCGCAGGCTCCCGCCGGACGCATGAGCCTCGGCTTCGGCAACAACGATGG
Organism: uncultured Alphaproteobacteria bacterium; assembly: GCA_963759735.1. Lineage (GTDB taxonomy): Bacteria > Pseudomonadota > Alphaproteobacteria > Rhizobiales > Hyphomicrobiaceae > Hyphomicrobium_A. The sequence continues at coordinate 379,817 of CAVXAF010000007.1, forward strand.
CCGCATGGACATCGGGGCCAACGACGGACGCATGGATGCCGGGATCTACGACGAGCAGGTGGACATGCGTCAGCGCGGTTACTCGTCGGCACTGTGGGGTCAGGCATTTGGCGCCGGACTCGACCAGGACGAGCGTGCGAACGTCGATGGCTACTCGACGCACATCTACGGAGCCATGGTCGGTGCCGACAACTGGATCGACCAGCGCACGCGCCTTGGTTTTGCCGGCGGATACGGCAACACCTCCATCGAGGGTGACGGCGACACGAGCCAGAACGAGACCGACATCGACAGCTACCTCGCGATCCTCTACGGCGCCTACAAGGGCAACGGCTGGTACCTGTCGACGCGCGCCGGGTATGCTTGGCACGACTACTCGACCCAGCGTGTGATCACGATCCCGGTCGCCGACGTCGCCAGCGGTGGCCACGACGGCAACCAGTACATGGCGGCTGCCGAGATCGGTGCACCACTGCACTTCATGAATGGGGCGCTCACACCGGTCGCCTCGCTCACCTGGAGCCAGCTCGATCAAAGCGGGTACACCGAGACGAGCTCGATGGGTACCGGACTGACCATCGGCAGCCAGAACAATACCTCGCTGTCGTCGGGCCTAGGTGCCAAGGCGAGCGCTCACATCGCTCCGACCACACTGCTTGAAGGGCGTGCGATCTGGTATCACGAGTTTGAAGATACAAATCAGCAGGTGACGGCGGCGTTCGGCGGCGGGCCCAACTTCAACGCCGCGGGCCCGAGTGTCGGACGCGATACGGCGGCTGTCGGTGTCGGCCTGTTCGCCTACTCCGAAGCGGGCGTCAGCTTCCAGGTCAACTATGACGCCCTGCTGCGGCAGGACTTCATCGGCCACACTGGATCGGCACGCGCAAAGGTCGAGTTCTAAGATGGTGGAGGGCTGGGGCGACCGCTAGGTCGAACCTCCGCAACGGCAAGGGCTGCTCCCGTAGCCCTTGCCTTTCTGCGTGGATGCCTGGAAGCCGGCGCCCAACGTTTCATCGGTATGAGCTTGTCGGGCGGTCGCTGACCTGCAGTTGAACCTGACCCGTCAGGCCAGATCAGGGACCGCCTGGTTCTCGTCGTCCCGCTCATCATCAGAATCGCCGTTGGCATCCGCGGTCGGGACGTCGTTGGAGTCTGTTTCGACCGGCTCGGCGGGGCGCGTGCCGAGATCTTCTTCGATGTCGATGGTGGGCACTTCCTCATCAAGCTTGGGCTTCGGCATCGTGTTACTCCCTTTTCCATCCTAAGCGTCCGCACGCGGTCTTTGTTCCCGCCGGGTTCTGACAGCGGGGTCTCGCCGGGTGGACCACTGCGATACCGATGAAATCAGTACCAAAGGAGTAGACAATACCTGCGCCGATGTAGATTGGCGTCTCGCCCTGGTGCGCGCTCGCGAGCCGGCGAACACGCTGTTAGCCGCCATGCTCGCCTACGAAAGGCTCGACGCGCGGCGACTGTTTCGTCGGACAAGGGCGGCCCATCACCGGGCAGGGGGGCACTGCAGATTTGATACAGTCTCAGCACCGCGATGGTCGCGCTCGTCACGACGGCCGGTGTGCTGCTGCTTTCCAGCGGCATCGCGCTGCTGCGCCTATCCTGGCTCGGCAACCGCCCTGGCAATCTTCCCTTCCTCATCGGCGGCTGGCTGCTGATCGGCGGTGGCATAGCCGCCTTCTGCTACGCCTGGGACGCCGAGGTCGGCACCGCCTACGGCCTCACCGCCATGTCGATCATCGCCTATGCGATCGTCGCTCTTGGCATCGAGCGTCGCCAGCGAAAGCAGCCCAAGCTGCGCGACGTCGCCCTCGAACCCGAGGAGCGGCCGACCAACTGGGGACGCGCCATCGCCAAGGCGCTGCTGTCGATCGTGATGGCCGGCATCGCGGCCATCGGCGTCGGTGTTGCCTTCGCCGTCGCCATGCCGATGGCGACGCACGACCGGATTGTCGTCGGCGGCCTGCTGGTTCCAGTCCTGTGGGGTGCCGGCATGGCCTGGACGCTCAGCGACGCCAAGCTGCTGCGCGCAACCGTCGTGCTCGGCTCGATCTCGGCGCTGGGCTATGGCATCGCGTTCCTGCCGAAGGCCTTCCCCTGATGGACCAGCGCGTCGACGTCCAAAGAAAAGAAACGCCCGTTCCTGGCGCCGGACTTCGTGCGCGCGATGCTCGCGGGGCATTCCGCACTGGGCCTTGCATTCGCCGCGCTCATTTACATTGTCTGCCTCTCCGGAACGGTGTGCGTCTTCGTCTTGGAATTGCAGCGTTGGGAGCAGCCGGACGCCCCGATCGTTGAGCGTTGGCTCACCGCCGACGAGGTTGGCGCCGCGGTACGCGCCGGGCAGGCGCAGGCGCTGGCAGACAATGCGGCGCACGATCTCTTCATCAGCGGACCCAGTTCCGCCACGCCGCGCTTCGCAGTCAATTACCACGATCACGAAACCGGCGCCGAAGGCAGTTGGCTCGCTGACGCCGACGGCCGGCTCGTTACGCGCCAGAAGGCTCCGTTCGCGGAGTTCATCGCCACGCTCCACATGCAACTGCACTTGCCGCGCACCTGGGGTTTTTTCATCGTCGGTCTGACCGGAGTCGCCCTGCTGTCGTCATTGATCTCCGGCCTCCTCTCGCACCCGCGCATCTTCAAGGATGCGTTCTCGCTGCGCTGGGGCGGTTCGCGGCGCCTGCAGGAAGCTGACCTGCACAACCGGCTCGGCGTCTGGGGACTGCCCTTCCACGTCGTCGTGTCGCTGTCGGGCGCGCTGCTCGGTCTTTCCACGCTGATCGTCGGCGTGCTCGCACTCGCCGCTTACAACGGCGATTCAGAAGCGGCATTCGCCGCTATTCTCGGGCCTCGCGCCAGCGCCGAGGAAACCGAGGCGCCGCTGCCCGATGTCGCCGCCATGGTCCGCCACGTCGAGGCCCAGAAGCCCGGCGCAGTCTTCACTGGCGTGCACATCGATCACATCGGCAAGACCGGACAAGTCGTGCATCTCGGCATGCGCACGCCGGGGCATCTGGCCATGGCCAACCACTATTACTTCAAGGGCGACGGCACACCATTGGGTGACGGCGGCCTGGAGACGGGCGGCGTCGGCCAGCAGATCCTCGGCGTACTGCAGCCTCTGCATTTCGGCTGGTTTGGTGGATTCCCGGTGAAAATTGCCTACGGAATTCTCGGCCTGGCCCTCACCGTCGTCACATATACCGGCGTGACCATCTGGTTGGCGCGCAAGCGCGACCGAGGCAGCCCTGCGCCACGCTGGGAAAAGATCTGGACGGGTGTCGGTTGGGGCCAGCCGTTGGCGATCGCCGCCGCGGCGGCTTCTGCGTTCTACATCGGCGAGCATGCGCTGCTTTATACCTATCTCGCCGTGACGATCGGCGCGTTGATCCTCGCTCTGTTGATGCCCAGTTGGCGATCGGCAGCCAAGCTGCTGCGCGTGTCGGCTGCCCTATCCATCGTAGGCGTGCTCGCCGCCCACGCCCTGACCTGGAGCGGGCGTGCAACTGATCCGATGGCCGGCATCGTCACGTTTGTGCTGGCGCTCGTTGCCATCATTTTGGTGTTGCCGCTCTGGGCCCGACGGTCGGTGGCGCAGCTATCTGCGCACCAGGGCACCTAATAGAAAAGCCCCGGACCTGGAGGTCCGAGGCTTGGGTTGCCGCGGGAGGGCGCCTGAGGCAACCTTGAGACGAAGCCGCGGGGGGATCGGCTTCCTGTACCGACAACGTGGACGCCCGCCAAGGCGTTCCGAGGCGAGCCAAATTTTTTCAAAAATATAGCCTTGTCGCCGACACGCACATTTCGGCCGGCCGAATCAGCTACCGATTGGCAATGCTCGAACTGCTGCAAAGCATCCATTTTAATCCCCTTGAGCCTTACCTCGGCCTGCCGCCAACGCTGCTTTACGGAAGTGGCGCCGGTATCGCGCTCATCGTCGTGCTTCTCGTATTGCACGTTAACCGCGCGCGTTCGCGAGCGGCGCAGGTCGAGTTCGCGGAACTGAAAGGGCGTCTGTCGGCGATGGCCGAGATCGCTGCGCAGCAGAGCTCCGAGCAGGTGCGCTCGGTGAATGAGCGCATCGATACCTTGGCGCGGCACCTGGCGCAGACCCTCGACACCAACGCGGCGCGTCTCGGCGACAATTTGAGCGAAGCGGGACGGCGCACGTCGGAGACTTTGTCGACGCTCAACGAGCGCCTGGCGCTGATCGATGAAGCCAACCGCAGTCTTTCCGATCTATCGACCGAGGTCGGATCGCTGCATGGCGTACTGGCCAACAAGCAGGCGCGCGGCGCCTTCGGCCAGATGCGCATGGAGACGATCATCCGTGACGCGCTGCCGGCCGGCGCCTACGAATTTCAACCGACGCTGACGAACGGCAAGCGCCCCGACTGCGTCATTCGATTGCCGAATGCGCACGCGGCGCTGGTCATCGATTCCAAGTTTCCCCTCGAAGGCTTCGAAGCGCTGCGCGTTGCTGTGTCGGCCGAGGACACCAAGCTCGCCAGTGCGGCGATCCGCGAGGCGGTCGGCCGGCACGTGGCTTCCATCGCCGACAAATACCTCATTCCCGGCGAGACCCAGGACACGGCGCTGATGTTCGTTCCCTCCGAATCCATCTGCGCCGACCTGTTCGAGAAATTCCCCGAGCTGGTGCAGGAGTTGCACCGCGCCCGCGTCATGATCGTGGCGCCTAACACGCTCATGCTGGCGGTGCAGACGGTGCAGGCGCTTTTGAAGGACGCCAAGATGCGCGACCACGCCGACATCATTCAGCGTGAGGTGGCGCTGCTGCTCGGTGATGTGGGGCAGCTCGTCGATCGCGTCGCCGACCTTGAGCGCCACTTCGCTCTGTCGGGCAAGTCTCTGGAGAAAGTCTCAACTTCGACAGCGAAAATTCTCGGCCGTCGGCGGCGGCTGACGTCTCTCGATCTGGACGCCATGGACAGCAATACCGACAACGTCACCGCGCTGCCTGACCGCAGCGACGACAAGGACGCCAAGCGCACCGGCGGACGCTAGCCGGTCGGCCGCTCGCCGCGCTATTTGGCGATAAGCCCACGCACGCAGCACACGATCAGCGCGGCGAGGGCGAAACCGGCGATGACGTCGCTCGTGTAGTGAACACCCAGATAGATGCGTGATACGCCGACGCCGCCGATGAGCACCGCGGCAGTTCCCAGCACAACGGCGCGCTGCCAGGCCTGCGGCAGCTCCGCGGCAAGCATTCCCGCAAGGACACCGTAGAAACAAGCCGAAAACAGCGCATGTCCGCTGGCGAAACTGTAGCTGGCGGGCAGGTCGCCGAAGAACGGCACCGGGCGCGTTCGCGCGATCGACATCTTGACGACGTTGTTGAGGATCCCGGCCGCCCCCATGACGACGATCACGCGCAGTGCCGCGTTGCGCGCCCCGCGCAGCCACAAAACGGCGATCGTCAGCGCTGTCAGGGAATAGACGACAGCGACCGAACCGAGAAAACTCAGGCCGTCGAAGAGTGCAGTGAGGGCGGGCGATGCGACGCTGTTGATGGCCGTGCGTGTCGCGTCATCGATATGATCGGTGAGGCCCAGCAGAACGGCAACCGTCAGGCTGGCAAATACCAGCGTCGTGGTTACGATGCAGCTGTAACTCCAGCCGGATCGCTCTTCGCCTTTCGTCATCGCCAAGGTCTGCGCCTCCGGTGCTCGCCCGCAGCGCCTATGTGCCTCAAGCTTGCGCTTCTGACTAGGCCTTCAGGGGAACGATGATGCGCAGCGCCTTCGGGCGGATGCGAAAATGCAGCGGCGCCTTCATGGCCATCACCTCGCCGTCGTTGGCGACGCGCAACCGCCGCCGCCTTTTCGTCTGCACCCAAAGCTCCTCGGCCTCGAGTACCTTCAGTTCGCCCGGCGTCGCGCGTCCGAAAAATGCCCGCACGGCCATCTTCATCAACGCGCCCCGGTCGGCATTGGGCGCGCTGCACATCCACAGGCGCCCGCTGTCGAGCTGCTGGCGCTCGCCGATCTGCAATCCGCTGGCGTGATAGGGATTATTGCCGACGAATATGAAAGGCGTCTTGTCGGTGCCGTCATACTTTCCGTCGGCGTGAAGGCTGGCGTGAAAATGCGGCATGCGCCGCATCACGGTGTAGATGGCGCGCGCGAAGGCGGTCCACTTGCTGAGCCCGCGCCGCTGATGCCGGTCGCGCTGCTGCACGATGGCCGGGTAGAGCCCGATGCTCGAGTTGTTGATGAAAATGCGCCCGTTCACCTCGCCAACGTCAACAAGCTTGGTGTGACCAGCGATGATCGTCTCGATGGCCGCGTCGAGCATCAGCGGAATGCCGGCGTCCTTGGCGAAGTGGTTGAGCGTACCGAGCGGCAACACGCCGAGCGCTGCGGGTGTGCCGACGACGGCCGAGGCAACCGCGCTCACCGTCCCGTCACCCCCGGCGGCGACGATGATGCGACATCCGCTTTCGGCATAACGGTGGGCGATGGGGACGAGATCGCGGCCCTCATCGACGACAATCGTCTCGGCCTGGACTCCGTGCTCGCGAAAGAGTTCGGCAACGCGGGCCGAAAGGCGCTGCGCTCCGTTGGAGCCGGCGCGACCGTTTACAATGCACGCCACAACGGACTGCGACACAATCTGATCCACGCGGGATTGCCCTCTCCAACTCTGCATAGGGACAAACACCGCTCGGCGCTGCTTGTTCCGCCCAGTGAGCTAAGCGGGCCGTCGGGTCACTCGGTGATCCATTCCGCGCACTTCACCGGTGCGGCGTTCTCACCCCACGGGCTGATGGGAACGGCGGAGGTGGAGTTCTCCGGACTGCCCTCGATGATCTTGTCGGTGTAGGTCATGTAGACGAGCACGTTGCGTTTGGCATCGCAGCCGCGCACGATCTGCATCTTCTTGAAGATCAGCGAACGGCGCTGGCTGAAGGCCTCATCGCCCTGGACGAGCTTGCGCTTGAACTTGATCGGTCCGACCTGCCGGCAGGCGAGCGACGCGTTGGACAGTTCCTCGGCAAGGCCGAGCCAGCCGGTCCAGCCGCCCTTTTCCGGCACCGTGAAGTAGCAGGCGACGCCTTCGACGTCGGGGTCGTCGATGGCGTAGGTGCCGAGCTTGTGGTCGGGCGACAGCAGCTTCCAGACTGTCGTCTTCTTGAAGATCAGGTCGGGATCTTCGGCACTGGCCGAAGAAAGAAGCAGCGACACGAGACCGGCGGCAATGATCAGGCGCATGAACTCTCCATCCAGGGATGGAGGTCGCCTCCTATCCCGCTGGCTCAGTGTAGATCGGTCGCGGCATCGACCGCCTTCTGTACGGCACTGTCGCGCTGGAACGTACCGATAAGCGTGCCGGCGGCGAGGACATGGCCTCGCATGGCCTCAAGTACAAGCTCACGGGCCGGGGCGGGAGGCAAATCTAGCTCCCGATCGAGGGCGAAAACCTGAAAGTGATAAGCGTGGGGGGCATCGCCGGGCGGCGGACGCGGACCAACGTAGCCGGTGCTGCCGCGCGTGTTGGTGGCCTGCAACGCCTTGGGCTGCGCGAGCGCCGGGGCGCCGGGGATGCCCTCCGGAAGACTGACGACATCCGCCGGGAGGTTGAAAATGCCCCAATGATTGACCAGCTGCGGCTTCGCATCGGGATCATCGACGATAACGACGTACGACTTCGTGGCTGTCGGGCCGCGCGACCAGGACAGCGGCGGCGATAGCTTGCCTCCGTAGTCGCTGTAGCGAAGCGGAATGGCGCCAGCTACTTCGAACGCTGGTGAGCGCACCTCGAGCTTTGCCGAATTGCGGGCATCGAGCGCATCGATCGCGACAGGCTTGGGGGCGATTGCCGGCGCAATGTCCTGCGCGGCCACGGGCGCCTGGGCCGCCACCGCATCGGTTGCCGTTGCCGGACCAGTGTAGGCGATGCGGTAGATCACGCCGTTCTCGTCGTCGCTCACGAGAAGAGCGCCATCTTTCGCGACGGCGAGGCCCGCGAGGCGCGCCGTGCGTGTGAAGCTGCCGCCGCTTTCGCTGAGAAAGCCGCCAAGGAACGGTTCGATGCGTACCGGCTTACCGTTGTCGAAGACGATGCGCACGACCTCGTAGCCTGACGGTGGTTTGCGGTTCCACGAACCTCGCATGGCGACGAACGCGTTGCCGCGATACTCCGCCGGAAAGGAGCCCGCTGTGTAGAAGGCCATCTGCATGGGCGCTGCATGCGCGGTGTATGTGAGTTGCGGTTTCTCACTCGCTGCCGCCCAGGCCTCCAGCGTAATGTCGCCCGGTGGATCGTCCTGTGGGTTGAGGAAGCCGTCGGCAAGGACATAGGGCCAGCCGTACTTCTTGCCACGCTCCAGCAGATTCAGCTCCTCGCGCGGCTCGTCATCGCCGTGCCAGTCAATATTGTGATCCATGCCGAAGAGCGCGCCAGAGTCGGGGTGCCAGGCAAAACCAATGGTGTTGCGCAGGCCGGACGCAAAGATGGTGCGCTTCTTTCCATCAAGCGAAGCACGCAGTAGCGTGGCGCTCTCGGGGCTCGAACTCGGTGCAAGCGTTGCAGGTGCTGCCGACCGAAATATAGAGCATCTTGTCGGGACCAATAGCGAGCGTACGATTGGGATGTTGCCCGGAGTCCGGCAAATCATCGATGATGCGCGTTAAGGGCGACAGCGATCCGTCGCTGAGTATCTTGCCGGTGTACACGTCCTTCACTGTCGCTAGGTAGATGTCGCTGCCGTCGATGGCGATGCCGTGCATCTGCGGCCGGTTGGCGACCACTTTTTGTTCGTCAGCGACCCCATCGCCGTCCGTATCCCGCAGCATGACGACATCGCCGACGCTGCGCCGCGTTACGTATACGCTGCCATCCGGCGCCACTGCCATCATGCGCGGGTTGATGAGATCCTTGGCGAACACGCTGACCTTGAAGCCATCGGGCACCGTCAGCTTGGCAATGTCTGCGGGTGCCAGCTTGGCCTTCTTCGGCTCCAAGACGTGACCTCGAAACTCGACGTTCGAAGCTTCGCCAGTCTTTTCGGCTGCCGATGCGGTGATCGTGGAGACCGCGGCAAAGAAGGCAGCGATCATGGGCATAAGGCGCATTTGAACTCCTGGCCGCGTTTCGGGGGCAACCGGCCAGGTGAGCAATGGTTCCACAGGCGCGCCGGTCGGCTATGGTGCCCCCGGTCCAGACCGTAATTGACAATGGTGAACGATGGCGCGGCGATCGATCAACGAGGCATCGAAGGTGTTCATCGCCGCCTTCGTGCTGGGACCGCCGATCGGCGGTCTCATCGTCATGACGCTGCTGCAGGCGCTGCCGTGGATCGCTACCGGGTTCACCGATCCGCTGCCGCAGGTGAGCGAGAACATCGCCAAATCGCTGCTGCTCGCCATACCCCTCTCTTACTTTGCCGGCGGCGCCTCGGCTCTGCTGGCCGGACTGGCCCTCGCTGCCTACGTCGCCTGGGGCGCCCGCCTGACGTGGTGGGCCTGCCTTGCAGCCTCGCTTGTCTATCCGGCGCTGCTCGTCGTTTCCGGCCTCATCGCCACCAGCGGCTCGCCCGACACGCTGCCGCCGGTGTTGCTGCATGCCGCCATGATTACCGTCGCTTCCGCGGCATCGGCGCTCGTCTGTTACGCCCTGCTTCGCAATACCGCGCTGGTGCGCAGATTGAACGCCCCCGCCCAGGCGTGACGTCGCGCTCCGATGTGCTACAAGGCCGACAATGAGCACGCCCCAGGCCGATCAGCAGACCGTCGAGGTGCCTCCCTTCTGGGAAGCCAAGCCGCTCGCCGCGATGACCACCGACGAGTGGGAATCGCTGTGCGATGGGTGCGGCCAATGCTGCCTCATCAAGGTCGAGGATGAGGACACGGCCGACGTCTATCTGACGCGTCTCGGCTGCAAGCTGCTCGACACGCAGTCCTGCCGCTGCCGCGACTACACCAACCGCAAGCGGCGCGTTCCGGACTGCACCTCGATCACGCTCGAGGAACTTCCCAGCTTGTTCTGGCTGCCGCAGACCTGCGCCTACCGCAGTCTGGCCGAAGGCCGCGGGCTCGCCTGGTGGCATCCGCTCGTCTCCGGCGACCCCGAGACGGTGCACGCCGCCGGCGTGTCGGTGCGCGGCTGGGCGCGCAGCGAGAAGGGCGTCAAGCCAAGCGCTATGGCGCGCTACATCATCGGCGAGGCGGGCTGACGCCTCGCTCGGATCATCCATGCCACCTCCTCTTCTCCAGCTTAGCGATATCGCGCTCACCTTCGGCGGCCACCCGCTGCTCGACGGCGTCGAGATGTCGGTGTCGGCGGGCGAGCGCGTCTGCCTCGTGGGTCGCAACGGCTCGGGCAAGTCGACGCTGCTGAAGATCGCCGCCGGGCTGATCGAGCCCGACCACGGCAAGCTGTTCGTGCAGCCGGGGGCGAGCGTTCGCTACCTGCCGCAAGAGCCAGATTTTTCCGGCTACGACACGACGTTGAGCTACGTCGAGGCAGGTCTGGGCGCCAGCGACGACCCGCATCAAGCTCGCTACATGGTGCAACAGCTCGGCCTCACCGGCGATGAGGACCCCGAGCACCTGTCAGGCGGCGAGGCGCGGCGGGCCGCGCTCGCCCGCGTGCTGGCACCGGCGCCCGACATCCTGCTGCTCGATGAGCCCACCAACCATCTCGACCTCGTCACCATCGAGTGGCTGGAGGGCACGCTCGCCAGCCAGCGCGGAGCGCTGGTCATCATCAGCCATGATCGCCGCTTCCTCGAGACGCTGTCGCGCACCACTGTGTGGCTCGACCGCGGGCAGGCGCGGCGCGTCGAGGTCGGCTTCAAGGACTTCGAAGCCTGGCGCGACCAGCAGCTGGCCGACGAGGAAGTCGCGCAGCACAAGCTCGACCGCAAGATCGTGCGCGAGGAGCACTGGGTGCGCTATGGCGTGTCCGGACGCCGCAAGCGCAACGTGCGGCGCATGGCCGAATTGCGCGAACTGCGCCAGCAGCGCCGCGAGCATCGGCAGGCCACCGGCAAGGCGGTCATCGAGGTCGCCCAGGCGGAGAAGTCGGGTTCGCTGGTCATCGAGGCCAAGCACGTCGGCAAGGCGTTCGGCGAACGCCAGATCATCGACGATTTCTCCACCCGGATCATGCGGGGCGACCGCATCGGCATCGTCGGCCCCAACGGTTCAGGCAAGACGACGCTCGTCGGCCTGCTCACCGGAGAGCTGCAACCGGACGGGGGCGAAATACGCCTCGGGGCAAACATCGAGATGGCCGCGCTCGAGCAGGACCGTGACAGCCTTGACCCCAACTGGACGCTGGCTCAGGCGCTCACCGGTGGCCGCGGCGATCAGGTCTCCGTCGGCGGCAAGCACAAGCACGTCGTAGGCTACATGAAAGACTTCCTGTTCCAGCCGGAGCAGGCGCGAACGCCCTTGCGCGTGCTGTCGGGCGGCGAACGCGGTCGCCTCATGCTGGCGCGCGCGCTGGCCAAGCCATCGAATGTGTTGGTGCTCGACGAGCCGACCAACGACCTCGACCTGGAAACCCTCGATGTCGTCGAGGAGATGCTGAACGAGTATGCCGGGACAGTCATTCTCATCAGCCATGATCGCGATTTTCTCGACCGCGTCGTGCACGCGGTGATCGTGCCCGAGGGTGAGGGCAAATGGTCGGAATACGTCGGCGGTTACAGCGAGATGCTGGCGCAGCGCGGCGCCGATCTCGCCGGCAAGCGGGCGACCAAGGCCAAGGCGGCGGCACCATCGACCGGAGGACAATCGTCGTCCGCGAGCAACGCCAAGCGTCGCCTTACCTTCAAGGACAAGCACGCGCTGGAGACGCTCCCCACGCAGATGGCGGCTTTGCAGGCGGAAGCCAAGAAGCTGCACCAAGTGTTGGCCGATCCCGGCCTCTATGCGCGTGATGCCAAGGCGTTCGCCGATAAGTCGGCGCGGCTCGCCGCCGTTCAGGGTGAGCTGGCCAGCGCCGAAGAGAAGTGGCTCGAGCTGGAAATCCTGCGCGAATCCATCGACCGCGCCTAGTCGCGGGTTGGCTCGCAATCGGCAAGCCATGCACGTGCGCCACGTCCGGCAAGAGCGCCGGTCGCCAGGCACGCCTGCAGAAGATAGCCGCCGGTTGGCGCCTCCCAGTCGAGCATCTCTCCCGCGACGAACACGCCCGCCAATCGCCGCAACATCAGGTTGGCGTCGACAGCATCCCACCTCACACCGCCGGCACTGGAGATCGCCGTCGCCAGCGGAGCGGGTCCGTCGAGCCGCAGCGGCACGGCCTTGATCGACGCCGCCAGTGCACCGGCGTCGAAGTCGGCCAAGCGCGGAGATGCTGTCTCGTGCAACAGGGCAATCTCCACCGGCGACAGGCCTCCCGCCTTGCGCAGGAAGGTTGATAGTGATTGCTTGCCCCGCGGCTTGCCGAGGCGTGCGGACAACGCATCGATAGACGAGTTCGGGCCGTAGGTCGACATGCAGGACGGCAAAGCCGTCGGCGGCGATGGCATCGCGCAAAGGGCCCGACAATGCATAGACGCCGCCGCCCTCGATGCCGGCGGCGGTGATCACCGCTTCGCCGCGCACGCGCCTGCCATCGAAAGCCAGCGCCAGTCGTTTCAACGGCTGACCCTCGCAGCGCAGGCGGAAAATCTCCGACCAGTCGATCAGAAAGCCGCAGTTCGACGGCGTCAGCGGCGCAACCGGAATGCCCCGGTCAGCGAGCAGCGATGCCCATTCGCCGGTCGAGCCGAGGCGCGGCCAGCTTGCCCCGCCGAGCGCCAGCACGACGGCCTCTGCCGCAACGGCGGTCTCGCCGTCCGGGGTGGCGAACAGCAGGCGTTGCTCACTGTCCCAGCCCAGCCAGCGATGCCGAGGGCGGAACGTTACGCCCGCCCGCGCAAGCCGCGCCAGCCAGGCGCGCAGCAGTGGCGATGCTTTCATGGCTCTGGGAAACACGCGTCCGCTGGACCCGACGAACGTCGGCTGTCCCAGCTCCTCGCACCAGGCGCGCACCGCAATTGGCGGGAATGTTTCCATGGCCGAGCGTAGGAATTCTTCCCGATCGCCATACCGGGATGCGAAGCGCGCATAGTCCTCGCTGTGCGTGAGATTGAGCCCGCCGCGCCCTGCCATCAGGAACTTGCGGCCCAGCGAAGGCATGCGATCGTAAACGGTCACGCTCACGCCGGTCGCCGCCAGCGTTTCGGCTGCCATCAGTCCTGCGGGGCCGCCGCCCACGACGGCGGCGCTGCAACCCGTACCGTCCGCCATCGCGTCGCCGCTCCCAATTCGTCGGGCGCCCCGCCTAGCACCCGCCGGAAGGACTGACAACGATGTCGATTAGCGTCGGCAGAGGGTTATCGATAATGATGTCGAAGCCGCCCTAGGCGGCGGCAGTTACACTGTTATAATGTTCCAATTCGTCGACAGAGGTTTTCCTGTGTCCCTACGCGGCAGCCTGCTCGTTTCGGTCCTCGCTACGCTGCTGCTGAGCCTTATGGCCGGCGGCACGTTCACCTATTGGCATGCCGTCGCCAAGATCGAGACCGAGATGAACGCGGCCATTGCCGTCGGCAGCCGTATCGCGCGCAATGCCGTCGACGATTGGGAGGAGGCAACCGATCCGGCACGCCGCCTGGCTCTGCTCGTTGCCGATTTCGAAGGCGATCGCCACCTGCAGGCCAAGCTGATCGGTACCGACGGAAAGGTCTTGCTCGCATCCAAAGTGGCGCTGGCGGAAAACCCCGCGCCCGATTGGCTCGTGGCACTGCTGGCGGCGCCGGCCAAGAAGGCGAAGATGGACCTGCCGGCGGTATTCGATCGTTACGGCACAGTCGTGCTGCAGACCGATGCGCGCAACGAGGTCGCCGAAGTCTGGAGCGACATGTGGCTGACGCTCAGCGTGCTCACCATATTCTGCGGGTTGGTGCTCGCCTTTATCTATTGGACCCTGGCGACCACCATTCGCCCGCTGCAGAGTTTGACATTGGCTTTCGCGCGCGTAGGCGACGGTGACTATCGCGAGCGGCTGACCGAACGCGGTCCGCGCGAGCTCAAGCGCCTGTCGCAAAGCTTCAACCAGATGGTCGAGCGTCTGGCGCGCGCCGAGGCGCAGAACAAGCGCCTGCAGCAGCAGCTCACCAGTGTGCAAGACGAAGAGCGCGCCGACCTTGCCCGCGATCTGCATGACGAGATTGGTCCGCTACTGTTTGCCGTCGACGTCGACGCCGTCGCAGTCGGGCAACTGGCAAAGGACGGCGACTATGACGCGATTCCTCCTCGCGTCGGCATCATTCGCGATGCCATCGGTCGCATGCAGCGGCACGTGCGCGACATCCTCGGGCGCCTGCGCTCTGCGACACTTATCGACGTCGGACTGGCGCATGCCATCGACAACCTCGTCGCGTTCTGGCGGTCGCATCGGCCCAACCTCAATTTCCGCGTCGACCTGTCGGAGGAAAGCTTCGGCGAGGAAATCGACAGCACGATCTACCGCATCGTGCAGGAAAGTCTGAGCAACGCAGTGCGCCATGGCGCCCCCAAGACGATCGCGATCAAGGTTACGGCCGATGCCGACGGATCGCGATCGACATCCGCGTCACCGATGACGGCAGCGGCCTGAAGCCAGGCAACGGCGGCGGCGGCTACGGCATCGTCGGCATGCAGGAGCGCGTCGCCGCACTTGGCGGCCACCTCGAAGTCGCCGACCGCCGCGATGGTCCAGGCGTCGTCGTCTCCGCACATCTACCTGCGCAGGGGGCAATCGCGCCCACGCGCTCCTTTGAAAGGCACGAGGCAGCTCTGCAATGAAGATTCTTCTGGTCGACGATCATATCGTGGTGCGCGAAGGGGTTCGCCGCCTGCTGTCGGGCATGAGCGGCACCGAGCTGCACGAGGCCTCGACCGGGGAGGAGGCGCTCGCCATGTTCCGAGAGATACGCCCGGAGTTGGTGCTGCTCGACCTCAACCTCACCGGCATCGGCGGGCTTGAGCTGTTGCGGCGCCTGCTCAGCGAGGACGAGAAACTGCGCGTCGTGGTGTTCTCGATGCACGCCGAGCCGATTTACGCCGCCCGGGCGCTGCGGCTCGGCGCGCGCGGCTACGTGAGCAAGAGCGCCGGCGCCGACGAACTCGTCACGGCGGTCAAGAAGGTGGCCGAGGGCGGTCGCTACGTGGAACGCGAGATCGCCGGCGAACTGGCCTTCACCCAGCTGTCCGGTGAAGATCCGCTACAGCAACTCACTATGCGCGAGATCGAAATCCTGCGCCTGCTCGGCGAGGGCAATAGCCTCACCGAAATCGCGCAGACCATTGGCGTCGCCTACAAGACGGTCGCCAACACCTGCTCCATCATCAAGAGCAAGCTCGGCGTCGAGCGCACCGCCGACCTTATCCGCGTCTCCATGGAGATGAAGTAGGGCGCTCGCGCGGCCGCTTCACGCGTGCGTCAACGCAGCGCCGGCGGCTAGGAATGTTCGGAAGTATCGGCCGGGAAATCCGCCCTTGGCGCATTGCGCAGGGGGCCGCTACGTTTTGCCTGCCGCGCACTTGCGGAAGGTGAACGCGAGCTCAACCGCGCGCTCTCCTTCCGCTTTTTTTTTGCTCAAACGTCGAGGGTGTTGTCACGCTCCCACTGCGTAAAATGAGCCGCGTAGGAATTCCACTCGTTGGTCTTCAGCTTCACGTAAGCTCGGGCGAACTCATCGCCGAGCGCGTTCTTCAGTTCCGTATCCTTATCGAACAGGCGCAAGGCATCGAGCAGGTTCAGTGGCAGCCGCGGCGCATCGGTGACCGTGTGCCCGAGTTGATACATGTCGATATCGAGGCGCTTGCCGGGGCTCGATTTGCGCGCGATGCCGTCAAGGCCCGCGGCGATGACCACCGCCTGCAACAGGTACGGGTTCACGGCGCCGTCGGGTAGACGCAATTCGAAGCGGCCCTTGCCCGGCACGCGCACCATGTGTGTGCGGTTGTTGCCCGTCCAGGTGACCGTGTTCGGCGACCAGGTGGCGCCCGACAGCGTGCGCGGCGCGTTGATGCGCTTGTAGGAATTCACCGTCGGGTTGGTGATGGCGGCGAGCGCCTCGGCGTGGGTCATGATACCGCCGAGGAAATTGTAGCCTTGCTGCGACAGGCCCATCTCGTCGGTGTTGTCGAGGAAGGCGTTGGTGGTGCCTGCTTGGTCCCATACCGAGATGTGCACGTGGCAGCCGTTGCCGGTGAGGCCGGGGAACGGCTTGGGCATGAACGTGGCGCGCAGCCCATGTTTCTCGGCGATCGACTTCGTCATGAACTTGAAGAACGAGTGGCGATCGGCGGTGACGAGGGCGTCGTCGAAGTTCCAGTTCATCTCGAACTGACCGTTGGCGTCCTCATGGTCGTTCTGGTACGGACCCCAGCCGAGTTCCTGCATATAGTCGCAGATCTCGCTGATGACATCGTAGCGGCGCATAAGTGCCTGCTGGTCGTAGCAAGGCTTGGCCGCGTTGTCCTTGAGGTCGGAGATGGCAGAACCGTCGGGACACGTGAGGAAGTATTCGCACTCGACGCCGGTCTTGACGTACAGCCCTTGGTCCTTGGCGCGCTTCATGACGTTCTTGAGGACGACACGCGGGGCTTGCGCGACGTGCTTGTCCTCCATGACGCAGTCGGCGGCGACCCAGGCGACTTCCTTTTTCCACGGCAGCTGGATGAGCGCCGCGGGATCGGGCATGCCGAACAGATCAGGATGGGCCGGTGTCATGTCGAGGTACGTCGCAAAACCCGCGAATCCCGCGCCGTCCTTCTGCATGTCGGCAATCGCGGCTGCTGGAACCAGCTTGGCGCGCTGCCCACCGAACAAATCCGTGTAGGAGATCATGAAGTAACGGATGCCGCGCTCTTTTGCGACGCTTGCCAGATCCTGTGACATTTCTTTTCCCACGACGACGCTTCGGTTGACGCTCGGCTGCTTTTTCCAGAACCTGGAAAACATCTTCAGAACTTGCTCTCACCAGGGATCCAGCTGGTACCTGCGAGTGGCACGCGCGCCATGGCGGCCGCCTCGATGGTAAGCGCGCACAGATCTTCCGGCTCGAGGTTGTGAACGTGATTGTGGCCGCAGGCGCGCGCGATGGTCTGCGCCTCGAGCGTCATCACCTTCAAATAGTTGGCCAGGCGGCGGCCGGCGAGGACGGGATCGAGCCGCTTGGAGAGCTCTGGATCCTGCGTCGTGATGCCGGCCGGATCGCGGCCCTCGTGCCAGTCGTCGTAAGCGCCCGCGGTCGTATGCAAAGCCTGATATTCGCTTTCCAGCGCCGGGTCGTTGTCGCCGAGGGCGACGAGCGCCGCCGAGCCGATGGATACCGCATCGGCGCCGAGCGCCAGCGCCTTGGCGACGTCGGCACCATTGCGGATGCCGCCGGAAACGATGAGCTGCACCTTGCGGTGCATGCCGAGATCCTGCAGCGCCTGTACGGCCGGGCGAATGCAGGCGAGCGTCGGTTGGCCGACGTGCTCGATGAACACTTCCTGCGTCGCTGCTGTGCCGCCCTGCATGCCGTCGACGACCACCACGTCGGCGCCCGACTTTACGGCCAGGGCCACATCATAGTAGGGGCGCGCGCCGCCAATCTTGACGTAGATCGGCTTCTCCCAATCCGTGATTTCGCGCAGTTCGATGATCTTGATTTCGAGATCGTCCGGCCCAGTCCAGTCAGGGTGCCGGCATGCCGAACGCTGGTCGATACCCTTGGGAAGCGTGCGCATCTCGGCGACGCGGTCGGATATCTTCTGGCCGAGCAGCATGCCGCCACCGCCGGGCTTCGCGCCCTGGCCAACGACGATTTCGATGGCATCGGCTTTGCGCAGGTCGTCCGGGTTCATGCCGTAACGCGAGGGCAGGTACTGATAGACCAGCATCTGCGACTGCCCACGCTCCTCCGGCGTCATGCCGCCATCGCCCGTTGTGGTCGAGGTGCCGGCCAGCGTCGCCCCGCGCCCGAGCGCTTCCTTGGCGTTGGCCGACAGCGAGCCAAAGCTCATGCCGGCGATGGTGATGGGGATCTTCAACTCGATCGGCTTCTTGGCGTGCCGCGTGCCGAGCGTGACGGCCGTCGAGCAGCGCTCCCGGTAGCCTTCGAGTGGGTAGCGCGACATGGAGGCGCCGAGGAACAGCAGGTCGTCGAAGTGCGGGACCTTGCGCTTGGCGCCGCCGCCGCGGATGTCGTAGATGCCGGTCGTCGCCGCGCGGCGAATCTCAGAAAGCGTGTAGTCGTCGAAGAGAGCGGACTTGCGCGGCGTGGTCGGCGGATTGTGGTAGCTCATCAATAAGCGTCCGCGTTGTCGATGTTGAAGGTGTAAAGCTTGCGGGCCGACCCGTAGCGGCGGAAATCCTTCGGCTTGACGCCGTTGAGGCCGGAACGCTGCAGAAGGTTGTCGATGAGCTGCAGGTGCTCATCGCGCATCTCCTTCTCGATGCAGTCGGCGCCGAGGCTCTTGACTGAGCCCCGCACGAACAGCCTGGCCTCGTAGATGGAATCTCCTAGCGCGTCGCCGGCGTCGCCGAACACGACCAGGTTGCCGGTCTGCGCCATGAACGCCGACATGTGGCCGATATTGCCCTTAACGACGATGTCGATGCCTTTCATCGAAATGCCGCAGCGCGAGGAGGCATTGCCTTCAACGACCAGTATCCCGCCGCGTCCCGTGGCGCCGGCGTATTGGCTGACGTCACCTTTGACGACGACTTTGCCAGACATCATGTTTTCAGCGGTACCCGGGCCGGCCGAGCCGTGCACGACGATGGTCGCCTGCTTGTTCATCCCGGCGCAGTAATAGCCGACGGGACCCTTCACCTCGATGTTCAGCGGAGCATCGACGCCCACGGCGACGGCGTGCTGGCCCTTCGGGTTGAGGATCTCCCATTGCGTATCGTTGGTGCCGGCGGATTGCTGGTGCAGCAGCGCGTTCAACTCGCGCAGTGAGGTGGTAGCGAGATCAACGGTAGGCATGCCGATCAGCGCTCCCAGAAATAGACGGTCGCCGGCTCGGGCTCCCATATGCGCGCGCCATCGATGCCCGGCAATCCGGCGAGAGCGCGATACTCCGAGCCGAAGGCGACATACTGATCGGTCTCCGCCATCACCGCGGGTTTGCAGGCGATGGGATCGCGCAAAACGCCAAAGCCGTTCTTGGTGCCGACGACAAAGGTGAAGAACCCGTCGAGGTCGTCGAGGCTCTTCTTCAGAGCTTCCCCGAGGTTCATGCCTTGGTTCATGCGCCAGGAGATGTAAGCGGCGGCCACCTCGGTATCGTTGTCGGTCTCGAAGGTCATGCCGTCGTGGATCAGATCGCGCCGCAGGTTGTGATGGTTGGACAGCGAGCCGTTGTGGACGAGGCACTGGTCGGGACCGGTCGAGAACGGATGCGCGCCCATGGTGGTGACAGCGCTTTCCGTCGCCATACGCGTATGGCCGATGGCGTGCGAACCTTGCATCTTGCTGAGATCGAAGCGGCTGGCGACCTGCGTTGGATAGCCGACCTCCTTGTAAATTTCGATGGCTTCGCCGGTACTCATGATGCGCAGTTCCGGATGGCCGGCGCGCAACGCCTCGCGCGCCGCCGCGGCCTTATCGGCCGGCACGCTGAGCACGCCGTGCGTCGACTTGCGCTCCAAGCTGGCGTCGGCGCCGATGGCCTTGGAAATCGCCGCCGTCAGGCCGGCAAAGTCACGATCGGGGTTCGGCGACTGCAGGGTGATCTTCGCCCGTCCGCTCTGTGCCGGGCCGTAGACGGCGAAGCCCGCTGAATCCGGCCCGCGCTCGCACATGGTGCCGAGCATGGTTGAGGTGAGCTGGCCCAGTTGAGGCTCGAGCTTGGCGTCCTTGATGAACAGGCCGACGATGCCACACATTTACGGCGCTCCCCGCGTGCTTAGATGCTGGACGAAACTTAGCAGCACGTTCGCCATTGTTCAACTGGTGTGAATACTATTTTCCCCGGAGGCAACTCTTTGCCCGTACCGCCATTCCTCGTAGCGGATGCGCGCGATCCGGTAGGCGTCGGGTATCGACAGGGCCCACACGAAGAGGCCGCCCGCCGAGCGTCCGATGAAGGAGGTCTCCGGCGTGGTCGTATGCCAGCACAGCAGCGCCAGCAGCAGCGAAAAGAACGCAAAGCCGAAGCCCCGTTGTGGGGTGCCGACGGCGACGTGTCCGGCACCCGGGGCGATGATGGCGAGGGCCAGGACGACGTACGGATTGAGTGGCTTCTTGCCTCTCATGCGGCGCGCGCCCGGCCGTAGGCGCCCGTAATGGCGCGCACGGCCTGCAGTTGATCGAGCACGGTGGAGAGATCGCGCCGCGGCACGGAGGCGTTCTCGAACACCGATTGGCGCAGCAGCAGATGGTCACCGCGCTTGCCTTCGCCGGCTTGGCGAACAATGCGCAGGCCGCGCGGCGTGACGGCGACCTCCTTGACGCGCGGATCGGCGAGCACGCCGGCAATTATCTCGCGCAGCTCATGAAGTAGAGGCTCAGCCTCGGCATCGCCGCGGATCAGAACCTCATCGGGAAAGCCAACCGGGGTCTCGAGGCGATGCGTAAAGCGCGAGGTGAGCGAATAGAATTCTGTACCGGCGGGGCGCACGAGAACAGCGAAACCGGGAAGGTCGGCGTTGGCGTCTATGAGAGTCGTCGACATCCACAGCTGCGGCAAGCGGCGGATGGTCATCGTATCGCAGATAAGATCGACGCGAACCGCGCGGCCGTGATGGCGGCCGGCGAGGCGCGGGAAACCGTCGGCGGCATGGGAGAGCTGCGCGGCATCGAGCGCCGGAAAGCAATGGTCGAGCACGCCGCGGCGTGCGGCCTTGGCGGCGCGGTGGTCGCGCATGCCGACATAGGTCACGGCGGCGATGGAGCCGACAGCAAGTATGAGTGACATGGACATCGGGCGATCGCTCACGCGTAACTTCGAGTTTTTCAGGTCGTGGTGGCGATCCCCGTACAGCAGCGGGGATCGCCGGGGAGGTGCCGCGGATCTTGGCAGATCCGCGGCACAACGCTTGTGCGGCGGGCTAGCGTGGTGAATTCGAAATCGGACGCTAGTAACCGGCCGGCCGCGGCCAGGCCATGGTGAACTGGTCGCCGCGCTTTACGTACTTGTAGCGGTGGAAGGCGAACCACGCCGAGACAATGATGTAGAACACCATCATCGCCACGAGCTGTGTGCCGTAGCCGAGGAACACCGCGAAGTAGGTGAGCGCGCAGATCAGGAACAGCACGATCGCCGGCAGCGGGTGGAACGGGTGCACGTAACCCCTCTTGATCGTGCCCAGCGGCCACTTCCTCCGGAACATCACCATGTTGAAGGACATGAAGGTGTAGCCGAGAAGTCCCGACAGGATCGAGAAGGTGATGACCTGATCGAGCGGCGCGCCGAGAGCGAAGATGAGCGCGACGGGAACGAGGAACACGATCGACCGGAACGGAGTGCGGTACGTGGGATGCACGGCGCCAAACCATACCGGCAGGTAACGATCGCGGCCCATCGAGAACCAGGCGCGCGAGGCGTCGTTGATGCAACCGTTGGCCGAGGCCAGCGTCGAGAAGATGGTGCCGACGAACAGGAACACCATGAGCCACAGCGAGCCGGTAAGCCGCGCCGCATCGAACAGCGGCGTGATCGCCTGCCCCAGGTACTCCCACGGCATCAGACCGACGCAGATGTACCAAGTCATCGTCGCTGCCACGAGCAGCGTGATCATCCCGGTCATGGTGCCGAGCGGTAGCGCGCGCGCGGGCGAGCGAACCTCTTCGGCAGCCTGCGTCGTACCTTCGATGCCGAGGTAGAACCACAGCCCGAAGTGCAGCGCCGCGATGACGCCGAGCCAGCCGTACGGCAACCCGGTGAGCAGTTCCGCCGGCTTCAGGACGTCGTCGGTCCATGGGCGAACGGCCGCGAACAGCACGACGATCGCGAAGCAGGCGATGGCCGTGATGATCAGGTTGAAGGTGAGCGTCGCGAAGACGCCGCGATAGTTGAGCCACGCGAGTGAGAGGATGGTGAGCACGATGAACGGCTTGTCGTGCACGTTCTCAAAACCCGCCATGCCCCCCACTGCTTGCACGAGATAGCCGGCGGTTATGGCATTGCCGGCTTCCAGCATGGTGTAGGCAAGTACCAGGAACAGCCCAACGTTGAAGGCCATGAGCGGCCCGACGATGTGCTTGGCCTGCGCATACTGACCGCCCGCTGCGGCGACCGTCGAGGTCACCTCCGAGTCGATCATTGCAACGCAGGTGTAGAGCATGCCGGCCGTCCAGCAGGCGATGAGGGCGGCAAGTGCGCCGCCTTTGCCGACGGCGAAGTTCCAGCCCATGTACTCGCCGACGAGCACGATGCCGACGCCAAGGGCCCACACATGGCCGGGACCGAGCACGCGCAGGAGGGAGACTTTCTCTCCGTGGATTGCTGTTGTCTGAGTCACCGGTGGCCCCCTTGGTGCGGAGGATCGATCACGAGGACGTCTTCGATCTCGCCTTCCCTCGATGACAGCAAGGTCTGCTCGGAATACTTTGAGTTGGTGCGGATCATGTCAAATAGCATCCACAGACCGAGTACGGCGGAGATGCCCCAGGCTGCATATTCCAGCATCTGGAAGTTATTTAGATTTTCCATTGAAGCTCTCCGTTACCGGTCGAAACGCTCGGCGATGACGTCTTTGTATTCCTTCGCCGAGAGGCGGAAGACGAATACGAAGTAGACGATCACCACGAGAGCCGTGACGATGAGTGCCGGTAGGCTGAAGGAGTAGTCGAAGCGCGAGGCGATGAGGTCGTGGGCGGTCTCGGCCGTGTATCCGAGCTTCTCCCACTGCGCCTGCATCGTCGCGTTTTGGCCCATGCCGGCCCACGTCTTGTCGGCAAACTCGATCGTCGTCTTGCCGCCCCCGGCGAGACCGAAGTACACAGGGGCAAACAGGCTGGCGACGACGAGGACGAGCAGGAACATCGCGTCAATGAACTGCCCAAACTTCGACTGTTCCGGCGGTTGATAGGGTGTCTTGGCCATTTGTCCCTCCCTCAAGCCTTGCCGCGAAGCGCGTCGAGATAATGAAGGTCGAGGCCGTAGATGTGGTCCTTGTCCCCGGAGTAGTGGCTGATCATCGCGATGATGGACGCGGTGTTGAACAGCAGCACGACGCCGCCCGCAACGGCGAGGGCGTACATGACTTCAGGCGTGCCAACGAGCGGCAGCACCTTCCAGAAGACGAACCCGTATGTCGCCCAGAGAGCAGCGACGGCGAATAATGCCCATCGCCGATCCCCCGCGTACATGGATTGCACGCGCGAATCGTTAGTGCTCTTTTGCATTGAGCTCCCCTTGGCTAGCTAATCATTCCGTCCCGAGCACAGTTGCCTTAGAGGCAACCTATTTTTATATGCGGAAAAGTCTGCGACGGGTTGACGCAAGTTGTCAAGCTATGTGCCTGCGGAGTTTCCTCAGGTTTCGAGAGTCAAGCCCATTAATTATGCATCATGGTGATAACTGCAGCACTTGAACGATCGGAAATTTTCTTGCACTCTGGGAATGCATTTGCGATACGGCTCACGCTGCTGCCGGGCCGGGGAGGACGGATAACTCGATGCCTTTTGCCCTCCTGAAGTACGCGCTGGCCAAGGAGCACCCGGACGATCCGCACTTGCGCTGGAGCCCGGAACTCAAGTCCTCATACGATGTCGTCGTCATCGGCGCCGGCGGCCACGGGCTGGCCATTGCCTACTATCTGGCCGAACAGCACGGCATCAAGAACGTCTGCGTTCTCGACAAGGGCTGGCTCGCGGGCGGCAACACGGCGCGCAATACGACGATCATCCGCGCCAACTACCTGACGCCTGAGGGCGTGCGCTTCTACAAGGAATCCGTCGACCTGTGGCGTAACCTGTCGGGTGAGCTCGACATCAACATGATGTACTCCGAGCGCGGCCACTTCACGCTCGCTCACACCGATGCGGCGCTGCGCACGGCGCGCTGGCGGGCCGAGGTCAATAAGCATCTCGGCGTCAATTCAGAGGTCATCGGTCCGGACGAGATCAAGCGGCTGTGCCCGACCATCAACATCGCAGACGACGTACGCTATCCGATCCTCGGCGCGCTCTACCATCCCCCAGGGGCCATCGCGCGCCATGATGCCGTCGCCTGGGGCTACGCCAAGGAAGCCGTCAAGCGCGGCGTCGAGGTGCACACGCAGACGGGCGTCAATCGCATCATCATCGAGAACGGGCGCGCCGTCGGCGTCGAAACCAACCGCGGCGTTATCAACGCCGGCAAGATCGTGCAGGCGGTGGCAGGATCCTCCAGCGAAGTGGCGCGGATGGCCGGCTTCCTGCTTCCGATCCGCACCATTCCGCTGCAGGCGTGTGTGTCGGAGCCCGTGAAGCCCATCCTCGACCAGATCATCGTGTCGGGCTCCCTGCACGTCTACATTTCGCAGTCGGCGCGCGGCGAGATGGTGATGGGCGGCGCCACCGATGCCTACGGGCTCTATTCGACGCGCTCGACGCTCGACTTCAAGGAAAGCCTGATGGCGCACATGCTCGAGTTGTTCCCCTTCATGGGCGAACTCAAGGTGCTGCGCCAATGGGCCGGCATGGCGGATATGACGCCTGACTTTTCGCCCGTGATGGGCATGACCCCGGTGAAGAATTACTACATCGACGCCGGCTGGGGAACGTGGGGCTTCAAGGCAACGCCGGTGTGCGGCGTGCGCATGGCCGAGTGCATCGTCACCGACCGGCAGCCGGAGATGCTGGCGCCATTCGCGCTCGACCGCTTTCGCACCTTCGATCTGGTCGGCGAAAAAGGTGCAGCTTCGGTCGGGCATTAACGGGAACACCGCGGAATGAAAATCCTGACGTGCCCGGTCAACGGGCCGCGCAATATTACCGAGTTCGTATGGGGAGGCGAGGTGAAGGCAGTGCCGGATTCGGCCACGGCCAGCGACGACGAGTGGGCAGCCTACCTCTTCCTCGACGCCAATATCGCCGGCGAGATCTACGAATGGTGGCTGCATGCGCCGACCAACACCTGGTTCATCGCGCGCCGTAACACGCTAACCGACAGCGTCATCGAGACG
Organism: uncultured Alphaproteobacteria bacterium; assembly: GCA_963759735.1. Classification (GTDB taxonomy): domain Bacteria; phylum Pseudomonadota; class Alphaproteobacteria; order Rhizobiales; family Hyphomicrobiaceae; genus Hyphomicrobium_A. The sequence goes on from CAVXAF010000007.1 coordinate 404,948, forward strand.
ATGACCGTCGATGCTTACTTCGCCCGCGTGAGTGACAAGAATGGCGGGAGCGCAGCATGAGCGAGGGAGCCAACGCTACGCGCCTGGAAGGGCCCGACTTCGGAATGCTGATCGACCGCAAGCGACCGCTGGCGTTCAGTTTCGACGGCCGGTTGCACAGCGGCTTTGAGGGCGATGTCGTCGCCTCGGCGCTGTATGCGCAGGGCCGGGTGCTGCTGTCGCGCTCCTTCAAGTACCACCGTCCGCGCGGCGTGCTCACCATGTCGGGCCAGGATGCCAACACCATGGTGCAGGTGGGAGGCGAGCCCAACGTGCGCGCTGATCAGCACGCCATCGTCGACGGCATGGCCGTGCAATCGATCAATCGACTCTTGTCCCTCGATCACGACCTTTACGCGTTTATCGGCCTCTTCAAACGCTTCCTGCCCGTCGCCTTCTATTACAAGACTTTCTACTGGCCTCGCGGAGCCTGGCAGTATCTGTTCGAGCGCCCGATCCGCATCATGGCCGGTCTCGGCAAACTGAAGCCGGGGACGCCGCACAAGTACTACGACAAGGCGTACCTGTTCGCCGACGTCCTAATCATCGGCGGCGGACCGGCCGGCATCGAGGCGGCCATTGCTGCGGCAGAGGCGGGCGCCGACACCCTTCTCATCGAGGAAAACCCCCAGCTCGGCGGCTCCATGCTCTATAGCCGCGACGGCGGCGACCGCGCGTCCGTGGTTGCCCGGCGCGCCAAGCTGGTGGAGCGCGCGCGCGCGCTTCCCAATCTGCGCATCATGACGGCGACGACGGCGACCGGCATGTTCGCCGACAACTGGACTTCCGCGGTGCGCGGAAATCGCTTCTTCAAGATACGCAGCCGGCAAACGGTTATCGCCACCGGGTCCTTCGATCAGCCACTCGTGTTCCGCAACAACGACCGGCCCGGCATCATGTTTGCCGACGCGGCACAGCGGCTCATGCGCCTCTACGGCGTGAAGCCGGGAACGCGCGCCGTCGTCGTCACTGCCAACCGGTTCGGCTATGAGACGGCACTCGACTTGCTCGATGCCGGTATCGCCGTCGCGGCCATCGTCGACCTCAACGCCACCGCCGACAGCACGATCGCGGAAGCAGCGCGCGCCCGCGGCGTACGCATCATTCCTGGGTCGACGCTGGTCGACAGCCGCGGCCGCAAGCGTGTCGCGTCCGTCGCCGTCGCTCGCATCATCGGCGAGGGCGAGACCGCAGCCGAACGCGAGTGGATCGATTGCGACCTTGCGCTGATGAGTGTCGGCTATTCGCCGGCGCTCAACCTGGCCAGCCATGCCGGCGCCAAGGTGGTCTTCGATCCGCAGGCGAACATGCACCGCGCTACCGATCTGCCGGCGGGAATTTCCTTGGCAGGGGTTGCGGCCGGCCTGTGGTCGCAAGCGGCCGTGATCGGCGACAGCCGACGCGCCGGCGCGGTTGCCGCGGCCGAGGCGGGCTTTGGGTCTTCGCCCCCGCGCCTTGCTCCAGCCACCGATCCCGGCGCCGCGCAAGTCAATCATCCCTATCCAATTTTCACCGATAAAAGCGGTGGCGATTTCCTTGATTTCGACGAGGACCTGCAGGCCAAGGACATCGTCAACACGGTACGCGACGGCTACGACGACATCCAGCTCGTCAAGCGCTACTCGACCGTCGGGCTCGGTCCGAGCCAGGGTCGCCACGCCAACCTCAACACCATTCGCATCGTCGCCAGGCAGAGCGGCAAGTCGCTGCAATCGATCGGCACCACGACATTCCGCCCGCCGTTGGTCCCTGAGAAGTTCGCCGCCCTTGCCGGCCGCGGCTTCGAGCCAACGCGATTGACGGCTATGCATCACCGCCACGTCGAAGCCGGCGCGCAGATGATGGTCGCCGGCGCGTGGATGCGCCCCGCCTACTACGGTGCCAAGCGCGATGCAGCGAGCGCCATCGAACGCGAAGTGCGCAGCGTGCGCGACCGCGTTGGCATCGTCGATGTATCGACGCTGGGCGGCCTCGAAGTCCGCGGCCCCGACGCCGCCGCCTTCATCGACCGCATGTACACCTGGGCTTATGAGAAGCAGCAGGTCGGCCGCGCGCGTTATGTGCTGATGACAGACCAGACTGGCGTCGTCATCGACGACGGCGTTGCCGCCCGCCTCGCCGACCAGCACTTCTATGTCACGGCGACGACCGGCGGCGTCGATCAGGTCTATCGGCAGATGAGCTGGTTCAACGTTCAATGGAAGATGGACGTCGACGTGGCCAACGTCACCGCCGCCTATGCCGGCATCAATGTTGCCGGGCCGCAGGCGCGCAACGTGATCGAGAAGCTCGCCAGCGACATCGACTTCTCGGCAACGGCATTTCCCTACATGGCAGCGCGGGTCGGCACGCTCGCCGGCATTCCCGTGCGCGTGCTGCGCGTCGGCTTTGTCGGCGAGCTCGGCTATGAGATCCATTGCCCGTCCGGCATGGGCGAAGCTCTGTGGGATCGGCTGATGCAGGCCGGCAAGCCGTTCGGTATTGCGCCCTTCGGCGTCGAGGCGCAGCGCATTCTCCGGCTGGAGAAAGGCCACATCATCGTCGGCCAGGATACCGACGGCCTCACCAATCCCGCCGAGGCGAACATGGAGTGGGCGCTGGCCAAGAAGAAGCCGTTCTACGTCGGTAAGCGCGCCGTCGACATGCAGATGGCAAAGGGCGTGACGCGCCGTCTGGTTGGCTTCGCGCTCGTTGACGCTGCGGCGCCGGCACCGAAGGAATGCCACCTCATCATCCGCAATGGTGACATCGCCGGGCGCGTCACTTCGGTTACGCGCTCACCAACGCTCGGCAAGGTCGTCGGCCTCGCCTACCTGCCGCCCGATCTCGCCGCGCCCGGCAGCCGCTTTGCAATCCGCATCGACGGCGGGCGCATGGTGGCGGCAGAGACGGTGGCGGTGCCGTTCTACGATCCCGAAAACAAGCGGCAAGAGATGTGAGCATGGTCGATCCAACCGCTTTCCTGCGCCGCTCACCGCTACGCCGCCGGCTGGAGGCCGCCGGCGCCACGTGGCGGAAGCTCGACGACGTCGCCGTCGCCGCTGTCATCGGCCCGGCGCCCGCCTCTGGCGGCATCGTCATCGCCGACCTGTCGCCGCTGCCGCGGCTCGGTTTCAAGGGGCGGGGCACCGTTCCTGCCATGCAGCAGCGTGGCGTTGCCCTCGAGGCGATCCCCAACCGCGCCTTCCGGCAAGCGGACGGTGGACTGTGCCTCGTCCTCGCCGCCAGTGAAGTCATCCTACTCTCCAACCTCGCCGGTGAGGCTGAGAGGCTTGCACAACTCGAGACCGGGTGGCGCCTGGAAGACAGCGAGCGCACCTATCCGCTGCTCCGCCGCGACAGCCATGCCTGGCTGGCACTGGCGGGCGATAGGCTGCCGGAAATGTTCGCCAAGCTGTGTGCCGTCGATCTGCGGCCCGACAAGTTTCCCGACCTATCCATCACGCAAACCTCGATTGCCAAGATGTCGGCCATCCTGACCCGCGCCGATATCGGGACGAGCCCCGTTTTCCACTTGCTTGTCGATAGTGCCGCCGCCGTATACTTCTGCGATTGTCTCCTCGATGCTGCCGACGAGTTCGGCGGCCGCATCGTCGGGTTAGAGGCATTGCAGAAGCTCGAAGGCGGATGAAAAAAGCCAAGACCCGCGAACAAGGCCCGGCCAGAGCACGTCTCACCGAAAGCGCGGATGACGCGTTGAGCGAGGCGATATCCGGCACGCAGAACGGCACCAAGCCGGTCCCAGGGCGCGTCTCCCGTCACGTCGCGGCACGCAAGACCTTGTTGGCCGGTGAACAAGATCCGCACGCCCTACAGGGCGCTCGCGACAACATGCTCGAGGTTGCCATCGGGCGCGAGGTGCGCGCCTTCCGCAATAAGCTTGGGATTACCGCATCCGATCTGGCGCGCGCTGCCGACCTGTCGCTCGGCATGTTGTCGAAGATCGAGAACGGCGTCACCTCGGCATCGCTGACGACGCTGCAACGTTTATCGAAGGCGCTCGGCGTCCCGGTGACGTCGCTGTTCCGTCGCTTCGAAGAGCGCCGCGATGCAGTGTTCGTCTCCGCCGGCCAGGGCTTGCTGATTGAGCGCCGCGGCACGCGCGCCGGTCACCAGTACCAATTGCTCGGACACACGGGCGGGCTGTCCGGCAGCGTCGTCGTCGAGCCATACATGATCACCTTGACCGAGAGGTCGGAGGTGTTTCCCCTTTTCCAGCACGGAGGCCACGAGCTGATCTACATGCTCGAGGGCGAGGTCGTGTACCGGCACGCTGACAAGCTCTATCCAATGAAGGCGGGCGACAGCCTGTTCTTCGATGCCGACGCCCCGCATGGACCGGAGGAGTTGATCAAGCTGCCGATCCGCTTCCTTTCGGTGATCAGCTACTCGCGCGAACTTCCGTGAACTGAAAGCTGTTTACGCCGCTTGCTAACCGTCGGCGTGGGGAATATCAGTTTCCGTCTGGGAAATAATATTCAACCGGCAAAGCACTGATGCTGCCACGCGTCGTCATCTTTCAGCACGCTGCCAATTGCCATGCCGGTACCTTCGCCGGGCATCTCGCTGTCGACGGCATCATGCCGACCATCGTGCAACTCGACTGCGGCGACGCCATCCCCGACCTCAATTCCTTCGATATCATGATGGTCATGGGCGGCCCCATGAACGTCTGGCAAGAGGAAGCCTTTCCGTGGTTGCGCGACGAGAAGGCGGCCATCCGCGACCTGGGTCGCGGACGACGACAAGCCCTTCCTCGGTGTCTGCCTCGGCCACCAGTTGCTGGCCGATGCGCTGGGCGGCAAAGTCGGTCCCGCCACCGTCGGTGAGATCAACCTGCTGGATATTGCGCTCAGCGAGGATGGCCGCAAGCATCCACTGTATGCAGGCTTTGGCGAGACCAAACGCGGCGTGCAGTGGCACGGCGCCGAGGTGAAGGCGATGCCCGACGGGGGCATATTGCTAGCCTCGACGAGCGATTGTCCCATAGCGGCGTTCGCTTACGGCTCCTCGGCATTCGGCCTGCAGTATCACGTGGAGGCGACCGACCAGTCGATCGTAGATTGGTCGTCCGGCGCGTCGGGTGAGGCCGCGTTGCGGCGACTGCACCCACCCGGCTACGGAAGCAAGCTTCGCTCGCGCGTCAGCGATGGTTTCTCCGAGCTGCTTGGAAACTCGCGGCGCCTCTACGATAACTTCATGGGCATCGCGGTGACCCGTCTCGCCTACTGACGCGTCCGCTCAGTCGCAGCGCCAGCCATAGAGCCAGTCATAGCGCGCCATCAGACGCTGTGCAGGCGCCTTGCGCAGGACTATATCGCGCGCTTTCGCCGCCAGCCCGGCCAGATGATAGATGCGTCCGTTGCCGCGCGATGCGCGTGCGACGCGCATTACACGCCCCCGCCGCTGACGCGCATACGCTGCGAGCCCGGCCGCCGCATTGTCCGGATGCCGGTGCAGCGCATCGGCAACCACCACTGCGTCTTCCAGCGCCATGACGCCGCCTTGCGCCAGGAACGGGAGCACCGGATGCGCCGCATCGCCGAGCAGTGCCATTGGTCCGTGCGCCAGCTGACGCGGCACCGGCAGCGTGTGCAGCGCCCATCGCTTCCAGGTGCGTGCCTGCAGTATCAGCGCTTGCAGTGGAGCAGCGCACGGCGGCAGGTTCTGTTGAATGGAAGAGGGCGCAACCGGCGCGCTCCAGTCGGTGCTGTCATGCTGGTCATCGAGCACCACGACGACGGCGAGCTCGTCGCCGCCGGAGACCGGGTAATGCACCACGTGCGCATCGGGAAACAGCCAGATGGTCGTCTCCGGCCTTTCGAATTCTGCCGGTAGCTCGTCCATCGACACGATGCTGCGCGATGCGCTCTTGCCGCAAAACGCGGGCTGCGTCGTGTCGAACACCAGATTGCGCATCGGCGACCAGATGCCATCCGCGGCGATCAGCGCCTTGCCGGTCCACGCCTCGCCGTTTGCGGCGGCCACTGCGACGTGCCCGTCGGCGCTTGCCACCTCGCTGGCGTCAAATCCCATCGATAGGGCGACGAGCGGCTCGGCGCGTACGGCGTGCAGCAGCGCTGCATGCAGATCCTTGCGATGCACGACCCAGTACGGCGCGCCGTGGCGCATGGCGATCCAACGACCGAGGGGAAGCAGCGCCAGGTCATCGCCACTGCGTCCGTCGCGTACGCGGACGGCCTCCGGCACGCCGACGTGCGGGCGCAGCGCATCGGCAACGCCGAGGCGGCGCAGGATGCGCGTGCCGTTGGGGCCGATCTGGATGCCGGCGCCCTCTTCATGGTAGGCGGGGCGGCGCTCGAGCACATGCGAGGCGATGCCGTGGCGCGCCAGCGCCAGCGCGCTGGCCAGCCCGCCGATGCCGGCGCCGACGATGAGCACCGGGCCTGGCCCGTCCTTGTGGGCGTGGATGAGCGCCGCTTCGGCGTTCTCGTTGGCGAGCGGATCGAGCTTCAGCACGCTCATGGAATACTATGGGTTGCCGTCAACGGCGCGCGCGTCTTGCAAAATGCGTTAAGCTCAGGCGGCGTCCTCGACGAGGCTGACGAGGCAGCCGGGCGGGTCGCTCTGATCGGCCGTGAGGCGAGGGTCGTAGAGAAAAAGCGTCGAGCAGTATGGGCAAAGAATCTGCCCGTCATCGCCCATGTCGAGGTAGACGTGCGGATGGTCGAATGGCGGCCGGGCGCCCATGCAATTCAGCTCGCGCACGCCGACGAAGATCTTTTCCACGCCCGGGTCGTTGGCGAGGTGTGGAACGGGGCTGGAGGCCATCGAATTGCCCTGCATTATCTGGTCGATACGAGCCAGACCATAGCCGTGCCCGGCGGTGAATGATAGGGGTGCGCCAGGCAGCGCGGACGAGGAACCGGACGGTGCAGAAGTTCAGCTCCGATGGCATCGACATCGCCTACATCGACGAGGGCGCCGGCGAGCCGGTGCTGCTTATCCACGGCTTTGCCTCCAACGTTTCCACCAACTGGGTCGATACGGGATGGGTGAAGACGCTTACCGACGCCGGCTACCGCGTCATCGCCTACGACAACCGCGGCCATGGGCAGAGCGCCAAGCTGTATGACCTCGCCGCCTACGGCGCACCAATCATGGCCGAGGATGCGCGCCGCCTGCTCGATCATCTGGGCATCGATCACGCTCACATCGTTGGCTACTCCATGGGCGCACGCATCGCCGCCTTTACGGCACTCGCGCATCCCGCCCGCGTGCGCAGTCTGGTTTTCGGCGGCCTCGGATTCAACATGATACGCGGCGTTGCCGGCACCGGACCCGTCGCGCACGCCCTCGAAGCCGCCAGCATCGAGGAGGTGACCAATCCCACGGCGCGCACGTTTCGCGCTTTCGCCGAGCAGACGAAGAGCGATCTCAAAGCTTTGGCAGCCTGCATCCGCTCGGCTCGCGCGCCCATCACCGCCGATGCGCTGGGCACGCTGCGCTGCCCGGTGCTCGTCGTTGTCGGCGAGCGCGATGTCATCGGCGGCTCGCCGACAAAGCTGGCGGCGATGATCCCCGGCGCGCGCGGTGTCGAACTTGCTGGCCGCGACCACATGAAGGCCGTCGGCGACAAGGGCTTCAAGACTGCGGTGCTGGAATTTCTGCAGGGGCAAGCTTAGCGCCGTCGCAAGCGCTCGGGCACTGGCACTACGAGGCCCCGGCTATCGGCGCCGACATCCCAAAAGACAAACGCGGGGTTGCCAAGGGACGTCGTCGCACGACCAATGCCGGGGCCAAGACGCAGTACACACCCAGGATGCAGCACATACGCATTACGGACTGGCCGCTGCTGGGGGCCTGGGAACACCAGACATCCAATACTTACCAATTTTACTGTGACAGGTCTGCAAGTGCCGAAGGCATCGCGACATTCCGGCTGTGGATAACGACGCGTCCGCCGTTGTCCTGCCGCGAGATCGCTGATCAGCGCCGTTTTCGAGTTGCAAATGCGCCGGAATAAACTGGCTCTATCTGCCCGGGAAGATGGCTGATTCACAATCCGTTAGGGTTACCGCGGGTAACGTCCAGTCATGCCATCCGTCCGTTCTCGCGTAGTGCTTGGCATTCTCGGCACCCTGTGGCTTTCCGGCTGCGGGGGCACGGGGCAATCTTTTATCGCCAAGGATGAGCCCTGGCGGTCGACCGAGGAGCGGGCGTGCCTGGCTTCCGGCGCCGTGCAGGAAAGCCCATTCATCAAAACCAAGCTGTCGCTCGGCGGCCCCAGCGTGTGCGGCGCTGAGCGACCGTTCGAACTCGCCGCAACGGACGGCGGACGGGTCATCCTGCGTCCGGTTGCATATCTGCGCTGCCCGATGATCCCGCAGGTCAATCGCTGGGTGCAGACAGCCGTCGAGCCCGCCGCCATGCGCATCTACGGCGCCCCGCTCGTCGAACTGAAGATTGCTGGCTCCTACGCATGCCGCCCTATCAACCACGCCAGCGGCGGCTATCTGTCCGAACACGGCCATGCGAACGCGCTCGACGTGTCGGGCTTCGTGCTCGCCGACGGGCGGACGATCTCGGTGAAAAAGGGCTGGCGGGGAGACGGCCGTGAACGCGCCTTCCTGCGCGAAGTGCAGGCCGGGGCCTGCCAGCATTTCACGACGGTGCTGAGTCCCGATTACGACAGCAACCACCACGACCACTTCCACGTCGATCTGGCGCGCCGCGGCTCTGACGGACTGCGTACGGTGTGCAAGTAGCCAGCGGGCGGCTAGTCTTCGTCGTCGCAGGCGACGGGAAACTCGATGTCCGGATCGACGCAAACAACGTCCGGTTGGATGCGCGCCAAGCTCGGCGGAGCGGCGGCCGTGGCCAGGATCGTCGCAAGGATGACGGCGAGTAGAGCGAGGCGCATGCGCGGTCTCCCCTCAACGAGAGAGCTGAAGCTACCGCTTTTCACTCGCTCGGGCCAGTGCGCGCGAGCGCGGGCAGCTTTTGCGGCACGTTGGATGCCGACTTGCCGCGCTTGCCGGTCAAATAAGCCTGTGCCGGCGCCATATCCATGGCCGCCATATTGGCGACGGCGCGTTCGCGCAACTCCCGCATACCGCTGACGTCGATGTCTCCCAGCTTGATGTGCTGGGCGTACTGCATGGCGATGAGGCCCTGGCCGTCGGCGGCACGCGCATACTTGAAGACATTGAATTCCATGATGTCGCTCTCGGGCGCCCAGGTCAGGAAGTCGATGATCGCAACGCCTTTCTCGTCGTTGCTGATGATGGCGAAGTTGGCATCCTTGTTGGTCGCCTTCACTGCATCGCCGACTGCCTGCACAGCCGCAACCGGGTCATCGCCCATCGCCGGGTAGGCGTAATAGGCAAACAGCTTCGACCAGTCTTCGACCGTCTCGCCGGCGAGCGTGAACTCGGCGATTGCATCACCCGGCGACCCGTCCGGTTGCGTCGCCATGTCCTGGAAGCTCAGCGTATAGCGCTGGCCGTCGAACTCGACCGAAGGCGTATCGGCGCGGGCCAGCGAGCAGCAGGCGACGATGGCGGCGATCAGCGGCAGCAAACGCATCCAGGCAGTCCTTTGGGATTGGCTTGGGTTACGACTTGCTCAGATCGCGCTCGGACACGACGCGGTCGAACGGCTCGGCGTCGTGGCGGACCTTGTAGAGGGTGCCGCCGTCATCCAGCGTGAGCAGCTGCTCGATGCGATAGGACGCCTCCGGCGCCAGCAATCCCGTCTCAAGGCCCGAGACGAAAACGAACGATCCGACATCCAGCTCGCGGCGCGACATGTTGCTCACCCTCCCGAGGCGGTTAGCTCCCAAGCATAAAATCTAGGCACGCGAGGCTGAAGGATGGGTAATCGGGGCCTGAACAAATGGATCAATGGTCGCGCCGTTGTCTCGCCGACAGGGCTGGCGTTCGGCCCCTGAGCGTAACTATTTGCGCCCTACGCCGAACCGATACGGCAACAGATCGTTATCAGCGTACGGGTTATGCCGGTTCGCGTTGGAAGACCGCCGAGGCCGAACAGCCAGCGGCCTCGCACCCCTCACAGCCAGAGGTACACGTGCTCTCATCGCTCCCGACTGGAACGACCGCGCGCTCTGCGCCGAAGCAGCACCGCGCCGCCGATCTACACGACCGTCTACGCGCCAGCCGACAGCTTTCACTCGAGCTCGCTGAGCCGTTGAGCGACGAAGATCAGACGGTACAGCCGATGGACGACGCCAGTCCCACCAAGTGGCACCTGGCACATACGACGTGGTTCTATGAAAGCTTCATCCTGAAGCCGAACCTGCCCGACTATCGCGCCTTCTCGGCCGACTTCGAGTACTGCTTCAATTCCTATTACGAGAGCAAAGGCGCTCGCCAGCCACGCGGCATGCGCGGGCTGTTGACGCGTCCCTCGGCCGCTGAGGTGCGCGACTATCGCGCCTATGTGGATCGCGAGCTGTCGCGGCTGTTCACCCAAGGCTTCGTCGACGAGGGGCCCGATCCCCTCGCGGTGCTGATCGAGCTTGGAATCAATCACGAGCAGCAGCACCAGGAGCTTTTGCTCACCGACATCCTCAGTCTGTTCGCCGCCCAGCCGCTGCGCCCGGCATATCGCGCGCCGGCCCCTAAGCCGGAGCGGCTCGACGCCGGCAGCGAGGTAGAGTTCGTTTCCTTCCCCGGCGGCATCCAGCCCATCGGCTTCGACGCGAGCGGCTTCTCCTATGATAACGAGGGCCCGCGTCACGAGGTTCTGCTGTACCCCTATCGGCTCGCGAACCGCTGCGTGACCAACGCTGAATGGCTCGCCTTCATGGAAGCGGGTGGCTATCGCGACCCGCTGCCGTGGCTGGCCGACGGATGGGCCTCGGTGAAGGCGCAGGGTTGGGAAGCGCCCGGCTACTGGGAGCAGCGTGACGGCGTGTGGCATCAGATGACACTCGACGGCCTGCTGCCGGTCGAGCCGCACGCACCGGTGACGCACGTCAGCTACTTCGAGGCCAACGCCTTCGCCAATTGGGCAGGCAAGCGGCTGCCGACGGAGTTCGAGTGGGAGGCCGCCAGCGTCGGCTACGACACGCAAGGCAACGACCTCGGGACCCGATCGCTGCGGCCCCGGCCGGCGACGCGCCCACCCGGCGGCCGTCTCGCGCAGATGTTCGGCGATGTGTGGGAATGGACCTCCAGCGCCTATCTCCCTTATCCAGGCTATCGTCCTGCACCGGGCGGTGTCGGGGAATACAACGGCAAGTTCATGGTCAGCCAGAACGTGCTGCGCGGTGGCTCCTGCGCCACCGCGCCGGGCCACATCCGCGCCACCTACCGCAACTTCTTCTTCCCCCATCAGCGCTGGCAGTTCACCGGCCTGCGCCTCGCCGAGGATGCATCATGAGTGTCGAGGCCGGATCGCGGAGTTCGGCGGCGGAGACGCGCTGCGATACATCGGAGCAGCGCCAGGACGCCCCTTCGGACGCTCGTTCCGACGTGGCGCGAGAGCCGCAAAAAGCCTCGTCCGAAGCCGGCAGCGAATTTGCCACCGCGCTGATCGCCGGCCTGTCGCAGCGCCGCAAGTCGATTCCCTGCCGCTTCTTCTACGATGCGGCAGGCAGCGCGCTGTTCGAGCGCATCACCGAGCAGCCAGAGTACTATCCGACGCACACCGAGATGGGCATCCTCGCGGCGCATGCAGGCGACCTCGCCAGCCTCGCGGCTCCCGGTACGGTGCTGATCGAATTCGGTTCCGGCTCCAGCTTGAAGACCGAGCTGCTCCTGGCGCGCATGACGGATCTGTATGCCTACGTTCCCATCGACATCAGTGGCGCGGCGCTCGCCGATGCACAGGCGCGTATCGCGCAGCGTTTCCCGTCCCTGAAGGTGCTGCCGGTGCAGGGCGATTTCTCGCAGCCGCTGCAACTCCCGGACGACATCTCCGCCCGCCCGCGCCTCGGCTTCTTCCCCGGATCGACCATCGGCAACCTGACGCAGAACGAGGCGATCGAGCTGCTTTCGAATATGCGGGCGATCCTCGGTGCGGACGGCCGCCTCATCATCGGCGCCGATCTCAAGAAGGACGTGCGCCGCCTCATCGCCGCCTACGACGACGCCGCCGGCGTTACCGCCGCCTTCAACCTCAATCTGCTGCACCGGGCCAATAGCGAACTGGGCGCCGATTTCGACGTCGCAGCTTTTGCCCACTCGGCGACCTACGATGTCCGTCACGGCCGTATCGACATGCACCTCGTCAGCCGCGCCGAGCAGACCGTGCGCGTGCAGGGGCACCGCTTCCGCTTTGCGGCGGGCGAGCGCATCCACACTGAGCATTCGCACAAGTACGACATCGAGGGCTTCCGGGACCTCGCGGCGCGGGCTGGATGGGCGGGCCGGTCGGTATGGACGGACCCTGAAAACTTGTTCAGCGTGCACGTCCTCGCAGCCCAATAGCCGTCGCCCTGCTAATTGCGCTACAAGCTCGCCATGGCATGGCACAAGGACGGCCCCGGCGCGCGGCGCGGCTATCACCACGGCAATCTGCGCGAGGCGCTGATCACCGCGGCGCTCGATCTCATCTCCAAGAAGGGGCCGGCGGGCTTTACCTTCGCCGATGCGGCGCGCGCTGCGGGCGTTAGCCCCGCGGCGCCGTATAGGCACTTCCGTGACCGCGATGCGCTGATGGCTGATGTTGCCAAACGCGGCTTCGATGCGTTCACCGAAGCCCTCACGCTCGCCTGGGATAATGGCCGTCCGACGCCGCGTTCCTCGTTCGAGCGCGTCGGTCGTGCCTATCTCGACTTCGCGGCCAAGGAGCCGGCGCTGTTCTCCGCCATGTTCGAATCGGGCGTGCCGATCGGCGACTATCCTGAGGTGCGCGAGGCAGGCGATCGTGCCTTCGGTGTGCTGCGCGCTGCGTGCGAAGCGCTGGCGGCGACGCTGCCGAAGGAGAAGCGTCCACCATCATTGATGATGGCCTTGCATATCTGGTCACTGAGCCACGGCATCGCGGCGTTGTTCGGACGCGGTGATGCAGCGCGCCGGCCGATTCCCATGTCGCCGGAGGATCTGCTCGAAGCCGCCGTGCTCATCTACCTGGATGGCCTCGGCGTTCCTCCCGACGAATGAGCGCTCGTCAAATGGCGGCCTCTCGTGACTGGCGAAGGGGGCCAAAGTCACCCATCTCTAGGTAGCGTGTTGGCATCTTGGGCCAATTCGATTTTTCGCCGCCTGCCACTTGACGGACCAGCGACCCGATGCCAACTATGTAAATGTGATAAACATTCACATGGAGTGAAAACTGCGATGACTGGGGTTGTGACGACGCTCGACGATTACGGCCGGCCCGCGTGGATCGGCGTGATGGTCCTCGGGTTCATCCTGTTCTGGCCCGTGGGCCTCGCAATTCTCGCCTATTTGATATGGAGCGGACGAATGGGATGTGGGCGATCCGGTGACATGAGCCGTTGGCAGCAGCGCATGACGGACCGGTGGGACAGCAAGATGCAGCGCTGGGGTCGTGAATTCCGCGGCGGCTTCCAATCGAGCGGCAACGCTGCCTTCGACGACTACCGAGAGGACACGCTGCGCCGCCTCGAGGAGGAGCAGCGCGAGTTCCGCGAGTTCCTGGAGCGCCTGCGCAAGGCCAAGGACAAAGAGGAGTTCGACCACTTCATGGCCGATCGCCGCTCGCGTCCGAGTGCCGAGCAGGGTGCAACGACCTAAGGTTGTTCGCGCATTCTAGAGATCACTGCCGGGGCGACGTTCGCCCCGGCTCCCTTGGTCCCCGGTGAGTGGAGCACTCGCGCCATGCCGCTGCTGATCCTTGGTCTTGTCTTTTTTACCCTCCTCTGGATGGTCTGGGCGCTGCTCTGGCTGTTCTGGCCCGTGACGCTGGCGATCGCCGGTGCCTTCCTTTGGCGCGGTCATTTGCGTCGCCAGGAGCGTCTCAACGCGCGCGGCGACACGCCAAGCCCGCGCACCCGCTACGCTGCGAGCGGAAATACTGCCTTCGACGACTATCGCACCGAGCGGCTGCGGGAACTCGACGAGGATCGCGGCAAATTCGGCGAGTTCCTCGAGCGCCTGCGCAAGTCGAAGGACAAGGTGGACTTCGACCGCTTCGTGGCCGAACGCCGCCAGCGTCCATCAATTGAAGGACCGCGAGCGGCTGCTGGCGCCTAAGTCGCGCACACAAGGCAGACAAACGAAAGCCAGGGTCTCGCGCCCTGGCTTTTTTGTTTCTGTCGCTGCGGCCCTATGGCGGGGTGCCGCTAGCGGATGGTCTTGTCGAAGTTCAGCGCCGTCGCCAGTCCCTTCACCGTCTCGAGGCCTTTGACGCCGAGCAGCGTCGCCCCGTCGAGGTCGGCTCCGGTGAAGTTCGCATCCGTCAGGTCGGCGCCCGTGAAGTCGGTGCGCGACAGGTCCGTACTCGCCAGGTTGGCACCGCGCAGATCGGCGCCGGCAAAGCGTGAGAACGTCATTACTGCATGCTCGAAGCTCGCGCCGCGCATGATGGCCTTGGTGAAATCGCACGATTTCAGAAGGTTCTTGGCCAGCGTCGACAACGTCCCCTGGCCCGCTCGCACCTCGCGCGGCGTGAAGTTCGCGTCCGTCAGATCGGCACCGTGAAAATCCGCCCCCGACATGTTCGCCATCACGCGGATGCCGGTGAGGTTGGCGCCGGCAAAGCGCGGCGCATCGGCCGTGTTCTCGCTGAGGTCGGTATAGACGGTCGGTCGCAGCACGCTGGCGCCCGAAAGGTTGGCTCCGGAGAAATCGGCGCGGATCAGCGTCGCCCGGTCGAGGCGGGTACCCGACATGTCGGTGCCGCGCAGGTTGGCGCCCGTGAAGTCGGCGCCGTAGAGGTTCGACTTCGCCAGCTTGGCGCCTTTGAAGTTCAGCCCTGACAGGTCGAGATAAGTGAGGTCATGGTTGGAATAGTCGATCGTCTCGCCGGGCTTCGCCTTGAACAGCCCCGAGGTGATCTCGCGCACGGTCATGTCGGCAGCCGGCGACACCGGCTCTGTCTCTTCCGCGCCCGCGGCAAAGCTGAAGCTCAGCGCGGCCGCCAGAATGAAGCCTAGCCGAAGCGATATGCGAGCCGCGCCAGTCGTATTCATTTTGTTATCCGTCGCCTTCGTGGTGGGCGTCCTACCACATATGAAAGCGTGGTCCGGCGGACTGGCAAGGGGCGCAGCCCGTTAATTCGCCGAAAGTCGGGGGTGACGACCCCGCCGCCACACAGCTTTTGCCCGGCCGATAAGGCTCAGGCAGCACCAAAGCCGCCGCCTGTCGGCGTCACGATGATGATCGCCTCGCCGGCCGCAAGCTCGGTCTCCGCGCAGCCCGGCAACTCCTCAACGCTGCCGTTGGCTCGACGCACCGCGTTGGTGCCCACTTGCCCCGCCGCGCCTCCGGCGACGCCGAACGGCGCCACCTGCCGGTAGCCAGAAAGGATGGCGCACTGCATGCGCTCCAGGAAGCGGATGACGCGGCGTGTGCCGTCGCCGCTGCTCCATTTGCCTCTGCCGCCCGAGCCGCGGCGGATGGAGAACTCCTCGAGCAGCACCGGATAGCGCAGCTCCAAAATCTCCGGATCGGTGAGGCGCGTGTTGGTCATGTGCACGTGCACGCCCGCCGCGCCGTCGAAACCGGGCCCGGCCGGCGCGCCCGAGCACAGCGTCTCGTAGTACTGCAGCCGCTCGTTGCCGAAGGTGAGGTTGTTCATCGTGCCTTGCGCCGAGCCGAGCGCGCCGAGCGCGGCAAACAGCGCGTTGGTCACGATCTGGCTGGTCTCCACATTGCCGGCGACGACGGCGGCTGGATAAGTCGGCCGCAGCATCGACCCCTCCGGGATGATGATCTCGATCGGCTTCAGGCAGCCGGCATTCATCGGGATCGGCTCTTCGACCATGACGCGGAACGTGTAAAGCACTGCGGCGCGCGTCACCGGCTCGGGCGCATTGAAGTTGTTCGGCTGCTGCGGGCTCGTGCCGGTGAAGTCGACCTTGGCCGAGCGCTGTGCCCGGTTGACCGTGATGGCCACCTCGACGGTCGTTCCCTGGTCAGTCTCCACACGGAAGTGTCCGTCTTCGAGGCGCGCCAGCAGACGGCGCACCGCCTCCTCGGCGTTGTCCTGCACGTGGCGCATGTAGGCGCGCACCACGTCGAGCCCGAAGTGCTCGACCATGCGCGCCAGCTCCGTTTCGCCTTTGGCGTTGGCGGCGATCTGCGCCTTGAGGTCGGCGATATTCTTGTCGGGACGCCGCGCCGGGTACTTGCCGCCGCTGAGCAGGGCGCGCGTCTCGGCCTCGCGAAAGCGTCCACGTTCGACCAGCTGGAAGTTATCGATGTAGACGCCTTCCTCCTCGATATTGGTCGCCCGCGGCGTCATCGAGCCGGGGGTCAGGCCGCCCACGTCCTCGTGATGGCCGCGGCTCGCCACGTAGAACAGCGCTTCGCGTCCACCCTGCGCGAATACCGGCGTGACGACCGTGATGTCGGGCAGGTGCGTGCCGCCGTTGTAGGGCGCGTTGAGCATGTAGGCATCGCCGGAGCGCATCTCGGCGCCGCGCTCGCGGATGATGGTCTCCACCGAGCGGTCCATGGAGCCAAGGTGCACCGGCAGATGCGGAGCGTTGGCGACCAGTGCGCCGGTCGCGTCGAACACGGCGCAGGAGAAATCCAGCCGCTCTTTGATGTTCACCGATTGGGCGGTGTTGCGCAGGGCTTCGCCCATCTGCTCGGCGATGGCCATGAATAGGTTGTTGAATACCTCAAGCAGCACCGGATCGGCTGCGGCGCCGAGCATCTCGCGCTGGCGTGGCTCGGCGCGCGTCAGCACGATGTCGTCGCCCGGCGTCAGCGACAGCTTCCAGCCGGGCTCGACGACGACGGTCTGGTGCGGCTCGATGATCAGCGCCGGACCCGATAGCTCGACTCCCGGGCGCAGGTCAGCACGCATGACGACGGGCGCCTCGTGCCAGCTGCCGCGCGAATAGAACCGTGTCGCCTCGGGAGCCTGCGAGTCGGGCGCCGCCGCATGGCTCGTGCCTGGCGCCGCGGCATCTGAGTTGTTCCCGCCGACGGCGGCGACTTCAATGGCAGCAGCAAAAATCTCCTTCTCCGGCGAGACGAAGCCGAAGCGCTGACGATGCAGCGCCTCGAAATCGCGGCGCATGAAGCCCGGCTCGGACATCTGCACAGCCAGGGCGGTGTCGGTCCCCGCGTAGCGCAGGTGGACGAAGGTTTCGATAGCAATGGCGTCGTGCTCGACGTCCTCATCGAGAAGCTCCTCCGTCACCACGCTGCCCAGTTCGTAGGCGAGGTCCTCCAGAGTGTGCATTGTCGCCGCATCGAGCGTCGCTTCAACGGAGCGCTCGCGACTGGCGCGCTGCACGGCCAGGCCCATCCCGTAAGCGGAGAGCAGCCCCGACAGCGGATGCACCAGAACCGTCTCGATGCCCAGAGTGTCGGCGATCAGGCAGGCGTGCTGGCCGCCGGCCGAGCCGAAGCAGTTGAGCGCGTATTCGGTCACGTCGTAGCCGCGCTCGACGGAAATCTTCTTGATGGCGTTGGCCATGTTCTCGACGGCGATGCGGATGGCCCCGTCGGCAATCTCCTCCCCGCTGCGGGTCTCGCCCACTTGACGCGCAAGATCGGCGAAGGCGGCGCGCACCGCGTCGGCATCGAGCGGTTGATCCTGCGTCGCGCCGAATATCTTCGGGAAAAAACGCGCATCGAGCTTGCCCAGCATGATGTTGGCGTCGGTGACGGTGAGCGGTCCACCACGCCGGTAAGCCTTGGGCCCGGGATCGGCGCCGGCGCTCGCCGGCCCCACCGTGAACCGCGTCCCGTCGTATGCGATGATGGAGCCGCCGCCCGCCGCCACCGTATGCACACGCAACATCGGCACGGCGAGGCGTACACCGGCGATCTGCGTCTCGAACGAGCGCTCGTACTCCCCGGCGAAATGCGCCACGTCGGTCGAGGTGCCGCCCATGTCGAAGCCGATCACCTTGTCGAAGCCGGCGCTCCTGGCCGTCTCCGCCATGCCGACGACTCCGCCGGCCGGGCCCGACAGGATCGCATCACGCCCGCGGAACGTCTGCGCTGCCTTGAGACCGCCCGAAGAAGCCATGAACAGTAGTCGCGGGCCGTCGGCGCCGGAGCCAAGCGCGCCGGAAACGCGGTCGACGTAGCGGCGCAGCACCGGCGACAGGTAGGCATCGGCGACCGTGGTATCGCCGCGCGGTACCAGCTTGATCAGGGGTGAGACCTCGTGGCTCACCGAGACTTGTCCAAAGCCGAGCGCGCGCGCCAGATGGCCCGCCTGGCGCTCGTGCTGTGGGTGCGCATAGCCGTGCATGAGCGCGATGGCGACCGCGTCGATGCCGTCCGCGCGCGCCGCCCGCAGCTCTGCCTCCAGCGCCGCGCATATCCAATGCCCGTTCGATCGTCCCGTCGGCGCGCACGCGCTCGTCGGCTTCGATCACCCGCCGATACAACATCTCCGGCTTGATGATGCGCTTGGCGAAGATGTCCGGCCGCGCCTGCGTGCCGATCTCCAACTGGTCCTTGAGGCCGGCCGTGATGACCAGCAGCGTCGGGTCGCCCTTGCGCTCCAGCAGTGCATTGGTGGCGACCGTAGTCCCCATCTTCACCGCCGCGATGCGCTGCGCCGGGATCGGCGCGCCGGATGCGATGCCCAGGAACTGTCGGATCGCCTCCAGCGCGGCGTCGTCGTAGGCGCCTGGGTTCTCTGACAAGAGCTTGCGCGCTAGGATGCGGCCGTCGGGAGCGCGCGCGACGACGTCGGTGAAGGTACCGCCGCGGTCGATCCAGAAGTGCCATCTGTCGTCGCTGGGCTGCCCCGCCATCCGGCATCCGTCCGTTTGTGCACCGAGAGAGCGCTTCGGAAAGTGTGCAGTGGGTTTCCGTTAAGTGGCACGACAAACAAAAGAGCTGGGTCTTTCGGCACTTCAACCGGACGGAAACAACCTAACGTCAGCTATCGGGCGTCGCCCAGGGCGTCAACCAGCGTCAACCGGCGTCAACCGCGCTGCCACATCGCCGCACGGGGCGCGCAAATTCCGCCAATTGCGGCCGCTTGCCTCAACTGGCCGCCGGCTGGCGCCTGCGCTCTTCAAGTCGACGGCGAATGCCGGTAAGGGTTTGCAATGTCTTGGAAGGCCATAGCTCAGGTGATGGGCATCGAGACCGGCGGCGCCTCGATGCGTGAAGCCTTTTCCGCGTGGTGGGAGCGCTTCGCGCGCGATCGCGCCGCCGCGCGCACGCCTGGCTATCGCACCGTCGCCTTTACCATGGCCGTGACGACGCTCGCCGCCAAGATGGCCAAGGCGGACGGCGTTGCCCTCCCGATCGAGGTGCGTGCGTTCGAGCGCGTGTTCGATATCCCCGCAGGCGAGGAAAAGAACTTCCGCCGTCTCTATGATCTCGCCGCCCAGGACGTCGCCGGCTACGAGACCTATGCGGGCAAGATCGCCGACCTGCTCGCCGACGAGCCGGAGATGCTGCGCGCGCTGCTGGAATGCCTGTTCCACGTCGCCGCCGCCGACGGCGTGCTCCACCCCGACGAAGACAACTTTCTCGCCGTCGTCGCTGAGAAGTTCGGTCTTTCGCGCGGCGAGTTCCTCAGCGTGCGCGCCGGCTTCATCAACGACCCGTGCAGCCCGTACACCATCCTGGGCGTCGCGCCCGACATTTCCGATGCCGATCTCAAGCTGCGCCACCGCGCGCTGGTGCGCGAGCATCACCCCGACAAGCTCGCCGCGTCCGGCGTGCCTCCCGAATTGCGCTGCGCCGCCAACCGCCGCCTCGCCGCCATCAACGCCGCCCATGATGCGATCATCGGCGAGCGCGCCCGCGATAGCCGGCAGCGGGACAAACCGAAATGATCCTCAAGCCGGATTCATCGCTCGTCGATGCGCTGCATCCATCGCCCAACGTCGAGGACCGCCGCAAAGGCTGGCGCCCCGACATGGTCGTGCTGCACTACACCGGCATGTCGTCGGCCGACCAAGCCATCGGCTGGCTCGCCGCGCCGCAAAGCAAGGTGTCATGCCATTACGTGATCGATGAGGACGGCCGCATCACGCAGATGGTGGCGGAGAGCGCCCGCGCCTGGCACGCCGGGGCCTCGCACTGGGCGGGGACCTGCGACATCAACTCTGCGTCGATCGGCATCGAGATTCAGAACCCCGGGCACGAGCACGGCTATCCCGACTTCCCGGATGCGCAGATGCAGGCTATTGCCGCCCTGTGCCGCGATATCGCGACACGCCGCAGCGTGCCCGCCGAGCGCATCCTCGCCCACTCAGACGTGGCGCCAGGCCGCAAGATCGACCCTGGCGAAAAGTTTCCCTGGGCCTGGCTCGCCGAGCAGGGCGTCGGACACTGGGTGCATCCGGCGACGGAAGACCGCCCGCTCGATGAGGATGCGGGTGCCGTCGGCGAAGCGCTGCGATTGCTGTGCAGCTACGGATACGGCATCGACAACCCGGGGCGTGATGACTGGATGCGCGTACTCGTGCGCACCTTCCAACTTCACTTCCGCCCGCAGCGCGCCGATGGCCGGCTCGATGCCGGCACGCTCGATACGATGCGCCGGCTGACGGAAGCGCTGCCTGTCCGATCGACCGTCTGACTCCTCGATCCTCGCAGCCCGGGAGGCTGGCGCGGCGAGCCGGCGGTCGCTGATACAAGCCTGGGTGAGGGATCCTTTACCGCACTGCGTTATGCAAACGCATCGACGTCTTCGCGATCCGGTCGGGTCACCGCGTCGTGGTGCGGCGTCCGTTGCCGCACCGATCTGTAAGTCATCAGGGGAGTATACGATGCAGCGCCTTTCCATGCTCGCGGCCGCCGCCGCGCTACTCGGCGCACTGCCTGTCGGGCACGCTTCTGCCGCCGATCTTGGGCGCGCCGCTCCGGGCTATGCCTATGCTCCCCAGTATGTCGCGGTGGTTCCCCAGATCAGCTACCGCTGCATGCGCTGGACCGAGCGCTGCGACCGCCGCTGGGGCATCGGCTCGCCGCGCTTTGCGCGCTGCATGTGGCGCCACGACTGCGGCCCCGAGTTCGTGCAGTAGGTTTCATCCCGCCGCTGAGCGCCTACGCTTGAGGGGTCGGCGAGATCCGCTTCCTCAGCGGTTGCGGCGCGCCTTGCGCAGGAATTTCACGAAGGCATCAAGCGTCGGCTGGCTCACGTGGTGCTCGATGCCTTCGGCGTCGGCTTCGGCGGTCTCGGCATCGACTCCCATAGCGATGAGCGCATCGCGCACGATTTCGTGGCGCTGGCGCGAGGCGGTGGCCAGCTTGCGCCCACTGTCGGTCAGGAAGATCGCCCGGTAAGGTTCGCTGGTGACCAGCCCATCGCGACGCAGGCGCTGGATCGTATTGACGACGGTCGCCTTGGCGACGCCCAGCCGCTCCGACAGATCGACAATGCGCGCCTCGCCTTTCTCCTCGATGAGTTCGGCGATGAGCTCGACGTAATCCTCCGCCAGCTCCGTCTGATGCGCATCGCGCACCCGCTTGAACTGCTGCGCTCGTCGCTGCGTAGTCGCGCTGGCGCGCGTTCACCGTCGCCATTTCGGCTCCTGATCTGACCCTGTTGGTTTCTAACGCGCGACTCGATTGACGGTAAAGTTAGTACAGGCTAACAATGGCAGCGCGTACTAACCGTGGGTGGCGTAGCGTAAGGTGTGGGGATGTGGCGTAACGGTGTGGCTTGCCTCGGCGGGCTCGTTATCCTGACGGCTTCGGCAGGCGGCGGGGCGGGCGCCGACAAGGGCCGCTACTCGCTGTTTGATCCGACGCCGCAGCGCCTCATGCGCGATATGACGACCGATCGCCCTGACACGACGGAAAGCCCGTTCACCGTCGATGCGGGCCACGTGCAGGTCGAGAGCAACGTGTTCGGCTATGCGCGATCGCGCCCCGACACGGAAGGCGACGTCACCGACACATTCGACTTCGCCGCCACCAACATCCGCATCGGCTTGACCAACGACACCGAGATCAACGTTGTCTGGCAGCCTTTCGGCGTGACACGCACACGCCAGCCGGGCGCCGCCATCCAGCGAGAGTCCGGCGTCGGTGGCGTCGACATCCGCGGCAAGGTCAACCTGTGGGGCAACGACACATTCGATCGCGTCGGCTCGGCGTTGGCGCTTTTGCCCTACCTCACGCTGCCGACCGATGCCGGACAACGGGATCAGCCCGGCGCACGCGGAAGGCGGGATCATCGTCCCCCTCGCACTCGCGCTGCCGCACGGTTTCGGCCTCGGTCTCAACGGTGGCGCGACGTGGACCAGGAGCGAAGCGACCGACGGCTACCAAACCGAGTTCCTGGCCTCGGCGGCGCTCTCACATGAATGGACCCAGACGCTGGGCGCCTACTACGAGGTCGCGGCGGTCCTTGATACCGAGGATCCGCGCGGCGACGTCGTCGTCGTCGGTACCGGCGTTCACCTACGCGCTGACCGACAACGTGCAATTGGATGCGGGCGTGAATGTCGGCGTCACCTCGGCCGCCGATCGCTTCAATCCATTCGTCGGCGTTTCCAGCCGCTTCTAGGTCTTGCCGCTTTGCAAAAGAAAACGCCCGGGCGGCGCATGGCCGTCCGGGCGCTTGTGCATTTCTTTTGCAAGCGGCTGAAACTCAGTGCCGATCGCGGCGGTCGTCACGCCGATCATCACGCCGGTCGCCACGATCGTCACGCCGGTCGTCGCGTCGGTCGCCGCGGTCATCGCGCCTGCCGTCGCGACGATCATCGCGGCGCTCGACGCGGGCCGGACGGCGCCAGCCGCGATCGGGCGGCGCGCGCATGCCGCGCGGCGCGCTGTAGCCATCGCGCCACCAGCCGGCCCTACGCGGTCCGGGCGGAGGCGCGCGCCAGCCGACGCGCGGGCGCACCCGATAGCCATACCAACGGTCGCGATCGCGATACCACGGGCGCCCTACATAATAGCGGCCCCAGTAATCGCGTGCCGCGAAGGTCACGAACGGAATGCGGAAGTAGGCAGGCCCGTAGTCGGGCAGCAGTACCATCTCGCCGCGCTGGTCGAAGGCAAGATACTCGCTATAGACCCAGCCGCGCTCCGGTCCCCACCGCACGTCGCACCAGGATTTATCGCGCAAGCACCCTTCGATGAAGAGTTCCTCTCCCTCGGGGACAACCCCGATGCTGGGGAAATCGATATCGGGGCCGGTGCGCATGTTGACGTTGGCCGTCGAATAGGACGGGGCGGCGTGCGCCGCCACGCTGGCGAGGGCCATGGTGGCCGCGGCAATGGCAAGCAGTATTCGCAGTCTCATTCGTGTGGTTGCTCCTCGTCTGGGGAAATCCCCTCGCGCGCCAAGAGAACGCAAACATTGGCATGGTGATGGCTAAGCGGTGGCGGAACGCCGCAATGGCCGACGGCGTTGAGGGGGACGTTGTGGCAGAACGGAAAATTCGTGCTAGGAGGAGCCGGCCAATTCCCGGACACGGACGCGCTGTAGTCTGGTCGGCGATTTGAACGGATTGATGGAGCAATATGAAAGCCTACAAGGACCCAAGTTTTAACGACCGGCGCGTGAGTTCGGGAGCGGCCAAGAATGCTGCAGTCGCGCGTTTTCGCGCCCGGGCCGAAGATCCGGCGGTGGCAGAGCAGCGCGCCGCGCGCGCCGTGCGGGCCGCTGAGCGCGAAGCGCTGGCTGCTGCGCGTGCCGAGGCACGCAAAGCCGAGCAGGAGCGTCAGGCCGCGGAGGCCGCCGCCAACGAAATCGCTGCCCGCGCCGAACGCGAAGCGCGGCAGATACGCGAAGCCGACGAGATGCTGGCCCTCGAGGCACAGCGCAAGGCTGAGCGCGACCAGCGCTATGCCGCCCGCAAGGCTCGCAAGGGCTGAGTCGCCTAGCGGCGTGATCCGACAATATATGAAGCCGGGCGGTTCCCATCGCCCGGCTTTTGCGTTCTCCCATTGCGTAGCCGCGACGTCACTTCCGGCACGCCCCGCCTTTCAAGACCTGCGACGGACTGCGAAGCGCTGGCTGCGCCCCAGCTGCGCTCGCAGCCGCCACGGCAACAGGCGCCCGGCGCGGATCAGCCACAGCAGGCGGCGCGGAAAAGCGATGGCGTCATGCCCGCGGTCCAACCCATGCTTGATGCGCGCAGCCGCGACCTCGGGCGAAATCATCAGCGGCAGCGCGCCCTCGTGGTTCGCCACCTGCTCGGTGGCGATGTGGCCGGGATAGACGAGGCTGACGCCGACGCCGTCGGGGCGCACCCATTCGCGCAGGGCCTCGCCGTACGCCATCAGACCGGCCTTGCTGGCGCTGTAGGCGGGAGCGTCGGCCAGCGGTTGCAGCGCAGCCAGCGAGCCGATGATCGCGATGCGGCCGCTTTTTTGCGCGCGCATGGCCGGCAAGGCGGCGGCGATGGTGAGCACGGCTGCTTCGAGGTTGGTCCGCAACACGGCGGTCACCTCGGCGGCGTCCTCCATCTCTCGCCCGGGATGATGGCCGCAGAACACGCCGGCATTTACGATGAGCAGCGTCGCCGGATGCGCGGCCACAAAGGCCCCGACGAATTCGTGCGCGTCAGCGCCCTGGCAGAGATCGCAAACTCTGGTTTCGACCTGCGCGCCCCGGACCCGGCACTGCTCGGCGACCCTGTCGAGGCGCACCCGATCGCGGCCCATGAGCCCAAGCGCGCTGCCTTCCGCGGCATACGCCAGCGCAAGCGCCCGCCCCAGCCCCGCGCTCGCCCCGGTAATGACAACCGCACTCGTCGCCTGCCGCACGCGGCACCCTCGCTCTGCAAATGTGAGGTCCTACATAGCAAACCTGACGCGTGGCGCGACGGCTGATCGGGAGGGTTGCCAGCGGACGCCCGCTCAGACGTCGGGTGAAGCCGTCCGCTTAAGACGGTGGTACACTCGCCCGAGCAGACGGGAGGATGATCCATGCGTGTCAGGTTCGCCGCGGTGAGCGCGGCACTGTTGCTCGTTACGGGAACGGCGTCCGCCAGCGACTACCAACCGATGAACTGCGCCAAGGCAAAATCGGCGGCTGAAAAGACGGTGTGCGGCAACTATGCGCTGGGCCAACTTGAGGCGCGCATGGCGACGCTCTATGCGGTGGCAACGTCGCTGGTGGCCATGGGCCAGCGCGGCGACATGCAGGGTGCGCAACGTGATTTTCTGCAGGAGCGGGAGAACTGCGGCGGTGACGTCGCCTGCCTGACGCAGAAGTATGACGCGCGCATCGACGAGTTGAATGGCACCATCGCCGCCATCGCCTCGCGCGGGCCTTACTGAGGGAAGGGGCGCGGACGGCGCGCCAGCCTATTTGGGACCAGCTATTTTGGCGGGGTGTCACGCTCGGCGCGCCACAGATGCAAAACCATCAGCTTGATCTTCATTGGCAGCTCGCGCCACGTGGCGCCCGCAGTGAACTCTTCAAAGCTGGCGCGCGTGTCCTTGCGCCCGTTTCGCTTGTCGCCCTGCTCTGGTTCCATACCCGCCTCCTGGCCCGCCCGCTGCACTCTTCAACTGCATAACGCGCCAAGTGCCCTCCCGGTTACATGCCCTCGCCGAATGCCGGCACGCGGGGCCACCAGCAGCGGAGGCCATACAAGTGAAGGGGGCCACGCGGCTGTGCTCAGCGGCCCCCTTGTCATGCCAGTGTAGCCTGTCCGATCAGGCCAGGCGCTGCTCCAGCGCCGTCAGTTCGTCGGCAAGCGCCTGCGGCAGCCGGTCGCCGAAGGTGGCGAAATGCTCGCGAATGAGCGGCAGCTCGGCCTTCCAGCCTTCCCTGTCGACGCTCAGAAGCTCTTTCATGTCGGCTGGATCGACCTTGACGCCCTTGATGTCGATGGCACCCTCGGCCGGCACCCTGCCGATCGGGGTATCGACCGCTTTCGCCTTGTTGTCGCAGCGCTCGAAGATCCACTTCAGCACGCGGCTGTTGTCGGCATAGCCGGGCCACATGAACTTGCCGGCCGCATTCTTGCGGAACCAGTTCACGTAGAAGATCTTCGGCATCTTGGCGCCACCCTTCTCGCCCATCTTCAGCCAATGCGCGAAGTAGTCGCCCATGTGATAGCCGCAGAAGGGCAGCATCGCCATCGGATCGCGGCGGATGTCGCCTTTGACGCCCGACGCCGCGGCGGTTTTCTCCGAGGCCATGACAGCGCCAAGGAAGGTCCCGTGCACCCAGTCGCGCGCTTCGGTAACGAGCGGCACCGTGGTGGCGCGACGACCTCCGAACAGGATGGCGTCGATCGGCACGCCCTTGGGATCCTCCCATTCCTTGGCGATCACCGGGCACTGGCCCGCCGGCGCGGTAAAGCGCGCGTTGGGGTGCGCGGCAGGGCGGCCCGACGACGGGGTCCATGAGCGGCGCATCCAGTCGACCGTATGCGCCGGCGTCGTGCCCATCTGCTCCCACCACACATCGCCGTCGTCGGTCAGCGCGACGTTCGAGTAGATGCAGTTGGCGGACAGCGTCTTCATGGCGTTGAGGTTTGAACTGTTCGACGTGCCGGGGGCGACCCCGAAAAAGCCGGTTTCCGGGTTGATCGCGTAGAGCCGTCCGTCGGCGCCGAACTTCATCCAGCAGATGTCGTCGCCGATGGTCTCCGCCTTCCAGCCCTTGATGGTCGGCGCCAGCATGGCGAGGTTGGTCTTGCCGCAGGCGGAGGGGAATGCCGCCGCCATGTACTTCACCTTGCCCCAGCGATTGGTCAGCTTGAGGATGAGCATGTGCTCAGCCATCCAGCCCTCATCGCGCGCCTTGACGGAGGCGATGCGCAGGGCGTGGCATTTCTTGCCGAGCAGCGCGTTGCCGCCGTAGCCGGAGCCGTACGACCAGATCTCGCGCGTTTCGGGGAAGTGCGAGATGTACTTGGTCTTGTTGCACGGCCATGGCACATCGGCGGTCGACGGCGTCGACAGCGGATAGCCGACCGTATGCATGCCGCGCACGAAATCTTCCGAGTTGCCGAGCGCCTGCCACACCCTGGAGCCGACGCGCGTCATGATGTGCATGTTGGCGATGGCGTAAGCGCTGTCGGTGATCATGACGCCGATGCCGGCTATGGGCGAGCCGATGGGCCCCATCGAATAGGGCAGCACGTACATGGTGCGGCCGGCCATCGCGCCGTCATACAGCTTCGAGAGCGTCGCCTTCATTTCGGCCGGGTCGAACCAGTTGTTGGTCGGGCCGGCGTCGTCCTTGCTCTCCGAGCAGATGTAGGTCTGGTCCTCGACGCGCGCGACGTCGAGCGGATCGGAGCGCACGAGGATCGAGTTGGGCCGCTTCTCCGGGTTCAGCCAGATCGCAGTGCCGCCATCGACGAGCGCCTTCAGCATGGCTTGGTATTCGGCCTTTGAGCCATCGCACCAGACGACATTCTCCGGCTTGAACAGCGCCCTGGCGTCCTGGACGAACTTGAGAACTTTCGTGTTGCTGGTGGGTGGGCTGCTGGCGGGAGTGTACGGCCCCGGACTGGCGTCCTTGGCCTTGAAGGCGGTGAAAATTCCCATCGTCGACGTTTCCTCGAAGCATGTTCGTTGTGAAATTTCGTGTTGGCTTCGTAGGGCATCATCGCAATGGATTGGGTTACAGGCAATCACTGTCGTGCATACACATCTGCACGCATGCGTTCGACGCGACTCTGGTTTTGCATGGTGCGTTGCGGCGTAAATGGTGACACTTCACGGGAGCTAGCGCAGGGGTTTTTCGAGAACTTGCGGCGCGATAATCTGGAAGTCTTCGCCGGCGCGGTGCAGCTTTATGCCGATGATTGCGCACGAGAAGCGCGAGCGCTGCAGGCTCGCGCATCGATCGCCGCGTGCTCAGCCGCGTCCGTGCACAGCATCCGCAGCGCACAATTCTGCACGCTCGTTCGGCCTTGCTCTTGACGTTGCTGCGGTGCGGGGCCTTATTCAGCGGGTCAGCTGGCTGGACGGCCGCTGCCGGATTGCGGGCGACTGTGGCCCATTGAGCAACACCGGTGGAGGAAAGTCCGGGCTCCATGTAGACACGGTGGCGGCTAACGGCCGCCGGGGGCGACCCCAGGGAAAGTGCCACAGAAAGCAAACCGCCTTCGGTTCGCCGGAGGTAAGGGTGAAAGGGTGCGGTAAGAGCGCACCGCGCGGCCGGCGACGGTCGTGGCAGGGCAAACCCCACCGGGAGCAAGACCAAATAGGGGTGGCCGGGCGCACGGAAACGTGGCGCCAGGTCCGTCTTCAGACCCGCCACCCGGGTTGGTTGCTTGAGGCACCTAGCAATGGGTGTCCCAGACGAATGGCCGTCGCGGAGGCGCAAGCCTCCAGACAGAACCCGGCTTACAGGCCAGCTGACAATTCTTTTTCTTTATCGGCGTTAGCGGTTGCGGGCGCATTGCGGAGCAACAATCGAAGCCGCTGGCCCGTTTCGGGTCAGGGGGAAATTACGTATTCATTCGCGGCGCTTTAGTATTTGTTTTTGCATGGAAAACGCAACCGCGCGGTAAGCAAATCCGTTTAGCCTCCGAGCCCGGGCAATTGGAGGTTTTCATGCGTAAACTGCTCACGACTTTGGTCTGTGCCACGGCGGGCATAGCGGCGCTTGGCGCCACGGCAAGCGATGCTTCGGCGCGCGGCTATCGCTGGTACCGCGACTACGCTCCGCTCTATCCGCAGGTCTACTACGGACCTCCGGTCGTCTACGTTGTGCCGCCGGCTTATTCCTACTACCCGCGTCCGGTCTACAGCGCCTGTTGCGGCTATGTGGTCGGCCCCGCCGCCACCTACTATCCGCAGCCCGTCTACATTCCGCGTCAGCGTTATGTGCGCCCGTACTACGTCGGTCGCCGCGCCCGCTGCTGCTACTAAGACGCGCTCACGACTTCCCATTGGCGACGAGCCAGGCCGGATTGAACCACCGGTCTGCCTCGCCGTCATAGGGCAGGCGCGTAATGTCCCAGTGGCGGATGTATTTGGCGTACACGTCCCACACGGGCGGGCCCCCGCCGATGTACACGACGCGCCCGGCGAACTTTGCCAGCGTCTCCTCCGGATCCATGTGCGAGCGTAGCTCGACCACCGTCATGTGGCGGCGCTCGTAGTCCGGCACCGCGCGCGCCGTCGTCGGTCCCGCCAGCAGCACATGCCCGCGCGTGACGCGGAAGAAATTGGCGACGTCCTCGCGAAACTCCGGTCCCTTGGCCCCCTCCCACGGCAGGTGGCCGCCAAGACCCAGTTGGCCGGAAAGGCCGATGGCGCACATCGAGCGCACGTCAGGCATCCGCTATCTCCTCGTGTCTTCCAGAACTGTCCAGGAATTCGCCGTCGCGTGGCGAAACTAGCACACGCGCCGTAAGCGCGGCGCAGCGGCCGTTCAACGCTGGAAATGGCCTGTTCACAAGGCTCTGCAACCATTTCAGCCCACGGAAAAGCGTTAACAAACCATTGACGTCCATCTAATCCCATGCGATCCCATGAGTGCCCGACCGCACCGGGCAGGGTCCCGTGGCAGGGCGCCGGTTTTGATCGAGGGCTCAGAACTCGAGCGACCGCCACGGCCCCCCGGTCGGTGCAGTTGGATGAAGCGGAAAGGTGCCCATCGGGGGCGCGTTGGTTCGAGTGGTGCGCGAGGCTGCAAAAGGGGATGGACCGCTTTGTCTCGACATTCACAAACAAGATCGACGCCAAAGGCCGGGTCTCAATCCCCGCGCCCTTCCGTGCCGTCCTCGAACGCGACGGCTACGCCTCTGGAGGCGCTGGCGGCATCTACTGCTACCCCGCGCTCGAAGCTCAGGCTCTCGATGCTGGCGGCGAGAGACTTGCAAAAAAGATCGACGGGCTTCTCGCGGGCCTGCCGGACTATTCGGACGAGCGGGACGAACTCTCTGTCGCACTCTACGGCGACGTCCAGGTCCTCGCGATCGATGGCGACGGCCGCATCAGCCTTCCTGAAGGGCTTCGCGCGCACGCCGGCCTTGCGGCCCAGGTCACTTTTGTCGGCCTGGGCGACAAATTTCAGATGTGGAATCCCGAGCGCTTCGCCGAGCGGCGCGAGCGCGCCCGGGAAAAAATCCACCAAACTCGTAAGCTCTTCGGCGCGGGGAACCGTCTATCCTCTGAAGACGAGGATGACGGAAGCGAAGGAGCACGGGGATGACAGCGCGACGCCGGGCAGGCGAACCACTCACTGAGCCCGGTCGCGCGCGCCACATCCCCGTGCTGCTTTCGGAGGTCGTCGCCGGCCTCCGTCCGCTAGGCGGCGAAACCTTCATCGACGCTACGTTCGGAGCTGGCGGCTACACGCGTGCCATTCTCGAGGCTGCCGACTGCCGCGTGTTGGCGCTCGACCGCGACCCGCGCGCCATCCTCGGCAGCCAGCCGTTGCAGGATGAATTCGGCGACCGCCTGACCGTCATCCAATCGCGCTTTTCCGAATTGGACCTCGTCGCCCGCGAGCAGGACGTCAGTCCCGTCGATGGCGTCGTGCTCGATATCGGCGTCTCATCGATGCAGCTCGACATCGCCGAGCGCGGCTTTTCATTTCAAGCCGACGGCCCGCTCGACATGCGCATGTCGTCCTCCGGCACGTCGGCAGCCGACGTCGTCAACGACACCGATGAAGAGGATCTGGCGCGCATCCTCTACGTGCTGGGCGAAGAGCGGCGCTCACGCCCCATCGCCAAGGCCATCGTGAAGGCGCGCGCGGCGGCACCCATCACCGCGACGCGCACGCTCGCCGAACTGGTTTCGCGCGCCGTTGGCGGACGTCGCGGCGACCCGCAGCATCCAGCGACCCAGACGTTCCAGGCGCTGCGCATCTACGTCAACGACGAGCTGGGCGAACTGGCGCGTGCGCTCAGCGCCGCGGAACGCATCCTCAAACCGGGCGGGCGCCTGGTCGTCGTCACCTTCCACTCCCTGGAAGACCGCATCGTGAAGCGGTTCCTGCAGGAGCGCGCCGGCAAGGAAACCGGCGTTTCGCGGCATCTGCCGGCCCAATCGATAAAATTGCAGGTACCGAGTTTTGAGATTGTTAACCGGCGTCCGTTAACTCCTCAGAAAGAAGAACTCGAGGTAAACCCGCGCGCCAGATCGGCACGGCTGCGGGCGGGGGTGCGTACCGATGCACCGGCCTGGCCGCTCGACGAAGCAGAGCTTGGGGTGCCCTCGATCGAGTGATTGCGTAGCGACGTAGGAGGGGGCTCGATGCGGATCGTCATTATCGGGGCACTGTTGCTGACCCTCGCCAGCGCTTTCGTCCTGTATTCCAGCAACTACGATACCCGGCAGATCGAGGCGCGCGTCGCCGAGCAGGAACGCACCATTGAAACGGCGCGCGGCGACATCGCCGTGCTCAAGGCCGAACGCGCTCACCTCGGGCGCCCCGAGCGCATCGAACCACTGGCGCGCGCACTCGGCCTCGGTCCCGCATCCGAACAGCAGTTGGCGGCAACGCCGGAAGCGGCACTGGCGCGGGTCGCCAATGGCGGAGCCAAGCCCGTCGCCCCGAAGCAGGGGAATTGAGCGTGAGCATGGGCGCGCCCAGCGATGACGCATTGACGAGCGGCCAGCCCGGCGGCGAAGCGACCGGTGCCAATGGACCGCTGCGCACGCTCATCGCCTCGCTGGCCATCGCCATTGCCTTCCTCGCCGTCGGCGCGCAGCTGGTGCGGCTCGCCATGTCGAACCAGGGCGAATTGTCGTCGAGCCTCAATCAGACGGTGGCGCAGAGTTTCGCGCGCCCTGACATCGTCGACCGCCAAGGCCGCTTGTTGGCTACCGACGTCGAGGCCTATTCGCTGTTCGCCGATCCGGCCCGCGTCATCGATCGCGACGAGGTGATCGAGAAACTGGCCGGTGTCTTCCCCAGTCTCGACCGCTCAGCGCTGCGCCGCGATCTCTCCGACCGCAACCGCCGCTTCGTGTGGGTGCGGCGCGGATTGTCTCCCCGCCTGGCGCAGGCGGCGCACAACCTCGGCCTTCCGGGCCTCGACTTCCGTCGCGAATTGCGCCGCGCCTATCCGGCCGGCAAGCTCGCCGGGCATGTGATCGGCTACGTCAACATCGACAACAAGGGCGTCGCCGGCATCGAGCGCTATGTCGATGAGGTGGTGGGCGTTGAATCAGTGCAGGGCGCCACGCTCGCCGAGCGTCCGCCCGTACGCCTGTCCCTCGACATCGGCGTGCAGCACGCGGTGGAAGCAGAGCTCACCGATGCCGTCGGCCGGTACCAGGCCAAGGGTGCGGCCGCCATCGTGCTCGACGTAAACACAGGCGAGGTTCTGGCATCGGCGTCCTTGCCGGCGGTCGATCCCGGACGGCCGAACATGAGCCTTGATGCCGCCAACGTCGACAAGGTCGCCGGCAGCACATTCGAGCTTGGTTCGGTGTTCAAGACGATGACGGTGGCCTTGGCCATCGACCAGGCGCTGGCGACGCCCGAGACGGTCATCGACGTGCGCAAGGAACTCATCTCCGGCGGCTTCACCATCAAGGATCTGCATCCGCTGCGCCGGCCGCTCAGCGTAGCCGAGATATTCATCCACTCCTCCAACGTCGGCGCCGGCATGCTGGCACTGCAAGCGGGTCCGCAGCGCTTCGAGGCGTTTCTGCGCCATATGCTGCTGCTCGATTCCATTAAAACCGAGGTGGGCGCCGTGGCGACGCCGCAGTTGCCGCCGCGCTGGGGGGAGATCGAGACGATCACCGCCTCTTACGGGCACGGCATCGCCATGGCACCGCTGCAGTTCGCCGCCGCGAGTGCCGCGCTCGTCAATGGCGGCCGCAAAGTGGCGCCGACATTCATCAAACGGCAGCCCGATGCCGGCCAGGCCGATATTCCGCTCATCAGCGCTACAACCAGTGCGACGATGCGCACGCTCATGCGGCGCAACGTCGCCGAGGCCGGCGGCACCGGCAAGCGCGCCGAAGTGGCCGGCTACGAGGTGGGCGGCAAGACGGGCACGGCGGAGATGCCGGGACCCGGCGGCTATCGCGAGAAAGCCGTGATCTCCTCGTTCCTTGCAGCGTTCCCCATGAGCCGGCCGCGCTACGTCGTTTTCGTGCTCGTGTTCGAGCCGCAGGCGACCAAGGAGACGGCCGGCGAGGTGCTCGCCTCCCGAAATGCGGCGCCGACGACTTCGCGTATAATCTCGCGCATCGGTCCACTGCTCGGCCTGCTGCCCGAGCAGGCGGCGGCAGCCCGGTCGCCTAGCGTAGCGTTTGACGCTGCGCCGGGCGCAAAATATGAAGCTCGGTGACGCCGCAACATCGCGCCTAGTGTTCCGCAGAACGCGAACTTCGTTCGACATCTGCGGCAGCAAGCGACGAACTTCGCGATCAGGACACTAGGAGAAACATGCTTCTCTCCTCGCTCATCGGGGCCGACGCCAACGCTCCGGCCGGTGCAGGCAACTTGGACGTCACCGGCATCACCTCCGACAGTCGCACTGTGCTGCCCGGTTTTGTGTTCGCCGCCATCTCCGGCAGCAAGGCGGATGGCGCGCGCTTCATCAGTGATGCCGTTGCCAAAGGCGCGGTGGCGGTACTCGTCGACCAGGACACCGAGGTCAGCGGCGTCGGCGACGTGCCGGTGCTGCGCACTCTCGAGCCGCGCCGCGTTCTGGCGCTCATGGCGGCGCGCTTCTTCGGCCTGCGGCAGCCTCAAACCGTCGTCGCGGTGACCGGCACCAGCGGCAAGACGTCGGTGGCTGACTTCACGCGGCAGATCTACGCCTCCCTTGGCCATAGCAGCGCGTCGCTCGGCACTATCGGCCTCATCAAGAACGATTCAGCCGTCTACGGATCGCTGACGACGCCCGATCCGATATCGCTGCACAAGACGCTGGCCGAACTCGCCGTCGAGGGCATCACGCATCTTGCCTTCGAGGCATCATCGCACGGCCTCGATCAGCACCGCCTCGATGGCGTGCTCATCAAGGCGGCCGGCTTCACCAATCTCGGACGCGATCACCTCGATTATCATCCGACCGTCGAAGCCTACCTCGCCGCCAAGCTGCGACTATTCAGCGAGCTGCTGCCCGAGGATGGCACGGCGGTGATCAACGTCGACGCCGAGGGAGGCGCGCGCGCCCGCGAGGTCGCCGAGGATGCCGGTCGCCGCGTGTTCACGGTCGGCCGCACCGGTGAGTCCCTGAAGCTCGAGCGCTTGGTGCGCGAAGGTTTTGCTCAGCGCATGTCCGTGGCGCACGAGGGACGCGTGTACGACATCCGCTTGCCACTGCTCGGCGAGTATCAGGCCGCCAACGCGCTCGTCGCAGCCGGTCTCGCCATCGCCACTGGCGACGTCCCCGGGCGCGTCCTGCCTGCATTGCAGGGTCTAAAGGGTGTCAAAGGACGCCTGGAAATCATCGGCGAAGTGCGCGGAGGCCTCGCCGCCGTCGACTACGCGCACAAGCCGGAGGCGCTCGCCGCCGTTCTCGACGCGCTACGCCCGTTCGCCACCGGCAAGCTGATCTGCGTCATGGGCTGCGGTGGGGATCGCGACAAAGGCAAGCGGCCGATCATGGGCGCCATCGCGGTCGACAAGGCAGACGTCGTCATCGTCACCGACGACAACCCGCGCACCGAAAAGCCTGCCGCCATCCGCGCTGAAATCCTCATCGCGGCGCCCGGCGCGCAGGAGATCGGCGACCGCGCCGAGGCGATCGCCGCCGGGGTCGCCATGCTGGGGCCTGGTGACGTACTGGTCGTTGCCGGCAAGGGCCACGAAACGGGTCAGATCGTCGGCGACAAGGTCCTCCCATTCTCGGATCATGACGAGATCCGCAAGGCATTGGAGCGCGGCTGAGCGATGACCGAAGCCTTATGGACGTGGGACAGCCTCGTGCCGGCCGCCATGGGCGTGGCCGACGGGACGCCGACCGCTCCCGTCAGCGGATTTTCGATCGACACGCGCTCGCTGCAGCCGGGCGAAGTGTTCGTCGCCCTGCGCGATGTGCGCGACGGGCACGACTTCGTGCTTGAGGCCTTCCGCAAAGGTGCCGGCGCTGCCCTCGTGTCGACCGATTACAAGCGCGTTGAAGGTGACGGCGCGCTGCTGCGCGTGCGCGACACGCTCGAAGGGCTGCGCGGCATCGCCGCCGCCGCCCGCCGCCGCACCGATGCCCGCATCGTTGCCATCACCGGCAGCGTCGGCAAAACGGGCACCAAGGAAGCGCTGCGCAATTGCCTGTCGCGCCTGGCGCCGACGCACGCCGCCGAGAAATCGTTCAACAACCACTGGGGCGTGCCGCTGACGCTCGCCCGCATGCCGGCCGACGTCCGCTACGGAGTGTTCGAGATCGGCATGAACCACGCCGGCGAGATCACGCCGCTGACGGCCCTGGTGCGCCCGCACGTCGCCATCGTGACGACGGTGGAGCCGGTGCATCTGGAATTCTTCGGCACCACCGAGAAGATCGCCGAGGCCAAGGCGGAGATATTCTCCGGGCTGGAGCCGGGCGGCGTCGCCATCCTCAACCGCGACAACGCGCACTTTGAATTTCTGGCGCGGCGCGCGGCCGAGCACGGGGCGCGCATCGTCTCCTTCGGCCGTCATGAAAACGCCGACGTCCACCCCGAAGTGTTCGCGCTCGATGCCGAGGGTACGGACATCGCCGTCAACCTCGATGGACGGCGCATCGCCTACCGCCTCGGCGCACCTGGGGCGCACCTTGCGCAGAATTCGCTTGCCGTCGTTGCGGCGCTGCTCAGCGCTCGGTGCCGACGCGGAGAACGCCGTGCCGGCGCTCGCGGAGATGCGCGCCGCCGTGGGGCGTGGCGCGCGCCGCCAGATCGCTGTTGCCGGGGGCAGCCTGCTGCTCATCGATGAAAGCTACAACGCCAATCCGGCATCGATGCGTTCGGCGCTCGCCGCCATGGCAACCGTGCCGCGCACCCGTTTCGCGCGCCGTATCGCCGTCCTCGGCGACATGCTCGAACTGGGCGAGAACGGGGCGGCGCTGCACGCGGGGCTTGCCGAGCCGGTTGACGCCGCCGAGGTCGATCTGGTCTTTGCCAGTGGCCCCAACATGCAGCGTCTCTACGATGCACTGCCGGCAGGGCGGCGCGGGGCCTGGGCGCCAACATCGGCGGGGATTGTGGCGGCGGTGACCGAGGCGGCTCGCGCCGGCGACGTGATCATGGTCAAAGGGTCGCTGGGCTCACGCATGGCGCCGATTGTCGAAGCCCTGATAGCAAAGGGCGAGCAGGATAAGGCGCGCGCCTAGCCGTCAGGGTTCGAGCCGCGGGGGAATGGAAGATGCCGTTCGGAGAGTTGCATGCTGTATGAGCTCGTGAGCTTCAGCGATCAGATCGGGATCCTGAATGTTTTCAAATACATCACCTTCCGCACCGGTGGCGCCATTTTCACCGCCCTGCTGTTCGTCATGCTGTTCGGCCCCGGCATCATCGACCTGTTGCGCGTCAAGCAGGGCAAGGGCCAGCCGATCCGCGACGACGGCCCCAAGTCGCACCTCTCCAAGGTCGGCACGCCGACCATGGGCGGCCTCATGATCCTCGCCGGCGTCACCGTGTCGACGCTGCTGTGGGCCAATCTCGGCAACCCGTACATCTGGATCGTGCTCGGGGTGACGCTCGGCTACGGGGCCATCGGCTTCTACGACGACTACCTGAAGGTGACGCGCCGCACCTCGTCGGGCTTTTCGAGCCGCATGCGACTCGGCCTTGAGGTGCTGATCGCCGCGATCGCCACGGGCTTCGTCATGTATCTCGGCCCGCCCGAGATCAGCCAGGTGCTCACCCTGCCGTTCTTCAAGAACCTGGTGGTCGATCTCGGCATTTTCTTCGTGCTGGTCGGCGTCTTCATCATCGCCGGCGCCGGTAACGCTGTGAACCTCACCGACGGTCTCGACGGCCTCGCCATCGTGCCGGTGATGATCGCCGCCGCCACCTTCGGGCTCATCGCCTACCTCATCGGCAACGCCAAGTTCGCCCAGTACCTGCAGATCCATTACGTCGCCGGCACCGGCGAACTCGCGGTCATCTGCGGCGCCCTGATCGGCGCCGGCCTGGGCTTTCTATGGTTCAACGCCCCGCCGGCCATGATCTTCATGGGTGACACGGGCTCGTTGGCGCTCGGCGGCGCGCTCGGCGCCATCGCCGTCGCCACCAAGCACGAGATTGTGCTCGGCATCGTCGGCGGCCTGTTCGTGCTGGAGACGCTGTCGGTCATCATCCAGGTCGTCTCCTACAAGACGACGGGAAAACGCGTCTTCCGCATGGCGCCGTTGCACCACCACTACGAGCAGCAAGGCTGGCAGGAATTGACGGTCGTGGTGCGCTTCTGGATCATCTCGGTGATCCTGGCGCTGGTCGGCCTCGCCACACTCAAGCTGCGCTAAGGCCGCCACCTCAACCGCCTCCAGTTGCGTTAGATTTCCACCCATGATTCGCATCACAACCTTCGCCGGCAGGCGGGTCGCCGTATTCGGCCTCGGTGCTTCCGGCATCGCCACCGCCAAGGCCCTCGTTGATGGCGGGGCAGATGTGGTGTGCAGCGACGACAACGCTGCCGGCGTCAAGGCCGCTGCCGAAGCCGGCCTCAAGACCGCCGACCTGAAGGAAGCCAACTGGGCGGTGTTCTCAGCTCTCGTGCTCGCGCCGGGGGTGCCGCTCACCCACCCCGAGCCGCACTGGACGGCACACGCCGCCAAACTGGCCGGCGTCGAGGTCATTGGCGACCTCGAGCTGTTCGGGCGCGAGCGGCGCGCGCAGACTTTCGATGTGCCGCTCATCGCCATCACCGGCACCAACGGCAAGTCGACGACGACGGCGCTCACCGCGCACATCCTCAAGGAGGCGGGGCGCGATACCCAGGTGGGCGGCAACATCGGCACTGCGATGCTGTCGCTCGAACCCTTCGCACCGGGACGCCACTACGTCATCGAATGCTCGTCGTATCAGATCGACCTCGCGCCCACCCTCGACCCCTCGGTCGGCGTGCTGCTCAACGTGACGCCCGACCATCTGGATCGCCACGGCACCATCGAAAACTACGCGGCCGTCAAGGCGCGCCTCGTCAAGGGCGCGGCGCAGGCGGTCATCGGCGTCGATGATGCCTACTGCCAGGCCATCGCCGCGCACGTCATCAAGGCTAAGGGCGCCGAGGCCGTGAAGCGCATTTCCGTCCGCGTAGGTACCGATTGCGAGATCGGTGTCGACGGCACACGCATCGTGCTGCGCGCCGGCGACCGCGTGACCGAGATCGCCGATCTCGCCGGCATCGGTTCGCTGCGCGGGGTACACAACGCGGAGAACGCTTGCGCTGCCACGGCGGCGCTGTTGTCGCTACCCGAGCCCTTGGCACCGTCCGAGATCGCCCGCTGCCTGAAGACCTTCCCCGGCCTTGCGCACCGCATGGAGGAACTCGGCCGCCAGGGGCGTACGCTGTTCGTCAACGACAGCAAGGCAACCAACGCCGACTCGACTGAAAAGGCGCTGCTGTCCTTCCCCGGCAACATCCACTGGATTCTCGGCGGCAAGCCGAAGGCGGGCGGCATCGCGGCGCTGAGCCAATATTTCGATCGTATCGCCAAGGCCTATCTGATCGGCGAGGCAACCGAGGAGTTCGCAGCGAGTCTCGATGGCCGCGTCGCCTTCGAACGCTGCGGCACCCTCGATGCGGCGACGTCCGCGGCCGCGCGCGATGCCGCTGCGAGCGCTGGCGAGCCCGTGGTGCTGCTGTCGCCCGCGTGCGCCTCCTTCGATCAGTTCCGCAATTTCGAGGTGCGGGGCGAGGCGTTCCGCGCCCTCGTCGCCGCGCTGCCCGGCATCGACATGAAGCGAGGCGCCGCATGACGCCTCTGCGTCAGACGGCATCGGCGGCCGGCTCCCCCGATGGAAGTCGTCGGCGCCAAGTAAAGGAGCCTGCATGAGGCTATCGCGCGCCGATCGCAGCCGCGTCGCCGACTGGTGGTTCACCGTCGACCACGTGCTCGTCGGCGCCATCCTGGCGCTGGTCGGCGCCGGGCTCGTGCTGTCGCTGGCCGCAAGCCCCGCCGTGGCGCTGCGCAAGGGCCTGCCCACCTACTACTTCGTCGAGCGGCACCTGTTCTTCTCCGCCCTCGGCGTCATGGTCATGCTGACCGTATCGCTGTTTTCCCCGCGCGGCGTGCGGCGTCTGGCGCTCGGGTTGTTCGCGGTATCCATGCTCGGCATCATCGCCGTCTATTTCGTCGGCGGCGATATCCACGGCGCGCGCCGCTGGCTGTCGATCGCCGGACATTCGATCCAGCCTTCCGAGTTCGCCAAGCCGGGGTTCGTCGTCGTGTCCGCCTGGCTGTTCGCCGAGAGTCAGAAACGCGCAGACATGCCAGCGCTGCCGATCGCTATTTTCGTCGCCGCGCTCTTCACCGGGCTACTCATCGCGCAGCCTGACGTCGGACAGACACTGCTCGTCACTGCCGTGTGGGGAACGCTCTACTTCCTCTCGGGACAGGCACTGCTCGGCGCCGGCATCATCGCCGTATGCGGCGTCATGGGCCTCGCGTTCGCCTACTCCTCGTTCGACCATGTGCGCTTCCGCATCGACAAGTTTTTCTCGCCGACCCCGGGTGACTACTCGCAGCTCGACCGCGCCATCCGCTCGTTCTCCGAAGGCGGTTTTCTCGGCCGCGGTCCCGGCGAGGGCACCATCAAGACGGCGCTGCCCGACGCCCACACTGACTTCATCTTCGCCGTCGTAGCCGAGGAATACGGCGTCATCGCCTGTCTGGTGCTGCTCGGCCTGTTCGCCTTTATCGTCATGCGCGCGCTTCTGGCCGCGGCGCAGGAGAAGGATGCGGCAACGCGTCTGTCCATCCAGGGCCTGGCGCTGCTCTTCGGCCTGCAATCGCTGATCAACATGGGCGTCAACGTCGGCCTGCTGCCGGCCAAGGGCATCACGTTGCCGTTCGTTTCCTCCGGCGGCTCCTCTATGCTGGCGGTGTCGATTACGCTCGGCATGCTGCTGGCGCTGACGCGGCATCGCCCCAACGCGGCCAGGCTCAGGAAGCCGCCCTTGCTTACCGACGCTGCCAACATCGATCAGCGGCTGCAGCCGCTGGGACGGGTACAAAAGTGACTGAGCAAACATCTTCGGTTCTGCTGGCGGCAGGCGGCACCGGCGGACATCTCTTTCCGGCCCAGGCGCTGGCCGAGGAGCTGGCGCGGCGCGGCATCGCTGTCGATCTCGCGACCGACATGCGCGGCGATCGCTACGGCACCGGCTTCCCGGCCCGCAGCGTGCATCGCCTGCCTTCGGCGACGCTGGGCTCGAAGTCGCCCATCGCCATGGCGCGCACCGGCTTGCTGCTGTCGCGCGGGCTTATCGCCGCCTTCAAGCTGCTGGGGCAACTGCAGCCGAAAGTCGTCGTCGGCTTCGGCGGCTATCCGACCTTCGCGCCCATCAAGGCGGCGCAGTTGCGCGGCATCCCCTCGCTGCTGCACGAGCAGAACGCCGTTCTCGGGCGCGCCAACAAGATGCTCGCCAAGGGCGTCACCGGCATCGCGACTTCGTTCGCGGCGACCAAGTACTTGGCGCCTGATCTCGCCAGCAAGGCGCGTCTCACCGGCAACCCGGTGCGCTCATCGGTCATCGATGCGGCGCGGCGTCCCTATTACAAATCGCAGCCCAACGGGCGGCTGTCGCTGTTGGTCTTCGGCGGCAGCCAGGGCGCGCGCTTCTTTTCCGAAGCGGTACCGCCCGCGCTCGCCCTGCTGCCCATGGATATCCGCCATCGCCTCGATGTGGTTCAGCAGGCGCGCGCCGAGGATGCCGAAGCGGTTGCCGCGGCGTACCGCGCCAGCGGCATCGCGGCCGAGGTGTCGCACTTTTTCTCCGATCTTCCAGAACGTATGGCCAAGTCGCACCTCGTCGTCGCCCGCTCCGGGGCCTCGACGGTGGCCGAATTGACCGTCATCGGACGGCCGTCGATCCTGGTTCCGCTGCCGCACGCGCTCGACAATGATCAGCTCCAGAACGCCGGAAGGCTTGCCGAATCGGGTGCGGCTTGGTGTATCGAACAGAAGGATTTGTCGTCGCAGCGCCTTGCGCAGGACATCGGTAAGCTGTTGGGTGACCCTGATGCGTTGGCTCGGTCGGCCGACGCCGCTAAAAAGCTCGGCAGGCCGGATGCAGTGGCGCGTCTGGCCGACCTGACCGAAGAGCTGATGCGATCTAGGTGATTGGGCGGCTGAAGGGGCAAAAGCAGCCGCCGCCATAAGCGGGCCACGAAGCTGGCATTGGTCGGCGAAGGGACGAGGGACCACACTATGCAGATGCCCCGCGAGATCGGGACCTTCCACATCATTGGCATCGGCGGCATCGGCATGAGCGCCATCGCCGAAATTCTGCTCGCCAAGGGCTATTCGGTCCAGGGTAGCGACCAAAAGGATTCAGCCAACGTACGCCGCCTGCGCGCCAAGGGCGTGCGCGTGTTCATTGGCCATGACGCCATCAACCTTGTTGGCGCCCGGTCCATCGTCATCTCCAGCGCCGTCAAGGCGGGCAACCCCGAGCTGGAAGCTGCGCGCGCCAAGGGCCTGCCGGTTATCCGCCGCGCCGAGATCCTTGCCGAGTTGATGCGCCTCTATTCGACGGTGTCGGTCACCGGCACTCACGGCAAGACGACCACCACCTCACTCATCGCCCACATCTTCGCTTCCGCCGGCGTCGACCCGACCGTCATCTCGGGCGGCATCATCCAGGACTGGGGCACCAACGCGCGCCTCGGCAAGGGCGAGTGGATGATCGTCGAGGCCGACGAGTCCGACGGCACGTTCGTGCGCCTGCCGACGCAGATCGGTATCGTCACCAACATCGATCCCGAGCACCTCGACCACTTCAAGACGGTCGAGAACATGCATCGCGAGTTCGAGACCTTCTTCCGCAACATTCCCTTCTACGGTCTCGCCGTCACCTGCATTGACCATCCGGTGGTGCGCGACATGATCGAGCGCCTGGAACTTCGCCGCGACGGCCGCCGCCTGCTGACCTACGGGACCACGCGCGGCGCCGATCTCATGCTGCGCGGGCTGACGCAGGACCGCGGCGGCATCGTCATCGACGCCGAACTCGGGCCGCGCGTGCGTGGCGGCGAGCGGCACATCCGCGGCTGGGCCATCCCCATTGCCGGACAGCACAACGCGCTCAACGCGCTGGCCGCCATTGCGACCGCGAGCGAGGCCGGCATTCCCGACAACGCCATCCGCGCCGCGCTCTCGACCTTCACCGGCGTCAAGCGCCGCTTCGAGCTCACCGGCACCTGGAACGGCGCCTCCATTTACGACGACTATGCGCACCATCCGGCCGAGATTTCCGCCGTGCTGGCGGCGGCGCGAGCCGGTTCGCGCGGCCGCGTCATCGCCGTGTTCGAGCCGCACCGCTACAGCCGCGTCACCGATCTCTACGGCGATTTCTGCGCCTGCTTCCGC
Source organism: uncultured Alphaproteobacteria bacterium (assembly GCA_963759735.1). Taxonomy (GTDB): domain Bacteria; phylum Pseudomonadota; class Alphaproteobacteria; order Rhizobiales; family Hyphomicrobiaceae; genus Hyphomicrobium_A. Next base: position 447,406 of record CAVXAF010000007.1, read on the forward strand.
GATGCCGACAGCGTCATCGTGGCGCCGCTCTATTCGGCCGGCGAGCAGCCGGTGCAGGGCATCAACCAGCACTACATGGCCGAGGGCATCCGCACTGCGGGCCATCCTTCGGCGACGGCCATCGACACCGTGGGCGATCTGGCGCCGCTGCTGCGCCACCACATGCGCCCCGGCGACATGGTGATCTGCCTTGGCGCCGGCACCTCGACCGAGTGGGCACACGCGTTGCCGGGCTGGCTCGGCGCTGAAGAGCCGCGCCGCGCCAACGCCTGATTGGCCGCAGCCAACAACGCGGAGGCGACGTTGACGTTACCCGATCTCAGCGCTGACCTGGCGGCGCGGCTGCCTGAGCTGCGCGGCCGCCTTGCCGGCGGCACCAAGCTGGCCGACATCACCTGGTTCCGCGTCGGCGGTCCGGCGCAGGCACTGTTCACGCCCGCCGACGAGGCCGACCTCGCCTACTTCCTCGCCGGCATTCCCGCCGATCTTCCGGTCACCGTCGTCGGTCTCGGCTCCAATCTCCTGGTGCGCGATGGCGGCGTTCCCGGCGTCGTCATCCGCCTCGGCAAGGGCTTTTCGGCCATCGCGCCTGAGCCCGGCCATCGCATCCGCGCCGGCACCGCCGTTCCCGACGTGAAGGTGGCACGCGCCGCCGCCGACGCCGGTATCGCCGGCCTCGCCTTCTACCGCGGCATACCCGGGTCCATCGGCGGCGCTCTGCGCATGAACGCCGGCGCGCATGGGCGCGAGACAAAGGACGCGCTCATCGAGGCGCGCGCCGTCGATCGCGCCGGCAACATCCACGTACTGAGCCTTGCCGACATGGGCTTCACCTATCGGCACAGCGAGGTTCCCGCCGACTGGATTCTCACCGAGGCGCTCTATCAGGGCACCGCGGGCGATCCGGCCGCCATCCTGAAAGAGATGGAAGAGGTTGCAGACTATCGCGAGAAGAACCAGCCGATCCGCGAGCGCACCGGCGGCTCGACCTTCAAGAATCCGCCCGGCCACAGCGCCTGGAAGCTGATCGATGAGGCCGGCTGCCGCGGTTTGCGCATCGGCGGCGCCAAGGTCTCCGAGATGCACTGCAACTTCCTCATCAACGATGCCGGCGCCACCGCCGGCGATATCGAGCGGCTCGGCGAGACGGTGCGCGCGCGCGTCAAGGCGCGCACGGCCATTCAGCTGCAGTGGGAAATCATTAGATTGGGTCTGCCGCTACCCGGCTGCCCGACCGGGGAAGCGCTGGCGGAGGCGGAAGTCATATGATCGGTAAGGCGCCGGAGCGCACGCATGGCCATGTCGCCGTGCTCATGGGCGGCTGGTCGGCCGAGCGCGAAGTTTCCCTGCGCTCGGGCGCGGCTTGCGCCAAGGCGCTTGAGGGCGAAGGCTATCGCGTCACGCAGATCGACGTCGATCGCGACCTCGCCGCCAAGCTGAAAGAGGTCGCTCCCGACGTCTGCTTCAATGCGCTGCACGGCCGCTTCGGCGAGGACGGCTGCGTGCAGGGCCTGCTCGAGACGATGGGCATCCCCTACACGCACTCGGGCGTGCTGGCATCGGCCCTGGCCATGCACAAGGAGCGCGCCAAGGACGTCATGGGCCCGGCCGGCGTGCCGGTGGCCGACGCCGAGGTGGTGACCCGCCGCGAGGCCATCAGCCGCCATGTGCTGACGCCACCCTACGTGGTCAAGCCGGTGGCCGAGGGCTCCAGCGTCGGCGTCGTCATCGTCGAGGTCGGCGCCAACGCGCCGCCCTCGAGCATCGGCGAAGGGGGAGAGCCGGACGACCTGCTGATGGTCGAGCGCTACATCCCCGGACGCGAGCTGACCTGCGCCGTCATCGGCGACTTCGTCACCGACGTCATCGAGATCAAGCCGCTGAAGGGGCTGGAATTCTACGATTACGAGGCGAAATACGCGCCCGGCGGGTCGCAGCACGTGCTGCCGGCCGATCTTTCACCGGATGTTTACCAATTGGTCCGGAAATACACATTGGCCGCTTGCCGCGCATTGGGATGCCGGGGCGCTGCACGGGCGGATTTTCGTTACGACGACACGACCGAGGGGACAGCCGAGCTGATCTGCCTTGAGGTCAATACGCAGCCGGGGATGACCGAGACTTCGCTCGTACCCGAGCTGGCGCAGTACGCGGGCTGGTCGTTTGGCGAGCTCGTGCGGTGGTTGGTCGAGGACGCGAGTTGCAACAGGTAGGGGGCGTTTCCGAGATCCCGAAGCGGGTGCCGCAGGCACTATCGCTGGATCCTGACGCGACCTTGTTCTCCGCTCTCGACGCATCCCCTTCCCCTTCCGATGAACCTGCCCATCAGCCGGGTCCCCTATTTCCCCGCCGCCGGCCGCCGCCGCGTCGCGCCGCCTTCGGTCGCCGAGTGGGGCTGGCGTTGTTCATGGGACTCTCGGGTGCGCTCGCCTTCTCGCTGCTCACCGACGGCGGTCGCCAGACACGCGTGGTCGCCAGTCTGCTGCCGGACATGCAGCAGGTGTTCTACTGGACCGGTCTGCGCATCGAGCAGGTGTCCGTCAGTGGCCAGCGCTTTACCCCCGACGCCGATGTCTTTGCCGCCGTCGACCTGCCGAGCACCGGCTCGCTGGTAACTTTCGACGCCGCCGCGGCGCGCGCCCGCATCGAGGCCCTGCCGTGGGTGGCAACCGTCGCCATCAGCCGCATCTACCCCGGCGCGCTCGACGTGCGCGTCATCGAGCGCCAGCCCGCAGCATTGTGGATCGACGACGGGCGTGAATTCCTCGTCGACGGTTCGGGCCGCGTGCTGTCGGGTCTCAAATCCGGCGCCAAAGTGGGTTTGCCGCGGCTATCGGGAGCCGGCGCCCCGCAGCAGGCGCAGGCGCTGCTGGAGCTGATCGTGCGTTTTCCGCGCGTCGCTGAACGCTTCGAGATGGCCGAGCGGGTCGGGGGGCGCCGCTGGACGCTGCACCTGAAGGACGGCGTCGTCGTGCACCTCGGCTCGGACCGCGAGGCGTTCGCCTTGGCCGCGCTGTCATCGCCCGATGGGCTCGGCAAGCTGCTCAACGCCCAGAACATCATCGTCGATCTGCGTGCGCCCGGGCGCATCACCGTCCGCCCGGCTCCGCCGACCGCATCGTTAAACCCCACCCAGAGTTAGTCGAGGAAAGCCGCTATGCTGAGCCGCGACAGGACAGAGGCCAGAAACACCGAAATCGTCGGTCTGCTCGATATCGGAACGAGCAAGGTCGCCTGCGTCATCGCCGCGCTCGATGCGCCCGAGCGCCCCGGAGAGCCGCGCCGCGTGCGCGTGCTGGGGCTCGGCCATCATCGTTCGCGCGGTCTCAAGGCCGGGGTCATCATCGACCTCGCCGAGGCCGAGACCACGGTGCGCGCCGCCATCGCCCAGGCCGAGCGCATGGCGCACCAGACGCTCGAGGAAGTGTTCGTCTCGGTATCGTGCGGACGTCTGCAATCCTCGAACTTCGCTGCCACCGTCGACGTGACCGGCGGCGTCATCCGCGCCGACGACATCGATCGGCTGATGACCGGGGGCCATGCCTTCGCCGAGCGCGAGGGGAGGACGCTGATACATCTCAACCGCATCGGCTACCGCGTCGACGGCGTCGCCGGTGCGCACGATCCGCGCGGCCTGGCGGCTTCGCGCCTCGCCGCCGACCTGCATACCGTGGCCGCCGACGAGGCACCGGTGCGCAACATGATGCTGGTCGTCGAGCGCTGCTACCTCAACGTGCGCGCCTTGATCGCCACCCCCTACGCCAGCGCGCTGGCGGCCACGACCGAGGAGGAGCGCCACCTCGGCGTCACCTGCATCGACATCGGCGGGGGCACCGCGACCGTCGCTGCCTTTGCGGACGGGCACTTCATCCACGCTGCCACCGTGCCGGTCGGCGGGCACCACATCACCTTGGATATCGCCCAGGCCTTGCAGACACCACTTGCGGAGGCCGAGCGAATCAAGACGCTATACGGCACTATGGTCGTCGCTCAATCCGACGAGTACGAGGCCTTTTCCTTTGCCCTCGCAGGCGAGGACGAAGGCGCGCGCGGGCAGGCGACGAAGGCGCAACTGGCCGGAATTATCCGCCCGCGTGTGGCGAGCATTCTGGGTCTGGTGCGCGAGAGATTGGACAAGGCCGGCATCCTGGCCTTCGCCGGTGAGCGTGTGGTTCTGACGGGCGGCGCCAGCGCCCTCGTCGGGTTCGGCGAGTTCGCCGCCAATACGCTCGGCCGTCCGGCACGCGTCGCCAGTCCGCAATCCTCGATGGGATTGCCGCAGGGTGTGTCCAGTCCGGCGTTTTCTACCGTCGCGGGGCTTCTGGCCGTCGCCGCGTCGGGAAGCGGAGAGGCTCCGGGAGTGCGGAGCCGCGAGGCGCTCGGCGGGGGGTACTTCGAGCGCGTCGGCGAGTGGCTGAAGACCGGTTTCGCGTAATTCGGTCGACGGCCGCAACTTGGTTAGGTGCCTACCGGCATCGACCGGCCACAGGGGAGCGCGCGGACCGCGATGAGCATCAAGCTGCAGCTTCCAAAGCTCACCGACCTCAAACCACGCATCAACGTCATCGGCGTTGGTGGCGCTGGCTGTAACGCCATCAACAACATGATCTCCGCCGGCCTCGTCGGCGTGCAGTTCGTGGTCGCCAACACCGACGCGCAGGCTTTGGCGACCTCGAGCGCCGAGCACCGCCTGCAGCTCGGCATAAATCTCACCGAAGGCCTCGGCGCGGGCTCCAAGCCCGAGATCGGCGAAGCCGCCGCCGAAGAGGCCATCGACGACATCCGCGCGCAGATCGCCGGCTCCCACATGGTGTTCATCGCCGCCGGCATGGGTGGCGGCACGGGAACGGGCGCTGCTGCGGTGATCGCGCGCGTGGCCAAGGAACTCGGCATTCTCACGGTTGGCATCGTCACAAAGCCGTTCCACTTCGAGGGTGCCCGCCGGATGCGTATCGCCGAGATCGGCATCTCCGAAATCCGCAAGCACGTCGACACGCTGATCGTTATTCCGAACCAGAACCTGTTCCGGGTGGCGAACGAGAAGACCACCTTCGCCGAAGCCTTCGTGCTTGCCGACCAGGTGCTCTATTCGGGCGTCGCCTGCATCGTCGATCTGATCATCAAAGAAGGCCTCATCAACCTCGACTTTGCCGACGTGCGCACGGTGATGAGCGGCATGGGCTCGGCGGTCATGGGCACGGGCGAGGCCTCCGGCGAGCGCCGCGCCTCGATCGCCGCCGAAGAAGCCATCGCCAATCCGTTGCTCGACGACGTCTCGCTCAAGGGCGCCCGCGGGCTGCTGCTGTCGATCACCGGCGGTCGCGATCTGACGCTCTATGAAGTCGACGAGGCGGCCAGCCGGGTCCGCCAGGAGGTCGATGCAGAAGCCAACATTATCGTCGGCGCCACCTTCGATGAGACGCTCGGCGATCGCGTCCGCGTGTCGATCGTCGCCTCGGGCATGGCCCGACTTGGCGAGCAAGCGCCGATGCCGGTCGACCCGCGCGCACGCGCCGCGCGCACCCACGCTGCCCCGCCGCCGCCTCCGCGTCAGGAGATGCCGCGCCATGAGCCGCAGCGCAATTTTGCCCACTCGCCGCAGCAGGAAGAGGACATGCAGCGCCGCCTCAGCGAGGCGATCGGCGTGCATGCCGAAGACCGCGAGGCGCAGGCACAGCGCGAAGTTTGGCGCGCGCCCGGCAACGTCGTTATCGAGGAAGGCTTCTCCCAGATGACGTGGGCGGGCCAGCAGGCCCCGCGCGCGACGCCGCCAGATCCCATCGGCAGCACCCAGGATCAATTCGTGCCGGCGCCACCCGCCGACATGCGCCGCGGCTCGCGTCGCATGCCGGACGTGGAGGATTTCCCGCCCGTCGCGCAACGCGAGTACCGCGCCAAGGCCGCCTATTCGGCTCCCACTCCGCCGGTTCCCCCGCTGCCCGCCGCCCACGAGGGGGGACAGCGCCGCGGCATCCTCCAGCGCATCATGAACCGGGCCCGTCGCGACGAGACAGACGATCAGCCCACGGGCAATGCGGCGCCCGATCCGCGTCGTATGTCGAACTCGTCCTCGGACGAGTGGTGGGCCGCCGAGAATGATTCGCGCGAGGGCGATGATTCGGACGAGCGCTCGGCATTGCCGGAGTTCTTCAACCGGCAGCGCTAGCGACCCTTCAATGCGCGAAAAACGAGCAGAAATGCGCTAAACTGCTCATGTACCATCGTGGTAACACATCGTAAGAAACCGTGATTTGGCGCCGCAGCTAGGCTCAGCGTATCGTTTGGTTGTTAACGACGGTGTTTGCTAAGTCCCTGCACTACCAAAGGGCGCAGCTCGAAACGACGCCCCGACAAGTTAACGAAGATCGCATTTTGGGACGCGAACATTGTTGGGGGTGGTGGTTGCCAGGTCACACTGGTGGATCGCCGGAAGTCATCCGAGGGACGGGCGCATATGTCGAATCGATTCATCGGCGCGCGACAAACTACGATCGCGCGCGAGATCGAGGTGACAGGGACGGGGGTCCACAGCGGAGCGCCAGTTTCGGTTATTCTGCATCCAGCAGCCGCCGATACTGGCCTCCGTTTTCTTGTCACCAAGCGCGGCCGCGTGGTCGCAGAAATTCCTGCCAGCGTCGAGCACGTCAAGAACTTGACGCTGTGTACGGTGATCGGCAATGACGCCGGCATCACCGTCGGCACTGTCGAACACCTCCTTGCCGCCCTGCGCGGTCTGGCGGTCGACAACTGCATCATCGAGATCGACAGCAAAGAAGTGCCGATCATGGACGGGAGCTCGGCTCCCTTCGTCGACCTCATCGACGAGACCGGCATCCGCGAGCTGCAAGCACCCCGCCGTTACATCAAGGTCTTGAAGCCGATCCGCGTACAGGAAGGCGAGAGCTGGGGCGAACTTCTTCCCCACGCCGGCTTCCACGTTGACGTCGAAATCGACTTCCCCACCCCACTGATCGGCAAACAGCGCCTCTCCTTCGAAATGAGCCCCGGCGTCTTCCGCCACGAAATTTCCCGGGCTCGCACCTTCGGTTTCATGAGCGACGTCGAGAGACTTTGGAAAGCTGGTCTCGCGCTCGGAGCCAATCTCACCAACACCATCGCCATCGGCGAGAACAAGATCATGAACCGCGAGGGCCTGCGCTACCCGCAGGAGTTCGTGCGGCACAAGATCCTCGACGCTGTCGGCGACCTCTGCCTTGCCGGCAAGCCGTTGCTCGCTGCCTACCGCTCGGTGAAGGGCGGCCATCGCCTCAACTCGCTGGTGGTGCAGGCGCTGCTCGCCGATCCGCAAGCCTGGACCGTGGCGCAGGCGCCGCGCGTACGCGAGGCCAAGCCCGTCGATATGGGCTACGCCATCGCCGCCGGCGAATAAGCGACAACGATCGCTTGCAACAAATGCACGCGGCCTTCGGGCCGCGTTGCTGTTTGGAGTGGCTCCGCTGCTGCGCGTGGCAATGGCAGCGCACTCGCTTCCGCGAAGCACTCTGCAGAACGCTCTAAGTCCCACAAGAAACACAATCATCCCCTAGCCGATGCGACGGTGTGGAACAGCCATTTGCCGCCGTATCGCCGCGGTTAAGGGATGTGCTAGGGGTGAGTGGACGCTGGGGCCGGGGCGCAGCGTCCAATGAAAGCAGGCAGATGCCGCAGGTGGGGAAAATCAGGGGTGGCTGGCGCGCGCGGCAGGTGCTGCAAGGGCTGGCGCTGAGCGCCTTCGCCATGCTGCTGGCTGGATGTGCGTCCAACGATGCCGTCCGCGCCGCTCAATCCCGATCCGCCCTCCAAGATGTTCGCCGACGCCGACGCGCTGATGGCGAAGGGCAGTTTCGAAGACGCCGCCAAGAAATTCGAGGATGTCGACCGCGAGCACCCGTACTCGCCCGAGGCGCGCCGCGCCATCGTCATGGCCGCCTACGCCTACTACAAGGCCAACAAGGGCCCCGAGGCCATCGCGTCCGCCGAGCGCTACACGACCATGCACCCCGGCACCAAGGAAGCCCCGCTCGCCCATCACATCATCGCGCAGTCGTACTTCGATGAGATGAAGCAGCCGAACCGCGACCAGGATTCCACCCGCAAGGCGCTGGCGCAGTTCAAGACACTGAAGACGCGTTATCCCGACAGCAGTTACGCGCAGAACGCCGACAATCAGATTCGAATTTGCGAGGACACGCTGGCCGCCCAGGAAATGGAAGTCGGCCGCTACTACCTCAAAAAGGGCAACCACATCGCCGCCATCAACCGCTTCAAGACGGTGGTCACCGAGTACCAGACGACGGCGCACGTCGAGGAAGCCCTGTATCGGCTTTCCGTCTCGTATCTGGCGCTCGGCATTGCGCCGGAAGCGCAGAACGCCACGGCGGTGCTCGGGCACAACTTCCCCAACTCGCAGTGGTACAAGGACTCCTACGCGCTGCTGAACAAGCAGGGGCTGATGCCGCAAGTCAGCCAGGGCTCGTGGATGACCGACGTGCTGCAGGGCCCCGCCAAGTCGCCGCCGCCGCCGCCGGCCAACAAGCCGGTCCCGGCAGCGCCTGCCGCGCCAGATTGGCCCGCTGCCACCTCCACGCCCAAGGGGCCCGTGCCGCCATCCTCGCTCGGCGGACCGCAGTCGTAGCGGTTGCGCTCCTGAAGATGTGCATCGCCGTGCGGCACGGTTTGCCGACCGCGCCGCTTCCGCTATTGCTGGCCGTGCGCGGGCGGTGAGTGGAGCGCCGATGAGCGACAACGATTTCAGCAAGACCCCGGTCGACGATTTGAAGCGGGCCGAAGCGGCGAGCGAGCTGCAGCGCCTCGGTGCCCTCATCCGCCATCATGACGACCTCTACTATCGCCAGGACGCGCCGGAGGTCTCTGATGCCGCGTACGACGCCTTGCGCCGCCGCAACGCGGCCATCGAGGCGCGATTCCCCAAGCTGGTTCGTCCCGACAGCCCCTCGCGGCGCGTGGGCGCTGCGCCCGTCGACGGCTTCGGCAAGATCCGCCATAGCGTGCCCATGCTGTCGCTCGGCAACGCCTTCGACGGCGAGGACGTTCGCCAGTTCGTCGAGCGCGTGCACCGCTTCCTGCGCCTCGATACCGACGCGCCGCTGGCCTTCATGGCCGAGCCGAAGATCGACGGCTTGTCGATCTCGCTGCGCTACGTGGAGGGCAAGCTCGTCGAGGCGGCCACTCGCGGCGACGGCATGGAAGGCGAGAACGTCACCCGCAACGTGATGACGATCAGCGAGATTCCGCATCGCCTCAAGGGCCGCAACCATCCCGAGCTCATCGACGTGCGCGGCGAGATCTACATCACCCGCCACGACTTCGCGCTGCTCAACGAGAAGCAGGCGGCCAGCGGCGCCAAGGTCTTTGCCAACCCGCGCAATTCCGCCGCCGGCTCGTTGCGCCAGCTCGATGTGGCTATCACCGCCGCGCGCCCGCTGCGCTTCTTTGCCTACGCCTGGGGCGAGGCATCGAAGCTGCCAGCCGACACGCAGTCAGGCGTCGATGCGGCCTTTGCCAAATGGGGCCTGCCGGTCAACGCGCGCGCCAGCCTTTGCAACGGTGCCGACGAGCTCATCGCCTATTACGATGAACTCGCCGCCGACCGCGCCGAGCTGCCCTATGACATCGACGGTGTCGTCTACAAGGTAGACCGTCTCGACCTGCAGGAACGGCTGGGTTTCGTGTCGCGCTCGCCGCGATGGGCCATCGCCCACAAGTTTCCGGCCCAGCAAGCCATGACCGTGTTGAACGGCATCGACATTCAGGTTGGCCGCACCGGCGCGCTCACCCCCGTCGCCAGGCTCGAGCCGGTGACGGTGGGCGGGGTCGTCGTCACCAACGCAACGCTGCACAACGAGGACGAGATCGCGCGCAAGGACGTGCGTATCGGCGACACGGTCACCCTGCAGCGCGCCGGCGACGTCATCCCGCAGATCGTCGGCGTCATCACCGACAAGCGCCCGAAAGGCGCCAAGCCTTACAAATTCCCCGAGCTTTGCCCCTACTGCGGCAGCCACGCCGTGCGCGAGACCAACGAGAAGACCGGCAAGGTCGACGTGGTGCGCCGCTGCACCGGCGGGCTCATCTGTCCGGCGCAGCGCGTCGAGCGCCTCAAGCACTTCGTGTCGCGCAACGCCTTCGACATCGAGGGCCTCGGCGAGAAGAACATCCAGGCCTTCTACGACGATGGCCTGATCCAGTCGCCGGAGGACATCTTCACGCTGGCCATGCGCGACGCCCGCTCGACCAACAAGCTGGAGGAGCGCGAAGGCTGGGGGCCACAATCGGCCACGAAGCTGTTCAATGCCATCGCCGCCCGGCGCGACATTGCCCTCGACCGCTTCATCTTCGCGCTTGGCATCCGACACGTCGGCGAGACGACAGCCAAGCTGCTCGCGCGCTTTTACGGCTCGATCGAGAATTTCCGCGCCGCCATGCTCGAGGCCGCCAAGGGCCGCGACAGCGAGGCGTTCAAGGAACTCGACAACATCGAGGGTATCGGCGAGGTCGTGGCGCAGGCCATCGCCGATTTCTTCGCCGAACCTCATAACGTCCGCGTCGTCGCCGAACTGCTGAAGGAAGTTTCCCCGCAACCGCTCGAGGCGGTCAATTCTTCGACCGTCGTCTCCGGCAAGACGGTTGTATTCACCGGCACTCTTACCCTCATGACGCGCGGCGAGGCCAAGGCGCAGGCTGAACGGCTGGGTGCCAAGGTCGCAGGGTCGGTGTCGAAAAATACCGATTATGTGGTGGCGGGAGCCGATGCCGGCTCCAAGCTCGCCAAGGCGCGGGAACTGGGGGTTAATGTGCTCGCCGAGGAGGAATGGCTGCGGTTGACCGGCGCACCGGTTCGCGGCTAGCTGCCTTGGACTTATCGCGGCGAACGCTTACGTTGCCCCCGGGGCGACAGAAAATGCTCGCCCAATAGAAACGGGGTAGCTGAATGCTGAGGAGACGCCGACTGTCCTCTGGGGTACGCCTCGGCCCCCCGTTGCCATTGCGCCTCCTCAATAAGCTGGGCCCTTTGGTCCGCGCGCTAGGTCTCTGGCCGAGTATCGACTTCGAGCGCCAAATGCGGGCGACCGAGCGCAAGTACAAGCGCAGCAACTGGACGCCGGAGTTCCGCCGCGCGCTGCCCCCGCGCGCCGAGGGCTTCAACAGCAAGGACGCCGATCTGTCGCTGTTCGGCTCCCTCGTCATTCGCGGTCAGTTCCTCAAGAGCATGGACAATGCGCTGGCTCTCGAAGATCTCATCGCCCGCTACCCGCAGATCCTCGAGGAGAAGATCCGCCGCCCGCTGTTCGTCCTCGGGCTGGCGCGCACCGGTACGACGCTGCTGCAGCGCCTGCTGTCGCTGCACTCGGGGGCCCGCTATCTGCCCTTCTGGGAAGGCTACACGCCGTTTCCGCGTGAGATCGGCAACCATCAGGGCGGCAAGGATGGCCGCTATCGCGAAGCCAAGAACCGGCTGCGCATGCTCGATTGGGTGGGGACCGAGTTCAGCAAGATGCACCCCATCGAGATCGATGATCCCGAGGAGTGCTACCACCTCTTCCGCAACCACTTCCTGGTGCCGCCGGGCTTCGACTTCGCCAACGTCCCAAGCTACTGGCGGTGGTGGGACGAGCGCGCGCACGCCGACTGCTATCGGATGCACAAGCGGCAGCTGCAGGCGCTGCAGTGGCTCAATCCCAACCAGCACTGGGTGCTGAAGTGCCCCAACCATCTTTCGGGCATGAAGCATCTGCTGCAGACCTACCCGGACGCGCGCATCGTCAAGACGTATCGCGATCCGATGAAGACCGTGCCGTCGCTGTGCAGCCTCACGGCAGTGATGTGGGGCATGACGTCGGACACCATCGATCTGCCCACGATCGGCGAGTTCGTTCTGGACCTCGCCGAGAACTGCGAAGCCGCCGGGCGTGCGGCGATGCAGTTCGTTCCACGCGACCAGATCGTGCACGTAGAGTACGACCAGCTTGTGCGCGATCCCGCGGCCATGGCGATCTCGCTCTACGACCGGCTCGGCTATTCGACCGATGCCGCGCTCAAGGCGCGCATGCAGCAGTGGCTGGCCGACAATCCCAGCGACAAGCACGGCAAGCACAACTACGCGCTGGAGGATTTCGGGCTAACGCCTGAGATCATCGCCAAGCGCCTCGCCGTTCCGCCGGTGCGCACCGCGGCCGGCGGCTGATTTTCGCGCCGGCTGGCGTTGGTTCGGCGGCCTCCGCGGCCTGCGTCCATCGCCACCTTCCTCGTAACGAGAGTGCAACGTTAGGCAGCATGGTTGGCCGACGCGTGGCGTCGCCTAGAGCGGCGCGGTGACGCGCTTCAGCCAGAGTCGCGTTTCCTCGTCGACTTCGGGACTTAGCGCTGCGGCAACGCGCGCGTGATAGGCGTCAAGCCAACAGATTTCGTCGGTAGTCAGCATCTCTTTGACGATCAGTCGCCGGTCGATCGGCGCCAGCGTCAACGTCTCGAAAGCCATTGTCTCGCGGTCGGCACCGGCAACCTTCTCCGCTGCCGTCACCAGCACCAGGTTCTCGATGCGGATGCCGTACGCGCCCTTCTTTGTAATAGCCCGGCTCGTTGGAGATGATCATGCCCGGCTCCAGTACCGCCATGCCGGCGCGCGAGATCGACTGTGGGCCCTCGTGCACCGACAGATAGCTGCCGATGCCGTGGCCGGTGCCATGGTCGTAGTCGAGCCCCGCCTGCCACAAGGCGCGGCGCGCAAACGGATCGAGATCGATGCCGCGCGTGCCCTTTGGAAAGCGCGCCGTAGCAATGGCGATATGCCCCTTGAGCACGAGCGTGAAGCGTTCGCGCATCTCCGCTGTCGGCTTGCCGATGGCAACCGTGCGCGTGATGTCGGTCGTGCCGTCGAGATACTGCCCGCCGCTGTCGATGAGGAACAATTCGCCCGCCTGCAGCTTGCGATTGGTCGCCTCGCTGACGCGGTAGTGCACGATGGCCCCGTTGGGGCCGCTCCCCGAGATGGTATCGAATGAAATCTCGCGCAATTGGTTGGTGGCGCGGCGGAAGCCTTCGAGGCGGCGCACGGCTTCGATCTCGTCGAGCGCACCCGTCGCCGCGGCGGCGTCGAGCCAGGCGAGGAAGCGCGTCACCGCCGCCCCATCGCGCAGGTGCGCGGCGCGCGCGCCTTTGATCTCGGTCGCGTTCTTGATGGCTTTGAGGGCGAGGCTCGGATCGGCGCCGCGCGCGATACGCTTGCCCCCGCCGAGCGCGCGCGCGAACGCATAGCCGGCCGTGCCGGGATCGAGCCGCACCCGCTTGCCGGCTGCGCGCAGCGCCTTCAGACGCCCGCTCAGCGCTTCTGGCGCGCTGATTTTCGCGTAGGCTTCGACCTGCGCGCGCAACGCCGTGGTGAGTTTGTCGGGTGCGATGAACAGCTCCGGCTTGCCGGTCACGGGCACGATCGCGAAGGCGAGCGCCACCGGGGTATGCGGAATGTCGGAGCCGCGCATGTTGAATGTCCAGGCGACGGAGTCGCTGAGCGTCAGCACCACCGCATCCTGCCGCTCCGCCTTCAGCAGCTTCTGGATGTCGGCGATCTTGTCGGACGCCGAACGACCCGCGAGCTTCAGCGGATGCAGCGTGACGGGATCGCCCGGCGGAGCGGGCCGCGCGCGGCCCCAGACGCGGTCGACGAGATTGCGGGTGACCGCCACCAGCTTGATGGCATGCGCCTTTAATGCGCCCTCCAGCCGCTCCACCTCGGCGATGGTGTGCAGGGCTGGATCAATGCCGACGCGCGCTCCGCGTGGCAGGTGCTCGCCCAGCCACTCGCCGATGCGCGCTCGCGGCAGGCTCGAAACTTCGAACAGGCCAGGCTCGACCTCGGCGCGCGCCTGCACCGTGTAGCGTCCATCGACGAACACCGCCGCCGCCTTCTTGGCGATGATGGCAAGGCCGGCGGAGCCGGAGAATCCGGTGAGAAACTTGAGCCGCGCCGCCGCCTCAGGCACGTACTCGCCCTGATGCTCGTCGGCGCGCGGGACCAGGTACGCGTCGAGCTTGGCCGCGACCAGCAGTCGCCGTAGCTCCTTGACGCGTTCTTGCGCCGCCCCGCGCTCGCCCTGGCTTTCAAAGGTCTGGAACATGCGAGCCTGTTTAAGCGCCTTGGGGTTCCGGGGCAATTCGCTTCGCTACGACGTTGCCAAGCAAGTTCACCGCTTCACGCCCGCCGCCGCAGCGTCAGGGTCGTCCACTCGCCGATCCGGTGGCGGCGCTGCAGGGTAAAGCCGTGCGCCACATAGGCAGCAATCACCGCCGGCGCCTCCGGATTGAGGATGCCTGACAGCACCACATAGCCGCCGCGGCGCAGGTTGGCAGCGACGGCGCCGGCCAGCCCCCGCAGGGGGCCGGCGAGAATGTTGGCGATGATCAGGTCGAAGGGCGCCGCCTGCCGCAACCAGGGGTGCTGCAGCCCCTCGGCGCAGGCGATGGCGATGCGCCGTTCGCCGTTGGCAATGGCGTTGGCGCCCGCCACCTCCACCGCCAGCGGATCGGAATCGGTGGCGATGACCTGGGCGCTGCGCAGAGCCCGCTGCGCGGCGATGGCGAGCACGCCCGAGCCGCAACCAAGATCCAGAACGCGGCGGAAGTGGTGCACGCGTGCCAGGCGGTCGATGGCAATGAGACAGCCGAGTGTCGTGGCGTGGTGCGCGGTGCCGAAGGCTTCTCCGGCGTCGACGAGGATGGCGCCCGGGCCGCGCGGGATGCGCTCGAGGTCGTGGCTGCCGTGCACCACGAAGCGCCCGGCGATAACCGGCGGCAGCGCCGCCTGCGAGATTGCGACCCAGTTGAGATCGGGGAGTTCCACGACGTCCATGGCGACGCGGAGGGAGGCGAGGGTGGCCGCGGCGGCATCGCGGCTCGCTGCATAGGCTTCGACCAGCCACGCGCCGGGGCCGTCCTCGAACAAGGTCACCGCGTCGAGTGCCGGCTCGTAGGCCTGCAGCGACGCTTCGAGCGCCTGCGCGGCGCCCAGATCGCCCGTGCGCGAGGATAGCTTAGTGCTGGCCATGTTTTTGCTGCGCCTTGGCTGTCCGGCGCAGCAGTGCCTCAAGCCGTCGGCGCTGACAAGGGCGGCTCGTCGCCGGAGAACTCCATGCCCTCGGCGCTGAGCGGATCTGGCAGTTCGTCGAGGAAGGCATCCCACTTGCAGTCGATGTGCAGCGCGCCGTCCTTCGGCTGCATCGCCTTCAGCACCCCGTCCGGCTGCTCGACGACCAGCCCATCGGCGATCAGGCGGTCCAGGGCGTCGGTGATGTCGAAGTCGACGCTGACCCCGAAGCTGGCGGCGAGATACTGCTCGATCGCCGCATCGATATCGGGGATGTCCTGGCGCCGCGCGTTCTCCTTGGTCAGCACGGCGTAGAGTAGCATCTCCTCCTTGATGTCCTCCTCTGCCGCACGCGCGGCGAGTTTCAGCATTACGCCGCGGTTGTCGGCCATGGCGTGGAAGTAGAGGTTTTGCGCCATCACCACCATGTAGCGCTGCTTCTGGTTCATGAAGTTGATGGCCTGGCGGAAGGCGATGCCGCCGAGACCCACGAGAGCGCCTGCGGCAGCGATGGGATTGGTGGCCAGCAGCGCGACCTTGCCGGCGGCGCCGACGACGCCGAGCCCGAGGCCGCCGCTCGCCGTCGCGCCAAGGCGCAGCTTGTCATACAGGCGGAAGCGCACGCGCGTGTTCGGGAACACCATCTCGAGATCGCTGCGCGGGATGTTCTTGAACAGCTTCATGTAGATGCAGGACTCTTTGACCCCCGGCGGAATGCTCTCGCGCGCCCGCTTGACGATCTTCTCGGCCTCCCGCCGGCTGAGCTTCTGCTTGTCCATGACTTCGCGCACGTGGACGTCCGAAGGCTTCACCTTGAACAGCAGGAACAGGCGCTGGAACGTGGGGGTGTCGAAATTCTCTCGCAGATAGAACTTGTGCCAGCGGCGGCGCTGGTCGCGCCGCGTCGAAGCCCCGCGGTAGTAGAGCATCACCTCGTCGAACACTTCGAGGTCGACCTGCAGATCGAGCCCGTAGGCGGAATCGCTCGTCAGGATCTGTTCGACGTCGGTGTGGTCGATCTGCACGTAGTTGGCCTGCTTGAGGATGCGCTGCATCCCCTCCACCACGCGTGACTGCATCACCGCCCGCTCATCGGGCGTGAAGGTGCGAGTCATCAGCAGGTCGCTGTCGGGGCTGAACGGCTCGTAGGTTTCCTCCAACTCGTGCAGCTGCGCATTGTACTGTTGGCGGCGCCAGTGATCGAGGTAGCGGAATAACCGCCGTGCCTCCTTCGCCTGCCCGCCGGGCCAGGCCGTCGGCGAGGTGAGGCGGTCGAGCAGGGCAAAGCGGGTGACGGGAATGAAGCGTTCGCGGCCGCGCGCGCTCTCGGGCATCACGGCATCGAAAGCGGAGACCGCGGCTGTTTTTGTGTCGGCGGCGGGGGCACTGCCGGTCAAACGCGCCATGAAGCCGGGCGCGGCGGGCGGCGCGGCCTGCACGTCGGTTGAAGACATGATGGGCTCCCCTCAATCACGCGAATGCCACCTGCGCGGTGCTCCACAAGCACCTGCGCGCCCTCGACCTTCTAGGGTCGAAGGGCTTCGATTGTCGAGACTTGGCGGGCGCGGCCGGCCTTTTTGGGGCGCCGTTGTGGCAGCAGGCTGCCGCTGCAGCCTCGAACGCTAGAAGAAGCGGCCGTGCGAGTGCGATATCCAACCCAATCTTTGCGTTGATAACGCACATACTTGCCACAGTCGCGCCGCTGTTCACCATAAGAACGGAACCGTGCTTACCAACGTGAGAGGGCATAGCGGTGCGTTTGGTTTCCCGCTTTTCTTGGTTGTTGGCCCTGGGGATTTCGTCGTTTTTCCCCGCTGAGGCCCATGAGCGGCTGGTCATGCCGTTCAGCTGCGACGTCGATGGCGGCGAGGTTCGCCTGTCGGCCGCCGCAGAAACGAGCTACCGCATCGTCGGTGGCCGCGACGAACACACCGTCACCACCTGCATGCCGTCGAATTCAGCCGGCTGCCGCACGGTCATGGCGCATCGATTCACCATCGCCTGCCAGGGTGGTGCCGTCGCCTGGATGCGCATTGCCGCCGCCATCCGGGGCGCTTCCGCCAATCGCGCCTGGATCGAAGACGGCCGGCTCAATCTGGTGATGCCGGCGCATGGCGACCTCGAGGCGCAGATGCCCTGCCGCCCGGCCGCTGCTTCGGCGGGAGCCAACCAGCACCACGTCGTGCTCAGCGGCGACTGTCTTCCGTGGGCCCGCCGCGCCGCTTTCGAACATCTGGTCCTGCCTGACGGCTTTGCGCCGGTCGGAGAACTTGGTGCGCGCCTCATGGTCGGCGCCGCCGCCGACGAGTTCGCGGACGGCTCGCCGGTGCCGCGGCTGATACCGGTGGCGATGACGGCCGGCGAGATCACCATCGCCAAGACCGACCCCAACGCCGAATTGCGGCCCGGCCCCCGCCGCGCGTCGTTCGATGCGGTGCTGGAACCCGATCTGGCCAGCGAGAACTGGATCACCGTCGTTCATTCCGGCGCCGACGCAGCGATCATCCCGCCCAAAGAGGAAGGCAGCCGCACCTGGGCGTGGCTGCTCGTCATTGCATCTTCCGCGGCGATAGCGCTACTGCTGGCGGCACGCTTGGTCCCGGCCCTGCGCGCCCGTTCGGCTCGCGCCACCAGCTTGAGCCTGGCACGCAGCGACCTGTCGCTCGGCAATGCCTCCAAGGCGATAGAAGCGCTGGTGCAGCAGACCGAAGTGGCGGCACGGAAGCTCAAGGGCGCTGGTCCGTTGCGCGAGGTGCTGCAGGCTGAGCTGAACTTGGTGCGCGAGCGTCTCGCCAACATCGAGAAGCAGGCTGCCAGAGGGGAGCTCGCACCCGACAAGTCGGCGCTGCAGTTTCGCGGGTTGGTACGCGAACTGGAGCGCATCCGGCGCATCGTCGACAGCGCGCTAGCCAGCCTTTCGGGAACCAGGAAATCGACGACACTGCCGCGCACGACCAGTGAGGCCTACGAGGTGCTCGGGGTCAACGCCGAGGTCAGTGCCGGTGTCTTGAAGAAAATCGTCGATGCCTTGCGCATGAGCTGGCACCCCGACCATGCTCGCGACGCCGACGACCGCATGCTGCGCGAAGATCGTATCCGGCAGATCAACATTGCCTGGGATCTGATCAACGGAAAACGCGAGGCCGCCTGATCGGGCGGCCTCTGCAATATCTACCGCTGAAGCAAAATGTACGATCAGCCGTAAGCGCGCATCTGGTCGTTGGTCGGCTCGAGCTGCGGGGCAACCTCTGCAGCATTCGTGACCTTGCGCGAGCGGCCGTCGAAGCTGGCGCCCTGCTCGATGGTCAGCAGCTGGCTGTGGATGTCGCCCTCGACCTTGGCGCTCGGATGCAGCACGACACTGGCGCCGAGGATGGCTCCATTCACCTTGCCGAAGACGCGGACGCTGTCGGCGGCGATCGAGCCGTTCACGACAGCGTGCTCGCCGACCACAAGCTCAGCGCAGTGCAGATCGGCGGCGATGGCGCCGTTGATGCGCAACGAACCCTTGCAGCGCACGGTGATCGACTGCCCTTCGATCGACATATCCTGGCCGATGACGGATTCTGCCGCGCTGTCCGATGGCGGGGCGATGGCCGGCCGCGCTGTAACGTCGTTGGCGACCACGGTGAGTGTCTTAGGATCGTGCTTACGCTGAAATACCATGACGAACTCCCTCGGCTAATGATCCGCCGTTAGGAAGCCGCGCCGGCGTGGTGGAATTATGATTGATCAGCGGATAGTTGAACGCGCCGGGCACAATTTGCGCCCCGCCGTCCGCGCCGTAGAGTAGCCCCGCGGCCGCTGCATGCCTGGCCATCGCGCTGTCGCTTGTCTGCACGGAGCTCTTGCCCATGGCCGACGCACCAGATCATCCTCGCGCCCAGGAGCGATGCCGGATGGTGGATGAGATCGTCACGATCGCGCGCTCGGCAGCGGACGTCCGGCACCCAGTGCTCGACGAGCGCGTGCTGGCGGCGATGCGGCGCGTTCCGCGTCACGCCTTCGTACCACCCGACCAGCAGCACGCCGCCTATCGCAATCGGCCGCTGCCCATCGGCGATGCGCAGACCATCTCGCAGCCCTATATCGTCGCCCTGATGACCGACCTTCTACGGCTCGATGCCGGCGCCAAGGTACTGGAGATCGGCACCGGCTGCGGCTACCAGACGGCGGTGCTGGCGGAGATCGCCCGGCATGTCTACAGCATCGAGATCATCGACAGCCTCGGGCGCAGCGCCGCCGCGACGTTGGCGCAGCTCGGCTACGGGAACGTCGAGACGCGCATCGGCGATGGTTACCAGGGCTGGCCTGAGGCGGCCCCGTTCGACGCCATCATCGTTACCGCGGCACCCGACCACATCCCGCTGGCGCTCACCGCGCAGCTAAAGCTCGGCGGGCGCATGGTGATACCCGTCGGCACGCTCGACCAGGACCTGATGGTGGTCACCAAGAATGCCGACGGCACCACGTCCAATGAGCTCATCGTGCCGGTGCGCTTCGTGCCCCTGACGCGTGCCGGCGATTAGTCGTCCCACGTCCATGCAAGGTCTGTCTGCTTGTAGTCGAAGGTCCGCTCGGGCGCCTTCTCGTCGTTGGCGTCGATCTCGGCGCTGTCCTGATCGTAGAAGTGCACCGTGCCGTCGATGTGCAGCTTACGCTCGCCGATCGCGCAGTCGAAAGGCACCGCCCGCGCGCCGCTGATTTCGGTCCACTGCCCACCGAACCGCGCGCCGCTGCAGGTCACCGCATCCGCCGTAAGCTTCTGCTTGGCGAGTTCGGCGTTGATCTCCGCGATAAGCTTGGCGTTGTCCTTGAGCTGATCCATCACATCGGTGAGCGGGATGCTGCCGCCGGCATAGGCCGTGCTGACATGGAGCACGAGCAAAGAGCAAAGGCCGATTGTGGTGCGAAGGGTGCGCATGCTCGCCAGCTTAGCAGCCGCGTACGGAGCGTGAAAACGAAAAGGCCCCGCTCATGGCGGGGCCTTCATAAAACGGATGTGGCGAGCGTCAGGCGACCGAGGAGTTGATCCAGTCCTCGAGCTTCTTCTTCTGCACCAGGGCGCCGGTGTGCTGCGCGGTAACCTTGCCATCCTTGAACAGGATCAGCGTCGGCATGGCGCGGATGCCGTACTTGCCGGTGACGCCGGGGTTCTGGTCGACGTCGAGCTTCACGACCTTGAGCTTGCCCTCCATCTCCTTGGCAACCTGGTCGAGCGCCGGGGCCATGGCCTTGCAGGGGCCGCACCATTCCGCAAAAAAGTCCACGAGAACCGGTTCCGTGGACTTCAAGACCTCCTGCTCGAAGGTGTTGTCGGAGACTGCATTCGCCATGTGTTTTTTCTCCTTTGGATGCGCGGCAGCCGCGGCAGCGGACCGGCACCTCTTCGAGCGGGAAGTTAGGAATGACCCCCGCTAGCGTCAAGGTGAGTTACGTCGAGATCCCAAAGTCTGGCCGTGTATTCGTCGAGCATCAGATCCGGGATCGGCATGATTCGCGGCCCGTCGGTCCATAGCAGCGCAGTCTTAATGACCCGCCCTGCATATATTTTGCGCAGTGCCAGGCGATAGGCGGCGAGCTGGAATAAATAAGCCGCTGCAACCTGATCGACCTGGCGCGGGGGCGGCCGGTTGGTCTTGTAGTCGACAATGAGCACTTCATCGGCGAGTTCGACCACGCGATCGAGCTGTCCGATCAGCCGCAACGGCGGCCCCTTGCCCTTGGGGTTGGGAATGAGCGCCACGATCGGCACCTCGGCACGGCTTTGCGGCCCGAACAGCGGAGCGAACTCGGGCGCCTGCAAGACCGCCAGCGTTTCCGTCGCGATATTGCGGCGAACGCCCGCCGACAGAGCGGTCCCGCGGGCATCGAGGAAGCTGGTCGCGGCGCGTTCCCAGCCGGCGGCCGGCAGCGTCGGCAGATGCTGCAGCAGGGCGTGGGTCAGCGTGCCGCGCAGGAAGCGGTGGTCGGTCGATTGCGCGGCGGGTGGCGGCGCCGGCGGCTCTTCGTGCAGCGCGCTGCGGCGCGCAGGCTGCGCGACCAGCGGCTCGCCCGTCTCGTCGGGCGCGTAGGCTTCAAGCCGCGAAGGTGCCAGCGGCACCGACAGCGCCACCTCGCGCGGCGCCGGCCGGCTCGCCCACTCGGGCAGGGCGGCGACGGCAGCGCCTTGCTTCTGGCTGCTCTCGCGCGGTTTGGGATTAGCGGACTGCGGCTCGGCGATGCGGCGCACCTTGGCTCCGCCGTGTCCTTCGCCGTCCTTAAGTTGGTCGCCGAGCGCTGAGCTGATCAGCTCATACCAGCAGCCGGCCGACTGCCCGTTCTTGCCTTCGAAGCCCGCGACGTACAGCCGGTCGCGCGCACGCGTCATGGCGACGTACAGCAGCCGGTTGCGTTCCTCGGTTTCGCGGCGGACCCGCTCCTGCTTGGCCGTCGTGATGGCCGCGTGCCCGCTGGTGCCCTTCACGCTCCACACGAATGGCTTTCCGTCGGTGCCCTCGGGCAGCGCCAGGCAATCGAGCTCGAACAGCGTTGCCACCGGGCCGCCGGTTGCCGTGGAACAGGTGTCGGGCAGGAACACGATGGGCGCTTCGAGGCCCTTGGCGCCATGCACCGTCATCACGCGCACCTCGTTGCGCCCGTGCTCCATGTCGCGCTTCACCTCGCGGTCGGCTTCGCGCAGGTAGGCGAGGAAGCCAGTGAGCGAGGGTGGCGCAGCGTCATCGTAGCTGAGCGCCAGATTGAGGAATTCATCGATCGGGTCGGCGGCTTCCGGGCCGAGGCGGGCGAGCAGCTTGGCACGCCCGCCCTCGCGATCGAGGATCGAGGCGAAGAACTCGAACGGTGGCACGAAGTCGGCGCGCGAACGCCAGCGCTTCAAGGTATCGGCAGCGGCGCGGAAGCGCGGGTCGTCGCCGGCGCGGTCGATGAGCGACTTCCACAGCATGCCCTTGCGGCCCACGGCGAGGGCCATGAGGTCGTCGTCGGTCAGGCCGATGAGCGGGCTCTTGAGCACCTCGGCGAGCGATAGGTCGTCCTCGGGCAGCGTCAGGAAGTCGCCGAGCGAGAGCAGGTCCTCGACGGCGATCTGGTCGCTGAGGCGCAGGCGGTCGGCACCGGCGACGTCGATCTTCAACGCCTTCAGCGCGGCCACCATCGGTCCGGCAAACGGTCGCCGCTTGCGCACCAGGATGAGAATGTCGCCGGCGGTGATCGGGCGGCCTTCCGAGGCCAGCATCTCTCCACTGTCGAGCCATGCGCGGATTGTCGCCGCGATGCGCTCGGCCAGCCGCTCGGCCGGCGCGCGCGCCGCCTCCTCTTCCAGCGGCGTCCACGCATCGACGGTGGGGGCGTCGTCCGCCACTTCGGTCGGCCACACTTCGACGAGGCCGCCGTGGCCCATGCGGTGCACGCCGTGGCGCACGATGGCGGCCGCCGCCGTCAGGCCGGGCGTTCGGTGAGGGTCGGCGAACACGGCATCGACCGCGGCCAGCACCGGCGACACGGTGCGGAAAGACAGATCGAGCGGAATGCGCTGCCAGTTGAGCCCGGCGGCGCGCGCCATCTCGGCGAAGGCGCGACCCATGGCGTCGAACTGGACGAGGTCTGCCCCCTGGAAGCTGTAGATCGACTGCTTCTCATCGCCGACGACGAACAGCGTGCGCACCTCGCTGCGCGCCCCGGCGTCGCCAAAGAACTCCGTCGCCAGCGATTTGACGATCTGCCATTGCTCGGGGCTCGTATCCTGCGCCTCGTCGACGAGGATGTGGTCGATGCCGCGGTCGAGCTTGAACATCACCCACGAGGCCAGCTCTTGGCCGCCGAGCAGGTAGACGCTCTTAGCGATCAGATCCTCGTAGTCGAGCGCGGCGCGGCGCGCTTTTGCCAGCGTGTAGCGCTGCAGCACGGCGGCGGCCAGCCGATGTAAGGCAATCGTCGCGTCGATGGCGCGCAGCCCGCGGCGCTCTTCGACGTGCCCCATGAACGCCGCCTGCGCCAGGCCCACCGCCGCATCGATGCCAGCGTGTTGGGTGGCAAGGCTCTTGGTCATCAGTTTCGCGCGTGGCTTGCCGTCGGTGCAGAAGTATTTCTCCAGCGCTGCGGCGCGGCCCGCGGTTGAACGCGCCGCCAGCGCGGCGGCAACATGCTGCGCCATCTTCTGATCGGTGGCCGTGCCGCCGCTCAGCGCGCCGCGCAAGGTCGTCAGCTGCGCGTCGCCGATGACGTCGGCGAGGTCGCTGTCGACGTCCGCCACCGTAATGTCCTGGCGCACCTTGAAGGCGCGCCGGTAGGCAGCCTCGAGTCCGGTAAATTCGTCGTCGTGCTGGCCGAGGTCGATGCGCGTGGCGCTGACCAGCCACCGCCGCTGATTGAGGGCGGACCGTAGCACGTCGTCGAAGCGATCCTCCGCGGCGTATGGAATGACGGCGTGCAGCGCCTTTTCCTGGGCAGGCGATGATCCGTCGGTCGCCTCGATCAGTGTCGCATCGATGGCTTCGCGCAGCAGCGCCTTGGCCGTCTCGTCGTCGAGCACGGTGAAGCCCGGCGCCACGTTGGCCTCCAGCGGAAAGCGCTGCAGCAGGCGTTCGCAGAACGAGTGGATGGTCTGCACCTTGAGACCGCCGGGCGTTTCAATGGCGACCGCAAACAGCGTGCGGGCCAGCGCGACCTCGGTAGGGAGCGCCGGGCGGTCACACAGGTCGGCGACGTGCTCTGCCAGCTGGGCGTTGGGCATCGTCACCCACAGCGCCAACGTATCGAAGACGCGCTTCGACATCTCGGCGGCGGCAGCCTTGGTGTAGGTGAGGCATAAGATGCGTTCTGGCTTCGTCCCGGCCAGCAGCAGGCGCAGCACGCGCTGCGTCAGCACATGCGTCTTGCCGGTGCCGGCATTGGCGCTGACCCACACCGAGGCGCGCGGGTCGGCGGCGTCACGCTGGGCGCGGCGCGTGCGCTCGAGGTCGTCGGCCAGGCTGCGTGCGCTCATGCGATCACCACCTCGTCCTCGCCGGGTACCGACCATTCGGCGACGCGGGCCAGGTGCTCGTATTCGTCGTAGCGATAATCGAAGCGCGCGCGACGCAGCGCCCGGTAGGGCGTCGCCGGGTCATCGAAGCGGGCGATGAGCTGGCTCAACCGGTCGAGGGCGGTGGCGGCCAGCGCGGCGATGTCGCCGCTGGCCACGATGAGCTGATCGCCGGGTGGTTCGCTGCCTGTGGCGCTGATGTAGCGCAACTCGGTGACGGGCAAATGCGGTACGCCGGTAAAGCCCGCCTGGCCGAAGGCGATGGCAGCTTCGAGTGGCAGCTGCGGGCGCACACCGCTGACGACGTGGCTCGCCTTTGGCGCGCTGCCGGTCTTGTAATCGGTAATGACGAGACCGCCGCCGCGATGATCGATCCGGTCGGCGCGCGCCGAGAGTGTGAACGGCCCGGCCGGCGCCGGGATTATGAGATTGCCGCCGATCTCGGCGAAGACTTGCGTGACGCCCTCGCGGCGCGCGGCTTCGGTGTCCGCGAACCACTCGGCGAAACGTTCAAAGCGTGGCATCCAAAAGGCTGCCACCCGTGCGTGGCTGTCGTAGTCTGCAAGCGTGCGCCGGGCGATGCCCATCAGTTCGGCGTGCGCGTCCGCCGGCAGCGTGTCGGCGTAGCGCTGTGCAAAGTCGCTCATGATCTTATGCACCACGCTGCCGCGCAGCGCCGCATCGGGATCCTTGCCGAGCATCGGCAACTTTTCGAGCTTCAGGATATCGCGCGCGAATATCTCGTACGGGTTCTTGAGCCAGGCTTCGATGCGCGTAACGCTCATCTTGCGCGGGCGCAGGGCAAGCGGCGGGCGCGGCTCTGGCGCGCGGATGCGAGGCAGCCGATCTGCGTGATCGCGCATGCGCGCCCAGCCGAGCCACGGCTGATCTGGCTTCAAGGCATCCAACACGCCAAGGCCAGCGAGCAGCGCCTGTAGGCGCATCAGCCAGCGCGACGGCACGGTCGGCACCCCGTCGATCTTTTCGGCGCGGGTGATGTAGACGCGGCTGGCGCCGAGCAGCGAGGTGAAATCGTGCGCCGCGTAGCCGATCTCCTGCTCGGGCGAGGGCAGCCCCAGCTCCTGCCGCATCGGACGGTTGAGCCACGGTCCTGGATCGGCAGCTTCCGGCCACGTGCCGTCGTTGAGCGAGCCGAGGATGATGACATCGGTCTGCTGCAGACGTGCCTCGAACGGTCCCCATATGGAGAGGCGCGGATGCACGGCGACGCGCAGGCGCACGTTCTGCCCGACGATGAGGCTGCGATAGAGGTCGGCGTAGTCGCCTGCCGTGACCTGCAGCGGCGGCAATTGCGGATCGATGAGCCCGGAGAAGAAGCTCGTTGCCGCGGTGCCGGCTTCGCCCTGCCACAGCGGGGGACCAGCATCCGTCACTTCGGTTTCCGGCAACCGGCTCAGTGCCTCGGCGACGGCGACGTGCGCAGCGGCGATGGCCTGCAGCGGCTGCTCGCCGCGCTGCGCGAAGATCTCCAGCAGCGGCGCGTATGCTGCTTTCAGCCGCACGACGAGATCTTCCGCCGCGCGCCAGTCGTCGGGCCACAGCCGTCCGACGGCGCGGTGGCGGCGGCGCCCGCCCGTCGTTGAGTCCTCGGCGCGCGCCAGCGCCTCGGCGATGCCGTCGATGCCGCGCCCGAGGTAGATGTCGCGAAACGCCGCAATCTCGAGCGCACGCGCGCTGCGGCGGACGACGAAGGCGTCGAGCCCCAGACGTGCGAGCGGATGCTTCAGCAGCGCCATGACCGCCGCCGGCGCGAAGTCTTCCGCGGCGGCCGCGATGACGAGATCGAGGAACGTCCCCGGCGGCGTCTTGGCGAACGGTCGCCCGGCGGAATCGTCGACGCGGATGCCCCAGGCTTCCAGACGCACGGCAACGCGTCGCGCCAGCAGCCGGTCGGGCGATACCAGCGCCGCGGTTCGCCCGGGCGTTTCGGCGGCTTCGCGCAGGATGAGCGCGACGGTTTCCGCCTCGTCCTGCGCCGAGGGTGTTTCGATGAGGCTGACGCCGGCGAGCGAACGGCGCACGGCGCCTGCGTCGGCCGCCTGCACGTAGTCCAGCCAGCGACCCGTCATGCCGGAAGGGCGCATCGCCTCGGTGATGATCGCCTCGCGCCCGGCGCGATCGGGATCGAGCGCGGCACCGGGAAGCAGCTGCACGCTGCTGCGCTCCACGCCAAGCGCGGCGAGCAGCTTGGCGAAGCCGAATTGCGGATGCTCGGGATGCTGGGCAATCGCCGCCCAGCTTTCCGCATCGAGATGGAGATCGAGCCCCGGCAGCACGATGGCGCCTTGCGGCAATCGCGCGACGGCTGCCATCAGTTCGACGGTGGCCGGCACCGAGCCGGTGACGCCCGCGACGATGACCGGCCCCGCAGGCGGCGAGCGTGTCAGCCGCTCAGCTTCGGTGAGGATGGCGCGGTTGCGTCGCGCCGCCGGCGACAGCAGCTTCTGGGTCGCGAGATAATTTGGCCAGTTACGCCGTGATGATTTCGAGGAACTTGAGCGTGTCCTTCCAGTGCTCGGAATATTCGTCCGGCACCAGCCCGGCGAGCCCGTCGAGCGGCACGTTCTCCGTCTCGACCATGTCCATGAGCCGCGCGAGTTCTGCGGCAAGGTGCGCGGCCTGTGCGGGCGTGTTGGCGCCCGCCGCCGCGGCGTGCTCGCCCAGATGCGCACTGGCACTCGAATCTCGGCGGATGGTCTGCGACCAGCGCTGCACCAGCATGGTGAGCACCAGGCGCCGCTCGATCTCGCTGACGGCCGGTGGCAGATCGAGCGCGTCGGTGCCGAGCGTCCCCGGGCTGGCAAGCCCTGAGAGCAGCGTCAGATCTTCATCGCCTGCCGAGATGGGACGAATCTGCGGTAGCGTCATCGCGCGGCCGCCTGTTGCGTCGAGACCCGATGCGTTGAGAAAAGCTTCCTGCATGGCGCGTGTGGCGCGCCGGGTCGGCAGCAGCAGTGTAACGTCGGGAAGCGCGAGCGGGCTCGGCGGCGTTCCACCGGCGGCGGGCAGGTCGCCTTTCAGGATCGCTGCCGCTACGGCTTCGAGGAAGGGTTGCCCGGCCGGCACCGTGAAGACGCACGCGCTACCAGCCCGGCTCCCACCGAGGCCATCTGCAGCGCTGTCAGGCGACGTCCTCACTCTCGATCCACCTCTCCGCCTCGACCAGCGCTTCCGGCGTGCCGACGTGCATCCACAGACCATCGAGCCGGATGCCGAACAGTCTGCCGCTGTCGATCGCGGCATCCCACAGCCGGTTGATCGAAAACGGTCCTTCTGGAGCGCCTGCGAACATGCGTGGATGCGCAATCGATACGCCCGTGAACACGAACGGCGTCATCTGCTGCTCGCCGCGCCGGGTCAGGCGGCCGTCCGCGTCCATGTCGAAATCGCCCGAACCCTCGTATCCGAGGCTCGTCGCTGCCGAAGCCAGCAGCATCAGGCTGTCCATGGTGTCGGGGTTCCAAACAGAGAACAACCGCTCAAGGTTGGAGCCGACACCCTCGATCCACACCGAGTCGGAGTTGTGAATCAAGAACGGCTCGTCGCCGAGCAGCGGCAGCGCCTTGACGACGCCGCCTCCCGTATCCAGAAGCTGCTGACGTTCATCGGAAATCAGCACTTTTGGCTGTTTGCGCTGGCGCACGTGAGCTTCCAGCTTGTCGGCGCAATAATGCACGTTGACCACGGCGCGGGCGATGCCGGCGACCGCCATGCGGTCGAGCACGTGGTCGATCAGCGCCCGATCCTTGAGACGCACCATCGGCTTGGGGATCTCTTTGGTCAGCGGCAGCATGCGCTTGCCGTAGCCACCGCCCAGCACCATGGCCGCCTCGGGGCGCCATCGCGACGTTTTGCTCATGGGGCGGGTCTCTCGTCAGGCCAAGGGAATGTCGCGAGCGCTGCCGGGGAACTGCCGGTCATACCATTGCTTGAGACCGGCAAGCCGCGGATGCGCCAGATCGCGGTCGAGATAGCCCCACAGGCGCGGGATGTGTCGCAAATAGCCGGGCTTGCCGTCGCGTTTGGCGAGCCGCGCGAAGATGCCGACGATCTTGGTGTTGCGCTGGGCGCCGAGCGCGGCATAGGCGAAGGCGAAAGCATCACGATCGAACCCCCCGCGCGCTGCGGCGCCGGCACAGTAGTGCTCGAACAATTGCGCTTCAAGCTCGGGTGCCACATCGACGCGCGCATCCTGCAACAGAGAGACGAGGTCATAGGCGGCGGGGCCGCGCATGGCATCCTGAAAGTCGATCACCCCGACGCGCGCAATGCCTTGTCGCTCGGGCAGCCATAGAAGATTGGGCGAGTGGTAGTCGCGCAACACCCACGACGGGGGCATCTTGGCGAGTTCAGTGAAAACGTCGGCCCACAGCGCGACGAACTGGGAGCGCTCGTCGGCTGGCACGGCGGCATCGCGCAGCGCCGGCCAATACCAGTCCACCAGCAGCTCGGTCTCGATGGCCATGGCGTCGGCGTCGTAGGCGGCAACATGGTGCTCGCCGCCGCCGTCCACGGGCAGCGTCTGCGGCGCTTCCGCATCGCGCAGCGCAACGAGCGTATCGGTCGCTGCACGCCACAGCATCGCCTGCTCGGCAGCGCCAGTCTCAACCTCGCGCCCGAACACGCGGTCGCCGAGGTCATCGAGCAGCAGGAAGCCATTGTCGAGGTCTTGCGCGTGAATGCGCGGGACGGTGAGGCCCGCGGCCTGCAGCGCGTGGGCGACGGCCACGAACGGGCGGACGTCTTCGGCAAGGTGCGCGAGGCGGCTGTACGGCAGTCCATTGCGGATGACCGGCCCATCGGGCTGGCGCGGCCAGTCCATGAGAATGGCGCCGGGGCGCGAGCCGCGCACCAGCCGCCCGTAGCGGCGCACCGAGGCATCGCCCTGCAGGTATTGCAGCTCGCTGTTGCTCGCGCCGTTACCGTGATGAATGAGCGCACGCATGGCGATGAAGCGATCCAGGCGCGGGGCCCATGTGCCATGCCCGCTCAGCGTAACACGGCGACTTGCACCATCTCCGCTGTCGTCGAGACGCACATCCAGTCTGTCCGTCGGAAGTAGGTCGCCCGCCTGCTCGGGCCACTCGACGATGGCGATGCCGCTCCGCAGCGCCAGCTCCAGGCCCAGTTCCTCCAACTCGCCCGGCGCGCCGAGCCGGTAAAGGTCGAAGTGCGCCACCGACATGCGCGGCGTCGAATAGGTCTGCACCAGCGTGAAGGTCGGGCTGGGGATCTCCTCGCTGCGATCTCCGCTGAGGGCATGAATGATGGCGCGCGCCAGCGTCGTCTTGCCGGCCCCCAGTTCGCCGCTGAGGGCGAGCAGGTCGCCGCGCTTGGCGATGAACGCCAAGTCCACGCCCAGGCACAAAAGCTGCGCCTCGCTGACGCTGTCGATGACGTGGATAGCCGACGGCATAGGGGCTCACTTAGGCTTGGCTGCCACCGGCCGATAGCGGACCCTCGGGGCCTTCTTGGGGCAGCTTGGGCGCTGCTTTATCAGGGCGCCCCTGGACGGGAAGGCGCACAGTGACGCGTGTGCCCCGTCCAGGCTCTGATTCCAGCGAAACCGAGCCCCCGTGCAACTCGACCAGGCTCTTGACGATAGAGAGCCCGAGGCCGGCGCCGCGATGCCCGGAGCCCTGGCTGCGGCTCTCGAAGCGGTCGAAGACCTTCCACTGCTCGTCCTTGGGGATGCCGACGCCCCGGTCCTCGACAGTGAACGCCATCTGCGGCCCCTCGCGCCGGCAGGTGATGCTGATGGTCTCGCCCGGCTTGGAGAAGCCGACGGCGTTGGACAGCAGATTGAAGAGGATCTGCCGCACCCACGCCTCATCGCCGATGAACTGCGTGGCGTCCTCGGCGACGGCGATGTGCAGCGACAAGCGCGAGCGTTGCGCGGCCTCGTGGACGCCGAGGATGGCAGCGTCGATGACGGCGGGAACGTCGATGCGCGCCTGCTTAAGCTCCATGTTGCCGGCGTCGATGTTGGCCAGGGTCAGGATGTCGTCGATCGTGGCCAGCAGCTCCTTGGACGAATTGGAGATGTCGCCGAGGTACTCTGCCTGCTTTTGGTTGAGCGGTCCGAACTGCGGATTGCTGAGCATCTCGCTGAAGCCGATGATGGACGTCAGCGGCGTGCGCAGCTTGTAGGAAACATGGCTGATGAAGGCATTCTTGATGCGGTCGGCGGCGACGAGCGCGTCGTTGCGTTCTTCGAGCGCCCGCTGGTAGTGCTTGCTGTCCGTTACGTCATCGAAGGTCAGCAGCGTGGCACCATCGGGTAGCGGCATCACCACGTAGTCGATGATCGACCCGTCGGGGCGGACCATCTGCCCACCGAATTCCTCGCGCTGCTCGGTGAACGAGGTGACAGCGTTGGTCAAGCGCGCCCACGTCGGCGCGTCGTCGTAGTGCGCGCGCGCCTGCCTGATGAACTCGTCGATATGCGGCTCCTCGGCAAGCGAGCGCCGCGACAACTGCCAGATCTCCGCAAGCGCCGAGTTGAAGAGGCTCAGCCGCCCATCGGTGCCGAACACAGCGACGCCTTCCTTGAGGCTGTCGAGCGTTTCGCGCTGCACGCCGATCATGACGTTATAGTCGCGCTCGAGGGCAAGCCGCTCCGTGTCGTCGACGAACAGGTAGGTGATACCGCCGTCGGAGCGCTTCTCGGGGCGCACCTGCAACGTGCGCGCGTCCGGCAGCAGCCATGTATCGTCCTCGATGCTCGTCTCGCTGTAGCCGGCGAGAATCTTCGCCCGCCACTCGGCGTAGTTGATCACCTGCGGCAGGCGTCCGAGTTCGCGCAGCCGGTCGAGGACAGCGCCCTCGGTGGGGCGTGTCTTCAGCCAGTCTTCTTCAAGCTGCCACAGCCTGCGGTACGCTTCGTTGAAGAACACCAGCTGCTGCTGCGCATTGAAGATGGCGACGGCGGTGGCGACGCGGTCGAGCGTGCGATCGTACGGGACCGTCTGGCGCTCCAATTCGCCCTGCGTCGCCTCGAGCGCCTGCACGTCAATGGCTGCGGCGGCGGTCGCGTCCTCGAAGGGCAGCACGGTCACGTCGTGCGGCCGGCGCTCGCCACCGACGATGAGCGGCAGGCGGCCGCGATAGCTCTCCCCGCGTGCCAGCACGCGCGCAGCTGCCCGGCGTTGGCGCTGTTCCAGGAGTTCGATCTGCCGCTCCTGCACCTCGGTGCGGCTCTTGGCTTCCACCGCGCGCACGTAGGCGTTGTTCACCCAGGTGATCCGGCCGTCCCTGGCCCGCAGCCACACGGGGATTGGCAGGGCATCGAGCAGCGCGCGGCTGGCGCGCACCTCGCGGGCGAGGCGCTGATGCTGGGCGAGGATGCGGGCGACCTCTTCGCGATGCCCGGCGACGTCGCGGAAGCGCAGCACGGCGCGTCCGCCGGCCGTGCGGCCTTCGGCTTCGACGTGCCCGTCATCCAGCGTGCGCACGATGAGATTGAAGCGCTGCCCGGAATTGAACAGCTTGTCGATGGCTGGCTTCAGCGCGCCGGCCGAGCTCGGCTCCAGCCACTGGCCAAAGCGCAGGAACTTTTCCGGTGTATCGGGCAGCCCCGGAATGCCGTGCAGCGAGTAGGCGACGACGCGCAGCGGCTGGTCCTGCTCCCAGAACAGGAGGATCTGCGGCTCGGAGCGAATGACCGAATCTCGCTGCCGCCAAGCTGCGCTTGAGGCCGCTGGCCTCATCTGCAACGCGGCGCTCCTCGCGCTTGGCCCGCACCACCGTCAGCCAGATCAGCGCCCCGATGAAAAGCGCCACGCCCGCGCCGATGCCGATCGCCGCCAGCGGCTGGGCGTCCAGCAGCGGCAGCGGCAAGGGCAGCGCGCCGCCCGAGGCGATGCCGGCCGCCAGTATGAGCACGCAGGCAAGACTGGCCACCACGAGCGCGATGAGCTCGCGTGGCTTTCCCGCCGGCCGTTTCACAGAGGCATTTTGCATCGGGATCCGTCAAAACGTCGTGGGAACCCGAGACCAGAGACGCAATGAGCAACGGACAAAGGCCCGGCGGTATCGCTCCCGAAGGGAGGCAAATCGTTTGCGATTATGGGGAGCTGGGAAGCGCGTGGCCAGCCGCGCGGGCCCTTGCCGGCGGCCAGCGCGGCGTTTGCCGGCAGAGTGCTGCCGGCAAGACGCAGGCGCCTGCCGCAGCTCAGTAGCGGTAGTGGTCCGCCTTGTAGGGT
Organism: uncultured Alphaproteobacteria bacterium; assembly: GCA_963759735.1. Taxonomy (GTDB): domain Bacteria; phylum Pseudomonadota; class Alphaproteobacteria; order Rhizobiales; family Hyphomicrobiaceae; genus Hyphomicrobium_A. The sequence goes on from CAVXAF010000007.1 coordinate 479,756, forward strand.
CCCTCGACCGGAACGCCGATGTAGTCGGCCTGTTCGGGGCGCAGCTTGGTCAACTTCACACCGAGCTTGTCGAGGTGCAGGGCGGCGACCTTTTCGTCGAGCACCTTCGGCAGCGTGTAGACTTTCTTCTCGTACTTGCCGGGGTTGGCCCAAAGGTCGATCTGCGCCAGCGTCTGGTTGGAGAACGACGACGACATGACGAAGCTGGGATGCCCCATGGCATTGCCCAGGTTCACCAGGCGGCCTTCCGACAGCAGGATGATGCGGTTGCCGGACGGGAACTCGATCTCATCGACCTGCGGCTTGACGTTGTTCCACTTGAAGTTCTTGAGGCCCGCAACCTGGATCTCGTTGTCGAAGTGGCCGATGTTGCAGACGATGGCCCGGTCCTTCATCTGCCGCATGTGATCGACGGTAATGATGTCCTTGTTACCGGTCGCAGTGACGTAGATGTCGGCGCGGCTGAAGGCGTCCTCGATGGTCGCCACCTCATAGCCTTCCATCGACGCCTGCAAGGCGCAGATCGGATCGACCTCGGAGACGATGACGCGCGCGCCGGCCTGGCGCAGCGAAGCCGCCGAGCCTTTGCCCACGTCGCCGAAGCCGGCAACGAATGCGACCTTGCCGGCCAGCATCACGTCGGTGCCGCGGCGGATGGCATCGACCAGCAATTCGCGGCAGCCGTACAGGTTGTCGAACTTCGACTTGGTGACGCTGTCGTTGACGTTGATGGCCGGGAACAGCAGCTTGCCCTGCTCGGCGAGCTTGTAGAGGCGGTGCACGCCCGTGGTGGTCTCTTCCGAGACGCCGCGGATTGACTTGGCGGCCTCGGCGAACCAGCCCTTCGGTTTCTCCTTGAGGAGCCGCTTGATGAGGGCAAAGAAGATCGTCTCTTCTTCCGAATCGGGCTTGTCGAGGAAGGCGGTATCGCCCTCTTCGGCGCGCAGTCCGTGGTGAATCAGCATGGTGGCGTCACCGCCATCATCGAGGATCATGTTGGGGAAGCCGCCGCCGTGCCAGTCGAACAGGCGCGCGGTGTAGTCCCAATACTCGACCAGTGTCTCACCCTTGTAGGCGAACACGGGGATGCCGGCGGCGGCGATGGCCGCGGCGGCGTGGTCCTGCGTCGAGAAGATGTTGCAGGACACCCAGCGGACGTCGGCGCCGAGCGCCTTCAGCGTCTCGATCAGCACCGCGGTCTGGATGGTCATGTGCAGCGAGCCGGCGATGCGGGCGCCTTTCAGGGGCTGCGCCGGGCCGTACTCGGCGCGGATCGACATCAGGCCGGGCATTTCCGTTTCCGCGAGGTCGATCTCCTTGCGGCCGAATGCGGCCAGCGAGATGTCCTTCACGATGTAGTCGGCGGGCTTACTCATTGGGGGGTGGCTCCTTGCGGCTGACGGGGCGGCTGCGCGCCCGAGGTACCCTGCATGTGGCCACTTCTAGCGAGACCGGCCGGGGACCGCAACAAGATATAAACAAGTCCTTATATGTTATCCCGCAGCGTGTCTCGTCCAGTCATCGCCTAGTTCTCATGCGTGCGAATACTGCCTGTCGCACAAGAAATCACAGGATAACCAATCGTTAGGCAACAATAATAAAAGTTAGCGCTTTTAATAACTTTCAATAATCGGCCGGCCCATATTGCCGAAAACAAGAACGAATTCCGCAGAGAGGCGAATATGGCCAGTTACTTCCGGTGCTTGGCGCGTGTGCCCGGGCCGATGCGTCGGTTCGCCGATAATGAATCCGGCTCCATCGCCGTTTTCTATGGGCTCCTCATTGTCGTGCTGTTGCTCGCTATCGGTGCCGCGGTCGATGTCGGCCGCTGGCTGCATGCGCGCGACCAGACCGTCGCGGCGATCGACGCTGCCGTTCTGGCAGGCGGTCGCGCCTTGCAGGTCAACAACACCGACAAGTCCGGCGCGGTCGACGCTGCCAAGAAGTACTACACGCAGAACGTTACGACGCGTCTGCCGGTAACAGGCGACGCGGTGCAGTTCGTCGTGGCTCCGGACGGCATGGGCATTACGGCTTCGGGCAACGCCTTCATCAAGACGCCTTTCCTGCATTTCGCCGGCATCGAACAGCTGCCGCTTATCAGCACTTCGCAGACCGAGTTCGGCAAGTCGCAGATCGCCGTCGGCGGCAACGGCGGGGAAAACATCGAGGTCTCGTTGATGCTCGATATCACCGGCTCCATGTGCAACTCGCCTCCGTCCGAGTCGCAAAACCCGTGCACCTCAGGCTCGAAGCTCGACGCGATGAAGTTGGCGGCGCAGGACCTCGTCAACATCGTCGTTTGGCAGGATCAGTCGAAATACACCTCCAAGGTGGCCATCATCCCGTTCTCCGATTCGGTGCGCCTGCCCTCGGCCTCCCTGACCAAGGCGTGGGGTACACCGGCCAAGGTCGTCAAGAAGACGACCGGCAGCGGAAATAACGCCAAGACCTACATCTATGCCCGCACGGAGCGGTGTGTCGTCGAGCGGACGGGTACCAACAAATACACCGATAACGCTCCCAGCAGCGGCAACTACGTGACGCCCATCCGCAAGGATGTGGCGGTGATCACGGCCAGCCAGGGCACCGTTTCGATCGACGGCAGCACGAGCAAGACGGAAGGAACGACCGTCACGGTTGCGTGGAAGTCGAACAGCGGCCTGTCGACGAGCCAGAAGAATGCTCTGGTCACGGCTGCCAATAGCTTCGCCTCGTGCACGCTTGGCGCCGAAGGGGAGGTCGTGCCCCTGACGAGCAACAAGGACACGCTGCTGGACAAGATCGAGGATCTGGCGGCTAAGGGCGGCACCGCCGGTCAGGTCGGCACAGCGTGGGCTTGGTATGCCTTGGCGCCGAACTGGAACTCAGTATTTTCCGGTACGGGCGCCAGCGCCTACGGCACCAAGGAACTGCGCAAGATCGCCATCCTGATGACCGACGGCGAATACAACACGGAGTACGACGTCAGCGGCATCATCACCAGCGATCCCGGCGCCGGCTCGGCGGCGAACGGCGCGTCGGCCGCGCAGGCCAAGGCGCTTTGTACTGGCATGAAGGCGAAGGGGATCGAGGTCTACACGGTGGGCTTTGGCGACGGCATCACCAACAGCGCCAAGGACGTTCTGTCCAACTGCGCGACGGATGCGGGTAAGTACTACAACGCCAAGGACGATGAGGAGCTGAAGCAGGCATTTCGCGACATCGCGCTGAAGCTTTCCTCGCTCTACATTTCCAAGTAGGCGACGCCGAAACGGCGAGGGAGCGCGGCAACGCGCTCCTTCTCAAGTGCCCGCGGTGCTCACCTGGACCTGCAGATCGCACGCATCTACAATTCCGGCCACGTGCATCTTCGATGCACACCCATCATGCATCTTCGATGCAATCTTCCCCAAAGCCGTCCTCGACCAACGTCACCAGCGCCTGCAGCGCCTCCGGCCCCTGCGGCCCCTGCGCCGACATGTGCAGCGTCGAGCCGGGGCCGGCCGCCAGCATCATGAGGCCCATAATCGACGTGCCGCCGACCTCGTGGCCGTCGCGCGTCACGGTGATGATGGCGTCGTAACTCTCCGCGCACTTGACAAACTTCGCCGACGCTCGCGCGTGCAGGCCTTTGCGGTTGCGGATGGTGACGACCGCCTCGGGACGCGTGCTGTCTCGGATTTCCGGCATGGCTCAGGTCGAACCTTCGCCGGACAATTCCTGGCTGGCGACCTTGATGTACTTGCGGCCCGCCTCACGCGCGCAGACAACCGCCTCGGCGATCGGCATTTCCCCACGTATGCTGGCCAGCTTGACGAGGATCGGCAGGTTGATACCGGCGATGACCTCGACGTTCGCCTCGTCCATCACGGAGATGGCGAGGTTGGAAGGAGTGCCGCCAAACATGTCGGTCAGCACGATCACTCCGTCGCCCGTATCGGTGCGGCGGATGGCTTCCACGATCTGTCCACGCCGCACCGCGGCATCGTCGTCGGGACCGATAGATACGGTCTCGAGCTGTGTCTGCGACCCCACCACGTGTTCCAGCGCCGCACGGAATTCCAGCGCCAGGCCGCAATGAGTGACGATGACAAGTCCGATCATGAATTAGTGCCGATCTCGTCGTTTGCCCGGTCCAAGACGGAGTGCGGGCCTGACCGTGGGGATCGTGACTGCGGCATTGCCGGGTTCCCCCCGGCCGGGGGAACCCCTTTGGCGGCGCGGCAGAATTTACAAGTGTTCGGCCCTGGCGCAAGTGGATTTGCTGTCATGCTTCCCGGCTTTACCGCGCGCCATCGTCTCCGGTCCTCTGGACCGCCGCCCCCGCCAGAGCCAGAAGCAGCTTCGCCGGCGCTGACGCGGTGAACGCGGCAATTTGTACGACCGGCAGGCTAACGCCGAGGAAATTCCGGCGCAGCGGTGGGTCGGGCAGTCGGTCGATGGCCTCCAGGGCGGCAAGTTCGGCGATCAGAACAAGCTCTGCGCTGCGTGCATGGGGCACTTCGATGATGCCGACACCCCGCACCTCCAGCTGACCGGCGATGGTCTCGGGCGGGGCAACCCGCAGGCGACCGTCGGCGAGCGTTATGAGAACGCGGTCGTCGGCAACCAGTTGCGCCGCCGCCGGGATGAGCGCAGTCGGCGCAAGTGCGAGGCAGCGCAGGGCGAGGTCGGATTTGCCAGCGCCGGACGGGCCGATGATCAGTGCGGCGCTGCCGCCGACGGCAATCGCCGTGCCGTGATGTGTCTGCCGGTCAGGTGCGCCGCCCACCGGTCGATCCTCCGCGCTGCGCCATGCCCGCGATCGGCAGGTGCACCGTGAAACGCGCCCCGCATGGGGGATCGCCGGGCTTGGCGTCTTCCGCGTAGCGGTTTTCAGCGACGATGGTGCCGCCGTGCGCCAGCACGATCTCGCGCGAGATGCTGAGCCCCAGGCCCGAGTTCTTGCCGCGCGTGGTGTCGGTCTCCGGCCGGTCGGAATAAAAGCGGTCGAAGATGATCTGCAACCGATCCTCGGGGATGCCGGGGCCTTCGTCCTCAACGACGATGGCGAGTAGGGGAGCAGCGGCGCGTGCCTGCACGATCACTGTCCCCTGCTCTGGCGAGAACGATATGGCGTTGTCGATGAGGTTGGTCAGCACCTGGCCGAGCCGGCCCTCATCGCCGTTGACGCAATAGGCCCCACTGAAGGGTTCGCTGCCGATGGCCAGCATCAGCGTGCGGCTGTCGTCGCCGATGATGTCGCGGAATATGCCGACGACGTTACGCAGCATGGCCGTCACGTCGATCGAGCGCATTTCCTTGCGCGCCAGCTCTGCATCGAGGCGCGACGCATTGGACACGTCGGTGATCAGCCGGTTGAGCCGCTTTAGCTCGCCCTGGATCTGGCCGACGAGGTGCAGGCGCTCCTCCTCGGTCTTGGCGTAGCCGAGGGATTCGGCCGTGGAGCGGGCGGCGGTGAGCGGGTTCTTCAGCTCGTGCGCCACGTCGGCGGCAAATTTTTCGCTCGCCTCGATGCGCCGGCACAACGCGCTCGTCATCGCCTGGAAGGCTTCACCAAGCTGCGCCACTTCATCCGTCCGCCCGATGTACTCGGGCAGCTGCGTGCGTGCATCGATGTTGTGGCTGACCCGCTCGGCGGCAGCCGATAGTCGGCGGATAGGGCCGGCGACGGTGCGCGCCAGCAGCAGCGACGTCACCACCGAGGCGAGCAGCGCTACGGCGGCGAGGATAAGGATGACAATGCGTTCTTCTCTGAGGATCTTGTCGATCTGCCCTGGCCGCGTCGACAGCAGCAGCACGCCCTGGACTTCGTTGAAGCGCAGGATCGGTTGCGCGATGGAGACGATCTGCTCACCCTTGCGGTTGAGCAGCAGCATGCTCTTCTCCTGGCCTTCCAGCGCCTCGCGCACTTCCTTGTAGACCATGCCGTTGCCGGTCCCGATTTCCTGGTAGACGGGGATCGGCTCGGCGAACAGATAGCGTGTGATGCGCGTCCAGACGTTCTGCGTCTCGGCGCCTTCGCCGTCTACGCCCGTCGGCTCGTTGCGCATCGCCTTCCAGCGCGCCAGAGTCTGCGCCGTATCGACAATCAGCGTCCCGTCACGCCCGTAGATGCGCGCGCGAGTGTTGGTCGGCTGGATCAGCTTGCGCAGGATCGGCGTCACGTCCTCGGGATGGATCGAGAGTTCGAGCGAGGCGAGGCCGTCGTCGGGGAAGCGATTGGTGACCGCCGGTGCCTCGGGGATCGCGTCGGGGTCGATGACGATCTGTTCGCGCACCACCTTGGCGTTGCCGGCGATGGCGTCGGCGATGATCTTGCCCTGCGTCTTCAGGGCTTCGAGCTTGGCGTCGATCAGCCAGGTGTGGAACCAGCCCAGATACAGGATGCCGCCGACGAGGATCACGAACCCCAGCAGGTTGGAGATCAGGATGCGGCGCAAAAGACTGGCGGAGAAGAAGCGCACGATCCGCTGGCGGGCGAACCAGGCGCTGATCGGCGCCAGGGCCGCCGGCGTTGATCCGCCGGCCTCGACGCTCGCGGCTGCGCTTTGCGCCCCGAGCGCGATGGCGCTGGCCGTGCGGCGCGCCGTGGCGGCGGTCTGTGTCGCCGCCGACTGTGCGACGGCGGCGCCTGACTTGGCTGCCGAGCGGATGGATTGCGTGGCGGTGCCGGCCGTCGCCGCGGAAGATTGCGCCACGCGCTTGGTGCCCACCGCAGCCGCGCTCCACACGTCGTTCGCCAGTCCCTTGAGACCGGCGAACCCGTTCGATAGCTGTTGCTGAGCGGATCGCCCGGATTCGAGCGTCATCCTACCTCCGCGCCTCAAGCTTCCTTGAAGCGGTAGCCGACGCCGTACAGGGTTTCGATGACATCGAAGTTGTCGTCGACCTGCTTGAACTTCTTGCGCAGCCGCTTGATGTGACTGTCGATGGTGCGGTCGTCGACATAGACCTGATCATCGTAGGCCGCGTCCATGAGCGCATCGCGCGTCTTGACGACGCCGGGGCGCGAGGCAAGGGCCTGCAGAATGAGGAACTCGGTGACGGTGAGCGTCACCGGCTTGTTGTCCCAATGGCAGTTGTGGCGTTCCGGATCGAGCTTGAGCTTGCCGCGCTCAAGGACGCGTGCGGCCTCGATCTCCGGAGTAGCGCTCGGGTCCTTGGGCTGGAAGCGACGCAGCACCGCCTTGACGCGTTCGACGACGAGGCGCTGCGAGAACGGCTTGGCGACGTAGTCGTCGGCACCCATCTTGAGGCCGAACAGCTCGTCGATCTCCTCGTCCTTCGATGTAAGGAAGATGACCGGCATGTCGGAGCGCTGGCGCACGCGGCGCAAAAGCTCCATCCCGTCCATGCGCGGCATCTTGATATCGAAGATGCCGAGATCGGCGGGATCTTCCGACAGCGCTTCGAGTGCCGAGACGCCGTCGTTGTAGGTTCGCACTTTGTAGCCTTCAGCCTCGAGCGCCATACGCAGCGAGGTGAGAATGTTGCGCTCGTCGTCGACCAGCGCAATCGTGCTTTTTTCTTTCATCATGTCCCGACCCTGCGGCAGCGTACCACCCTGCCGCGCTTTATGGCTCCAAGGTGTATCAATTGTGGCGGAGCCAATTTCGTGTTTTCTGTCTGAACGTTATCTGAATAGGTTGGCCGCAGGAAGCCGGGAGGCGCGCATGTCTGTTGAAGAGGCTTCGAAAGGCCCGAGTTTTTCGCCTGTTAAGGAAACTGCCGAAACCGCTCGCGCGATGGTTCGGGCCGCTTTGAAGGGGTCGCTGGCGACTCTCATGACGCAGTCAGGTCATCCTTATGCGTCGCTTTTGCTCACCGCGACCGAACCCGACGGCAGCCCCGTATTCCTTATCTCGAAGCTGGCTTTGCACACGAAAAACCTCATCGGCGATGCGCGCGCCAGCCTGCTCGTTGATGCCACCGGCACCGAAGTCGATCCCATGCAGGGCTCGCGCATCACGCTCATCGGTTCGGCGCAGCCGACGACCAGCGCCACCGCGCGCCGCCGCTTCCTGGCGCGGCATCCCGCCGCTGGCTACGCCGATTTTCCCGATTTCTCGTTCTACGCGTTCAATGTCGAGAGCGCGCACTTCATCGGCGGCTTTGGTCGCATCTTCGATTTGCCGCGCGCCGAACTGCTCATCGATGTCGCCGGCGCGGAGGCGCTGATCGAAAATGAATCCGGCATCGTCGAACACATGAACGAGGACCACGCCGACGCCATCGAGCTTTACGCAACGCGCCTGCTTGGCGGTGTGCCAGGAGATTGGCGCATGACGGGCATCGACCCCGAAGGCGCCGATCTGGTGCTCGGCGCGCGAGCGCTACGACTGCAGTTCGCCACGCGCGTCATTAACGGCGAGGAAGCGCGGCGCGAACTCGTGCGTCTCGTCGGCGAAGCGCGCGCCAAAGCCGCCTAGCTCGTTCGTCCGCGGCGCGACCGGCTGACAGTGTCGCGCCACCGACCGTGGCCGTCGCTCGCAGCCGCCCGCACATCTGCCGCACGACTGTTGCGGTGAAGATACGGACCCGAGCACTTAAGCTAAATAGTATACTTTGGCAGTAGACTAAACAAGCCCAGGCTCTATGCCTGTAGCTTGAGTGGCTGCATTCGTCCTGCCGCCGCCGTGTCGTAACAGTTGCGTATCGGGACCTGAAACCTCAAATGAGTATGCGTCTTTCTGCGGCCGTTGCCGCGTGCGTTGCGTTGTCTGCCGTCGCCCTGGGCCAGGATGCCCCGGCTCCGCCGACACCGGGGCCAGCCGCGACGGAAGCCACTCCGCTGCCGCCGGTCGTCGTCGAGACGAGCCAGGAGGCTCCGAAGGCGAAGGTCAAGGCGAAGAAAAAGAACGCGTCCAAGGGTCCAACCGTTGCGACCCAGCAGGCCGCGCCGCAGCCCCCGGCCAATCCGACCGGCCCCGGCAATGCCAATGCGAGCGACAAGACGGCCTACCGGTCCGGTGAAGGACTACTCCGCCAAGAACACCGCGACCGGCACCAAGACCGATACGCCGCTGAAGGAGATCCCGCAGTCGATTTCGGTCGTCGGTGCCGAGCAGATCCGCGACCAGGGCGCGCACAATATCCAGGAAGCGCTGCGCTATGTGCCGGGCGTCGTCGCCGATGCCTATGGTGTCGACGGCCGCGCCGATGGCCACTTTATCCGCGGCACGTCGTCCACCGACTACCTCGACGGCCTGAAGCGCACGTACAGCTACTATACGTACACCTACCGGGTGGACCCCTACTTCCTCGAGCGCATCGAGGTGCTGAAGGGCCCGGCCTCGGTGCTTTACGGCCAGGCGCCGGTGGGCGGCATCATCAACCAAGTGTCGAAGCGCCCGCAGACCGAGCAGGGCGGCGAGATCACCGTCGAGTACGGCACGTTCGACTTCAAGCAGGTGAAGTTCGATATGACCGGACCTGTCTCCTCGGATGGACGCTGGTCGTACCGTCTTACCGGTACGGCGCGTGATGCCGGCACGCAGGTCGACAACGTCGACGACGACCGCACGGCAATTCAGCCGTCGATCACCTTCCGCCCCGACAGCGACACCATCTGTCACGGTGATCGGACATTTCCAGCGCGACCGCATGGGGCAGGTCTCGCAGTTCTTTCCGTATGCCGGCACGCTCTATCCCAATGTCGAACGGCCGGCGGATCCCGCGCGATACGTTCATCGGCGAGCCGGACGATCATTACGACACGGATGCGAACAGCGTCACGCTACTGTTCGAGCACAAGTTTGCGCCCTGGCTGAAGCTGCAGCATGCCTCGCGCTACAGCATCCGTTTCAAACGAGTATCTCGGGACCTACGGCTACCCTTGGGTCTACACCGATGCCGAATGAGACCCTCTGGGTCGCCAACGGGGTCTCAACATCACCGATACGCAGGTGTTCAATCAGGACACCAACCTCGAGGCCAAGTTCGGCACGGGCTCGTGAAGCACCGGGTGCTGGGCGGCGTCGACTACTCGCACTTCACGGCGCAAGCACGGCTCGAATGGTGCCCAGGATCTGAACCCGATCGACGTCTACAATCCCGGTCTACAGCAGTCGATGTGTGGGCGGGCTGGACGACTGCAATGGCGTGCTCACCATTCCCTACGACAAATCACAGGTGTGCTCGATTTGCGAACCAGGCCGTTGACACAGACCGGTCTCTACATTCAGGACCAGATGCGGCTCGGAAACTGGATCGGCGTCGTCGGCACGCGCAAGGACTGGATCGAGAACTCCGCGGATGGCGCCAAGACGCAGCGCGATGACGCGATCAGCTATCGCGCCGGCCTGATGTACGAGTTCGCATCCGGCCTGACGCCCTACGTCAGCTACGGCAAATCCTTCGTTCCCGTTGTCGGCACGTCATCGCCGGCGAGCGGCTCGCAGCCCTTCAGCCCGAATGCCGGACGCATGTACGAGGCGGGCTTCAAGTATGCGCCCGAAGGCGCGAACTTCGCCATCAACGGCGCCGTCTACGATCTCGACGGAAAGCAACTATCTCGTTCCCGATCCGAACGACGTGAATTACCACGTGCAGGGCGGCGCCATCGCCGTTCAAGGGTTTTGAGATCGAGGTGACGGGCAAGCTCACCGAAAACCTGAAGGTTGTCGGCGGTTACACGTACACGGACGCCCGGTATAAGGGCAGACATCATCCAGTACACCGCAGTGGGCACGCCCGTTGATGTCAACGGCAAGCAGATCGAAGTCCATTCCCCAGCACATGGCCTCGCTATGGGGCGTGTGGGAGTTCGATCAGCCGTATCTCAAGGGCTGGTCGGTGGGCGCCGGCACGCGCTACATCGGCAGCTTCGTGGGATGCTGCAAATATCGCTGCACGTGCCCGGCCGTCACGCTGTTCGACGCCATGGTCGCCTACGAGGAAGAGCACTGGCGCTGGCAGTTGAGTGCCACCAACTTGGAGGACAAGTACTACGTGACCACCTGCCTCACGCGCGGCGACTGCTTCATCGGCAAGGCCCGCACGATCACGACCGGCCTCACCTACAAATATTGAGGTTGAGCAAGTGGGGATCGGCTGACGGGTCGCGGCATTCTTGGGGTTGCGGTGATCGCGCCCTAAACATGATAATTGGCGTCAGCAATTAAATGCCGTGGACAGCGGCAGCTGATGGCGTCGGGGGACTATGCGCAATACGTTCGTACTCTTTCACCGCTGGGCGGGACTGTTCATCGCGGTCTTCCTGTTCATTGCAGGACTGACCGGGGCGATCATCTCCTGGGACCACGAGGTCGATGAGTGGCTTAACCCGCACCTGTTCGAAGCGCCCACCAGCGGCGCGCCGCTGCCCCCGCTCGAACTCGCCGCCAAGGTCGAGGCCGCTGATCCGCGCGGACGCGTCACGTGGGTGCCGCTGTCGTTCGAGGAAGGGCACAACGCCGCGCTGGGCGTCGAGCCGCGCGTCGACCCGGCGACCGGCGAACTCTATCCGCTCGACTACAATCAAGCCTTCGTCGATCCCGCCACCGGCCAGCTCGTCGGCAAGCGCTATTGGGGGCGCATATCGCTCAGCAGCGAAGACATACTGCCGTTCCTCTACAAGCTGCACTACTCGATGCACATCCCCGCCTTCGCCAACATCGATCGCTGGGGCGTCTGGTTCATGGGCATCATCGGCATCGTATGGCTGTTTGATTGCTTCGTCGGCTTCTACCTGACGCTGCCGACGCGTGCGCGCCGCAACGGTTTCGTCACGGCCGCAGCCACGCGGGCCGAGGCGGCACTTGACGATGTGCCCGCTGACAGCGCGCGCCGCACCTGGTGGGAGCGCTGGAAACCCGCCTGGCAGATCAAGCGCGGCGCCAGCACCTATCGCCTCAACCTCGATCTGCATCGCGCCTTCGGATTGTGGCTGTGGGTCATGCTCTTCATCATCGCCTTCACGTCGATGTCGATGAACCTTGGCAACGAGGTCGTGCGGCCGATCCTCAACACCATTTCCAAGCTGACGCCAGACGCCTTCGATGATCGCGCCCCGACGGCGCTGAACAAGCCGATCGCGCCTGCTGTCGACTTCGCCGGCGCCATCGACACGGCCAAGGCCGAGGCAGTCCGCCTGGGCTGGACCGAACCGGCGGGCGGCGCCTATTACGGCCAGCAGTACGGCATCTACGCCATCCAGTTCTATGCCCCCGGTGACGAACACGGGAGCGGCGGGCTGGGCAACAAGATGCTGTTCATCGACGGCACCAACGGTGGCCTCGCCGGCGGCCGCGTTCCGTGGGAAGGCACTGCGGCCGACGTCTTCATGCAACTGCAATTCCCGCTGCATTCGGGACGCATCGCCGGCCTGCCCGGCCGCATCCTCCTGTCGGTGATGGGCCTCGTGGTCGCCATGCTGTCGCTGACCGGCATCGTCATCTGGTTTAAGAAACGCCAGGCGCGTCTGGCTTCGACCTGGCGCGTGCGACAGCTCGCGCGCGATCAGAAAAAAGAAGGTGCAACGGCCGCCGGCGCGGCTTGAAGCACGGCGCCGACCGAAGATCGGACGTATAGCCGTTACTTGAAGTCCTCGAGCGTGAGCAGCGACGTCAGCTTGAGGCCGGCAGCGGCGAAAGCTTCTTCGGCGCCCTCTTGCCGATCGACGATGGTGACGACACCCACCACCTCGGCGCCCTCGGAGCGCACGTTCTCCGCCGCCTTGATGGCCGAGCCGCCCGTCGTCGTCACATCCTCGACGATGACGACGCGACGGCCCTTCAGGGTGTCGCCGGCCGGCAGGCCCTCGATCAGGCTCTGCGTACCGTGCTCCTTGGCCTGCTTGCGCACGAAGAACGCATTGACCGGGCGATCGGTCGTCTGGCTCACGGCTGCCACCGCCGCCGCGATCGGCACCGCGCCCATCTCCAGCCCGCCGACGAGATCGGCGCGCATGTCGGCGATGGCCTGCAGGATCAGCGTTGCGATGGTGTGCGCGCCCTCCGCGTCCAGCATCGTCGGCTTCAAGTTGAAGTAGTAGGTCGAGGTGCGTCCCGAGGCGAGCTTCACCTCGCGCCCCGACTGGAACGAGCGCGCCTTGATGATCGCGATGAGCCGCGCCGTCGCCGCATCCGTGCTGCCTGCCGCCATCACGCGCCCTCCGCCTGCCTCAACGGCTTGCGCAATCGCCTGACTAGGCTATCAGTGTCAAGCCCGCGGGCTGCCCGTGGAGACGGAAATCCCTGCGCCATATCGGGCTCGCCAGCACCCGCACATGAGTTTTCCCGCTTCGCTAATGAACGCCTTGAGGCTGCTTCGACGCAGCTTCTGGACACGCTCGCCGCCCGCCCGCGCCTGGCTGCCGCGGCGCTGCTGGGGCTGGCCCTGTTCGCCTACCTGCCGGGCGTCTTCCTGCTGCCGCCGGTCGACCGCACCGAGATCGTCTACGCGCAGTCCTCGCGCGGCATGCTGGAGCGCGGCGATTACGTCGACGCCACCTACGAGGGCGAGCGCTTCGCCTTCCGGCCCATCGGCATCTACTGGCTGCAGACCGCGACCGGCAAAGTGCTCGGCAGCGGCGCGTGGGGCGCCATCGCCACCTACCGCCTGCCATCGCTGATCGCCGGCGTGCTCGCCGTGCTCGCCACATGGTGGCTGACGCGTGCCGCTGCTCGGGGCGCGCCGCGCCGTCATCGCTGCGGCGCTGTTCGCCGTCTCGCCCATCGTCGCCCTGCAGGCGACGCTGTCGATCCCCGAAGGCCCGCTGCTGCTGTCCATCGTCGTGGCGCAGTTGTGCCTGCTGCGCCTCTATTGCGACCTGCCCGCCGACCGCCGCCACGCGAACTGGCTGGCGCTCGCCTTCTGGGCCGCGCAGGGCGGCGGCATACTCATAAATGCGCTCGCCGTCCCCATCCTGTCGCTGTCCACCATCATCGCGCTCTACGCCTTCGACCGGCGCCTCGACTGGCTGGGACGCCTGCGTCCGCTCGTCGGCCTGCCGCTGATGGCCGCCATCGCCGCGCCGTGGATCATCATTCGCGCCCATTTCGACGGCGGGGTCCCTTTCTCGGGGCTCACCTGGGGCGAGTTCATCCGCGCGCTCGGCGGCGCCCAGGACATGAAGTGGAAGGCGGCCCCGCTCACCTTCACGGCCGCCCTGCTGCTCGGCTTCCTGCCCGGCGCCCTGCTCATCGTGCCGGCGCTGCAGAACCTGTGGCGCGCCCGCGAAGCGGCGCTGCAGCGGTTTCTCCTCGCCTGGATCGTCGGCTACTGGCTGTACCTGGAGCTCATCGCGTCGAAGCCGGCGCTCTACACCGTGCAGGCGATGTTCCCTGCCGCCGCCGCCGCCGTCGCCTTGGCCATCGACAAAGACGCTCGCCTCGCCCTGCCGCCCTACACGCTGCGCCTGCCGTGGTGGTTCGTGCTGCCGGGAACCATCGCGCTGTTTGCCGGCATCGTGATCATCGCCGGCGGCCCGCCCAGCGTCTTCATCGTCGCCGGCGCCATCCTCGTGACGGCGTTGTTCACGCTCGCCGCGCGCGCTGCCGGCGAGGACAAAGCCGCCGCCTGGATCACCCTCAGCGTCGCCGGCTTTGCGCTGTTCATCACCTACACCTTCGGCGTGCTGATGCCGCAGCTCGAAAAAGGCTGGCCGGCACCGGCCATAGCCGAAGCGGTGGCGCCGCTGCGCCGTTGCGTCACCGGCCCGGTCGGCGTCGCCGGCTTCCGCGAGCCCTCCACAACCTTCGTCCTCGGGCGCCCCGCCAACACCAACGTCGAGACACTGGCCAGCTGGATGACCGGCGCCGAAGACGCCATCGCCGTCGTGGAGGACCGCTGGCAGCCCGACCTGGCCAAAGCGCTCGCTGCCCGCAACGCCAAGCCGCCGGCGCGCGTCGGCTGCCTCGAAGCCTTCAACGTCATGCGCGGCTGCCCGCTCCACTTCTCGCTCTATGTCACCGGCCGCCAGCCCCTCGACGCCAACTGCAAGCTGCCCGAACGCTACGCCTGCCGCACGCCCGTCCCTACGGCCACCGACGTGGACAGCCGCTGCCGGTGAATCGGAACCCCTGGATGCCTATATATTGGCCGAACTTGAGCGCGGCTCGCCGCTGCGCTATGCCGCTGAGAAGCACACCCCGCACCCCTATTTGAGAAAGGCCGCCCATGGCTTCGACGCAGTTCAACCCCGAGCAGCCGCCTGAGCTCATCGCCTCGCAGTGGTTCAACGCCGCCGAGCCGCTGTCCCTGAAGAAGCTGAAGGGCAAGGTCGTCGTGCTGGTCGCCTTCCAGATGCTTTGCCCCGGTTCGCTGCGCCATTCGCTGCCGCAGGCCGGACGCCTCGCCCGGGCCTTCTCCACCGATGAGGTGGCAGTGGTCGGTCTGCACATGGTGTTCGAGAACCACAAGGACATGGCTCCCGGCCAGCTCGAGGCGTTCCTCAAGGAGGAGCACATCGAGATCCCCATCGCCGTCGACAAGGTGGACGGCGAGGGCCTGCCGGCCACCATGGAAGCCTACGGCATGCAGGGCACGCCGACGCTGCTCATCTTCGATCGCCAGGGCCGCCTGCGCCGCCACTATCTCGGCGCCGTCGAGGACGTACGCCTCGGGGCCGAGATCATGGCGCTCTCCATCGAGGACAAGAAGGCGACGCGTGATGCCTCAATGGCCATCGAGATGAAGCTGCATGCGGCGCTTGTCGATCCCGAGCAGCACGAGCACGCCCACGATGGCAGCTGTTGCGGCGGCCACGGTCATTCGCATGACCATGACCACGGTCATGACCATGCGCACGCTCACGATCATAGCCACGAGGGCGGTTGCTGCGGTGGCGCGCACGCGCATGACCACAGCCACGAGGGCGCTGACCACACGCATGACCACAAACACGAGCACGCCCACGGCGAAGGCTGCGGCTGCAAGCACTGAGGGCATCGATTAAACTTGCGGAGGCTGGCGTGGATGCCGGCCTTCGCCGGCATGACGGCAAGCGGGCACGTCTAAAAACGTCATCCCGACGGAGGTCGGGATTCACGCAAGTAGCCGCAATCGCTACGATTTAGTTTCTAGCTGCCGGCGCGCCTCGCTCGCGCCCCCTGCGCCTTCAATCCGCCCCCCGAATCGCTGCATGGTCGCGCATACAAGCCATCGAGGCGAAGCCTCGCGGCTACTTTGCGCACGGGAGCGGAGCCATGATCGAGCGCGTTGGAGACGACAAGGGTGAGCCGGACGCGGCCGAGCCCGCAAGCCAGTCCAGGCCGCGGTCGCGCGGCAAGGCCGCCTTCGACAAGAAGACCATCGCCCTCGTCTACGACTTCGACGGCACGCTCTCCCCGCGCCCCATGCAGGACTACGCCTTCCTGCCGCAAATCGGCATCGACCCAGAGGCCTTCTGGAAGAGAGTCGAACGACATCGCGCGCCGCGAAGGCGCCGACGGGCTCATCTCCTACATGCGCCTCATGTACCAGAAGGCCAAGGCGGCCGGCGTCCGCATCGACCGCAAGGACCTCGTCGCGCAGGGCAAGCACGTCGAGTTGTTCCCCGGCGTCGAGGAATGGTTCGATGAGATCGGCGCGTACGTGAAGCTGCGCGCCGAGACGCAGAATATCGCCCTGCGCCACTACGTCGTTTCGGCTGGCCTCACCGAAATCATCGAAGGCACGCGCATCTACAAGCGCTTCCACAACGTCTTCGCGTCCGAATACTGGTTCGATGCCTATGACCTGCCGTACCCCAAGCGAGTCATCACCGACACCGGCAAGACGCAGTACCTGTTCCGCATCAACAAGGGCATCGAGGATCTCGGCCAGGGCATTAACGAGCACATGGACGAGGATCAGCGCCCCATCCCGTTCGCCAACATGATCTATTTCGGCGACGGCGATACGGACGTGCCGTCGATGGCGGTGATGCGCAAGAACGGCGGCCATGCCGTTGCGGTGCACACGCCGGGCCTGCCGCCCGACAAATGCGTGCATCTGTTCAAGGCGGGCCGCTGCGATTTCTTTGCCCCCGCCGATTACCGCCGCGGCTCGGATTTGTTCAAGCGCACGTGCCTCCTGCTTGACCGCGTCCTCGCCGATATCCGCATCCACGAGGAATCCTGGCGGTTGTCTCGGGAAGTGAAGTGACGACCCTCCGTCATCCTGGCGTTGTGGCGGAGCCACGCTTCGCATGGACGGCCGGGATCCAAGCAAGTCTCCCCGATCGCAACCTTCGTCGGGGTGACGTGGAGAAACCTTCTCGGCCGTCATGCCGGCGTAGGCCGGCACCCACGCAAGTCTCCCCGATCGCAACGTGGCGAGGAAGAGACGGGTCCGGCGCAGCAAATTCAACTTCACCAAACGCGTGTGTTGAAGCTGGCGTAGGCCGCGACCCATCCATGCGCAGCATGGCTTCGCCATGACGTCGGGGTGACGTGGAGAAACCTTCTCGGCCGTCATGCCGGCGTAGGCCGGCACCCACGCAAGTCTCCCCGATCGCAACGTGGCGAGGAAGAGACGGGTCCGGCGCAGCAAATTCAACTTCACCAAACGCGTGTGTTGAAGCTGGCGTAGGCCGCGACCCATCCATGCGCAGCATGGCTTCGCCATGACGTCGGGGTGACGATCGTGCGCGGCGTTAGCGCTACGGCTTCCCTCGCGCGCTGTCGGCTGGGCCGTCTGCGATCTCGCCGGTCGCGGGATCGAAAAGGTTCGTCCATTCCGGGTTCATCCCCTCGATGAGCCGTACCTTCCAAGCACGCTGCCATTCCTTCAGCTGCTTTTCGCGCCGGATCGCCGCAGTCATGTCATCGTGGAATTCGCAGTAAACGAGTTGCTTTACGCCATAGCGTTTGGTGAAGCCAGGGATCAGCGCCTGATCATGCTCGGCCATTCGCCCATGCAAGTCGCTCGTCACGCCGACGTAGAGAATGCCGTCGCGCTTGCTTGCGAGGATGTAGACGCAGGGGCTCTTCATACGCGTGATCATTCGTCGCCGGGCGAGTTTCGGCAAGCTGGCGTGGATCCCGGCCGTCCATGCGCAGCATGGCTTCGCCATGACGCCGGGATGACGTGGAGAAGCGTAAAAGCGGCACCTCACGCCCTACTCCCGAAGCGTTGGCGACCCTACATGTCGTTGGCTGCCCATAAAAAAGGAGCACGCAGATGCTCGCCGACACCCATGCCGTCCGCTGCGCCGCCATTGCGCTGGCGCTCACCGCGCCGCTCTTCGCCGCCACCACCGCCGAGGCCCAGCTCCGCCGCGGCGTGAAGCCCTATTACTCCGAGAGCTATGAAACCCGCGGACCGCAGCGCGGCTACGAAGGCTATGTCGCGCCCGACTATTACTGCTCTTACAAGCGCTTCCCCAATCGGGAGTGCACCACCGGCAAGGGCGGCAAGCAGCGCTGCCGCGTCGTAAGCTGGCGCCTCGAGCAGACGTGTCAGTAAGGGCCGCCCAGTAAACGCGGGCAACTGGGGGCGCGACACGCGCGCGACAAACTAATCCCCGCGCTTCCCGCCCGCCGCATACTCCGCTCATTCCTGCTCGCACGAGGGACGCATCAGCTGAGCGGCCGACGCGGGGCAGGAACGGTGCCCGGTTGAGGCGGCGTTGCTGTCCGTTCGCAGCGTCGACGCGAGAGTAGCTCTCTCAGATTCCGGGGCAACGCCCGAGGCCTTGTGCCCCCAGCAATGGGACGCAGGGAAGCCCTTCGTCAGCGGCGCTCCCACATTCACTTGTGAGCGCAGCCGCCAGAGGTCCTGAACGACGCATAGCCCGGCCACGTAAAGTCGCCGGGTGGGACCTGAGGCGCGTTGACGCCGAGATAGCAACCTCGGCTTTGCAGTAGCCGCACGCGGGCGCCGGAAGGCTGCCGGACTTGTTACTGAGATGGCGGTCGATTGGCGTCCGCGCTCCCTCGTTTGTTTTTCATCCCTCGGCGCTGCGGCGCGCGAGAACGCAGACCCGCATCCGCACGGCGCTGTGCGCATCTCACACGCCGTTGTGGATAGAACCCGGCGGGGCCCACTTGCGGCGCGCCGTTTCGGCTAACGTCTGTGCACCAATTCTGCGTACCACCCGCAATGATCCGCGCGGCATAAGCCGCAAGCGCCCCCAGTAGCGTCGCGTCCCACGTTCTTAAAGGCGCCGTCCAGAACGCACTCGGGAGAATGACCATGATCAAATCCACGACTCTCGCGCTCGCGGCGCTCATCGCCGTTCCCGTCACCACCGCGCCCGTCGCCGCCTCCGACTACTGGGACTGGAGCATGGGTTCGGGCAATCCGACCACCCGCCAGAAGGCCCGCGCCAAGTACGCTAAGCGCTACACCAAGCAGAGCAGCCCGACCAAGGTCATGGCCTACGTGAAACGCGACGGCGATGAGAAGCTCGCCGACCGCCGCGAATTCACCTGCGCCGACAAAGTGCGCGGCCTCGGCACGCAGTGGATCGGCACCGAAGGCGCCATGGATGCGGCGAAGAAAGATTGGATGGAGCGCGTGCGCTACGACTACGGCGAGTCGTTCCTCGACATGAACAACGCCAAGGACTTCGTATCCCGCTGCGGGCGCGTGTCCATTGGCGAGACGATGGGCCAGGTCATGTACCGGTGCGAAATCCTCGCCCGGCCGTGCAAGGGTACTATGAACGACACCAAGGCGGCGGCGAAGTAAGCTGCCCAGGACGAGCAAGGCGCGGGCGGGCGTGGGTTGGTCCCCATACCCGCCCGTTGTCGTTGTGCACGCCTCTTAAACTAGCCGCCTGATAAACGGGGACGGCCTGAAACTTATGGCCGAAGTGAGCGTTACTGGCGAAACGCATCTGACCGACCTTAGGAGGCCGCCATGTCCCTCGATGATCCAATCAGCCAACCCCTGGAGCGTGTGCGCAAGGGCAAGCTCATCGCCGGCGTCTGCGGCGGCATCGCCAAGTGGTTGGGCTGGGATCCGACGCTGGTGCGGCTCGGCTACGTCGTGCTGTCGATCGTCTCGGTCGGCTTTCCCGGCCTGCTCATCTACATCCTGCTTTGGATCGTGATGCCGCAGGAGCCCGCCTACCCCGGCAATGCGTAGCGCGCGATAAGGATCTGCGTGTCGCTGTAGGTGCGCCGGTCGGCTTCAGTGAAAGCTGGCGGCAGCGCGATGTTTGTCCCCGCCCGCTCTTCCACGACGACAATGGCGCCAGCGGTGAGCCATCCGCCATCGGCAAGCGCGGTCAGCGCGCGTTCGCCGAGCCCCTGACCGTACGGTGGATCCAGGAAAGCCAGATTGAACGGCGCCATCGTGCCGGCCGGTCCGAGGTCGGCGGCATCGCGGCGGAAGATGCGGGTGACGCCGGTGAGCCCGAACGTTTCGATGTTGGTGCGCACCAGCCCGCGCGCTTCGGCGTCGTTGTCGACGAAAAGGCAGAACGCCGCCCCGCGGGAGATGGCTTCGAGGCCTAGCGCCCCGGTCCCGGCGAACAGGTCGATGACGCGCGCGCCATCAAGGCTGAGGCCGTCGACGCCATGCGCCAGGATGTTGAACAGGCTCTCGCGCACCCGGTCGGCAGTCGGGCGCAAACCCTCATGCCGCGGGCTGGCGATGGACCGGCCGCGCAAGCTGCCTCCGACGATTCTCATGCCGTGCGCCTCATGCCTTGGGCGGGCGCTTGGCGTTGCGCACTCGGCGCTGCGCGCGCTCCTCCTCTATCGTTTCGTTGACATTGAGCTCGGCGGCAAGGCGTGCGCCAAGCTGATCGGACAGCACGTGCCGCTTCACCGCTTCGGCCTCGCCGGGCTTCAACTCGAGCAGCTGGAAAGGCCCGTAAGAAATCCGGATCAGCCGGTTCACTTCGACACCAAGGTGAGAGAGGATGCGCCGCACTTCGCGGTTCTTGCCCTCGCGCAGACCCATGGTGATCCACATGTTGCCGCTTTGCACACTGTCGAGGGTGGCTTCGATCGGCCCGTAGCGCACGCCCTCGATCTCGATGCCGTCCTTCAGCTTGTCGAGTTCGGCCTGCGAGACGCGCCCGTGAGCACGCACGCGATAGCGGCGCAGCCAGCCGGTCGAGGGAAGCTCCATGTGGCGGGCGACGGCACCAACGTTGGTGAGCAGCAACAAGCCCTCGCTGTTGAAGTCGAGACGCCCCACCGAAACAACGCGCGGCAGACCCTCGGGCAGCGATTCAAAAACCGTCGGGCGCCCTTGCGGGTCGCTGTGCGTGGTGACAAGCCCGCGCGGTTTATAATAGCGCCACAGGCGCGGCGGCTCAGCCGTCGGCAGCGGCTTGCCGTCGACCAGCACCTTGTCCTTGGCGGTCACCTCGAACGCCGGCGTCGTCAGCAGCTTGCCGTTGACGTTGACGCGGCGCTGCTCGATCCAGCGCTCGGCCTCGCGGCGCGAGCACAGGCCGGCCCGCGCCATCGCCTTGGCGATGCGCAGCGGCTCGTCGGGCCCGGCGGCCGGCGCCGGCTGGGGCTTGCCGCGCGGCCTGACCGGAGACTTGACCGGAGACTTGTGCACAGGCTTGCCAGGGGTGGCACCATGGGGCGGCTTGGCCCTCGCCTTGTACTTTGGCCGCTGGGATGGCTTATCGGCGGGCATGGATCCATCGATGTTGGTTGAGCGAGCCTTATGACACTGGAGCGCGATCAGAGCCACATGTTGCGCGCGCTATCCGAAGCCCAGGCGGCCGGGGCGCGCGGCGAGGTGCCGATCGGGGCAGTGATCGCCGGGCCGGACGGCGCCCTGCTCGCTGGCGCCGGTAACCGCACGCGGGAGCTGAACGACCCCACCGCCCACGCCGAGCTGCTGGTGATCCGCGCCGCCTGCGCGCGCCTCGGGGCCGAGCGGCTGACGGGATGTGATCTCTACGTGACGCTGGAGCCATGCCCGATGTGCGCTGCCGCCATCTCCTTCGCCCGCATTCGGCGGCTCTACTATGGCGCTGCCGACCCCAAGGGCGGCGGCGTCGAGCACGGCGCGCGCATCTTCAGCCAGCCGACCTGCCATCACGCGCCGGAAATCTATCCCGGCATCGACGAAGCGCGCGCCGCCGCGCTGCTCAAGGCATTCTTCCAGCACAGGCGCTAGGTTTGCGTCTTGGCGCGCCGCTCCCGCTTCATCAGCATGCGACGGCCACGCCTTTGCGGCTCCGGCAGTTCGGGGAGCAGCGACGCATGATCGGCCTCCTCAGCGGCAGGCAGCGTTTGCGCCTCGAGCATGCGGGCGAGCTGCGCCTTGACGCGCTCCTTGGCCGGTTCGGCGGCAGCCAGGATCTCCTCGATCTTGAGAAAGTCGAGGATCTGGAAGCGGCTCGTCCCCGCGTCGATGTAGAGATCAGGCTGCTGCGTGCGCAGTTTTTCGCGAATGATGCTGCGCTCGAAAATGAAGTTGCTGGCAAACAGCGTTTCCCACGCCTTCGGCATCTCCTGGCCGGCACGCCGCACTGGCGCGCCGCTGGCATCGACGGCGACGATCAGGTCTGCCTCGCCAGCGATGAGATCGAAAGGCAGCGGATTGACGAGCCCGCCGTCGATCAGCACCCGCCCGTCGATGACCATGGGCTGGAAGAGCACCGGCAGCGCCATGCTCGCTGCGACGGCTTGGCGTAGGGCGCCGGACGAGAACACAACCGCTTCCTGCGCGTAGAAGTCGGAAGCGACGATCTTGAGCGGCGTCGTCAGGCTTTCGAACTCGCGGGGAACGCGCGCCGGCAGGATGATGTCGAGCAGCCGCTCGGGGGCGAGGAAGGCCGGCCGCGGCGCAAGGGCGTTGAAGAAGCCGCCGGAGGCTCGCACACGCGCCGAGTAAAGATCGCGCACGAGGTCGAGGCGCTTCTTCAGGACCTCGAAGGTATGGGCGCGGATCTGCTTGCCGCTGAGACCGGCGGCGTAGGCGGCCGCGAAAATCGCCCCGATCGATGTTCCGGCAATGATCTTGGGACGCAGGCCAAGCTCGTCGAAAGCCTCCAGGATGGGAATGTGCGCCAGTCCGCGCGCGCCGCCGCCGCCAAGTGCCAAGCCTATGCTAGGCGTGCCCGAGCGTGGTGCGGGTGTCGGTGCCGAGCTGACTTGGACGGGCTTCTTCATCGGAGCAGGTGCGGTCCTTGGGTGAAGCGGCAACTTAGGCCGCAAAGATTGTTGCCGTTTGTTGATGCCGGCGCATCAAGCGCCGCCCTTTTCGCGATCGACGGCGCGCCAGCCGATGTCGCGGCGATAAAAACCGCCCGGCCAGTCGATGCGGGCGGCCGCTTCATAGGCACGCGCTTGTGCCTCGGCGACGGTTTTGCCACGCGCCGTGACGTTGAGCACGCGTCCACCATGCGCCAGGAGTCGCTCGCCGTCGCGCCGCGTACCAGCATGGAAAATTTCCACGCCATCGACTGCCGCGGCGGCGTCGAGGCCCTTGATCTCGCTGCCGACCTCCGGCGCGCCTGGGTAGCCGTTGGCGGCGAGCACGACCGTCAACGCTGCGTCGTCGTGCCAGCGCAGATCGAAGGTATCGAGCACGCCGTCGACGGAGGCGAGCAGCGCGGGCAGCAGGTCGGACTTGAGCCGCATCATCAGCACCTGTGTCTCGGGATCGCCGAAGCGCGTGTTGTACTCGATCAGCTTGGGGCCGTCGGCGGCGATCATCAGGCCGGCGAACAGCACGCCCTTGAACGGCGTGCCGCGTGCGGCCATCGCCGCCACGGTCGGCCGGATGATCTCAGCCATCGTGCGTTCGATCATCGCTGCCGTCATGACTGGAGCCGGCGAATAGGCGCCCATGCCGCCGGTGTTCGGCCCGGTGTCGCCGTTGCCGACGCGCTTGTGGTCCTGCGCCGTGGCCAGCGCCAGCGCATGCTTGCCGTCGACGAGCACAAAGAAGCTCGCCTCCTCGCCGGTGAGGAATTCCTCGATGACGACTTCGCTGCCGGCCTTGCCGAAGGCGCCGGCAAAGCACGCTTCGATGGCCGCCTCCGCTTCGGCGTGTGTTGCCGCAATTGTCACGCCCTTGCCGGCGGCCAGCCCGTCCGCCTTGACGACGATCGGCACCTGCTGTTCGGCGAGGTATGCCTTGGCGCTCGCGGCATCGCTAAAGCGGCCATAGGCCGCGGTGGGGATATCGAATTGCCGGCACAGGTCCTTGGTGAAGCCCTTGGAGCCTTCGAGCTGCGCAGCCGCTTGGCTGGGCCCGAAGCACTTGATCCCTGCCGTCGTGAGATCATCTACAATGCCAGCGACGAGCGGCACTTCAGGGCCAACGATGACGAGATCGATGGCGTTATCGGAGCAAAAGCGGATCACGGCCGTGTGGTCGCCCACAGGAATGGGGACACATTCGGCCACCTCCGCAATTCCGCCGTTCCCCGGCGCACAATAGAGCTTCGTTAACAGCGGACTGGCACTCAGCTTCCAGGCGAGCGCGTGCTCGCGGCCGCCGGAGCCGATCAGAAGGACGTTCATCGCTGCAGGTCTCTAGAAAGCTAGGGGACTTTCGCTGCGCCAAGCGTTGGCCGCGCGCGGTCTGATGTATCATCGAATCGGAATGCCACAAATGAGCCCCCATACGTGAACCAGCCGGCACCCCAGTCACCATCCGGCTCCCAGGCCGGCGGCAACGTCGCTGAGTACTCCGTCTCCGAGCTTTCCGGCGCTATCAAGCGTGCGTTGGAGGAGGGATTCGGCTACGTGCGCTTGCGCGGCGAGATCTCGGGCTTTCGCGGCGCGCACGCGTCCGGCCATTGCTACTTCGGACTGAAGGACGACAAGTCGAAGATCGACGCCGTTATTTGGAAGATGGTCTACGGGCGCCTTAAGGTGAAGCCCGAGGAGGGCATGGAGGTCATCGTCCAGGGACGGGTGACGAGCTACCCGGGTTCCTCGAAATATCAGATCGTCATCGAAAGCCTGGAGCCGGCCGGCCTCGGCGCGCTGATGGCGCTGCTCGAAGATCGCAAGCGGCGCTTCACCGCTGAAGGGCTGTTCGCCGAGGAGCGCAAGAAGCCGCGGCCATTCCTTCCGCGGCTGGTCGGCATCATTACCTCGCCCACCGGCGCCGTCATTCGCGACATGCTGCACGGCTTTACCGAGCGCTTCCCGACGCGGGTCATCGTGTGGCCGGTGCGCGTGCAGGGAGAGACCTGCGCCGCCGAGGTCGCCGCCGCCATCGCCGGCTTCAATGCCATGCAGCCCGGCGGCCGCTTCGATCGCCCCGATGTGCTGATCGTTGCCCGCGGTGGTGGCAGCCTTGAAGACCTGTGGGGCTTCAACGAGGAAAGCGTCGTGCGCGCCGTCGCGGCCAGCGCGATCCCGATCATCTCCGCCGTCGGCCACGAGACCGACTGGACGCTTATTGATCTCGTCGCCGATGCCCGCGCCCCGACGCCCACCAAGGCCGCGGAATGGGCGGTGCCGAAGTTCGCGGATCTTGCCGACAGCACGCAAAAGCATGGCGCCCGGCTGACGACGGCGGCGCGCCGCATGCTGCAGCAGTCGCGCGCGCACCTGAAGGCGGCGGCCCGCGGACTGCCGCGCTTGGAAGACGTGCTGGCCATGCCGCGCCAGCGCTTCGATGCCTGTGAGAAGCGTCTTGGTCGCGCCCTGCTCGCCAACGCGCGCGTCCACCATACGCGCTACGTGCGCATTTCTGCGCGTCTGCGGCCGGGCCCGATCATGCAGCGCATCGCCGTGTCCAGCGAGCGTGCCGGGGCGTTGCACGCGCGTGCCGGACAGGCGCTGCGCAACAGGGTCATGGCGCGACGCCGGCAACTGGAAGGCTGCGACAAGCTGCTCGTGACACTGAGCTATCAGAGCGTCCTGCAGCGCGGCTTCGCGCTGGTGCGCGATGCACAAGGGCGCGCGGTGCGCTCGGTCGCCGCTGTCGTCCCCGGGGACCGGCTCGACCTGGAACTGCGTGACGGCCGTATCGAAGCCGAAGCGCTCAGCGTGGGCACGACGAGCGGCCAGGAGCCGGCAGCGTCGATCCCTCCCGCAGCGCAACCAACGCCAGCGGTGCGGCGGCCGCGCAGCCGCGGTGGCAGCAGTCAAGGCTCATTGTTTTAATCGCCGATGGTAGCAATGCTTGACGCGCCCGGCGCGATTGGCATTGTGAACGGCTGGCATCGACAAGAGACGCGTATGAACCGGATCGACAGATTTTTCGGCCTGCGTGGCGAAGCGAAGGTGAAGTTCCTTAATGGGGAGTTTCAGGTCCTTTCGCCGGGCGACTTCGTGCGATGTGCGGTCTCGGGGGAGCCGATCATGCTGCCCGATCTGCGCTATTGGAGCGTCGAGCTGCAGGAAGCCTACGCGACACCCGAGCTGTCGATGCAGCGCTATCTGCAGATGCGCGACAGCCAGCAGCGCGAGCAGCTCTAATCCTCAGCGCGGCGGTGGCGGGCGTCGCCGTGATGTCGTCAACTGTAGCGCGCTCTCGATCAGTGACTCGATCCGCGGCAGCTCCCGTTCCTCGATCCGCATTTCGATTGGCAACGCCCGCGTCTGCGCGGCCAGCGCCGCCAGCGGCTCGGTGCCGGCGAGACGCACAAGATCCTTCTCGGTTGTGACGAGCCCGGCGCCGCTCGCTTGCGCCTTGCCGATGAGGCGCTCGGCGTCGGCGGCGCTGAACGGATGATGGTCGGGGAACGAGATGGTGTCGACCAGCCGCGCGCCCAGGCTCTCCAGCAATCGATAGAAGCGCTGCGGATTGGCGATGCCGGCGAAGGCGAGCAGTTTGCCTTCGCGTATCCAAGAAGTATCGCCGCTGGCGCCGACGCGTGCCACCAGCACCGGTCCGGGAAAACCCTGGCGCAGAACGGCATGTACACCGCGCGCATCGTTGGTTTCGGGCGGATCGCGCACGACAATGGCGTCGACCAGCCCGATCTGGAAGTCGAGTGGGGCGCGCAACGGGCCGGCGGGGATCACCTCGCCGTTGCCGATCCCGCGCTTGCCGTCGACCAGTGCCAGAGAAAGGTCCTTGGCGACGGCGCCATTCTGGAGGCCATCGTCCATGACGATGACGCTTGGCTGGCGGCCGTCGCTCTCGATGGCGATAACGCCGGCACGCCGATCACGGGCAACCAGCGTCGGCGCGACGGCGCAGAGCAGCAGCGGCTCATCGCCGTAGAGACGTGCCGCGCCAGGCGAGGCATCGACCCAAGCCGGTCCCGCGTAGCGGCCACCATAGCCGCGGGTGAGAAACACGGGGCGTTCACCGCGCGCAATCAGTAGGTGGGCGATCGCGATAGCGAGCGGCGTCTTGCCGGTGCCGCCGGCGGTGAAATTGCCGACGCAGATGACCGGCAGGCGCGAGCGGTAGGGCCGGTGGCGGCTATAGCGCCGCTCGGCGATCCAGCCGTAGAGGCGTCCGAGCGGGATGAGTGCACGCTGGCGGAAATCGCCGCCGCCATACCACCAGGTCGGCTCATCAAGACGCACGCTTCAATCTTTCGTCTGGGAGGTAGCGGAGCAGCGCCTCGACCGTTTTGTCGAGCGCGCCCGACAGCGAAGTGAGTGCCTGCGTCGCGCCGGCACGCATGCGCTGGAGATCGGCGGGGCTGTCGATCAGATTGGCAACCGCGGTGGTGATGTCGGCTGCAGACTTGACCTCGATGGCGCCGTCGCTGCGCAGCAGCGTGCGGTAGGCATCACGGAAATTGTACCAGTGGGGCCCAGTGAGGACGGCGACGCCATGCCTCACCGCCTCGATAGGGTTCTGGCCGCCGCGCTCGATGAGCGAGCCGCCGATGAAGGCCACCGGCGCCAGCGCATAGAGGGTGCCCAGTTCGCCGATGGTGTCGGCGATATAGATATCGGTGCGCGGCCCCGGCAGCGTCCCGAGCGAGCGCTGCGTAACGCTGAATCCGAGGTTCTTCAGCATTTCGGCGATGGCGGTACCGCGCTCGGGATGGCGCGGAGCGATGATCGTGCAGATGTTCTCAAAGCGCCGCGTCAGCGCCCGGTGCGCCGCCGCGATCGTCTCTTCCTCGCCTTCGTGCGTGCTCGCAGCAGCGAACACAGGCCGTCCATCGAGCGCCGCGCGCAGTCGCTCGAGCTCGTTGAGGTCGACGGGCGGCGGGGGCGCATCGATCTTGAGGTTGCCGACGGCGTGCACGTTGCGTGCGCCCAGGGCCGTGAAGCCAAGCGCCAAGCGTTCGTTCTGCGCCAGGATTATGCTGAAGCGGCTGAACAGGGGAACGGCGGTCGATTTGTTGCGCTGCCAGCGGCGGCGGCTGCGCTGCGACAGTCGCCCGTTGACCAGCGCCGATGGGAATATTGCGTGCCGCCGTTTCCAAGATGAGCGAGGGCCAGATTTCTGATTCGGTGAATACAGCGAGGTCAGGTTTCCAGTGATCGAGGAAGCGCGCCGCATATTCGGGCGCATCGAGCGGCACGTATTGATGGACGGCTTGCGGGCCGAGCCGCCGCTCGGCCAGGCCCGCCGACGTCACGGTGCCGGTGGTGAGCACGAAGTGGACATCGGGACGCGCGGCGCCGAGCGCTTCGATGAGCGGCAGGATGGCGTTCGTCTCGCCGACACTCGCCGCATGCACCCAGCAGACGACGCCGGTCGGGCGCGCGATGGTCGCCAGGCCGAGGCGCTCGCCGCGGCGGCGTGGATCCTCCTTGCCGCTGCGCTCACGAATCTTGAGCAGCACCAGGCGCCAGGGGGCGCAGCAGACTCATGGTCGTGCGGTACGCCTTGAGGCGCAGGTCGGGCGCTGCCGGTGGGGCGTCGGGATCAAGGCTCGGCGGGGAGGCGCGCGACACGTCGGCGCCGACGATCTCATATGCGCGCGCCGTTGCCGCATTGAGCCTGCGCTCGAGCTGCAGGCGCGCGAACTCAAGTTCGGCCGGGCCGGCATCGGGAGCAACCCAGATCGGGTCGCCGGTGACGTAGGCAATCTTGGAGCCCGGCAGGTTGATGGTCATCCGGCTCCAGGTATTGAGAGACAGAAAGCGGGATGAGGCGGCGGCACAGGGGACGATGGGTCGTCCCGACAGGCGCGCCATGGTGACGATGCCGACGCCGGCTCGCCGCGCCGGGCCCGGCGGCACGTCGGCTGTCATGACGACCGAATAACCATCGTTAAGAGCGCGCACAGATTGACGCAGGGCGAAGGCGCCGCCGCGATCCTTGCGCCGTCCTCCAGCGCCCGCACCGCGAATCAGCTCAACACCGACGCGCGACATGGCCGTGCCGATCAGCTCGGCGTCTCCGTGACGCGCCACCATGGCCGCGACCTTGATGTCACCCGAGGGTCGAAAGCCCGCGGAGAGCATGAATTGCCCGTGCCAGACGGCGAGGATGAGGGGATGGTCGGCGGCCAGGCGTGCAAGCGCGTCCGCGGGCTCGTAGCTGGCCCGCGAGGTGCGCTTCACTAGCGCGATCATGCCGGCGAGCGCCCGGCCGGCGAGGCGATTGAGGTTGCGTGTGGTGTCAGGCGAACGTGCCATCCTCGAGGGTGCCCCGGCGCCAGATCGCCTCTGCAGCAAGTGGTTTTACGCGAACCACTTGCAGCTGGTTCCTATAGCGAATATTTAGCGATAGCAAACTGGGACGTTCGGGCACACACCGTCAACAACGGTGTCCACCCGTTTCGCGGCCCGAGCCCGTAACCCTCGAAATCAGCGGACATTAATGGCCGGATTGGTGAAGCGGGCAAAACGCTCCTGGCGGCGCGTTGGGCGCGGGCTTCGCCAGCGCGCGGCAAGCTCGATGTCGCCATGGCTGCGCAGCCTGACGGCGCCGCCTGCATCCTATGTCGATATGTTGTTCGTCGACCATGGCATCTTCCGCGTTGTCTACAGCAACACCCACCGCATGTCGGACAAGGCCTGGCGCTCCGCGCAGCCGGCGCCGCATCAGATCCGCCGTTTCGCCAAAGCCGGCATAAAGACGATCGTCAACCTGCGCGGCGAGCGCGACTGCGGCAGCTATTGGCTGGAGCGGCGCGCCTGTGAGCGGCTCGGGGTAAAGCTGGTCAATTATCAGATACGCTCGCGCGCGGCGCCCACGCACGCCGAACTGAAGGGCGCCAAGCGTCTTTTCGATGAAATCGAATATCCGGTGCTGATGCACTGCAAGTCGGGCGCCGACCGCGCCGGACTGATGAGCGTGCTCTATCGCCACCTGCACGAGGGCGTGCCGCTGTCGGAGGCGAAGAAGGAGCTGTCGCTCAAATATGGCCACATCCGCCAGGCGCACACCGGCATCCTCGATTACTTCTTCGAGCGCTACCTCGCCGACAACGCCGTGCGCCCGATGTCGTTCTTCGAGTGGGTGGACACGGTCTACGACCCCGACGAGCTGAAGCGCACATTCCAGTCCAAGGGCTGGGCCAACCGCATCGTCGACAGCGTTCTGCGCCGCGAGTGAGCCGGCCGGCTTACATGGCCGGCAAGGGAGCGGCGATGAGAGCCTGCGAGCGCACCAGCCGCGCGTAATGACCTTCCGCCGCGATGAGCTGCAGGTGCGTGCCGGTTTCAACGATCATGCCCTCGTCCATGACGCAGATGAGATCGGCATTCTGCACCGTCGATAGACGGTGGGCGATAACGAGCGTGGTGCGGTTGCGCGTGAAGCGGGCCAGCGCCTCCTGCACCAGGCGTTCTGATTCCGTATCCAGGGCGCTGGTCGCCTCATCGAGCAGTAAGATCGGCGCATCCTTGAGGATGGCGCGGGCCAGCGCCACGCGCTGGCGTTGCCCGCCCGACAGCCTGAGGCCGCGATCGCCGAGCTCCGTCGCATAGCCTTGCGGCTGCGCGAGGATGAAGTCGTGGGCAGCTGCTGCCGTGGCCGCAGCGGCGATATCGGCTTGCGGCGCGCCGAGGCGCCCGAGCGCGATGTTGCCGGCGATGGTGTCGTCGAACAGCGTCACGTCCTGCGAGACGATCGAGATGGTGTCGCGCAACGATGCCAGCGTCACATCGCGGATGTCCTGGCCGTCGATGGTGATGCGGCCGCTGTCGACATCGAACAGACGCGGTACGAGGTTGAGTACCGTCGACTTGCCGGCACCGGATCGCCCGACCAGCGCTACAGTGCCGCCGCCGGGTACCGTGAGCGAGAAATCGGCGATGGCCTGCACGCCGCTGCCGGCATATGCGAAGCCCACGTGCTCAAAGCGGATCGTGGCGTTGGCGACGGCGAGCGGCCTGGCGCCGGGCTTGTCGACGATGAGAGGCTTTTCGTCGACCAGTTCGTAGAAGCTTTCGGCCGCAGCCAAGCCCTCGTTGATGCGTCCGGAAAGACTGCCGAGGGCGCGTACGGGCTGCGATGCCATGAGCAGGGCTGTGATGAAGCCCATGAAGTCGCCGACCGTTGAGATGCCGCTGGCGATGCGCCAATAGGCCAGCGCGATGACGCCGGCGATGGCAATGCCGCCGAGCGCCTCCAGTAGCGGATCGATGCGTGCCCGATTGGCGACCGCCTTCATGCGCAGCTTGTAGACGTGCTCGAAGCTCTTGTTGAGGCGTTCGGACGCGTAGTCCTCGAGGCGGAACGACTTGATCAGCCGGGCGCCGGATAATTTCTCGGTGAGCAGCGAGGTCATGCCACCCAGCTCATCCTGCGTCTGCTTGGCAACGCGGCGGAGCTTGCTGCTCAAGCTGGCGACGGGCAGCGCTGCCAGCGGATAGACGCAAAGCACGATCAGCGACATCACCCAGTCGAGATAGATCATCGACGCCACCAGCGCGACGATCAGCAAGGCGTCGCGCACGGCCGTGTTGAGGGCGGCCTGGACGGCAATCTGCACGAAGGCGATGTCGTTGGTCAGCTTGGAGACGAGCCGCCCCGGCGTGTCGCGCGACAGCCGTGCGAAGTCCGAGGTCATGAGATGCGCGAAGCCGACGCGCTGCATGTCGGTCGTCAGCCGCATGACAATGCGGTTGGTTTCCACCGTCTGCGCATAAAGCAGCACGCTGCGCAGCATGGTGGCGCCGATGATCGCCGCCAGGATGTACCCCAGCATGGCGGTCTGGTCCTTCATCAGCATGTCGAAGGACGCTTTTATGATCATCGGGTAGGCGCCGGTCACAGCCGCCAGAAGACCGGTGAGCAGCAGGGCGACGAGCAACTCGCGCCAACGCGGATAGATCCACTCGCGCACGAAGCGCATCAGCAGGCCGCGCTGGCTGTCGCTCAAGGCGAGAGCCGGCAGGGGCTTCTTGGGCGGCGCGGTGGGCGCCAGGGTCATGACGACGCCTTGGCGTTCTGCTCGTCCGGTTCGAGCAGGCGGTGCATGTGGACGACGAAGTAGCGCATCAAGGCGTTGTCGACGGTGCGCTGCGCGGCGGCTTTCCAGGCGGCGTGCGCTTCGGCGTAGTTGGGGTAGATGCCGACAATATCGAGGTCCTTGAGATTGCGGAACTCGACGCCGTCGAGCGACGTCAGCTCGCCGCCGAAGACGAGGTGCAGCAATTGCTTCGGCGTTGTCGACTTGTCGCTCATGTGCGGAGGATCCCTTGGGAAGGTTTGGACAATGCGCGTCGTAGTTGGTCGGAACAGGGCGCACGGTTACGGCGAATTTACGCTATCTCTTAAGCCGGCAGGAAGCCGGATGTGTCATTGTGCCTGCATGGTCGCATTCAGACGGCTGCTCTGAAGA
The DNA here is from genome assembly GCA_963759735.1 of uncultured Alphaproteobacteria bacterium. Lineage (GTDB taxonomy): Bacteria > Pseudomonadota > Alphaproteobacteria > Rhizobiales > Hyphomicrobiaceae > Hyphomicrobium_A. Next base: position 512,268 of record CAVXAF010000007.1, read on the forward strand.
CAATGGTGAGGCACTCCGATTTCGGCTTGAATCTCAATAGGGGTTCAAGCCGAAATTGTTTAACGACCAAGTTGATTAACAGGTGTCCCAAGGTCTCAGCTGAGACCGGCCATGCGCGACAGCATCATGTCGGCGACGAGGCCGAGGAAGATCACCAGCCCCACATCGCGATTTGACCGGAAGCGGCGCAGGCAATTTGCCGCGTCCGTGGTGTCGAGCGTCGTCACCTGCCAGGCCATCTGTAGCGAGGCCAGCACCACGGTCATGAAGAAGATCAGGTGGGTACCAGCCAGAAAGCCCGCCAGCAGCCACAGGACGATGGCGCCGGCATAGAAGGCGCCGACCCAGGTCATGGTGTTCTCGCCGAAACGGATGGCCGTCGAGCGCAGCCCCAAGGACACGTCGTCCTCGCGGTCCTGGTGGGCGTAGATGGTGTCGTAGCCGACCGTCCACAGCACTGAACCGGCATAGAGCAGCAGGGCCGGCAGACCCATCGAGTTCATCACCGCGCTCCACCCGACGAGCGCCCCCCAGTTGAAGGCGAGGCCGAGGACGAGTTGCGGCCAGTAGGTGAAACGCTTCAGAAACGGATAGATGGCGACGAGGATCAGCGAGGCGGCGCCGAGCTTGATGGTGAAGGCATTGAACTGCACCAGCACCAGCAGCCCGCCGAGCGTGCAGACGCCGGCGAAGGCCAGTGCCTCGGCGGGCGTCACCTGGCCGGAAGGAATGGGACGGCTGGCGGTGCGCACCGAGCGCGCATCATAGTCGCGGTCGACGTAGTCATTATAGGCGCAGCCGGCCGCGCGCATCAGAAGCGCCCCGGTCGCAAACAAGGTGAGCAGCCACGGATTGGGGTACGGCCGGTTCAAGGTAACGTCGGCGAGGCCGACGGACATCCAGCAGGGCAGCAGCAGCAGCCAGAAGCCGATTGGGCGGTCGAGACGCGCGAGCCGCAGGTAAGGCCGCACGGATTCCGGCGCGTAGCGATCGGCCCAATTGCCGGGCGGCGCATCTGCAACCTGGGGCGTGCGAGGGACTGTCGTAGGGCTGGCCATCGCGGCTGTCGTCTCCGGTGCCGTTTTCGCGACGACCCTAGCCGTCGATCCGCCAGCGATCAATTCCACTGTCCTTGTGCGGCAGATGCTGGCGCTCTACGCGCCCGGGCCAGGTGTCGCAGGTCGCACGCGCACGCGCCTCGATCCCTGCCATGCTCCGCACGGACCGGCCGGCTCGCCAACTTCCACGCGCCTCGATCCCTGCCATGCTCCGCATGGACCGGCCGCTCGCCGGACTCCACGCGCCAACCGGCCGGCTCGCCGAAGTGCGGAGTTGGTTGGCGCAACTAAAGCGAGGGGCTGCGGGGCGGGAGGGCCGCGAAGCATTTTGTTTTTTTGAGCGGCACCTTGCCGCCCCGCGGCAGGATTTAAGGCATACCCGCGGCGTTTCAGGAGTTTCCTCCTCCGACATTGCAGTCGGTGGGCGCGGCGAGCCTCAGGCAGTAGCCCCACACGTTATGGTGCCAGTACCCGACACTGCAGCCCGCCCTCGATACAGGTACGTCTCGAGATCGACCCCTCGGCGGGGCGGGATGGGGGAAGTATGCCGGAGGCGGGCGCCGCGGGGATTAGTTTTGCTCGGGCGGCCACAGAGCAGAGCGGCTAGCCGTTGTGGCGGGCGATGATTTTGCGCACCTCGGCGATGAGATCGGCCGCGGGCACGGTCACCTGCGCCGGCCGCTGCTCCTTCCACGCCGCATTGTCCTTGATGGCGGCGGCGGCCTTGGCGCCCTCGATGAGATCCTTGAGGGTCACATTGCCGGCGGCCAGCTCGTCTGAGCCCTGGATGACGACGCAAGGGGAATTGCGCTTGTCGGCGTACTCGAGCTGCTTGCCGAATTTCTTGGGGTTGCCGAGATAGAGCTCGGCGCGAATGCCGGCTTCGCGCAATTGCTGCACCATCTTCTGGTAGTCGGCGATGCGGTCCTTCTCCATCACCGTGACGATGACGGGGCCGTCGGAGACAGCGGCCTTATCCTTGTTCAGCGCTGCGAGGGCGGCCTGCAAACGTGACACGCCGATGGAGAAGCCGGTGGCGGGGACCTTCTGGCCTGTGAAGCGGGCGACGAGATCGTCATAGCGACCGCCGCCGCCGACCGAGCCGAAGCGCACGGGGCGACCCTTCTCGTCTTTCACTTCGAACGTCAGCTCGGCCTCGAACACCGGGCCGGTGTAGTACTCGAGGCCACGGACGACTGAGATGTGATGTCGATGCGGTCTTGGTAGCCGGCGCGCAGACCAGCGTTGCGAGGTCGGAGTTCTGTAGCCCCTCATGCCGCGAGCGCTGGATCGTCGACCTTCTCCCAGCTCGTGAGGTTGCTTTCGATAGCTTGCGGCGACTTCCTGCGACCATACAAACGCTTCTCCGGGACCGAGATCGTGAAGAATTGAGTTCGAAAACGTGGCTGGGTAATTACGAACCTGAGCACGATCTGCAATTTGCTGGCTCGGCTAGTCCAGCGCCCGGCAGTGAAGTCACCGCTCTCATCCTTTCGCCCCGTTGCCAAGAAGGCCGCGAACACCGTCTGCACCAAGTCGATCAAACTTGTCTATGGCGCGCAGAACGATTAGCCGCTTCCCGGCAGTTGCTCTCGCCGCCAAGCCCGATCGTTTCGAGCAGGCCGTCGAGGACCTTGCGGTTGCTGACCTTGATCACGTAGTCGCCGCGTTTGATGCCGAGCGCTTCCAGCGTGTCGGCGGCGAGCATGCACATCTCGGCGTCGGCCGCGACGCTCTCCGCGCCCACCGTGTCGGCGTCGAACTGCATGAACTGGCGGAAGCGCCCCGGCCCCGGCTTCTCGTTGCGCCACACCGGCCCCACCGCGTAGCGGCGGAAGGGCTTGGGCATATCCTGGTAGTTCTGCGCCACGTAGCGGGCGAGCGGCGCCGTCAGGTCGTAGCGCAGGCTCATCCACTCGTCGGCATCGGCTTTGCCGCGTACCTCGTGGCGCATCCTGGAACGAGAACACGCCGGCGTTCGGCCGGTCCTGGTCGGGCAGGAACTTGCCGAGCGCGTCGGTGTATTCGAAAGCCGGCGTCTCCAGCGGCTCGAAGCCGTACAGTTCGTAGACGGCGCGGATCTTGGCCAGCATGTCCTGCTGCTGGCGCAACTCGCCCGCCTCGATGTCGCGGAGGCCGCGCGGCAGGCGCGGGTTTGGCCGCGCGTCTTTGTTTGGCTTGCTCATGGTGTGCTTGGCTCGATGCGGTTTGACGCGTTGGGCCGCGTTATAGCCGATCGAGCCCGTTACGCCACCGTGCCGATCAGGACTTGGCTTGCGCGGCCGGGCGCGCGGGCGGCAGGCCGAAACCGCGGCGCAGCACGGCGTAGGGTTCGCGCGCGGGGACGGATACCAGTTCCCGCTCCGGCCAGCGAAATGCCGTCAGTTCGCCGCCGAAGACGCATCCAGTGTCGATGCACAGGGCATTGTTGACCCATTCCGGCTTGGCGACCGGGGTGTGGCCGTACACCACCGTCGTCTTGCCGTGATAGTCGGCCGCCCAATTGAAGCGCTCGGGCAACCCCGCCGCGTCGACGCCGCCCGAAGTGTCGCCGAAGAGCGCAAAGTCGCGCGCCCGCTGATCCCGCCTGCCCAGCATGTTCTCGCGTATGCCGGCGTGCGCCACCGCCAGTGCGCCGCCGTCGAGCCAGACGTGGCTCGGCAGGGTTTCGAGGAAAGACAGCGTGCGCGCCTTGATGGCGTCGCCCTGGTCCGCGAGTTGCGCGATCGTACGTTCAAGACCGTTGCCGATCTTCACGCTGTGGCCCTTCAGCCAGCGCCGCAGCTTGTCATCGTGGTTGCCGACGATCGACAGAGCCTGGCCTGCCGCGACCATATCCATGACGATGCGCAATGCGTCGGGCGATTGGGGACCGCGGTCGACGAGGTCGCCGACGAAGAAGGCGCGCCGGCCGTGCGGTGCCGTCGTGATGGCGCGGCGTTGGTCGCCGGAGCCTTGCATGCGCGCCGTGTAGCCGAGCTTGCCGAGCAGCTCGATCAATTCCTCGGCGCAGCCGTGCACGTCGCCGATGATGTCGAAAGGACCATGGGCATGTCGCCAGTCGGTCGCGACGGGTTCGGGCTTGTCGGCCTGTTCGGGCTTCTCTGCTTTTTGCAACGTTTACGCCTCGGCGATGCGGTAGGGCACGTAGTCCCAGAAGCGGGTCGCCGCATAGAACGGCTGCGTGCGGTAGCGGTCATACTCGTCGGCGTCGCGCGGCAACAGGATGCCGATGCCGTAGAGGCCGATACCCTGCAGCCCCGGCGGCTTGATGGTGCCGTCTGTGCGGCGCGCGCCCATCACGCCCCACAGCCAGGTGGAGAATTCCATGTAGTGCGGGCGCACGGCGTCGAGGCGGGTCGACAGCCCGGCCAGCAGGCTGATGAAGTCGGCGTAGGCTTCGCCTTCGGCATCCGGATAGGCGTAGGTGACGACCTCGGAGCGGTTGAGCGTACGAATGCCGGCGGCGCGCACGGCCTCGAGCAGCGGCTTCAGGCGCTGAGGCAGCTCGCCGAGCTTGAGGTTGTCGGTGCCGACCATGGTTGCGAGCATGTCCGGGCGCTCGAACTCGGTGATGCGCTTGGCCACCTCCATGTTGGTCGCGACGTTGCTGTTGGAATTGAGCCAGGCCAGCAACGGCTCGTAGTAGAAATTGGGGGCGCCGAGCAGCGACTGCGCGGCCAGCGTGACATGGGCGCAGTCGCGGAGCTGGTAGTACGTCTCGATGTTGCCCTTGTTGCAGTTCTGCAGATAGAGCAGCGCCGGCTTGGCGCCGATGGCGGCGCGGCATCGCTCCAGCGCCGCGGCGAGGCCGTCGATCTGCATCCACCCGTTGCTTGACTGGTCCTGGCTGACTTCGGTGAGATAGCCGCCATGCCCGAGGATGACGACGGCATAGTTGTCGGCGGGTATGGTCCTGACGCCCCATTCGAGGAACTGCGCCAGCTCCTCGGCACTGGCGCTGTCGTGGCCGCCGGCCGGCTCGCTGCGCACCCCGGAACGCGAAATGACGGTACGCACCATGCTGGCGCGGCCGGGAAGATCGGACTGCACCGCGACGACGGCGCTTCGATTGCGCGCCGCGGCCTGCAGCTGGTCGAGCACCGGCTGGGAAAAGCCTGAAAGGTCGTTGTCGTAGGGCATCCAATAGAGAAACGCCCACGGCGCCCGTTCGTTCGCCCCCCACGCGGGTGCCGAGCCGAACAGGACTGCCGATCCGGCAGAAGTCAGGAGCGTGCGCCGATCGATGGCCATGCTTGCTCTGCGTTCAGGCGTAGATGAAGTCCTCGGTGCGGCGCTTGGGCTCGGGCACGTTGGACATGAACCGCGCCAGCCCCTCGAGGCCCGGCGGCACCGGGCCGCCATAGGCCCAGTCGAGCAGTTCAACGGTGTGGACCACGGGGACATCGACCTGCCCGGCCAGCTGCGTGATGCAGCCGATGTTGCCGGTGGCGACGACGTCGGGCTTCATGCGCTTGATGTTCTTGGCCTTGCGATCGCGGAGTTCGCCGGAGATCTCCGGTTGCAGGATGTTGTAGGTTCCTGCCGAGCCGCAGCAGATGTGCGCTTCGGGAATGTCGACGACGCTGAAACCCGCCTTGATGAGCAGATCGCGCGGCAAGTCCTTGATCTTCTGGCCGTGCTGCAGCGAGCAGGCCGGGTGATAGGCGACGCGCAGCGACGACCAGCGCTTGGGCGGCCCTAGCTCGTATTTGCCGATGAACTCGGAGACGTCGTTGGCGAGGCCGGCGATGCGCGCGGCGCGCGCGGCGTACTCGGGCTCGCGCTGCAAGAGGTGGCCGTAGTCCTTGACCGCCGTGCCGCAGCCCGAGGCGTTGACGATGACGGCATCGACGGTGCCGCGGCCCAGCTCCCGCGACCAGGCATCGACGTTGCGCTTGGCAAAACTGATCGCGCTGGGCTCATCGCCGAGATGATAGGTGAGGGCACCGCAGCAGCCGGCCCCGGCGGCGACGATGACGTCGACGCCGCGACGCGCGAGCAGGCGGATCGTCGAGTCGTTGATGCTCGGACGCAGCACCTGCTGTGCGCACCCGGCAAGCATGATGACACGGGCGCGCCGGTCGTCCTCGGTGGCGGCGGTACCGGGACCTTCAAACTTCGGGGACGGCGGCAGCACGGCAGGCGCCAGTTCGATCATGGCGGCAAGCTGATCGAGACCCAGGCGGCGCAGGATCGGCAGCCACGGCCGGCCGAGCGGGGCGAGCTTCAACGCCAGGCGGAAGCGCTCGGGGTAGGGCAGCACTTGCGCCAGCAGCCGGCGCACGAAACGCTCCTTCAGAGGACGCGGCGCTGTCTGCTCGACATAGCCGCGCGCCAAATCGATCAGGTGCATGTAGTCGACGCCGCTCGGGCACGTCGACATGCACGACAGGCACGACAGGCAGCGGTCGAGGTGCAGCTGGACCTCGGGGCTGGCCGGGGCGTTGTCCTCCAGCATGTCCTTGATGAGATAGATGCGGCCGCGCGGGCTGTCTCTCTCGTCGCCGAGCAGGACGTAGGTGGGGCACGTCGCGGTGCACAGCCCGCAGTGCACGCAGCGGCGCAGGATGGCATCGGCTTCCGCGATGCGCGAGTTGCCCAGCTGCTCGGTCGTGAAATTAGTCTGCATGCTGCCTTCACAAGTTGGCGTACATCCGCCCGGGATTGAGAATCCCCGACGGATCGAAGGCGGCTTTGAGACCGCGGGTCAGACGCTCGACGGGCGGCGACAAGGGCTGGAAGACCTCGACGGAGGCGCGCACGCTCGGCTCGGCGCGGATCAGCATGGCATGCCCGCCATGAATGGCGGTAACGCGGCGGATCTCTGCCGTTCCTGCGTCGGCGGCCGCCGGCACTTCGAGCCAGATCAGCCCGCCGGCCCAATCGTAGAAGGCTTCGGCCGGCATGTACCGCTTGATGGCGGCGACGAGCTTGGGCGCCGTGGTCGGCTTGGTAGATATGCGCCACAGGAGCGTCTGGCGGTTCGGCATGACCGACAGCTTGCGCAGCTCGCTCCAGAATTCGAGCGTTTCGCGGTGGTCGAGTTCCAGCGCCTTGCCGTAGATCTTCAGGGCTTCCTTCAGCCGCTGTTTGCGGCCGGTGACGGCGCTGGCGAAATTCTCCAGCCGCAACGCGGTCACCGATTTGTTCATCGACTTGAGGCCGGGATGATTGAGGCGGGCGGCGACCGGCGCCTGCAGGTGGACGGCGCCCGACACCTCGACCGGCAGCGCCATCGCGGTCGACAGCAGCTCGATCGCGAGGTTGTCGGGCAAGCCGAGGTACACGACGGTCGCCGCCGTCTCCGGCCACGGGATGACCTTGAACGTGACTTCCGTCATCACGGCGAGCGTGCCCCAGCTGCCGGCGAGGCCGCGGGATATGTCGTAGCCGGTGACGTTCTTCATGACGCGTCCGCCGGCCTGGAACAGCTCGGCGCGTCCATTGACGCCTTTGACGCCGAGCAAGTGGTCGCGGGCGGCGCCGTACTGGATGCGACGCGCGCCCGACATATTTGTTGCGAACACCGCGCCGATGGTCTGCGCGCCTTGCGGTCCGCCCGTGGCGGGGGCGAGATCGATCGGCTCGAAGGGCAGCATCTGCCCGCGCGCCGCCAACTCGGCTTCCACCTGCGACAGAGGCGTGCCGGCGCGTGCGGACATGACGAGTTCGTTGGGTTCATACAGCGAGATGCCGCGCAACGACGCGGTGGTGATGGTCACGGTCCCGTCCACCGGGCGTCCGACCGAGCGCTTGGAGCCCGATCCGACGATCTCAATCGGCAGGCGGCGCTCGGCGCAGCCGGCGATGACGAACTGAAGCTCCCAGTCGGCGCCGGGGCGCTGCACATCGCTCAATGCTTTCTCCTCAGGCCGCCTGGTCCGAGAGCGGGTGCTCACTGGCCTCGGACGACCGCCAGCGGGAAGACCTTACCCGCGTTCAACAGCCATTGGGGGTCGAAGACGCTCTTTATCCGCATCTGTACTGCAAGATCGGAGGGCGAGAACTGCAATTCCATGAGGTCGCGCTTTTCAATGCCGACCCCGTGCTCGCCGGTGAGACAGCCGCCGACGGACACGCACAGCTTCAAGATCTCCGCGCCGGCAAGCTCGGCACGCAGCGACTCGTCCGCATCGTTGGCGTTGAAGAGTATGAGCGGATGCAGATTGCCGTCGCCGGCGTGGAAGACGTTGGCCACCTTGAGGCGGTGCTCGGCGCAGATCTGCGCGATGCGGCTCAGCACCTCGGGCAGTCGCGACAATGGGATGGTACCGTCCATGCAGTAATAGTCGGAAATGCGGCCCATGGCGCCGAACGCCGCCTTGCGACCCTTCCAGATGCGCGCGCTGTGCTCGGCCGAGGTGCTGGCCTCCATGACCTTCGGGTCGAACGTGCGGGCGATGTCGACGATGTCGCGCAACAGCCGCTCGATCTCCTCCTCAAAGCCTTCGACCTCCACGATGAGCAGCGCTTCGACATCGAGCGGATAGCCCGCATGGGCGTAGGCCTCGCAGACGGCGATGGCCGGCCTGTCCATGTATTCGATGGCGACGGGGATGATCCCCGATCCGATGATGGCGGCGACGCACTGCCCCGCAGCCTCGCAGGAGTTGAACCCGAGCATCACCGGGCGCGCCGCCTGCATCGTGGGAATGATCTTCAGCGTCGCCTCGGTGACGATGCCGAACTGTCCTTCCGAGCCGACGATGAGAGCGAGAAAGTCGTAGCCCTCGGCATCGAGGTAGGGGCCGCCGATTTCCACGATCTCGCCGTCCATGAGGACGATCTTGAGGCCGAGCACGTTGTTGGTCGTCACCCCGTATTTCAGGCAGTGCGCACCACCGGAGTTCATGGCGAGGTTGCCGCCTATCGTGCAGGCGAGCTGGCTCGATGGGTCGGGCGCGTAGAAGAAGCCTTCGGCGGAGACCGCTTCGGTGATGGCAAGATTGGTGATGCCGGCCTGTACGGTGATCGTCCGATTGATGAAATCGGCCTCGATGACGCGGTTCATGCGCGAGGTGCCGATGACGATGGCATCGGCCGAGGGAAGCGCACCCCCGCACAGGGACGTGCCGGCGCCGCGCGGCACGACCTTGACACCGCTTTGGTTGCAGTACTTCAGGATTTTCGCCACGTCTTCAGTAGAGCGCGGCAGCACCACCGCGAGCGGCGCCTGTCGGTACGCGGTGAGGGCATCGGATTCGAACGCGCGCCGACCCTCGTCCTCCGAGATCACTCCATCGATGCCGATAAGCATCTCGAGATCTCTGATGATGGCGCCGCTCCGGTCGAGCACGGCCCGGTCGGGTTCCGGCATCCTCGACAGCGTCATGCGGTTCGAAGCTCCAAGGTCTCAAGCAACGGCGGCGCGACCAAGATTTAATTATCGCAGCAGGGCCTATCGCTGGCATACTGTAAGTATTGGACGAGAGTACAGCTTTCCAGCGTTCACGCCGATACCTTATCGTCGCTGCTCGACATAATTCAATTCGTTTGCCTTCCCGGCGGCTCGATTAGAAAGCCGGGGATTTTTGCCCACGGGGTACAAGTGACTGCTATCAGCGATCTCGATATATTCGCACGCGTTGCCCGCACCGGCAACATGTCCGCCGCCGGCCGCGAGATAGGCCTTTCTCCGGCCGTTGTCTCCAAGCGCATCAGCCAGCTCGAAGAGCGCGTGGGCGCCCGCCTTTTTCAGCGCACCACTCGGCAGTTGACGCTGACCGAGACGGGCATTGGCTACTTCAATCGCGTCGTCGACATCCTTAGCCTTTGCGAGGAGGCCGAGGATTTCGTCTGCCGGCGCAACACCAGGCCGCGGGGGCTTCTGAAAGTCACCGCGCCGACCGCGTTCAGCCGCCTGCACATCGCGCCCCACATCGACGCGTTCCTTGCCCGCTATCCCGGCATCGAGCTGCACGTCGAGGTCGGCGACGAGTTCGTCGACATCATTCGCGAGGGCTTCGACCTGGCGATTCGCATCGGCGAGTTGGAGGATTCCTCCCTCGTCGCACGCCGCATCGCCACGGATGCCCGCGTGCTCTGCGCAACACCGTCCTACATCGGCAGGCACGGTATGCCGGCGAACGTCGCCGAACTCGAGGCGCACAACTGCCTTGCAGCCGACACCGTCGACGTGTGGCGACTCAGAGGTCCAGACGGGGAGTTCGCAGATTCGGCCGCACGGTACGGTGCGGTGCAACTCGGGCGAGTTCATCCGTGAGCTTGTGCTGTCAGGCGTCGGCATCGGCTTGCTGTCGACCTGGGATATCGGGGCGGCCCTGAGCGAAGGCAAGCTGGTCGTGCTGCTGCCCAAGCATCGCTGTGCCGCCGACACCGCTGTCCACGCCGTTTTCCCGAGCCGCGAATTCATGCCGGCCAAGGTCGACGCCCTAATCGAGTTCCTCGCCGAGCTGTACGGGCCGGTGCCTTACTGGGAAAAGCAGCTGGACACCGCGAAGCCGCCGGCTCGCCAGGCAAGGCCCCTCGCTGTCGGCAAGAACGGTAACGCCGTTTCGGCGACGCGCTGAAGGCAACGGCACACCCGCCAGAAAATGCGACCAAGGCCGGCGGGCGGCTCCATCGTCGCTTGATCGTCGCACCGGTATTTGCTGAGGTGGCGGCGAACGAAGGGGAATAGCAGATGCGCAGGGTCAGTCTCGCGGTCGCCGCCTTAACGCTCGCCGGCGCGCCGGGCTGGGCGCAGGACGCCTCCAAGGGTGAAGGCGTCTTCAAGCGTTGCCGGGCATGCCACGCGATCGGTCCCGCAGCGCCCAACAAGGCCGGCCCTGCGTTAACCGCCATCTTCGGGCGCAAGGCGGGCACCGTCCCAGGGTTTAACTACTCGGAAGCGATGGCCAAGGCCGGAGCTGGCGGCCTCGTCTGGACCGAGGCCACTCTGACGCAGTTCCTCGAGGCGCCCGATACCTTTCTGCCCAACAACGTCATGGCGGCGCCGGGTATCACCAACCCCGCCGATATCAAGGACCTCATCGCGTTCCTTAAACTGCACAAGTAGAAGCTGCCGACGCGTTCCTGGTGGGTCGGTAATCCGAACGGACCAGCGATGACTGAAGGCTCTGCACGGCGCCCGAGCGTCGGCCTCTTTGCCACCTGCCTCGTCGACCTGATGCGCCCCTCGGTCGGGTTTGCCGCCGCGCGCCTGTTAACGGCGGCCGGATGCGACGTGGTGGTGCCGCGGGCGCCGACGTGCTGCGGGCAGCCGGCCTACAACAGCGGCGATGCTGCGAGCGCCAAGGCCCTCGCGCGGCAGACAATGGCTGCGTTCGAAGGGCTCGACTACGTCGTGGCGCCATCGGGGTCATGCGCGGCGATGCTGAAGCTGCATTACCCGCGCCTCATGGCCGGCGACCGCGAAGCCGAAAGCGCCGCCCGGGCCTTCGCCGAGCGCGTGCACGAACTGGTAGCGTTTCTCGTCGATGTCCGCGGCCTTGCCTCGGTGCCGGGCAGCTTTACCGGCCGCGTCACATATCACGATGGCTGTTCGGGCCTGCGCGAGCTCAAGATCCGCAAGCAGCCGCGCCGGCTGCTCGCCGCCGTGCCGGGGCTCGAGCTGATCGAGATGACGGGCACCGAGACGTGCTGCGGGTTCGGCGGGCTCTTTTCGGTGAAGTATCCGGATATCTCCAACGCCATGGTGACTGCCAAGTGCGCCAACATTGCCGCCGTCGCGCCCGACCTCGTGGTTTCGGGCGAGCTCGGCTGCCTGATGAACGTTGCCGGCAAGCTGGCGCGGCAAGGCTCGCCCATCGCCTGCCGGCACGTCGCCGAGGTGCTGGCCGGTGAGCTTAGCGAACCGCCGCTGGCGCATGCGGCGGATCGGGGCGCGTCTTGACGCGCGCGTCCGTGTTCGAGACGGCGATTGCCGCCGCGCTGGCCGATGAATCCTTGCAGCGCGCGCTGGCCGACGTCCCGGCCGGCTTCGTCGCGGCGCGCGCTCGTGCCAAGGCGGCGCTGCCCGAGTTCGAAGCACTGCGCCGGGTGGGCCGGGACATCCGCGACCACACACTGGCGAACCTCGATGTCTACCTCGAAACCTTCGAGGCCAACGCGACGCGGGCCGGTACCACCGTGCATTGGGCGGCGAGCGGTGAGGAGGCCTGCGCGATCATCCTGGAAATCTGCCGTGCGGCCGGCGCGCGTGTCGTCACCAAAAGCAAGTCCATGGTCTCCGAGGAGATCCAACTGCGCGAGCGCCTGGCGGAAGCCGCGCTCGATGTGGTGGAGACCGATCTCGGCGAATATCTCATCCAGATCCGCGGCGAGCGGCCGAGCCACATCATCGCGCCGGCCATCCATCTGCGCGCCGACGACGTTGCCGACGAGTTTCGCCGCCGCCATGTGCATCTGCCCGCCGACCGCGACCTGTCGGCGCCCGAGGCGATGGTAGCCGAAGCGCGCGGCATCTTGCGCGAGAAGTTCTTTGCCGCCGAGGTCGGCATCACCGGCGCCAACTTTCTCATCGCCGAAACCGGCTCGGCCATTGTCGTCACCAACGAGGGCAATGCCGATCTGACCATGTCGTTGCCCAAGGTGCACATCGTGCTGGCATCGATCGACAAGGTAGTGCCGACCCTCAACGACGTGTGGCCGCTGTTGCGTCTCCTCGCACGCTCGGCGACCGGTCAGGATCTGACGGCATACACAACTCTCGTCACCGGGCCGCGCCGCGACGGGGATGCCGATGGCCCCGAAACCTGTCACGTCGTCATTCTCGACAACGGGCGTTCGGAACTGCTGGCCAGCGAGCTGCGTGCGGTTCTGCGCTGCATCCGCTGCGGCGCCTGCATGAACCACTGTCCCGTCTATTGCTCGATCGGCGGTCATGCCTACGGCTCGGTGTATCCGGGGCCGATCGGCGCGGTGCTGTCGCCCGCACTCGCCACCGGACCGGAGGCGGCGCGGCTTTCCGAGGCATCCACCTTTTGTGGCCGCTGCGAAGAGGTCTGCCCGGTGGAGATCCCGCTGGTTTCTCTCATGCGCCACTGGCGCGCCGAGGCATTCGCAGAACCAAGTTCGTGGCGCGGCCGCACGCTGCTGCGCGCCTGGGCGTTCCTCGCCCTGCGGCCACGTGCCTACCGGCTCACCAGCCGGATTGCGGCGCGCACGCTGGCGGCGGCGGCACGTGCACGAGGGAAGCTGCGGTGGCTGCCGCTGTCGGCCGGCTGGACACGCGACCGCGACTTTCCTGCGCCGCAAGGCCGGACCTTCCAGGAGTTGTGGGCGCGGCGGCGCCGGGAGACGCCGCCATGAGTCGCGAGCGCATCCTCAGCGGCATTGCTGCCACGCTTGAGGCAACCACCCGCCGCGCGGTTCGGGCGCAGATCGTAGCTGATCGCCTGGCAACGCCCCCGGCGCATGCGCGCCCACAGCGTACAAGCACCGCCGCCGGCGATCGCACCCAGCAATTCAGCGACATCCAAAAGTTGCTCGGCAACGACGTCATCGAAGTCGCGGCACGAAGTGAGATTCCATGCAGCCATCGCCGGTTATCTGCAGGCGCTGGGGCTGCAGCAACGTCTGCGGCGCGGCGATGACGCATGGCTGGCCGGCTTGCCATGGCACGAGGCGACGACGCTGGTCGCCGATGTCGGACCGGCTGTCGACGCCGATACGGTAGGGCTGTCGCGCGCCTCAGCCGGCGCGGCCGAGACGGGAACGCTGCTGCTGGCATCGGGGCCGGACAATCCCGTGACGCTCGCCTTCCTTCCCGTGACGCACATCGTCGTGCTGCGCACCAGCGCCATCGTCGGCAGCTATGAGGAAGCGTGTGGCGTATTGCTTGCCGAGAGCGGCGGCGCGCTGCCGCGTACGCTCAATATGATCACGGGGGCCTCGCGCACCGGCGACATCGGCGGCAAGATCGTCAAGGGTGCGCATGGACCCCGACGGCTCGCCGTCGATACTTGTTGCCGGCAATGAGTGAGGCTTATTTTCCGGTGATGCAGCTCTGCATGCAGCGTGTGAAGGCGATTTCGCAGCTCGCCGATCCCTTGGTCGAGATGCGGCACTGATTGTAGGCGCTCTTGCACCCCGAGCCGCACGAGCCCGCCGCCACGCGATCGCTCGATCCGACGCCAATGGCGATCAGCGCCGCGAGTACGACCACGCCGCCCGCCAGCGCCCAATTCAACTTGCGTCCGAGCACTTTCGTTCTCCCGCCGCTTGCGGCATGCACTTCGGCACGCTGAAAACCGATTGCCAGAAAATGCCCCTTGCGCCCTGAGTTCGAGTTAACCTCGTCAAGGATGAACACAAGCTGAACCGCCGCGCTAGTGCCTTAGAACGCATATTCTTCAAAGACATGGTCGATCTGGCGTGACCACGGCCCTTCGTAGCGTTCCAGCAGGCGGTCGGCGAGCGTACGGCCTGACAGCGCGACCTCGTCGAGGGGGTCGAGGTAGACGGACTCGTCCTGGCTGGCGGCGTTGATGCGGCGCCGGGCGCGCAGGCCGCCACGGGCGATGCGCAACACGTCGCGTGCGATGTGCTGCACCGTCGTATCGCGAAACGGAGTGGCGAGCGCCGACTTCGGCACCGCGTTGCGCAACTCCTCGCGCTCCTCCGCGGTCCAGTCCTTGACGAGCGACCAGGCGGCATCGAGCGCGCCCTGATCGTAGAGGAGCCCGACCCACAGCGCGGGCAGCGCGCAGATGCGCTGCCAGGGGCCGCTGTCGGCGCCGCGCATCTCCAGGAAGCGCTTCAGCCGCACTTCGGGGAACAGCGTCGTCAGGTGGTCGGACCAGTCGTCGAGCGTTGGGCGCTCGCCGGGCATCTGCGGCAGCTTCCCGTCCAGGAACGCCTGGAATGAGGCGCCGGAGGCATCGATGTAGCGGCCGTTGCGGTAGACGAAGTACATCGGCGTGGCGAGCGCGTAGTCGACGTAGCGCTCGTATCCCATGCCATCCTCGAAGGCGAAGGGCAGCATGCCGGTGCGCCGCCGGTCGGTATCGCGCCATACCTCCGAACGCATCGACTTGAAGCCGTTGGGGCGTCCTTCGGTGAACGGGGAGGAGGCGAACAGTGCCGTCGCGATGGGCTGCAGCGCCAGGGAAACGCGCAGCTTCTTGACCATGTCGGCCTCGTCGGCGAAATCGAGGTTCACCTGGATCGTCGCGGTTCGATACATCATGTCGAGGCCGCCTTTGCCGACCTCCGGCATGTAGCGCGTCATGATGTTGTAGCGCTCCTTGGGCATGTGCGGCGTCTCGGCCAACGTCCACTTGGGGGAAAAGCCAAGCCCGAGGAAACCGATGCCAAGCGGCTCGCCGACGCTCAGCACCTCGCGCAGGTGGTGGCGTGTCTCCCCTGCCGTGTCGTGCAACGTCTCGACCGGTCCGCCGGAGAGCTCGAACTGCCCGCCCGGCTCGAGGCTGATGTTGCCGCACAATTCGCAGTCAAGGCGCTTCAGCGCGATGACTTTGCCGCCCTCCATGATGGGCTCCCAGCCGAAACGAGCGATGAGGGCGTTCATCAGCGCCGAGATGCTTCGCTCGCCCTCATAGGGAACCGGCGTCAGGGTGTCGGTGTGGAAGACGAACTTCTCGTGCTCCGTGCCGATGCGCCACTGCGGACGCGGCTTTTCGCCAGCGGCGATCCAGGCCACGAGGTCGTCCCGCGAACCAATCAGGTTGCTGGGCGCGCCATCTTGACGGGTCGACATGCAGCGGGCCTCGAGGGTTCGGGGGGTGAAGTCGTTTGCAGATCCGAGGGTTGGCGGGCTGCCCGGGATGGGGGCGGCGGTCAAGCATACGCCCGACCGGTTGAGCCATTCAGAATGCGAGCGTCTAAGACCTTGCCGGCCATGGCGCAAGCCGCGCCGTGGTTGTAGCGCGGCACACGCGGCTACCATAAAAAAACACTATTGCGGGGCACCGATTGCCCGCCCGTCCGTTTTGCCGTTCGACGGTTTTGACGGCTCGCCGCCGTTGCTGGTTGGGTATATGCACTGACGTGCCGAATCCAGTGTGATCCAGTACTCGCTTCGCTTTAAGTCCGCTCGCCAACCTATGGGAGAATTCGATGAAAAACTATCTGGCCGCCGTCGCCCTCTGCGGCCTTTTGGCTGTGCCGGCCTACGCGGCCAATGCGGCCGTCGATTCGGCCGTGAAGACGTTTGATGCCGTCGGCAACGACGCTGCCAAGTTGAAGACCTATTGCGAGATGAGCAAGGTCATGTCGTCGGCGGATGCCGAGGACGACAGCAAGGCCGAGGAACTCGACAAGCAGATGGATGGCTTCATGAAGGCGCTGGGTTCCGATTTCCAGACCGCTTTCGAAGCCGGCGCGGACCTCGATCCGGAATCGGCGGACGGCAAGGTTTACGACGCTGCCATGGATAAGCTCGACGACAAGTGCAAGTAGGCTGCAATCGCGAAGCGCGCTACGAGGCTGCCCCGGCGAGGGCGGCCTCGTTTGCGTTCGGCGACGGGCGTCGCCCGTCCGTCTAGCGCCAGTCGCCCAGCGAGGCGTTGACCAGCGTCAGCGCGGCGACGGCCGCAGTGTCAGCCCGCATCACCCTCGGACCCAGCGAGATGGGAAACGTGTAAGCCTGCTCGCGGAGCAACGTGCGCTCGGCGGGGTCGAAGCCACCTTCCGGCCCGATGATCACGGCGAGCGGTCCAGGCGCGACCGCGCCCAGTGCTAGCAGCGGGCTGGTCACCTGCGCGGAACTCATCGCAGAAAATCAGCCGCCGCTGCGGATTCCATCCTGCGAGCAGCGGCTCGAGCTTCACCGGTTCGCCGACCGTCGGCACGCGCAGCACGCCGCACTGCTCGGCCGCCTCGATGGCGTTGGCGGTCATGCGCTCCAGGTTGACGCGTGATGCCACGGTGCGGCGCGTCAACACCGGCTGCAGATGCGCAACGCCCAGTTCGGCCGCCTTCTGCACCATGTAGTCGAGACGCGCATGCTTCAGCGGCGCGAAGAGATAGTGCACATCGGGGCCGTCCCGTTGCGGGCGTGACTGCGCCAGGCATTCCAACGTGCACTTCCGCTTGCCCACGTCGATAAGTCGTGCGCGCCATTCGCCATCGCGCCCGTTGAAAACGAGTATCTCGGCCCCGATGCGGCAGCCGCAGGACGTTTCCGAGGTAGTTCGCCTGTTCGGGAGAGCACGCCACGGCGACACCGGCCGCGAGCGGAGCATCGACGAACAGTCTTACGTGCGGGAGGCCGGCGGAATCCATGCCGCTATTAGCCAGCAAGCGCGCCGGCGCGCAATGCGCCTCAGCGGGCGCACGAGCTGGCGATGGTATCGCGCAGGCTGTCGGGTGTGGGCGGGGCCGGTCGGTATCTTGCGCAGAGCTCACCGATTTTGCCGCCGTCCTTGTCGGCACCAGGTAGGCAGTAAAGACCCGTGCCGTCCTCCTGCGGCGTGAAGGCTACGCCCTGTTCGCCGCCGAGGTCCTCATCGAGATAGTTGAGCGCGTGAATGCGCGCGGCGCCGGCATCGCCGGTCAGCCGCCGCGGGCGGAAATGCGTATCGGTGACGGGAATGGCTTCGACGCGCGCGTAGTCGCAGCTTGCCGTCGGGCGCCTTCTTGAGGTGGATGCGGGCCATCAGACCGTAGTCGCGGCACAGACCCTTGCCGGTGATGTCCGCCGTGCCCTGATGCAGGAAATTGCCCAACCCATAGAAAATGAGCGAGTTGCCGGCGATCTCGACGCCGCGCGGGACGTGGGCGTGGTGGCCGACGATAAGGTCGATGCCGTCCTGCTGCGCGGCGATGCCCCGCCAATCGGCGAACTGCTTGGCGTCGGCACGTACCCTGCCTTCCTCGCCGTAGTGGATCGACAGGATGCGGTAATCGGCGGGCGTCGCGATGAGCCGCCGGCGCACTTCGGCATAATCGTCGTCGAAGCGGTAGGCGCTCTGGCCCGGCTTGTCGGGGCCGGCGCGATGGCGCTCAAGGTTGTTGGTGACGATGCCGGTGGCGGCGAACGCGATCTCCGAGCCCTTGACGGCGACACGCTGCGTGCGGCTCGCCTCTTCGCTGTTCATGCCGATGCCCGCCGCCACCGCCAGTCGCTGCTCCTGCAACTTGCCGACATGCTGCAACGTCTCCCGCAGTCCCGGCAGGCCGTAGTCCATCGAATGGTTGTTGGCGAGCGACAGCAGGTTGAACCCACGTTCGACGAGGTGGCGGATACCGTTGGGGTGCGTGCGGAAGTTGAACGGACCGCTCTGCTCCTTGGTGTCGCGCGGCAGGTCGTTGCGGTCCGTCACCACGGTCTCGACGTTCATGAAGTTGAGGTCACCGTTGATCTCGGTGTCGATCAGCGAGGTGGTCTGCGCCCAGGTCTGGAACTCGCCGCGACGCACGCCGTCAGGCTCGACCGGCTGGTTGGAGCGATTGAGCCCGACGTCGCCGACAAGGGTAATGACGACCTCGTCAGGCGCGCCGGACGAGCCGGACATGACCGGTGGCGCAGCGAGACAGGCGGCGGCGAAAAGAGCGAGGACGGGGCGACAGTGCGGAGTGTTCTGCATAGCCGGATAAAGGCCTGCCGAGCATGGCGGGGCCAGGGCAATCGTGCCGTTTGCTTAAAGCTCGACGTCGCCCGTGCGTTTGGCCTTGTGGTCGGGCTCGACGTGGATGATGACGTCCGTTTTATCGAGTTCCTTCTCGATGGCGGCCTCCAGACGGTCGCAGATTTCGTGCGCGGCCTCGACCGTCATCTCGCCGGGAACGACGAGGTGGAACTCGATGAAGGTCTGCGGCCCGGCAGTGCGTGTGCGAATGTCATGCACCTGCAGCGCGCCTTCGCCGTTGGCGCGGATGGTGTCCTTGATGCGGGTCTCGATTTCCGGCGAGGCTGCCTGATCCATCAGCTGGCTCATCGAATTCAACGGCGAGGTTGTAGCCGATGCGCAGGATGTTGATGGCGACGACGCCGGCGATGAGCGGATCGAGAATGCTCCACCCGGTCAGCGTCACCAAGATGAGGCCGACAAGAACGCCGATAGAGGTGACGACGTCGGTGAACAGGTGGTGTCCGTCGCCCTCGAGGGCCGGCGAACTCCACGCCCGGCCGCGGCCGACCAGGACCCACGCCCAAGCGGCGTTGATTGCCGTTGCCACACCGTTGACGACGAAACCAGCGGCCGGGTTGTCCAGCGTGCGCGGCGTCAGCACGGCCTGATAGGCCTCGTGGAAGATGAGCATCGCGGCAACGATGATCAGCGCGCCTTCCAGCACAGCGGCGAAGTATTCGGCCTTGTGGTGCCCGAAAGGGTGACCGGGGTCGGGCGGCTGGTTGCCGACGCGAATGGCGATGAGTGCGGCAACCGCGGTGAGCACGTTGACGATGCTCTCGAGCGCATCGGAAAACAGAGCCACGCTGCCGGTGATGAGGAAGGCGATGTATTTGATGCCCATCACCGCCAGCGCGATCGCGATGCTCGCGGCGGCGACGTACTGGTGCCGATTGTGGCTCGGATGCACGGGCGTCTTCATGAGGCGCCATTAAGCGGTGCGGCAGCTATCGGCAAGACCTTTAGCGCGCTTGCGCCCGGATGCGCTGATGCGGCGCTTTTCCACACGCCAGTTGCGCAGCTCACTCCCCCGACCTCCAAGAATCAGATGGGGGTTGTCCAAACGTGCGCAAAGCGCGTCGGGCGAGCTGGAGGGCTTCATCCATGGCAAATTTCCCCACGCATATCGTGGTCGGCACGGTGGTTGCCGGCTCGCTGGCCACGCTGACGCTGGCCGCCGACGTCATAGCGCCCGAGAACCTTATTGCCGTTACCATGGCCGGCTCGCTCGGCTCGGTGCTGCCCGATATCGATTTGAAGGATTCGCGCCCCAGCCGCGCGCTGTTCGCCGGTCTCGCGGTGTTCTTCTCGTTTGCACTGCTGTTTCATTTCGCGCCCAAGCTGTCGATCGCCGAGATGTGGATCTTGTGGCTGGCGACGCTGTTGTTCGTGCGCTTCGGCCTGCACACGGCGTTTCACCGGCTGACCAGCCACCGGGGCGTCTGGCACACGTTGATTGCCGGCTTGGCTTGCGCCTTCGCCACGGTCATCGTCTTCTACTACGTGTTCGACCGTCCCGACGGCGTTGCTTGGCTCGCCGGCGGATTCCTGCTCATCGGCTTCCTGACCCACCTCATTCTCGATGAGATCTATTCGGTCGACGTCCTCGGCAATTACATCAAGCGGTCCTTCGGCACCGCCTTCAAAGCCATCGACATGCGCAATCCTTGGGGGTCGGCCGCCATGGTGGCCGCAACTGTAGGCCTGTTGTTTCTCACGCCGTCGATCTCGACGTTCTATGACGGCATCACTTCGCGGACGATGTGGACGTCGCTGCACCAGCGCCTGGTGCCGCACGAGACTTGGTTCGGCGTGATCGTCGACCCCAGCCGCTTCGCCAGCATGCGGAGGCCGGTCGGCGAGATGCCTCAGCAAACGACGGGATCCATTCCCGGCCCAGCAGCCGGTGATACGCCGCCTCCGCCAGCGGCGCCGTGACGCGGCGAGCGGCCACTTGGGCGCCGCTCTGCCTTCAGGATTTTTGCAGGCCTGCCACGTAGGTGGAAACGAGGTCGTCGACCAGCGACTGTCCTGAGCGCGCGGTGATGCTGGACAGCTTGTCGGCAGTCGACAGCGAGGTCATGCCATGCACGCTCGCCCACAAAGTGCGCGCGTGGCGCTTCTGCGCTGCAGCGTCGGTGCCGGTTAGCAAGGGCGACAACACTTCCTCGAACGGCGCCAGCAGACTCTCAACCTTGACCTGATACCAGTCCGGCACTGCGCGTCCGACGGGCATGCGGTGCTCGTTGAGCAGGTTCCAGAGCTTGGGACGCTCCTGCGTGAAGTCGAAGTAGGTACCGACGAGACGCCGCAAGCGCGCGGTTGATGGGCCGGACCTGTCCATGTTGGCCAGTCGTTCGCCCAGTTCATCGAGTAACCGCGCCTCGATGACGAGCAGGAGATCATCCAGGTTTTCAAATACGTTATAAAGCGTGCCGGGCGAATAGCCGACACGCTTGGCAATCTCGCGCGCGGACAGACCTTCCAGTCCGACCTGCTCGACGATAGCGGTGGTGGCTTCGAGAATGAGTTCGCGCAGCTGATCAGGAGTGTGAGTGGACCGTCGTCCCATGTGCTTGACCGCACGTTGGTTGTTGGTTGGCAGGCCGAAGGTAGTTTGCACGCTGATGAATTGAAGTACCATAGGCCGCATGCACGCGACGGCAAGGCGAAACCGCTGCCGACTGATCAATTTATATCTTATCGCGCACTTACCCCCGTCCCGCGGGCCCCGCGGGTCACAACCTGGCGTCGATACGGCGGACGCTCAGCACGAGTTGGTGCAATTGTCTCCTTCCACCAGATCCACGCAGCTGTTGCGCGGACTGTGGTAGGTTTTGTCTTCCCATTTCGAGCTGAGGCCGGGGAAATAACCTTTGAACAGAGACTCAAAGCCGTACTCGGCTTCAACGACGATGACGCTGCTGCCCTTGACCAGCATGTTGTTTGGCAGAGTGTATTTCGAACACTTGGCCTTGGCGCTGAGGCCGTGCGAATAGCTCCAGGTGACTTTGGTGTCGTTCTGATTGGTCGTCGACGCCTGCACTGCCACGATGGCCAGCTTGAGCTTGCTGCCGTCGTACGGCTTCATCAGGTGCTGGATCGCTTCCATCATTTTTTCGAGGTTGCGCGTTGCCCCGCTGCTGTTGGTGCCCATGAACTTCTCGCGAGCGACGAGGTCGCCGACCGTCGCCACCGCCGAGGAGAAATGTCGGTCGATGCTGACCGCGCGCCCAAACTCGATGGTGCCGAGCAGCATGAGCAACAGCAGGGGCGAGATGATGCCGAACTCAATAGCAATGCTGCCCTTCGCATCGCGTGCAAAGCGGGCCAGGCGAAGGCCGATGCGCGAGGTCAGCACAGCGCGCGACGACACGAAGCGTTGCATCATTTGTAGGGCTCGTTCTTGAAGGCGGTCGAGGCCTGAATGATGGTGTCGCCGGTGCCGCCGGGGCCGCTTCCCAGCTTTATGAATTTGAAGTTTTTTGCCATGTCCCAGCGATAGCAGAGCGTCACCAGGACGACGTCCCCGGCGGTGCCCGAATACTTCGAGATCTGCTCGTTGTCCGAGCCGGTCGGCGCGTCGCTGCAGGACGGCGGGGTGATACCGCTCCACTCCTTTGCGGAGGAGACGTGGACGGTCATCTTGTTGCAATCGATGGCAGCCCCCGCGCCCTCGCATACGAGTTCGCGGAAGCGGCTGACCTTCATCGGGGTGCCCCCGCTTTCACCCTTCTCGGCTTGGCCGGTGCGGATCTTACGGGCAGCATATTCAGCGCCATACTCGAGGGAGGTGCCGGCGAGAAAGTACAATCCCATGCCGATGGTGCCGAGCACGAAAAGCAGGAACGGCATCGCGACGAACGCGAACTCGATGGCGGCAGATCCGCTTTCATTGCGCAGCAGATCACATGGCGGAAGACCGCGCGCAGGCGGATTTTGCCGCTTATTTTTGAAAACACGCATACGACTGATCCCGCGCGGAAATGCACGCGGACGTTATCTTTGCGTCCCTGAAATATGTATTAATTCATTCGCAATTGACGCGTATGGGTTATCGGCGCGTTAAGGGCCGTCTCACCAAGTCGCGCTGGCCTCCGCGGCGTTCCGCTTATCGAGCGTGCCGCTTACTCCTGTGCCGGCGTGTTGGATGGCGCGGATCCACCCGACTTCGACTGCCCCGCTCGGCTGACGGCGTCGAAGTACTTCTGTTCATCGCCGATGATGAGCGCGGGCGAGCAATTGGGCGCGCACGTGTAGGTGTAGCGCTGCACGCCTCTATAGAGAGCAACAGTGCGGCGATCGTCCTGGTCCACGACGACCCGCTGATCCTGGATCACGTTGCGGTCGGCATCGAGAGCGATGATGTTGGTGACGCCGAAGGTCTTGCCGGTGACGACAAGAAGATTGCCTCCCTGGACGGTCACGTCGGCGATGGATGGATTGCCGATGATTACCTCGGCGACCGGCCGCGGCAACCGCAGCAGCTGCGATTGGTCGTAACGAACGACGAGATCGGCGGCTTGGGCGCTGGCGAGCGTCAGGCTGACGGTCAAGAAGCTGGCGGCGAGAGCCGGCATGGCGCGGCGCGGCGCGTTCAGCGACAACTTGCAGTGGGGCATGCGGTACGCGTCCTCGATGGATTGCCAGCCATTACTTCAGCAAATGGTGAAGAAAGCGGAAATCGCGCCGAGCCTCGGCGTTGCCGGCTCCTTTCGGCGACCCGCTGAAGGCGATTTTTCTGGCCGCCGGCAACCGGATGATCATGTCGCGAGGGCAAATTTCGAATATTCACCCCGCGGCGCGGAGTAACGTCCATAGTAATACTTGATCGGGACATTGAAGGGTTGCGCCGCATTAGGTCGGGCAGAGGAGGAATACCTCTTGGATATAGCCGGTATTTGACTGTCGGACATGGAGATGCTTGAGCGGTCGAATTTCTTTTAAATCGTAGCGTCGAAATAAACCTAATATTAGGAGTTATTTACGAGCAAATTAGTGCGTTTTACCTAGGTTTAATAGGTGCGGAGCGATACAGGAGCGGTCCGCAGCCTACAGGTTCAAAACCCCAGGTTCTCGGACACGCATATGCGACCAAAAAACTGGGAGATGCTGTCATGAAGACTTTTCTCGCTCGTTTCGCCCGCGATGAGTCCGGCGCAACGGCTATCGAATACGGCCTTATCGCTGCGCTTATCGGAGTCGCCATCGTGGCCAGTGCACGTCTGGTCGGCACGAACCTCGCCGCCCTGTTCGGCACCATTTCCACCGAACTCACCCAGTAAGGGGCCTTAAAGGCTTGTGAGCCAAAGAGGGGCTGCCCGGCGACTGCCGGGTGGCCCCTCTGGCGGCTTAGCCCTGGCGTGTCGCTTGCTGGCCAAGTTGGGAGATTGCTGGCGTGGACGCTCATCCCTTAGTGCTCGTCTTTCCCTTCGTCATGCTCTGCGCAGCGACGATGGACGTTCTGACGATGCGCATCGCCAACAGCGTCTCGATCGGGCTGGTGGCGGCCTTCTTCGTCGTCGCCGCGATTGCCGGTATGCCGGTCCAGCAGATGCTGGTGCATCTCGGGGTCGGCGCCGTCGTTCTTCTCGCCAACATGTTGCTGTTCCACCTGCGCCTCGTCGGCGGCGGCGATGCCAAGCTGATCAGCGCTGCGGCCGTATGGATCGGGTATGAGCAACTCGTGCCCTACGTCGTCTACGTGACGATCTTTGGCGGAGCTCTTGCACTTGCGCTGCTTGCCTATCGTCGATCCCCCGCTGGCGGACTCGCGCTGCCCGCTTGGGCCAGTCGGCTGCATGATCCCAAGGAAGGCATGCCCTACGGCGTAGCCATCGCCGCCGGCGCCCTCGTGGTCTACCCGATGACCAGTCTGGCGCAGCTTCTTTCCGCTTAGCCACAGCGGGCGCGGCGAGGCTCAATCTGCGACGGCGGTTAACCTTGCGTTGACGTTTGTCCTGCACTGTCGGGAGATCATTTATTCGGGCTACAGGGGAAGGACCCGTAGGCTGTGAAACGCGCACAAATCATGGGGATTGCGATTGCGGGCGGAGCTGGGCTCCTCGCCTTCATCCTCATGCGTTCGATCCTCGGAGGAGGTCCTTCGGCACCGACGCAGGTTTCTGTGCCCGTCAATGCCACCGAGGTCCTGGTCGCGCGCCGCGATATCCCGCTCGGTGAAGTCACCAAGGAGACCGACTTCCGTTGGCAGACTTGGCCCGCCGACGCTGTGACCCCTTCGTTCCTAACGCAGGCCGACGGCGGTGAAGCGATGAAGATCGTCGACAACGCCATTGCCCGCGCGCCGTTGCTCGAGGGCGAGCCGGTGACACGCCAGAAGCTGATCAAGCCGGGCCAAGGCGGCGTACTCGCCGCCATTCTGCCGAGCGGCATGCGCGCCATCTCGACGAAGATCAAAGAGGAGACGGCCGCCGGCCGCCTCATCCTGCCGAACGACCGCGTCGACGTCATTCTCACACGCCGCGAGCGCAATCACACCGGTCAAGACGAGTACGTGTCCGACACGCTCTTCTACAACGTGCGCGTCCTCGCAGTCGGCCAGGATATCGCCAGCAAGGAAGGCGCCAAGGCCGCCGAGGGAAGCGCCAACACCGCGACGCTCGAGTTGACCCCGCGGCAGGCTGAGCTAATGGCGCGCGCCAACTCCACCGGCGAGATCAGCCTGTCGCTGCGCAGCGTCGCGGACGGCGATCCGAAGGGCAAAGGGCCGACCGCGGCCATGAACGATCAACGCGGCACCACCGTGCGTGTACTTCGCTACGGCGTGCCATCGCGTGCGTACGGCGTGAACTGAGTTGCGTCATTCAGTCTCGGCTGTCGAAAAGGCTATCTAACATGCGGACGACCCTAAAGTGGGCGCGCGCCACAATGGCTGCGGTGTTCTTCGTCACGACCTGCGTCGGTGACGTGTTCGCGGCTGATATGAGTGGCAGACTTGCCGGTCAGGCGGGGACCGGCCAGGTTGGCAACGATTCCGTTCTACGCATTCCGGCAAACGCCGCATTTCCGCTCTCCAAGCGGATCGATCTCGGGCTGGGCCGCTCCATCGTGGTGCAGTTCCCGGTACCGTTGAAGGACGTGCTGGTCTCCGACCCGGCGGTGCTCGATGCCGTCGTGCAGTCCTCCGACCGCGTGTTCCTGATCGCCAAAAAGGCAGGCCAGACCAACGCCTTCTTCTTCGACGAGTACGGCCAGCAGATTCTCACGCTCGAGGTCGCCATCGGCGCCGACCTGACGGCACTCGACCAGTTGCTCACCCGCCTCATTCCTGGATCGAACATCCATAGCGAGATCGCCGGCCGCGCCATCGTGCTCACCGGCAGTGTGCGCACGCCAATCGACGCCTCGCGCGCCGCCCAGATCGCGGCGCAGTTTGCGCAAGCCAACACCGATGTCGGCAGCGTGACGGCCGGGCCGGCCGCGGCGTCCACATCGACGACCAGCACCACGA
This sequence comes from uncultured Alphaproteobacteria bacterium, assembly GCA_963759735.1. Lineage (GTDB taxonomy): Bacteria > Pseudomonadota > Alphaproteobacteria > Rhizobiales > Hyphomicrobiaceae > Hyphomicrobium_A. Next base: position 538,361 of record CAVXAF010000007.1, read on the forward strand.
CCAACATCGGTGGGCCGATCGGCTCGAGCTTTCAGCAGCAGAGCAACTCGGGCGGATCAAGCAGTTCCGGCGGCGACGATGTCTACGCTGCCAAGTCGATCATCAATTTGCTCTCCGTCGAAGGCGAAGAGCAGGTGATGCTGCGCGTCAGCGTCGCCGAAGTGCAGCGCACGATGCTGAAGCAGTTCGGCATCAACGTCGGCGCGCTGGTGAACTCGGGCAACTTCACGACCGGCATCCTGAGCCAGAACGCCTTGCCGCTCACCGCCGCGGCCGGCCTTGGCACACTGCCCGTTTCCGGCGTCGCCGCCGGTGCGCTCAATATCTTCGACATACCGATTCCCGGAAGCGGCACCGGCTTGGTGGGCGGTCCGGCGCTTCCCTTCGTCAACTCCGGCGTCACCACCGGCTGGCAGTCGGGCAATCAGGCCGTCAATGGCGCGCTGCGCGCCCTTGAGCGTGACGGCCTTCTGAAGACCCTTGCCGAGCCCAACCTGACGGCCGTATCGGGCGAGCCGGCGCGGTTCCTCGCCGGCGGCGAGTTCCCAGTGCCCGTCGTCGACAGCCTCGGGCAGGTATCGGTCGTCTTCAAGAAGTTCGGTATCGCGCTCGCCTTCACGCCCGTCGTCCTCTCCGAGGGCCGCATCAGCTTGAAAATCGAGACCGAGGTCAGCGAACTCACCAACCAGGGCGCAGTGGTGCTCAACAACATCCAGATCCCGGCCCTCAAGACGCGGCAAGCGGACTCGACCGTCGAGTTGCCTTCGGGCGGCTCGCTGGCCATCGCCGGCTTGCTGTCGGAGGACACGCGCCAGAGCATCGACGGCTTCCCCGGCCTCAAGGATCTGCCGGTTCTCGGGACGCTGTTCCGCAGCCGTGACTTCCAGAAGTCGGAAACCGAGCTGGTCGTGATCGTCACGCCCTACATGGTGCGTCCGGTGGCCCGCCAGGAACTCGCTCGTCCGCTCGATGGCCTTGGCGAGCCCTCGGACCGCAAGGCGAACTTCCTCGGCCACATCAACACCATCTACGGCGCAGGGCGTCCCGCACCCGTCGGCGACCTGAAGGGCGACTACGGATTCATTGTTGAATAGGCGATGGCCTGGAGACGTAACATGACTGTCAAGAATGCGATGCGCTCTTACGGCTCACCCAGCCGTTCGCTCGCCGCGAAGCTGCTCATCGCTTCGAGCCTTGCGCTCGCGATGACCGGGTGCAAGACGACCGACGATCCGACCCGCGTCGCCGGGTGGACGTTGATCGATTCCTCGCAGCGCCATCCGATCCTCGTCTCGCAAGAGCCGACGACGCATCTCATCCCCATTCGCAGCAGCGCACACGGGCTCACTACCTCGCAGCGCGCCCAGTTGGTCAACTTCATCAATCGGTATCGAGCGACGGATTCCGGTAACAGCCGTCTCGTCGTGTCGGCGCCGAGCGGGGCCGCCAACGAAGTCGGCGCGATGTACGCGGTCGGCGAAATCCGCGCCATGCTGCTCGAGCACGGTTTCGACCAGGCTTCGATATCAGTCGAGGCCTACAGCGCCGAGGGAGCCGGCGATCCGCCAATCCGTGTCGCTTACCTGCGCTACGTCGCCGAGCCACCCCAGTGCGGCGACTGGTCGACCAATCTCGCCAACGAGCCGATGAACGTGCCTTACCCGAATCTGGGATGCGCCAATCAGCGCAACCTCGGCGTCATGGTCGCCAACCCGGCTGACCTGCTGGGGCCGCGCACCGAGACGGCGCGCTCGAGCGAGCGTCGCGATCAGGTGTGGGGCAAGTACGTGAAGGGCGCAGCGACGGGATCTGCTGCCGAACGTCAGCTGGGTGACGCCGCCGGTACCGAGCAGCTCACACCGTAACGCGCCAAGCATGGTCGAGGACAAGTAAGACATGTCTAATCAAGCCAAGCCAGTCGATAGTCTTGACCCAGCCGCCGGTGTCGGCGCCCCGCTGGACGAGGTCGACGACGGCTTTGCGCGGCCAGCGTCAGAGCGCGCGCGGCCGATCCCGCGCATCTCGATCCAGGCTTTCTGCGAGAACGGCTCGACCGCCGAGATCGTGCAGATCGCGTCAGAGGACCGGCGCCTCGCCAAGGCCCATGTCAGTGTGCACATGGGCGGCATCGAAGCTGCCGTCGCGCACTATCAGCAGAACCCGACGCCCAATCTCATTGTCATCGAGAGCAGTCTGCCGCGCGACCACATACTCGCCGAACTCGACCGTTTGGCCGAGAACTGCGACCCGGGCACCAAGGTGGTGGTGATCGGTCACGTCAACGACGTCATGCTCTACCGCGAGCTGTTGAAGCGCGGCGTGAGCGAATATCTCGTCGAGCCGGTGGTGCCGCTGCAGCTCATGGAGGCTATCTCCAACCTCTACAACAATCCCAACACCGAGCCCGTCGGCCACGTCTACGCGTTCATCGGCGCTAAGGGCGGCGTCGGCTCGTCGACCATCTGCCACAACGCCGCCTGGGCGCTGTCCGAGATCATCAAGGCGGATGTTGTCATTGCCGATCTCGATCTCGCCTTCGGCACCACCGGCCTCGATTTCAACCAGGATCCGATGCAGGGCATCGCGGACGCGTTGTCGAGCCCCGACCGCCTCGATGAGGTGCTGCTCGACCGGCTGCTGACGAAGTGTTCCGAGCACCTGTCGATCTTCGCCGCGCCGGTCGTTCTCGATCGCGACTACGATATCTCGGTCGAAGGCTGCGATCAGGTCATCGACGTGGTGCGCCAGAACGTGCCGTACGTCGCCGTCGACCTGCCGCATACGTGGACGCCGTGGGTCAAGAGCGTGCTGTTGCAGGCCGACGAAGTGATCATCACTGCCGCGCCCGACCTCGCCAACCTGCGCAACGCCAAGAACATCATCGATCTGCTGGCTCAGTCGCGGCGCAACGATTCAAAGCCGCGTCTGGTCATGAACATGGTCAACATGCCCAAGCGGCCGGAGATCAGCGTCAAGGAGTTCGAGAGTGCGATCGGCCTCAAGGCCGTCAGCGTCATCGACTTCGACAGCGAGACGTTTGGCCAGGCGGCCAACAACGGCCAGATGATCGAAGAGCTCAGCGCCAAGGCGCGGTCGGCCTCGGCATTTCGCGAGATCGCCCTGTCGATGAGCAACCGGCGCGACATGCAGACGGTCAAGAAGTCGTCCGGTCTTGGTCCACTGCTCGAAAAGTTCAAGCTCAAGCGTTAGGAAATGTAGATGTTCGGTAAGCGTACCAGCGATGCTTCCCCTCGCCTTGCTCCCCAGCCGGCGGCGCCACCAAGTCCGCCCCAGCCGGTAGCCAGTGAGCCGCGCGCGTCGGTGAGCAGACCGGCCACCGCCGTCGTCGTCGACCAGCCGCGGCGCCATTCGGAAGAATACTACGACGTCAAGACGACGGTCTTTAATGCGCTGATCGACACCATCGATCTGACGCAGCTCGCCAAGCTCGACGTCGCCTCGGCGCGCGAGGAAATCCGCGACATCGTCAGCGAGATCATCCAGATCAAGAATGTCGTCATGTCGATCGCGGAGCAGGAAGAGCTCCTCGAGGACATCTGCAACGACGTGCTCGGCTATGGCCCGCTCGAGCCGCTGCTGGCGCGCGACGACATCGCCGACATCATGGTCAATGGCGCCAACACGACCTACATCGAGGTCGCCGGCAAGGTGCAGCGGACCGGTGTGCGCTTTGCCGACAATCTGCAGCTGATGAATATCTGCCAGCGCATCGTCAGCCAGGTGGGCCGCCGCGTCGATGAATCCAGCCCCATCTGCGACGCGCGCCTTCCCGACGGTTCGCGCGTCAACGTCATCGCTCCGCCGCTGGCCATCGATGGCCCGGTGCTCACCATTCGTAAGTTCAAGCGCGATCGGCTCAACCTCGATCAGCTGGCCAAGATCGGCACCATCTCGCAGGACGCCAAGCTGGTTCTCGAAATCATCGGACGGGTGCGGTGTAATATCTTGATCTCCGGCGGCACCGGCTCGGGCAAGACGACGTTGCTCAATTGCCTTACCGGCTCGATCGACGACGACGAGCGGATCATCACCTGCGAAGACTCGGCCGAACTCCAGCTGCAGCAGCCGCACGTCGTTCGCCTCGAGACGCGTCCCCCCAACCTCGAAGGCGAGGGCGAGGTGAAGATGCGCGATCTCGTCCGCAACTGTCTGCGTATGCGTCCTGAACGCATCATCGTCGGCGAGGTCCGCGGTCCGGAGGCATTCGACCTCCTGCAAGCCATGAACACCGGCCACGACGGCTCGATGGGTACGCTCCACTCCAACTCGCCGCGCGAGGCTATCAGCCGGCTTGAGTCGATGATCATGATGGGCGGCTATCAGCTGCCCGTGCGCACCATTCGCGAGATGATCACCGGCTCGATCGACGTCATCGTGCAGGTGGCACGTCTGCGCGACGGCACTCGTAAGGTGACCCACATCACCGAGGTGCTGGGGATGGAAGGCGACGTCGTCACCCTGCAGAATCTGTTCCTGTACGACATCACGGGCGAAGACCAGCACGGCCGCATTCTTGGCCGGCACCGTTCAACCGGCATTGCGCGTCCCCGCTTCTGGGATCGCGCGCTGTACTACAACGAGGAAGCCAAGCTCGCAGGAGCGTTGGCCTCCGCCGAAGTGCTCGACGACAACGGCAATCCGCTTGGGGACAACAATGTCTGAGAGTGATCTGATATCATTCGGAGCGGCCATGCTCGCCGCGCTGGCGGTCGGCGCGCTCGCCTATGCATTCCTATATCCGTATTTCTCCGGCGAGCGAGAGTCGGAGACCCGCGTCAGGAACGTCGTCAACCCCAAGCGGGAAACGCTGACCCCGCTGGAGCAGGCAGCGTCGCGTCGCAAGTCTGTTGCCCACACGTTGCAAGACATGGAAGACCGTCAGAGGGCGGCGGCGCGGATCTCACTTCGGTTGCGCTTGGAGCGTGCCGGGCTCGACATCACGCCGCGCACATTCTGGCTCGCCAGCGTCGTCTGCGGCGCGGTCCTTGGATGCATTGTGATGGTGTGGCTGCCAGCGAGCGCCACGCGTATGTTCCTCACCGTCGTCGTGACGCTTATCGGTGTATTTGGCGTACCCCGGTGGTTCGTGAACAAGAAGACGATGCGGCGCCAGATGAAGTTCACCGCCGAGTTGCCGAACGCAATCGACATCGTCGTGCGCGGCATGAAGTCAGGCCTGCCGCTGAACGAGTGCTTGGCGGTTATCGCCCGCGAGAGCGAGGAGCCGCTGGCCAGCGAGTTTCGTGATGTGATCGAGCAGCAGCGCGTCGGCGTGTCGCTGGGCGAGGCACTCGAGAAGCTCACGCAGCGCATGCCGCTTCCCGAGGTCAAGTTCCTGGCGATCGTCGTGGCTATTCAGCAGCAGGCGGGCGGCAATCTGTCGGAAGCGCTGAGCAACCTGTCGACCGTGTTGCGCGATCGTTTCCGCCTGAAGATGAAAGTCGCGGCGCTCAGCGCCGAGGCCAAAGCCTCGGCCATGGTGCTGGCCTCGCTGCCGCCGATGGTGACGTTCATGCTCTACATGTCGGCCACCGACTACGTAGCGGTCCTGTTCAACACGCGCACCGGAAACTTCGCACTCCTGTTCTGCGGGGTGTGGATGCTGATGGGCGTGCTGATGATGCGCAAGATGATCAACTTCAAGTTCTAGACGCGGCAGCCGCGCTCTTACTCAGGGTATTGAGTTATGGACTTCATCGACACCTTCACCAACCCGACGTTCCTCGTCACCATTCTGGCGGCGATATGCGCCTTCGCGACAGTGCTGACGATCGCGGTGCCGATGCTCGCCCAGGACCGCATGAACCACCGCATGCGCACGATGGCGGTGGAACGCGACAAGATGCGGGCGGATCGGCTGGCCGAAATGGCGCTGCGCGACAAGCAGGGGCGTTTGCGGAAGGCGCCGACCGGATTCATGCAGCAGATCGTCAACGCGCTCAATCTTCGCAAGTTGCTCGACACGGCGGATCTGCGGGACCGCTTGAAGCGCGCCGGCCTGCGTGGTCAAGCGCCGCTCGTCGCATTCATGTTCTTCCGCGTCGCCGCGCCAGCGATCTTCTTCATCGCCGCGATGTTCTACCTTTTCGTTCTCAATGGGCTCGACTACCCGCCGCTCATCAAGCTTATGATGGCGCTCGGCGCGGCTTTTCTCGGCTCGTATGCTCCGAGTATCTTCATCGAGAACCTGATCCAGAAGCGTGCGCAGTCGATCAAGATCGCGTTTCCCGATGCCCTCGACATGTTGCTGATCTGCGTGCAGTCGGGCATGTCGGTCGAGGCCGCGTTCGGCAAGGTGTCGAAGGAAGTCGCCGGGCAATCCCTTGAGCTTGCCGAGGAGCTTAGCCTGACCACCGCGGAGCTTTCGTACCTTCAGGATCGCCGCCAGGCGTTCGACAACCTCGGCAAGCGCACCGGCATCCCGGGTGTCAAGGCAGTGACCACGGCGCTGATCCAGGCCGAACGCTACGGTACTCCGGTCGGTCAGGCGCTGCGCGTCATGGCCAAGGAGAACCGCGATATCCGCCAGTCGGAAGCAGAGAAGAAGGCGGCGGCGTTGCCACCCAAGCTCACCGTGCCGATGGTGCTTTTCTTCTTACCGGTGCTGTTCGTGATTATTCTGTTCCCGGCCGCTATCAGCTACTACCAGTGGGCCTGAGCGACGCCGAGGCTGCGGCCGGCGTCGCCTCGCAACCCACTCAGCGCTTGACCTGAGCGATGTCCGTCGACCAGGCGGCAGGCTGGGAAGCTTGCTGCGCGGCCGGCTTCGCGGCAGCTTTGGACTTCTTTGGCTGTGCGGCCGCTGTGTCGTCTTCGGCAATGGCGAACTTTGCCGCCATTTCGGAGATGGACATCACCTTCGCGGCGGTCGCGGCCGGGTTGGCCGCAGGGGCCGCCGGCGCTTCGTTCGCAGACACGACCCATGCTGTATCGCCGGCCGCGGCAGCATCGACCGGCGGCAGTCCGCGCACGTCGGCAATCTTCTCCACCGGCACGGCGGAGACGGATGGCGGCGTGGCAACCGCAGCGACATTCCAATCGGACGCTTGCGGGTCGGAGTTGGGCACCGACTTGGGATCGAGCTTCACCACCTGACGCAGGTAGTCGGCGTTCTCTGCGGCCTTGGTCATAGGAATGTCGCGCGAGGCGACGAGCTTGGCCTCGTCGTATTTGCCCTGCAACCCGAGCACGAGCGCAAGATTTTGCCGGATGCGCGGCGAGTTGCCGTCCGTTGCCGCGGCTTGGCGCAGCATCTTTTCGGCCTTGCCTGGCTCGCCGTTCATGGCTTGCGCGAGCGCCAGGTTGCTCAGCACCGACGGCTGATCCTGCGCCAGCGTGAGGGCACGCTCGAAGTAGGGAATGGCCTCGTCATACTTGCCTTCTTTCGCCAGCACCGTTCCGCGGGCGGAGATGACTCGCCAGTCGGGGTTGCCGGGGTCGTCGGCAATGGCCAGCAGCTGCTTGGCAGCGCCGATCTGGTCGAGGTCGAGCGCCAGACGGCCGTATTCGCTGGCCAGCTCGCGGCTTTGCCCATGGTAGAGCGACACCTGCTGCAGCACCGCCATCGCGCGGCGCTTCTCGCCCATGGCTTTGAGATTGCGCGCATAGCTCAGCGCCGGCTCCAGTTCGCGCGGATTCTTGCCGTAGGCCTTGCCCCAGTAGTCGGTGGCCTTCAGCAGATCATCGCTGACGCCGCCGGGGGCCGATTGCGCCGCGATTTTGACGGGGGGGGCCGGCTGCGGCTGACCAGTCGAGCTCGTCGCGCCATTGGCGGAGAGCAGGCTGTTGCCGCCCTGCAGCGTCTGCCCGCAGGCACCCAGCATGAGCGAAGCGGTGAGTACGGCTATGGTGCCGCCCTGCCGTAGCCTGCGAGCTGCCAAGTGATGCGAAGCGGACGCCGCCATTGTGGTCTCCCTGATCGATGCGGAACGGATGAGGGCCACCGCCCCCAAATCTTCCCGTTCCTGACCGTCAGGTTGTGAGACACTTCTCAATAAACGATTAAGCCTCGCTAAGAGGGTGTTAATGCGCCGCTCGGCTATGGCGCCGCCGCCACCTCTTTTTCCGCCCCCGCCATCCACTCCGCCACCTCTGGCATGGCGAAAATGGTCCTGACGTAGTCCGCGGCAGTGCCGTCATCGCCGTAACGCGACAGGTCAGGCACGTAGGTGCGGAACCGCGACGCGACGGGTGCATACATGGCGTCGGCGGCCGTAAACTCGCCCAGCAGAAAGGGCCCGGCGCCAGAGCACCTGCGCCGGCAGTCCTGCCAAATGGCGATGACGCGACGAATGTCGGCTTCTACCGCCTCGGGCACCGGGTCGAGTGGGCGAACAGCCAGAATCTCCATGGAGCAGTGGCTGCGCAGGGCGCTGAAGCCGGAGTGCATCTCGGCGCTAATACAGCGTGCCAGCGCGCGTGCGCGCCGCTCGGTGGGCCACATCCCCGCATCCGGGTGCACTTCCGCCAGGTACTCGAGGATGGCGAGGCTGTCCCACACGGCGAACTCCCCATCGAGCAGCAATGGGACGAAGCCCGAAGGGCTGTAACGCATGATGGCGGCTTTGGAATCGGGCTCCCGCAGCCGCACGTTGATCTCCTCGAACGGCAGCCCCAGCCGGCGCATCGCCAGCCACGGCCGCAGGCTCCAGCTCGACCAGGCCTTGTTGCCGATCACTAGGCGATACCGATTTGTGGCCATGCTCTTGCCTTGCCCCCTGTGATCTTGTCTTGTGCCCGGCGCGATTCGCCGAGACGAGGACAATTCATGCCCGATCAGGTCTGGGCTTGCCAACAGCGAGCGCCTGCAGATGAGCGATGAACCGATGAAGGGCGCCAAGTCCGGCGCCGACGAGATTTTGATCGCTGACGGGGCGGGCGGGAACGACATCCCGATCTGGACGCTGGCCAAGGGTGCGTCGCTGGACACGCTGCCCCTATCGGCCGAGCAGCGCACTTGGATCGAGGCGGTCGGCTTCAAGGGTTCGGCCAAGCAGCAGACCCTGGTGCCCGGCGCGGACGGGCGCATTGCCGGCGTGCTGTTCGGATTGGGCAGCGGCACCGCGGGCGAACCGTGCGGCACATCGGAACTACTGATTGGTCAACTCGCGCAATCGCTGCCGGCCGGCACCTATCGTCTGGCGTATGAGGCGCGCGATCCGACGCTTGCCGCTATCGCCTGGGGCCTCGGCGGCTATCGCTTCACGCGCTACAAGACCAAGAAGAACGGCACCCCGCCTGCGGCGAGCCTGCGTCTGCCGCAAGGCGCCGATCGCGACGTTGCCGTAAATACCATCGAGGCCGTTCGCCTTGGCCGCGATCTCATCAACACGCCGGCTTCCGATCTCGGCCCGGCGGAAATTGAAGCCGCCGCCCGTGATCTCGCGCAGCGTCACGGCGCCAGCATCGACGTCACCACCGGCGATGAGCTGCTGGCCAAGAACTTCCCGATGATCCACGCCGTTGGTCGCGCCAGCCCGCGCGCCCCGCGTCTCATCGACATGACCTGGGGGCGCGAAGGCGCCCGCACCGTCACGCTCGTCGGCAAGGGTATCACTTTCGATACCGGCGGCCTCGACATCAAGCCATCGAGCGCCATGCTGCTGATGAAGAAGGACATGGGCGGTGCCGCCGCGGTCCTTTCCCTCGCCCACATGATCATGGGGCAGAAGCTCGACGTGCGCCTGCGGGTCCTCATTCCCACCGCCGAGAACAGCATCTCGGGCGATGCCTTCCGCCCCGGCGACGTGCTCCCCTCGCGAGCCGGGACCACGGTCGAAATCGGTAACACTGATGCCGAGGGCAGGCTGGTCCTCGCCGACGCCATCACTCTGGCCGGCGAGGCTTCGCCGCAAAGTCTGTTCGTATTCGCCACCCTGACCGGCGCAGCGCGCGTCGCCTTGGGGCCCGATCTGCCGGCCATGTTCACGGACGACGACGCCTTCGCGGCCGAGATGGTTGCGACGTCGGCGAGCGTCGGCGATCCGGTATGGCGCTTGCCGCTATGGCCCGGGTACGATGCCAAGCTCGATAGCCCGGTTGCCGACATGAACAACGTGTGGGAAGCGCCATTTGCCGGTTCCATCACCGCAGCGCTGTTCCTGAAGCGCTTTGCCGGCAATGCGCAGCGCTTTGCGCATTTCGATCTGTTTGGCTGGCGCCCGCTTTCCGGCGCGCTCGGGCCGCGCGGTGGCGAGCCGCAGGTCGCCCGCGCACTCTGCGCGGTTCTCACCAAGGAGCTGTGCCGATGAACGGCTCCGACGAGGACACAAAGCTCGCCACAGCACCCTCCGAGTCGACGCCGCTCGATTCGCGCCGCAACGCCTTCCGGCCCGACCTTGCCGCCGAAAGCCTTTACGGCAAGGTCAGTGCGCCGCATTACGTCGAAGGCTACCCGGCTCAGGTGATACGCGCATCAATGCCGCTGCGCAGTCGTCCGTCACCGAAGTTCGGCTTTGAAACCGAAGCCCTGTTCGGCGAGATGGTCACCGTCTACGACGAGCGGGATGGCTGGGCGTGGGTGCAGCTCGAGCGGGATCGCTACGTCGGCTACGTTCCATCGGATGCGCTTTCGGAAGACATCGAGCAGCCGACGCATCGGGTGCGCTCGCTGGGCACCTTTGTCTACCCGGTGCCGGACATCAAATCGCCGCCGCTCATGCACCTCAGCATGAATACCGAGCTGTGCGTGGCCGAGGGCGATGACCGCTTCCTGATGCTCAAGGGCGGAGGCTTCGTCGTCACGCGCCACGTCGTCGAGCGCAGCCGCCGCGCCACCGACTTCGTCGAACTGGCCGAACGCTTCATCGGCACGCCGTACCTGTGGGGCGGACGCACGCGGCTGGGGATCGACTGCTCCGGCCTCGTTCAGATCACGCTTGAGGCCGCCGGATTTTCCGCTCCGCGTGACACCGACATGCAGCAGGCAGAGGTGGGTACCGAGGTCACGATCCCCGATGTGCTCGACGGCATGCAGCGCGGCGACCTGATCTACTGGAAGGGGCACGTCGGCATCATGGCCGACAGCATCACCCTGGTGCACGCCAATGCGCATCACATGCAGGTGGCGGCTGAGACGCTCCCCGAGGCCATCGAACGCATCGCCAAGCTGGGCGCTGAGATCGCAGCCGTGAAGCGGCTGCCGGCGCTTTCCTTCAAGGGCTAGAATGCCCCGCTAGCGCCGATACGGCAGGAACCTTCGCTCACGCAGTTCCGTGCCGTCGTCATCGAGCGTCGGCATGCTGTGCGACACACCGGTTCCCTCGCGCCAGACGTCTCCGTTGGGCAAGCTGACCACCGTTTCGACCGAGCGCTCCAAGCCTGTCAACCGGCTAATCCAGCGACGCTGCACGACGTTGCCCATCGCAACGGCTTCGGCGAATGGCACGAACCAGTCGAACGTCTCGATCGGCCGGCGCTCGTACGTCTCCCCGCCGATGGCGAGGTCGTAGCACTGATCTGTGTGCAGGGTCAGTTCGAACGGGCAGGCGCTCGCTACCACAGGCGTGACGATGATCTCCCAATGTTCGCTGGTCTCGCTTTCCTGCAGGCGCGCAGCATCGGCGATCGACGGCGCCCAGTACCGCAACGCCGTGATCGTCGTTTGCATTCGCGAGCGGAAGACGTCGTCTGGGAGCATGCCTGTCGCGCGTCGGGTGAGTGATACCGACTACGATGACGCAATGTCATCGACGTTCAAGGGGAATATCCTTCAGCCGGTCGCCTGACGTGCAAATGCTTCGTCCTTGGCGATTTGCCGCTGCAACGCTGGGCGTTCATTGAGGGTCTTCGTGTAGGCGACAAACTCGGGCAGCTCGGGGAGCAGTTTGAATTGCATGCCCCACCGCAGGCTGGAGCCGATCACGACGTCGGCGGCTGTGAAGCGTTCACCCAGCAGGTACGGAGCGGCATTGCCGGTTGCATCGCGCAGCACCGCTATCACGGTATCGTAGTCGGCCCAGCCGGCCATCGTGCGCGGCGCTGGCGGACGGTTCAAAGCCTTATCGATGATCGCCGGCTCGATGCAGCTCGGGGCGTAGAACAGCCATTTGAGATACGGGCCACGCAGCTTGTCGTAGATCGCCGGTGCCAGTCCTGCCTTGGGATAGGCATCCGCCAGATAGCAGCAGATGGCTGAAACCTCGCTGACGACGGTCTCGCCGTCAATGAGCGTCGGCACCTTGCCCATGGGATTGAGAGCCAGAAACTCCGGCTTGCGCTGATCGCCGTTCTTGAGGTTGAGCAGCTCGATCTCGTAGGGCTCGCCAACCTCCTCCAGCATCCACATGGCAACGCTGGCGCGCGAGGGCGCGGCGTAAAAAAGCTTGAGGCGCGGCTGCGATTCTTTGGGCATGGGTGACCTCCTGGCGAAATTGCCTAGCCGGCGAGGACGTTCTGATGCTCTACCTTGAGGTTGAAGGCGGCGGCGAGCAGCGCCTTGGTGTAGTCCTCCTGCGGGTTGGAGAACACGTCGGCGGCGGGGCCTTCCTCGACCACCTTGCCGTTGCGCATGACGATCACGTAATTGCACAACGCGCGGACGACCTTGAGGTCGTGACTGATGAACAGGTAGGCGAGGTCGCGCTTCTTCTGCAGGTCGCGCAGCAGGTCGACGATCTGTGCCTGCACCGACATGTCGAGCGCGCTGGTCGGCTCGTCGAGCATGATGAACTTCGGCTGCAATACCATGGCGCGCGCGATCGCGATGCGCTGGCGCTGGCCGCCGGAGAACTCGTGTGGGTAGCGGTCCTGCGCCAACGGATCGAGGCCGACCTCTACAAGCGCGGCGCTGACGCGCGCGCGACGCTGCTCATAGGTGAGCTCGGGCGCCTGGATGGTCAGCCCTTCCTCGATGATCTGCCCCACCGACATGCGCGGCGACAGCGAGCCGTAAGGATCCTGGAAGACGATCTGCATTTCCTTGCGCAGCGGGCGCATGTCGCGGCTCGTCAGGCCATCGATGCGCTTGCCCATGTAGACGATGGGTCCGTCCGAAGAGATGAGCCGCAGGATGGCGAGGCCGAGCGTCGTCTTGCCGGACCCGGATTCGCCGACGACGCCCAGCGTCTGGCCCTTGCGCAGCTTGAGAGACAGCCCGTCCACCGCCTTGACGTGATCGACCGTACGCCGCAGCAGCCCGCGCTTGATGGGGAACCACACTTTCAGGTCGTCGGTCTCGACCACGACCGGCGCCGTGTCGTTGGCCGGCGGCGGGTCACCCTTCGGCTCGGCGGCGAGCAGCTTCTTGGTGTAGGCGTGCTGCGGCTTGGTGAAGATGTCCTCGGTGGCGCCGTCCTCGACGATGTGGCCGCCCTGCATGATGTAGACGCGTTCGGCCATCTTGCGCACGATGCCGAGGTCGTGGGTGATGAGCAGCATTGCCATGCCCATCTCGCGCTGCAAGTCGCGTAGCAACTCCAGGATCTGCGCCTGGATCGTCACGTCGAGCGCCGTCGTCGGCTCGTCGGCGATCAGTAGGTCCGGCTCGTTGGCCAGGGCCATGGCAATCATGACCCGCTGGCGCTGGCCGCCCGACAGCTGATGCGGGAATGCGTCGAGGCGCTTTTCGGGGTCGCGGATGCCGACCTTGTGCAACAGCTCGAGTACCCGCGCGCGCACTGCCTTGTCGTCCATGTGCCGGTGCACGCGCAACACCTCGCCGACCTGCCGGTCGATGGTGTGCAGCGGATTGAGCGACGTCATCGGCTCCTGGAAGATCATCGAGATGCGGTCGCCGCGCACCGACTGCAGCTGCGAAGGTTTCAGCTTCAGCAGGTCGCGACCTTCGAACCACACCTCGCCGGAAGGATGCGAAGCAGCGGGATACGGCAACAGCTTCAGGATCGACAGGGCAGAGACGGTCTTGCCGGACCCGGACTCGCCAACGAGGGCCACCGTCTCGCCTTTGCCGATGCGGAAGCTGACCTTGTCGGCAGCGATGATTTTTCCGCCCGCGAAAGCGACCGACAGGTCCCTGACTTCCAGAAGCGCGCCGCGATGATTGTTGCTGGTCATCGCGGCCCCTAGCGGAAGGTCTTGCGCGGGTCGAGCGCGTCGCGCACCGCCTCGCCGGTGAAGATCAACAGCGACAGCATGATCGCCACGGTGAAGAATCCGGTGAGGCCGAGCCACGGCGCTTCGAGGTGCCGCTTGCCCTGCAGCAGCAATTCGCCGAGCGACGGCGAGCCGGGCGGCAATCCCAGGCCGAGGAAGTCAAGCGCCGTCAGCGCGGCGATGCTGCCAGACAGCTGGAACGGCATGAAAGTGAGTGTCGCCACCATGGCGTTGGGCAGCATGTGCTTCCACATGATCTTGCGGTGCGACAGCCCGAGAGCCCGCGCGGCGTTGACGTATTCAAAGTTGCGGGCGCGCAGGAACTCGGCGCGCACGACGCCTACCAGGTTCACCCATTCAAACAGCAGCAGTGTGCCGAGCAGCGTCCAGAAGCCGGGGGCCAGCACCGATGAAATGATGATGAGCACGAACAACGAGGGCACCGACGACCAGATCTCCAGGAAGCGCTGGAAGATGAGATCGGTGCGCCCGCCGAAGTAGCCTTGCAGGGCGCCTGACGTCACGCCGACCGCCGCCGACGCCAGCGCCAGGATGAGCCCGAACAGGACCGAGATGCGGAAGCCGTAGATGACGCGCGCAACGACGTCGCGCCCCTGGTTATCGAGTCCCAGCCAGTTGCGGTTGCCGATGGCGTTGAAGCGGGCGAGCTGCTCAGGCGGGGCATCGCACAATGGCGCGCTCGACGCCCACGGGGGCGGGGCAGGATAGCCGAGGCATAGCCCGCCGCTGCCTTTCCGGCCGGGATAGTCCTTGTTGATCGTATCGTACGAGTAGCGGATCGGCGGCCAGAGCACCCAACCGTTGGCCTTGATCTCGTCGAGGATCACCGGATCTTTGTAGTCGGTGATGGCGAGGAAGCCGCCGAACTTGGACTCCTGATAGTCGGTGAGGACCGGTGAAAGGATCTCGCCCTTGTAGCTCATAAGCAGCGGGCGGTCGTTGGCGATGAACTCGGCGAACAGCGTGACGACGAACAGCGTCAGGAAGATCTTGAGGCTCCAGTATCCGCGCCGGTTGGCCTTGAAGTTGGCGAGGCGGCGCTGGTTGATGGGGCTCAGGTTGTCGTTCGACGGCCAGCGGCGCGTCAGCCATTCGGGCAGCCGGCGATGCTCCTCGCGCGGCGGGGGCTGCGATTGCGGCAGCGGCGTATCGAGCGCGCGCAGATCGGCCACCGGCTAGACCTCCCGGCTTTCGAAGTCGATGCGCGGATCGACCAGCGTGTAAGCGAAGTCGGAGAGGATGTTGAGCAGCAGCCCCATCAGCGAGAAGATCCACAGCGTCGCAAAGATCACCGGATAGTCGCGCTTTTCGATCGACTCGAACGACAGCAGTCCGAGGCCGTCCAGCGAGAAGATGGTCTCGATCAGTAGCGCACCAGCGAAGAATGAGCCGATGAAGGCGCCCGGGAAGCCAGCGATGATCAGCAGCATGGCGTTGCGGAACACGTGCCCATAGAGCACCTGGTTCTCGCCCAGGCCCTTGGCGCGCGCCGTCGTCACGTACTGCTTGCGGATCTCGTCGATGAACGAGTTCTTGGTGAGGAACGTCATGGTGGTGAACGCCGTCAGCGACATGGCGATCAGCGGCAGCGTCAGATGCCAGAAGTAGTCGGTGATCTTGCCGAACCAGGACAGCTGCTCCCAGTTGTCTGAGGTGAGACCACGCGATGGGAAAATTTGCAGGAACGACGATCCGGCAAACAAGATGAGCAGCAGCACAGCGAACAAGAAGCCCGGGATGGCATAGGCTACGACCAGTGCGGTGCTGGTCCAGGAATCGAAGCGCTCGCCATCGTGCACCGCCTTGCGGATGCCGAGAGGTATGGAGATCATGTAACTGATCACCATCATCCACAGTCCCAGCGAGATCGAGACAGGGAGCTTTTCCTTGATCAGCTGCAGCACCGAGACGTCACGGAAATAACTTTTGCCGAAGTCGAAGGTGAGGAAGCTTTTCATCATGATGTAGAAGCGTTCATAGGCCGGCTTGTCGAAGCCGAATTGCTTCTCCAGGCTCTTGATGAACTCCGGGTCGAGACCCTGGGCGCCACGATATTTCGAGGTGACGGCGTCGGCGGAGCCCTGGCCGAGTTGCGCCTGACTGCCGCTCGACAGCGTGTCGGTGCCTCCGCCGCCGATGCGCGAGACGATGGAAGAATCGCGGCCCGAAAGCTGGGCGATGATGCGATCGACCGGACCGCCGGGGGCGAACTGGATGATGATGAAGCTGATCAGCATGATGCCGAACAGCGTCGGAATGATCAGAAGGATACGCTTGAGGAGATAGGCGGCCATTGGCGACTGGGCTCAGTTCTTGCTCAACTTCGCAGCTTTGTCGGGATCGTACCACCAGGTATCGATCACGCCCTCGTCGTACTTGGGCTTCACGTCCGGCCGCGAGAACTTGTCCCAGAACGCCATGTTGTGGGCGGCCTTGTACCAGTGCGGAACCCAGTAGTGCCCGGCGCGCAGCACGCGGTCGAGCGCGCGGGTCGCCGTCACCAGCTCGGCACGCGACTTTGCTTCTATCACCTTCGTGAGCAGCGCGTCGATGACCGGATCTTTTATGCCGGCGAGATTGAAGCTGCCGTCCATGGATGCGGCATCCGAGCCCCAATAGCTCTTCACCTCGACCCCGGGGGTCAGGCGTAGCGCATAACGCTGCGTCGTCACGTCGAAATCGAACGACTTCATGCGCCGCTCGTACTGCGCCGGGTCGACACGGCGCAGCGAGGCGTTGATGCCGATGCGCTTCAGATTGTCGATGTAGGGGATGATGATGCGGTCGAAGCCGGATTCAAAGGACAGGATCTCGAGAGTGAGCGGCTTTCCGCCCTCGCCGTAGCCGGCCTCGGTCAGCAACTCACGCGCCCGTTTGAGGTACCTGCGGTCCCGGCCCGAGGCGTCCGTCACCGGCGGCGAGTAGGGTTCGCCGAACACTTCCGGGGGCAGCTTGTCCTTGTAAGGCTCAAGCAGCACCAGTTCTTCGGGGCTGGGTGGCCCCACGGCCTTCATCTCGGAATTCTCAAAGAAGCTCTGCGTGCGCGTATAGAGCTCAAAGAACAGGTTCTTGTTCGACCACTCGAAGTCGAAGGCGAGTCCAAGCGCCTCGCGCACGCGCTTGTCCTTGAACGGCTCGCGCCGCGTATTGATGAAGAAGCCTTGCGCGCCCGATGGGCGTTCGTCCGGTGTCGTCAGCTGGATGAGGCGGCCTTCCTTCACCGATGGGATGTCGTAGGCGGTCGCCCAGTCGATGGAAGTGAACTCCTCGCGGAAGTCGAAGGTGGCGGCCTTGAGGCCCTCAAGCTCCAGTGTGCGGTCGCGGAAGTAGTCGTAACGCAGCTCGTCGAAATTGAAGCGGCCGCGATTGACCGGGAGGTCTTTCGCCCAATAGTCGGGGCGCCGCTTGTAGGACACGTAAGTTCCCGGCTTGTAGTCGCCGATCGCATAGGGGCCCGAGCCAAGGGGCCTGTCCAGCGACGTCTGGTCGAAGGGATGCGCCGTGTAGTACGCCTTCGAAAGAATAGGCAGCTCGGCGACGACGAGCGGCAGGTCGCGGATGAGATCGCCCTTGAATTCGAAGCGCACCGTCTGGGGATCAAGCGCCTCGGCCTTCACGACATCGCGCAGCGACAGCATGAAGTTCGGATGGCCCTTCTCCTTCAGCGTCGTGAACGAGAATACGACGTCGTCGGCGGTGACCGGCGTGCCGTCGGCGAACTTCGCCTCTGGGCGCATCTTGAACACGACCGAATGACCGTCGGGCGCCACTTCCGCGCTTGCAGCGACCAGTCCATAGACGGCGTCCGGCTCATCGAACGCACGTGCCATCAGGCTGTCGAAAAGGTATTCGAGCCCCTGCGCGGAGTCGCCCTTCAAAATGTAGTTGTTGAAGCTGTCGAACGTGGTGCGTCCGGCCGTGCCGATCATGGCCATCCGGCCGCCCTTCGGCGCGTCGGGATTGACATAGTCGAAGTTCTTGAAGTCGGCGGGATACTTGAGTTCGCCGAAAGCCGATAGCCCGTGGCGCGGCTCGGCACCGGCCGCGGTGGCGAGGACGGCCGTCGCGCAGGCGATTGCGACGATGCGGGCGATGGTCTGGGCGCGGCGGGCCAACGGCGCTAACTGCATTGCCGTCATCACTGTCCCCGCGCCGTGGCCAATGCTTTCTGCTTATCGGCGTCGAACCACCAGGTCTGCGACAGCGCAGACGTCTGCGAGGGAAGCTTCTCTGGTCGCCCGAACACATCCCAATAGGCCATGCGCTCAAACGGATAGTGCCACTGCGGCACGACGTAGAAGTTCCAAAGCAACACGCGGTCGAGGGCGCGCGTCGCCGCGATCAACTCGTCACGGTCTTTGGCGAACACGACCTTGTCGATCAGCTTGTCGACGGCCGGGTTCTTGATCCCGGCTGTATTGCGCGAGCCGTCGCGTCCCGCAGCGGGCGAACCCCAGAAGTCGCGCTGCTCGTTGCCGGGCGATTCCGACTGCGCGAAGTTGTCGATGATGATGTCGTAGTCGCGGGAATCCTCGCGTCGCTTGTACTGTGCTCCGTCGACCATGCGGATGGACGTCTTGATTCCGAGTTTCTGCAAGTCCTGCACGTAGGGGAGGATGATCTTCTGGAAGTCGGGCGATTCAGTCAGGAACTCGGCATCGAGAGTTTCGCCTTGAGCATTGCGCAGCAGGTTGGCTTTCGGCGCTGACGACAGGCCGACGCTGCGCATGATGGAGCAGAACGTGCCGCAGGTCCCGTCATCGACTTCGACCTGATGCAGCGTCCATCCCGCTTCAGCGAGAAGCTTTGAGGCTTCGCGCATGTTGTTGCGGAAGTCTTCGGGCGCGGTGTTGGTCGGATTCTTCCACTCGGTGGTGAACACCTCGGGCGGAACCTCGCTCTTCACTTCTTCGAGGATCTCAAGCTCGCGGCCTTGCGGCAGGCCCTTTGCGGCAAGCTCGGAATTGTCGAAGTAGCTCCCGACACGCACATACGAATTGTAGAACAGCTTCTTGTTGGCTTCCTCGAAGTTGAATGCCAGCGCGAAGGCGCGCCGCACGCGCGGATCTTCAAATTGCTTGCGCCGTTGATTGAACACGAACGCCTGCATGGGCGCCACGCGCTTGACCGGGATCGCTTCCTTCTTCACCTGGCCGTTCCGAATGGCGGCGAAATCATAGCCCGTGGCCCACGCGCTGGCCGTGCTTTCCATCCAGTAGTCGAGCTTGCCCGACTTGAACTCCTCGAAAGCAGGCGTGCGGTCGAGGAAGTACGTCAGCTTGAACTCGTCGAAATTCCACTGCCCCTTGGCGATCGGCTGGTCCTTAGCCCAGTAGTCCTTGACACGCTCGTAGGTGATCGAGCGGCCGGCGTCGAAGCTCTTGATGCGATAGGCACCGGAGCCGACGGGTATCTCCATCGAAGTCTTGGTGATGTCGCGCGGCGAGCCGTCGGCACCTTTGCCTTCCCAGAATGCCTTCGGGACCACCATGAGCTGGCCGACGATCTGCGGCAGCTCGCGGTTACCTTTCACGTCGAAGGTGAAGGTCACCTCGTTGTCGCCGGTCTTCTCGGCCTTCACGACGTTCTTGTAATAGAAAGCCGCGCGCGGATGCGCCTGCTTCTGCCCGTCGAAGGAGAAGATGACGTCCTCGGGCGTGATCGGCGTGCCGTCCTGGAAGCGAGCCTTGGGATTGATGCCAAAGGTCACCGAGGAGAAGTCGGGCGGATAGGATACCCACTCGGCGATGAGGCCGTACTCGGTCGAGGGCTCGTCGGGGCTGCCCGCCATCAGCGAGTCATAGACGAGGCCGAGGCCGCCGGCCGGATCGCCCTTGACGGTGAAAGGGTTGAGGCTGTCGAACGAGCCCTGCGCGAAGCCGCGCAGCGTGCCGCCCTTGGGCGCGTCGGGATTGACCCAGTCGAAATGCGCAAAACCTGCGGGATGCTTGGGCTCACCGACGAGCGACAGCGCGTGGTGGCGCGGATTGGATGGCGCCGGCGCTGTGGTTGCGGCTTGCGGGGCGGCCGCCGGGGGCGGAGGTTCCTGCGCTACGGCGGGTACGGCGGCGAGGGCGAGGAGAGCGGCAAGGCAGCCGGCGGAGACGACGAGACGCAGTTGCACCAGGCGTATTCCCTTATCTGTCGCGGACGGGAGGTCGAAAGGCGCCAGCTCGGCTGAAAATCGCCATCGCCCGCGCGCCGGACCAACAAGACATGCCAACGACGAGAGACTCGCAAATACCGGGCCGCGGGGCGAGTTAACTTGCTGTCATTTTAACTTGGCACCCCGGGCAGCCCGCCGCAGGTGGGCGCCTTACTTCACGCTGTTAAGGTAAGCGAGCAGGTCGGCGAGGTCGCCCGTATCGGCGATACCCGGGAACAGCATCTTGGTGCCGGGGACGAAGCCTTTGGGATTGTGGATGAAAGCCGCCAGATCGGCGAATGACCAGTTGCCGCCTTTGGCCTTCAAGGCGTCGGAATAGGCAAAGCCCGCATGCGAAGCCTTGGCGCGGTCGACAACGCCGGCGAGGTTGGGGCCGACTTTGTTGGGCCCGCCCGGCTCGATCGAATGGCAAGCGACGCATTTCTTGAAGACCACAGCGCCGGCTTCCACGTTGCCGGCTGCGGCTGCCTGCGCCACGGCGGCAGCATCGAAGGCTGGCGCTGCCGGTGCGCCGGCTGGAGCCGCTTCGCCCTTCCCCTGCGCTCCCGCCTCTTCAGGCATCGGCAGGACGTAGCCAGGCTTTTCCGGTGCCTTGCCGTGCTCGCTGATCTCGAGCGCTACGCGGAAGCCGACGATGACCAGCAGGGTGCAAAGGATTGCACCGGCAATCTTAGACAGCTCGAAGGAATCTAGTCGCATTCCACCGCTCCGCAGCCCCGCATTCGGCGTCGCCGAACAATTGGGGGGACTATAGAAACTCCGCATCGGCTTGCAACCGATGCAGGCCCCGTTCTATGTGCACCCGACCGGGACCAATTGCCTCGGCTGCGCTATCGAGGTGCCGACCAGTGGCCAATACACTCATCGTCATCCCTGCTCGCCTGCAAGCCACGCGCCTGCCGGGCAAGCCCATGCTCGACATCGCCGGGGTGCCGATGATCGTTCAGGTGTGGCGAAGGGCCGTCGCGGCGGATGCTGGCCGCGTCGTTGTTGCAACCAACTCTGTCGACGTGTTGGCGGCGGTGGAGGCCGCGGGCGGCGAGGCTGTGATGACGCGCGCCGACCATGTTTCGGGCTCCGACCGGATCTACGAAGCGATCACGCGGGTCGATGCGGATGCGCGCGCCGACTTTGTGGTCAACCTGCAGGGCGACCTGCCGACACTCGAGCCGCATCTCGTCGCTGCTTGCCTGGCCCCGCTCGCCGAGCCGGCGGCCGACATCGCGACGCTCGCCGCCGCGATCACGGACGAGCACGAACGCACCAACCCTAACGTGGTGAAGGTGGTCGGCTCGCCGCTGCCGGGAACCGGCCGCCTGCGCGCGCTCTACTTTACGCGGGCCACTGCTCCGTGGGGCGAGGGGCCGCTCTATCATCATATCGGCATCTACGCCTATCGCCGCGCAGCCTTGGCCCGCTTCGTGTCGCTGCAACCTTCGCCGCTCGAGCAGCGCGAGAAGCTGGAGCAGCTGCGCGCCCTGGAGGCCGGCATGCGCATCGACGTCAGCGTCGTTGACACTGTTCCGCTCGGTGTCGATACTCCCGCCGACCTCGAGCGGGCCCGCCGCCTCCTGGGGGCCGCCTGAACCTCCCGCGCGCCGAGCGCGCCGGATTTCCCACCGGCGCCGCGGCCTCACTCTTCGCCAGCGAACATGTCCCCACCACCTCGTCCGACGCGCGCGGCCGCTGACCCTTCGACCGGCAAGCCGGCATCGATGCGCGTCGTCTATCAAGGCGAGCCGGGCGCCAATTCGCATCTCGCCTGCCGCGAAGCATTTCCGGACATGGACGCGGTTGCCTGCCCGACCTTCGAGGACGCGCTGCAGGCGGTGAAGTCGGGCGAGGCGCGCCTGGCCATGATCCCCATCGAAAACTCGGTCGCCGGCCGCGTCGCCGATATCCACCATCTGCTGCCCGACGCCGATCTCTACATCGTCGGGGAACACTTCCTGCGCGTGCGCCACCAGTTGATGGCAGCTTCCGGCGCCACATTGCAGACCGTCAAGCGCGTCCTCTCGCACACGCAGGCGCTGGGCCAGTGTCGGCGCAAACTGATCGAACTCGGCTTGAAGCCGGTGCCGGAAGCCGACACCGCGGGATCGGCTCGCATCGTCAGTGAGGCCAGGGATCCTTCGCTTGCCGCCATAGCCTCGACATTGGCGGCCGAAATCTACGGGCTCGACATCCTCATGGGTGACGTGGAGGACGAGATCCACAACACGACGCGCTTCGTCGTGCTCTCTGCCGAGGCTGACGACGCCGACCCCGAGGACGCACCGGTCATCACCACCTTCATATTCCGCGTCCGCAACGTGCCGGCCGCGCTGTACAAGGCACTCGGCGGCTTTGCTACCAATGGCGTCAACATGACCAAGCTGGAAAGCTACCAGCTCGAGGGCACGTTCAACGCCACGATGTTCTTTGCCGACATCGAAGGACACCCGACCGATCGCATGGTGCGTCTGGCACTCGAGGAGCTGTCATTCTTCTCCAGCGAGAAGAAGGTGCTGGGGACCTATAGGGCGAGCCCTTATCGCGCCGAAGCAGCGCGTCTCGCCGCCGAAGGCAAGATCCCCGTGCGGCGCCGCCGCTGAAAGCGAGGTGACATGAAGCTCGCCGGTAAAGTCGCCATTGTCACCGGTGCTGCCTCCGGCTTCGGACGCGGCATCGCCGAGCGCTTTGCGCTCGAAGGTGCCAGCATCATCGCAGCCGACATCAACGGCCAGGGCGTCCGCGAACTCGCCGCCGGCTATGGCGACAAGATGCATCCCGTGCAGTGCGACGTCGCTGAAAAGCTCGATGTCGACGCCATGGTGCGTGCAGCCACCGAGGCGTTCGGCGGCATCGACATCGTCGTCAACAACGCCGGCGTCACGCACCGCAATCAGCCGCTGCTGGAGGTGGGCGAGGCCGAGTTCGACCGCATCTATGCGGTCAACGTGAAGTCGATCTACCTTTCGACCATTGCGGCGGTGCCGAAGATGGAGCGGCGCGGCGGCGGCATCATCATCAATATCGCCTCCACCGCCGGCATTCGTCCGCGCCCCGGCCTCACGTGGTACAACGGCTCCAAGGGCGCGGTGATCACGCTGACGAAATCGATGGCGGTGGAATTGGCGCCCAAGAACATCCGCGTCAACGCCATCAATCCGGTGATGGGCGAGACCGGCATGCTGACGCAGTTCATGGGGACGACCGACACGCCGGAGAACCGCGCCAAATTCCTGGCGGGCATTCCGCTCGGGCGCCTCTCGCGCCCGCACGATATCGCCAACGCGGCGATGTTCCTGGCCGACCCGGCTTCGGCGTTCATCACCGGCGTCGCCCTCGAGGTCGACGGCGGGCGCTGTATCTAGCCACCTGCCGGCGTGACGCCCGACACCGCTCAGCCTAGGGCGTGGTGCCGGTGGCGGTCGGCGGCGATGTCGCGGGCTGCTGAGCGGTTGGAGTCGCGGGAGTCTGCGCAGGCCGCGCAGGCTGCTTCAGGTCCAAGCCCTCCTTGACCGCTTCCTTGGCGTCGGCCAGCGGTCCCTCGGGCAGCGTCTCCCAGAACCTGCGGCCCGCGATGCCACGGTAGGGTTTGACCTTGAAAACCTTCCCCTCGGGGTCGCGCTGGCTGGGGTCGCCGGCCGGCTTGCCGGTGATGACGGTCTGGATGTCGTTGAGGATCACCTTGTCGTCGACGTAGTCGGCATGCGTGTAGGTGAAGAATTTCCAGAAATCGTACTCGGGCGGTGTCTTGTCGATGACGTAGACATTGCTGGCGTTGACGAACAGGGGCTCGCCCCACGGGGTGTGACCGCCGGCGCGATCGTTCAGCCCGCGCATGAACGATGACAGCCACAGCACCCAGTCGCCGCCCGACGTGTAGATGGTCACGCGCTGCGCCAGCTTGGCCCAGGTGAGGATTTTGGTGTTGAAAACGGCCGCCGAGACGTCGGGCGCAGCAAAGATCACCTGACCCAGCCGCAGCGAGCCTTCCTCATGCCGCCGCCCATCGAGGATCGAGCGAATGGACCCCATGACGCGTATCAGCTGCTGGGAGCCCATCGAGTGCGCGACGATGTCGAGGGTGCGGATATTGTTGTCGCGCAGCATGGCGGCGAGGAACGCCTGCAACGATCCCTCGGCCTCCTCGGCGTTGTCGACATCCTGCAGGTAGCGCAGCGACTTGCTGACGCTCGGCCAGGAGAACATGTAGACGCGGCCCTTGTAGTCGGCGCCGCCGGCGATGCGCGCCGCTGCCTGGATCGCCTCGTTGAACGAGTTGTTGTACCCGTGGATCACCAGCAGGGCGTGCGTGGCGTCCTCGGCCGCCGCCGTGTCGACGATGCGGACATAATTCTCAGCCGTCCGTTCGATCGGATCAGCCAGCAGCTTGATGCGCGCGTTGGCCGCCCGTGCGCCGCCCTTCCAAGCCCCGCGATAGGTATTATCGCCGCGATTGAGTGAAAAGCGCGGGTTTACCTGCAGGCATCCGAAAGCGATCTTGTCGCTCGCCGAATTGCCGAACATGGTGGTCATGTCGCCGTTCTTGTCGAGAATGTTGCGGGTCGTGGCAAAGATGATGCGCACGCCACCGCGCCGCGCGCGCCGCTGCGAACCGAAGACGCAGTCCTTGGTGGTGATCTCCTGCCAACCGTTCTGGTCGTAGAAGTCGGACGCGACGATGTTGAACACGGCGCGTGCGATGAGCGACCAGGCGATCTCGGCCTCGGTCGGAGCCGTCGCGCCGGGGATTCCGGCGGTATAGAGCTTGGCGATCTGCTTCTGGATCTTTTCGAGCCGCGCGGCCGGCAAAATCTCCGGCGGGGGCACGAAGCCTTCGGGCGGGCGCATGTCGAAGCGGATATAGATGCCGCGCTGGCCGCCCTGATACTCGAAGGTCATGTTGTGGAAATAGTAGCGCGAGCCCCAGCGACTTCCCGAACCCTCGGCGATCAGTTCCGAGCCTGAGTTGTGGATGTAGGCGAGCTGCAGCGCCGCGTAGGATTGGTAGCCGCGGGCAAACGAGTTGGTTGACAACTCGCGCCCCGAGACGCGGAATACGTCGATGCCGACGCGGCTCACAGCGGGGTTCTCGTACTCCTGCCAGGACTCGGTCGAGGGCTTGGCCTCCGGCGGCAGCAGGCCGGCCGGGAAAGTCATCTTCAGCTGATTGACCGGGTTGACGACCTGCTTAAAGCCGATGAACGCGTATACGGCATCGTTGTTGTGCTTGAGAGCGTCGCACTCAACTTCCGTGAGGCTCTCCTTATCGGTGCCAGGCAGGTTGTTGGCCGCCCGGAAATCAGCGATCGAGGCGCGCAGCAGGCGCTCGTTGGCACGCCCGATTTCGGCGGCGAGAAAGCCCGAGAGGATGAGCTGGCGCTGCACCTCTTTGTCGCGCAACTGAATGTCGAGGTCATCGGCGGCCGGACAGGCGGCGGTGGCTGGTGAAAATGCGGCTGTGAGACCAGCAAGCACGCACACCGCATACAGCGACGCAGAACGCTTCATGTGCAATCGGTTCCCCCCGGATGAATGCGCGGCAAGCCTATGAGGCGCGCGCGCTGGGTGTCAAATCATCGCTTTTTATGCGCAACAACAGCCCCTCTTTGTGGCGCGACCGTAAAGCGGAAAGATGACAGGGGTTCGCAAGCTGTTCGCCTGCCGGCCGGGAGGGTTGTAACGCGCGGCCTCACCCCCCATAATCGTGCCGGGAGGTTGGCGATGGACGCATCCCTCGCCAACCGGGTCAGGTCCGGAAGGAAGCAGCCCTAACGATCAGGACGCGGGTCGTTCGTCAGCCTCCTCTTTATTTAATTTCGCTCACAGGCGCTGATCCGATCGCAGGTCGCGATCGGGCGCCTTCCGCGGGGGCGCGGTCGTCTTATCGGAGCTTTGCTTCGCCGAGACACGGAGCTTGGCCTCGCCAAGAGGCCGGTCGCCTTGCCCCCCGGCCCTCCGGGCCGAAGTGGAGGACATCAGAGGCAATGGCGAAAAAGAAATCGGATAGCGAGACGACTTCCGACGCGGTGGCTGACGGCGCCCCGGCCAAGCCCTATGTCGTTCTGGCGCGCAAATACCGGCCGCAGAGCTTCGATGATCTCATCGGCCAGGAGGCCATGGTCACGACCCTGCGCAATGCCTTTGCGTCGGGACGCATCGCACAGGCCTACATGCTGACCGGCGTGCGCGGCGTCGGCAAAACCACCACGGCACGCATCATCGCCCGCGCACTCAATTATGAAACCGATACCGTTAAGGCGCCGACCATCGACATGCCGGTGCTCGGGCGTCACTGCGCCGAGATCATGGAAAGCCGTCACATCGACGTCATGGAGATGGACGCGGCATCCAACACCGGCGTCGACAACATGCGCGAGATCATCGGTATCGCGCAGCTGCGCCCGTCGATCGCGCGCACGCGCGTCTTCATCATCGACGAGGTTCACATGCTGTCGAAGGGCGCCTTCAACGCGCTCCTGAAGACGCTCGAAGAGCCGCGCGAGGACGTCAAGTTCATCTTCGCCACCACCGAGATACGCAAAGTGCCGGTGACGGTGCTGTCGCGCACGCAGCGTTTCGATCTGCGTCGCGTCGACGTGCCCGAGCTGTCGGCCCACTTCAGTCGCATCGTGTCGAGTGAAGGCGCCACCGCCGAGACCGATGCGCTGGCGCTTATCGCGCGCGCGGCTGAGGGATCGGTGCGCGACGGGCTGTCGCTGCTCGATCAGGCCATCGCCATGGGCCAGGGACAGGTGCGTGCTGAGACGGTGCGCGCGATGATCGGCCTCGCCGACCGCGGGCGCATTTTCGACCTGCTGGAGCATGTGTTCCGCGGCGACGCCAAGGCCGCTCTGACAATGCTCGATGAACTGCATCGTGACGGTGCCGAACCCGTGCCGCTGCTCGCCGATCTGGCCGAGGCGGTGCACGCAGCCGCACGCGTCAAGGCTGTGGGCTTGGAAGCCGGCGGTGCCGAGCTCAGCGCCGAGGAGCGTCGCCGCGCCGCATCGATCGCTGAAAGGCTGTCGACGCCGCTCCTGTCGCGCGCCTGGCAGATGCTGTTGAAGGGCGGCGAGGAAACGGCCAAGGCCGCCAATCCGCGCGCTGCCGTCGAGATGGTGCTCATCCGGCTCGCCTATACGGCTGATCTGCCGGCGCCCGATGAGGTCATCCGTCTGCTCGGCGGAGAAGGCGCACTAGCGCGCAGTGGCGGCCCGGCTCCGCTCGAGAAGGGCGGCGCGCGGGATGCGCCGCTCAATCAGGCGCCCTCGACGATCGCTGTGGCGTCCTCGGCTCCACCGGTCGAGGCCGCGCGCCTCGACGACGAAGACATGAGCTTCGACGCGGACTATGACGCGTCCTTCGGCGACATCGTTGCGGATGGCGAGGCAGCGCCGATGATCGCGCGCACCGATCCGCGCTCCTTCGATGACGTGATCGCGCTGGCGGGCGAACGGCGCGACATGATCCTCAAGGTGCACCTTGAAGATCGCGTCAGCCTGGTGAAGTTTGACGCGACCGCCGGCTCCATCGACATCTTCCTGCTGCCCGGCGCGCCGGCGCAGCTCGCCAACGATCTGCGCGAAAAACTTAACGCCTGGACGCCGCGTAAGTGGGTCGTCGTGCTGTCAAAGGCGATGGGTGAGCGCACGCGCGGCGAAGTCCGGCGTGAGCGCGAGGCTGCCGAATTGGAGACCTTGAAGGCGCACCCGGCGGTCAAGGCGGTGCTCGATCAGTTTCCCGACGCCAAGATCGCCGACATTCGTCCGCTCGCGGGGCCGCGGCGCGACGAGACCGGCACCGGCTGACCACGCATCTGGAGAGGCAAGCGATGAACTTGATGGGTATGATGAAGCAGGTGGGCGAGATGCAGGCCCGCATGCAGCAGATGCAGGACGAACTGGCCGGCATGGAAATCGACGGCCAGTCCGGCGGTGGCCTCGTCAGGGTCAAGCTCACCGGCAAAGGCGACCTGAAAAAGGTGCACATCGACCCGAGCCTGGCGAAGTCGGACGAGGTCGAGATACTCGAAGATCTGATCGTTGCCGCATTCGCAGATGCCAAGGGCAAGCTCGACGCCACGATGCAGGCGAAGATGCAGGAGATGGCCGGAGGCTTGCCGCTGCCGCCTGGGCTGAAGCTTTTCTAGGGGAATCCCATGGCTATGCAGATCGCGTCCACGGCGTTTGTGGACGGCGGCGAGATGCCCGCGAAGTTCACCTGCGAAGGCAGCGATGTGTCGCCGCAGATTTCGTTCTCGGGCGTTCCCGCGGGCGCCAAGAGCCTCGTGCTGATCGTCGATGACCCGGACGCGCCGGATCCAGCAGCGCCCAAATTGACTTGGGTGCACTGGGTCCTGTTCAACCTTCCGCCTGACACCACCGAACTCGCCGAAGGCGTCGCGTCTTTTCCCGCCGGGACGAACGAAGGCGTCAACGACTTCAACCGCACTCGCTTCGGCGGGCCTTGTCCGCCGATCGGACGGCATCGCTATTTCTTCAAGCTTTACGCGCTCGATGCGATGCTCCCCAACATGGCGCATCCAAACAAAACCAAAGTGCTCGCAGCCATGGAAGGCCACGTGCTGGAACAAGCGCAGATCGTCGGCACCTACCAGAAGGCCGGCTAGGAACTCCCACGATGCGTTGTGCGCTCGCCGCCGCTGTCACGATGCTCGCGGCTGCCTTGGCGCACGCCGCTGACCCGCCGCGCGGATTCGTCGAAGCCAAGACGCTAATTCCCGATCTCGTCGTCGAGATGCGCTATGCGACGGCCCGCAACTTCATCGGCCGTCCCATCCCCGGATACAAGGCGCCACGCTGCTTCCTCACCTTGCCAGCCGCTAAGGGGTTGCAGTGTGCGGCCGACGCCTTGCGGCCGCGCGGCTTTGCTATCAAGGTCTACGACTGCTATCGCCCGCAGCGGGCGGTGAATGCGTTTGTCGCCTGGGGCCACAACCTTCGCGACCAGAAGATGAAATCGCAGTTCTATCCGGACGTCGACAAGCGCTCGCTGTTCTATGAGAACTACATCGCGTCGCGATCGGGACACAGCCGCGGCAGCACCGTCGACCTGACCATCATTCCCACCGCGCGCGCGGCTACGGCGTTCGACCCGGGGGGCGGGGAGGTGCGCGCCTGCAATTCCAAAGCCGGCAAGCGCACCGACGACGGCAGCGCTGACATGGGCACCGGCTTTGATTGTTTCTCCACCTTGTCGCATACGCGTTCGGGCCAGGTCACCGAGGCGCAGCGCACCAACCGCGAGCTGCTGCGCGGCGCCATGCGCGCCTGCGGCTTCTACAACAACCCCAGCGAGTGGTGGCATTACACCCTGCGCGGGGAGCCATATCCCGGCACCTTTTTCGACTTTCCGGTGGAGTAGTCGGTAACCAGCCCCATATACCCTGAGGGCCAACCGCAGCGAGGAGCAGCACATGGCATTCGAGAACCTCACGGCCGAGCTCGGCATCTTGATGACGCGCATGCAGAACGAGCCGCAGGACCGCCATGAGCTGTACCTTCAGCTGATGGAAAAGTTTAACGAGCTCAAGGCCTTCGGCATGCCCCTGCCGCAGGATCTGGTGGATTTCGAGAACGCGCTGGCCGCTGAATTTGCCGCCGACAAGCGCGAGGCGGAATAGGGTGCATGTCGGCATGCACCGGTGCACGGACGGCCCATGAAGCGCAAAAAACTCACCTTCAAGCGTGGATTTCGCGTCGCCATCGACCATGAGCGGGCGCAGGCCGCCGAGATGACAATTCCCCCCGGGGATAAGGAGGGCGGCCCCGACAATCGCCATCGCGGTGCCGATCAATGGCTGTTCGTCGTCGAGGGCCATGGCGAGGCGCGCATCGAAGGCCGCAAGCTGCAACTCGCCCCCGGCACACTGGTGCTCATCGAGCGCGGCGAAAAGCACGAGATACGCAATGCCGGTTCGGGCGATCTGAAGACGCTGAACTTCTACGTGCCGCCCGCCTACACCAAGGCCGGCAACGAGCGCCCACCGGGAAAATCCTGAAGGTCAGATACGCGCCTGCGGCGGCCGCGCCGTCTTGGCGAGCGGCAGCTTGCGTCCCGCGTGCGCGCGAGCCTGACCCGTAAGGCAGGCGCGCGTGATGTTGGCGAGGAACAGTCGCGCGGCGTTCTCCCAACTGTACTCCGCCGCCCGCGCGCGAATCACGTCCCGATCGAGGAAGCGTGCTGCGAGCGCCGCCGCTCGCAAGTCCTCGGAGAGCACGCCCGTCACGCCGTCGACCACCACGTCACGGGGACCACACACCGGCAGCGCCGCCACCGGCACCCCCGAGGCCATTGCCTCCAGCAGCACCATGCCGAACGTGTCGGTGCGGCTGGGGAAGACGAACACATCGGCCGAGGCGTAGCAGGCGGCGAGTTCCTCGCCGGTGCGTTTGCCGGTGAACATGACGTGCGGGTAGCGCGCCTGCAGATCGCCCAGCAGGGGGCCACCGCCGACGACCACCTTGCGTCCCGGCAGATCGAGATCGAGGAACGCCTCGATGTTCTTTTCAGCGGCGATGCGGCCGACGTAGAGGAAGACCGGCGCGTCGCCGAACAGTCGCTCCGGGCGCGGCCGGAACAGCGTCGTGTCGACGCCGCGCGTCCATGGCATGACGCGCTCGAAGCCATGCCCTTCCAGTTCGCGGGCCAGCGAAGGGGTCGCTACCATCAGTCCGGCGCCACCGTTGTGAAAGCGCCGCAGCCAGCCGAGCGTCCAGCGCTCGGGAATGGCGAAGCGCTGACTGAGATATTCGGGAAAGCGCGTGTGGAAGCTCGTGGTGAAGCGAATGCCGCGCGAGCGGCAATAGCGCCGTGCCATCCAGCCGATGGGCCCTTCGGTGGCAATGTGCACGGCGTCGGGCTGCAACGCCTCGATGCGCCGGGCGATGCGGCGCAAGCCAGGCAGGGCGAGGCGTATCTCGGGATAGGTGGGGCAGGGCAGCGTGCGAAACTCGTGCGGCGCCAGCACCGTCATCTCGACGCCGAGCGCGGCCATCTCCAGAGCGATCCGCTCATAGGTGCGTACGACGCCGTTCACCTGAGGGTGCCAAGCGTCGGTCGCGACGAGGATGCGCATCACGCGACCTGGAGTGCTTCAGCCAGCTTGGCGGCGATCACGCTCTCGCGCTCGCGCACGACGTCGTGCCAGCGGATAAGCTCGAACGATCCATCATAGCACTCGGCGATGGCGGTGCAGCTTTCCACCCAGTCGCCGGTATTGATGTAATGCACGCCATCGATGTCGCGCGAGGCCGCGTGGTGGATGTGGCCGCAGATGACACCATCGACGCCGTGGCGCCGCGCTTCGTCCGACAGGGATTTCTCGAATTCGCCGATGAAGTTGACGGCCGTCTTGACGCGCAGCTTCAGGTGCTGCGAAAGCGACCAGTATCCCAGGCCAAAGCGGCGCCGGATGAAGTTCAGCGGATGGTTCATCCACAGCGCCAGCTCGTAGCCGCGATCGCCGAGGAAGGCCAGCCACTTGGCGTAGCGCACCACGACGTCGAACTCATCGCCGTGGATGACGAGATAGCGCTTGCCGTCGGCGGTGGTGTGCACCGCCTGATGTTCGATCTCCACGCCGCCGAAGTGCTGGCCGCAGTACTGGCGCACACCTTCGTCGTGGTTGCCCGGAATGAAGACAACGCGCGTGCCCTTGCGCACCTTGCGCAACAGCTTCTGCAACACGTCGTTGTGCGATTGCGGCCAGACGGCGCCGCGGCGGATGCGCCAGAAATCGATCATGTCGCCGACGAGATAGATGGTGTCGGACTCGGCCTCCTTGAGGAAGTCGAGGAGCAGTTCGGCCTGCGAGGACCGCGTCCCAAGGTGGACGTCCGAGATGAATAGAGTGCGGTAGTGGACCATGCCCATCCCTTTGAGCAGCAAGGGCTCTCAGCCCGGGATGGGCTCCAATGACCGGATTCAGTTTGCAGTATTGTGACAGTCGCCTCGGGAGGCGCGGCATTCGTGGTTAATCGTTGCCGCAGGGGCGCTAAAAGCGCCGGCCTAGTAAACCTTCACCGGGAAATAGCGCTCAACCAGCTCATCGAGGCGGCCATCTGACCGCAGGTGCGCCAGTGCGCTGTTGATCATCGTCTTGATCTGCGAATCCGTCTTGGGGACGGCAATAGCGATCCCGTCGCCGAAGAACTTCGGCTCCAGGTATGGGCCGCCCTTCAGCTCGCAACAGCGCTTGGAGGCCGTCCCGTGCAGCCAGAAGACGAGGCTGATGCCGTCATCGAAGATGTAGTCGACCTGTCCCTGGATAAGGGCATCGCGCGCGAGGTCGGCGTTCTCGTAGGCCTGGATGGCGCTCGAGCGGAAGAAGGTACGCAGGAACGCCTCATGCGCGGTGTTCTTGGCCACGCCGATGCGCTTGCTCTCCAGCGTCTCCGGGCTGATCTCGACGACCTCCCCACCGCGCTTGCCGGCAAAGCGGCCGGGTGTCTGAAAGTAGCGGTCGGTGAATTCGACCTCGGTCAGCGCCTGCGGCGTCACGGCATGCGCTGCGATTACAGCGTCAGCTTCGCCGCGGCGCAGCGCCAGCAATAGCTCGCCCCAAGGACGCACCTTGATATCGCAAGCGGTGTTGAGCTCCATGCAGATGGCGCGTGCCAGATCGACGTTGAACCCGACCAGGGTCCCGTCCTCGTCGTAGAAATTGAAAGGTGGAAAGTCGCCCTCGGTGAGGAAGCGAACCACGACCCGCTTGGTCGGACCATCGGGATCGACGTCTGCCGCGGCGGCGGGCTCCTCGATGGTCTCCTCGTTCTCCTGAGCCATGGACCCGACCGGCAGGCAGATGATCAGGGTGAGCGCGAGGAGGCCCATCGCCAGCCGGCGCGGCGCCGTCGCGAGAGCAGAGAAAACCGAATGGTAGGGGTGCATGCCGGGCGAATCCGCGAAGCTGGCGGGCTGAATCGGGCCCACTATGGTGAAACCCAACACTATGGCAAGATGATCGTCGGCTCACCGGGGGGAGGGCCTGCGTGCCGAGTATCTGTACAGGCCGGCGGGACGGGGGATCCGTCAGCGACGGCGATGTCATCGAATGTGCCGCCGCGCTCGAAGCGGGCGGCGATGTACGGCTCTGGGAGGCCGTCGAACGGCTGCGTGCGCGCTGGCCGGAGCTGTCGGCAGCCGGTGGGCTGTGGGTATGGCAGCGCCGCGTTCTGACCGGAACGCTTCTTGGCTTCGCAATGGGTGCGTTGCTGGCGCCGGAGACGACACTGATCGCCTTGCTGGCCATCATGGCCGCTCCATTCCTTTGCGTCGTAATGCTGCGCGCGGTCGCGCTGTGGCAACTGCGCTCGCCGCTGCGCGCGCCGCGTCCGTACCCCATCACCAGCGACGCGCAACTTCCCGTCTATACGGTTCTGGTCCCGCTTTACCGCGAGGCCAGTGTCGTGCCCGAACTGCTGACGTCACTTCGCGCCCTCGATTATCCGCCGTCGCGCCTGGAGATCATGCTCATCGTCGAGTGCGGCGATGCAGAGACGCTGATCGCGCTGCGTCAGGCGGGACTTGCTGCGCATATGCAGATCGTCACGGTTCCGGAAGGCGAGCCGCGCACGAAGCCGCGCGCAACCCAGTATGCGTTGCACTTGGCGCGCGGCGATTTCGTCGTCGTCTATGACGCCGAAGATGCTCCTGAGCCCGACCAGTTGCGGCGCGCTTTAGCCGCCCTCGAAGCAGGGGGCCCTCGCATGGGCTGCGTGCAGGCTCAGCTCAACATCTACAACTCGGATGCCAGCTGGTTCACGCGCCAGTTCACGGTCGAATACACGGCGCTTTTCGATTGCATCCTGCCGACCCTGGAGCGGCTGCAATTGCCGGTGCCGCTCGGCGGGACCTCGAACCACTTCCCGCGCGCGGTGCTCGATGCGGTCGGCGGCTGGGACCCCTACAACGTCACCGAAGACGCCGATCTCGGCATCCGGCTGGCGCGGCAGGGCTGGCACGTCGGCGTGCTCGCCTCCACGACATGGGAAGAGGCGCCGCCGAGCTTTCGCGTCTGGAAGGGGCAGCGCACGCGGTGGCTGAAGGGCTGGATACAAACCCTTACTGGCAGTCAGAGCCGAAAAATGTTCAATATAATCAACACGGGGCTTTGCGTTGGACAAGCGCTGTTTGTCCCATCCAGGGAAGTTTTTGACCCAAACAGTTGACCTACACCCTGGACTTGAGTGGCCCTAGATGGGCAGGCGGCGGGCAAGTTGTTCGCACTTCTGCGCGTTCTTAAACACCACGGCCAAGTAGCAGTCTGCTCCGTAGAGTTCATCGACAAGGTCCTTCAAGGCGGCGTGAACGACGGCAACCCTGTGCTCCGTGATGGGCTTTTGGGACGTTACGAGGGCGTGTTCGATAAACCTGTTTCCATGGACCGCCATCTGGGCGTCTCGGCCGCTCTGCTTCCCGGCAAACTGCGTTACCGCCTCCGTGGCTGTTCTCCACCTCTTGACCAACTCCCACGCGGGGGCAGCGTCTGGCGTCTTATCGAAGAGCTTGGGTAATACCCGTTCGGGTCAGTCAATGATCCTGCGTAACGCTTCGCGGTGGTTACACTCGTCATGTTGCCGCTCGAAACCGCGAGTGCCATCGCGAGTTCCTGCACTTCGAAGCCCCTAGCGCGATCAGCCACTTTCTCCCCGCGACGGTAGCAATACTGAAGGCCGATCTTCTTTAACGATTCAGCCAAGCCGTCTTGGGCAGGATCAAGAGCCAGAAAGTCCTTTGGCTCCACCTCGTTTTGGGTATTTGTGGCGGTAGTAATACGCTCCGCAATGTCGATAGGAGCGCTTGCCAGAGAAACAATCTTTATTTGCACATATGCCTGCTTAACCGCTTTCTTATCTTTAATGTAGGTTTTCGCAATAGAGCCCGTAGTTTGCGCCCCATTTACAATTTTCAGGTTACTTGCCTTCCAAAAAGAACTCTCCTTCTGATCACCCAGGCCCACAGGCTTTCTGATTATTTCATCCACAATGGCCGTGATGCCGTTGTTTAGATACCAAAACTCTTGCGGCCTCGTTAGAAGCGTGTCTTCAATTTGCTTATTTATGATGCTGTCAGGCAGCGTATTGCGAATATTTTCGGTAAATAAAAGATCGCCATTTTCCGCATGCCATTCGGCAACGTCGGCACAGGACGCTCGCCCATAAATTGCGTAATACGGGGACTTCTGTTCGCCCCAGCTAAGAATATTCACTTCAACATCAGCTTGCGCGCCTGATTTAATAATCTTGATGGTTCGAAGGAGTTCTCTTGAGATCGAAAGCACTAAACGAAACTACATCTTGCCCATCAGAGTTGTTCTCGGTCAGGAACTTATCGATGATTTTGCGGCAGTCATGGCTCACTTCATTGTCACTGTTGAACGCGGCGACCAAAGCTATTTCAGGGTCGTTGCGTATCGCCAAGGAAATTTCCCCGCTTATTGCCCGAACTCTTGAATTAAACTTTTTCCAATCTTCGTTGAGAATGTCATACACGCCTGCGATAAACTTGCGAAGATCGCCAGTGTCGATGGTTCCAGTGCCTTTGTTAGACCATTTTGACTGAACCAAATATAACTTATTCCGAGGGCCGTCGTAGTAGACGCCGTCAATACCGTTGTCGCCAGATCCGTCAACGATATAGGGGGTTATGCGCGAATAATCGGCATTAGCAAGTCCGGCCAAGCATATTGCCGACAGGCCCCGCGAATAGAGGGGTAGATTTCCTCCTTTGGCTTGTCATCCAAATAGAGGTGATCTTTCACGACTGAATCGATATGGTTTCGGACGCGATTGGCCAGAATGATGCTCATGGAAACCCCATGCGAAGTAGGTAAAGCGGGAGTGTACATTATTCTAAGGCGAGCACAACCGAACCGCACAGCCAGAATGAAGAGTTATCCCGGCTTCGCTACCTTCTTTATCGCATCGGCCAGCCAGTTAGGTTTCCATCCCCGACCGGTGCACGTCTGCGACCCGTCCTTCGAACTCCGGTATTATACCTGAGCCAAGCCGCGCTTGCCCTTCACCGCCCCAAACAGTTCAGCCATGGTGAAGCCCGACTTCGCGGCGAGCGCCTGCTTTTCCTCTTTGACCGAACGGGCGTCTTCTCGGTTTCGCTCCGCTATGGCGACTTCGATGCGTTCCATGGAGGCCGGGCTTACGTCGCGGACTATTGTTCACATCATCTGCGCCGACAGCGGGTTTTATATAAACGATTGGTGCATTGCTGATCCCCGGTGACTGTCTGGTCATCCCCATTGGAAGAACTAGTGGGTTCATGATTGCAGGCGCCTCCCTTGAGTAGTGGGATCGGCTTTCAAATGCGAAACGCGTGGATCAACAAAAGCGCGAAATTAACCGCTTTTGTTAGCACCTCAAAAATTAACCGGTTTTGTTTACAATTTTATCATTGCATTTAACGTTTGTTTAAGACATCTATCGATCCGCCGCGAGGGAACGCTCGCTGCGAACGTCGAAACCGTCAGGGCTTGGGGAGGTGTCTGACACGTACTTGAGTAGAGTGAGGCCTTATGGCGTTGAACGATTTTCAAGTGGGCGGAGCCCATATCCGCACCAACCTCCCGAAGAAGCCTCGCGGGTGGGAGTTAGAGTTCGAAGAGGCAACGCTTGAACACTTTTCGGACCTGCGGCGCGATATTTCTGACCGTGAGCTAGTGAAGCGCTACGGCTGTCACGCTACGCAGCAAATCCACACAGCGTGGGCGCCGCACGTGAAGTCCTTCCATTGGGTGGGCATCAAGTGCCGCTATGGTGACCTGCTCTTTACGCTTGAGAACCCGACGGCTGAGCACAAAGGCGAGCGCTACCACCTCCTGTATGTTCCTGGTGTGATCCATCGTAGTGGGGAGGACCAGTGCCGCCGCCTTGAGTTTAGAGATAAAATTTCTCGACTGTGTGACGCTGGACTTGGACGCGGGCGATGCGCCGTTTGAGGTTGCTCAAGAACGTGTCAAGGCGCTGGGCTTGACCGGCGCCGTCTACCGCTCGCCAAGC
Organism: uncultured Alphaproteobacteria bacterium; assembly: GCA_963759735.1. Taxonomy (GTDB): domain Bacteria; phylum Pseudomonadota; class Alphaproteobacteria; order Rhizobiales; family Hyphomicrobiaceae; genus Hyphomicrobium_A. Next base: position 575,648 of record CAVXAF010000007.1, read on the forward strand.
GATCAAAAGACAGAAAGCCTCATACCCCAACACCTTGTAACCAAGGACGGCGCCCCGGTGACCGTCGAGGCTTGCGTAGAGTATCTGACAAAGCACGCCAGTTACTCGTCTGAGATATGGGGCCAGATAGAGATCATCGATTCTGCCCGGCCAGTTACCGAAGAAGTCAGTCGGAAGGTCGCTGACATATGGCGCAAAGAAAAAGTCACGGTGACGTATATTGTCGTACGTCACAAACCGATTGCAAAGTCACGCATCTTGATCTTGCTGGCGCAACGCTTCGAACGCGAAGCCAGCGAGACGCTAGCAGCCTTCAAGGCACGTTGGGTTGGCATGTGCGTGAACCCGTTGGCGAAAGCGCTCGGGTTCAAACAGGATCGCGCCGCTCTTGACGTGTCCCGGGCATTCTATGTTCCGCTAGTCGAGACCCAGGTTGCTGTTTGCCAAGGTGAGCTACTAAACCCCGGCGCCGACTTCATGACCAAGGCGCGAGACGAACTTGCAGCCGAGGCTCCAACAGCGAGCGCGCCATCGTCTGCCCCGTCATCATCGAAGGGTCGTGACTCCAGTACGGGGACGGGCGCTGGGAGCGCTCGCTACCGGCTTGCGGACCTGATGATCGCTTTGGACGAGGCGCTGCCAGCAGATAAGAAGCGGGTTCGCGCGGACAAACGTAACGAAAAAGGGATAGTCGAAATTGAGTGCCCTTTTGATCTCGAACACGGCAATGCGGGCGACCCGAGCGATACCGCGTGCATGGCTTCGAACGACGGCGCGATCTACTGCCTGCACGGGCACGATGCAGGGCAAGATGGCGGGCACCGCACGCCTGACTACGTCAGCCGGATGCTGGAGCATGGTTGGTTCGATGCGGAGACGCTTGAGCGCTATCGGTTAGACGGCAATGATGGCACCGTGCCGCCGCTCACGCTTACCAAGGACGAGGTGCGGGCGCTGATCAAAAACTTGTCGGCAGAGTACACATCAGACGATCTCGCGCCGATCATCGATGCGGTGGCGCGCCTCAACGATCCAATCTTCGACGCCGAAGTGAAGCGCCTGCTTAAGGCGCCGCCCACAAAGATCGGCGCAGGTGTGTTGGGCGACATGATCGACGCGGCGCGGAACAAGCTCACAAGGGACAAGCAAGAGGAGGGCGAGCGCGCTCGCAAATCCTCTCTGGGGGCCGGTACCGAGGGATGCCGTCGCTATGCCTATTGGATGAAGCAGCCGCCCATGCGGACATTGCTCGACGTTGCCAGCCATCTGGAGAAGCAGAACAAGGGCGACAGCCCCGAGCTATTCGCGCGCGGCGCGGACTACGTACGGGCCATGGTCGGACTCCAACGGCAAACCCTACCTCGATATTCTCGACATCGATGCACTGACCTATGAGTGCAACAAGACGACCGTGTGGGAGAAGCACAACGAGAACGGCGAGTTTACGCACTACGTCGATGCGCCTAAGGAAGTCGTTGGAAAGCTGCTGAAGCATCCTATGGACCTGCCAAGACTTGTGCGCGTCAGTGACACGCCGTTCTTTTCATCCGACCACAAGCTGATCGCCAAGGCCGGTTATCACCGCAAAGACGGAGTGCTCTACATCCCAACGGAAGGGCTGAAGATACCCGAGGTTCCGCTGAAGCCAACGGCTGCGCAGGTCTCCGAAGCTCTGTGGTGGGCGGTGTCGCCGTTTGGAAGCTTCTCATTCAACGATGGCCGGGGACCAAGGTCTGGCGCGGCGTCGCTGGCCAACCACATGGCGAAGCTGTTGCAGCACTTCGCTCGTCCGACAATCGATGGCCCAACGCCGATCTATGCCACGACGAAGACGGAATATGGCGAGGGCGCTTCACTACTCACGCGTGCGACCAGTCAGATCATTCTTGGTACCGAACCGAAGACAGAGACTTCCAAGGGCGATAACCCCGACGAATGGCGCAAAACGCTCGCGACGTATGTGATGGAGGGCGATACCTACGTCACGATTGACAACGCTGACGGCCTATTCTCCGACAAAAGCGTCGCAGCGGCGGCAACGGCCATGGAGTTCTCTGACCGCCTGTTAGGCGTGAACAAGCGCATCAGCGGCCCGATCAACTGGATTTTCGAGATCAACGGCGTGGGTATGCGCTTCACGCCTGACATCGCTCGCCGTGTGTGCCTTGTGCGTCTTGACTCCGAAGTGGCCAAGCCAAGTGAGGGGCGCACGTTCAAGCATGACGGCGAGGATGCGCTTATCGCTTGGATACGGGCGAACCGCGGCAAGCTGATCTGGGCCTACCTCGTGCTCATTCAGAATTGGATCGCCCTTGGGCGCCCGGCCTATATGGGCGAAATCCTGGGCTCCTTCGCCGCGTGGTCGAAGGTCATCGGCGGCATTTTTGAGGCGGCAGGGGCCACGTCGTTCAACACCAATCGTCACCTAATCGATGTCGATAGTCAGCTTGGGGGTTTGGATGCCTTCATGACGGGTTGTCGCGATAAGTTCGGCGCGCAATGGCTACGCGTTGGAGAGCTTAAGGCAGATGCGGAGTCGAAAAGACTGGCAGAACCCGACAACGCTAGTCGAGCTATACAAGAGCCTTGGCGATGCCGTTGATCTGGGGCTCAAAAGAATCCTCGGCTCGATACGCTCGGCGTACGCCTGGGGCGTGTTCTGTCCGGCTTGAAGGGTAAGGTATTCAAGCTGGGTGAGGACGGCGCCAGCTATGCTCTAGAACGGAAAGAGGACAAGCACGGCACGCTTTATCGCCTTATGCCGAAGGGCGGCCCGACAGTACCACCTGGCGGTGCAAGGGCGCAGCAGCGCGCTGACGCAGACGATGCCGTGGTTGCTGAGGTAAAAGTCCAAGTGCCGAAAACGCGTGCGCAACCGAGCGCTAAGTGAGCAGGTGGCAGGTGGCAGTTAGGTATTAGGCCTGTCTTCGTGCGGAATAAAAAAGCGATAGGCGACCAATCGATCTATTTCTTTTTTACTGGCCGGGGGCGCGCAGAGCGCAACCGCCACCTGCCACACCACCGGGTCGCTCCGTCGCCCGAGATGAACCCTAGCAACGCCGCCCGTCGCCAAGACGCCAGACGGGCATCGACCAACATCCGTTGGGCGTCTAAAGCTGCCACGTACATACGCCTTTACCGCCCGGCACCGATCAACCCGCCGCATTCCAGTGGTCAATCGCCGCGCTAAGGAACGTCGTGCACTTTTCAGCGCGCCAAGTCACCGGAGAGGTGGGGTGGCAAAGAAATACAGACCGTTTGCGCAAACGAACTTGCTGCGATCCGCCGCCCAAAGCCAATTTAGCGTGTCGAGAAAGTTCTGCTGCTCGGTACCGCCGAAGCGATCCAGCGGGACGTTCCACAAGAGACCTTCCAAGAAGTAAGACGGTGCTAGGTCACCGGAGATGATGTTCTTCTCTATCAGGGCATTCCGCAGGTTTTTGTAGATGCGAACGGTGTGCTTGAACGCCGCTTTAGAGTTTTTATGCTTCGCCGTACAGTTGTCGTGATGTTGAAGCGGGAAGTTGTCTATCCGTGTGCCGCTCGCATTAAAGAATGAGACGCCCTCGTGATAACTCTGGTCGCTCCAATTCTTGAAGCGAGTGTAGCGTCGGTGGGCGCAGCAAACGAGCACATCGGCATTGCGCCGAGTTCCGTTACCCCGAATTTTGATCGCCTTCGTCCCGGCGCTCACGTCGCTCCCGTAGTTCTCACCAAGCCAACTTGATACATCGGTCTTGAACTGCTCGGGCGTATATTCAGCGTCCGAGCGCGACGCATTCCAAAGCTTCGTGTCATCTTCCGCAAGGTTCGATAGATCGGTGAAGAAGGTCTGGTTAAGCCGGATTACAACGTCCACGTCGCTGTCGCCGTAGACATTCGTGTCGTTCTTGTATGAGCCCTGCAAGAAGATGCTGAAGTCCTTCGCGTGGTAGGAAGCCCTGCGATCTTCTAGGCAGCTTTTTAGCGTTCCATAGGTGGCGGTAAACTGTGGGGTTGGACCTTGCTTGCCCCAGGTTGCAAGCTGGTCTTCGGAAATAGCCAGCGGCGACTCCTAAAGTAGAATTTTCTCTAAATCTGCTTCCGCCCTGGCGAAGGACTCGCCGCCGCGCTGGCGCAATATATTGAGCTTCTTCAGATCGTGTTCAAACAGGTCTGTCGCCATCTCAGGCTGCTCGAAGGTATCGCTTATCCGCACCGTCGGAACGTGGCGAAATAGTACATGGCGAAGTTGATCCATCGACTGAGTATTGATCTCCAAGGTCTTCTGGAGGAGTTGCACGCTTAGGAGCTTCTGCGCCCACTTCGTCGTGCTGAGCCACGACGGCTTCGGAGCGGGTAGACGCCAACACCTACACTCACTACTCGAAGGGCCTCTGGGACAAGCTTCATTGCCATGATGGCGTCGGCGATAGCGTAGAGTGTCGGGTTGTTCGCGCAGTATCCCCCGTCTATCAGTTCGATGAGATCGCCCTTATCCGTCTCCACCGTCTTGCGCTCAAAGAACGGGAAGGCGGAGCAAGATGCCTGAACGGCGTCTGATACCCGCACCCCAAATCCCGGCGAAAAGGTTCCCATTCGACCGTGGGCTTGCTCGATACTGGTCTTAAATATCATCGGGCGCTCGATGACCCGACGGGTTGTCACGACTCCGACTCCGGTCTTCATGTCGGTGAACATCGCGTCTTCGAATACCTCATCGCCAAGCGTGGCTAAAGCTGCCGATTTGTCAGCACGCAGCTTCATACGCGTGACGGCGGGGACGTGCTCTTCGTAAAGAGCACTGATCTCCGCGACACTCTTCCCCAGAGACAGCAGTGCGGCAATAATCGCACCCGTGCTGGTGCCGAAGATAAGATCAAACTTCTTGTAGAGTGGGCATTTGACCATGCCTTCGATCTCTCGGAGCACCCCAAGGCTGTAGAAGCCCTTAGCTCCGCCGCCATCTAGACTTAGGATGCGACACGATTCTCAATTGAAAAAGCAGCCATCTTACCCTCGTCAACAGGTCAACGCGCCAAGCGAGGTTGTCGTCGGAAGACGAGCCAGCCGAAGAGAATTAGCGCGACAAAAAAAGACTTTCAAAATTAGCTAGGCGCTCTTTGGCGATTGCCACGTAGCGGTGTGAAATCTCCACTAGCACCGCACGCCTACCGCACGCTAGGGCCGAGACGCCTGTCGTGCCCGATCCGCTAAAAGGATCGACCACCACTCCTCCAGGTGGGCAGCTAAGCTCAATGCACCTTCGCGCCAACGCCCCGGGAAACGCCGCGGGATGTTCGGCGTGCCCCTCGAGGCGCGAAGCTCCAGACAGAACCAAGAGCCGCCCCACGCTGGTCGTAGCTCAAGAATTTGAAACCGCGCTTGGCAAGGTCGGCCGCGTGCCGTGCGGCACTCGTCCCGTTCGTCGAGCCGCGCAGCAGTAGACGGAAGTCGAAGCCTCGCACCGCGTGACGTTCAAGCTCGGTCAGCGCCAAGTTACGTTCGGCGTCGCTGAGTAGAGCGGCGCCAGCAATTCGCCGTCGCATGTTTGCAAGCGTGACGGTACACAACGGGGGCGGGGCTATACCGGTACGGAGCGCGTCTTCATCGAAGTAGTATCCGCTAGGGATCTTCGTGAAGTGATAGACCTTGGCGTGCTCATTGCGAACGCGATCATCCGCGCGATCAAGCGACTTGCCGGTGTGCCACGCGATCTCGCTGCGAAGGAGCCATTTCTGTCGATCCATCATCGCCGTGGCGAGACGAGCGGGCGCACCTACTAGACTTTTTCCCTTTCGTGATATCGTCCAACACGAGCCACAGACTACCCTCGCGGCTCAGCACGCGGCGAAGCTCGCACGTGATGGCGAGTAGGTTCGCAACGTAGTCATCGACGGTCGGCTCATTGCCCAAACCCTTGCCGCCGTCGTAAGTGCGATGCGATAGTAGGGGGGCGAAGTCACGATGCAATCGACGCTGTCGTCGGGCATCGAGCGCAGCACGTCGAGCGCATCAGCCAGTGATGATCCTTACGCCAGCATCGAACCGCAACGACGGCTCAATTCCGAGCGCGATCCAGATCGCTGCGAGCGTCGCCATGCGCCCTTCGCCAGAACTCGATGGCGACCACGCTCGAATGCGAGCACCTCGCCGCCGTGCCAAATCACGCAAACTCAGACCGTGCTCCCGCCGAATATCCGCTAGTCCATCGCTAGGCGGCGAGAGACTAGCGCCGAGCGCCCTCAGGTATCCGTCTAGGTCAGCGAGACGCCCGGCGCCTGCCTCAAGCTGACGGACGGCGCGCAGGGTCAGCCCACCACGTTCGGCAACGTCGAGTTGGGTCTGTCGCGCACCCTTGCGGGCGGCCTTTAGCTGTATGCGAATTGGCAACATCAGGCTGGCAGGCTCACCCAAGGTGGGATCAATAACGCGAACGCCAATTACCTGATTGGGCGCCGTCCCAGGCGTCAGGAACCACGCTTTTCGCGAAGCAACCTTTTGGCGGGTTAGTTTGTCTGACCGCTGCTCTGAAAGGCTTCTCATGCCGCGTGACGTGCTGCGTTCGGCGTCCACTAGTCGCGGCCAGCAAGGTTCGATTTTCTTCAGTGAGCCGGGGGGTGGCTGATGACCAAATTTTTAAAGAGCCCGGCCACGAAGCTGCGATAAAGCTTCGCCCTGAATTGCTCTATCGAGGGCGTCGGCACCAGCGGCAAATTTGCGTGCCGCACCATTCCCAGAACAGGCATGGGTGACGAATTCGCGCGGCGGCAGTTTGCTCAAATACTTGTTCTTGGCGGCATCAGCGGAGAGATCACATCCCACTCATCCGTCCGCACAGACGACGGCGCCTCTAGCTCGGGTACGAGTTCAGGCTCGCTTGCTTTGCGACGCGCATCCATGGTTTGCGGCGAGGCGAGTGTGTCGCCATCGATGCCGCACGCGGCAGCGGCTTCGAAGAGCTTCGCCCAATTGATTTCATCAATCACTTCCGCGCTCGGCATCGTATGGGCGCCCGTATCTTCCAAGGCGTCGGCGATTTGATCGGGCTCGACGGCAAGGGGATTGGGTCGGGTAATGTCGGCATGCATGGCAATCCTCTCAGTGAAAGTTATTACTATAATTAAATGGGGTGTCTCAGGGAGTTTCACAACCCGGCGCGGCACAAAAGGCCATAAGCGGGTGGCCAAAGTTTTTGGGCTCGTGGCACTTTTGAAGTTCGCTGGTGCTTGGTCGCCGTATTCCCCTGTGCATGAGATAAAAATCAGCACCAAATGGCATCGCGTTACGCGCGAGCAACGGGCGCAAATTTTGGGACCAAAGGCAGTCGCGTTAGGTGACACGCCACACGGAAACGGCTATAAAAAACCGGGTGCCACCCCTCCCAATTGTCAGCCGCGTCTATCGGTAACCGAGAGCGCATTTGTACACCGGAGCGAAACGAATTGGCTGTAATGTCTTCCTCAACGACCGTAATGGAAAACCCAACGAGGCGTCTTATGACTGCGTATATTGCATACCTCCGAGTTTCTACCCAGAAGCAGGGTCAGAGCGGCCTCGGATTGGACGCCCAGAAAGCGGCAGTGCAGACTTTCATTGGTGCTGGAGATTCTCTGCTAGCTACCTATACCGAAGTGGAATCGGGCCGGGATGATCAAAGGCCGCAGCTAGCGGCGGCAATGGCTCGCAGTAGGCTGACGGGGGCAACCCTGCTGATCGCCAAGCTTGATCGCCTCAGCCGCCGTGTGAGCTTCCTAAGCGCTCTGATGGACAGCGGCCTTGAAGTCGTGTGCGCCGACAATCCCTTCGCCACGCGTCTGACGTTGCACGTCCTGAGCGCGATGGGTGAGCACGAAGCGGCCCAGATCAGCCAGCGCACACGCGCTGCCCTTGCCGCCGCAAAGGCTCGCGGGCAGCAGCTTGGCGGCTGGCGCGGGCGGCACTTCACCGAGGGCGACACGACGCGCGGGCGGGAGGCAAGGGTCGCCAAGGCGATGGCGAGGGCCAACGAAGTTATGCCTGTAATCGTTGAGCTTCGCAGCCAAGGTAAGACGACGTTGCGCGACTTGGCCGAAGGGCTCAACAGCCTCGGCGTTCAGACGCCAAGGGGTGGCCAGTGGCATGCGGCCAGCGTGCGGGCGACCTTCCTGCACGTGAGCTAGACGCGGCCTAGGCAGCAGCCCCAGCAGCGACACCACTCAGCCCACCCCACAATCCCACCACCGAACGCCATAGGCCCATCCCCAGCCCCCTAGAGCCATACACGCGCACCCACGTGGGGTATGCCCCAGGCGCGTTCGTCTGCATCGAAGTCGTAAGTCGTAAGGCACGACACGATCAACGTGTGTCGCTCGGCTTTGGTGGCTCGACTCCCGCCTCACAGCGCCTATGCACCGCATGGCGACGGCCATCGGGTAGGGCGGGGCTCAGGACCGGTGCCAGAGCCAATTGCATTCCCATCCATCCCGTTTTTATCCGTAATCTGATTGCGACGACTTTCTGCGTGTTTATCCGCCGCACGCTGGGCGCCGAAAGCCTATGACATCCTCAAATCCGGTGAATCCACCACTTCATCAGATGGGACCCTTGGCGGGACACACCCCCGGCGGCATCCCGGAAGCCTGCCACGTGCTCGCGCGATCAGCACTTTCCGCACTAGTGGGCAAAACAAACAACTCATTAATTAACAGCTTTTGAAAACCGCCCGGAAGTTAACAAATACGGCCAATTGATTTGGTATCCGCTATTGAATTATGCTTAACGCAACCCCATCTATTAAAAGGCACGGGCGTATCTAGTAATTGTTCCCCACATTCAATTGCTAGCACTTCGTCCGTGCCATTGGAATTTAGTTTTTAAGGCGTCCAAGTATGCGTGATTCAAAACTCGTCAAACCCCGCATGGACGACTGCCATGCAGCCGCCGCAAGTCTTTTGAACTACGGATTGCGTGAGCTTGTCAGCACCAAGAACGCGACGAGTCACGTTTTCGAGTTCCCTTCCCACACACGGGGAAATCTTCGGCAATCGCCGTCAGTTGTTCTGGTCAACAGGCGGACGCGCCGGGTGCTCGTGCTCTACGCGGTCAAGGCGAAGGCGCTGGAGCTATTCCGCATCGATGTCCCCACCGTTAGGGCGGTCCGCAACGACTTCAAGACGTTTTGCCGAAGTTGGGTGTGCGGACATCTGCACGAAGGCTCGACCGATCTCGTAATCGAGGAATGGGGCGCAACCGTTCGCGGGCGCATGGAACTGATCCGCGCCTATGCCCAACCGCTGACCGCGACCGAGCAAAGCATCTTGGCCGGGCTGATGAACGTCAACGTCAGCGAGGGACGTTTCGCCGAGCGCGGACGTGCTGCCTAAGTGAGTTTCGCGCGTGCGCCGAGACATCGCGCGCGTGAAAAGCCGCCGTCTCCAACGGCCCGCAGAGACGGCGGCGCCTATTTCCACCCCCGGCGCTGGGGTGCTGACCCAATGGTGGGTACCGGTTATTCAAAGCCCCTGGCGCGGGGGTTTAGTGCAAGAGGAGACTTCTACTATGAGCGATACGGTGACCATCCCGAAGGCGGAGCTTCAGCGCTTGCGTCTTGAATCCCTATTCATCAAGCAAGCGGCACAACGTGGCCTGTTCCTAGAGACGGCCCGCGAGTTTGCTGAGCGCGCGGCAGAGTCTGCGGAGTTCGCGTTGGATAGCGAAGGCAATCTGGATTCGGATGACTGGACTGCGGGCGTGTTCTTGGATGCGCTTCAGGAGGCAGGCAAGCACGATTACCTGTTTCAACAGGCAAAGGCGGCAGTCCCTGCAACGCCTGAAGAGCAGCGTAAGGCCGAGGCGCAAAAAGTAAACGCAATGAGCAGCCGAGAGAAGTTGGAATATGCGAACCGGCAGGCGGCAGCGCGAAGAGCCCAAGGATGACGCCGACGCTCAACAGCACGCCGCTCGACTGGCGAAGATGAATTCGTATGAACGCCTTGTGTTTGCGAATGCGGAGCTTGCGGCCCGTCGTGCTTGCGAAGAAGACTGAGTATGTCCGCGCCGGAATTGGGAGGGATTACGACCTTGCGCGCAGTTAATTAAGCTGGCGCTTGATGTCGCGAAGCACACTGGTGAGCGCCTGTGGAACGTATGGCTTGGGTAGAAAACGCGCGCCAACCGCCATCTCGCCTTCACTGGGCGAGCGTCTACCCGAACTCACAATTATAATGGTCGGCGCCCAGCGTTTCCGCACGTAGTGCGACAGTGCGAGCCCGTCCATCTTTCCCGGCATCTGAATATCAGTGAACACGACCCTGATTTCAGGGTTTGCCTCCATTATGGAGATCGCTTCCACGGCATCGCCTGCTTCGAAGGTCGTGTATCCCTCGTCTTGTAATGTCTGCACAAGGTCTAACCTGAGCAGGGGCTCGTCTTCGACGACGAGAGCAGCCGTCTGAGTCACCTACGCTCCCTCCTTCTGAGGCAAAGCATAACTCGCGAACCGCCAGTTCGTTGCATCTTCTGAGAAAAAATCTCGAACGGCGAAGCACTTATGGCACTGCGAAAATGGCTCCCAGTCTGGAGGCTCTCCAAAGGTGTTTTGCGCGCCGAAAAGATCTCAGCCACTCGATTGATGGGTGGGAACCGCCTTTTCGAAACTGCGTTCGAGTCGGCAATTCTTATGTGAGGTTCAGTGTCGTGAATACGTCGCCCTTCACCGTCGAAGACATCGACGAGCTACAGGTGGTGTTGAACGCTGCAATGATGGAGGCCAAAGAGCAAGGCATCGAAGTCCCCGTCTCGTTGATGCTTGCTCGACTGTTCGCGGCTGCTTCGACCGGTGAACGAAGCCCAGAAAAGCTCAAAGCTGCCATTCTGATCAACTCACAGGGCGATAGGCTTGCCTCGCACTCTATACAGGAAAAGCAACGGTGATCGTACAACCCCCGCTTTCGTTCCCGTTCCAAACGGCTGTCCCGCCAAGCTGCGTAGCAAATGTCGTAACGAGCCGAGTTCCAAGTCCAGCTTCCGCTGATGGTGCATAGCCGCGTCCGTCATCTCGCACAGTGAGCACTAAAAGCTCTGCATGTTTATTCAGTTCGACCAGGACGTGCCCAGGTTGTCCCTCATCAAAAGCGTACTTGGTTGCGTTCGTGACAAGCTCGTTGACGATCAAGCCGAGGGGAAGTGCTTTATCGGGCGGCAACTCCACTTTTACCGCTGTAGCCTTTAGGGATGCTGCTCTGGGACCGAGTAGCGCCTCGTCGAGTGACGCGCATAGCCGAGGCAGGTACTCCGACATGTCAATCAAGCCCTCATGCCGGGAAAGCTGAAGGTAGTCATGTATCGTTGCAATGACGTTCACTCGGCGGGCGATGTCTTCGAGTGCAGGCCGAACCTCGGGCGGCGACCGTCGTGCCTGGAGGCTAATGATTGAAGATACCATCGCAAACTTGTTCTTGACGCGGTGGCTCATCTCATCAAGAAGCAGCGCCGCTCCCCGCTGCGCATCGTTCGCTTTTCGGAGAGCGTCGTGTAGCCCTTCCGCTATCAACACTAGGCAGGCGCCAACGAGCCCGAAAATTAAGAGAGCAATTACATGCGCGGTGGGCTTCGTGGTCCAATCAATGAGCGTGCCGACCAATAACCCACTCAGGGCGACCGCGAAGTAGCCGCTCCCCCGGTCGAACATCAGGGAGGAAGCGACCACCGGCAGGATGAAGAACAAAAAGCCATAAGCACCTGAGTAATCACCCAGCGCTAGGCGAAAGCCATAAGCAAGAAGTACCAGAGCCGCGGTTATACCGTACTGAACCGGGAGGGGCTGCGGACCGGGGAGGTATCGAAGCAAGACTTCCACGGCCATTTCCTCGGTGGGTGAGCGGAACAGGGTCACGTCACCCAGGCAGGATACCGCCAGGCCCAGGGCGCGTTGATCGAGGATGTTTAGCGGCTTAGCTCAAATAGGGGAACAACTCTCGGCGGTTGCAATTTTGGTACGGTTTCGCACAGGCGCGGGTGGTGCCCGCTGCCGTTGACGTGCAAGCGCCGGTTTAATGCAAGGTGCTTGGGAAAAGCCGCTCGTATTCCGCCTCCGGCGCACCGTAGAAGTGCTGAGCCGTCTCTTTGAGCTTTGTGCGATCTACGACCTGGATATGTGCGCGGTGCTGCACGATGGCGCCCGCTTTTAGAAGTCCGCCAAGGGCAAATGTCACGCCTGCGCGACGGGTACCGAGCGTGGCTGCTAGAAGGGCGTGCGTGACGTAGATGTCATTGCCGAGCCGATCCTGTGCCATTAGCAGCCAACGAGCAAGGCGCTGCGCAATGTTGCCCCGCATCCCCGCGATTGCAGCGGCGTCCTGCTGAGCACTCATTGTCTGAATGTAGTGGAGCATTTTCTGGCGGATGCTCGGCGATTCGGTCATGACCTGTGCCATGTCTGTCGCCCTAATGCGTTGTCCCGATCCTGCGGTCTGCACGCAGATGTCCTGGCTCGAAACGCCTGCGTCGAGGAAGATGCCACAGCAAGCGGCGCCCTCATTACCAATTACACCCACCTCAGCTTCGTCATGCCCTTTTGTGCTTACAACCACCGAGACAAGCCCACTATCTATGAAATAGACATGGTCGAGCGGAAAGCGCGATCTTGCGAGCTTCATCCGCGCGGGAAGATCGACCGTCTCGAGGTAAGGCGTAATTTGATCTCGTTCAGCGCCAGTCAAGAAAGAAAGCAGGCGGTTGTTGGATTCAGGGTTCATGATCGCTCTCCCCATAATCGGTCAGTTCAGTGCCCGAGCAGCAGGGCAACTGAGAAAGCGTTCTGACTCGTTGTGATTGTTTGGATAGCACTTGGTGCGAAAACTACAATTTACAACCCTGCCAGACCAGGAACGCCAGAACGTGATGAGCTTGGTCATTATTCCCAAAAGGTTCGAGGCCTCGAAGCCGCCTTAATTGCCTTAAGAGTGAAACCGAAGTGCCCCGCTCGGTGTATCGCACAAGACCGCCACAGCGAGAGTCGTGTTCCTCGTGTGAAGCCCGCTGGCGTTATTGCGCGGGTGGAGGGATTGGAAAACGTCAAACGGTCATCCCGTTAGCCTCCACATTGGCGAAAGCAAGCTTAGGGGCTTCCCATCGTTTGAATACGGAGTATTGTGGCTCGGCCACGAGTCCGTTCCCCTCATGGACGCCTGCCCAAGGCGGTGGCAAAGACTGGACGCTGAACCTCCCCCCGGCTCAGCGTCCTTTTTCGAGTCTCGAAGCGGTGCCCCCCGCCGCGCCGCCGCCGAAGCCAGAACTGAGCAAAAGACCGTCAGATCAGAGCGCGATGAGCCTCGCGCAGAGGGCTAAAAAACACGGTTCTTAAGGCGGCTTTCACACTTGGCGTAGCTAGTCAATACGCGCCAGCAAGCTGGTTGAGGGCTCGTGATGTACCGGGTAATCAGCTGCCTGACTGTTGAGCACGATTACAGGCTCGTGTTGTTAGCGTTCGGAATGTGTCTCGCGACCGCCATCACGACGTTCGCGCTGTACGGAATTTCTCATCATTATCAGGATCGGCGGCGCCTATCATGGGCTGCGCTCGCAGGAGTATGTGCAGGCGCAGGGATTTGGACGACGCACTTCATCGCCATGCTGGCCTACAACGGCGGGCTGCAAACCCTCTACGAACCTCTGAGGACTATCGCGTCGCTGTTGGTTGCTGTGGGACTTGCGTCGGTTGGGTTCGCTCTTGCTAGATATGGGCGCCCCTATTTGATACTAGTCGGCGGCGCCATCGTCGGTCTCGCAATCGGCGTTATGCACTACCTCGGCATGAGTGCGCTTATCGTTCCCGGAGTTTTAACCTGGGACGCGACGCTGGTGGCCTTGTCTATCGTCTTCGGGGCGGGCTTTTCGGTAGCGGCACTCTTGGTATTCGGCTGGCCATTCTCCAAGCGCGTTACAACTATCGCCAGTGCTGCACTGCTGACGCTGGCCGTCTGCTCCTTGCATTTTACGGCAATGGGCGCCGTGGAAATTATTCCAGACCCAACGGTCCCCGTTGTGGGAGTCGGCTTCGACAGGCTCGGCATGGCGCTAGCTGTCAGCGCGGTGAGCTTCGTCATTCTTTTGAGCGGTATTGCAGCAGCTTCGATTCAGCGAGCGAATGAGCACTGCGAATCGCTGCTGCGCGAGCACAACGAGTTGCTCGACACTGCTTTAGCCCACCTACCGGTCGCAGTGTCTATGTTCGACGCGGACCAGAAGCTTGTGATGTGCAACGAAGCTTATCGGGGTCTCTATCCGCTGGAAGATGGACCAGCCGCCACGTCCGCCATCAAGCAGCCCCATGAGGAACTGGCCTCAAGCAATACGATCACGTTGAGTGACGGACGCCTTATCTCCAAGCGCGTCGTAGCCATCAAGGGTGGCGGCTGGATCGATGTTCAAGAGGACATTACGGCGGCGACGAGCGCATCGCGTAAGATAGCTTGGCTGGCTCACCACGATGCACTGACAGAAATACGCAATCGTTTTGCTTTCCGCGAGCGATTAGAGTGTGAGTTCGCGAGCTACGACCCTCGGACAGGCTTTGCCCTGCACTGGATCGATCTGGATAACTTCAAGGACATCAACGACAACCTGGGTCACCAAATTGGTGACGACTTGCTTCGTTGCGTAGCCCTTCGTTTATCGGGGAGCCTTCGGGCTACGGACGCCGTCGGAAGGTTGGGGGGTGACGAGTTTGCGGTTCTCCAAGTCGGCATCCGCAGCACCGCAGAAGCCCAGCAGTTTGCAGAGCGCCTGCTATCACTCATTCGCGGCCCGCACGATATTAGAAGTCAACAGATAAAAAGCGGAGCTAGCATTGGTGTCGCGATAGCGCCCCTGCACGGCTTGAATGCCGATGAACTCTTTGCTTCAGCGGACAAGGCGCTCTATCAAGCGAAGTCTATGGGGCGCAATGTCGTTGTGGTGTATGACGCCGCCGCGCGCATAGAGGTGCCCAATAACCCTCTAGTCGCCGAAATACAGGCTGCCATCGAAGGCGGCGAATTCGTTCTCCATTATCAACCGATAGTGGACTTGAAGCGGCGTCAAGTCTCGTGCTTCGAGGCCCTGGTTCGTTGGAAGCACCCCACGCGCGGCATGATCCCGCCATCGGAATTCATAACCATCGCGGAAGACACTGGCCTCATCATCCCTTTGGGCAAGTGGGTTTTGTACAGCGCTTTACGCGAAGCGACAAACTGGCCAACGCACATCGGCGTGGCGGTCAATTTGTCTTCGAGGCAGGTCGAGCAGGTAGATTTCTACGCGAGCGTGTCGGATGCCATTGCTTCTTCGCGCATAGACCCCGCAAGGGTTCACCTGGAAATAACTGAGACAGCACTCCTGCGTGAAGAGCATCCCGCCCGCTCGGCCATGGAGCAGCTTAGTGCGCTTGGCGTGTCGTTCTCTCTGGATGATTTCGGCAAATCCTTCTCAAACCTTGATTATCGGTGTGAATATCCGTTTGAGCGTTTGAAGCTCGACAAGAGTTTCGTGCAGGGAATCCCAGGAGACGAAGATTGCCAAATCATGGTGGGCTTCGTTGCAGATACAGCTCACAGATTACAGATGCGCGCTGTTGCCGAAGGTATCGAGACGCTCGCGAACCTGCGCGCCGTACAAGCCGAAAAGTACGACGAGGCGCAGGGCTTCTATTTCAGCCTCCCCGTTCCTGCGAGCGCCGTGCTTCGCACAATTGATAACTGTGAAAAGCGGCTGACGAGGAGCGGGATGTTGGCGGCCTAGTGTCTATCGGTGGTCGTCAGCCACGGCACCACGTACCGACTAATCGCCCTCCCGAACTACGCACCATTGCGGACGAGGTTCCCGTTTTCCAGCGGGCTTTGATACGCGCACCGCACTATCGAACTTCACCTCATGCAGCCATCCAGCGCCACTCGGCGGGCTGGGCTTCAGGACAGGCGATGATGGAGCGATGAATGGTGAGCGTGTCATGCAGCTGATGTGGGCACGCACAAAAGAAAACCTCGGCGCGAAGGGGGGCGCGCCGAGGTTTGAAGAACTTGCTTAGAGGAGGCTTCAGGAGAGGGGTGCCTCCACAGCAACGTAGCACCCAAACACCCACCGCCCGGTTAATGGTCCAGGTCGGCGAGACGGGCGATGGCCTTCGCGATGGCCAGGGCCTCCGAGTGGCTCAGGCTGTCGGGGACGGCGTTACGTACCCCACGCATCCTTCGAGTACACCCAGGCCACCGGGTACCCGTTCGAACTCATCACCCGATAGCCGCCATCCTCTTGGGACGGACCATGGCGGTGGATAGCGCTCACGGATGGTTGTCTTGGCCATCCGCCGTCGTTAGCCTACGAGAACGAAAAGTGAACTCAACAGTCGGGGGGCTGTGAATGGTCAAGCTGAACGAAACGCGTTTGATGCGTGAAGGCTAAGTTGTGCTTTGGCAGCACGGGAAAATTGTCTGGAATGGACCTGTAGGCAGCGTCGGAGGTACGGAGGACTTCGACGCTATGTCGCTTCACGTCTCAGACGGCGAGCGGATGAAGTTACTTGCGGGGTGTGAGACACTCACGCAGGAGCGAGCGCTGACGCTGCTCTCGAATTGGTGGCAACTGCCGATACACAAATCGAGGCCCTGGTTGGGGCTCAATGAGTTGCGAGCGCTTTTTCGAGTGGGAGAAGGGTAACGTAACCACGGCGCTCAAAAGAGAACGGGCAAGCGCGCCAATTCTCTAGCCATCGTTGCGAGACTTGGCGAGCCTCCGTACTCGTCATGAACGTCGCGGGCCGAGTGACCCAGCATCGCCCTTCGCACGTCGGGATCGATTCGGGCATCGCTCATAACTCGCTTCAGCGTGTGCCTCAGCGAGTGAAAGGTGAGACGCGGGTCAGGGAGCCCGGCTCTGTCCATAAGACGAGCAAAATCGCCTGACGTTTCGTTTGAGAACCGCCCGTGCTTGTTCCGGCGCGCCGACATGAAGACGCGGTCGCCTTTACCGCTCCGAACCCATTCTAGGAAGTCGTCAGCGATGGCCGGGTGCAAGGGCAGCGTCCGCACGCTTCCGGCGTTCTTGAGCGTGCGACCGTCCAGATCATCGATCTCGATGCATGGCACGCCCTCGATCTCTTTCACATTCTTCCGAGCAAGCTGGCAAAGCTCCTCCAAGCGAGCCCCGGTGTAGGCCGCAAGCTTTATCAGCCAGGTCATGTCGCCGTTCTCGCCGCATTCTTCGACGGTGCACGCGAGCAACGTTCGACGCTCTTCACTCGTAAACGGGCGGCGTTTGCTCGCCTTGGGCCGTGTGTCTTTCGGTGGACGCAATCCGTCTGCCGGATTAGAGGGACACCATTCCTGCTCTATCCCGAACCGCAACAGCGCCTTTATGGTGATGAGGTGACGCTCGACCGTCTTCGAACTTACGCGCGGCACATCGGCGCCGGGATCAGCGAGCGTCCCTCGTTCTGAGGTTGGAAGGCGCCGATGGTCGGCAAGATTTTCGATTGCGCCAAGGTAGTCTTTGACGTGCTGACGCGTAATTTTGCGGATAGGCACGTCACCGTGAAGCGCCGTGAAGCGACGGATGGCAACGCGATGACGCTGCACTGCCAGCGAGCCTTGCTTGCGCTCCTTGAACCATTTCTCAATAGCCGCCGACAAGCGAGGATTGCGCGGGTCATCTGGCTCCCGCTCAAAAACGGTAACACCTAGCTTCTCTAAAATACGTCCTCGCTCCTGAATGTCGCGCTCACGCCCATCGATGACGAACTGCGCGTCGGGGGTGCGATCTTTGATAGCGGTGCGCTTCAATTGCCGGAGCTTTTCTCTTGCCGAGAGGTAGCGCGAACCGAAGCTGATCAGCCCGCCTTCACCGTCAATCCGGTCGCGCTCGCCGCCCGTAAGTACCGACAGCTTCAATTCTGCCGTTACGATAGTGGAACGAAAGGCATCTTCGCGTGCATTCAACGTCGCTCTCAGCCGATCTGAGACGCGTCTTGTGTTCCCCTTGATATCCGCCGGATCGATGCGAACGGGACCGAGATCATTAAGCACCGCGAGTTGCCTTTCAGGACCGTGGCCTTTCGCCTGCGCGATAAGCTGATCATGCTCGACAGCCAAAGGCCGAGAGCGCGCCTCAGCTTCCCGAAGGTCGCGCGTCTTGAGTGAGCGCTTCCACACTCGACACCCGGCTAGGGCTCTCGCCGTTGCAGGAACGATGCGGCGATAGTGGATCACCCCGTTGACCCGGATGAGGTAGCGGCTGGAGGCAGGGGCGGGCATCACATTGTCCTAAAAGATTGTCCAAGGGGGCTGAAAAAGTGTCCCAAACGACGTTAGCACAGACGTCCTAGCCGATGAAATATAGGGTTTTTTCTTAGTCTTAAAATTCGGATACAAACCTATTTCGTGCACATGCGGCGCCCGCACCGGCTGTGGCACGAACTCGGCGCGCGGCGCTTCATCGGCTTTCAAGTGCTGATGGGCGGCATGATCCTGTCGGCACTGGTCCATCCCTGGTTCTACCTCCTGCTTGCCTTCGACCTGTCGCAGGGTCGCCTTTTGGGCGTCCCCAATTCGGTGTTCGGGCAATGGCTTTTCGGCATCGGCATTTTCAATCTCATCGCCGGTTATCTGAGCGCCATCGCGCTCGGCACCGTTGCGGCGGCGCGTCGTGGGCGGCTGAGGCTGGCCGCCCACGCGCTGATGATGCCGGCATATTGGCTGGCGATTTCCCTCGCCGCGTATCGCGCGCTGGGACAGCTCGTCTGGGCACCCTACTACTGGGAGAAGACCGAGCACGGCGGGCTTAAGGCCGTGCCTGCGTCGGGGTCCGGCGAACGCGTGGCCGCCGCCGCTCTCGCGGTCTCACGCAAAGAAGCGGAGCGCCTCGCGTGAGATGCGCTGACGCGTCTTGGCGTAGTCGCTCCACGGGTCCGGCTTGCGCTTGATGCGCTGCAGGACGAGCGGGATCGTGAATGCATTGGCGGCCTCGATGCGGCCGAGCTCCGTCCAGGTCACCGGCGTGGCGACGCTTGGCTCGGCCTTGGCGCGCGGGGAATACGGTGCGATCGCCGTCGCCCCGCGTTCATTGCGCAGCCAGTCGATGAAGATGCGGCCCTTGCGCTTGGCTTTCGACATGGTGGCGACGAAGCGGTCCGGTTCGCTTTCGGCGAGCTTGGTGGCGACACCCCTGGCAAAGCCTTTCACCGTCTCCCAGTTCTGGCTGGCATCGAGCGGGGCCACGACATGGATTCCCTTGCCGCCGGTAACGAGCGGAAAAGTTTCCAGGCCGGCCGTCTGCAGCAGCTTGCGTAGGTCGCGCGCGGCATCGCGCACTGCGGCGAACCCCACGCTGGGGTCGGGATCGAAATCGAACACGAGACGATCGGGTTTCTCCAGCGTGCGGGCGCGCGAGCCCCACAGATGGATTTCTATGCCGCCGATCTGGGCGATGGAAACCAGGCCGGCGGCGCTGTCGACCATCAGATAGTCGGCGATCTCGCCATCGCTCTCCGTAACGGCAACCGACTTGAGCGCGCCCGGCATGCCCTTCTTGATGTGCTTCTGAAAGAAGCACTGCTTGGCCGGTCCGTCCGGGCAGCGCACCAGGCTGAGCGGCCGCTTAGCGACGTAGGCGAGCATGGGCTCGCTGACTGCCAGGAAGTACTCGGCCAAGTCTAGCTTTGTCGTCTCGGGCTTGGCGAACAGCACGCGCTCGGGATGGGAAATGCGTACGCCGGCGACTTCGCCGTCGGCTTTCGACCTGGGTTTCTTGGCTACGACCGCCATTGATTGAGTTTGAACCTCGCGCGCCGGCTTGTCACCGCGCAGCCCCAGGAAAGCGGGATGCCGCAGCAACCCGTCGGAGGTGCGCTCGGTGAAGGCGATCTGCGCCACGAGGCGCGGTTCGACCCAGCGGGCATCGCGGGCGATGTCGCGCGGGGCATCGACGAATGGGCTCGAGGAGCGTGCGAGCTTGGCGAAGCGGGCGCCGAGATCGTCCAGGGTGGAAGCGTCAAAGCCGGTGCCGACGCGGCCGCGGTAGTGCAGCTCATCGCCGACGAACTCGCCGAGCAGCAGGGAGGCGAAGGGGCGACCTTTCTTGTCGGAGACGCGGTAGCCGCCGATGACGAACTCGTCGTTGCCGAGGCATTTGCTTTTCAGCCAGCCGAGCGAGCGGCGCGACACGTACGGCTTGTCGGCCTGCTTGGAGACGATGCCCTCAAGGCCGAGGCGGCATGCCTGCGCCAGCACCTTGTCGCCCTGCCCGGCGATGTCTTCGCTGTAGCGGATCGACTGCGGCGCTCCGCGCAAGGCGCGTTGGAGGATTTCCTTGCGGCGTTTCAGCGGCTCGCCGCGCAGATCGCGCCCGTCGAGTTCGAGGATGTCGAACACGTAGTAGGTGAGCGGGGTACTGCCGGTGCCGAGACCGTTCTGCAGCTGCTGGAAGCTGGTGCGCCCCTGCGCATCGAGCACCACGACCTCGCCGTCGAGCAGCGCGCTGGCGAGCTTGAGCTTCGACAGCGCTGCGGCGATGGAGGCGAATTTCTGTGTCCAGTCCTGCCCCGAGCGCGTGTACATGCGGCAGCGGTCGCCGGCGACGGCCGCGATGGCGCGGTACCCGTCGTATTTGACCTCATGCAGCCAGGTTTCGCCTTCGGGCGGGGCGGTGGCGAGGGTCGCGAGTTGGGGCGGCACGAACTGCGGCAATGGCAGCGCGGCGCGGCTCGCGTGCAGGGATCCGGCTTTGGGAGCGGCGAGAGCCTTGGTGCGCGGGGTTGAGCGTGCCATCGGCGCGAGACATTACATGCCGGCCGTAAAGGCGCGTTTAAACAGTGCCTTGGGGCAGGCGGGCGCGGGGGTCGGCCACCTCGCGGACGAGGCGGAGCAGGGTCGAGGCGCGCACCGGCTTGGTCAGAAACAGAACGCCGCCCGGCAGGTGCGCATGGGGTTCGATAACGCCCGAGACGAGCACTACGCCGGTGCGCGGGGATTCCTCGCGTACCCGCCGTGCCAGTTCGAAGCCGTCGACGGTGCCCGGCATGGACACGTCGCTGACCACGGCGCTCACCCCGCCCTCGGCGATGCGCGATAAAGCCTCCTCGCCGGTGGCGGCGGAAAGCACCTCAAAGCCCGACTGGCCGAGGATGTCGGAGACGTAATCGCGCACCAACGGCTCATCCTCGACCACGAGGACGGACGCCAACCCGGAGATTTCTTTGTTCATCCGCTGCAAACGGGCGCCGAGGGGTTGCGTTCCAACGCCGGATGGCGATTCACCGTCTTTGCGGCCTGCGGCGAGGCGACGCTGCAACTCAAAGTTCAGCATGTGCCCGTTTTGGCACCGCGCGAATAATTCCTTGTGCTTCCCTTGAGCTAAGGGAGGGAATCGCGCCGAGTGATCCGATGGAACGCCACGTCCTCACGCTCAGGTACGACGGCCTGGATGCCTCCTACTACGGCGGGATAGGCACCAGCGGCTCCAAGCAGGTCGTCGCCGGGGCGCAACTGCTGCTCGGCGCGCACGCGCACTACTACCTGAGCGGCAGCATCCCCGAGCGCATCAACGACAATGCGCCCGGCTTCGTGATCCGCGATCTCGGCCGCAAGCGCGGCTCGCTGATCGCCGAGTTCCTCGTCGTGCTGATGACGCCGGCGGTGTGGAATGCCGACAAGTACAGCTACTCGACCTTCGTGGTGGACTCCTACACCGCCGCCAAGAACGGCCGCCTGTTCGATGATCCCCCTTTCGATCGCCGCCAGGCCGCGCTGGCGATCAGCGATGGCGGCAACGCGCCGGTGTTCGACCTTGCGGCCGCGCGCGAGCAGCAGCAGCGGCGCCTCTACCAGCGGGTGCGCCAGTCGCGGGCGCAAATCGCAGCGCCGGTGCGCGTGACGGCTTCAGTGGTCGAAATGTCGCTCGACGGGCTGCACCTCGACACCATCACGCGCCGCGTGCCGAGCGAAGAGGA
Source organism: uncultured Alphaproteobacteria bacterium (assembly GCA_963759735.1). Taxonomy (GTDB): domain Bacteria; phylum Pseudomonadota; class Alphaproteobacteria; order Rhizobiales; family Hyphomicrobiaceae; genus Hyphomicrobium_A. The sequence continues at coordinate 597,585 of CAVXAF010000007.1, forward strand.
CATCAACGAGGGCCTGCGCCTGTTCCATGAGCAGTCCGGCATCCACGGCCGCCCAAGCTAGGTAAACGCAAGCGCTGGCCCGGGAGACGCGCGCCCGAATGCGGCCTTATGAAGCTTGCGTCCTGATCATGCGCGGCTACGCTCAAGTTGCCGACCAGCATCGATCGCTGCAGTTGGGTAACGCCCGGCTCACAGGCAACCTGGGGAGCGCGCGGACTTCAAAGGGCAATGGGCGTGACGCCGAAACCAACGGGTGATCGACCGCAACGGCGGGTCGTCGTCATTCCTGCGCGGGGCGGATCGAAGCGCATACCAAAAAAGAACATGGTGGATTTTCTCGGCCGTCCCATGATCGCCTGGACGATCGAGGCCGCCTTGCAGTCGAACGTGTGCGACGACGTCTTCGTCAGTACCGACAGCGAGGAACTGGGAGAAATCGCCGTGCAGTTCGGCGCCCAGGTCCCATTCTTGCGCGATGCTTATGCCGATGACTACAGCGGGGTCGGCGATGCCACCATCGCGTTTCTGGAACGCCTGCAGAGTAGCGGGAAGACCTACGATACCGCCATCCAGCTGCTTCCGGTCTCGCCGCTGCGCACGGCCGCCAGCATCGCCGGTGCACTGGCCTTTTTCGATGAGCGGCGCGCCGAGTTCGTCATCTCGTGCGCGCGCTTTGCGTGGAACAACCCATGGTGGGCGGCTTCGCGCGACGAACATGGCCGGCCGGTGTGGCTGCACCCGAAGGCGCTGGAAGAACGCTCGCAGTCGCTGCCGGAGCTCTATGCGCCGACCGGCGCCATCTGGATCGCCAATGTGCCGGCGCTGTTGAAGGCACGCACGTTTTATGGGCCCGACCATTTCATCTGGGAGCTGCCGTGGGTCGAGGCTCTCGATATCGACACGGAAGAGGACCTGGAACTGGCGCGCATGCTGGGAGCGCATCGCATGCGTCAGTCTTCCGCTGGCCAGGGTTGAGTGCGCGTTGAGGGACTTGCCGTGTTGCGACTAGGGGTGATCGGGATCTCGCCAGGGAATGGGCATCCCTATTCGTGGTCCGCGATATTCAACGGCTATGACGCGGCGGCGATGGAAGCTTGCGGGTTTCCGGTCATTCCTCGCTACCTGGAACAGCGCCGTTGGCCCGACGACCAGATCGCTGGTGCGCGTGTGACGCACGTTTGGACGCAAGACCGTGCCGTGTCCGAGCAGATTGCGCGCGCTGCCCGCATTGAGCACGTCGTCGATTGCTCCGCAGGCCATGCTGGGGCAAATCGATGCGGTGCTGCTGGCGCGCGATGATGCCGAAAATCACCTGATGCTGGCGGCGCCGTTTCTACGCGCCGGGCTGCCGATCTACATCGACAAGCCGGTGGCGCTGCGCCGGGCGCGGCTGGCAGAGATCTATGCGCTCGAGCGTTTTCCAGGGCAGATCTTCAGCTGCAGTGCGCTGAAGTACAGTCCGGAATTCCGCCTCAGCGATGCCGACAAGCTGGCGCTCGGCGGTATCGCGGAAATCGTCGCCTTCAGTCCGAAAAGCTGGCCGACGTACGCGCCTCACATTGTCGAACCGGCACTGTTTCTAGCCCGCCCTGAGGGCCTGCCGATTGAAACGCTCGCCTCCAACCATGCGGGGAGAACGACCGTCGTCGCGCGTTGGGCCGATGGCTTTCGGGCGAGCTTTTTCACGCTGGGTGAGCTCGATGCTCCGATCGCACTCCACGTGTTCGGACGCCAAGGCCATCGCCAGCTCGCCTTCTCCGACAGCTTCAGTGCCTTCCGCGCCGCGTTGCAGGATTTCGTCGACGGCGTGCGCATGCGCGATGTGCGCGTCGAGCGGGCTTTCCTGGAGCAAGCCGTTACGGTCATCGAAGCGGGCATGCACGCCGCTTGAGCCGGCGCACAGTTCCGGCGACGGGAGTGGAGCGGGCGACGGGAATCGAACCCGTATATTCAGCTTGGGAAGCTGACGTTCTACCACTGAACTACGCCCGCGCTCGCCCGAGCATTAGCACGGGCTCCCCCCGGCGAAAAGCCGAGCGGTGGTCGCGCGCCCCATTGCCCCTCGTGCCCGCTGTCGTCAGGCCTTGCCCTTGACCAGGGCATCGCGGATTTCCTTCAGGTAGATCTCCGACTGGGGCGGCGGCGGCGGAGGCGCACCGGGTGCCGGGCGGCGCACCACGTTGATCCCCTTGATGAGGAAGAACAGCGCTGCCGCCGTGATCAGGAACTGGATGATGGCGTTGAGGAACAGCCCGTACTTGATCTCAACCGATTCGACGGGTTTGACGGCCAGGGCGGAGAAATCGACGCCGGCGGTCACGAAGCCGATGACCGGCATGATGATATTGGCGACGAGGGTCGCCACGATGGGCGTGAAGGCGGCGCCGATGATGACGCCGATGGCCAAGTCGACGACGTTGCCCTTCATGGCGAAATTCTTGAACTCTTCCCACATTTCTTTCATCGGCGATCCCTCGTTTCCCGCGGCTATCAGGGCCCTGTTGCGGCGCCCGCGCTCGAAGCTTAAGGCAAGAAAAGCCCGCGCAGAACCAGCCTTAAGGCGTATCCCTGGGGCATCCCGCCATATATGCGTCGTACTGTTGGCGTGTACGTGATGGACTACGTCCCGGGGGGATTTCCGGGCACCGGCAGGGGGAGCTGAACGACATGATGGAGCGCAAAGAGCGCAAGCCGTACTGGCGGCATACCAAGTGGCAGGTGCTGGCCAGCGTCGTGCCGTTCCTGGTGCTCATCATCGTGCTGCCGCTCTATGCCGAGAACCTCAACGGCGAGCGTTTCCTCGGCTTCCCCCTCGGCTACTTCCTCAGCGCCCACGGCATTGCGGTGATCGCCATCTTCACGGTGGCGAGCTTCGTCAACCGTCAGGACGCCATCGACCACTGGCACGGCGCACACGAAGACAATTGAGCGCGCGGATAGATAGCCATGTCGGTCACCTCGCGCACCCGCTTCGTCAATCCGCGCCTTGGCACCTATTTCGGAATTTTTGCCAGCTCGCTGACCGGCCTCGTGCTGCTGCTGCTCATCTTCGAGGAGCTCGGCACCGCCGACGTTCTGCTGCGCTGGGGGATGCTGCTGGGTCCGCTGCTCCTCTATGCCGCCATAGGACTCAGCGCGCCGACGCAGGAGCCGCTCGAGTTCTTCGCGGCCGGCCGCCGCGTGCCGGCCGGCTATACCGGGCTTGGTATCGGCGTCGCCGCCATGGGCGCCACCGGGATGGTCGCCATCACCGGGGTCTTCTTCCTCATCGGCTTCGATGCCTTGTGCCTCACCATCGGCGGGCTCGCCGGCTTCGTGATCATGTCGGTGATGCTGGCGCCGTTCTTCCGCAAGTTCGGCACCTTCACCGTGCCCAGCTACCTGGGGCGCCGTTTCGAGAGCAAGACCGTTCGGCTGCTGTCGGCGGGGTTGCTCGCCGTACCGGCGCTGCTGCTGATGGCCGCCGAGCTGCGCATGGGCGCCTTCGCTGCCGGTTGGCTGGTCGGCCAGCCGCAGACCCTCATGATCCTCATGCTGGTCGGCGCCTTCATCGTCACCGTCGTGCTCGGCGGCATGCGCTCGCTGACGTGGTCGAGCAGTGCCTCGGCTATCGCCGCAGTGCTGGCGCTGCTGGTGCCGGTGACCATCGTCGCCGTCATGGTCTCCAACTTTCCGCTGCCGCAGCTCACCAACGGCCCGCTGCTGCGAGCGCTGATGCATAGCGAGGCGGCACAGAGCCTGCCCATCGTCGATGCTCCGGGGCTCACCTTCGCGCTGCCGGGCGACGGCATCTCGCACATCGCCAAGCGGTTCACAGCGCCCTTCGGCGCCGTCGGACCGACCGCCTTCGTCATCGCCATCCTGACGGTGATGGCGGGCGTCGCCTCCTCGCCCTCGCTCATCCCCCGCGTCGCCATGACGCCCGGCGTCTACGAGACGCGCAAGTCGCTCGGCTGGGCGACCGTCTACTTCAGCCTGATCGTGCTGACCTGCGCCGCCGTGGCGGTGTACATGCGCGACTTCCTCATGGACGTGATCAAGTCCGGCTCGGCGACGTTGCCAGATTGGATGCGCCATCTGGTCGAGCTGGGATTTGTCACCGTCGATAACGCCGCGGCGCCGACCTCGCCGACCTATACCGGGTTTGGTTTTGCCCGCGATGCGGTGCTGCTCAGCCTGCCGGTGGCCGCCCAGCTGCCGAACGTGTTCGTCTATTTCGCCGCTGCCGGCGTCGTTGCGGCGGCGCTCGTCGGCATCGGGGCCGCCGCCAGCGCGCTGGGCAACGTGGTGGCCGAGGATGTCGTCAACGGCATGTCCTGGGAGCCGCTGCCGCGCACCTCGCGTGTGCATCTGGGGCGGCTCGCCATCGCTGGCGCGACTGTGGCGGGTGGTCTCGTTGCGCTGGTCGCGCCGACCGACCCGCTGCGGCTGCTGCTGTGGTCGCTGGCGCTCAGCGGATCGGCCTTCTTCCCGGTCATCGTTCTGTCGATCTGGTGGAAGCGCATGAACGCCTTCGGCGCCATCGCCGGAATGAGCTGCGGTTTCGGCGTCGCTCTGCTTACAATCCTTGCCAGCGCCGCCGGTATCATCGGCCTCGACGGCGCCTTGGCCGGACTGTTCGGTCTGCCGGCCGGAGCGCTCGGCGCCGGGCTGGCCAGCCTCACGACGCCGGGACCGAGCCGCAGCGTGCTCGAGCTGGTGCGCGAAATCCGCATCCCCGGGGGCGAGGTCATCTACGATCGCGAAATGCGCCTGTTGCGGCTTAAAAACCGCGAGCGCTCGTAGCCGATAGCCGGCCAGCGGAACAGCAGCGATGACCGTGCACGAGCGACTGACCCCTTACCCCGAGTTGGAGCCGTACCGCAGCGGCAAGTTCGAGGCCGGCGATGGTCATACAATCTACTTCGAGGAATGCGGCAACCCTGACGGCGAGCCGGCGCTCATCGTGCACGGCGGACCGGGCGGGGGATCCAACCCCTCCATGCGCCGCTTTCATGATCCCAGCCACTACCGGATCGTCTTGTTCGACCAGCGCGGGTGCGGGCGCTCGACACCGCACGCATCGCTGCAGGCCAACACCACGTGGGACCTCGTCGCCGACATGGAGCGCCTGCGCGAGCTGCTCGGCATAGAACGCTGGCAGCTGTTTGGCGGCTCGTGGGGCTCCACCCTGGCGCTCGCCTATGCCGAACGTCACCCGCAACGTGTCGCGAGCCTGGTCCTGCGCGGCATCTTCCTGGTGCGGCGCGCCGAGCTCGAATGGTTCTACCAGCAGGGCTGCAGCTGGCTCTATCCGGAGGCGTTTGCCGACTACGAGGCGGTGATCCCGCCGGCCGAGCGTGGCGACATGATCGCCGCCTATCACCGCCGTCTCACCGGCCCCGATCCGCAACTGCGCCTCGCAGCCGCCAAGGCCTGGAGCGTGTGGGAGGCCTCGACGCTGTCGCTATTGCCGGATGCCGGGCGCGTACAACGCTTCAGCGCTGAAGCCTATGCGCTCGCCTTCGCGCGCATCGAGTGCCACTACTTCGTCAACCGCGGCTTCTTCGCCGCCGACGATCAGCTGCTCGCCGACGCACACCGGCTACGCGACATCTCCGGGACCATCGTGCACGGCCGCTATGATGTCGTGACCCCGGTGAAGAACGCCTGGGACCTGCATCGCGCCTGGCCGCAGGCGGAGCTGCGCATTGTCGCCGACGCCGGGCACGCCATGAGCGAGCCGGGCATAACGCACGAACTCGTATCGGCAACTCGGCGCCACCGCATCGGGTCTGCTTAGGCAGCGAAGGTGCCGATGAAGTGCAGCACGACCTCGCGGCGGTGCGGGCGGTCGCGGTGCTCGGCCACGTAGATCCCCTGCCAAGTGCCGAGCAGCATTTGTCCCGCCTGCACCGGGATCGACAGCGACGTACCCGTCAGCGCCGTCTTGATATGCGCCGGCATGTCGTCGGGTCCCTCGACGTCGTGCACGTAGGGTGCATCGCGCGGGGCGAGGCGATCCAGGGCGTTGAGCAGATCGGTCTGCACATCGGGGTCGGCGTTTTCCTGGATGAGCAGTGACGCCGACGTGTGGCGGATGAAGAGCGTGATGAGCCCGTCGCGGGCCGCAACGCGCGCCAGCCATCCGCGCACCGCCGCCGTCTGATCGAAAAACCCACGGCCGCGCGTCTCGACACTGAGCGTTTCAAACGCCTGGCTGAGGCTCGTTCGCGATGTCATCGGCTCACCCACCTATTCGCCCTCGCGCGGGGTCAACGCCGGCAAACATGCCAGCAGCGGGGCTCGAGGGCCACTTTTGGCGGCCAATTGCACCGGCCAGTACGATTTTCACGCGCTGCTTAACCTCACGTTTACCGCAACTCGCAAACCCTGGGGGTGAGCGGATTTTCGTTGTTTGCGTCCCAATTCGGCAACCGCAGCACAGCATTGGCTCCACCGGGGCTCCAGCGACCAGCGCCAAGGGATTGAGATGTCGAACCAAGCCTATAACGAAATCTATGGTGCGCGCGCCGATGCCGCGTCCATGACTTCGCATGAGCCCTCCCAGGCCCACCTGCTGGATCAGATGCGCGGCCGTCTTGCGGCGCTGAGCGACGAGGCAAGGTCGATCCGATCGCAGGTGCCCTACGAGTTCGAGCCGGATGTGGAGCGCATCCAGCAGCAGATGCATCGCCTCGGCGAGCGCCTGTCCGACCTCAGCCGCGGCGCCCTGGTCCCATACAACCCGGCGCAGCGCGAGACCGCAGCGCGCCTCAAGGCCGTTCGCTACGTCACCGAGGAAGACATCCGGGTGGCACGCGTGCAGCCCGACGAGATCATCGCGCTGGGCGCTTCCAGCTCGAAGCAGCGTGTCGGCGGCGACACCAATCAGTGGGACGCGGCCGCCGCCAGCGCCCTCGTGCAGCTTTACGAGTCGGGCGAGGCATTTAACTCTGCAGCCCGCCGTGAAGAGCCCCGCGCACGCACTCAGGCGGTCACCGCCCGATCGATGCAGCAGGCGCTGTATGCCAGTATGGGCGCCGGCGAAATGCCGGCAGCTTCGCAGGCTCCGGCCCGCGGCTGCGCCATGGATTCAAATACGCTGGATCAGAGGTTCGCCGACATAGCGGCGCGCATCGAACAGTCGCTGGCGCAGATCCGCCCCGACAACGCCCTCGCCTCGCTCGGTCGCCGCTTCGATCAGCTCGAGACGCAGTTGAATTCGGTGCTCGGCCACGTCGCCACCCGCGCCGACATCGACGAGCTGCGCGCCGCCGAAGGCCAGATCGAGGAGATCGCCAACCAGCTCGGCCAGTTCCGCCGCCAGCTCGCCCGCCTCGACGTCATCGATGCGCACCTCGGCACGCTGACCTCGCAGCTTTCCGACGACCGGCTGACGCGCCTCTTCAACGAAGGCGTGCAGGTCAGCTCCGACGTCGGCCGTCTCGACGCCATCGACGCGCAACTGCGCATGATTGCCACGCAGCTCTCCGATGAACGCCTGTCGGGCCTCGTCAGCCGCAGCTCGGCGCGCGACGACTACGAAGATCTTGCCAACTCGGCCGCCCTGCGCGCTGCCGCCAGCTTCGCCGACGGCAACTTCAGCGGTGGCCAGTCGCGCGACATCGGCGAAGTGCGCGGGTTGCTCGAGAACCTCATCAACGAGCGCCGTAACAACGACGAGAACAACGCCAGCATGCTGGAGACGATGCAGCAGGCGATCATTCGCGTGCTGGATCGCATCGATGCGCTCGAGGTTACCAATCCGCAGCCAGAGCACCAGCCTCAGCAGCCGGCGGCCCACCAGCCGGCTCCGATGGCCGACTATGGTCGCGCCTTCACGCAGGCCATGGCCGCGTCCGCTCCCGAAGCTATCGATGATCTGGTGCCCGCGACGGCGACCGTTTACGCGGAGATGCCCGCTGCAGAAGCCGAGCAGGACGAGTCCGACTTCATGCCCATGGCAGCCATGGAGCAAGAGCTCGAGGCCAGCGTCCGCGCCTTCCGCCAGGATGCCGATGCCGACCACGTGCCACCGCGCGTGCCCTACACCACCGCTGGCTTCGATCTCGATGCCGCTTTCTCGCGCTCGCGCGATGCGGAAGCAGCGAGCTTCGGTGAGCCGCAGCTCCCCAAGCGCTCGATGGAAGTTCTGCGCCACGACTTCATCGCCGATGCGCACCGCGCCAAGCTCAAGGCCGCCAGCCGTCCCGAAGGTGCGGTCGCTGATCCCGACATGCGCTCGGGCGAATTGTCGGCTGGGCCGCGCGAGGCGCAGACCAAGCCGCGGCGCCGCTCGATCTTCAGCTTTCGCTCGCAGCGCGTAGCCATGTGCGTGCTGGTGGTGCTGGCTGCCATTCCGGCCGCCATCTTCTTCATGCCGCGCACGCCGACCCCGCACGTCGACGCCATTCCTGCTGCCGTCAACATCGCGCCCGCCACCGCACCGGCTCAGGCGCTGCCCGCTCCCGGTCCTTCGATGGACGAGCAGAGCCCGATGATGCCCGACGCGGCTCCGCCGGCCATGGAGCAGCCGCCCAAGCAGACCAAGCAGTTCGTGCCGCCGCTCGAGCAGGGCGCGGGCGAGTTCAAGGACGTCAACGCCGACGGCGCACCGGTCGACACCGCTTCCCTGCCGGACGGCATCGCCATGCAGGCAAATGGCGCCAGCGGCCAGCAGCTCGCGCAGATGAACGAGCAGGCGCGCATGGCCTACCTCTCCAGTCAGCTCGGCGTTGCCGCCGCGAAGGCGACCCCAGCTTCGCTGATGGAAGAGCAGGTACTTCGCCGCAACGGCGGTGCCGCCAGCAACGTCGACGAGGAACTCGCCCCCGCCGCCGGTGCTTCCAAGCTGCCGCCGGCCACGGTCGGTCCGTTCTCGATGCGTCTGGCCGCCGCGCAGGGCGATGCTTCGGCGCAATTCGAAGTCGCCTCGCGCCTGGCTGAAGGCAAGGGTCTCGATCAGGATCTGGGCGAGGCAGCTCTTTGGTACAAGCGCGCCGCCGCAAAGGGCTTTGCGTTGGCCCAGTTCCGCCTCGGCACGCTCTATGAGCGCGGTCTTGGCGTGAAGGCCGACGCGCAGCGCGCCCAGGTCTGGTATGAGCGCGCCGCCGCGCAGGGCAACGTCAAGGCCATGCACAATCTGGCCGTGCTTGCCGCTTCGCGCAGCCCCAAGGGCGATTACGAGGGTGCCGCCCGCTGGTTCAAGGCCGCCAGCGATCACGGCCTGGCCGACAGCCAGTACAATCTCGCTGTGCTGTACGAAAACGGCATGGGCGTCACCAAGGACCTGCAGCTGGCCTACAAGTGGCTGTTGCTGGCCGCCAAGGCCGGTGACAAGGACGCCGCCGGCCGTCGCGACGTGCTGAAGGCGAAGCTGAGCGCTGAAGACGTCGCCGCCGCCGAAACGGGCGCCCAGACCTGGCGTTCCCAGCCGGTGGTGGGAATGGCCAACGACGCACGCGTCGCCGGCCAAGCTTGGAGAGATGGCAGCCGCCGCGGCTGATGCCAGAGACTGAGTCAGACACTGAGCCAGACAGCTGAGCCGGTCACCGAGAAAACAAAATGCGCTGCGCAAGTCGCGGCGCATTTTTGCGTTGCGGGGCGGCAATCTTTACAACCCTCGCCTAACCTGTCTGGTGGCGTTGCCTTGACATCGACCGCGATGTCGGAGCATCAGGCGGCTTCGGCCGGCATCCGCGCCGCCTTGACGCCGCGCTCCGAGGGACATGTCGGCTAGCTGATGCACATCTACCTGCCCATCGCCGAGATGTCCGTCAACGCTGTGCTCTTTCTCGGCATGGGCTGCGCCGTCGGGTTCCTATCCGGGATGTTCGGCGTCGGCGGCGGGTTTCTCCTGACCCCGCTGCTGATTTTCATGGGCGTGCCCTCGGCCGTAGCGGTCGGCACCGGCGCCATGCAGATCCTCGCCTCGTCGGTGTCGGGGGCCATTGCGCAGTACCGGCGCAATAACGTCGACGTTAAGATGGGCGTGGTGCTGGTCGCCGGCGGCGTCATAGGCTCGGTCATCGGCGTATCGCTGATGAAGATTTTGCGCCAGATCGGCCAGTTCGACCTCTTCGTGTCGCTCAGCTACGTCACGTTTCTAGGCGCGGTTGGCGCCCTGATGTTGATCGAGAGCATTGGCAGCATCCAGCGGCAGCGCTCGGGCAAGCCGGTGTCGGTGCGCAAGACCGGGCAGCACAGCTGGGTGCACGGCCTGCCGTTCAAAATGCGCTTCCATCGCTCGAAGCTCTACATCAGCGCCCTACCGCCGGCCATGATCGGCGCTTTCGTCGGCTTCATGGCCGCGATCATGGGTGTCGGCGGCGGATTCGTCATGGTGCCGGCCATGATCTACCTGCTGCGCGTGCCGACCAGCATCGTCATCGGGACCTCGCTGTTCCAGATCGTGTTCGTCATGGCGGTAACGACGCTGCTGCAGGCCATGGAGAACAAGGCGGTGGACGTCGTCCTCGCCCTGCTGCTCATCGTCGGCGGGGTGGTTGGAGCGCAGTTCGGTGCGGTCGCCGGCGCGCGCCTCAAGGGCGAGCAGCTGCGTTTTATGCTCGCCGCCCTGGTGCTGCTTGTCTGCCTGCGCATCGGCTGGGATCTCATGATCAAGCCGACCGAAATATTCTCGATCGGTCCCGTCATCGGGGGAGGGTCCTGATGCGCCTCCTCCCGATTCTCCTCATGGTGGCGATGTGCGCGGCCCCGGCCCTGGCGCAGAACGTGGTTCCACGGCGCCCACCTACGCCGCAGCCGACGCTGGTCGTTCCACCCGAGATCCCGCAGGAGAAGGTCGAGGCGGACATCTCCACCCGCACGCTGGCGGTGACGACCGGCTTCACCGGGCATGAGATCGTCGTCTTCGGTGCCATCGACAACAGCCAGGCGCCGCAGGATGAAGCCGGCTACTATGACGTTGTCGTGGTCGTCGAGGGAACGCCTTTCCCCATCGTCGCGCGGCGCAAGAGCGACGTGGGCGGGGTGTGGATCAACACCTCGTCGGTCAACTTCAGCTCCGTGCCGAGCTACTACGCCATCGCCTCGACGCGCCCCATCGAGGAGATCGCCGGACCGGCCGTGCTCGAACGGCACGCCATCGGATTCCGGCACATCAAGATGGTGCCGGCTGGGACGTCCGGCGCCCGCTTCAAGGATTTCGAGTTGGCGGCGTTCCGCGCCGCTGTGGTTCGCCTCAAGAAGAAGGCCAACCTTTACGTCACCGAGCCCGAGGGGGTCACCTTCGCGGGTCGCAGCCTGTTCCGCAGCACGATCGCGCTTCCAGCCAACGTGCCGGTCGGCCCCCTGGTGGCGCGCACCTATCTATTTCGCAACGGCGAGGTTGTGAGCGCGCACATTGCCCGCGTCACGCTGCATCGCGCCGGCATCGAGCGGCTGGTGCACAACTTCGCGTTCGTGCATCCGATGAGTTACGGAATCTTCGCGGTGCTGTTGGCCGTCGCCTGTGGAATGCTCGCCTCGGCGTATTTCCGCCGCCAGTCGACCTGAGCGCTCAGTCGTCCTTGAGCAGCCGCGTCGCGACGGGGTAGAGCCCCTCCTGGCCGAGCATCCACACCTGCATGCCGTCATGACCGAACAGCGGCTCGAATGGCTCGGAGAGTATGTTGAGGCCGCCGGCGTAGGTGCCGAAGGCCGGCATGACAAGCCGCAGCCCGTTGCCGACAAAGCATGGCCGGCGCAGCGTATAGCCGTACATCGACAGCTTGGCGGCGGGATGCATGTGGCCGGCGATCTCGTGCGTGACGTGGCCGGGACGCGGATCGTGGCGAAGGACGATGCCCTCTACCTCGATCTGGTCGACGACCGTGCCGCCGAGCCGCTCACCCACCTTCGGGTCGTGGTTGCCGGTTACCCAGATCCATTCGCGGTCTTCCTGCATGATTTGCAGGATTTCCAGCTCTTCGAGCCCGATGCGGCCTGAGGCATCGACGTCGTGCAGGCTGTCGCCCAGCGAGATGACGGTGCTCGCGCCATAGCGGTCGATGGCGGCGGCGAGCTTGCGCAATGTCTCGCGCGTATCGTACGGCGGCACGAGCTGGCCGCGCCGGGCGAAGGCCGAGCCTTTCTCCAAGTGAAGGTCGGCGACGATAAGTGCGTCTTCGGCCGGCCAGTAGAGCGCGCCCGACATGTCGGCGCGAAACAGCTTGCCGCAGATTGAGAGTTCCTGGTCCTGGTAATCGTCGTAGGCGAGGCGCTCAGGTTTCAGCTCGAGCATTGCGTCTCCTCTAGCGCCCTACGCGGCAGTGATTGTGCGGCCGCCTCGCGCAGCAGATCCTCGCGCGCGAAACCGGCAACGAACTCGCGGCCGATCTCGAGGAGGATCGGCACGGAAAGCGGCGATACCCTATCCAGCGGTTGATGCCTGATTCTGCCGGCGATGCGGCGCAGAAAATCGCCGAGTCGGGCGATGTCCAGCAGCCCTGTGGCCGCATCGGCCCAGGCGGCCTCGAGCAGGATGTGATGCGGGTCGTGCCGGCGCAGCACGTCGTAGATGAGGTTGGTCGACACGGCGACTTGGCGCCCGGTCTTCTCCCGTCCGGGGTGGCGTCTCTCGACGAGGCCGGCAATGAGCGCAACCTGCCGGAATGTGCGCTTCATGAGGTTCAATTCCGCCAGCCAGGCGTCGAGGTCGTCGCCAAGCATATCCTCAGCGAAGAGGTCGTCGAGGTCGAGCTTGCCGGAGGCGATGAGGGCCGACAGGTCGCCGACCGTCCACAGCGCCATGCCGTAGTCGTTGGCGACGAAACCGAGCGGGGATGCGCCGATGCGGTCGAGCCGACGGGTGAGCAGCATGCCGAGCGTCTGGTGTGCCAGGCGCCCTTCGAACGGATAGGCGACCATATAGTGGCAGTTGCGCCGCGCGAAGGTCTCGATCAGCACCTCCTCACGACCAGGGATGGCGGACCGCTCGAGCTGCAGCTCCAGCCAGTAGGCGACGGAGGGGGGCAGACGCGCCCAGGCCTGCGTATCTGAGAGCAGCGCGCGCACGCGCTCGGCCAGATGCGTCGATAGCGGGAACTTGCCGCTGTTGTAGCTGGGGATGACGGGATCGCGCGCCTGGGCACGGGTGACGTACGCCTCACCCTCGCCCATGCCTTCAAAGCGCAGCACCTCGCCCGCCAGCACGAATGCGTCGCCGCGCCGCAACTGCTCGATGAAGTATTCATCGACCTCGCCCATGACGCGTCCGCCGGACAATTTCGTTCGCGAAGCGGCCGCGCGCTTGCCGACCAGCCGCACCTTGATGAGCGGCGCGGCGACGATGGTGCCGGCGTTCATGCGATATGCCTGCACGAAATGCGGGTGGGCGATGCGCAGCCGGCCGTCGGGCATCTGTTTCAGCTTGGCGAAGCGCTCGTAGCTTTTGAGCGCGTAGCCGCCGTCGGTCACGAAGCCGAGCACGCGGTCGAAGGTGGCGCGCGTCAGCGGCGCGTAGGGCGCGGCAGAGGTCACCTCGGCGTAGAGCGTCGAGGCGTCGAACGGTCCGGTGCAGGCAGTGCCCAGTATGTGCTGCGCCAGCACGTCGAGCCCGCCCTGGCGCGAGAAGGTTGCGTCCTGGGCTCCCGCCTCGGCGGCATCGACGGCCGCGCGGCACTCCAGCACCTCGAAGCGATTGGACGGTACGAGGATCGCCTGCGATGGCTCGTCCAGGCGGTGGTTGGAGCGGCCGATGCGCTGGATGAACCGGCTTGCGCCCTTGGGTGCGCCGACATGGATGACGAGGTCGACGTCGCCCCAGTCGATGCCGAGATCGAGCGTCGAGGTGGCGACGACGGCGCGCAGCGAGCCCTGCGCCATGGCCGCCTCGACCTTGCGCCGCTGCGTGGCATCGAGCGAGCCGTGATGCAACCCGATGGGGAGGCCAAGGTCGTTGATCCGCCACAGATCCTGGAAGAGCAGCTCGGCCTGCATGCGCGTGTTGACGAACAACAGGCTGAGCTGATGCGCTTCGATGGCTGCGTAGATGGCGCCGATGGCGTAGCGCGTCGTGTGGCCGACCGAGGGCATAGCTTCGTCGAGTTCGAGGATTTCGATGTGCGGCTTGGCGCCGCCGCCGACCAGCACGAGGTCCGCCATCTCGATGTGCGATTGCGGAGCGCCTTGCGCCACCAGATAGGCGCGCAGCTCGGATGGCCGCGCCACGGTCGCGGACAGGCCAACGGTGCGCATTCCCGGGGCGAGCGTCCGCAGGCGCGCCAGATCGAGCGCCAGAAGGTCGCCGCGCTTGGTCGCAGCTAAGGCGTGCACTTCGTCGAGGATGACCGTATCCAGATCGGCGAATAGGTCCGCGCTGTCGACGTGGCTGAGGAGCAGCGTCAACTGCTCCGGCGTGGTCATCAGGATGTCGGGCGGGGAGCGCCGCTGCCGCGCCCGCCGCGCCACCGACGTGTCGCCGGTGCGCGTCTCGGTGCGGATGGGAAGCTGCATCTCGGCGATCGGCGCCATGAGATTGCGGGCGACGTCGACGGCCAGTGCCTTCAGCGGCGAAATATAGAGGGTGTGGAGGCCGCGTCCGCGGTTGCTGCGCGTGCGTGCGGCCAGTCCCATCAGGGTCGGCAGGAAGCCAGCAAGCGTCTTGCCGGCCCCTGTGGGCGCGATGAGTAGGGTCGAGCGCCGCTCCTGCGCTGCGTCGATGAGGGCCAGCTGGTGCGGGCGCGGGGACCAGCCGCGGGCAGCGAACCAGCCGGCGAATGGCTGGGGGAGGACGGGGGCGGCCGGCGACGGCGCGGACTTGCGCGGGCGTCGCAGCGTGGGGGCGGGGGCTGACTTGGCGATGCTCATGACCTGGTACGCACGCTAGCCTGTCGAAACGCTTGAGCAACTATGCTAATGGCGGTGGTCCGTGCCGCCTCGGCCGGGGTTGGCGCGACGGGATGACGCTCGTCGCCGATGGTAGGAGAAGCACCTGATGAACCGCGAAACGTTTCTTGGCGGCAGCGTCCTGGGTGTTGTCGTCCGGCTTGTCGTGCTGTCTATCGTCGTCGGCGTGGTGCTTTCGGCGTTGGGCATCACCCCGGACAATATCTTCTACCAGATCAACGTCCTGCTGCGGCGGATCTATGATCTCGGCTTCGGTGCCATCGAGTCCGTGCTGGGCTACCTGATCCTCGGCGCCATGGTGGTGGTGCCGATCTGGCTCATCTCCCGGCTGGTCAAGGCGACGCGCCGCTCCGATGTGCCCCCGCCCCCGCGCGGCGGGTCGGTCTAGGCGTCGAGCGGCTTGGCGGCCCACGCGGCGGCCTTGCGACCGACCAATCCCGCAAGCGACGACACGCCGGCGCGATGCACCCCGGCGGCAAGTTCGCTCTTGATGCGCCCGATGAGGCTTACGCCCTCATAGATCAGTCCGGTATAGAGCTGCACCAGCGTGGCGCCAGCCTCGATCTTGGCCAGCGCGGCGGCTCCGCTGTCGATGCCGCCGATGCCGATGAGCGGAATTTTTCCGCCCGTCGCCTGATGTACGCGCGCGAGCATAACTGTCGATCGATGAAACAGCGGTCGCCCCGAGAGGCCACCCGCCTGCCGTGCGTTGGTATCCGAGAGCCCATGTCGCGACAGCGTCGTGTTGGAGACGGCGATGCCGTCGATGCCGTGCGCCGCGATCTGCCCGACGATAGCGTCGAGGTCGCGCTCGGCGATGTCGGGTGCCAGCTTGACGACGAGTGGCCGCTTGCGTTTGCCGGCTTCTGTTTGCTTGGTGCGCGCAGCGATCAGTCGCTGCAGCAGCTCGGCGAGCGCGGCGGGGTCCTGCAGATCGCGCAGGCCGGGCGTGTTCGGTGACGATATATTGATCGTAAAGTAGCTGGCGACATCGTAGAACATCTCGAGGCCGCGCACGTAGTCGGCGACCCGGTCGGTGGCGTCCTTGTTGGCGCCGATGTTGACGCCGATGACGCCGCCTTCTGTGTCCGTCCCGCGAGGCCGGCTCTGCAGGCGCGCGAGCGCGGCGGCGTGTCCGCCGTTGTTGAATCCGAGCCGATTGATGACGGCGTGGTCGCCGGGCAGCCGGAACACGCGCGGCGTCGGATTGCCCGACTGCGGCAACGGCGTCACGGTACCGATCTCGGCAAATCCGCAGCCAAGACGCAGGATCGCATCAGGCACGCGCGCGTCCTTGTCGAAGCCGGCTGCGATGCCGAGCGGATTGGGCATCGCGAGGCCGGCAAATTCCACTGCCAGAGCTGCATCATCGCGTGCTTCGTCGGCGGGAAAGATGCCGAACTCCAGCGACTTGAGCGTCAACGCATGGGCCTCCTCGGGGGGAAGCAGTGCCAGCGCGCGGGGCGCGATGTCGAACAGTCGTCTCAGCATGCGAATTCCTCGGGCAGTATCGGCACGTTGTCAGCGCCAAGCGGGAGCGCGTGTATGGCGAGTGCCTTTTGCGTCGGCAGCGGCCCGTAAAGATGTGGGAACAGCGCCCCGCCGCGCGAAATTTCCCACCGCAGCGCATCGCCGAGCGCATCACTTGCAAATTGAACGAGCAACAGATCGCGTTGGGCGCGGAAATGTTTGGCGAGAGTGCCGGCAAGTTGTTCCCGCAGCGACAAATGGATGAAGCCGTCGCGCACGTCATCCGCTGATCCGTCGAAGGCGCCGCGATCGCAAGCGTCCCGCCACGCAGCGTGCGGGAGTACCTTGAAGACGAATTGCGCAGACGTTGTCATCGCTTGACCCGCGGCGTGCGCTGCGCTGGAATTTCATTCTCGGGTGGCCGCGCCCTTTGCGCGCGCGTCGCCGCGTCGCGCGCGTGTCGCTTTCGATCAACACCACGCAGTCGACCGCTGCCGAATAGGTGCTTTTCCGATATCGAGTCTGTCACGGCGAGTGCAGTCATGTTACCTTCATCGACCTGAGTGCATGAGCCCCGGCTCTGGCGCTGCGAACGCCAAAACCAAAAAGTAATTCGATGTTCCCCGGTCTCCCGACAGCGTCCCTGACCCTAACGAATCTCTTCTCGTCACCCTTCCACTTTTCTGTGCCCGGTTTCCAGAGGCCGTACTCCTGGACGAGGACCGAAGCCGGTCAATTGCTCGAGGATATACTTGGCGGGGCAGGGTTAGGCGGCAAGGCGGGCGCTGAGGAGCCCGACTATTTCCTTGGCACTATTCTCTTACTCGACGGCACCGACAGCGGGCTTCCGAAGGCGCGCGACCGTGAGCCGCGCCTGTTCGAAATCATCGACGGCCAGCAGCGCCTCGTGACATTGGCGATGCTGGCGTGCGTGTTGCGAGATTTGGGTACCGAACGCTGGCGCTGGGGCTACCGTAACCGGCTCGACCAGCTGATCGTCGCCGACGCCGCCGCCACCAAGCAGCGTGGTGGCAAGTTCCGGATCACTGTGAGCGCGCGCGAGCAGTCCTTCCTCGATACCTACGTGCAGACGCGGGTCGGCTGCACTCTCACGCCGCCCGCCGAGACCTTGGGCGACGCTGAGGAGCGCCTGCTCGACGTGCGCGATCACTTCATGCGCGAGCTAGCCTCGTTCGATGAGACCGATCGGCGCCGGTTGGCCGACTATCTGTGCGACCAGTGCCACTTCGTCGTCGTGCTGACCCGCGACATCGATCGGGCCCATCGGATGTTCACGATCCTGAACGAGCGCGGCCGCGCTTTGCAGCGCAACGATATCCTCAAGGCCGAGCTGTTGAAGAACGTGCCGGCGGATCGCGTGGCTGCCGCGCTGGAAAAGTGGGACAAGGCCGCCTTGCTCCTGGGCGCAAACTTCGAGACCTTCTTCAGCCACGTCTTCACCATCTATGGCCGCGATGACTCCAAGATTATTGCCGGCGTGCGACGCACCATCGACGAAGTTGGTGGTGCCGACACTTTTCTGCGCGATGTCGTGGAGCCGCTGTCGAAGGCCTACAGCACCGTTCTCAACGCCGCCGACGTCAACCTCAACCTCGACCCCGAGGTGCGCCGCTATCTTGTTTATCTCGGCCGCCTGCCGGAAGGCGACTGGGCGCCGGCTGCGATCCTCACCATGCACCAGTATGCCGACGATCCCGAACGCGCGCGGCTTCTGCTGAAAGAGATCGATCGCCTCGTGCATCTGTTGCGTGTTCTTTGCATCGGGACCGGCAAGCGCGTGCGCCGGCTGAGCAACGTCGTGCAACTCGTCAAGTCGCGTTCGCCGGTGCGCCCGGGTGAGGGACCGTTCGCCCTCACGCGGGATGAGACCCGCAATATCGGCTATCACCTGCGTTCGATGTATCGCCGCGATGCACAGGTGTGCAAACAGCTCCTGTTGCGGCTCAACGACGAGCTGACGCGCAGCGCCACCGTGCTCGATCCGAAGGACTACAGCGTCGAGCATGTTCTTCCGCAGCGTCCGGGCGCGACGAGCGAATGGCGCCGCTGGTTCGCCGATGCCGAAGAGCGCGAGATGTGTACCGAGAGCCTCGGCAATCTCGTCGCCGTGACGCAGCGGCAGAACGACCGCGCGCGCAATCAGGAATTCCACCGCAAGCGGGAGATCTATCGCGGGACGGTCGATGATCCGCCCGTGCTGGCAATCACGCGCGATGTCGTGGACGCCGCGGCGTGGCGCGGGCAGGAAATTCGCGCTCGCGAGGCCAAGCTCCTGCGCCTGATGCGCGATATCTGGGACATAGACATCGTCGGCGCGCACGGTGACACGCGCAGCGACGTTGCCTAGCGGCAACCGACTACGCGGCCTTGGTCAGCTCGCCGTTCAGCGCCTTGTCGATCAGGGCGCGCGTTTCCTTGATGCCGTAGAGTGCGACGAAGCTGCCGAACCGCGGCCCCTTCTCCTCGCCCAGCAGCACCTCATAGATGGCATTGAACCAGGCGTTGGAAACGCCCGGTCGCTCCGGCGTCGCGCCTTTGGCGTTGAGGTCCTGGTAGCGCGGGATGGATCGCCCGACGTCGTAGATCACCCCTTGCAGGTCCTCGGCCGTCGCATCGGGGGCGGCATTGCCCAAGGCGTCCGAAAGGGCGCGCAGCGCTGCCGTCTCGACCTCGTCGGGGGAGCGGTACTTCTTACGCGGCTTGACGAAGTCCGCGTAGTAGCGAACCGCGTAGCCGGCCAGTTGATCCAGCAGCGGATGGGTTTGCGGATTCACGTCCTTCACGTGACGGCGGATAAAGCCCCACATCACATCCTTGTCGTCGGCATTGGAGGCGGCGACGAGATTGAGCAGCAGCGCGAAAGTGATGGGAACGTTGGCAGGCGGCGGCGCCCCGCTGTGGATGTGCCAGACGGCATTGTCGAGTTGCGCCTTGCCCTCCTGGCGTGGATAGGCCGCGAGCAGCTGCAGGTACTCATCCGCGGCGCGCGGGATGACGTCGAAGTACAGCCGCTTGGCCGACTTCGGCTTCTGATACATGAACAGCGACAGGCTCTCCGGGCTCGCATAGTTCAGCCAATCGTCGATGGTCAGGCCGTTGCCCTTCGACTTGGATATCTTCTCGCCCTTGTCGTCGAGGAACAGCTCGTAGTTGAACCCTTCGGGCGGCGTGCCCCCGAGCGCCTTGCAGATGCGCGAGGAGAGCTGCACGGATTCAATGAGATCCTTGCCGGCCATCTCGTAGTCGACGTCAAGCGCTGTCCAGCGCAGCGCCCAGTCGGCCTTCCACTGGCACTTGACGGCACCCCCCGTGACCTTGGTCTCGACCTTCTCGCCCGTGTCGGGATCGATGTAGACGATGGTGCCTTTGCGCGCGTCGCGTTCGACCATCGGCACCTGCAGCACACGGCCGGTACGCGGGCTGACGGGAAGGAACGGCGAATACGTCGCCTGCCGTTCAGGCCCGAGGGTGGGCAGGATAATCTCCATGACCTTGTCGTAGGCCTTGAGCATCTTCAGCAGCGTCTCGTCGAACAGCCCGGATGTGTAGGCATCGGTCGCCGACATGAACTCGTAGGCGAATCCGAAGCGGTCGAGGAAGTCGCGCAGCATGGCGTTGTTGTGATGCGCAAAGCTCTCGAATTTGCCGAACGGGTCGGGGACCTTGGTCAGGGGCTTATTGAGCGACGCGTGCAGCAGTTCCTGATTGGGGACGTTGGACGGGACTTTGCGGAGACCATCCATGTCGTCGGAGAAGCAGATGAGCCGCGTCGGGCGGCGCCCTTCCGTGAGTTGCTCGAAGGCGTGGCGAACCATGCTGGTGCGTGCCACTTCGCCGAAGGTGCCGATATGCGGTAGTCCCGAGGGGCCATAACCGGTCTCGAAGATCACCGTTTTCTCGGTGCCGCCCTTCAACTTATCAAGCCGCGCGATGAGCCGGCGGGCCTCCTCGAATGGCCAAGCGCGCGCCTCGGCGAGAGCGGACGAGACTGCGGCGTCGGGGGATGACATCGAGCGTTTCTTCTGTGCTGGGGCTGTGGGGAAAGGATGTGGAATTGGCGTGCGGGGAACCCTATGTTCCGGCCGGCACTTACGTCAACGCCCGTGCGCCGCCGTGGCATCGATGACGCGGGGCGAAACGCCCGCAAGGAGACCACCCGACGTGCAAGCCGACCCGATCGAGACTGTGAAGCTTTCGCCGCAGGAAGCGCTCATCTATGCCATGGTGACGATGGCTGCCGCGGACCGCATCATCTCGCAGCAGGAGCTGGCGCGCATCAACACCATGGTGCGCGATCTCCCCGCGTTCCGTGACGTCGATGACGCCTGGCTCAGTCGCGAGGCGCAAGACTGCGGAAAGCTGCTTGGCAAGCCGGAGGGGGTGGCAAAGGTCTTGCGCCTGATCGCTGCGGCGTTGCCGACGCGATCTGCATGAGACGGCATATGCGCTCGCCGCCGAGGTTGCGGCCAGCGACCTGCCCGTACTGGATGACGAGCGCGATTTCCTGGCCCTGCTCGCTCGCGAACTGCAGCTCGACGACCTGGTCTGTGCGGCACTGCAGCGTACCGCACATGCTCGCCATAGGTCCGTCGGTTAATTCAAATGTCCTGCAGAGGATGCGTGGCGCGGACTGCTTGCGAGGCGCAACCGGCTCCATCGTGAGTCCGGGCCAAAGTGAATAGATTCTGTAACCCATTTTTTATGGGAATTTGTGGTCTTATTGGCCGACACGTTTCGTTCGCTAACTTGCTCGCAGCCAACAAGAGCGCCAACCCCCATGCCCGCGCGCGAAGACGCAGCTGAGATCGAGCACGCGCCGCATGCTCCAATCGCGCTGTTTGACGAGGAGGGTCGGCTTTGCAGCTGGTCGCCGACCTTTGCCGACCACCACGCGCACTCCTCGATTGAGTTCCGCGACCGTCGCGTCGGCGACATGTGGCCGGAGTTCAATTCCGTCCGCTGGCCACAGATCTGGCGCAAGGCACAAGCCGACGGAACATCGAGCATCGTGCAGGTGCGCTCGCGCGCCGCGCCGGATGAGATGGGCGAATTCGTCGAACTGGAAATCGGCCGCTTCATAAGTCAGGGCACGCCGCTGGCCAAGATCGAAGTCTATCGTTCCGCCGCGCGGCGCCTGCATCTGCTGCAGCAGGATATTCTGCAGTCGATGGCCAACGGTGTGCCGTTGGCAGACATCATGGAAACGCTGTGCCGTCGGGTCGAGACGCTTGTCCCTACGGTCATCTGCTCGGTGCTCGCGGTTACGCCGGAACAGCAGCTGCGTCACATAGCGAGCCCCAGTCTGCCGGCCGAATATTGCCGGGCGCTCGACGGAACCCTCATCGGCCCTCGCGTCGGCTCGTGCGGTACGGCGGCCTTCCACGGCGAAGCGGTCGAAGTAATCGACATCGCGACCGACCCGCTATGGGCGGACTACAAGCACCTTCCACTACCACTTGGTCTACGGGCGTGCTGGTCGAGCCCGATCAAATCCTCCGACGGGCGCGTGCTTGGTACATTCGGGTTCTATTTTCCGCGCTCGCGCGGCCCCACTCCGCTGGAGCGGCAGATCGTGGCGACCTGCCTGCATCTGTGCAGGATCGCGCTGGAGCATGAAGAGACGCGCTCGCGGGCCTATGAGCACGCGTTCACCGATGCGCTCACCCACTTGCCGAATCGCGCCCGCTTCCAGCAACGGGTCCGCGAGACTTTGGCGATCGTCGCCGAGACGGGGCAGCGCATCGCCGTGCAGTACATAGGGCTCGACCGCTTCCAGGCCGTCAACGAGCTGCTCGGCTATGCCAACGGCGATGAGCTTTTGAAGGTGGTGGCCGCGCGGCTGTTGGGCGTCGTCAAGAACCACGATGCGGTGGCGCGCATCGGTGGCGATGAGTTTGCGCTCATTAGTGTCGGCGACTTCAGTGATGAGAGTATCGCCCGAAGCGCCCTTCGCATCATCGATCTGATCGGAGAGCCGTTCTTTGCCAGCGGCCAGCGGCTCGAGCTGGGCGCCAGTGTCGGAATCTCGCTCGGCTCAGAGGCGAGTAATGCCGATGGGCTCATCCAGGAGGCGGCGCTGGCCATGCGGCGCGTCAAGGAGATCGGGCGCGGCACCTATTTCTTCTACGAAAAAGAGCTCAATGCCCGCATGCAGGCGCGTCGTCGCGCCGAGGCGGACCTGCGCGAGGCGCTGGCCCGGGGGCAGCTGGAGCTTTATTTCCAGCCGGTCCTCGCATTGGAGACCATGACGGTGAGCGGCGCCGAGGCGCTGTTGCGCTGGCACCATCCCGAACGCGGGATGGTTTCTCCGGCCGAGTTCATACCGCTGGCTGAGCAGTGCGGACTGATCGAGCAGATAGGCGCATGGGTGATCGACTGCGCCTGCGCCGTAGCTGCCACTTGGCCGAATGGACTGGTCGTCGCCGTCAATCTCTCGCCGCTGCAGTTCGACAATCCGGACCTCGTTCGCACGGTCGCCGACGCGCTCGAGCGCTCGGGCCTAGATCCTGCGCGGCTCGAACTCGAGGTCACAGAATCTGTGCTGCTGCGCGACAACGCGGTCAACGTCGCCGTCCTGGATGCACTGAGCGATCTCGGTGTCTCGATCGCCCTGGACGATTTCGGCACCGGTTACTCCTCGCTCAGCTACCTGCACCGCTTCTCGTTCGACCGCGTGAAGATCGATCACTCGTTCATTCGCGACATCGCCCGCAACGAGGGCTCGCTGAAGATCGTGCGCGCCATCGTCATGCTCGCCCATAGCCTCGGTCTCGAGGTGACGGCGGAGGGGATCGAGAACGAGGAGCAGCTGGCTGCGGTACGCGGCGAGGGCTGCGATTGCGTGCAGGGCTACTTCACGGGTGTGCCGATGCCCCTCGCCGAATTCACCCAGCAGGTGGGAATTCCCGGCCGCAATTGCGTGTCGGCCGCCTGAGCCTGGTGCAAAAGCCCTCGCACTTTTGCCACCGCAAGGTTACAATATATCACTTCGCCGTCGCTGCGATGGCGCACCAAAAACGCGGGGCCGCCAGGATCGATCTAGAACGATCTCGGCCCGATCTGGGAGAGAACGATGAGATTGCCGATCACCGCCATTCTTCTGTCTGCCGTGCTCGTGCCGCTGGCCGGCGGCGCCAACGCCGCCAGCCTCACGTCGGGCAAAAAGCTCGAAGTGCGCGTCGATGAAGCCAAGGTCGAAGATGAAAAGAAGGCCCTGTGGGCGCAGTTCGGCGGCTGGTGCGCCATCGCCGAGTGGCACCCCGCCATCAAGACCTGCGTGGAATCCAAGGAAGGCGACACCGAGTTCCGCACGCTCACGCTGCAGGATGGCGGCGTCATCAAGGAGAAGCTGCTTGAGCGCGGCAACGCGAGCTATCGCTACGAGATCATCGAGAGCCCGCTGCCGGTGAAGAATTATGAGGCCCAGTTCACCGTGACGCCCGACGACGACGATCTCGACGAGGTCAACATCGTGTGGGCCGCCACCTACGATGCCGCCGACGGCAAGGAGGACGGCGATGCGCGCAAGACAATCGACGGGATCTTCAAGGACGGCATCGAGAGCATCAAGGGCAAGCTCGGGGACAAGGTCGTCGATAAGAAAAAGAAGAAGAAAGACGACGACTGAAATCATTCAGTGCGTGACGCGAGCCGAGGAGGCTTCGCCTGCGGTTGCTGCCGTGCGCGTTGATCCCCGCGCCTAGGCGCGGGGCGCCTTGCGCCCTTGCCGCCTTCTCCGGTCAAGAGGTGTCACCGCGCCAGGTTCGCGGCAAACGCGGCGATGGCGTCGGCAGCCAAAGCGAGGTTGCCGGCGCGCGTAAAGCCGCTGGCGCCTCGCGGGCCAAGGTCGTGGTCACCGTCCGGCGCCCACACGAAGCTGATGGTCGAGGACAGCGCGTAGCTTTCCACCTCGGGGCGCGAGCCGAAAGGATCGCGCTCGCCCTGCACGATCAGCGCCGGACAGCGCAGATCCGCGAGATGGGCGGTGCGCAGGTTGTCCGGCTTGCCAGGCGGATGGAACGGGTAGCCGAGGCAGATGAGGCCATCGATGGCGGCGGCCGCGAACAGCTGGTCGGCGACCAGACTAGCAACGCGCCCACCCATCGACTTGCCGCCGATGAACAACCGCTGGCCGCTTGCTCCTTGCCCGCGCAGTTCCTCAACGGCGCGATTGTACTCGGGCATCAGCAGTTCGGCGCGCGGTGGCGGGCGGCGTTTTCCGCCTGAGCGCCGCGCTGCCATATAGTCGAACTCGAATCGCGATACCTGCAGTCCACGATCCGTCAGTAGACGGGCCATGGTCTGCAAGAAAGGGCTGCTCATCGCTGCGCCTGCGCCGTGCGCAAGCAGCAGGTGGTTAGCGGCCCCGGACGGGCCTTCGGTCAGAAATTGCATCGCCTTCAATCGCCTATCCGATTCCTAATGGTCAACGGGTCGATGCAACTGGTGGTCGCTTTTTGGCCGTAGGGTTTTAGTATGGCCTGAACATTGCTTTGGGGGGAGCTATGCAACGCGCCCGCATATTATGCTTGGTCGGATCGCTTCTCGCGGTCCCGTATGCCGCCGCCGCCGACCCGCAGACCGTCAAGCCGACCGTCAAGCCTCCGGCGCCGGTCGTGGCCAAGCGCGCCCCGGCCACCGCCCAGAAAAAGGCGACACCTGCCGCCGCCGCCGCCACTACCGATAAGAGCGGCGCAGCGACCAAGAACGGCGCCGCCAAGAAGTCGGCCGCCGTGCCAGCCAAGGATAAGAAGCCGAAGATTCTCGCCCGCGACCTGTTCGGCAAGAAGCCAACTGCAGCGGCACTCGAGGCGCGCTCCCTCGGCTGGTATTCCAAGGGTTGCCTCGCCGGTGGCGTGCACCTCGCCGACACGGGCCCTGACTGGCAGGCGATGCGCTTGTCGCGAAATCGCGCCTGGGGGCACCCGAAGTTGATCAAGCTGCTGAAGCGCTTTGCTTCAGAAACGCGTCAGGACGGCTGGACGGGATTGCTGGTTGGCGACATCTCCCAGCCGCGCGGCGGTCCGATGCTGACCGGCCACGCGAGCCATCAAGTTGGTCTCGACGCCGACATCTGGCTGACGCCCATGCCCAACCGCGTGTTGACGCGGAAGGAGCGCGAGGAGATCCAAGCGACGACGATGCTCGACAAGACGAGCCTTGCCGTCGATCCCAAGGTCTTCACGCCAGCGCACGTTGCCATCATCAAGCGCGCGGCGTCGTATCCGATGGTCGAGCGCGTATTCGTCAATCCCGCCATCAAGAAAGCACTTTGCAAGGCGGCCGGTACCGATCGCGCATGGCTGAACAAGGTGCGCCCCATCTGGGGTCATAACTACCATTTCCATATCCGTATCGGCTGTCCCAACAGCAACTGCAAATCCCAGCCGCCCGTGGGTAGCGATGACGGTTGCGGCAAGGAAGTCGACAACTGGCTGAAAACGATTGCGGCCTCGCTGAAGCAGGCGCCGCCGAAGCCGGGTACGCGTATCATCCCCGACAGCGAGCGCCGGCAAGTGACCATGGAACAGCTGCCCGCCGAGTGTAAGATCGTCCTCGACAGCCCGGGGACGAAGCCCGATACGAGCGATGCTTTCGCCTCGACGCCGGCTACATCAACACCGGCAGTCGCAAAGCCGGTTTCCGCGCCAGCACCGACCCCGGCAATGGCTCCGGCAGTCAGATCCGCCCCGGAAACGACATCGGCCACCAGGTAGCACGCGGTGGGCGCACGCTTGGGGCGTCACCGACGCAGTGTGCCTGCGTTGAAAAAGCGTTGTTCACCCCGGATTGGATGCTGGCCGGTGCTGCTATAGTCTGCCCTGGTTCAGCGACTGCGCTGGCTCCGCCGGTGGTGCACTGCGTAACGGACGAGGGGGCGTGAACGATGTCAGATGTCGCCGCGATGGGGGATGTGGCGCTCAGTGCGCCGGCTGCCAAGCCCGAGCGTACTGTCTATGCCGCCAGTGGCGGTCGCAAGCTGGCGTTCTCCTTCGTGTTTCTCATCCTGCTTCCGTTCTTCATCAGTTTGCCGCCGATGCTGTTCTGGCGCGTGTCGCAGGGCGTATGGACAGGCACGCTCGGCCTCGTCGTGCTGGCGGCAGCCTTCACTTTCATCATGTTCCTGTTGCTGATCGAGCTGCTGCATTCGCTGATGGCGCGCATCGAACTCGGCGATACGACGGTAAAGATGACGCTGCCCGCGGGGCGCGGGCCAACCCCGCTCGTGCGCTATCGCACCCACGACATTGCCTACGACCAGATCAAGGCGATCGAGACGCGGCGTGAAATCTACGGCGGGTCGGTGGCGCCGGTGCTGCTGCAGGGCGCTCGGCTGATTTTAAAGGACGATACACCCGTCAAGCTCGGCTACGTGAGCGAGGCCAACAGCGACCCCTGCTTCCCCTATCCTGAGATCGCGCAGAAGATTGCCGAGCGGGCCGGATTGCGGGTCGAGCACAAGGGCAACGTGCGCCGCTCGCTGCAGAAGAAGTACCTGGGGCTGCGCCGCGGCCTGCTGACGCCAGGCGACGGCAACGTCGAGGAAGCGGAGATCGAGGCGCTCAACAAAAGCCATCGCCGCTGGGTGATGCGCCTGATCAGCCTGCTCGCCGGGCTGGTGGTGGTCGGCATTGCCCTCGACATCATCTTCCCGCCGAGCAGTGGTTTGCCACCTGCCCTTACCAGCCTGAAGAAGCTCGTGATGCCGGCCAGCACGACCACGACACCGGCGCCCAAGTCGCCGGCAAAGAAGTAGTCGCCTCTAGTTGATGTGCAACTTCATCTGCTCGCGGCGGCGGCCGAAGTAGCCACATGCGATGGCAAGGCCGCCGAAAAGCACCGACATGGGTGCGCCGAGCACGCTCAAGAGCATCGGGTTCCACACCCATGGAAATGTCATGGCGGTGATGTTCGCCCGCGTGGCAACGAGCGAGGCCGGCGCCAACTCGGCCCAGTAGCTGATGACGCTGTGCGCCTGGAATTGACCCGTGCCATTGAGCGCCGGCGTCATGTCGGCGACCAGCGCCACGACGGCGATCAATGCAAACAGGCTGGCGAGAAATCGCAGGCTGGCCACGGCGGTGCTCCCCGTGTGATGTGTTTCGAGGCGCTACACTTAGCTGTGCGCGAGCGCCTTGTGCAGGTCTTCGAGCGCCGTGATGGCATTTTGCCCGGCGAATAAGAACCCGTCGACCCCCGCGGCGCGCAAGGCCGCTTCGGTTTCGCCGGGACGCCCGGCCAGGAGCACGCGCTCGGCGCCGGCCGCCTTCAGGGCCTTCGCGGTGGCTTCGGCTTCGCGCGCATACACTTCGTCGGAAGAGCTTATGCAGGCAATGCGGGCGCCCGAGGCCTTGAATGCCTCGGCGGCTTGCTCGGCGCTCTTGTAGCCATCGCTGGTGAGGCCCTCGATGCCGCCTGCGGCGAGGAAGTTCCACATCCATTGCGAGCGGCGGTTGTGCTCGGCGATCTCGCCGAGATTGGCCATGAAGACGCGTTTGCGCTTGCCGGTCTTGGCGAGGAAAGCATCGGCCACATCGCGCAACATCTCGAAAGCTTCGCCGAGGCGGTGCGGCGCCAGCGGGCGGGCGACGGGCTTGGCCACCGGCGCCGGCTCCGCATACGCGGTGACCTTCACCCCGTCATCGCCGAGGTACGGGAATACCGATACGCCGGTCAGTTCGATGCGTCCGCTGGCGATGGACTTGGCGCGGGTCTCGGCGACGCGCGCGATATCGTCCTGCAGAACACCGGCCGTGAGCGCCGCGACGATGCCGCCCTTGCCTTCGATGTCCTGGAACAGCGTCCACGCCTTCTTGGCCAGTTCGTCCGTGAGCTTCTCGACGTACCAGGAGCCGCCGATGGGATCGACGACACGGCCGAGCTGTAATTCTTCCTGCAGTACGAGCTGCGTGTTGCGCGCGATGCGGCGCGCGAAGCGATCGGGAACGCCGAGCGCCCAGGTGTAGGGGAGCACCGTGACGGCATCGGCTCCGCCGAACGCCGCGGCGGCACAGGCCGGCGTCGTACGCAGCATGTTGGTCCACGGGTCGCGCTTGGCCATCATGCGCCCCGAGGTCACGGCGGTGATGTGCAGGGTGGCGGCGGAGGCGCCGCTCGCCTCGGCCACGCGCGCGATGATGGTGCGTGCCGCCCGGACCTTGGCGGCATTGAGGAACAGGTCGGTGTCGACCGAAAGCGTGAAGGCGATGCTCGCAATCGCGTCCTTGGGGGCGACGCCGGCAGCCTCGAAGGCGCGAAGGTAAGCGACGAGGGCGGCGGCGAGAAAAGCGAGTTCCTGTGCTTCGCTGGCGCCGGCCTCGTGCGGGATCGTCGCGTCGATGAGAACGCTGGTGAGCGGGCGCTCGGCGCCGCGCGCTTCGGCGGCAAACGTTACCGTCTCGGTCAGCGCCTCGTCGATCGGCGCCCAAGCCGTGCCGTAGCGCGCGAAGGCTCCCAGCGGATCGACATTGAGCTGCGAGATGGCCGAGCCGCCGGCCTCGCGCTTCAGGGCTGCCAGCGCCTTGAGATAATGGCGCGCGGCATCGAGACCGGCGATGCCCGCGGCAAGCTCGATCGGCGCGTAGTCGACCAGTACGCCGGGCAGCGTCGCGGCGGCGTCAGCGGCATCGGCGATCTTGATGCCGTTCTGCCCGGGGCCGGCAATCTGCAGCACGACGCCATTGGCGCCACCCTCCAGCTCTTGCAGGATGACCTTGTTGGCGGCGACCGGATCGGCTTCGACGACGCGCTGGCGGATCTGCCAGCCGAGCCCCTGCGCTCCGCTATGGGTGCCGCGCGTGAACGGGGCTTTGCCTGGAATGGCAGCCGGCGCGCCGGGTAGCGTATCGGTGCGCGAATAGAGTGGCTCGATGCGCAGGCCATCGGCTGTCTTGGCCACCAGCCGGCGCTCGAAATCGGCACCCTTCAATGCCTTGTCGACGAGCAGGCGCCACTGTTCGAACGTGGCCGGTGCAAAGCCGGATGCGAGTTCGAGCGGAGCGGACGTCTCGGTCATGACAGGGCGGCCTCGGAGCTAGGCAGGAGGTATCAGCCGCGGCGTCGGCGGCCCGACCATTGTATAGTCGTTCCGCAGCCCGGTTCGCACGCCCAAAGCGCGGCCCAGATGAGCCCCGCGTCGCTTCAGCGCGCCGTTCGGCGTGGCTTTCAGCGTCATGCACATCTCCCCAAGTCCGCCATGCAACCGATGTTTGCAAAGGCTAACCTGCCATGCCAAGAGCGAGTTGCGGTCTTTCCTTCGAGTCGGGCCGCCATGGAGGCCGGAGACAGCTATGAGCCAAGCGGTTTTGCAGGACGGCAAGATCTTCATCGGTAAAAGCGTCAAGCCCGAGTACCTCGATCTCAATCTGGCAAACCGGCACGGCCTCGTCACCGGTGCCACCGGCACCGGCAAGACGGTGACGCTGCAGGTGCTGGCCGAAGGGTTTTCGCGCGCCGGCGTTCCTGTTTTCGCCGCGGACATCAAGGGCGATCTGTCGGGCATCGCCGAAGTCGGCGAGCCGAAGGACTTCCTCTTGAAGCGGGCGGCCGAAGTCGGCCTCGAGAATTACAAGAACAGCGCTTCGCCCGTGGTTCTGTGGGACGTCCTGGGTGCCGGCGGGCATCCGATCCGCGCCACCGTGGAGGACATGGGGCCGCTGCTGCTGTCGCGCATGCTCGAGCTCAACGATGTGCAGGAGGGCGTGCTCAACATCGCCTTCCGCGTCGCCTCAGAAGAGAAGCTGCCGCTCATCAATCTGCCGGACCTGCGCGCCATCATCAACAACGTCGCTTCGCGAGCCAAGGAGCTGACCACCAAGTACGGCAACGTGGCGACGGCTTCGGTGGGCGCCATCCAGCGCCGCCTGCTGGTGCTTGAGGATCAGGGCGCCAATCACTTCTTCGGCGAGCCGGCGATCGACATCTGGGACTTCATCCGCACGGCGCCCGATGGCCGCGGCATCGTCAATATCCTGTCGGCCGAGAAGCTGATGGAGAAGCCGCGCCTTTATGCAACGTTCCTGCTGTGGCTTTTGACCAAACTCTGGCAGGCGCTGCCCGAGGTGGGCGATCAGCCCAAGCCCAAGCTGGTGTTCTTCTTCGATGAGGCACATCTGCTGTTCGATGATGCGCCCAAGGCGCTGATGGACCGCATCGAGCAGATCGCCCGCCTGGTGCGCTCCAAGGGCGTCGGCGTCTACTTCATCACGCAGAACCCGATGGACGTGCCGAACTCGGTATCGGCGCAGCTTGGCAATCGCGTGCAGCATGCACTGCGCGCCTTTACGCCTCAGGAGCAGCGCGCCGTTCGCGCCGCGGCAGAGACGTTCCGGCGCAATCCCGAACTCGACACCGAGCGCGTCATCCTCGAGCTGAAGGTCGGCGAGGCGCTGGTCTCCATGCTCGAGAACAAGGGCGAGCCATCGATCGTGCAGCGTACGCTCATCCGCCCGCCGGAAGGGCGCATGGGTCCAATCACCGATGCCGAGCGCCGCGCCATCATCGCGGCGAGCCCGTTCGCCGGGAAATACGAGACGGTGAAAAACCGCGAAAGCGCCGAGGAGATACTCGCGCAGCGCGGCCAGCTATCGGCCGGGGCGAAAGAGGCCGAGGCCAGCGGCGGGAGCTGGACGGACATCATCTTCGGCGGCAAGGGCTCAAGCGGGCGCCACCGCCAGGGCATGGGCGAGATGATAGGGCGCGAAGTGCAGCGCTCCGTCTCGCGGTCGATCGTCTCCATAATCCGCGGCATCATCATGAAAAGCATTCGGGGCCGCTAACCGGCCCGAGCCGCACGTAAAAAAACGGCGCTGCCGGAGTTGGGCAGCGCCGTTTTGCGTCGTCGGTGCGTGTCGAGGGTCAGGCAGCCTTGCTGGCCATTTCCTCGACGTGCTCCCAATTGATCAGATTGTCGAACCAGGCCTCGAGGTATTTCGGGCGCAGGTTGCGATAGTCGATGTAATAGCTGTGCTCCCAAACATCGCAGCCGAGGATCGGCGAGGCGCCGTGCATGAGCGGGTTTTCGCCATTGGGCGTTTTAACCAGCGCCAGCTTGCCGTCCTTGATAGCCAGCCACGTCCAGCCCGAGCCGAATTGCGTCTTGCCGTTCTCGATGAAGTCGTTGCGGACCTTGTCGAAGCCGCCGTACTCGTCGACCAGCTTCTGCACGGTACCCGGCAGTTTATTGCCGCCGCCGCCCTTCTTCATCCACCGCCAGAAATGGATGTGATTGTAGTCCTGGCCGACGTTGTTGATCACCGGCTGCGCCTTGTCGGCATAGGCTTCCTTGCAGATCTCCTCGATGCTCTTGCCTTCGTATTTGGAGCCGGGGATCAGCTTGTTGGCCATATCGACGTAGGCCTGATGGTGCTTGTCGTGATGGAATTGCAGCGTCTCGGCGGACATATACGGCATGAGCGCGTCATATGCATACGGGAGCGGCGGGAGCTGGAACGTCATGATCGCAGGCCTCCGGAGTGGGGTGCTGGCTGGGATTGATTTGCGGCGGGACCGTACCGGCTCGCATTGGCGATGGCAAACGCGCGCTAACGGGCGCGGTTCCGCATGCAACCTTCACCGATCGCAGCAGCGCTCAAGCGCCTAATGAAAAAGGGGTGAGGACGCAGCGACCCTGAACGCTGCGCCCTCGTGGATCACTCCGGGGAAGATGGGAGTTCAGGGTTATTCGACACTAGGTCCCGCCGCCTGAACGGCGGCTGAACGACTTTCGGCGCCGCGGTGCGTGCGCGGCAGGCCGCCGGTTCGGTTTCTTCAAGTTTGTGAATTCATTGGAAGGCGAGATACGCGGCTGGAAAAGAAACGGCGTGAAATTGCCGCCGGCACGCTCTGCGCGTCATGGTTGTGCAAATGAATTCGTCGCCGACGTTTTACTATTCGATCTTTTGAGGCTGCTTGACAAATGGAAGGCAAAAAGTAATTGAAGTCGCTCTAACTATGGCAATTGGCAGATTGCCTTTGGAAACCGCGTAAAAGGGAAGGATTGCCGGATGGCCATTCCGAATGTCGATAAGATGTCGCTGAAGGATCTGCTCGAGCTCGAGAGCAAGGTGCAGAAGGCGATCAGCGCCGCTCGCGATCGCGAGCGTTCGGAGGTGAAGCAGGCCCTGGCACAGCTCGCGGAAAAGCGCGGTTTTTCCGTTTCGGAGCTGTTCGGCGGCAAGGGTCGCGGCAAGTCAACTGCAGCCAAGTTCATCAATCCCGACAACAAGTCTGAGACCTGGACCGGACGCGGTCGCAAGCCCAATTGGCTCGTGGCAAAGCTGGGTAAGGGCGCCAAGATCACCGATTTCGCGATTTAACCGCGAAAGCCTATTCGGCCCAGACGCGGCCGGCCCAATAGGAACGAAACGAGCCCGCCGCGATCAATCGCCGGCGGGCTTTTTCTTTTCTTTGACTGCGGGATGAACTCGATCATTCAACCGTCCGCTTGGAACACAGGGTCCGCGGGTGGTGTTATAGCATTGCGGAAAAAAGGGAGAACGCAATGCCGTCGATAAACGAGAGCCGCCTGTTGATCATGGCGACGCACGGCTTTGAACACTCGGAACTCGTACAACCGCTGCAGCAGTTGAAGGCAAAGGGTGCCGAGGTCGACGTCGCCGCGCCAGGGGCCGGGCAGATCAAATCGTGGAAGGACGGCAACTGGGCCGAGCCGGTCGATGTCGACCTGACGCTCGATCAGGTGACGGTCGGCGATTACGACGCGCTGGTGCTGCCCGGCGGGGTGATGAACCCCGACAAACTGCGCATCGACGACAAGGCGGTAGCGCTCGTCAAAGCCTTCGTTGAAATCGGGGAAGGTGGTTGCCGCCATCTGCCATGGCCCGTGGCTGCTAATCGAGGCTGGCGTGGTCAACGGCCGCGAGGTGACGTCTTACCCCTCGGTCCGCACCGACCTGACGAATGCGGGCGGCCGCTGGGTCGACAAGCAGGTGGCGACCGACCAGGGGGTCATTACCTCGCGCCATCCCGGTGACATCGACGCCTTCGTCGCCAAGATCGTCGAGGAAGTCGAGGAAGGGCTGCACGACAGGGCGGCCTAATTCAGAGGCCGCTTTGCCATGCTGCACCGCCGCGAAGCGGCCGCTAAGTCTTCATTAATGCGCCCGCGGAGATAGTGCCGCCGCCGCACTTCGGCGTGCATTTTTTGGCACTCCAATCTTGACAGTGCTAGCAGCCTTGATCATATACGCCGCGCGGGGGCCAGTTGGCCTGCGATCGCTGCAGGACGCGTTTCCGCAATGCAATTCAGAGCTGAAAACAGCAAATCACATCATGAGGTTGAGCCATGAAGTTCCGTCCTCTTCATGACCGCGTCGTTGTTCGCCGCGTGGAGGAAGATACGAAGACTGCCGGTGGCATCATCATTCCCGACACCGCCAAGGAAAAGCCCATCCAGGGCGAAGTCGTCGCCGTCGGACCCGGTGCCCGCGACGAGAGCGGCAAAGTCACTCCCCTCGATGTCAAGCCTGGGGACCGCGTGCTGTTCGGCAAGTGGAGCGGGACCGAGGTCAAGATCGACGGCCAGGATCTCGTGATCATGAAAGAGAGCGACATTCTCGGCGTGATCGAGGGCAAGGCCAACGTCAAGGCAGCCGCCTGAGCGGCGCATCTCTCACTCTGTCAGTCAAAGCCGATAGGAGCTTTCCCACATGGCCGCCAAAGACGTAAAATTTTCCCAGGACGCGCGCGAGAAGATGCTGCGCGGCGTCGACATCCTTGCCAACGCAGTCAAGGTTACGCTCGGCCCCAAGGGCCGTAACGTCGTCATCGAGAAGTCGTTCGGCGCACCGCGCATCACCAAGGACGGCGTCACCGTCGCCAAGGAGATCGAGCTCGAGGACAAGTTCGAGAACATGGGCGCCCAGATGGTGAAGGAGGTCGCCTCCAAGACCTCCGACCTTGCTGGCGACGGCACCACCACTGCCACCGTTCTCGCCCAGGCGATCGTCAAGGAAGGCGCCAAGTCGGTTGCCGCCGGCGCCAACCCGATGGACCTCAAGCGCGGCATCGACCTTGCCGTCGCGTCCATCGTCGATGAGCTGAAGAGCAAGGCGCAGAAGATCAAGTCGAACGACGAGATCGCCCAGGTCGGCACCATCTCCGCCAACGGCGACACCGAGATCGGCGCCAAGCTGGCTGAAGCCATGAAGCGGGTCGGCAACGAAGGCGTCATCACGGTTGAAGAATCCAAGAGTCTCGATACCGAACTCGACGTCGTCGAAGGCATGCAGTTCGACCGCGGTTATCTCTCGCCCTACTTCATCACCAACGCCGAGAAGATGATCGTCGAACTCGAGAACCCCTACATCCTCATCCACGAAAAGAAGCTCTCCGGCCTGCAGGCCATGCTTCCCGTGCTTGAGGCCGTGGTGCAGTCCGGCAAGCCGCTGCTCATCATCGCCGAGGACGTCGAGGGCGAGGCTCTGGCCACGCTCGTCGTCAACAAGCTGCGCGGCGGCCTCAAGGTTGCCGCCGTCAAGGCTCCCGGCTTCGGTGATCGCCGCAAGGCCATGCTGGAGGACATCGCTGTCCTCACGGGCGGCCAGACGATCTCGGAAGATCTCGGCATCAAGCTTGAGAACGTGACACTGGAGATGCTTGGCCGCGCCAAGAAGGTGACGATCGACAAGGAGAACACCACCCTCGTCGACGGCGCCGGCCAGAAGGCCGACATCGAGGCGCGCGTGAAGCAGATCAAGGCGCAGATCGAGGACACCACCTCGGACTACGACCGCGAGAAGCTGCAGGAGCGTCTGGCCAAGCTGGCCGGCGGTGTTGCCGTGCTTGAAGGTCGGCGGCGCTACCGAGGTTGAAGTGAAGGAGCGCAAGGATCGCGTCGATGACGCCCTGCATGCCACGCGTGCAGCCGTCGAAGAAGGCATCGTCCCCGGCGGCGGCGTCGCTCTGCTGCGTGCCATCAAGGCGCTCGACGCCCTCAAAGTGGACAACGACGACCAGAGGGTCGGCATCAACATCGTCAAGAAGGCACTGCAGGCTCCGGCCCGGCAGATATTCACCAACGCCGGCGAAGATGGTTCGGTGATCGTCGGCAAGATCCTCGAGAACAGTAAGTACAACTTCGGGTATAACGCTCAGACGCACACCTACGGCGATCTCGTCGCCGAGGGTGTCATCGACCCGGCAAAGGTCGTGCGCTGCGCGCTGCAGGACGCCGCTTCCGTGGCGGGCCTGCTGATCACCACCGAGGCGATGGTCGCCGATCGCCCCAAGAAGGAGCATGCCCACGCGCCGATGCCCGGCGGTGGGATGGGCGGCATGGGCGGCATGGATTTCTAAGATCCGCCACGGCTCAGTTGTGCAGAAACCAGAAGCCCCGGCCGCACGGCCGGGGCTTTTTCGTGATTTCGGGGGGTATTTGTTCGGAGTTGTTGCCTCAATGACCCATGTTAGCCTTGACGGGAGATTCCATCGATAGCCACATGCGTTAACAGTCGAGTGCGTCGATTCCGGCCAAGCCACGGCCATTTTCTCCACCTAGCCTACAGGCGCTATTGGAGACCGAGGGATGATCAATAAGACGGCTGTTTTGACGCGAGCTGGGCTACTACCGGCTATCGCGCTGCTTTGCGTGACGGGCACTGTGGCCGTGCACGCCGAGGACCCGCCGCCGCCACCGGCCACTGGAGCCGCGTCTGCGCCTGCCAGTCAGACGCCCGCGGCTGCGACACCGCCCGGCACGGCCGCGGCAGCCACTCCGACCAATCCAAGTGCACCGACTGCCGTCGCGCAGCCGGCTGCGCAACCAACGGCACCGGCAGCGACAAGCCCTGCAGCTGCGACGGCTGTCACCGCGCCGGCGATGCCGGCAGCCACGGCGACACCTGCTGTGCCGCCACCGGCAATGCCGGCAGCAACCGCGACGGCGCCAGCAGCACCGGCTGCAACAACTCCGGTTGCGGCTCCGGCAACAACCCCCTCAACGCCCGGCGAGCCTCCGAAGTCGACCGCCGCGCTTCCCGATGCGACCGGCGCTGCCGCCGCCGCCGACCCGGCACAGATTCTACCGCCTGCCGACCCAATCATTGCCGGCGTCCGCAACCGTCTCACCACGCTCGGCAAGACTGCCAGCGGCGATGAGGCCGCAGCGCTCGCGTCCTATTACGGCGAAGTCATCACCTCGCCCGTGTGGGTGTCTACCGCCGGCCTGACCGACAAGGGCAAGGCCGTGGTGACCGAGATCGCCCGCGCCGAAAACTGGGGCCTGCCAGGCTCGGCGTTCGAAATCCCTTCGTCCGGCATTTCCAACCTGACGCCGGAAGCGGCCGCCGACGCTGAACTGCAAGTCGCCGTCGCAGTGCTTCGCTATGCCCGCTTTGCGCGCGGTGGACGCATCGACCCGCGCGGCATTTCGCAGCTGATGGATCAGCAGCCGCAGCTCGTTCCGCCCAAGACGGTGCTGACCGAAATCGCGACCGCCGAAAAGCCCGACGCCTATCTCACCTCGCTGCATCCGAAGCACGCGCAATTCGAAGCGCTGCGGCAGATGCTGATCAAGCTGCGCGGCGGCGAGGTCAAGGAAGAGGTCGCTCCACCTGAAGACCCTGCGCTCAGCGTGCAACTGCCGCTGGGCCGTATCATCCGTCCGGGCAGCACCGATCCGCAGGTCGCATTGCTGCGTCAGCGCCTGAAGGCGCCCGCCAGTGATCCGGTGGGCGAGAATGTCTACGACGATCAGCTGCAGGCTGCCGTGAAGGCCTTCCAGACGTCCAAGGGGCTGACGCCCGACGGTATCGTCGGCAACGGCACGCGCCAGGTTTTGAACGGCGGTCCCAAGCCCGTTGCGTCGGTGCAGACCAATGATTCCAAGATCGAGCGCATCCTCATCAATATGGAGCGCTGGCGCTGGGTGCCCGCCGACATGGGCGAGTTCCACGTCTGGGATAACGTTCCTGAATTCCTCACCCGCGTGGTGAAGAACGGCAATGTCGTGCACACGGACGAGATCATCGTAGGGCAGCCGTCGTGGCCGACGCCGGTGTTCTCCGCCGACATGAAGACCATCGTATTCCGCCCGAGCTGGGGCGTGCCCGCCGGCATCAAGGCGAAGGAGCTGGCGCCGTTGCTGCGCAAGAGCTCCGGGGGCGCGGGCTTCTTCGGCATCTTCGGGGGGGGCTATTCGGCGCAGGCGGTGCTCGACGCCTACGATCTGAAGGCGTATGCCGGCGGCCGGCAGATCGATCCCAACTCCGTCGATTGGGCCAGCGTCAACATCCACGCCTATAGCTTCCAGCAGCCGCCTGGCCCCAAGAACGTGCTCGGCGATGTGAAGTTCTTGTTCCCCAACTCGCACGACGTCTACATGCACGACACGCCGGAGCGGAACCTGTTCGGCAAGTCGTTCCGGGCGCTGAGCCACGGCTGCATGCGCGTGCACGAGCCGCGTCGCCTGGCCGAGGTTCTGCTCGCCGAGGACAAGGGCTGGTCGTCAGATAAGGTGGGAAGCATGTTCTCGAGTGGCGGGGAGGTTGCGCTGGCCAAGCACATCCCGGTGCACGTGACCTACATGACGGCGCGCGTCGATGAGAACGGCAAGCTGCAGACCTACGGCGATTTCTATGGGCTCGACAGCCGCACGGCCGCAGCACTGACCGGCAAGTCGATTCGCTTCGAGCAGCCCGCCTACGGGGCCGATGACGACGTGGTCGCCGCTACCGAGGCAGGGCCTGCCGCGCCGAGCCAACAGCGTCGTCGCAAGAAGCAGTCGCAGAGCGGCAGCCCCGCTTCGCTCGCCGACGCCATCCAGGGTCTGTTCTCGCCCTGATGGCCTGCGCAGTGGGCCGGCTTTAGCGTTTAGGCGTCGCGGCGGCACGTTCGCCGCGCGCCAGCTCTTCCAGCTTGGCGCCGATGCGCCGGGCGTCAGCCGGATAGTCGGCGCCCATCCACCAGGCTTCGAACGCCTCCAGCACCCGTCCGACACCAGGCCCGGGCGCGATGCCAAGCGCCATGACGTCGGCGCCGCGCACCGGCAGCGGCGGCGCACTCCACCGCGTCGGCAAGTCGAGGCGATCAGCACGCTGGCGATCGTCGCCGCCATCGCCGGAGCGCGCCCAGTCGAGCAGCATCCCGTCGGTGAAGGCTTGCTCCCCGTGGCGATAGATGAAGGCCTTCGCCGCAGCTCCGTCGGTGCTTGGGTCGAACGCCGCATCGCGTCGCTCAGCGTTGGCCAAGCGCGCGGCTTCGGCGGTGGAGAGGCGTAGCCGCTGCTGCAGGTCTTCGCGCGTTCCTGACGCCAGCGCAGCTAGGCGCAGAAGCGGGTCGGGTGCGAGGCCTTGCGCCGCCTCGATGGCAGCAAGCCGTTCAACCCGTTCGACGTCGCCGGCGGTGCCGAGGAGCGGCGCCAGCAACTCGTTGTCGCGCATGACGGTGAGGGCACCGACGGCGCCCGGTGCCTGAAGCAGTCGCAGCAGCTCGGCGCGAATGCGCTCGCTGGAAAGTTGCGCAAGGCCGGCGCGCTCCGCCCGCGCCGCGGCGACGCCCTCGCTATCGGGGCTCCCGGCGCCGCCGTATTCGGCGAAGAAGCGAAAGAAGCGCAGGATGCGCAGGAAGTCCTCGCGGATGCGCTCACGCGGATCGCCGATGAAACGCACGCGCATGGCTTTGAGATCGCCATACCCGCCGAGCGGATCGTGCACGCGGCCCTCGGCGTCGCAATAGAGCGCGTTCATTGTGAAGTCGCGCCGCATGGCGTCCTCGCGCCAGTCGGTGGTGAAGGTGACGCGCGCATGGCGGCCGAACGTCTCGATGTCGCGGCGCAGCGTCGTCACCTCGAAGGGCACCTTGCCTGCGACGACCGTCACCGTGCCGTGCTCGATGCCGGTCGGTACTGCGTGCAGCCCGGCGCGCTGCGCAAGCTCGATGACCTCGGCCGGCAGCGCCGTCGTGGCGATATCGACATCCTTCGCCGGGGCGCCCATGAGCGAGTTGCGCACCGACCCGCCGACGGCACGCGCTTGCGCCCCGTCGGCCGACAGTGCCGCCAGTACGGCGCGCGTCTGCGGGCGCTGCAGCCATTCGGCATTCGCGAGGCTCGGCAGGCCGCCGCTGTCGTGTGCGAGCGCCATCGTTGCTTCCCGCTGCTACTCGATGTGACCGGGCTCGATGCGTCCATCCTTGAACGACGGCGGCGTATAGACCTGTCCGGGCTTGCCGCCCGTCACCGAGCCGAAGCTGGCGAGCACGGCGACCACCAGCGCCGCCCCGGCGACGAACAGCCAGATCAACGGCGCGTCGTCGAGGATACGCATGGCGCCCGGCCGCTCCTCGCGCGTCAAGTATATGTAAGCGACGTAGACGATCGTCGGCAGGATGAAGAGGAGGATGTTTTCGGCGACGATGCGGATCATGCGGAAAAGAGCCTCTTGTGCATGTTCTTCATTATACCTGCGGTAGCGCCCCAGATGTATCGCTGCTCGAACGGCATGGCGTAAAACCGCCGCTCGGCACCGCGCCAGGTGCGCACCTCGGTGCGATGGTTCGCTTCGTCCATCAAGAACGCCAGCGGGACTTCGAAGGCATCGGCAACTTCGCGCGGATCGAGCTGCAGCGCAAAACCCTCACGCACCAGCGCCACGACCGGGATGATGCGGAAGCCGGTCCCGGTGCGGTAGGCGTCAAGATAGCCGAGCGGCTCCACAAACTCTGGATCAAGGCCGATCTCCTCTTGCGCCTCGCGCAGCGCGGTCGCCGTCGGATCGCGGTCAGTTGGCTCCATGCGCCCGCCCGGGAAGGCGATCTGTCCCGAGTGGCGGGGCAGGCTTTCGGTTCGCTGGGTGAGCAGCACCATCAGCTCGGCGCGGGCAACGACGGGGATGAGGACGGCAGCAGGAGCCAGTGGGGCGCGCGGCACCTCGGGAACGAGTTCGGGACTGAGGTCGAAATCGCTAGGCGTATCCAACGCGTTAGAGTCGGCCACGGGCACCGTCTGGCTCAGTGTCATGGCCGCCAGCCGGCGGAAGCCGTGCGCGCTAAATGGCAAATTTTCGGCTCTGTTCGTTTCCTGCATGCCGCGAGCATATCACTGGTTCCTAGCGGGGAATTGCTCGTTGCCCTGTGACCGGGCAAGTTCGGCTCGCTTCGCTTCGACAAATCACGATAACGTCCAACTCTCGCGTGAATCTCTGTGGGTTGCGCACGGAAAAGGAGGCCCGGTTGCCGATGCGGCGTTGCCGACTGTGGAAGGCTCTGGTGGCCATCGCCATGCTCGTGGCGGTGACAGGGGCGT
The DNA here is from genome assembly GCA_963759735.1 of uncultured Alphaproteobacteria bacterium. GTDB lineage: Bacteria > Pseudomonadota > Alphaproteobacteria > Rhizobiales > Hyphomicrobiaceae > Hyphomicrobium_A. Next base: position 638,170 of record CAVXAF010000007.1, read on the forward strand.
GGTCCAGCGAAGCGCTTGCCGGCACCGTCCAGGACTTCCTCGCCACTCTGCCCGCCGGGCAGCAGTCGGAGTTCATCGCCTGGCGCACCGCCAAGAGCCAGCACGACCGCATGCTCGACGCCTATTGGCACGATATCGAGCAAAAGCGTGCCGGACGGCGGGCCAAGCGCGCCAAGACAAAATTCTTCGACACCGACGACTACGTCTGGACTTTCCCTCCGACCTACCAGGGCCCGCGCCTCAGCGCCGACCTCGATAAGCAGTGGTCGCGTTTTCTCGCTGCCCAGGAGAAGTCCGAGCCCGGCAAGGCGCCGCCCAAGCCGATGCCCGCACTCGCCGACTTTCTCGCTGCTGCGCAGAAGCACTACGGCTTTGCGCCGGCACGCATATCGGAGGCCGAGTTCAAGCGTCGTTACGCTATGGAGGCGGTATCGCTCGGCCTTGGCAAGGAACAGGTCGTGCGCGTCTACGCGCTCGAGACCGGTGGCGACGGCACGGCCGACATGCAGGCCGGCATCAATCCCATTACCAAGAAGGGCAAGCCGATCTCCTCGGCCCTCGGCTACGCGCAGCTGCTGCACGCCAACACCATTGGCGAACTCGTCAAGCACGGCGACAACTTCATCAAGCGTCTGCAGCGCCTGAAGGCCGGCGCCCGCGATCAGGCGCGAGCCGACGAACTGCAGCGCAAGATCGCCTCGCTGCAGGCCATGCTGCGCAGCGCCAAGTCGGTGCCCGACAACTGGTATCGTCATGTCACTTACGCGCAGACGTCGAAGGGCTACGGCATCCACGCCATCAATCTCGACGGCGATATCGGTCCGTGGCTGCAATCGCTGAAACTGCGCGGACTGAAGGACTTTGCCGCCCGCAAGGGGGTGACGAACCTCTCGGGCGAGGAGATCGAGCTGATGAACCTCTCCGGCCCCGCCACCGGCCTGGAGATGATGCAACCCGTCGGGCTGACTGTGCCAACGCCGAATTTCTTCGCCCGCCGCGCCTATTACGTGAACAAGATGGTGATCGACAAAACCTCGGCCGAGCTGCTGGCTGAGTTTACGCGCCGCATGGACGCCAGCTCGCGCAAGCCGGGAGCCGTCGAGTTCGCCAAGGCCTTCGATGAGGTGCAGCAGGACAAGCTGCCCTGGCGGTAGGGCTCCTGATGGGGCCCTCAACCCTACTCAGGTCGGGCAAAATTGGACCAGCGGTGCAGTTTTGCATCAGACTTCCAGGCCGGCCGCCCGTATGATCCATCCAGCAATAACCTGGGGCAGGTAGCATGCAGTGGCATAAGTTTGGGGGCGTTGCTTTGGCGTGCCTCGTTCTTACCTCCGTCGTTGCGGCTCCTGCGGCCGCCCAGCAATGGCGCCTGCCGAGCCTGAGCTACGCCTCGGACGACGAGGTTGCGGGGATCGCCCGCACCGGCTTTATCCTTTCTCCTGACCTGAGCATCAGCGACGAGCTGTCGCTTGGCGGCACCGGCAGCGCGCTGCTCGAGGATACCGAGGGTTGGGCGATCGGCGGCAAATTCGGCTACGACTGGCAGTTCGGCAATATCGTCGTCGGTGGCATCACCGATGCTTTCTATTCGTTCGCCGACGGTGATGGTCGCGGCGGCGCCCTGTACAAGTCGGAGCTGAACTACTACGGCACCGTGCGCGGCAAGCTCGGCTACTCGTTCGGTCGTCTCATGGCCTATGGTACGGCCGGCTACGCCTACGGCGAGCTTGAGGTGAAGGGCACCGGTCCCGGCGGCACTTCGGCCAGCGAAATGCTCAGCGGCTGGACCTATGGCGGCGGTCTTGAATACTTCTGGAACCGCGACATCAACCTGCACGTCGGCTATCGCCGCATAGATTTTGACGACCAGACTTTCTCGTCGCTGCCAGCCGGCAACAACACGCTGTCGCCCGAGATGGACGTCATCGACTTCGGATTGATGACCCGCTTCTGATCTAGGGCCACTTCACGACCGGCGGCATCGACGACAGGATCGAGTTCGACGTTGCCCCCGGTTTTCAGCCCGAAGACCGTGCCGCGATCGTAGAGCAGGTTGAACTCGACGTAGCGCCCGCGGCGCACCAGCTGCTCCTCGCGCTCGGCTTCCTTCCACGGCAGCCCAAAATTGCCCCGCACCAGCATGGGATAGACGCGTGCAAAGGCGCGGCCGACATCCTGCGTGAAGGCGAAAGCGGCATCCCAGCCGCCCTCCGTCTCGGGCGGCGTCAGGTAATCGAAAAAGATGCCGCCGACCCCCCGCATCTCTTTGCGATGCGGCAGGTAGAAGTATTCCTCGCACCAGGCTCCGATAGCGCGGATAGTCGGCGACCGCGTGCGCCGCGCAGGCTCCGTACATCGCCGCGTGGAATGCAAGCGTGTCGGCGTCCTCCTGCTTGCGCCGCCGATCGAGCACCGGCGTCAGGTCGGCTCCGCCGCCGAACCACCATTTTGAGGTGACGACCATGCGCGTGTTCATGTGCACGGCCGGCACGTTGGGGTTCTGCGGATGGGCGATCAGCGAGATGCCTGAGGCCCAGAACTCGGGATGCTCCTCGGCGCCGGGAATCTGCTTGCGAAACTCTGGGGCGAACTCGCCGTGCACCGTTGAGGTGTGCACGCCGACCTTCTCGAAGACGCGGCCGTGCATCACGCTCATGACGCCGCCGCCTCCGGGCACGCCACTGTGGTCGGTCCGCTCCCAGGGTGTGCGCGTGAACCGCCCCGCCGGACGGTCCGACAATGGCGCGCCGGCGGGCAACTCATCCTCCAGCTGCTCGAAGGCCGCGCAGATCGTATTGCGCAACTCCTCGAACCAGGCGCGGGCCGCCTGTTGATGCTCGGCGAGCGCCCTTGCCTGCAGCGTTGGCGGACTGAGTTCGGTCATGCCTGTCGTCCTCGAACCCTTTTGTTGGCGCAATTCCCCCTATATATCCCCTGCAAAGATGTCTAGGGGCACGCCGTCTGCAGAGCTCCCAAGACCTGGAAAAACATCACGTTCCGCGCCCGAGGCTCTTGCGAGCAGCCCGCCGCGTTGGGCGTCGTCGGCCTTTTGAGGCCCGGAGTTCTCAATGATTGCCCGCTTCTTTCGCTGGCTGGAGTTGCGCATCGATTCATTCCCGGCCGAGCAGCCGGGCATGCCGCCGAAGTCGTTCTGGGGCTTCGTGTTCCACTACACGAAACCGTTCTGGCCGATGATCGCCATTTCGGCGGCCCTGTCGGCGACCATCGCGCTGATCGAAGTTTCGCTGTTCGGCTTCCTCGGCAACCTCGTCGACTGGCTGTCGAAGGCCGACCGCGCGACGTTCTGGTCGACGCACGGCCCGTTCCTCATCGGCATGGGCGTCGTCGTCCTGCTGCTGCTGCCGGCCCTGAAGTTCTTCTACGAGGCGGTCGTCCACCAGGGGCTGCTCTCGAGTTTTACCACGCGCACGCGCTGGCAGGCGCATCGCTACGTGCTGCGCCAGTCGATGGCCTTCTTCAACGACGACTTCGCCGGCCGCGTCGCCACGAAGGTGATGCAGACCGCGATGGCGGTGCGCGAGGTGATCATGAAGATCACCGAGGTGCTGCTGTACGTCGCAATCTACTTCACCGGCGCCGTCTTCCTTTTCGCGGCGACCGACCTGCGCCTGTCGGCGCCGCTGCTGCTGTGGCTGGCTGGATATCTCGTCGCCATGCGCTACTTCATCCCGCGGCTGGGGCGCATCTCGCACCGGCAGTCGGATGCGCGCTCGGTGATGACCGGCCGCGTCGTCGACACGCTATACCAACATGTCGACGGTGAAGATGTTCGCCCACGCCGAACGCGAGGATAACTACGCGCTCGAAAGCATGAGCACCTTCCTTGACGCGGTGCGCGAGCAGCTGCGCCTGGTCACGCTGCTCACCGTGGCGCTCAACTGCCTCAATGCGCTGCTGCTGTTCATGGTTGCCGGCACGTCGCTTTGGCTATGGTCGATCGACGCCGTGACCACCGGCGCCATCGCGCTGTCGGTCGGCCTCGTGCTGCGCCTGCAGGGCATGTCGCACTGGATCATGTGGGAGGTCGCGGGCCTGTTCGAGAACGTCGGCGTCGTGCAGGACGGCCTCGAGACGATCGCGCGCGAGCGCAGCGTCGTCGACGTGCCCGATGCCAAGCCGCTCGAGGTTCCGCGCGGCGACATCGCGTTCGACCGTATCGACTTCAACTACGGGCGCGATCCCGGCACGGGACGCGGCAGCGTCATCGAGAATCTTTCGCTGCACGTCGCGCCGGGCGAGAAGGTCGGGCTCGTCGGTCGCTCGGGCGCCGGCAAGTCGACCCTGGTCAGCCTGCTGCTGCGTTTCTACGACCTCAACGGCGGCCGCGTGCTGATCGATGGTCAGGACATCTCGAAGGTCACGCAGGATAGCCTGCGGGCGCAGATCGGCATGGTCACGCAGGATACCTCGCTGCTGCACCGTTCGGTGATGGACAATATCCTCTACGGGCGGCCGGACGCGGTGGAAGCCGACGCCATCGCAGCGGCCAAGCAAGCCGCCGCGCATGATTTTATACGCAACCTTGAGGACATGAAGGGGCGAACCGCCTACGAGGCGCACGTCGGCGAACGCGGCGTGAAGCTGTCGGGCGGCCAGCGCCAGCGGGTCGCCATCGCGCGCGTGCTGTTGAAGGATGCGCCCATCCTGGTGCTCGACGAGGCAACCAGCGCGCTCGACAGCGAGGTCGAGGCGGCGATCCAGGAACAGCTCGTCAACCTCATGAAAGGTAAGACGGTCATCGCCATTGCCCATCGCCTGTCGACGATCGCTGCCATGGATCGGCTGATCATCATGGACGAGGGCAAAATCGTCGAGCAGGGCTCGCACGCCGAGCTGCTACGCCGCGGCGGCCTATATGCCGAGCTGTGGGCGCGCCAGTCTGGCGGCTTCCTTGCGCAGGACGCGGCGGAGTGACCTGCGTCAGCCGAAAGACGGGATCGTTACACCGCGCACGCCGCATGCGCCAAATTGCCTACCGGTTTCTTGACCTGCGGGGTTGAGCGCTCTTTAGAACGATGTCAATAAACCGCATGGCAAATCGCCGGGTTCTATAGGCCAATCCCGTTGGCACGCTCGGGCTCGATGGCACCAGCCTTCGCAGCGCGGGCGTTTTCCTATCGGCGGCAGCCGAAGGAATTCAGTTCAGTGCGGCACGTCTTCAGAACAGCGACCTAGCGGAGGCACTCGTGGCAGTTGACGCCGAAGAACCGGACCGCAGGGACTTTCTCGTCCTCGCGGCCAGCGCCTTCGTTGCCGTTGGCGGCGCGGTGACGCTGTGGCCCTTCATCCAGCAGATGAACCCCGATGCCGGCGCGCAGGCGCTTGCCTCCATCGAGGTCGATATCGCGCCGGTCAAAGAAGGTCAGGCGATCACCGTGCTGTGGCGCGGCAAGCCTGTGTTCATTCGCCATCGCACACCCGAAGAGATCAAGGTTGCCAACGCCGTTCCACTGACCGATCTCGTCGATGAGTTGGCGCGCAACGAAGCGCTGCCCGAAGATGCCAAGGCGACCGACCTCAACCGTACCGTCAAGGGCCACGAGAACTGGCTCGATCATGGTCGGCATCTGCACCCACCTCGGCTGCATCCCCAAGGGGCAGTCGCTGGGCGACTCCAAGGGCGATTTCGGCGGCTGGCTGTGTCCTTGCCACGGATCGCACTACGATACCGCTGGCCGAATCCGCAAGGGACCGGCTCCGCGCAACCTCGAGGTGCCGGTCTACAGCTTCATTTCCGACACCAAGATCAAGATCGGCTGATGCGCCGCGGAGCTCCATGTCTGATCACGGATTAACTCACGGTTCGACCTATCAGCCGACCACCAAGTTCGGCAAATGGATGGATGCGCGCTTGCCAATCGCGCGCATGCTCCACGTGCAGGCCGTCGACTTTCCGACGCCACGCAACCTGAACTACTGGTGGACGTTCGGCGGCATCCTCACCTTCATGCTCGTCGCGCAGATCCTTACCGGCATCGTGCTGGCCATGCACTACCAGCCGAGCGCGCGAAGCCGCCTTCGATTCCGTCGATCGAATTCGTCGCGACGTCAACTTCGGCTGGCTGCTGCGCAACCTGCATGCGGTCGGCGCCTCGATGTTCTTCATCGCCGCTTACGTCCACATCTTCCGCGGTCTTTACTACGGGTCCTACAAGGCTCCGCGCGAGGTGCTGTGGATCATCGGCGTCTTGATCTTCCTGGTCATGATGGCCACGGCCTTCATGGGCTACTCGCTCCCCTGGGGGCAGATGAGCTTCTGGGGCGTCACCGTCATCACCAACCTGTTCTCCTCACTCGACAGCATCTGGAAGGGCCTCGGCACGACCATGGTCGAATGGCTGTGGGGCGGCTACGCGGTCACCGGCGTGACGCTCAACCGTTTCTACAGCCTGCACTATCTGCTTCCCTTCGTGCTCACCGGCCTCGTTGGCCTGCATCTCTGGGCACTGCACGTCGTCGGGCAGAACAGCCCGACGGGTCTCGATATCAAGACGGCGTCCGACGCAGTGCCGTTCACGCCCTACGCGACGTCGAAGGACGCATTCGCCATGTTCGCGTTCCTGCTGCTGTTCACCTGGTTCGCTTTCTTCCTGCCCGACTATCTCGGGCACGCCGACAACTACATCGAAGCCAACCCGCTGGTGACGCCGCCGCACATCGTGCCCGAATGGTACTTCCTGCCGTTCTACGCGATCCTGCGCGCCATCCCGTCCAAGCTGTTCGGCGTCATCGCCATGTTCGCGGCCATCGCCGTGCTGCTGTTCGTGCCCTGGCTCGATACCAGCCGCGTGCGCTCGACCAAGTATCGCCCGGTCTATCGCTGGTTCTTCTGGCTGTTCGTGTTCAGCGCCGTGGCCCTCGGCTGGCTCGGCTCCAAGCCGCCGGATGCCGAGTACGTCTTCTGGGCGCGTGTCTTCACGTTCTACTACTTCGCGCACTTCCTCGTCGTCATGCCGCTGGTCGGCTGGATGGAGACGCCGCTGAAAGTGCCCGGCTCGATCACCGAGGCGGTGCTCGGCAAGGACAAGGGCGCCAAACCGGCGCTGGCCAAGGCCTGAGGGGGCTCACATGAGAAGACTAGAGCCTTCCAAGTGGCGCGGCGGGTTGGTGGCGGTCCTGGTCACGCTGGCGGGTGCAGCTCCGTTTGCGCATTCGGCGCGGGCCGCCGAGGGCGCCGTCATCGAGCGCCAGGACTGGACGTTCGCAGGCTTCACCGGCCAATACGACAAGGCCCAGTTGCAGCGCGGCTTCCAGGTCTACCAGCAGGTCTGCACGGCCTGTCATGGTCTGAAGCGCGTGCGCTTCCGCAATCTCGCTGAGCCCGGCGGTCCGGAGTTTCCCGAGGCATCCGTCAAAGCGCTCGCCGTCGGCTGGCCATACCAGATCTCCGGCTCGCTCGACGATCAGGGCAACCCCATCGACCGCTTGCCTGGTCTCGCCGACCCGATGATCGGACCCTACAAGAACGACGTGCAGGCGCGTGCTGCGCAGAACGGCGCTCTGCCGCCCGACTTGTCGCTCATCGCCAAGGCGCGCAGCGTCGAAAGCCACGCGCCCTGGTACAGCCAGTGGCTGTACATGTTGCGCGACATGGCCATCAGCTATCAGGAAGGCGGCGCAGACTATCTCTATGCGCTGCTGACCGGCTATCACGAGCCGCCGCCGTCCATGACGATGAGCGAGGGCATGTACTACAATGCCGCGTTTCCGGGCCACCAGCTGGCGATGCCGCCGCCGTTGTCGAAGGATAACTTCGTCGAGTATCAGCCCGAGTCCGGCTACAAGGGCTCGCTCGAGCAGAACGCGCACGACGTCTCGGCCTTCCTTGCCTGGTCGGCCGATCCGAATCTCAACACCCGCAAGCGGCTTGGCTGGCAGGTGCTGCTCTATCTCTTGATCACCACCGTGCTGCTCTACCTCGTCAAAAAGCGGATCTGGTCGCGCCTGAAGCACTGAATCGTTGCCTGCAAAGGGCACCGGCGTCGCGAGCATCGATTGGAGGCACCGTGGTCAAGTCCGTGCTGGGCATCGTGGGCGGCAGCGGTTTCTACAACCTGCCAGGTATCGAGAACCCCCACTGGGAGAAGATATCCAGTCCCTGGGGCGAGCCCTCCGACGAGATCCTATTCGCCGAGGTTGACGGCCTGCCGTTTCGCTTTCTGCCGCGCCACGGACGCGGGCACCGCGTCTCGCCGACCCACATCAACTACCGCGCCAACATCGACGCGCTGAAGCGCGCGGGCGTTACCGATCTGGTCTCCATCTCCGCCTGCGGATCGCTGAAGGAGCAGTTCGCGCCCGGCCACTTCGTGCTCGTCGATCAATTCATTGACCGCACCTTCGCGCGCGAGAAAAGCTTCTTTGGCGAAGGCATCGTCGCCCACGTATCGATGGCGCATCCGGTGAGCCCGCTGCTCGTCGACGCCGTCGAGCAGGCGGCCAAGGCCGAGAACCTCGACTACACCAAGGGCGGGACGTATCTCGTCATGGAGGGGCCGCAGTTTTCGACGCGCGCTGAATCCTTCCTCTATCGAAGCTGGGGCTGCGACGTGATCGGCATGACCAACATGCCGGAGGCCAAGCTCGCCCGCGAGGCGGAGATCTGTTACGCAACCGTCGCGATGGTTACCGACTACGACTGCTGGCACGAGGAGGTGGCGCACGTCGACGTCGCTTCCGTGCTCGCGGTCATGAAGGGCAACACCGAGAAGGCGCAACGGCTCGTGCATAAGCTCGCGGAGATTTTCCCGCGCGAGCATCCGGCCTGCCCCATCGGCTCCGACACCGCCCTCGATGTGGCCATCATCACGGCGCCCGAGGCGCGCGACCCCAAGCTGCTGGCCAAGCTCGACGCCGTCGCCGGTCGAGTGCTCGGCAAGGGCTGACGTCGATGCAACTTGCCGCGACTGAGGCTGGCTGCTAGGCCTCGACGTGCGCCGGCCCAATTGATTCTATTACGGAAATCATGGACGCCAAACCTCAGCCGCGCGCCGCGCCGCGAGCTGCGTTGTTGTTCGGTATGGTCCTGCTAGCGACCGTCGGCGCTCCGAAAATCTCTCGCGCCGATCAGGATGACGACGCCGAACGCGTGCCGTCGTCGGCCGGCCAGATATACAGCCCCATCGAGCGAACGTTCGACAAGCAGCCGGCGCTGCCGGGCGGACCCCGCCGCGTCGAGCCTGATCGCTCGCTGCCGAACGATACCGAGCCGGTGCTATTCCAGGACCTCAAACAGCGGCTGCAGAGCACCGATCCATTCCTGCGTGATATGCGCGTTTCCTATTACACGCGCACACACGCGCTCGACCTGGAAAATGACGTCGGGCCGCCGTCGAAAGCCTGGGCGCTCGGCGCGGCGCTGGGACTGCGCACCGGCTATCTCGACGACTGGCTGCAGTTTGAAGTCGCGGCGGCGACCTCGCAGCCGCTGTGGGCGCCGGAAGGGGAGGGCGGCACGCTGCTGCTCACCGACAATCAGGCCGAGGTGTCCTCGCTCGGCATAGCCAACGCGCATATGCGCGGTCTGGGCCAGCAGCTGACAATCGGCCGTCAGCTGGTGAAAACGCCCTACATCAATCCGCAGGACAACCGCATGATACCAAACGCCGTCGAAGGCGTGGCGCTCATGCGCCGGCGCGAGGAGGCGCAAACCTTCGACTACGGCTTCGGTTATCTGTGGGGCTTCAAGGCGCGCGACAGCAGTCGCTTCGTGTCGTTCTCGCAGGAGTTGGGGGTCGTGGAAGATCGCGGCGTCGCGGTGGCCGGCGCCAAAGTCATGCCGGTCAAAGGCCTCACGGTGGGCGCCATCGACTATCTCGTGCCCGACGTCCTCAATACGGCCTTTGCCGAAGTCGATTGGATCGTCGACCTCGCACCCGTGCAGCTCCGCTTCAGCGTCAACTACACGGGTCAGCGCACCGTGGGCGAAGACCTTATCGTCGGCGCTCCCTATGCGACGCACCAGATAGCCGAGCGCTTTGCCGCGAGCTATGCCAACGCCACGCTGCTGGCGGCCGCTTCGCACAACGGCAGCGAGGCGGCGCTGCTGAGCCCATTCGGCAGTTTTCCCGCCTACACGGTTCTCGACCAGCTGAACTTTAATGCCGCGGGGCAGCAGACGTTCGTCGTCGGCGCCGCGTACGACTTCTCGCAATTGCTGTTCGACGGCATCAAGCTGCAGACGCGCTATGGCTGGTCGTGGGGCGCGCTCGGTGCGGTCGGCTCGCCGGCGGGGCGCCAGAACGAATACAATCTCGAACTCGAATACCTGCCCAGTTACGGACCGTTCAAGAACACCCACGTGCAGGTCTTCTATTCGGCCGTCGAGTTCCCGAACAATCCTCCGGGCGAGACGCAGCAGCCGCAGATCCGCGGCATCATCACCTATCTTATTCCGCTACTCTAGGTCTCCTGCCTCCCTACCCGTGGCGTCGAGCCGGCTTTCGTAAGCCTCGACGTGTGCGGTAGCGAGCGCCAGCAGCGGCGTCGAGATGCCATGCCGCCGCGCGCGGGCCAGCATGTCGCCGAGGATATGCGCGCCTTCCGTTCGCCGGCCGGATTGAATGTCGCGCAGCATAGAAGAGGTAAGCGTCGAGCCCTGCATCGTCAGCAGAGCCCGGTACTCTTCCATCAGCGCCACGGGAGGCGAGAAGCCTTCCGCCTCCGCGACGGCGCGCGTCTCTTCGAGCAGTTGCAGAATGCGCTCCCGCCCCAGGTCCGTCTGCAGGATCGTGCCGATGCTGGATCGCATGAGGCAGGTAATGCCTGCGAACGCTGTGAGGAAAACGAACTTGTTCCACATGTCCTGGCGGATCTCGTGCGTCGCATGCGCATCGACGCCCGCCGTTTTGAGGCGCTCCACCAGCGCGCTGGCGACCGTATCGTCGGCGCTCGCGACGGCACCGACCAGCACCGTCATAAATGGAGACAGGTGCGCAATCACGCCGTCGGGGCGCAGGTCCACGGCACCATGCGCAATTCCGCCCAGCAGTACCGTCGCCGGAAAACGCGCGGCGATAAGCTCCATGTGGCGCACGCCATTCAGGAGAGGGAGCAGGCGCGTCTGCGGGGCGAGAAACGGGCTGACGTCGTTGAGCGCCGCTGCCAGCGCCGGCTCCTTGCAGGCGAGCAGTACCACGTCGGCCACGCCCTCGTAATTCTCGTCGGCCGTCATTGCCTTCACGGGCGCAGCGAAATCGCCCAGCGGGCTCTTCACCGCGATGCCCGCCGCGCCGAGTTGCGCGGCGCGTTTGGCGCGAACGAGGAAGGTGACGTCGGCGTCGACAGCGACCAGGCGTGCACCAAGATAGCCGCCGACCCCGCCCGCTCCTAAAATGACGATCCGCATGCCTCAGCGTCCTCGACGATGTCGCCGAGGATAGGTGAACCTGCCTGGCCTTTGGCGCAAGACCACGAGCCGTCGGGTGATGGACGGTGATCACAACGCGTCGATGCCCACAGGCGCCGTCGCGGCCTCATTCCGCCGCTTTGACTTCGCCGCTGCCGACCGCAAGGACGCCGGCGCCCATGCGGTTCCAGGCATCTAGGGCGGCGATCTTGTAGGCCTCCGCCAGCGTCGGGTAGTTGAACGTGTTCTGCACGAAGTAGTCGAGCGTGCCCTTGAGGTTCAGCACGGCCTGACCGATGTGGATCAGCTCCGTCGCCCCCTCGCCGACGATGTGGCAGCCGAGCAGGCGCCGCGTCTTGAGCGAAAACAGCATCTTCAGCATCCCCTTATCGATGCCCATGATGTGCCCGCGCGAGGTCTCGCGAAAACGGGCGATGCCGCATTCGTATGGGATGCCGCGCTTGGCGACTTCCTCCTCGCTCATGCCGACGGTCGAGATCTCGGGCACCGAATAGATGCCGTAGGGGAAATACTCGGGCGGCTCGTGCGCCGTGGCGCCGAAGGCGTGGCAGGCGGCGATGCGCCCCTGCTCCATCGACGTCGAGGCGAGGCTGGGAAAGCCGATGACGTCGCCCGCCGCGTAGATGTGCGGCACCTTGGTCTGGAAGGTCATCGCATCGACGCTCAGGCGGCCGCGGTGGTCGCATTCGAGGCCGGCGGCGTCGAGCCCCATGGTCTTGGTGGCGCCCATGCGGCCGGCGGCGAACAGCACCATCTCGGAACGCACGCGCCGGTTCCCCTCCAGGATGATCTCGCAACCTTCCGCGCCGCGCGTGACGCTTTCGACCTTGGCGCCGAAGCGCAGCACCATGCCTCGATCGCGCAGCTGGAAGATGAAATCCTGCAGCAGTTCACGGTCGATGAAGTCGAGCATGGAATCGCGCGGCTCGACGAGCGTGACCGGAACGTCGAGGGCGCTGAAGATCGTCGCATACTCGACGCCGATGACGCCGGCGCCGATGACGGCGATGGAGCGTGGCAGCCTGGGAACTTCGAGGATGTCGTCGCTGTCGAAGACCAGCGTGCCGTCGAATGGAATGGTGTTGGGGCGGAACGGCACGGTGCCGACAGCGATGACGAACTTTTCGGCGGTATACCGTAGGGCCTCGTTTTCGTGCGCGGCAATCTCGACGGTATGCGCATCGAGGAAGCGCGCCTCGCCGTGCACCGTCTTCACGTAGTTGCGCGCAAACTGGTGCTCGAGAACTTCGACCTCGTGATTGAGGGTGATGTTCAGCCTGGCACGCAGATCATCGGCGCTGAGGTCCTGCTTGGCGCGATACGCGCGGCCATAAAAGCCACGCTCGCGCCAGCCCGACAGATTCAGTGCCGTCTCGCGAAGCGTTTTGGATGGGATCGTACCGGTATGGACGGAGACCCCGCCGACACGTCGTCCACGCTCTACCACGAGGACATTCTTGCCGAGCTTGGCGGCCTGTATCGCCGCGCGTCGGCCCGCCGGGCCACTGCCGATAACCAGCAAGTCGAAGTCGGTCACGCGCCTGCCCCTGAGTGAACGCGACGTCCACTATCGGTCTTGGCTGCGCGCAACTCAATGCGCATTGGTGCTGCTGAAATATGCAGAACGCTCGACTGTGTAGCCGAAATTTAGGGCAAATCGCAGTGCTGACCGCGTCGCGTCGCAAGCGTGCATGAACGACAAAAGCCAGGGCCCTGGAGTCCTGGCTTCCGCGTAGCACGTCGACAGCCAATCAGCAGCCGTTGACCTGTTCCCAGTGCTTGTAGGTCAGCACGCGCTGCATCTCGTTGCTCGACATCGATACGGCGTCCATGTCTGAGACATAGCATCCGGCGTTGCCGAAGTAGTTGCGTGCCTTGGCCGTCTTGAAGCAGTAACCGTTGGTCTTGTAGATCTGGTTACGCTTCACCCAGAGTTGCTTGCAGCTAAGTGCGTCCACCGGCACAGCTTGTGCCGACGAGACGATTGCGCCCAGACCGAAGGCAAGCCCAAGGGCTGCCGCCACGAGGCGACTGGCGTACATTTACGATTCCTCTCCTGTCAGTCTCGTTGCGCCGGTCACGCCTGCGGGGAGGTGGGCCCAGCAGGCGCCGGCCGAAACTTTTAGGATGTCGATTAGGCTTGCGCTGTTCTGTAGGTAACGGCACACACGGCGCATGCCCGATCACGCGACCAACACCGATCCATTGCGCCCGTTCGATGCGCGCATGCTGGACGTTGGGGATGGCCATTGGCTGTACGTCGAGGAATTCGGGCAGCCGGACGGCATCCCGGCGATATTCCTGCACGGCGGCCCGGGCAGCGGCGCGCAGCACATGCATCGCCGCCTGTTCGATCCCTCGCGCTTTCGCGCCATCCTGTTCGATCAACGCGGTGCCGGCCGCAGCCATCCGTATCTGTCGCTCAACGCCAATACGACGCAACGCCTCGTCGCCGATATCGAGGCCATCCGCGAACACTTCGGCGTCGAGCGCTGGCTGGTGGTGGGAGGCTCTTGGGGCTCGACGCTCGCCGTAGCCTATGCCGAAGCGCATCCGCAGCGCGTCACCGGCTTGGCGTTGCGCGCCATTTTCCTTGGGACGCAGGCGGAAGTCGAATGGGCTTTCGTGGAAGGACCGGAGCGATTCCGTCCCGAGCTGTTCGCCGCCTTCATCGACGCCCTGCCGGAGAATGAGCGCGTCGATCCGCTGGCCGCCTATCTGCGCCGCCTCGCCGATCCAGATCGTGCCGTGCACGCACCGGCGGCGCATATCTGGGCGGCATACGAGCGCGCCCTGTCGGAGTTGGCTCCCTCAAGCGTGCAGCTCACCGCGGCGGTCGGACGCAGCGAGCGCCTGCCTCCGACGCCGATCATCGAGGGGCACTACATCCGCAACCAATTCTTCCTCGAGCCCGATCAGCTGCTGCGCGAGGCGCATCGCTTGAAGGACATCCCCGGCGTGATCGTGCAAGGCCGCTATGACCTGCTGTGCCCGCCGGCGGCCGCCTACGCGCTCAGCACGGCGTGGGGCAACGCCCGGCTGGAGATCATCGACAAGGCCGGGCATGCCATCAGCGAGCCCGGCGTCATGGAGGCGCTTACCGCCGCGGTCAGCGAGCTTGGCGGGAGGCGCTGAGTTCAGCCGCCGGTCAGCTGCTTTTGTGCGAGCTTCGCGACGGCGCTGATATTCCTGTTCCATGGCCTCGACGTGCCGATAGACGTTATCCAGCTCTTCCTTGCGTTCCTCGCTCTGCGCTTCCTCCAGCCACGTGGCGAACTCCTCGCGCAAGGTGAACAGGACATCCAGCGCGCCGTTGATCTGGTGAAGCTCGGCCTGCGCATCGTTGCCGCCAGTGCTGGGCATTTCAGAAGGTTCCTTTGCCTGCGATGATCGGGGAACGCTACAGTGACGGACGTGGCGGCGCAATTGACGGGAACTGGCATGCGCAAGGCACTCATGACGCTGGCGATGACGCTGCTCGCGTTCGGGGCGGCGCGCGCCGATCCGACAAGGCTGACGTTGTCGTTCGGTGACCGGCAGCAGAGCTTCACTGCGGCCGAGCTTCTGGCGCGCGCCGATGCGGCTACGATCACCATTGCCGATGACGTGTCGTACAAGCGGGCGATGACCTATCGCGCTGTGCCGCTGCTGGCGCTGCTCGGCGACAACCCCGATCCCGCCTTGGACACCGTGGAGACGCGCGCCGCCGACGGCTTCGTCTCGCAGATTCCCATGGCGTTGATCGACAAAGGCGCACACGGCGGCAGCGTCGCCTGGATCGCCATCGAGGACGCCGCGGCACCGTGGCCGTCGCTGCCGGGCAAGGATGTGTCGGCAGGGCCGTTCTATCTCGTCTGGGAACATCCCGAGCGCTCGCAGGTCGGCACGGAGCTGTGGCCCTATCAGACCGTCGCGTTGACGGGCGTTGAATCGCCCGCCCACCGCTGGCCGCAGATGGCCGTTGCCGCGGCTTTGCCGGCCGATGACCCGGCGCGACGCGGCCAAGCCGTGTTCACCACGCAGTGCATGCCATGCCATCGCATGAAAGGGGCCGGTGCAGCCGATATCGGTCCGGACCTCGGCCAGCCCATGAACCCCACCCAATACCTGACGCATGACGGATTGCGCGCGCTGATCCGCAACCCGAAGGCGGTGCGCACCTGGCCGCAGCAGCAGATGCCAGGGTTCGACGAGAAGGCGCTCTCCGATGCCGAACTCGACGCGGTCATCGCATACCTGACGGCCATGGCCGGCCGCTAGAGATCAGCACGGCAGCAGCTTCTTTTTGCGTGCATAGGCGGCCATCGCCGGCCAGATGCCGGGGCCGCCGGCGATCCCCGTCGTCCCCCCGAGCCGCACCGCGGTCGGCCCGCCGTCGAGCGCGTAAAATTCGTCGGTGAGCGCGGAGAGCTGCCTGTCCCAGTCGTTCCAATCGGCATGATCGAAGTGCTTCTTGCGGCGAAGCTCGGTGTCGCGCGCGTACGTCGTGCCGAACATGTCGAGGGCGCGCTTGAAGATGGCGGCCTGTCGTTCAAGGCCCAGCTCGAGCATCGCCGCGTGCACCTCGGGCGCCACCGCGCCGGACGAATTCAGGAAGAATTGGTGCACCCCGCCGTTCTCGAACTCGGCATTGAACACGTGCATGACGAGCAGCGTGCGTTGCTCCTGCGGCATGGCCGCCAGCTGCGCCGCGACGTCCGCCTTCGGCGTGTCCCACGCCTTGGTGCGGGCGACAATGGCGTTGTTCAGGTAACGCAGGCGGGCGACATCGCCGAGACGAGAACGCTCGCTTTCGATGCGCGCCCACAGCGCCGGCGTGCGCCCGACATAGGCGACCATCGCGTTGCCGAAGGCTTCGCGATCACCGAACGAGCGGGCGATGTCCATCATCCGACGATCGAAGTCGTTGAGTGGGGTATCGAGCGAGGAATAGGAGAAGCGCTGCCCGCGCGCCTCCTCTTCTATGGGATAGGTTGGGCCGAACAGCGCCATGGCCTGGGTAAACAGCCCATGCTCGCGCGCCATGCCGGCGGCTTTCAGCGCCTCGGCCATCGCCGGCGCATGCGCGGCGGTGCTCATGAAGAAGTACGTGTGCAGCCCGTCGCGCCCAAGACCGTTGCGCAATCCGTCGAGCATCACCAGGGTGCGCATCTCCGGCGTCAGATCCGCCAGCTTTGCTTCGAAGGCGACCGGCGCGTCGAGCATGGCGCGGACCGAATAGCGCCCGACGACCTCGCCGATCAGATCCTCGAACGGCACATGGCGCAGGTCTGCATCTGCTCCGGTGAACACTTCCTGCGGTGATGCGCGCAGGCGACAGCCGTTGTCGGTGACATCCTTGGAGAACGACGGAATTGGAACGCGGATTTCCTTCACGTCGCCGCTCTTCCCAGCGGGAGCGTCGGCTTCGTCCTTGGCGGCGGCGTTGGCGGTGTGGACTGGCGCGGTGGCCAGCACGATGCAGGCCACCAGCATCTGCATACGCATGGACGTTAAGCGCCGCTCGCCTCAGTTGGGGAAGGTGATGAGGATCTGCATGTGGATCAGCTCGGGGAAGTAGGCCTTGAGCACCGCACCGGCGACCCACAGCAGCGCACCGAGCAGGATCAGCGCCGGGATGGCAGCCAACACCGCCTTGATCGAGAATGCCATCAGGTGACCAAAGGGGACGTCGAAGCGCGTCACCGCGGCAGCGCTGCCAGGGTCGGTGTAGGTGCGCCGGTCGTCGTTCGCATCCGAAGCGCCGAAGTCGTGCGTCAGCGTTGCCGCACGCGCCTTGGCCTCTTTTTCGCGCGCCGCCCGCTCGCGTGCCTCGCGCTCGCGTCGTAGCGTTCTTGGCAGATCGTCCGTGCCCTCATCCGCCA
This sequence comes from uncultured Alphaproteobacteria bacterium, assembly GCA_963759735.1. Lineage (GTDB taxonomy): Bacteria > Pseudomonadota > Alphaproteobacteria > Rhizobiales > Hyphomicrobiaceae > Hyphomicrobium_A. The sequence continues at coordinate 655,423 of CAVXAF010000007.1, forward strand.
TGAGGGGGAAATCAACGCTGGCCACGCCTATAGCCTCCTGAAAAGCGCTACGCGCGGCGCCCGTGAGGGGGCGGCGGCAGCGCCGTGTCATGTGCAATAATGAGGGCGGGAAAACGCCTACCGCCTTAGGTTCGATATTGCTATTTTGCGCCGGCAATTTGGCGGGAGGTGATCACTTGGACGATTTGCGGCGCCTTGTACGTACGATTCCGGATTATCCCAAGCCCGGCATCCTGTTCCGCGACGTCACCACCCTTATGGGTGACGCGAAGGGCTTCAAGGCCGCCGTCGAAGGCATGGCCGCGCCCTACCTGAATGACAAAATCGACGCTGTCGCCGGAATCGAGGCGCGCGGCTTCATCCTCGGCGGCGCAGTTGCCGACCGGCTGAGCTGCGGGTTCATACCGATCCGCAAGAAGGGCAAGCTGCCGTGGAAAACCATCGGGCAGCAGTACTCCCTGGAATATGGCGTCGACATCATCGAGATCCACGAGGACGCCATCAAGCCGGGCGAACGCATACTTATCGTCGATGACCTGATCGCCACCGGCGGCACGGCCGAGGCGGCGGCCAAGCTGATCAGCCGCACCGGCGGCCTCGTCGCGGGCGCGGTATTTCTCGTCGACCTGCCTGACCTCGGCGGCCTCGATCTGCTGCGCAGCCACGGCATCCGCACGCATGCGCTGCTGACCTTCGAAGGCCACTGAGGCGTGACTCAGCAGGCGCTTCCGCCCGACAAGCTGCGTCCGGCGCTGGCGCGCATCGCCGCCTGGCGGCTGGCGCCGGCCCATCCCGTCACCTGCCCGGTGTGTGAAGCGCCCGGTCTCGACATCGTCGACCGCTCGACGCGCCCATACGCGGAGTGGTACGCGCTGTCGTGCGCCGGTTGCGGACTGGACCACACCATCCACATACCCATGGCGCCAACCATGCCCAGCGGTGACTAGACGATGCAGATCAAAGGCAAGACCTACCGAACCATCTGGCTGGCGCCCGACGGCTGGTCGGTCGAGATCATCGACCAGACCCGGCTGCCGCACGAGCTTATCGTGGTGCCGCTCAAGTCGGCCGAGGATGCCGCGCAGGCGATCCTCTCCATGCAGGTGCGCGGCGCGCCGCTGATCGGTGCCACCGCCGCCTATGGCCTCGCCATGGCTATTCGCGAGGATGCCTCGGACGAGGCGATCGACCGCGCGGTCGCGTTTCTCGCCAAGCAGCGACCGACGGCCATAAACTTGCGCTGGGCGCTGGAGGAGATGCGCCGCGCCGTGCAGAACCTGCCGCGTGATCAGCGCCTCGCTGCCGCCTACCAGCGCGCCGCCGAGATCTGCGATGATGATGTCGAAACCTGCCGCCTGATCGGTGTGCACGGCAAGAAGCTGATCGAGGACATCGCCACCGCGAAGGGTGAAGGCCGGACGGTCGACGTGCTGACCCATTGCAACGCCGGCTGGCTGGCCTGCGTCGACTGGGGAACGGCCACCTCGCCGATCTACCAGGCGCACGATGCGGGCGTCGCGCTGCACGTTTGGGTCGACGAGACACGGCCGCGCAATCAAGGCGCGGCCCTCACCGCTTACGAACTCGGTAGCCACGGCGTGCCGCACACCATCGTCGTCGACAATGCCGGTGGGCATCTGATGCAGCACGGCAAGGTCGATATGGTGATCGTCGGCACCGACCGCGTGGCCGCCAACGGCGACGTCGCCAATAAGATCGGCACCTACCTCAAGGCCTTGGCAGCACACGATAATGACGTGCCGTTCTACGTCGCGCTACCACACTCCACCATCGACTGGACGCTCGACGAGGGGCTTTCGATCCCCATCGAAGAGCGCTCCCCCGACGAGGTGCTGAAAATGCCTGGACGGCTGCCCGACGGCACGGTCGTCACCGTGGAGATCGCCGCTCCCGGCTCGCCCGCCGGCAACCCCGCTTTCGACGTGACGCCGGCGCGGCTGGTCACCGGCTTCATCACCGAGCGCGGTGTCTGCCCGGCGACGCGCGAGGGCCTGCTGTCGCTCTACCCCGAGCGGGCGCAGAAATAGACCGCTTCCCAACGGGGCGCACATGCAACCGTTATGATCTTGCAAGAGAAGCCGTGGCAGGGTGGGCAGCTGATGCGCCTGTGGTGAGTGGTTGGCCGTGAGTGAGAAAAGCAAAGACGCCGAGAAGAACGCGCGCCGGGCGGTGATCGACACCGCGCTGGCCATGAGCCGTTCGGGGCTGTCGCCCGGCCGCTCGGGCAACGTCTCTTGCCGCTGGAAGGGCGGCATGCTGATCACGCCGACCGGCATGGCCTACGAGGCGATACGGCCGCGCGACATCGTCTTCGTCAACGGCAAGGGCGTAGTGCTGGGCAAGCGCTCGCGCAAACCGTCAAGCGAATGGCGATTCCACTTGGCCGCCTATCGCGCCCGCCCCGACATCGGCGCCGTCGTGCATGCGCATTCGCTCTACGCCACGGTGCTCGCCTGCGCACACAAGCCGATCCCGGCCTTCCACTACATGGTCGCGGTGGCCGGCGGAAATGACATCCCGCTGGTGCCGTATGACACCTTCGGCACGGAGACGTTGGCGGGTCATGTCGCGGGCGGCTTGGCGCATCGCAACGCCTGCCTCATGGCCAATCACGGGCAAATTGCCGTCGGGCGCGAGCTATGCGCGGCGCTGGAACTCGCTCACGAGGTCGAGGTGCTGGCGAGGCAATATGCGAACGTACTGGCACTGGGCGAGCCGCACATTCTCGACGATGAGGAGATGACGCGCGTCGTAGAGCGGTTCAAAGGCTATGGCCAGCGCGCGCAAGGCTAGCCCCTGAGGGAAGAAGGGTCGGCACTCACCTCGTTGGAGGATTAGGGCGTCGACAGTTCTTTCAGCGACATCTTGCACGTGCGCCGCCACTGCTGCTTGGTCATGTGGGTGCGCGGCTCCCAGACCTCCATGCAGTCCTTCATCCGCTGATCCATGCTGCGTTCAACATTGACGCTGCCGGTCGTCATCGTATTGCTCGCCGGTTGTTGCGCAGCATCTGCGGCGGGGCGCGGCTCGGCGACCGCCGCGGCCCCCAACGTGACGAGGCCGCTCAATGCAATGGCGATGGTCTTGGCAATTGGGCTCATGGCATCCTCGTAAAACTGTTGCTGGCGGCTAAACGCGCACGGGCTGCAATTCGGCGCATCCGCGCTTCAATTCGCCGCCCGGCCTATCGCGCCGGCATTGCAAGCATATGGGCGTCAGTGGGCGGCGTGCCAATAGCGGGCGCCGCGCGCCGTGCCGGAGAGGCGTTATCCACAGGCGGCGCGGGCTAGTTGGCGAACCGGAAGTGCATCACGTCGCCGTCCTTGACGACGTACTCCTTGCCTTCCAGGCGCATCTTGCCGCCTTCTTTCGCTCCGGCCTCGCCGCCGAGCCCGACGTAGTCGTCATAGGCAATAGTCTCGGCGCGTATGAAACCCTTCTCGAAATCGGTGTGAATGACGCCCGCCGCCTGCGGGCCCTTGGTGCCGCGCGTGATGGTCCATGCGCGCGCTTCCTTCGGACCGACGGTGAAATAGGTGACGAGGTCGAGCAGCTGGTAGCCGGCGCGGATCAGCCGATTGAGGCCCGGTTCGGCAAGGCCCATCTCGGCCAGGAACTCGCTGCGGTCGGCGGGCGGCAGCCCGGCGAACTCGGCTTCGATCTTGGCCGAGATGACGACACTGACGGCGCCCTCAGCCTTCGCCTGGGCCTCGACCTTCTTGGAATAATCGTTGCCCTCGGCGGCGGCGGATTCCTCGACGTTGCACACGTAGACGACCGGCTTGGAAGTCAGAAGCTGCAGGGCGAGGAAGATCGGGCGCTCCTCGGGTGTGATGTCGGCGGTTCGCGCCGGCTTGCCCGCGCGCAGCGGGATCAGCGCCTTCTCCATCACCGCGAACTGCGCCTTGGCATCCTTGTCGCCCTGCTTGGCCTTCTTCTCGGCCACCGCGCTGCGCTTCTCCAGGCTTTCCAGATCGGCCAGCATCAGCTCGGTCTCGACCACCTCGGCGTCGGCCAGCGGGTCGATGCGGTTTTCGACATGCGTGATGTCGTCATCTTCAAAGCAGCGCAGCACGTAGGCGACGGCGTCGACCTCGCGGATGTGCGACAGGAACTTGTTGCCGAGACCTTCGCCCTTGGAGGCTCCGCGCACGAGGCCGGCGATGTCCACGAAGGTCAAGCGGGTCGGTATGATCTGGCCCGACTTGGCGATAGCGGCCAGCTTGTCGAGGCGCTCATCGGGCACGCCGACTTCGCCGACGTTGGGCTCGATGGTGCAGAACGGATAGTTTGCGGCCTCGGCCGCCGCGGTCTGCGTCAGTGCATTGAACAGGGTCGATTTGCCGACGTTCGGCAAACCCACGATGCCGCATTTAAAGCCCATGATGCCTAGCCCGGCGTTTGCTGGAGGGTGGGCGAGCGGCAACGCCCGGCCCGGTGCGTGGCGCATGCCTAGGGGTTTAAAGGCGGCTTGTGAAGCCCACCTTTGCCGCATCGCCGCCGACGCCGCATTTTACCGGCAAAGATACCGCCAGGTCGGTGTCCGGCCGGCGGCCCTATCGCGATGCTTATCGAGGCGTCTCCCGGGCATCGCAGATTTTCACTTTGCGGTCGTGTTCTTGCGCCGCGGCTGCCTTGCAGAGTTCCAGATGCTCGCCTTGGAACTTGCGCTCGCACAGCTGTACGCGCTGGGCCTGCTGTTGCTGCAGCTTCTGCACGCACCCCAGATCGGTGGCGGCGCGGGCGGCGAAGCTAGAGACCAACGCCATTGTTATGAGAATGAGTGCGCGGTGCGCGCATCGCCGATCGAACATTAAACTATCCTCCGATCGATCCCCGCTCCGAACGCAGCGCCGCGCAGCTAGCGGAAGCGGGCGAGAGCGAAGACCGAGTAGCTTTGCGGGCTCGGCAGCTTCTCCTTGCCGGTCATGGCGTCGGCCAGGGCTTCGCCAATGTCGGTGCCGACATCGGTCTCCTTGACCGCCACGACGATGAACGGCCGCTGCCAGCTGGTACCGCCGGTTTCGCAGTTCGTGCACGGGTCGCGATACTGGCCGAGGTTGAGCGTCCAGATCGGTATGTCGGCGCGCAGGGCGCCTGATACAAGTGTCGCGGCCTGGCGGGCACGACGCTCGGCGCGTGCCACCTCTTCGGCAGCGACGCCCTCCTGCGAGGCGGTGCCGATGGCAATCACTTCCTTGGCGTCGATGAGTGCGGCGCGCACCTCATCGTCGATCACGGCGGCGGCGACTTCGCCGCGCGGGATCATGACGCCGTCCTTCTCCAGGTCCTCGGCGCTGCCGCGTACCCACAGGAAGCTCTTATTGAGCACCACGACGTCGAAGGTGCCGCGGCGACCGGCTTTGTCCTTGCCCTCGATGGCGAACACCGTCGAGTTGCGCGTCTGGCGCACCTCGGGCTCGGGGTCGATGGCGGCCGTTTCGACCGCGGGCGAGGCATACCTGTCGCGGAGTTCGATGACCCCGTAGGTCGCCGCCGCGCCGGTCGAGGCAACGAGCACGGCAACGGCGGCGTTGGTCTTGAAGAGCCCCAGGAACCAGCCGATGCGATCATACCAGCCGGCCCCTCGGTCGTAGGCGCGATAGCCGCGCCACAGCCAGCTGAGCGGCCCCCGGCGCCGTCTCTCTTCGGCCTGTGCATACGGAGCGAGCGCGGCATACTCGCTCGATTCAGCATCGGCGCAGGCGATCCATGCGACGACGAAGCCGGCGGCGAACGCGCCAGCCGCATACCAGGCGAAGTCAACGGTGAGAGGGTCCATGGTCAGCTACGTCAAAAGTTTATGTGCTGGATCACGTAGCCGGCAGCGAAGGCGATGAGGCCGGCGATGACGATCTGCGGCAGCACCGAGACGAATTTTCCGAGCAGTTCCACGAATGCATGGAACAGGGACACGACGCCCGACCACAGCACCATCAGTGCGCGATAGAGAATATAGGCGATAGCGGCGAGGGCGACGATCAGGATGACGATCTTCCAGATCGGCAGCGCCTGCCAATCGGACGAGAAGACGGACACGATCTGGCCGAACGACCACTGCCAGACCAGCTCAATGAACTTGAAGATTGCAGCGATGCCCTGCTGCAGAAACCGGACGATTGAATTGATGATGCCTTCCACGTGCCCCTCCCCTGTCGATGCCTGCCGGCACGGTCACCCCCCGGCAACGCGCCCACACTGGCCCGGCCTCGTTGCCTACGCAAGCTGCGTTGCACAAATGCTCAAGCTTTAAGCCGGTATCCGGTGGTGAAAATGCGCCAGATGACGATCAGGCAGACGACCAGGAACACCAGGGTCATGCCGAGGCTGGCGACGATGTTGACGTCGGATATCTCATAGAAGCTCCAACGAAATCCGCTCACCAGGTAGACCACCGGATTGAACAGCGTCACCGTCTGCCAAAACGGCGGCAGCATGCTGATGGAATAGAAGGTGCCGCCCAAGAATGTCAGCGGTGTCACAATCAGCAGCGGGATGACCTGAAGCTTCTCGAAGCCGTCGGCCCAGATGCCGATGATGAATCCCAGCAGCGAAAAGGTCACCGCCGTCAGCACCATGAAGGCGAACATCCAGAACGGGTGGGCGATGTGCAGATCGACGAACAGCGCCGCCGTGGCCAGGATGATGAGGCCGAGCATAAGTGATTTCGTCGCCGCAGCGCCGACGTAGCCGAGCACGATCTCGAACGGCGAGATCGGGGCCGAGAGGAGCTCGTAGATGGTGCCGGTGAAACGCGGGAAGTAGATGCCGAACGAGGCGTTGGCGATCGACTGCGTGAGGAGCTGCAACATGATCAGCCCCGGCACGATGAAGGCGCCGTAGCTGATGCCGTCGATCTCGGAGATGCGGCCGCCGATAGCCGCGCCGAAGACGACGAAATACAGCGACGTCGACAGCACTGGCGAGATGATGCTCTGCATGACCGTGCGGAAGGCGCGCGACATCTCGAACACGTAGATGGCTTTGACCGCGTGCAGGTTCATTTTTGGCTCCTGACGAGATCGACGAAGATGTCCTCGAGCGAGGACTGCGTCGTGTTGAGATCGGCAAAGCCGACGTTCGCCGCGCGCATATCGTTGAGCAGCGCGGTGATGCCCGTACGGCCGGCTTGCGTATCGTAAGTGAAGGTCAGCTCGCGCCCGTCGGGCGACAGGGCGAGGTCGTGTGCACCCAGCTCCCCCGGTACGGCCTGCAGCGCTTCATTGAGCTGCAGCACCAGCTGCTTTTTGCCGAGCTTGCGCATCAGCTCGGCCTTCTCCTCGACGATGATCAACTCGCCCTTGCCGATGACGCCGACGCGGTCGGCCATTTCCTCGGCTTCCTCGATGTAGTGCGTGGTGAGGATGATGGTGACGCCGGTATCGCGCAGATTGCGGACCACCTGCCACAGGTTCTGGCGCAGCTCGACGTCGACGCCGGCGGTCGGCTCGTCGAGGAAGAGGATCGTCGGCTCGTGCGACAGCGCCTTGGCGATGAGCAGCCGGCGCTTCATGCCGCCCGACAGCGTCATGATCTTGTTGTCTTTTTTGTCCCATAGCGACAACGACTTGAGTACTTTTTCGATGTAGGCCGGATTGGGCGCCTTGCCGAACAGGCCGCGGCTGAAGGAGACGGCGCCCCATACGGTCTCGAAGGCGTCGGTGGTCAACTCCTGCGGCACGAGGCCGATCATGGCGCGCACGCGGCGGTAGTCGGTGCGGATGTCGCCGCCGTCGATGGTCACCGAGCCGGTGGTCGCGTTGACGATCCCGCAGACGATGGAGATGAGCGTCGTCTTGCCGGCGCCGTTGGGGCCAAGCAGGGCGAAGATCTCGCCGCGACGGATGTCGAGGTTGACGTTCTTCAGCGCCTGGAAGCCGCTGGCGTACGTCTTCGACAGATCTTTGATGGATATGATGGCTGTCATGCGCGGGACTTGGGGCTCGCTGTTGTTGGCTGCAAGGCCGTGTGGGAGCAGCGGGTCGCTGCGATCGCCTAGCGGTTCTCCAGGCCGTTCTTCACCCGTTCGGCCCTGATGCGGTCCGCCTCGGCGAGCATCTTCGTCTTCATCGCAGCCAGACCGCCGCGAACGTTGTCGTGCGCGGCAGTGGCGTTGGCCGAACCGGCGAACGTGTCGGGGGTCGCGCCGTCGTAGGCGAGGACGGCGTCGATCGTCCGCGCCAGCGTGGGGATGTCGCCGAAGGCGTACTGGTCGATCGGCTTGCCGATGCCCTGCGCCAGCGAAGCGTAGAGATTTCGGTCCCCCGTGGGATCGCCGCCGGAATTGGCGAGCATGAAGGTGCGGTAGCGAAGCTGGCCGAGGTAGAAGACGAAGACGGCATCGTCCTTGTTGCCAGCTTTGAAAAGTTCATCGGCGCGCTTGTAATACTCGGCCGGATGCTGACCGCTGAGTGCTTGCACGGCGGCGGGCGCCGTCACTGCGGCCTGCGCGAAAGCGACGCCGATCAGGTGCGGTGCCGTGACGGCAAACGCATAGAGGAGCGCGAGCAAGCGGGCGGCATTCATAGGCAACTCCAGTGCAAGCGAACTTTCAGCGGCTTAGAGACCAAACCGCGGGCCGTGATCCCGCAGGCCTGGGCCTTACTCCTTGTCGTCGCGCCCGGCGAGCCACTTTTTCAAGTTGTCGGCCAGCGCACCGGCGCGCTTTGATGCGCGCTCTCCTGCAGGGTGCCGTGGCGGCGCGGTGGATTTGAGCGGCTTGGGGGCCGGCGGCTCTTCTGCCGGCTCCTCGCGCGTCTTCAGGGCGACCTGCGAAAGAAAGCGCGCCGCATCGCCCTTGGCGAGGAAGGGCGCGGCATCGGCCATCGCATCCAGCAGCGGATCGAGCCAGCCGTATTCCACCTTGGCGAAATCGTGCAGCACGTAATGCGCCACCGCATCCTTGGCGCCGGGATGGCCGACACCGATGCGCACGCGGGTGTAATCGTTGCCGAGGTGCGCGGTGATGGAGCGCAAGCCGTTGTGACCGGCATTGCCGCCGCCGACCTTCACCTTGAGCTTGGCGGGAGCGAGGTCGATCTCGTCATGGAAGACGTAGATGTCCTCCAACGCGATCTTGAGGAAGCGCGCGGCCTCCCCGACCGAGCGGCCACTGTCGTTCATGTAGGTGGCGGGCTTGAGGAGTACGACGCGTTCCCCACCCAGGCTGGCTTCGGATGTTTCGCCGTGAAATCTTTTGCGCCAGGCGGCGAAGTCGTGCTCTGCGGCGATCTTGTCGAGGGCCATGAAGCCGACGTTGTGCCGCTGGCGAGCATACTGCGCGCCTGGGTTTCCCAGTCCGACGAACAGCTTCATGGGCAGATCCCGGCGCGGATGAAGCGAGCGGGCGCAGCAAGCATGCCGCGCCCGCCCGTTGTCTTACTTCTTCTTGGCAGCAGGTGCCGCCGCCTTGGCGGCCGGCGCTGCGCCACCCTTGGCAGCGGGAGCCGCGCCTGCCTTGGCCGCGCCACCAGCCTTGGCAGCGCCCGCCTTGGCCGCGTCGCCAGCCGGCGCAGCAGCGCCTTCGGCGGGAGCCGCGGCTGCGGCAGTCGGTGCTTCCTCTTCCTGCTTCACGGCGCCGGCGATGGTGGCGATGGTGAAGTCACGATCCTTGATGGTCAGCTGGGCGTCCTTCGGCAGCACGACCGCCGAAATGTGGATCGAACGACCGATCTCAAGGCCGGTCAGGTCGACCTCGAAGTACGGCGGAATGTGATCGTAAGGGCAGATCACTTCGACCTCGTGACGCACGATGTTGAGCACGCCGCCACGCTTCAGACCCGGCGACAGCGCTTCGTTGACGAAGCGGACGGCAACCTGGACGCGGATGCGGCCATCCTTGCCGATGCGCAGGAAGTCGACGTGGATCGGCAGATCCTTGACGGGGTCGACCTGCAGATCGCGGGGAATGACGCGGTTCTTCTTGCCTTCGACGTCGACGTCGATGACGGTCGAAGTGAAGTGGCCCTTGATGACCTGCTTCCACAGATCGGTGTATTCGAGGGCAATGGTCTCGGGCGGCTGGCCATCGCCGTAGATGACGCCGGGCACTTTTCCTTCACGACGAGCTTGGCGTGCGGCCCCCTTGCCTGCACGTGGGCGCGCCGTGGCCTTCAGCTCGACTGGTTGCTGAGCCATGGACGTGTCTCCACAAAAATCAGGGCCTTGCGGCCCGTTGATCGACGCGGCCTCCAAGGGTGCCGGCGCCGTCTCATGCTGAAATGCTTGAGATGGCGCGGGTTATAGCGGTGGACCAGAGGCTTGGCAATCAGGCGGGGCGCTCACCAGGGCGCCACCGGTTCGGGTCGAAAATGCCCCGTTTTCGGCCGCGCCAGCAAGAGCTCTGGCAGAGGCACGCTCTCGGTTCAGCGCCGGTCCCCTGGTGTATTGAGCATGGCAGCGGGCGCTGCTGGCCTAAGCGTCGGTTAGTGTTATAAAATCCACCGGTGCACGAGCCCCGAGATCGAGACGGACAGATGACCCGCAAAGTCGCCAAGCGACGGCCTGCGCCCGAGCAGGACAAGATGATCGTCGAAGCTCTGCGGGGTGTCGGGCGTCCGGTCAGCGCCTACGAACTCATCGAAGAGCTGCGCCACAAGGCCAGCCTTGCACCGCAGACCGTGTATCGCTCGCTCGACCGGCTCATCGCCGACGGGCAGGCGCACCGCTTGGAGTCGCTCAACGCCTTCGTCGCGTGTTGCCACCCGAGCCACGAAGGCGTGGCCGTGTTCGCTATCTGCAACGATTGCGGCACGGTCAACGAGTTCGACGAGCCCGCCGCGGTCGAGCGCCTCGCCGCTTGGGCACGCAAGGCTAAGTTCGCCGTCGAGCGGATGACGCTCGAGCTGCGCGGACGCTGCCGCGACTGCACCGGGCGCGCACCGCGTTGAACTCTATGCCGGTGCCGTTGAGCTGATCGGATGAGCGCCACGGCAATTGGTGGGGCTCGTCGCCGCGATCGGTGAAGCTAAACTTGAGCAGATCGCGCGCCAAGTGGCGAGAAAGTTGCGCATAGCCAGCGATGCCGAAGCACCATATCTTAGAGACGATCGAAAAATGGAGGCCAGCATGTCGACGTGCAAGGAACCCCATCACGCCAATCACGCGCATCAACATGGTCCCGGATGCGGGCACACCGCGGTGCGCCACGGCGATCATGTCGATTATCTGCACGACGGGCACCTGCATCACATGCACGGCGACCACGTCGATGAGCACGCGATCGAGGTGTCGACGACAAATCCCGATCGGTGTACGCCGCAGCATCAGTGCAGCGGGCATGAGCCCGGGCACCAGCACGGACCGGGATGCGGCCATGAGGCCGTTCCGCATGGAGACCACGTCGACTACCTGGTCGACGGTCACCTGCACCACCCGCACGGGGACCATTGCGACGACCACGGTCCGCTCCAAAAGGCGTGACGGAGTTGCGCTGGCAGTCGGCTGCGGCGGGTTTTTAGACGGCGCCTAATAGAAGAGGCTGGAGACGCTCTCTTCGCGTGCCGTGCGCAGGATTGCCTCGCCGATCAGCGGCGCGATCGACAGCACGCGAATGTTCTTGGCAGCCAGCACGGCTGCCGTGGGCTGGATGCTGTCGGTGATGACCAGCGACTTGAGCTTGGACGCCTGGATGCGGCTGACGGCGCCGCCCGACAAGACGCCGTGCGTGATGTAGGCCATCACCTCGACAGCGCCGTGCTTCAGAAGCGCCTCGGCGGCGTTCACCAGCGTGCCGCCGGAATCGACGATGTCGTCGATGAGAATGCAGCGCATGCCCTTCACGTCGCCGATGACGTGCATGACCTCGGACTCGCCCGGCCGGTCGCGGCGCTTGTCGCAGATCGCAATCGGCGCCTCGATGCGCTTGGCCAGCGCACGCGCGCGCACCACGCCGCCGACGTCGGGCGACACGACCATCAGGTTGCCGCCCTTGTGCTGCTCCTGGATGTCACGGACCATGACAGGCGCGGCGAAGAGATTGTCAGTCGGGATATCGAAGAAGCCCTGGATCTGCCCGGCGTGCAGGTCGAGCGTCATGACGCGGTCGGCGCCCGCGCGCTCGATGAGGTTGGCCACGAGCTTGGCAGTGATCGGGGTGCGCGGGCCGGGCTTGCGGTCCTGCCGCGCGTATCCGTAGTAGGGGATGACGGCGGTGATGCGGGCCGCCGAGGCGCGCTTGAGCGCGTCGATGAGGATCAACAACTCCATCAGGTTGTCGTTGGCCGGGAAGGAGTTCGACTGCATCACGAAGACGTCCTGCCCGCGGACGTTCTCCTGAATCTCGACGAAGATCTCCATGTCGGCGAAGCGCTTCACCTGCCCCTTGGTCAACGGGAGCTTGAGGTTCGCGCAGATCGCTTCCGCCAAGGGACGGTTGGAGTTGCCGGCGACGATTTTCATCGTCGGGGTGATGCGGCCCTCAGGTCTGGGATCGAAGGGCATCTACGCCTCCACGGCCGTTCGCCGGGCGCTTCTAGCAAGAGGGCCCGCGCCTGTAAACGGCGGGGCCCTCTCAATGACGTCGGAAAGCTGAGGCGCGTGTCCCGCCGGGCCTTCCTGGTGAACGGGCTAGTTGGAGCTCGTCGTCTGCGTCGGTTGCGGCAGAAGCTTAACAATTCCCTGCGCTGCCGCGGCTGCGGCGGCGTCGGCCGTCTTGCCCCATGAGCTGTCGAGCGAGCCCTGCGGGACCTCGTTCTTCTGCGACACGGTGCCCAGCTTCTTGCCGCTCGGGTCGGACACGCTCCAGTCGATGGTGATCGGCTGCTTGCCGTCCTTGCCAGCGCCCATCGCCACCTTGCCTTCGACGATGTAGTTGTCGGCCGACGGCGTTTCGGCGAGCGGGATGTTGCTGCGCGTCAGCTCACGCTGCAGCGCTGCCCGCAGCGTCGTGCTGCCATCGCCCGGTGCACCCGTCACGGGCGGTACGAACGCCTTTACGCGACCGCTGCCCGTGCTGCCCGTGATGATCGGCTTGGAAGCATTCGAGGAGTAGGCACCGGTCGTGGCTGCCGCGGTCTGCACGTGGCCGCCCGCCGTACCCGCGCTGGCAACCGCGGCACCGCCCGGCATCCAGCTCGTAATCGACGTGACCGTCTTGGCAGCGATCGACTGCACCGTTGCCGGCGTGACCGCGGTCCAAGGGTCCTTGCTCTTCCCGGCGGGGGCACTCTCCTCGCCGCTGACGCGGTGCACGCCCTTGCCGCTCGCGTCGGTGACGTCCCAGATGTAGGACACCTTCGACTTGTTGCCCTTCTTCTCGAGCGACGAGACGACGTAGCCGCGCAGCGTGTATTCCGCTTTTTCCTCGGCGCCCTTCGCGACGCGCAAGTTCTGTCGCTCAAGATCAGCGATCAGTTGATTGCGCAGGTCACTCGAGACGTTCTCGGGCGGCCCTATGACTGGCGCGACGGCGAACTGAGCGCCGCGCGATGTCGCCATCGGCGGCGGGCTCGCAACCGATGCCGTCGGAGCGTCACCGCCCGACGAGCTGAATAGTGATGACGTGAGCGAGTTGGCAGTCTCACATCCTGCCAATCCGAAGGCGATGAAGCCTGCGAACAGAGCAAGTGCGAGTGGCTTCTTTTTTTGCCAAGCCGCAGCAGTATCAAAGGTCGTCACGGTGACGCTCCCCCGTTGAGTACCCGCTGTTTCTTCCGGCGGCCGGCGTACGAACCTTGCGGCCTTACTCTCCTTAATGACCGGTACCTCTCTAAGAATCGTCTAACCAGTCATCTTCGCCGCGTCCACATCGAATCCGAGCGTTCCGGCCTTAGATAGTGTTTCGCCGAGAGAAACGCAGGACACCATTGTGGATTGTGCAATTAGGTCACGACAATGGCGGAGATTTGACGGCCGTAATCGCCCTCTGCCCTATGCTGCGAGCGCCGAAAACTGAAAAAAAGCGAATCATTCGCGTACGTGCACACCGTTCGCCTCTCAACCGCGCCGATATTGGACTTCTCCAGCCGCATGGCAACATAGCCCGGCAGGTCGAAATGCGCCCGTTCTCGCGAATTGTTACGGGCGAGAAACATTTCGTTGCTCGCACAACTTTCCAGCAGCGCGGCTTCGAAGTCTGGCCCGACTTCATATGAATCTTGGTTAATGGACGGCCCGATCGCCGCAATAATTCTATTTCGCTTGGCGCCAAGCTTTTCCATTTCGCCGACGGTCGCCTCAAGGACACCTGCAACCGCACCTCGCCAGCCGGCGTGAGCCGCCCCGACGACCCCCGCCTCAGGGTCCGCAAAGAGCACCGGCGCGCAGTCGGCGGTCAGCACGCCAATGACCAGTCCCGGTGTGCGCGTGGCTATACCGTCGGCCTTGGGGCGCGCTTCGGGCGCCACCGGAGCATCCAGCATCACCGCGTCGCCGCTGTGCACCTGGTAGATGGTGCAGACGTCGGCATCGCCGCCGAGGTGACGGGCAACGCGCAGACGGTTCTCGGCGACGCTGGCGGGAACGTCAGCCGAGCCCGGCCCGCAATTGAGGCCGGCATACAGCCCCTGCGAGACGCCTCCGGCGCGGGTGAAGAATCCGTGGCGGATGCCCGGGAGGCGGGAGAGGGACGCAGCTTCGATCGGTTGCAGCATACCCAGCAATTAAGTGCCCGCGCGTGCCATGTCCACCGCGCCGAGCGCCGGCAGGGGCGAGATATTTTCGCTGCGCACGCCGATGGCCTGGAAGCGCGATCCCATGCCGCCGGGCGACATGAGCCGTGCGATCGACGTTTCGATCTGCGATGCTTGGCCGGGGTTCATCGCCATTAAGCGCGAAGCGCGTTCGATGGCGCCGAGGGCGCCGAGGAACTCGCCTTGTGGCACCGGACCGTCGACGGAGAGGCCGCTGGCGCGCGCGGTGGCTGCGAAGGCTGCGAAGTCGACCTGGGCCGTGATGTCGGCCTGCCCCGGCGCCTGCAGCGGATCGGCGTAACGATGACCGGCAATGGCCTGCAGCGTGTCGCCAAAGCCCGGTTGCGTGTGGCCATAGTCGATGAACAGGGCGGCGCAGGTCGATCCGAGGCGCGCCAGCTTGCCGGCGAGGTCGGCGAAGCGAAGGCGCGCGCGATTCGAACGTGTCGCCGTCGCGCGGCGCGCCGATGCCAGCAGGTAGCAAAGGGGTGGGGACGGCGTCGCCTTCGAGGAAGCAGAGTGCGCCGGCGCCATCCATCCCCACCGTGCGGGTGTGCCAGGCGCCGTCGCGCCAGATCCACTGGGCCACGGGCAGGGTGTCCAGGAATTCATTGGCGATGAGGATGACCGGATCTTCGGTGCCGGCGAGATCGCGCGTCCATGCCATGGGCGCGTCGATGCCGGCCAGCGTCGCACGCTGCAGCGGCTCGAGTGCCGAGTTGGTTTCAACCAGCTCGACCTGCAGCGCTGCGAGGAATTCAGGTACGAGGCGCGCCGCGCGCAAGCCATCGCGCGTCAGCGTTCCGCGCCCCGGCCCCAGCTCGATCAGGCGCAATCGGCCAGGCGATCCCATCTGCTGCCAGACAATCACGCACCACAGCCCGATGAGTTCGCCGAACACCTGGCTGATCTCCGGCGCCGTGACGAAATCGCCGGAACGACCGATGGCCATCTGCCGGCGATAGTAGCCGTACTCAGGGTCGTGCAGGCACGCCTGCATATAGTCGGCGACCGTCAGCGGCCCTTGCAAAGCGATGCGCTCGGTCAGCCGCTCGGCGAGCGGGGTGACCAAGCGCTGCTCGCGGCCGGTCATTTCAGGTCGCGCGTGCGCGCCAGATAGACGAGGGCGAGGCCGGCGAGCAGCATCGGAATGGAGTAGGCGATGCCGGCGGTCAGCGGACCGATGTTGAAGGCATGGGCAAAGTGCGGCTCGCGGAACAGCTCCGAGGTGGAGCGTGCCAGCGCATAGCCGGCGAGAAACACGCCGCTGACGAGGCCCGGACGCTTCAGCCCATCGAAGTGATGCGTCAGGAGGCGCAACACGATGAACAGCGCGAGGCCTTCGAGCGCCGCCTCGTAGAGCTGGCTGGGATGGCGCGGCGTCGGTTCGACGGCCGGATAATGCAAGGCCGCCTCCGGAAACACCATGCCCCACGGCAGCGAGGTCGGCCGCCCGAACAACTCGCCGTTGATGAAGTTGGCGATGCGGCCGAAAAAGAGCCCGATCGGCACGGCGGCCGTCACGAGGTCGCCGGTGCTCCACGGATTGACGCCGTTGCGGCGTGCGAAGGCCCAGATGGCGATCACGCATCCGACGAGCGCGCCGTGGAACGCCATGCCGCCTTTCCAGACGGCGATGATGTCCTGCGGATTGGCGAGGTAGTAGGCGGGCTCATAGAAGATGACGAAGCCCAGGCGGCCGCCAAGCACCACGCCGGCGGTGATGTAGAGAAGCAGATCGTCGACCTTGGCCGCTTCGAAGGGCGGTGTGTCGCCGGCCCACAGGTACGGCTCGGAGATGAGGCGGCGAATATAATACCAGCCGAGCAGAAGGCCGGCGAGATAGGCAAGGCCGTACCATTTGATGGCGACTGGTCCGATCTGCAACGCGACCGGGTCGATGTTGGGAAATGGAATGGCCCACAGGGTGGTCAGCAGGTTCATCGTTGCTCGGCCGACGCGCGGCCTCTCCTATGGGCTCGTGACACACCCATGATGGGCGCCGCACGATTTCGGCAGGTGTGCGGCGCTGTCAAGGGCCGCGGCAGTCTTGAACGGGCGCAGGTCCCCGCCCATAGTCGATGGCCAAGCCATATGCCACCACTCCCCGGAGGTAGCCCCATGACCCAGACCAGCAATCGCTTCCTCGATGAGTTCGCCAGACTGATGACCGACGCCGCCGGCGCGGCGGATGGCCTCAGGCGCGAGGCCGAGCAGCTCTTCAAGACCCAGGGCGAGAAGTTCCTGCGCGATATGGACGTCGTGCGCCGCGAGGAGTTCGAGGCGGTGAAGGCGATGGCGGAAAAAGCGCGCGGCGAGAATGAGCGCCTGGAAGCGCGTATCGCCGAGCTGGAGACACAACTCGCCAGCCGCAGCCCCGTGTAAGCGCAAAATCGTGCTCTGACAGGCACTTTGGCGTGGACAAGGCCCGCCCGAACTTGCGACTCGCACCACCCTCTGTTTTCGTCGCGCCGGTTGGTTGAGTTGATCGCTCTGTGATGTCGCGTAGCGGTATCGACTGCAAAAAAAACAACGCGAGACCATTAGAGGGATTCACGAAGCATGTCGGCTGAACACGTTGGCTACGGCCGTGTGACGAACCCTATCGATCTCATTGAGCGACTCGCCGGCGCGCATGACTGGTCATGCGACCGCACCAACGACGACGAGCTGACGCTCGTCATCGCCGGAACGTGGACCGACTATCACGTCTCGCTGAACTGGCGCGACGACCTCGAGGCACTGCACCTGGCCTGCGCGTTCGACTTCCGTGTGCCGGAGAACCGGCTCAACGAAATGTACAAGCTTGTGGCGCAGATCAACGAGCAGCTCTGGCTCGGTCACTTCGATTTGTGGACGCAGGAAGGCCTGGTCATGTTCCGCCATGCCCTCCTGCTGAATGGCTCGGTGGCGACGGCGCGCCAGTGCGAAGCCATGCTGCATGCCGCGCTCGAAGGCTGCGAGCGCTACTATCAGGCCTTCCAGTTCGTGGTCTGGGCGGGTAAGCCAAGCCGCGAAGCGCTCGTCTCGACCATGTTCGAGACAGAGGGCCATGCCTAAACCAGGGCGCGACAACGCCCGTATCAAGCGGGTGGCGCTCTCATGACTTTCACCGTGCAAGGTCCGCTGCTGCTCGCCGGCGCGGGCAAAATGGGTGGAGCGATCCTTTCGGGGTTGCTCGCCCGCGGCCTCGATGCCCGTGCGGTTATCGTGCAGGATCCCGATCCGGCGAAAGCCGTCGCTGATCTCCTGGCAGACAACAGCATCGACGTTCTACCCTTCATCGACGAGCTCACGCAGCCGCCCGGCGTGATCCTCCTCGCCGTAAAGCCCCAGATCATGGATGACGTGCTGCCGGGTCTGGCCAAGCTCGCCGGCCCGCAAACTCTCATCATTTCGATTGCCGCCGGCCGCCCCATCGCGTCATTCGAGAAGCACCTCCCCGGCGGCGCCATCGTGCGCGCCATGCCCAATACGCCGGCCTCCATCGGTCGCGGCATCACCGCCGCGGTCGCCAATCGCAACGTGACTCCGGTGCAGCGGGCGCTCGCCGACGACATGCTGTCGGCCGTGGGCAAGGTGGTTTGGGTCGAGGACGAGCAGCTGCTCGATGCCATCACCGCCGTGTCGGGCTCGGGTCCGGCGTACGTCTTCCTGCTCGCCGAATGCCTTGCGGAAGCGGGCCGCGCCGCTGGGCTCGATGCCAGGCTCGCCGATAAGCTGGCGCGGGCAACCGTGAGCGGCTCGGCGGCGCTGCTCGAAGCCTCCGACCTGTCCGCGGCCGAGCTGCGCCGCAACGTGACCTCGCCCGGCGGGACGACAGCCGCGGCGTTGGAGATTTTGGGCGGCGAAGACGGTATGCAAAAACTGCTGACCGCGGCGGTGGCGGCGGCAACGAAACGCGGCCGCGATTTGGCAAAATGAGCGGGAGAGCCCTGGCCAAATGCGCGACCGCGTTACTTGCGTTGCCTGAGCGGGCGTTAGCCCCGGCGGGCCCAGGCAATTTCGGTGGGCGGATGGCACCAAAGCTCAGAAACCAAGGAGGATAGGTCGCTGAACCGTTGCGCGTGTGGCGCCTGCCGCGTCGCACCGTGGGTTCAGTTATGATATACTGTTACACTGCTGGCAAGGCGCAGAATGCCGCGCTCACGCAATCGTGTGGCCGGTCAGGAATATTTCCCGATTGATCCGGGACTTACACCCAATTCCGCGACGTTTTGCGCGCCTCCAGCCTTCCCGAAATCACCGCGCTTCGGCGTTCGAAGGGGACAAATTCCGCGGCCGGCGCGAGGTTCATTTGTCCCGTACCCCAGGACGTATTCCGGCCTTACCACCTACAGATCGCCACCCAGATTGCTTACGTGCTGATGATCGCAATGGGAACGCCATGCCATGCTGGATCAACTGACCATCAAGGGACGGCTCGTCGCCGCCGCCATGAAGCTCGCCGCCGAGCACCCCTGGCGCGAGGTAACGCTCGCCCAGATATCCGAGGCGGCCGGCATCAGCCTCGTCGACGTGCGCAACGCCTTCAGTGGCAAGGGCGAGGTGCTGGCGGCATTCGTGCGCATGGTCGATGACGCGGTGTTGGCGCGCGCCCCGCAACGCTCGGGCACGCAGCCGCCGCGCGATGCGCTGTTCGAGGTCGTCATGAGCCGCTTCGACGTGCTCACGGCATACAAGCCGGCGCTGAAGTCGATCGCCGCCGCCTGGCCGCTCGATGCCTCGCTCGCCTGCGCCGTCGGCCGCTCGCAGCCGTGGATGCTGCGCGCCGCCGGCATCCGCGCCGACGGGCTCGACGGGCAGCTGCGGGCTGCCGGCCTCGCTACGATCTACGCGTCGGTCTACAGGACGTGGCTCTCCGACGACGATCCCGGCCTCGGCAAGACGATGGCGGCGCTCGATCGTCGCCTGCGTCGCGGCGAGCGGGCGCTGCAGACGGTCGATGACGCGGTGTCAAAGCTGTGCGGGTTCGCCAATCGGTGCGCGGAGTCAGCGCGCAGGCGCAGTAAGCCGGCAGGCGGCGCCGATCCGAATACCGCTGACGATCCGGCAGCGACGGTCCCGCCCGGCGCTCTTTCGTAAAACTGTGCGCGCTCTTCTCGCGCCATAGAAAAACTAAAGCGGTACGCTGATGATGGCGCGCAGCCCGCCCATCGAGCTTTCGCCGAGCGTGATGTCGCCGCCGTGGCTCTTGGCGATGTCGCGAGCGATGGCGAGGCCGAGGCCGGTGTTGCCCTCGTCCTGGTTGCGCGCGTGATCGAGCCGGTAGAACGGCTTGAACACGTTGGCGCGCTCGGCCTCGGGAATGCCGGGTCCGTTGTCGTCGACTTCGACGCGCACCCACTGCCCCTCGACGGCGCCGCGAATGATGATCTGGTCGCCGAAGCGCGCCGCGTTTGACACCAGGTTGGTGACGGCGCGCTTAAATGCCTGCCGCTTCAGCGGCAGCACAAGTTCCTCGCTGCGCTTACGCATCTTCAGTTCGATGGGCGTGCCGAAGTATTGTCCCTCGGCCTCCACCTCTTCGAGCAGATCGCGCAGCTTGGTCGGCGCAGACTCTTCGCCTCCGTCGCCCTTGGCGAACGCGAGGTAGTCCTCGAGCATGTCCTGCATCTCGCGCACGTCCGATTGCAGCGACAGCGCCTCGGGCGTATCGCCGAGCAGCGCCAGCTCCAGCTTGAAGCGGGTGAGGATGGTGCGCAAATCGTGGCTGACCCCGGCCAGCATGGTGGTGCGCTGCTCG
Organism: uncultured Alphaproteobacteria bacterium; assembly: GCA_963759735.1. GTDB lineage: Bacteria > Pseudomonadota > Alphaproteobacteria > Rhizobiales > Hyphomicrobiaceae > Hyphomicrobium_A. The sequence goes on from CAVXAF010000007.1 coordinate 675,820, forward strand.
ACGTGCGTGGTGATGCGGTCGCGCATTTCCAGGAACGCGGTCGCCGCCTGCCGCACCTCGCGCGCCCCGCGCGGGCGGAAGTCGTCGGGCACGCGGCGGCCCTTGCCGAACGCGTCGGCTGCCTCGGCGAGCCGCAGGATGGGGCGGATCTGGTTGCGCAGGAACAGGATGGCGACGGTGAGCAGGATGACCGACGAGCCGATCATCCACAGCAGGAAGATGTGCGAGTTGGAGGCATAGGTCTGTGAGCGCGTGGCGACGAAGCGCAGGATTGCGTTCTCGAGCTTGACGCGGATTTCGACATGCCGCGACTGGCCGACGGTGTCGATCCAGAACGGCTTCTGCACCTGCCGACGAATCTCGTCCGACAGTGCACGGTCGAGCAGCGCAAAGAACGGCTTGGGGCGCGGGGCCGGCAGGTCGCCCACCGGCAGCACCTGCATGGAAAGGTTGAGGCGGTCGCGCGCCATCTCGATCAGCTGGCTGTATTCGTCCTTCTTGGGATATTCCTCGTAGATGTCGATGACCGCGGCGATGTCGCGCGCGGTCGCCTCCGACAGACGCCGCGTCACCGCCTGCCAGTGCCGTTCCATGAACACGAAGGCAACGACGCCTTCAAGCACCACGATGGGCGCGATGATGATGATCAGCGCGCGCGCATAGAGCCCCTTGGGCAGGAAGTCGGCGAGCCAGCCGCCGATGAGCTGGATGTTGCGGTTGTGCGTCTTTGCGAACCAGGCGCCAAAGGCGACGAACCATGGCGGCGCGGGCGGCAGCCGTCGCCACAGGGCAAGGACAGGGGCTGGAATATAAAAGTCGCTGCGCCGCGGCCAACGCAAAGCGCGCCAGCTCGGCAAGCGGACACGGCGCAGCCGCCGCCACAGCGCAGGCCATGACGGCAACGAACGGCGCTCTGGCTCGTCGCCTCTGGCGAGCATCAACCGACCCCGATGTCCGGCAACTCAATCAGAATAGAGAATATACCCTTTGCCGCGCACTGTCTGGAGGTACACGGGATTGGACGGGTCGGTCTCGATTTTCCGCCGCAGACGGTTGATTTGCACGTCGATGGCGCGGTCGCTGCCGGTGGAATCCTCCGGCGCCAGCTCATGGCGCGGAATGGGCATGCCGATACGCTGGGCGAACATGCGCAGCAGGTCGCGCTCGCGCTCGGTTAGCTTTACCGTCTCATCGAGGTGGCGCAGTTCGCCGCGCGAGACGTGGAACACATGGTTGCCCATGCGGACCTCTTCGCTCGGACCCGAGCCGCCGGCGGCGCGGCGCAGAATGTTGCGCAGGCGCAGGAGCAACTCGCGCGGCTCGAAGGGCTTGGGGAGATAGTCGTCGACGCCGGCTTCCAATCCCTCGATGCGATGCTCGGGGTCGGAGCGCGCGGTCAGCATGCAGATGGGAATGGAGCGCGTCGCTTTCAGTTCGCGGGCAAGGTCGAGCCCGTTCTCGCCCGGCATCATCACGTCGAGCAGCACCGCGTCGAACTCCAGCCCGCGCATGCCGGCACGAGCGGTGGCGGCATCCTGCGCCGTGGTCACGCGGAAGCCCTGCTCTGACAGGTAGCGGCCGAGGAGGTCGCGGATCTTCTGGTCATCGTCGACGATGAGTACATGCGGCGCGTTGTCGGGAATCACGCTCGCGACTTTGGCAGTCCTCATCATCGCCCCTCTTTGCAGGTTCTCGCGCCTTCAGGCGCGCGTGCCGGATGCGAGCTTTACCAGCGCCTCCACGCGGGGACGATCGGACTCCGTAATCATGGCAAAAAGGAAGCGGCGTGCAAACTCTGCGGCGCCCGGGCCTGCATGGGCGAGGGCGGCCTCGATATGCTGGATCTGCTGGGCCGACAGTTTTTCGGCGAGCCGGCCGCCCTTGGCGCTGACGAACAGGCGCCGTTCGCGCCTGTCGTCATTGCCCGCGCGCTGCATAATGAACCCTTTATCGATGAGCTGCTTTAGGACGCGCGCTAGGCTCTGCTTGGTGATTTTCAGGATGTCGAGCAGGTCGGCGACCCGCAGGCCGGGGTTGCGATGCACGAAGTGCAGCACGCGATGATGAGCGCGCCCGAAGCCATATTCTTCAAGCACCGCATCGGGACCGCCGGTGAAGTCGCGATAGGCGAAAAACAGCAGCTCGACGCAGGCGACGAGGTCGGCCTGTGAGGCCTCTTCCTCGGACAGGCGGGGTGACCCGTTGACGGGTGGCGACGCTGCGGGAGCGCGCGACATGCGGCGAGCCGCAACGCTGTCGGACGTTATGTCAGTCATGTTGACTTATTTGGCCTCGATTGTTAGTCATGGCAAGTCATTTTGCGCAGGCGATCGGCGCATTCGCACGGGCATTATTAACTCGAGCGAAGTGCGCGGGGCGGTCTGGATCACCAGCCGCGTCGCCCGTCGGGTGGCTCGCCATCAGAGCCCGCTTAACTAGCGAACTGGGCGCGAAAGTCTACGGAGAGAAATACGCATGTCCGGGCCAGCTCCCTTCCACGATCGCGACGGCCTTATCTGGCTCGACGGCAAGATGGTCCCTTGGCGCGAAGCCAATATCCACATACTCACGCACGCGCTGCATTACGGCAGCGGGGTCTTCGAGGGCCTGCGCGCGTATGGCGGCAACATCTTCAAGCTCTCCGAGCATTCGCAGCGCCTCATCGACAGCGCCAAGGCGCTCGACTTCGAGGTGCCGTATACCGTGGCCGAGATCGATCAGGTCTGCCGCGACGTGGTCGAGGCTAACAAGCTTTCCGATTGCTACATCCGGCCCATCGCCTGGCGCGGCTCCGAGCAGATCGGCGTCTCCGCGCAGGCGACGAAAATCCATCTCGCAGTTGCAGCATGGGAGTGGGGTTCATACTTCCCGCTCGAGCAGCGTCTCAAGGGCATCCGCCTGACGATGGCGAAGTATCGCCGTCCCGATCCGCTGACTGCTCCGTCGACCAGCAAGGCTGCAGGCCTGTACATGATCTGCACCGTGGAGAAGCACCGCGCCGAGAACGCCGGCTATGCCGATGCGCTGATGCTCGACTGGCGCGGCCGCGTTGCCGAGTGCACGGGCGCCAACATCTTTCTCATCAAGGATGGCGTGATCCATACACCCGATCCCGATTGCTTCCTCAACGGCATCACGCGCCGCACGGTGATCGATCTGGCCAAGAAGCGCGGGTATCAGGTGATCGAGCGGGCGATCATGCCGGAAGAGCTGGGCGACTTCTCCGAGGTGTTCGTCACCGGTACCGCTGCCGAGGTGACACCGGTCTCCGAGATCGCCGAGCATAAGTACAAGCCGGGCCCGATCACCGAGAACCTGCTGAACGACTACATGGCCTACGTGCAACCGGCACGCAAAGCGGCTGAGTAAGTCCACGCGATAAAATCCACAGGGGCGCGGCGCCCTTCGCTGCGTGGCAACGGCCACCGGTAAAGGCGTGCGCATGCAAGGCGTGGCCACAACGGCACACACGTGCGCGCCTCGTGCACTGACATTCCGCCATTCGATTGCCACGGTGCGCTCCCTCCCACACACTCAGTGGACGTTGGGATGCACCGGGGCTGTCAGATGCGCTTAGGCTTGTCGGCGATGGTTTTGGCCATGGCGATGTCCATGGCTCCTGGTCTCGCGCGCGCCCAGGAAGGGCCAGGCGGCCTCATCAATCCAGGGCGCGATTGCCAGACCATCCGCACCTGCAATTTTCGCAAGGGCGGCTCGTTCCGCGGTTGCGTCTCGACCTACAGCTGCCGCGTCTGCCGATTTGAGCGGGTTTCTTGCAAGGGACTCGGGGGCAACACGTGCCGCAAGCTGCGTTGCGGCTGGGGCGGCGTCAGCTAACCGCGAGTTCGCGAGTTACCGGCGCGAGAACAGCATCTGGCCGACGGTGGCGCAGAAGGCTGCAACGGCGCTGCCGAAGACCATCAGCGCCAGGGGGCTCAGGCTGTATCCGATGACCGCGCCGACGGAGGCCACCATGGCTGTCCAGAATAGAGCGGGGAAGAGCGCCACGATGAGCAGACCGGCGAACTGGTATGCAGCCTCTTCGTGGCCGCGGGCGCGGGCGATGCTGGCAGCGTTCGCGGCGATCTGCATGGCTTGAACTCCGGGCGTTCGGATCTGAGACGCCGAGGCTAAATGTCGAGCCTAAACGAGACACTAACGCGCTCATGGGGCAGAAATCCGCCCGCAATCAGGATTAATTCGCGGTGACAAATTGTTCGCGCTGGCACAACCGCGTCTGCCCAGCTATGCGGCAGTGATATTTTGATCGTCGCGCGAGCATCCTCAGCCAATGACAGCGGCCACAAAATCCGGCGGAATCGCCGACGCCCTCATTATCGGCGGCGGCCACAATGGACTGACGTGCGCGGCCTATCTCGCCGCCGCCGGGCTGAATGTCGTTGTGCTCGAAAAGAACAATGTCGTCGGCGGCGCGGCGGTGACCGAGGAGTTCCATCCAGGATACCGCAACTCGGTAGCGGCCTACACGGTGAGCCTGCTCAATCCACAGGTCATCGCCGATCTCGAACTCGCCCAGCACGGGCTGAAAATCGTGCAGCGGCCAGCGGCCAACTTCTGGCCGGTGGATGCGACTCGCTACCTGCTGATGCGCGGCAACCTCGGCGAGCGGCAGGCAGCCATTGCGCAGTTTTCCCGTCGCGATGCCGAGCGCCTGCCGAGCTTTGACGCCATGCTGGAGCGCGCCGCCAACGTGCTGCGCGATCTGGTGCTGACGACGCCTCCCAATGCCGGGGGCGGCGTCCTCGAGATGCTGAAGAGCGCCGCGGTCGGAACCCGCATGTTCGGGCTCAGCCTGCGCGACAAGCGCGTCATGCTCGATCTCTTCACGCGCAGCGCCGCCGACTTTCTCGACGACTGGTTTGAAAGCGATGTGGTGAAGGGCGCCTTCGCTTTCGACGGTATCGTCGGCAACTACGCGGCGCCGTCAACGCCGGGCACAGCCTATGTGCTGCTGCACCATTGCTTCGGCGAGGTAAACGGCAGGCGCGGGGCGTGGGGTCACGCCATCGGCGGCATGGGCGCCATCACTCAGGCGATGGCCGCGGCAGCAAGGGCGCGCGGCGCCGACATCCGCACCGGCGCCAAGGTCCAGCACGTCATTGCACGCGATGGTGCTGCCCAAGGCGTGGTGCTGACGAGCGGAGAGGAAATATTCGCCCGTGCGGTGGTCGCCAATGTGCCGCCCAAGCTGCTGTTCCGCGATCTGCTGCCCGATGGCGCGGTGGCGGCGGACACGCGTGCGCCTTTTCACCGGCATGAAGACCGGCTCAGGCACGTTCCGCATGAACGTGGCGCTGGACGAGCTTCCCGATTTTACCTGCCGCCCCGGCAAGCAGGCGCAGGATCACCATGGCGCCGGCATCGTCGTAGGTCCGACGTTGGCGTACCTGGAACGCGCCTATCTCGATGCCAGGCTCACCGGGTGGTCCGCCGAGCCGGTGGTCGAGATGCTCATCCCCTCGACGCTCGATCCGACGCTGGCGCCGCCCGGCAAGCACGTCGCCAGCCTCTTCGTGCAGCACGTTGCCCCGCAGCTGCCCGACGGGCGCAGCTGGGCAAACCTTCACGAGAAGGAAGCCTTCGCGGATATCGTCATCGCCACTGTCGCGAGGCACGCGCCGAACTTTGCCGCCTCGGTCATCGCGCGGCAGGTGTTGTCGCCGCTCGACATCGAGCAGCGCTTCGGCATGGTCGACGGGGATATCTTCCACGGCGCGCTGTCGCTCGATCAGCTCTTTGCGGCGCGCCCGCGCCTCGGCTATGCCGATTATCGCCTCCCCGTCGGCGGGCTATACCTGTGCGGGTCGGGTGCGCATCCAGGCGGTGGCGTGACCGGTGCGCCGGGCCATAACGCGGCGCGCGAGATCATCCGCGACTTCAAGGGCTGGCGGCGCGGACCGTTCGCGCCCCGGGCGAGAGGCTGAGCCAGTGGGCACGCTACGCGTCACCGAAAGCGTCACGCTCGATGAGGACGAGCTCGAGGAGCGCTTCGTGCGTTCGTCGGGGCCGGGCGGGCAGAACGTCAACAAGGTGTCGACCGCGGTCGAGCTGCGCTTCGACGTTGCCGCTTCCTCGGCGCTGCCCGGAGAAGTGCGGGCGCGGCTGGTGCGCCTCGCCGGTCGGCGGCTGACGGACGAGGGCGTGCTCATCATCCGCGCCGAGCGCTTTCGCACCCAGGAGCGCAATCGCGATGATGCGCGCGAGCGCCTGTTCGACCTTATCCGCGAAGCGTGCATAGTGCCCAAGCGTCGCATCAAGACCAAGCCGACGCGGGCGGCCAAGGAGCGCCGCCACGAGGCCAAGGCGAAACGCAGCCACGTCAAGCGGTTGCGCAACTCCAAGTCAGACCTCGGTTGAAGCTCCCAAACGCCGGCCGCAGCCCCGATATTTCGTGAGATTATCGCCGTCCGCCGCCGAATTGCCGAGGTTGCCGCGTGACATCGGTCCGGCGCAATTTTAAGACAGGACACAAGGCACGGGGGTGCGCGATTCCCGCGAGCAATCCGGGAACGTCTATGGGGAAGAGCGATGACTAGGTTTCAGAAGGTGGCTCTCGCGGTGGCTGCGTTGGCGGCAACGACGATGAGCTTCGGCGCCTCCGCCGACGATGGCCCGCTGGGCGTGTGGCTCGACCACACGGGACGCGGCGCGGTCGAGATCGTCAAGTGCGGCGACGCCCTGTGCGGCAAGGTCGTATGGGTCGCCGATCAGTCGAATTCCAAAGGCTGCGGCCTGCAGATCCTCGGCGACGTGAAGCCGATGGGCGATGGCACCTTCGACGAGGGCTGGATCTACGATCCCGACAAGGACGCCAAGTTCGACGTCGAGCTGGTCCCGCAGGCGGGCGGCAAGCTGCAGGTCACCGGCTACAAGGGCATCAAGCTGCTCAGCCAGACCTTCATGTGGACGCGCGCCCCGGCCGACCTGCAACGCTGCCCCTCGTAAGCGAACAGCGCGCCTGCATCAGCCGGACCGCGGCACGGCGGCCGCGGTCGCCTCGACCGCGGCGATGAGCGGATGGCGCACGCGCTTCAGGCGCTGCACCTCTTCCAGGCCCCACCAATACGCGTTGCGCACCAGCTCGCTGTGCCGCTGCCAATCCAATATCCCCATGTCGGGCGGAATGGGCGGCACGAACAGCACGTCGGTCGGCTTCAGCTGACGATTGAAATCATCGCGGCCGGCCATCAGCGAACGCATCAGCACGGTGGTGAGCCCGGGTGCGACCGGCAGCTTGCCGCGCGACATCGGATTGAGGCTCATGCGGATCAGCTCGGCGCGCGAGGGCAGCGCCGCGTAATCCACCTCGAAGCGCTCCAGCTCGGGGATGTGGAAGCTGACGACGACGTTCGGCCCGCTCTTCAATTGGTGCATGGTGCGGATCGGCACGTTGTCGAGCAGGCACCCGTCGACCAGCATCTCCCCCTGCGCGGTATACACCGGCGGCAGCAGCACCGGGATCGACCCCGACGCGCGGATCGCTTCGAACAGATCGCCGCGATCGTGGCGGTGCAGCTCGTAGCTCGACAGGTTGGTGGAGACCGAGAAGTACGGGATCCACAGGTCTTCGATATTGATGCCGCCGAAGTAGCGCCGCAGCTGCGCATCGTAGTGGCGATGGTCGAGCAGGCTGTAGCGCGGCCACGTATAGCGCTGCATGGCGCGGTTGGTGACGAAGATGTCGTGCGTGCCGCGGTCGATGTCGTCGGGATGCTTGCCCATGGCGAAGGCGCCGGTCATGGCAGCGCCTGCCGACGTGCCGCCCACCATGTCGAACTCAAAGCCGCTCTCGATCAGCGCCTTGTAAAGCCCAACGTGCGCCGCGCACAGCGCGCCCCCGCCGCAGGCGACGAGACCCAGGGCAGTACCGTTGATGAAGCGGTAGAGGCGCGCGATGGTGCCGCGCTCATCCAACGCGACGTGGTGGTGCATGGCGATACTGCGGCGGCGCAGCCAGCGCGCGGTTCCCGTAATGGGCTCACGACGCTCGTGCACGATGACGAGGCGGCGCGCCTCGGTTTCGACGAAGGCTGCGGCCAGCTGCTCGAGTGCGTTCGGCGCTGAATCGGCGTCTTCGGTCGCCACTGCCAGCACCAGATCGGCGTGTCGGATGGCCTTCTGCGACCAGCCCGTGAGTTCGGCATCGGCGATGAAGATCAGGTAGTCGTAGGAGCTCTCGAGCTGGTTGAGCGCTTGCGTCGCCTCGGTGCTGTCGATGGCGACGCCGTCGGGCAGCAGCTCGGCCGCGCGCGCTGCATCGAGCACCAGCGTGTTGGCGTTGGCGGCGAAGACGGTGTTGAGCTGATCGAGGAAGCGCTCGGGGATTTGCGCTGCGCCGGCGCGGATGACGGCGATGGTGCGCGGACGCGGGTCGGGCGGCGCCGGCTCGGAAGCCGTGGTGGCGGCAAGGCGCTGGGACAGCGCCGTAGTGAGCGTGCGCCAGATGCCGGGGCAGCGGGTGGATATGCGCTCGAATTCCGGCCGCCCGAGGCGCAGCACCAGGCTGTCGCGCATCGCCGAGACCGTGGCGGTGCGCACCCCGCCGGTCAGGAAGGCGATCTCTCCGATGGGTTGCTCGGGTCCGATCTCCGTCAAGGGCTCGCGCCGGCCCTCGAGGGTGACGGCGAAGCGTCCGGAAATGACGATGTACAACGCGTCCGCCGTATCACCCTGACGCACCAGGACATCGCCACGCTTTAAGGCGCGCGTCTCGAGCTCGGCCATGAGGGCGGCCCGCTCCTCGGCGCTGAGCTCGGAGAATATCCCGACGGCAGGCAGCCCGGCCTTGGACAAAAGCGAATGCATGCTGGAACTCTCGCGGTGATTGCCCAGCATAGTCCACGCCGACGCACCGCGCGCGGGCAATCGGGCGGCATGGCGAACGAGATCGTCATCGGCGCCGGTGTGCCCGCCGCGACCTAGCAGCCGTCACAAGCATGCGTTATTTCTCGCAGGCTGAGGGGTGGGGAGTGTTCCTCGCAGGCGCACGGGTTGGGGAAGGGTCGGGGAGCAAGTCATGCGATTTCTGGTTTCGCTGCTTAGCATCGTTGTCGCCATAACGGCGCTTGCCGGCTTCGGCATGGGAACGCTGGTGATCAATTCCGACAACCCGCACGCCCCCCTACTGCCGTGGGGCTACGCGCTCACTGGCGCCGCCGGTCTGATGATCTGCCTTGGGGCCCTCTCGTCCCTGCTGGTTTGGATCGCGCCGCGGCTGACCGAGAAGGCGTTGTGGCTCGCAACCATTGCTGGCGTTGCCGGCATGATGTCCTACGGCGTCATCGCGTTTTTGATCCGCGGCTTCCCCAACGCGCCCAACGCCGAAGGCATACTGATGAGCGTGCTCTTGGCCGGCTTCGTGCCGGGCATCGCTGCAGCGTTCGCCGCCCTGTTGACGCATCGCGTCGTGCGCTGGGCAGATTTCGCCGCCAACGCGTAGCGGCATTCAGTAAGCGACTTTAGGCGGCGATCTGCTCCGCATGAGCGACGGCCGGAGCGCTGGCCCGCACTTCGAGCGTCACGACGTTGGCGGTCATTGCGTCGTTGAGAGCAAGCAGGAAGCGCTGCGGATTGAAGCCGCGATGTCCGTTGAGGCGCAGCGTCGAGGCGATGGCGATAGCCGGGGCCATGATGGCGTGGCCGTTGTCCAGCATCATGTCCTTGAGGCGGCGCGCACCGAACACCTCGATGAGGTGACGGAAGCGGACGAAAGCAGCCAGCGCGCGCTGCGGCTCGGCGTGATGACGGCTCTGCAGGGCAGCACGCGCTGTGTCGAGATCGGTATCGGCGGCGCCGTTGAGCAGCACCAGCCCGCGGCCGTTCTCGATTAAGGAACGCATGGCGGCGGCGAGATCGGCGGCATCGGCGGCGGGGATGTCGGTGAGGTCGAAGGTCGTGGCCATGGTCGTAGTCTCCGATCTGATGGGTTAGTGGCTGCCGCCGCCGAAGGCGGTCCAGGGCGAGCCGGTCATGAGAAAGATTTCTTTTCCGCGCCGTGCGTCGATGAGGAAGTCGACGGTGTGGCCGACCAGCTTGCCGTTGAGGTTGACGATCTCGTCCTTGGCGAAGCGGTACTTGGAGCCGTCCTCGGCCTCGATGATGCCGAAGCCGACCTGGGGGCTGAACTTGGTGATGCGTCCTTCCATGACACTCTCCCTTGAACGTTGCGGCCTTCGCGGGCCGGCTATGGGGGTAGAATGTCCGACGCGGCCGGGGGCCGCTGTTCCAGGCGTGACACGGTTTACGTATTTTCACCGTGTCTCAGCCGGTGCCTCGGCCAGCGCCTCGCTCGGCGCCTCAGACAGTTCGGGAGGTGGCTCGCCGGGGCCGCAATTGCGGTGTATGGAACGGGTCGGCCGGCAAGGGTTCCGTGCGGCCGCGGGCATTCAGTCTGGGTTCATGGCGGCGGCCGTACGGTCGCTGGCCTAGGGTCAATTCCCGCGGTCGCGGATACGATCCGCGAAGACGTTGAGGGTGAAGACGATGGCGACGGTTTTCCTGCGTACTGCACTTCCGCTTCTGACGGTGCTGGGTGCCGCCACCGTGTTCGCGGCCCCGGCCAGCGCGAACTGCGACTGGTATGTGAAGACGTCGCTCGAGCAGCAGCAGCGCAACCTGAAGCTCAAATGCGGTCTGTCGGGCAGCGAATGGTCCGTGGACAAGGGCGCGCACGCAGCCTGGTGCGCCTCGGTCAGCCCCGATGCATCGCGCTCGACGGCGCAGCAGCGCGAAGCCGCGCTTGGCAAGTGCGCCGCCAAGTAAGGGGCGATACCTGACGTCAGCGCGCGTACCGGTGCCGCGATCGGCGGCGCTGGCGATTGAAATTTCCCCAGCGGGTGCGCAAAGCTTGAGCGCCTTAACGCCACACCTGACTTGATCGTGTCGCGGGCGCGACCGATGCTGTGAGTCTGGCGCGCCTGCCGGCACAGCGAGGGACATGACCGACCCCATTCTCATCGAGGTGACGCGCGGACCACTCGTCGAGAGTTGGCATCGCGGCGCGCTGGCGCTGGCCGCACCGTCAGGCGCCTTGGCGCTGCGCATTGGCGACGTCGAACGTCCCGTCTATCCGCGCTCGGCGATCAAGGCGCTGCAAGCGCTGCCCTTGATCGAGACCGGAACCGCCGACCGCTTCGGCTTCGGGCCGGCGGAGATTGCGCTCGCCTGCGGCTCGCATGCCGGCACCGAGCGGCACACTCATCTCGCCGCCGCCATGTTGGACCGCGCCGGCCTATCGACCGATGCGCTGGGCTGCGGCGCGCACGCTCCGCTGGGGGCTTCGGCCGCGACGGCGCTCATCGCCGCCGGGGAAGCGCCGAGCCAACTCCACAACAACTGCTCGGGCAAGCATGCCGGCATGCTGGCGACGGCGGTGCATCTGCGCGAGCCCACCAAAGGCTATTGGGAAGTAGATCATCCGGTGCAGGAACGCGTGCATCGCGCACTGTCCGAAATCTCGGGGCTGCCGCTGGGTGCCGACGTGCGCGGCATCGACGGCTGCTCGGTGCCCAACTGGGCGATGCCGCTGGCGACGCTGGCGCGCATGTTTGCGCGGCTGGTGACCGGCGAGGGCATGAGCGCGGAGCGCCGAGTCGCGGTGGCGCGCATTCTCGATGCCTGCTGGGAATATCCCGACATGGTGGCCGGTAAGAGCCGGGCCGATACGGTCGTCATGCGCGCGCTGCCGCGGCAGGTGTTCATGAAGACGGGCGCCGAGGGCGTCTACTGCGGCGCCTTTCCCGAGTTGGGGCTAGGCTTTGCACTGAAGATCGAGGACGGCGCCAAGCGGGCGGCGGCGGGAGCGGCGATCTCGCTCGTTGAACGCCTGTATCCAGCTGCACGCGGGCTGATGCCCGTGGGCGCGCTCAAGACGTGGCGCGGGCAAGAGGTTGGGGTCGTGCGCTCTTCGGCGTTGTTCGAAGATGCCCTCGCCAGCCTCAAGGTTTAATCCGACCTAGACCGACAGGTTGCCGACGATCGACAGCAGCTTGTCGCTGTTGCCGCCGTGGGCGAGCTCCGGGCCGGTGGGTTCGCCGTTGCCGTCCATGGCGCGAATGGCGCCTTCGGTCGCCCCGGAGATCATGTTGTTGCTGAGCAGACAGGCGCCGGCCCCTTGGTCGGCCGAGACGAGAATGCCGACCCGCGAAGCGCGCACGAGGTTCGACGTCGCCAGCACTTCGCGCATGTAGGCGCCCCAACCGATGACGATGCCCGCCGTGGGGGCGCGCTCGACGACGTTTCCGGTCACCACCGTGTCGGCTTCGACCGTGATGCCGTGGCCGCGCTTGTCGACCGCCTCATGCTCGCGGCGGAACAGGTTGCGCACCAGGTTGCCCTGAACGACGGCGAGGCGTCCACCCTCGTTAAAGTTGGTGACGGTGATGCCGGTGGCCGCCGAGTTCGACGAGGTTGTTGGCAATCAGCGCGCCCTCGAAGCCGAACTCGGCGTAGATGGCAACCTCGCCTAGCCGGCTGCACGAATTGCCGATGATCTGGATGTCGGAGGCGGCGTTGCCGCGCACGGCGCTGTAGGCGCAGTCGTTGACGCGATTGCCGCTGACGAGCACGTTGCCCGCGCGGAAAACGTTCACGCCGTTGCCGTTCTCGCCGGTGCCGCCGCTGTCGGCGCGGATACGCGCAATGCGGTTGCCAGAAACGATGCTGCCGTCCTCGGCAGGCTCCGACCGCCACACCTGGATGCCGTTGTTGCCGCAGTCGGCAATGTCGTTGTGGACAAGTTCGAGGCCGGCGGCGTCGAGGCTGCGGATGGCCGCCTGCATCGCATTCGTGATGGTGCAGTCGGCGATGCTGCCGCCGCAGGCGATGAGCGAGATGGCGTTGGCGGGGCTGCGCGTCAGCGTCAGGTGTCGCAGGCGCAGGCCGCGCGAGTTGCGCAGGGCGATGAGCCCATCGGCACCGTCGGTGCCGAGCATCTGATAGGCGCCGTCGAAGGTGATGCCTTCGATGTGGAGTGTTGTCGGCGTTTTCGCCGGTGAGGAACTTGCCGCCGCCAGCGAACTCCAAGGTCGTGGCTCCGGCCGCTCCGAGCAGCCTGGCGCCGGAGCGCATCGTAAGGGTGCTGATGCGATAGCGGCCCGCCGGCAACTCCAGCGGCTCGCCGAGGCTCGTTGCTGCATCGAGCGCTGACTGCAACACCGCGGATTGGTCAAGAGAGCTGTCGGTCACCAGTCCGAGGTCGCCCGCGGTTATGGACCTTGCGCGGGCGGCGGCCGGGCGCGCGCCGGCACCGGTCGCACCGGCGGCGAGGCCAGCGGCGAGACCGACAGACAGTACGTTACGGCGGTCGAGCGTCATCGCGTCTGGCCCATGGAAAGCGGCGGCAACCAGCCTGCTGCCAAGCAAGTCTGAGGCCAGCGCCGGTTAACAGAGGTTTAGGCCGGCTCGTTGTCGAGGCAGGCGGCTATGATCTCAAGGCTGCCGGCGATGGCCGCCGCCCAGCCCAGCCGGCAGGCGGCGCCCGCATCATCGGCAGCGCACGTCTCGCTGGATAGTACCGACGGCAGGTGGATGAAACCTGCCAGGTGGGGCGTCGGAAGTGCGCGCGCGGCGCTGAGCGAGTGGTAGAGCAGCGCATTGCAGAGATAGCCGCCAGCATCGTCCGATGTGCAACTCGGAATGCCTGCCGCCGCGAGGCGCGCGATGATGGCCGCGGCGGGCAGCGTCGCGGCAAGGCTCTCCGGGCCGGCGGGTAATCACGGCTTCTAGGACGGGGAGGTTGCCCGCCGCGTCATGGCGCGGGCTGCATACGTTGCGCCCGGTGAGTTCGAGTTGGATGCCGGTGGCGGAGGGGGAGACGCCGAAGTGCAGAGCCAGGCGTGGCGCGGTGCGGGCCAGCAGTTCCTGCAGCGCGACCGGCGCGCGGGTCCAGTCGACGGGGAGGATCGCGTCCACGACGTCGTAGTCTGGAAATTGGCGGCGAGCCGCCGCGGCAATCTCCGGGACCAGCTCGGCGGTGGCATTGCGCGGCACGCCCGGGAAGGCGTCAAAGCCGGTAAGCAGTATCGTCGGACGCGGCGATGCCATGGCACTCTCGATGCGGCTCAGGCGCTGACGCCGGCGAGCGCCATGATCTCGTCGACGGCCAGCGTCGGCAACAGGCGTCCCTCGCGCACGTCGGCTTCGAGTCCTGGAAGGCGCGCGGCGACCCGCGGGTTGCCCAGCACGCTCGCCATGATGCGGTCGCCGAGCATGTCGCGCATCCAGGCCACCGCCTGACGCTGGCGCCGCTCTGCCAACTCGCCTGACTGGGTGAGCGCGGTGCGATGCTCCATGACCTTGTCCCACAACTTGTCGAGGCTCTTGTTCTGCAGCCCGGAAATGGTGAGCACCGGCGGCGACCATGTCGGCGTCGGCGGGTTGAGGATCTGCAACGCCGTGCGGTACTCGGCAGCCGCGCGCTCGGCGCGCATGACGTTGTCGCCGTCGGCCTTGTTGATGGCGATCATGTCGGCGATCTCGATGATGCCTTTCTTGATGCCCTGCAGGTCATCGCCGCCGCCCGAGAGCAGCAGCACGAGGAAGAAGTCGACCATGTCGGCGACGGCGATCTCCGACTGCCCGACGCCGACCGTCTCGACGATGATGACGTCGAAGCCCGCGGCCTCGACCAAGACCATGGTCTCACGCGTTTTGCGCGTCACGCCGCCGAGCGTGCCCGAAGTCGGCGAAGGGCGGATGAAAGCCTTCGGCTCCTGCGCCAGCCGGCTCATGCGCGTCTTGTCGCCGAGGATCGACCCGCCGGTGCGCCGTGACGTCGGGTCGACCGCCAGCACGGCAACCCGATGCCCCTTGCTGACGAGGTTCATGCCGAGTTCGTCGATGGTCGTCGACTTGCCGACGCCTGGCACGCCGGTCACGCCCAAGCGCATGGCGCCGCCGGCATGCGGCAGCAGCGCCTGCAACAGCTTCTGCGCCAGGGCCGCGTGCTCCGCCTTGGTGCTCTCGACCAGCGTGATGGCGCGCGC
The DNA here is from genome assembly GCA_963759735.1 of uncultured Alphaproteobacteria bacterium. Lineage (GTDB taxonomy): Bacteria > Pseudomonadota > Alphaproteobacteria > Rhizobiales > Hyphomicrobiaceae > Hyphomicrobium_A. The sequence goes on from CAVXAF010000007.1 coordinate 690,825, forward strand.
CAGCATGGCGCGGTCACCGGCGCGCACGCCCTCGATGTAGGCATCGAGCGAAGGGCCGGTCGGGGCGGGGGCGTGCATCGGGGGCTCCTGGAATCCAGCGATCTGTTGATAGTTCGAGGAAATCGCTGTTCGCAAGCGTGGCATGCCGACGCCTGTAACCCAACCCACCGCTTGCCGCGGACTGTCGCGGTTCATATTCTGCCGGGCAACAAAAAAGGGGGAGGACGGCCATGCCTTATATTGTCATTGCCGTACTGAGCCTCGCCGCGGCTGCGATCGTCTATATCCTGGCGCGCCGCGCCACCGTCAACACCACGCGCGGCGTGCGAGTGCTGGTGCGCGGCGGCACCCTGGTGCTGGTCGGGGTTGCGCTGGCGGCGATCCTCCTCCTCGTGCCGGCATTGCAGCGCTCAGGTGCTCCGCAGGTGTCATCCCCCCTGCAGGACGAGATGGCTCGCCCGAGCGCGCGTCTGCCGTCCGACGACGCCCCCCGGCGCTACGGCTATGAGAGCGAGCCCCTCAACGCGCCCGCGCAAGCGCCGCCGCAGGATACGCAGGCTGAGTGGCAGGCGGTGCCGGTTTACTTCGGGACCGACCGCCAGATGCAGCCCGATGCCAAGCGCCTGCAATACAACGCCGAGCGCGGCCGGCGGCTTGATCTGGGACGCGCAATCGTCACCGTGCCGAAAAGCCATCAGGTGCCCAACATCGAGCGGCCGTGGGTGGTGAAGATCCCGTATTTTGACGTGACGATCTACGAGGAGGCGGAGAACCCGGCCGAGCACTTCACCATGCAGGACATCGGCCGGCTGTCGAAAGCCGATCTCCTGACCCTCGTGCGCCAGCGCATTGCCACGTCGAGCCGCTTCAAGGATCACGCGCTCGTCTTCGTGCACGGCTACAACACCTCGTTCGATCACGCCGTCTACCGCACGGCGCAGATCGCCTACGACCTCAAGTTCGACGGCGCGACGTTTCTCTACAGCTGGCCCTCGGGCGGGGCGGTGGCGAGCTACACCTACGATCGCGAGAGCGCGCAGGCCTCCGAACCCTACCTGCGCGAATTCCTCGACCTCGTCGTCAAGGAGAGCGGCGCCAAGTCGGTGAGCATCATCGCGCATTCGATGGGCAACCAGCCGCTGCTCGATGTTCTGAAGGACATGCGCTCGGGCGGACCGGAAGGCGTGGTGATCAACGAGGTGATCTTAGCCGCGCCCGATGTCGATGCGGACACCTTCGCCAACGTGGCGCAGCGCATCGAGGGCATCGCCAATGGCGTGACGCTCTATGCCGCCTCCAATGACCGGGCGCTCATCGTGTCGCGCAACTTCTGGCGCAGCCCGCGCGCGGGGGACGTGCCGGCGGCCGGCCCACTCATCGTGCCGGGCATAGAGACCATCGACGTCACTGCTGCGTCGACTGACAGTCTGGCTATCAACCATTCCGGTTACGCAGAGAACAACGATCTGTTGCAGGACATTGGTAAGCTCATTTTGAGTGGCCTGCGGCCGCCCGACCAGCGGTTGACGGCATTGCGGCGCACATCCTCGCCCAAGGGCGATTATTGGCGCTACACGGCGCCCTAAGGGGGCCACAGCCGAGGAGTATTGCGGCGCGTCGATTGCCGCCTTTGCAAAGGATAATTTCCGTGTCCGTCCGCCAGCCAATTGCCGCAACGAGCTTTTTCCTGCTCCTGCTCACATTGTTTTCTGTGTTCACGCATGATGTCGCCGGCGCGCAAGAGCGCTGGCCACCGTGGCAGAGCTACAGCGAGGCGGAGGATGCGGCGCGCAAGAAAGCGCTGCGCCGGCCGCGGCCGCGTGCCGATGCCGCCGCTCTAAAACGTGAGGCCGAGCAATTCGTGGCGGCCGGCCAGCCCGGTCGTGCGGCTTCCCCGGCCATGCGTCTGGTCAGTGAATTGCGCCGGACGGCGCCTGATACGGTGGAGCTTGCGCAAGCGTACGAGCTGCTGGCGCAAATCAACATCGCGCAAAAGCTCACGCTGTTGGCCGAGAACAATTTGAAGAGCGCGTTGGCGATCCGCGAAAAGCTTCCCGGCCAGCCCGGCGTCGCAGTCACCCGCGAGAGTCTCGCCAAGGTCTATGAAACGCGCGGCAAGACCGCGGAGGCGCAAAAGTTGCGCAACCCGGCCGTTCCGCTCACGCAGCGGGGCCCGACCGCCAACGGAAGATCGATGCAGTCCAAGCCGGCGGTGCGCATCGGCCAGCCGAGTGCCGTGCCTACCGAGGAGGAGAAGGACAGCGCTGCCAACAGTGAGCAGCCGGCTGCCAAGCGGGCGCAGCAGATGCGGCCCCGTATTGGAGGGGCGCGAGGTGTGAGCCCGCCGCCGTCAGTCGAGCAGGAGGTCGCCCCGCAAGCCCGCCAGCAGGAGCCGAGCCCAAGTCCGGCGCCGCCGCCAATGTCCGACAGCGAGGACATGAGGCCCGGCGCACCGGCGCCCGGCGAAAGCGCCGATGAGCCTGCTGCAGGCGAGGCTGAGGGGCAGGATTCGGCCGAGATGGAGCGCCAGAAACTAGAAGAAGCCCTGAAACAAGACGGTGCCCGGATAGGCATGCGCAGCATGGCGCGTCGCGCGCCGAGCGCTCGCCCCGCCACCTGCCGGGGGCGGTCAGGGCGCACCTGCGCCCGAACCCATGCCGCAAGCCGCGCCACCGGCCACCGAGCCGGAGGGGGGCGGTGCAGCGCGCAGCGCGGAGCCGGCGCCCGCGCCGGCGCCAGAGATGAGCACCAGGGCAGCTGAAGCACCCGTTCCGCCCCCTCCGCTTCCCGGCGTCGCCGAGCCTGCCGGCGGTGCCGCCCCGATTGCCGAACCCGATTGGCAGGTCGTGCCGGTCTACTGGGGCACCGATCGCGCCGCGATGCCCAATGCGCAGCGTCTGGTGTTCGGCTCCGACCGGGCGCGCAGACTGCAGCTCGGCATGGCGCAGATCACCGTGCCCAAGGTGCACGAGGTGCCGAACGTCGAGCGCCCCTGGGTGGTCAAGATCCCCTACTTCGACGTGACCATCTACGCCGAGAAGGAGGACGCGAAGAAGCATTTCACCGTCAAGGAGATCAAGGCGCTGACCAAGGAGGAACTGCTGGCGCAGGTGAAGGCGCGGCTTGGCGCCTCGCAGACGTTCAAGGACCAGGCGTTGGTGTTCGTGCACGGTTACAACACGGCGTTCGACAACGCGCTCTATCGCACGGCGCAGATCGCCTATGACCTCGACTTTGACGGCGCGACGTTCCTCTACAGCTGGCCATCGGGCGGCGCGGTGGCGAGCTACACCTACGATCGCGAGAGCGCGCAGGCGTCCGAGCCCTACCTGCGCGAGTTCCTCGAAATGGTGGTGAAGCAGACGGGCGCCAAGCAGGTGAGCATCATCGCGCATTCGATGGGCAACCAGCCGGTTATGGATGTGCTGCGCGATATGAAGTCCTCGGCGCCGGCGGGCGTTGAGATCAGTCAGGTGATCCTGGCCGCGCCCGATGTCGACGCCGACAGCTTCTCCAACCTCGCCAAGACCATCACGGGGCTTGCCAAGAATGTGACGCTCTACGTCGCCTCCAACGATCGAGCGCTGATCGTGTCGCGCAACTTCTGGGGCAGCTACCGCGCCGGCGACGTGCCACCGGCCGGTCCGTTGATCCTTCCGGGCATCGATACGATCGACGTGACCGCGGCCTCCACGGACACGTTCGCCATCAACCACTCCGGCTATGCCTCGAACAACAAGCTCCTCGAGGATATCGGCGAGCTGCTGAAGACCGGCCTGCGCCCGCCCGAACTGCGCCCGCTTAAGCCCGGCAAGATCACCACCGGAGGCGGCGACTATTGGCGTTACGCGCCGTCGCCGTAACGACAACATGCTCGGTTCCGGAGACGAAGGTTTTATTAACCCTGCCTTGCGAGACTCCGCCTATCGGGTCGACCGTCGGTCGGCCGTGAGTTGCATGCCGGTATTCCGGCGGGTCCGCGGTGTGGTTGATGCGTTGGCAGCGGTTGACGGTTCGCCAGACTTTGGCGTCGGGCCATCTGGGGCAGGGGCTGCGCCGCCTCACATCCTCGATTGCCGTCGCAACCTGCTGTGCGGCTATGGTGGTCCTCCTGTTCGCCGCGACGCCGGCCCCCGCCGAGGGTGACGTCGTCGAAGTCGAAGGTGGCGATGCCGTCGACTTCAATGCGGAAGCGCACACCGGCATGCCGGCATCGAATTCGCGCGTGCGCTCGATGCTTGCCAGCCGTCCCAACGAGTTCGTCACCGTCTGCGTCGCCGGCTGTGCGGGAAAGCCCTCGATCGTGCAGACGCTGCCGATGCCGCATGAGGCGCGGTCCGGTTCGATGCGCACCACAGTTGGACGTATCGACGATGCGCCAGGGCGGCCGCCCGAGTATGCCAACTACGGCGCTTCCAACGACGCTGTGACGTGCGTCGCGGGATGCGGTGGCAAGGCGGGTCAGGTGGTACAGCGTCTTCCCGGCCTTCCCAGCCAGCCGGTCGTCAAGGCCCCGCGCGCCCCGGCGGAGGCCGAGGCCAAGCCCGGCAACGAGCCGCTCGACCTGCGGCGTTGAACGCCAGGCGCAAACCCATCATTCGATCAGCTTGCGAACCTCGTCGTAGCTCGACACCTTGTGCACGAGCCCGTTCTTGATGAAATACAGCCACTCCAGCTTCTCGCTGGCGGCGAGGTTCTCGGGCGTTACCGCCTGCAGCGCGTCGAAGTTCTGCTTGCGGAACAGCACGGCAGTGGTTTTCGAAGTCTCGGCGTCGAGATAGCCCCAATCCTCCGCATCCGGCAGGCGGGTCGCCGCTTCGGGCTCGAAGACGACCTCGTTGAGCGCCGACGGGGGGAGCTGGCCGGCTTTTATGTATTCGATTGCCGCCTCGACAAAGCCCATCTGCACCAGCCCCGAGCAGATGAATTCGTTCGGCGCGTCCCACTTGCGCTCGCGATAGTTGCGCACCGCTTGCCGATCGCCGCTGACGCTGCGCTCCACTCCGAACCACAGACTGCGCGCGATGGCGCCGATGGCCCAGTAGTTATAGCTGGCCTTGATCTTGTCGAGCAGCAGGCCACGCACGCGGGATTGCTTGGGTTCGTCGAACCATTCCTTGCGGAAGCGCTTGATGGCGATGAAGGCGCTCTTGTCGGCGATGTAGTCGCGCAGGTTGGTGAGATCGACGCCGCTGGTGCCGGCCTCGATGACGAAGGTGCTGGTGTATCCGGATTCAAACTGCGGACCGGTGAAGACCATGGCCGCGTGGGAGAAGGGCGAGGTGGTGGCCCAGCGAATGGCCCACGAGGCGAAGTCCCATTCGCGGCGCGTCAGCACGACGTCGGCGCGTTCGAGATAGCGGCCAGCAAGGAAGTCCTCGACCGGCATCGGCCATACCTCGACGACGGCTTCGTCGGCGGGTGGCAGCAGGGCGGGCGCAGTCGGCTGGTCCGGCGCTGCCGGAGGCACAGCGGGCGTTGCCGCGGGCGGCACCGCGGGCGTCGGCATCGGCGCGGGGGCTGTTTCCTCGTTCTGCGCAATGGCACCGGGCGGCATGGCGCGAACAGGGGCTGGTGGCGTCACCGCCAATGTCGTGCCGGCAATGGCACAAACGGCCAGTGTTCCTAAGCCGGCAGCGATGATGTTGCGCTTCATCGAAAGTCCCCCGAAACGATCTGCGCCTGCCGACGACGCGCGCCCCCGCACCGGTTCGCGGGGTGTCGGCAAACTTAGCCTGTAGAAGCAAGTAACGCATCGCTCCCGGCTGTGGTCAACGCAGCCGACGGTGGGCCTGCGGCCCGGCGGCATCATCAGCCTTGCCGAGCCGGCCCACCTCGTCCACAAGACGCCCCTAAACTTTGGCAAAGGTAGTGGTTGCGGCGATGGGCGTGGCGCGGCCGGCAAATTTCGAGGCGCTTGAAGCACAGGCGCGCACGTTGCTGGCGGTGTTTATCGCTGCCGGCTACGAGGCAGTCGCGCCCGACGTCATCCAGCCGGCAGGCGTGTTCCTCGATGTGGTCGGCGAGGCGCTGCGCGGTCGCACCTACGTCTTCACCGATCTCAACGGCGAGGAACTGTGCCTGCGGCCCGACCTCACGGTGCCGACCTGCCGGCTCTACCTGCAACGCCATCCGGCTGCCGACCGCGAGGCTTTTTACAGCTACAACGGGCCGGCCTTCCGGTTTCAACCGGCCAGTGCCGACGCCGCTCACCCGCGCGAATTCCGCCAAGCGGGGATCGAGGCTTTCGGCGGCGCGGACGCCGGGGAAGCCGACGCACGCACGCTGGTGCTCATGCTGCGCGCCTTGCAGCAGGCGGGACTGCCCGGCTGGCGACTGCGCATCGGGGATGTCGGGCTGTTCGATGCACTGCTCGATACCGCCAACATGCCCGAGCGTTGGCGCGGTCGGCTGCGCCACCAGTTCTGGCGCCCCGAAGCCTTTCGCGCCGAGCTGAAGCGATTGTCCACCGAGCCGGCGCGCTCGGCGGCGGCGTTTCCGCGCCGGCTGATCGACGCGCTCGACCCCGAGGATCGGGCCGGCGCAGAAGCCCTCGTGGCAGCGCACCTTGAAACGTCTGGGATAGAGCTCATTGGCGTGCGCTCGGCGGGCGAGATCGCCGACGGCCTCTTGGCCATCGCCGCCGACGCCAAGGCGCCGCCTCTAAAGCCAGACACCGCCGCACTGATCGACGCCTACGTGCGGACCCGGCTTCCCGCGCCGCAGGCGACGGGTGCGCTGCGCAAGCTCGCCGGTTCGTCCAGCGAAGGATTTGCCCGCGCCCTCGAAGCGTATGACCGACGCCTGCGCCTGCTCGCCGAGAGCGGCATCGACATGGGAGCAGTGGAGTTCTCCGCCGAATTCGGGCGCAGCGTTGGCTATTACACCGGCTTCGTCTTCGAGGTGGTTTCCGCTGTGCTCGGCCCGGCGAGCCCGGTGGGCGGCGGGGGACGCTACGACGGCCTGCTGAAAGCGGTCGGCGCCCCGCGCGAGGTGCCTGCCGTCGGCGGCGCCATTCACACCGAGCGGCTGCTCGCTGTCGTGCGTGGAGACAAGCCATGAGCGCTCGCCTCACCTTTGCCGTGCCGTCGAAAGGCCGGCTCATGGATCAGACGGCCGAATACCTCGCTAAGTCGGGGCTGGTGCTGCGCAAGGTGGGACCCGAGCGCGGCTATCGCGGCGAGATCGAAGGAGTAGCCGGAATCGACGTGGCCTTCATCTCGGCCTCCGAGATCGTCGCGGCGCTGAACAACGGGCGCGCGCACATCGGCGTTACCGGCGAGGACCTGGTGCGCGAGAACATTGTCGACGCCGACGCGCGCGTGCAGCTCCTAAAGCCGCTGGGCTTCGGGCACGCCAACGTCGTCGTCGCCGTGCCGGCCTGCTGGATCGACGTCAACGTCGTCGCCGATCTGGAAGCGGCGGCCGCCGTTTTCCGGCGCGCGCACGGGCGTCCGTTCCGCGTTGCCACGAAGTACATCAACCTGACGCGGCGCTTCCTGTCGGGCAAGGGCCTCGCCGACTATCGGATCGTCGAAAGCCTCGGCGCCACCGAAGGCACCCCGGCGGCCGGGACCGCCGACCTCATCGTCGACATCACCTCGAGCGGCGCGACCCTCGCTGCCAACGGCCTCAAGGTGCTCGAGGACGGCGTCATCCTGCGCTCGCAGGCCAACCTTGTGTCTTCGCGCATCGCCGACTGGGGCAGCGACACGAAAAAGGCGCGCGATGCATTGCTCGCGCGCCTCGACGTTGCTTTGCCCGCCGACTGACGGCAGTCTCGGCGATCAGCGATCCGGGCGCACGAATGCCTCTACGCGCATGCCCGGCAGCAGCGGTACCTTGCCCTCGAGGTTGATCGTCATCTCCAGCACCTCGATGTCGGAAGGACGGCGCGGCCCGCGCGCGGAAATGCGCGGGGTGGCCATGGTCGGTGCCAGGTCGGCAACCGTGCCCTCGAAATCGCGCCCCGGGTAGTTGATCGAGCGCACGAAGGCCCGCTGGCCGATTTTGATCTTGGCCACGTCGCCATCGTCCACCTCGGCCTTGACCCGCACCACCGACATGTCGCCGACGACGGCCAGCGGCTGCTCGGGCGAAGGTGCCACGATCTCTCCGGTCTTGGCATTCATCTGCAGCACCGTACCGGCGCGCGGGGTGCGAATACGCGTCTTGTCGAGCTGCGAAGCAGCCAAAGCCACATTGGCGCGCGCGGCCGTCAACGCCGACTCGAACTGGTTGGGCGAGGGCAGGTTCGCCTTGGCCTGCGCCTGGGCATACGACAGGCGTTCCCGCTCGACACGCTCCTGCGCCTTGCCGAGGCGGCGGCGCGCGTCGGTCAGCTGCTGCTCGGTCGTCTCGCCGCGGCGCTTGCCGGTCAGCGCGGCGTCGAGTTCGAAGCGTGCGCCGATGACCTCGCGTTCGGACGAATACACAGCGTCCTCCCCCTTGGTGACGTCTTCGCGCCCCGAAGTCGAAGGCTCCGCATCGCGCTGGCGCTTGCGCAATCCCGCCTCGGCTTCCGCCGCGGCGAGGCGTGCACGCGCCTCCTCGTCGTCGAGGCGTATGAGCAATTCGCCGTCCTCGACCTTGTCGTTGACCTTGACCGTCACGTCGGCCACCTGCCCGAGAATGGCGGCGCCGATGTTCACCTCGCCGGAAACCGGCTCGACGCGTCCGGGGGCAGCGGCCACCCATTGCGGACCCGACTTTTCCTCGGACTTGGTGGTGGTTTTGCTTTCGCCCGAGAAGTACGTGCCGTCACTCAGCAAGTACCCGGCGAACGCTGCCGCGACCAAGGCGGCGACAATACCAGCAGCTTTAAGCATGACGTCTGATCCTATAGCGGGGGCCGGATTTCGGCGGCGTGGTGGGGTCGTCGTCGGGCTGCTCCTCCGTCTTGGGGGTCAGCAGCTCGGCGCGTGAATGGGCATCGTGCGGATCGGGGGCACTGTAGGTAGGGTTGGCACTTTTCTGGGGCCGCTCGTCGCTGTGAATCTTTCCGTCCTCGATGCGCACGATGCGATCGGCATAAGGCAGCGTGCGATGATCGTGTGTAACGGCGAGGACAGCGCGGTTGGGATCTTTGGCGACCTCGGCGAGCAGCGCCATCACGGCGCGGCCGTTCTCGGCATCGAGCGCTGCCGTCGGCTCGTCGGCGAGGATCACCGAGGGAGCGCCGGCGAGTGCGCGAGCGAGCGCAACGCGTTGCTTCTCGCCGCCCGACAGTTTCGCAGGGTAGGTGTTGGCACGATGGCCAAGGCCCACCGCGATCAATGCATTAAGGGCGTGCGTGGGCGGGTCGACGACCGGCTTGGCGCGCACGTCGAGTGCCAGCATGACGTTCTCGGTTGCCGTCATCGTGGGAAATAGGTTGTAGCCCTGGAAGACGAAACCGACGTGCTGGCGCCGCACATTGGCAAGGCCTTCGGCATCAAGTCCGACCGTCTGGTTGCCGGCCACATCGAGCTGCCCTTCCGTTGGTGACAGGATGCAGCCGAGGATCGACAACAGCGTCGTCTTGCCCGAGCCCGAGGGGCCCATGAGCAGCGTGAGCTCACCCGAGTAGAGCTTGAGGTCGACACCTTTCAGCGGCCTCACCTCGTAGGCGCCCGAGCCGAACACCTTGACGATGTCGCGCGCCTCCAGGAGCACCCGGCGGTTGGCGTTGGAGTTGTCGGTCATCGGCTGAACACTCCTGCGGGATCGATGCGGGTCACCTTGAAGATCGCCGACACTGCGGCGATGGCGCACATGCCAATGGTCAGGGCGAAGAGCAGCAGCGCCAGTCCGGGGGTCATGATGATGAAAAGCGTCGTATCCTTCGATGCCCATATGACGAGCATCGAGAGGACCATGCCGATGGCATAGCCGACCACGGCGCTGAGCATAGCCTGGATCAATATGACCTTGTGGATATAGCCCGCTGACGCGCCCAGGGCCCGCAGGGTGGCGAACTCGTTCAAGTGGTCCTTGGTGCTTGAGTAGAGCGTCTGGGCGACGATGACGACGCCGACGATCATTCCGAGCGCGGCACCGGCGATAAGTGCCGAGCCTGCGCCCGTCTGAAAGAGCCAGTAGTCGACGCTGCGATTGCGGAATTCCTGCTGCGTCAGCACCTCGCGATCCTGCAGTCGGCTGACGAGATCCTGGCGCACGGTTTCGAGATCGGCACCGGGCTCGATATTCACCAGTGCGTAGGATGCCTGGTTGGTGCCGGCATCGAGCAGCATGCGCGCCTGCTTGAGCGAGGTGAAGACATACGGCAACGTCGTGAACGAGCGGATGCCGTGGGTCACCGCGGCGATGCGTACCCGCACGCCATTGACCTCGGCGGTTTCGCCGTTCTTGGCGACGCCGAGATCGGCGAAATAAGTGTCGTCGACGGCGACCGTGAAGGGTGCGTCGAGATCGCCGAGACTGCCGGCGACGAGGTTCCATGGCTTCAGCGAGCCCTGCTTATGGTCGGAGCCGACGAGCAGCACGGCGGTGCTGCCGCCCTTGGGTTTGCGCCAGGCGGCAAAGCCGACAACGAGTTCCTCGCTTCCGGCGACGCCGGCGGTCGACAGCACGGAGTATTTCTCGTGGCCGATGAGCAGCGAGGGATCATCGAAGCTCTTGGTGCCAAGCGGGAACGACCCACAGGTCTCCCTTTGATTCATCCAGCATGGCCGCGATCATGCGCTCTGATCCGATGTAGAGGCCGCATTGCACGGCGACCAGCACAACGGAGAAGACGATACCGGTAAGTGTGACGATGAGGCTGAGGCGATCGTGGAAGAGGTTCCGATAGGCCAGCTTGCCCGCCATCTTGACGGTCTTCGGCTTACCCTGCGGTACCTGTGCCGCTAGCGGCGGAGTGGCGGCATGCGCTTGCATGTTGGGTTCCCTTCGCCTGCTGGAAATACTGGGCAGGCGGTTGCGGCGGTGTTCGCAATTACCGGACGACGCCGGAGATTGTCACAAAGCCGCGAGCCGGTTCAACCGGCCCGCGGCCCATGAAGGTCAATTCCTCATTCGCACGGCACTGTGAGGGTCATGCCGACGGAGGGAAAGAACTTCTTGCAGTCAAGCTTGCTGGCGGAGCGTTCCGGCTTGGACTCGGCCTTAACCGACGCGCCGGTTTCCGTCTCGTCCGTGGTTTCCTCGATCGGGTCGATAGCCGCCGTGGTGATCGAAGAGTTCTCGACGATAGCGTCAGTCTCGGCGGCCACGACCTGTGGCTTGGCAACTTTCTTCTCGACCTTGGCCACCTTGGGGGCCGGAGCGGACTTCTTAGCCACGTACTGCTTCTTCTTGGCCGCCCGGTGGGCCAGGTATTTCTTGCGCTTGTAGTGACGGTGAGCGTATCCGCCGCCGTTGCCGTGGGCATGGAAGCCCGGCAGCGGACCGCCAAAGCCGAGGCGGATCTTAAGGCCTGCCTCGGCCGCCGATGAGAACATGCCGGCGGCGGCGATGAGCAGGGTCAAGAGAGCGATCAAAGACTTATTCATTGTGTCCTCCAGTGGACAGACTTGGTTGACGATGACCTCCGCAGCAGTCTCGCGTTGTCATCTTGCGTGCATCATTGCCGGCCGCCGGCCTGGACGCTGTTCCAGCAGTGACACGCCGAAATCTTTTGCGGCCGGGCGCCAGCGGCGGGGCTCGGAAACACGGACGGCCCCGGAACAGTCCGGGGCCGTTGTTTCGCGAATGGCTCGATTACTTGGCGCAGGGCACCGAGAGGGTCATGCCGACCGAGGCGAAGAAAGATTTGCACCCAACGTCCTTGATGGCGGAGGCAACCTTCTGAGCCGGCGTTTCGGACTTGGTCTTGGCAACCTTGCGCACCGGCTCGTCGGCGGGCGTCTCGACCTTCGCTTCGGCGACCTCATCGGCAACGGAAATCGAAGAATTCTCGACGATGGCGACTTCATCGGCAGGAGCCTCGGCGGGATCGGGCTTGCTCTCGACCTTGGCGACGACCGGCCGCTTGGCGATGGCGCGGCTGGCAACCTCGACCCGAGGCTTGGTACGGCGCACTGACTGACGGACGGCCTGGCGACGATAGCCGCCGCCGGAAGAGCCACCGCAGCCGGCCTTGTGAACCTCGCTGAAGCCAGCAGGGGCATTGATGCGAACGTTGAAGCCGGCCTCGGCGCCCGTGGCGACAAACCCGATGGCGATGGATGCGGCGGCGATCGCGGTGAGCAGCTTGTTCATGGTCGTCTCCAGGGGTTCAAGGTCAATCTCTGCGCTGATCCTGGGGGAGAAGCCGCCCTGCCGCTGTCCCGACCGGAACAGGCGAGCGATTTCCGTCGCTTGAGATGAAAAAAAAATCCCGGCCGCGAGGCCGGGATGGAAGTTGGCTGGAGGAAGCAAAAAGCGAGGATCAGTCACACGGAACCGAAAGCGTCATGCCGACCGACGGGAAATACGTCTTGCAGCCGACCGCCTTGCCCGATCGGCGCTCGCCGGACGACTTGACCGGGCGACGTTCAAAGGAGTCGTCGGAGGCGACTTCGTCGCTGCCGCCGGCGATGGAGGAGTTCTCATTGGCAACGTCATAATCCTGCTCGCGATCCTGGCCGCGCTGGCGCGTCCGGGTAGAGGTGCCGGACTTGCTTTCGGGCTCGGCGGCTTGTCGCTGGGCGGAAGGAGCAGAGCGGGCGGCGCTGCCGCGCCGGCTACCTGACTGTGAGTACCCGCGGCGCTGAGAGCCGTAATAACCCTCCTCAGCGGCTTCCTCGCGGGCGGCCTGCTGCTCGTAGGCGCGCTCATAGGCGGCTTCCTGAGCTTCGCCGCAATATTCATCGCAGGCTCGCGCCTGCGGGATGGCGGCGACTGTCAGGATGAAGAGGGCGGCAACTGAGGCTGGAAGCTTGATCATCGTCTTTCCCCGAGATTGGCGTCGTTCTGGGGAGCATGATGAACGCGGGGTGAATGGCGCGCTGTTCCCACCGTTACACGTGGCCAACACAAAGGCCTCCGAGTGGGTGGCGCCGCCAAAAAAAACGATCCCGGCGGTGGCCGGGATCGCGCGGTATTGGCTCAGTGGTCGGCCTGGAGACTTATTCGCAGGGGACCGAAAGGGTGACGCCGGCCGAGGGGAAGAACTTCTTGCAGTCGAGGCTCTTTGCTTCCTGGCGAGCGGTATCGATCTTCTTGGGCGTCTCGGGCGAGTTCGCCGAGACCAGCGAGATCGATGAATTCTCGGTCTGGGCACCGGCCGTGTCCGTCGAGCCGGTGTCCACCGGAGCGGGTAACGTCTCACCAGCCGCGCGAGCGATGCTGCTCGCCTCGGTCACGGCGTCGGTCGAGGTCTCTTCGGCGACCTCCTCGGCAGGGGCCGATTTGGTGGATTTCTTCGCCGAACGCGTCGGCGACTTTTCCTGGCGCTCGCGGCGAACGGAGCGCTCTCTCTTGCGCTCGCGGTACTCGCGGGCCTCGCTGCGGCGGCCGCTGTTGGCAATCGCGGCGGCTCCAAGGCCAAGCCCGACACCGACGCCGATACCAATGCCGACGCCGCGCATGCCGGCCTGGGCCGTCGTGACGGTGGAGGTGAAAGCCAGGAGGAGGGCGGTGGCGAGGGCGAGCAACTTGTTCATCGAAGTCTCCGTCGGGTTCAGTGCGTGGCGCCCCGTTGGGCTGCCATGACGCTGATAGTGACGCTCCGCCCATAATGCCGCTGTTCCGGGCGAAACAGGACAAGAATCTTACACCCACAGGAGCGCCGAAGCGGCCGCCGGGAGGGTAAGGGGCTGAATGCCGTGTCCGCTCAGAAACTTGGGTCGGCCGATTGGACTCCAGAAAATTCTTCTCCGTGGCTGTGGGATACGTGCCGCAATGGCGTCCGCGATCTAGTCCATGCGGCCGAAAGCTTATGGGGCGGAGCGGGGGCCTGGCAGTTCCGCAGGGTACCGTTGATGCGCCGTGGCGCGCGCCGGGCCCCGGGGATCATCCCGCCAGGTGAAGCTTTTCGGCTGCAGAACGGGCCCTTAGACTGCTAGGGTGCGTTGAACGGTTGCCAACTCCACCCGATATGCCGTAACGCTGATTAACAGTTGGGCCCAAGAACCTAGATCCGCATGCGCATCAACAAATCCACCAATCACGCTGTCCGCATTCTGATCGACTGCGCAAAGGCCGATGGTCAGTTGATCAAGGTGGCCGATATCGCCAAGCGGCTGGATATCACGCAGCAGAACGCCTTCAAGATCGTGCATATCCTGGCCAAGGCTGGCTTTCTGGCCTCGGCACGCGGCCGCCATGGCGGCGTGCGGCTGGCCCGGCCGGCGCGGCAAATCCGCATCGGCGACGTGGTCCGCTCGATCGAGACCATGGGCCAGGACAAGCAAGACAGCACCCGCGGCAGCCTGCACCAGATCGTCGACGACGCGCTGGATGCATTCATCAGCGTCCTCGACCAGCACACCCTCGAGGATATGGTCGGGGCGTCCCAATCGGCGGCGGCGCGCGAGCCCGGCGGCCGTTCGGGCAAGACGCCGCTGCGTGGCACCACGGCCCGCACGCGGCGTGGACCCCAGCAGTCGGCCCCTCGGCAGCTTGGTTAACGCTCCCGCGTCATTGACGGTCACGCCGGTCAACCTCTGGCCGCGCTTAATTGCGACGTAAACAGCCCTTGACACAAGCGCTGGCACCTTCAAAAGTCGAAAACGCTTTTCCATATTTAAGGCACGCGCAGCCCTACATAAAAACGCGCGCAAGGAAGCCGCGATGATCGTCTGTTCCTGTACCGAGATTACCGATCGCGACATCGAGGGCGCACTGCTTGAGATTCTCTCGGCGCCAAGCGCACCCATCCCAACTCCGGGCATCGTCTATCGGCATCTCGCCAAACGCATGAACTGCTGCAGCTGTGCCCCGCTCGCCGTCGAGACGATCTACAACAAGGTCGACGAACTGGAGAAGAAGGGGCTGATCTCGCCGACGCTCAGCGCCACGACGCGCTCGAAGCTTCTCGAGTTCACGTCGCTTCGTTCAACGCCGCGCTTCGCGACAACGAATCCTGAGTGCACGACTCAGCCATCGCGGCGCAACGTGCGCAACATCGTCTGATCGAGCAGTTGCGCGCTCTCTGAACGCTTCTGAAAACTTGAGCTGCCGACTCGGCAATCGCAAGATGTCGTTCGCAATGTCGCTGTCGCGATTTTTAGGCTGGAATCTTTCTAATTAACCACCCAATATCGCCGCGCGTCCTCGCAGCGAGGATTGCGTTCGCTGAGTGACGTCGCCACGCGCCAACGTCTGACTCAGTTTCCAGCCACGATCGTTGAAGGACAGAGGGCGGCCATGAAGGGCAATAAGGAAGTTATCGACGCGCTGAACTTCGCGCTCAAGTTGGAGCTCGGCGCGGTCAATCAATACTGGCTGCATTATCGTCGTCTCGACGACTGGGGCTACACGAAGATCGCCAAGAAGGAGCGGCAGGAATCCATCGAGGAGATGCAGCACGCCGACAAGCTGATCACGCGCATCATCTTCCTGGAGGGCTTCCCCAAGATGCAGGAGATCGCGCCGATGATGATCGGCGAGAACCTCAAGGAGGTTCTGGAGTGCGATCTCAAGGGCGAATACATCGCGCAGGAGTTCTATTCCAAGTCGCGCGAGCTGTGCCGGGTGCACAAGGACTACGTGTCCATGGATCTCTTCGAGGAGCTGCTGAAGGATGAGGAGAGCCACATCGACTTCATCGAAACGCAGCTCGACCTCCTGAAGAGCATCGGCATTCAGAACTACGGACAGCTGCAGGCGGCGCCGGCCAACGAGGTCGAAGGCCATTCGGACTGAACCGATCAAGCCCTGTCATCCCGGGTAGAGCGTTGACGCTCAGCGCTTCCGGGATGACGGAATTGCCGAGGGCCTAGCCGCCGTTGCGGCCCTCCTCAAGGGCGCGGAAATGTCCGCGCCCCTGCAACCACACCATCAGCATCAGCGCCGGGATCGCGGTGAGCGCGGTGCCGATGAAGAACAGCGGCCAGCCGAGCTCCTGAGCTGCAAAACCGGTGCCCGAGGAGAAGAACGTACGCCCTGTCGAGGCGAGCGCCGTCAGCAGCGCATACTGAGTTGCCGTGTGCAGCGGATTGCGGCACAGCGCCGACAGGTAAGCGACGAAGATCACCGTGCCGATGGCGCCGGAGAAGTTCTCGGCGACGATGGCGACGGTAAGCGCGCCGGTACTCGGCGGCTGATATCCCAGCCACACGAAGACGAGGTTGGAGAACATCTGCAGGAACGCGGCGAGCCACAGCGCGGTCGATAGCGGCAAGGCGCGCGCGACCGCGCCGCCGGTAAAGCCGCCCACCAGCAGTGCGGCGAGGCCGACACCTTTAACGATCGCAGCGTAGGTCGCCTTGGTGTAGCCGAGCGACAAGACGAACGGCGCCGTCATGGTGCCGGCCAGCGCGTCGCACAGCTTGAACAAGACGACGAACAGCAAGATGCCGAGCGCCGCGTCGCGGGCGAGGAAATCGGAAAAGGCGCCCTTGGCGGTGTCAAACAGGCGCAGTAGCGGACTGCCGCTCTGCGGGACCTCGCGCAGGTCGGACTGCGGTTCGCGAGCGACAATGGCGGCAAACAGGCCGACCAGCACCAGCAGCGCGGCGGCGGCATAGGCGATCGGCCACACCGCCTGCTGGCTGAGCCCCTGCGCCTCCAGCCAGGCGCTGAAGCCGATGACGCCGGCGCCCGATGCCAGCATGCCGATGCGGTAGGCGGCGACATAGCCGGCCATGCCTGCGGCCTGCTCGTCCACTGGGCAGGCTCTGCACGCGGTAGGCGTCGACGACGATGTCCTGCGTCGCCGAGGCGAAGGCAACGATGAGCGCCCCGAGCCCGATCATCCACGGGGCGTTGATCGGATCGCGGGTGCCGAGGAAGACGATGGCGGCCATGAGCACGAGCTGCGAGGCGATGAGCCAGGCGCGGCGGCGGCCGAAGCGGCGCGACAGGCCAGGGACCTGCCAGGCGTCAACGATCGGCGCCCAGATGAACTTCAGCGTATACGGCAAGCCGGCGAGCGCCAGCAGCCCAATGGTGCCGAGGTCAACGCCGCTGTCGGCCATCCATACCCGCAAGGTCTCGCCCGACAACGCCAGTGGCAGACCGGAGGAAAACCCGAGCAGCATGATGACGAGCACGCTCGGCCGCAGGTAGACCGTCAATCCTTCAAGGTAGGATGGGCCTGGCTGCGGTTCGCTCTGCGTCGGGACGCTCATGCGGGACTTGGCTCCGATGGGAAAGAAGGGCAGGGCTTGCTACTAAGGCGCGAGGCGTCTGTCGATGCATGTCGGCGATTAGAGTGACCGCAGTGCGGCAATAAGAACCGGGGAGCGGGGCATGGCACGTTACGTGCTGGCGATTGACCAGGGAACGACATCCTCGCGCGCTCTGCTGTTCGATGCTGCGTGCCGCGTGGCCGGTGTCGCGCAGGCTGAGTTTGCGCAGCATTTTCCACACTCAGGCTGGGTCGAGCACGACGCCGAGGAAATCTGGCAGAGCGTCGTGACGACGGCGCGTGAGGCGGTCGCCACCGCCGGCGCGGCGGCGAACATCGTCGCGATCGGCATCTCCAACCAGCGCGAGACAAGCGTCGTTTGGGAACGCGCCAGCGGGCGGCCCATCTACAACGCCATCGTCTGGCAGGACCGGCGCACGGCGGAAGCGTGCGAAGCCTTGCGCGCTGCTGGCCACGAGCCGTCGATTGCCGACAAGACTGGCCTGCTGCTCGACCCTTATTTTTCGGCAACAAAGATCGTATGGATCCTCGATCATGTGCCCGGCGCTCGCGAGCGCGCGTTACGCGGCGAACTCGCCTTCGGCACCATCGATAGCTTTCTGCTGTGGCGGCTAACAGGCGGGCGCGTGCACGCGACCGACGTCACCAACGCGGCACGCACCTGCCTGCTGGATATTCGCACGGGTGCCTGGGACGAGACGCTGTTGCGCCTCTTCGACGTGCCGCGTCAGCTGCTGCCGGAGGTGCGTGATAACGCCGCCGAGTTCGGCGAAACCACGCCGGAGCTGTTCGGCGCCCCGCTGCCGATCCGCGGCATGGCCGGCGACCAGCAGGCGGCGATGATTGGGCAGGCCTGCTTTTCTCCCGGCATGCTGAAGTCGACCTACGGCACCGGCTGCTTTGCGGTGCTGAACACGGGCGAAAAATGCATCGCCTCCAAGCACAGGCTGCTGACCACCATCGCCTACCAGATTGCGGGCAAGCGTACGTATGCTCTGGAAGGCTCGATCTTCATCGCCGGTGCGGCCGTGCAGTGGCTGCGCGATGGCCTGAAGGTCGTGGCCCATGCATCGGAGGCGGGGCGCATGGCGCGCGCCGCCGATCCGCAACAGGACGTGGTGCTGGTGCCGGCCTTTGTCGGCCTCGGCGCGCCCTACTGGGATCCCGACTGCCGCGGCGCCCTGTTCGGCCTGACACGCAACACCGGACCCAACGAACTGGCGCGGGCGGCTCTGCAGTCGGTGTGCCTGCAGACTTTCGATCTGCTCGAAGCCATGCGCGGCGATTGCCCGACGCTTTCCGATACGGTGCTGCGCGCCGATGGCGGCATGGCAGCGTGCGATTGGACCATGCAGCGTCTGGCCGACATTCTCGAGGTGCCGGTCGACCGGCCGACGATTGTAGAGACGACGGCACTGGGCGCTGCGTATCTCGCCGGGCTGCAGTCGGGCTTTTATCCCGAGCCGGCGCAGTTCGCCGAGCGCTGGGCGCTCGATCGGCGCTTTACACCCGACATGGATGCCGAGGAGCGCGCGCGGCTCCTCGCTGCCTGGCACGATGCGGTTGCGCGCACGCTGACCCATCGACCCTAGCGAATGACGGCGACGACGCGCGCCGGGGCGGCCGAGGCGCCGACCAGCTTCAGGGGGAACACCATTACCTCAAAGCCGCTGGCGGGTAGTGCGCCGAGGTTGGTCAGCTGTTCCATGTGCCAGAACGGACGCCGCTGCCCGACGCGGTGCGCCTCCCAGAACAGCGTGGCGTCATTCGTTGCCTTGGCGCGGGCGATCTGGGTGCGGAACGGCAGATCCCAGCCCCACTGATCGATGCCCATGACGGTGGGCCCGCGATCGAGCAGCCAGTCGGTGGCGGCGGCGCTCATGCCGGTGCCGCGCTTCCAGAATTCCTTGCTGCCCATCAGTGTGTCGCGCCCTGTGCGGATGAGGACGATGGTGCGCGCATCGAGCGCTGCCCCGTTCTTGGCGAGCGCCGCTTCAAGATCGGCCGGCGTGATGGCGTCGTCGTCGGCCTTGTGCGTCAGATCGAGCACGACGCCGGGGCCTATGCACTTCTCCAGCGGCATCTCATCGATGGTTGCCGCCGGTTCCCCGCCCGACAGCGGACCGTAGTGCCACGGCGCGTCGATGTGCGTCGTCGAATGCACGCCCATCTTGGTGATGGTATCGTCGGCCCAGCCGGCGAAATCCTTCGGGAAAAGACGCGCGGGTAGCCCGAGCAGCCAGACGAGGAGCTTGGCCGAGCGGTGCGGCTTGTGCCGGATGCGCACCTGCATGAAGCGCGGGTCGCCGGGATTGAACTGCACGGGCTTGGAGAGATCGATGATCTGCATGCGTCAGCCTTTGCACATGGTGCGCACTAGACGATACGGTTGGTCAGGGAGCCGATGCCGTCGAGGGCGAGTGTAATCGTATCGCCGCGCGCCAACAGGCGGCCGTTCTCGATGCCGCTGCCACCGGGCAGCGTGCCGGTGCCGAACAACTCACCGGGATGAGCTGCTCGCCACGGCTGGCATGCGCCAGCATCTCGCCGAGCGACCAGCGCGCATGGCGCGTTGCACATTGCGCGACACGCGCGCCGTTGAGATCGACGGTGCCCGACAGCTCGCGCCAGTGCGGCAGGATCTCATCGGCGCTGACGACAATTCCCGACATGGCGCTGGCAAAGTGCTTGGCCTTCTGCGGGCCGAAGCCGGAGCGCATCTCAGCGAGCTGCACATCTCGCGCCGAGAAGTCGTTGAGCACGACGAAGCCGCCGATCGCACGCTCGGCGGTTTGCGCATCGGCATCGCGCAGCGGGTGGACGATGACGAAGCCGAGTTCGAGCTCGTAATCGAGCGCATTGGTGTAGGGCGGCATAGCGACGTCGGCGCCGTCGGCGGCGAAGGTCAGGTGATTGCCCATGTAGTAGATCGGTTGCCGGTGCCATAGGGCATGCGGCTTGAGGGACGGGAAGGTGCGGCGGGTCACTGCCTCATAGGCACCGACGAGGCGCGCGGCAGCGGGCATATAGCGGCGCACAAAGCCGCGCGCTGCATCGACGGCGTGTGCCTCATACAACATGAAGTCGCGAAACGACGCGGGCGCGAACGGCAGGACGACGCTGGCAGCATTGTCTTCGGCGGTCGTCGCAACGTGGCTCGCTGCCGCCTGCAAACGCTGCCGCGCGGCAGGCGGCAGGGCCAGCAGCGCGATGATATCGTTGGCGAAGTTTGCATCGAGGTCAGACAGCAACGCGATCGCGGCGTTAGCCGCAACCCATCCCTGCGGCGCCAGAAGCTCGACCCGCGTCTCCCCGCCGAAGATGGCGCGGCGCAGCTTCATTTGTCATCCACCGCTGTCTGCCTCGATTGCATTATCGTGACCGACTTTAGACTTTCGGAACGGGCGGATTAGTACGACGTTTTACGAGGTTCGGCACTTTCCCTTTGAAAGAGGAAACGTCATGGCAACCACCAAGAAAATGATCATCGGTACGATCGCTGCCGCAGCGGTGATGGCACTGAGCACGGGCGCGGCATTTGCGGATCACTTCATCGGCACGTGGAAGGTGAAGGATTCCGCCGGCAAGGACTTCCAGATCGTCGTCGGCAAGGACGGCACGGCAACGGCTGATCGCGCCGGCGAAGGCATGGCCGGCAAGTGGGCCGAGGACAGCGATGCGGTGACCATCACCTGGGACACCGGCTGGAAGACCAAGATCGCCAAGGACGGTGATGGCTACAAGAAGACAGCGTACGACGGCGAGACCGAGAAGGGCTCATCGGCCGCCGAGAGGGTGAAATAGGAAAATGCGGGGGCGCCATCGGGGCGCCCTCGCCACATCCGGGATGGAGAAGCGGGAATGGTCATTACCTGGGCGCAAATTGTCGTGTGGCTCATCGTCGGTGTGATCGGCGGGACGCTCGCCGGCGTGGCGGTACGCTGGCAGCGGGAGGGCTTCGGCTGGTGGACCAACCTCGGCATTGGTCTCGTCGGGGCCTTGGTCGGCGGCCTGCTGTTCCGCGTCTTCAACATCCTGCCGAGTCTCGACGCCATCTCGATATCGCTGCGCGACGTTACCTCGGCGGTGCTCGGCTCGATCCTGTTCCTCGTCGCGCTCTGGGGCTGGCAAAGGTACAAGGGTGCCCCGCTCTGATGGCGCGCGTCGTCGGTGTCGACCACATCGCCGTGCGCGTATCCGACTTCGCGCGCTCGAAGGCGTTCTATGCGGCGCTGTTCGAGTTTCTCGGCTTTGAAGTGCTAGACGAGTACGACGACGCGATCGGCTGGACCAACGGCAAGACGCGGTACTGGATTGGCGCGGCCGACGCGGCGGGCAAGAAGCACAAGCACCGCATCGGCAGCGTCGGACTGCACCACTATGCGTTCCAGTTGCGCAGCCGCAAGGACGTCGATGCGCTGCAGGCATTTCTGCAAGAGCTCGGCGCGAAGATTGTCGATCCGGCGGGGGAATATTACGACGACTACTATGCGGTGTTCTTCCTCGACCCCGACGGCATGAAGCTCGAAGGCATGAAGTGGGGTGAGAAGGCTAAGGCCGCGAAGCGCCGTCGAACCGCCGCCAAGAAGAAGCCGCAACGCAAGGCGGCCGGCTAGGCCGGCGGCTGTTCTAGGCGGCGCCCGCCTGGGGTCTGATGGTCATGCTGCCGGTCGTGTCGATGTAGACCATCAACAGCTCCTCGCGGGCGGGCGCGTCGCGTGCCTCGGCGAACAGGCGCAGCATGCCGCTGCCGACCGGCAGGATCGAGAACGACTGCTTTTCACGCACTTCAGGCGCGGCCGGCTCGACACCGCTGACCTCGACGCCGCACAACTCGAACGCAACCTTCGCCCCGGGGTTGAGGTCGAGCACCTCGGCATCGGAGTTGGCAACCTTCAGCCGCGCGCGGATGTCGACGCGCTTGGTATCGCCGGCCTTCTGATAATCAACGAGGGTGACGGAGACCTTCTGCGCGGTGCGGAACATCGAAGTGTTGACCACCTCGAGGTGATAGAGGCGCACCATGCGATTGCCCAAGGCGACGAAGGTGTCGTAGCGCTGGCCGGGATCGAGCATTTGCACGGTCAGGGCAGGACGCGCCACGTACTCGAAAAATACGGCGTGCCGTAGCAATCGCCAATAAAGATAGGTTCCGGCGATGAGGACCGCCGGCATGGTTCCGTCGACCACCGGCCACTCGCGCACGCCGTAGGCCTGCAGCAGCGTGTGTGCGCGCGGATGAAAGGCCAGCGGCAGCAGCAGGATGACGAGCACGAACAACTCGCGCTTCACACCCAAGCTCGCATGGACGATGCGGCCACCCTTCCAGACCCACGCGAACAATCGCATTGCTCACCGTTACCAACGCACCGACCGACGACGCCCGGCGGGCACTTTCCGAGCCCGAGCGCCGCAATTCCCCGAGTCCGCATCTTCGGCCGAGACTATACCCTCTCAAAGGTCAGCGCGCGGCGCGCTTTGGCCACGCTGGCGATAAAATGCACGCCTCGGCCTTTGCCGGCGGCACCGAGGTCACTCCGAGGTTGCCGCGAAAATAAGGCGTCGTCAGCGGCGGCGGCCACGCAAAGACGCTGCTATTCCTCGTAAATCATCTTCACGCTCATGCCGCCGTCGATGGTGATGTTTTGCCCGGTCATGAAGCTCGCATGCTCGGTCAGGAACAGGCAGGCCTGGGCAATATCCTCGGGATTGCCGACGCGGCCGACCGGATGCTGCATGCGGTCACGCGCCGAGTGATCGGGCTTCTTGGCGCGCGCTGAGAACTGCCAGTCGGCCGTCTCGATCCAGCCGGGGCTGATCGAGTTGACGCGAATGTTGTGTTCGCCGAGGCTGATGGCCATGCCGTGCGTCAGCGCAATGATGCCGCCCTTCGACGCGGTATAGGATTCAGTATCGGGCTCCGACATGAAGGCGCGCGTAGAGGCGATGTTGATGATGGTGCCGCCCTGCTGGCGTTCCACCATGCGCCGAGCGACGTTCTGTGAGCAGAGAAACGCCCCGCGCAGGTTGATGCCGATGACGCGGTCGAAATCCTCGACGCTCAACTCTAGGAAAGGCGTGCGCCGCATGATGCCGGCGTTGTTGACCAGCACGTCGGGGCAGCCGAGCACCTTCGCCGTCCGCTCCAGCCATGCATCGATGTCGGCCTTGCTGCCGGTGCTGCCCTCGACGAAAACGCCGGTGCTGCCAAGCTCGCCGAGTTTGTCCAGCGTTTCACCTCCTGCGTCGGCGGCAGTATCGAGGATGGAGATGGCATAGCCCGCCCGCCCGAACGCGTACGCGATGCCGCGGCCGATGCCCTGGGCGCCGGCCGTTATGGCTGCGATCTTCATGGCTCAACTCCGATTTCGGGCCGCACGAGCATGCTGAAACTCTGGGACCCTACATAAAATGGGATTGCGCTGAGCGGGCCTCGAGGCCTTGGCGGCTCAGCGATCACGACACCATCGGATTCGCTGAATTGAGATAGCCTACCGAAATCGAGCTAGGCAGCTTTCCGACCAGCGAACTCTATTGCTTCCAGCAGGCTGGCAGGCTTTCCGAACAGATAACCCTGGCCGTTCCGCACACCCAGAAGCTTGAGTGTCGTTTGCTCAGCTACTGTTTCGATTCCTTCGGCAAGCAGCTCGCAGCCCGTCTCGCGCGCATAATAAATCAGTGCAGAGGCCAAGGCTCTGCGGGCGGGGTCGCTATCGACGTCGCGCGTCAAACTCATGTCGAGTTTGATGATGTCAGGGCGAAGGGAAACAATAAGCTGAAGACCGGAATACCCCGCACCTGCGTCGTCGATGGCAAGGCGGAGGCCTCGCTTGCGCAAACCATCAAGTTTTTCAGTCAGCGGAAGATAGCTCGCGACGGTGGTATGTTCGGTGAGTTCAAGCACTAGACGGTCGAGAGGAAAGTCCCCGACGGCCTGTTCGAACCCTGCATGCGTGACCGCTTCGGCGGATGCATTGACGGCTACATATACTTGGTCGGGCAGTCGACGGCTTGCTTCCAGTGCGACAGCCAAGGCAGCGTGTTCGAGTTCTACGCCAAGTCCGACGCCAGCGGCCTCCGCGAACCATTTATCGGGAGACATTTGCGGTGTGGCGTGGAAGCGGGAGAGGCATTCGAATCCGATGAGCCTGTCATCGCCGATATTCCAGATGGGTTGGAAACAAGTTGAGAACTCGGTGTTGGCGATGATGCTGGTAATGCGCTCGCGTCTTTCTGCAAATTCAATGCGCGCTCCGCGGTCCTTGTCGATCTGCCGCGCCGCGATCTCGGCGAAGGCGCGCATGATCTGCAGGTCGCGATCGTTCAGGGACGCGTTGGTACGTGGGCTGAGGCAGCAAAACATCCCAAACACCTCGCCGTTGGACATGCGAAGCGGGACGCTGACGTGCGCCCCGATGGGCACGGCCTGTGTTACGGGCATTGCAGCGGCCAAAGCGAACTGTGCGGTGTCGGGCATAAGTTCAGGCAGTCGGCCCGCCAATATGTGCCGGCAATAGACATCGTCGAGCGAGCGTGAGTCGCCGGGCTTGATCAGCGCTTCCAGACCCGGCGCGTCGACGAACCTGAATACCGATTCCCCGCCGACGAACTCCGATACGTAGGCAATCTCCATGTCGAGATGCTGCCGAACCGAATGCAGCACTTGCTGAACGATGTCGGGATCAACGCCTCGTTGATCGTCGTCGGTGCGCGGCAAGGATGCGAGGTATTCTAATACTGGCATGATGTCTCCCAACGACCGTCGCGGACGCTAGCGGTTGGGGTCTCAAAGCGGCATTAATTCACGTGAGGTGCCCGAGCACGCCTTTGACCGCTATCGATTAACCAAGCCGGCACGTTCGGCTACGGCCGCTGCGGGCGTTGGTATGCCGGTCTCTCTTGAGCCATTCACGGTCGCCATTGCAGGTATAGCCGGATGGGTTCGGACGCCGCTTCAATGGCTCCGTCGATAAGCTGCAGACATGTAGTGCAAGGAGGGCGCTAGCCGACACGCTCATCTTTATCCGGAAGCGTGGCACCGACGTGCCTATCGCCCCGCTCTGCAGCCAAGCCTTCCTGCCGATGCCGTTCGCGATAGCCGGCCTTCTGCTCCTCGCTGCGGTTCCCATGACAGACCGGGCAGCTGACGCCTGCTTCGTAAAGTGGAGAGCGGCGATCTTGTTCACTCACGGGACGGCGACACGCGCGGCACAGTGAGTAGGTGCCAGGCTGGAGACCGTGGCCGACACTCACGCGCTCGTCGAACACAAAGCACTCACCCTGCCACTGGCTTTGCTCCTGAGGGATCTCCTCGAGATATTTCAGGATGCCGCCCTGCAGGTGATAGACGTCGTCGAGACCTTGCGCCTTCAGGTAGGCGGTCGCCTTCTCGCAGCGGATACCTCCGGTGCAGAACATTGCGACCTTCGGCTTCGCGTCAGCGCCCAGCAGGCGTTCGCGCTCCGCTCGGAACCATGCGGGAAACTCGCAAAATGATTTGGTCTGCGGATTGATGGCGCCGGAAAAGCTGCCGACTGCCACCTCATAGTCGTTGCGGGCATCGATGAGGACGGTGCCGGGCTCGAGCAGCAGGGCGTTCCAGTCGGCGGGTGAAACATACTGGCCGACATCGCGGAGGGGATCGACAAGCGGCTCTCCCATGGTCACGATCTCGCGCTTGATGCGTACCTTCATGCGATAGAAGGGCTGCTCCTGCGCGCGCGCGAACTTCACCTCGAGATTGGCCGCGCCGACGAGATGCCGGATGTGGTCCAAGACGCGTTTGATCGCGTCATCGGCTCCAGCGATGGTTCCGTTAATGCCTTCCGGAGCAAGTAGAAGCGTGCCTTTGACACCTTGCGCGCAAGCCAGACTTGCCAGAGCCGTGCGCGCTTTCACGCAATCCTCGATGGCGCTGAACTTGTAGAGCGCGGCAACGCAAACTGGCCCGGCATCTTGCATCGCGGCAGTCTTATCGGGTGAGCGTACCGATTGGAAGTCACCCGACCGGAGCGCTGATATTGCGCCTGCAAAGCCGGCGCGCGCGATCCCCCTAACCGCTCATCCAGGGTCTGCCTGGTCGGCAGCAGGCATTGCCCGTGCATGTCCGTACAACACGCGCGGCGCGTGCGTGCCGCGTTCGCGTCATGGGAACTATAGGGCGCGACTTACAGTTGTTCGGCAATGGAAACGTCGGCCAAAACAATCGGAGAGGGGCTGCAAAGCATGTTTGCAGCCGTCGTGCGCCGTCCGATTGGATGGAACGTCATTGATGCCTTGGCGCGTCTTGAAGAGCGCGAAGAAGAAGTACGAGCCAGCGTCCCGGATCTTGCTGGTCCGCCGCTGCCCTTGCGTCAGAAGTAACAGAGTAGCCGCCGAACACGCGCCAGTCTGTCAGCACACTTCAACACAAGGGAGGCAGCCAGCCATGGTTGTTTTGAAGAAGTGGCGGGAATCGCCCGCGGCTTTGATGCGGCAGGACTTCGATGCCGCGCTCGCGCAAGCACCGGGGCCGATGACGCCCGCCAGGTGCGCATTCCTCACCACCATCAAGCAGACGCATGCGACGCTGCTGGCTCTGTACCTGACGGCTTCGCCGATCGAGCGTCGGGCGATCCTGCGATACATAAAGAAGGCCTCGGCCAGCATGCGGTTGCAGGGAGCTTGGCCAACCGCGCTCGGCTGGGAGATCGCATCCCTCAACGTGGCGAGCCGTTTCGAGCCGGGCGGCGATGCGGCCTACGTCAAGGCGGGAACGGACATAATGGTCGAAGAGGCCATGCGGACGCAAAGTCCGCGGCCGGACGACGGGCCAGCCGCCGCAGAGCCGCAGTTCGAGGCCGTTGCTCTGAAGTCGCTGTCCAGCTTGGCGCCGCGGCGTGACCGAAGTGGTCGTTATCGCCTCCGGCAACTCGCCATCGAAGCGCGCCAAACCAAGCAGGCCGCTTTCGCGGAAATAGCAGACCAGACGTTCCGGCTTACGCAGGGCGCGCGCTCCGCACGGCAAGAGTTGGCCGCCGTCAGTTCGCGGACGCCCATCGCCAACAGGGGTTAGCGCGGACCGGACTTATCCCGAAGCGATCAGGAGGCCGACGACCGGCCTCCCGCCATCTATTGCCAGAAACCGGGTTTCCGCTGATTGCCGCGCCGGCGGGCATTGCGAGGTTGCTGGTATCGGCTGGGCTGGTCCCAGAAATTGAAGAAGCCGCCGCCGCTCGCGGTCTCCCACGGTTGGAACATCGGCGGAGCGACCGTAGGTTTACGCGTCTTGAAGCCGCCCTGAGGCTGGTCGCTCAGCACTGCAACAAACTCGGTGCGATAGTTGGTCTCGCGGCTCAGCGGCTCGTCCGACACGATGATCGAGGATCGCGGCAGCGCGGTCGGCGCGATGCGGTCGAGTACGTCCTTGGGAATGTCGACCCGGTCGAGCGCCTCCTTGGCCCCCTCGCCGTTCTCGATCGAGACTGCTGTCCAGCGCAGCCCCGCGTCGCCCTGTGCCATCGCCGTAAACACATGGGTGCCGATGGGCTTCTCGGGATCGCGAATGGTGATCGGTACCTCGATCGTCGCATCGAAGACCTCGCCTCCGTCCGGCCACGCCTTTTGCGTGTTCCGCCGGACGTAGAGCTTCTGCGTGGCGCGGCTGATGTAGATCGAGACCGGGACGAGCGCGAGCTTTGCTTCGTCCGCCGCCTTGGCCGTCTCGCTCTTTCGGGTTGCAGCCTCCTTGGCGGCAGCCGCCGCATTAGCCGCGGAATCTATCTTTGACGCCGCATCGGCTTTGGCGAGTTCGAGTTTCGCGCCCACCTCGGTCACCCTGGTCGCCGCCTTGAACTTCCTTTCCTCGGCCTTCACCTTGGCCTCGTCCGTCTTTGCTGCGGCGATGGCCTTTTCCGCGTCAGCCAGATCTTTGTCGGCGGAAGCCTTGAGCCGCTCAAGCTTGCGGAGCGACGCTTTTGCCGCTGCCTCATCGCGCACGGCTTGCTTAGCCGCCTTCTTAGTCGCGTCGATCGCCTTGGCAGCCTCGGCCGCCTCGCGAGCGAGCGTCTCGGCACGCTGCGGGGCAGCCGTGACGGCCTCAGCATTCGGCATCAGCAGCGCTGCATGAGTAAAATCCACGGGCGTCGCGTCTTCCGGTGAAATGATCACCCGCATCCCGATGCGCGTCTTGTCGAACAGCTCGGCCGCAAATCCGTACGGCAACCGCACGCAGCCGTGCGAAGCGGCATAACCTGGCAGCGGGCCGCCATGCATCGCTATGCCGTTCCACGTAAGTCGCTGCATGTGCGGCATGTGGGCGTCATCATAGAGATTGGAGCGGTGGTCTATGTTCTTCTGCAGAATGGCGAACACGCCGGCTGGCGTTTCGCGTCCCTTGACGCCGGTCGACACGGGCGCTTTCACAATCCAGCCGTCGGCGTCGTAGAACGTGACACGCTGGGACTTGATCGAGATGA
Organism: uncultured Alphaproteobacteria bacterium; assembly: GCA_963759735.1. Taxonomy (GTDB): domain Bacteria; phylum Pseudomonadota; class Alphaproteobacteria; order Rhizobiales; family Hyphomicrobiaceae; genus Hyphomicrobium_A. The sequence continues at coordinate 719,517 of CAVXAF010000007.1, forward strand.
CCGCCATAATCGGCTCGCCGGCATCGCGCGGCGCCGTCTCCTCGGCGTTCCGAGCCGACTGTCTCGCACTGACTTCGCCAATCGGTGCCATGAGTGCCGCAGCGGCCGCGATCGTCACGATGGCGGGTAGGCCTAAACGCTGAACTATTGATTTTTTCATTGAAAATCGATCTGCCTTGCCATTGCTCACGCCCCTTATCGGGTTGATGCCAGTCCGTACTTGCCTCAATCAAGTGGCAAATCGCGCCATTAGCATGGCCGGCCGGCCGCGGACTTCCGCTGTGATCTTGGGGACACGCGCGTCTCATCGAGGCGGATTGCTAAATCTGGCCTCTGCCGCGCCGGCCGATGGTCCAAATCTGCCGTCCAGAACATTCCACTGGATGACCGCCCGACCGCAGACACGCCTAATCAAGGGCGCGAATGCCCCGCCGCTGTCTCAGGGCGATCGAACGTCGGATAAGACCCGAATTATAAAGGGGAAATTTGGTAGCGGGACCCGGACTTGAACCGGGGACCTACGGATTATGATTCCGCCGCTCTAACCAACTGAGCTATCCCGCCACAAGGCGCCGTCTATAGGGACGCGCGTATGGCGCTGTCAAGAAATAGGCAGCGCCACCAGCGTTCCAGCAGCCGGATTATTCGGCTGCGACCGTGCGTTGGGCAGCACCGTCACGCTTGGCAAAGCGGAGCATCGTGAACAGCCCGAACGGACGCAGGGCCCGGCACTCGACGAGTTCCAGATCGTCGCACACGGTGACGCGCGAGATGTCGAATACCGACCGCCAGCCGATCTTGTCGGCGAACGGCGCCATGCGGCGCTCCACCCAACCGCGCACGCCTTCGCGCTGGCTGAAGTGATTGACAAGCATGACCTCGCCTCCCGGCTTGGTCACGCGGGATAATTCGCGCATCACCGCTTCGGGCTCGGGCACGACGGTCATCACGTACATGGCGACGACGGTGTCAAACGATCCCTCGGCGAACTTGAGGTCGGAAGCGTCCATCTCGTGCAGGCCGGTGACGTGGTCGAGAGCTTCGTCGGCGACGCGTTCGCGAGCCTTTTCCAGCATCTCCGGCGAAAGGTCGATGCCGACGACTTCCAGGTGCCGCTCGTAGTCGGGCAAGGACAACCCGGTGCCGACGCCCACTTCGAGCACGCGGCCGCTGCTCTGATTGATCACCTCGACCGAATGGCGACGCCCCTCGCGTGCCACCAGACCGAAGGTGTAGTCATATACCGGAGCCCATCGCCGATAGGCGTCGATAACGGCGCTTTCGTCGATGCGTCCGATGCCGACGATGCGGCCCTGAGCGCGCTCGAGAAGTGCCGGCTGGCGGCGGAAATCAGTTTGCGACATCGTTTTCATTGGGGCTCGCTCCTTATCGTCGCGACCCAAGCCTCTCAAGTTCGCTCACCTACCCAAGGCCGCTCGGCTCAACTCCAACGCCTGTGTGGCGCCGGGCTGCCGAGCGATCGTGCGGGCGATGAAACCTCCGCCCAGAAGCCGGGCGTCGTGATCTCCGCTCGCGTAAAACACGCAAGCCTGCCCCACCGCGACCCCGTCCTCGCCGTCATCTAGCACAACTGTGGCCGTTCCGTCCGCATCGGCGAATAGCGTCGCCGCCTGCGGGGCCTGCGAAGAACGAATGCGCGCGAAGATGCGCATCCCGTCGCAAGCCGCTTTGGCAAAGGGCTCATCGCCCAGCCAATTCGTGTTTCTAAGGAGAAGCCCCTGGGTGCGCAAGCAGTCACGAGGTCCCACTATGACCTCGTTGTTCCCCGCATCGAGGCGGACGACATAGAGCGGCTCGGGTCCGGCTATGCCGAGACCTTTGCGCTGACCGATCGTGTAATTGACGATGCCGGCGTGGCCGCCGAGACGGCGTCCGTCGACATGCACGATGTCGCCCGGCTTCACGGCGCCGGGCTTGAGGCGCTCGATGACGCCGGTGTAGCGGCCGGTCGGAACAAAGCAGATGTCCTGACTGTCCGCCTTCTCGGCCACCGGCAGCGCGAAGGAGTGGGCAAGCGCGCGCACCTGCGCTTTCGGCATTCCGCCAAGCGGGAACCATAGATAGCTCAGCTGCTCGGGTGTGGTGGCAAAAAGGAAATAGCTCTGGTCGCGATCGGCATCGACGGCGCGCGCCAGTTCTGGACCGTGCGGGCCTTCGCGTCGCTGAATGTAATGACCAGTCGCCAGCGCGTCGGCGCCGAGCTCCTTGGCCGTGTCCAGCAGGTCGCGGAACTTGATCTGCTGGTTGCACGTGACGCACGGGATCGGCGTCTCGCCGGCGGCGTAGCTTTCCGCGAAGCTGTTGATCACCGCGTCGGTGAAGCGGCTCTCGTAATTGAGCACGTAGTGCGGGATGGCGAGCGTATCCGCAACACGGCGGGCGTCGTGGATGTCCTGGCCGGCGCAGCAGCTGCCCTTGCGCGCGGTGGCGGCGCCATGATCGTAAAGTTGCAGGGTTATTCCGATAACCTCATGGCCTGCCTGGCACATCAGCGCTGCCACGACGGAGGAATCCACCCCTCCCGACATGGCGACGACGACGCGCCGACGCCCTTCGGCGGCTGGTCCGGAAGCTGAAGCGCTCGAGGCGCCGGAGGGGACGTTTTCAACCACGCGATCAGGTACCGGGTTGTGTCGTTTTCAGGAGATTGCCCACCCTGACGGCGCGCAATTCCTGCCCTGTTGCAGTGCGGCGGCTGCCCCGACCTTAGGGCCGGAGTGGCCGGGAGCGCAAGCCACCGGGGCGGAGGATGCCTCGGTCGGCAACGGCGGCGGGTCTTACGTAAACCTTAACCGCGCAGGGCACGAGGCAGCACGGCCAGTTTATGTTATGTTTACTCAACAACTTAGGCCGGTCTTAATCGTGTTGGGTTATCACTGATTGCTGGTCAGCGAGTGTGTAATGAGTATCATGACCGAACAACAGATGAGAGCGCGGGTGCGCTACGTTATCGGCCCCGATGGGAGCCCGTTGACGATTGCGGATCTCCCTCCCCGGGATACCAAGCGCTGGGTAATTCGCCGTAAGGCGGAGGTGGTCGCTGCTGTGCGCGGCGGCCTGCTCAGCATCGAAGAAGCTTGCGACCGGTACAAGTTGACCGTGGACGAGTTCCTGTCCTGGCAGCGCTCGATCGACAAGCATGGGCTTCCGGGCCTGCGGGCAACGCGCGTCCAAGAGTATCGCGACTAGGCAGCCCGGCACGTGGCCTCTGGTCCCGTGCCGCTAATCCTTTTTGGGATCCTTTTTCGGCGCCTGCATCTTCTTGGCTTCGGCGGCTTCGCGTTGCGATTCCGACCAACCGCCAGCTTCCACCTCTGCGCATCCGATGGCGCCGGCGCCCCAGCGGCGGCTGTCCTTTTCCATGGCTGCTGCTTGCGCTTCCGGCAGGGCGAGGTTCTCGAACAACAAAGACGTGCTGTCGTCCTCCGGCGTGATGGCGATGCGGTAGGCTTTGAGGCCCTTCGGGTTGTCCGACGCCAGGTTGCGCTGGTGAATGACGATCTCCGCCTTGCCGCCCTTGCCGGGTGGATCGGCCTCGGCGTGATAGACGTAGTTGGCCTTCAATGGACCCGCCGCCCCGAACCAGCAGGCGAGCGCACCGCGCGCAATGCGCTCATAGACTTCGGTCGGCGAGCCGACGATCGGCGCTTCGGTAACAGTTCCGGTCATTTGGGGAAGGCTGGGCAGCGCAGCGCCTGAGCAGCCGGCGGCAAAGATGCCCGCTAGGGCGGCGAGGCTGATTGGCGCCGGTCGCAGCATGTATCCGTGCCGTGCAAGGCCAAGGGCGAAAGTGGCTCAGCGCGGGTCATGCAACTGTCCCCCGACGGCCTCCTGTGCCTCGTTGGCACGCGCAGCATCAGAAGACAAGGCGGGACCGCCGCCCCGCGGCGCGCGTGCAAGAGAGTCCGGCAGGTCGAAAGATCTTTAGCGCAGTGCAGCGGCGGCCGAGCGTTCGGCACGGCGACGACCGCGAACCTGCTCCTGTCCGACCGGCGAATCGGCGCGCGCGACCTGCTCCAGAGCCTCGTCGCGCTCACGCAGAGCGGCTTCGAGCTTGGCTTTCAGGCCATCGGCCGAGGCACGCAGATTATCCCGGCGCTGGCTCGCTGACTTGGCGAAGGTGGAATAGGCGAAATGTGCTGCATCGCGGACGCCGGTGCGGTCCTCCTCGGCCTTGATCTGACGATCGAGGTCGCTGGCCATCCCGTCGAACTCGCGGATCATGTGCTCGAGATCGGCGACTTTACGCGCCTTCTCGTCCGCTTCGAAGCGCTTCAGTCTCAGCGCTGACTCACGTGCTTTCATTGTTCGATACCCCGGACTAATTCGAACTATGCAGCGAAACTAACAAGAAGCGTGCCAGCCTCGCCGTCTCCACCCTTCACGCTGTCGAAGCCCCGCATATTCGACGTCTCAGGAGGACAGCCGGTGGGTGGCGCACAAGGTTCACACCAAATCTGACACGGGGCCATTAAGTTGCGGTAAAGCAACGCAAACATCAACTCATTGGATATTCGCGACAATGGGGCCAAAAAATGGCCGGCCGCCTATAGGAGGCTCGAGCGAATTCGGTTACCTCTTGATTCGTAGGGCATTGAGTTCGACCGGCGCATCCCAGGCTGAGGGCACCCCGCCAGGGGAAAAGGCCACGTAACGCGCCGTCTCGAGTTCGCGAGTTCCAGCGGCATACCAGCTCAATTTTTTTTGCGTGACAACGCGGTCCGCACAGCGGCCGCGAACGCCCCAGGTTTGCGCGTCCGATCCTCGGATCGGTCGTCGGGGCGGGGTCCACGTCTGGGTTGAATAACGAGTTCGTTAGAGTCTTGGGTCGCAGAGCAAGACTTAATTAGGGTTTGTTAACTTTCGACGGGTAAATTCCTAACGATGGCTTAGCCTGAAGAGAAGCGGGCGCTCTCTTCTGGCTTTTGGGGCAGCGGCGCGGACTTAAGAGGAACGACCATGAGAGTCCTTTTGATCGAGGACGACAGTGCAACGGCGCAAAGCATCGAATTGATGCTCCAGTCCGAAGGGTTCAACGTCTACACGACGGACCTGGGCGAAGAAGGCGTCGACCTCGGTAAACTATACGACTACGACATCATCCTTCTCGATTTGAACCTTCCAGACATGAGCGGCTATGAGGTCTTGAAGACCTTGCGCGTCGCCAAAGTCGGGACACCGATCCTTATCCTTTCCGGCCTGGCCGGTATCGAGGACAAGGTTCGCGGCCTCGGTTTCGGCGCCGACGACTACATGACCAAGCCGTTCCACAAAGATGAACTCGTCGCGCGCATCCATGCGATCGTGCGGCGTTCCAAGGGTCACGCACAGTCCGTCATCGAGACGGGCGACCTTCGCGTCAACCTCGATACCAAGACAGTCGACGTTAACGGCGCCCGTGTGCATCTGACCGGCAAGGAATACCAGATGCTCGAGCTGCTTTCCCTGCGTAAGGGGACGACGCTCACCAAGGAGATGTTCCTTAATCATCTCTACGGCGGCATGGACGAGCCGGAACTGAAGATCATCGACGTGTTCATCTGCAAGCTGCGCAAGAAGCTGCAGGCGGCGACCGGTGGTCAGCACTACATCGAAACCGTGTGGGGCCGCGGCTACGTGCTGCGCGATCCAAGCGACGACAACAGCGCCGTGACGGCCGCCTAACGGCGATCCATCGGTTGTTGCGTGGCAGCGTTTCGGGAGCCTTCGGGCTCCCGATTGCGTTTGGGACCGGCGTTGACGCTCCCTTAAGTCACTCGAGCAAGCCGAGCGGCGGGTCGGGTCATATAGGTACAGGACCCGATTGACGGCGCGGCACTAGTGGCCGAGCAGCAGCTTGCCTTCGATCTGCAGGATGCAGGCGTCGATGTTGTGCATGACCTCGTCGGTCATGTGCAGCTCCTGCTCGATCGAGTCGATGTCGTAGATCGGCTTTTCCTTGCGAAACAGGCTGACCATGCGCGTCATCGAGGCGACGACGCCGCGGCGTTTGGCGCGCGCGACGCTGGCCCGCTCGGTGCGTACCTGCTCCTTTTGCGCTGTCTTGTGCTGGCGCTGCAGCGCGCGGCGATGCAGACCGACCTCCTTCTTGCGGTGGCGCAGCTCCTTGATGGCAAGCTTGGCATCGGACGACGTCGTCACCTGCACGGTGACGTCGGTCCCTTCGATGGTGGTGAAGCGCATCGGTGTCAGCTTCATTTTCGTCCCCGGTCGCCCCGTCCTGCCCGCTCCGATTATACGCCTAGCGCCGCCGGCGTCAGCATGGGGCGGCGTGGCGCCTTGACCGCTCAGCGCCGGCGTCCATCATGCGGCACCTCGGCAACAAAGGTTTGGGCAATGGAAGTGCATGATTCGATGGCGACCTTGATCGGCTTTGCGGGCGTCGGGCTGCTGCTCCTCGCCTTCGTGCTCAACCTTGCCAAGCGCGTCAGCGCCGAAGGGGTTTTTTACCTCGGTCTCAATCTGGTGGGGGCCGGACTTGCCTGCCTGTCGTCCTGGATGATCGACTTCATGCCGTTCGTGCTGCTTGAGGGGACCTGGGCGGTGGCGACGCTCGTGGCTCTGGTGCGCCTCGCCATTGCCAGGCCCGATAGCGCAGGCGCGGGCTGATCACGGGCGCGAGGTAACTACCGCCTGGAGGCGCACTTTCGGGCCGGGGCGTGATCTGCCATAAGCGTTTTTAGCCGATGCAACTTGGCTCGGCGCGATACGAGCAGGGGCATACGGGCGCGGAATGGCGACGACTTCTCAGGGCGAGGCGCCGAACGGCGCGGCTGTAAGCCCGCGCCAAATCGCCTTCCTGTCGCGCCACGATTGGCCGTGGCTGCGACAGACCGACGACGGCGCCGGCCATCATGGCGCGCTCACCTTCAAACTCGCCGCGTCGCCCGATGATGACTGGATGGTCGTCTATGACGACATCAAGCAGGCCACCCGGACGCACCTGCCGGCCAGCCGGCGCATTCTGTTCATCACCGAGCCGCCCGGCCAGAAGCGCTACAAGGCCGCCTTCGCCAACCAGTTCGGCGTTCTGGTGTCGCCCTACCCGATCGCGGGCTTCCGCGGGCAATGGGTCGCGAGCCAGCCCGGCATTAACTGGTTCTACGGGGTCGAGATCGAAGGCGGCAAAGCCGTCGGCCGGTTGGATCTCACTGCGTTGCGCAACCTGCCGGTCCCGACCGACAAGGCCAAGCGCATATCGGTCGTCTGTTCGACCAAGACCCGGCTGGCACGTCATCGCGCTCGGCTGCGCCTGCTGGAGCGTCTGGCGGCTGCCTTTCCCAACGACATCGACATCTTCGGACGTGGGTTCAAGCCGATCGGCGACAAGGCGGACGTCATCGCGCCCTACCGCTACCATATCGCGCTCGAAAACAGCGATTGCCCGCACTTCTGGACCGAGAAGCTCGCCGACGCGTATCTCGGCTATGCCCTGCCAATATTTTCCGGCTGCGCCAACGTCACCGACTATTTCCCCGCTCGCTCGATGGTGCGCCTGCCCGACATCGAGGACCATGACGGCGCCGTCCGCGTCGTCGGCGAGCTGCTCGAAACAGATCCATGGGCGGAGCGGCTCGATGACATTCGTACGGCGCGGACCGAGCTCATCGAGCGTCAGAACGTCTTTTCGCTGATCGAGCGCTTGACGCGGGCGCCCGAGGCCACGGCTGGCCGCGTCACGCGCGAGGACGTCATTCGTCCCGGATCGGAGTGCGGGACACTGCGCAGCCTGTTGCGACCGGTGCTGCAGCGCGCCGGACTCAGCTAGGCGCCGGCTTCGGCCGACTGCAGCAGCGCGACGGTCTGGGCATCGGGCAGCCGGTCGCGCGTCGCCAGGGCGAACACCCCCAGCGAGAAGCCCCCGACGATGACGAGATCTACGTACTTGGGAATGACGCCGAGGCCGCCGCCGTAGTTGCCGAGGAACGAGATGACGCCGAGGCCGTCGATGAACAGCCAGAACCACAGCGACTGCTTGAGATCGAGCCTGCCCGTCTCGCCGCCCCAGTAGTGCAGGCCGATCAGCACGCCGCCGCCGACGATGGCGAGCGCGAACACCTTCCAGTTGGTGTCCCAGCCGGCCCAATAGACGATGCAGCCGACGAGCACGAACGAGACCGCTGCGATGGCCATGCCGCCTTTGAGGAGGAACGGTCGCCGGCGTGCTGGAAGCTGGTGGCGCAGAGCGGCCAGAGAAACGGGGCCGAAGGCGAGCGAAAGAATGGCCGCCGACGAGATAAAGCCAATGAGTTCGGACCAGCCCGGGAACGGCACCAGCAACATCAGGCCGACAAGGAAGTTGATGACGATCGACCAGACCGGCACCTGCGCCTGATTGAGCTGCAGGAAGAACTTCGGCAGTTGGCCGTTCTCGGCCAGAGCGTAGTTGATGCGCGCCGTGGCGCCGGTGTAGGCGAGGCCGGAGCCGGACGGCGAGATGATCGCATCAACGTACAGCGCGGCGGCCAGCCCCTGCAGGCCGAGGATCGTGGCAAAGGCCGCGAACGGGCCGTCGGCGACATTCTCCGCGAGCTTCGTCCAGCCACCGGCAAGATGCGCCTCCGGTACGGCGCCGATGAAGGCGATCTGCAACAGCACGTAGATGGCGAGGCTGATGACCACGGCGCCGATCATGGCCAGCGGCACCGTGCGCTGCGGGTTCTTCGCTTCGCCTGCCATGTCGATCACGGTGCGGAAGCCGAACAGCGAGAAAATGACGCCGCCACCGGCCACCGCCGCGAAGATGCCGTCGGTCCCCGTGGGCATGAAGCCGCCGTGATCGGTAAAGTTGCGGCTGTCGAAACCGAATACGATAAGTCCAACGGCGGCGAGCAGCGGGATGGCCAGTTTCCAGGACGTGATGGCGATGTTGGCGCGGGCCAGCCAGCGCACGCCGGCGAGGTTGATGATCACAAAGGCGAGCAGTAGGCCCGCCGCCACCGCGAGACCGTGCGGCGTCAGCACGCGGTTGCCGTCGACGGTGGTCGTGAGCCAGGGCAGGTAGTTCGAGGCGTACTGCAGTACCGCCGTCACCTCGATGGGCGCTGTCGCCACGTAAGCGATCCAGCACAGCCACCCGGCCATGAAGCCGCTCATGGCGCCGTGCGAGAAATAGGGGATGCGGGCGATGGCACCGGCCAGCGGTAGCATTCCGCCGAGTTCGGCGTAGACGAGCGCCAGCAGCAACGCTACGCCGCCGCCGATGAGCCAGGAGATGATCGCGGCGGGCCCGGCGATTTGCGCGGCATAGAGCGAGGCGAACAGCCAGCCCGAGCCGATAATGCCGGTGATCCCGGTAAACAGCAGGGCGAGGGGGCCGATCTGTCGCTGCAGGCCGGCCTGCGGGCGCGGGGCCTTGTTGAGCATGGCATCCCCAGACGTCCTGAGTCGATCGTTGCCGCTATAGGCGATTCGCACGCCGCAGCCAGAAGGACCGCCTCAAATCATCCCCAAATATTTGCGACATTCCGGCTATCGAGATTCCCCGTGTTCCTGCCCGTGGCGATCGGATCCTTCCGAGCAAAAGCCGCCCTTCGCGGGGACGCAGCGAAGGACATTCTGTTCGGCGCAAAAACACGTTATAGTTGGCGTGGGACGATACTAGCCGAGGCTCAACGCTTAATCGTCAGAGGCACCTCAATGACCCGGAATATTCTTGCCGTCGCCGCTGCTCCGCTGGCCGCAATGATGTTGTTGGCCGCCCCAGCCGAGGCCTGCATCTCGTGCTCTTACGTCCCCGAGGTCGCGCGCGGCTCTACTACATCCAACGAGAGCCGCTCGTACCAGAAGCCGCGTTCCCATCAGGCCGAAGAGCGCCGCTCGCCCTCCAGCAAGAAGCGCACAGTGAAGAGCGAGCCGACGCCGCGCAAGGTCGATACGGCCAAGGCACCCGCCCCGACGAAGTCCGAGAAGGTCGAGACGGCCAAGGCGGCTCCGGCGCCATCGCAGGCTGAGAACGAGCATTCGAGCTTTGCTGCGCGCGAGGCGGTCGGCGAGAAGGTCGACACGGCTGCCATTGCGACCACCAAGAGCGGCTCGCAGACCGAGAATTCGACGATCTCGACCGCGACGCTCGACAGCAAGAGTGCCGACGCCACCGAGAAGGCTGATGACGCCCCGAAGGTCAGCACCAACGTCGGCTGCAAGAAGTTCTTCCCGTCCGTCGGCATGACTCTCACGGTCGCCTGCGAATAAGCCGCGCAAACGCTGTCACGTGAAACATCGCTGGGCGTGATCGCGCCGGGTGATCGGCGACAGCTATCCGCGCAGGATGCGCAACACGCAATCGGCGACGCCGTCCTGCCAGGCCGGCATGCGCATGCGGAAGGTGCGCTCCAGCTTGGTGCAGTCGAGCTGCGAGTTGGCGGGGCGCTGCGCCGGCGTCGGATAGTCCTTGGAGAGGATCGGATCGACCTCGGCCACCGGACCGCCGAGCGCCGCGGAGCGCTTGAAGACCTCCTCAGCGAAGCCGCGCCACGTCGTCGTCCCCGAATTGGCGGCGTGATAGACGCCCCACGGCGCGCTGGCGTCAGGCTTCGACAGTCGCCGGGCGAGTTCGAGCACGATGTTGACGAGGTGGGGGGCATACGTCGGGCTGCCGCGCTGGTCGTCGACGACGCGGACGCGCGCGCTCTCGGACGCCTGCTGCAGCATCGTCTTCACAAAGTTGCGCCCGCTCGGACTGAACACCCACGAGGTGCGCAGAATGATGTGCTTGGGGTTAGCGGCGCGCACCGCCTCCTCGCCCTCCAGCTTGGAGCGGCCGAAGACCGTTACGGGCGAGGTCGGGTCGTCCTCGACGTAGGCCGCTTCCTTGCGGCCGTCGAACACGTAGTCGGACGAAATGTGGATGATGGGAATGCCGCGGCGCGCGGCGGCCTCGGCGAGCAGACGCGCCCCGTCGCGATTGAGGGCGAAGGCGCGCTCGACGTCGGTTTCAGCCTTGTCGACCGCGGTGTAGGCGGCCGAATTGATGACCACCGTCGGCGAAATGCCGGCCAAGGCACGCTCGATCGACCTCGCCTCGCAGATATCGAGGGCAGCGCGGCCGACGGCGCAGGCGGTGACGTCGGGGCAGCCGGGTGCGGCTTCGACGAGGGCGCGGGCGACTTGGCCCTGCCAGCCGGCGATCAGCAGTCGCATGGCGCATTCCCTGACATGCTAATCCCGATCGATCGAAAGGCTGGTCTCGCCGGCGCCGCGTGCACGCCGGTTGACCTGCCAGATAAGCGATCCGTCTTCCACGGCTAGGGCGAACACATGCCCCATCGCAGCAGCGATAACGATGTCGCCGACAAGCCGCACGGAGACCGGCTGGCCTTCGCACGGCATCCCGCCCGGCAGATCGGCGAGCATGCGCTCCCAGGCGATTCGGCCGGAAGCGACCTCGAGCAGCAGCACGGAGCCGGCGTGGCCGACGGCGATGAGGGCGCCTGAGCGCTCCGATGAGGAATGTCGCTCAGCCAAGCTCGTCGTCCTTCTGCGCCAGGAAGATCAACACCAAGCCGATGCAACCGATGAAGCGGAAGGCGGCCTCCTGGCCGTTCCAGGTCGAGGACTGCCACATCTGAAACCATTCCCCGCCGACGACCATGAAGCCGAAGAACCACAAAGCGAAGCCGCACACGAGGCCGGCGATGGCGAGCTGCTTGGCGGCGTTGAAACGCGCAGCCGACGCACTCCGCTCCTGCCACAGCAGCCAAGCGCCGAGCACGCACAGTACGCCCGCCGCCAGCTCCGCTGCGATGATCAGTGCATACACGACGTGATAGAGTGCTGGGCTGGAGATGGCGCGCCAGGTGAGGGTCGATGTCGGGAAGATCGTATCCATCGACATGACGTGCTGAACGAAGGCGTAGTTGGTCTGGTAGTCGACGACGTTGTCGATGCCAACGAGCAGCGAGAACAGGCCAATCATCAGCACCAGCAGAACCTTCGCAGCGCGTACGATCATGTCCCGGCCCCTTACGATTCGGCGGGGCGATTATGGGGCTCTGGCCCGCTGGCGCCAACTCCGCTACTTAAGGCGCAGATCAAGTCGTTAACTCCGCGAGGATTAGACCCGCGACATGGCTGACAGCGAACAATCACCCTCGGCTACCAAGGGCCTAAAGGCGGCGATCGTGCCGGTGACGCCCTTTCAGCAGAACTGCACCCTGCTCTGGGATGCGCAGACCAAGAAAGGCGCCGTGGTCGATCCGGGCGGTGACTTGGACAGCATTGAGGCGGCCATCGCCGAGATCGGCATGCAGCCCGAGAAGATCATCCTGACGCATGGGCACATCGACCACGCCGGCGGCGCCGCGGAATTGCGCGAGCGCCTCGGGGGTATCCCCATCGAAGGCCCGCATGCGGACGAGCGGCCGCTGCTGGATGCACTCGAGCAGCAGGGGCAGGCCTACGGCATCGCGGCGCGCGCGGTGACGCCCGATCGTTGGCTCGCCGACGGCGATACGGTCACGGTCGCTGGACATACCTTTGAAGTGCTGCACTGCCCCGGCCATTCGCCGGGCTCGGTGGTGCTCGCCAATCGCGCGCAGCGCTTCGCGCTGATGGGCGATGTGCTGTTCCAGGGATCAATCGGGCGCACCGATCTACCGCTCGGCAACCATGAGGCGCTGATGCGCTCGATCCACAGCAAGGTGCTCCCGCTGGGCGATGACTTCGCCTTCATCTGCGGGCATGGGCCGACGAGCACCATCGGTCAGGAGCGGCGCACCAATCCGTTCATCGTCGGCGACGCCGCTTAGCGGACGCTGTAGCGGGCGCACAGGTTCGCGGCGGTACCAGTACCGCGATGGCAAGTCGGGCGGTATTAGGATCGAAAGGCTTAGAAGCCCCACTCCCAGTGCAGACAACCGGCAATGCCGCATTCCTGCTGCAGCGTGCCGACACCGATAGGATTGGCGTCGTCGACGTTGGCCCACACGTCGATGGTATTGACGCGCAGCGTCTCCGAGCAACTTGTCTTGCAATAAATCCAGGTGCCGTGCGGGAGCCGGATCTGATAGCCGACGTCGGTCTTGCGGTAGGGCGCCTTGATCGAACCGTTGCCGTCGTGGCTGTAAGCGGTGACGGTGCCGAGGATTTTGCTGACCGCCCGCGGTCCGGCGGCGGCGGGTGCAACTGCCGCGGCGAGCGCGGACGCGGCTACGACAAGGGCGGTGAACGGGTGGCGCTTCATCATCATCTCCGGCCTACGGCGTTCCAATCGCAACAATTCGTTCTACGCACATTAGCACAATTGAGCGGTGCGCCGGGCGAGTGCCCCCACTCCGTGGGTGGCTGTGCTCCATGCGCACCGCCGCGCGCGACGGTTCAGCCGTTGCGCGAGAAGTTGATGCTCACACCCTTGAGCATGGAGCCCTGGGTGGACAGCGAGACCGACTGCGTGCCGCCGCCGATCGACACCGACAACAGACCTTTAAGAGCGCCGCCACCGATGTTGAGGCGGAGTTTGGAGTCATCGGCGCTGCCGGTGATGGTGCCGGTCTGATTGTAGTTGCGCTCTTCCCAGGTGCCAGTGACGCGGCCGTTGGCGTACTTCAGCACTGATCGCAGTTCGACCTTGGTCGAGGGATTGGCGCAAATGATGTTGAGCTTCAGCTCAGTGCCGCCCGAACCCGAGTAATAGCCCTTGCAGGAGAGCTTTTCGCTCTTGCCGCCTTCGAGCCGCGCGGTACCTTTGCCGCTCCAAGTGCCGACCAGCGCCGAGAACGGGCTTCCAGCCACGGCCGGCACGCCGATCATGACCATTGCTATGGAACTCGCGGCCAAGACCTTGGCGCTCCCCCTCAACCAGCTCACCGTTCACCTCCAAAAGCTCTGACCGACTGACCTAAGGCGCCCGAAAACCATCGGGAAAGCCACAAGAATGGCCGTCCGGACAAGCGAGCGCCGCCGAACTCAATGGTATCGGCATGTCTCAAAATAGCACATTCATCGTTAAATAAGTGTCTCGTGTGTGCATCGACAACCCCAGGAAGGCGTCGGCCGCACAACATTTGTTTCCGGTTGCCGTTTGGTCTCATGCTCTTGTTTCCGCGACGCGGCGGTTGCTTGTGGTCGGGCGCTGGCTATATTGCGCCGCCTGCGTGGAGGGGTGGCCGAGTGGCTGAAGGCGCACGCTTGGAAAGCGTGTGGGCGGGAAACCGTCTCGTGGGTTCGAATCCCACCCCCTCCGCCAGCGCCTGACCAACCCGCTTGCTGCAGTGCACATGGACCCTTCTGACGAAGGGCGCCGGTAACCAGGGCCCGGGGTGAGGCATGCGCGTTCTCGTAACCGGTGCTGACGGCTTCCTGGGTCGCCGCCTCGTAACCGCGCTCCCCGGCCATTCGGTAATAGGCGCCTCGCGACGGCCGATGCCGGATGTCGAATGGCGCCGGCTCGATGACATGCGCGGCAAGGTCGATTGGGAGCGCCTGCTGGCCGGCGTCGACGCCGTCGTTCACCTCGCTAACATCGCCCATCAGCATGCCAGCGAGGCCGATTTCGAGGTCGTGAATCACCAGGCGACCGCGGCGTTAGGCGCGGCGGCTGCGCGCCTCGGCATCAGGCACGTCGTCTACGTGTCTTCCATCTACGCCCAGGTCGGGCATTCGACGGAGCGCACGCTCGACGAGACCGACGCTCCACGTCCCATCAATGCCTACGGTCGCTCGAAGCTTGCAGCGGAGCGGGCCATTGCCGCCAGCGGCGTGCCGTTCACGGTCCTGCGCCCAGTGCTCGTGCTGGGCACCGGTGCCAAGGGCAACGCGGGCACGCTGGAGCGCCTTGCGGATCTGCCGCTGCCTTTGCCGCTGGCATCGATCACCGCTCGGCGCTCGTTCCTCACCGCGGAGAACTTCATAAGTGGCGTTGTAAGCATCCTCGGGCAGCCCCGCGCCATCGGCGAAACCTACATCGTGGCCGATCGCGAGCCACGCACCGTGGGGGAGGTCGTTGCGCAGATGCGGGCCGAAAAAGGCCGACGTGCCGGCATTTTTGCGGTGCCGGCGGGCGTCATCGCCCGGGGGCTCGGGCTTATCGGTGCAGGTGATGTTTGGGAGAAGATCGGCACGCCGTTTGTTGGTCAGCTCGCGAAAGTTGATCTCGTTGGGCTGGGTGCCCACACGCTGAAACGCCGGATTGCCGCCGGATGAGTAATCGCGAGGCCCGACGCGGGCCTCGCGCTGCACTATGTCAGGTTCGCGGATCAGAACCCAAGATAGACTCCAAAGCCGCGACGACGATATGGGTAGCCTCCCCAGCCGCGATAATAGCGCCGCCCGTAGTAGGGTCCGCCGTAATAGTAAGGGCGATATCCGTAGTAGGGCCGGCGATAACCCCAGCGGCGATAGCCGCGGCGCCGGTACCGTACTTCCTCGGTCACGCCCGTGGTCTTGGCGCTTGTGATGTCTGCGCGCGAGGCGGCGGGGAGAGCCGACGCGCTCGGCACCGAAATATAAAGGAGACCGGCGAGAGCAGAGGCAACGAAGGCGGTCGTTCTGAGACGCATCGCATTCACTCCTGTGGCTTGTGTTTTTACACCTTCTGATAGCCGACAGTGCAACCCGCATGCTGTCGCGAAGGTTCCGACGCGCACGGGCATTTTAGACTATATGCCGAAAACGGCTACATCCTGAAAATTGGGAACGCGGCGAGCAATATCAAGGGTGCTTTGGCGCCCGCTGTTAGGACACCGCGACGTCGGCTGGCTTGGCGCCGCGTTGTGCTTTACGGCGCCCGCGCCACTCTTCCAGGCGCTGCATGATGACGAAAACCGACGGCACAAATACGACGGTCAGCAATGTGGATCCGAGCATTCCGGTCAGCACTGCGATGCCAATCGACTTCTGCGCATTGGCACCCGCGCCAGACGCGAGCACCAGCGGCACCACGCCGAGAATGAAGGCGAACGACGTCATGAGGATGGGGCGGAACCGAGAGCGCGCCGCTTCGACCGCGGCGTCGAGTATGTCCTTGCCCTCGCGGATGCGCAGGTCGCGCGCAAACTCCACGATGAGGATGGCGTTCTTGCTCGACAGAGCGATGAGCAGGATGAGGCCGATCTGCGTGTAGAGGTTATTGCCCACGCCGAGTGCCAGCAGAGCTGCAGCGGTGCCAAGCAGGGCCAGCGGAACCGAGAGGATCACCGTGGCGGGTGCGATCCAGCTTTCGTACTGCCCGGCCAATACCAGGTACACGAGCAGCAGGCTGAGGGCGTAGATCAGGTAGATCTGATTGCCGACGACCTTCTCCTGGTAGGACATCGCCGTCCACTCATAGCCGGTGCCGGGGGGCAGCGTATCGCCAGCGATCTGCTCCAGCAGGTTCATGCCCTGACCTGATGAGAACCCCTGCGCCGTGGAGGTGATGATGGTGGCGGCCGGGTAGAGATTGTAGAGGCTGATCACAGACGGGCCGGCAATGGTCTCGATCGAGGCCAAGGTACCGAGCGGCACCATGTTGCCGTCATTGTTGCGCACCTGCAGGTACTGCAGACTTTCCGGATTGATGCGTGCCGAGGCATCGGCCTGTACGTAGATCTGGAACACGCGCCCGAACTTGTTGAACTGGCCGATGTAGCTGGAGCCGATGTAGGTCGACAGTGCATCGAGCGCATTGCCGAGCGGCACGCCGAGCGTCTCGGCCTTGACGCGGTCGAGGTTGACGTTGATCTGCGGCGCGTCCGCGAGAAAGACATTGGTCGCCGTCTGGATCATCGACTGGTCGGCGGCGCGACTGGTGATCGCCTGCGCCAGCCGCTGCAGCTTGGCATAGTCGAAGGAACCGTCACGCAGTTCCACCTTCAGCGTCGCGCCGGCGGTATTGCCGATGCCCTGGATGGCCGGTGCCGGGATGACCAGCGCCGTGCCGTCGGGAATGTCTTTCACGCGAGCCGACAACCCCTTGTAGAGGCCCAGCAGATCCTCGCCTTTTCCACGTTCATCCCAATCCTTGAGGATGACGTAGGCGACGCCGGCATTCGATAGGCTGGCGCTATCGTTCAGAGCCGCAATGCCGGCGATGGCCACCACCTTGTCGACGCCAGGCTGCTGTTTGACGCGCTTGGTGAGGTCATCGAGAGCCCGGGTGGTCCTCTCGAGCGAGGCGCCTTCCGGGAGCTGAACCACGGCGATGAAGTAGCCCTGATCCTCGATGGGCAGGAAGCCGGTCGGTACGCGGCTGAGACTCCACACCGCCAGGACGACGAGTCCGGCGACGATGGCCGTCATGACGGCGCTGTGGCGCACCATGCGGGCTATGAGGCCGGTATAGGCGTTCTCAAGCTTGTCGTAGACGTAGTTGAAGCCGCGCGCGAGGACGTTGCGCTGCTCGGGCGGTGTGACGGGGCGCAGCCACAGGGCACACTGTGTCGGCTTCAGCGTCATGGCGTTGATCGCTGAAATAAGTGCCGTGGCGGCGATGACGAGCGCGAACTGGCCATACATCTGGCCGGACAGTCCAGGCAGGAAGGCGGCGGGCACGAACACCGCCATGAGCACCAGCGTGATGCCGATGATTGGCCCCAACAGCTCGTCCATGGCCTTGATCGTCGCATCGTGCGGGCTGAGGCCGTGCTCGATGTGCTTGGCTGCGCCCTCAACGACGATGATGGCGTCATCGACGACGATGCCGATGGCCAGAATGATGGCAAAAAGCGTCGACAGGTTCACCGTAAAGCCGAGCAGCGCCATGGCCGCAAAGGCACCGATGATGGTGACGGGCACGGTCGTCGCCGGGACCAGCGTGGCGCGCCAGTCCTGCAGAAACACCAAGATGACGATCAGGACCAGCACCGCGGCCTCGATCAACGTCTTGTAGACGTCGTGCACGGCGGACGAGACGAACTTCGTCGTGTCGAATGGCACCAGCCAGGTCATGCCCTCGGGGAAGGCCTTGGCGAGTACCTGCATGCGCTCCTCGACGCGCTTGGCCACATCGAGGGCATTAGCATTGGGCAGCTGATAGATGGCTATGCCGGCGGACGGCTTGCCGTCGAGCTTGAAGGTCTGGCCGTACTGCTGCGCGCCCAGTTCGACGCGCGCCACGTCCTTCAGTCGCGTGATGCGGCCGCCCTTGTCGGTCTTGACGATGATGTTTTCGAATTCGGAAACGTCGTCGAGCTTGCCGTGCACGTTGATCGAATACTGAAACGCCTGGCCTTGCGGCACCGGTGGCAGCCCGACCTGGCCGGCGCTCGTCGAACGGCTCTGCAGGTTTACGGCGTCGATCACGTCCTTGGGGATCATGCCGCGCGCCTGCAGCTTTTGTGGATCGAGCCAGATGCGGATCGCATACTGGCCAGCGCCGAAGACGCCGACACTGCCGACGCCGTCGATGCGGGCGATCTCATCGACGAGATTGATGGTCGCGTAGTTCGACAGAAACAGGCTGTCGAAGCGGCCGTCGGGCGAGGAAAGGGCGACGATCTCCAGGATCGAGGTGGACTTCTTGTTGGTCTGCACGCCCTGGCGCTGCACAGGGTCGGGCAGTGAGGCGAGCGCGCTCGACACGCGGTTCTCGACGAGGATCTGCGCCTTGTCGCCGTCCGTGCCGATCTCGAAGGTGACGGTGAGCGTGTATTGCCCGTCGCTGGTCGACAGCGAGGACATATAGATCATGCCTTCGACGCCATTGACCTTCTGCTCGATCGGCAGGGCCACCTCGCGGATGACGGTGGCGGCGCTGGCACCAGGGTAGCGCGCGGTGACGACCACCGTTGGCGGCACCACGTCGGGGTATTGCGCGACCGGCAGCCGGTACAGCGATACCAGCCCTAGGATGACGATCAGCAGCGCGATGACATTGGCGAGGACGGGGCGCTCAATGAAGAATTTGGCGATCATTGGCCGCCGGCTCCCTGGCCGGCAGCGGCCGCTGCCGATGCGGAGGTCGTGACAGGAACGACAGTGTTTCCGGGCAGGGCGCGCATGATGCCGCCGACGACGACGCGTTCGTCGGCCTTGAGGCCGCTCTTGACGATGCGCATGCCGCCATCGATGAGTTCGCCGATGTCCACCACCCGCTGCTCGACGACGTTCTTGTCGTTGACGATCAGCACGTAGCGGCCTTCCTGGTTGGTGCCGAGCGCGAAGTCGGGAACAAGCAGGGAAGGCACGTCACGCTGCTTGGGAATGCGCACGCGCACGAACAGGCCGGGCGTTAGCACGGTGTCCTTGTTGTCGAGCACTGCGCGGCCGGCAAGCGTACCGGTGGATGAATCGATCTCGGGAGCCACGTAGTCGAGCAGGCCCCTGTGTGGGTAGCCTTGCTCGGTTTGCAGTCCGATATCGACCGGCACTGGACCGATGTCCTTCAGCGTGACACCCGCCTCGCGCAGCCGCTCGCGCACCGAAAGCACCTGCTGCTCGTCAATGTTGAACTTCACGTAGATGGGCTTCTGCTGAACGATGGTCGCGAGCTTAGTCGGCTCGCCGGCGCCGACCATGGCGCCAGGATCGACCAGCCGCGCCGAAACGGTGCCGTCGAACGGGGCGGTGATGGTCGTGTAGTCGAGGTTGCGCTGCGCCTGCGCCACCTGGCCCTTTGCCTGCATCAGTGCGGCTTGCGTCGAGTCTCGCTTGGCGCGTGAATCATCGACCTGGGCCACGGAGACGGCGGCGGTCTTCACGAGGTCCTGCTTGCGCTTCAGGTCGGCGTCGGCCTGGATCAGCAACGCTTCCTGCTGCGCCTGGGTCGCTTGCGCGATCTGCAGCTGGATCTGGTAATCCGCCTTGTCGATCTGGAAGAGCAGGGCGCCTTTTTTGACCTCGGCGCCGTCCTTATAGCCGACCTTTTCCAGGAAGCCTTGTACACGAGCGACGAGGTCGACGCGGTTGAAGGCGGCGGTCGAGCCGGTCACCTCCATATACAGGGTGACCTTGCGCTCTTCCGGTTTGGCGACCGTGACCTCGGCGGGCGGGGGTGGCTGGTAAGTGTTGCGGTCGCCGCACGCGCTCAGTAGAAGGGCGGCTGCGACGGGCACCAAGCCGAAGCGAATTCTCGATGAAAACCGTGGCATGGCTTTGAACCTGCACCCTGGACCGCAGCAACCCCAAGATTGCGCGGGGGGACGATATGGTATGCAGCTTAACAATTGCTCGATTTCGATGCGTTCGCTAGGGGGCGCCCCAGCGACCTTTCACTGGCCTGTTGGACTGCTAGCGTGTCTCAGCTGGCAAACTTCAGCTAAATCCTAGCGGGCATAGGCAATTGAACCGATCTCGCGTTGCCGTAGCTTCGCCGCTGCATTTCGTGGTCTGAGGGCGGGGAATGTTCTCAAGCCAAATAGATAGCGTGCGCTACCCCATCGTCACTCGGTGGCGGGGTATCGTGCAAGGGACGACCCTGATGTTCGCCGTGGCTGCAGCGCTGGTCAGTGCGCGCACCGCGGCAGTCACGTTCTGGGTCAGCGTAGCTGCTTTCCTGATCGCCGCCGTTCTGCGCCGCGACATCGATTACAGGAGTTGGCGCGCCGGGCCGGTGACCTTGTCCATCGTTGTGTTCCTTCTGTATGCGCTGCTGAGTTCGACCTGGGCTGCGCTGCCGCTTCTGCCGCTCGAAAAGGCCTGCATGGCACTACTGGTGGCGAGCGGCGCCCTGTTCATGGTGGCGATGATCAAAAGAGAGACGCGGCCCAACCTCGTGCACATGGGCGAGGGGCTATTCCTGGGTCTGATGTTTGGAGTCGTCTATCTCTTCACGGAGTTGCTGACCGATCAGGCGATCAAGCTGTCAGTGTATCGGATGCTCGAGTTGCGACCGGGCGAGTTGAAGCCGCCGCAATACTTCACATGGAACGGCAATGACCTGCTCCAGATCTCGCTGGAGGACTTGACCCGTAACATGACCGACGCGGCACTGTTCCTGTGGCCGACCATCATGGCCATCAAGGGAGTTTGGCAACGACGCTGGCATCGCGCCGCGGCCGCCAGCCTCATCGTTCTTGCTGTCTTCACCGTGATGTCGTCCAACCATGCTTCTTCGAAGATGGCTCTGGTCGCGGGCGCATTGGCTTTCGCCCTGTCGCGCATATCGCTGCGGTGGGCCGCCCGCGTCATGGCGGCCGGCTGGGTCATCGCGTGCCTTGCGGTCGTGCCGCTGATGCTGCTGGCCTTCGACGCTGGTGTGCAGCGGTGGCCCGGGCTGGCCGAATCCGCCCGCCACCGCATCGTCATCTGGAACTTCACCGCGACGAGGACGCTGAAAGCGCCCCTTCTCGGCATCGGCGCCAACATGACTTACGTTCTCGGGCCGCAGCTCGAAAAGCAAGCGGTCGGCCAACCCGCGGCCGCGCGTATGACCACCCTGTCGATCCACTCGCACAACATCTATCTGCAGACGTGGTTCGAGCTCGGTCTCGTCGGGGCCATGCTGCTGACGCTCGTCGGCTGGTCTATCCTGAACGCCATCGGAGGGCTCGCCCCACGGCTGCGCTCCTACGGCTACGCGACCTTTGCGACGGCGGCGACGATGGCTGCGTCCAGTTATGGGATGTGGCAGGCGTGGTTCATCGCGTCGTTCGCCTTGACCGCGGCGCTCTTCACCCTTGGCGCTCAATGCATGCTGACCGAGGAAAAAAGCGCCGCGCGGCGCGATCAGAGCGCCGGATAGTCGGTGTATCCGTGCGCTTCGCCGGCATAAAACGTGTTCGGGTCGGCTGGCGTCAGGGCCGCGCCGGAACGCAAGCGCTCCACCAGATCCGGATTGGAGATGAACGGCTTTCCAAAGCAGATGAGGTCAGCAAGGTTCTTCTGGCGCGCCTCGACGGCGAGCTGCAAGTCGTAGCCATTGTTGGCCATGTACAGGCCATTGAAGGCGTTGCGCAATTTCTGCAGGTCAAAGCCGTCGGCCGGGTGGCGCTCGCCTCCCGTGTCGCCCTCGATGACGTGAATGTAGGCGAGCTTGTAGGGATTGATCTGCTCGATCAGCGACAGGTAGACAGGCTCGGGGTTTGAATCGCCGATATCACCGAACTTGGTGAGCGGCGAAAGGCGGATGCCGACGCGGTCGCCGCCCCATACCTTGGTCACGGCTTCAACGACCTCGACGACGAGGCGCGTGCGGTTCTCGATAGAGCCACCGTAGCGATCGGTGCGCTTGTTGGTCTTGTCGGAAAGAAACTGTTGCAGCAGGTAGCCATTGGCGCCGTGGATCTCGACGCCGTCGAAGCCCGCCTCCTTGGCGCACTTGGCGCCGTGGGCATAGTCGGCGACGATGCCGGGGATCTCATCGGTTTCCAGCGCGCGCGGGGTGACCAGCGGCTTGAAGCCCTCGTAGGTGTAGGCTTGCTGCTTCTCGGCGAGCACGGCGCTCGGTGCCACCGGGAGCCCGCCGCCGGGCTGGAGGTCGGGATGCGAGATGCGCCCCACGTGCCAGAGCTGCAGGAAGATGCGTCCGCCCTTGTCGTGCACAGCTTTGGTGGTCAGCTTCCAGCCAGCGACCTGCTCAGGCGACCAGATGCCGGGTGTGCGGATGTAGCCCTTGCCCTGCGCGGAGATGTTGGTTGCTTCCGAGACGATCAAACCGGCGGTCGCGCGCTGGGCGTAGTAGGTGGCCTGCAGCTCTCCTGGTACGCCTGCATCGTCGGCCCGCGAGCGGGTCAGTGGCGCCATGACAATACGGTTGGAGAGCTCGTAGGGGCCCAGCTGTACAGGGTCGAAGAGGTCGGTCGCGGCGACGGCGGGAGCAGGCTTCGACATTGCAGGGCCTCCGTTAGATAAGCTTCGAACTATCTAGGAGACAGGGACCGGGAGAACAACCCCCGCGACCGTTGGCGCAACCGTTGGCGCACGGGCCCCGAAAACCGCGTCGAAACCCAAAAAGCAAAGAGGCCGCCCTAAGGGCGGCCTCCGTGAGACTTCGGCGGCGGTTGCAGCGGTTGTTGCGCTGCGCCGCTGGTGCTTCAAGCACAGACCGGAGGCATATCCGGCGTGAACCCAAGAGACCGCGACATCGCCGTCCTTAAGATCCCACTCGACATCGGATCACCTCCTTCCAGCTGTTGAACGATAGCGTGAAGCTGGCATGATTTTCGCGGCCTGAAAAGTTACGAATTTGACAGGCAGCCCCGCGCCTTCAGAGCTTCGTTCTATGGGCAACCCGATCGGCGCGAACATGGGCGGCCCTGCGCTTCTGGCCCGTCGGTGGCCGAGCGCTGTCCCGACCTGAGTTTATGACGGATCCGGCGAAAACGCCGGTGCGTCAACCCGCCTTGGCGCCTCGTGACCAATATTGCCGGAGTGTGTTGCGCCAGACCTCAACTTTGTGAGGTGAAAAGGCTATGCGTGTGGGGATCGCGGTTGCTTGAACGGAGCCTTGAGATGATCCGAGCCGGTTTGCTGCTCGCCGCCCTCGCACTGCCCGCTGCCGCGGCGTCGGATTGCAAGAAGCCGGAAGCGCCCGCCTGTTCGAGCTGGTACGACCAGTTCGATTCCATGTACGCACTCGAGAGCTGCAAGCGCGACCTCGACACCTACAAGGACAAGGCCGAGACCTTCGCCGACTGCGTCAAGGACGAGGCCGAGAAGCTCAAGAAGGATCTCAAGAAGGCGGCCGAGAACTTCGAGCGGCGAGCGTCCAAGGGCGTCTCGGGACGCTAGCGCTCCGCACTATGGGCGTATGCGGCTGATCTTCGAGCCCTCGAGCGTCAGGTTATACATCAGCCCCTTCGGATCGAGGATGAAGCCGATCACCGGGCTAGTGATCTTGTTGGTGTCGATTGATCCGCCGATGCCCACAGTGATGATGGCAACCGAGGCGTCGGCGCCGATTTTCCAGCCGGCCGTACGCCGGAATTGATCGAGCGCCTCCGGCGTCATGAACATGATAATCACCGAACGCTCTTGCACCCCGAGCTGAAAGCCGACGGAGGCCGACAGGGTATTGTAATAGTCGACGGTGCGGCCGCGAATGCGCAGGGCGCCCTCGCCGTACTCGCCGCCAACACCGAACCCCGCCTTGACCACCGACGGGAAGACGAGAATGCCGACCGACTTGTCGGCCAGTTCGCGTGCGCCGCGCACGTTATGGAAAAAGCGATCGAGCGTCGCGTCGACGCCAACATCGATCTCATAGGCGGAGGCTGCACGCCCCTGCTGTGGGGTGGCGACGAAAAGAGTCAGCGCGCCGAGGATGGCGCACAGCAGATGGCGAGACATGTTTGATCCCTCGATGTTAGGACCGGGCTTGTGCACCCGCTTCGTGGCCAAATTACCAGACGCGTCGCACGACTGACAGCAACGGGGGCGATCGGCGCAGCTGGGTGGGGCGGCGAGCCGGCCTAGGTCCTCCGGCGTCGCACGGGGCGTTTTGCCCCCGCAACCTCGGCGATCTGTACTGCACGGTACTTGGCGATGCGGGCGATCAGCCCACCCGGTAACGGAGCCTCGAGGGGGAAGCGGATGGCGCCCTTGCTCGTCGCATAACCGGCCAGATCATTGGCAAAGGCCGCAATGGCCTCGTTGCCGCCGGGATAGAGCGCCGTGTGCCGTTTCCAGCCTGCAAAATATACGACGACGCGGCCGTTGAGCGTGTAGGCAGGCATGCCATAGGAGATCACCTCCTCGGCGCCGGGCAGCGCCTTTCGCAGAAGGGCGCGCATGGCTTGCAGTGCGCGGCGCGCCGCAGGCGGTTGTCCGTCGATGTAGGCTTCGACGGTTGCGACTGGATTTGCGTCCATCTTCCTCTCGCCCACCGCGGCACACTCGCCCCTGGCCGCGCCTATTCATGACGGATATCATGAGGCATTGGCCGCGCGCCGACCATCGGGCGTGCGTCATGGAAGGCGCTACTGGCGCTTACGGGGGATGACATGATTCTCGGGCTATCGTTCGAAACGTTCCTGCTGCTACACGTGCTGATCAGCATCATTGGCATCGTCACTGGGGTGATCGCCCTCGCTGCCATGCTGCGCGGCGCCGCGCCGGACTGGGTGACGCACGTGTTTCTGGCGACGACGGCGCTGACCACGATCACCGGTTTCCTGTTCCCCATCTCAGTGATCACGCCGGCGGTCGCCACCGGCATCGTCTCGACGGTGCTGCTGATCGCGGCCTTCCTCGGCCTCTACGCGTTCCACCTTTCGGGCGCTTGGCGCTGGATCTACGCGACGACGGCGACGGCGGCGCTGTATCTCAACTGCTTTGTGTTCGTCGTTCAGTCGTTCCAGAAGTTGCCTGAACTGGCGGCCCTGGCGCCGACGCAATCGGAGGCGCCGTTCGTCATCGCCCAAACGGCGCTGCTCGCCGCCTTCGTCGGGGCCGGCTGGCGCGCGGTCCAACGATTCCACCCGCCGGCGCTGGCGATCTAGCACTTGGCGTGTATCGATAGGTCCAGCAGCTTGGCGGATACGCCATCAAGTCAACGCCGCCTCGCCCTACTGTCAGCTGAACCACTCGTCAGTGAGGAGGTAGCGATGTGCCGCAATATCAAGACGCTATATAACTTCGCGCCACCGGCGACGGATGCCGAGATCAACGCCTCGGCATTGCAGTTCGTGCGCAAGCTGTCAGGCATGAACAGCCCATCGAAGGCGAACGAGGCGGCGTTCGTGCAGGCGGTCGAGGAGGTGTCACGGGCGGCCGAGAAGCTTCTCGCCTCGCTCGTCACCGTGGCGCCGCCGCGCGATCGCGACACGGAAGCCGCACGCGCGCGGCTCCGCTCCCTCGCCCGCTTCGGCCCGCGCTGAGGCGGCAGCCCGCCATCACGCGGGCGCCACGCCAGCCATCTCCCGAATGGTGTCGCGAGCTTTAGCCAGCGATGCCAGATGCAGGAGGATCGCCAACGGGACGGCAAAGGTCGGCACCAGCACTAGCGGCAACTCGGTGATCAACTGGTTGGGGAGGTGGAATGCCGCGACCTGCAGCGGCGATGGCGACGACAGAAAGCCGGTGGCCACGGCCACGATCAGGTCGGCGATACCGAAGGCATTCCACAGCATGACGATACCGGCCGGGGGATTTCTGGCGGATCCATAGACCGCGGCTATGATCAAGGCGGTCGCGCCGACAGCGATGTCGCCGATACCGGCAGGTAATGCAAAGAATCCCGGGAGCAGCGCGGCGGAGTACAGGACGAGGAAGATGAAACCGAGCGTCCGGTAGAATTGGATGCCGATGATCCACGATTGCGGGACTGCTGCGAGGATGTCGCGCAGAAATTGGGATCGCCGGTAGAGCACGACACCGACGATAATCGGGATCGCGATTCCGAATTGGATGCTGGGCCAATGCTGGGCCTCGGCGGTATAGGCGCCGAGCATGCCCAGGACGACGGCCACGGCAAGCCAAGCGATCAGCAGCGTGGCGATGAGTAGGACCCCACGGTGGACCCGTTCTCTTCCCAGCCCGCTGCCGCAAGCGAGGCGCGGACGCCGAAGACGGCTGCGGCGATGATGAGAACGTTGGCGGCGAAGATGCAAACGACCGTGAAGGCAAGCACTGACATGAACGTTGCTCCATTGGTGGAATAGGTACGCAATGAATACATTATAACAAGTCGCTAGTAATAAACAAGTGACTTGTCGTGAGCAATATTAAGTTGCTAGGATCGACTATGGCCAAGTCCTATGAGCTCGACTGCCCGGTAGCTCGCGCGCTCGACGTCATCGGCGAGCGATGGACGCTGCTGATCTTGCGGGATCTGTTGCGCCGCGGGCCGCGCCGCTTCTCAGACTTCCAGGAAGCGTTTCCAGGTATTGCTCCAAACACGCTGTCGGATCGGCTGAAGACATTGGAGGCGCACGGCCTCGTCGAGGGGCGCTTTTACGAACGCCATCCGCCGCGCGTCGAGTACGTGCTGACAGCAAAAGGCTCTGCCCTTGGACCGGTGATGAAGTCGCTGCATGCCTGGGGTGAGCGGCTCAGCTGAGCGCGCCATCGCCTGCCAGCCACCGGCGGAACCGCGCCTTACTGTCCTCTGAGCGCCAGCCGGACGTAGGCATGGCGGTGCTCCGGCATGTATTTGCGCGCCGCCGCGACCATTTCATCGGGCGTCACGGTTTCCACCGCCAAGTCGTCGACACAGCAGCCCTCCAGCGTGCGGTCGACGATGCGGTCAAGCAGCGCCTGATTGTCGGCAGCCTCTTTGCAGCGCTTGAGCGTGATGCGGTCGCGATGGCGACAGAGCTCCTTGGCATCGATGCTGGTTTTCATCTTGTCGATGACCTCGAACACCTTCTTTTCTACGCGCTTCGGATCTTTGCTGCTCGAGATGCCGATGCGGAAGACGCCGCTGCAGGCGTCGGGCTCGTAGGCGACGTCGGGGGTGTAGGTGTCGCCATCCTTCTCGCGCAGTTCATCGAACAGCGCCGTGCTGAGATAGGCGCCGAGCGCCAGCAGAATGCGCGCATCGGGGCCGTTGAAACAAACGCCAGTGTTCCAGGCAATGCGGAGGTCGCTCATCGGGCGTTGCAACTCGAACGAAGGCTCGTTCAAGCTCTTGTAGTCGTGGGTGATGACGACCGGTGGGATGGCGCGGCGTTCTCCTTGCGCGAAAGCAAACTTGCCGAAGTGCCGCTCCACCTGGTCCTGCAGTGCGCGCGGCTCGACGCCGCCGACGACGAACAGGTCCATGTTGGCTGGCAGGCGCGTCTTGGCCGCGAAGGCCTGCAGCTCCGCCGCCAACTTGGCGGGGGCCATCTTGCAGCGCGCAATCTCCTCCGGCAGGGTCTCCTTGGCGTACGGATGGGACGTGCCGTAAAGTGCGGCATCGAACTTGCGTTGGGCGGCGATCGCCGGGTTGAACTTGTCGAGGTAGAGTTCTTCGAGCACGACGCGCTGCTGCGCGGCGACTGTCTCCAGGTCGAATTTCTGATCGAGCGAGGTGGCAGCCAACAGGCCGGTCACCTGCGGCAAATACTGCGGCAGGAACGATGCGTGCCAGCGCAGCGCACCGACTTCCGTCGACGCGTTGCCCTCCTGCACGCAATCCTTGAACAGGGCGGTGATTTCGCGTGCCGACATCGAACCGGCGGCGCCCGAGCACGACGTGTGCTCGCACAAGTGGGCCAGGCCGTTGTGGCTGATTTCATTGCTGCGCAGGACAAGCGATGCCGTCACATAGCCGGTGTTGTTGGCGATGTAGTGGGTGCGCAGTCCGTTGGAGAGGGTGAAGCTCTGCCGCTCGCTGGCGGCGCTGGCGGGGGCCGCTTGGCCCAGTGCCACTGTCGGTAGAGAGGTCGCTGCCGCGCCTGCGAAGAGCGCCTTGAGGGAATCTCGCCGATTGATCTGCATGGGCCGCCCCATCGCGATGATTGAGTATCGTCTTCGAGCCCCGGCAATGTCGAGGCCCTCGATCGTCCGGTGCGCAAGTTTATGTGCAGCCGGGTATCGGCGGTTTAATCAGTCCTCTGATCGACGGCTATTCCGTGGGGAACAGGTTCCTGGCCCAGCTGCAGGCGGGCGCACTGATAGGCTCGGCGCGCCGGATTACGGTCGCTCCATCGCCTTCGTCACAAGCTGACAGCTATTGGGTGATGCAGCCGTAGCCGCTCGAGCGCAGGGAGGTGCACAGTTCCTCGGCCTGGCGCGCGTCCGCGAATGGACCCAGCATCACGCGATAGACGGCGACATCGGCCATGGTGCCGGCGGCGATTGTCGGCTTGCGCGTTCCAAGTGAAGGCCCGTACTGCGAGGTCAGCCGGATTGCGAGCGCAAAAGCTTCGCTGCGCGACTGCGTTTCCCCAACCATCAGCCGGTTTTCTGGCGCTGCCAGCGGCGCTGCCGGAGGAAGTGGCGCCGGCGGAAGCGCCGCCAGCCGCACCGTTGCGGGTGGCGGCGCGGGTGGTGCCTCCGGTACGACAGCCGCCACTTGCGTGACGAAGGGCGACAACGGCGGGTCAGCCGGCCTTGCGGTGCGCGCGGCGGCCACCTTCGGCGGCGATTTCTCGATCGGCGCGGCGACGACCGGCAGAGGCGCGATGGTGACCTCGCCCGTCGACCACGTTGTCGGGGTCTCAGTGCGCGCAATTTTGGGCGCGACCGAGGTTGTCGGCTGCGGCGGCATGATCTGTATGGATGGCGCAGCGACAGCAACGGCGACTTGCGTGCTGCCGCCCCAGGCGGGTGCGTTCTGCCACTGGGCAGGTGCCTGGAGCACCGCGACGGTGCCGGTCGTCACCGGGCTGGAG
Organism: uncultured Alphaproteobacteria bacterium; assembly: GCA_963759735.1. GTDB lineage: Bacteria > Pseudomonadota > Alphaproteobacteria > Rhizobiales > Hyphomicrobiaceae > Hyphomicrobium_A. The sequence goes on from CAVXAF010000007.1 coordinate 748,652, forward strand.
ATGGCGGCCGCAGGGGTCACCACAGTTCGAATTGGCGTTGCAGTCGGCCACTCAGGTGCCCGCTCAGGCGGGCGTGCGTCGCCGGCAGTCGTCACCACGACATCCGTGGCGGCGATGCCCGCCTCCTGATAGGCGGTGATGCGGTTTTCCACGGCGTCCGCCCGCTCGGTCTCCGACAGGAGATTGGAATCGAGCGCATGCGTGAGATCGCTGACGGCGTAGCCAGGTCGGCCCTGCTTGCGATGCGCCAAGCCGCGATAATAATGCGCCCGCGCCGTCTGCTCGGCGGAAAGCCTGCCGCGTAGCGCCGCGCTAAAGGCGCCGACCGCCGGTTCGAGCTTGCCGGCACGATACGCCGTGATGCCCTTGTCGAGGATCTCTTCGGCCACGTCGGCAGCGGCAGCAGGAAGCGATCCGGCCACTGCCAGCAATAGCGCCGTCGTCAGGCTGAAGAGCGCGCGACCCACAATGGCCTCAAGGGGTATCTGCCACTGGCGGGATTATCGACCAATTCGCCGGCCAGGGTCTTGCCCTGGGGCGCGTCTGCCTGTGGGTGGGCGCATTGCGGCAGGTCAGCCTTCTGCGGCGCGACGGGCGGCCAGCATGTCGAGCGTGCGCCCGAGGCCGGCGAGCAGCGAACCCAGTGCGAAAAGGGCGATGACGAGTATCTCCAGGAAGCCTTCCACGCGCTCCTTCTCGATCATGAAGTCGGAAATGTTGGCATCGGACGTCTGGTAGGCGGCCAGCATCTCCTCGCGTTTGGCAGCGGTGGCCTGAACCTGCTCGGCCGGCGCGTTCATCAGCTTCAGCAGCGCCAGCTGATTGTCGAAAGTCGTGCGCAGCTGGATTTGCGCCGATTGCTGCGTGTTAAACGCGACCAGGCGCCATTCGATCTCCCGCTTCAGGGGCTCAAGATAGAACAGCTGCATTGCCGTCGATCCGAGCAGCAACAGGATGCCGGCCAGCTCGCCGAACTGATATAGCCGCAGCCTCATTGTTTCGCTGTCCCCCGAGATGCATTTGAGCGCTTTGAGTGGCGCGCCTCGCACCCTAGCTAGCCAGCCAGCTCGCGTTAAGGGCCGGGTAGCGGCAACACATGGCCGCACGCCCTTCCGGACCGCCGCCACATGGCTTATGGGGAGCCGAGAATACGCCCCAGGAATCTGACGCGCATATGATTCGTCTCGACAATATCGGCAAACAGAACGGCCACCAGATCCTCTTCATCGAGGCCTCCGCAGCCCTCAACAGGGGCGAGAAGATCGGCCTTGTCGGCCCCAACGGCTCCGGCAAGACCACCCTGTTCCGCATGATCAAGGGTGAGGAGCAGCCCGACGAGGGGCAGATCGCCGTCGATCGCGGGATCACCATCGGCTACTTCAGCCAGGACGTCGGTGAAATGTCGGGCCGCAGCGCCGTCGCCGAAGTGATGGACGGCGCCGGTCCGGTGAGCGAGGTGGCGGCGGAGCTGAAGGAGCTTGAAGCTGCCATGGCCGATCCCGACCGTGCCGATGAGATGGAAGCCATCATCGAGCGCTACGGGGAGGTGCAGGGCCGCTTCGAGGAGCTAGGCGGCTATGCGCTCGAGGGCAAGGCGCGCGAGGTGCTGGCGGGTCTCTCGTTCAGCCAGGAAATGATGGACGGCGACGTCGGCGCGCTGTCGGGTGGATGGAAGATGCGCGTGGCGCTGGCCCGCATTCTACTCATGCGCCCCGACGCCATGTTGCTCGACGAGCCGAGCAACCATCTCGACCTGGAGAGCCTCATCTGGCTGGAGAACTTCCTGCAGGGCTACGAGGGCCTGCTGTTGATGACCTCGCACGACCGTGAGTTCATGAACCGTATCGTCGGCAAGATCGTCGAAATCGACGGCGGCGCGCTCAATACCTTCTCGGGCGATCACACCTTCTACGAGGGCCAGCGTGCGCTCAACGAGAAGCAGCAGCAGGCGCAGTTCGATCGCCAGCAGGCGATGCTGGCCAAGGAGTTGAAGTTCATCGAGCGCTTCAAGGCGCGCGCCTCCCATGCCGCCCAGGTGCAGAGCCGTGTGAAGCAGATCGCCAAGATCGAGCGCGTCGAGCCGCCCAAGCGCCGGCAGACGGTGATGTTCGAGTTCCAACCGGCTCCACGCTCGGGCGAGGACGTGGTCAGCATCAAGAGCGTGCATAAAAGCTATGGCAGTCGCTCGATCTACGAGGGGCTTGATTTCCACGTGCGCCGCCGCGAGCGCTGGTGTGTGATGGGCGTCAACGGCGCCGGCAAGTCGACGCTATTGAAGCTCGTCGCCGGTACGGCGAAACCGGATGCCGGCACGGTCAACGTCGGTGCCAGCGTGAAGATGGGCTACTTCGCCCAGCATGCGATGGACCTACTCGACGGCGAGCGCACGGTGTTCGAGGAGCTCGAATACAATTTTCCGCAGGCGGGCACGGGAGCCCTGCGCTCCCTCGCCGGCTGCTTTGGATTTTCGGGCGATGATGTCGAGAAGCGCTGCCGCGTTCTGTCGGGCGGAGAGAAAGCGCGGCTCGTCATGGCCAAGATGCTATTCGACCCGCCCAATTTCATGGTGCTCGACGAGCCGACCAACCATCTCGACATGGCCACCAAGGAGATGCTGATCAAAGCCCTGTCGGACTATGAAGGCTCGATGCTGTTCGTTTCCCACGACCGGCACTTCCTCGCCGCCTTGTCGAACCGCGTGCTGGAGTTGACGCCCGACGGTATCCATAATTACGGCGGCGGCTACACCGAGTACGTCGCCCGCACCGGCCACGAAGCGCCGGGCGTCGAACGGTAAGGTTTCGCATGCCGAAGGAAAATAGCCGCGTCGACCTTCATAAGGACGGCAGCGTGAAGGCACGCGGCTCGATGCGCGATGGTCAACTCGACGGCTACTGGGAGTGGTTTCGCAAGGACGGCACGAAAATGCGCTCCGGTCAGTTCGCTATGGGCAAGCAGGTCGGAGAGTGGATAACGTACGATGCGAAGGGCCAGGTGCATAAGGTCACGACCATCAAGTGAGCGCCACGGGTCGGACCCGCAAGAAGGAACAGTGAATGAGTTGCTTCGCACGCGCCGCCTCCCTTCTCTTCGCCCAGATGCTGGCGACGATCATCGCCGATGGCGTCGCCGCTCACGGCGCAGTCGACCAAGCGCGTGCGACCGCCATCCCCGACTGCACCCAATTCGTTGATGCGGCGGTCGGGGATGGCGGCGAAGGCACGGCAAAATCTCCGCACGCGACGATCGACGCCGCTCTCGCCGCAGCCGAACCGGGCGGCGTCATCTGCGTCGCCGAAGGCACCTATGCCGACCAGCTGAAGCCGGGCACCAAGCACTTCACGCTCGCGGGCGGCTTCCAGAGCGGTGAGGGCTTCAAGGTGCGCGACAGTGCCGCCTATGTCAGCAAGGTGCAGGGCAGCGGCGGGTCGTTCATCATCGTCGAGAACGAGGGACCGAGCGGCGATCAGCGCACGGTCGTCGACGGCTTCGAGATCACCGGCTTCTCGCGGGCCATCGTGCGCGATTTCTACGAGTCACAGCGCTTCGACGTCACCAACAACTATATCCACGACAACACCTGCGCCGATGCATCGCTGGTCGGAGCGGGCGTCGCACTGAATAACGTGTCGGGGTCCATCAAGGGCAACGTGTTCGAAAACAACGCCTGCGGCCGCGGCGGCGCCCTGTTTCTCAACGACAGCAAGAACGAAAACAGCGTCTCGATCGAGAACAACCGCGTCGTCGGCAATTCTGGGACCGAGCCCGGCGCCTCGCACGGCGGCGCGCTCTATCTGTTCGGCAATACGCTGACGATCACGGGCAATTTCATCGCCGACAATTCCGTCACGCAGTGGGGCGGCGGCCTCTATGTCGGCGCCTTCACGCCAGGCAATCAGCCGACGACGGCGACGCTCAGCCACAACGTCTATCGCGGCAACCGCGCCGGCAATGCGGGCGGCGGCTTCTTCTGCGACGACGGCGCGACCTGCACCGCCTCGCACGAGATCTATGACGGCAATTGCGGCGGCAACATTCTGGTCGATGGCGGCTCGCGCGGCTCCGGCCCGACGACGACGCGCTTCGATCACATCACCAGCGTCGGCGCCCTCACGCCTGCCTGCGATGCACCGGGCGATGGATTGTTCGTCGATACCTACGAAGGGGTAGCGCCCGATTCCCACACCGTCACGAATGCCATCTTCTGGGACAACGCCTCCGAGCGCGATGTCGCGGTTGCATGCGGTAGCGGTTGCGACGACCTGAAGGTCGGCGTCAGCCATTCGATGGTGCAGACCAAGTATCAAGACGGCAGCGTGAAGATCGCCTTCGGGGCGGGGAACGTCGCGCCGTCCGATCCGCGCTTCGTCGCCCCCGACAAGGGCGACTTCAAGCTTCAGGATGGCAGTCCGGTCATCGGCAGGGCGAGCGATGGTAGCAACCTCGGCGCCGACGTGGCCAGTGACGCCGTACTGCCAAAGTCGGGCGAAGCAGCGGTCGAGGACAGAGCGCTGCCGCCACGCAGCACATCTCCGTCACGGCGCGTACCCTCTGGCGACGCCACGCCCGAGACGCCGGCCGCGTCTGCTAGCGAAGCGTCGGCCGGCGATGTGTCTGCCAAGCAGGCATTCAGTGACGCCAAGGAGCTCGGCACGCGGGAAGCGTGGTCGGCGTTCCTCGACAGTTATCCGCGCGGCTTTTACGCCAACCTGGCGCGCGCCTACATAAAGAAACTCGACGCGCGATAGGCACGGCCAAAAAGTCTGCGCCGCTCAGCGCGCCTCGATGGGTCCGAGTGTCGCCGCGTTCGGGCGCTCCGCGCCGTTACGGTCTGATGGCGCATCCTCCAACCGCTCGCCCTTGCCGATAAACGGCGCATCCCCTGTCGGCGTAAAGTCATTGGCGTTGTGGCTCAAGCCGGTCGGGAAGTTGGCGAACCAGTCGCGCGAGAACTCCTCCACCGTGGTCTCGTCGGCTTCCGGCTTGCGGCCTTCGAAAGTGCCGGAGATGTACATGTTGCCGCGATAGGCATTGCCCGCCGAGGTGTCGTCGACGTCCATCAGCAGCGCCGCCGGGTTTGCCGAAGCATCACCGTCGTTGATCTGCACGCCGACCAGCACGTTGTTGAGGAACTCGTTGTCCTTCGAGTTGTTCTCGAACTTCACCGCGTGACGGCCGGTGGTGAGAAACAGATTGTGCATGATCTTGTTCTCACTCGAGCCGAGCTTGGGGTTGTCGGTTTCCTGCCAGAAGCTGGCGTTGTGGCGGGTCTGCGGACCGAAGATATTGTTGCGCACGACGCTACGGCGCACGCTGGTGAAGTTGGGGCCGACGTCGCTGTCGTGGAAATAGTTGCCGTCGATGAGGAAATAGTCGCTGGCCCCCTGGCCGCCCCCGTCGGTGCCGGCGAAGGCATCGCAGCGCGGGTCGTCGAACGCGATGCCGACTTCCTTGCAGGTCGAGGTAGGGTCGGCGTTGATCTGGAAGTCGCTCGACGCATTGCCGAAGGTCTCGTTGAAACGGACGATGTTCCAGTCCCCGCCGTTGCTCAGGTAGATGCCGTGGCCGTCTTCTTTCCCGGCGCCTGAGCCGACGTTGCCTTCCCACACCGCCCAATCCGACTGGCCCGAGAAGAACGGATCGCGCGTCTGGTCGGCACCCTTGCAGTTGAGCACGGCGATGCCGCGCGAATGATCCGTCGCCGCATAACCGGCGCCGACCACGCGCACGCCGTACTTGCCGCCGTTGAGTTCGAAGCCATCGACGGCCAGGTAGTCGGCGTTCTCAAGATTGAAGCAGGTTTGTCGTCCGCTGGTGCAGCATGCGATTCTGACGCCGAGCGTCTTGTCCTCGTTGCGCTCGCCGTAGAGCACGATGGGCTCATTGTACGTGCCGCTGCCCGTCACCTCAAAGCAGCCCTTGTAGTCGCCGCGCAGGAAATAGACCTGCGTTCCCGGTGAGGAATTGGCGAGTCCCGTGGCCGGGGAAGCTGGATCATCGCGCGTGATGCCGCTGCCCTCACCGTCCGGGCTCACGTAGATGATGCGCGACGGCTTCCAGTCGGGATCGGTATAGTAACGATTGAATTTCTCCGGGAAGCCCATGAACTTTGCCGAGCGCGCGATGGCCGGCGCGCCGGCTTCTGCCGTGGGCACGGGTGCAGCAGCAGCCGTGCTGCGGCTTCTTGGCAGCCGCGGGTTGCTCGGCAGGCTCCTCCTCGGCCTCGCCGGTCCCCGCGATGGATGACGCGCTGGAACCGTTCGTGTCGGCTTCGGGCGCCGGCTTCTTCTTGGCGATATCCTTCTTGGAGGGCTGCGGCTTGGCGGCCGCAGGCCGGGCGTCCCCCGCACCAAGCTTTTTCAGGTAGGCGCGCGCAAGATCGGCGTGGAAGCCTTCCGGATAGCTTTCGAGAAACGCGTCCCACGCTTCGACCGTGCCAAGCTCCTTGGCGGCGTCGAACGCCTCCTTGGCCGGCACGCTGTCCTGCGCCAGTGCGGCGCCGACGTGCCAAGGTCTATCGGAAGATGAGACGGAAGCGATGCCGGCAAGCAAAAAGAGTGCAAGGCAGTGGCGGTTCATTCTCGCTCCCTTGATGCCGGCGTCGATCGGTGAACACCGTAAAATGCGGCCGCGCTTGTTACAAGGAGCGCTCGGCGTCTCGCGGCGATGATCCCAAGGCTCCAGCGCTGTTGTTGTCTTCAACATTAACAAAACGGCGTTGCCGAACCCGGCGTGGTCACGACCGGCGGTTCGTTGGCTCATCCTCGGCAACGTAGACCTCCCCGCCCAGCTCGCGGAACTTGGCGCTCATCTCCTTCATGCCTGCTTCGCGGGCGTCGTCCATGCCGGCCTGCCGCGCTGCGGCGTCACCTGCATCGGTGTTCGGGTCGACCTGGGTCGTCTGCTCGGCCAGTTCTACGCCCGCCTCGTTGAGGCGCGCCGCGTAGTCACGTACCTGCTGCGTGATTTCCATGGAGCAGAACTTCGGCCCGCACATGGAACAGAAGTGGGCGACCTTGTGCGCCTCCTTGGGCAGCGTCTCGTCATGGTAGGAGCGCGCCGTGTCGGGATCGAGCGACAGGTTGAACTGGTCCTGCCAGCGGAACTCGAAACGCGCGCGCGATAGCGCATCATCGCGCAGCTGCGCGGCCGGATGCCCCTTGGCGAGATCGGCAGCGTGGGCGGCGATCTTGTAGGTGATGACGCCAGTCTTCACGTCGTCGCGGTTGGGCAAGCCGAGGTGCTCCTTCGGCGTGACGTAGCAGAGCATCGCGGTGCCGAACCAACCGATCATGGCGGCGCCGATGCCCGACGTGATGTGGTCGTACCCCGGCGCGATGTCGGTGACGAGCGGCCCCAGCGTATAGAACGGAGCTTCCCCACACAGCGCCAGCTGCTTTTCGACATTGACCTTGATCTTGTGGAGCGGCACGTGTCCTGGGCCTTCGATCATTACCTGGCAGCCGCGTTCCCAGGCAATCTTGGTCAGCTCGCCCAGCGTCTCCAGCTCGGCGAACTGGGCCCGATCATTCGCGTCGGCGATGGAGCCGGGACGCAACCCGTCGCCAAGCGAGAAGCTCACGTCGTACTTGCGCATGATGTCGCAAATTTCATCGAAGCGCTCGTAGAGGAAGCTCTCCTTGTGATGAGCGAGGCACCACTTCGCCATGATCGAACCGCCGCGGCTGACGATGCCGGTGACGCGGGTAGCGGTCAGTGGCACGTAGCGCAGGCGCACGCCGGCGTGGATCGTGAAGTAGTCGACGCCTTGCTCGCACTGCTCGATCAGCGTGTCCTTGTAGACCTCCCAATCGAGCTTGACGGGATCGCCGTCGACCTTCTCCAGCGCCTGGTAGATCGGCACCGTGCCGATCGGCACCGGCGCGTTGCGCAAGATCCACTCGCGCGTCGTGTGGATATTGCGTCCCGTCGACAGGTCCATGACCGTGTCGGCGCCCCAGCGGATTGCCCATACCATTTTCTCCACTTCTTCCTCGACCGAGGAGGTGACGGCGGAGTTACCGATGTTGGCGTTGATCTTCACCAGGAAGTTGCGGCCGATGATCATCGGCTCCAACTCGCCATGGTTGATGTTGGCGGGGATGATGGCGCGCCCACGCGCGATCTCCGAGCGCACGAACTCGGGCGTGATATGCGCAGGGATGTCGGCGCCGAAGCTCTCCCCGTCGGCCAGAGCGGCGTTCGCTCGCTGCAGCATCGCCGTACGACCGAGGTTCTCGCGATGCGCGACGTAGGCCATCTCCTTGGTGATGATGCCGGCACGCGCATACTCCAGCTGCGTGATCGGATTGTCGCCGAGCCCACGGAAGGGCCGCGGCTTGTCGGGAAAGTCGCGGGCCATATGCGCGCCGCTGACATTTCCGTTGTCTTCCGGCTTCACGGCGCGGCCATCATAGGCTTCGACGCCGCCGCGCTCGAAGATCCAGGCAGCGCGCGCCCGCGGCAACCCGCGCATGACGTCGATGCTCGCTGCGGCGTCGGTGTAGGGGCCCGATGCGTCATAGACGTTGAAGGCGTTGGTTTCGCTCTTCGCCGGCAAGCGGTTCTTGTCGTTTGTCTCAGCTAATTTCTCGCTTGAGATCTTCTCCGTCAGCGTGATGGCGCGGAACGGCACGGCCAGATCGGCGAAGCCTTCGGGCGCCGAGTAGACCTTGGCGGAAGCGGGCAGCGGACCGGTAGTTACCTTTGGCAACGCCAGATCGGACTTGCGCGTCGGCTTGTTCATGGCTTGGCACCTTGCTTTGACTTGGAGGTGGACACGGCAACGATTGGTCCCATGGGGAATCCGAAATCGCTGCGGTTGAGGTCGGTGGCGTAGAGGCGGCTGATGGAGCCGTCGAGGTAGAGAGCGTTGGGCGTCTTGAGGACATCCCGGAACACGCGGGCGAATTGGTGGAACGTCACTGAGGTATCTGCGAGCACGAAGATCACCTTCTTGCCGGCGACCCCGACGCCGTTGCGGCGGTTGCGCGAGGTGCTGTCCGCCTTAAAACGCGGGTGCAGCTTGCCGTCGATCACCAGCATGGGGCCCGATTGGGTGGCGAAGTCCGGCCGCAGCTTGCGGCGCGCGTAGGCGCCCGTCTCCAGGACGCCGGCCGTCCCGCCGGAGAGGTAGAAAACCCCGTTGGGCTTCATGCTGAAATTTCCAGGGCCGTTGGCTGTAGACAGCTTCTTCAGCTGGCGCCCCTTCTCGACGTAAAGCCCGACCGGCGAGCGGTCCTCGTGGTACATGCCGGCGTTCATGGCGAAGACGAGCGTGCGTCCGCGCGCTGCGAGAGCCTCCTGCACAGGGCCGAATTGGCCGAGCGGGGCTCCACTTGCATCACGCAGAAGCAGTTCGATGCCGTCGGCCGCCGGGAACTCGCAGATGACGTAGCGCGCGTCCTCGATTGTCGCGTTGCGGCAGCCGGCCATGGCGTCACTGGCGAGCGCGCAGGAGGCGGCAAGCGATAGGGCGCTGCAGCGGAAGAAAAGCCGCGCGTCACGCGCGAAGCATCGTACAATCGAAGCAAGCATATTCCGTCCCTTCGCCGGCATGACCCGGATCAGGTCCTAAGGGTGCTCGCGCGTTGGGTGCACGATCTCAGCCGGCCTACCGGCGCCCCTCGGAACAGAGCTAGTTTTGCGCTCCTCTGCGCGCAGAAGCAACCCTTGAGGATTTACGCGGCCAGCCGCGCGGCGGCGGCGGCGATCCAGCCTTCGATTTTCTGCGCTTCGGGTGCCTCACCCTGACGCAGTATCCGCTGACCTTCTGCGCTCGCGGCATAGCGAAGCACCGCGGCGCATAGGGCCGCCGCCTCGGCAGCGGCAACTGCTGTGACATCCTGATAACCGGCACCGGTCAGCAATTGCGCGTGCGTGCCGCGCAACCCGGCGACGTCGATGACGAGCTGCGCCTGATTTTGCCAGAGGCGCACGGTCTGCGCATCGATGCCGCGCGTTGCCAGCAAGGTGGCGGTCGCCTCGGCATCGGCGGCGAGCAGGTCGGCAACCGTGAAAATGCGCGCCTCCGCCAAGCGCTGCGCGGTGCGGGTACCGATGGACGGCGCTGCCTCGACGTCGTCGGACGGCTGCAGGTAGGTGCGCGGCGGCTTGGCTTCGCGCTCCGGCGGCGGCGGCGCTGCCGCCGCCGCTTGTGCGGCTGGCGTCAACGCACTGACGCGCTGCGCACGCGCTTCGGCCTGTTGGACAGCACGCGGACCGGCCACCTCCTTGGCATAGAGTTCGCGCACGGCGCGGTCGTCGGCCGGCAACGTCGCCTCGACGCGGCCCGTCGCCTGCAGCTCACGATACATGCTGACGACGAGGGCGCGGTCGGCCGCGTTGGTCAGCTTCTTCTCGATAAACTTCTGCGGCATCTGCAGCGCCGCGAGGAACGTCTCCGCTGTCAGCGAAACCTCCGGCGGCGTCGCGGCGCTTTCGGCGAAAGCGCGCTCCAGCACGCGCGCAAAGCCATTCGAAGCGTAAGCGATGAGTTCGGCGACCACGGCGCGACCGGTGTCATCGAGGCCCGAGCGCGGGTCGGCGGTGCCGCGGTGGATATCGTAGTGCGCAATCAGTTTTTCGTACTGCAGGTTGGCGGTCTCGGCGCCCTGGCACACCATGTCCTTCAGCCAATGCGCGCCCGCCGGCACCCGTATTGCGGTGGCCGTGAAGCGCTGCCGGCCGAGTGCGGCGAGTTCGTCGTAGGAACGGTTGATGCTCCACTCGCAGGCGCGGTGGATGGCGTTCTCGGCTTCCGTCTGCGCGGTGTGAAACGGATGGATGGGGTCGGTGTAATAGTGGCTGAGCACGCCGGCGGCGTAGGCGGCGTCGCTCCACGCGCTGCCGCGCAGCGTCTCGAGCAGCCGGCCATACCACTCCTGCGCCTTCTCCGGCGCGCCACCCCAGTAGCCGTCGCGCACATGCAGAACGTGGTTCTTGAAGTCCTTGAAGACGTTGTCAGGCGCCTTGGACCCTTCGAGATATGTCGCTGCGTGCTTCAAGAACAGGTTCTGCCAGCGCGCGGTATCGGGTCCCTGCACCATGCTCAGCGCATCGAGCGCCAACTTGTGATGCGTGCCGTTGGCATGGGCGGCATAGACGATGCGATAGAGGAGACTCATAGGGCGCTCCGCGGCAGGGCCAGATGGCGGGACGCTAGGCGAGTCGCGCCGGTGCGCCTACGTGCACCCTCCGGCGACCGCAACTCGGAAGTGGAAGAAAGCCCAAATACCCCCGGATGACTGGGTCAGGCGATGTAGCCCTGGTAGCAAAGCCACAGGCCGAGCAGCCCTTCCCCGATGCCCCCGACGGTCAGATACGCCTTGGTGTCGAGCATCTTTTCGCCAACACCCATGACAGTCTCAGGGAACAGCATGCGTGCGATGCCGCCGATCACGGCGAGCCAGCCGAATATGCTGATAATAACTGGCCAGCCCGCCTCCCAGACATTGTGCGTGTTGACGAGCGCAAGTCCGCCGAGCAGCGTCAGCAACCCGCTGAGGAAAACCAGCGGCCGGTTGGCGATGAACTGCTTGGCCATGGCGCGCCAGGCCTCTTGCCGAAACAAGATCCCGACAGCCAGAACCACCAGCATCGGCCCCAACAGGCGGGCGAGGAATATCGAGGTGTCCATGCCTTCTTCTCCCGCAATAAATTCGATTCCAATGCGCGGAGTGTGGTCTCTATGCTGGCGCGCGACAAGCCCGGAACGGTATTGCAGCGTTCCAATGCGGATCGGAAATGCGACGATACGGACGAAAACGCGGACGAGAGAAATCGAGCATGATGCTGATTGCCGTCGCATCGCTTCTAACGCTGCTAGCCGCCTATTACAGCTGGCGGCACTGGCTGCTAACGATTGACGGGATGACGGCTAAGGTGATCTCCGTCGAGGTGCAGCGCGAAACAGTGAGCGGCAAAAATCCCACCGGCGTGCCTTATCAGTATTTCGCCGCTTATGCGTTCGCGAACTCGGACGGCCGCGTCCATCGTACGCGCGAGGCGATCGGCAAGGGACTCTATGACCAGTTGTCGGGCGCGGGACCGGCGGGCGTGCCGGTGCACTACAGCCGCTCGCATCCCGAGGTCAGCACGATCAGCCGCCAATCGCCGCGCAACGTGGCACTGTTCTTAGTGGTTATCGCCGCCGGCGCGTGGGTCGCGGCGCTGCTGCGCGGTGTGCGCGGCTAGGTGGGAATGAGCGGTACAGCTTCACCATTAGCTGGCTCCCTTGCTCGACATGGACCTGCGCAAATGGCATTGCCACTGCCATGGCAGAGATGGTTCCAGAGACATTAGCAGCATCGAGTACGGCCGGCGAGAAGCGCGTCTTTGCGGCGCTAGAACGGCTGCCAGAGGATTGCATAGTTTACTACGAGCAAGTCGTGGCGGGCCGCTACCCCGATCTTATCGTGGTGCTGCCCGAGGTCGGTGTTCTTGTCATTGAGGTGAAAGACTGGCGGTTAGGCGAGTTGCAGAACATCACCGCGGATACCATTACGATCAACCGCCGAGGGAGTTCGGTCATGGTCCCGCATCCGCGTCATCAGGCGCGGGGCTACATGCTGCGGCTAATGGATGAGTGTGGGAGGCATCCGCAGGTGAGCAAGCTGATGCGGCAGGATGGCCGCTTTTCCGGCCGCTACGTTTTCCCGTTCTGCCATATCGCCGTGCTGAGCAACATCAACCGCAGCCAGATCGAGCGCGAGGCGCCAGACCTTACCCGTCTGTTTCCTCCGAATTCAACCATCACGCGCGACGAGTTGGCGAACTGGCTCGAACTCGAGCCGCAAGCGCTGCTGGCAACTCTAAAGGCATACTTTGATCCCTGGTGGCCGTTCCCAAAGATGACAGCGGAACAAGTCGACATCTTGCGCAGCGTCATCCATCCGGAAGTGGTCATTCGCGCTAGCGATACAGAACTCGCGGTGCTTGACCTGCGCCAGGAGCGTAACGCGCGCACGATCGGCGACGGCCATCGCGTCGTCTATGGCGTGGCTGGCTCGGGCAAGACGGTGCTGCTGATCGCTCGTGCGAAGCTGCTGGCCCAGGACCCGGAAAAGCGCATTCTGCTTTTATGCTACAATCGATTGCTCGCGCAGCATTTGGCGACCGCACTTTCCGGGTATCGTGGTGTGGAGGTGACAACATTTCATCGCTGGGGTGTCCGCACCGGCGTTGAGTTCCGCAGAGGCGAGGAGGATGGCGTCTTCGGAAGACGACTCCTCGTCCAGTTAAATAGCGACCCAGATCGCGGTCGCCAATTTGATGCGGTACTGATCGATGAGGCTCAAGACTGGCCGTGCTCCTGGTTCCAATGTGCGAAGCTGGCTCTCAAGGAGCCCGATACCGGCGATCTTCTTATCGTCGGCGACGGCAGCCAAGCACTATATGGCAAGCGGGATTTCACCTGGGCCGACGCAGGCATTCACGCAAGCGGCCGTGTAATAAATCGGAAATTCGATCTAGATCGTAACTATCGCAACACTGCCGAGATCCTTGGCATCGCGCGCGCATTTTCGACTCGGCCTGCGCGCGTCTCGCAGGACATGCCTGTCCTCGCGATCGGGCCGGATACCGCCCTTCGTTCCGGGGGCGACCCATTGCTGATCCAGCTCGACGATGCGGCGAGCGAAGTGCATTACGCTGCAGGGCTGATCGAGACTTGGCTGCGCGGCGGGTTGGAAATTGGCGGACGGCACCAGCGTATCAGGCCCAACGACATCGCCGTGCTCTATCCCAGGCGACGTGCCGATGCGTCAGTAACGACGCTGTGCGACCGGTTGAACGGCTTCTCCCGCGCGGTGCTCCTATCTGGCGATAGCCCGACCGGCACACTGCATGACGACGCGGTGAAGATTTTGTCGATGCATAGCGCGCGCGGCTTGCAGTTCCGCATTGTGCTGCTTCTGTGGGTCGACCTGGTGGGATCGCGATCCGATAGCGATGACATGGACCGCGGTCTGCTTTACGTCGCCGCCACGCGAGCCGAGGACATATTGGTGATCCTACATTCCGGTCGGTCGGCCAATGTTGACGAGATCTATCGCGCCCTGGGCCGAGTGCCTCCGTAGTCGAAAGCGCTAGTTCAATTCGTCAGTGGCGATCGCGGCTAGCGACCCTCGCGCCACCAGGCGAGCGAGACGAGCATCAGCAGCATGGCCAGGGCGCCAAATCCCGTAAACATCGGCGTCAGCTTGACGCCGCGAGTGACGAACGCCTCGCGATCCTTGAGGCCCATCCAGCCCGAGCCGGCGAGCACCTTGGCGTTGGCGAGCATGGAAACGCGCGGCACCTCGACCGATGAGGGATTGGCGCGCGTTGCTTCCGCGGACGCGCTCGTCCAGAAGGCGCCGCCGCCCGTGGCATCGATGATAGGCGCCAGCTTGGCAGACGTCGCCGTCACTTCGCTCATCTCGATGGGATCGTCGATGCCTGCGTGGGCAACGGCCTGCAACTCGCCCGACTGGGCTTTGTAGAGCCCCGGGATTTTGACGTCGACCGAGGCGCGCCACACGCCGGAGCCGGCCGGCTCAAGCGTCACCTGCGTTGTCTCGCCGCCGGGCCCGGACACAGTGACGGGCGCCACCTTATCCTCCATGGAGCGCCGCTCCAGTGTCAGGTGTAGGCCGCGCGCGCTGGCGAGGAGGCGTTCCTCTTCGAGGTCCGGCTCCTTCATCAGCCAGTGCGACAGCCGCCGTAGAAGATCGCTGTGCGGGCCACCGCCTTCATAACCGCGCGCCCACAGCCAGGCCTGGTCCGAAGTCAGCAGTGCCACGCGCCCCTTGCCCTTGTGGTCGAGCACCAGCAAGGGCTCGTTCTGGGCGCCATCCATGAGCGTGCGGCCGTTCTCGGGCTGCACCTCGACTTGGCGAAACCAGCGGCCCCAGGTCGGTTGACCATCGGGAAGCCCGGCACCGGCAAGGCCCTGCGTCACGGGATGCTTGCGGCCGTCCTGGGTCAGTTTGGCCTTGAACGGCTCTGACAGCACGCGGCCGGTCGGGATGGCCGGTAGCACCGGCGATAGCGGAGTGCGGAACAGGCTGAGGCTACCGGCATAGTCGTCGCCGGCTGCGACGAGCAGCGCGCCGCCGTGCTCTTCGACGTAGCGCGCGATGTTGTCGTAGTAGGGCAGTTGCAACAGGCCGCGGTGCTGGTAGCGATCGAAGATGATGAGGTCGAAGTCGTTGATCTTCTCGGAAAATAATTCGCGCGTCGGGAAGGCGATGAGCGACAGCTGATTGATCGGCGTGCCGTCGTGCTTTTCCGGCGGACGCAGAATTGTGAAGTGCACGAGATCGACTGCCGCGTCGGACTTCAGCAGGTTGCGCCAAGTGCGTTCGCCGGCGTGCGGCTCACCTGAGACGAGCAGTACGCGCAGGTTCTCGCGCACGCCCTCGGCCGCGATGACGGCGCGGTTGTTGGCCGGTGTCAATTCGCCCGGCGCGGTGTCGAGTTCGACCTCGAGGATGTTCTGCCCAGCGTGCGGGAACGGCATCTCTATCTTCACCGGCTGGCCGGCCAGCGTGGCGATGCGCTCGTCCGGTCGGCCTTCGCGGCGTATCCGCAGGGTGAGGGGCTCGGCCGGGCCACCTTTGCGGCCCGCTTCGCGCACCGCGACTTCGATCTCGCGCGACTGGCCGACGATGCCGTAGCGCGGCGCGGAGAGAACCTCGATGCGGCGGTCGAACTCGTCGGGCGCGCCGGTGATCAACGCGTGTACAGGCGCATCGAAGCCGAGCGCTGCCGCCGACTTCGGCACGTCGTGCACTTCGCCGTCGGTCAGCATGATGACGCCTGCGAGGCGGTCGGGTGGCGTATCAGCCAGCGCCTTGTTGAGGTCAGTGAACAGATGTGTGCCGGGCGATGTCGTATCACCGGGACGCGAGGCAGCGACCCACTTGACAGTTAGGTTGGGGATCTTCCCGAGCTTGGCTTCCAGGTTGGCGCGCACCGCCGCGGTCTGAGCCTTGCGGTCGCCGAGCGTCTGGCTGGCGCTTTCGTCGACGATGACTATGGCAACGTTGGCGAGGCTCTCGCGCTGTTCTTCGCGCAGGATCGGGTTGGCGAGGGCGATAAGCAACGCAGCGATGGCGGCAGCACGAAGCAGGGCGCCGCGCGACCGCCGGTAGAGCAGATATCCGATGAGCAGCAATGCCAGCGCGCCGGCCGCCCAGAAGAATGGGGCAGGCAACATGGGTGCAAAATCGATCGACCAGTTCATGCGCGCCTCACTGCCCCAGCCGCTCAAGCAACGCCGGCACGTGCACCTGATCGGCTTTGTAGTTTCCGGTCAGGGCGTGCATGACGATGTTGATGCCGGTGCGGAATGCCATCTCGCGCTGGTCCTCGCCACCGCCGACGGTCGGGTAGAGTGGGCGACCCCCTTCATCGAGCGCCCACGCGGCGGCAAGATCGTTGGGTGTCACGATGATCGATGTCACGCCGTCGGACACTCGCGCCCGGCGGCTCTGGTCGGAACCGGATTCCAGCGCTTCGACCCACAGCTGGCCGCCGTCCCAGCGGCCGGGGAAGTTGCGCAGAAGGTAGAAGGCTTTGGTCAGCACGTGGTTCTCGGGCACCGGCTCGAGGCGCGGCACATCCAGCCTGCCGATGATCCGTTGCAGCGCCGATTCTCCTGAACCTGGCGCAGCCCCGCTGCCGGCAACGCCGCGGCCGTAGTCCTGCGTATCGAAAACGATAAGCCCGCCCTGCTTCATGTAGGCGTCAATCTTCGCCAGCGTTTCTTCGGGCAGTGCCTTGGCATCGGGCAGCACCGGCCAATAGAGGACCGGATAGAAGGCGATCTCGTCGGTGAGTATGTTGACGCCCATGGGGCGGCCCGGCTCGACGGCCGTGCGCACCGACAGCAGACGTCCGAGGCCATCGAGGCCGAGGCGACTGATCTCATCTACGCTTTGATCGCCCGTCATCACATAGCCGAGCGTGACTTTGCCGGTGGCTTCGATAGCGCGCTCGTCGGTTGCTTGCGTGCTGCCGCTGCTTTGCGCAGGCGGCGTCTCTACCGGCTGCGCATTCACCTGTGAGGCCGCAAAGAGTAGGCCTGCGGCGCCGGCAACGGCCAACACGAGCGCGGCGGGCGCCGTGCGGCGGCGCGTGTTGCGCAATTGAGCCAGCCCTCCGGACTGCAGGAGAATGACGGCGAGGATATCGAGAAACAGCAGACCGAGTGCGGCGAGCAACAGCCACGACTTCATGGGTTGCGCACTTTCGCTGGCGTAATTCAGGCGTTCGGCAGCGGCGGGAAGCGACGGCAGCGGCGCCAGAACGCTTTTCGGCCCCAGAACGTTGACGGCGCGCGGCGAGCCGCCTGCACCGTAGTAGCCGGGCGGATGGTCGAGGCTGGGTATGAGGTCGTGGACCTTGGCCGCCGGTACGGGCTGCGCCGTCGGCGGCGGCGCGGCGAGAATGCCGAAGCCGTCGAGCGTCTGCAGCGGTGGCAGCACGGTCGGCGATTCAGCCGCTCGCTCGCTGCCGGAGTCGGTGCCAGCGCCAGCTTCACTACCGTCGGCAACGCCGCCACCAAGAGCCGATATACGCCGCAGCATTTCAACGAACAGGCCCGACAGCGGCAGGTTGGACCAATCGGAATTTGCGGTAACGTGGAAGAGGATGATCTGGCCATCGCCGAACTTGCGCTCGGTGACGAGCGGCGTGCCGTCCTGCAGACGCGCCCACACGTTCACCTCCGGGCCGAGCATGGCGGGATCAGCCAGCACTTGCCGGCTCACGGAAACCTCCGGGGGCACAGGGGTGCCGGCAAAAAGACTGTTGTCTTCGATGGGACCAAGCTTCTGCGGCGTCGACCACGACAGTGCGCCGCCGAGCGTGCGGCCGCCGACGCGCAGCGGCACGGGGAGCAGGTCATCGCCGCCGTTTTCAAGCCGCGGGCCAGCGAAGCGCACCAGCACGCCGCCCTTCTTCACCCAAGCCTCGACGTGCTTTGCCGCCTCGCCCGACAAAGTGCCGATGTCGGCCAGCATGATCACGCTGGCATTCTGCGACAGGGCTTCCTGGATACCGGCGGCGAGGTTAGAGCCCTTCGGCTTGATCAGTTCGGCATAGGGCGCCAGTGCCTTCTCGATATAATAGAGTGGTGCCAGCAGGGGCTGAGCCTGCTCGCGGCTCTCGCCCGAGATCAGCGCTACGCGATGCCACTGCGAGCGTGCGTCGATCAGGCTTACGGCGCCGGCCGAACGCTCGCCGGCAATTTCGACCCGACCGACCTGGTTGCGCAACTCGAGCGGCAGATCAAACGGTACGGTCGTTGCAGCCTCGCCGGGTGAGAACTTGAACCGCGCCTCGGCGAGGCTTTGCCCGCGCGTGGAAATGGCGTGCACGAACCCTTCGCGCGCGCCACCGTGTGGGCGCAGCACGCGCGCCTCGAGACGGGCGCTTTGCTGTCCGATGCCGGCGCTGACGCCGAGCGGCTCGCCGTTACGAGAATCTTCGACCACCGCGAAGGTGCCGCCGTCGGCCAACGTGCGCAGCTTGTCGGCGACCTCGGCTGCCTTGCCATCATGATCGATGTCGTCGCTCAGCCACACGATACTGGCGCCGCCGGTGGATCCGGCGAGCCCCGTTGCAAGCGCGCTGGCGGCTGTTAGACGGTCGGGAGCGAACGGTTGCGGTACCAGCGCGGCCGCAGTCGATCGAGCCTCGGCTGGCGCTTCGATGCGCGCGGCGAAGCTCTTGCCCGTGCTCGCCGTCGGCACGATGACGATGGGTCGGCTCTGGCCCTCTGCCTCGGCGATGACGTGCTCGATCATGCGCATGCGCTCGTCCCAGCGGGCAGCCGAGGACCAGCCGTTGTCGACCACGATGGCAACGGGGCCGGTACCTTTCAGGGCCGCGTCGCGCGAAGGGTTCAACACCGGTTCGGCGAGCGCAAATATGAGCAGCGCGGCCGCGAGCAGACGCAGCAGCGTCAGCCACCAAGGGGAAGCAGCGGGCGTCTTCTCCTGGTTCTCGAGGCCGACGAGGATGCGCGTCGGCGGGAAGGTGATCTGACGTGGGCTCGGCGGCACGGTGCGCAGCAGCCAATAGATGATCGGCAGCGTGGCGAGCGCGGCCAACAGCCAAGGATTGAGAAACGCCAGTGCGCCGAAGCTCATGTCGGCGCCTCGGGGCTGTCCGGGCTCTGCCAGCGATGATCGCCAGTGCCGCCCTGCATGCGCATGATGAGAGACAGCAGCGGCTCGGCCGGCGAGCGATCAGTGTGATGCACGACGAACGACCAGCCGAGGCGTCGGGCCAGAGCGCGCAACTCGGTGCGATGGGCTTCGAGCCGCTCGGTATATTGCGCGCGCAGGCTCTGCACGCGGTCTGCGACCCAGCGTTGTCCGCCATCGGGGCTCAGGAACTCGGTGCGCCCTTCGTAGGGGAGCGTTTCCTCGGCCGGATCGACGACCTCGATGAGGTGGCCGACGGAACCATCGGCCGCCAGCGCTTCGATGTGCTCGCGCGTGCGGTCGATCGGGTCGAGGAAGTCGCCGATGACGACGGCGCCGGAAAAGCGAGCCAGATGCACCTTGGGCGGCTGGCTTGCCTGCAGCATCGGTGCATCCTCGTGGGCGAGGATCGCCTCGGCCATGCGCGTCGTCGCCTTGCGGCTGGCGGTCGGCGGCGTCAGGCCGAGCAGGGCAACGCGCTCGCCGCCGCGCACCAGCAGCTCGGCAGCGGCCAGCGTGAGGAGCAGGGCGCGGTCGCGTTTCGTCGTCGAGGCGAGATGGCTGCGGAAGTTCATGGACGGCGACAGGTCGGGCCATAGCCAAATGGTATGCGCCGCCTCCCACTCGCGCTCGCGGACATAGAGATGATCGGAGCTCGCCGAGCGGCGCCAGTCGATCTGGCGCAGGGTGTCGCTCGATTGAAACTGACGGAACTGCCAGAACGTCTCGCCCGGCCCGGCGCGACGCCGGCCGTGCAGTCCGTGCGACACCGTCTGCGCGATGCGTTGCGCGTCGATGAGTATCTCCGGCAGGCGGTCGGCAAGGCCGTGCGCTTCACGTTCGAGCGCGAGGACCCCGGCACTTTTGGCTGGATCCTGACGCGATGGCGCGGCATTCGCCATGCGTTACTCCACCGCCGCGACGAGCCGCGCGATGATGGCGCCGAGGTCTTGCCCTTCGGCGCGAGCTGCGAACGTCAGCGCCATGCGGTGCTTGAGGATCGGTTCGGCGAGCGCCAGCACGTCGTCGACGGAAGGCGCCAGGCGCCCGTCGATGAGCGCCTTGGCGCGAACGGCGAGCATCAGCGCCTGGCTGGCGCGCGGCCCTGGACCCCAGGCGACGAAGCGGTCGGTCTCTTCGCTGACGCCGGTGCCGGGACGAGCCGAGCGTACGAGTTTCAAGATGACGTCGACGACCTTGTCGGGGACGGGGATCTGACGCACCAGCCGCTGGATGCTCATCAGTTCAGGTCCGCTGAGCACTGCATCGAGCTGCCGGTCGTCGGTGCCGGTGGTGGCGAACAGCATGCGCCGCTCGGCGAGCACGTCCGGGTAGGTGACGTCGATCTGCAGCAGGAAGCGGTCGAGCTGCGCCTCGGGGAGCGGGTACGTGCCTTCGTGCTCGAGTGGGTTCTGCGTCGCCAGCACATGGAACGGCGAAGGAATGTCGTAGCGTGCGCCGGCCACGGTGACGTGGTGCTCCTGCATCGCTTGCAGCAGTGCCGACTGCGTGCGCGGGCTGGCACGGTTGATTTCGTCGGCCATCAGCAGCTGCGTGAAGATCGGGCCTTTGACGAGACGGAAGGAGCGCGACTTGCCGGGCGCATCATCGAGAACTTCCGAGCCGATGATGTCGGAAGGCATGAGATCGGGCGTGAACTGCACGCGCTTGGCGTCAAGGCCGAGGACGCGGCCGAGCGTCTCGACGAGCAGTGTCTTGGCGAGCCCAGGGACACCGATGAGCAGCGCGTGGCCGCCCGAAAGAATGGTGATGAGCGTCCGCTCGATGACGACATCCTGGCCGAAGATGACGGAGGCCGCAGCCTTATGGGCCTTTTGCACCCGCTCGGCAGCCGCCTCGAGGCGCGGGACGATGTCGGCATGCGTGTCGGTGACGGTGCTCATGGCGAATTGAACTCGCTTGTCAATTTGGGGATGAGGATCGGCCGGAACCACGCCAGCTAAACAGAAATATTCGTTCGAACGATCCAGGGCGGCATGCGCCCGGTCAAGTGAATGTTACGTTAGATTGGGGGTAAGGGTGTCACACATTGTGTGCCGCGTACATGCGGCGCTGGAAGCGGGATATGGGCGAGACAAAGGCAACTGGTTTGGGCGATTTCGGCAAGCTCGAGGGGTTGATGGGGCATGTGCCCGCGCGGCGTCCGGCGCCGGTCGAGAGCTGGCATCCGCCCTACTGCGGCGATATCGGCCTGAAGATCCTACGCGATGGCACTTGGCTCTATCGCGATAGTCCGATCCGGCGGCCTGAACTCGTAAGGTTGTTCGCCGGGGTGCTGCGCAAGGATGTGGACGGTCGCACCTTTCTGGTAACCCCAGCCGAGATGATCGACGTGGACGTCGAAGACGCGCCGTTCCTTGCCGTCGAGATGGAGGTTCGCGGTGATGGTCCAGCTCAGCAGCTTGCGTTTCGCACCAACGTCGATGACGTCGTAGCCTGCGGTCCCGAGCATCCGCTGCGCTTCGCCGAGCAGCAGCCGGGCGGCGGGCTGAAGCCATACCTACTCGTGCGCGGACGGCTGGAAGCGCTGTTGACCCGGTCGTTGCTGCACGACCTCGTCGCGCTCGCAGTCGAGGAGCCGCGCGCTGGTCGTCGCGTTCCCGGAGTGTGGAGCGGCGGGGACTTCTTCCCCTTCGTCAGCGAGTAATTTCAGTGCACCTTGAACTCGGCACCGATCAGTCGCACTTCGGCGGGAGCCAGCAGCTTGTTGTGGGCGACCGTCACCTTGAACAGCTTGCCGTCGAGTTTCGATGTCCAGAAGTCGAGGAAGCCGGTCAGTTTTGGAAAGCGCGGATGAAGGTCGTAGTCCTGCCAGATGTAACTTTGCAGAAGCGCTGGATGATCGGGCAGCCGGTAGAGAATTTCAGCTGTCGTAAGGCTGTATCCTCGCAGCAGCTGGGAAAATTCGGGCTGGTACATTTGATCCCCCAAATTGCCTTCGAGTCCCCCGGAACTCGTTTTCGAATGATAGTTGAGGGAATGCCTCTGACAATGAATTTGTTCCACGACTTTAGTGAGTTAGCAGCCTCTACGAGCGACTGCTGATAAACGCTGAAAGTTTGAGCGAGCAGTCCGATCAAATGCTGCTCCGATAGGCACGCGATGCTGGAATTCGCTCTGACGAGTTTCACGACCTTCTTCGCAACCATCGGGCCGGTGGAGGCGGCGGTGCTGTTTGCCACGCTTACTCCGAAAATTTCGCGTGCCGAGCGCGCCGCCATCGCGCTGCGTGCCACCGCGATCGCCGGCGGGCTGCTGCTGTTCTTCACGCTGCTCGGCCAACCGTTGCTCGATGAACTCGGTGTCAGCATCGCCGCACTGCAGACGGCGGGCGGCATCATTCTGCTGATCATCGCCCTCGATATGATCTTCGCCAAGCCCACCAGTGCCTTCAAGCTGACTCAGCCGGAGGACGAGGAGGCGAAGACGAAGGACGACATCGCCGTATTCCCGCTAGCCATGCCGTTGCTCGCGGGGCCAGGAGCGATGAGCGCCGGCATCCTCCTGGCGGCCAATACCGAAGGTCAGCCGTGGGCACTAGCGGCGACGGTCGGTGCGCTCGCCGCCGTGATGGCCATCACGCTCTTCCTGCTGCTCGCCTCTCATCAGCTGAACCGCATGATCGGCATCACGGCGCAGCGCGTTCTGATGCGCGTGTTCGGCATCCTGCTCGCCGCCATCGCCGTGCAGGCCGTGTTCAACGGCATGGCCACCAGCGGTCTTATGCGCCTTCCCACCTAACGCAGGCTCGCAGCGGCACAGCGATTAGGCCGGCGTTAACCCGCATTGTCCAGAATTGGGACAGTCGCGTTTTGGTGAGAGGCGAGTCCCATGTCGTTGTCGCGTTCATTAGCCGTGCGTAGCGGCCGAATTTTCGGCCGAACGGGAGCGTCATGCACCCGCGTGGCGCTCCTTCTTGTCTGCACTGGGTTGGCCCTGGGCGGATGCAGCGCGGCTGCCCCGATGGCCAACAGCGGCCTGATCAGCGCATTTGCGGCACAACCGCCGCCGCTGGTACCGAAGCCTGTTGTCGATATCGAGGATGACGGCCGCGAAGCGCAGCGCCCGCCGCGCACCCGCATGTATGCGCGACCCGACGATCCGACGCAGCCCTTCAGTCCCAATTACGGGGAAGTGCCGCTGCCGCAGCAGCCCGATGACGGCGAGGAGAACCCGCCGGCGCCTGTCTAAGTTCGCGGTAACGCTTGGCACCCCATATAAGGGGTGTACCTGCTGCGGAGATAGTCATGCGCGCTAGCCCTCTGGGCCCTTTGCTGATGCTGGCCACGTGGCTGGCGGTGATCGGACAGTTCGCGGTTACGTCACTCGCCGCCCCAATTAAACGGCCCTATAGCAGCGACGCGCACCGCGCCGGAAGCAGCGGCGCGTATGGCGGCCTCAAGTCCCGCAACCCGACTGTGCGGGCCCCCAACGATACGCGCGATGCAAACAAGCAGCCGTATTACTACCGCTATTACAACGACACCGACCGCTCGCCCGGTTCGTGCCGGCGGTTTGCCCAACGCGCCATCGCCACCAAAAACAGAAATTGGTGGACGCGCTACCGCGCCTGCTTGAAGTGATCGTCGCGCGTATGTCCGGGATCTTGGATCGGCCTCCCTGCGTTGCCATCTATGGTTAACGCTTTTTGACCGCCAGCCGCCCTCAATAAGGCAGCCGCGGACAACCCGGGAGATCGCTATGAAACGAGCACTGTTCGCCGCCGTCGTGGTCGGTGGCGCACTAACTGCGGCGGCTGCAATGCAGACCGCATCGGCACTTCCCCTCGGCCCTGCGCAGCAGGCCACATCTCAAGGCATCGTCGTGCAGGCAGCGCCTGGCCGCGGGCGCGGCGGTGGCGGTGGCCCAGGACTTCGTGGTGGTGGAGGACCCGGTCGCGGCGCCATGAGCCGAGGGCTTGGTGGCGGCGGTCGCTCCATCGGTCGCGGGCCGGGAAGCTCGCGCATGTATGGCGGCCCTCGCCGGGGTCATGCCGGGTCAGGGCATGCGGGTCCAAGAGGTCACGGTGGTCGCCACCACCATCGCGGGCCCCGTTTCCGCGGCTTCGCCTACGCGCCCTATTACGGTGGCTACGGCGGCTACTCTTCGTATTACGCATATGGTTACGACGATTGCCGTTGGCTGCGTCGCAGGGCAGCCGCCACCGGTTCCCCTTACTGGTGGGACCGCTACTACGCGTGCATCGAAGATTAAGCAGCGGTGATGAAGTATGCCGAGGGCCGGGCTTGTCCCGGCCCTTTTGCGTATCGGGGCCGAGGTGGCACTATCCGATGATGCCTGAGACGAGAGCTGGGTCGCATCCCGCGGTCACCATCCGGCGCTGGGACGAGATCTCCGACAAAGAGCAACTCAGCGCGGCGCTCGATGCGATTTTCTTCGAGGCCAGCGGCACCAAGTCGTTCGCCAGCAATGAAGCGCGCGCCGCATTTCGTGAGCGCTGGCTCAGCCGCTATTTCATCCAGCATCCCCGGTGGGCATACCTCGCGCTAACCTCCAGCGGCACGCTGGTCGGTTATCTCGTCGGGGCGATCAACGAGGCGACCGGGTTTGAGGATTTTGCGGGGGTCGCGCAACAGTTTCCGGCGCACTTGCACGTCAACTTGGCGCCGCACTATCGCAGCCGGGGCATAGGCGCTCAACTCATCGAGGCCTTTGCCGTGGATGCGGCCCGCGCTGGCGCCATCGGCATGCATGTCGTCACTTCGGTCGATGCACGCAATGTACTCTTCTATGAACGCATCGGGTTCTCCGAGCGCGCCCGTACTACCGTCAACGGTCGCGAGCTTGCGTTCCTTGGGCGTGTCCTGCATGCAGACGGTGCCGACCCCTTGGGGCCGTGATCCATTCGCTCCGGCCTGTTCGGCCTCGTCAGGCGTGCGTATAGTCGGCGCCCGTCATATTGGGATGGCCGTCATCGATGCATGTCCTGTGGCGCGGCGATAGTCTGCAACGGTTGCGGCTCGTGTCGGGTCTCATCCTGTTTGCCTTCGCCGGCACGCACTTCATCAATCATGCGCTAGGCCTGGTCAGCGTCGACTGGATGCACACCATGCAGGAGTGGCGCTGGGTGGTGACGCGCTCATGGCCGGGTACCATCGTGCTGCTTGCGGCGCTGCTGACACATGCCTCCCTCGGTCTCTACAAGCTGGCAGGCCGCGCCACGCTGCGCCTGCCGCGCTGGGAGCTCGTGCAGATCGCGCTCGGCATCTCGATCCCGTTCCTGCTCCTGCCGCACATCATCAATACGCGCATCGCGCACGTGTTCTTCAATGTCAACGACATCTACGTCTACGAGCTCGCCAAGTTGTGGCCGGCGAGCGCAATCATACAAAGCCTGCTGCTGGTGATCGTGTGGGTGCACGGCTGCATGGGCATCCATTTTTGGATGCGCCTCTATCCTCCGTACCGCCGCATGCTTCCCATCCTGCTGACGCTGGCGGTGATCATCCCCCTCGCCGCGCTTGGCGGTTTCGCGGTCGCCGGTAGCAATGTCGCCGCGGCCATCGAGGTGCCGTCGGTGCTCGCCAACCTGAAATTGCTGACGCGCTGGCCAAGCGATGCGGCGAGCGAGACGCTCGCCTGGCTGCGTAATCTGGCGCGCATCGAGTTCGGTGCCGTCCTGGCGGTCGTCGCCGGCTGCCTCGCGTGGACCTATTTCGCCCGGCTCGCCGGGCCGAAGGTGACCATCGCCTACACCTCGGGGCCGACCGTGCGCGTGCCCCAGGGTCCAACGCTGCTGGAGATCAGTCGCATGCAGCGCGTGCCGCACGCCTCGGTGTGCGGGGGACGCGCTCGCTGCTCCACCTGCCGCGTGCGTATCGAGCGTGGTTCGTTCGGCTTGCCGGCGCCGATCTTCCCCGAGGTGGTGACTCTGGGCAGCATCGGAGCGCCGCCCAATGTGCGCCTCGCCTGCCAGATCCGGCCTGAGCACTATTTGATCGTCACGCGACTGTTGAAGTCCGAGACAACGGGACCGGAGGGCGCCGCAGTCGAAGAGGCCGACTCGGCCGGCGTGGAAAAGACGCTCGCCGTCATGTTCGTCGATCTGCGCGACTTCACGCGCCTCTCCGAGAAGCGGCTGCCGTTCGATATCGTCTACGTGCTCAACGAGTTCTTCGGCGTGGTCGGCGCGGCGATCACGGAGCACGGCGGCTGGATCGACAAGTTTCTCGGGGACGGACTGCTTGCCGTGTTCGGTCAACGCGATGGCGTGGAAGCCGGCTGCCGGCAAGCGCTGCGTACGGCACGCGACATCGATCTGGCGCTCGACCACATCAACGCCAAGCTCGAGCCCGAACTCGGCCGGCCGCTGGCGGTCGGCATCGGCATCGATGCCGGGGCACTACTGGTCGGACGCATCGGCTATGGCGAATTGGTCGACTTCACGGTCATCGGCAACCCGGTGAATGTCGCGAGCCGCCTCGAAGCGCTCACCAAAGAAAAGGACGTGCAGATCATTCTGTCGGGCGCGGTGGCGCGTTTGGCCGAATGGGAGCCGCCGGCCGCGATGACGTCGCACGTCGATGTCCGTGGGGTGGCCGAGCCCGTGGAAACGATCCAGGTGGCGCGAGGGCGCGATCTGCCAGCCGACGTTCTCGCTAAGCGGGAGAGCGAAATAGAAAAGCCCACGGCCTGGACCGCGGGCTTTTGGGGAAGACGTTAGCGGTGAAGTCCGCTGCTTACTTGTCGCAATCGAAGGACACGACGCCGACGTAAGGCACGTCGACTTTGCACTTCTTACCGGAGCGCTTCAGCTTTACCGGGCCATCGCCGCTTTCCAACTCGTCCATGATGCGGGCCAGCACCTTGCCGCCCTTCTTGCCCTTGGGCTCATCACTCGTGTCGTCGTCGG
Organism: uncultured Alphaproteobacteria bacterium; assembly: GCA_963759735.1. GTDB lineage: Bacteria > Pseudomonadota > Alphaproteobacteria > Rhizobiales > Hyphomicrobiaceae > Hyphomicrobium_A. Next base: position 775,742 of record CAVXAF010000007.1, read on the forward strand.
CTTCGGCGGTATCGCTCGAGGCGCTCGGCTTATCGGGAACGGCTTTCGTCGTTTCGGTCTTTGCCGTCTCCGACTTGCGCGTGCTCGGCTTGTCAGCGTCTGACGCAGCCGGGTCGAGTTCGACTTTTTCGGTCTTGTCTTCGACGGCGGGCTTGCTCGGTTCCGCCTTGGCGGTTTCCTTCTTCGTCGTCGCAGCGGGAGCCGGCTCGGTAACTGCGGCGCTGTCGCCGGCCGCGCCGCACTTCTGCAGGTTGGCGGGGGCGCGCTTCCAAGTGTAGGTCTCGCTCAGCCACTTGGAGCCGGAGTAACCCATCACCTTCAACTTGTCGCCATTCAGGGCCGTGACCTCGACATCGTACTTGGAGCCGCGGTCCGGATCGTAGATCCAGCCGTTGTCCCACTTGTTCGTGCCGACCGGCTTGACGTTGCCGATGATCTGCTTACCGCACTGGTCGGCGTTCTCGTTATCCTTTAGCCACGCCACGTGACCGCACAGCTTGCCGCCGCAGTCGGTGATCTCGACGCCACCGCGGCCGGTATGATCGATCCACAGACCGAGCGGCGAATTGTCAGCGTGCGCAGCTGCGGCCGACAACATCGCGCTTGCGATAACGACGCCCTGCATGACGATACGGTCGAAACGCATGTGCACCTCCCAAGAAAGCTGGTGTTCTCCACCTATGAAAATGCGGGCTGGCGCGCAAGCCGCCCCGCTCGTTGTGCCACTTGTCATCATGCACGCATGATGCGCTGTTCCGTGTGGAACAAGGCACACGCGCAGCGGGCGGCTCATTTAGTTTTTGACGAATACGCTCGCGCTGAGCACCGCCTGGGGGCCTGCTTTTTCAGGCGCGTAGTAGTGAACGTGGCTCAAAGCCTCGGCGCGCTGATGCGTCCAGGCATGCACTCGCATGTTGCCGTCCTGCCACGACTGGTCGGCCGGGCGCCCCATCAGGCGCGTCAATTCGCCGAGCAGCGGGTCGGGTTGGGTACTCGGCAGGAGCAGCGAGCACGCCGTGCGCGTGGCCTTGGCGAAGTCCGGCGTCTGCTGTTTGAACGCGTCGTCGGGCTTGGCGCGCGAAGCGGTCAGAATGAACCTTTCGCCGTGATCGTGATAGCGCCAGGCAAACAGCTTCTCGGTCGGCGACTGCAGTGTGTAGGGCTTCAGGTCATCGCCGGTAAGCTGATCGAACTCACCGAAGCCTGCCGCGCGTTGGATGCCTTCTAGGTCGGGCAGCTGTTTTAGACACAGGAAGCTGAACAATCCTACGGTGCGCGCCGCGCCCTTCTCCTTTGGAATGGTCTGGCCCATGGCGCCGATGGCAGTGGCCAACATCGCGGCAAGCCAGATGAACGCGGCGCGATTGAAAGTGATGCTCATCGTTGCGGCTCCAGCGCGTTAGCCTCAGCGCGCGGCGACCGGTGGCGGCGCTGGCGGCCAGGCGGTCGTGTCCTCGGACCACTTGTTGGCAGCGATCATCTTCGCCTGCTCCTCACACGAGGGCGGCTTGCGCGGCATGCGCGTCCACACTTCGGACGAGCCGAAGATGGGGATCAGCATGTAGCCGGTCACCTTCACCTTGTTGCGGTCGAGAACTTCGGCATACCCTGAAAAGCTCATGCCGTGGTCGGGCACGTAGACGTTGCCGTCGGCCCACGTGCCATCGGGCTGCTTCTTGAAGCCGGTGACGACGACGAGACCGCAGACGAGCCGGTTCTGCAGTTTCGGATCGGAGTTGCGAAAGTCGCGTAGCGGGCCGCGGTCGGGGCCGCGCGGCTTCTTCAGCCAAGCGACGCGCCCGCAACGGTCGCGGCCGCACGGGCCAAACTGCAGAATGACCTCGCCGTGCGAATCCATCCAGTAGCCGTCGAGGCTTTCCGCCCGGGCGCCGGCCGCGGTCAGGCAAGCGGCGATGGAGATGGCCGCCAGCCAATACGCGACAGCCCGCATGTGCGTGTTCATCCCTCTCGCATCCCGCTTGTCAGCACTCGCGCCACCATTTGCACGAAGAATTCAGCGGCGACAATCTATCCGGCTTAACACGGCGCTTATGCGGCTACTCCTGTGGCCGATACGGCTCCAGCTCATAGTCGCGCGACCAGTTTTCCTGGCTGTTCTTGTCCCCGGCATCGTGGGTGCGATGGGGTCGGTATTGGGTTTCAGAGACACCGAACTGCCGCGCGACACTGGACGTTCCAGCGATAAGCAAAAATGCCGTCGCAGTGATGACGATGATCGACAGCAACGCTTGCCAAAAATATGGCCGCGCTCGCAGCACGCCGGCCGTCGAGGTCATCTCTTTCGTGATTACGTACCCGCCCATGCTGCGGCGGAACCAGCCCGTCAGCTGCCCGGCCTGGCCGAGGTGCTTGGGCACCCGCTTCCAGCCGGCAAACAGATCGCCGATGAAGCCGAGCATGGAGCGGAAGTCGGCCGTCACCAGACCCGTCTTGTCCTGGTAGACGACGTCCTCGCCGGCAATGAAGCCGGGATTGGCGCGACCGATCGCGTTGCCGCGCAGCTGCGCCGGACGTCCGATGACCGGCGAGGCCCCGGGATCGGTCATCAGGCCGGCAACCGTCGTTGCCGAACCAGGTCCTGAAGGATAGCGCAGCGGTAGCGTGACGAGCACGCCGATGGCTGCGGCAGCAGGAATGAGCGGCCAGTCACCGAGCGCCGCGGCAAGCACGGCCAGCCCGAGCGGCAATGACATGACGCCGAGTTCGTACCAGAACCGTCGCCACAGCGCGCCCTGATTGAGGCGCACGCGCTGCGCCGCCGCCTTGAGGTCGTACTGCGGAAACGTCTGCACCTTCCGACGTGCGATCTCGCCGAGCGCTGCGATACGCATGCCGGTGAGTGGATGCGTCGAGCCAAGCTCGACAAGCCGCGCCCACGGGTTGTGCGCATCAAACAGCATGGCCTCGGACGCGCGCTCGGGGTTCTGCAGGTCGCTCTCGGCCTCGAGGCCCGAATAGCGCGCATTCTTGACGTCGATGACGCCCATGTGCCGTGTCGACTGCAGCAGGCTCTGCGTCGACTCGGTGTCCTCGACCTGCACAATGCCGTAGGCGATCTTGACCAGCGCCGAGGCGAGGTGGCGCGCTTCCACGCGCTCGGCCGAGAACGCATCGGCGAGATATTCGCGGGTACGGCTGAGGTAAAAGAGCAGGTAGATGCCGATGTAGTACATGGCGAGGGCACCAATGCCGACGACCATCTGCCCGCCCTTGTTCTTGCCGCCGGAGCGACCGGATCGCATCGCCGCCGCGTAGACCTGATAGAGGATTTGTACCAGCGTGCCGGCCGCCGTCATGACGATGAAGTCGCGGTTGACGATGTGTCCCAGCTCATGGGCGACGACGGCGCGCTGCTCGTCCGCGTTAAGGAACTCGAAGATGCCGTCGGTGACGATGATGCGGGCGTTGGACCGCAGGATGCCATAGGTGAAGGCAGTGGGGTTGCGATCGGCGATGAGACCGAGGCGCGGTGCACTGAAACCGTACTGGCGCGCCACGTCATGCATCAGCTGGTGGACACCCGGATAGCGCGTCTGCACTTCGGCATCATCGAGGAACGCCATCTTGTTGAACCAGCGCAGCGAGAAGTCGGTGATCCACGGGCTCACCAGCCAGATCACCAAGTTGAAGACGATGGTCAACGTAATGGCGAGGCTGAGATCGACGCTGTCGGTGAAGACGAGCATCGCCAGGATGACGCCGCACACCATGCCGAGCAGCAGCCCGATGGTGATGAACGAGGCAAAGTACAGCCGGGCCATTCGCATCCCTCTTGCATAATTGCAGTGTGCATGGGCGCGCGAGGACCATGACAAAAGCGCGGTAACCCTAGAGCTGTTCGCACCCCTCGCAAAGCAGCGCCGCAACGTAGTCACCGATGGCGAGCGAGGACGTGAGCCCGGGGCTTTCCATGCCGTAGAGCGCCACGAGGCGGTCGACACCGTGCTGGCGTGGGCCGTGGATGGCGAAGTCGGCGACCGGCTCGCCCGCGCGGTAGATTTTCGGGCGCACGCCGACGCTGTCGGGGCTTAGTGCGCCGGTTGGCAGGCCCGGCCAGTAGCGGCGGATTTCTTCCTCGAAGCGTGCGAGGCGTTCTCCATCCTGTTCGTCGAACGCGTAGTCGACGTCGTCGCGCCATTCGATGTCCGGGCCGAAGCGTGCGCGGCCCGACACGTCGAGGGTGAGGTGCACGCCGAGCCAGGCGCCGAGCGGCATCGGGTAGACGAGATGGCGAAAGGGCGCGCGTGCTGCGAGGACGAAGTAATGCCCGCGCGCGGGATAGGTCTGCGGCACCTCATACCCGCTCCTCCAGGGGAGCATCCGGCCGAGCGCCGTGGCGCCGAGCCCGCCCGCAAGGACGAGGTTCCGCGCCGTGAGCGTGCCACGCTCCGTGCCGCTCAGTGTGGTGAGGGTGAAGCCGTCGGCGTCGCGGGTGATGCCGCTGACCGAGGTGTTCAGCACCACGGCGCCGCGGTTGCTCGTGATGTGCCCATCTAGGGCCTGCATCAGCGCGTGACTGTCGATGATACCGGTCGAGGGGGAAAGGTAAGCGGCGACGCACGCCACCTCGGGTTCGAGCGCGCGCACATCATCTACCGTGAGCTGCTGCAAGTCTCCGACGCCATTCTTGGCGGCCGTAGCGGCGATGGCCTCAAGCTTGGGGATCTCATCTGATTGCGTGGCAACCAGAAGCTTGCCGCAGCGCCGGTGCGCAACGCCGTTGTCGGCGCAAAAGCGGTAGAGCAGCTCCTTGCCGGCGACGCACAGCTTCGCGCGCAGGCTGCCGGGCGGGTAGTAGATGCCGGCGTGGATGACCTCGGAGTTGCGTGAGCTGGTTTCGGTGCCGATGCGGTTGTGCCGCTCAAGCAGCATCACATCGCACCCGGCGACCGCCAGCGCGCGCGCCACCGCTAAGCCGACGACCCCGCCGCCGACGACGGCGGTCTCAACATCTGCGGTCACGTCCGGCCCTCTTTGCCAACATTTTGTTCCTGCGCGGTTTTCCACAGGGGAATAGCTGCCCCTGCACGGCTCGAAATATTTCGAATCCTAATTAGGGTGCCGGTGCTGCGCACGTCTGACGCCGTGCCTGGCGAAACGCATGGAGGGTCTCATGGCATTTGTCACTGGCGATGTCGTTGCTGTCTCGGGCGACGAGTTGCCTTTCAAGGTCATTTTCAAGCAGGGCGAGACGATCCTGACGGAATGGCTCGTTGAATCGAAGGAAGATGGCGAGCTGCAGATCGTCGAAACGCTGAAGAGCCTCATCGATGATGAGGATGACGAAGGCGACGACGAGGACTGAGCCGCCCTAAGGTTCTGCGAACGAGCTGGCGGTGGCGCTCTGCGCGGCCGCCAGCACGCCCGCCAGCCTGTGGATAACTTTGTTCCCCGTGATCGTTTCGCGCTTGTTTAGTGAACAAAGATAGAACATAATGGGCTCATGCGATACAAGCTCTTGCATACGGCCGATTGGCAGCTCGGCAAGCGTTTTGGCTCCATCCCGGGCGACAAGCCTGCGGTGCTGCGCGATCAGCGACTGCAGGCGGTAGACCGCCTGGCTCAGGCGGCGGTGGCCGCGGGTTGCGCGGCGGTTCTCGTCGCCGGCGACGTATTCGACGCCGAGACCGTCCCCGAGGCGCAGAGCGAGCACCTTCTGGCCCGTCTCAGGGCATATCCGGGCCTGCAGTGGCACCTCTTGCCCGGCAACCACGATCCGGCCCGCGCCGGGGGTGTGTGGAGCGCCATCCTGGCCGGCGGGGTGCCGGCCAACGTGCGCGTGCATGTCGAGCCCAAGGCTATGGAACTGGCGAACGGCGTCTGGCTTCTTCCCGCGCCGCTTACCGCCAAGCGCGTCCACTCCGATCCGACTGCGTGGATGGACAGCGTCGCGACGCCGGCCGGCGCGCTGCGCATCGGGCTTGCGCACGGCTCGGTGCAGGGCTTCGGCAGCAACGGCGAAGCCAACGTGCCAATCGATCCGGCGCGTGTGAAATCCGCAGGCCTCTCATACTTGGCGCTTGGCGACTGGCACGGCACCATGCGCATTTCTGATCGCGTCTGGTATTCCGGCACGCCCGAACCTGACGGTTTCCGCGATAACGATCCGGGCAACGCGCTGCTCGTCGATCTCGACGGCAGCGCCGTCCCCAAGGTGGAACGCATTGCAACGGGGCACTTCACCTGGATGCAGCGCGCGCTGACGGCCGACGACGCGGCGTGTTTGGGGCCCGTCGAGGCCGACGTTGCGCGCCTCGGCAGTGCGGCTGCGCGCTGCCTCATGTCGCTCGACCTTATGGGCGTCGTGCCGCTCATCGAGTTGGCACGCATCGAGGAGCGCCTGGCGCGGCTCGCGCCGCAACTGTTTCATCTCGCCGCCGACACACAGGGCATCAGCGCCTTTGCCGATGCCGGCGATCTCGCTTCGCTCAGTTCGCCAGCACTCGCCGACATCGCGCATCGCCTTAAGGCCACTGTGGATGCGGGTGGCGCGGAGGCAGCCGTTGCTTCACGTGCGTTACGGAGGCTTTTTGCATTGGCTCGGCAGGCGGAAGTGGGGGTAGATTCATGAAGATCCGCGCCATTCGCTTGAAGGAAGTCGGCCGTTTCAGCGAGCCGGTCGCACTGGAAGGCCTGACCGGCGGTCTCGACGTGCTGACCGGGCCGAATGAGCTCGGGAAGTCGACCATTCTCAAGGCGGTGAACACCGCGCTGTTCCTGCCGCATACTTCGAAAAAGCAGGAAATCGAAGAGCTGCGTCCGTATGCGGGTGGCGCGCCGACGATTGAACTCGACCTCGAGGTCGAGGGCCGGCGCTGGCGTTTGCGCAAGCAGTATCTTTCGGCGCGCGCGGCCGAGTTGCGCGACATGACGACCGGCCAGATCGCGCGCGGCGCCGACGCCGAGGCGCTGTTGTCGACGTTGCTCGGTGGCACCGGGCATTTTTCGCTGTTGTGCGTCGAGCAGGGTTCCGCACTAGCCAGCATGGCACCGGTGAAGACGGGCGGCGCGACGTTCATGACCGCCATTGAGAGCGAAGTCGAGAGTGTCACCGATGGCAGCGCCGCGCGCTTCGTCGCCACACGCGTGAAATCCGATCTCGCGTTGCTCGTCACCAGCCACAATCCGCCGCGTCCGACCGGCGATCTGAAACGCGCGCTCGATGAGCGCGATAATCTCATCAGGCAGCGTGACGAGGCGCAGGGCCGGCACGAGCGTGCACGGCTGCGGCTCGACGACCTGGAGCGTTTGCGGTCATCGCTCGGCGAGCTGACCGATCCGGAGGCGGGCGCAACGCGCGGGCAGGCGGCCGAGGCGGCGCGCGGCGCCTTCGCGGAAGCGCGAGAAGCGCACAGCAAGTGCAAGGCGGCCGAGGCTGCCGTCATCACCTGCGAGCGCCAGTTCACTGCCGCGAAGACGATGCTGGAAGCGCTGGAACGGCGCATCGGCGATCTGGAACGCCTGGAAGCTGGGCTCGCCGAGGCGGCGCCGCTGGTGGCGGACTGCGATGCGCGCGCCAAGGCATGCGCCGCGCGTACGCACGCAGCGCGCACCGCGCGCAACGAAATGAAAACGGCTCTGGCCGGCCTGGAGCGCGACCGCCAAGCATTGATGCGTAGCGAGCGGCTGGCGGAGCTGACCCAACGGCTGGCCGATGCCCACGCCGCGCAGGGCGAACGCGCACAGATCGTCGAGACGCTCGGCTCCAATGCGGCCGAGGACAAGATCGTCGATGCGGCGCGCCGCGAGGCGGAGAGCATCGTTCGGCTGGAGGCGCGCCTGACGGCGGCGGCGCCCCGCATCCAGCTCGCCTACGAGCCGGGCGCTGCGGGCAAGGTCAGGGTCGATGGCCGCGCGTTCGCCGACGGCGAATTGTTGCAGCCGACGCGGCCGGTGACGCTGGAGATCGCCGGGATCGGTGTGATCACCATCGCGCCGGGCCAGTCGGATAACGTCGCCGATGACGAGGCGAACCTCGCCACTCATCGCCAGCAGCTCGCCGCGCACCTGAAGCATGCCGGCGCCGCAACGCTTGCGGATGCTGAGCGGCTGCTCGCGGCACGCCGCGAGGGCGAGGCGCGCCTGAGGGAGGCGAGCGGCAACCTCAAGGCTTTCGCGCCGGAAGGGATCGACCGCCTGCAGCGGGCGCATGCCGAACTCGCCGCCCTGGCTGCCACCGACGATGCGCCCTCAGAGCCCGATGCGCTCGAAGTGCGCGCGACCGAGATCGTGGAGGCGCTCGCCGCCGCCGAGGCCGAGGTGACGCTCGCCGAAACAATCGAGCGCGACACGCGCGAGGAGTTGGCGGGACTGCGCGCGCGCCATGACGGCTGTCCGGCGCAAATCGCCAAGCTGACGGAAGAACTCGGTGCGTCCGAGCAACGCGCAGCATCGCTCACCGAAAGGCGCGCCGCCCTCGCCGCGGCGCAGACGGACCTCAACACTGCCGTGCGCGAGGCCACCGCCTGGCGCGACAAGGCGCCCGACGAAACCCGCTTCGCGGCGTTGCAGCGCGCGGCCGAGGCGGCGGAGACCGCCGTGCAGAGAGCCGCGCGACGATCTTGCCAGCCTGCGCCAGCGGGAGGCCGGCCTGCTTGGTGAGTTGAAGACCGACCGCGCCGACGACGTCGCCGCCCGGCTGGACGAACTGAACGACCAGTGCGCGCGCGCCGATGCCCGTTGCCGCGACCTGCAGCAGGAGGCGGCTGCGCTGCTACTCCTGGCTCACGAACTGGAAGCCGCCGCCACGCGCACCCGGGACCGTTTTGCCGGGCCGGTCGTGCAGCGCCTCGCGCCCTATCTGCAACTCATCCTGCCGCAGGCGCGGCTCGTGCTCGGCGAGGATCTCGCCCCTTTGGCGCTCGAGCGCGGCAGCACCCGCGAGGATTTCGCCCGCCTCAGCGGCGGCACGCAGGAGCAACTCGGCCTGCTCGTCCGCCTCGCCTTCGGCAAGCTGCTGGCCGACAGCGGTACACCGGCACCGCTGATCATCGACGATGCCGTCGTCAACAGCGACGACGATCGCCTGATGCGTCTCTTCCAGGCGCTGCAGCACGCCGCGCAGAGCCACCAGGTGCTGATGCTCAGCTGCCGCCAGCGCGACTTCGATCAGCTCGGCGGCCATCGCATCACCCTTAGTGCCTGGGAAGATGCGCGCGCCGCCGCATGAGCCGAGGTGAAGCCACCTCCCAAAATAAAAGCCCCAGGCTCACCGAGCCCGGGGTCAGATCGTCTTGTCAGGATCGAACGGGGCTGTTAGCCGAGGCTGTCCATGCCCTTGATCGAGGGAATGTCCGGCCGCTGCTGGTTGTCGCCGGTCGGATCGTCGGAGCGGCGCGACTTGCCTTCGAAGAAGGCGCCCTGCTCGATGGCCAGCGCCTGATGGAATATGTCGCCCTCGACGTGGCTCGAGGACTGCAGCATGACGCGCTTGCCGCGCACCGAACCCATCACGTGGCCGCGCACGACCACTTCTTCGGCGACGATACCGCCGGTGATGCGGGCCTTCTCGCCGATGACGACGTAGGTGCCTTGAATGTCACCCTGAATCTCGCCGTCGATCTGAACTTCGCCCTTGGTGACGAGGTTGCCGTTGATCGTCAGATCGGGGCCAATGACCGACGGCGCATTGCGCTCGTTGGGGCGGGCGAGGCCAAGCGGGCGAGCCCCTGAGGCTCCCGGCGTCGGCGGCGCGTTGTTGGAGGTAAAGCTTGGGCTGACCTTGGGCGGCTCGGTCTCGGATCTCTTGAAGTTCGGCAACATAAGCGTGCACCTCTGCTCTGACGCAACGATCGCAACCAGTAGAGTGAAGCTGGGGATCAGTACGGCGTCGTCACCGAAGTCCCCCCCTGCAGTGATCTAAGCACACATCCCGACCCGGGTCATCGCCTGCTGCGCCGCACAAGGCACAAATTGTGTGCATCGTAAGCAGCGCCGGCGCCTAACCTTTCATCGCTCGCACCGCGGCCAACACCTCAGCGGCGTGGCCCGGTACGCGGACACTGCGCCAGACACGGGAGACCATGCCTGCCTTATCAATCAAGAATGTGGCACGCTCGACGCCCATGTATTTGCGCCCGTACATCGACTTCTCGACCCACACCCCGTAGGCCTCGGCCGCCTTGCGGTCTTCATCCGCCAGCAGACGAACGCCGAGCCCGTGCTTGCCTGTGAACTTGCGATGGCTGGCGGGGCTATCGGGAGATATTCCCAGCACCGCCGCTGGGACGCCGGCGAACTCGCCTGCGAGGCAGGTGAAGTCCTTGGCCTCGGCGGTGCAGCCGGAAGTGTCGTCCCTAGGATAGAAATAGAGGACCACCGGGCTTCCCTGTAGCGCCGCCAGTTCGACCACTTCGCCGTTACTGTCGGGCAACGCGAAACCGGGCGCTATCATGCCCTCCTCAACGGCCATCGAGATGCCTTTCTTTTGTCGTTTTTCCCCGTGCACGTGAAACCCGCCGCACGACAACATTACTCGCTGGTCCTGAGGCTTAGCGGCGCGTGTCGAGGCGTGCAAGGCGGGGGCTGTCACGGGGCGGCCTGTCACAGGATGGACCGATCGGGGGGCGATCGGGGGGCTGGCATTAGGGTTGTCGGATAGGGCGAGTGGACGTTGCGCCTTAGGGCGTGCGTGGAACGTCTTTCTGCTGTTTGCGTCGGGACTAGGTCTCGAAACTGTCGAGGGGCCAGGTTTGCAAACGACCGGACGACCAAGAAAACAATCCGGCGGCCAGACGACGCGCAACGAGGAGCCGACGTCGAGCCTGAGGCGCGGCGTCACGACTGCAGCAGTGGCGTGCGACAACGTTCTGCACGGCCTCGGTCGCTCTGTATTCATCCTCGCGCCGTTCGTCATGCTGGCGCTGCTCGTCGCCGGGCTCGGCTACGTGCGACTGCGCCACGGCCCCATCTCGCTCCACTTCCTCGTCGAGCCGATCGAGGCCGGCATCAATGCCGAACTGGCCGGCAACGAAGTGCGCATCGACGACGCTGTCGTTAGCCTGTCGGATACCGGCGGCCTCGAGTTTCGGTTGCAGAACGTCCGCTTGCACGAGGGTGACGGCGACGTTGTCGCCTCCGCGCCATTCGCGGCCGTCGAGCTGAGCGCCTCAGCGCTGTGGTCGATGCGCGTTGTGCCGGCGCGTATCGAACTTATCGAGCCGCGATTATTCCTTTTCTATTCCGAAAGCGGGGGGCTGACGCTCAGCTTTTCCAAGCCGGTTCTGAGCGCGGGTGATGCCGAAACCGGTTTCGCGGCACCGGCGCCCGTGCCTGCCACGCGACCGACGCCCTCGGCGATACCGAGCGAAGCGGCGGGGCCACTGAAGCGTATCGATCTGGCGCGGGTCGTCACCGACATGTCTTCGCGCGCCCGCCAACGTCTCGATGCGACCTCCTATCTGCGCGAGTTCGGTCTCCGCAACGCGACCGTGCTGGTGGATTATGCCGGTCGCACCACCGAGTGGCGTGTGCCGAGCCTCAATGTCGGGCTCATGCACGCGCGCACGCGCAGTGTCATTTCGGGCCGTGCCACCGTGGCGGCAGCGGGCGGCAAACCCTGGCAGCTGACCTTCGAGACCGATGAGCTGGAACGCGATCGCACGCTGACCATCAAGACATCGGTGACCGACCTCGTGCCGCGCAGCATTGCCGGTACGCTGCCCCAGCTTAGCCTGCTGCAAGCGCTCGATCTGCCGGTCGGCGGCAACGCAACGCTCCAACTGACCAGCGACGGCGACGTGCGCACGGCGTCGCTGTCGGTCGACCTCGGCCACGGCAGCTTGCGGCTGCCGGCGCTGCCCGAGGCACCGATGGAAGTTGACGGCGGCTCGATCAAGCTCGCCTACGACGGCATCGCCGAACGCATAACGCTGGCGCCGTCCACACTCAGCTGGCGCGGCAGCCGCGTCACGATTTCCGGCGATGCGGCGCAGGAGCCGGGCGATGCAAAACATCCGGCGTGGACTTATCGGCTGGCCGCCAGCGACGGCTCCTTCGCGGCCGAGGAGTTTAACGTGCCGCCAGTGGCGCTGGATGAATGGAACGCCAGTGGCCGCATTCTGCCGCGCCGCGGAGAGATAGAGCTGGCGGAGTTCAAGCTACGCGCCGGCGGCGCCGACGTGGCGCTCACCGGCAACCTCGTCACCGGCGCCGAGCCGGCCAGTACGCGGCTCGAGGGCACGCTGGGTCCGATGCCGCTCAACACGCTGAAGGCGCTGTGGCCGAAGGCGATCGCGCCCGGCGCGCGCGAATGGGTGGGCGAGCGGGTCGACCGCGCGTCCATCCTTGGCGGCAAATTTCGTTTCCTCAGCGGCGATCACGTCGCGCCGCATCTGAGCGTAGGGCCGCAGGAGCACCAACTCTCGTTCATTCTCGATGCCACCGATCTGCAGATGCGCGTGCTCGACGAGTTGCCGCCCGTGACGGCGCCACGCGCGACGACGCGCATCGAAAACGACGGGCTGGAGGTGGTCATCCCCGACGCCACCATCGTGCTGGCGCCGGATCGCGGGCTGCCGCTGCAGGGAGGTCGCTTCACGGCCGTCGACATCATGAGCGAGGTGCCGACCGGCGAGATCGTGTTTACATCCCAGCCGACCCTCGGCGCGGTGGTCGAGCTGATGGCGCAGTCCCCGTTCAACCTCCTCGAGGAGACCGGCCTGCCGCGCGAGGGTATCGAAGGCAAGGTCAACGCCAACGTCAAGATCGGCTTGCCGCTGCTCGCGGACCTGCCGGCGAGTTCGGTCAAAGTGGAGGCCAAGGCGAAAATCACCGACGGCCGCATCAACAAGTTCCTCGGCACCTACAATGTGCAGAGTGCCAGCTTCGACCTCGACGTGTCGGAGAAGGCGGCGGGCGCCAACGGCCAGATGCTGATCAACGGCGTGCTCGCCAAATTGAGCTGGCAGCGCATCTTCGACGCCCCGCTCGACAAGCAGCCGCCGCTCCGAGTGACGGCATCACTCGACAATACCGATCGCAACCAGCTCGGCCTCGACATCAACGACATGGTGCAGGGCGTGGTGCCGATCGAAATTACCGTCGGCCGCGATGCGGGCGATCAGCAGACGGTGCGCCTGCACGCCGATCTCACCAACGCCGACCTCATCTTGCAGAATGTCGCCTGGCGCAAGCCACCTGGGCGCGCCGCGACGCTGCAGTTCGATGTCGCCAAGGGCAAGACCTACAAAACCGAGCTGCAGAACTTCAAGGTCGCCGGTGACGATATCGCCATCGAGGGCTGGGCGGCCATCGACGCGGAAAACCGCCTGCGCGAGTTCTACTTCCCTGACTTCTCTCTCAACGTCATTACGCGCATGGAAGTGCAGGGCGTCCTCGACAAGAACGATATCTGGAAGGTGAAGGCGCGCGGACCGACGTTCGACGGGCGCGATTTCTTCCGCGCATTGTTCTCTCTGGGGCAGCTCTCGGAGAATGCGCCCAAGCCGAAGAATCCGCGCGAGGGTATCGACCTCGACGCCGAGATCGGCACCGTCATCGGGCACTCGGAAGTCTCGTTGCGCGGCCTCAAAATGAAGCTCGGCAAGCGCGGAGATAAGTTGACCGCACTGGACGCGCGCGGCACGCTCGACGGTGGCAAGCCGTTCGCAGTCGAACTCCGCCAGGGTGCCGGCCAGCCGCGCAAACTGCTGGCCGATTCCACGGACGCCGGGCAGGCGTTCAAGATGATCGATTTCTACCCCAACATTCAGGGCGGCCGCGTGCGCCTCGAGGTCAATCTCGAGGGTAAGGGCGCCGCCGAGAAGACCGGTATCTTGTGGGTCGATGACTTCAGGATTCTCGGAGACCCGGTCGTGTCGGAGGTGTTCAGCAACACCGACGAAAGCCGCCCGGCAATCGATGGAGGATCCGGGTCATCAAGCAGGGGGAAGCGCGTTACGCGCGAGGTGTTCGAATTCAATCGCATGGTCGTGCCGTTTTCCGTCGGCTACGGCCAGTTCGTGATGAGCGATTCACAGCTGCGTGGGCCGATGCTCGGCGCATCGATCCGCGGCAAGGTCGACTTCAAGATGCGGCGGGTGAATTTGGGCGGTACCTACGTCCCGCTGCAGGGCTTGAACAGTGCCTTGTGCGAAATCCCGCTGTTCGGCCAGATTATCACTGGTCCCAAGTGCGAGGGCATCTCCGGTATGACATTCGCTATTCAGGGTCCGATGGACAGGCCCGAGGTGATCGTCAATCCGCTGTCGATGCTGGCACCGGGCATCTTCCGCGACATCTTCCAGATGACGCCGTTCGACCCGAAGGTGCAGCGTCGCGACGAGCCCCAGGGCGCGGCGACCGACATCAACGTGCGGGCTTCGAGCACTGCGGCCGAGCCGACCGTGGCGCCCGGCACCATCATCGGGTCGGAGACCGTCGATGGCTGGTCATCGCAGACAAATTCGCCCAAGAAGAGCAAGCAATAGGCGCCACATCCGCCTCAGACGGGCTTCAGTAGCACGTGCTTCTTCTTGCCCAGCGATAGCTTGATCGTGCCATCGGCGGCGACGTCACTTACCTGAAGCAACGTCTTCTCGTCGGCCACCGGCTGATCGTTGACGCGCAGTCCGCCGCCCTGGATCTGCCGGCGCGCCTCGCCGTTCGACTTGACGAGCCCCGCCTGCACGAAGGCGGTCAGCACGCCGACGCCGGCGTCGAGATCTGCCTTCGGCAGCTCCACGGTGGGCAGCCCCTCGGCGCTGGCGCCCTGCTCGAACGTCTGGCGCGCCGTCTCGGCCGCCGCCTCGGCCTTGGCGCGACCGTGCAGAAGCGCCGTCGCTTCCGTCGCCAGCGCCTTCTTCGCCTCGTTGATTTCGGCGCCCTGCAGCGCGGCGAGCTTGTCGACCTCGGTCAGTGGCAGCGTAGTGTACAGCTTCAGGAAGCGCGCCACGTCTGCGTCCTCGGTGTTGCGCCAGAACTGCCAGTAATCATAGACGGAGAGCTGCTCCTCATTGAGCCAGATGGCGCCAGCCGCCGTCTTGCCCATCTTGGCGCCCGAAGCCGTCGTCAGCAGCGGACAGGTCAGCGCATAGAGCTGCGGCGTTCCCATTCTGCGCCCAAGATCGATGCCGTTGACGATGTTGCCCCACTGGTCCGAGCCGCCCATCTGCAACCGGCACTCGTGGCGTCGCGCCAATTCGACGAAGTCGTAGGCCTGCAGCAGCTGATAGTTGAACTCGATGAACGACAGCTCCTGCTCGCGCTCGAGACGCATCTTCGCCGAGTCCATGGTCAGCATGCGATTGACGGAGAAGTGACGGCCGACGTCGCGCAGGAAGGCGATGTAGTTGAGGCGCGCCAGCCACTCGCCGTTATCGACCATCGCCGCGTCGGTCGGCCCGGATCCGAACGTCAGAAACTTGGCGAACGCCTGCTGCATGCCGGTCTTGTTGCGCTCGATATCCTCCAAGGTGAGGATACGGCGTGTTTCGTCCTTGCCGGACGGATCGCCCACCTGCGTCGTACCGCCACCCATGAGCACGATGGGCTTGCCGCCGGTTTGTTGCAGCCAATGCAACATCATGATGGAGATGAGGCTGCCGACATGCAGCGACGGCGCCGTGCAATCGTAGCCGACGTAGGCCGTCAGTCCGCCCTTGGTCGCCAGTTCGTCGAGGCCGGCAGTATCCGAGCACTGGTGTATGAACCCGCGTTCGGTAAGAATCTTCAGAAAGTCGGAATTGAGTTGGGTCATAGGTTGGCTATCAGTTCAGTGTTGGCCGCGGCGGCGGCGGGAACATGCACGGGAAGGTGACTATGGGCAAGCTGCGGCGCGCGCTGGGACTGATGAGCGGCACTTCGATGGACGGCATCGACGTGGCGCTGCTGGATACCGACGGCGACCGCGAGCTGCGGCACGGGCCGGCGGCGAGTTTCGCCTACCCGGCCGAGATCAAGGTCAAGCTGCGCGCTGCCCTCAACGAGGCCAAGGAGCTGTGCGAGCGCGGCGCGCGTCCGGGCAGCCTCGGCGAGGTCGAGCGGGCGCTGACCGAGCTCAACGCCGATGCGGTTGACCGCTTCCTGCGCGCCAGCGGCGTCGACAAGGGCAATATCGACATCATCGGCTATCATGGTCAGACGGTGCTGCATGACGCCCCGCGCGGACTGACCGTGCAACTGGGCGATGGGCGCCTGCTGGCTGAACGTACCGGCGTCGATGTCGTCTTCGATCTGCGCGCCGCCGATGTCGCGGCCGGTGGTCAGGGAGCGCCGCTGGTGCCCGTCTACCATCGCGCCCTGGCTGGCCAGGTGCCGGAGCTGCCGGCAGCATTCCTCAATATCGGCGGCGTCGCCAACGTGACGTGGATCGGGCGCGACGGGCGCATGCTGGCGTTCGACACGGGGCCTGGCAACGCGCTTCTCGACGACTGGGTGCTGGCGCGCACCGGCGCCGCTCACGATGCCGACGGCGCCCTCGCGGCCAGCGGGACGTGCGACGCCGACGTATTGCAGGCGCTGCTCACCAACAACTATTTCGGCACGCCGCCGCCCAAATCGCTCGACCGCAACGACTTCTCGTCGGCGCCGGTCGAAGGCTTGTCGCTTGAGGACGGCGCTGCGACGCTTGCCGCATTTACCGCCGCAGCGGTGGGCCGGTCCCGCGAACACATGCCGGAGGAGCCGCGCGTCTGGGTGGTGTGCGGGGGCGGGCGCAAGAACAAGACACTGATGGCGATGATCGCATCCCACGTGCAGAACGCGGTGGTGCCGGCCGAAGCACTGGGGCTCGATGGAGATTTCATCGAGGCCGAGGCGTGGGCCTATCTCGCCGTGCGCTCGGCACTGAAGCTGCCGATCACGTTCCCCGAAACGACGGGCGCGCCGGCTCCGATGACCGGCGGCATACTGCTCGGCGCGCGGTAGCCCAAGCTCCGTATCCTCGCGGACTTGCGTCCCGAGGATGTCAAAGAACGAGGGAGCGCGGGCGCCAAACGACCGCCATCTCAGTAACAAGTCCGGCAGCCTTCCGGCGCCCGCGTGCGGCTACTGCAAAGCCGAGGTTGCTATCTCGGCGTCAACGCGCCTCAGGTCCCACCCGGCGACTTCACGTGGCCGGGCTATGCGTCGTTCAGGACCTTTGGCGGCTGCGTTCCCGAGTGAATGTGGGAGCGCCGCTGACGAAGGGCTTCCCTGCGTCCCATTGCTGGGGGCGCAAGGCCTCGGGCGTTGCCCCGGAATCCGAGAGAGCTACTCTCGCGTCGACGCTGCGAACGGACAGCAACGCCGCCTCAACCGGGCACCGTTCCTGCCCCGCGTCGGCCGCTCAGCTGATGCGTCCCTCGTGCGAGCAGGAATGAGCGGAGTATGCAGGTGGCGGCGGGGGCGGGGATTAGTTTGACTTGACGCGAAGCCGACACCCTGGCGCAGAGGTTGGAACTCGCGGGCGGGGCGCTGTTGCGAACCGCGTAAAGGGCGGCCTAACGCGCGACCAATGGGAACAAAATTGATTTCCGGCGGTTGCACCGAGCAGGGAACCAGTCACCCAGGAAATCGTGCCATGAACGTCCCCGACATTGTCCGGATGGCGAACCAGATCACCGACTTCTTTGCCGTCTATCCAAAGCCGGAGGCACTCGACGGCATTGCCAAGCACATCCATGCGACGTGGGAGCGGCGCCTGCGCGACGCGCTGAAGGCGCACATCGACACGGGCGGGGCTGGATTGAAGCCCCTCTGCCTCGAGGCGATGACCGTATACTTCAAAGGCCCCTATGTCCCGAACGCCCGGCGCGTTGACCCGACAGCATCGGATGCGCCGAAGGGTGCGGAACCGAGTTTTGCAATCGGGGGCGGCGACGGCGGCTGAAGGGCCACCGTAGAATACGCCTCAGCGCAGCAGGTCGCGGATGGTCTGTTCAAGGCCGAGCGTTATGCGCGCCAGGTTGTCATAGTCAACTTGGTCGGGCGTGTCGGTCGCCAAGTGGTAATGCCGATAGCGGAACAGCGCCGTGTCGGTCACCATGATGGCCGGATAGCCGAACATCCAAAACGACCAGTGATCGGACCAGCCGATGCCGTCGACGAAGTCGGGCGCCGTGCCGCCGATGGTTGGGAACTGAGCGTGGCTGCGGAAGCTGCCGACCACGTCGTGCAGAAAGGTGCGCCCGCCCGGCAGCGCTACGAAGGCGACGAAGTTGGCGACGTTCGGAAAAACGAGATCGAACGGGAACGGATACTTCTGCGTGCCGGGCGCATCCGAGAAGGCGCCGATCGTCTCCAGCGAGATCATGCCGATGACCTTTTCGCCCGCGTCCTTCAGGCTCTTGGCATAGCGGTAGCTGCCCATGTCCGGCGTGCGGTCGTAGGGCGGCTCCTCGTTGACGAAGAGGACGAGACGCAGGCGCTTGTCGCTGGGTGCGGCGTCCTTCAGAAGGCGCGCCAGTTCCAGCACGGCGGCCGAGCCGCTGCTGTTGTCGTTGGCACCCGGCGCGATGCCGTAGGAATCATAGTGCGCGCCGATGACGAGGCTGGGAGTGTCGGGTCCCGGGCTTGCCGGTGCCAACTCGACCGCAATGTTGCGCACCGGCTTGGCGCCGATGTCGTAGACCTGCGCCTGCGGCTGATATCCGAGCGCCGACAGCTGGCTTTCGATGTAGGCCGCCGACCGCTCCAGCGCTGCGTAGTGCTCGACGTTGTGCGGCTCGCTGGCGATGGCCTCGACGTGTCCGCGCAGGCGCGCGGCGACGTCACGCTCGGCATCGCTCACCGGCGCCGGCGTGCCGGCAAAGCTCTCGCCCGGCAGGCTGAGCGAATACCAGTACGCCGCCGCCAGGGCGGCGATAAGCAGGAGCAGCAGCCCTGCAACCCACAGAGCTACCATCTTGATCACGCGGATATCCGGTTAGTCGGCATCGGCGCCTGCATCGTCGGCGCCCGCACCCGTTGATTCTTCTGCCCGCTCGATTTCGCGCTGACGCTGACGCTCGCGCTCTTTCTCCCTCTCGCGCTCCTTGTCCTTGGCGCGATCGATCTCGGCCTGCTCCAGGCGGGCATCGACATAGGCGCCGACGGCTTCCTTCAGGTCTTCTGTCTTGTTCTCGAAGAAGTGGTTGGCACCGGGTACGACCTGATGCGTGATCTTGATGCCGCGCTGCGTCTTCAGGCGCTGTGACAGCTCGCCGACCGAGTGGGAGGGCACGACGCGGTCCTTGTCGCCGTTGATCATCAGGCCTGATGACGGGCAGGGGGCGAGGAAGGAGAAGTCATAGAGGTTGGAGGGCGGCGCCACGCAGATGAAGCCCTCGACCTCGGGGCGGCGCATCAGCAGCTGCATGGCGATCCAGGTGCCGAACGAGACGCCGGCGATCCAGCAGCTCTTGGCGTCCGGCTTGACGATCTGCAGCCAGTCGAGGGCCGAGGCCGCATCCGACAATTCGCCCGGACCACCGTCCCAGATACCCTGGCTGCGGCCGACGCCGCGAAAATTGAAGCGGAGGACCGAAAAGCCCCGCTCCACGAAGGTGTGATAGAGCGTGTAGACGACTTGATTGTTCATCGTCCCGCCGAATTGCGGGTGGGGATGCAGGATCAGCGCGATCGGGCTGTCGTTGGCCGGCTCGTGGTGATAGCGGGCTTCGAGACGGCCCGCAGGCCCATTAATGATCAGCTCGGGCATCAGAATTCCAACTCTTAGGGGCTGCGGATGGGCCGGCGACGCGAGAGCGTGCGGCAGAGGCCTAGTCAGGCATCGGAATCGGACACACCGAAACCTTGACTTGTGGGCTCGGAATTTTCATATTCCCAGAGACTTTAGAACCGTTCGAAAGAGTGCGGGCTGACCTTGGTCAGTCCCCGCCCGGCACGGTGGCGCTTCTTAGCACATGGCCCGGTGCCAGTTGCAAGAGAAAGCGCCTGGCAGCCAGCGGCGGGTTTAGTGGAGGAAGTGGCGTGGAGCTTAATACAAAGGCACGGTACGCGGTGATGGCCATGGCGGATCTCGCCAAGTACGGGGCTGTCGCGGCGGTGCCACTTTCTGCCATAGCCGAGCGGCAGGGCCTGTCTTTGGCTTATCTCGAGCAGATCTTTCTGCGCCTGCGACGTGCCGGATTGGTCGACAGCGCGCGCGGTCGCAGCGGCGGCTATGCGCTGGCGCGGCCGGCGGACGCCATTCACATCGACGAAATCATGCGCGCGGTCGAGGAGGAGACGCGGCTGACGCGCTGCCTCGACGGCGACGTCGGCTGCCTCGGTGACCGCCGCTGTCTGACGCACGGCCTGTGGCACGCGCTCGGCGCCCACATCGTGGCGTTTCTCGCCGACGTGTCCCTGCAGGAGGTCGTCGACGGCATTCCGGCGGCCAAACTGCCTGCGCGCGTTGACCGGCGGCAGCCGGAGTTGATCGGTCCATGACGCAGACACGCACATATCTCGACCACAACGCGTCCTCGCCGCTGCGCCCTGAAGCGCGCGCCGCGATGCTGGCGGCGCTCGATGTGACGGGCAATCCGTCATCGGTGCACACCGAGGGCCGGCGCGCGCGTGCCGTGATCGAGACGGCGCGTGAAGCAGTGGCGGCGCTGGTCGGGGCGAAGCCGGGCGAGGTGGTGTTCACCAGCGGCGCGAGCGAAGCCAACAATTGCGTCATAGCGGCAGGCTGGAAGACGATCTGCGTGTCGGCGATCGAGCATGACTCGGTGCTGGCGCCGGCGCGCGCATGCGGCGCCAAGGTGATCGCGCTGCCGGCACGCTCAGACGGGATGGTCGATCTGGATGCTGTCGCCGATCAACTCGCTAACGCGGCCGGCGCCGGCGAGCGATTGCTGCTCAGCGTGATGCTGGCGAACAACGAGACCGGCGTTGTCCAACCCGTAGCGGCGGCCGCGGAGTTTGCGCGCGCGCACGGAATTTCGTTGCACGTCGATGCGGTGCAGGGGCCGGGGCGCCTGTCAGTGAACTTCGCCACCCTCGGCGCGGATACGCTGACCATCTCGGGTCATAAGCTAGGTGGGCCGCGTGGCGTCGGCGCCCTCATCATTCGCGATGGCGTCAATCTGCCGGCCCTGATCAAAGGTGGCGGGCAGGAGCGACGGCGGCGCGGTGGCACCGAGAACGTCGCAGGCATCGCCGGTTTCGGCGCCGCGGCAGAGCGGGTGGCGCGGGAAGCGGGTCAAGCAGCGCGCATCAAGGTGTTGCGCGACAAGCTCGAGGCCGGCATCGCGGCAGCGACGCCGCAGGCCGTTATTATCGGCCAGAGTGCGCCGCGCATCACCAACACCTCATGCATCGCCATGCCCGGGAGGGCATCGGAGACAATGGTCATCCGCATGGATCTCGAGGGTGTGGCGGTCAGCGCCGGCGCGGCATGCACTTCCGGCAAGATCGGCGCCAACAGCGTGCTGGTAGCCATGGGGCTCGGCCCCGACATCACCGGCTCGGCCGTGCGCGTGAGCCTCGGCCCCGAGACGACCGACACCGACATCGCCGCCTTCCTGGCGGCTTGGCAGAAAGCAACAGGCGGCGCGGCACTCGCCGCGTGAGCCGGAAATTTTGAGACGTTGAAAGGGTAGTTATGGCAGCGGTTCAAGAGACGATCGAGCAGGTCCGCAAGATCGACGTCGACCAGTACAAGTACGGCTTCGAGACCAAGCTTGAGACGGTGAAGGCTCCCAAGGGCCTGAGCGAAGACACCGTGCGCTTCATCTCGGCCAAGAAGGGCGAGCCCGAGTGGATGCTCGAATGGCGCCTCGAGGCCTACCGCCGCTGGCTGAACATGATCGAGCCGACGTGGGCGAACGTCACCTATCCGAAGATCGACTTTCAGGACCTCTATTATTACTCGGCGCCCAAATCGACCGAGGGGCCCAAGAGCCTTGCCGACGTCGATCCCGAGTTGCTGGCGACGTATGCCAAGCTCGGCATCCCGCTCATGGAGCAGGAGCTGCTGGCCGGCGTGAAGAACACGCGCGTCGCCGTCGACGCCGTGTTCGATTCTGTTTCCGTCGTCACCACCTTCAAGGCGGAGCTGGCCAAGGCCGGCGTCATCTTCTGCTCGATCTCCGAAGCGGTGCGCGAGCATCCCGAGCTGGTGAAGAAGTATCTCGGCTCCGTCGTGCCGCAGGGCGACAACTACTACGCGGCGCTCAACTCGGCGGTGTTCTCCGACGGCTCGTTCGTTTACGTGCCGCCCGGCGTGCGCTGCCCGATGGAGCTGTCGACCTACTTCCGCATCAACGACAAGGAGACCGGCCAGTTCGAGCGCACGCTCATCATCGCCGACAAGGGCGCCTTCGTGTCCTATCTCGAAGGCTGCACGGCGCCGATGCGCGATGAGCACCAGCTGCACGCTGCGGTCGTCGAGCTGATCGCGCTCGATGACGCCGAGATCAAATACTCGACGGTGCAGAACTGGTACCCGGGCGACAAGAACGGCAAGGGCGGCATCTATAACTTCGTGACGAAGCGCGGCGACTGCCGCGGTCACAACTCGAAGATCTCCTGGACGCAGGTGGAGACCGGCTCGGCCATCACCTGGAAGTACCCCAGCTGCATCCTGCGCGGGGACAATTCGCGCGGCGAGTTCTATTCGATCGCCGTGTCGAACGGCTGGCAGCAGGTGGACTCGGGCACCAAGATGATCCACCTCGGCAAGAATACGTCGAGCCGCATCATCTCCAAGGGTATCGCCGCCGGCCATTCGCAGAACACCTATCGTGGGCTCGTCTCGGCGCACCGCAAGGCGACGGGCGCGCGCAACTTCACCAACTGCGATTCGTTGCTCATCGGCGACAAGTGCGGCGCGCACACGGTGCCGTACATCGAGGCGAAGAACGCCAGCGCGCACTTCGAGCACGAGGCGACGACGTCGAAGATTTCCGACGACACGCTGTTCTACTGCCGCCAGCGCGGGCTCTCGCAGGAAGAGGCGATCGCCCTGGTCGTCAACGGCTTCGTGCGCGACGTGCTGCAGCATCTGCCGATGGAATTCATGGCCGAGACGCAGAAGCTGATCGGCATCTCGCTCGAAGGTTCGGTCGGCTAATCGCCGGCCCGCTCAATATTGAAAGACACGCCGAGTCGGCGCTCGGAAAACTAGGGAAGTAAGTAGAATGCTCGAGATCAAAGACCTGCACGTGAAGATCGCCGACGAGGATCGCGAGATCCTCAAGGGTTTGACGCTCACCATTCCCAAGGGCGAAGTGCACGCCATCATGGGCCCGAACGGATCGGGCAAGTCGACGCTCGCCTACGTGCTCGCCGGCCGCGAGGACTACGAGGTGACGAGCGGCGACATCCTGTGGAACGGGGAGAGCATCCTCGAGATGGAGCCGGAAGAGCGTGCCGCCAAGGGCGTGTTCCTGGCCTTCCAGTATCCGATGGAGATTCCCGGCGTCGCCGGCCTCACCTTCCTGCGCACGGCCACCAACGCGGTGCGCAAGGCGCGCGGGCAGGCCGAGATGTCGACGCCCGAGTTCATGAAATTCGTGAAGGCCAAGGCCGAGCGGCTCAACATCAACATGGACATGCTGAAGCGGCCGGTGAACGTGGGCTTCTCGGGCGGCGAGAAGAAGCGCTCGGAAATCCTGCAGATGGAAGTGCTGGAGCCGACCCTGTGCGTGCTCGATGAGACCGATAGCGGCCTCGACATCGACGCGCTGCGCATCGTCGCGGACGGCGTCAATTCCATGCGCGCCAAGGACCGCTCGATGCTGGTCATCACCCACTACCAGCGACTGCTGAACTACATCGTCCCCGATCGCGTGCACGTCATGGTCGACGGCAAGATCCGCAAGTCGGGCGATGCGTCGCTGGCCAAGGAGCTCGAGAAGTCGGGCTATGCAGAATACCAGGCGAAGGCGGCGTAAATGAACGTAGCAGTCTTGAAGACGAAGGCTGAGCAGACGCTCAGCGAGTCGTTCGCCAGCGCAGCGGCCGCGCTGCCCGGCGGCGCCGATATCCGCCAGCTGCGCGTCGACGCCATGGGCCGCTTCGGCTCGCTGGGGCTGCCGCACCGGCGCGTCGAGGCGTGGAAGTACACCGACCTGCGCAACCTGATGAAGGAGACGCTGCCGGCGCCGTCGCGCAAGGCGCCGCAGGTGACGCACGCCGACGTCGATGCGGCGCTGGGACCGCTCGCGGCCGTGAAGGCGCATCGCGTCGTCTTCGTCGATGGCATCTACGCGCCGGAATCTGTCGGCACTCGTCGCCGACGGCGGTGTGAGCGTCGCGTCGCTGGCAACGCTGCTCGTCAGCGATAGCAGCGCCGTCGAGCTGCTGGACGCCAGCGGCCGCGACGACGATGCCGTGCTGGCGCTCAACATCGCCTACGCCGCCGATGGCGCGGTCGTCGATGTGGCGCCGAACGCAAAGCTCGATCGACCCGTGCTCGTCGTCGCCTTGCGCGCCGCGTCGGGCCCGGCCGCGGTCACCGCGCGCAACGTTGTGCGCATAGGCGAAGGTGCCGAGGCATCCGTCATCGAGGCATTCGTCAAGCTGCCGACGGCGGCGAAGGACTATCAGCTCAACACGGCAACCAAGGTTATTGTCGGCACCGGCGCCAAGTTCTCACACATCAAGTGCACGCTCGAAGCGGGCGGCGGAGTTCACCTCGCCAACTGGCTGGTCGAGCTGGGACCCGATGCCGATTATCGCGGTTTCCACTTCACGGCCGGCACAGCGGTCGCGCGCAACCAGATCGGGGTCAGGTTCGCCGGCACGGGCGGCGCCATCGACCTTTCGGGCGCCTTCCTCGCCCGCGGCGGCGAGCACATCGATACGACGCTCGTGGTCGATCATGCCGTGCCCCAGTGCATCAGCCGCGAGCTGTTCAAAGGCGTGCTGGACGATCATGCGCGCGGAATTTTCCAGGGCAAGGTCATCGTGCGGCCCGACGCGCAGAAGACCGACGGCAAGCAGATGGCGCAGGTGCTCATGCTGTCGCCGGACACCGAGTTCGATTCCAAGCCCGAGCTGGAGATCTATGCCGACGACGTGGTGTGCGGCCATGGCTCGACCAGCGTCGACCTCAACGGCGACCTGCTGTTCTATTGCCAGTCGCGCGGCATCCCCAAGGACATAGCGCGGGCGCTGCTGATTGAATCGTTCGTCGGCGAGGCGCTGGAGAAAGTCGAGAGCGAGGACGTGCGTGAAGCGCTGGTCGAACTGGCGCGCACCTGGCTGCACGGCGCCGCGCCGGCAGAGGGGTCGCCATGACCACGAGCACGCGCGAGAAGAGCGAGGCGCGAGACATCGTACGCGCACCGACGGCCTCGGCCGTCGCCGCTCCGTATGACGTTGCCAGCATCCGCGCCGATTTCCCGATCCTCTTCCGCGAGGTCTACGGCAAGCCGATTGTCTACCTCGACAATGCGGCGAGCGCGCAGAAGCCGCGACCGGTGATCGACGTCATGGATCACCTCTACCGCTTCGAGTACGCCAACGTTCATCGCGGCCTGCACTACCTGTCGAATACGGCGACGCAGCACTTCGAGGAGGCGCGCGAGATTACCCGCCGGTTCCTCAATGCCGAAAGCGCCGATGAGATCATCTTCACCAAGAATGCGACCGCGGCCATAAATCTCGTGGCGGATTCCTTCGGTGCCGGCTTTGGCGAGGGCGATGAGATCGTCCTGTCGATCATGGAGCATCACTCCAACATCGTGCCCTGGCACTTCCATCGCGAGCGCAGTGGCGCCATCCTGAAGTGGGCGCCGATCTCCGACAGCGGCGAATTCCTGCTCGAAGAATTCGAGCGGCTGCTGACGCCGCGCACCAAGATGGTGGCCATCACCCACATGTCGAACGTCACCGGCACGCTGGTGCCGGTGCGCGAGGTCATTCGCCTGGCGCACGCGCGCGGCATCCCGGTGCTGGTCGACGGCAGCCAGTCGGCCGTCCACCTCGGTGTCGACGTGCGCGAGCTGGACGCCGACTTCTACGTGTTCACCGGCCACAAGACGTACGGGCCGTCCGGCATCGGCGTGCTCTACGCCAAGAAGGCGCATCTCGACGCCATGCGGCCCTATCAGGGCGGCGGTGGCATGATCGAGCACGTCGCGGTAGACCGCATCACCTACGGTAAGACCCCGCACAAGTTCGAAGCCGGCACGCCGCCGATCGTCGAGGCCATCGGCCTTGGCGCGGCGCTCAACTACATGATGCAGGTCGGGCGCGACCGCATCGCCCACCACGAGGCCGAACTGCGGACGTATGCGCAGGCGCAATTGGCTGAGCTGCCGTGGCTCAAGATGTACGGCACAGCACCGGGCAAGGGCGCCATCATTTCCTTCACTATGGACGGTTTGCATCCGCACGATATCGCCACGGTCATCGACCGCTCCGGCGTCGCGGTGCGCGCCGGCCATCATTGCGCGCAGCCGCTGATGGAGCGCCTCGGGGTGAGCGCCGTCGCCCGCGCCTCGTTCGCGATGTACAACACCAAAGAGGAAGTCGATGCGCTCGTCGCCGCCATCAAGCGCGCGCACGAGCTGTTCGCGTAGGGAGATGGCCATGGACGGCAAACCAACCGAGACCGCGGCGACCGAGGCAACTGTCGTCGACAAGCCGGAATCAGTAGAGGCGGCCTCGCCCGTCGCCGCCACGCCTGCTGCCGAAACGCCCGCCGAAGCACAGCCTTCAGCGGCCGAAACTACGCCTGCCGCCGCTGACGACGACCCATTGCTGCGTGACATCATTGCCGCGCTGAAGACGGTCTACGATCCCGAGATCCCCTCCGACATCTACGAACTGGGGCTCATCTACGCCGTCGACGTCGACGACGACCGCAACGTCGCCGTCACGATGACGCTGACGGCGCCCGGCTGCCCGGTGGCCGGGGAGATGCCGAAGTGGGTGGAAAACGCTGTCAACGCTGTCCCCGGCGTGGCCAACACCACCGTAACCATGACCTTCGACCCGCCGTGGGACATGGGGCGCATGTCCGATGAGGCGCGGCTCGCCCTCAACATGTTCTAATTCCAAAACAGCGTGGTTTCGCAAACGCCCGACGCTGACTATATGTGTGACTGACGAAGATCAGGATGACCCAGATGCCCACCCTGCGCATGATGCCCAAGGTCGTGACCTTGACGAACGCCGCCGTAGGGCGCGTTAACGCGCTGATGGCTGCCAATCCCGCCGCGCTGGGGTTGCGCATCGGCATCAAGAAGGGCGGCTGCGCCGGCATGGAATACACCATGGCGGTCGCCGAGCAGAAGGGACCGCATGATGAGGTCGTCGAGCAGGACGGCGCCGTGCTGCTGATCGAGCCGCAGGCCATCATGTACCTGCTGGGCACCGAGATGGACTACCAGACCGACAAGCTGGCGAGCCAGTTCGTGTTCAACAACCCGAACCAGCGCGGATCATGTGGCTGCGGCGAGAGCGTCAACCTCGTGCCGGCCAATGCCGAACGCGGCACCCCGACAGACTGACGACCGGCAGCGCCATGGCTGTGAGCGAAGGCTTCATCGCGCTTCTTCAAGACCATCTCTCTGATCTGGGTGACGTCACCTCCCGCCGCATGTTCAGCGGCGCGGGCATCTACGTCGACGGCGTAATCTTCGCGCTGGTCATCGACGACGTGCTCTACCTGAAGACGGACGCGGATAGCCGCGCGACTTTCGCGGCCGCGGGCCTGGAGCCGTTCAGCTTTGTCAAAGCCGGCCGGCGCATAAGCACCTCGTACTGGCGGGCGCCAGAACTGCTCTTCGACGACCGGGCGGAGATGCTGCGATGGGGTGCGCGCGCCCTGCAGGCGGCA
Source organism: uncultured Alphaproteobacteria bacterium (assembly GCA_963759735.1). Lineage (GTDB taxonomy): Bacteria > Pseudomonadota > Alphaproteobacteria > Rhizobiales > Hyphomicrobiaceae > Hyphomicrobium_A. Next base: position 803,463 of record CAVXAF010000007.1, read on the forward strand.
CGCCAGGCGCGGGAGCGCGACGTTCCCAACCGAAAGAGGAAAGCATCATGACCGCTGCACCGCAGCCGGCCTGGGTCGGCGATGTGCTCGACTTCTGGTTCGGCACTCTCGGACGCAAGTCGTGGTTCGTGAAGGACGCAGCGACCGACGCGCAGATCAAAGACCGCTTCCTGCCGCTCATCGAGGAACTCTCGAATACCTCCATCGACGCGGCGCTGACCAGCGCCGATACCGCGCTGGCGACCGTCATCGTGCTGGACCAGTTTTCGCGCAACGTATACCGCGGCGATCCGCGCAGCTTCGCAACCGATGCGCAGGCACTCGCCGTTGCCGAGGCGGCCATCGCCCGCGGTCTCGATGCGCAGCTGCCGGCCGAGCGGCGTGTGTTCATGTATCTGCCGTTCGAGCACAGCGAAAATCTTGCCGATCAGGATCGCAGCATCGCTCTGATCACTGCGTTGGGAGATGAGGAGTACACTCGCTACGCCCACGCACACCGCGATGTGGTGGCGCGATTTGGTCGCTTCCCGCATCGCAACGCCGTGTTGGATCGCGCCTCGACCGCCGAAGAATTGGCTTTCTTGCAGCAGCCCGGCAGCGCGTTCTGACCTAGGTCATGCCGCGCGCGACGCCCTGACCCAGCTGAGGCCGGTCCCCGTCATGCGGCTGTCAGCCGCCTTGTGCGAAACGGAGCACAAGGAACGAGGAGGTCGGCATGATGCGCAATACGAAAGACACTTGGGGCTGGATGACCATCGCCCTGCATTGGACGGTCGCGCTGCTGGTGGTCGCGACGTTCGGCTTGGGGCTTTGGATGGGCGAGGTGCCGGCGCGCATCGACCGCCCTTACTATTATGCGATCCATGCCTCCATGGGCATCACCCTGCTCGTCATTCTCGTGGCGCGCATCGCCTGGGCGGTGTTCAACCCCGCGCCGGCGGCGGTTCCCGGCACTCCGGTCTGGCAGAACACGGCGGCGCGGTTCACGCATGTGTCGCTGTACGCAGTCACGCTTGTCGTGGTGCTGCTCGGCTGGCTGCTGTCTGGTGTGGCCGAGCCACCGATCGAGCCGCAGGCCTTCGGGCTGATAGCGATGCCATCGCCCCTGACACTGTCATCAGCGTACGAGGATTTTCTGGAAGAGACGCACGAACTGGCTGCCTACGCACTGATCGCTCTCGCCAGTGTTCACGCGCTCGCTGCCCTGTGGCATCACTTCATTCGGCACGACAACACCATGCGCCGCATGCTGCGCAGCGATCCCGGCTCTGCTTGAAAGCGGCGGTCTGGCATGGGCCGCGGCTCCGCCAGCATCAAACAGCGCGGCTCTTGCGAGCCGCGCCGTCGTTTACTCGCCGGCAACCTTGGCCGGGCGCTTCACCGGATTGCGCAGGAACGCCGGCACATTGTCGGCGAAGCCCGAGCGTCCGCCCTCAGGCTGGCGCTCGCGTGAGCGCTCGGGGCGTGCCGGTTGCGCCGGCCGTGGCTGCGCGGGTCCCCGGGTATCGGGTTGTGCCGCGCGCGGCTGCCGCTGCTCGCCGTTGGATGCGTGCGGCTGCTCGGAGCGGGGTTCGCGACGCGGCGGGCGCTGATCGGTGCGCTGCTCGCGGGGACCATCCGTGCGTGGCGGGCGCTGCTCACCACGGTGCTGGTCGGAACGCGGCTCACGGGCGTGCTCGGCACGCGGTTCACGGGCGTGCTCCGCACGTGGTTCACGGGCGTGCTCCGCACGCGGCTCACGCTGCCGTTCGCGGGGTTGACGCTCCTCACCGCGGTGCTCGCGCTGCTGCTCCGCACGCGGCTCACGGGGTTGTTCGGCACGCGGTTCACGCTGCTCGCTGCGCGGCTGACGCTGTTCGCGCGGCTCGCGATGCTGCTCGGCACGTGGTTCACGCTGCTGCTCGCCGCGCGCCTCACGCGGTTCGCGGGGCTGTTCCAGACGCGGCTGGCGCGGCTCGCCGCTGCGCGGTGGCGCTGCGCCGGCCGGGGCGACGTTCACCGCGACCACCCTTGTCGTCGCGTGCTTGCGACGTCGGCTTGCCGCTGCGGCCACGCTGTGGGGTACGTCCGCCGCGGCCGCGACGCTTCTTGCCGGCCTCGGCGAACTCTTCCTCGGAGGGAGACTCGCCGATCCACGTGACCGGCTCGCCGAGCATCTTTTCGATGTCCTTGAGCGACTTCAATTCGTCGATCGTGACCAGCGAGGTGGAAACGCCCTCCTTGCCGGCGCGGCCCGTGCGGCCGATGCGGTGCACGTAATCGTCCGGCTGCCACGGCAGATCGAAGTTGAAGATGTGACTGACGTCGGGGATGTCGAGGCCGCGGGCGGCAACGTCGCTCGCCGCCAGCAGCTTCAATTCGCCGGCGCGGAACTTGTCGAGCGTTTCCATGCGCGCCTTCTGGTCCATGTCGCCGTGCAGGGCGCCGGCCGAGAAGCCATGCTTGACCAGAGATTTGTGCAGGATCGCCACTTCCACTTTGCGGTTGCAGAAAATGATGGCGTTGCGCACGTTCTGGCTGGAGATCAGGTTGCGCAGCATGTCGCGCTTGGCCCAGTCCTCGCCATTGGGGCAATACTGGAAGAGCTGTGTGATCGTCTTCGCCGTGGTCGCCGGCGGGGCGGCCTCGATGCGCTCCGGATCCTTGAGGAACTGGCTGACGAGGCGCGTGATTTCCGGCGGCATTGTCGCCGAGAAGAACAGCGTCTGGCGGCGCGGCGGCAGCAGCTTGCAGATTTTCTCGATGTCGGGAATGAAGCCCATGTCGAGCATGCGATCTGCTTCGTCGATGACGAGGATCTCAACGCCCATGAGCATCACGCGGCCACGTTGAAAATGGTCGAGCAGCCGCCCCGGGGTAGCGATGAGCACATCGACGCCGCGATCGAGTTTTTTTACCTGCTCATCCATCGACATGCCGCCGATGAGCAGCGCCAGGTTGAGCTTATTGTTGACGCCGTACTTCTCGAAGCTCTGCGCCACCTGGGCGGCGAGCTCACGGGTCGGCGCCAGGATCAGCGAGCGAGGCATGCGCGCGCGGGCACGGCCGGTCTCGAGGCGAGTGATCATCGGCAACACGAACGAGGCCGTCTTGCCGGTGCCCGTCTGGGCGATGCCGAGGACGTCGCGGCCGCTCACGGCGACCGGGATGGCGGCGGCCTGAATGGGGGTCGGCGACGAGTAGCCGGCGGCAGTTATGGCCGCCTGCACCTTGGAGCTCAAACCCAGCTCCGCGAAGGTCTTAGTTTCCAAAAGTCAACGTCTCCGTCCTGCATTCATGCGTTGCCCGCGCCAACGCCTTAACGGCGGCAGCGGGTGACGGAGCGCAGGGGGAGTCGGGTATCGCCTAAAGCGGCAAAGAAATCTGGGGTCTCGAAAAGGGACTAATCGAATTAGCACCCCTGCGCTCGAGCCGGTTGTGTGCTGACACATGTTCTCTAAAAACGCAAGAAAAACCGCGGGATGTGGCGTCGGGCCGCGGCTTTTCTTGCTGTGGATAGTGTCATCTTTCAGTCGGTTTCGTCGATGAGCCAGCGCCCCAGCAGGCCTCCCAGCACGCCACCGAGAATGGGAGCGACCCAGAATATCCACAGCTGAGCCAGAGGCTCGCCGAGGGCAATCACCGCTGTCGCCAGGCTGCGGGCGGGATTGATCGAAGCATTATCGACGGGGATGGCCATGTACTGCGTGGCCGCCAGCGCAAGGCCGATGGCAATGGCAGCAAAGCCGGCAGGTGCCTTCTTCGAGGTCGCGCCCATGATGATGAAGATGAACAGGCCGGTAAGCACAACCTCGATAAGGAAGGCCGAGAGCATCGAATAGCCGTCGCCACCGTACATGTTGGAGGCGAAGTTGCCGACCTCGAAGCCACCCGACTTGCCCGAGGCAATGAGGTAGAACACGAGCGCGGCAGCGATGCCCCCAAGGCACTGGGCGATAATGTAGCTCGGCGCCTCGGATGCCGAGAAGCGACGTCCGGCGACGAGGCCCAGGGTCACAGCCGGGTTGAAGTGTCCGCCTGATATATGCCCGACGGCAAAGATCATCGCCATCACCGTAAAGCCGAGCGACAACGCAACACCGCTGATGCCGGCGATCGGGAACGAGAACAAGGCCGCTCCCAGGATCGAGGCAACCAAGGCGAATGTTCCGATAAATTCTGCAGCAAGCGCTCTGATGCGCATTTGTCCCCTCCCATTGCTGAATGTGCTCCGGCTGACGAACGCACACTGCAAACGGGTGGGACTTGCCGAAGCGGACAAGCACACCACGACCCGCAACTACTAATGCTTACGGTGGACATTGGGCAACGCCGATCCGCCGCATTGCGATCTGCCGCGTAACCCGACAGCAACGTCGCCACAGCAATCATTTGCGGGGGCTGGGCGATTAGCCGTGTGCCAGAATAGGTTGCATGGGATTCGGCGCGGCGCAGAACCCAAATCTCAGGATTCGCACACATGGCAGCTATCGGAGCGACGGTCGGTGGTTCGCACCGCAGTGGCGACCGCGAATCGGCACCCAGGCCGAATCGGCAAAGCTCCGAGGAGGTGCTGGCGCTCAAGGCGCGCGATAACGCCACCAACTGGTGGCACCTTGCGCGCATCTATCTCGTCATAGCCGCCGCGCTCATGGGGGCCATCTGGGTGATCGAGGCGGCCGCCGCCGGGAGCATCTCCTGGTGGTGGACCGTGCCGTCGACACTCGCCGCCATTTTCGCCATCGGCGCTTCGCAGCATCAATTCGGCGGCGCTATCCACGAAGGCACGCACTACATGCTGTTCGCCAATCGCAAGCTCAACGAGATTGCCTCCGATTGGCTGGGTGCGTTTCCCATCTTCACGACGACCTACCACTATCGCCTGCATCATCTGGCGCACCACCAGTTCGTCAACGATCCAGAACGCGATCCCGACATCAGCCAGTTGCACGACAGCGACCACTGGCTCGACTTTCCCATCACGCATATGGAGATACTGTGGTCTCTCCTGAAGCAGCTGTGGCTTCCCAATCTCTTCCGCTACACCCTGGTGCGCGCGAAGTACTCATCGATCGCCATGGGCTCGACAAATCCCTACGCCGATCCCGATCGCCCCGGCTCCATCCGTCCTTTGCGCGCCGGCATCCTGTTCGCTATCGGCGCGCCGCTAATTGTCATTCCGCTCGTTTTCATGGGCTACGCACTGGCGGTGGCGATCATCCTGCCGACGATGTGGGCGGTCGTCATGACCATCCTATGGATGCTCCCCGATGATGCCTTTCCACGCACGCGCCTGGCGCCGGTCGTCCCGCTGCGTGCAATGGGCATGGCACGTGTAAGCTATCTGGCGCTGCTCTACGGGGCGCTGTCGGCGGTGCAGCTTGCCGGCTGGGGTGCGGCCTGGAGCTACTTCGGCCTTCTGTGGGTGCTGCCGCTGTTCACAACCTTCCCGCTGTTCATGATCCTGCGGCAGTGGGTGCAGCACGGCAACGCCGATCGGGGCCGATACACCAACACGCGCGTGTTTCTAGTCGGTCCCTTGGTGCGCTATGCGGTGTTTCCGTTCGGCATGGACTATCACCTGCCGCACCATCTGATGGCCTCGGTGCCGCATTACAATTTGAAGCAGCTGCACGCGGTGATGCTGCGCGATCCTGAATATCGGGCGAAGGGCGTCATCGTCGAAGGCTACTTTGGCGATGAGGACAACGCCGAGGGTCATCCGACGGCGCTGGGCGTGCTCGGTCCCGCGCACGCGCCAAAGGGCCACGAGGCTGCGTACGTCGACAACGCCGCCATTGAATATGCCGATATTGCGGATGCAGCCGGCATCGCCCGCGAGGTTGAGGCTTCGTTGCGCAGCGACCGCTAGGTCGAGGGCAGAATGTGCGACCGCGGGGCTTGACGAGTCGCGGTGCTCTGAAATATTCCTAAGTGGCTATATAGCCATTGAGGAATACATGGTCCACGCCGCCGCTCCGCAAGATCTCGATCGCGTCTTTGCAGCGCTCGCCGATCCGACGCGCCGTGCCATCCTGGCGCGCCTTGCCGAGAGCGAGGCGACGGTCAACGAACTCGTCGCCCCGTTCGGGTTCACCCAGCCGACCATCTCCAAGCACTTGAAGGTTCTCGAAGGCGCGGGACTCGTCGCGCGCGGGCGCAATGCGCAATTCCGCCCCGTGCGTCTAAACGCGGCGCCGCTGGCGCAAGCCGCCGAGTGGCTCGGCAGCTACGAGCAGTTCTGGGCGGAGAGCCTCGATCGTCTCGACGACTACGTGAAGGTAATGAAGCGAAAGGAAAAGCGTCATGCAGGTAAGCGTCGTGCCCAGTGAGCCGGAGAGCGAACGCGAGGTGATCATCACCCGCGCTTTCGATGCGCCAGCGAGGTTGCTGTTCGAGGCCTACAGCAAGCCCGAGCACATTATGCGCTGGTTCGGTCCCAAGGGCTGGCCGGTCACGCTGTGCGAAATCGATTTTCGCGTCGGCGGCAAGTTCCGCTTCGCGATGACCGGCCCCAGCGGCAAGCAGAACACCCCGTTCGGTGGCACGTACCTGGAGATCGAGAAGGATCGCAGGATCGTCTACGACAACGGCTTTGAGACCAAGGGCGCCGGCCGCATGGTGGTCACCGTGACCTTCGATGAGAATGGTCCGGGCAAGACCCAGCTCACGATTCACACGGTGTTCGAGAGCGTGGCGATGCGCAATTCGCACGTGTCGCGCGGTTTCGAGATGGGCACCAACTCGGGCCTCGATCAGCTCGGCGAACTGGCCGCGGAAATGGCCTCACCCCCAGGGGCGTAAGTCGAGCGCACAAGAAAAAGGCCGCCAGCGGTATCCGCTCGCGGCCTTTTTTAGTTTCACGTTTTCGAACTCACGCGGGGCTCACCACCAGGGGAACTTGCCGCCGAACGGGCCGTACGGTGCTCCGCCGCGGCGACGGCGCCGGTCGTTGCCGTATCCGTCGTTGTAACTGTAGCCCCAGTAGTCGTCGTAGAACTCGGGCTTGGGCTTGGGCCGCAGGATGATGCCGCCCTGCGGCTCGCCGCTGAGCAGCACGATGAAGTCTGTCGCCTTGCCCGTCTCCTTATGCGCGGCCTCGTCGGAAACGATAACCGAGGAGCCTGGCAGCACGAGCTGGGAAATGCGCTCGCGGGTTTCGGCCGGGATGTCGATCCGGTCGAGCGCAGCGGTCGCCGCGACGACATCGGTCGGGATGGCCTCAACCGAGGCATTGCGCCCCTGGCGGTTCATGCCGCTGCTCTTCTCCGGCTCGCCGGGCTGGCGGCCGGCGATCGACACGACGTTCCAGCGCATGTCACGCCCGCCGGGCTGATAGTCGACGGCGGTGAAGACGTGCGTGCCGATCGGCGCATCGGGATCGCGGATGGCGATGTCGGTCTCGAACACCTGCTCCATGTCCTGGCGGACATACAGCTTCTTGGCCTTGAGGCTGATGAACACCGACACCGGAGACAACTTGCGTTGCGCATCGCGGGCTGCGGCGGCGACGATCTTCTGCTCGGCATCGGCGGCCTTGAATGCAGCTTCCGCCTGGGCAAGCTCTTCCAGCGCCGGCTTGTTCTCGGCCGTCACCGTTTCGAGCTTCGCCTTGGTCTCGGCAACCTTCGCCGTTGCCTTGGCCTTTTGATCCTCGGCGCGCTTGATCGCCTTTTCCTTGGTGGCGCGCGCGAGCGTTTTCTCGACGTCCGCCAGCCATTCGACCGCATTCTTGTGCGCCCGCTCGGCGCTCTTCAGCGCCTTGGCCGCACGCGCGCTTTCACGCTGCTGCTGCTTGTAGGCGACGCGCGTCTCTTCGGTCTTCGCTTTCAGCTGCTCGGCCTCGGCGGACTTGGCCGCCGACTGAGCCTGCAGAGATGCGGTGCGCGTAGCCAACTCGGGCGGATCGTTGGGGCCGCCGTCATAGCGCGTGTCTTTACCCTCCTCGCTACGCGCGGGCATCGTGATCGCCGCCGGCGTCAGCACCGCGACGTTGTCACGGAACGGCGTTGGCTTGAACAGCACGGGATGGGAAATCGGGGAGGGCGCCATGTTGTTGCGCGAGACGACGACGCGCATGCCGAGCTTGGTGAGATCGAACAGTTGGCCGGCGAAGTCGTGGCGTAGACGCACGCAGCCGTGCGAGGCGGGATAGCCGGGAAGCGCGCCTGCATGCAGGGCGATGCCCGTCCAGGTGATGCGCTGCATGAACGGCATTGCCGCGTCATCGTAACGGTTGGAGTAGTGCTCGCGGTTTTTCTGCAGGATGGCGTAGATGCCGGGCGGGGTGTCGTTCGGCGTGGCGCCGCTCGAGATAGGGCCCTGCATGATGGCGCCGTCCGCGTCATAGACGGTGACACGCTGGTCGCCCAAGGAGACGACAGCCAGCCGCGGCTGCCCGTGCTGGCGCGCCTGCGTCTGCTCCTGATCTTGCGCCTCCGGTGCCCGGCTGCCGCGCGAGGCAGCAGGCCCGGCCAGTGCGACCGCGGCCACCGCCGTGATCACGGCCAGGGAAAGAAAAGAGTGACGGCGACGCATCGCCCGCTGAGGTGCCATGTCAATAACCCTTAGAAAGCCCTAACCACTGATCTAACTAGAATTCTTTAAACTCCGATTAGCGCGGTTAGATCCATCGCGACTGAGACGCTGCGCCAAGTGCAGCAACTGCGGTGAGACCTAGTGGCTGCCTATACAATTTATATCGACGGTCAAGGTGTTGAATTCACCAGGGTGCCTAGTCGTATCCGGCGATACGGCTTTTTGCGGGACGCGATACGACAATTTCGGGGGAGGCCCCGGATTGGGCCCGGAGATACCGATCATGGTTGCTAATGACGCTCACCTGCATATCGGCTCGCTCCTGTTCGAGGGGCTGGACCAGATCGACCTCACCGGCCCGTTCGAGGTGCTGTCGCGACTGCCCAACTCCACCCTTCGGCTCTACGGGCAGACGCTTTCGCCGGTGCGCGACGTGCAGGGCCTGCGGCTGACACCGGATGCGCTGCTCGCCGACGCGCCGCAACTCGACGTCCTGCACATCCCGGGCGGTTTCGGCCAGGAATCGCTCATGTCCGACGCGGCGGTGCTCGGCTGGATCGCCCGCCAGGCGGCCGGCGCGCGCTGTATTTTCTCGGTGTGCACCGGAGCATTACTGTGCGGCGCGGCCGGGCTTTTGCGCGGGCGGCGGGCGACGACGCACTGGTCGGCGCACCACCTGCTGGCCTACTTCGGCGCCATCCCCGTCGACGCGCGGGTTGTGGTTGATGGCAATCTCGTCAGCGCCGCCGGCGTCACGGCCGGCATCGACGGGGCGTTGCGCGTGGCGGCGATGCTCCGCGGGGACGACGCGGCCCGCACCATCCAGCTCTACCTGCAGTACGCACCCGAGCCGCCTTTCGACAGCGGATCCCCGCAAACCGCGCCGGCCGCCGTGCTCGAGGGCGCGCGTTCGGCCTTGGCGGCGATCACGCGCCAGCGCGAGGGCACAGCGCGTCAGGTGGCGCAGCGCCTCGGAATTCCCATCTAAAGCGGACAGTTCAGGCGCCAGTCCGGCTCACCCTCCGAGGAGACGTCATGCTCAAGGTGATCATTGCGCTCGCCGCCATCGCAAGCGCCGCGCTTCCGGCGCAGGCCGAGAATGCCGAGCCGTCCCGTTTCATCAAGACGCCGACCGGCTATCTGATGGTGCTCCGCCGGGGTGATGACGTGCTGGCGAGCCTGGAGAAGTTCGCCGAGACTGAGAATATCCCGAGCGCCAGCCTCGCTGGCATCGGCTTTCTCAGCGAGGTCACCTTCGGCTTTTATGACTTCGCCAAGAAGGAGTTCGCGCCGAAGACCTTCAACGACGTCGAGATGACCGGCATGACCGGGTCGATCGCCTGGAAGGATGGCAAGCCCTCGGTGCATGCCCACGCGACAGTGGCGGGGCGCGATTTCCTCGCCGTCGGTGGTCACGTGCTGGCGGCGAAGGTGGGGACCGGATCGGTGGAGATCACGGTGACGACGCACGATCGCCGGCTGCAGCGCAAGGTCGATCCGGACATCGGCGCCAACGTCCTGCAACTCGATTAGCGTTCCGCGTCATGGCAACGCGAAGACTGCATTCGAGCGCGCGGCATGGAAAAGCGCGCCGGAGGCTAGCTCGCGGCGCGCTTTTCAATCTGTCTCTGCTTACCAGTTGACGATGAAGCCGCCCGAGCCGCGGAACGCATCCGCATCGCCGCCGGTCACGGCGCGACGGCGGACTGATCGCACCGGTATTGGTTAGCAAACAAGGCCAGTCCGCCTAACCGCCGGCGATGGCCGCCACGATGAGAAGTGGTTGGGCGCCGATCGCCACCGGCTCGGGCAACGGGTTGTCCGGCGGCTCCAGCGAAATGTCCCTCTGGCAGGCGAAAAAACGCAGGAACGGACGCCGCCGCAGCGTGCCGTGATCGCGAATGGTTCCGCGCAGTACCGGATAGCGCGCCTCCAGCGCGTCCATGACCGACCGCTGCGTGACGGGCCCCTCGACAGCGAGGCTCACCTCCCCGTCGATGTTGGCATGCATGCGCAGGTGCGAGGGCAGGACGACGCGGATCATGGCAGCGTCTGGACCTCGACCGAGAGCACTGCCGGCAGGTCGCGGACGATGGCCGACCAGCTATCGCCGGCGTCGCTGGAAACGTAGACCTGCCCGCCCGTGGTGCCGAAATAGATCCCGCACTTATCGAGTGTGTCGATGGCCATGGCGTCCCGCAGCACGTTCACGTAGCAGTCGGACTGCGGCAGGCCGTTGGTCAGCGCCTCCCATTCGTTGCCGCCGCTACGGCTGCGATAGACGCGCAGCTTGCCCTCGAGCGGATAGTGCTCGGCGTCGCTCTTGATCGGCACGACGTAGATGGTCTCGGGCTCGTGCGCGTGGACGTCGATGACGAAGCCGAAATCGGTCGGCAGGTTGCCGCTGACCTCGCGCCAGGTATCGCCGGCATCGTCGCTGCGCATGACGTCCCAGTGTTTCTGCATGAACAGCACGTTCGGCCGTGACGGGTGCATGGCAAGGCGATGGACGCAGTGGCCGACCTCGGCCTCCGGATCGGGAATGTATTGCGATTGCAGACCGCGGTTGATCGGCCGCCATGTCTTGCCGCCGTCGTCGGTGCGGAAGGCGCCGGCGGCGGAGATGGCGATGAATATTCGGTCGGGATTGCTCGGGTCGATGAGAATGGTGTGCAGGCACATGCCGCCGGCGCCCGGCTGCCAACGCGGTCCCGAGCCATGCCCGCGCAGGCCGGACAGTTCGGTCCACGTCTGCCCCGCGTCGGCGGTATGAAAGAGGGCTGCGTCCTCGACGCCGGCATAAACGCTGTCGGGGTCGGTCAGCGACGGCTCCAGATGCCAGACCCGCTTGAATTCCCAGGGATGCGGCGTGCCGTCGTACCATTGGTGCGTGCCGGCATCGCCTTCGTAGGCGAACTTGTTGCCGGTCGGCTCCCAGGATTTGCCGCCATCGCGCGAGCATTGGATCTGCTGGCCGAACCAGCCGCTCGACTGCGACGCATAGATGCGGTCGGGGTCCACCGGCGAGCCCTTCACGTGATAGATTTCCCAGCCCGGGAAAGTGCGGCCCGTCGACCGTCCAGTCCTTACGCGCGCCGTCGGCGCTGAGAATGAACGCGCCTTTACGTGTTCCCACCACTACGCGCACACGGCTCATCGGCTGCTCCCTCTTTTGGAGCTCGATTTCTTACACGATGTGTGGGGCAAGCTCACGGCACTCAGTCGGGAAATCCACTCCCGCATAAACCGCTGGTGCGGATAACCGCGCGCTAGATATCCAAATCGTGGGCGAAAGCGGCGCGGTCCTGGATGAAACGGAAGCGTGCTTCCGGCTTGGAGCCCATCAGCGCATTGACCGCTTCGCCGATGGCGGTGCGGTCGCCGTCGCCGATGGCGACCTGCAAGAGCATGCGTTTCTTGGGGTCCATGGTCGTCTCTTTGAGCTGGCTGGCATTCATCTCGCCGAGGCCTTTGAAGCGCGAGACGTCGACCTTGGCGCCCGGCTTGAACTCCTTGGCCATCAGCTCGGCGCGGTGCTTTTCATCGCGGGCGTAGACCGACTTGGCGCCGTGCGTCAGCTTGAACAGCGGCGGCACGGCCAGGAACAGGTGGCCGTTCTCGATCAGCAGCGGCATCTCCTGGTAGAAGAAGGTGATGAGCAGCGAGGCGATGTGGGCGCCGTCGACATCGGCGTCGGTCATCACGATGACGCGCTCATAGCGCAGGTCGGCGTCGTTGTATTTTGTGCCGGTGCCGACGCCGAGCGCCAGGATAAGGTCGGCAAGCAGCTGGTTCTGCGACAGCTTCGCCGAGGAAGCATTGGCGACGTTGAGGATCTTGCCGCGCAGCGGCAGGATGGCCTGCGTCTCGCGCGTGCGCGCGCTTTTTGCCGAGCCGCCGGCCGAGTCGCCCTCGACAATGAAGATTTCCGTGCCTGCCGCCGTCTGGATGGTGCAGTCGGCGAGTTTGCCGGGCAGGCGCAATTTGCGCGTCGCAGACTGGCGGCCGATCTCTTTTTCACGCCGGCGCTTCAAGCGCTCCTCGGCCTGGTCGACCGACCAGTCGAGCAGCTTCGTCGCCTGTTGCGGGCTTTCCGTCAGCCAGTGGTCGAAGGCGTCCTTGACCGTCGACTCGACGATGCGCGTCGCCTCCTGGGTGGCGAGCTTGTCCTTCGTCTGGCCCTGAAATTCAGGCTCGCGCAGGAACACCGACAGCATCGAGGCCGCCGTGCTCATCACGTCCTCGGCGGTGATCTGCGCCGCCTTGCGGTTGCCGACACGCTCGCCGAACTCGCGCAGTCCCTTGGACAGCGCCGAGCGCAGGCCGTTGTCGTGCGTGCCGCCCTCGCCGGTCGGAATGGTGTTGCAGTATGAGCGGGAGAACCCGTCGGCGTCGGCCACCCACGCGACGGCCCATTCCACCGAGCCGTGCTTGCCCTCGCGCTGCACGTTGCCGGTGAAGAGCTCCTTGGTGACCAGCGTCTGCCCTTCGATCTCGGAGGCGAGATAATCGCGCAGGCCGCCGGGGAAGTGGAACTCAGCTTCCGTCGGCGTCGCGTCCGTGATCCGCGAGGGATCGCACTTCCAGCGGATTTTGACGCCGCCGAAGAGATACGCCTTGGAGCGCGCCATCTTGAACAGGCGCGCCGGCCTGAAGTAGGCGCCTTTGCCGAAGATCGTCTCGTCGGGATGGAAGCGAACCTTGGTGCCGCGCCGGTTCATCACCGGACCGAGCTTCTCCAGCTTGCCCTGCGGCTCGCCGCGCGAGAAGGTCATGCGATAGAGCTGCTGGCTCCTCGCCACCTCGACTTCGCAGACGTCGGACAGCGCGTTGACCACCGACACGCCGACGCCGTGCAGGCCGCCCGAGGTGTTGTAGGCCTTGCCGTCGAACTTGCCGCCCGCGTGCAGCGTGCACATGATGACTTCGAGCGCGCTCTTGTTCTTGAACTTGGGGTGCGGATCGACGGGCATGCCGCGCCCGTTGTCGGTCACCGCCAGATAGCCTTCGCTGTCGAGTTCGACCTCGATCCACGTGGCGTGACCGGCCACCGCCTCGTCCATCGAATTGTCGATCACCTCGGCGAAGAGATGATGCATGGCCTTCTCATCGGTGCCGCCGATGTACATGCCGGGCCGGCGCCGCACCGGCTCGAGTCCTTCGAGGACCTCGATATCCGCCGCGGTGTAGTTGTCCGAGGCGTCGGCGGTACTGCGGGCACGGGCCGTCTTGTCGCTCATGAAGCTTTCGATCGTTGCGAAGAGGTCGCGAACGGCTCCGGCCATGCGTCTATCCCGTCGTTATGCAGCATGCCGTTCGGCACGTGACGCGGGGACGAGGGGCCGATAGCGGCGAATCCCTGGTTTATGGTTGCTGACCACCTCGCATGCGCCACCGGCCGTTGGCAAGGGTGGCCGATTTGCCAATGGAAACATGTTTCGCCAGGGGGTGAATTCGGCGCGCGGGCCTGCGATAAAGGGCGCCGTGCGGGCCCGCCCCTCCGCCGGTTAACAAGCTGCGGTTCCTATGCAATCCCCTTCCGGCCTCGAAAAGCGGCAAGTCGCCCCCAGCGGCCTTGCCCGCCTGGCCAGCTCCCCATGGCTCCTGATGCTGTTGCCCGGATTGGTGTGGGCCGGCAACGCCATCGTCGCCCGCGCCGTCGCCGGCGAACTGCCCCCGATCGGGCTGGCCTTCTGGCGCTGGCTGCTGGCGGCGCTGGTCGTGCTGCCGTTCGCCGCCCCGCACGTGCGCCGCGATCTGCCCGTCATCCTCAAGCATTGGCGGATCATGGTCGTGCTGTCGGCCCTGGGCATCGCGTTCTTCAACGCCGCGCTCTACATCGCCGCCGAATCGACCACGGCGCTCAACATCCTCATGCTGCAAACGTCGGTGCCCGTGCTCATCGTCTTCGCCTGCTACCTCATCTTCGGCGACCGGGTGACCGGGCGCCAGGCGGTGGGTATCGCCTTGTCGCTGGCCGGCGCGCTGACGCTGATCATGCACGGCGATCCCAAACTGCTGACGGACCTCGACTTCAACCGCGGCGATCTGTGGATGCTCGGTGCCAGCATACTCTACGCCATCTACACGGCACTGTTGCGTCTGCGCCCGCCCGTGCACGGCCTCAGCTTCCTGTTCGCCAGCTTCTTCATCGGTGCGCTGCTGTTGCTGCCGTTCTATGTCGGCGAAACATTGCTGGTACGCCCGATGCCGCTCAGCCTGCATGCGCTGCTGGCCATGGGCTATGTCTCGGTATTCGCCTCGGCGGTGGGGTATGGCGCCTACAATCGGGCCGTCGAGGTGCTGGGCGCCAACACAGCCGGGCTGTCGGTCTATCTGGTGCCGGTGTTCGGCACCATTCTCGCCATCGCCATTCTGGGCGAGCGACCGCACCTCTATCACGCGGTTGGGGTCGCCCTCATCGCCAGCGGCATCGTGCTCGCCACGCGCCAACGCAGTTAAGCTTGCACGTTGTCGATGAGCCGGGTTGCGCCGAGCCAGGCGGCACCGAGAACGCGCAGCGGCCGCGCGCCGGTTTCGCTGATGACCTGCAGCGTGTCGGCGGCGCGCACGGCCACATAGTCCACCTTGGTGAAGCCGGCGGACTGTAGTTCCTTTGCGGCGGCGGCGCAGATGGCCGTCAGCTCGGCAAGCTCATGCGCCTGCGGAGGCAATGCCGGGTCACGCACCAGCGGCGCCGGGCGGGGCGCTCGCCCGGAGCGTGGTGCGCTGCCGTCGACAACATCGCGGGCCTTGGCGGCAACTTCGCGTAGCACGCCCGCGAGCGTCGGCGCGATGGCCCGCTCGGCGGCCGACAGGTAGACGTTGCGCGAGGACAGCGCCAGGCCGTCGGCTTCGCGCGTCGTCGGGACGCCGACGATGTCGAGCGGCATGTCCAGATCGCGCACCATCTGCCTGACGACGCACAACTGCTGGTAGTCCTTCTCGCCGAAGATGGCCAAGTCGGGCGTCGTCGCGCCGAACAGCTTGGCGCATACCGTGGCGACGCCACCAAAAAAGTGTGGGCGAAAATCGCTTTCCAATCCTTGCGCAGCGCCCGCCGGCAGGATGCGGGTCGCGAAGCCTTCGGGGTACATGTCGGCTGCCGTCGGCGCCCACACCAGATCGCAGCGCTCGCCGCCGAGCTTGGCGAGATCGCCGGCTTCATCGCGCGGGTAGCGGCCAAGATCCTCGTGCGGGGCGAACTGGCTGGGGTTGACGAAGATCGAAACCAAGGTGCGGTCGGCCAGCTCGGCGGCGCGGCGCACCAGCGCCAGATGCCCCGCATGCAGGGCACCCATGGTGGGAACGAGGGCGATCTTTAGGCCGTTGTCCCGCCATTGGCGGGTCGCGTCGCGCAGATCGGCAATGCTGCGCACGACCTTCAGCCGGGTGGTCACCTGCTAAGCCTCACGGAACCGCGTGTGGCAGCAACCTCTGGCGAGGTGGGGGCTGCGCGTCAAGCCCGTGGATGCACATGCGAGGGCCGCGCGCACGCCGGGCGCCGATTTGCTAGGGTGGCAAACACCGAATCGTCCGACGCCGCGCTACGCATGAGGGCTCAATGGTTGCAGTGAAGATGGCCGAGCTGGGTGACGAGGTTGAGGAGCGGGCGCGGCTGGTGCCCCCGCGCGAGGAGATTGCCGCCAACCATCTCATCGACGAGCAGCGGTTGCTCGACCGGCTCATCGAGCGCGCCGTGTTCAGCGAAGACGAGCGCCGCCGGTCGGGCGACCTTGCCCGCCGTCTCGTGCATGCAGCGCGCACCGATCGCGGCAAGCAGACCGGCATCGATGCCTTCATGCGCGAGTACGGGCTTTCCAATGAGGAAGGCATCATCCTCATGTGCATCGCCGAGGCGCTGCTGAGGATCCCCGATACCGAGACGGCCGATCAGCTGATCGCCGAGAAGATCGCTGGCGGCCACTGGGAGAAGCATCGCGGCCACTCGGACAGCCTGTTCGTCAACGCCTCGACCTGGGCGCTGATGCTCACCGGCCGCGTGGTCAAGCTGCGCGAAGCGCGTGGCGCCAATCCGATCGATGCCTTGAAGCGCCTCGTCGCGCGCTCGGGCGAGCCGGTCATCCGCCAGGCGGTGCGTCAGGCCGTGAAGTTGCTCGGCGATCAGTTCGTGCTCGGCCGCACCATCCGCGAGTCGCTGGAGCAGGGGCAGGAGTACAAGGAGAAAGGCTACCTGTTCTCCTACGACATGCTGGGGGAGTCAGCGCGCACCCAGAAGGATGCCGACACCTACTTCGAGCGCTACTTGTCGGCGGTCGACATCGTTGGGCAGGCGGCGGGGCCGTTCAGCGTCCTACACGCCGATGCGCTTTACGGCCGGCCGGGACTGTCGGTGAAGCTGTCGGCGCTGCATCCGCGCTTCGAGCCGGGCAAGACGGAGCGTCTGGCTTCCGAACTCGCCCCGCGGATGCTGACCCTGGCGCGCGCGGCGCGCTCGCGCGGCCTCACCGTCACCATCGATGCCGAGGAACAGGATCGCCTCGATCCGACGCTGGAAGCATTTGCCGCCACCTTCACCCACCCGGCGCTCGACAACTGGGGCGGGCTCGGTCTTGCCGTGCAAGCATACGGCAAGCGTGCCGTTCCCACCCTGCGCTGGTTGCGCCGCCTCGCCGAGCGCGCCGGCAAGCGCATCCCCGTGCGGCTCGTTAAAGGCGCCTACTGGGACAGTGAGATCAAGTGGGCGCAGGAGCGCGCGCTTAGCGATTATCCGGTGTTCACGCGCAAGCTGCACACTGACATCTCCTACCTCGCGTGCGCGCGGCTGCTGCTCAGCGATCCAAAGTCGTTCTATCCGCAATTCGCCACCCACAACGCCCACTCGATCGCCGCCGTGCACGTCGCCGGCGGCGCGGCCGCCTTCGAGTACCAGCGCCTGCACGGCATGGGCGAAGGGCTGTACGACGTGCTGCTCGGCGACGGTGGTCTGATCAAGCGCCCGTGCCGCATCTACGCGCCGGTCGGCGGTCATGAGGACTTGCTCGCTTATCTGGTGCGGCGGCTGCTGGAGAACGGTGCCAACACCTCATTCGTCAACCGCCTTGCCGATGCGGAAGCGCCGGTGGCGGAGATCATCAGCGATCCCGTCGCGGTGGCAGAGGCGGAGCGCAGCTCCACCGCCGAGGCGCCGCCGACCATCGCGCTTCCGCGCGACATCTATCTCCCCGAGCGCGTCGCGGCGCCCGGACTGGCCCTCACCGAGCTATCGGTGCGGCAGGCGCTGTTCGCCGAGATGGGCGATGCGCTCGACGATGTCTACGAGGCCGGTCCCATCATCGGCGGCAAGGCGATGACGGGCGGGGACGGGGCGAGCCTCGTCACCTGTCCGCACGATCGCCGCGAGCGCATCGGCACGGTGCGCGTCACGACGCTGGCGCAGGCCGACGGTGCAATCCAGCGCGCCACCGCGGCAGCACACGATTGGAACAAAAAAGGCGGCGCAGCGCGTGCGCAGATCCTAAGCAACGCGGCCGACCTCTTCGAGCGCGACAGGGCGCGCCTCATGGCGGTCATCGTGCGCGAGGCCGGCAAGACTTTGGAGGATGCGCAGGGCGACGTACGAGAGGCGATCGACTACCTACGCTACTACGCGGTGCAGGCGCGCCGCATGTTCGTGGGACCGGTGCTGCTTCCCGGCCCCACGGGCGAGCGCAACACGCTGACGCTCAACGGGCGCGGAGTGTTCGCCTGTATCTCGCCGTGGAACTTCCCTCTCGCCATCTTTACCGGCCAGGTCGCGGCAGCACTGGCCGCGGGCAACGCCGTCATCGCGAAGCCGGCCGAGCAGACGCCGATCACGGCTTTCCTAGCCGCGCGGCTGCTGCATGAGGCAGGTGTGCCCGGCGATGTACTGCACCTGCTGCCGGGCAGCGGTCGTCTCGGCGAGGCGCTTATCAAGGATAAGCGTATAGAAGGCATCGCCTTCACGGGGTCGAACGAAACCGCGTGGGCGATACAGCGCGCGCTCGCCGATCGGCGTGGCGCCTTGATTCCGTTCATCGCCGAGACGGGCGGCATCAACGCCATGATCGCCGATTCCAGTGCGCTGCCCGAGCAGGTGGTGCGCGATGCCGTGCGATCGGCCTTCAACAGCGCCGGTCAGCGCTGCTCGGCGGCGCGCGTGCTGTTCGTGCAGGAGGAAGCTGCCGACACTACCATCGACATGCTGGTCGGCGCCATCCAGGCGCTCGATATCGGCGATCCTTTCGACTACGCGACCGATGTCGGCCCGGTCATTGACGAGGAGGCGCAGGACCATCTCGACGGGCACAAGATCCGTATGCAGCGCGAGGGACGCCAGCTGGTTGACCTCATGCTGCCGGAATCCTGCCGCGCGGGAAGCTACGTGACGCCGGCAGCCTTCGAGATCGACAGCCTCGGCATGCTCGAACAGGAGGTGTTCGGACCGATTCTGCACGTCGTGCGCTATGAGCGCGGCTCGCTCGACAAGGTCATCGCCGCCATCAACGCCACCGGCTACGGCCTGACGCTCGGCCTGCACAGCCGCATCGCGGGCGTTGCCGATTACGTCGCCGAGCACGCGCGCGTCGGCAACATCTACGTCAACCGCAATCAGATTGGCGCCATCGTCGGCGTGCAGCCATTCGGCGGGGAGGGGCTGTCGGGTACCGGACCAAAGGCGGGCGGTCCGCATACGCTGCTGGCCTATGCCACCGAGCGTGTGCGCTCGACCGACATCACGGCCACAGGCGGCAACCTCGAACTGCTCGCCAGCGGTACGATTACGGGTCGTTGACCGCGGCCGGGATATTGCGGAGCGGGCACTGCATCGCCATGCTGTAATGGACATGGCGCCCATCGGGCTTGAGAAATGATCACGCGTAAGCCTGCTGCAACAACACCGACCTCCGCAGATGACCGTCCACGCGAGGCGGCGCCGTCGCCTGCATCGTCACCCAGGAGCGGTGCAGGCGTACCTGCGCGCGAAGCCGCCTCCGACGCCGAGGTCGCCGC
Organism: uncultured Alphaproteobacteria bacterium; assembly: GCA_963759735.1. Lineage (GTDB taxonomy): Bacteria > Pseudomonadota > Alphaproteobacteria > Rhizobiales > Hyphomicrobiaceae > Hyphomicrobium_A. The sequence goes on from CAVXAF010000007.1 coordinate 822,975, forward strand.
CTTCATCGCCAAGATGAAATCCGTGACCCCGGTGGCGACCGGTACGCGCGGTCGGCTTGTCTTTGCCATGGACGCCACCATGAGCCGGGCACGCACCTGGGACATGGCGCTGGCCCTGCAGGGCGAGATGTTCGCCGCCGTGAAGGCAGTCGGCGGTCTCGACGTGCAGCTCGTCTACTTTCGCGGCATGGGCGAATGCCGCTCGTCGAAATGGGTCTCGGATCCCGACGCGCTGGCCCGCCTCATGCGTTCCGTGTCCTGCGAAGGCGGCCTTACGCAGATCGGCAAGGTGCTCACGCACGCGCTCGATGAAGCCAAGCGCGGCAAGGTCAACGCGCTCGTCTATGTCGGCGACAGCATGGAGGAGGACGTTGATCGGCTGTGCGCGCGTGCCGGCGAACTGGCGCTGCTCGGCGTGCCGGTGTTCATGTTCCAGGAGGGGGCGGACGAGACGGCAGCGCGCTCTTTTCGCGAGATCGCGCGCCTGACCAAAGGCGCCTTCTGCCGTTTCGACGCGGGCTCGGCGCGTCAGCTCCGTGACCTGCTTACGGCTGTCGCGGTATACGCCGCTGGCGGCCACAAGGCGTTGCTCGCATTGGGAGCGCGCGATGGCGGCGACGGCGCCCGCATGCTGCTCGGGCAGCTGAAGCCCGGAGCTTACGGCACCTGATGGTCTATTTCGTCCTGGGTCTGATCGCGCTTGCCCTGAGCCTGCTCGCATTGCGCGGTTTCGCGCAAGCCAACCCTGCGAATGTCGCGCGGCGGCTGCGCATCGGCGGCGGTTCGGTGGCGCTGCTCGCCGCGTCGCTGATGTTTATGCGCGGCCTGGCGCCGCTTGCCATCCCACTGGGCATGTTCGGCTCGTGGCTGATCTGGGGGCGCACCATGCCGCCTTGGCTGGGCGGCGGCGGCAATGCGCGCCGCTCACCCGGGCAATCCTCGCGCATCACGACCGAGCATCTGGAAATGGAGCTCGACCACGACACCGGCGAGATGCACGGTCACGTTCTCAAGGGAATGTTTGCCGGCCGCGATATCTCAACGCTCAGCCCGGCCGACCTCGGCCTCCTCTGGCAGGACTGCCGCCACACGGATCGCCGTTCCGCGCAACTCGTCGAAGCCTATCTCGACCGGCTGCATCCGTCGTGGCGCGAGGATATGGCGCGCGGGGAATCCGACATGAGCCGCGGGCCCGACGGGCGCATGACGGAGGAAGAGGCGCTCGATATCCTGGGCCTTGGTCGGGGCGCCGATGAGGAGCAGATCCGCCGCGCGCACCGCGAGCTGATGCTCAAGCTGCATCCCGACCGCGGCGGATCGACTTATCTCGCCGCCAAGATCAACGAGGCGAAAGAGGTGGCGCTCACTGCCCTGGGGGTTTGACCGCTACTCGGTCTTGATGACGAAGCAGTCGATCTGCAGGGTCTTGAGATGCGAACACGTCTCGTTGGCGGCCGTGGCATCGAAGCCGCGGAAGCGCGCCCGATAGAGTTTGCTGGCGCCGCTCTGCACCGGCACGGAGACGCCGCGATAATCATCTAGCAGGCCGGCGGCGCGCTGGCGGGCCGCCGTCATGCGGCGCTCGGCCTCGGCGCTGTTGCCGAAAGCTCCGATCTGGATATCGAAGGCGCCGCGGGAGGCCCCGCGCGAGGCGGTGGCTCGCGGGGCAGCAGCGGGAGCCGGCGAAGGTTCGGCGACATCGAGGCGTTGCGCCTGCGCCTGCAGCGTTGACGGCCGAAGAGCGCCGGTTTCGGGTACGAAGCGCGGGAAGGATTCCATGGCGGGAGCTGCCTGCTCCTCGGCGGCCGGCAGCGAAGCGCCGGCGTCGGCGAACACAGGCTGCGCTCGGACGGGGGCCGGAGCGCGGCGATCAACCTGTGCCGCCGCGGCGTCGGCGCCAAGACGTACGGCGCGCACCTTGGCGACGGCGATCGACGCTGACGCCTGACGTGCCGCTGGCGGCGGCAGAACTTGCGCTGACTGCGGCGGGGGACGAGCTGCTGCAACTTGGCGCGGCGGTTTGGCTGGCTGCGGCTGTGGGGCGCGGGCGACCAGCGCCGGTTTGCGCGTCACCGTGCGCGACGCCTTGGCCAGGGCGCTGTTCAACAGTGATTGCATCTTGGAATTGCGCGCGCGTGCCGTGTCGCCGCCGAACACCGCGGCGACCACGTGTTTGCCGTCGCGGCGCACCGAGGAGACGAGGTTGAAGCCGGAGGCGCGCGTATAACCAGTCTTGATGCCGTCGGTACCATTGTAGCGCGAGAGCAGCGAATTGTGATTGCGATAGGTCTTGCCGCGGAAGCTGAAGGTGCGCGTGGCGAACAACCGGTAGTGACGCGGGAAATCGTCCTGCAGCCGCAACCCAAGCGTGACCATGTCGCGCGCCGTCGTCGTCTGGTCAGGGTCGGGCAGGCCCGAGGCATTGCGGAAGGTGGTGTCCGCCATTCCTATCTCGCGTGCCTTGCGCGTCATCAGGCGGGCGAAATTGCTTTCGCTGCCGCCGATGTGTTGGGCGAGCGCGACAGCGACGTCATTTGCCGACTTGGTTACCAGCGCTTTTATGGCCTCAAGGACGGTCAGCTCCTCGCCGGCGTCGATGTCCAGCTTGGAGGGAGCGACGGCCGCGCCCTCGGGCGTCATCTTGATTTTGGAGGCATAATCCAGCCGTCCGAGCTCGATGAGCTCGAAGGTCATGTAGAGGGTCATCATCTTGGTGAGCGAGGCTGGATAGACCTGTTTGTCGGCCCCATTATTGTGCAGCACAGCGCCCGTGTTGGCATCGACGACCAGAGAGGTGGCGGTCGGATCGGCGGCCCACGCGCTACCCGTCCCGATGCACAGCAGGCAGGCGGCCACGACCCTGGCCAGGGAACCTCTCGACGGCTGCTGGGATCTCAACACTACGCTCATCACCCGACTTCCCGACGCCCGCGCGGGCCTTTCCCGCGCCAAAAATACCGGAGCTTAGAAGGAGTTAGACGCTCCCCACGCTCGCTTGGCTGCCGGACATGACCGTCAAAAGAGCATCGTTTTCAGGCTGCTTTGCGGCGTTGCCGGGCGAGCGCGATGAGCGATGCGGCGATGATCCTGTCCCATTCCCAGCCTACCCCCGCTGCCGCTTCAGTTGAGTTAATCGGCGCCTCGGCAACTTATATTGCACCGCAAAAAGAACTTGAAAAATTGTGCATTGCCTATAAAAAAGGAGGCATGGGTGAGGTCCTGATCGGGGCCAGGGGGCACTGCGAGCTTTTCCTTTCGGACAGTCTTTAGGACACGGATGGCACCATGATTAGGAATTTCGAGGACATGCAAAAGCTAGGACAGACCAACGTCGACAGCGCCATGAAAATGCTGGGCGAGTGGAACAAGAACTGGCAGGCGATCGCCGCCGAGATGAGCGACTACACGAAGCGCTCGTTCGAAGAGAGCAGCACCACGCTCGAGAAACTCATGTCGTCGAAGTCGGTTGAGCAAGCCGTCGAAATCCAGACGAGCTTCGCCAAGCGGGCTTACGACGACTATATGCAGCAGATGTCCAAGATCGGCGGCATGTACGCTTCGATGGCCAAGGAGGCCTACAAGCCCGTCGAGAAGATGCTGCAGAACGGCGGCTGAGCCGGCGACCCCCTCCAAGGCTGCGGCAACGAAAACAAGGGCTCGGCGCACGCCGGGCCTTTTTTGTGTCCGGTTGCGTCCCCATTCTATCCTTCCGGGCACGGCTCTGAGTTTCCTTCGTGGAGCCGGGTGCTTTGGTAGCAGGGCAGTGTCGGCGGGAGATTTGCAGCCATGGGCGCCGTTGCGTATCGTCAGACATCATAGTGCGCGAGTGCGCAGGTTGTGGGTCGGGTCGGCGCGACAGCGCGGCCCAGGGACGGACGTTGGCATTAATGACGATGACGCTGTTGGCGATTTTATCGACGGGCGCCAAGAACGATCCGCCGGGGCGCGATCCGCCCGGACGCGAGCCACCTGGTCGCGAGCCACCGGGCAAGGACCGTGGCAACGAAGATGGGCGCACGGGCATCGCCACCAAGACGCGCCCGAAGACCAAGAAGCCGAGCCTCTACAAGGTTCTTCTGTTGAACGACGACTACACGCCGATGGAGTTCGTCGTTCTCGTGCTGGAAAAGTTTTTCGCCAAGGGACGCGATGAAGCGACGCGCATTATGCTTCATGTACATCACAAGGGCGTCGGCATCTGTGGGGTGTATCCCTACGAGGTAGCCGAAACGAAGGTCACGCAAGTCATGGATTTTTCACGACAGAACGGTCATCCTCTGCAGTGCACCATGGAGAAAGAGTAGGTAAGCCTTGCCGTCGTTCTCGAAGAGCCTGGAAAGCGCCCTACACCGCGCATTGGAAGCCGCCAACGAGCGCAGCCACGAATATGCTACGCTTGAGCACCTGTTGCTCGCTCTTCTCGATGACCGGGACGCAGCCGCCGTCATGCGCGCCTGCACCGTGGATCTGGAAACCCTGCGTTCGCGCGTCACCAACTATCTCGACAACGATCTCTCCGCGCTCGTCTCCAAGGAGGCGACCGAGGCGCAGCCGACGACCGGTTTCCAGCGTGTGATCCATCGCGCCGTCGTGCATGTGCAATCGTCAGGCCGTGAGGAAGTGACCGGCGCCAACGTGCTGGTCGCCATCTTCGCCGAGCGTGAGAGCCATGCTGCCTATTTCCTGCAGGAGCAGGAGATGACCCGCTTCGACGCGGTGCAGTACATCAGCCATGGCATCGCCAAGCGCCCCGGCATGTCGGAGCCGCGCCACGTGCGCGGCGTCGACGAGGACCAGGCCGCCGAGGGCGAGGAGCGCAAACCCGGCCAGGACGCGCTCAACACCTACTGCGTCAACCTCAATCGCAAGGCCCGCGACGGCAAGATCGATCCGCTGATCGGCCGCGAGCCTGAGGTGCTGCGAACCATCCAGGTGCTGTGCCGCCGGCAGAAGAACAACCCGCTGTTCGTCGGCGATCCCGGCGTCGGCAAGACGGCGATTGCCGAGGGCCTCGCCCGCAAGATCATCAAGGGCGAGGTGCCCGAGGTGCTGCAGGATGCCACCATCTTCGCGCTCGACATGGGCGCGTTGCTGGCCGGCACGCGCTATCGCGGCGACTTCGAGGAGCGGCTGAAGGCCGTGATGAAGGAGATCGAGAACTATCCGGGCTCGATCCTGTTCATCGACGAGATCCACACCGTCATCGGTGCGGGTGCGACCTCCGGCGGCGCCATGGATGCTTCCAACCTGCTGAAGCCGGCGCTGCAGTCGGGCAGCGTGCGCTGCATCGGCTCGACCACCTACAAGGAGTACCGTCAGCACTTCGAGAAGGATCGCGCGCTCGTCCGTCGTTTCCAGAAGATCGACGTGAAGGAGCCGACGATCGAGGATTCCGTCGCCATCCTCAAAGGCCTCAAGCCTTACTTCGAGAGCTTCCACAAGCTGAAGTACACCAACGAAGCCATCCGCACGGCGGTCGAGCTGTCGGCCAAGTACATCCACGACCGCAAGCTGCCCGACAAGGCGATCGACGTGATCGACGAGACGGGCGCCTCGCAGATGCTGGTGCCGGAAGGCAAGCGCAAGAAGAAGATCACGGTGAAGGAAATCGAGGCGACCGTCGCCACCATGGCGCGCATCCCTCCCAAGACCGTGACCAAGTCCGACGCCGAAGTGCTGATCAATCTGCAGAAGGATTTAAAGCGCGTCGTGTTCGGGCAGGATCAGGCCATCGAGGCGCTGGCGTCGGCGATCAAGTTGTCGCGTGCCGGCCTGCGCGAGCCGGAAAAGCCGATCGGCTGCTATCTGTTCTCCGGCCCCACGGGCGTCGGCAAGACGGAAGTCGCCAAGCAGCTCGCCGACCTCATGGGCATCGAGCTGCTGCGCTTCGACATGTCGGAATACATGGAGAAGCACACGGTTTCGCGTCTCATCGGCGCGCCTCCCGGCTATGTCGGCTTCGACCAGGGCGGCCTGCTGACCGACGGCATCGACCAGCATCCGCACAGCGTGCTGTTGCTGGACGAGATCGAGAAGGCGCATCCGGACCTGTTCAACATCCTTCTGCAGGTGATGGACCACGGCAAGCTCACCGACCATAACGGCAAGTCCGTCGATTTCCGCAACGTCATCCTCATCATGACGACGAACGCGGGTGCTTCGGACATGGCCAAGCACGCGATGGGCTTTGGTTCCTCGAAGCGCACGGGTGAGGATACGGAAGCGATCAACCGGATGTTCACGCCGGAGTTCCGCAACCGTCTCGATGCGGTGGTGCCGTTCGCCGGCCTGCCGCCCGAGGTCATCACCAAGGTCGTCGAGAAGTTCATCTTCCAGCTGGAAGCGCAGCTCGCCGACCGCGGGGTGCTCATCGAGCTGTCGGAGCAGGCAACGGCCTGGCTGGCCGAGAAGGGCTATGACGAGAAGTTCGGCGCCCGTCCGCTCGGCCGTGTCATCCAGGAGCACATCAAGAAGCCGCTCGCCGACGAACTGCTGTTCGGCAAGCTCGAGCACGGCGGCACCGTCAAGGTGGTGCTCGTCGGCAAGGGCGAGGATCGCAAGCTGTCGTTCGAGTTCCTGGCGCCGGATCCGAGCAAGCGGCCGAAAGCCAAGAACGCGGACGATGACGACGACGACGATGACGACGAGGACGACAAGCCGCAGACGGTTCTCGTCGGGGCTGCTCCGCGCAAGTCGCTGCCGAGCCCCAAGGAGCGCAAGGAGCGTCCGCCCAAGTCGTCGGGCACAGTTCCCAGCGTGCCGCGCCGCAAGGACGACTAGCGCGCGCCAACGTCGAAAAAACAAAAAGCGCCGGAGCCCATCGCTCCGGCGCTTTTTTGTTGCGCGATTGGCGGTTAGCAGCGGCCGGGTATCAGACTGACGCCTTGCCTTCCGTGAATTCGGCGCTGACTTCGCCCAGCAGCTTTTCGTCGAAGATCGGCAGACGGCGCGCTGGCGCCCCGGGTGTGAGGCCAAGCTTGTCCATATCGACCCAGAAGGTGTTCGGCGTGATCGTCGTCTGCACGTAGTAGACGCGCCCACCGGGATCGATGATCGACCGGTACCAGGTCGGGTAGGTGCCGGATACGCCGGAGTAGGGCGAGCCGAACGGCACCGAAACGTTGTTGACGAGGCTCATCATGTTGGCGACGGCCTGAGGCACGTCGGCGGTCTTGGGCAGATACTTCAAGGTGTAGGCCGCGCGCACGAACCGTCGCGTCCGCCTGGATGCCGCCGGGCAGCTCCTCGACCGTGCCGCCGAACGCCTTGTAGCGCAGCATGTTGGCGATCTGCTGGTCGTAGGCGGGCTCGTTGGTCATCACCTGATACTGCTTGCCCATGTGCACGGTGGGTTCGCCATTGATGAATTCGATGATGGCGGAATCGCCATTGTTGTCGGCGAGTGCGACGTGCAGCGGCAGCCCGTTCGGATACTCAGCGCCGAGGGCGGTGTTGACCACCTGGATCTGGTCGAGGTTGGCAATGACCTCGGCGACGGTCGCGTAGTTGTCGAGGTAGTACTGCGGCCACTGGAAGAAAGCGATGCCGGGACGTTTGGAATTGCGCGCCTCGTATTGCGTTCCATCGAGGAACAGCAGGTTGACGACGAGGCCCTTCTCGTTGACGCCTTCCTCGGTGCAGATGTCGAGCCCGGCGATGATCAGACTCGCATACCTCGACGTCCACTTGGCGGGGTTTTCGGTGACGCGTCCCAGGCGCGGCATGCCGGCCGGCAGCGCCCACATCACTTCGTCGAAGTTTTTGCTCCAATCGAGCGTCCGCCCGACGAGCTTCACGGCGTTGTCGTTCCAGAAGATGCGGCTGCATGCCTGGGCGCCAGCCGGCAGCGCGGCAGCGGCGCCCAATCCGCCGAGAGCGGCGAGCGCCTGGCGGCGCGAGAGAAACTTGGACATCGGAATCCTCCGGTTTGTCGGGAGGGTACAGACGGGCGATTGGGATGGCGTTGCGGTTGCGGCTAAAATGCCGAGCATCCCCCCATGGCGCGGATGCAAGGCGCCGCCGGTGGCGGGATATTTACCTCGATAGGTGACAATGGCGCCGCCTTGCTGGAGGCCCGGTGGGGCCGGGCGGGCAAATCGGCCCCACGCCGTCGCGTAGCCTAGTGCGCGACAGCAGGTGGCGAGTATCAGGAGGCTTGCGTGCAGCACTCAGCAGCGTTCCGCGCCGTCATCGTCGCCGCATGCGCGGCAACTCTGGCCCCCGCCATCGCCTCTCCGGTCATGGCCGGTGGGTGGTACCGGGACGGCTATCGTAGCGCCCCGCGCGCATACCGCTTCACACCCCGCTACGACCGCGGCGCCACGCGCTACTACAACAGCCCCCGCGCCTATCGCGCCGCCTGCGGCTACGGCGACTGCGCTTGCCTGCGCGGCATGGCACTGAGCACCGGCAACCCGGTGTGGTGGGACAAGTACCAAGCCTGCACGGGCTGATCGCCGCGTTGCCCGCCGTACTCTTTCCGACGCCGCAGCAGCTCCCGCGCGCGCCGCAAAGAAGGGTCGTGCGCCGCCCGGAGCTTCCCTATAGTCGCCCGATAAAAAAAGCGCGTCGGGGGGATGCTTATGGCTATCGGGGGCGCCGCTACTTTGCCGGCTGGCAAGCGCGGGATCTCAGCGGAGGAGCGGCGCGTCATTTTCGCCTCCTCGCTGGGCACCGTCTTCGAGTGGTACGACTTCTACCTCTACGCGACGCTGGCGCCCTTCTTCGCCGCGCTGTTTTTCCCGCCCGGCAATGACACCGCAGCCCTGCTGTCGGCCTTCGCGACCTACGCTGCCGGCTTCCTGGTCCGCCCCTTCGGAGCCATCATTTTCGGCCGCGTCGGCGACATCGTCGGCCGCAAGTACACGTTCCTCGTCACCATCATGGTCATGGGCGTTTCGACCTTTGCCGTCGGTCTGCTGCCGACCTTCTCCGATACGATCATCCTCGGCTACAACGTACCCGGCATCGGCTGGATGGCGCCGGTGCTGCTCGTGGTGCTGCGACTGCTGCAGGGCCTGGCGCTGGGCGGCGAGTACGGCGGGGCGGCGACCTACGTCGCCGAGCACGCGCGGCCCGGCAAGCGCGGCTTTGCCACGGCGTGGATCCAGACGACCGCCACGCTCGGCTTCTTCATGGCGCTGCTGGTCATCGGCGCCTGCCGCTTCTACTTCTTCGACGCCGAGACGTTCGCCGAGTGGGGCTGGCGCGTCGCCGTTCCTCGTCTCGCTTCTGCTGCTCGTCTTCTCCGTCTACATCCGGCTGAAGCTGCAGGAGAGCCCGGTGTTCACGCGCATGAAGGCGGAGGGCAAAGGCTCCAAGTCGCCGATCACCGACAGCTTCTTCCGCTATCCCAACAACAAGTACGTGCTGCTGGCGCTGCTCGGCGCCACCGCCGGACAGGGCGTCGTCTGGTACACCGGCCAGTTTTACGCGCTGTTCTTCCTCACCATCACCCTCAAGGTCGACCCGCTTTACGCCTACGGACTGATCGGCGCCTCGCTTCTCATCGGCACGCCGTTCTTCATCTTCTTTGGATGGCTGAGCGACAAGATCGGGCGCCTGAAGATCATCCTCGCCGGCTGCCTGATCGCCGCGCTGACCTACTTCCCGCTGTTTGCGATGCTCGCCAACGCCGCCAACCCCGACCTGGCCGCCTTCCAGGAGAAGACGGCCATCACGCTGAGCGTCGATCCGGCGCAATGCAACTTCCACATCTTCGTCGGGCCGTGGTCGCAGTTTACCGAGTGCGACAAGGCCAAGGACCACCTGAGCAAGCTCGGGCTGTCATTCGACACCAGGCATGTCAGTGGAAGCCCGGTCGTCCTCGACATCAACGGGACCACCTTCGCGCCGTTCACGACCGACGCCTACAACGCCGCGCTCATCGCCGCCGGCTACCCGAACCTCAAGGCAGAGGTGCGCGACGGCAAGACGGTCTATGCGCCGGTCCCCGCCGATCCGGACAAGATCGCCTGGCAGCGTGTGCTGGGCATCCTCGTCGTCTTCCTTATCTACGTGACGATGGTCTACGGGCCGATCGCGGCATTCCTCGTCGAGCTGTTCCCGACCCAGATCCGCTACACGTCGATGTCGCTGCCCTATCACATCGGCAACGGGTGGTTCGGCGGCATGCTGCCATTGCTCGCCACCGCCATCGTCGCCTGGGCGGGGAACATCTACGCCGGGCTCTGGTATCCCGTCGTGGTGGCGCTCGGCACGTTCGTCATCGGCGCGCTGTTCCTGCGCGAGACCAAGGATCGCGATCTGACGCAGGTTTGATGCGCCGGCGTTAGGCCTTCAGCGCCTTGCGGATCTTGTCGGCGTGCTTGGCAAGCACTTCCGGCTTTTCCATCTCGCGCCCGTGCGGCATGAGCGGCACCCCGTCGTGACGGGGTATGACGTGATAGTGCAGGTGGAACACCGTCTGCCCGCTGGCCGGTTCGTTGAACTGCACGACCGTCACGCCGTCGGCGGAAAACGCGTCCTTCACCGCGCGCGCCGTGCGCTGCACGATGGGCGCAAGCCGGGCCAGCACGGCAGGGTCGGCGTCGAGCAGATTGCGCGAAGGTGCCTTCGGCACGACCAGCGTGTGTCCGGGCGCTTGCGGCATGACATCCATGAAGACGAGTGCGTCGTCATCCTCGTAGATGCTGTGCGAGGGAATTTCCCCGCGCAGGATCTTGGCGAACACGTTGTTGTCTTCGTAGGGCATGCGGGCCTCCGGCTGGCGTCCGTGCGGAGCACGGCTGCGCCATGACGGCCTGTTAAACGGATCGCCGCGTGCGCCGTCAAGCCGCCGTCTTGCTACGGACGATCACCTTTGCGGTAGGGACCGAACTCGGTAAGCGTCGCGATGTCCTCGGCGACGGCCGCGCGCTCGCCCTCCAGATAGCGTGCGACAGCGCGGCGAAATCCCGGATCGGCAATGAAATGCGCGGAGTAGGTGGTCGCCGGCAGATAGCCGCGCGCCAGCTTGTGTTCGCCCTGCGCCCCGGCCTCGACGCGGGCCAGTCCGTGCGTGATGGCGAAGTCTATAGCCTGATAGTAGCAGAGCTCGAAATGCAGATAGGGGTGCTGCTCGGTGCTTCCCCAATAGCGCCCATAGAGGCAGTCGCCGCCAATCAGGTTGAGCGCGCCGGCCACGTAGCGGGAGCCGCGACGGGCCATCACCAGCAGGCATCGCTCGGCCATGGTGGCACCGAGCTGGGAGAAGAACCGCCGGTTGAGATACGGCCGCCCCCACTTGCGATTGCCCGTATCGGTGTAGAACTCGAAGAACGCATCCCAATGCCTTTCCTCGATGTCGCCGCCGCTGAGACGCTCGATGACCAGGCCGTCGCTCAGCGCTTCGCGGCGCTCCTTGCGTACGCCCTTGCGCTTGCGGGAGGCGAGGGAAGCGAGAAAATCATCGAACGTTGCATACCCGTCGTTGTGCCAGTGGAACTGCTGGTCGGTGCGCTTCAGGTAGCCCATGGCGCCGAGCGTTTCCCACTCAGGCTCGGTTAGGAATGTCGCGTGCACCGAGGAGGCGTCGATACGCTGGGCAAGCTCGACCGCGGCGGCTGCCAGCACGCGCGTATGATAGTTCGCGTCCGGTCCCGGCCGCACCAGCAGCCGCCGCCCCGGCACCGGCGTGAAGGGGACGGCGATCTGCAGCTTGGGATAATAGTGCCCGCCGGCCTGCTGGTAGGCCGCCGCCCACGAATGATCGAAGACGAACTCGCCGGTGCTGTTGAGCTTGACGTAGCAGGGCGCGCAGGCGGCGATGCCGCCGTCCGCGTCATTGACCGTGATGTGCTGCGGCAGCCAGCCGGTCTGATGCGCGCCGACGCTGCCCAAGTCCTCCAGCGCCTTGAGGAACGCGTGGGCGATGAACGGATTGAATGCGGTGTTGTCGGGGTTGGCGCAGGCATCCCAGGCCTGCGCATCGATGTCGGCGATGCGGGCGACGACGGTGGCGACCGACTTGCGTTCTTCCGCGCCTTCGATGCTCATCGCTGGTCCGTGCCTTCATAGCGCGTGCCTCGACGCACGCGATCAGGGCTCATAGCCCTCGAAGATCGGCGCGTCCGCCCAGCGAGCTGCCGTTGCCCGCTGCTCGTCGGTGCGTACTGTCCAGGTAAAAAGCGGCAGTCCCTCGACCTCGCGGGTAAAGCGGGTGACGGGGGTCGGCAGCGCATTGACGTCATAGGCATAGAAATCGGGAGCGGCCGGTCCCGATTCAAGCAAGTGCGTCAGGTCGTAAGCGCGCGCAGGGCCCAGCTGGTCGCGCCACCAGCAGTCGGCCGCGAACTGCCCTGCCACGATGCCGCGGGGTATCGACGGCGCGAGTCCGCGGACGGCGGCCATGACGGCGGGATCAAAGGACATCAAGGCGATTGGCCCGTCGTAGGCCGCCGCGAGTTTGGTGATCGACTGCAGGAACGCCATGTCGGGGGCATCCCACTCGCTCTTGATCTCGATCAGCAGGGGCGCGCGTCCGGCGACGAGTTCCAGCAGCTCGCTAAGGTCGATCATGCCGGCGTCGATGTTGCGATAGCGCAGCCGCTTGAGCGCCGCCGCCGCATGGCCGGCGATCGGGCCTTCCGCCTCGACCAACCGCTCCAGCTTCAAGTCGTGGAACACCATCGGCGTGGCGCAGGCCGCCGCCCGCACATCGCACTCGATGCCGTAGCCCTTGGCAATGGCGGCTTGGAACGCGGCCACCGTGTTCTCGATGATGCCCTTGCCGGCATCGTGCAGCCCGCGGTGCGCGATCGGCTTCATGAAGGCCGCCCGATCGCGCATGGCTCGCCTCAGCGGTCGATGATCAGGATGGCGTCAACCTCGACGGCGCAGCCGAGCGGCAGGCTCGATACTCCGACGGCGACCCGGGTGTGCCGGCCTTTGTCGCCCAACACCTCGACCATCAGGTCGGAGGCACCGTTGATCACTTGCGGATGCTCGGTGAACTCGGGCGTGGCGCTGACGTAGCCCGTCAGGCGCGCGATCTGCACGATGCGGTCGAGGCTGCCGAGCGCGGCCTTGGCCTGGGAGAGGATGTTGAGGGCGCAAAGCCGCGCAGCCTCCCGCCCTTCTGCAACCGTCATTCCGCCCCCAAGTCGCCCTGAGACGATGCTGCCATCGGCCGCCTTGGATATTTGGCCGGAAACGTAGAGAAGATTGCCGGTCAGGCAGGAGGGGACGTAGTTGGCGACGGGATTGGGGGCCGCGGGGAGCGCGATACCAAGCGTCGCAAGCCGCGCTTCGACCGTATCGTCCATGCTAATGTCCTTACACTTTGGCGGTCGGCGACCGGTTATCGCCGCCTTTTTGACTGGCGCGCCAGGTCTTGGCAATGGCGCGTGCGTCCCCAGGTATTCCGGCGCTTAACTTGTCCGGGATAGGGTGTGGCCGCAGAACGAAGAAGAGGAAGAATGCCCCAGCAGACCAAGCTTCTGGTTGCCTGCGCAATAAGTGCGGCGCTGTTTTGCACGACGACCGACGCCCTGCGCGCGCAGGTTGCCGGCGGAGCGGTGCAGTTTCGCCCGCATCGCGCCGTCTACGACATCACTTTCGACCATGCCACCCCGGGCTCCGGGGTCGCCGACATGACCGGGCGCATGGTCTACGAGATGACGGGGACCAGTTGCGGCGAGTACGCGCAGAACATGCGCTTCGTCACCCGCATGACCAACCAAGATGGCGTTGCCCAGGTCAACGACCTGCGGACGACGAGTTTCGAGGAGCTGGCCTCCCACCGCCTGCGGTTCTCCTCCAGCCAGTACGAGAACCAGAAGTTATCGGAGGCCTCGCAGGGGACCGCCGGTCCCGGCAACGGGTCTTCGCTCATCGAGGCCAAGCTGACCAAGCCGGCCAAGAAGACCGTCAAGCTGCCGTCCGATATCTACTTCCCCATCCAGCATTCGCTGGCGCTGGTGCAGGCCGCCCGCGCCGGCCATAGCCAGTTCACGGCCAACCTCTACGACGGCTCCGACAAGGGCGAAAAGTTCTACGAGACGAGCGCCGTCATCGGCCCGCGCGCCGAGCCCGGCAGCGTCACGGTCCCGGCAAAACTCGCCAACGGTGATAAGCTCAATGCCATCCCGTCATGGCCGATCGCCATTGGCTATTTCGAGCCGGGCCCCAGCCAGCTTGATGCGCTACCAACGTACGAACTCTCGTTCCGCTTCTATGAGAACGGCGTGTCGTCGCGGCTCTACATCGACTATGGAGATTTCGCCATTCGCGGCGAACTCAAGGAGCTGACCTTCCTCGAGGAAGGCAAGTGCTCGACGCCGCCACCTGAGGCGCCCGTCAAGCGCTGACCTCGGGATCGCCGATCTCGCCGGCCATGTCGGACAGGGCCCGTCGCGCCGGCGCAATCTCGGCCGGCGGCACGCCGTCGGAAGCACAGAAGACCAGCAGCAGACTTTCATCCTGCAACAGGTGGTCGAGCACCGCCGCCAGCATGTGCGGCTCGCGCGCCTTCTGCCGCAGCTCGGCGGGGCCGACGCCGGTCAGCATCAAGAAACGTCCGAGCCGCTCGGGGTCGCCGGCCAGAAACAAAAGCGCTGAGATGCCTATCGATTCGGCGCGGTCGGTGTGCATGCGCTTCAACCTCGAATTCACCTAAACGTCGGAAGATATATAAGTTACCGACCTACCCGGCCGGGCTCGCCTATTCATTAACTGTTGGTTACGCCTTCGCCAGCAAACTCGCGCCCGGTCCAGCCCGAGAATCGGTGCACAAACGGGGACGGGGAGTGCGAGCTGCAACACCATGAACATGCTGGAGACAAGTACCGCCGGACCACGCACGCCAGGGCGACGCGCGGCTGGGACGACGGTCCTCATCGTCGAGGACAATGAGCTTAATATGAAGCTCTTCCACGACATACTCGCAGCGCACGGCTACACAACCATCCAGACCCGCAACGGCCTTGAGGCGCTCGACCTGGCGCGCCGTCACCGCCCGGCGCTGATCCTGATGGACATCCAGCTCCCCGAAATCTCCGGCCTCGAAGTCACCAAATGGCTGAAAGAGGACGACGACCTCCGTCACATCCCGGTGGTCGCAATCACTGCCTTTGCCATGAAGGGCGATGAGGAACGCATCCGCTCCGGCGGCTGCGAGGCATACATCTCCAAGCCCATCTCCGTCGGCAACTTCCTCGAGACCGTGCAGCGTTTCGTCGGTGCGCCGTGCGCCTGAATAGTAACCTGCGCTGAGTAGTAGTCCCAGATGACCGCACGCGTACTCGTAGTCGACGACATCGTGGCCAATGTGAAGTTGCTTGAGGCGCGGTTGTCCGCCGAGTACTTCGACGTGCTCACGGCCGGCAACGGGCAAGAAGCGCTAGATATCTGCGAGCGCGAACGCGTCGACGTCATACTGCTCGACGTGATGATGCCGGGCATGGACGGCTTCGAAACGTGCCGTCGTCTCAAGGCCAATCCCAAGACGCATCATATTCCCGTGGTCCTCGTCACCGCGCTCGATCAGGTCTCCGACAAAGTGCGCGGACTGCAGGGCGGCGCCGACGACTTCCTCACCAAGCCGGTCGATGAGATTGCGCTGATTACGCGCGTCAAGAACCTCGCCCGGCTGAAGACATTGACCGATGAGATGCTCATGCGCGCCCTAACCGGGCAGCAGATGGGCCTCAGCGAGGACGCAGCTCTCCTCAAGGCACTGTCGGAGGAGAGCGGCCGCATCCTCATCGTCGACGACGACCTGCGCTCGGCGACGCGCCTTCAGAATTGTCTGGCGGCGATGCACAGGCCGACCATCGCCACCGATCCGCAGTCGGCCTTGGCGGCGCTTGCCAGCCAGGAATTCGACCTGCTGATCGTCTCGCTGTCGCTCGCCGAAGCCGACGGATTGCGGTTGTGCTCGCAGACGCGGTCCACCGATCGTACGCGCCACTTGCCGATCATCGTCATCGTCGATCCCGGCAACGAGGCGCGCCTACTGCGCGGTCTCGACATGGGCGTCAACGACTACATCATGCGTCCGGTCGATCAGAACGAGATGCTGGCGCGCGTCAGGACACAGGTTAAGCGCAAGCGCTACTCCGATCATCTGCGCAACCGGCTCGAGGAGAGCATCGAGGCCTCGGTCATCGACTCGCTCACCGGCCTGCACAACCGGCGCTACATGGAGACGCATCTGACGACGCTGGTCGATGAGGCGCGGCGCAGCGGTCGATCGCTTTCGGTGCTGCTGGCCGACATCGACCATTTCAAGCAGGTCAACGACACCTATGGCCACGACGTCGGCGATGCGGTGCTGAAGGAGTTCTCTGCCCGCTTCCGCCGCAACACGCGCGGAATCGACCTCGCCTGCCGCTTCGGGGGCGAGGAGTTTCTGGTCATCATGCCGGACACGACGATGGCGCGGGCCTATCAGGTCGGCGAGCGGCTGCGCGTGTCGATCGCCTCCGACGCCTTCCCCGTCAAACCGGGCATCGGCATCCATCTGACGGCCAGCGTCGGCCTGGCCACGCTGGAGTGCGCAGAGGACACACCTGAGACGGTTTTCCGGCGCGCCGACAGCGCCCTGTTCGCAGCCAAGCGGCGCGGGCGAAACAGGGTTGCGGCAACCGCGGCATAAGCCTTCGCCGGGAAAAAACTACGCGATTTCAGAGAGGGGAAACGGTGTCCGGAGGGGTGCCGTCGCCACTTAAATCGCGGCAGTCTTATGGCGAGATCGAGTCGTCGTGGTTAATTGAACACAGTCAAAGCGTAACTTGCGTTAACCAGAGTCCTCTGTCAGATTATGCATTCACGAGGGGGGATTTAGATAAATACGCGTGGGACGGGCAAGGCTGGCGGCCGCCGCGTCTCGCAGAATTCATGGTTTTCCGTACTATCAGGTCCGCCGCATTTCCTGATAGCGCGGGAAAATCGTGGCTTGGTCTCAGCGGCTAGAGTGGCCTCCTCGTTGAAGCTGCACCGGACCAGCCACGGCACCAGGCGGGGAGTCAACGCCCTCTTTGACGAACCATCTGGTTACTAGACCAGGGTCCGCAGCTTTCTCGGACTAACTACCCCGCTGCCGGGTTGAGTGGCGGGCCCTGGTCAAGTCATCTGACCAAATCCCTTATCCGAGACTTGTGGCGTGCTCGTTCCGGAGTGCTGCGCGAATGCGCGCGGCTTCAAGGGGGCGCAGGCAGGGGCCTGCGCGCGCCTACTTGATCTTGGTTTCCTTGAACTCGACGTGCTTCTTCACGACGGGATCGTACTTCTTGAAGACCAGCTTCTCGGTGCTCGTGCGCGGGTTCTTCTTGGTGACGTAAAAGAACCCCGTGCCGGCGGTCGACAGCAGCTTAATCTTCTGCGTTACAGGCTTTGCCATGATCGGGGAAACCTTCGGGGGATTTAAAGATCGGTCTGCTGGCTGCAGAGAGCGCGCACCATAGCCAGCGCCGCCTCGCTGTCAAGCAAGGCCGGCGCCACGTAAGTTTAGAAGGCTGCCTTGCCGTCGGCAGTCGGCTCAGGGGTCGGATTTGCAGGATCCAAAGCGTCGGGCCCACCGAAACCATGCATGCGCAGCGCCCATTGCAGGCCGATAAGCGCGCCCTTGATGCGCGGCAGCATCCACAGGCATACGCCCATGGTTAGCGGAAACCAGATGGCCAGGTGCAGCCAATAGCTGGGGTGGAAGTAGTCTTCGACCATCATCACGCCGGCGACGATGAAGTGACCGGCGATCAGGATGGTGAAGTAGGGCGGCGCGTCGTCGGCGCGGTGATGATGCAGCTCCTCGGCGCAGTTCGGGCAGGTGTCGGACACCTTGAGATAGCGGTGGTAGAGCTTGCCCTCGCCGCATGCCGGACACTTGCCGGTGCTGCCGCGCAATGCCGCCTGCACGACCGAACGAGCGGGGGTCGGTTCAGAGAAGGTGATGGGATCATCAGTCTGCGTCATCGAGCTTTCCTCGCTCCGCGGGCATTCGCGTTTTTCTTGTTGGCGCCGCGCGTCATTGAAAAGTGGGCCTGCATTGGACAGCGGTCAATGGACGAAAGGCCGCTGCGTCACCTGGCGTCAACGGCGACGGCGCCAGCTGCGCTTCTGCTTGCCGCCGGCATCGCCAGCGTGCGGTGCAGCAAGGCGGCCCTTGGCGCCTTCGGTTAACATTTCAAAACGCAGTGCGCCGGCAGACGGGATGGCCTCGACGAGCTTCACTTCCACCGTGTCGCCGAGACGGAACGTCTCGCCGGTGCGCTTGCCGACGAGAGCATGCTGGCCCTCGACGTGATTGTAGAAATCGTTGTGCAGCGATGACACCGGCACGAATCCGTCGGCGCCGGTGCCCTTGAGGCGCACGAACAGCCCCGAGCGCGTGACGCCGGCGATGCGTCCGGTGAACGTCGCCCCGATGCGGTCGGCCAGATGCGCAGCGATGAGACGATCGTTGGTCTCGCGCTCGGCCGCCATGGCGCGCCGCTCCGCATCGGAGATCTGCTGGGACACCTCGCGCAGATGCCCGATCTCGGAATCCTCCAGACCGCCCTCGCCCAGGCGCATCCCGCGTACCAGCGCGCGGTGCACGATGAGATCGGCATAGCGGCGGATGGGCGAGGTGAAATGCGCATAGCGGCGCAGGTTCAGACCGAAGTGCCCGAGGTTGTCGATATTGTACTCGGCCTGGCTCTGGCTGCGCAGCACCACTTCGTTGATGAGGTCGGCGACGGGCAGCGTCTTGGCGCGCGCGAGGATGCCGTTGAAGTGCCCTGGTTTCAGGGTCGAGGCCTGCGGCAACTTCATGCCAAGCGTATCGAGGAAGTCGCGCAGGCTCGACAGCTTCTCCTTCGAGGGCTGGTCGTGGATGCGATAGACGACCGGCGCGTTCTTCTGCTCCAAGGCTTCGGCCGCCGCGACGTTGGCCTGGATCATGAACTCTTCGATGAGCCGGTGCGCGGCGAGCCGCTCGGGCACGATCACGTTGGCGACGCGGCCCTGCTCATCGAGCAGGATCTTGCGCTCGGGCAAGTCGAGGTCGAGCGGCTGGCGGGCATCGCGCGCTGCGGCCAGCACGGCGTAGGCGGCCCACAGCGGGCGCAGCACACGCTCGAGCAGCGGGCCGGCCTTGTCGGACGGGTTGCCGTCGATGGCCGCCTGCGCTTCCTGATAGCTGAGCTTGGCGGCCGAGCGCATCAGCCCGCGCATGAAGGTGTGGCTGCGCTTGTTGCCGTCCTTGTCGAACACCATGCGCACGGCGAGGCAGGCGCGGTTCTCGCCTTCGCGCAGCGAGCAAAGATTGTTGGAGATGCGCTCGGGCAGCATCGGCACGACGCGATCGGGGAAGTAGACCGAGTTGCCGCGCACCTGCGCCTCGCGGTCAAGCTTGGAGCCCGGGCGGACGAAATGGGCGACGTCGGCGATGGCAACGAGCACGATCCAGCCGCCGGCGTTACGCGCATCGGGATCGGGCTCGGCATAGACGGCGTCATCGTGATCGCGCGCGTCCTGCGGATCGATGGTGATCAGCGGGACATCGCGCAGATCGGTGCGCCCGCTCAGCGTCGGCTCCTTCAGCGTCTCGCTTTCGGCGATGACGCTTTCTGGAAAGTCGTCGGGGATGCCGTGCGCATGCACGGCGATGAGGCTGATCTGACGCTGGTCGTCCGGGTTGCCGAGCGTTTCGAGCACGCGCGCCTGCGGGACGTTGAAGCGCCCCTTGCGTGCCAGGTCGAACCGAACGAGATCGCCGTCCTTGCCGGGGCCTTCGTCGCCCTTGGCGATCGACCAGGAGCGCAGTTGCTTGCGGTCGATGGGATCGATGGTGCCGCCGCCGTTCCTGGCGGCGCGAAAGATGCCGATGAGCCGCCGCTTCTCGCGCGGCAGGCGCTTGATGGGGGCTGCCTCGAAGCGGTAGCCCTCGACGTCGGCCGCCTCGAGTTCGATGATGCGGCAGAGAACCCGGTCGCCCACGGCGATGTCGGTTTCGACGTCGATCTGCGGGCCGCGCGCCGAGCGCACAGGGATCAGCACCGAGGGGCGCTCGCCGTCGTCGTCCCACTCCGCCGGCTTGGCGATGAGGTCGCCATCGGCGTCGCGTCCAGTCACCTCGAGCACGGTGACGGCAGGCAGCCCGCCCTTGCGGCGCAGGCTCTTGCGATCGCCGGCAAGGTCGCCCTGCTCCGACATGCGCGACAGCAAGCGATTGAAATCGACGCGCTGAGGACCCTTGATGGAAAAGGCGCGCGCAATCTCGCGCTTGCCGACTTTGGACGGCGAGGTCTTGATGAACTCGAGCACCTCGTCGCGGGTCGGCAGTGCGTCGCGCTTGGGTGGGCCGCTCTTCTTGACCTTCGGTCTGCGCGGCATGTCAGCTTGCCCGGCGTGACGTCATAGGCGGGATCAGGTCTCCGCGTCGGCGGTTTCGGCCTTCGCCTTGGCTGAACGCGACTTGGGCGCTTTGCCCTTCGTAGCTTTAGCCGATTTGCCACCCTTTGCCGCCGGCTTTTCGGCCGACGACGCCTTGCGCACAGGCTTCTTCTTGGATGGCCCCTTGGCAGCGCGTGCCGCGATCAGCTCGACCGCCTCGGCGACGGTGATGGCGGCCGGATCCTTGCCGTTGGGCAGAGTGGCGTTGACCGACCCATGCTTGACGTAAGGACCATAGCGGCCCGACAAGACCTCGATCTTGCCGCCGCCGTCGGGATGCTCGCCCAAATCTTTGAGCACGGTCGCCTTGGCGCGCTGGAAGCGGCTCTTGCCGCCGGCGGCCTTTTCGGCGAGCAGCGCCACGGCACGATTGAGCCCGACGCTGAAGATCTCCTCGACGCTGTCGACATTGGCGTACATGCCGTCGTGCAGCACGAACGGTCCGTAGCGGCCGAGGCCAGCACTGATAGGCTTGCCGCTTTCCGGATGCAGGCCGACTTCGCGCGGCAGCGACAACAGCTTCATCGCATACGCGAGATCGACCGAGCCGGCGTCGACGCCCTTGGGAATGCTGGAGCGCTTCGGCTTCTCGTCTTCGGCGCCTTCGCCGAGCTGCAGATAGGGGCCGAAGCGGCCGGTGCGCAGGGTCACTGCAAGGCCGGTGTCGGGGTCAAAGCCGAGTTGCTTGCCATCCGGGCCGGTCGCTTGCGCGTCGCCCGCGCCACCGTCGGCGAGCTGACGCGTGTAACGGCACTCGGGATAATTTCCGCAGCCGATGAAGGCGCCGTACTTGCCGGAGATCTTGAGACTGAGGCGTCCGGCCTTGCACGACGGGCAAGAGCGCGGATCAGAGCCGTCTTCGCGCGGCGGAAAGATGTGCGGGCCTAGGATTTCGTTCAGCGCGTCCAGCACTTCGCCGACGCGCAGGTCCTTGATCTCGTCGACCGAGCCGGTGAATTCACGCCAGAAGTCGCGCAGCACGTCCTTCCAGGCGAGCTTGCCGTCGGAGATGAGGTCGAGCTTCTCCTCGAGGTCGGCGGTGAAATCATATTCGACGTAGCGCTTGAAGAAGCCTTCGAGGAAGGCGATTACGAGGCGGCCCTTATCCTCGGGGATCAGCCGCTTCTTGTCGACGCGCACATACTGGCGCTCCTGCAGCACGGCCAGCGTCGAGGCATAGGTCGACGGGCGGCCGATGCCGAGCTCTTCCATTTTCTTGACCAGCGTCGCTTCCGAAAAGCGCGGCGGCGGCTGCGTGAAATGCTGCTCGGCTTCGATCGAGTGGTCCGTCACCTTGTCGCCCTGCGCCAGCGGCGGCAGGCGGCGGCTGGTATCCTCGTCGTCGGTGGGAACGTCGTCCTTGCCCTTGGCGGCGTGCATGCGTTCATCGCGGCCTTCCTCGTACACCTTGAGGAAGCCCTCGAACTGGATCACCGACCCGGTGGCGCGCAGCGTATAGGTCTTGCCGTCGCGACCCTTCACCTCGATGTCGGCCGTCGTCTGCTCGACCTCGGCCGACGCCATCTGGCTGGCCACGGCGCGCTTCCACACAAGCTCATAAAGACGCGCCTGGTCCTTCTCGAGATACTTGGCGACTGCCGAAGGCTTGCGCGTCACGTCGGTTGGGCGGATCGCTTCGTGCGCTTCCTGGGCGTTCTTCGCCTTGGTCTTGTATTCGCGGATAAAGGGGGCGACGAAGCGCTGCGAATATTCGCGTGCGATCATCCCGCGGATGGCGCTGACCGCCTCCGGTACGATGGTGACGCCGTCGGTCCGCATGTAGGTGATGAGGCCGACGGTCTCGCCGCCGATGTCGACGCCCTCATACAACCGCTGGGCGACCTGCATCGTCTGCTTGGCGGAGAAGCCGAGCTTGCGCGAGGCGTCCATCTGCAGCGTCGAGGTGGCGAACGGCGCATAGGGGTTGCGCTTGACCGCCTTCTTGTCCACGGAGACGACGCGGAACTCGCCCTTCTCGATGGCAGCCTTGATGGCATTGGCGTCGGCGCCGGCCTTGATGTCGAGCTTCTTTAATGTGGTGCCGTCGATGGCGTTGAGGCGGGCCGGGAACTCCTCGCCCTTGGCCGTCGCCATCACGGCATCGATGGTCCAATACTCATCCGTCCGGAAAGCCTCGATCTCGGCTTCGCGGTCGCAGACGAGGCGCAGCGCCACCGACTGCACGCGGCCGGCCGAGCGGGCGCCCGGCAGCTTGCGCCACAGCACCGGCGACAGGGTAAAGCCGACGAGATAATCGAGCGCCCGGCGCGCGAGGTAGGCGGAAACGAGGGGGCCATCGATCTGGCGCGGCTCGCTCAGCGCCGTGAGAATGGCCGATTTGGTGACGGCGTTGAAGGCGACGCGCTCGACCTGGGTGTTCTTCTTGAGCGCCTTCTTCTGTTCGAGGATCTGCAGGATATGCCAGGAAATCGCCTCGCCTTCGCGATCAGGGTCGGTGGCGAGGATGAGCTTGTCGGCCGTTTTGACCGCGTCCGCAATTTCCTTCATGATTTTCTGGGACTTAGGGTCGACATCCCAGTGCATCTCGAAGTCTTTGTCGGGCTCGACCGAGCCGTTCTTGGCCGGCAGGTCGCGCACGTGGCCGAACGAGGCGATGACCTTGTAACCGCTGCCCAGGTATTTGTTGATGGTCTTGGCCTTGGCAGCCGATTCCACGATTACGACGTTCATCTCGGACTTTCAGGCTGGCGCCGCTCGACGGGGCCCTGTGCGGGCCTTTCGGGCAAATGGGCACGGGTAGGGGCCCCACAATTTCGGGGTCCGTTCGGCGGGGGAACATGGGAGAGGAATGTGGCGGTGTCAAACACCCGTCCCGCCATGCGTGCATATAGGGCCTACTGGCTATCCCAGGTTGTGAATGTTATTTACCAAATTCTGGAACAGTCAGGGCTGGGGTGCGTGCACGCGATGGCAGGGCGAAATGACCAGAATGGCGGGGCGGAGGCACACCCGGTGGTGCGCAGCGCCGACAGCCTCAGCTGCCTGTGCGACATCATCCAGGAGCTGAAGCATCTGGCCGACCGCTCGGGACAGCGCACATTGGCGGCGATCCTGGCCGCGGCACTGACCGAAGCCCGCATCCAGAACGATGAGGGCCGGCGCGGCTGACTGCGCCGCGGGCCTGCCGGGCCCTGGCAGGGCTGCCGCAGGCACCCAATTCAAGCTTCGAGACCGCCCAGGGCCTCGCCAAGTGAGACGAGGCTGCTGCCGTGGCGTTCGATGCGTCCGGCCAGCGCCAACTCCAGCAGGGCGACCTGCACGCTGGCGATGGTGAGCCCGGTGCACCGCACGACGCTATCCACATCGATCGGAGCCGGGCCAAGCGCCGCCACCACGCGGTCGCGCTCGGCCGTCGACAGCGCCGGCGGGGCCGGAGCGGTCGTCACCGGGTCTTCGCGCAAACGGTTGTCCGCCGCAGGCAAGCGCGTCAGCGGCGTCAGGGCAGAGAGCACGTCGTCGGGCTCGGTCACCAGCGTGGCGCCCGACTTCAGTAGCTTGTTGGTGCCTTCGGCGCGCGGATCGAGCGGGTGCCCCGGCACGGCGAACACCTCGCGGCCCTGCTCGGCGGCCAGCCGCGCCGTGACGAGGCTGCCTGAGCGCCGCGCCGCTTCGACGATGAGCACGCCCAGCGACAAGCCCGAGACGATGCGGTTGCGGCGCGGGAAATCCTTGCCGCGGGGCGCAAAGCCGAACGGCATCTCGGTGACGAGGCAGCCGCGCTCGCCGATCGCGCGCTGCAGATCGTCGTGCTCGGGCGGATAGACGATGTCGAGACCGCCCGCCAGCACCGCGACGGTACCGGTATCGAGCGCCGCCTCGTGCGCCGCGCGATCGATGCCGCGGGCGAGCCCTGATGCGATGACGAAACCGCCGCGACCGATCTCCGCTGCAAAGATGCGCGCCAGCTTGGCGCCGGCGGCCGAGCACAGCCGCGAGCCGACGATGCCGATGGTCGGGCGCTGCAGCAGGCCGATATCGCCTTTGACGTAGATGACCGGCGGAGGCACGTCGAGCGCCGCCAGTGCGGTCGGATACGCCACTTCGCCGACGATCAGCAGCTGCGCGCCGCCATCGCGCACGCGCTGCAGCTCTGCCTCGACGTCGGCGTGCGCAGCAATGCGAACCGGCTTGCGATAGCCGCCACGCCGCGACAGCTCTGGCAGTTCGGCGAGCGCTGCCTGGGCGCTACCGCAGTGCTCGATCAGTTCGCGAAAGGTAACGGGTCCGACGTTCTCGGAGCGGATGAGGCGCAGCGCAGCCATGCGCTCGTCCTCGGCCATCGGCGGCGCGGCGCCGCGCGCGTGCCACGCCGGATCATGCTTTGGCACCGATCCTCGGCTCCTCTCCGGCCGCCAGGCGGCGAATATTGGCGCGGTGCTTGTAGATCAGCAGCGCCGACATGATGGCGGCGAGCAGTCCCGTCGCCCGATCGCCGCTGGCGAACAATCCGATGGGAACGACAAGTGCGGCGATGAGTGCCGACAGCGAGGAATAACGGGTCAGCAGCGCGACCAGCAGCCATATCGCGCAGAACACCACTGCGGCCTGCCAAGCGGCGCCCAACAGCACGCCGATGTAGGTGGCGACGCCCTTGCCGCCGCGAAAGCCGAGCCACACCGGAAAGATGTGTCCGAGGAAAGCGGCGAGCCCGGCCAGCAGGGCGGCGTCGGTGGCGACGCCGCCCGCGGCGCCGATCTCATATCCGATCAGCACCGCCGCCGTGCCCTTGAGGGCGTCAAGAACTAGCGTCAGCGCGGCCAGGCCCTTGTGGCCGGTGCGCAGCACGTTGGTCGCGCCGATGTTGCCCGAGCCGACGTTGCGCACATCGCCGAGGCCGGCGGCGCGGGTGAGGATGAGGCCGAAGGGGATGGAGCCGAGCAGGTAGCCGAAGGCAACCGCGAGCAGCGTGTACTGGTTGAAGAGCGTCTGCATGGCGGCGCGGCGATTCCCCAGCGGCGCTCAATGCCGCTTGCCGCCAGCGTACCGGCAGTCGGTTTCACCCGCAACTGGAGCGCGATGTGAAGAGCCGGCGGCCAGGACCGTGCCCCGACGCTCGCTCGGGCCTAGCTTGGATACTGATAGACCGTCTCGCCGGCCACGAGGGTGCGTAGCACCCGCCCCTGCATCTTGCTCTCATCGAACGGGGTGTTCTTGGAGCGCGAGCGCAGCAGATCCTTGTTCACGACCCACGGCTCGCCAGGATCGAACAGGATAATGTCGGCGACGGCGCCCTTGGCCAGCCGGCCCGAATGCAGCCCCAGCAGCTTGGCCGGGTTGATGGTGAGGGCGCGCAGGATGCTGAGCAGCGGCAGCTCGCCGGAATGATGCAGTCGCAGCGCGGCGGCGAGTAGCGTCTCGAGCCCGACAGCGCCATCCGTCGCCTCGGCGAACGGTCGACGCTTGTCGTCGGCGTCCTGCGGATCGTGGCTCGACACGATGATGTCGATGTCGCCTGAGGCAAGGCCCCGGATCATCGCCGCGCGATCTTCGTCGGAGCGAAGCGGCGGCCGCATCTTGAAGAAGGTGCGGTACGGGCCGATGTCGTTTTCATTCAGCGTCAGGTGATTGATCGAGACGCCGCAGGTCACCGGCAGCTTGCGCGCCTTGGCCGAGCGGATCACGTCCAGGCTTTCGGCGCTGCTGATGGTGGCCGCGTGATAGCGCCCGCGTGTCATCTCGACGAGGCGAACATCGCGCTCCAGCATGATTGTCTCGGCAGCCTTCGGCACGCCCGGCAGGCCGAGCCGCGCCGCCACTTCGCCTGAATTCATGGCGCCGCTGGAGGCCAGGTACGGGTCTTCGGTGTGATGCACGATGAGGGCGCCGAAGTCGCGACTGTACAGCAGCACGTTGCGCATCACGCGCGTGTTGGCGACCGATGTCTTGCCGTTGGAGAATGCGATGGCACCGGCCCGCTGCAGCAGGCCGATCTCGGTCATCTCCTCGCCCTTGAGGCCCTTGGTCATCGCCGCCATGGTGTGCACGTTCACAATGGCGTTGTCGCGCGCGCGGCGCTGGATGAAATCCACGAGGGCAACCTGGTCGATGACCGGATCGGTCTCCGGCATGACGACGATCGTGGTGACGCCGCCGGCAGCGGCGGCGTGGCTCGCCGTCTTCAATGTCTCACGGTGCTCAAAGCCCGGCTCGCCGGTGAACACCTGCGCATCTATGAGGCCGGGGGCGAGAACGTGTCCCTTGCAGTCCACGACGTTGGCGCCGTCGGGCGCGTTGCGCCGCAGGTGCGGACCGATGTCGGCGATCAGCCCATCGCGCACGACAAGACCGCCTGGCTCGTCGCGGTTGGATGCCGGGTCGACGATGCGGGCGTTGATGAATGCCGTCGCCGTCGCGGATTTGTTCTCGCGGGCGGGGCGCTTGGTGGTGGTCGATTGTGCGTTCATCTTTTCGGCAGGTTGCGGGCGAGAGCCTCGAGCACCGCCATGCGCACCGCTACGCCCATCTCCACCTGTTCGCGGATGACGCTCGATGAGTGGTCGGCAACGGTCGAGGCGATTTCGACGCCGCGGTTCATGGGGCCTGGGTGCATGACGATGGCGTCCGGCTTGGCGCGCGCCAGCTTCTCGTGATCGAGCCCGAAGAAATGGAAGTACTCGCGTGAGGAGGGCACGTACGATCCCTCCATGCGCTCCCGCTGCAGGCGCAGCATCATCACCACGTCAGCACCGTCGAGCGCCTTCCACATGTCGGTGAAGACTTCTGCGCCCGAGGCGCTCGGGCGCTGCCGGTAGGAGCGTCGAGGGGGCGGCAATGCGCACGCGCGCGCCGAGGGCATTGAGCACGATGATGTTGGACCGGGCGACGCGGCTGTGCAGGACGTCGCCGCAGATGGCGACGGTGAGGCCGGCGATGCGGCCTTTGGCGCGGCGGATGGTGAGCGCGTCGAGCAGTGCCTGCGTCGGATGCTGATGCGAGCCGTCGCCGGCATTGACGACCGAGCAGTCGATCTTCTGCGCCAGCAGTTCGACGGCGCCGGCCGCGTGGTGGCGCACGACAATGATGTCCGGCCGCATGGCGTTGAGCGTCATCGCGGTATCGATGAGCGTCTCGCCCTTCTGCACCGAGGAAGTCGACACGTTCATGTTCATGACGTCGGCGCCGAGGCGCTTGGCCGCCATCTCGAACGAGGATTGCGTGCGGGTCGAGGCTTCGAAGAAGAGGTTGATGAGGGTGCGGCCGCGGAGCAGGTCGCGACGCTTGCCGATCTGGCGATTGTCGTCGGCGGCGCTGTCGGCGAGATCGAGAAGGAAATTGATTTCCGAAGCGCTCAGCCCCTCCACGGTGAGGAGGTGACGGTGCGGAAAGTGGAGCGTCTCGACTTTGGCTACGGCATTGGTCATTAAAGGCGTTTGTATAGGCAGACTCGGCCCCGCGGGCAACCGTGTCGAGCAGACCGACACGCTTCAGCTGGGGAATACGTTAAGGCGCAGTAGCCTGCCGGCGCGGCATAAGGCGATAAATTGGCCCATGGGTGCGCGATTCACGACGCATGAGGTGTTCAATCAGCCACCTCCCTTCGAGGATGTGAACCTCTACGCCTCCGATGTCTGCCTCATCGACACGGTGGATCGCGAAGGCGGCAGCCACGCGGCGCAGGCGCTCGATGCTTTCGGGAAGATCGCGGGCAGCGCCGAGGCGCTCGAGCGCGGCCGCCTTGCCAATGAGCACATTCCGCAGCTGTCGACGCACGATCGCCAGGGGCGGCGGCGCGACACCGTGACTTTCCATCCCGCCTACCACACGCTCATGCGGACCAGCTGTACCGAAGGCTTGCACAGCTCAGTTTGGGCGCATCTGGGCAAAAAGAGTGACACGCGCCACCCAGGCGCACACGTTGCGCGTGCAGGCGCCTTCTACATGGCGGCGCAGATGGAGGCCGGTCATTGCTGCCCGATCACCATGACCAGCGCCGCCGTGCCGGTACTGCTGCAGCAACCTGATGTGGCCGCCGAGTGGGTGCCGCGGATTCTGCCCTTCGCCTACGACCCGAGCTTTGCCCCGGCGAGCGCCAAGGGCGCGGTCACGCTCGGCATGGGCATGACGGAGAAACAGGGCGGCACGGACGTGCGCGCCTCTACAACGCTGGCCGAGCCGGTGGCGGGCGGGGGTCCGGGCGGGGAATACCGCATCACCGGCCACAAGTGGTTTATGTCGGCGCCGATGTCCGACGCCTTTTTGATTCTGGCGCAGGCGCCGCAGGGCCTCACCTGTTTCCTCATGCCGCGCTTTCTCCCTGACGGCAGCGTCAATGCGATCCACTTTCAGCGCCTGAAGGACAAGCTGGGTAACCGCTCGAATGCTTCGTCCGAGGTCGAGTTCCAGGACGCCTATGCGCGCGCGATCGGCGAAGAGGGTCGCGGCGTTGCGGCCATCATAGAGATGGTGACGCACACGCGGCTGGATTGCGCAGTCGCCTCGGCCGGGTTGATGCGCTTTGCGCTGGCCAACACCATCCATCACGCCGAGCATCGCTCGGTTTTTGCAAAGAAGCTCGTCGATCAGCCGCTGATGCAGCAGGTACTCGCCGACATGGCGCTCGAAGTCGAAGCCGCGACGGCGCTCGCCTTCCGGCTGGCGCGCGCCTTCGACCGCGCCGACGATCCGCGCGCCGCGGCGTGGCGGCGGCTGATGACGCCGGTCACGAAATACTGGGTGTGCAAGACGGCGCCGGCATTGGTGGCGGAAGCGATGGAATGCCTCGGCGGCAATGGCTACGTCGAGGAAGCGCCGCTGGCGCGTGTCTACCGCGAGGTGCCGGTCAACTCCATCTGGGAGGGATCGGGCAACGTCATGGCGCTCGACGTCGCCCGCGTGCTGCAGCGCGAGCCATCGGCCGTGCAGGTGGTGATGGACGAGCTGGCGGGTGTCGTCGGCGATGATGGGCATCTGCGCCGGGCGTATCAACGCCTCGAAGGCATGCTGCAAGAGCCCAAGCTGCTCGATGCGCGCGGGCGCACGCTGGTGGAAGCGCTGGCCGTACTGGCGGCGGCCACGGTGCTGCGCACTCACGCGCCGTCCGCCATCGCCGACGCGTTCATCGCCACGCGTATCTCCGGCGCTGCGCGTCAGACATACGGCCAGGGCCTGGAGCATGCCGACGTGCGCGCCATCATCGCGCGCGCTTCGCCAAACCACGGGTAGGGACGCGGCGAAGCCGCAGCTACGTGAACAGCCACGACGAGACGCCGCCACGGCGCGCGAGGTCGGCCATCTCGCCGTTCAAGTTGTCGAATACCGCCTGCGTGGCGATCTCCGGCAGCCACGGCGCGCCGTCGGTGCGCTTGCGGTAGGGGCCCATCAGTTGGCGCCACACGTCCTCGTCGAACTTGCGCTCGGGCGGAATGCGCGGGGGAAGCCGCCGCAGCCCGCTTTGCGCGGCGAGCCATGCATACGCCGCCTGCCAGACATCCAGCGGCGCCGCCATGTTGTGACGGCCCTTCAGCTGCGTGATGGCCAGCATGCCGGCTTCGCGCGAGTGCGGGCCGACTTCCAGCGTGGCGACGTGCTCGCGCTCGCGGCGGATCGAGAACAGGCGGCAGCGGTCATCGGCGATGCGCTCGGCGTATTGATCGGCGCAATTCTGCATGGCGCGCGCTTCAGCGAGAATCTCGCTGCGGTCGAGCAGCGGGACGAACGTGTAGCCGCGCACCTGGCCGCCCGACAGCCACGGATCGGTGATGACGCCGGGGCCGAGCTGCAGCGTCAGGCGCATGCGGTTGAGCCAGCTCTTGGCGGCGCAAAGTGCCGTGTCGAAGGCAATCTCAGGCCGCCACGGCACTACGATGAGGCCGTGCGCACGCGTCTGCGTCGCGCGAGAGTGCCAAGCGTAGGTGGCCAGCACGCCGAACATCTGCTCGGGCTTGCCGGGCTCACTGAAAATCGCCTGGTCGGCGAGCCACAGCGCAAAATCCTCATGACAGGCGCGCGCGCCGAAGGCGACCGCGTCGAGCCACAGCGCGCAATGGCTGGGCGCCGCGGGCAGGCGCGTGGCTACACGCCGGGTGAAGCTTTCGCTCGCGGGCACCGGCGCGACGGCCTTCTGGAATGCCTCAGGCGGCAGCCGTCGCAACCACAACGGCAACTCGAGTGTCCGCGCCACCGTCTTCAATGCTGCCCCGTCCTCGATGAGTGCGAGTGCAGCGTCACGCGCTTCCTGTTCGCCGCGTCGCGTCGCCAGTGCGTACATCGCGCCGGGAAACACCACTGCGAGATCGGCAAGGCGCGGGGAGGATCGCATCAGACGACGCACCTCGCGCCGTGCGGGATAAGCGAAGCGGCCGGCGTAGCTCTCGCGCTCATCGGAGAGCGCCGGCAGCACTATGGTGCGGCGCTGTTCAGCGCGCGGCCGGAGGAGTTTCGTCACCTGCGACATATACAGATCCACTTCACCATCGGGCAGGGAAGCCCAAAGCGATGGCGTCATGATCAGAGTCGCAGGCTATTGCGGCATGCTTGGGACGGTCGAATGCATTCAGTCGCTAGCGTTGGTGAGAGTTAATGCCGCGCCTATCGACGCTGCAGCGAACGCATCCGGTCGAGCGCACCCTGCAAAATAATGGCGGCGGCGAGCTTATCGATCACCTGCGCGCGGCGGGCGCGGCTGGCATCGGCTTCCAGCAATGTGCGCTCGGCGGCGGCCGTCGATAGGCGCTCATCCCATAAGAGGATCGGCAACTCGCTCAGCGCGTTGAGGTTGCGTGCCAGGGCGCGGGTTGCCTGCACGCGCGGACCTGTCGTGCCGTCGAGATTGATGGGCAGGCCGAGCACGAAGCCGCAGATGCGATGTTCTGCCGCCGTGCGCAACAGTTCGGCCGCGTCGGCCTTGAACTTCGTCCGCCGGATGACGGTGAGGGGCGAAGCTATGGTCCGCGTGATGTCCGACAGGGCTAGACCCAGTGTCTTGGTTCCGGGGTCGATGCCGATGAGCGGAGCCCGATCGGCAAGCAGACTATAGAACGCCTCGACATCATCGAGCGTCATGCCGACGGCCCGCTCGTCGGGCAAATTTTCCATATGGGCAGCCTGCCGGTTGTTGCCGTTCCGGACATCCTTATACTCCGCGCCGGTTGAGGAATACCAATTCGCCCCGCGGGGCGGCGTTGCCGGCTACGATCAACGCCGCTTCGCTGGCGGCGATCATCGCCGCTGCGCGGGCGACGGTTCAGCGCCGCTTCGCAGCGACGACAAGGTAAAGTTGCGTGCAGGATATGCAGAGGCCAATCGGCGGCGTGAATAGCGAGCCCGCTCCGCCGCAACAGGGAGTGCCGCACGCGCACAGCAGCGCCGGCGTCCTGGCACTGTTCGCAGCCACAACGTTCCTGTCGGCGTTTCTTCTTTTCGCCATTCAGCCGGTGTTCGCCAAGATGGTGCTGCCGGTGCTTGGCGGATCATCGTCGGTGTGGGCGGTGGCGTTGCTCTTCTTCCAGGCGGCGCTGCTCGTTGGCTACGGCTACGCGCATCTGCTGATGCGCCACGTGCCGGCGGCGTCGACCGGATTTGTTCACCTCGGCGTGGCGCTGCTGGCGCTCATCGTGCTTCCCGTCGCGCTGCCGGAATCCTGGCGCGAGCCGCCCCCTGGCGATCCTTACCTTTGGCAGCTCGGCCTGTTCAGCGTCGCCGTCGGACTGCCGTTCATCGCCGTCGCTGCCAACGCGCCACTACTGCAGGCCTGGTTCTCGCGCTCCGGACATCCGCACGCCAAGGATCCCTACTTTCTTTACGGCGCCTCCAATCTCGGAAGCCTCATCGCGCTGCTCGGCTACCCGTTCCTGCTCGAGCCCGCTTTCGGGCTGACGGCGCTCAGCCGCTACTGGGCGATGCTGTACATCGTGTTGCTCGTCGCCATCGCCGCTTGCTTCGTGCTCGTGCGGCGGCGCGCCGCGGCGGCGCAATCGGCCACCCCCGTCGATGACGCGGATACGAGCCGTCCCGCCTGGCGCGACCGTCTCGCCTGGTGTGGCCTCGCCATGGTGCCGGCGGCGCTGCTCACAGCCTTTACGACGCACATCGCTACCGACATCGCTTCGGCGCCGCTGCTGTGGGTGCTGCCGCTCGCCGCCTACCTGCTGACGTTCGTGCTCGCCTTCCAGACCAAGCTGCCGCTCCCCATGTGGCTGTTGCTGCCGGCGCAGCTGGCCGCCGTCATCTTCGCCCTGCTTGAGCTGGCGCAGACCAAGCACGACAAGTGGGTGCTTACGAGTGGCGCCGGTGTTGCCGCTTTCTTCCTTGCCGCGTTGGTTGCCCACCGCACGCTGTTCCTCAATCGGCCGCGCGCCCGCGATCTCACCGAGTTCTATTTGTGGATGTCGTTCGGTGGCGTCCTCGGGGGACTGTTCGCCGCGCTCATCGCGCCGCGCATTTTCACCGAGGTGCTGGAATATCCGCTGCTCATCGCGCTGTCGCTCGCCTGCCGGCCTGGCGTGTTCAGCCAACAGGCATCGACGCGGCGCGAGCTGTTGTGGATATTCGGCATCTTCGGCGCGGGCCTGCTGATCATCTGGCAAGTACCGCTGCTCGCTGCCACCTACGGCGTATCGTTCGGCGATTGGGGCTCAACGCCGGTGATCGCGCTGATGTTCGCAATGCTCGCTGTGGCACTGTGGGGCCACGGCGCCCGCCAGCTCACCGCCGCCCTCATGATGTTCGCCGTCGTTGCCATGCTGCAATCATCGGTGAAGCGCGGACAGGCGCAACGCAGCTACTATGGCGTCTATCGGGTGAGCCTGTCGGAAGGCGGCGACTTCAACGTGCTGACGCACGGCACGACGCTGCATGGCGCGCAGCGCATCCGCGATCTTGTCGGCAACCTCGTCTCCGACGTGACGCCCGGCACATACTATTATCCGGGCAGTCCGATGGCCAAGGCGGTCGGCATCACCCAGGCGCGCCTCGACGCGGCCGGCGAGCCAGGTCGGTTCGGCGTCGTCGGGCTCGGGGCCGGTTCGCTCGCCTGCCATTCTCGCAAGCACGAGGACTGGCGCTTCTTTGAGATTGATCCGCTTGTCGTCGACATCGCGTCCAAGTCGAACCACTTTACCTTCCTCGCCAACTGCCAGCCCAAGCTCGACGTCGTCATAGGTGACGCGCGCCTCACCCTCGCCAAGGAACCCGACAAGACGTTCGACCTCATCATCGTCGACGCCTTCACCTCGGACGCCATTCCGGTGCATCTGATGACGGCGGAGGCGCTGCAACTCTACGCCAGCAAGCTCACCGACAGCGGCGTCGTCGTGCTGCATATCTCCAACCGCTACCTGGACCTCAACTCGGTTCTCGGCGCCACGCTCCCGCTGGTGCCGCAGTTGAGGGGTTTGATCGTCTCTGACGAGGAGGCGGACGGCACCTATGCGCAGAATACCTCGACCATCGCCGTATTCGCCAAGGACCCGGCGGCGCTCGACGCCTACCGTGCACTGCCGGGCGCGCAGGACTTCCACGCCGGTGGCCTGTCGCCGTGGACGGACGATGCCTCCGACATCCTCGGGCCCTTTCTGTCGCAGTGGCGCCGCTCCTAGCGCGTCCGACTGGAAGCAAATCGCCCGGCAGCCGATCAAGTTGCGCGCAGTCCCGGCCGGGGCTAAGAGTGCCTCGCGCTTTTTCCAAGCGACGTTCAACAGCAACGGCGAGGAGCCATGCGGGTCGACGAGACGACGGTCCGGCGCATCGCGCGCCTGGCGCGCATCAAGGTATCCGACGAAGAAGCCAAGGGCCTCGAGGCGGAGCTGACGGGTATCCTCAACTGGGTCGAGCAGCTGAATTCGGTCGACACGTCGGCGGTCGAGCCGATGACACGCGTCGTGCCGATCGAACTCACCAAGCGCACCGACGAGATCACCGACGGCGACAAGGCCGACGATGTGGTCAAGAACGCGCCGATGGTCGAGGACCACTACTTCGTGGTTCCTAAGGTGGTGGAGTAGCGCGCCCGTGACGGACCTAACCAAGCTCACGATCGCTGAAGCGCGCGACAAGCTGCGCAAGAAGGAATTTTCGGCCACCGAGCTGACGCAGGCGTTCGTCGATGCGATCGACGGCGCCAATGCTTCGCTCAACGCCTACGTGCTGCCGACGCCGGAACTGGCGCTTCAGCAGGCGGCAGAGAGCGACAAGCGCCTTAAGTCGGGCGATGTGCGCCCGCTCGAGGGCCTGCCGCTTGGCAACAAGGATCTGTTCTGCACCAACGGCGTGCGCACCACCGCGTGCTCGAAGATCCTCGGCGACTTCAAGCCCACCTATGAATCGACCGTCGGCAGCAATCTGTGGAACGCCGGCGCCGTCATGCTCGGCAAGTTGAACTGCGATGAGTTCGCCATGGGCTCCTCCAACGAGACGAGCGCCTTCGGCCCCGTCGTCTCGCCGTGGCGGCGAGCCGGCAAGGACGGCAAGCTGACTACCGATAAGCTGGTACCCGGTGGCTCCTCGGGCGGGTCATCGGCCGCCGTCTCCGCCGACCTGTGCCTCGGCGCCACGGCGACCGACACCGGCGGCTCCATCCGCCAGCCGGCCGCGCTCACCGGCATCGTCGGCATCAAGCCGACCTATGGCCGTTGCTCGCGCTGGGGCATCGTCGCCTTTGCCTCCTCGCTCGATCAGGCAGGGCCGCTGGCCAAGACGGTGCGCGATGCGGCGATCATGTTGCGCACCATGGCCAGCCACGACCCCAAGGATTCCACCTCCGTCGAGACGCCGGTGCCGGACTACGAGGCGGCGCTGACGCAGGGGATCAAGGGACTGCGCATCGGCGTGCCTAAGGAGTATCGCGTCGAGGGCATGTCGAAGGAGATCGACAAGCTCTGGCAGGATGGCATCGCCTGGCTGAAGGCGGCCGGCGCCATCATCCACGACATCTCGCTGCCGCATACCAAGTACGCGCTGCCGGCCTACTACATCGTGGCCCCGGCCGAAGCGTCGTCCAACCTGGCGCGCTACGACGGTGTGCGCTACGGGCTGCGCGTCCCCGGCAAGGACCTGATCGACACCTACGAGAACACGCGCGCCGCCGGCTTCGGCAAGGAGGTGCGCCGCCGCATCCTTATAGGCACCTACGTGCTGTCGGCCGGCTACTACGACGCCTATTACCTCAAGGCGCAGAAGGTGCGCACGCTCATCAAGCACGACTTCGACGAGGCGTGGAACAAGGTCGACGTCATACTGACGCCGACCACGCCGTCCCCCGCCTTCGGCTTCGGCGAGAAGACCGGCGATCCGCTCGCCATGTACCTGGAAGACATCTTCACCGTCACGGTGAACATGGCCGGGCTGCCGGGCATCTCGGTGCCGGCCGGCCTGTCGGGCGAGGGCACGCCGCTCGGCCTGCAGCTTATCGGCAAGCCATTCGATGAGGCGACGCTGTTCCGCGCCGCGCAGGCGATCGAGAATGCGGCGGGACGGTTTGTGGTGCCCGAGCGCTGGTGGGAGAATGCAGCGGCGACACCGGCGCCTGGCAAGGCGGCGAAGGTGGACGGCAAGCGTAAAGCCGGGAGCAAAGCGAAATGACCGACCCCAAACGCCCGTGGGAATGCGCCGACATGGCTCAGGTGCGCGATGAGATCGACCGCATCGACGCATCGCTCGTCGACCTCATCGCCGAGCGCTTCGGCTACGTCGACCGCGCCTGGCAGCTGAAGACCAACCCCGGCGATGCGCACGTTCCCTGGCGCATCCAACAGGTCATCGACAAGGTCAAGGTGCGAGCCACCGAGAAAGGCCTGCCGCCGGAACTGACCGAAGCTCTGTGGCGGCAGATGATCGGCTGGTTTGTACAATACGAGGAAGAAAAGCTCCGTCGCTCGCTCGAAGGCAACGGCGGCAAGGGAGCCTGAGTTGGAAATCGTTTCCTTCGATCCGGCAACGCTGATCAAGATCGCGCTGCTCAATCCCGTCGTCATTGTCGTCGCCTTCCTCATGGGGCGCAGCGCCGACCAGTGGCAGAAGGTGATCATCGCCGCGTTTGCAGCTTCGCTGTGTGGCTTCGTTCTCTACTGGATCGTGGCGGCGGTCGGCCTCATGCCGGTGCATGCGCTGGGCGGGGAGGCGGCCATTCTCACGATGCAGTTCTTCGTCGGCCTTCTGTGGGCCGGGTTCGGCTATTGGCTCGGACACCGGCAGCGCTGATCGCGCGGCATGCCCTTATCGCCGTCACCTTCCAAGACTGAACTGAGGCGGCGCGCCCCGGCTTTGCCCGAAAACAGCCACTTCTATCCTCCACCCCTGGGGTGCGGGGACGAGTGGTGGCACGTCGTCCGGGGGTAATGCGTATGAGTGAGTCGAACGTGGTAGAGGTGCGCCCGGCAAGGGGCGGCCTGGTGATCAATCGCGGCGTGACCATCATCGGGGCGTTGTCGCTCGATGGTCAGATCACGATCGAAGGCGCCATCGACGGAGAGGTGCGCTGCTCGAACCTGCAGATCACCGAACGCGGCGAAGTCGAGGGCCTCATCGTCGCCGACAAGGTGGTGGTGCTGGGTGAATTCAGCGGCGCCATATATGCGCGCGAATTGGTGCTGCGGGCAGGCTGCGCCGTTGAAGGGCAGATCTATCATCGCAAGCTGGTGCTCGAGGAGGGCTGCTATTTCGAGGGCCAGTCGCGCCGTCATGGCGACCCCTTGAAGATCGCCCCCTTGCCGCTGGAAGCCGACGGCCCCGACGCAGAGGTGGCCTGAAGGCGCACGGCTTGCTCAGCGCGGCGCCCTGCGATAACGAGGGCGCTTGCGAGGAGCATCGCCATGCACGACGCCGCCCCCAATTCGGCCAAGGCCACCAAGTCCAGGAATTTGATCGAGGGCGCTACCGGCGAGTGGGAGGTCATCGTCGGCCTCGAGGTGCACGCGCAGGTGGCTTCCAAGTCGAAGCTTTTCTCGGGCGCTGCCACCGAGTTCGGCGCCGAGCCCAACAGCCACGTGTCGCTGGTCGATGCGGCAATGCCGGGCATGCTGCCGGTCATCAATGCCGAATGCATCGCCCAGGCCGTGCGCACCGGCCTCGGCATCAACGCCAAGATAAACCTCAGAAGCGTCTTCGACCGTAAGAACTATTTCTATCCCGATCTGCCGCAGGGCTATCAGATCAGCCAGTACAAGCAGCCGATCGTCGGCGAGGGCGAGATCGAGATCGACGTCGACGGAGAGACGATGACGGTCGGCATCGAGCGCCTGCACCTGGAGCAGGACGCCGGCAAGTCGATCCACGACCAGCACCCCGATTATTCCTATGTCGATCTCAACCGCTCCGGCGTCGCGCTGATGGAGATCGTTTCGCGTCCGGACATGCGCTCGGCCAAGCAGGCGCAGGCCTATGTTACCAAGCTGCGCACAATCCTGCGCTATCTCGGCACCTCCGATGGCGACATGGAGAAGGGCAACCTGCGCGCCGACGTCAACGTCTCGGTGCGCAAGCCCGGTGACAAGCTGGGCACGCGCTGCGAGATCAAGAACGTCAACTCCATCCGCTTCATCGGCCAGTCGATCGACGTCGAGGCGCGCCGCCAGATCGACATCCTCGAGGCCGGTGGAAAGATCGACCAGGAGACGCGGCTGTTCGACCCAGGCAAGGGCGAGACGCGCTCCATGCGTTCAAAGGAAGAAGCGCACGACTATCGCTATTTCCCCGATCCCGACCTGCTGCCGCTCGAGCTGACGATGGAATACGTCGGCGAGTTGGAGAAGGGGCTGCCCGAACTTCCCGACCCCAAGAAGCAGCGCTTCATGCAGGCGTTCGGCCTTTCGGACTACGACGCCAACGTGCTCGTCGCCGAGCGCGAGTTGGCGGACTTCTTCGAGGAGGTGGTTAAAGGGCGCGATGCAGCGGCCGCCCCGCGCGACGGAAAAGTCGCGGCCAATTGGGTGATCAACGAGCTGTTCGGGCGTCTCAACAAGGAAGGGAAGTCGATCACCGACTCGCCCGTCTCCGCCGGCCAGCTCGGTTCCATCGTCGACCTCATCGGCGCGGGCACCATCTCCGGCAAGATTGCCAAGGATCTCTTCGAAATCGTCTGGTCGGAGGGCGGCGACCCCGCCACCATCGTCGAGACGCGCGGCATGAAGCAGGTCACCGACACCGGCGCCATCGAGAAGGCGGTTGACGACATCATCGCCGCCAACCCCGACAAGGTCGAACAGGTGAAGCTGAAGCCGACGATGCTCGGCTGGTTCGTCGGCCAGGTGATGAAGGGGACGGGCGGCAAGGCCAACCCTGCCGCCGTCAACGACCTCCTGAAAAAGAAGCTCGGGATCTGATCCCGTAGACGCCGACGGTCTCTTTCGCCGTCAACACGCGAAGGCGAGGATCCACGCCAGGTCACCGCAGGTTGCTTCGGGCGAAGTCGTACGCGACAGTGACGCATGAACGAGGATGCCCGCCAGCACGCGCCGTCCGCAGCACGCAACCGCGATCCGATCTGGCGCGTGCTTGGACCGCAGCTGCAGCCGCGTGGCCTCGTGCTCGAGGTGGCCAGCGGCTCGGGCGAGCACACGCTGCACTTTGCGCGCTTGGCTGGTCCCGACCTCGTCTTCCAGCCGTCCGATCCCGCCGCCGCAGCGCGCGCCAGCATCGACGCTTGGACGGCGCAGTCGGGCCTTGCCAACGTCCGCCCGGCCATGGCGCTCGATGCTGCCGCCAACACTTGGCCCATCGACCGCGCCGACGCCGTCGTGTGCATCAACATGATCCACATTTCGCCGTGGGCGGCGACCGAAGGTCTGGTGCGCGGCGCCGCGCGCCTGCTGCCGCCGGACGGGCTGCTGTTTCTCTATGGGCCTTACCGGCGCGCGGGAGTCCACACGGCGCCAAGCAACGCGGCATTCGATTCCGACCTGCGCAGCCGCAATCCCGACTGGGGCGTGCGAGATCTGGAAGCCGTCGCCGAACTGGCCGCGCGAGCCGGTTTTGACGCACCTCAGATCGAGGCGATGCCTGCCAACAACCTATCGCTTCTCTTTCGCCGCCGCCGCGTAGCCACCGACCAGCGATAAGTCGGCGCGCTCGCACTAACGCCTGCCCGCCGCCATTGAAAAACGCCGATAATCTTAATGGCGCACGATCGGCGGTCCGGCCGGCCGCTGGCGTGCAACCTGCAATGCGCCGTCGCACTGGTCCAACGGGTGACAACAGGGTTTGAGGGCATATGCAGCTTGGTTCGCCGGCGAGATCGGAAATAAGAGAGCGTGTCTCTTTCCTGGGCATCGATCTCGACGTTAACGGTGCCGTGCTGCGTCCGCGCGAGGAGACCGAGCTGCTGGGACGCGCCGCGCAGGCTCTCCTCACCGAGGTCGCTGCAGCCCCGCTCTGCATCGACATGTGCTGCGGCGCCGGCAACCTCGCCGTGGCGCTGGCCAAACACCGGACCGATGCGCGCATCTGGGCGAGCGACCTGACCGATGATGCAGTTGCAACTGCGCGGCACAACGTGGCCCGTCACCAGCTCGCCGCGCGGGTGAGCGTGCTCCAGGGCGATCTGTTCGCGCCGATGCAGGCGGCCGGCCTCGAAGGCCAGGTCGATCTGATCGTTGCCAACCCACCATACATTTCCACCAGCCGCCTGCTGGAAGGCGATCGTGTCCACCTGCTGGAAAGCGAGCCGCGCGAAGCATTCGACGGCGGTCCCTACGGCGTCACGCTGCACATGCGGCTGATCAACGAAGCACCGGCGTTCCTCAAGTCCGGCGCTTGGATTGGTTTTGAGTTCGGTCTCGGGCAGGATCGGCAGATCGGTGCGCTTCTGAAGCGCGCCCGTGTGCTTGGCGAGACCGTGTGGCACGCCGACGCGCAAGGCAATCGCCGCGCTGTTTTCGCCCGCAAGCTCTAGGCGCCGCACGTCGACGCGCCCCCGCACTGACCAAAAAGCAAACGCGGTTCGCTGCACTTTTCCGTACCGCAGCTCCTTGATCGATCATGCCTCGGCGATAAAGCGCGCGAGACCGTTGGCGCGTGCTGAAAATGGTAACCGCGAGCGGGCATGCTGTGTGCCGAAAGCGGTGAGGACCACATGACCGACAACGCCCTGCTCATTCACGGCGCCTTTTGCGGCGGCTGGTGCTTCGCCGATATGATGCCGGTGTTGGCCGCGCGCGGCTGGAATTGCCAGGCTCCCGACCTGCCGTTCCACGCGTCAGGGCCGACGCTGCCGCCGGACCCGCAACTGGGCCGCCAGAGCATTGCCGACTACACGCGCGACATGGCGGCGTTCGCGCAGCGCTTCCCAACCCCGCCCGTGATCATCGGGCACTCGATGGGCGCGCTGATTGCCCAGCAGCTCGCCGCGCAAGGCTTGGCCCGCGCCATCGTGCTGTTGGCCCCCGGCGCTCCATGGGGCGTGCTGCCCTCGACCCCCGACGAGATGACCCTTGCCAAGGGCCTGATGCGCGCCTCCCCGTTCTGGGACAAAGCGCTCAATCCCTCCTTCGAGGTGGCCAAGGGCGACTTGCTCGCCGGCCTCGACCCGGCGGCGCAGCGGCGCGTCTTCGATAGGTTCAGCGCCGAGTCCGGGCTCGCCCTGTTCGAACTCTTTTTCTGGATGTTCGATCTGAAGCGCACCACCGCCGTCGACGCCGGCAAGGTCAACTGCCCGGTGCTGGTCGTCAGCGGATCGGATGACAAGGTCATCTCGCCGGCGACCGGGCGCAAAGTCGCCGGGCTCTATGCCAATGCAACTTTTCGCGAAGAATCCGGACGCGGCCATTTCCTCATCATGGAGGAGGGGGCGGGGAAACTTGCCGGTCGCTGCGCCGATTGGCTGGCTGAAGTCACCAAGTGATACCCGGCAAGTGGCCCCGCAATGATGATCCCGGGCTATGATCGGGATTGCGGCGCATAGAGAGCCGCAAAGCGAGGTCGGCCCTGCGCTCTCCATCCCTGCACATCCTGCTCGCGGCCGCGCTGCTGTTCGCGGCGGTGGCGCTGCGCATCGCTGACCCCGAGGCGGTGGCGCGCCTGCGGCTCTCGGTCTTCGACACCTATCTCGATTTGGCGCCGCGCCAGCTCGAGCCCTCGCTCCCCGTACGCATCGTCGATATCGACGATGCTTCGCTCGCGCGCCTCGGCCAGTGGCCGTGGCCGCGCACACGCCTTGCCGAGATCGTCGACAGGCTGAAGGCCGATGGCGCGCGCACCATCACCCTCGACCTCATCCTCGCCGAGCCAGACCGCCTGTCGCCCGGCGAGTTCGCGAAACTGTTCGCCGATCAGCCCAACCTGGCGCCGCTCGTCGATCAGGCCTCCGCACTGCCATCCAACGATGAGCGCCTTGCCGCCGCGCTCGCCGCCGCGCCCTCGGTGGTCGGCCTCGCCGGCGAGACGGCCGGCAACCGGCCGCCGCCGCACCCGCACGTGAGCTTCGCCATCGCCGGCGATGACCCGTTGCAGTTCGTGCCGCATTTCTCCGGATCGGTGGAGAGCCTCCCGGTGCTCACCGGGGCGGCGAAGGGCCTCGGCGCCGTCAACTGGCTGCCGTCGCGCGATCAGGTCGTGCGCCGCGTGCCACTGCTTTTGTCGATCGCCGGCACGCTCTATCCATCGCTGCCGCTCGAAGCGCTGCGCCTTGCAATGAACGAGACGACCGTCTTCGTGCGTTCGTCTGGCGGCAGCGGTACCACTGCCTTCGGGCAACGCACCGGCATCGAGCACGTGCGCGTCGGCAAGGTGGTGCTGCCGACCGATGCCGACGGCGAGCTGTGGCTGCGCTTCACGCGTCCCGATGCGCGCCGCTACATCTCGGCCTATCGCATTCTCGACGGAACGCGCGATGCGGCCGCGATCGCCGGGCGCGACATCATCATCGGCACCAGTGCCGTGGGCCTGCTCGACCTGCGAGCGACGCCCCTCGATCCGGCGGTGCCGGGCGTCGAGGTGCACGCGCAGGCGCTGGAGCAGATGCTCAGCGGCGAGCACCTGAGCCGGCCGCCGCTCGCCACCGGACTGGAACTCGTCTACCTCGTCGCCGCCGGCCTCGCGCTGGCCTGGCTGATCGGGCGCCTCGGGGCGGCCGGCACCGCCGCCATCGGCATCGCGGCGATCATCGCCGTGTTCGCCGTTTCGTGGCTCGCTTACACCAACGCCGGTTACCTGCTCGACCCGGTCTATCCGTCCATCGCGTTGCTGCTCGTCTACCTGGCGACGTCGCTCACCGGCTACATCGCCACCGAGCGCGAGCGCTGGCGCGTGCGCTCGGCCTTTGGGCACTACATCGCCGCGCCGCTGGTGGAGGAACTCGCCCGCAACCACGACAAGCTGAAGCTCGGCGGGGAAACGCGCGAGGTGACCCTGCTGTTCGCAGATGTGCGCAGCTTCACCGGCATCGCCGAGGGCCTGAGCGCGGAGCAGCTGATCGCCTTCCTCAACCGGCTGTTCACCCCGCTGTCCGAGATCATCCTCGAGGAGCGCGGGACCATCGACAAATTCATGGGCGATGCGGTGATGGCCTTCTGGAACGCACCGTTGCGCGATCCGGCGCACGCGGCGAATGCCTGTCGCGCCGCTCTGCGCATGCAGCAGCAGCTCGCGCAGCTCAACGCTCTGTGGAGCGCAGAGGCGGCGGCGCGGGGCGAGAGCGTCAAAGCCGTGCAGCTTGGCATCGGGCTCAACACCGGCGAGTGCTGCGTCGGCAACGTCGGCTCGCCGCAGCGCTTCGACTATTCCATTCTCGGCGATGTGGTGAACGTCGCGTCGCGGCTGGAAGGCGAGACCAAGGGCTACGGCGTGCCGATCATCGCCGGCGAGCAGACGACGCGTGAAGCGCCGGGTTTCGCCTTCCTGGAATTGGGCTCCGTGATGGTGCGCGGCAAGGAGCGCCCCGAAAGAATCTATGCCCTGCTTGGCGATGAGACCGTCCGCCAGTCAGACGATTTCGGCAAGCTGTGTGCGGCCCATGCTTGCCTCATCGCGGCGCTGGCGGCCGGCGGGGGTGAAGCGGCGAGCGCCGCGCTCGCCGAGTGTCAGGAGCACGGAGGTACGCCGCTGGCGCTTCTCTATG
This sequence comes from uncultured Alphaproteobacteria bacterium, assembly GCA_963759735.1. Classification (GTDB taxonomy): domain Bacteria; phylum Pseudomonadota; class Alphaproteobacteria; order Rhizobiales; family Hyphomicrobiaceae; genus Hyphomicrobium_A. Next base: position 866,356 of record CAVXAF010000007.1, read on the forward strand.
CCCGCTACGCGCGCCAGTTGGCCGAGCCGGCGTCGGTGGGCGCCTAGTACTTGCGCTTCAACAGTTTTGATACGCCATAGGCGACGCCCACACCGACGCCGACGCCGATCCCAACCTTGACACCCTTCTTGAGGATCTCGCGGCCGCGCGACTTGCGTGGACGGTATTCGACCTCGCGCGGATACTCGCGATATTCGCGCACTTTCTTCCACTTGCGCGGCGGCGGCGTATAATCGCCATCGTCGTAGGTCTTCGCAGACTTAGACTTCTTCGGGCGCTGGGGCTCGTAGTCCTCGTTTTCCGCCTTCTGCTCCTCGATGTCGGCGCGGGTGAAAATCGGTTCGGGATCGATGTACGGCGGTGTGACGACGAACGGGAAGGCGACATCGAACGCGATGTCCTGCCGGCGCTTCATCTGCGTCCAGCGCACGGGCTGGTCGATGTCGTCGGCGGTGATGCGGATGAGCTTGCCCGGCTGGTCGTGCACAAGACACTTGCCGCTCTCGGTGCACACCTCGACGGCGCCTTCGATGAGCAGCAGCAGTGTCTCGCGCGGGTTCTGCACGTAGACATCGAAGATGGTGCCGCGCACGGTGATGGAGGCGGCCGGGGTGCGAATGACGTATGCCGGTTTGACGGCAATGCCGGTGATGAAGCGGAAGGTGCCCTTGACCAGACTCATGACGATGGCGCCGCCGCTGATGTCCGGGTCGTACACGAACTTGTCGAGCAGCAGGCGCGAGCCCGGACCGAGCGCCAGCTTGGTGCGGTCGTTGAGTTCGATCTCGCTGCGGCTGTCGGTGTCGGTCTCGATGACCTCCTGTTGGCGCACGTCATCGCCAGACTCGAGCTGGCGCTGGTCGCCGTCGGTCTCCGGCGTCGCCGTGACGTAGTTGACGACCGTGATGGCCGACCCAATGGGATCGCGCGGCGCGGCCGTTGCGGCCCCGCACAGCATGAGGGTCACGAGAATGGGTGTGATCAGGCGCATGGCCGTCACCTCTAAGGGTTGCTCCGCTGCCTTCGGCAGCCCTACCTCAATCGGCCATAGAAGCGGACGGGCGTCTGTTCCACAGGGAACACGCGCCGCGTTGCCCGGTGCGGGGAGGCGACACCAGCTTCTTTTGCGCGCCCTGCCGGCTTGACCTGGGGAGCAGGGTGACTACATCAACCCGAAGCGGGATCGGGCATACGAGGGGAATCATCGCCTGCATGGGCATCCGCGACACCAAGAGCGGTTATGGCTTGCCGACGCGCATCGTCCACTGGGCGATGGCCGTGGCGATCGTCGGCGTGTACGCGCTCGGCTGGTGGATGGTCGATCTCAACTACTACAGCCCGTACTACCAGAGCGCCCCCGACCTGCATCGCAGCGTCGGCATGCTGTTGCTGTTCGTTCTCATCGCCCGCTTCGGCTGGCGGCTTGGTCAACGACAAGCCCGGCGATGAGGAGCTATCGCCTGTCGAGCGCTACGGCGCACGCATCGTACATTGGGGTTTCTATCCCCTGCTTCTGGCCTTGATGGTGAGCGGGTACTTCATGTCGACTGCCGACGGCCGCCCAATCGAGGTGTTCGGCTGGTTCAGCGTGCCGGCGCTCGTGCAGGACAAGCCCATGGAGAAAACCGCGGGCGAGATCCACGAGTTGCTCGCGGATATAACCATGTTCATCGTCATCCTGCACGCTGCAGCGTCCCTCAAACATCACTTCTACGATCGCAGTCGCATTCTGACACGCATGTGGTCGGGCCCATCCAAGGACCGATAGACTTCCCCAGATCACCCCAGGAGTTGTCGTTATGAAGCTTACCCCAGCCTCGCTCGCGCTCATTGCTGCGGTCCTCGCAGCACCCGCCGCCCAAGCCGCCGACTACGTCATCGACACGGCCAAGGCGCACGCCTCTATCAACTTCCGCATCAAGCATCTGGGTTTCAGCTGGCTCACCGGCCGCTTCGACACGTTCAACGGAACGTTCTCGTTCGATGAAGCCACGCCCGGTGCGTCCAAAGTGAAGGTTGAGATCGACACCGACAGCGTCAACTCCAATCACGCCGAGCGCGACAAGCATCTGCGTGGGTCCGATTTCCTCGACACGGCCAAGTTCCCCAAGGCAACCTTCGAAAGTACGTCGGTGCTAATCGACGGGGACAAGGCGAAGATTGCGGGCAACCTGACCCTGCACGGCGTCACCAAGGAGGTCGTTATCGACGCCGCACGCGTCGGCGGCGGCTCCGATCCGTGGGGCGGTCAGCGGGAAGGTTTCACCGGGACGACGACCCTGCGGCTTAAGGATTTCGGTATCGACTTCAATCTCGGCCCATCCTCGGAGGTCGTTGAACTGGCACTCGAGATCGAGGGCGTCCGGCAATAGGACAGAGAGCCGGCAGGCGGTCATTCGGCGTTAACCGAAGTTCTGATCGTGGTCGGGTGGATCTGCAAGTTAAAGCCGAAAACAGCGGCTTAGTAACGGGGCTGTGGCACTGTCCACCCCCGTGCGCGTGTCGTCAGCTCGAGCTTTGACTCTTGAGGGCGGTGGGGTGCGCACGATCGCAGTAGCGGCGGCAGCAGCCCAGGAGTGACCGTGTCAGCGGCGCCCACGTCAAGAGACGACGCGCAGGTCGACACCGCGAGCAAGGCGCGTGTACGCAGCGCGCCCTCGCGCCGCCTGGCGCGCAGCCTTGCCGTGCACGACATGCGCGGCGAAAAGGCGATCGCGCTGGCGCAGGGCGGCATCGCGTTTTTCATGCTCCTGCTGCACGCCATTAGCTACCAGCAGGGTATGCCGGAGGTCTCCAGCGGGCTCTTCCTCGCGCTAGCCGGCCTGATCATCAGTTCCGCCGTGCGTTGGCGACTGTCTACGAGCGATCCGCTGCCCGAGCGGCGCCTCGATGCGCTGAGCGTCCTCGACGTCGGCATGGTCCTGCTGGCCATCTGGAGCTACCAGTACGCTTTCGATCATCCAGCGGGTGGCGTGCTCAAGTCGCCAGCCTTCCTCATGCTGGTTTTGCTGGTCGGGGTGCGGGCCCTGCGTTTTCATCCGCGCCCGGTCCTCGTTGCCGGCATCGCAGCGGTCGCCGGCTGGAGCATGTTGGTTTGCTGCGCGCTCTTCATCGACGGCCTTGCCGCGATCACCCACGACTATCGCCAGTCTCTCGCCTCGTTCCGCATCTTGCCGGCGGGGGAGGTGCAGCGGCTGGTGTCCCTGGCGACGCTGGCCATTGTCCTGGCCATCGGTGCTTACGGTGCGCGACGCTTACTGGGCCGCTCCGCCCACGCGTCCGATTATGGTGAGGCATTGGAGGCAGCTCAGCAGCATCTGCAAGAGTCGGGGCGTGCGCGCGAGCAGGCCGAGGCGGCGCTGGCTGCGCTGGATGCGCGTGATGCCGAGTTGAGCGAGCAGAACGTGTTGTTCAACACCGCGCTCGACAAGATGTCCCAGGGTCTGTGCATGTTCGATCAGTACCAGAAGCTGCTGGTGTGCAACGACCGCTACCTGGAGATCTACGGTCTCCCCAAGGAGCTGGCAAAGCGTGGTACGCCGTTTCGCAAGATCATCGAGAGCCGTATCGCGCGGGGAACATACGGCGGCGACGATGCGGAAGCCTACCTCGATGAGCGTCTTGCGTCGGTGCGTGATGCAGCGCGCAGCACCAAGCTGCAGGAAATGAACGACGGGCGCACCATCGCCATCACCCACGAACCGATGGACGGGGGAGGATGGGTGGCGACGCATGACGACGTGACCCATCTCAGGCACATCGAGGCCAAGCTGTCGCATTTGTCGAGGCACGATGCGCTCACCGACCTTCCCAATCGCCTGCAGATGCGCGAGCGTCTGGAGCAGGTGTTGGCGGGTCTGGGAGATCAGAGCGTCATTGTGGTGGTGTTCGAGATCGACCGCTTCAAGGAGATCAACGATTCATTCGGGTCGTCGATCGGCGATGTGCTGCTGCAGAGTGTGGCGCAGCGTCTGCGCCGGCGCCTCGAAGATGCGGACATGGTGGCACGCATCGGCGGCGATGAGTTCATCGTTCTCAAAATCGTCGCCGACCCCGTCGTCGAGGCCGACGCTATCGTCAAGCGCGTGCACGCGGTGCTCGGCACCTCTTTCGACATCGATGATCAGTCGCTCACCATCACCGTCAGCGTTGGCGTCGCCGTTGGTCCGGCGGATGCGTTCAATGCCGAGGACCTATTGAAGAATGCCGACCTGGCGCTCAGCCGTGCCAAGAAGGATGGCCCCGGCAACTCGCGCTTCTTCAAACGCGAGCTGGATGAGCAGATGCGGGCTCGCCATCAACTCGAGAACGACATGCGGGTGGGCCTGCGCGATGGGCAATTCGAGCTTTATTTCCAGCCGCAGTTGAACCTTGATCGCAATGAGATAGCCGGTTTTGAGGCGCTATTGCGCTGGAACCATCCCAAGCGCGGCGTCATCTCTCCGGCAGATTTCATTCCGCTGGCCGAGGACACGGGGTTCATCGTCCAGCTGGGCGAATGGGCGTTGCGGCAGGCTTGCGAGCACGCGTCGCAATGGCCAAGGCCGCTGCGCGTCGCAGTCAACCTCTCCGTGGCGCAATTCAGAGCTGGTAATATACGGCAATCCGTCATCTCGGCGCTCGGCGCGTCAGGACTGTCGCCCAACCGCCTTGAGCTGGAAATCACCGAATCCGTGCTCATGCAGGAAGGAACCGAAGTCGCCGATGTGCTCGGCAAGCTGCAGGACCTGGGCATCGGCATTGCCCTCGATGACTTCGGTACCGGCTTTTCCTCGCTCAGCTATCTGACACGCATTCGCTTCGATAGGATCAAGATCGACAAGCACTTCATTTGCGAGCTCCGCGATGAGGCGAACAGCGCGCTGGCGGTGCTGCGCTCGGTCGTAGCGCTCTCGCAGAGCCTCGGCATCACGACGGTGGCGGAAGGTATCGAGACGGCGGAACAGCTGCGGCTGGTGCGCGAAGAAGGCTGCACCGAGGCGCAGGGCTTCTATATCGGCGAGCCCATGCCCGGCCATGCGGTTGCAGCGCTGCTCTCGTGCCGCGGGCGTGAGTTGCGGCGCGGATGGCGCGCTTCGTGATCTCAGTGTTCGGTGGCTGAGGGCGACGGCCAGGCTTCTTCGTGACCGCTCTCGCTGTCGAAGTAGAAGTCGATGTCGAGCGGTGGCACGTCGGGCTCACCGACGGGGCGCGAGGGCGATTCGTCGGGCTGCTGCGTGGGCAGTGCGAGCTGCGTCGTGCCGGCAGCGGCGGGAAACGCGAGGGCTGACATCAAAGACAATGCAATTGCACGCAAGCTGCTCATGCCAACTTTCTCCCGGCCGACCACCGTCTGGGTACACCGGGCGCTTTTAAGGAAGGATCGCGAGCATCATCGGCAATCGAGCTAATTGCCGGGCGAGGGATGGCGGCGAGGAGAAGGTTCCTCGCGCATGCTATGGTGCGCTGCGACCCGTACGCCTATGTGCATTGAAGAACCGATGAGGACGCGATGGCCGAAGCTGCACGATCGACCGATGTCGCCGCGGAGGCGACGGCACTGGAAATTTTCCAGAACCAATGGGACGTCTATCGCAAGTTTCTCCAGCACGACTACCTGTCGAACGCCAAGGCATGCGGCGAGCTCCGGCGCTTCCTCACCGGTGACGTCGGCCGACCGTTCCGTTTTCTCGACCTTGCCTGCGGCGATGCCAGCGGCATCGTCACGGCGCTGAGCGGACTGCCTGTCGATACCTATCGCGGCGTTGATCTCTCGGCGCCGGCGCTGGCGCTGGCGAAGCGCAACCTTGCTGCGCTGTCATGCCCGATTAGCCTCGATGAGACAGATTTCTCGACCGTGATGGGCAAGCTTTCGGAGCCGGCCGACGTCGTGTGGATCAGCCTGTCGCTGCATCACCTCGACACGGCAGCCAAGCTTGCGTTCATGCGCGAGGTGCGCGCGGCCATCGCCGCCGATGGCGCTTTCCTCATCTACGAGCCGACGCGTCGCGACGGCGAGGATCGCGCGCAATATCTCGAACGCTTCGATGCGATCGGACGCAGTGAATGGACCGGTCTTGCGCCTGCCGAGTACGCCGAGGCCATGAAGCATGTGCGCGCATGCGATTTGCCGGAGACGGTCGAGGGCTGGAAGAGCCTTGGCCGCGAGGCAGGATTCGCGGGCGTGAGCGAGCTATACAAGTCTCCTGGGGACCTCTTCCGGCTGTTCCTCTATCGACCCTAGGTGCCTTGCTTTTGGCAGAGTGTACCCCCATATAGCGCCTGCCGGTGCGATCCAAGGTGGACCGCGCCCTCACGTTTTGGATTGAGATTGAGCGCGCCACCGGCCGTTTACCCCCTTTCCCAATGACTGAGACTCCGCGTGCTGGCGTGCCGCGCGGTGGATGGCTGTATTTGTGCGCCGGTTGGAACGACATCTAATGGATCGTATTAATGGCACTGTGAAGTTCTTCAATTTCTCCAAGGGCTTTGGCTTCGTGCAGCCCGCCGATGGATCGAAGGACGTGTTCTTGCATGTCAGCGCGCTGGAGCGCGCCGGCATCAACGGTCTCAACGAGGGTGACAAGATCACCTTCGTCGTTGAGGACGATCGCCGCGGTCGCGGCAAACAGGCTGCTCAGATCGAGATGGCCTGAAGTCCTTCTTGGACTGAAGCGATGCCGCCGGGATTCCCGGCGGCATTTTTCGTTTCAGCGCTAGTGTTATTGAAGCGTTTAGAAGGCGGGGCGTCGCGCGATGATGGCGACGCTCTCGACGATCTCGGGAAACACTTGATCGGGTGATACCGCCAGCATGCGCGCGCGCACGTCGGCTTCATAGGCGGTGCGCCCGGCCTCGCCGAGCGCCGCCGGCGAGTTGGCCGAAAACGACAGCGCCCGCGCCACGATCTCCTCCAGGCCAGGCGAGCGTGCCTCGAACACCGAAATACGTTCGACCTCGCTGAAGGCGCTACGCAGCAGGACGCTTGTGTGCTCCTCCCACGCTTCGCTCTTGCGCCAGTGATAGAACTCATCGAAGCGCCCGTGCCCGCGGCGCAGCTCTTCGAATGCTGCGTGCCAGCGCAGTGCGCCGAAGTCGTGCAGGTCGGTGTTGACCAACGCTATCGTGCCGCCCGGAGCGATCAATTGATCGAGACGCACCAATGTTGCCTCGCGGTCCATCCAATGGAAGGCGCGGGCGATGGTGACGAGGTCCAAGGGTGCCAGCGATGCATCAAGATCGAACGAGGTGCCGACGCGCCAATCAATAGCGCGGCCGGCGGCCTCGGCGGCGCTGCGCGCGGTGTCGATCATGGCTGCATCGGCGTCGATGCCGATCGTGGTTCCCGCGTAATGCGACAGCGGCAGCGTCAATGATCCCGGTCCGCAACCCAGATCGAGCACGCGCGAGCGCATGTCGAGCCTTGCCTCGCGCGCCAACTTGGCCACCAGGCGCTCCGCGTATGGCGGCCGCCCGTTGACGTAATGGGGTATGGCTGAGGTGAAGCGGTTGGGATCGAGCGGGGCGATGAGAGCCATAAAAGGGGACCGCGGTTGGATGCGACGCGTAGATATAAGGCCTAGGTATGGAGGCGCGCCGTCGCGAGCAAGGGTAGCGTGCTCAGGCGGCCGATGAACTGCGCGAGCCGTCCGCCTTGAGTGCCACGGGAGCGTTGCGCAACAGCAAGGTCGCTTCCATCGCAGTCAGGGTCGGGCCGAAAAATGGCCCTTGCGCCTGCTCGCATCCGGCGGCCAGAAGGAACATCGCCTGGGCCTGCGTCTCTACGCCCTCGGCGGCGGTGTCGGAGCCGAGTTCGCGCGCCAGCAGCACGATGGCGCGTACGGCGCGAGCCGATGCACCGGTAGCCAATGCGCCGATGACCATCGAGGCGGCTATCTTCAGGCACTGCACCGGCGCCGCGCCCAGATAGCCCAACGAGGTATAGCCGTTGCCGAAATCTGCGACGCAGATCCGAAATCCGAGGTCGCGCAATGCCTGAAGCGTCGATGCAAATCGCTGCACCGCCTGCATCAGCACCGGCTCTGTGAACTCGAGTTCGATGTCGGACGGCGCGATGCCATTCTGATCAAGGCATGCCTGCATCGCGGCGATGAGATCCTGGCCGCCCTTCATCTGGCCGGCGCACATAGGGATGGTGAGTACGGGCGGAGCCAGGCCATGCTTCTGCCAGACCTGCAGCTGGTGGCAGGCCTCCTCCATCATCCAGGCACCGACGGCCTGGATAGTACCGGTGCGCTCGGCGATGGGCAGGAATACCGACGACTTGATGAGGCCGCGCGAGGGATGGTTCCACCGAATGTGTGTCTGCAGGCCGACAACACGGCCCGTGGCGATCTGAACCTGTGGCTGATAGAGCAACTCGAGTTCGCCGCGAGCAATGGCCGCCTGTAGTTCGCGCGCCAGCAGGACGCGCATATGCACCCGGCGGTCGAGCTCGGAATCGTGGAAGCGCCAGCAATTGCGTCCGTCGTCTTTGGCGCAGTAGAGCGCGAGGTCGGCCTTCACCAGAAGTTCGGTCGGCGTGTTGGTGTTCTCGGTCGCACTCGCAATTCCGATGCTGGACGTCACGACGACGTCCTCGTGATCGATGCTGTAAGGCTCAGCCAGCGCCGTGCCGATCTTCTCGGCCAGCGTCGCGGCGTCTGCGGGAGCCGAAGTATCGCGCAGCAATATGGCGAACTCGTCGCCGCCGAAGCGAGCTACGAAGTCATTCTCCCGCACTGTACGCCGCAGCCGCTCGGCAGCCTCGAGGAGCAGCGCATCGCCTGCCGCATGACCGAGCGTATCGTTGACGTCCTTGAATCCGTCGAGGTCGAGGAACAGAACGGCGATGTCGGATTTGTCGCGATCGCGGGTACGCAATGCGGCGTCCATATGGTCGAGAAACGTGCGGCGGTTGGCGAGGCCGGTGAGCGGATCTTCGCGCGCCAAGGCGGCGATTCGCGCATTGGCATCGTCGAGCTGCTGGGCGAGGCGGATGTCGATGGTCAGGATCAGCATCGTGGCGCCGAGGAACATGAACGTCGAAGCCGCCACCGCGATCGCCAGCCACTGCTGGTCGACCTGCATCCCGGGCGCGATGCATATCGTCCCGGGTGCGAACTGCGCCGCTTCCATGCCGACGTAATGCATGGTGCAGATGCCGGCGCCCATGGCTAAGGCGCCGATCAACCGCTTCCACATGACATTCGCCATCGCCTGGCTGCGCAGATGAAACGCGAGCGAGAGCGCGAGTGCCGAGGCTGCGATGGCGATCGCCACTGAGGCCAGGACAAGCCATGGGTCGTAGCTCAGCGGCGGCGCGATCTCCATCGCCGCCATGCCGATGTAATGCATGGAGGCGATGCCCACGCCCATGACGACGGCACCGATGGCGAGTGTCCATGGTCCGGGGACGCGGTTGCTGACGAGGTAGAGCGCAAATCCCGAGGCGAGGATGGCGATGAGCAGCGAGGCGACCGTGGGCTCGATCGCATACGACATGGCGATCGGCAGGTGGAAGGCGAGCATGCCGACGAAATGCATCGACCAGATGCCGGTGCCCATGGCGACGGCGCCGCCGGCGAGCCAATAGGCGGCCGCCCAGCCTTTGGTTGTCGATATGTGCGCGGCAAGGGCAAAGGCCACGTATGAGGCGGCCGCAGCGACAATGAAGGAAAGTCCGACGAGCTGAAGAGAATACGTTCCGGTCATGATTGAATGCTGGCGGTCCGCCTTTTTTGTGCTGCGCGCTATTGCGGCGGCAAGCGGACACTCTCTACCCGGAACGATTTACGTTGGCTTATGAAGCCATCGCATATTGCGTAAAACCGCAGCCGATCCCAGCCGGAGACCGGTGCTATTTCTTTACGGGCCGCACGGCGGCGATGATGTTGGTCTGCACGACGCCTTCAACGGGCGAGATCTTCTCCAAGATCGCGGTATTTGCGTCAGCGGTCGTCGGACAATCGAGTTGGGCGACGAGCTTGTCGTCAGCCAGAGCGACGACGTTGGCGAACCGGCACTTGCCAAGTTCCAGAGCCTTCAAGGTGTCGAGTACATCGGTGGAGCTGGCAGCGCGCACTAGCTCAATGAACAGGTAGACGTTTACCATGCCTCGGCTCCCGGCGGTTCAATTGAACTGCACGGATAACGTGCATCGACCCGAACGGATCCGCGCAAGGGGAGCAAAAAGTCTCGAAAGACGCAGAACTCAGGTCAGGCCTTGGCCGCCGTCTTGGCGCCGCGGCGCAGCCCGGCGAGCTTCTTCAGACGCTTGCGGCCGGCGGCAGTGTTACCCTTATTGCGCGTGACGGTGGCGCGCGGAATGGCGCGACGCGCCTTCTTTTTGCGGGTCTCGACGTTGCGGAGGCTGCGTGCGCTGCTCATGGCTTCACCAAAACGAGTTGTCGCTTGCAGCCGGGACGGCCTCGAAGCGCGGAGCGGCCCGTCTAGGTCATCTTCGCCTGCGGCGCAAGGGCCTGGGCAGGCATGTGACATAAATCCGTAACAAGACTCCCTTAGCCGAGCCTGTCGATTGACAGGGTGGCCGCACGGGCGCCCCAGAACAAATACGGGGACGTATGGCCTCAACACAGGATGCCATTGCCGCTGAGGAGACCTCTCTGCGGCGCGGACGCAACAAGCGCTTGCGGCAGGCCGTGCATCGGCACAAGGCGACGAGCCGGCAGGGCATACAGGAGCGGCTGTTCACTCTCGCCTTCAGCGGGCTCGTCTATCCGCAGATATGGGAGGATCCCGAGGTCGACCTGGAAGCGCTGGACCTCAAGGAGGACGAACGGCTCGTCGCCATCGCCTCGGGGGGCTGCAACGTCCTGAGCTACCTTGCCAGCGCTCCCATCGAGGTCACCGCTGTCGATCTCAATCCAGCGCACGTGGCGCTGAACAAGCTGAAGCTCGCGGCGCTCGAGCACCTGCCCGACTATGAAACGTTCCGCACCTTCTTCGTCGAAGCCAATCGCCGCCAGAACGTCGAGGCGTACTTCGACTACCTGAGCCCGAACGTTGATGCCGCGACGCGCCGCTACTGGGAAGCGCGCGATCGCATCGGCCGCAAGCGCATCGGCTACTTCGCCTCCAACTTCTATCGCCATGGCCTGCTCGGCAACTTCATCGCCGCCGGGCATGTGCTGGCGCGGCTGCACGGCAAGAACCCGCGCCGCATGCTGACAGCGCGCAGCCGCGAGGAGCAACGCAGCATCTTTGCCAGCGAGTTGGCCCCGCTGTTTGCCAAGCGGCACATCCGCTGGCTGCTGGACAAGCCGTCGGCGCTCTTTGGTCTGGGCATTCCGCCCTCGCAGTTCGATGCTCTCAAGGGCAGCGAAAGCAGCATGGCTGACGTGCTGCTCGGACGTCTGCAACGCCTCGCCTGCGACTTCGATCTCAAGGACAACTATTTCGCCTGGCAGGCATTCGGGCGTCGCTACGCGACCAACGCGCGTGCGCCGCTGCCTCCGTATCTGCAGAGCCATCGCTTCGACAAGCTGCGGCGCCGGGCCTCGGACATGAGCGTCGTGCACGCATCGCTGACCGAGCACCTCGCCGGAAGGCCGGCCGGATCTCTCGACGCCTACGTGCTGCTCGACGCGCAGGACTGGATGACTGATGCGCAGCTGGGTGCGCTGTGGAGCGAGATCGTGCGTACGGGAAGGCCCGGCGCCCGCGTCATCTTCCGCACGGCCGGCGAGGAGACGATCCTCCCTGGGCGCGTTCCAGAGGCCATCCTGGCGCGCTTTGCCTACGATCGCGAACGCTGCCGCGTGCTGACCACCCAGGACCGCTCATCGATCTACGGCGGCTTCCATCTTTACACGCTCATCTCCTGAGGACGTCACGTGGCCCATTCCGGCGTCTCCGCCGCCCAGCACATGGACGCCATCTACCGCCACCAGCGGTATGTCTATGATGCGAGCCGCAAGTTCTACCTGCTCGGCCGCGACCGGCTGATCGAGGAACTGGCGCCGGCGCCCGGTGCGAACGTGCTCGAGGTGGCCTGCGGTACGGGCCGCAACCTCATCGCCGCCGCCGTCGCGTACCCGGAGGCGCGGTTCTACGGGTTCGACATCTCGACGGCCATGCTGGACACGGCGCAGCAATGCGATACGCCGCGCCGATCTCGATGGCCGCATCCTGATCGCGAGTGGAGATGCCACGGATTTCTGCGGCGAGCGGCTGTTCGGCGTCGCGCGCTTCGACCGCATCTTCATTTCCTACGCGCTGTCGATGATCCCGCCGTGGCGGGCGGCGCTGCACCGTGCGCTGGGCGCCCTGGCCCCCGGTGGCAGCTTGCTGATTGTCGATTTCGGCGGGCAATCACGTCTGCCGCGTTGGTTCAAACGTGGGCTGCGCTCGTGGCTGGCGCGGTTCTCGGTGACCCCGCGCGATGAACTGGCCGGCGAACTGGCGGTCGTTGCGGCCATGCCCGGCATTACCGTGCGCCAGAACCAGCTTTTCCGTGGCTACGCCGTTTATGCCGTCATCACAAAGGCGGCGACCTAGGCAGTCGTTCAGCCGGCGGCAACGGCGCGCGCAATGAGGCCTGGCACCAACAGAACGCCCGACCACAGCAGTGCCGACACCGCGCTGGCGACGACAAACGGCGCCAGCACCAGGCCTTCGGCCCCGGCCGCAACCGGCACCAGGGCGCGAGGCATGCCGAGAAACTTGCTGGAGATCACGCTGAGCACGCCCTGCCGGCGCACCAGCTCGCGTGCCGACGCGACGCCACGACCGCGGTCGTTGACAAACCAGGCGTCCGCGAAGCTGCGTTTAGACTGCTCTCCGGCGCGATAAAAGAAGAGATCGCCGCAGAAGGCGCCGGCCGCGCCGGCCAGGAAGATGATCCAGAACGTCCCGCCGGCATATAGATGTACGCCGCCGACGAAGGCGAACAGCACCAGGACGGGCACGAACAACATCGGCAAGGCGATGGCATTGGCAAACGCCAAGGCGAACATGACGAGCGCAATGATCAGCTCATGATCGCGCATGAACGCAAAGATGGGCTCCTTGTAGGTGATGAAGGCCACCGGCCACAGCATCACCCAGATTGCCCAGATGAAGGCGCTCGCCACGTTGGCGATCTGGAACGGGATCTGCGGCATGGCGAACATGCCGGCGATGACCGGGATGACCGCACGCACCGGCCCGATGAAGTGGCCGAGAAACACGCTCCATAGCCCATGCTCTTCGAAGAACGCTTCGCCGCGCGGTATGAGGGTCGGATGCGTCGTGAACGGCCAGACCTTGTGGATGCTGTCCTTGAAGTAGAGCCCGACCCAATAGGAGACGGTGTAGCCGACGACGCCGCCGAGCCCGGCGGCCACGATCGTCGGAATGATGATCGACATGCCGACGCCGCTGGCCGCCAGCAGGAAGGCGAGCGCAGTCAGGATCGCCCACCCCGGCCAGATGATCGACAGGAAGCAGAGCGACTCGCCCAACGCTACCAGGAAGGCGATCGGTATCGCCCAGCTCTCTCCCTGTCGGACGAAGGAGACGACCGTCTCGACAAGGTTGTCGGTCATGAGGGCACTCTCAAGGTGGGAGGCGGGCGAGGATGGTCACCGGCGGGGGCTCGGGACGCGGCGCTGGCGATGATATGCGGCGCCGCATGTGAGCTCAACCGCGCCGGCACCGGCGCTTCATCTCGGCGCCCAGTTCGCGCGACACTTCGCTCGCCAGCATGATGCCGCGCGAGACCTGTGCCGGCGTCAGGTTGTTGGCGGAGCGCAGTACGGCAGGGGCGCGATCAGCTTCGCCGCGACCGTGCGCAAGCTCATCGCAACTGAGGTCTTTCTTCTTGCTCTTGAGGGCGAACAGGCGGACGCCCGAGGCGTAGGCCTCGGCGGGGGCATGCGCCTTGACCCAACCGCGGTCGTTGTCATCGACGAGATAACGCAGCGTGCGCTGGCGCTTGGCCACGCAATCGCTGGAATCATCGACGCAGGTGAGGCCCGAACTGGCTCCGGTGGTGACGTTGGGACCGGTACATCCCACAGGCGCGACGGGGACGAAAAGCAGAAGAAGTACCGGAAGCTTCCGGCGGCGGTAGAGAATCATTCTCGCTCCCTTGTCGGCGCGCCGGTTAAGCCCGTATTAGGCCTCCAAGGCCGCGTCAAGGCGAAACCAGCCGCGGCCGCTAGGAAACACCAGACATGACACACGCAATCCGCATTCATGCCACGGGCGGCCCCGAGGTGATGCAATGGGAGGCAGTGGAGGTCCGCGATCCGGGCCCCGGCGAGGTGCGCCTGCGTCAGAGCGCGGTGGGACTCAACTACATCGACGTCTATCACCGCAGCGGGCTCTATCAGCTCCAAGCCCTGCCGGCGATCATCGGCATGGAGGGTGCCGGGACAGTGCAGGCGGTCGGCCCCGGGGTTGCCGATTTGAAGGTCGGCGATCATGTCGCCTATGCGGGCGTCCTTGGCGCATACGCCGAAGAGCGTCTGATCCCCGCCGACCGCGTGGTCAAGCTGCCCGACGGGATCGACGACATAACCGCCGCCGCGATGATGTTGCAGGGCATGACCGCCCGCTATCTGCTGCGCGAGACCTATCGCGTCACCCCCGAGACCGTGTTTCTGTTCCACGCCGCTGCCGGCGGCGTCGGCCTGATCGTCTGCCAATGGGCGAAGGCGCTCGGCGCCACCATGATCGGCACCGTCGGCTCGGACGCGAAGGCACATCTCGCCCGGGACGCCGGCTGCACCCACGTCATCAACTACCGCAGCGAGGATTATGTCGCGCGCGTGCGCGAGATCACGGCGGGCGCTGGCTGCGATGTCGTCTACGACGGGGTCGGCAAGGATACATTTCCGTCTTCGTTGGATTGCCTGCGGCCGCGCGGGCTATGGGTCAGCTTCGGCAATGCGTCGGGCTCCGTGCCGCCATTCGATATTCAGATGCTCTCCGCCAAGGGGTCTCTGTACGCGACGCGGCCGACCGTCATGACGTACACCGCCAAGCGCGAGGATCTGCTCGCCAACGCCGGCGAGCTGTTCGACATGGTGTCTAAGGGCGCCATCAAGATCGCTCCTAGCCACACCTATGCCCTGCGCGATGCGGCGCAGGCGCACCGTGACCTGGAAGCGCGCGCGACCACCGGTTCGGTCGTGCTGGTGCCCTGACGCGCGCCCAGGGACGAACCGGACGCGCTCTTCTTTGAGTATGGTTAGCCGCCGGTAACCATGACGATGAAGATGTGATTTCGGCGTGCTCGGAAGCGGACCGATTGCGCCAATTTGATGCGCATTTGGCGCTGCGCATTCACACTTTAGTCTAGCGCCATTTACCAGTTTTCATCGCCTCGCTGACATTGTTGTCGGCATAGCTCGAGCGGCAATCGCCGCAATGTATCTGGGTACGGGCGGGACAGTTATGGCAAGGCTTCAACTAGCTTCGCATGGAATTGAAGAGAGCACGGATCACGGCTCGACGCCGGATGCTCTGTTCCAACTCGGCCTTATGTATTGCGTAGGCCGGGATGTGGAGCTTGATCTCATCGAGGCGCACAAGTGGTTCAACATCGCCGCGATGCGCGGCAATGATTCAGCCAAGCAGTATCGCTTCGAGATATCGCGCGAGATGTCGAAGAACGAGGTTTCGCGTGCACAGCGGCTGGCCCGCGAATGGCTCGCCCGCCACTAGCCGGCCGCTCGCGGTTACAAACGCAGCGTTCAGCAGTCGCCGAACAGCGACGCCACGCAATCCCATGACTTCTTGACGGCGCCACCGACCGCCTTGCCGGTATCGTTGACGGCCTTGCCGGTCTTGTTGGCGAGATCCTCGACCATGCTTGGCTTGGAAGGGACCGGCGCTGCCGTTCCTGTTTCGACCGGCGGCGGCGGCGCGGCCGGCTGCGCCTGCTGTGGTCCTGGTGGAGGCAGCGCGACGGGAGGAAGATCATTGGCCGATGGCACCGGGACGAACAGCGGCTTCGCCGACGGCGTGGGCGATGCTTCCAGAGGCGAAGTCCCGGGCTCGCCCAGCGAGAACATCACCGTGCGCGTTTCGCCGGGGCACGGGGAAGCCTGGCCGCGGGCGGCGCTGCAACTTGCGTGACCTCCGGATTTGGCGATCTCGGTGATGCACAGGAACTGCCCGCGCGCCGCATGTGCGGCCGCCGAGCCATCGCCGGCCACGACGCAGCGGTAGGTCGCTGGCGGTCCAGCGCACGTCACGCAGTATTCCTGCGCCGCAGCACTGGAGCAGAGCGCCCAGAGCAGCAATAGCGCCGCGATGGGAAGCCGCCTTTGCATATTGGATCAGCCCCTACGGTCCGGCCGCTCATTCGGCCTTATTCTTCGACCCGTCCTTGGACGATGCGGCGTGGCGCTGAAGGCGTCAAGGCCGAGGGTGGTGCCTGTGGGCAGCGAGGCCTCGCGCGGCTTGCAATCGGGCCACCCCGCCTCTATTAGGGCACCTCCAGTGGAGCTGTGGCCGAGAGGCTGAAGGCGGCGGTTTGCTAAACCGTTATACGCTGTAAAGGCGTATCGAGGGTTCGAATCCCTCCGGCTCCGCCATTCAAGCCACGCGTTGCAAGCGGGAAGCTCGCAGTCGCCGCCGTCTGAACGCGCGGCTATTGCTCGACCAACTTGAGGGTCAGGCATTTGGCAGCGCCGCCCGACTTCAGAAATTCCGATAGCGGCGTGATCACCGGCTCATAGCAGGCACGGCGCAGGCTTGCCTGCAACTGCGTTGAGGCGTGGTTGAGGATAACGTGCCGGCCGAGGCTCACGGCATTGCAGGCAAAGCCGAGGGCGTCGGCCTCGCTGACCGCAATGCGCTTGTCGCGCGCCAGCAGCGCGATGATCGTCTGCTGCGAGGCCTGATCGAAGGCGCCGGGATAGTAGAGCAGGGCGCCGCCATCGAGCGGGCACAGGCACGTATCGAGGTGATAGAAGCGCGGGTCGACCAGTCGCAGGGCCACCGTGCGGCACCCGATGGCCGCTTCGATAAGGCCCGCTGCAGCGACATCGGACCGGAAGCCGTGACCGAACCAGAGCAAGGCCAGCTCACGGTCGAACAGGGCGTCTCCTGCACCTTCGAAGAAAACGTGCTCCGGCCAGTCGGCGACAGCATAGCCGTTGTCGGCAAACCACTTCCTGACGTGCGGCTCCTCCGCCTGGCGCTGGCGCGAGGCGAAGCGACTGACGATCACCTTGTCGCCGCGCACGAGGCCGGCATTGGCCGTAAACACCATGTCGGGGACACCGGGCTGCGCCGGCACGAACGCGAGGTTGATGAAGTTGCCGAGGATGCCGCGCAGGCGCTCCCACTGAGACATGGCGAGTGGCCGATCAACCTTGCCCGTCTGGTCCTGCATCCAAGGATTGATCACGTAGTCGACGCTGAAATATCCCGGCTCGCACATCAGGATGGTCTGGCTCGCGGTCATCGCCATGTAGCTCTCAAGCTCGGTTGGTTCAGCTGGCCTGCACTACGCGACGACACTCAGCGGTCTCTCGGTCGACTTGTCTTGGCACGCGGATTGGCACGCAGCGCCGCCGCAAAGCGCTCGATCGCCCAGTCGGCCTCCGCGCGTGTCAAGATGAGCGGCGGCGCGATGCGGATCGTTTGCTCGTGCGCGTCCTTGGTCAGCACGCCCTGACGCGCCAGCGCCTCGACATAGTGGCGCGCCGGGCCGGCTTCCTCGTGCAGTTCCATGGCGAGCATCAGCCCGCGCCCGCGCACCTCGCGCACTGCATCTGTGCGCACTGCGTCCAGCCCGGCCTTGAGGTAGGCGCCGATCGCCGCCGCGTTGGCGATCATGTCCTCCTCGATCAGCACGTCGAGTGCGGCGCATGCGATGGCGCAGGCAAGCGGATTGCCGCCGAACGTCGAGCCGTGCTGTCCCGGCTGCAGGACGCCGAGAACCTCGGTGTTGGAGAGCACCGCCGACACCGGGTAGAAGCCGCCCGACAATGCCTTGCCGAGCAGAGTGACGTCGGCCTCGATGCCTTCGTGCTCTTCGGCAAGCAGCTTGCCGGTGCGCCCAAGCCCGGTCTGTATTTCATCTAGGATGAGCGTGATGCGCCGCTGCGTGCACAGCTCGCGCACCTTGGCGAAATATCCAGGCGGCGGGATCGCTACGCCGGCCTCGCCCTGGATCGGTTCGACCAGAAAGGCAACTGTGCGCGGCGTGATGGCATCGGCGAAGGCAGCGAAGTCGCCGAAGGGCACGATGCGGAAACCGCCGGGGAACGGCCCGAACCCGTTACGTGCATCGGGGTCGGTCGAGAAGCCGACGATGGCGATGGTGCGGCCGTGGAAGTTGTCGGCGCAGACGATGATCTCGGCCTCGTCCTCGGGCACGCCGCGCACCTCATAGCCCCACTTGCGGACAGCCTTGATCGCCAACTCGACGGCTTCGGCGCCGGAGTTCATGGGCAGGATCTTATGCGCGCCTGTCGAGTCCGGCGAGCTTCTCGTAAAGCGCGGCAAGGCGATCGTTGCGGAAGGCGCGCGAGGTGATGGCGAGCCGGCCGCCCTGCTCGATCATCGCCGCGAGGATCTTCGGATGACAGTGGCCCTGGTTGACGGCCGAATAGGCCGAAAGACAGTCGAGGTAGCGGTTGCCGTCGGCGTCCCATACCCAGACGCCGCGTCCACGGCTCAAGACGACATCGAGTGGCTTGTAGTTGTGGGCGCCGAGCCGCCACTCGCTGTCCCGCAGGTCGATCGCGCTGCTGCCGATCATGGCACCCTCTCCGAATCCCCAATCAAAAGGATTTCCTGACGCAGCGGCGCCGAATAGTCGGAATTCTGCTACTTTATGCTCTCCAATCTGTCGGTTTGGCTGTCGCATCTAGGCATTTTGATCAATGGACGATCTCGATCACCGCTTGCTGGCTCTGCTGCGCAGCGATGCCCGACGGTCGGTCGCATCCCTGGCCGCCGAGCTCGACGCGTCGCGGGCGACGATCCGCTCCCGCCTCGACAGATTGCTGAGTTCAGGCGTGGTCAGCGGCTTTACCGTCGTGGTGCGCGATCCCTCGCAGCGTCATCACGTGCGCGCCATTATGCTGATTGCCGTCGAAGGCAAGGGCGTCACCAAGGTGATGCGGCGCCTGCACGGATTTCCGGAGGTGCGGCGGCTGCATTCGACCAATGGGCGCTGGGATATCGTGGCGGAGCTGGTCACCGATACGCTGGCCGGATTCGACCAGCTGCTCAGCAAAATCCGCGAGATCGACGGCATTACGGCGACCGAAACCAATATCCTGCTGTCATCGCCGAAGGATCTTGTCTGAGCCCGCCAATCGGGGGAGCCTGAAAACGGGCTCCCTGGATGCCTATATGCTCTGGTTCATGAACCGGCATGTCAGGTGCATGCACCGTTTGTTGTACAGGAGTACTGAGATGACGATCGCAAAATGGGCGGCATTGGCGACGGTCGCGGTCATCGCGGCGGCGCCGACGACGGTGGCGGCCAATTCCTACTGGGAGGTCGAGGCTGCCCGCGCCAACGCCCGGGCCGGCGGCCCGACGAACGCGCGCGATGCCGAACTCCTGGAGCGCTACGGCTGCCTCAGCGGGACGCGCAGCGGTTTCTGCGAGCGTCTGGCCGGTGGCGAGCGCCGCCAGTACCGGACACGTCGCCCGGCGCGCTAAGGAATAGTTCGCGGGCGGAACGTCGCGCGGTGTTGGCCGCCGAGGCGGTTTAATGCTGCCACGCCGTGGGCGTTGCAGGCCCGAGGGCTGATGTCGCATAAATCAGCCATGGGCAACGAAACTCAACGCCACCCCGGGCCGCTTGTCTTCAGGCCGAAGGTGACCAAGCCGAAGATCAAGCCGGCGCTCAGCGGACCGTGCATCATCGCGCTTGCAGTCTGCTTGGCGGCCCCGCTCACCAGCGTGCGCGCCGAGACACCGCCGACCATGGCCCCCACCGCTGCTGCACCGGCTGCGGGAGCGCCCGTGATGCCCGATGCCTACAAGCTCAACATGCTGGTCCGCACGACACTGATCGCGGTCAGCCAGGCCAACCAGACCGGCAACTATTCGGTTCTGCGCGACCTCGGCACGCCCCAGTTTCAGGCAATGAATTCGGACGCGCGCCTGGGTGAGATTTTCGCTCTGCTGCGCCAGCGCAACCTCGATTTCTCGCCCGTGATTTTCTTCGATCCCAAGCTCATACGCCCTGCTGCTATTCAGCCCGATGGCATGCTTCGCCTCACCGGCTATATCGATACGCGGCCCCAGCGAGTGCTCTTCGACATGGGGTTCGAACTGGTGCAGCAGCAGTGGCGCTTGTCGGCGATCGTCGTCGATATGAACGTTCCCTCGGCGGAAAAGAAACCCGCTGTAGGGGCGAAAGAAGCAGCTCCCAAGTCGATCACGAAGGCCAAGGCAAAGCCAAAGCCTCAATAGCGATCGCCCGACGCCTACTAGTGCGGCAGTGGGTTGTGCCTTAATTGCGGGGGGCAGTCGTCACGCAGCATGCGGGCAAGCTTTAAGTACTGCTAAGACAATCCGCTTAGGCTCGCAGTGCCACGCGGCTTGAAAATGGCGTCGGGCTGGCGTTAGGCTGCCACTACGTGCGCGGCAGGCGTGCCATGGAAAAAGTACTGACGGCAGTATTGTCGGGACTTGTGAAACGCGGTTCGCTGACAATCGTGAGCGCGCGCGGCCGCGAGTACACCTTTGGCGATGGTTCCGGCGAGGAGGTCCGCGTCCGCTTCATGGATGCCGGCGCCGAGCGCGCCACGGTGTTGAACGCTGAGTTGCGCCTGGGCGAATTGTTCATGGACGGCCGGCTCATCGTCGAGCGCGGCACGATCTATGACTTTCTCGCCCTGGTGCTGCGCGATGACAGCGTCGAGCAGCGCTCGCTGCCGACGCGCATACTCGGCAAGCTGCGTTATCTGACGCGCAGCATCGTCAGCCGCAACAATCTCTGGCGCGCGCGCCGCAACGTCGCCCACCACTACGATCTGGATCACCGGCTCTACGAGCTGTTCCTCGATGCCGACCAGCAATACAGCTGCGCCTACTTCGAGCGGCCTGACAGCACGCTGGAGGAGGCGCAGCTGGCCAAGAAGCGGCTGGTCACGGCCAAGCTGCTGGTCGAGCCCGACAGCCGTGTGCTCGACATCGGCAGCGGCTGGGGCGGTCTCGGGCTCTACATCAAGCAGATCGGCGGCGCCGCGGCAGGTGCAGGGCATCACACTGTCCGGCGAGCAGCTCGAGGTGGCGCGGGCGCGGGCCGCCGAGGTGGGCGTAGCCGACAGCGTGCGCTTCGTGCTGCAGGACTATCGGCAGGCGGAAGGCAGCTTCGACCGCATTGTCTCGGTGGGCATGTTTGAGCACGTCGGGCCGCGCTTTTACGAGACGTACTTCCGCAAGTGCCGGCAGCTGCTGAAACCCGACGGCGTGATGGTGCTGCACACTATCGGACTCATGGACGGCCCGTGGTACCCCAATCCGTGGCTCGACAAGTACATCTTCCCCGGCGGCCAGCTTCCGGCCCTGTCGGAGATGGTGCCCGCCATGGAGCGCGCCGGGCTGCTGGTCACCGATGTCGAATGCCTCCGCATGCACTACGCCGAAACGCTCGCCAATTGGCGCGCGCGGTTCATGGCGCGCCGCGATGAAGCGAAGGCGCTCTACGATGAGCGTTTCTGCCGCATGTGGGAATATTACCTGTCCTGCTGCGAGGCCGCCTTCCGCTTCCAGAATGTCGCCGTGTTCCAGGTGCAGTGTGCACGCCGCACAGATGCCGTGCCGCTGACGCGCGACTACATCGCCGAGCGCTATGAGGACTTGCGCGTGCGGGAGGCCGAGTTCAGCCGTCCACAGCCTGCCTCGACCGAACCGGTGCCGATACGCAAGCAGCGGCATTGATTGATTTTTTTGCAGTTGTTGCACCAGGCGGGCGGCGTGCGTCGGCTTGGAAACCGGGCGTCGCCTGTCTATAGTCGGCCGGCTGGGAAGATCGTGGCGACGTCTCCTTTGACGCGCGCCGCGCCGGCGACAAGGCGGCGACTGACGGACGGGACACGGGGTCTCGGGTAGCGCTGCCACAGCTGCGCCGAATGCGGGGGCACGGTTCGCATGAGATGCCATCCGGCTCGGTGGCTCTGGGGGCTCATTCCGATCGCGATGCTGAGCTGGCTGGCGGTTCACGTCGAGTCCGGCGCGATCGAGCGCGACCTCGAGCGACGCAGCGCCGCCGCGCTTTCGGTCGCCGGCCACGATTGGGCCGTGGTGGCCTTCTCGGGACGAGATGGACTGCTTGCCGGGCAGCCGCCCGATGCACGCCAGCGCGACGCGGCCATCGCCGTCGTGCGTGAGGTCTGGGGCGTGCGCATGGTTGCGACGCGGTCGGCGGTGCCGGCTCCCCTTGATCTTCCCATCGTGCCCATCATGCCGGTGGCCGAGCGGAACCAACGGCGCGTTGATCTGCATGATGTGGCGCCAACCTTGACCGCCTCGGAAGTCTCCGACGTTCCGCCGGTTATGAGTGAGGCGCGCGTGCCGCTGCTGGCTGCCGAGGCTCCTCGTATGACCGTGCTGGCGCGCGAGCGGCGGCTCTCCGCGCTCGACGCCGGCGCCGTCACGCCACTGGCTGCACCGACATCACCGGCCGATGCGTCTATGTCCGCTCAGTCCATTTCTCCGCATGAAGTCACGACTGCTGTTGCGCTAGCGCCGCCGCCTCCCGAGCCGAAGAAATCCGCTGCGCCGCCCATGAATGTAACGGCGGCATCAGCGCCACCAGCGCAGAGCGTCGATCCTGGCCCCGTCGCGCTATTGCCGGAGCGCAAACCGGCAGAAGCGCCGCCGGCCCCCGTGATCGCGCCCGCGCCAACACTTCCGGAACCGAAGATCGCAGCCGCGGCACACCCGACGCCAGCGCCGACTTCCGCCGCGTCGACCGCCCGGCCGCCGCCGCTGCCCGTGTCGCGCAAGGCGGCGACGGCCTCCGCCGGGACCCCGACGCGCTTTGAGACGGCGGCGTTACCGCAAAGCAACATCGACCCCAATACCCCCTGCATGAGCGGGGTGCGCGGTGCTGCCCATAGCGTCGAGGTGCACTTTGGGCGCGGCCACGCAGGCCTCGATCGGTCCGGAAAACTGCTCATCGACCGGCTTATCGGCGCGCTCAACGCGTGCCCGGAGGCGGCCCTGCATATCGCCGGTCATGCCGACGCATCGGGTAATACGCGTCGCAATCTGGACCTGTCACGGAGCCGCGCCCGCGCGGTTGCGGCCTATATGGTCGATAAGGGCATTGACGCGGGGCGGCTCGCCGCCGTTGGGTACGGCGAGACGCGCCCGGTGGCCCCTAATACGACGGCGGCCAACCGGGCAAAGAACCGTCGCATCGAGGTCGGGATCACAGCGCGAGATGCGCCGGTTCCTCCGATGCCCGTACGAAAGCAGGGGACGCGCAATGGATTATCTGATCGCTAATCTCGCCGGGTACGCCGCCGCGGCGTTTGCCACCGGGTTTGTCATGGCGTGGATTTCGTGTGCCAGGGTGGAAGACTGACGCGCGAGCAAACGCGCGCAAAAGTTTCGTGGGGAGTGAGAAGTCATGACGGAACTGCTCTGGCAGTCGTTTTTACTGTTGGCGATCGCGTTCTTTTTCGGAGCCGTGCTCGCGTGTGGCCTGAAGCGGCGGTTCTATTATCCGCGCTTCCGCAAATCTCCAGCGGTTGCCGTCACCGGCCTCTCGCATGCGCCGGCCGCGACCGAGCCCAAGATCGAGGTCGCTCCGCGTGCAGGCGCTGAAGGCGAGCGCTTCAATCGCGCCATCAGTGGCCAGACTGCACCGTCCGCCCCGGCTGTCAGTGCAGCGCCGCCCAAGCCCGCGGCTGCGCCACCGGTCGCCGCCGCGCCAGTGGCTGCATCTGCTGCCATTCCTGCTCCGGCTCCTGCCGCTGCGGCTCCCGTCGCTGCTGCGCCTGCCGCAGCCCCGGCCGCAAAGCCGATCTCGCAGATTTCCGTTTCCTCCGGTTCCGGCGCGCCTCTCAAGCCAGATCAGGGCGGCGCCGGTCCCAGTGACGACCTCTCGCGCATCCGCGGCATCGACGCCGGACTGCAGAAGCAGCTCAAGGAAGCCGGTATCCGCCGCTTCCAGGAGCTGGCGGCGTTGACTGCCGCCGATGTCAAAGGGCTCGAGCAGTCGCTCGGCCTCAAGGGCCGCATCGAGCAGGAGAACTGGCTCGGACAAGCGCAGATACTCGCGACGGGCGGGGAGACCTACTACTCGCGTCGCGTCGATCGCGGCATGCCGGTGCCGGAATTCGCCGAGCCGGCCGCGCTGGCGCCGGCCTCCGCACCGCGGGCGGCCAAGCCCCCGGAGCCGGGTACCCTGCCGCGCGAGAACGCAGCGCGCGGGCCCAGCGACGACCTCACGCGCATCCGCGGCATCGACAACGCCATGCAGGGGCAGCTCAACGCGTTGGGCATCCGCCACTTCCAAGAGCTGGCCAGTCTCAACGCCACCGACGTGCAGACGATCGAGGACAAGCTTGGCGCAAAGGGCCGGGTCGCGGAGGAGAACTGGCTCGGGCAGGCGCTCGTTCTGGCGACCGGCGGAGAGACATATTACGCACGGCGGCTCGGTAGCAGCGTGCCCGCACCCGCGGCGCCCGCAGCTACGGCGGCCCCGACCCCGGCCCCCGCCCCCGCTGCTGCGCCCACGGAAGCTCCGTCACAGGCGGCGGCAACGGGAGATTTCGGTCATCTGCGTTCGGTACGCTCCGAGGCGCTCGTCGGAGCCGACGCGGCGCACATCGGGACCGAGGTCGATGACTTGAAGCGGATTCGCGGCATCGGCGTCCTGATCGAGAAGAAGCTCAACTCGCTCGGCATCGGCCGTTACGAGCAGGTCGCCAACTGGACCGGCGCCGACATCGAGCGCATCAGCAACATCCTCGATTTCAAAGGTCGCATCGAGCGCGAGAACTGGATCGAGCAGGCGCGCATCCTGGCGACCGGCGGGCAGACGGAGTTCTCCCGGCGCAACGACGCATAGACGGCTGCGCCTGTGCCGCAGGGTTTGGTCGACACGGGAGCATGCGCGATTTGCGAGTCGCCTGTAGTGTGCGGCTCCACCGTTGCAGCCGCGAGGTGACCCGTGCCGGGCGATGCAGTGTTCACATTCGCCGACGAGGAAGAGCGCGATATCTGCTCCTTCCTGCGCGATCCTGCGTCCTACGGAACCGGCGCTGAGCGCGTGGACGTTATCGAGACGCACATCGCGCGCGTTTTCCTGGTGGGCGATGACGCCTACAAGTTGCGCAAGCGCGTGCACCTGCGCTTCGTCGATTTCTCCACGCTGCACGCACGCCACGCTGCCTCTGTGCGCGAGATGGAGCTCAACCGGCCGCACGCGCCCAACATCTATCTCGGCCTCGTCCCCATCATGCGCCACGAGGGCCGTCTACAGCTCGGCGGTCGCGGACAGATCGTCGAATGGGCCGTGCATATGCGGCGCTTCCCGCAGGAAGCGGTGCTCAGCCATCGCGAAGAGCAGGGGCCGCTCGCCGACGATCTCGCCAAGTCGCTTGCCGACATGGTGGCGCGCTACCACCAGGACAGCCCAATCGCCCAGGCATGCGATGGGGAGCGCATCATGGCGCCCGTCGTCGAGCAGTTGTCGGGGGCGCTCGAATATGGCCACGAGCGCGTCGCGGCGCGCCTCGTCGCCGCGTTCGAGCGCATCGGTCCGCAGCTCACCGAGCGCGGCAACGCCGGCTGCGTGCGCCGCTGTCATGGCGATTTCCACCTCGGCAACATTGTGCTGATCGATAACGTACCGGTAGCCTTCGATGCGCTCGAGTTCAGCGAGGCGCTGGCCACGATCGATGTGCTCTACGATCTTGCCTTCCTGCTGATGGATCTCGACGCGCGCGGCGATCGGCAGGCGGCCAACACAGTGCTCAACGCATACGTCGCCTTCGAGCCGATCGGCGGGGAGATCGAGGCGCTGGCCTGTCTGCCGCTGTTCCTCGCTTGCCGGGCCGGCGTGCGTGCGGTGGTGGCGATGGCGCGCACCGAGCAGCTCGCGGCCGAGGAGCAGGCCGAACTGCGCGCCGAGATTGCCCGCAACGCCGCGCTCGCCGATGCCTACCTGACGCCGCCTCCGCCAATTCTCATCGCCATCGGCGGACTATCGGGAACCGGCAAGTCGACGCTGGGTGCGTTGCTCGCCGCGCATGTAGGACCCGCACCCGGCGCCCTGCAAGTGCGCAGTGACGTCGAGCGCAAGCGCCTTTTCGGCATACCGGAAACACAACGTCTGGATCGCCAGCACTACCGCATCGGCACCGCGCAACGCGTCTACAGCATCCTGGACGACAAGGCGCGGCGCGCGCTGAGGACGGGGCATGCGGTGATCGTCGATGCGGTATTCGCCAAGGGGGACGAGCGCGAGGCGGTGGAAGCCATCGCCCGCGAGGCGGGGTGCGCCTTCATCGGTCTGTGGCTGACGGCGCCAGCAGAGACGTTGATCGCACGTGTCGAGCAGCGCCGCGGTGATGCCTCCGACGCTGACCGCCGCGTTGTTCGCGAGCAGCTCGGCTATGACCTCGGCAACATCGATTGGGTCGAGGTCGATGCGTCCGGAACGCCGGAGCAAAGCCTCGAAGAGGCGCGGCGCGCGCTCGCCGCCGCCGGTATCGGCATGGCGCCCTAGGCCGCAAATGGGTGGCTGCTACCAGCCGCCGCCGATGGCATCGGTGATGCTGAGCGGATCGCGCTGGCGCTTGTGCGGGCGGCGCGCATGCTTCTTGACGGCTGCCGGAGCGACCGACTGCGTCACGGTACCCGCAGCCTCCTCCGGGGTAGCGACGGGGGTGCTCGCGGTAGCGTGCGTGCCGCCGGCGTGCACGCGCTCCCGCGCCACCGGTTCCAGCACTGTCACCGCCGGCTCGCTCTGCGCCTCGAGGGTTGAGGTGGAGATCGCGGCAAAGAAGGGCACGAGCTTCGGCTTTTCGGCAGCGTCGGCGGTCTTGCCGGGGGTGCCGCGCTTGGCTTCAACGGCCACACGCTTAGCCTCCAGCTCGGCGGTCAGCGCCGGCAGCGGCTCGAAGGCGGTCTTGGAGCGGAGGTGAACGATCTTGAAGCCGCGCTTTTTCAGCTCGGCCAGGATCGTAGGTAGCGCCGCTGCCGTCGAATGCTTGATGTCATGGAACAGCACGATGCCGCCGTTCTGCCGCTCGACCTGCTCGATGGTGCGAGCGACAAGCCGCTGCGGGCTGCCGATGTAGCTATCGTTGGACACGACATCGACGGTGAAGGTGGCGATGCCGCGCTGCTGCAGATGCTCAAGCAGCGGGCCGGAGTCGCTGAGGCCGGGGAAGCGGAAGAACGGTGCGATAGGCTGTCCGGCGGCGAGAGCGACGGCGGCGAAGCCGCGCTCGATCTGATCGGTCGCCTTGGCGAGCGTCTGAGCGCGCAGGTTCAACGGATGCGACCAGGTATGCGTGCCCATGGTGTGGCCGCGGCCCATGACTTCCTTGACCATGTCGGGGTAGGCCTGCGCCATCTGCCCGACGTAGAAGAACGTCGCCTTGGTGCAGAACTTGTCGAGCGCGTCGAGGATCGGCTTGGTGTGCTTTGGCATCGGGCCGTCGTCGAAGGTCAGCACGACCTCCTTGGGCTCAAGGAAGCGCGGCTCCTTTTCGTACTTGGTGAACGCGCCGTACAACGGGCCCGCCTTGGGATCGATTTCGACGATGCGAGAGACGCCGAGCGCTGATTGCGGGTTGGCGCACGGCTGATCGGCGAGGGCCGGCGGCATGGCGGCCATGGTCAGCACGACGGCAAGCGAAAGACTGCGAACCACGAGTTCCCTCCGGATGGATTCGACGCCCTTTTGAGCGGAATAAGCCAGGACGCGAACGCTCACGGCAACCACTGTTTATACCATGGCACGGTTGCGTTTTGGTTTGTAGCCTTCGCGGCAGAAGGCTGTTGCACAGTGCTATTCGTCGTCCAGGGGAGCTCTTCGCGTTCCGGCGCGCCATCCTGCTGGGGCCAGGTCACCGAGCGCGAAGCGAGCGGCTGCTTGGCGGCGGCCAGCTTGCGGGCGATCAGCTTGCTTGCCTGGGCGTCGTAATCGGGTAGCGTGGCAGCGGTTTCCTTGGGCACGATGTGCACCACCTTGTAACCGCGCGCCTTGAGTTCGGTGAGGATTCCCGGCAACGCCTCGGCCGTCGATGGCTGGATGTCGTGGAACAGGATGATGCCCTTGCGGCTCCCTGCCAGCTGCGTCATGACGTTCTTTTTGACCGTCGCCGCATCGCGGGTGCGGAAATCGCGCGAGTCCACGTCGATGGTGAAGGTCGCAACGTTGCGCGCCTTCAGGTACGTGGCGGATGCCGCGGTGGGCCGCAGGTAGGGAAAACGGAAGAATGGCGCCATGGGCGCTTGCAGCGCCTCCGCGACGGCGCTGAAACCGAGCTCGATTTCTTCCTTCGCCTTGTTGGCGGGCAGCCCCTGCAACTTGGCGTGCGACCAAGTGTGGGCGGCAATCGTGTGCCCGTGGCTTGCCACCTCGCGCACCATCGCCGGGTCTGCCACTGCCATGCGCCCGACCATGAAGAAGGTCGCCTTGGTGCAGTGCTGGTCGAGGGCTGCGAGAACGGCGGGTGTATAGGGGCGCAATGGACCGTCGTCGAACGTCAGCACGACTTCGCCGTCGGCTAGGAAATCATATCCGCCGTTGGCAACGCGGCCGAACAGCGGTCCACCGGAAGCGTCCACCTCGACCATGCGCGAAAGACCAAGCACGTCGTCGCGCGTGGCGCATGCCTCGACCGGCGGGGCAGCGCGCGCATGCGGCCCGCCGCACAGCGACAGGCAAACGCATCCGACGATCAGAGCATCAATCCGTCGCATCCGTACATCCATGACGTTGGACAACTGCAACGCCGACGCCAAGCATCCGCCAACAGGGCCGAACTAGTAGGGCGGAACCGCTAAGATTTTCTGTAAAAGTTTCCCCTGATCGGACATCTTCTGGGCGTTGTTGCATCCGCGCACCAGAATGTACGGGTGGCGCCGCCGTGCTAAAGGCGAGCATCACGCGCGTGATGCCAGAACGTTGTGCCGGACGGTGCTACCACCGTCCGCGGCTCCCGGAGTGCGCCTCGCCAATGAACGAACCCGAGCAGAACACGGCGCGCGAGCGCCAAGCAGGGCCTACCGTGGAATGCGTGCACGCCGTCTCCGAGGCGTTGGAGCGTGACGATGCGGCCAAGGTGCGCACGCTCGTCGCCGGCATGGAGAATCCCGACCTCGCCGATCTCATCGAGCTGCTCGACCCCGAGCAGCGCGTGGGGCTCATCCTGGCCCTCGGCGCGGACTTCGACTTCGAGGTTCTGACGGAGGTCGACGAGAAGGTTCGCGATCAGTTGTCCGAAGCGCTGCCCAATGACGTGCTCGCCCGGGCGGTGACCGATCTCGATAGCGACGATGCCGCCTACCTTCTCGGCAGCCTCGAGGCCGACGATCAGAAGGAAATCCTCGACCAGGTGCCGCAGGAAGAGCGGGCGGCCCTGCAACGCAACCTCCTCTATGAGGAGGAAACCGCCGGTCGCCTCATGCAGGCGGACTTCGTCGCCGTGCCGCCGTTCTGGACGGTCGGACGCGTCATCGACTTTGCGCGCGACACTCCGGATCTGCCCGAGACGTTCTCGGAGATATTCGTCGTCGACCCCGGCTTTCATCTGCTGGGCAGCATCAACATTTCGCGGCTGCTGCGTACCAAGCGCGACGTCCCCGTCGAGAAGATCATGGATACGGACCGGCACATGGTGCTGGCCACCGCCGACCAGGAAGCGGTGGCGCGCGAGTTCGAGCGCTACGGATTGATGGCGGCTCCGGTCGTCGACGCGCACGAGCGCCTGGTTGGCGTCGTCACGGTCGATGACGTGGTCGAGGTGATCGAGCAGGAGGTGGAAGAGGACGCCAAGCTGCTGGCGGGCGTCGGTGACGAGCGCTTGAGCGACAGCGTGCGCGAGATTGCGCCGCCGCGCTTTGCATGGCTGTTCGTCAACGTGCTCACCGCCATGTTGTCGGCGTCGATCATCAACTTCTTCGGCGCCAGCATCCAAAGCATGGTGGCGCTGGCCGTGTTGATGCCGATCATCGCCTCTATGGGCGGAAATGCAGGCACGCAGACAATGACGGTGACCGTGCGCGCCCTAGCCACCAAGGAGCTCAACAAGCTCAACATCGCCCGCGTCGTGCTGCGTGAGGGTACGGTCGGCTTGATCAACGGGGTGCTATTTGCGATTCTCCTTTCGGCGTTGGCCATCGTCTGGTTCGGTATGGATGGCCTTGGCGCCGTCGTTGCCATCGCCATCATGGTCAACCTGTTCGTGGCCGCCATCGCGGGTATGATGGTGCCGCTGGCGCTGGAACGCCTGGGGTTCGACCCCGCCGTTTCCTCGACCGTGTTCGTGACCGCGGTAACCGACGTAGTCGGATTCTTTTCGTTCCTAGGGCTGGCCACTCTGTGGCTGATGTGAGGGGCCGATGAGCATGTCGATCCGGCCGTTAAAAGCGTCGGACCACGCAGCGTGGGAGACCCTGTTCAACGGCTACATCCATTTTTATGACGCCAAGGTGCCGGACGACGTTATCGCCCTCACCTGGCATCGGCTGCTCAGCGGTGAGGACGGGTTTTTCGCCGTTGTCGCCGTCGATGAGGACGACCACCCTATCGGGTTCGCGCACGCGGTGTTCCACCGTTCGACGTGGTCGCCGACGACGTACTGTTATCTGGAAGACCTGTACGTGGATCGCGGCGTGCGCCGGCACGGCACCGGGCGTGCGCTGATCGAGGCGGTCTACAAGGAGGCCGACAAGCGCGGGTCGACGCGGACCTATTGGGCGACCAAGGCGGACAACCGTCAGGCGCGGCGCCTCTATGATCGCGTCGCCAGCCTGAGCGACTTCGTCCAGTACCGCCGCTAACCGGCGCGCAGGTCGGGCAATTTGCCCGACATGAGGGCGGACGCTTGGCGTTCTTGCCCCGAGCAGAGATGATGGGGCTATGTCGCCATCAGCCATGTCGCCAACGATAAAGCCAAAGCACGCACACAGCGCCGATCTGCGGACGTCGCTGCTGGTGAACATCGCACTCGTGGCGGCCACCTGTCTCGTTATCGCGGCTGCACTGTCGATGCTGCAGACAGGCCGCGAGGCGACATCTCGTGCTGAAACCACCGCCGCCATCGTCGGACAGCAGCTCGATTTGCAACTGCTGCGCATCGCGACCGGTATCGATGCCCCTCAGCGCTTTCCCGATTGGGACGGGGTGATCGCCAACTTGCCGATGGCTGGGCAGTGCATTGAACTCCGCGATACGCACGGGGCGCTAATCCGCAGTCACTGCGCCGGCAGCTCGCCGGCGGAGCATCGGGCGCCGGAGTGGTTCGCGACCGCCTGGAAGCACGCCTTGGGAGGGCTCGGGAGCGTAGAGCGGGCCGTGCAATACCATGGCAGGCAGCGCGGTTCGATTCATGTCAGTGCCGACAGCTCCGCGATCGCCGGTCGCGCGTGGCAGCAGATGTTGCAACTGGTCATGCTCACGGCGCTGATTGTCATCGCCATCTCGGCGTTTGTCTTTCGATCGGTTGGCAGGGCGCTGGCCCCCGCCGCCGGTCTGATGGACGGGCTCGAGCAGATGGCGGGCGGGAGCTTTCAGACGCGGCTGCCGCCGTATGGCCTGCGCGAGCTCGATCGCATCGGCGAGGGGGTGAACAAACTGGCCGCGATGATCGAGGCGACGCTTGCCGAACGTGCAGATCTCATGCGCCGGTTGATGAGTACACAGGAAGATGAGCGCCGCATCCTGGCCGGCGAGCTGCACGACGAGTACGGCCAGAAGTTAACGGCCGTCGCGGCATTGGCGGCGTCGATCGAAACCTCGGCCGCGACGAACGACCCGGATGTCGCCGCGGAAGCGCGCACCATCGGCGTCATAGCCGCTGAGATGTTGCATGCGCTGCGCGGTACGCTGCAGCGGCTACGGCCCGTCGAGATCGAAAGTTTCGGGCTCGGGGAGGGTTTGCGTCAGCTTATCGAGCGGTGGAACGGCTCGCGCAGGAACCAAACCCGCTTCACGCTCGATCTGGCAACCGACCTTGGTCCGCTGAAGGCGGAAAACGCCATGCACAT
This sequence comes from uncultured Alphaproteobacteria bacterium, assembly GCA_963759735.1. Taxonomy (GTDB): domain Bacteria; phylum Pseudomonadota; class Alphaproteobacteria; order Rhizobiales; family Hyphomicrobiaceae; genus Hyphomicrobium_A. The sequence goes on from CAVXAF010000007.1 coordinate 898,504, forward strand.
TTATCGCATCGCGCAAGAGGCGGTGACCAACGCCGCGCGGCACGCCAATGCGCGCAAGGTGAGTGTGTGCCTGCAGACGACCGGAGCGTTGCAGGGAGGCGATCTGTGCCTTGTGGTCGAGGATGACGGCACTGGGTCGGTGCCGTATCAGAATGGCGGCGCGGGCATCGGACTTCTGAACATGCGCGAGCGTGTCACCGCTCTTGGCGGCACCATTGCCTTCGATAACCTACCAAGCGGCGGTCTGCGGGTGCGGGTCGTGGTCCCATCGACGACGAAGCAGAACGCGGTCGCGCCATGATCCGCATCGTGCTTGTCGATGATCACGCGGTCGTTCGCGAAGGATATCGGCGCCTCATCGAAAAGCACGGCGACTTGGCGGTGATCGGGGAGGCCGCCGATGGCGCCGCCGCGTATGCGCTTTACAAGTCGCAGCAGCCCGATGTGGTCGTGCTCGATCTGCGCATGCCCGGGCAGGGCGGGATCGAAACGATCCGGCATGTGCGGCAGTGGGACGGGGCAGCGCGCATTCTCGTGTTCACCATGCATGAGAACGTTGCCTACGCGGTGCAGGCGCTGCAGGCCGGGGCCAAGGGTTACATCACCAAGAGCAGTCCGCCATCATTGCTCATCGATGCCATACGCGCCGTCGCCGCCGGGCGCACCGCCATCAGCCCGGACGTCGGGCATGCGCTTGCCATGTCGCGCATCGAAGGCGAGCGGACGATCCTCGATGATCTAAGCGTGCGCGAGTTCGAGATTTTCCGCATGCTGGCCGAGGCCCAGTCGGTGCGCGACATAGCGTCGGCGCTGAACCTGAGCGCCAAAACGGTTTCCAACTATCACTATGCAATCAAATCGAAGCTGGGGGTCGCGAGCGATGTCGAACTCGTGCACCTTGCCGTACGGCTCGGTGTCGTGGACGTGGCTTCAGATCAGGGCTGACGACGTCGTGGAGCTCGTCAGCTCGAGGGCGCGTCGAGGCGGCGCGTCAGGTTCTCGAATTCCTGGCGCAGTTCCTCGTTCTTGAAGATCTGGTCGAAGGTGGGCGCCTCGAGCTTCTGGATCGCTTCGAACGAGGCGGCGCTGTCGCGCATCAAGTTCTTCAACTGGAAGCTCGCCTCGACCGTCTCGTAGGTGTTGTCGGCGATGCGCAAGTCGTGGACGGCGCGTGTGCGCGCCTTAGCGATCTGCTCGCGCTGCTGCTGCAGGTAGCGGCGATAGCCCTTCGCAGCGTCCGCCGCCACCTTCTGCGCATCGCGGTTGGCTTCGAGCGCGCGCTTCTGATCGGGGCGGTTCTCGCCCTGCAGCAGCTTCGCCGTCTTGCCCTGCGCCGCGGAGATGTCTTTTAAGATGGCGTCGAGCTTGGGCATGTAATTGGTGTCGATCTTCTCGATCGCCGAGCCCTGCGCGTGCACGAGCATAGCGAACAGCGCCGCATGCATGGCGAAGTATTTGCGCGCCGCGTTCATGTTGTCGCCGGAAGCACTGAGCAGTTTGCCGAGCTGGGAGTCGATGACCTTAGCGGCGTTGAAGGTGGCAACGAGGCGAACGAGGTCGCCCGACAGCACGCTGTCGAGCAACAGGTCGACCTGCTCGGGCGTCAGTTCGACGCCCGACTTGGCGAGCGCACCGGCGATCTCGACCTTGGCGGCGACGATCGCGTCCTGGTTCTTGACGATGCGCTGCTCGGCATCCTTGATGTTGCTGTCGAGGCTCGCCACCGTGTCGGTGAGCACGCCGGGAAGCATGGCGTCCTTGGGCGCGGTGATCTGCTTTTCCTTCATGGCCGCGATTTCCGCTTCGATATCGCGGATGTTCTGGCGCAGGCCTTCGACCTTCTTTTGCATTTCGACGACAGGAACGTCGGTGACGATGCCGAGCGCTGAATTGAGCAGCGCACGAATGCGCGCTTCGCGGTCTTCGCGGGTTTCCGTCCACAGCGGTGTAAGGATGAACTCGTCGCGCCCCGGCAGCTTCTGCGCCTGGCTGCGCTGCTCAGCGGTATCCTGCAGGATGGCATCGACGGCGAGCATCAGCTGGCGCGCCTGCTCGTAGGCTTCTTCGCCTTCGCGCGGGTCCTTGGGGATGGGAGCGGCAGCCTGCGGAGCAACGCCGGGGACGGGCGCGCCGACGAGCGGCTTGCCGGCCGAAGGTGTCGTCTCAGCGACCTTTTCGACCTTCGTCTGTCGCGCCGATTTCGATAGCAGCTCGGCAATGCCGTCGCGCTGCGCGCTTTGTGCGCTAAGCGATATCGATGATGCGAACAGCGCTGAGAATGCGAGCGCTACGGTGGGCCAACCGACGTCGGCGAACATGGCAATGCCTCCAAACAATGTCCGGCACAGGGGGGCAGAATTCGGGCTATTCGATGGTCCCGCGTCAGCCGTTTGCCTTTGCAGCGGCGCGCGTTACCAGATCGATAAAATGCGCATCCAACTGCCGTGCGTCTGTCAGCACCAGCATGTGGGAGAGCGCCTCGCCCTTGCCAAGTCCGCCGCCGGCCTGACCCTTTTTGACAGTCTCGTCGAAAGGAAGCTCGCCGAGTGCCAGATGCAGGCGCAGTTCCCTGGCGGTAATGCCGAGCACGGCGAAGGGGACTGGCGAGCCAACGGTAACGGCACTCTCGCGCACGCCAAGTGCGGCGGCAGGGCTGACCGACCTGATCTTGGCGAGCACGTGCTGGGCGAGCGGTCGATAGGCCTTGGCCTTGGCGAGCAGGGCATCGAGATCGCCGCCGGGCGCGACGGTCTGCAGGGAGAGGGACGGGGAATCCGGCGGCGGCGATGGCGAACTGGTGGCGGGCGAGGTCGCGCCAGCCACAGCGGCAGTCGGCTCGCGCCGCCGGGGCGGGGGACGCTTTGGCGCAGCGTCCTTGGGTACGCCCGCATAGATCGGCCGACCTCCGTTGTGATGAATGCGCTCCAGCCACGAAGCCTTGGAGAACATCAATCCCTTGTGGCGCAGCCAGTCGATTATGTCGTTGCGGTGGGCGAGATCGGCTCCCGAGATTGCCTGCATCCACTCCTGCAGGTCGCGCCCGGTGTTCTCTTTCAGCCCGTCGAGGAAGGCGCGTTCTTTTTCGCCGAAGTCGGTCGCCATCGCCCTTCCTTTAGATCCAGCGGCGCGACTTGGACTTGTAGTCGAGATAGGCCTGCCCGAAGCGGCGCGTCAGGTGCCGCTCCTCGGGCAGGATGGCCAGCCATGTGACGAGCAATGCAAATACCAACGCGGCGGCGACGAGCCACACGTTTTTCGTCAGTTCGGCAACGCCGAGTAGGATCAGCGTATCGGCGAGGTAGATCGGATTGCGGAAACGCCAGTAGGGCCCGTTGGTGACGAGGCTGGTTGCGCCGGCGTCGGGTAGCACCGTGGTGCCGTGGGCGCGCAGGGTGATGATCGCCCAGGCGAGCAGTCCGAGGCCGGCGGCACCGATGCCAAGTCCGACGTAGTGCGCTGGCGCATCGTTGACGCCCGGCCAGGCCACCGGTGCCAGATAGCCGAGCGCAACTGCCGCGACGATGACGCCGACCAACAGGATCGGCGGCCAGGGAATATGGCTCGGCCGTTCTGCGCTGTCGAAACTGCTTTTGGATTCTTCGCTTGGCATGTCGCTTCCGATGCTCGTCAACGCATGACGTTTACACCACAAACGCATCGCTGGGCTAACCCTCGCGCCAGAGCAAATTCAATCGTGGCTCTTACCGAGGCGTTGGGGTGGAATTGGTCGTTGCGGCGAGTTCAGACGCAAGGTCGAAGGTCTTGCACTTTTTGCTGGCCAGCTGACGGTTGTAGGCTTCGAGCATGGCGACGTCGCGGCGATACTGCGCGTCGGGGTCGACACCTTCCTTGGTGCCGCCAAAGATGGGCGTCGCCAGTGCCTGCAGGCCGCGAGCTGCCGCTGATGCCTGCTTGTTGGTGTCATAGCCGCGCAATTGCAGGATGCGGATCTGCATCGTGCCGGTGAGCTTGCTGCAATCGAGCTTCAGCTCGGCCTCGCTCAGCTGATAGGGGGAGCCCGGCAGGGCACCGGTAACCATGCCGCCATCGGCTGGCGGGGGAATGTCGCCGACGAGATTAGGTTTGACGTCGGCTGGCGATGACGCGCAGCCGCACACCAAGGTGCTCGCAAGAGCCGCGCATATGAGAGCCCGTAATCGGACCATTGTCTTTCACCCAGCCGCTGCGGTTATCGAGGCCGCAATCGGGGCGGATTGAAGGCATGCGGGGCCCTTGCGGGCCGCGGCATCACGGTTTTGGGGATGTGTTGCCTGGCGCCTGCACCCGGGGTTCAATATGGGTTGGTGCGCGCCCGATCATAGGCGCGCGGAAAGGGTATATGCACATCAAGCGTATCGTTCTGTGCGCGGCGCTGGCGGCGTTCACGGCAGGGGCCGGTCAAGCCGAGGACGAGCCCGCAGGCTACATTTGCACGTTCTCCAAGGGCACGGCGTGGACGTTCGAGAACGGAGCCTTCAAGGACAAGGTGCCCGAGCCGATCAGCCTCGTCATCTCCGACGTCAATCTCGAAGCGCAGACGGCGCAGCTCGTTCCCGATGCGGGGCGCTCGCCAGGAGCGTTGAAGATCGTGCGGGCGATCAACGCCAATCACTTCCTCGAAGTCGTCAACGAGGGCTTCCTCAATCTGACGACCATCTATGACAAGGATGCCACCAGCGGGACCTACCCGGCCGTGCATTCGCGTCATTTCGGCGTGCTTGGTCAGCCGATCGTCGCCCAGTACTCGGGGACCTGCACGGCGAAGTAGCAGCGCCTGTGGATGCACGGCGATGCCACTGGTCGCGCCGCGGCCGCCGGTTCAATATGCGAGACGCTCATGGCCTGGGGCGTTGAGCGGAGGGGGCACGGTGGCGCTGCATCTCATCAAGCTGTGCGTCGGCGTCGACAGCATCGAGGAGCTGGTCGACTGGCAGCGGGCGCGACTTGCCGAGCAGAAAAAAGCGGGCGAGGTGCCGCACGTATTTCACACCACGTTCCAGACGCCCAAGCGCGACAAGGAACTGCTCGACGGTGGCTCGATCTACTGGGTGATCAAGGCCAGCGTGCAGGTGCGCCAGAGGCTCATCGGGTTTGAGCAGGGCGTAAAGTCCAACGGCAAACCCGGCTGCCGTATCCTTCTCGATCCGCTGCTCGTGCCCGTGCGCCCGGTTCGCCGCCGCGCGTTCCAGGGATGGCGTTATCTCGACGCTGCCGATGCGCCGCCCGACTATGGACGTGCCGACAAGCAGCTCGCCGACATGCCACCGCAGATGCGTCGGGTTCTGGCCGAGCTGTGTCTGATCTGAGTTCGATCCGAGCGGGTGAGTTGACGAGCCGTATCCTCCGGTGTCAGACCCATCGACATGTCGCGACCGCGCCTTACCGCCCTCGTTGAAAGCCTGCCCGCCTTCGTGCCGTTCGTCGGACCGGAAGCCCAGGAGCGCGCTCGCGGACGCGCTTTTCGGGCCCGGCTGGGTGCCAACGAGAGCCTGTTCGGGCCCTCGCCGCGGGCTGTTGCGGCCATGCGGGCGGCGGCAGACGGCAACTGGATGTACGCCGATCCGGAAAGCTACGAGCTGCGTGACGCGCTCGCGGGTTTCCACGGCGTGGGACCAGACAACATCGTCGTCGGTGAGGGGATCGACGGTCTGCTCGGCCTCGCCGTAAAGCTCGCGGTCGAGCCCGGCTCGGCGGTGGTGACCTCCGACGGTACCTACCCGACCTTCAACTTTCACGTGGCCGGCGGTGGCGGGCGACTCGGTGCGCGTTCCCTATCGCGACGACCGGCAGGACCTTGGAGCACTCATCGAGGCCGCGCGGCGCGAAGAGGCGCGCATTCTCTACGTGTGCAATCCCGACAATCCGATGGGCTCGTTCTGGGATGCTGTGGCGCTGGGCGACCTCATCAGCCGGCTTCCAGCAGGCATGCTGCTGTGCCTCGACGAGGCTTATTGCGACACCGCGCCGACTGCTGAGCTGCTGCCCATCGACGTTGGCAATGCGCAGGTGCTGCGCTTTCGGACGTTTTCAAAGGCGTATGGCCTGGCCGGCGCGCGCATCGGCTATTGCGTCGGCGAAACGCGCGTGATCCGCGCCTTCGAGAAGATCCGCAATCACTACGGCATCAATCGTGTCGGCCAGTTGGGTGCGCTGGCCGCGCTGGAGGATCAGGAATATCTCGCCGAAGCTGTCGCGCGCATTGCGCGGGCGCGCGAGCTCATCGGCGCCATTGCTCGCGACAACGCACTGCGTCCGCTGCCGTCGGCGGCCAATTTCGTCACCATCGATTGCGGCGGCGACGGCGCTCTGGCCGGGCGCGTACTCGATGGCTTGCTCGACCAGGGCGTCTTTGCGCGCATGCCGGGCGTCGCGCCACTCGACCGCTGCATTCGCATCAGCTGCGGCCGCGATGAGGATCTCGCCGTCTTTGCCGACGCCCTGCCGCTCGCCCTCGCCTCGGCACGCTAGGCGATGCTTCGGCCGCGGTGCCTCAACAACCCGAGTTCGTCCCAGGGAATTGGCATTTAGTTAAACCGGTGCGGCGAAGATGGCGGCTGCGAACAACGACGCCTCGCCGCCTGCCCGGAACCGATAGAAAATGTCTGACGCCCTTCTCGACTACTCCTCCTGGACGTTCCAACTCGTCATCGTCCTCGCGGTGCTCTACTTGGTGGTCGGGCTCATCCAACCGTCGTGGGTGCTGGCCCGCCAGCGCAGCACCGTTGTCGTGGCCTCGGTCGTCATCTTGCTGTTGGCCATGACGGCGTTCTATTTTACGGCGCGCACCCTGCCGGGCGCTCTTGTCAGCCCGGCCACCGTCGAAACCGGTCCCCCGACCCAGCCCTAGACGCTCCCGAAGCCTCGCCCTAAACCCCCAGCCGAAACCGCACCGCACACTAAGCGTATTGACGCTGGCGCCCGCGCCGTGCCTCAACTCGGGCCGGGGCACGCCGGGGGTGGGATGTACGACAGCCTGATCGAGAACACACATCTCGCCGCCACGGCGATATTCGTCCTGGCGCTGCTCTATCTGCTGGTGGGCCTCGCCAGCCCGTCGATGGCCGGCGCCGGAGGTCGCGGCACCGTGCTGCTCCGTTCGGGCCTTGCGATCGTGCTGGCTGTCGGCTTGGCTGTCGGCGTCATCGCCTATACACATGCACAGCCCGACGGGCCGCACTCGATGGAAGGCTACCTGCGGGACTACAACCCAACCTCTGAGCCGCCGGCGCAGCCCGCCGCACCGGCACCTTGAGTTGGGGCGATACGCAAACAAAATCGACCGGCTCTACGGCCGGCGTCAAAGGGAGAGAAGACGACATGCGCGGATTTTTCGGGGTGCTCATCGGCGTGATCGTTTTCGCCATCGGCCTGGCCGGGCTCGGCGTGGCGCTGAATGAGATGATGACGCAAGCCGACCCGCATGCCTCCTTGAAGGCGGCAGCCGGCCTCGGCACGTTCGTCCTCGCCGCTCTTGCCTCGGTGGCGATTATTCGCTGAAACCGACTTCGTTCACGGCCAACGCCGCAGCGCACCGGCCGGGAAGGTCCACTCGGGCGTGACGAGTTCGCCGTCGACGGGCGCCGCATACCATGGCGTGCCGTCGTCGGCGGCGGGGTTTTTCAATATGTGCATTTGCTGCGCCGGCATGTAGCTCTGCAGCAGCAGGAAGCGCTTCTCTCCGGTGCGCGGGTTTTCGGCCATGTCGGCGACCAGCACCGCGTGGCCGGGGAAGCCGCCCTTGATGAACACATCGCCGATGGCAATGTCGCCGCGCGCGACCGGTTTCAGCTCGTGCTCGAGCGAGTACGTGCCGGCATAGGCGAAGACGTAGTCCATGTACTTGCGAAACGAAGCGTAGCCGTCGTCGCGGCGCGCCGCAAAACTGAGGCGCTTGCCTTCGGTGTCGTTGAAGCGGATGTCGCTCTTGCGGCCGGCGGCGAACAGCCACTCCGCACGCAGCCGCATAATCGCGTCGGCGCATTGCTGCAGGTCGCGCTTCCCCACATCGATGTCGACGACGGCGACGTGCACGTCCTGCCGCCACTTCTGCGCGCCGGTGTAAATGAGCACGGGTGCATTTGATGGCCGCATCGGCAAGCCGCGCAGCCAGGCGGCCCAGCTTTCATCGGTGGTGGGTGTGCGCGTAAACCCGGGCGGGGGCGGTATACGGGCAGCGAGTGTGTCGCTGGCCGTAGCGTAAGGCCAGGCGTAGGTCGGCGCTGCAGTTGCGGCACCGGGCACCGCGGCGAGGCACAGAGCAACGAGCAGGGGGAGCCGAGAGCGCTTCATACGACAAGCCTGCCGGGCGTCTGTGTCGCGGCGATGGCGCCATACGCCGACGCTAGCGCGTATAGGAGAACGCCTGCGACTGCCAGGGATTGGCAAACATCTGTTGCGCCCAAGCGGGAGCACGCTGGGCCAAAGATGCATCGTTGAACTTCTTGGATTTTCCGTGTCCCGTCCGCTCGCTCGGCGCGCGGTAGGCGCGGGTCGCCGTGCGCTTGCGCGTGGAGACGCGCGCCTTCGGGCGAATCTCCTCCTCAGCTTCGCGCGCCACCACTTCGGTCATCGAGGGGGTGGTCGTTTCGACCACCGGCAGCGTCGGCGGAACGTCGGTCTCGACGCTGGGTGCGGCGGCGAGTCGGATCGTCGCCGGCGGTGCCGTCTCGGCAACGCCGACGAATTTCTGGGCCAGGCGGCCAGCATCGCGCACGGGCGGCGTGGTGTTGTCCGGGGCGCCGACTTCGCGTGCCGGCTCGAGGGCCGAGGTGGTGATCGGTGACACGCCTGGGCGGCTCGCATCGGGGTCGAGGAAGGAGACAGTCGACAGCATCGTCGGTTCGAGCGGCTGCGGTTCAACCGCGCGCGCTTCGCGCAAGGTCAGCATGCCGACCTGCTCCACGTAGCCAAGCCGCTCCAGGGAGGCATGCCCGGCGGCGGCCGATGGGCTCGTGCACGGACAGTTGGCCGGACCGGCCAGTACGGCGAGGCCGAGGCCGCCGATGAACAAGACAGACAGGAAGCCGGTCAGCCGCATACGCGCCCCGGCCAGAGCCGCGAGCGTTGCCGGCTGCGAGAATTTGGGCTGGCTAAATTTCGTGGCCGAGCGCGCAACGCCCAACACGCGGTAGCCGCCGACCGCAGGGGTGGCGCTCGCGTAGGTCTGGAGCGCGGCAAACTGATCGAGCACCGTCAGGAAGCTTTCCGTCGGGTTGCCGCTCTCGGGCTCGGACGTCAAGGGGCGCATAGCGCAGCTCCACTGGCGTGCCGCTGGCACGGATTTGGCCCGACTTTCGAGGGTGTCGGAGCGTCCGTGGGCGGCGCTGCCCTCGCCTAGGTCGCACGGTGGCTTAAGGAGCGAGTGCAGTCATTTGAAAATCAGGCACAATAATCCATGCCCACGCGTCGAACCTGACATGCGCATAGTGAATTTTCTACAAATATTCTCGGGGCGTGAACGGGTGTGCTGGGTCGGTGGTATAGGCCCCTCAATGGGAGGAGCCCGCAACGGCATCGCCGTCCGGGCTCCCTTGGGCTCATCTGTTTTCGAGCGGTGCGCCTGTGGCTGCAATCCGGCTCCGGTGAAGGCCCCGCCCAACGTTCTGGGCTATTTTCGGCGGCCCTGGAGATCTTGCCCGCGCCTTGCGAGCGTCGAGATCGATCCCTCGAACCTGCCGTGCACAATTTTGAATTTTCGGATCGGCCGCTCGCCGTAACGCCGCATCAGGGCGTCGCACGTCGCGGCTCGGACTGATCGGGTGGCCACATTTTCTTAGACCTCCATTGCCAGCGGACGGTCATACAACGTGCGCCCGTACGGTTGATGTGTCAACTCGATCGACAACCTTCGCTTAGGCGCGGATGGTTAGGAGGTTATTGAAAGCGACGATGTAATTTGCACCGGCTCGTTTTATTTCGGTGCACGCATGCGGTCGGTGCTCAACTTCATTTCGATGCTCGCCTTAGGCCTGATGATCGCCGCCGTGATCATGGTGGCGCCCGTCGGCACGAGTGAAACGAGCATTGGCGGATTCGAGTTGGGCGGGCCGACGCTCGACTACCGCTCGGTCATCTCCGGGCTCGCCATCGGTCTCGTCATCGCCATCATCGCGCAAATCTCCTGGTCGGGGATGGCGCGGCGCTGCGGCAGCTGGATGCTCAGCCAGGCACGCCGCCTTTGGCTGTTCGGCTGGGCGGCGGTGTTCATCGCCGTGCTGGTCTACTTCTGAGGCGCGACCAGACAGCAAAAAGGCCCGGGATCGCTCCCGAGCCTTGTCGTATCGCCGTGCGGTCCGCTTAGACCGAGTAGTACATTTCATACTCGATCGGGTGCGGGGCCATCTCGTAGCGCATGTTCTCCGCCATCTTCAGCTCGATGTAGGCGTCGATCATGTCATCGGTCATAACGCCGCCCATCTTCAGGAAGCCGCGGTCCTTATCGAGGCTGTCGAGAGCCTCGCGCAGGCTGCCGGCCACGGTCGGAATGCTGGCCAGCTCGGCCGGCGGCAGGTCGTAGAGGTTCTTGTCGATCGGATCGCCCGGGTTGAGCTTGTTGGCGATGCCGTCGAGACCGGCCATGAGCATGGCCGTGAAGGCGAGATAAGGATTGGCGGCCGGATCGGGAAAGCGAACCTCGAAGCGCTTCGCCTTCGGGCTCGACACGTGCGGGATGCGGCAGGAGGCCGAGCGGTTGCGCGCCGAGTAGGCGAGCAGCACGGGAGCCTCGTAGCCGGGGACCAGACGCTTGTAGGAGTTCGTCGTCGGGTTCGTGAAGGCGTTGAGCGCCTTGGCATGCTTCAGGATGCCGGCGATGTAGCTCAGCGCCGTCTCCGACAGGTCGGCGTACTTGTTGCCGGCGAAGGTCGGGTTGCCGCCCTTCCAGATCGACTGATGCACGTGCATGCCCGAGCCGTTGTCGCCAAAGATCGGCTTGGGCATGAAGCAGGCCGACTTGCCGTAGGCCTGCGCGACCATGTGGATCACGTACTTATAGATCTGCAGCTGGTCGCCCATGGTCACCATGGGCGCAAACTTGATGCCGAGCTCGTGCTGGGCTGCAGCCACCTCGTGATGGTGCTTCTCGACGGTGACGCCCATCTCGGCCATCACCGAGATCATCTCCGAGCGAATGTCCTGGCAGCTGTCGATTGGCGGCACGGGGAAGTAGCCGCCCTTGGTGCGCGGCCGATGCCCAAGATTGCCCATCTCGTATTCGGTGCCGGTGTTGGTCGGCAGCTCGGTGGAGTCGACGCGGAAGCCGGTATTGTAGGGATCGGCAGAAAAGCGCACGTCGTCGAAAATGAAGAACTCGGCTTCCGGACCCATGAAGATGGTGTCGCCGATGCCGGTCGACTTCATATAGGCCTCGGCCTTCTTGGCGATGCCGCGCGGATCACGCTCGTAGAACTGGCCCGTGGTCGGCTCCAGGACGTCGCAGAAGATGGCGAGGGTCGATTGCGCGAAGAACGGATCAAGATGCGCCGACGAGGCGTCCGGCATCAGCAGCATGTCGGAGGATTCGATGCCCTTCCAGCCGGCGATCGAGGAACCGTCGAACGCGTAGCCGTCCGTGAACGTCTCCTCTTCGACCGTGCTCGAATGCGCGGTCACGTGCTGCATCTTGCCTTTGGTGTCGGTGAAGCGGAAATCGACGAATTTGATGTCCTTGTCCTTGACCATTTTCAGGACATCGCTGGCGCTCTTCATGAGACTCCCCTTGTGTTCGTCTACGCGGCGTTTTCCCCGGAGTGGACCGTTGCCCGATCCTTCCTCAGCTTAGCATTCAGATGGCGTCGGTGCCGGTCTCTCCGGTGCGGATACGAATGGCGTTATCGATCGCCGATATGAAGATCTTGCCGTCGCCGATACGGCCGGTTTTGGCAGCCTTCTGGATGGCCTCGACGGCTTTGTCCAGCATCTCGTCGGCGAGCACCACTTCGATCTTCACCTTGGGTAGGAAATCCACCACGTATTCGGCACCCCGGTAGAGTTCGGTGTGCCCCTTCTGACGGCCGAAGCCTTTGGCCTCGAGCACCGTGATGCCCTGCAGACCGATCTCCTGCAGAGCTTCCTTCACTTCATCGAGCTTGAATGGCTTGATGATGGCTTCGATTTTCTTCATGACCCCTACCCCGTCCGGCTTTATCTGGTTTCTACAAGGGCGGCTTGCGCGAACGGCCAGAAGTTAGCATGGCCCATGCCAACTCTCGGGCCGAAATAAGCTATTGGAAATACAGGGTGTTGCAAGTTGCCCGGAGAGCCGCGCTGGTGAATTCGGCATCGCAAATGCCCATAAGTTAGGCAATGTGCATAGAAAACCATCGCGCGCAATCGGCAGGTGCCTGAATGGTCAACCCGTCCGCTCAATCCTTTGGCAATTCCATCCAACTCGAACTGCTGACCACCGATGAAATGGGTCGCGCCGACCAGCTGGCGGTGGCGCGCGGCATCCCCAGTCTGACGCTCATGGATCATGCCGGCCGCGGGGTCGCGCGCGAGGCACGCGCCATGCTCGGCGCCGCGCGCCGGATCGGCGTGCTGTGCGGGCCGGGCAACAACGGCGGTGATGGGTTCGTGGCCGCCCGCTACCTCGCCGAAGGCGGGGCCGACGTGCACGTCGCGCTGTTGGGCGAGGTAGGGGCACTGCAGGGCGATGCCGCCGTCATGGCGCAGCGCTGGGGCGGAGACATAAGCCCGCTGTCGCCCGGCCTCCTCGAGGGCTCCGACATTTTCGTTGACGCGCTGTTCGGAGCCGGGCTGACGCGGCCGATCGGCGGCGTGGCCGCCGAGATGATCGTTGCCCTCAACGCCGCGCGGCGACCGGTCCTCGCCGTCGATGTGCCAAGCGGGCTCGACGGCAGCACCGGGCAGCCAACCGGCCCCGTCGTTCAGGCGACGCGGACCATCACATTCTTCCGGCGCAAGCCGGGCCATCTGCTCATGCCAGGACGGGCGTTGTGCGGTCCGGTGGTCGTCGACGACATTGGCATTCCGGAAGGTGTGCTGGCCGATATCGGCGTCAACACATGGGCCAATGCACCAGCGTTATGGAGCATGCACTTTCCCAGGCCGCGGCTCGACGGCCACAAGTACAACCGCGGTCACGCCGTCGTCGTGTCGGGTCCGCTCGCGCACACGGGCGCGGCGCGCCTGGGGGCGCGCGGCGCTTTACGTGTCGGCGCCGGACTGGTCACCCTCGCCAGCCCGCCCGACGCGCTTGCCGTCAACGCCGCGCAACTCACGGCGATCATGCTTTTGCCCTGCGAAGGGGCAACGGGCTTAGCATCCATTCTCGCTGACCGGCGTCGCAACACAGTGCTGCTGGGGCCAGCGCTGGGCGTCGGCGAGGCCACGCGCAAGCTGGTCGGCGTGGCGCTCGCGTCGGGCGCCGCAACGGTTCTCGACGCCGACGCGCTGACGTCGTTCGCGGACCAAGCCGACGACCTTTTTGCAGCGATCGCCGCTGATGCCCGTCGACCGGTGGTGATGACACCGCACGACGGCGAGTTCCAGCGCCTGTTCCCGGACATCGAGGCCGCATGCAAGCTGGATCGCGCCCGCGCCGCCGCGCACCGCTCCGGCGCCGTCGTCGTCCTCAAGGGGGCCGATACGGTCATCGCTGCGCCCGACGGGCGCGCGGCCATCAACGAGAACGCTCCCCCCTGGCTCGCCACAGCGGGCGCCGGCGACGTGCTCGGGGGTTTCGTTGCAGGGCTGCTGGCGCAGCACATGCCGGGCTTTGAAGCCGCCTGTGCGGGCGTCTGGCTTCACTCGGCCGCGGCTTGTTCCTTTGGCCCGGGTCTCATTGCTGAGGACTTGCCTGAATCCTTGCCAGCGGTGTTGCGCACCCTTGCGACGGAGGCTATCGGCGGGCATGCCGAAAGCTAACGATTGGTGCCACAATCGCCACCTAATACCCTATGCTGGATTCGACGCTGCGGCAGCGATGCCACTGCCAACAAACGCAACTTGCGCGAGACGCGAATGCTCCGACGGGCCCTTTTATCTATCGCCCTGCTGCCGCTGACGTACATCGGCGCCTATGCGGCTGCAGCCGACGCGGCCCTGAAGGCGCAGGACGCCGCCACGGCGCTGGTGCGCGGCGATGCCGGCCAAGCGGTGACCTCGTACACCGATGCGCTGAAGGATCCGGCCCTCCCCAACGACCGGCGCGCCACCATTCTCAACGATCGGGCCGTTGCCTATGCGCGCCTGGGCCAGACAAAGCTCGCCATCGACGACTTCAACCGCGCCGCGCAGCTGTTTCCCGAATACGCCGCCATCTACAACAACCGCGGCAATCTTCTTCTCGCGCTCGGCTACCCCGACGAGGCTATCAAGGATTTCAACCGCGCCTTGGTGCTGGCGCCCGGCTACGCCGCCGCACTGTCCAACCGGGCCGGCGCCTACGCCAGTTCGGGCAACAATGACCAGGCCATCCGTGACTACACGGCCGCCGTGCGGCTGATGCCGCAAGCTGCCGCCCCGCTGGCCGGCCGTGGGCGCGTGCATCTTTCGGCCAGGCGCCCACATGCCGCCATCCGCGACTTCTCTCGCGCCGTAATCGCCGATCCGCGTTTTGCCGCTGCCTATCGCAATCGCGCGGAAGCCAAGCTCGACATCATGCAAATGCCGGATGCGATCGAAGACCTGTCGCGGGCCATTGCCTTCGACGCCAGCAATCCCGAGCTCTACCTGTTGCGCGGCCAAGCCTATCTTGCGTCCGACAATGTCGCGGCCGCCATGAAGGATCTCACCTACGTGACGACGCTCGATCCGCGGTCGGCGCGCGGCTTTGCGGCGCGCGGGCTCGCGAACGGCATCGCGCAGGCCTACGAGGAGGCGTTCGCCGACCTCAACCGCGCCATCGAGCTGGATCCCCGCTCGGGCACCGCGTTTGCCTATCGCGCCGTCGTCTACAAGATGAGCGGGCAGACCGACGTCGGCCTCAAAGATGCCGAGACGGCTGAGAAGCTGGATCCCGACGGCGCCGAGGTGCTGTGGGCCAAGGCCGAGATCGAAGAGGCGCAAGGGCGCACGGAGCAGGCAATCGCCGACTACAAGAAGGCGGTGGCGCTGCAACCGCGCCTGAAGCAGGCGTCCGATGGTCTGCAGCGTCTGGCCGGCGAAGCCGCCAACGCCGAGGACCGCGAGATCGACGGCGCCGGTATCGACGGCTGGCGCGTGGTGCAGCAGGGCACCCGCTATTACGCCGTCAGCGACCAGTTCCGGCGACTGCGTGTTCCGTTGGAAATGGCCGGCGAAGGCCAGCCGAGACTGCTCGAATGGGAGGCCAAGAAGCAGCCGCTGGCCGGGATCGCCACTTTGCGTTTTGCCGGCGGCGTCGTGGCCGGCCTCGCAGGGCCCGAGCAGATCGAGCAGGTCGCCATCCTCGACCTCAACAACAACGCGGTGATCGGCATCGAGCCGCATCGAGAAGGCCAGAAGGTCGCGACGTGGACGTGGCAGGACGACCGCGTTGTGGTGGCCAGCGTCGACGGGGCGACCGACGAGTTCATCCTACG
The DNA here is from genome assembly GCA_963759735.1 of uncultured Alphaproteobacteria bacterium. GTDB lineage: Bacteria > Pseudomonadota > Alphaproteobacteria > Rhizobiales > Hyphomicrobiaceae > Hyphomicrobium_A. Next base: position 914,028 of record CAVXAF010000007.1, read on the forward strand.
CGCCGGACGCGGTCGCGACGGTCTGACGGCTTGGGGCGGGATGGGTAGCTCAGAGGAGCGCCGCCCGCGCAGACGCAAGCCAAAAACCATCTTCCAGCTTCTCTTCAACTGACGGGACTCGCAGACGTAGCGGTGCTGCCCTGGCGCTACACGCTAGGCGAGAAATGCGTCTCTACCCCGCTTGCAGGCCCATCTCCTGTTGCCGCCATCGCTGCCGAAATGGGAAGCTCTCCCCGCTTGCCATGGCGCCTGCGCGCGCCTAGCTAAAACGAGACCGCCGTTAAGCTTTCCGCATTGTTCACCATCTATTGTCGAGGCTTACCCCGCGTTCCGGAGAGGGAGAGTTAAGAGCGATGCGTTCGGTTGTGGCGTTGTGTGCGGCCCTTGCCGCCTTAGTCCTGGCCTCGTCGGTGTCGGCAGAGCCGCTCACGGTCGTTGCGGCTGCCGATCCGGCTGCCGAAGCGGCCACGGCCATCGGCCCGCAGGCGAGCGATGCCGCCTTGCCGCCGGCAACAGCCGCTGCCCCTGCCGAAGGCGCCGAGGTGGCGCCACTCGCGCCGCCCGAGCCGACGCTGTTCGCCGTCATCGACCTCGGCACGCAGACCATGACCGTGTCCGACAAGAACGGAGAGATCGCCAGCTGGAGGATCTCATCGGCGCGCGGCGGTTACAGGACGCCCACCGGCACCTACACGCCGCACTACACCGCGCGCATGCACTACTCCAAGCAGTACCATTTCTCGCCGATGCCCTACTCGGTGTTCTTCAACGAGGGCGTGGCGGTGCACGGCACGAACGACCTGCGCAACCTGGGGCGCCCCGCTTCGCACGGCTGCGTTCGTTCGCACCCGAAGAACGCGAAAGTTTTCTACGACCTGGTGCAGAAGCACGGCAAGGAACTGACGCGCGTCACGGTGCGCGGCAAGCCGCCGTATTCCCCTGTCGTGGCCGATCGCCCGCGTCGCCAGCGCGTGGCGCAGCCCGCTCCGTGGGGTGGCTTCTTCGGCTACAGTCAGCCGGCCTACAAGGCGAAGCCGAAGTACAAGAAGAAGCAGTACGGCGGCAGCTATAACACCTGGTAAGGCGCCTTCGGCCGGAGGTAATCCGCCTCCGGAATCGAAAACGTGCTTGCCGCGTCCGACAGGGAGCGGCCCTAGAACGGGTTCCAGGTGGGGCGCGGCGTGAAGCGGATGTAGCCGATGTTGGCGCCGAGGCGGAAGCCGAGACCGGTGCGGATCGGCGCCATCGTCACGCCCCCGCCCTTCAGGAAGGTAATGCCGACGCCGCCGATGAAATAGGCCGAGCCGTCGATGCCGGTGAACTGGCGGTATAGCTCCTCGGGCTGGTGCAGCCGGTAGATCAGGAACATGGTGCGCGACCCCGAGGCGCCGAAGTCGGTGCCGATCGACGGCCCATGCCAGTAAATCTTGCCGCTGCCGCCGGAGCGCATGTAGAGCGTGCCGCTGCCGTAGCGTAGTCCGGCCAGGAAGGCGCCACCGCCTTCGGTGCCGAGCACGTAGCCGTCGGGGCGACCGGCATTCGAGAACGCGTACTCGATGACGCTGCCGAGCTCGGTCGAAATGGTGCCGAAGAACCCGCGCGAGATGTCACGTATTTCATCGATGTTGTAGCCGTCCTCGCCGGGCGGCAACGGCTCGAGCATGGCAACCGCCGGGCCTGGCTCGAGCGTCGGTATCGCGGCGTCGGCCGGCGCGCCGGGCTGCGGCTTCGTCTCCGTCGCCCACTTCTGCGCGGTGGATTTAGCGACGGGCTTGGGCGGGGGACTATCCGCTTTCGCCGCAGGAGCATCAGCTTTCGGCGCCGGCGACGGAATATCCGCTGCCTTGCTCTCGGCCGTTTGCGGGCCGCCGCCGGCAATGGCGGCATCGAACCGTGCCAGCGTGTGCGTCGACTTGGCCTTCATTACCGCCAGCAGTTCAAGCCCCGCTGCTTCAAGCTCGGTGAGCTTGGAACAATCGGGTGCGCCCGATTCCGGCGGCCGTCCGAGCGTGTCGATCTTGATGATCAGGTCCTCGGCTTCGCTGTCGAGCTTGGTGGCGCGATCATCGCGCACGGCGGCCATCGCCTTCTCGTCGGCATCGGCGCCGTCCCAGCCGCGCTTGGCCTTCAACTCTTTCAGCTTGTCCTGCAGCTTGGGCAGCATCTCGGCATTGAATGAGCGCAGCGCCGCCCCGGACTTGTCGACGGCGGCGGCGAAATCATCGGCCGTGCACGTCGCCGCTTGCGCAGAGCACTGCGCAAGCACCAACGCGGCGGCGGCCATCAGCCATGAGGGAAACGATCGAAACATTTGCACGCTTTAGCCTATCGCGGGTTGCCAAGCATCCCAACGCTGTGGTTCTCCACGCGCGATCGACCAAAGCGATGTGGCCGATTATTGACCGCTGATGGTTTTCACGACCGAATTCATCGGCCTGTCGGACAGGGCAGTGGGCATGCCCTGCATATCCTTGGCAACCAGCTCGTCATACTCGGGCAGCGTCTGGATCGGGGTCTTGGCCGTCATCTGCACGACCTTGTAGCCGCCGGCCTTCAACTGCTTCAGCAGTTCAGGCATGGCCGCTGCGGTATGCGGCTGGATGTCGTGCATCAGGATGATGCCTTTGCCGCGCTTCTCCAGGCCCGCCATGATGCGCTTTACGAGCGCATCGGCCTTGCCGCCCTTGAAGTCGAAGCTGTCAATGTCGGTCGAGAATACCGCGACGTTGCGGTCGGCGAGATACTTCAGCGTCTCGGGCGAGTGGCGCAGGAACGGGAAGCGGAAGAACGGCGCGGTCGGGCCGTTGACGGCGCGGCGAATGACGCTGAACGATTTCTCGATGTCGTCCTTGGCCTGCTGCATCGTCATCTTGGACAGGTCTTTGTGGTCCATCGTGTGCGCGCCGATGGTATGCCCGGCCTTGGCGACGTCGTGCAGGATGTCGGGATAGCCGGCGGCGACCTTGCCGACCGAGAAGAAGATCGCCTTGGTGCATTCCGCGTTGAGGGCGGCGAGAATGGCCGTGGTGCGGTTGGGCAGCGGGCCGTCATCGAAGGTCAGCACGACTTCCTTCGGATTGAGGAAGTCGTACATTTTGTAGTGCTGGAAGCCGAATCCCGGACCGCCGGTCGTGTCGATCTCGACGACGCGGGCAACGCCGAGCGGGTTCGGATTGCCGGCGCATTCGGCCTGCTGCACCGACGGCGCGGTGGGGCCCATCTGCGGATCCTGTGCGAGGGCGTTCCAGGCGAGCGGGCCGCAGAGTGCTGCGGTGGCGATGAAAGTCTTGGTCAGCATCGTGCGCATCGAAACCCCCCGAGGTTGCCTCGCAGGCTTATTGCTTGATTCCCCTGCATTCGTGCGGAAATTTGCCGCCTTGGTGCGCCGCCTTGCAAGCGGTTTGTCGGTAACCGAGCCGATTTTGCGACAGGTGTGGTGGGCCGGGGAGACTAATCGGCGCGTTTGGCATCCGCCTTGGCACGAAAACGGGCGCTGTCGACGATGATGCGGGTATGCCGTCCGCGCCCAATGAGTTCGCATGCATCGCGCGCCTCGACGTTGAACACCAATTTGCGGCCCGCGACCTCGATCAGCTCGGCGGTGGCCGTGACCGCGAGGCCGACGGGCGTGGCGGATATATGCTCGACATCGATGTGGACGCCGAGCGTTTCCTGACCCTCGGTCAGCTGGTCGTCGACACAAGCGACGGCCGCCGCCTCGATAAGGGCAATCATGGCCGGTGTCGCGAATACGGATGCGCGTCCGCTGCCCAGATGTGCGGCGGTCTGCGCCTCCGTGACAGTCGACGAAGCAGTGCCGATGCGGCCGGGCAGCAGCCCCGCCGTGTTGTTCGGCGTTGATGACATGCGAGAATTATAGCCCGCTGGCGCCGTCGTGTCCGCCGGCGTCGGCCAGACGCTCAAGGGCGTCGATGTTCTTCAGCTGCAGACCCTTCTCGGAGGGCGCTATCAAGCCACGCGTTTCCAGCTCTTTGAGCACCTCGGCGAGCTGATCGAGGCTCATGTCGAGGTACCCGGCAACGACGCCGCAATTCAGTGAATCGGCGATGACCGCCGGGTCGCGGCCTTCGTAGCTGTTGCAACGGGCGAGGGTGACGAAAAGCGCGGCGATCCGCTCGATCGCCTTTGGGTGCTGGGCGCGGACCTGCGCTTCCTTGAGGAAGGCGACCTCGCGGTCGATGGCCGCCGACAGGCGCGACTTCACGTCCGGGCTGCGTTCCAGCACCGGATCGAGCGCCGAGCGCGGTACGCAGTCGACCCTTGAGTCGACCGTCGCCTGGGCGCCCGAGATATGATTGTCGAGGTAGCCAAGACCCACGAAGTCGCCCGGAAAGGCGAACTCGAGGACCTCGCGAGCGCCGTTCGTGCGCTCCTTGAACAGGCAGATGGCGCCCCGCTCGACGCGATAGATGAAGTCGCGGGCATCGCCCTCGCGGAACAGGAACTCTCCGGCGACGAGCGTGCGCTGGGGGGCACCCGGCAGGCTCGCCGTATCGGCGGCGCCGTTGCGCGTTAGCAGGCTGGGGGGATCTATGAGCGTGAGCATTGGCGGCGGCGGTGCTCGGTACTTACGCAGATGTCTGACAATATGTGGCGGCATTGCAACAATCAAGCGATTATTTGTGGGCAAACCAACTTTTACTCTGGACTTCCGCTAATCGCATGATTCGCCGCCGCTAACGAGGCTATGCACCGGAACAGCCTTCCAGGGCGCGCGTTCTCGAAGTGCTCGCCAACGGAGGGGGCCACCATGCTTTGCGGAACACACCGTCTCGCGCTGGCGCTCGGCGCCATTGTATCGATGACCTCGGCAGGGTCAGCGGCGTGCACCGACCACACCTTCGACCCGTGCCCTGAACGGGTATCCGGCTACGCGCTCGAAGTCGACCCGAGGTCCGGACGCACATGGCTGAAGGAGGCCAAGGTGGCAGCGGCCGATACCAGCTCCAGCACGCTCGGCCGCTTATCGGCGGCGGCTAAAAAGGTGCCGCCGGGTTCGCTCGCCAAAGCGCAGGCACCACCATCGCCCGAACCCAAGCCCGCAGCCGCGGCTACACCGCCAGCGCCGGAGCTAGAGCAGGCGCAAGACGAACCCCAGGCGCAACGGCAGCTTAGAAAAGCGCCGCGCATGGCCGAATGGCATACGCAGGTGAGACGTTACCGGAAGCCGTTGAAATAGCCCTACTGGGGCAGCTTGCAGGCGTAGGAGGTTGCCGCGCACTCGACGCCGAAGATGCCGGCCGAGGTGCAGGACTGCAGCTTGGCTTCCCCGATTACCGTCCACCCGCGGTTCGAGGCCACGTTCACCGCGCCCTGGGTCGCCATCAGCGAAGCGATGCTTTCGGTGAGGCCACTGCCCACGGCACGGAAGCCGCGGCAGTCCTTGGCGCCGTGCGGAACGTCGGGGGCGGCAGAGGCGGCGATGGGTGCCAGGGCGACCAGGCCCGCAACAGCGGCGGCGAGCAGCAACTTGTACATGCGCAATCCCTCCTGAGCCACTTGGCTACTTTGCCGGTAAGCTGCCCCCGCCGGCGGCCAATCTCAAGACGCATACGTTCCGCTCGCTGTGGATTGTCGGGGAAGTGTGTCCACGCAGTTGCGCCCGGGAAACGCCGGCCCTGCGGCGTTTACCTCGTGGACCGTTCGCGCTCGGAACTGTCAACAAGCTGGCTTATTCGTGGCCCACCAGTATCGCCCTGTGTGCATAGGAATGGGTCGACCGTGGAAGACAAGTCTCGCGTTCTCATCATCCAAGAAGACACCTCCCTCAAGGGCGAGATTCGCAACGGCGGCCGCATCGAGATCTTCGGCTATGTCGAAGGTGACGTTGCCGGCGACCTGCTGATCGTGCAGCCAGGCGGACGCTGTTTTGGCCGGGTGAAGGTGCAGACGGCCGATATCCGCGGCACGCTGCAGGGCGACATCATGGTGCGCGAGTTGATCAGCATCCGCGGTGGCGGCGAGGTGTCGGGGAGCGTCAAGTACGGCAAGCTCAGCATGGAGATGGGCGGCTTGCTGTCGGCGCAGCTGCGCAACATTCCGCCCTCCATCTCCGGCGATCTCGATCTTTCGGTCGACAAGGGCAAGGCGACGCGCATCACGCTGCAGGATTTGTCCGCGCTCGATCCCGACGATAGCGCCGACCATCTCATCTTCTCGGTCTCGCAGGTGACGAACGGGTTCGTGACGCTGGCCACCGATCCGGCACAGCCGGTCGACAACTTCACGCAGGCCGACCTCGAGCGCGGCGCGGTCCTGTTCCACCACGACGGTACCGATAATCCGCGAGCGAGCTTTGCCGTCGTCGTCGCCGATCGCGCCGGCGCAACGTCGGGCGCGGCACAGACGGTCAACGTCGCCGTGCGGTCGTAACGTCGAATTTCGAGACTTGAATTTTGCTAGCTGGCGCTCTTGCCGAAGCGCTTGCGCAGTGCCGTCTTGGCCTGTTCGAGCGCCGCGCGGTCGCCGTCCGACAGATTCTTGCCGGCGCGGTTGATGTAGAAGTCCAGCATCGACATCGCCGTCTGATAGGGATCGTCCGAGTCGCGCTGGTGATCCTCGGCCGAGTGCTGAAGGGCAGCCGCGATGACGTCGGGATCGGCAGATTTGAAGATGCCGGGCGGAAGTGCAAAGGGGTGATCGTGGTCGGTGACTTCTTTCGACCACTTCTCTGGTTTTTGCGACATAGGCAATCCTCGGCTGCGACGCGCCGACCCAACCAGAGATAAGGAAACGCTCCGTAAGACGCCTTATGCGCATTTAGCGCAAATGCCGCTTGCGCTACTGTTCGCGGCCAATCGAAGGGTGGCGGGGCTTTGCATGCGGGTGTTTCGCGTCTTGATGGCGATACTGCTGATGATCGCCCTGCTGCCTGTGTTCAGCATGGCCGCAGCCGAGGTCATGGCGCAGTTCTACGGCTGCAAGCTTGATCTGGCGGGGGCGCACCCATGCATCGTCGGCGACCGCGACATCGGCCATGCTCTGCTGACGCTCGGCATGATGGGCTACTTCCTGTTTGCCACCATGCCATTCATCGTGGGTATCGTTGCGGTATGGCTGCTCGCGGAAATCATCCGCTGGGCTCGCTCGCGGTCCCTCGCCGGCTAGTTATTTGCAGCGCAGGAAGTCGCGCGGTCCGCCGCTGTCGGTGAAGGTCAGCGTGTCGCCGGAAACCGTCAGCGTGAAGTCGTAGGGCATGGCGCCACCCTCCACCGTGCATTCGGAGGTGATCCTCGTGTCACCGTCCTTCGTCTCGACGGATTTGAAGGTGCAGTGGCTCTCGTGCTGGTCGTAACGCTCGCGCGTGATGACGAGCGGAGCGTTCTCACTCTCCTGGCCGGCAGCACAGTTGGCAGGATCCAGCGACCAGGTGCCGATGAAGGGCGCGTCGGCGGCGCGCGATGCCGCGCTGCAGACGACCACCGTCGTCAGAACGGCCGCGAGAGATATCATTGGCCTGCGCATCATCGATCCTCGTGTTTCTTGTTCATCACGCAACGCCGTCTGTTCGGATGTGTCAAGCGCAGGCGGCCGACGCGCCGCGTCGTCGCAAGGCGGAGTTATGCCTCGAGGCGCTTGCCGAGCTTGCCCGCCAGATGCTGCGTGAACTGCCAGGCGACGCGCCCCGATCGCGCGCCCCGCGTCATGCTCCACTCCAGGGCCTCCCGATCGAGGTCGGCGTCGTCGATCTTCAGTTTGTAATGGGCCGCATAGCCGCGCACCATGGCGAGGAACTCGTCCTGGCTGCAGTTGTGAAAGCCAAGCCACAGCCCGAAACGATCCGACAGTGACACCTTCTCCTCCACTGCTTCGGAGGGATTGATGGCGGTCGAAGCTTCGTTCTCGACCATCTCGCGCGGCATCAGATGTCTGCGGTTCGACGTGGCGTAGAAGATGACGTTGTCCGGCCGGCCCTCGATGCCGCCCTCCAGTACCGCCTTCAGCGATTTGTAGCTGGTGTCGTCCTTGTCGAAAGAGAGATCGTCACAGAAGACGATAAAGCGGTGCGGACTCGTGCGCATCGCCGCCAGACAGCTCGGCAGCGAGGCAATGTCCTCGCGGTGGATCTCGACCAGCTTCAGGTCGGCGCCGGCACTGCGTAGCTCCTTAGCCAGCCGCCCGCGTACATCAGCGTGTACCGCCTTGACGAGGGATGATTTGCCCATGCCGCGGGCGCCCCACAGGAGTGCATTGTTGGCCGGCAGCGCGCGGGCGAAGCGCTCGGTATTCTCGCCGAGCTGCGGGGCGACGCCCTCAAGGCCCCTGAGCAGCTTCAGCGGCACCCGATTGACCTGGGCGACCGGCTCGAAGCGTTCTGTCTCGGCGTGCCAGACGAATGCCTCGGCCGTCTCGAAGTCGGGAGGGGTTGGAACGGGGCGCGCCATGCGCTCCAGAGCGGCAGCGAGGCGCTCCAGGCGCTGCGTCAGGCCGGCTTCGTCGTTCATCATCAAGTCTCGTATTTTCGCGCCGCTACGCGCTTTTTTCCTTGCCGTAACAGGGCGGGTGCTTCTATAGCGCCGACGAGCGCGAAGTCACCCTAATTGTGTGGCATCGCACCATCGGGCTCTCTGTTGCAAAGGCGCCGCTGAACACTATAGTCACGGCACTTTTCAACCAGAGCAGACGTGCTCGGCTGCGCTTGCGCAGGCTCGGCCGGCTGTTGCCCACTATCGGCAAGGGGACGGAAGCATGTTCATTACGCCAGCATTTGCCCAGGCGCCGGGTGGCAGCGACCCGTTCACGGGGTTGCTCATCCCAATGCTGGCGATGGTCGTGATCTTCTATTTTCTGGTCATCCGTCCGCAGCAGCAGCGCGCCAAGTCGCACCGCGAGATGGTCAATCAGGTGGCTCGCGGCGACACCGTCACCACGTCCGGCGGCTTCGTCGGCAAGGTGACGAAGGCCTCCGACACCTCCGACGAGGTCGAGGTCGAGCTGTCGGACACGATGCGCGTTCGCGTCTTGAAATCGACCTTGATGGACGTGCGCAGCAAGGGCGACGTCGCAAAAAAGACGACGTGAGAGCCTCACGGCAATCCGCAAACGAGATCGGTTGACAGATGCTGCACTTCGAACGCTGGAAGATCATCGCCATTGTCCTGACCTGTCTGGCGGGCGTGCTCTTCACGTTGCCGAACTTCTTCTCCAAGCAGACGGTCGAGGCTTGGCCGAGCTGGATGCCGCACAAGCAGCTGCCGCTCGGGCTCGACCTACAGGGCGGCGCGCATCTGCTGCTCGCCATGGACACCAAGGAGCTGGAGCGGGACTGGCTCAACACACTGCGCGACGACACCCGCAAGCAGCTGCGCGAGGCCAAGGTCGGCTTCACTGGCCTCGGCATCGTCGGCAATGCCGTGCAGGTGAAGATCCCCAAGCCCGAGGATTTCGATAAGGCGAAGGCTGCGCTCGACAAGCTCATCCTGCCGGTCGGCGGCAGCATCATGGGCGGCAGCTCCAACGACATTTCGGTGACCACATCGGGAGCCGACACGATTACGCTGGCACCGACTCCGCAAGGCATGCAGCACCGGGTCAGCAGCGCGTCCAGCGCCGCAATCGAAACGGTCAATCGCCGCGTCAACGCTATGGGCACGTCGGAATCGACGGTCGTACGTCAGGGTTCGGACCGCATTCTAGTGCAGTTCCCCGGCCTGCAGGACACCAAGCAGCTCAAGGAACTCATCGGCCAGACCGCGAAGCTGACCTTCCACGCGGTGCATCCCGACATCTCCGCTGAAGAGGCCAAGCAGACGCGGACGCCCGTCGGCTACAAGGTGTACCCGGCCGTCGAGGGCGAAGGGGACCGCAGCTTCGTCTTGCAGGAAACCCCCATCGTCTCGGGCGAGGACCTGGTCGACGCGCAGCCGGGATTCGACCAGCGCACCAACGAGCCGATCATCTCGTTCCGCTTCAATCAGTCCGGAGCGCGCAAGTTCGGCAGCTACACCAAGGATAACGTCGGCTCGCCGTTCGCCATCGTGCTCGACAACAAGGTCCTGTCGGCGCCGGTGATCCGCGAACCCATCCTCGGCGGGTCCGGTCAGATCTCCGGCAGCTTCACCGTCGATAGCGCCAGCACGCTCGCCGTTCAGCTCCGCTCCGGCGCGTTGCCTACGAAGCTCACCATCGTCGAAGAGCGCACCGTCGGTCCGTCGCTGGGCGCCGACTCCATCGAAGCGGGCAAGCTCGCCGGCCTCGTCGGCTGTCTGTCGACGGCAATCCTCACCATCGCCGCCTACGGCACGTTCGGGGTGTTCGCGGTCGTGGGGCTCCTGGTCCACGGCTTCCTGATCATCGCGGCTCATGACCGTACTCGGCACCACGCTGACGCTGCCTGGCATCGCCGGTTTTGTGCTGACCATCGGCATGGCGGTGGACGCCAACGTGCTCATCTACGAGCGCATCCGCGAGGAGCTGCGCGGCGGGAAGTCGCCGATCGCGGCTATCGACCAAGGCTTCCAGCGCGCATTCGTCACCATTCTCGACAGCCAGCTGACGACGCTGGCTGCCGCCATCATCATGTTCTGGCTGGGCTCGGGTCCGATCCGCGGCTTCGCCGTGACGCTGACCATCGGCATTCTTACGTCGGTGTTCGCTGCCGTCACCGTGACGCGTCTGCTGGTCTCGCTTTGGCTGAAGAACGCCAAGAGCAAGGGCCGCATTACCGAAGTGCCGGTCTAGAGAGGCAAGCGATGTTCTTCCCCGTTCCCGACTTCAAGGGCTTCGACTTCTTCCCGCACAACACGCGGCTGCCCTTCATGCGTTACAAGGGCTTGTGCTTTGGGCTCTCGATCATCTTCATGATCATTTCGCTTGGGCTCTATTTTACGATGGGCCTCAACTACGGCGTCGACTTCAAGGGCGGCTCGCTCATCGAGGTGCAGCATAAGGGCGGCCCCGCCGATCTCAGCGCGATGCGCGAAAAGCTGAATTCGCTCGGCATGGGCGGTGTGCAGATCCAGAGCTTCGGCACCGATACGGACGTTCTGATTCGCGTCGAGCAGCAGCCGGGCGATGAAGCTGCGCAGCAGGTAGCGATGAATAAGATCGTCGATGCGCTCGGTCCCGAGTATACGCAGCGTCGCATCGAAGTCGTGGGGCCTGCCGTCTCAAGCGAGTTGCGGCGCACCGGTATCATCGCGGTATTCGCCTCGATCCTCGCCATCATCGTCTACGTGTGGTTCCGCTTCGAATGGCAGTTCGCGCTCGGCACCGTCGTGGCGCTCCTGCACGACGTGCTGGTAACCGTCGGCATATTCTCCGCGCTACAGCTCGAGTTTGATCTGTCGATCGTCGCGGCGCTGCTGACCATCCTCGGCTATTCGGTGAACGACTCGGTGGTCGTCTCCGACCGCATCCGTGAGAACCTGCGCAAGTACAAGCGCATGGATCTCACCGAGCTGCTCAACGTCTCGATCAACGAGACGCTGTCGCGCACCATTCTCACCGGCGTCACCGCGATCGCCGGCATCATGGCTCTGCTCATCTTTGGCGGCGAGGTGATCCGCAATTTCTCGTTCGCCATGCTGCTCGGCATCATCATCGGCACCTACTCGTCGATGTTCATCGCCGCCCCGCTGCTCGGCTACCTCGGCGTCAGGCGCGACACCGTCGGATCGGCGCCGAAGCCAAAGGATGCAGCGCCCGTGATCGCTCCGGCGAGCGCGGCCGGTGCCGAGCGCGCCAAAGCTGCAGCGCGGCCGGTGGCATCGAAAAAGGCCGCCAACCAGCAACGCTGAACGTAGGGGCGGCGCACCGGCATGCCGCCCTTCAAAGCCCATTTTCCTGGACGCGCTCCCATCGATGCCTACGGCAACGGCGGATTCCGCTTTGCCGACATGAGCCATCGAGGGTCGCTGCTCATAGTGAAAAGCGGGATCTACGGCTGGGATGTCGCCGCCTTCGAAGACCTGACCCCTGAGCGCTGCCAGCGGTTCATTGCCGAACTCGCCCGTCCCGCCTTCGTACTGCTGGGCACGGGTGTAGAGCACCGCATGCCGCACGCGGCCGTCGCCAAACTTTTCGCGGACGCAGGCATCGGCCTTGAGCCGATGAGTACGGGCGCCGCCGCGCGCACGTATAATGTGCTGCTGGCGGAAGGGCGCGACTTCGGCGCTGGGCTGATCGCCGTCGATTGAGACGTGGCCTGGGCGAGAGGGTGTCGATGGGCACGGACGAGGGTGAGCCGCGCAACGTTAAGGCGCTCGTGCGTGCGGCGGCACGTGACCTCGACCACGACCGCTATCTGGCGACACTGCTGGCTCCGGCTGAAGCACGCGACGACCTCATGGCGTTGACGGCGTTCTGCGCTGAGATCGCCCGCATACCGCAGACCGTGCGCGAGCCGGCCGTGGGCGATATCCGGCTGCAGTGGTGGCGCGACGCCCTGGCCCTGTCGGCGCAAACCGTCACCGGCAATCCTGTCGCCGATGGCCTGCGCGCCGTGATGCACGCGCGTGCCCTGCCGCGCGAGATGCTCGAGGAGATCATCGACGCCTATGCGCAAGAGTTGGACGGCGGCACCCTGACGACAGCGGCGCGCCTCGAGGCGCACCTCGCCGCCACGCATGGCGTGCAGTTGCACCTCGCTGCCCGCATTCTCGGGGCGCCGCGTCCATCTGCCGACCCGCTGCTGCACGCGGCAGCCCAGGCGTGGGGGCGCGTGCAACTTTTACGCGCGTTGCCGCTGCTCGCCAATCAGGGGCGCAATCCATTCGGTGAAGAGAGCGCTGCCGTTTATGGCCCGTCGTTGCTGCAGCAAGCCAGGGCGGAACTCGTCACGGCGCGCCAACGCGTCACATCGGTCCCGGCAACCATAAGGCCCGCACTGCTGCCGCTCGCCCTCGTAGAGCCCTATTTGAAGGCTCTGGAGGGACTTGGCCCCGATGTCGCCAAACGGCGGGCAGAAATTTCTCCCCTCACCCGTGCTTGGCGACTGCTGAAGGCGAACGCGCTCGGACGCGTTTAATTCGCCGTGTTGCGGGGGCGAGCGGAGGTTGGCGAATGATGCGAACGGCAGCCCGGTGCGTCGCGCTGCTCGTCCTGGTCGGCGTGCTCGGGCCGGCGAGCCTGGCGCAGCCTGCTCCGCTGGCCGTGCCGAAGATCAGCTGGCGCGTCGACAACTCTTTCCGCTTTTTCTCAGATGCCGCCGACACGGAGGTGCACCGCGCGACATATCTTGCGCTCCCACCAGAAGATCAGCTTCAGCATCCGATTCTCGCTGCCGAGCAGGCGCTGAGCGCCCGCCACGAGGATGGTTGGGCGGAGACCATGTACCGCGACACATGCTGGGACGCGCGTGCCAACCGCTTCGCCTGCAAAGACGGCGCCAGCTACATCAATCCGAAGTCGCACCGCGTCGTCCTTCGTATCGACAACATCGATGAGGCGGCAGGCCTCAGCTGCACCTGGCTTACGTCACCGCACGGCGGCGCCTTGCGCGGCGATGTCGTCACGCAGGCATGCAGCGAGGAAGCACACTTCGATATTCCCTATCCGGCCGGCGCGACCGTGAGCGTCGAGATCGGCGGGCGCGAGGTGGCGACCGAGAAGATTGTGGTTAAAGACCTGCTCATCGTCGGCATGGGCGACAGCTTTGCCTCGGGCGAAGGCAATCCGGACGTGCCGGTGCGCTTTTCGCGCGACCGCAGCGCCGACTACGGCGGACGCTCGGCCGACAGGGATCTCACCGGGTATCCGGCGCGTATCGGCCCGTGGAAGCAGATCGGCGATAAGAGCTTCATCCAGGAGAATGCCCGCTGGTCCGATCAGGGCTGCCACCGATCGCTCTACTCGCATCAGCTGCGTGCCGCCTTGCAACTCGGGCTGGAGGACGACCATCGCGCCGTTACCTACGTCGGCGTCGCCTGCTCGGGCTCGGAGGTCACGTTCGGCCTCTTCCTGCAGTATGCCGGCAACGAATGGGTCCCCAACCCGACCGACAAATCGCAAATCTCGGCGATCGCTGCGGCGCAGTGCGACGATCACGATGCGCCAATGCAGGATTTGCCTGAAGCCTATCACATGGACGGCACCATCCCCGAGCTTCAAGGCGGTCTGGTGCTGCGCAAGTGCGACCCGATCAATGCGCGCAAGATCGACCTCATGCTGGTGTCTGTCGGCGGCAACGATGTCGGCTTCTCGCGCCTGCTCGCCAACTCGGTGCTCGCCGATGAATCGACCCTGCGCAAACTCGGCGGCTGGTTCGGACAGGTGCACAGCCTCGACGATGCCAGTCTTGGGCTTGAGGCACTGATCCTCCGGTATAAGTCGCTCAATCGCGCCATCCACTATCTGCTGCATATCCCGTGGGAGCAGTCCGACCGCGTGCTACTCACGGCCTATCCCGGCCTGGCGCTGCAGGGCGACGGCACCAGTATTTGCCCCGACGGCGTCGCCGGTATGGACGTGCTGCCCGACTTTGCGCTCAGCGAGCAGAAGTCGCGTATCGGCACGTGGATCGCCGAAAAGCTCAACACCGCGATGAGCGAAGCCGCCGCTCACTACCAATGGACATTCGTCGATGGTCACCGGCGCGACTTTGCCGGACGCGGGCTCTGCGCAGGCACGACACACGACGGCGCCAACATTGCCGACGACCTGCGCCTGCCGCGCAAGACCGCGGATGGCTGGAGGCCCTACAACCCTGCTGACTTCAAGGCTTATGTCTCCCGCCAGCGCTGGTTTCGCACGCCCAACGACGCGTTCATGACGGGCAACTTCCACGTCGCTGCATCGCTGCTGCAGAAGGTGCTGAAGCTCGACACCTTCGCGTGGTTCCAGCTGCTACTGGCGGCGACGTACTCCGGCGCGTTCCATCCCACCGCGGAAGGTCAGGCGGCGATCGCCGATGCGGTGGTGCACAAGGCGCGTGGCGTCCTGGCCAAGTACGGGCAGGGATCTGCGCAGCCGCTGCCGGCGGCGGGGATCGCTGCCCCAACCAGCAGCGCCCTCGAACTGCAGTAGGGCGCTAGCTTACTCCGCGGCGGCGGGCAGCGCGTTGCCGGCAAGCCAGCGATCGATATCCGCCAGCGCCCGCACGCTCATGGCGCGCTTTTTTGCCCGGCCGCGCTCATTCGCCTTCAGCCGCTTGCCGTCAGTATCAGTCGATGGGGACTCCATCTCAGGCAACAAACCGTAGTTGATGTTCATGGGCTGGAACGAGCGCGCCTCGCTGCCCGTCTCAACCGAAAGATGGCCGCCGGTGATGTGTCCGATGAGTGCGCCGAGCGCCGTCGTCGGAGGCGGCAGCGAGCAGGGGCGGCCCAGTCGCTCGGCGGCGGCGAATCTGCCGGCGAGCAGTCCGATGGCGGCGCTTTCCACGTAGCCTTCGACGCCGGTGATCTGCCCGGCAAACCGCAGGCGCGGCATCGCCTTCAAGCGCAGTGACGTATCGAGCAGCTTGGGGCTGTTGAGGAAGGTGTTGCGGTGGAGGCCGCCGAGACGGGCGAACTCGGCTTCGCCGAGTCCGGGAATGGTGCGGAATACGCGCACCTGCTCGGCGTGCTTCAGCTTGGTCTGGAAGCCGACCATGTTCCACAACGTGCCGAGTGCATTGTCCTGGCGTAGCTGCACGACCGCATGCGGCCAACGGCCGGTGCGCGGGTCATCGAGCCCCACCGGCTTCATCGGCCCATAGCGGAGCGTGTCGCGGCCGCGCTCGGCCATGACCTCGATCGGCAGGCAGCCGTCGAAATAGGGGGTCGAGGCCTCCCACTCCTTGAAGCTCGTCTTCTCGCCGGCAATCAGAGCATCGATGAAGGCTTCGTACTCATCGCGCGTCATCGGGCAATTGAGATAGTCGGCACCGGTGCCGGCCGGACCGGCCTTGTTGTAGCGCGACTGGAACCAAGCGATCGAAGTATCGATGCTGTCGCGATGGATGACCGGGGCGATCGCATCAAAGAAGGCGAGGTCGCGCTCGCCGGTCAGGTCGCGTACGGCGGCGCTCAGCTCCGGCGAGGTGAGGGGGCCGGTGGCGACGATGACGCTATCCCAATCGGGCGACGGCAGCCCGGCGATCTCCGAACGCTCGATGGTGACGAGCGGATGTGCGGCGAGGCGCTGCGTGACCTCTGCCGCGAAGTTATCGCGGTCAACGGCCAGCGCGCCGCCGGCCGGCAGCTTGTGCTGATCGCCGGCCGCCAGGATCAGCGAGCCGGCACGGCGCATCTCCTCGTGCAGCAGGCCGACGGCGTTAGCTTCCCAATCGTCCGAACGGAACGAGTTGGAGCACACGAGTTCGGCCAGCTGGTCGCTCTTGTGCGCCTCCGTCGTGCGCAAAGGGCGCATTTCGTGGATGACGACCGGCACGCCGGCGCCGGCAATCTGCCAAGCGGCTTCAGAGCCAGCGAGGCCGCCGCCGACGACATGAATGGGTTTTAAGTCTTGCATCGGCGGGCACGCTAACGGAAAGCGCCGCTTGCCTCAATCGGAGCAGCTTTAATGCATGGCGGCCCAGCGGAGCCGCATTCCCGACATTGTTTTGGACCCGCGGCCCAGATATCTTCCGCTCCGCTCTAAGTCGACGGGAAAGCCTCTCATGTCACGCTATGCCAAGCGCCTCGACCGCGACCTCGTGCGCTGGCGCGAGGCCGGCTGGGTCGGTGCCGATGGCGAAGCCGCGATCCGTCGCGATATCGCCGCCGGGGGCGGCGGTAGCAAGCTCGACCTCGCCTCCGCGCTCGGCATCTTGGGAGCCGTGCTTATCGGTTTCGGCGCCATGAGCTTTGTCGCGGCGCATTGGAGCGAAATGCCCCGCCTGTTCCGCTTGGCTCTGATTTTCGGTGGGCTGTTCGCCTCCTACGGCGTCGCCGGGGTGCTCTTCGACCGTAAACATCCGACGTTTGCGCACGCTGCCATCCTCACCGGCGTTGCCATCTTCGGCGCCGGCATCATGCTCGTCGCGCAGATGTTTCACATCGAAGGGAACCCGCCGGACGCGGTGCTCACCTGGGCGCTGGGGACACTCGCCGCTGGCGTGCTACTGCGCTCCAACCCGGCGCTGGCGCTTGCCATGCTGCTGATGGGCCTATGGACCGGCTGGGTGATGACCGATACCGGCGAGGTGCACTGGACCTTCGTGCTCGGCTGGGGCGCCGTGACGGCCGCCATCGCCTGGCAGCGTTGGGTGGGCGGGCTACATCTGGCCGCCGTCGCCATGTCGCTGTGGATCATCAGCCTCGGGTACTTCCTGTTTGAAGGGCACGCGCACGGCATCGTGGTCGGCTTAGGTCTGCTGATCGCTGCCGCTGGCGTTGCTGCGCCCATCGCCGATGCGCGGTTCGCCGACTGGTCGACGCCGACCATCGCCTACGGCATGGTCATCGCCTTTGCCGGCCTGTTTGCCATGCAGTTCATTCAGTCGATGCCACTCGATTACTTCATCCTGCTGGCGCTCTTCGCGCTCGCGCTCGTGCTCGGCGGTATCGGTCTCGGACTCAAGACGGGCAGCCCGGCGTTGCTGTGGCTCGGCTATGCCGGGTTCTCGATCGAAGTGCTCGGGGTCTACTTCAAGACTGTCGGCTCGCTGATGGGCTCGTCGCTGTTCTTCCTTTCGGCCGGCGTCCTCGTCATCCTTCTGTCGGTCCTCGCCTATCGCCTGCATGCCCGTGTGCAACCCGCCTTGGAGGCCGCGCCATGACCCACGAGCGACGCAATCTGTGGCTGGCGATCGCTGCAGTCGCCCTCGGCCAGGCCGCCGTTCTGGGCTGGATGATCTGGGATCGCACATCGCTGCTGGCCCACGGCCGCGAGGTTGTGCTGCAAGTGATACCCGTCGACCCGCGCAGCCTGTTCCGCGGCGACTATGTCATTCTCGGCTACGACATCTCGCGCTTCAACCTGCCGCCCGGTTCGATGCCGCCAGCGCGCAATGCGCCGTTCTACATCACCTTGCGCAAGGCAGAGGGAGACAACTGGCAGGCTGTCGCCGGGGCCAGCACGCCGCCCGCGACGGTCACCCCCGATGAGGTGGTGATCAAGGGCCGCGTAGATTACGTGTCGATGCCATCGCCGCGCCAGCCGCAGGAGCCCATCGTGGTCGGCCTGCACTACGGCATCGAGAGCTTCTTCGTGCCCGAAGGCACGGGGCGCGACCTGGAAAGAATGGTCGGCGACAAGAAGCTTTCGGCGCTGATCGCCGTCGACGACGGCGGCACCGCGGCCATCAAGGGGCTTATTTCCGAGGGCCAGCGCGTTTACGAAGAACCGCTGCTCTGATCGAGATCAGCAAAAGTATCAGCGTGTGACCCGTTTGCCGCTCAGGGCGCCTATTTTTCTGCAGGCAGCCTTCCCAGCTATCGAGGGCAACAGCGAAATCTGGCACTGTGCCCAAGAATCACACACTGGGGGTGGAGATGTTTTCCAAGGCAATGTCTGTGGCACTGCTCGCGAGTGCCGTAGTCGTTTCGATGGCCATCCCGGCTGTCGCACAAGATACCGGCCTTGCCGGCATGCACAGTATGCGCCGTGAAGGCGGCAGGACCTGCATGAGCGATCATTGGCACTACGGCAGCAGCGGCGGTTCGCACTCGACCAAGGCCGCCGCGAAGCGCGCAGCCATCGCCTCGTGGCAGGACTTCACCGATCTGGAATACGGCCGCGCATGGGCGCGGTTCAGTCGCGCGGCGAGCAAGAAGATGGGTTGCTCGAATTCTGCGAGCGGCTGGAGTTGCGACGCGGAAGCGCGTCCCTGCCGTTAATCGGCATTCAACTTTCATCGCTGTGACGGCTGCGCAGTTTGCGCAGCCGCTGTTGCGTCTGCGCAGTCGCCGTCTGCAGACCGACCATTCCCCACTTCTGCAGGCGTGCCAGCCATGGGGCATGGCGCGCGCGCACGCCGAGGCCCTCGGCCATGATGCGGCGCGCCGCGTTGAGAGGATCGGGACCATCCTCGGTGGCATCGCCGTGGCGCACGCGTTCGGCGAGCTGGCGGTAGAGCACCTCGCGCTGCGGATCGACGCCGATACCGGACGTGAAGACCGTTGAGCCGCTGAAGAAGCCGCTACTGCCGCGTCCGACGGGGAACTGCTGCGCGGGCGCTCTCTCTTCGGGTTCGTCGGTCGAGGCCTCCTTGTTGAGCGCCAGCGCCAACAGATTGGTCCGCGTTTTGGCGCTGAGTGCGCCCATGAACAGTGCCGCGACCACGGGCAACAGGTACTCGGCGATCATCTCGCTGATGCCGGCGGCGGTGGCGGCGCGGCTGGCGAACTCGACTGGCAGTGTCGCGACCAGCGAGCGCCGTGAGCGCGTCGTTGCCGATCACCTGCGTTGAGGTCGCTCCCATCAACGTCGGCGTCTCGAGGACCCGCTCGTAATCGTTTTTGCCCAGGAGTTCGATCAGCCGCGCCAGGGTACCGCGCGACAGGGTCTGCTCGTCGAACGATTGGGTGAGCGCGCCGAGCATGACGAGAATGGCGGTCTTGGCCTGCGGGCGCGGTAGATGGAAGGCGCGCGCCAGATTGCTGATGGCCAGTCGGTTCTGAGCCCGCGTGATTTCACCCCAGATGGGGCCGCGGTTGCGCGGATCGCCGCCCAGGATCACGAGCCCCCCTTGCACAAGATCAGAATGAGTTTCACGGCGTTGACCTCCAGGAGCGAGGTACCCAGCCCGGCGCGAGATCGGGCGTATCCAACGTCGCTCACGTCCCTAGCACACCGAAACGACAGCGGGTCACGAAATTTCGTTCTGCGGGTGCGGCCCATGCCCAAGCGGCAATCCATGGGCTGGAAAGACGCTCGCCGCCCTTCGTGCTATCGGCAACCCGTCGCTGGCGGCGACCTCGGAGCCGCCACCCTTGCGGATCAGTCGCTGCATGTCTGGGCATTAAGTCTATCATAGACCGTGTCGGCGCCATCCCAAGGTGGCGAGTGCGACCCGGTTTTCGTCGCGATTACGGTCGATTACGCGGCCCGAGGGCGCCAGCCGCGCGCGTGTTGCAACTCGCCCACACTTTTGGCATGGTCCGCCCGCGAATTGCCAAGAGAGCACCGCCGGTCACGCCCGTTGCCGGTCAGACAACATTCTTCAGGGCCGCCAAAGGGGATCACGATAATGACGGAAGTTCTGTGGGGCATCGTCGCTTGCGGCGTGTTGGCGCTCGCCTATTCGGCGTACACCATTCGAGTGGTGATGAATGCTGACGCCGGAACGGCGCGCATGCAAGAGATCGCCGGCGCGATCCGCGAAGGCGCCCAGGCCTATCTCAACCGCCAGTACACGACGATCGGCATCGTCGGCGCCGTTATCTTCGTCTTGGCCTGGATACTGCTGGGCTATCTCGTCGCCGTGGGCTTCCTCATCGGCGCCGTGCTGTCGGGCCTTGCCGGCTACGTCGGCATGAACGTCTCGGTGCGCGCCAACGTGCGCACGGCGCAAGCTGCCACGCACTCGCTGGCACGCGGTCTCGACATCGCCTTCAAGTCCGGCGCGGTGACAGGCATGCTGGTCGCCGGCATGGCGCTGATCGGCGTTGCCGGCTACTTCCTCTTTCTCACCGCTGGCCTCGGCTACGCGGTCAATGACCGTGTCGTGACGGACTCACTCGTCGCGCTGGGCTTTGGTGCTTCGCTCATCTCCATCTTCGCCCGTCTCGGTGGCGGCATCTTCACCAAGGGCGCTGACGTCGGCGGCGACCTCGTCGGCAAGATCGAAGCCGGCATCCCCGAAGACGATCCCCGCAATCCTGCGACCATCGCCGACAACGTCGGTGACAACGTCGGCGACTGCGCCGGCATGGCGGCCGACCTGTTCGAGACCTACGCGGTGACGGTTGTCGCCACCATGGTGCTCGGCTCGATCTTCTTCGCCGGGCAGCCGAACCTTGCGACGCTGATGATCTATCCGCTCGCCATCTGCGGCGCCTGCATCATCACCTCGATTATCGGTACGTTCTTCGTCAAGCTCGGCACCAACAACTCGATCATGGGCGCGCTGTATCGCGGCTTTCTCGTCAGCGCCGTGCTTTCGGTCGCCGGCCTGTGGGCGGCAACGAACTATGTGCTCGGCACCTTCGGCGAAGTCGGTACGGCCGCCGGCATGTCGATCACCGGCCAGAACCTGTTCCTGTGCGGCCTCGTCGGCCTTGCTGTGACGGGCCTCATCATCTGGATCACAGAGTACTACACCGGCATCGGCTACAAGCCGGTCCGCTCGATCGCCCAGGCCTCGGTCACCGGCCACGGCACCAATGTCATCCAGGGGCTTGCGATTTCGCTCGAGTTCGACGGCGCTTCCCGCGATCGTCATCGTCGGCGGTATCTTGGGAACCTACTCGCTGGCCGGCCTGTTCGGCACGGCCATTGCGACGACCACCATGCTTGGTCTCGCGGGCGTCGTCGTGGCGCTCGATGCCTTCGGCCCCGTCACCGACAACGCCGGCGGCATCGCCGAGATGGCCGGCTTGCCGAAGGAGGTTCGCCGTTCGACCGATGCGCTGGATGCGGTCGGCAATACGACCAAGGCCGTCACCAAGGGCTACGCGATCGGCTCGGCCGGTCTCGGCGCGCTCGTGCTGTTCGCGGCCTACAGCTACGATCTGCAGCACTTCATCAACGAGGCGAATGCTGCCGGCTCGACGGCCTACAGCTACTTCAAGGGCGTCAGCCCCGACTTCTCGCTGTCCAATCCTTACGTGGTCGTCGGCCTGCTGCTCGGCGGCCTCATCCCGTACCTGTTCGGCGGAATGGCGATGACCGCGGTCGGCCGTGCCGGCGGCGCCATCGTCGAGGAAGTCCGCCGTCAATTCAAAGCCAAGCCCGGCATCATGACCGGCAAGGACCGTCCGGACTACGCGGCGGCCGTCGACCTGCTGACCAGGGCGGCGATCAAGGAGATGATCATCCCTTCGCTGCTGCCGGTGCTTTCGCCGATCGTTCTCTACTTCGCCATCTACGTGATCGCCGGCGGCGGCGCGGCGGGCAAGAGCGCGGCCTTCTCGGCGGTTGGCGCCATGCTGCTCGGTGTCATCGTCAACGGCATGTTCGTCGCCATCTCGATGACCTCGGGCGGCGGTGCCTGGGACAACGCCAAGAAGCTCATCGAGGACGGCTTCGTCGATAAGGACGGCGTCAAGCACGTCAAGGGCTCGGATGCGCACAAGGCGGCCGTGACCGGTGACACGGTTGGCGATCCTTACAAGGATACGGCCGGCCCTGCTGTGAACCCGGCGATCAAGATCACCAACATCGTCGCGCTGCTGCTGCTGGCGGTGCTCGCTGCCAGCGGCTGAGCCGAGCGTTCGACGACGACAACGAGATGCGGGAGCGCCAGAGAGGCGCTCCCGTTTTCATTTCAGCGCGGGCGAATGCGGTTCAACCGGGCGAAGGATCAGTCGCCGAAGATCTGCTTGGTTCCGAGATTGCGGAACAGCTGCTGCACGATGCCGACGTCTTTGCCGCCCGGAGCCGGCGTGGTGCGCGATACGTAGTCGAACACGCGCCCGTCCTTGAGGCCGTAGTTGGCGACGCGCTCGACGGTGCCGGCCTGCGTGAAGTACACGGCGACGACCTGGCGATCCTGCTCGGTCGGCAGCATGAAGGACGTCTGCGTCGCCGTACTGGATATGTAGTAGAAGGCCTGGTTGGTGCCGACGACGGCGGTCGTCGAGGGGGTGCCGAGGTTCATGCGCACCTGTTCCTGGCTCATGCCGGGCTGGATCTGCTGCAGATCGCCCTCATGGAACTGGACGCCGTGCTTAATGACGTTCGAGTTCGCAGGCGGCGAGGGCGAGGCAGCCTGCGACGACCGCGGCCAAGCCCCAGGTCGGCGCCCTCGCTATGCGGCGCGCCGACGCGGTCATCGGCAGGCGCGTGCGGCGCTGGCGGTCATTCATCTCTCGGCGCATTATGTTATGTCTTCCCGAGACTGGATTGAGGGAGGGCAAGCTGCGCTTACCCCGAGGTCCTGGTGATTGCAACCGGCGCGCAGCAACTCGGTATGCAGCTCGCCCGAATGGTTTCCATTCCCACGCAAGGCCCGGCACCCATGCTGGATTCCCCTCAAGTTACGCACAAGCGCCCGTCGTAAAGCAGGCGAGCTTTATGGCGCCGTCGTGACGCAAGCCCGAAGGGCCGAATTTTACGCTGCGCTAGGTGTTCCTGACACACCCAACGGCCGCTACGAGATGGTCGCTCTTCACCTTTTCCTCGTTCTCGAACGGCTGCGCGAGGAAGGGGAGACCCCACTCCCCCGCCTTCTGGTCGAGGCATTCATCGCCGACATGGACGATTCCCTCCGCGAACTGGCCACCGGCGATTTGTCTGTCCCCAAGAAGGTCCGCCGGGCGGCGACGGGGCTGTATGAGCGCAGCATGGCCTATCGTGCGGCGCTGACGAGCGGCGAGGAGTTCAGCGCTGGCCGACGCTCTTAGCGAGCACCTTTATGAAGGTGGTGACGGCGCCGCCAACGGCTCGCGTGGTGCGCTGGCCTTGGCGGGATATGTGCGCAACGCTTTGCGCTCGCTTGCCGCCTGCAACGTGGCCACGATTCTCGACGGTCGCGTCGCCTTCCCCATCCCGCCCCAGAACATTGCGGAGATACAATGAGCACGCCGCTCGACTGGTCCTACCGGACGACGCAGATCCCGGCCACGGGCTTGGCCGAGAAGCGCGCGGCGACGAGCGCCGAGCGTGCGGTCGTTGCTGCCGATTTGGAGGTCGTCTCCTGCGAGGAATTGGTTGCGGAATTCGTGGTCAAGGCGACCGGGCAGGGCCACTACCGCCTCGCCGGCAAGGTTACTGCGCGGCTGACGCAAAACTGCGTGGTGACGCTCGATCCCATTCTCCAGTCCGTCGCCGGCGGCTTCGATGTCGAGTTCTGGCCGCCAGGCGACGTGCCGCAAACGGGAGAAGACGAGATCGAGGCCCTGTCGGCGGCCGAGATCGAGCCGATCGAGCATGGCATGATCGACGCCGGGCGGATCATCTTCGACACGCTGTCGGCCAGTCTCGATCCTTACCCGCGCAAGCCGGGGGCAGAATTTGCGGCCGATGCCGCGGGGTTGCCGCCGGAGAGCGCTGCAGGGCCGTTTGCCGCCCTGCAGAAGCTCAAGGATCAGCATTGATCGACGCCCGCCTGTCACACAAAGCCGCGGGATGAGCGGCGAGAATCCATTTGTTTCGCACCTGCAAAAGAGTATGTTCCGCTGGTTCGGGGGTGGACAGACGCGCGTAAACGCGGCCTCCATTCAGGGGAAAATTGCGAGGCGACCCGCGACATGAATTAGCCGCGGACCATAGCGCTCGACGCGATGGGCGGCGACCACGGCCCCGCAGTCGTGGTTCCGGGCGCCGCCATTTCGCTGGAGCGATATCCGGCCCTAAGCTTCGTGTTCTTCGGCGACGAGCCGCGCATCCGCGCCGAGCTCGATCGCTTGCCTGCGCTCGCCGTTCGCTCGCGCATTGTGCACACCGACCTGGTCGTCAACATGACCGACAAGCCGAGCCAGGCCCTGCGCCGAGGCAAGGGCACCAGCCTGTGGCTGGCCATCGATGCCGTGCGGGCGCGCGAAGCCGATGTCGCCGTGTCGGCCGGCAATACCGGCGCCTTCATGGCCATGTCGAAGCTCATCCTGAGACCGATGGCCGGCATCGAGCGGCCGGCGATCGCGGCCCTGTGGCCGACCATAAAAGCTGAATGCATCGTGCTCGATGTCGGCGCCAACATTGGCGCCACCGCACGCGAGCTGTGCGACTTCGCGTTGATGGGCGCCGCCATGGGCCGCGCCCTGTTCCACATCGAGCGCCCTACTGTCGGCTTGCTGAACGTTGGCGTCGAGGAGATCAAGGGCGTCGAGGAAGTGCGCCAGGCACACGCATGGTTAAAGACGACCGAGCTGCCGCTCGACTATCGCGGGTTCATTGAGGGCGACCAGATCGGCCAGGGCGTTGTCGATGTCGTGGTCGTGGAAGGCTTCGCCGGCAACATCGCCTTGAAGACTGCCGAGGGCACGGCTCGGCAGATCAGCGAGTACCTGCGCGCCGCCATGAAACGCACGCTGCTCTCCAAGCTCGGCGCGTTGCTCGCATCGGGCGGCTTCCGCGTCCTCAAGGAAAAGATGGACCCGCGTCGCGCCAATGGCGGCACATTCCTTGGCCTCAATGGCATCGCGGTCAAGAGTCACGGCGGCACGGATGCCCTGGGCTTTGCCAGCGCGGTCGATCTCGCGTACGAGATGGCGCAGAGCCGGCTCATTCCGCGGCTCGCTGCCGACCTGACAGCGTTCCACCACAAGCTCGCGGCCACCGCTACGGGCTGACGCTGCGGCCGGAGTTCCGGGCCCGCCTTGCGGCGGCGGCAGCGCATTGGTCCCCTTCATCTGGGTCAACTATAAGAAGCAGGCAAGCTCAGTGGCAGTCATCCGGTCAGTGATCCGCGGCGTCGGCGCACACCTTCCCAAGCGCGTGATGACCAATGCCGATCTGGCAAAGATCGTCGACACCAGCGATGAATGGATCGTCGAGCGCACCGGCATTCGCGAACGCCACATCGCCGGCGATGACGAAATGACTTCCGACCTCGGCATTGCGGCGGCCAAGCAGGCGCTGGTGCGCGCGGGCCTCGATCCTGTCGACGTTGATCTCGTCATCTGCGCAACGGCGACGCCTGATCGTACGTTTCCCGCGACGGCGGTAAAAATTCAACAGGGCCTCGGCGTCACCCAGGGCGCCGCGTTCGACGTGCAGGCGGTGTGCTCGGGTTTCGTATATGCGCTCACCATCGCCGACAACTTCCTGAAAGCCGGCCAGTTCAAGCGCGCCGTCGTCATCGGTGCGGAAACCTTCTCGCGCATTCTCGATTGGGAGGATCGCTCGACCTGCGTACTGTTCGGCGACGGCGCGGGCGCGGTTGTGCTTGAGGCACAGCCACAGCACGGCACGCGCGAAGATCGCGGCATCCTCGCGACGCGTTTGCGCTCGGACGGGCGCTATGAGGATTTGCTCTACGTCGACGGCGGCCCCGGTTCGACGAAGACGGTCGGCCATCTGCGGATGAACGGACGCGAAGTGTTTCGTCATGCCGTGCAGAAGATCACCGGCGTCATTGAAGAGACGCTGTTGATGACCGGCTATGCCGCCGACGAGATCGATCTCTACGTTCCGCACCAGGCCAACCAGCGCATCCTCGACGGTGTGCTGCGCAAGCTCGGCGTGCCGGCGGAGAAGATCGTCGTTACACTCGACAAGCACGGCAACACCTCGGCTGCCTCCATTCCGCTGGCGCTTAACCATGCCTTTGAACAGCATCGTGTTAAGGAAGGTTCGCTGGTCATGATGGAGGCGATGGGTGGAGGCTTCACCTGGGGGGCAGTGCTCGCGCGCTGGTGACGTGTACCGACCATTTCATGCAACGCGGCAATTTTCTTTCTTTGATTTCAGCTAGTTGAAATGCTCTCTCGATTGACGACCGCCTCGCCCCCCGATAGTGTCCAAAAAAAGGTGAAAGAGCGGGAGGCGAAATGCCATGGGAGGCAAGACGTTAACGAGGGCGGATCTGGCCGAGGCGGTGGTGCGCAAGGTCGGTTTGCCCCGCAACGAGAGCCAGGAATTGGTCGAACTCGTCCTGGGGGAGATATCGGCCAGCCTAGCGCGGGGGGACTCCGTGAAGCTGTCGTCGTTCGGTTCATTTGGCATCCGCCAGAAGGGCGAGCGCATGGGCCGCAATCCCAAAACCGGGGACGAAGTGCCGATCACGCCGCGCCGGGTCTTGGTCTTTCGCCCCAGCAACATTATGAAGGAGCGCATTAACCAGGGCCTCATTCGTCGCAAGGCAGCCGAGTAATCAGGCGCACAGCGACGGCGTGAAGGCGCAGCTGCTGGAGGCGTAATTGACCAAGACTGCCGAGGCTTTTCGCACCATCAGCGAAGTCGCCGACGAACTCGAGGTCCCCAAGCACGTCCTGCGCTTCTGGGAAGGCCGGTTTCCGCAGATCCGCCCGATGAAGCGCGGCGGCGGGCGGCGCTACTACCGCCCCGAGGACATGGCGCTGCTGCGCGGCATCTGCCAGCTGCTGCACGCCGAAGGCTACACCATCAAGGGCGTCCAGAAGATCCTACGCGAGCAGGGCGTCGATGCCGTCAAGCGCTTCGGCCAGCCCGATGTGGCGGTGCCGATCGCGGCAGCGGTCGCCGCTTCGCCGGCTCCCGCCAAGCGCGGCGCCCGTGGCGTCAAGCAATCGCCGGCCAATGCTCCGACCAAGGGCGAGGTGCGCGAGCGCCTGCTAGCAGCCATTGCCGAACTCGAGAATTGCCGCGGCATCCTGCTGGGCAAGACGCCGGAGGCCGCCAATCGGCGTGCTCCGCAAAAGGCGCGCCGCAGCGCGCGCGTGTGAGCGGCTTGTCGGCGCAGTCTACCGCCGAACTGTGGTGCGTCGATCTCAACGCTGCGGCGCCAGCGCTGCATGCAGCCGAGCTGGCAACGCCGCGCCTGTGCCAACTCGATCGAGCGCGCGGTTCGGCGTTTTCCGATCACCTCGTGCGCGCCGAGTGGACCGCGACGCACATAGCGCTGCGAGTGCTGATCGAGCGAGCGGCAGGGCCGGGCTGGCGCGGCGTCACGCTGACCCGGGCTGGCCGCGGCAAGCCGCATCTCGAGGGCGCTCCGCTGGCCTTCAGTCTTTCGCACGCCCCGGGCTTGGCGCTAATCGGCATCGCATCTGGAGGCAGCATCGGCGTCGACGTGGAGCGCTCGCGCACCGTGCGCATTGGCGATGCGCGCCGGGCGCGCATCGAGGCAGCGGGTGCCGCGCTTCTTGCGTCGTCACTGCCCGCCACGGGTGAGGCGCGTTTCCTGCAGGCATGGGTGCGCCTCGAAGCCTACGCCAAGGCAGACGGGTGCGGCATCGCGCGCCTGCTGACGCGGCTCGGCATCCTCGGCTCATCCGCCCTCGCGCAGGGCGATGTGGCGGACTCCGGCCAGCGGGCGGCCTCGATGCTCGTGGATGACGGACACCCTGCCGTGCGCGACCTGCAACTCGGTGCCGGCGTCCACGCCGCCGCAGTCTTCGCCGGTGTGGCGCCCACAATCGTGGTTTCGTGGCTTCCCACGAGCGCTGAAGGCATTGAAAAGCTCATCAATTGATGCGGCCGGGGCTTTGACGTTGACCCGCATGGCGGCACTTGGCAAAAGGGGCGCATCGGAGCGTAGCGCAGCCTGGTTAGCGCACCAGTCTGGGGGACTGGGGGTCGGAGGTTCAAATCCTCTCGCTCCGACCATTTTCTCGATCGGCCGTCAGTTGCCATCAGCCGAAAGCGGGCCACAACACCGACAGCGCCCCGCGATTGGCGATCCTCAGTAGCTCTCGGGAGACGTAGCCGAGGTGGTGTGGGGCTAGCGTCACGGTTGGCGGGGATATGAACGGATGGTCCGGCGACAGCGGTTCAACGTCATCGACGTTCAGTCCCGCTCCGGCGATTTGCCCGGCCATCAGCGCGGCGATGAGAGCCCATCGTTGACGATCGGCCCTCTGGAATGTTGATCAAATAGACGCTTGGATGCATCAGGGTCAGTTCGGCTCCGCCGCCGCCGTCGTTTGTTGCGTAGACGACAGCATTCTTCCCGGAAGCGTAAAGCCAGCGCGCCGCGACCGAGCCTGCGCACGAGATGTATTTGGGATTGAGATGAGCGAATATTATCGCGAGACGAACACCTCTCCCGCTGATTCGAAACCAAAAATAATTGGGAATGAGAAAAAACTAATACATTGAACTATTTAGGCGCAGTGTTGATCGCGGCGAGATAGATCGAGGCGGTAAAATCTATGGTCGCCCAGTTCCGCCAATGAGGCTCTCGGCTCGGGATCAAGGGATGGCCGACGCGACCGGGCTTCGTTCAATGGGAAAACGCTCGTCGACTCAGTGACCCCACGTCGGGCATTGCGTCGCCCCGCGTGGTTTTCTCTGCCGCCCGAACCAGTTAAGAAAAGAGTTCCATCTCTCCCCCGTGAATCTTCGGCGCCCCGGAACAATCGGTGCGCGTGCCAGTTACGTTGGCTAGAGGAGGAGGCGATGCTACGTGCGCCAGTGGTCGGCGACGAAGTAAAGGCTATTGGGACGGCGGCGCTCGCGCTGCCGATCGCGGTCGTCGCGATTTCAGTTCTTTTGCCAATCACACCTGGCATGCTTGCGGGCCTTGGTTACGGGCATTTTTCCGCGCACATGGCCCAACACATTCTTACGATGAACATTCTCGCCCCGCTTGTCGCTTTCGGGGTGCTCCGCTACGGCCCCCTTGGCCGTATTGCCCGGGGCAGCGCTGAGCCAGAAGTCTTGGCTGGCCCTTGCGGTGGCGCTTCAGGTCGTTGTGCTGTGGTTCTGGCACGCGCCGGGCGTCCTGGAGTGGGGCATGGCGGATGGACACCACGCCGCCTTCATGCATGCCACGCTGTTCCTCATTGCTTTGCTTTTCTGGTTTTGCGTTCTGGGCGTCGACGGGGGCGCGCGCTGGAAGCCGATCGTCGCGCTGCTGATCACAGGCAAGCTTTTCTGCCTGCTCGGGGTGCTTTTCATATTTGCTCCGCGTGCGCTCTACGACATGCCGTTCGCGCATGGGGGAGGTGGTGATGCCCACGGCCATTCACTAACGGCTTCCAGCCTTGCCGACCAGCAGCTGGCGGGCCTCCTGATGGTGGCGGCGTGTCCCCTGACCTATATCGTAGCAGGCGTCATCATCGCAGCGCGGTGGATATTCGATATGGAACGCGAGGACCCGGACGAAGTCTCGCGCGGTACCGAGCGCGCCGATGAGTTCACACGCGCGCCGCCTTCTGCTTCCGCCGTTCCTTCTCGCGAGCCTGCTGCTGGGGGGATGCCGGAATACCCAGTCCGTGCTTGCACCCAACAGCGACCTCACCGATCAGCTCGCGCTTCTGACGATGGTCCTCGTCGTCGGTTCGACGATCATCTTCGTCTTCGTACTCGCGCTGGTGGCGATTTCGATCGTTGGCAGCGATCGGGCCCGTGAGCGCCTCGCCCACCCGAAGGCGATCATCTTTGGTGGCGTAGTTTTTCCGATCGTGACGCTTACGGCGCTGCTGGCTTACGGTCTCACTCTGATCCCGATGAAAGCCGAGGCGGAGTCACCACTGCAAATTGCCGTCGAGGGCGAGCAATGGTGGTGGCGCGTCACGTACCCTCTTCCGGACGGCGGGACGGTCGATACGGCAAATGAGTTGCGACTGCCGGCCGGCCGGCCGGTGCGCATCCAGCTCACGACAGCCGACGTCATTCACTCGTTCTGGATTCCCGAGCTCGCCGGCAAGCTCGACATGATACCCGGACGCACGAACGTGCTGCAGTTCATTCCCACTACGCCCGGCAGCTATCGGGGCCAGTGCGCGGAGTACTGCGGCGGGGCGCACGCGCTCATGGGGTTGCGCGCCGTCGTGCTCGAGCCGGCAGCCTTCGATGCATGGTTTGCAAAAGAACGCTCGCCGGCTCAGGAGCCCGAGGGTCCGGAGGCGCGACGTGGGCGCGAACTATTCATCACGCGTGGCTGCCCGGCCTGCCACACAATCACTGGGATCTCGGCCGTCGGTCAGATCGGGCCAAACTTGACACACATCGGCTCCCGACGCGCGATTGCCGCGGAGCGCTTGCCGATGTCGAAGGAAAACCTCAAGCGCTGGATCCAGCACAATGATCGACTGAAGCCAAACAACTTGATGCCGTCTTACGCCGAGGTTCCGGACGAAGAAATAGATGCCATCGCAACCTATCTGGCGGGGCTTCAGTAGAGATGTTCGATTTAGCGGCCCTCCCGCTTGGACTGAATTTCGCGATATTTGTCGTGGCCGCGGGGGTCGTGTGGGTGGTGGGCGCCCGCATTGTCAATTATGCCGCCGCGATTGGCGAAAAGACCGGAATGGGTCATGCCGTGGTTGGGCTCATCGTTCTGGGCGGAATCACGTCACTCCCCGAAATCGGCGTAACCGTTTCCGCGGCCTCGGCCGGCGATGCGCACCTCGCCGTGAACAACCTGTTCGGCAGCATCGCCATGCAGGTCGCCATTCTAGCCGTCATCGATTTCATGATCGGCCGACGCGCCCTGACCATGGTCGTGCCGGAGTCCGCGGTCATGCTGCTCGGCGCATTGAACATTTTTCTGTTGACCGTGGCCTGTGCAGGAATCGTCGTCGGCGGCGGCGCCTTTCTCGGGATAGGCGTCTGGGCGTGGGGTTGCCTACTCGGTTATGTCGCAAGCGTATGGATGCTTTCGCAGGCGGAAGGCAGGCAACCGTGGATTGCTGCCAACCTCGAGCCCGACGCCCAGAAGCGCCCTGCCGCTGAAGAGCAGGCCGGCGCGGAAGCAGGGACGCAATCGCTTTTCGGGCTCGCCGCTCGCACCACCATTGCGGCTGCGATTATTCTCGGAGCCGGCTGGGCGGTTGCCCGCACCGGCAGCGCAATCGCCGAAGCGACCGGCCTGGGCTCAAGTTTCGTCGGCTTCGTGCTGATTGCAATCACAACCTCGCTGCCGGAATTCAGCACGGCGCTCGCCGCCGCGCGCCTTGGCTATTTCACGATGGCGATTTCGGACATCCTCGGCACCAACCTGATTAACGTCGGGCTGCTGTTCGTGGTCGATGCTGTCGCGGATGGGGAGCCTGCGCTCAGTCGCGTCGGTCCCTTCGCGATATTCGGCGCGTTGCTAGCGATCGCCATCACATCGATCTTCGTCATCGGATTGGCCGAGCGGCGAGACCGGACCTTCCTCCGCATGGGGATGGATTCGATCGCCGTTTTGGTCTGCTACTTTGGTGGCGTGGCTATTCTCTACACGCTGAGGTGACATGCAGACTAGCACCCAGGAATACCCGAACGAGGTACCACGGCCGCCGGAAGAGCTTCAGGAGCTCAAGCGCGTCTGGGAGCCGCCGCACGGATTTGCAGCCGTCACTGCGGTCAACAACACGCAGATCGGCATCTACTACATCGGCACCGCGTTCATGTTCTTCCTGCTGGCAGGCGTGCTGGCGCTCCTGATGCGCGTGCAGCTCGCGGTGCCGGAGAACACCTTCCTCAGCCAGGACCTCTACAACCAGATCTTCACCATGCACGGCACGATGATGATGTTCCTGTTCGCCGTGCCGGCGGTAGAGGCTGCGGGCGTTCTGCTGCTCCCCCAGATGCTCGCAGCGCGCGACCTGCCGTTCCCGCGCCTCAGTGCATTCGCGTTCTGGGCATATGCCATCGGAGGAACCGTCTTCTTCTGCAGCCTGTTCTTCGATCTTGCGCCGCGCGGTGGCTGGTTCATGTATCCACCGCTGACCAGTTCGGAGTATTCGCCCGGCGACAACGCTGATTTCTGGCTTTTGGGCATAGGCTTCATCGAGATCTCGGCCATAGCCGGTGCGATCGAGATCGTCGTCGGTGTTCTGCGCACGCGCGCGCCCGGCATGACGCTCGGCAAGATGCCGATCTTCGCGTGGACGATGCTCATCTTCGCCGGCATGATCATTTTCGCGTTTCCCGCAATTATTCTGGCGACGATGCTGCTCGAGCTTGAGCGAGCGTTCGGCTGGCCCTTCTTCATCGCTGCAAAAGGGGGCGACCCGCTTCTTTGGCAGCACCTCTTCTGGTTCTTTGGTCATCCTGAGGTCTACATCATCTTTCTGCCCGCGGCCGGCATGGTTTCGATGATGCTGCCCACGATGGCCCGTAGCCCACTTGTTGGCTACAACCTCATCGTCGTCGCGTTGATCGCGACCGGATTCTTCAGCTTCGGACTGTGGGTGCATCATATGTTTACCACAGGCCTGCCAGCGCTCTCGCTCGGCTTCTTTTCCGCCGCGAGCATGGCCGTCGCCGTGCCGAGCGGCATCCAGGTCTTCTCCTGGATCGCCACGATGGCGAACGGCCGCGTGACCTTCACCACGCCCATGCTTTTCATCCTGGGCTTCCTCTTCATATTCATCCTCGGCGGCCTCACCGGGGTGATGGTCGCGATGGTGCCCTTCGACTGGCAGGTGCACGACACGTACTTCGTCGTTGCGCATTTTCACTACGTGCTCGTGGGCGGCATGGTCTTCCCGTTGTTTGCCGCTATCTACTACTGGATCCCCGCCTTCGGCCCGCGGCCGCTCTCGGAGCGACTGGGGAAGTGGGCCTTCTGGCTGATGTTCATCGGCTTCAATGTGGCGTTCCTGCCGATGCACCTCACCGGGCTGTGGGGGATGCCGCGCCGCGTCTACACCTATCTTCCGGAGATGGGGTGGGGGCCGATCAACTTCATCTCGACGGTCGGCGCTTTCATGGTGGCCGCCGGCGTCGCGATCGTTCTCATCGACATGATCCGCAAATTCCGCATCGGTCACGAGCGCAACGCCGGCAATGTATGGGGCGCCGGAACGTTGGAATGGCTGCCGAACGATACCTTCGCCACGCGCTCCATCCCGTTCGTCAAAAGTCGTGAGCCGCTCTGGGATCAACCCACCATCTCGCGCGATGTCGAGGAAGGTCGGTACTACCTTCCGGGCGCTCCGACCGGCGGGCGCGAGACACTCCTCACTTCGGCGATTGAGGCGAGGCCGCAGTATGTCGTCCAGATGCCAGGCCCGAGCTGGACCCATGTGCTGGCTGCCGTCTTTACGGCTCTGTGCTTCTTTGCGCTCACTTTAAAACTCGTCATACCAGCCGCCATCTGCGCGCTGGCGGCGATCGCGTGCGTCATCGTGTGGATGTGGGAAATGGACCCGGGCCCGGCGAAGGGGCCTGTCGACATTGGCGGAGGGTTGAGTTTGCCTGTCTATGCCACAGGGTCGGCGTCGCACTCTTATTGGGCGATGGTTGTTCTGATCCTGGTGGCCGGCACGCTCTACGTCTCTTACTTCTTCTCTTATATCTACCTGTGGACCGTCTCGCCGGAAGGCTGGTCCGATGCCGCAGCCACACTGCCCATCCTGCAATGGCCCCTTGCGTCTGGCGGTCTCTTGATCGCAAGCAGCATCAGTGTCGGCTTGGCACGTCGCCTGCTTCCGGTGGTGGGCGGTTCCCGCTCGCCTCTCTTCGTCCTCGTCATGCTGCTCGCGCTGTTGCTGTTGGTCACAGGTTTCGCCTGCGAGGTCGTTGCACAGATCCAGTCGGACTTGCGACCAAGCGACAGCGCATTTGCCGCCGTCACCTACCTCAATGCGGGGCTGTTGGGCGAACTCGTCATAGCCGTCTCAATTATGGGTCTCTTCGTTATTGCACGCTACCTAACCGGCCGTCTCGATGAAGCGAGACGAGTCACATTCGACAACACGGCAATCCTCTGGCACTTCGCAGTGGTGCAGGGGATCGTCGGGCTTCTTCTCGTGCATGGTTTCCCGAGGCTCGTGACATGAAAATGCAGGGTGACCGCTCACGATCTGTAATCGAGCTGGTGGTGGCGCTTTCCGGTCTCTTGATCTGGTTCGCTCACTTCTCCGCGTTATACGCCACGCAGGGCTTCGTTTGTTTCGTCCTCGAAGAGCCTCTCGGCATCGAGGGCGCGGCGGCGGCCGTCCGATGGATATTGGCGGGCGTGAGTTTACTCGCGCTCCTCGCGCTGCTCGCGATCTTCGTCGTCGACTATCGCCGGGCGGCGGCGGGGATTGCGGATCGCGATCCCGACGAGCATTGGGACTTCCTGCATTACATGGCTTTGGCCGTGACCGGAACTCGCCATCGTCGGGGTACTTTGGACGACGCTCGCGGTGGCGCTCGTGGAGCCTTGCGCGCCCACGTTTGCGTAGGGGAAAGTTGGGACGGAACGGCTTAACTGATGCGGGGCAAGAGCGCGGCGACGCCCTCAATGAGAGCCGTAGGGGGCGCGGGCTTGATCAAGTGAGGAGCATCAAGTGCCAAGTTCGGCTGCGCTCCGCTGTAAATCAGAAAGGGAACGCCAAGTTCCTTTAGCCGAACGCCGAGGTGGCCACTGTCACCGTCTCCCATTCTCTGGTCGAGCACTGCCGCCGAGAACTCTTGCGCTTCCGCCTCGGCCAAAGCTTGTGCCACTGAATTGGCGACGAATACGGTTGCGCCCGCTTCCTGCAACACATCTGCCAGATCATACGCTATCAGCGTATCATCCTCGACGACGAGAACAGAGCTGTTATTCAGGATGGGAATGGTCATTTGCGGCCGGTTCGTCAGATATACGCCAAAAACATGAGCACGACGCCGTCGAAGATAATTGCATCGGTGAGCCCGAGTTGAATATATTCTTCCGTCTACAACTATTTTAAGTCAATGCGGGCGAATTGGTTCCTTCGGGCTTGGACTTCTCAGTTGTCGCCAAAGGAGTGGATGCACTGCGCGTGCGTTCTATATCATCCCGCCGGTCGGTATTGCTCCACCGCGTTTGCACGAGCATAGCAAGCGGAACAATATATAGAGCAATCTTGTTCCCTCCTGAGCGGAAAAGCCGAGGCAAATAGAGCCCGGACCTAATGGCAGGAGCAGTTTGATGCTGGATCACGTCGTGCCCCACGACGCGCTGGTCGTTGTTGCAGACGGTGTCGGCGCCCGGTTTTTCAGGAACATCGTTGCAAACGATGAGTCGTCGCTAACCCTAGAGCAAGAGTTCAATCCGTCCAATCTTCTGGATGACGGGCCATCGGGAATGCGTCCGCCGGAGTCATCCCGGCAAGAGACAGATGAAGCGACGTTCGCGAAACAGCTGGCCCACGAACTGTACCGCTGCGCTCACAGCGGAAAGTTTGCGAGCTTAGTCCTGATTGCCGACCCTCAAACCCTGGGGCAAATGAGGCCGATCCTGCACAAGGAAGTCACTGACCGGCTTCTCTTTGATCTTGCTAAGACGCTCACCAACGCACCAAAAGCCGATATTCAGAAGGCACTGGAGCGCTTGAGCTAGAGGGTCGTCGTGGGTAGGCGGCTCTCGGCACAAACAGGTATCGCTTAGAGATCGGACCACACTTGAAAGCGCGCGTCCGCAAGCTGTTCAACGACCTAAGTGACACGTTCTGGCTTGTGCCGGCGCTTATGGTTTTGGGCGGTATCCTTGCCGCGGTGGGTTTCGTGGAACTCGACCGCAGCGACGTGCTTCCCGAATGGTTGCTAAAGGGACCGTGGCTCTACAACGGCGGAGCGAACTGGTGCGCGCACTCTGCTAGGCGCCATCGCATCGTCCACCATAGGCGTTGCGGGCACAGTGTTCGCAATTACGATCGCAGCACTCTCGCTCGCTGCTGGGCAGATGGGCCCTCGGCTATTGCGCAACTTCACGCGCGACCGAGGCAATCAGTTCACGCTCGGTGCGTTTCTTGGCACGTTCTCATATGCTCTGATGGTCCTGCGCAGTGTCCGCACACAAGGCGAGGGCGAGTTCATTCCGCACCTCTCCCTGTCCATCGGCATCCTACTTGCGTTTCTCTGCGTCGCGACGCTGGTCTATTTCGTCGGCCACATGGCTGGCCGCATCAATGTTGACACTGTCATCGATCTCGTAAGCGACGATGTCAGGTCGGCCATATCTCGTCTTACGTCAGACTCGCCCCACCCTGAGCCTCCGCCTCCGACATTCTGGTCCGATGCAAAGCCTGTCTTCGACGACCGGCGGGGGTATCTGCAGCAGTTCGATGATAATGGCCTTGCAGATTGGGCGGCTGAGCATTCAACCTGCATACGGCTCCTGGCGCGGCCGGGAGACTATGTTTTCCCCGGGGCGCCCATCGCTGCGTCGTCGCCGACCACCGAGGGTGTCAAGGACGCGATACGCGACGCCACGGCGCTTGGTCCGGCACGCGTTGGATCGGCAGACCTGGAATTTGCCGTGGCGCAGCTTGTCGAGGTGGCGGTGCGGGCCTTGTCACCCGGCATCAATGATCCGAATACCGCAATCAGCGTGATTGATCGGCTCGGTGAAGCGCTGTGCGATATCGTTCCGCTGCATCTTCCGACGGGTGTGTATGAACGCGACGGCGCGAAGGTGCTGGTCGTGCGAGGCATCGACTACGACGGTTTGACCGATACGATGTTTCACATGATCCGTCAAAACGCGGCGGCCAAACCAGCGGTGTTAATAAGGTTGCTCGATGTGCTAACGACGGTGCTCAGTTGCGAGCGCGATGTCCGCCGCATGAACACGTTACAGCGACACGCCGACTTGGTGCTGGGCGACGCGGAGCGGGATGTTTCCACCCCCGCCGATCTCGCCGACATTCGCAGGCGCTATGAGCGCTTCGGCGGAATGAGGAAATTTGGTCCGGAGGGCGAAGCAAAGATGCTATTCGGACTGCCTCCCTCGGAAACGTAGCGATTTGCCTCATCGCGATCGACACGTTGCGTATCGCTGCGGCGCCGAGATGCTGTTGCGCGACCGTGGGCCGCTGTTGCAGTCAATTCCCGCACTTTACCTGCTTAGGAGCGCTTGGGTTACTTGAGGCACCGCGAAATGCTAAACGGGCACCAGCCACGAGAGGAGGGAATTTGCCCGCTTACTTGCGATACGCAGCCGGTGCCATCGTTGCCGTTGTCATCCTCGTTCTGACCCTTGCGCCCTTGGCGTCAGTTCTCGTCAACTCTTGGTCTCAGCGAGATCTGGAGAGCCGCTCGCGATTGGTTTACCTCTCGATCAAGGACTACGTTGCTCGCCAAGTCGCAGCTTCCGACAGCCCGGCGCTCGCGGCGCTTTTCGAGCAACTGACCGAAGACGAGAAGCTGCTCGCCGTGGGCTACTGCGACGAGAGGGGCAATCTTCGGTTTGCAAGCAAGCTCATTCCCGCCGCCTTCAATTGCACGTCGCTCGCGAGGGGCGAGACGGGTACCTTCTCGACTATGGAGAGCGATGGCCACCGCATCCTCGTCGCCTCCTTTCCTATCGGCAATGCCGCCGCAGATGGGGGTCATCTGGCGGTGTTGCACGAC
This sequence comes from uncultured Alphaproteobacteria bacterium, assembly GCA_963759735.1. Taxonomy (GTDB): domain Bacteria; phylum Pseudomonadota; class Alphaproteobacteria; order Rhizobiales; family Hyphomicrobiaceae; genus Hyphomicrobium_A. The sequence goes on from CAVXAF010000007.1 coordinate 951,897, forward strand.
CTGAGTTTCGCTGAAAACCGCGCCGCCCAAGCACGCCTGTATTGGGCACTCGCGATAGCAGGGGCGGGCTTGGCAGTCGTCGCTCTCGCCGCACTCTCGGCCTTTCACCTCTCACGCCAATGGCTGGGCGCCATTCGCCAGACGATCGCCGAGGCGAGCGGCACAGCTTCGCTTGGGCCGAACTCGCGCAAGACAGCGCCGCTTTTGGGCGTCGAGTTGCGGCAGATGGTGCGCGAATTGCAGCGCGCCCCACCGTTAGCCGAGGGCATACAAGTTGAGTGGTCGCCGCAGACCCTGCGGGTGCTGCTCGGTCAGGAACTCCCCGGCGCCGAGGTACTGGTTGTCTCCAACCGCGAGCCGTACATCCATAACCGCACCGACAGCGGCATCGAGATGCAGATTCCCGCCAGTGGGCTCGTTGCCGCCCTGGAACCGGTGATGCGTGCGTGCGGCGGTACGTGGGTCGCGCACGGCAGCGGAACAGCCGACCGGGAAACCGTGGACGCTTCCGATCGTGTCGCCGTACCGCCAGCGACGCCAGCCTATCACCTGCGGCGCGTCTGGCTCACGGAGGCGCAGCAGAGTGGCTACTATTACGGCTTTGCGAACGAGGGGCTTTGGCCGCTATGCCATATATCGTTCGTGCCGCCGCAGTTTCGCGAGGCAGACTGGCAATCGTACCTGGAAGTCAATCAGCTCTTCGCTGATGCGGTCGCTCAAGAGGCCAAATCCGACGATCCCATCATTCTCGTCCAGGATTATCATTTTGCCGTCCTGCCGCGACTGCTGAAGCAACGCCTACCACGCGCCACAATCATCACGTTCTGGCACATCCCGTGGCCGAACGCGGAGACGTTCAGCATCTGCCCATTCAAAGAGGAGATCATCGAGGGTCTGCTTGGAAGTACCATCCTCGGTTTCCACACCCAGTTCCATTGCAACAATTTCCTGGAGACGGTTGATCGCTTCATTGAAGCTCGTATTGATCGCGAGCTTGGTTCGGTCACCTTGGGCGGACACGAGACACTCATCCGGCCCTATCCCATCTCCATCGAATGGCCGCCGCAGGCATTGGAGAAGCAGGCTCCCGTCGATGCATGCCGGCGAGCAGTGCGCGCGGAACTCGGCGTGAGCTGAGGACGCATATGTCGGGGTCGGAGTTGAGCGCTTCGACTATACGAAGGGTGTTCTAAACCGCATTCGCGCCATCGACGAGCTGTTGACGCGACACCCCGAATGGCTCGGTAAGTTCGTTTTTGTTCAGGCCGCCGCACCTTCCCGCAGCAAGCTGGATAGCTATCGCTCGCTTCAGGAGGAAGCCATCAGCCTGGCGCAGGCCGTGAACCTCAAGCACGGAAACGACGACTATCAACCCATACGGCTGGTCATCCGTCATCATGAACCTGATGAGGTATTCCGACTGTTCCGGGCAGCGGATGTTTGCGTCGTCAGCAGTCTTCACGACGGGATGAACCTTGTGGCCAAGGAGTTTGTGGCAGCGCGAGACGACGAACGCGGGGTTCTCGTCTTGTCGCACTTTGCCGGCGCATCACGGGAGCTCTCGGAGGCTCTCATCGTCAATCCATATGATGCGCACGGTTTGGGCGAAGCCATCGACGAGGCACTGAAGATGCCGCAGAATGAGCAACGAGAGCGCATGCGGCTGATGCGTTCTCTCGTCAAGGAGCGCAACGTATACAGGTGGGCGGGGCATATCCTTCTTGATGCCGCCCGCTACCGCAAGCGCAAGCGCGTGCTGGATCTTGTCGAGCAGCGACCGTCCGAATGACATCGAGGAGTCTCGACGCTCATCAAGCGACGAGACTCCGAGAGACGCGGATTAGAAGCCCAAATAGATCCCGAAGCGGGGGCGGTGACGGTAGTGCCTCCGGTGTCCCCAGTGCCGATGCCGTTTATAATGGCGGTGGCGCCAGTGACGGTGACGGTAGTGCCGGTGGCGGTAGCGCACCTCATTGACGCTGCTGGCGTCGGTGGTGACCGCCAACTTCGCCTGGCTGGCGATGCCGGTCACGGCCTGAGCGTTCGCCGGCATCGTGAAAGCAATCGTTGATCCGAGTGCCAATGCTGCGAGCGTTAGCTTGTTACGCATGTTGTCCTCCGTTCTCGCTGTATCGGGGCAACCGCGTTTGAGCGATGATCGTTCCGTGGCGATCGAGCGTAATCAGAATGGACACCAATATTTTTGCCAACCGCAGTTTTGAGCGACGGATCGTGTGGTGCTCCTCCGTTGGACAAGGTTCGGCCGGCCTGTGGCGAGCGTGTTGGGAGGAACGGCGCGGCGGATGGAGGCGCCGAAGCAGCTGTCTGTACGCCGCACGGCGTTGCGCCAAACCCAACGGGCTTTGAGACGTCAAGCAGAGACAATCCGTAGCTATTATCGTGCGAGGGCGCGCACACGCCGCGCGGCTGCCGCCTGCGTTCGTTGCAAGCGGCGGAGATTGTCAGTGCGCGTTCGTACGATTTCCGCCCTCACGGAATCTTCGGAACCCACAATCTGGGCGTCCGAGACTGGCGGGCTCTCCGCGGTCCGCGGCTTCACCCTGCGATCACCGGGCCGAACAAGCCGGCAAATGCTGCCGCGATGATCAACACCGCGAATATCTTGGTTGGAAGATCCATGCGACCCTGAGCAGGCCGCGCTCCCCTCTGTGGCATAAACCACTCCCCCGTAGCTTGCGTCTACGCCTCAAACCTCTTTAGTTTTGTCACCCTGTCGGAGACTTTACAGTGAGCCGCGGTGTATCGAAAGAATAAATGCCGCCGCGCTCATCGCTTGCTCACGCAACCGGGCGCGCGTGCGACGCATCCCTTGTAACGCAACGAATAGAAGCTCTCACCTGAGGTGCAACCTTGGCCAACGGCAAATCTGCTTCGAAGTCAGACGCTGCTAAGCAGGTCCCGGACGCCGCGGAGGGTCTTAGTCGCGCTGAGGTAAAGCACGTAAGGGATTCAGCGAGACCGCGGGCTGCAGTCGTTTATGAGATCGTGCGGGCCGAAGGAGAAGCCGAATTGATCCGGCCGTTCTCGGCGCTCTGGTGGTCAGGCGTGGCCGCCGGCATTTCGATCGGCCTCTCATTTCTCACCGAAGCGGCCCTGGCCGCGCATCTCCCTGAGTCCGCTTGGAGGCCGATCATCGCGAAGCTCGGCTATGCCGTGGGGTTCCTTGTCGTCATCCTTGGTCGGCAGCAGCTCTTCACCGAGAACGTGCTCACCGCTGTCCTGCCCGTGATTTCACGCCGCAGACTGGATTGGCTTCTCACAATGGCTCGCTTGTGGGCGATCGTGCTCGCGGCCAACGTCGTTGGCTGTTTTGTTTTTGCGCTTGCCCTGTCGGCACTGCCCATCGTCGGGACGGAGGTGCAGCATGAGTTGACGCAAATCGTGGTGCGTCTGATGCAGAATACGCCGCTCGAGATGTTCGCCAAGGGGATTGGCGCTGGTTGGATCATCGCGGCCCTGGTGTGGATCCTCGCCTCGAGCGAGGATATGCACTTCTTCATCATAGGACTTTTGACCTATCTGATCGCGCTCTTCGGATTTACGCATATCGTGGCGGGCACTGCAGAGGCGCTCTACGGCGTTCTCACCGGAACGACGTCGCTGTGGCAGGCGTTCGCAGTCTTCTTTCTACCAACGCTCGCCGGCAATATCTTCGGCGGCACCGTGCTGTTCTCGGTGCTCAGCTACGCGCAGGTCCGCGAGGAGATTTCTGCATCGAGGCGCGTCGGCAGGTGACGTTCGCACGAAGGTCACCGCAAGGGGTGAAGAGCGCGCGACACGTCAGTCGTGGATCTGTCGTGCATGAGGCGATTGCGCTCGAGCAGGCGAAGTTCGATAGCGCCTGGACACATGATAGCTATGGCACTACTCGGATAATAAGTTCTCGGCCGCTTCCGGCACGCTGGCACCCTTGGCCCGTCCGCTGACCTCGGCTTCCTCCTTTGCGAGGTCTCCCTCGCTCGCTGTAGCAGCGCTCGTCTCATCTACCGAGACGCGAGCTTTCTTGCTTGGCAGCTTTTCTCGTTTGGGTACGGCGTCCATCTGCGTGACGGGCACCCCCTTGGGGAACACGACCTCACGTGCCGGATCGGGGAGTTCGATGCCTCCATCCATCAACGCATTCTTGGAAAGCCGCAGCAACGCCGAATTGATCTTATTCGGGGCGTAGGTGGCGCTGTCGAACCAGTAGTAAATGCGCAGGTTGACGGTTGCATCGCCGAGCGCGTCAACAAGAACGAGGGGTTCAGGCTCTTTGAGGACGGCAGGGTGAGCGCGCAAAATTTCGGCAACTATCCTCTGCGCCGCGGCGGTCGAAGAATCGTAACCGATCCCGATCGTGAATTCGGCCCTTCTACTGGGGATGCTGGAGTAGTTTTTGATCGTGCTCTTGTAAACGGTCGCATTGGGGATCTGTACGTGGTTTCCGTCCGGTGTCAGCAACACGGAACTGCGCGTGTTGAGGTTCTGCACTGTCCCGGTGTGGCCGGCGACCTCGATTAAATCCCCAGCCCTGAACGGATTGCGTACGCTCAACAAGATGCTGGCGAGGAAGTTTTCCGCGATATCCCTAAAAGCGAAGCCGACGATGATCCCCGCCAGACCGGTGCCGCCCAATATCGTCAGCGCCAGTCGCGTCAGTCCGGCTGCCTGCAGCACAAAATACAGCCCGAGTAAAAATACCGGGATAGAGCACATGCGCACCACAACGTTGAGCAGCAGAGGTGTTTCGATGCGCGGCTGGAAGAAGGCTCGGGCAAGTGATGCGACTCCCTTCGACAGCAACCACGTGGCCACGAGAATGATGAGCGCCAGCGCGAAAAGCGGCCACGTCTGAACCGCCTGACTGAAAAGCCGTACAATCTCGTCACGGGTTCGGCCGAAGGCCGATCGCAAGTCTGTCTCTACCTTGATCCGATTGACGACGGCGATCGTGCCTTCGACTTTCTCGGCTAAGGCTCCGGCCCAATCTCGATGCTCTATTGTCTGTGCCGCGCCATCCAGCGTCGCGATGCCGCCCTGAACGGTGACCCGAGGATTGGCGAACCACCCGGTCGACGTGAGGATGCGCTCCAAGCGTTCGGCTATCGCAGAATCGCTGGCGGCCGGTACGACCTCGACTTTTTCATTTGCCGCAGGTTGGGCGGGATCCTGGGCAGACACCTCTCCAACCGTTACCAGGAATAAGGCAAAGACGACCGCTAAGGCGGTACAAAACCGCCCGCTACGAACCTTAGCCATACATCGCGAACCGGAAGAACAAGGCGAGCATTGCGGCGCCGGCAAGTCCCAGGATAAACACGGCACGCTGCCACCGACGCTTCAGAATGATTTCGCCCTGGCGGACATCCTCCGCAGAATACGTGCGGACCTCATGGCCGACACCGTCGTTGCGGCGCGATTGGTCGACATTGTGCATCGTCGCCTCCTCAACGAAATGAGCGGCCCGGAAGATTCCGGGCCGCTTCGCTCGTCAGTCACCTATCGAACGGTTTGCTTTTCGTAGGACGGGGCGGCCTGCAAGGTTTCCTTCGTCGCCTCGGACGTCACAACAAGATCGTCGCCGTTGTTGGTGAACTTCAGCTGGTCGAACGCGAGGGCCACATCTTTTTCGCCCATGCCGAGGAACCCGCCGACGCCAACGATGACCGAATCGACCTTGCCACTCCTGTCGAGGAGAACGTCGTTGATGTCGCCGATGGCCTCGTTGTTGGCGTTGACCACGTTCTCGTTGAGTAGCGCCGAGGCCGAGATCTGATTATTCATGGTTTGAGTGTTCGCGGCTGCGGGAGCGGCGCGCATCTGGGCGGCTCCGTTGTCCTGTGCAACCGCCGGAAATGCCATCAGTGGCGCGAATGCCGCGACGGCGAGAAGTCGTTTCATTGTTTCCTCCATGTGAGTGTTGCTAGCACTGAGGAACAACGAACCGTGCTCGCATGCGTTCCGAAAAATCGTGAGCCGCGAGCTCACCGTCAGAGGCTGCAATGTCAGAGGGCGAGCACGACCGGCGTGCGATAATTCGAGCGATCGCCCTCGCGCCGCTGTGGCCAGACTTAACGGAGTTCATCACCCCCGAAATGTTAAACCAAATGCATCCCTCATCTCCCAATTCGCGTCGAGCGTTCACAAGGGCGTATATCCGGAAATATTTCGGAACGATGCCACGCGGCACACATTGCCCATACGACGCCACCAGTGCGTTGAACCGGAAAGGAGAAAAATGATGACCAGCAATTTGATCGCGTCCTCCTGCGCCGCTCTGCTTTTTCTCACATCAGCAGCATCCGCCGTCACGGTGAAAAATACGAGTGATAAGGAGATCACCATCGGCATTGACAGGGGCAGTGAAGAGAAAACTCAAACGGTCGGTGCCGGCGAATCCGTGCAACTCGACTGCAAACAGCAGTGCGGAGTGACCGGCCCCTGGGGGTTCTCATGGATGGCCAAGGGCGATGCAACGATGAGCAGCGACGGGCAGAGCCTCATTAACGTAACCGACAGCAAGCAGGGCTAGCAGCGTAATTCAGCCACGCGGCCCCACCGAAAAATAGGAGAATGACCATGAAAAGCGCTATAGCGGCTGGCGCCCTCGTCCTCGCCGCATCTTCCGTAGCTTATACTTCCGGTGCTCGCGCCCAGGCCGAGCCCATGACGAAACTATCGCAGGCCGAATGCGGATCGCTTTGGAGTCAGGCCAGCCCAAGCGGTAATCCCATCACTGAAAGTGAGGCCGCGGCCTATTTGACGGACTTCAAGGCTGCCAATCCCGATGGCGATACGACGATCGAGAAGGACGAGTTCTCTAAGGCTTGCGACAACGGGTTGGTGAAAAGCACAGCTTCGAGCGGTGCGAGCACAGGCGAGTTCGAGCTCTGAGAACACCCCTGAGACCCTGCACCCGCCGACGAACAGGGTGGGCGAGCAGGTGCCGACGATGCGTTCGGATGAGAACGTGCCCGACGCCCAGGGTTCGAAGACTTACCAGCCGCCCAAGTAAGGACAATGGGAGAGCGGGGCTCAATGTGAGCTCCTCTCTCTCGGGCCCGTGCGCAATCAGCCGAATACGAATGCCAAATCAATGGAAATCTCTCGCCAATCTCGATTGGCGCCGAGTGGCTGAGAGGTGTTTATCGGCGAACATCCGACACGCATCTAATCACAATGGCCGGGGGCGTCGCCTTTTTTGCGACCTTGGCTCTCTTTCCCGCAATTACGGCCGTCGTTTCGTTATATGGGTTTGTCGCAGACACCCACACCATCATAGATCAGTTGAGTTTAGCTAAGCCCTTCCTTCCGCAAGGCGCATACCAGCTCATTGAAGACCAGGTGACGAGGGTGGCGGAAGGCGACCGAAGCGTGTTCGGTGTTGCTTCCTCGGTGAGTATGGCAGCGGCAATATGGAGCGCGAACGCCGGCACGAAAGCTGTGATCGAGGCATTGAATGTCGTCGACGATACGCGAGAGTCGCGGGGGATAATCCGGCTAAACCTGTTCTCTTTACTGAGTACCGTCGCAGCGGTCGTCGTTGTCGTCGCCGTTTTAGTGGCGGTCGTTCTTCTACCGATATTGCCTGCCGGGTTCGGGATTGAACTGCCCGGAAACGTCGATCTTCTCAAGTGGGCTGTGCTGTTTGTGCTCGTACTCTCGGGTGTATCCCTCTTTTACAGGTTTGGACCCGCAAGTAAGCATGCACGACCGCTTGTAAGCGTGGGATCGCTCGGCGCCACTCTGCTTTGGGTTGTGACCGCTACCGGCGTGACGTGGTACATCTCGAACTTCGCGAACTACAACGTCGCGTATGGGTCCATGGGAGCTGTATTCGGCCTGATGATCTGGATGTGGGTGTCGTGTTTGCTCGTCCTGCTCGGCTACGCATTGGATGAGGAAATTCGCTCCGGCGGGTCACGACGCTCCGATGAGCTAGGGTCGGGCTCGCAGAACGGACATGATTGATACTCTTCGAGAGATCAATCAGCGACTTGACGAAGTCCCGTCAGAGCGCTCTGTCCGCTGTCCACTTGCCTGGGCTGCCCAGTTCGGACGACGCTGATACTGCCGTCCGCCTCGAGCACGATGGCTCGAACCTCGGAAAGTGCTCCTAATCCCTGCGCCCGAACCGCAGCAAGAGCTTCATCCTGAGTTACCCTCTCCCGTTTCATTGCGCCCGGGAGCCAGTGGTCATCGAAGAAAAGCAGCGTCGGCTCGGACTTCACCAGTCTGGCAAAGGGCTTCCATCGCACGGAGACATAGGTGACCGCGAGCTGGAGCAAGCAAAGAAGCACGAAGGCAAGTATCCCCTCACTTAGAGATACGGTGTCGTTGAGGATGGTCGCCGCGAGAATCGAGCCCAGGGCGACTGTCACCACCAAGTCGAAGGCGTTCATCTTGGAAAGCGTTCGCTTTCCCGTCGTCCGCAACAGCATCACCAGCGCTGCATAGCCGCAAACCCCGACGACAGTGACGCGTAGCAAGTCGTCATAGGAATCGAAGAACATCACGTCGGGCTCTCGAGGAAGGCGATCTTGGACGGCGCTACGGCATGTCCGGGCGCTGACCGGGATTCCGTAAAAGAGTTTCGCTTATGCATGGATTGACAACGGTTGCACGTATCAAGCGTTCCCTGCCAGCACAGTCTAACAAGCCTCTCGAGCGGGCTGCGGTGAACTGTGCTTACAGCGCATTGCCGGGCTCTGCGAGAGCCGCTTGGCGGCTTGGTTTCAGCGAAGCGTGGGTGGCAGATTTCGCCTCTGCATTGTTCGGAAGCAGAAGCAAAAGCCGTGGGCGCAACAAACGTGTCCCGATCGCGTTTAGCCAAAGCAGCATAACTGGAAGGACACCCCTGTCTTATGTCGACGCTGTTAAGGGCCTTTGCTTGCATTCTATCTTTCATCGTTGTCGCTGAGGCCCGTGGGGCCGAGACGAGCGATGGAGGAAATTTAAGCGCGAGCCGAGAAGCCGGTAAGCCGGTGGTCGCTGTCATCGGGCTGCGCCAGCAAAAGATCACGGTTTACGATTCAGCTGGTGCGGTCATGCAGGCGCGGGTCTCGACGGGACGGCGGACGTACGATACCCCGGCCGGTATCTTCACAGTGCTGCAAAAGAACAGAGATCACGTCTCCAACCTTTATGAGGACGCGGAGATGCCGTTCATGCAGCGCCTTACTTGGTCGGGCGTGGCCCTGCATGCCGGGCCGCTGCCCGGCTATCGCGCATCGCACGGGTGCATACGGCTGCCATACGGGTTTGCCGAGCGCTTGTTCGACCTCACCAGCATCGGTACCCGGGTAGTAATCGCGCCCAGCAATGTGGACGCCGCCGACGTTTCTCATCCAGTCTTGGAACAACTGCGGCGCGCGGCGACCAGCTCCACAGCGGCAGAGGATGTCGAACGCGCCCGTGAACTTGCGACGAGCCTGCTCAAGGATTCTGACGCTTTAGCGAAAAGAGCCTCAATTGCTGCTGCCGACGCGCGGCGGGCCGAGGCGAAGCGAGTTGGAACTCTTAAGCGACTCGACGTTGCCATGAAGAAGGCGAAAGCATTGAAGCTCGGGCGGGAAAAGGACCGTGCCGAGTTGCGAGTGGACAAGCTGAGGGCGGATGCTGCAAGCAGCACGTCGCAGGCGATGGCTGCAACCTCGGTGGCTCGCGCTGCAAAAGCCGATCACACAGAGGCGAATGAGCGAGCACGTAAAGCGCGGCTCAAGGCCTGGCCGATATCGATCATGGTCAGTCTCAGCACTCAGCGCATCTATGTGCGGCAGGGGTTCGAGCCCGTGCTGGAATTGCCCGCCGTCATACGCGACCCCAGGCAGCCGATAGGTACACATGCATTTTATGCGTCGGAAACGCCCTCTGGCGACCGTGGGTGGCTGGGGGTCGCGTTGGATGGCAATGAGAGCGATACTGCACGCCAGGTGCTGGATCGTATCGAACTGCCTAAAAGCGTAACGGACAAGCTTGCAGACAGTACATGGTTCGGTTCGGCTCTCATTGTTTCAGACGAGGCGCCTTATAAAGAAACTGCCTCGGGCACTGATTTCATCGTTGTCCTTGGCGATCAACCCCAAGGCGCCCTGAAGATACGCGAGCCGACGCCACGTGGACGTCCGATTGCTCAAGGTTCGCCCCCGAAACAGCCGACAATTCGAGCCTATAGGTCAGCGCAGGATCACCATTTTCGCCATCCCCTCGGGTTCCCCTAAGGAGACCCGGAGGCGCGCAGATATTTCTTCGCCTCGCGGTCCCGGTATTGGTCAGCGTACCACTCGGGTGATCGATGCGAGTCGTGTCGACCAGCGGAAGTTCCACTTGTAGCGCCTGATGGCCGGACTAAATCTTTCCCGCCCCTGAAAGGGCAGCCAAGATGTCCGGCGATCGCGCTCTCGACGGCAGCACGCAGCCGGCAACTTCCGGAGAAGCTATGCGTTTGCGTTGGATACAGAGATCGGAGATCAAATGCCAGACGTGTCCCGGATTGACGTTTTACGGTTATCAGAAAACGGCTCATTTGCGTTTCGGATTGATGTTAAGGATATCCAGGGAGAAAGTAGTCATGAAGTTACCCTCTCCCGCGAAACTTACGACAGGCTTACCGACAGCAAGTTCGCGCCAGAGACGTGCGTCGAAGCCTGCTTCCGCTTCTTACTTGATCGCGAACCGAAAGAATCTATTCTGTCGAGCTTCGACGTCGACCGCATCGCCCATTATTTTCCCGACTTCGAGGCCACGCTACCGCAGTATTTCCCTCAGATCTGATCGGTGCGGACTGGAGCCGGCGTCAGCGTCGCGCATCGACTGGTGAAAGTGCGTCTCGGCGAGCAGGTTCGCAAGCTTCTCCGCCATGATGCGCGCGTGGAGGCTGTCGAAGAGGCGCTTAGCATGCAAATTGGAGCGGATGCGATCCTGTTTGCCGCCCGCTACGGTTCGACCGAAGTGTTCCCGCAACTAAGGTCGTGCGTGCTCGACACGAGCTTGCCGCGCAGATAGAAAGCACCTGCCCTGCAATTCGCCGGGCGTTCTTGCGGTCCTCCCCGATCTAGCCATCGGCGCTTATCGCCGACGACATGCTCGAGGGTTTCAACGATCGCGACTACGTGTATGCAGGCGCGCTGTCTGGCCGTGACCACAATCGGCCATTACCGCTTTGCCGCAATTGCGGATGCAAGAGGGAGGGATATGTCGTGGCGAAAAACATCATCTGCCTTTGGTACGACAAGGACGCCGAGGCTGCCGCCCGCTTCTACGCAGCGACCTTTCCCGACAGCGCCGTCGGCGCGGTTCACCGTGCACCCAGTGACTTTCCATCCGGCAAAAAAGACGATGTTCTGACGGTCGAGTTCACCGTCGCCGGCATTCCCTGCCTCGGCCTCAACGGTGGCCCGGCGTTCAAGCACACCGAAGCTTTCTCGTTTCAGATCTCCACGGAAGATCAAGCGGAGACCGACCGTTACTGGGATGCCATCGTCGGCAACGGCGGCCAGGAAAGCGCGTGTGGGTGGTGCAAGGACAAGTGGGGCATCTCATGGCAGATCACCCCGCGCGTGCTGATGGAAGCATTGGCCGCTGGTGGCGCCGAAGCCAAGCGCGCCTTTGATGCGATGATGAACATGACGAAGATCGACGTAGCAGCGATAGAGGCGGCGCGGCGCGGGTGATGCGCCGAGCCGCCCCGCCGAATCGCCGGCATCAGAAACCGAAGTGGCTGAGGCTCGGATAATCGTCGGGCCGGCGTCCCAAGGGCCAGTGAAATTTCCGATCGGCCTCTCGTATGGGGTGTTCGTTGATGCTCGCCAGTCGCCGGCGCATCAGACCATCCTCGGCGAATTCCCAGTTCTCGTTGCCGTAGGCGCGAGACCAGTTGCCGCTGTCATCGCGATATTCGTAGGCGAAGCGCACCGCGATGCGGTTGCCCGCGAAGGTCCACAACTCCTTGATCAGGCGGTAGTCGAGTTCGCGCGCCCACTTGCGGCCCAAGAATGCCTCCACGGCGGCCCGGCCGTTCAAGAACTCCGCGCGGTTCCGCCAGGCGCTGTCAGGCGTGTAGGCGAGCGCTACCGTGGCCGGATCGCGCGTGTTCCAGGCATCCTCAGCACGGCGCACCTTCTCGATTGCCGTCGCTTCGGTGAACGGGGGAAAAGGCGGGCGGGACATGCGAGTGCTCCTCGGGGTGTTGCGCGCGGGAAGATGGTCTACGCGCCGGCTGTCTGGCGGTGCAATCTGCTTTGATTCCTAGCACTCGCAATGACGCACGCGGCACATGACTTTTGCTCAGCATGCACGCTCTCCCCTCGGATACGGCGCGCGATCGGTAAGCCGCAATAAATATTATCGGAGCAGCTGGCACTCAGTGTTAGACGCCTCGCCCATCCCCGGTTCAATGTTTCCGCACAATGCGCGTTTCCGGCCTATCAAACTGCTTCAAAATCGTCCCATCGCGCGCACGCAAAACACACGCTGTCACGGGTTGCGCAGGAACGCATAAAACACCCGGGCCATTGCCTCCCCAGTACCCGCCGCCGGCATCGCCCGACAAGCGATCAGACTAAAGCCGCAGGCGGACTAGCCGGGATGAGATCCCGAGGAGAACAAACTGGAGGAGAACCGATCATGAGTGAGAGAATCTATCCCGGCTCCGCAGGAGCCCCAGGTTTCGCGGGCGGACCCGCCACCGGCACGCAGCGATCGTCGCCATCGGGCGAACAGCAAACCCCATCGCCAGAACTCCGATCCGAACGCGACGCCGGCCGACAGCGATGGTGGGGGCCTGGTGCATGCAGGCGGATCTGACGGCGGCATCAACGTCATCGGCGGTGATACCGACGGCAACGGCGACGGCCTCATCAACGTGCATACCGATGCCTTTAGCGGTGTGACGGGAGATACGCTGGACGGGATCAACGTTGATGTCGTCAACAGCGACAGCCTCGTCGACGCGCACGCGCCTGGCCTGCTCGATGCAACCGTTGGTGATGGAACAGTCGCCGATGTCATCGGCGGGCTAGGTGATGGCGGCGGGCTGGGAGGCCTCGGCGACCTGGGCAGCCTCAACGGCTTGGCCGACGGTTCGCAAGGCATCCAGGTCGACGTGCTGAATGGCGACAGTCTCGCCGAAGTCCACGCCCCCGGCATCGCTGACGCCGTCGTCGGCGAAGGCCTGGTCGGCGGTGACGGCCTACTTGGCGGCGCGACCGATGGTCTAGGCCTCGGCGGCGATCAGGGGTTGAACGTGCAGGTGCTCAACGGCGACTACCTCGCCGAAGCGCATGCGCCCGGAGATACCGACGTTACCGTCGGCGGAGCCGAACTCGGCAATCTCATGGGTGGAGCCGAGTTGGGTGGTCTCATCGGCGATGTTCCCATCGATACCGGTGGCCTCGTCGGCGACATCCTTGGCGGCGGTACCGCCGGCGACCTAGCCGGGCTGGACCTCGGACAGACGCTCGACAGCGTTACCGGCTGACACGCATGACGGACGATGACCGGCGTCGCGGCGCCGGTCATCTCCCAAGACAACAATAAAAGCGCGGAGCAAAGCTCATGCCGATCGAAGCAAATCGAACTGGCCTTCAATTAAAGTCCCCGACGGCGCGGCGCGCGGGCGAGACAGACAAGCCAGGCCTCTTGGATCGGCGCCGCTGGACGAGCTTTCTTACGTGGGCGTTCGTGCTCGCCGAGATGGCCGGTCGCGACGGACTGCTGCCGACCGCGGCGCACGCCGCCGACGAAAACATCGACCAAGGTTCGCACGGCGGCTCGGGTTCAGCGCCTATTGTCAACAATCTGCCGACCATCGCCGTTTCAACGGCAAGCGAAAGTCCGGCACCGGTTCCCGCTCAGCAGGCCGCCTCTGCGGCGCCGCTTCCAAACCCGACGGCGCATGCGAAGTGATCTCACCGAAGCGAAAATCGCTGATGGTGCCGATGAGTTTGGGCATGGCGGTGTCGGTGGTGGCGATGGCGGGCGGTAGCGGCGGCTACAGCGACAGTGCGCAGCACGATGCGCTCGGTTCATTCGCCGACGGCGATGGCGTGCATTTGGCACTAGGTGGAAATCACCTCATGGCCTTCGACCAGTTCGGCGCACCGCTGGATCTGGGGTTGAATCTCGATCTGGACCTCGGCCGTACGCTGCAGGGGGTTCTCGACAATGTGTCCGATGGCCTCGAGGGCCTGCCGCTTGTCGGCGGTCTGCTCGATAGCCTCGGCTCGGCGCTCAATCCAGTCACCTCGCTGGTAGGATTAGGCTCGAGCCACGATGCACACGGCCATGATGCACACGGTATGGGCTCCTCCGGTCAGCTTCATTTTGCGCAGTCGGCGCCTTCCGCAGCCGATCCTCTAGCCGATGGCGGTGGCCACACCACCTACGGCATTGCTCTCAACCTTGGTGCGGAGGGCATCGGTCCCGGCTCCGCATCGGGACAAGACGCGGCGCTCGGGCGGCAGCGTGCTCGATCAGCTGTCGGGCGATCACCTGCCGGGCATCGATCTCCACACGGTGTCTGACGCCTTGCACCTCGATCAGGCCGTGCTGCGCACGGCCGGGGATATTCTGGCCTAGGCAATGGAAGCAAACGGGGCGGCAAACGCAGGGATGTTGACGGGGAGCGCGCCAAAGCGTGCCGAGGCGCTGGTGCGCGCCTGTCGTCAACGGGGCCAGCGTATCGGCTTCCTGATGAGGGAGACCGTGAGGCTGTGGAGCGGCGCGCCGCCCGCCGCGCCGGCCGCAGCTACCGTCGCGGCGCCGGCCGATCCGGCCGTGGCGCGGGACATCGAAGTCTCGATCCCTCCGCAGACGCCGCTGCAGGAGTGGCATGCACTCGCCAAGCGCACCTTCTTCACTGTCGCGGCGTTCTCGATCTTCGTGAACCTGCTGATGCTTACAGTTCCGATCTATCTGTTCCAGCTCTCCGACCGCGTTCTCACCAGCCGCAGCATCGATACGCTGCTTATGCTGTCGATGCTGGCGGTCATCTTTCTGGCGGTGTTGTCGCTGATCGACGTCTGCCGCCGGCAGGTGCTGGGTGCGCTCGCCAATCGGCTGGAGACGATTATCGGCGGCTCGCTGCTCGCCAGCGTCATCTCGACGCCGCAAGGGCTGGTCGGCGGCGCGACCGAGACCGTGCGCAGTCTGCATCACGTGCGCAACTTCATCTCAAGTCCGGTGATGCTGCTGCTGTTCGACGCGCCGTTGGCGCCGCTTTATTTTGCCGCCGTGTTCCTCATCAGCCCGCAGCTCGGCGTGATCGCGCTGGTGGCTGGCGTGCTCCTGGGCGGCATTGCGCTGCTCAACCAGCGAGCGACGTCATCGCCGCTCGGTCGCGCCGGCCTGCACGCGGCACGCGCCGACGAGCGCGCCGAAGCGCTGGCCCGCAACTCGCAGGTCATCAATGCCATGGGCATGATGCAGGAAGGCATCCTGCACTGGGGGACGGAGCACGCGCAGGCGCTCACCGTGCAGGGCGGAGCGCTCAACCGCAATTTCTGGATCAGCGGCAGTTCCAAGTTCTTTCGGCTGATCACGCAGATCCTGGTGCTCGGCTGGGGCGCCTATCTGGCGCTGCAGGGCGAGATCACGGGCGGCATGATGATCGCCGCATCGATCATCGCCAGCCGTGCCTTGCAGCCGCTCGAAGGCATGATCGAGGGCTGGCGCGGCGTGGTGCAGGCGCACTCGGCGTATAAACGCGTCATCGCTTCGGTCGAGGCTTACACGCGCGAGCCGCCACGCATGAAGCTGCCGCGCCCGCGCGGGCATGTCGTGGCCGAGCGGCTCTTGTACATCCCGCCCGGCAGCAAGGAGCCGACGCTCAACGGCGTTTCGTTCGAGCTTAAGCCGGGGATGTCCCTGGCGGTGGTCGGTCCCTCCGGCTCGGGAAAATCGACGCTGGCCAAGCTGCTGGTTGGCTGCCTGCTGCCGACCGCCGGCAATGTCCGCCTCGACGGAACGGAGCTGCGCAACTGGGACCGCCGGCAGTTCGGCAGCTACACCGGCTATCTGCCGCAGGAGGTGGAGCTGTTTCCCGGCACCATCAAGGAGAACGTCTGCCGCATGCGCAAGGACCTCTCCGACGACAACGTCTACGGGGCGGCCGTCGTCGCCGGCGTGCACGACATGATCACGCAGCTTCCGCACGGCTACGAGACCGTTCTGCAGGAAGGTGGCGCGCCGCTCTCGGGCGGACAGAAGCAGCGCATCGCGCTTGGCGCGCGCGCTGTTCGGGGATCCTGCGCTGATCGTCCTCGATGAGCCCAACTCCAACCTCGACGCTCTCGGCGAGCAGGCGCTGAGCGAGACGCTGGTGCGCGCCAAGCAGAAGGGCGTCACCGTCGTCGTCATCACCCAGCGGCCTGCGCTCCTCAACTCCGTCGATCGCGTGCTCGTGATGCGCAGTGGCCGTCCGGCGGCGTTTGGCCCACCGAGCAAGGTCCTGCATAGCGTCGTCCCGGCGACCGATGCGCCCGCGACGCCACCGACGGCCAGTGCGGGAGCGGCGGCATGACGCCCGAAGCGCCATCGCTCGACGGCTGGCAACGGCACGTGCCCGAGGGCATTCGCCGCCCGACACTCATCGGCCTCGCGATCCTCGCAACATGGATCGTCGGCTTTGCCCTGTGGGCGGCAATGGCGCCATTGGACGGCGCCGTCGTCGCCAGTGGCTCGTTCGTCGCCACGGGGCAGAACAAGCAGGTGCAGCACCTCGAAGGTGGCATCATCCGCGACATGCTGGTGCGCGAGGGCGATCTCGTGCAAGCCGGGCAGACGCTGGTGCGCCTCGACGATACGCCGGCCAGGTCGAAACTGCGCCGCCTGGTGCTGCGCGAATACCGGCTGCTGGTCATGCAGGCGCGGCTCGAGGCGCAGATCGATCTCAAAGAGGATTTCCGCTGCCCGAAGCGCTCGCTGCCAGCGCCGGCGATCCCGAGGTGGCGCAGATCTATCGCCCGCCAGAGGATGGAGCTGAAGGCGCGCCGGCAAAATCAGGTGGACGGCGAGAAGGTGCTGCGCAAAGAAGTTGCCGCGCTGAAGGAGTCCATCGGCGGTTATGAGGCGCAGGCGCATTCGGTGGAGCAACGGCTGACGCTGTTCAGCGAGGAGCTGCAGGATAAGAAGTCGCTGCTCGATCGACAGCTGGCGCGCAAGACCGAGGTCATGGCGCTGCGTCGCGCCGAGGCCGATCTCGTTGGATCGCGCGGCGAATTGCTCGGCCGCATCGCCGATTCGCGCGAGCGCATCGCCCGTTCCGAACAGCAGATCACCGAGCTGCGCTCCTCCGCCATGCAGAAGACCATCGAAGAGCTGCGGCAGACCGAAACCGAGCTCGACGACGTGCGCGAGCAGATCGGTGCCAGTCGCGATGTGCTCGAACGCATCGATGTGCGCTCGCCCGACCGCGGCATCGTGGTGCGCGTCAACTATCACTCGCGCGGTGCCGTGGTGGCGCCCGGCGCCATCATCATCGAGCTGCTGCCGGTCGACGAGAAGCTGGTCATCGAAGGACGCATCAGGCCGAACGACATCTCGCACGTCAGCAACGGACAGGATGCGCTGGTTCGCTTGACGGCGCTCAACCAGCGCCTGACGCCGGTCATCGGCGGACATGTCGTCTATGTGTCGGCCGACGCCATCGCCGACCAGCAGGGTCAGCAGCAGGCGAGCTCTCGTGCCCTTCCAGAGCCATTCGTACATCGTCCGCGTGAAGCTGGACGAGGCGGACGTGCACAAGAAGATTGCCGACTTCCACCCGACCCCCGGCATGCCGGCCGACATTTACATCAAAACCGGCGAACGGACGTTCTTCGACTATATGTTGCGGCCGGTCCTCGACAGCTTCTCACGCGCCTTCCGCGAGCATTGAACAAGAAGTGCAAGGGCGAGACGTATTGCCTCACTTAATTCTTGATGCCCATCATTATAGATGATGAGCATCATACATTCACGGCCGCGACGCCCGGGACAACCGCGCTGTTGGCCGCGATCCGGAGGTCGGCAATGCCCCGTGTTTCAAGAAAACAGGCCGACGAGAACCATGCAGCGGTCATCGCGGCTGCCTCGAGGCTGTTCCGCGCCAACGGGATCGACGGCGTCAGCGTGCCGGTCATCATGGCCGAGGCGGGATTGACCCACGGCGCATTCTACGGGCACTTCGCCTCCAAGGACGAACTGGCCGCGGCCGCCTGCACGCATGCCTTCGAGGAAAAGCAGGAGCTCTACGACGACCTGTTCAATCGCCACGGTACCGACAAGCGGGCCGCACTTGGCGAGTTCGTCGCGCGTTATACGGGCAAGGCGCACCGTGATCAGCCGGGACTGGGCTGTCCCGTTCCGGCGCTGGCCGATGACGTCGCACGCGAAGAAACCAAGAGTCCCATGCGCCGGACGTTCGCTGCCGGCCTGGAACGCATGGTGCAGCGCCTGAAGCCGTTGCTTGGCCGCGCTAAAGGCGTAAATGCGCGAGACGAAGCGCTCGCCAACATTGCCATGCTCGTCGGCGCCGTCGTCCTGGCCCGCGCCACCAAGGGCCACGCGATGTCCGATGAGGTGTTGCTGGCGGTGCGCCGCGCGATCGTTCCCGGCAAGGCCGCGGCTCAATAGGCGAAGCCGACTATCAATCCGCAAACCATTCAGAGCTCATCAAGGGAGATAGCACATGGCCAACTCAGCAAAGGGCAAAGCACTTATCACTGGCGCATCGACGGGCATCGGAGCGGTATATGCCGATCGCCTCGCCAGGCGCGGCTACGACCTCGTCGTCGTCGCCCGCAACAAAGAGCAGCTGCAAGAGCTGTCGATCCGCCTGCAATCAGCGACAGGTCGCAACATCGAAGTCGTGCAGGCCGATCTCACCAAGGGCGCCGATCTGAAGCGCGTCGAGGAGCAATTGGCGAGCGACCCCGAAATCACGCTGCTCGTCAACAATGCCGGCATCTACGCCAACGCCAAGCTCGCCGACCACGACCTGCAGGCGATCGACGACATGATCAAGCTCAATGTCGTGGCGCTCACGCACCTCGCGTCGGTCGCGGCTAAAGCATTCTCGCCGCGTCGTCGCGGTACGGTCATCAACGTCGCCTCGGTGCTTGCCGTGGCGCCGGAAATCTCCAATGCCACCTACGCCGCCACCAAGGCCTATGTTCTGGCCCTGACCCAGACGATGAAGGTGGAACTCGCCGAGGCCGGCGTCACGGTGCAGGCGGTGCTGCCCGGCGCCACGCGGACGGAAATTTGGGAGCGTTCCGGTGGAGACGTCAACTCGCTGCCGGCGGAGATGGTCATGGACGCCGGCGAGATGGTCGATGCAGCGCTTGCCGGCTTGGACCAGGGCGAGCTGGTTACGATTCCCTCGCTGCCCGACGCCGCCGACTGGAAGCGCTTTGAGGATGCACGTGCGGCGCTCGGCCCAAACCTTTCACGCCAGCACGCTGCCGACCGCTTCAAGGCAGGGCGGCGCTCGGCTGCGTGATGAACACGGGGAGCGCCCGCGCGCTCCCCGCGATTGCCCGGCGAGATATCCGAACGCTCACACCGGCGGGGGATTGCGCTCGGTGAACGCGACGCGCTGGTGCCAATAGGGATAGGTCAGCGGGCGCTCGCTTGCTGCATCGAGCACGGCGATCTGTTCCTTTGTCAGGTTCCAGCCCACGGCGCCGAGGTTCTGCCTCAGCTGCTCCTCGTTGCGCGCACCGATGACGACGGTGGACACCGTGGGCCGCTGCAGCAGCCAGTTGAGCGCGATCTGCGGCACGGTCTTGCCGGTCTCCTTGGCGACCGCATCGAGCGCATCGACAACCTTGAACAGGTATTCATCTTCGACCTGCGGGCCGGCTTCGGCCGAGTTGTGCAGGCGGCTCTGCGCGGGGATGCCGGTGCCGCGGCGAATTTTGCCGGTGAGCCGTCCCCAGCCGAGCGGGCTCCACACGACCGCGCCGATGCCTTCCTCGAGGCCGAGCGGCATCAGCTCCCATTCGTACTCGCGACCGATCAGTGAGTAGTAGGTCTGGTTGGCAACATAGCGCGGATAGCCGTACTTCTCGGCAACGCCAAGCGCCTTGGCGATGTGCCAGCCGGAGAAGTTCGATACGCCGACATAGCGGATCTTGCCGGCACGCACGAGCGTGTCGAGGGTCGACAGCACCTCCTCGGGCGGCGTCATTGCGTCATAGCCGTGCAGCTGGAAGAGATCGATGTGGTCGGTCTGAAGACGCTTCAGCGATTGGTCGATGCTGGCAATCAGATGCTGCCGCGATGAGCCAACGTTGTTGGGTTCCTCGTTGAAGCGGAACGTCGCCTTGGTCGAGACGAGGCAACGGTCGCGCTTGCCCTTCATCGCCTCGCCGAGGATGCGCTCGGACTCGCCGGCGGAATAGATGTCGGCGGTGTCGAAGAGGGTGACGCCGGCATCGAGGCAGATGTCGATCAGCCGCCGCGCCTCGTCGGTGTCGGTCGCTCCCCAGGCGGCGAACAGCTTGCCCTTGCCGCCAAAGGTGCCGGTGCCGAAACTCAATGCGGGCACGCTAAGGCCAGATCGCCCGAGACGCCGGTATTCCATGGCTCATGTCCTGTGCTGACTGTGCGCCCCTAGGCGCTGGGAGTGGTCGTGAGTGACATAAGACCCGAAAACTGGGGCGGCAAGGGCGATGCTTACCGGCACACGTTGGGTTTCGCTAGTCGCGTCGTCCTCGCCCCCGTCACCCACGACCCGATGGGGAGCCTCGGGAGAAGCAAACGATGTCATCGCCGCTGATATAAGAGGTATGACGTCGGGTTCTGCCGTGATCACCACTTCTGCGCTTCGATTTTTCGCCATCATCGGCTAGAAAAGCGCCCGAGCCGGGACGTTCGTTTCGGCGGCAGCCGCTCGAGGCTGCCGACATTCGCGATGACGATTGAGGAGAACGCAGTGAAGGCGACACATCAACTGCGCACGGCGGGTCAAAGCCTGTGGATCGACGACATCACGCGTGACATGCTGGACAGCGGGCGACTTGCCAAGATGATCGATGAACTCGCGGTGACGGGGCTCACCTCGAACCCGACCATTTTTGAAAAGGCCATCGGCAAGGGATCCGATTACGACGCCGCGGTTGAAGAGCTGATGGCGCGCGGGCTTTCCGATGAAGGCCTGTTCTTCGAGTTGGCTCTCGACGACCTGAAGCGCGCCGCCGATCTCTTTCTGCCCGTGCATGGCAAGACGAGCGGCGTCGACGGCTGGGTATCGCTCGAGGTGTCGCCGCTGCTCGCCTACGACACCGCGGCGACCATCGCGGAGGCCAAGCGCCTGTTCGCCAAGGCCGCCAAGCCGAACCTCTTCATCAAGATTCCGGGTACTGCCGAAGGTCTGCCGGCCATCGAGGCGGCGACGTTCGCGGGCGTGCCCGTCAACGTGACGCTGCTGTTCTCGACCGCCGACTATGAGGCGGCCGCGGAAGCCTACATGCGCGGCCTGGAACAACGCGTCACGGCGGGTCTTGACGCCGACGTGCGCTCGGTCGCCTCGGTTTTCATCAGTCGCTGGGATCGCGCCATCGTCGAGGATGTGCCGGACGACCTGAAGAACCGCCTCGGCATTGCGGTCGGCCAGCACGCCTACCGCGCCTATCGCGAGTTGCTGGCGTCGGACCGCTGGCAGCGGCTGGAAAACTTCGGTGCGCGACCGCAGCGGCTGCTGTTCGCCAGCACCTCAAGCAAGGACAAGCGCGCCACCGACACGCTTTATGTCGAGGGGCTGGCGGCGCCGAACACCGTCAACACGATGCCCGAGGAGACGCTGCGGGCGTTCGCCGACCATGGTGCGGTGAATGGCGGTGCTGGCGTCCGATGGCGGCGATTGCGACGCCGTGCTCGAGGCGCACGCCAAGGCCGGCGTCGATGTCGAAGCGCTGGCGCGCAAGCTACAGTCCGATGGCGCCAAGGCGTTCGTGGCTTCCTGGCAGGATCTATTGAAATCCATCGGCGCCAAGAGCAAGGCGCTGGCATAGGGAGCTGGACATGAGCCGCGACGAGACCGGGGCGCCGCTCACTTCGAGCGCCACATGGCACGCGCTTGCCGCGCATCATGCGGCGGTCAAGGACGTTACCCTGCGCACCCTGTTTGCCGACGACCGCGGGCGCGCCGAGCGCTTCACGGCCGAGGGCGCTGGGCTGGTCCTGGATTATTCGAAGAACCGCATTACGGCCGAGACCATGGCGCTGCTCGTCAAGTTGGCCGAGGAGCGGGGGCTGGCTGAGCAGCGAACGGCGATGTTCCGCGGCGACAAGATCAACGTCACCGAAAAACGCGCCGTGCTGCACACCGCGCTGCGGACCTCGCGCGATGCGGTGATCGAGGTCGACGGGCGTAACGTCGTCCCCGACGTGCACGCCGTTCTCGACCGCATGGCCGATTTCGCGACGCGCGTGCGCGCGGGCGACTGGAAGGGCCACACCGGCAAGCCGATCCGCAATATCGTCAACATCGGCATCGGCGGTTCGCACCTTGGCCCGGAGATGGCGTACCTGGCGCTACGCCCCTACAGCGATCGCGGCCTGCGCTTCCGCTTCATCGCCAATGTCGACGGGGCCGCTTTCACCGAGGCAACGCAGGACCTCGACGCGGCCGAGACGCTATTCGTCGTCTCCTCCAAGACCTTCACCACGCTCGAGACGATGAGCAACGCTGACATCGCTCGTGCCTGGCTCGTCGGCGCGCTGGGTGATGAAGCCGGCGTCGCCAAGCACTTTGTCGCCGTCTCGACCAACGCCGCCGGTGTTGCCGCCTTTGGCATCGACACCGCCAACATGTTCGAGTTCTGGGACTGGGTGGGCGGGCGCTATTCGCTCGCTTCCGCCATTGGCCTGTCGACCATGCTGGCCATCGGGCCGGAGAATTTCCGCGCCATGCTCGGTGGCTACTGCGACATGGACGTGCACTTTCGCACCGCGCCGGCAGACAAGAACCTGCCGGTCCTGCTGGGGCTGCTCGGCGTCTGGTACGCGGACTTTTTCGGCGCCGAGACGCAGGCCATTCTGCCTTATGCGCAGAACCTCGGGCGTTTCCCCGCTTATCTGCAGCAGCTGCAGATGGAAAGCTGCGGCAAGTCGGTCGATCTCTCGCGTCGCCGCGTCGACTTTGCGACCAGCGCCATCGTGTGGGGTGAGCCAGGCACCGACGGGCAGCATTCATTTTATCAGCTGCTGCATCAGGGAACGCACCTCATCCCCGTCGACTTCATTGGCTTCCTTGAGCCTCTGAGCCCGCTCGCCGCTCCGCACGACCTGCTGATGGCCAACCTGTTTGCCCAGGCAGAGGGGCTGGCGTTCGGCAAGTCAGCCGAGGAGGTTGCCGGCGAAGGCGTCGACGCAGCGGACGTTGCGTTTCGCGCCATGGAAGGCAATCGGCCGAGCAACATGCTGCTCGCGGCACGGCTCGAGCCGCGCACATTGGGCGCGCTCATCGCACTCTATGAACATAGTGTATTCGTGCAGGGTGTGATTTGGGGCATCGGCCCCTTCGATCAGTGGGGCGTCGAACTCGGCAAGGTGCTGGCCAAGAAGGTCATCGCCGAACTGCGCGACACCGCAGAGCCGCAGCTTGCGCACGACAGCTCAACTAACGCACTGATCCGCCGCTACCGCGCCAATCGAGCGCGTTAGTCTCCGGACGACGCAGCGCCATTGGGCACGCCCAATAGCGCCACGCCGTATCCGTATTCGACTACGATCTCGCCATCACGCCCGCGAGCGCTTCGGAGATGAGGCCGAAGATGGCGCCGACGATCATCGATAGCGCGATGATCACCGCCGGGTTGCCGAGAGTTGGCTGCACGAGGGCCGGCACCGCGTTCGTCAGCAGCGCCAGCGCAACCGTTGCGGCGTAACCGTAAACGGTGGCGGGAATTGCCGAGAAGATCGGAATCTTGCAGCCGAGTATCATCAGCGCGACGCCGATGGCGACGCAGATGCCCGCCCATACCGGAGCCGTAAGTCCGAAGTCGAGGTTAGAAAACGCGATGAGTGTCAGCGCGCCCCACAACACGCCCCACAAGTTTGCGAGAACGCTCGAAACGAAGCCTCCGATCTTTCCGCCGCAGTGATAGAAGCTCGCCCAGGCGATGAATGCTGCCCAGATCTGCAGGCCGAGGACGAGCGGGTCGGAAAGAAAGAGGTAAGTGGCAACGCCTCCCAAGAGGCCGATGCTCAACGCGAGTGCCGTAACGATGTCCATGTGTCTTCTCCCCTATGTGGTGCGGGGCCCTTGCTGGGCCTCTCACACGCGGGGATGTTAGCCTGCCGATGCGTGGCATAAGCGCCACACGAGCTGCCTATCAAACCGGCAATTTGTGCTGCGATGCAGCAGTTGCACGATCCAGATGCAGAAAATTGGATCGATCACTCGCACGGGATCGAAAGCGTAGACGATTAGTGTGCCCTCCAGATTTGCCGGAAGCCGGCTAAGGGAGACCGTCTATGCAGCTGAAATCCATGCTTTTCCGCGGGCTTGCGGCCGCTGTCGTCTTCTCCTTTGCCACCGTTCAGGTGGCCAGCGCCTGCACCGGCATCATGCTGCGCAATGCCGACGGCTCGATCGTGCATGGTCGTACGGTCGAGTTCGGCATCCCGCTCGAGATCACCTACGCGGTGCTGCCGCGCAACTACGAGATGACCGGCCTGACGCCGCTCGGCGATGGCAAGAAATGGACGACACGCTACGGCGTGCTCGGCGCCATCGTGTTTGGAAACCTCGGCGTCATGGACGGCATCAACGAGAAGGGTCTCGCCATCGGTGCCTTCTACTTCCCCACCATGGCCGAATACACGCCGACGACACCGCAGAACCAGTCGAAGTCGATGTCCTCAATCGACTTCTCGACCTGGATCCTCACGCAGTTCTCGAGCGTCGATGAAGTCCGCGCCGCGGTCGAAGCCGGCGATGCGGTCGTCGCCCCGACCTTGCTGCCGGGCTGGCCGAAGACGGTGCAGCCGTTCCATTGGATCGTGTACGACAAGAGCGGCAAGTCGATCGTCATCGAGCCGCTCGGGGGAAAACTGGTGGTCAGCGACAACCCGCTCGGCGTGCTCACCAATTCGCCGAGCTTCGATTGGCACATGACCAACCTGCGCAACTACATTTCGCTCAGCCCGCGCGATGTGCCGCCGGTCAAGGTCGACGGAACGACGTTCCAGGCCTTCGGCATGGGCGCCGGCATGCACGGGCTGCCCGGCGACTTCACGCCGCCGTCGCGTTTCGTGCGCGCCGCGGTGTTCAGCGCCACGGCCTTAGCCTCGCCCGACGCGCAGTCCGGCATCTTTAGCGGCTTCCACCTGCTCAACAACTTCGACATTCCCTACGGCGTGGCGCGCGAGGAAGTGCAGGGCGTCACCCATGCCGACCAGACGATCTTCACGACCATGCGCGATCCGCAGAACCTGCGCGTCTACTACAAGAGCTATGACGACCAGACGATCCGCATGGTCGATCTCAATCACTTCGACCTCAACGCCAAGGACGTCATGCGCCTGCCGACGCCGACCACTTTCCAGGCGATCGTCGACATGTCGGGCCAGTTCCAGCCGCGCAAAACGGCGGAGGCGGTCGAGTAGGAGCGTTCCGCTCAGTCGCCGTCGAGGGCGTTGAAGCCGAGCGCCAGCCCGGTGAGATCGGCTAGGGCCGAGCGGCCGACCTCTTCGGCGTTCTTGAGCGACAACTGCATCGGCATGAGGCGAGCCCGCGCCTGGGGGTTGGCAAAAGCGTCGCCGGCCATCGCAGCCGCTGCCGTTCCGGCACGCGCCGCAAAGCCCAAATCGGTGGCCGCAGCCGCAAGCAGCGGAACAGCCGCGCGCTCGGTGTCGCTGCTGGCGAGACCATCACCAAGAAATCCATTTGGCCCGAGGATATCGCGCTCGCCTTCGACGGCCGCGAGAATGAACTGCAGGCCCAGTCCGCTGTGTACGAGCAAGGGCGTTGGTGGCGTCGGTGTTTTCTCTTTGCCGCCGAGAAGCGGCTCCAGCCGCTGCGCGCGCAGCACTTCGAGTTCTGTCACATAGGCGCGATAGAGGGCTTGGGTCGTCTCCTGCTTGGTCAGGTAAGTCTTGTTGCCAACGCCCGGCTGTAGCCAGGCGCGGCCGAACTCACCCGCCCAGGCGGCATGCGTGTCGGCGGCGATCTGCGCGATGCCAGCGGCGAGCGTGCGCAGATACCGGCAGCGGAAGGCAGCCACCGGCGTCGCATCGGCGAGGGCCTGCGAGCCCCGTCCGTACAGCACGGCATCGAGCGCCCCGAAACCCTGCACGGCGACGCTGGCGGCGGCGAGCTTTTCCGGCGTGATGTCGGCCTCATCGTGCTTGGCGAGCAGGCGGCGTGTCTGCCGCTCGACGATGTTATGTGGATCGGGGTAGAAGAGCAGACGCTCGCTGCGCTGCTTTTCGACGATAGGACCAAAGCGCAACGGCTCGATGCGCCCCCAGGCGAGCAACGTCGCGCGTGCTTGATCGCGGGCGGCAACGAGCGCCGCTGGCGAGGGCTTTTCGCACAGGGCATCGGCTACTTTGACGAAGTCGCGCGCGCTGTCATCGAAGCGGGCGTAGCCGGGGAGGATGACATTGTCGTACATGCGTCGCGCAAGTGCGCCGTCGTCGAAGGCCAATACCGGGGTGCGTGTGGCAGCGCAGGTGAGAGCCATTGCGACGAGCGCAAAAACCCGCGCAATGTGCAAGGCGGCGTGCGTCACAGGGACTCCACGAATTTGATCAGCGCCTCGCGGTCCGCCTTGCTCAAGGCGGCATAAGCATCGCGTGCGGCCTGCGCCTCTCCGCCGTGCCAGAGGATGGCCTCCTCGATGTTGCGCGCCCGGCCATCGTGCAGGAAGAAAGTGTGTCCGCTGACAAGCCGCGTCAGGCCGATACCCCATAGCGGCGGGGTGCGCCACTCGCGTCCGTCAGCAGCACCTTCGGGGCGGTTGTCGGCGAGGCCGTCGCCCATGTCGTGCAGAAGCAAGTCAGTATAGGGCCAGATCTTCTGGTTGCTCAGGTGCGGCTGACCCTCGACCTTGCCGGTGGTGAAGGACGGCGCATGGCAGCTCTGGCAGCGCAGCGCATAAAACAGCGCCTTGCCGCGATTAACATTCGCATCGGAAAAATCGCGTCGCGGCGGCACGGCGAGGTTTTGCGAATAGAAGACGACGTGGTCGAACAGCTTGGAGCTGACCTCCATGCCGCCGTCGCGCTCGGTATTGCCGTTGGGCGCGTTGACGCAGACCGATTGAGCCGGGGTGCAGTCACCCGAAGGACGCGGCGCCAACGGGCTCGATAGTCCCATGTCGCCGGCGAAGGCGCTCGCCGCCTGATCGGCCACCGAGGGTTTACCGGCCTTCCATCCAAAGCGCCCGAGCGCCGCGCGCTGTTGATCCGCCGACCACACCTCATTGGTGCGTCCTGAGATGCCGTCTTTGTCGGCGTCGCCCGGGTCGGCGCGCTTGCGAATGTCGGATTCCGGGATCGCCTCCAGCAGACCCATGCCGATCACCGGTGGGGCAATCCGCGGCGACAACATCGTGCCCGGGTGCAGCGGTCCGTACTTCAAGGCTTCGACGCTGTAGGCCGGATGGCGCAGGTTGACGACGCTGCCGTCGGCGAGCGTCACCGGCACTTCGGTATAGTCGATGCGCATGCGCCCTTCGTTGTCGTGGCCCTGAATGGCGAGGTTCTGCAACTGCTCGCCGTAGGTTGGCTCATCGATCGTGGCGACGCGGTGCTCAGCCAGCAGCCGCCGTTGCTCCTCGTTCTGCGGGGGAATCGACAGGCGTAGGAACATCGATTCCGCCGTGTCGTCGGGGAAATTGGCAGTCGGTGGACGCCCGCGACCGTCCTTCAGGTGGCAATTCTGGCAGGATCGCGAGTTGAAAAGCGGACCGAGTCCATCCGAGCTTGTCGTCGAGGACGGTGCCGAGACCCACAGCTTGCGGAAGATGGCATTGCCCACCTTAAACTTGGCTTCGCCTTCAAGGCCGATGCCCTCCGAAAAATGCGAGAAGGCTTCTCGCGTGTCGATGCTGTTGCGCGTCGTTGCATGGCCGCCGGGGTGCTCTTCGCCAGGCTCGTTAGCAATCGCCGGCTCGCCTGCTGCGTGCACGCCGGACACCGCCAAAGCAGCGGCGACGAAGATCGCCGCCACCCCCGGCGCAAGGAGCAGCGGGAGCCGCATTCTCGACAGCCGATCGCGCTGGATGCGGTTCATGGGCGCTGATAGGTGAATGTCACCGCACCGATCCTGGATTGTCGAGACTGTCCGAGCCTTCGAACTGGATCGTCTTGAGCGACAGGGCGGCGATGTCGCGCTCGAATTCCTTCGATTGGGCGATGAGCGCCTGGATGGCTTGATCGATGAGTGCGTTGCCCTCGGCATTGCCTTCACCGATCATCTGGTCGTAGGCTTCCCCGCCTTCGGCGCGTTTGACGATTTCATCCATGCGCTGCATCGTTGCATCGAGCGCGGCGCGCGTGCGCTCATCGGCCTCGGGTGACTTGGCCCGCACCAGATCGGATGCGCTAGGCCCCGACACCACCGAGCCGTCGGGGCGAGTGTAGCTGCCGAGGTAGACTTTGCGGATGCCGAGCGCGTCATAGTAGTGCGCGTTATGGGTGTTGTCGGAGAAGCAGTCGTGCTCCTCCTCCGGATCGTGGATGAGCAACCCGAGCTTCATGCGCTCGCCGGCCATCTCTCCGTAAGACAAGCTCCCGAGGCCGCGAAACAGTGCCGATAGGCCGACGTTGCCGCCGTCCAGCATGACAGTCCTGCGGGCGGCGCCATCGGCGCCCCACTGCGCCACCATCCAGGCGAGATCATCGATCAGCAGGTCGGTGACGACACTGAGATACTGCGCGCGGCGGTCGCAATTGCCGCCGGTGCAGTTGGTGACGTCGTAGTCTGTCGCGGGACGCGCGCCGGCGCCCGCCTCTGTGCCGTTGAGGTCCTGTCCCCAGAGCAGAAACTCGATGGCGTGATAGCCGGTGGCGACGTTGGATTCAACGCCACCCGCCTCCTGCAGCTTGCCCGACAGCAACTCCTTGGTGATGTTGGTCGCATCAACCGGCTCGCCGGCGATCTTCAGCGACGGGTTGGCAATGACGTTGGCGACGTAGAGATCGTTGGGCGGCGACTGGTCGACGTACTCCTGCGAGACGTAATCGATGAGACCTTCATCGAGCGGCCAGGAATTCACCCGCGACTCCCAGTCGTCGACGATCTTGTTGCCGAAACGGAAGGCCTCGGTCTGCATGTAGGAAACGCGGGCGATGAGCCACGCCTTGCGCGCCGCGGCAAGAGTGTCGGCATTGGGCGTTTTGATCAGCGCGTCGATAGCGTTCTTGAGCTGGCGCGCCGAGGAGAGCGAATCCCCGTAGGCCGCCTCGGCGATGTCGGCGTAGTTCTTGGCAACTGCTGCAACGTCGGGTGCATCGGCGGCGGTCAGTGGCGATATTGCCGAGGCGAAGATGACGAACGTTGCCAACGTTGCGGCCATGACAGCCATCGTTCTCAGCATGCTTTTCTTGCCTTCTCATGAAGTGCGTCACTGCTGCGGCGGCTGACCGGCACAGCGCCCAACGCATCCGGGCCTGCGGCCGCGCGTTCACCCGATTTTTCGCACGATCTCAATGATTTCTGATTCCCCAAGTCAAGAATATTTTTCCCGTGCGGCCACGTATGAAGCCGTCCGAATATGGCGGTCGCAGGAACGCCATGTGGGCCGGGCAAGCCAAGCCCTGAAATAGCGACGACAGGACGCGGAGTTCGGGCCAGTAGCCGCCGGCCGGATCGAGAGACGATCGAGAGACGATGAACCAAGAAAGAATGCGCATCATCGCCGTCTGCCTGCTCATCCTGGCTTCCGCCGTTACCTTGGATGCGGCGCCCGCTGCGCCATCGTTCCCAAAGCTCAATGCGCGCGTGATCGATACCTATGTGGTGCCGCGTTTCGCGCAACTGGTCACATCGAGCGGCAAGCTCACCGCCGGTATCGCCCGTGCCTGCGACGGCGCAAACGGCGCCGCCGAAGCCGTGCGGGATGATTTCGCAGCTACGGCGCTCGCCTGGGGCGCGGTGGAGTTCCTGCGCTTTGGTCCCATGTCGGCGATCGGACGCCCGGAACGCTTCTACTTCTGGCCTGATCCGCGCGGCGTGACGCAACGCCAGCTCAATGCGCTCATCGCCAAGCGCGATCCGATGGCGCTCGACCCGGCAAGTCTTGGCAAGAAGAGCGCGGCGGTGCAGGGCCTGGCGGCGCTCGAGGTCCTGCTCTACGACGACGCCCACCCTCTCGACGCCGAGGATGAGGCGGACCGCTATCGCTGTCGGCTGGCGCACTCTATTGCTCAGGCGATGCACATGCGGGCCGAGCAGGTCGTCTCCGAATGGAGCGGCGAGCAGGGCTGGCGGCGGCGCATGCTGGCGCCAACGCCCGACGGAACACCGTACAAGACCGCGGAGGAGCCCGCGGCCGACTTTGCGCGCGCGCTCATCACCGGCCTGCAGATGATACAGGATCGCGAGGTAGCGCCGATGATCACCGCACTCGCCAACCCGGAGCGCCCGCCCCAACTTCCGTTTGCGCGGGCCGGACTCAGCGCGCGCTATATCGTCTCGGGTATCGGCTCTGTCAAAGCACTTTACGACGCGTTGGGCCTTGCCAGCAGCGTCCCCAAGGACAAGCAGTGGATGCCGCGCTGGATCACCTCGGCCTTCCAAAGGCTGGCACGCGACGCCCCGGCCGCGGTAGAAGATATCCAGCGCGCCAAGGACGCGACGGAACGCGCGCGTCAATTGCGCATGGTGCGCTTTCACGTCGAAGGCATCCGCAAGCTGGTGGGGCGCGAGATGGCCCCGTTGGCCGGACTGACGATAGGGTTCAATGAGCTCGATGGCGATTGACCGGCGACACTTCCTGATCAGCGCGACGGTGTCGGTGACGGCGATCGGCGCCACGCACGCCTTCGCCGGCATGCTCGACGACGAAGTGTCCAGCGGCATCATGGCCGGCGATCTGGTCGCCGCGTGCCGCCGCCCCGACGGTACTTATTCGGTCGTCCTGCTGTCGTTAGACGGCAGCGTGCTGCGCGAGCTGCCGCTCGCAGGTCGCGGCCACGACATCGCGCTCGACCGGACCAGCGGACAGGCTGTGGTCTTCGCCCGCCGCCCGGGATCGTTCGCGCTCGCCTTCGATATCCACGATCGGCGCCAGCCTGTGTTGTTCACGACTCCCGCCAACCGCCACTTCTACGGCCACGGCGTGTTCGCGCGTGATGGCCGGTTGCTCTACGCAACCGAGCACGACAACGACACGCGAGATGGTCTCATCGGTGTCTATGACTCCAGCGGCGGCTACGGGCGCGTCGGCGAGTTCCCGAGCTACGGCATCGGCCCGCACGAGGTGATCCTGCTCGCCGACGGCAAGACGCTGGCGATTGCCAATGGCGGCATCGAGACCCACATCGAGACGGGGCGAGAGAAGCTCAACCTGGATTCGATGCAGCCCTCGCTCGCCTTCGTCGACAGCACCACCGGCAAGCTGCTCGGCCAACACAAGCAGGCTGCGGGGCTGCACAAGCTGTCAATCCGCCATCTGGCCCAGGACGGCCGCGGCGCGGTGTGGTTCGGCTGCCAGTGGGAAGGGGCGGACGGCGAAGCGCCCGAACTCGTCGGCTGCGCTGGCATCGATACGCCGCTGCGCATCATCGAGCCGGCAACGCCGATGGGGGTGTCTCTTGCCGGTTACATCGGAGCCGTCGCGTTGAGTGGGGATAAGCGTCTGCTGGCAGCCTCCGCGCCGCGCGCCGGCCGGATCATCTACGTCGACACCGAGCGCGGTATGGTCGTCGGCGAAACGCTGCTGATGGACAGCTGCGGTGTCACCGGCAGCTCAGCATCAGGATTTGTCATGAGTTCTGGCTTCGGCGTGGTGCAGACCGATCAGCCGGACCACACGCATTTGTCGACCGCCACCTTCCCCGGTCGCGCTTTCGACAATCACCTTCGCGTTCTCGGTTGAAAATTGACGCTCACGCCATGCCGGTTGCCGGCCCTACGATGCTCGGGCGTCGCGCGCTGACGCTGAGGGCGGGCGCTGAACGGAGCAGACGCGGGGCGCGACGTTCGGGATTGGCCGCGGCGACGGGCGCCGCCTGGCGCGTCGTCGTTGCGGACATCAGCCCCCAGATGATGGCCAGCAGCATATAGAAGTGGCGCCAGTGATCGCTGTCGATGATCGCGCCTTCGAAGGCCGTCGATGCGAACACGGCGAACACGGCGATGAATATCGTGCGCGTATCGCCGGTCGTTTTGAGGGCGAAGCGAAGCCCAAGGACGAGCGTCAGCGCGATGAGCACGAGATAGACGCCGCCGCCGAGCCAGCCTGCGCTGAGCAGCATGGTCAGATAGACGTTGTGGGCCGCTTCCGGATGATGGCGCGCGGCGAACTCAAGCGCGCCGATACCGAGCGGGTTCTCGACGATGATGCCCGTGGCCTTCTCCTGGCCGCCAAAGCGCCCCTCCGAGCCTGTGTCATACGACTGGTCAAGACTGGCGCGCTGACTGAGCAGCTGCGAGACCTGATCGGAGGACAGCGCCGCCAGCACGCCGCCCGCAGCCAGCATGCCTCCGGCGGCCAACAGTGCGATGAACTTGAGACGCACGCGGGCGTTGCGGGTCGTCGCCATAAGCAGGTAGCCGTAGATGGCCAGCGACAGCGCAAGGTTGATCCAGGCGCCGCGCGAGAAGCTGAGGAAGACGCCGACCGCCAGGAAGGCGACGGCGGCGAGCGGCAGCAGCATCTTACCAACCGGGCGCTCTAGGGCGACGTTGAGCAGGTAGAGCAGTGGTGCGATGATGAAGGGGCCGAAGACGTTGGGGTCCTTGAAGGTGCCGGTGGCGCGTTCGTTTGCCGTGAACAACTCAAATCCGCCGGGGATGACGCCGAAATAGCCGAACACGGCGGCAGCGCAGGCAACGAGCGCGGCAAACGTCCAGGCATTCAGGATGAGCTGCGCGTGCGCGCGCGGGGAGCGGGCGATGAAGGCGGCGAAGACGAAGCACGCGGCATAGAGGTAGATGGTCACCCCGACGTGCGTTGCGGTGGCCGGTATGTCGAGCGAGAACGCAGCGGCGAGCACGAGGCTGGCACCAATGACCAGCCACAGCGAGCCGAATGCCAACAGCGCCGGGTTGACGGCGATGAGGCCGATGGCCGGCAGCAGCACGATGAGGCCGATGGTGAGTGCATCGACGGGCGCGGGCTCGGAGAACACGAAGCCGCTCGTCGCGACGGTCAGCGCCACGGCGGCGAGCGCCAGCACCGTCACCCAGCCGCGGCGCCGGGCCGGATTATTGTCCGGTGCAGTCGCGACGTGATCGATGTCTGCAGCGATGCTGGTCATGGTCGCTCCGCGCAGCCGCTCAGTAGGCGTTCTCAGATTTGAGCAGCGCGAAGGGCGTCTTTAGCAGGATGTAGGTGTCGAGCAGCAGCGACCAGTTCTCGATATAGTAAATGTCGCATTCAACTCGCTTCTGAATCTTCTCGGGAGTGTCGGTCTCGCCGCGCCAGCCGTTGATTTGTGCCCAACCGGTAATGCCGGGTTTCACTTTGTGCCGCGCGAAGTAGCCATCGACCACCTCGTCGTAGAGGTTGCCAGCCGCCTTGGCCTGCAGGGCGTGGGGACGTGGGCCGACGAGCGACAGGCTGCCTAGAATGACGTTGAACAGCTGCGGCAGCTCATCGAGGCTGGTCTTGCGGATGAAGCGGCCGACGCGGGTCACGCGCGCATCGTGCTTAGTCACCAGCTGGACTGCATTGGCGTCGCAGCGATCAGTGTACATCGAGCGGAACTTGAACACCTCGACCAACTCGTTGTTGAAGCCATAGCGCTTCTGGCGAAACAGCACCGGGCCGCGGCTGTCGAGCTTGATGGCGGCGGCGACGGCGAGCATGAGCGGAGCAAGCAGGATCAGCGCCAGCATGGCGACGAGCTTGTCAAACGCCCACTTCGACACCGAACCCCAATCGGCAATCGGCTTCTCCAGCAGGTCAATCATGGCGACGCTGCCGATGCGCGAGTAGGTGCCCGCGGTAAAGCGCAGCTCGCTGGAGCGGGCCGGAAGCTTCACCTCGGCAGGGAGCACGGCGAGCGAACGGGTCACCTCGATGACGCGCTTTTCCGCCGTGATCGGCAGGGCGACGATGATGAGATCGAGGCGCGAATTGCGGGCAAAGGAAACGAGATGCTTCAGGCCGCCAAGGCGCGGATAGCCGGCGATGACGCGGTCCACCCGGTCGTCGCCGCGGTCATCAAAGATGCCGGTGATGCGGATGTCGCTGTCGACGTCGATTTCCAGATCGCCGATCAACTTTTCGGAGATGACGCCACCGCCATAGATGGCCGCGCGGCGATACAAACGTCCCTGCCGCGTCCAATGGCGCACGAAGCCGGCGACGGCGAGCCGCTCGCCCAGCAGCACGACGATGCCGGTGAGGTACCAGCTGACAAACCAGACGCGCGAGATCTCGTGGCCGGCCTTCATGAAGAATGCGCCGGCGAGCAGCAGGGCGAAGGCGACCGTCCACACGAGCAGCACGCGCGGCATCTGGCGGATGAAGGAGTTGAACGATGCATGCGAGTAGAGGCCGAGAATGTCGAAGCCGGCAGCGGTCACCACCGCCGTCATTGCCAGCGCGGCCATATAGTAGGGATTGCCGATGATGGCCGGCTCATCGACGTAGAACAATGCCACGACGAGACCGAGCAGGCAGACGATGGCGATATCGATGGCGCGGACCGCCCCGCGGATGACCACCAGCGAGACAAGGCTCGTCTTATCGTCGATGCGGAAATCGGCGAGACGCGGAATTGTGGGACGATGTGGGCCGTTGGCGGGACGTGGCCGATATTGAGCATTCCGGGGAACCTAGACTGTGACGCGTGACTGCCCCTTGGAAAGCAGGCTTCGTGCCACGGCGCAGGCGCCGGATCGGATCGTCGGTAAGCTTTGCAGGTAAGGTTACTTGCGCCCGAGCCGCTCGGTGTAGAAGGCCAGCACCCCGTCGGCAGCGCGCGCCACCGTGAAGCGTGCAGCGACCGCCGTCGTCAGACGTTTGGCGCGTGCCTGGGCTGCCGCGGGCTCATCGAGGAATGCGCGCATGGCGCGCTCCAACGCCTGCACGTCGCCCGCAGGCAGCAGCGGCGTGTCGGTTCCGTTAACGATCTCGGGGATGCCGCCGATATCGGTGGCGAGCAACGGCATGCCGGCGGCTGCGGCCTCGAGGACGATGTAGGGCATGCTCTCGGCCCGCGATGGCACAACGAGACAACGGCCGAGCGCGAAGGCCGTGCGGGCAGGCATGGCGCCGCGGAAGGAGACCGTCTCTGCGAGCTGCAACTCGTCAGCGAGCGCCTTGAAGGCATCGGCATCGGGTCCCGCGCCGACGATCACCGCCCTTACCGGCCGCTCGGCGGCGATACGCGCCAGCGCCCGAAGCAGCACATCCACCCCTTTGAGATGCCGCAGTTCGCCGATGAACAGGAAGTCGGCAGCTTCGGTGTCGGGACGATGTGGCGTGAAATCGTCGGGCTGCAGCGCATTGGGGATCGCCCGTTCGGGTACGCCGCGCGCGCCGATGCGGCGGTCGTAAACGCGACGGATGAAGTCGCTCTCGAAAATCAGTCCGTCGGTGTAGCGGGTGAGAAATTTTTCGACGGCTGTATAGAGCAGGCCCTGCGGCGAGGTGAGCCTGTAGTGCAGGCTGCCGCCGTGCGGGGTGTAGAACGTTGCGACGTTGCGCCCATCGGAGCGAAGTTCGCGCGTTGCCAGGCGTGCATAGGCGCCGCCCTTGGCGCCGTGGCCATGCAACACGTCGACCTCCAGGCGCCGCGCCGCATCGCGGATGGCGCGGCTGGTCGCCAGATCGCGCGGCCCCGGCAGCCGTCCCATGGGGATGCGGATGATACCGAGCTTCAGGTGCTCGGTAGCTTTGGCGAGGCGGACTTCGGTCAGCGGGTCGGAGATGCTCGAATTGAGGATGTAGCCAACCTCGTGGCCGCGCGCCGCCTGCTCGCCGCTGAGGTCGAGCACGTGCCGGAACAAGCCCCCGACGGGTGCGCGAAAGCAGTGAATGATGCGCAAGCGGTCGCTCACGCGCGCTCCCGATGTTCGCTGGCCTCTAGAAGAACCGTTCGTAGACGAAAACGGTGTCGCCCGGGCACAGGGTGTAATCGCCAGGAGCTTCTATTTGGTCAATAAGCGGGCCGAGCTTGCGCGTGATGCGGAAGCCCCGCTTGCTGGCGCGCTCGGTGTATCCGCCACCGATGGCGATGGCCTGCTCGATCGTCATTCCCGATACGAACGGGTACTGGCCGGGCAGGCGTACTTCTCCGAGGATGAAGAACGGGCGGTTCTGGGCCACGTCCACGGTCACCTGCGGATCCTTGACGAACTCGCGACCCAGCCGGGCTGCGATGGTGTGCTCGAGATCGATCGTCGTGCGCCCGCGGGCGCGCACCGAACCGATCAGCGGGATGGCGATATTGCCGATCTGGTCGACGGTATAGAGCCGCGACAGGTTCGGCTGCCCGTAAACGAACACGCGCAGGCGGTCGCCGGTATCGAGAATGTAGGGCTCAAAGCCGGTCGGACCGCCGGTGATGTCGGCCGAAACGACGACGGCGGGACCCCAGGCAACCGGGGCGGCTGCGGGCGGACCAACGGGAACCGGAGAAACCATGCGCTGCGGGCGAGGCTGCCACCCATCGGCAACTTTCACAGGTGCCGGCGCAGGTACCGGCGAGGCTGTCGCGGTGCCGAAATTCCCCGCGGGCAGCGCGCTGTCGACGGTCGTCTCGCCCCAGCCGCTGACTTTGGCGGTGGTCGGCTGCACGACGGCTTGGCCCCACGCAGCCTTCAGCGGCTGATCGGAATTGGCGGCGGCGGCCGGCTCATCGTAGATGACATCGACGGGAAGCGTCTTGCTGGCCACTTTCGCGGTTTGAGCCGGAGTCGTTCGGGCGCCCTGCGCTTGCTTCAGCGCACCGCGCTTTTGCGCCTGCGGCCCCAGGGCGCTGATGTCCTCGGCCAGTTCGCTCAACGGCGATTGCGCACAACCACCCAGCAGGACGGTCGCTGCAACCAGCAGTGATGCGATGCGCAAGGACATGGGACCTGGACCAAACGAGTGGTTCTTCTCCCGTCCACTTTGCAACCCATCGGTTAACAAATGCTGATCATCCGTCCGATCCTCGGACGCTTAATGAAATAGCAACCCGACAGCGCTCTAATTTGACGCAACGATTAGTCCTTCATTCGAAGCGGCCCCTCACATGACCACCGCGTCTCCCGACGATATCGACATCAGCGCCGTGTGGCGCTCGCTGCGGCGAGCCTTGCCGAAGCTGTTGCTGCTCAGCCTGATAACGGGTGGAGCCACATTCGCGTTGCTGTCGCAGTTTCCGCCGCGGTACACCTCGGAGGCGCAGATTCAGGTCGTGGCACCGAAGGACGGCGGCGACCGAAGCGCCGATTCGGTTGCTGCCCGCCTCGACAAGGAAGCAATAAATACGCACCTGCGCAGCCTGCTGTCGCCGGACCTGGCGCTGCAGATCATCAAAGAAGAGAAGCTCGACAAAAATCCTGAGTTCAACAGCGCGCTGCAGTCGCCTGGCCCGCTCGACCGCATCCTCAACGCGCTCTCCATCGGCGACCGCCGCGGGGAAAGTGAGCAGGATCGCGTGCTCAAGGCCTTCTTCAGCCGGCTCGACATCTATTCGCCG
Source organism: uncultured Alphaproteobacteria bacterium (assembly GCA_963759735.1). Classification (GTDB taxonomy): domain Bacteria; phylum Pseudomonadota; class Alphaproteobacteria; order Rhizobiales; family Hyphomicrobiaceae; genus Hyphomicrobium_A. The sequence continues at coordinate 989,697 of CAVXAF010000007.1, forward strand.
AAAGAGAGCCGCGTCATCGGCATCCAGTTCACCTCGAGTGATCCCGAGCTTGCCGCCGACGTTGCCAATCGCATTGCAGAGACTTATCGCGCCTCGCTCGCCACGCGCACGCTGTCGGAGAACGACGACGTGCAGCAGGCGCTGCAGCCGAAGATCGACAAGCTTGTCACCGAGGTTGGCGAGGCCGAAGCCGCCGTCGAGCGATTTCGCGCCCAGGCCGACATTTTCAAGGGCGGTCCGAACAACACCGGGCTGAACCAGCAGCAGCTCGCCGACCTCAATGCCGAGCTGACGCGGGCGCAGGCCGCGCGCAACGAATCGGACGCTCGCGCCCAGTCGGTTCGCGAGATGGTTCGCGCCGGCAACACTGAATCGCTGCCCGACGTGCAACGTTCCCCGCTCATTCAGAATCTCGTGCAGCAGCGCGTGCGCGTCGAGCGCCAGCTCTCCGAATTGTCGGCGACATTGCTGCCGGCGCATCCGCGCATGCGCCAGCTGCGCGCCGACCTGGAAGGTCTGCAGCGCCAGATCAAGAGCGAAGTGGGTAAGATCGTCGAGGGTATTGAGAAGGGCGCCTCCATCGCCGCTTCGCGCGAAGCCTCGGCGCGAAAGAACCTCGACGCCATGAAGAAGCAGGTCGTCGGGACCGGCGATAGCGAAGTGCAGTTGCGCCAGCTCGAGGCGGTCGCCAAGTCCAAGCGCGCCGAGCTCGATCGCCTGCAGGCGCGTTTTGAATCCAACCGGATTGCCGCCGATAGGCGCGCTGTCCCGGTCGAGGCGCAGATTGTCTCGCTGGCGCGCCCGACCAGCGTCCCCAGCTTCCCCAAGCCGCTGCCGTATGCGGTTCTCGTCGCCTTGGCGACGCTGCTGTTCGGCATCGCCATCGTCGTCACGCGCGCCCTGTTCAGCGCCGCGCGCACCGCCCCGGTCGAGCGAGCAGCGGCCACGCGCGGCCAGGCGGCTCGTGACACCTTGGCGCCGGTGCTGGCCCGCGACGCAACGCGCGTTCACGTGGTGCAGTCGGTTGCCGATCTGGCGCGCCAGTTGATCTCCCATCCGCAGGACATCGGTGGGTTTCGCGCGCTGATGACCGGATTTTCCGATCAGATCGACGTTGGTCCGGAGGGTCTCGAACTCGTCAAGTCGATGGCCGATTCCGGTGCTGACGTGATCCTTCTGGATTGGAGCCCGGAAGGGCATGGTCTTGCTGAACGCATGGGGCTTGAGCCGTCCGCCGGTCTCAACGAACTGCTTCAGGGTACTGCGACGTTCGAGGACGTCGTCACGCGCATCCCGGCCAGCGGCGCGCACTTTATTCCGGCCGGAACGGCCGTACTCGACCGCGATCGCTTGCTTGACGCCGATCAGCTCAACCTGACGCTCGATGCTCTGGATACGGCCTACGATCACATCATCGTCGTTGCCCGCCACGACGTTGCCCGGGCGCTGTTTGAAGCCATCCTTGGCCGCTTCGATGCCGGCATAGTCGTCAGCGAGCCGCGTCGCCGCGGCAACGTGCCGGACCTGCCGGGCAGCTTCCTCGGCTTTGAAGTGACCGACATCGAGCTGTTCCGTCTGGAGCGTTCTAAATCGAACCAGCTGGCGCGGGAGCGGCTCGCCCGCGTTAGCGCCAAGGGCGGGCTGGAAGCGCGTGCCAGCTGACGGCGCCGCAGCGCGCCCACTTTAATTTCCCGTTAGGCAAACGGGCGCTTTGGCTCGGCAGTTAAGGCCGAGGGAAATTGGCATGCACGCATATTGCTGGGGAGAGGCCGGTGGGTACCCCATCAAGAGGAAAGCATGATTAGGGGATCGACGACGCTTCTCAAGACGGCACTGGCAGCGGTGCACTATTCCGGGGCGGGAAATCTGCTAGCTCCCTACACGCGCGGGGCCGGCGTCATTTTTATGCTGCACCACGTCGACCCGCAGCCACCGCTGGAGTTCGAGCCCAACCGCATCCTCAAGGTGACGCCGGACTTCCTTGAATCCGTCTTGCGCGAGGTGAGGGAAGCCGGATTCGACATCATTCCGCTCGATGATGTCGGCGTGCGCCTGCAGAACGCAGACGGGGCCCGCCCGTTTGCCTGCTTCACACTGGACGACGGCTATCGCGACAACCGCGAGTATGCCTACCCGGTCTTTCGCCGCCACAATGCACCTTTCACCATCTATGTGCCGACCGATTTTGCCGATGGTCGCGGCGACTTCTGGTGGCTCACTTTTGAGAAAGTCCTGCGCGCGGCTCCGCAAATCACGCTCGCCATGCGCGGGGAGACACGCCACTTCCGTCTCGCCACCGCGGCGGAAAAAGACGTCGCGCATCACGAGATTTATTGGTGGCTGCGCGAACTGCCCGAGGCGCAGGCGCGCGCCGTCGTGGACGAACTCGCTGCGTTCTACGGCATCAATGCGCGCCGCGTGCATGCCGACCTCGTCATGTCGTGGGATGAGCTGCGCGAACTCAGCGCAGATCCGCTGGTCACCATCGGGGCACACACGCGCGGGCATTTCGCACTCTCCAAGCTGAGCGAAGCCGACGCGCGCGCGGAAATGGCCGAAAGCATCGCCCGCATCGAAGCGGAGTTGGGCAGGCCCTGCCGGCACTTCAGCTACCCGTACGGTTGCGAACTCGCGGCTGGAGAGCGCGAATTTCGCATCGCCGAAGAACTCGGCATCGAGACCGCCGTCACCACGCAAAAGGGCCTGCTCTATCCCGAGCACGCACATGAGCTGACCGCGCTGCCCCGGCTGTCGCTCAACGGCGATTTCCAGGACATTCGCTACGTCAAAGCGCTGCTGTCGGGTGTGCCGTTTGCGGTAATGAATACCTTCAAACGCTATACGGGCCCGCGCCAGCCGGCCTGAGCCGCCCCCCGCGAGCCTCCCTGCAGTGCAGCATCGTCCGCGGCGTTCGGTTGCCTTGATCCCCTGCGCCGCCGCCGCTATCACCCGACGCAAGTTCACAGTAGGGGATAGGCGCCTTGGCCGTTTCCATTTCACAACGTGGCGGCGAAGCTGCCGGCATCTCCGCTTCCGGCGGCGCCGTGCGCGTCTGGTTGTTGCTCGTGGCGGGTCTGGTGTTCGCGATGATCGTCGTCGGCGGGGCGACCCGGCTCACCGACAGCGGCCTGTCGATCACCGAATGGCAGCCACTGCTGGGTGCCATTCCGCCGCTTACCGACGCCGATTGGCACACCGCCTTCGAAAAATACAAGGCGATCCCGGAATATTCGATCGTCAACGCCGGCATGTCGCTGGAAGGCTTCAAGGCCATCTACTGGTGGGAGTGGGCGCACCGCTTCCTCGGGCGCTTCATCGGCATCGCCTTCGCGCTGCCGTTCCTCGTGTTCCTCGTCCTAGGTAAGCTACGCGGGCGCTTTGCTTTGAAGTGCCTCGGCGTTTTCGCCCTGGGCGGCCTGCAGGGCGCCATCGGCTGGTATATGGTGAAGTCGGGGCTCGTCGACCGCATCGACGTCAGCCAGTATCGTCTGGCGCTGCATCTGCTGGTCGCGTTCTCGATCCTTTCGCTGCTTGTCTGGCTCGCGCTGGACGCCGGCCCAGCAACTGGGCGCATCCGTCTTCTCACTGTGACGCCCGGCCAGCGGCGTGCAGCCGTCGCCCTGTTCCTGCTGATATTCGTGCAGTGCGGGCTCGGCGCCCTGGTGGCCGGATTGAAGGCCGGCCTCACCTACAACACCTGGCCGCTCATGGACGGCAAGCTCGTCCCCGATGGGCTGGCGACGCACAGCCCGTGGTACCTCAATGTCTTCGAGAACGTGACAACGGTGCAGTTCGATCATCGCCTCGTCGCCTACGTTGTCGTCGCTCTGGCGCTCCTGCACCTCGTCACGCTTGTGCGCTCTGCCGATGACGAGCGCGTAGTGCGCTCGGCGGGCCTCCTCACCGCATGCATCATCGCGCAGATGCTGATCGGGATCTGGACGCTGCTGATGGGCGTGCCCTTGGCGCTCGGCCTGGCACACCAGGGCGGCGCGGCAATCGTCGTCGCCGCGGCGACGCTGCACCTTTACCGGGTTACGCGGGCTGCCGCGCCCTGACGGACGTCGCCGGTCCGCCGGCTTCATCGAGGCCGAGCATGAGGCGGATGTTCTGCACGGCGGCTCCGGCTGCGCCCTTGCCGAGGTTGTCGAGACGCGCGATGAGCACTGCCTGCTGCAGGTCGGCCTTGCCGAATACGTACAGCTCCATCCGGTCGGTGCCGTTGACATCTTCGGCGGCAAGCCGCGTTGCCTTCGCCATCGGCTCGCGCGCGACGTTTACAGACTCCTGGCCGCGGTAGTGCGCATCGAGCGCCAGCTCGAGGTCGCGCAGGCACGGCTTGCCGGGCAGCGTGTCGAGGTGCAAGGGAACCGAGACCACCATGCCTTGCCGGAAGTTGCCCACCGATGGCACGAAGATCGGCCGCCGCGTGAGCCCCGCATAGCGCATCAGCTCGGGCACGTGCTTGTGCTCGAGACCGAGGGCGTAGAGCTCAAACGAGGGCGCGGTGCCGGACTCGTAAGCCTCGATCATGCTGCGCCCGCCGCCCGAATATCCTGAAACGGCGTTGACGGTCAGCGGATGATCGGCCGGGACGATGCCGGCATCGACGAGCGGGCGGATGAGGGCGATGGCGCCGGTCGGGTAGCAGCCGGGATTGGCGACGCGCGCTGCTGCGCGGAGTTTGCCAGCCTGCGCAGCATCAAGCTCGGCGAAGCCGTACTCCCATCCGGGGGCCACGCGGTGTGCGGTAGAGGCATCGAGTATGCGCGGCGCGCTGGCGCCGAGCTCGTCGGCCATGGCCACCGTCTCGCACGCTGCATCGTCTGGCAGGCAGAGCACCACGAGATCGACCCCGCGCAGCATCGCGCGACGTGCGGCGCTGTCTTTGCGCAGGGTCGGATCGATACTCACAACATCGACCGTGGCGACGCGCGCCAGCCGCTCGCGTATCTCAAGGCCCGTCGTGCCGGCCTCGCCATCGATGAAGATCTTCGGCCGTTTTGCTGCGCTCATGGTTCAATAGTCTCGTGCCGGCAGGAGGCCACAGGGGCTCGGCGTGCGCGCCCTGATGCTGCCGATATATAGCGCGCGATGCCGGGTGCGGTAGAGCTTAGCTAAAGCCCAATCGATGCTTTATGCCCTGCCAAAGGGTCTCTGAGCAGCCGAAATCGAATGCCTTGCACGTCACCTCGTGCGAGCCGGAATAGATCATGCCGAGCGCCACCCAAAGGATGATCGCCAAGCCAATCCAGGTGATCCACGGGTACTTGACCAGCAGGCTGGCAATGTAGTGCGAGGCGACGGCCATCAATACGATGGCAACGGCCAGGCCGATGACCAGAACCAGCGTCGAGCCTTTAGACGCACCGGCGACAGCGAGGACGTTGTCGAGCGACATGGAAACGTCGGCGACCGTGATGAGCCCGACAGCGTGCCAGAAGCCGAGGTCGGCGTGCGGCTGATCACTGCCGTCGGCAGCTAACTCGGCGTGGCCGTGGTGATCACCGGTGGTGATCTGCAGGTACATTTTCCAGCACACCCACAGTAGCAGGATGCCGCCGGCCAGCGTCAGGCCGATGATGGCAAGGAGCTGCACGGTAATGGCGGCAAAGAATATGCGCAGCACGACCGCGGCAGCGATGCCCCAGAAAATGACTCGGCTGCGGATCTCCTTGGGGACACGCGATGCGGCGAGACCGACGATGATGGCGTTGTCGCCCGCCAGCACCAGATCGATCATCATGATGTTGAGGAGGGCAACGCCGTTCTGGCGGTACCATTCGAGCGAGACGAGATGTTGCGCTTCTTCGCCAAGGGCCCCGAGCAGATAGCCGAGGTCGGTCAATAGCCAGTCCATCTCACATCCTGCCCGGGGCGCGGGCTGCAAAAGCCACCGGCGCCGTGTCTCCCACCCGGGCGCGTATGTGGCACTCCCGGGAACGACCGGCAAGTAGGCTTGCCGCAAAAATGCGACGGGCCGCCCGAGTGGGGCGGCCCGCCAAATTCGTAACCAACAGCGCCTGTCTGCTTAACGCTTGGAGAACTGGAAGCTGCGGCGGGCCTTCATGCGACCGTACTTCTTGCGCTCCACAACGCGGCTATCGCGCGTCAGGAAGCCACCCTTCTTGAGGGTCGGACGCAGGTCCGGCTCAAAATAGGTCAGGGCCTTCGAGATGCCGTGGCGTACTGCGCCGGCCTGGCCGGAGAGTCCGCCGCCGACGACCGTCACCATGATGTCGTACTGCGTGCCGCGGTTGACCGCCGTCAGCGGCTGCTGGAGCAGCATCTGCAGCACGGGGCGCGCGAAGTACTTGGTGTAGTCCTTGTCGTTGACGGTAATGCCGCCACGCCCCGGCTTGATCCAAACGCGGGCGATTGCGTTTTTGCGCTTGCCGGTGGCGTACGCGCGACCGAGACTATCGAGCTTCTGGACATACACCGGCGCGCCCGTGGGGGCAGCACCCTTGACCTGTCCGAGGTCTTCCAAAGACTTGGTTTCCTGGGCCATCGCCTTTAAACCCTCGCGTTCTTGCGGTTGAGCTTCGCCACGTCGAGCGTCTCCGGGCTCTGGGCCGCGTGCGGGTGCTCGTTGCCTTTGTAGACTTTCAGGTTGCGCATCAGCTGACGCTGCAGGGGGCCGCGCTTCAGCATGCGCTCGACCGCCTTCTGAACCACGCGCTCGGGAAACTTGCCCTCGAGGATTTTTCGCGGGGTGGTCTCCTTGATGCCGCCCGGATGTCCGGTGTGGCGGTAGTAGACCTTGTTGTTGTGCTTATCGCCGGTGAAGATGACCTTGTCGGCGTTGATGACGACAATGTTGTCACCGCAATCGACGTGCGGGGTGTAGATCGGCTTGTGCTTGCCCTTGAGGCGCATAGCGATGAGAGCGGCAAGCCGACCGACGATAAGCCCTTCGGCGTCGATCAGGATCCACTTCTTCACCACCTCGCTGGGCTTGGCAACGAAGGTCGGCATAGTTCGCGGCTCCACTGCTGGGCTGGATCGCCGGGCGGCGCGCGAGCGCACTGCCAACTCCGGCGTGAGAGGCGCTTTAAAACCAGATCCGTCTGGCGCTGTCAACGTCGACCACATTGTAATTTGCAATATCGCGTTATTCCAATAGCTTATGTCGTGTGGTACTGGAATACCGCTCGCGTGCAACGCCGCCCCGCGCTTGCCGGTCTTGCGAGCAGCGGCTAGTTGGGGCAATTGCGCAAAGATGAGTGAAACCGCCGCTACGGGCTCGAAATCGTCGCAAACTGTTGATGGCAATCGCGTCCAAATCCGCGCATGAAGATAAAAACGCCCGGGAGGAAGAATTAATGCGGCAGGTTCTGACACGTCCGATGGGAAGGCTGCTTGCGGTGTGCCTTACGGCAGCGATGGGTTTCATGCTGGTCGCCGGGGCGCAGGCGCAGGACGCGGATCCCAAGGACGAGCCGATCAAGCAGATCAAGCTGACCGAAACCCAGGTGAAGAACTTCATCTCCGCGCAGCCCGACCTCGCCACCGTCGCCCCCAAGCTGCAGGAAGCCGGCGACAATATTCAGCCCGCCCTGCAAACCGAGCTCGACGGCATCGCCAAGAAGCACGGTTTCGCCGACTTCAACGAGCTGGATGACGTCGCGGCGAATATCTCCATTGTCATGGCGGGGCTGGATTCAAAGTCGGGCGATTTCACCGAGCCGGTCGAAGCCCTGAAGAAGGAGCTGGCCGACGTGACCGCCGACGCCGCCATCCCCGAGGCCGACAAGAAGCAGCTCGTCGAGGAGCTGAACGAGGCCATCACCACGACGCCGCGGCTCGAACACCTGGAAAACGTCGACCTCGTGAAGGCGCACCGCGCCGAGATCGAAAAGGCGCTGCAATAGACCTGCGCGGGCAGGCCCGGCTCCACTATATGTGGGGTCTACGACCGAGCCTGAAGCCCGAGGACAACTGCGATGCAGGAGCCGATCCGCGCCGCCGCCCATTCCGCGCCCGTCCCCGTGGACGCGACCACCGATGAGCCGCTGCTGCTTCTCGAGCGGCCGCGCAGCGGGGTTGCCGTCGTCACCCTCAATCGCCCCGGTTCGCGCAACGCGCTGTCGCTGGCCATGGTCGGGGCGCTGCACAAGGCCATCGATCAGCTCGGCGCCGATGTCGGCGTGGCGGCTATTATACTCGCCGCGGCCGGGCCGGTGTTTTCTTCCGGGCACGACCTCAAAGAATTGACCGCGCACCGCGCCGATGTCGACAAGGGCCTGGGCTTCTACACCGAAGCCATGACCGCCTGCGCGGCGATGATGCAGGCCATCATCGCCTGTCCCAAGCCGGTCATCGCCGCCGTGCAAGGCACCGCCACCGCGGCCGGCTGCCAGCTCGTCGCCACCTGCGACCTCGCCGTAGCCGCCGACGACGCCAAGTTCGCGACGCCCGGCGTCAACATCGGCCTCTTCTGCTCGACGCCGATGGTTGCTCTGTCGCGCAACATCTCGCGCAAGCGCGCGATGCAGATGCTGCTGCTCGGCGACACGATTTCCGCGGCCGATGCCGTCGCCTGGGGGCTCGTCAACCGCGCCGTCGCGGCCGGTGAGGTGCTGCCTCAAGCGCTGGCGATGGCGGAGCAGATCGCCGCCAAGTCGCCGCTCACCGTCGCCATCGGCAAGGCCGCATTCTACGCGCAGGCCGAGATGCCGCTGCAGGAGGCCTACGCGTACGCCGCGCAGGTGATGGTCGACAACATGATGGCACGCGATGCGGAAGAGGGGATTGGCGCTTTCCTCGCCAAGCGCAAACCGGAGTGGCGCGGCAGCTAGGGCGCGCGCCACGCTCGCGCGCTCACATCCTGCCCCAATATTCGCCCCATGAACCACGACCGCTACAGCGACGACACCATCGCCGACATCCTGCGCGCCGCGCGCGTGTTCGCCTTCGTCGGCGCCTCCGCCAATACCAGCCGGCCGAGCTACTTCGCCATGAAGTATCTGCTCGGCAAGGGCTACCTCGTGCACCCCGTCAATCCGGGGCTGGCCGGACAGACGCTGCTCGGCCAAACCGTGTACGCGAGCCTCGCCGAGGTGCCCGGCCCCCGTCGACATCGTCGACATCTTCCGCAATTCCGATGCAGCGCTCGCGGTCACGCGCGAGGCGATCGCGCTCAAGGAGAAGCTGGGCGTTAAGGTCGTGTGGATGCAGCTCGGCGTGCGCAACGACGCGGCCGCGGCCGAGGCCGAGGCGGCGGGCCTCGCCGTGATCATGAACCGCTGCCCGAAGATCGAATACGGTCGCCTGTCGGGCGAGATCGGCTGGGCCGGCGTCAACAGCGGCCAGATCTCCAGCGCCCGGCCCAAGCTGGCGCCGATGGGCGTGCAGAGCCTCAGCCTCGGCAACAAGCGCTAGCCCGCGCGCGGCTTAGAGAACTTCCAAACTTTGCCAGCGCACCTTGCCTCACGATAGCGGCGCCCTACCTAGCGGGGACAACAATCCTCAAGGGGTCCCCACATGATCGATGCGGCGCGGATTTTGGACATGCTGGTCGGCGGCAACGCCGGCACGGGCGCTCCTTTCGGCCAGGCGCCGGTCCCGTACGGGCAACCGCAGCAGCAGGCCCTCCAGCAACCGGGCGGCGCCGGCTGACCTGCTCGAGCGCGCCCGCGGCATGCTCGGCGGGGTCGCCGGGAATCTCCCGTCCGCGCTCCCTGGCGGCTTCGGCGGCGGCATGGCGGGCGGCGTCGCCGCCGGCGCCATCACCTCGCTGCTGCTCGGCTCCAAGGCCGGGCGCGGGCTCGCCGGCGAAGCCCTAAAGCTCGGCGCCGCCGCGGCGCTGGGCGGCCTCGCCTACCGCGCCTATTCCAACTACCGCACCGGCCAGCCGGTGGGCGCCGACACCTCGGCGAGCTCCGTGCCGTCCGTGAAGCCGAGCCCGCTCCCCGCCGCCACGCCCGCCAGCGAGCACGCGCTGCTGCTGGTGCGCGCCATGATCGCCGCCGCGCTCTCCGACGGCGTGCTCGATGCCGCCGAACGCAGCGCCATCCTCGGCCGCCTCGCCGCCGCCGGCCTCAACGCCAGCGAGCAGGCCTTCCTCGATGCCGAGATCGCCCGTCCGTGGTCGCCGGCGCAGTTTGCCGCCGCCGCCGGCACGCCCGAGCAGCGCGCCGAGGTGTACCTCGCATCCGCCATCGCCATCGACGCCGACACCGACGCCGAGCGCGCCTACCTCACCTATCTCGCCGCCACGCTCGGCCTCGATGCGCAGCTGATCGCGCACCTGCAGGATGCGGTGCGCAGCGCCAGGGCGGATGCGCCGGTGAACGCCGCCCCGCCGCGTCTCGCCGCCGGCTAGTCCTCGTCGTCGTCGTCCGTCCTCGTCGTTTTCCGCATCGAGGCAATCTTCCCAGCCGAGCAGCGCCAGCGCCGCGCCAAAGCGTTTCTTGGCGAGGCCGGCGTGCTCATCGAGGCAGACGATGCCGAACCCGAAGCAGCGTTTGCGGCGGCGGCATTTCTTGACGTGGCACACGCGCGGCAATCCCATGGCGGACGCCAGCATGCGCGCTTCGTAATAGCCTTCGCCGCCGAACAGCTCCGCTCCGGTGCGGGCGGCGCCGCCGCTGCGGCCGGTTCGGCGTGGGGGTTTGGGGAGGCGTGTGCGTGTCATGCTGGCCTGCGCATGGGCTGGGGTGCGCGGCGGCCGCGGCGGGGCGTGCCGCGGCGCTCTCGCGCGCCGCAGCGCCGAGGGATGAAAAACAAACGAGGGAGCGCGGGCGCCAAACGACCGCCATCTCAGTAACAAGTCCGGCAGCCTTCCGGCGCCCGCGTGCGGCTAGCTGCAAAGCCGAGGTTGCTATCTCGGCGTCAACGCGCCTCAGGTCCCACCCGGCGACTTCACGTGGCCGGGCTATGCGTCGTTCAGGACCTTTGGCGGCTGCGCTCCAAATCGGATGCGGAGCGCCGCTGACGAAGGGCTTCCCTGCGTCCCATTGCTGGGGGCGCAAGGCCTCGGGCGTTGCCCCGGAATCCGAGAGAGCTACTCTCGCGTCGACGCTGCGAACGGACAGCAACGCCGCCTCAACCGGGCACCGTTCCTGCCCCGCGTCGGCCGCTCAGCTGATGCGTCCCTCGTGCGAGCAGGAATGAGCGGAGTATGCGGGTGGCGGCGGGGGCGGGGATTAGTTTCTAATCCCACCACGTGTTGAGGGCGACGCGCGCCACGTCGGCGGTGAGCACGCCGTCGGTGCGCTGAAGCATGCGCACGCCGTCGTCGACGGAGAGCGACAGGGCGTCGAAGGCGATGTCGCCGACCCGCTCGCCGACGTTGCCGTGGCGGATGATGCGGCCGGCGCGCCAGAGCGCGTACTCGCCGCCGCGCATGAGTTGGCTGGTGTGCAGCTTGAACACGTGTCCCCCGCGATTTCGTTTGCGTCGCCGATGCGCAGTTCCCTGTTCGTTCTTTTTAGGTTAATGCGGCGGGATGCGACCGGCAAGCGTCAGTGGGCGATATCCACATTCTTGCCGGAGGCGAGCAAGCAAAGGCGTCTTGCCGAAGGCGGGCGAGGAAAGGTCAGGCGGAGCCGTGCAGGAAGGAAGCCACGGGCATGGCGCCTGCTAGCTTCCGCGAGCGCTACCCACCACCGTGGCGCGTTGAGGCGATCCCCGGCGGTTACCGCGTCGTGTCGGCCGGCGGCTATACGCTGGCCTATGTGTACGCGCTGGAGGATGGCGCGCCGCGCGCCGCGAGCCCCACGTCGATCAATCACCGCGAGGCGCTGGCGCTGGCCAAGGCGATTGTCGGTTTGGTGGGGTGAGGTGGTACCTAAAGCCACTTTGCCCGCATAGTGACGCCGGAGCAATGAAGCAGCTTCGGCCGGCAGGCTGCCACTGGCCCTGGGGCGCTCCGCTCGCCCATATCATCCAGACCGACTGAGGCTCGCTGGCCAGCGGCGCCACCGCGCCCGGCGTGCGCACGCACCTTGCCTTCCTCGGCGGCATTCTTATGGCTTTGCCGCTGCGCATCCAGCGACGCCATCGGCGCGCGCAATGCCGCCGAGAAAGGTAGAGAGCTTACGATGGAATAAAGCGTAAGCAGCCCTCGCTGAGCGCCCGAGAATGCAGCGAGGTGCTGATCTCTGGTTGCAGTCAAAGGCTGGATTTGCAACTCAATTGCTGGCATTGTCGGACCCAGTCACTCGAATTGGGTACTGCTCCGGGGGGCAGATGTTCGAAGATATTTTGAACTTTCTGATATCGAAAGTCGGATGGGAACTTACCGGTTTGGTTCTCCCGCTCGCGGGCGCAGTCTCGTGGGCGGTTGGCCGATTGCTCTGGAGCTACGGTCAGCGACTACGGGACTTCTTAGCAAGTAGAGCGAGAGCGCTTGGTGCGGTGGCTCGAAAGCAGAAGCCTGATGGGCCGACGGAAGGTCAGGGCGTGTGGACGCTCACGCCAATTGCCGCTCCAGAGAACTATAAGAACAATGTGCAGCGAGCGAGAATTCTTGCGGTCGCCAACCTTAAGGGCGGTGTAGGAAGACAACCATCGCCGCAAATATTGGTGCGTACCTGGCGGACAATATACTTTGGCGTAGAAGAGTGCTCCTGGTCGATCTCGACTATCAGGGATCGCTATCCTCGATGGCGTTTCCAGAAGACAACAGCTGGTTGCCACCACGCGGAACAGACTCTGTCGCCACTCGTGCGTTGAGTGGTGACCTTGAACCCAGCCTGCTGCTTGCCGCTTGCAAGGAGGTTCGCGAACACAATCGACTCAAGGTCATCACGGCGCACTATGATCTCGCGCAGGCCGATAATCGACTGCTCGTGGAGTGGCTGCTGAACAAGCGTGTGGGAGACGCCAGGAGTTACACGAAGTGGCTTTCCGACATTTTCGCTGGGCGGATTTACGCACCAAATGAGATGAGGTTTAACCTCGCGAAGTTGCTTCACTCCGAAGCAGTGCAAGACGCGTTTGACCTGATCATTATTGATTGCCCCCCGCGGTTTACGGCGGGGACAATACAAGCACTCTGCTGCAGTTCACATGTCCTGATCCCGACTATCCTAGATAAGCCCTCAAGCGAGTCCGTCACGTCATTCTGCGAGCAGGTGGAGGCGTTGAAGGCAGCTGGACTGTGCCCACACATAAAATACGTTGGTGTCGTCGCCACGCGCCATGTACCAACCCACATAGCCTCTCGGCGCGCGATCCAACAAACGGAGGACTCGATTTCTGCGAAAGGGATCCATTGTGGCTTTCTTCCAGAGTCGACGTTTATTCCACAGACGCAGTCTCTCGTGAGAGAGGCGAGTGATGGAATTGCGTATTACAGTCTTCAAGGTAGTGAACAGGCTGCGAGAGCAAAACAAGCGATCGGGGCACTCGCACAACACGTTGCAATGCAGGTCGGTGTGGCACCAGCGCAGTACTTTGATCAGAAGCAACTGACCCTTCCGGTGGCAGCTGAATGAAGTCGATTGAACTAGCTGAGCTATTAAAGCGATGGGCTGTCCTTGTGGTGCCTCCGCCTGGGACAATCGAGCCCTTAAGGGCGCTCGAAGAGCTTCTAGAGGTGCACAAGAGTGCTTCCGTCACGACTGCGCTCACAAAGCTCACGAAGGTCGAGGCGCCTCGGGCGCTCGGAGCAGACGCCACCTGGACTGCAGCAGTCGACTATCTTGGGCCGATCGTTCGGTTGGTAAGTGACGTAGCCAAGCCGGCCATTGCTAGCGACCTTAAAGCCTTCTTGAAGTTCGCCACCGACACGCGTGGCCTAGATTCAAGCATGTTTTTGACCGCTGCTCGCGTCGCCAAGAGGCCGGCGGCGCGTGAGCGGGCGGAAGTCCCCGTCAGGATCGACGTTGTTCAAAAAATCAATCGGGCGCTGGAGCAGTCTCTAGGGGATGATGCCGGCTTCAACGATGTAATTAAGCAGATCGAAGTTCCTGGGGCGGTTACTACCCCAGAACTCTTACTGCTTGCAAAGCAGTTCGCATTGGCATCAACGAAGTCTCGTAATGCCGCCCTGAAGAAAATACGGGGCCGACACGATGCTCTGATGATCAGTCGGGCAAAATCTGCTGCTACGAGCGGAAGGGTCGCCGGGTAACTTAGTCTGATTTCAGAGACGGCAGTCTCTAGCCGTTAACCCCGCCTACCTTCAACAACTCGGCACACTGCCGCCGTGGCGGTCGAAACCTCTGCCGGAACGCATTGCGGCGGCGAGCGTTTTCCTATCAACCGGAGAACGCGCGTGACCCACCCAAATTTGTCGAACCGATCCGCCATCGCCGCTTGGCCGCTGGCGACGCTCGGGCTGCTCATGGCGCTGCTCGCGTTGCAACCCACTCACGCCGCCACGCCGCCCACGCTCGCCGTGCTCGGCACCTTCTTCCAGAACGACAACGAGGGACTGGAGCCGACCACCGACGCCGAGCGGGCGCGGCTCGTCCGCACCGGCGATGCCTTCGCCGCCCAATTGGCCGAGAGCGGCGAATACAAGATCGTGCCGACGCCCGATGCCATGCGCGCCAAGATCGCCGCCGGCCAGTTGCCGGGCGAGTGCGGCGGCTGCGAAGCGGACTACGGGCGCGCGCTCGGCGCCGACCTCGTCGCCTGGATCCGCGTGCAGAAGGTGTCGAACCTGATCCTCAACCTCAACGTCTACATCGCCGACGTGAAGACGGGGCGCATGCTGCTGACCAAGAGCGTCGACCTGCGCGGCAACACCGACGACAGCTGGGCGCGCAGCCTCGCCTACATCGTGAAGAACGCGGTGCTGCCGGCCGACATCAAGCCGCCGGCGTGAAGTCTTGGCGAAGCCGAGCAAATAAAAGCCTCTTGGCGAAGCCGAGCAACCAAACGTCTACTTCTTCCCCGCCTTCCACTTCTCGACGGCGGCCAGCGTGTTGGCGACGTGGCCGGAAGGGTCGAGCGCCGTGTACTCGAAGATGACCTCCCCGTTCGGCGCGATGACGTAGGACGTGCGGTTGGCCCATTCGGGCTTGCCGGGCAGCACCGCGTCGTAGGCGGCCATGATGTCCTTGCCGGCGTCGGCGGCGACGGGGAACTTGCTGCGGCATTCGCTGACCGAGAACTTCGAGAGCACGTCGATGTCGTCGGCGGAGACGCCGATGACGCTGGCCCCGAGGGCGGCGAACTTGTCCACCGCCTCGGCGAATTCGTGCGCCTCCTGCGTGCAGCCGGGCGTGAAGGCGGCGGGGTAGAAGTAGAGCACCACGGGGCCTTTTTTCAGCGCGTCGGCGAGGGAGTAGCTGAACTCCTTGCCGCCGAGCGAGGCGACGGCGGTGAAGTCGGGGGCCGTGGAGCCGGTCTTGAGCGCGGCGAGGGCGGGAAGGGCCTGCAGGGCGGGCAGCGCGAGGATGGCGGCGAAGGCGGCGGCGCGGAGGGCGGCGGAGGGAAGGCGCATGGGTTGGGTCCGTTGTGGTTCGAGGGGTTGCGCCACCCTAGCCCGATCGCCGCGGTGGAGCGAGCCGGCCATGCGGTCTCGCCAGGGGTGGGGCAGGGCCGGCGGGGGCGCTTTTCAGGGTGTTGCGCAAGCGCCCGTGTGCATCCGCAACCTTGGGCTTGCGGCGCGGCGCGATGGGCAGTAGCCCATCCCCATGAGCGACAAACCGATTCTGCCCGGACCCGACGGCATCGAGCCGATCAACCTCAGGGATGCGCTGGAAGAGCGCTATCTCGCCTACGCGCTGTCGACCATCATGCACCGGGCGCTGCCCGACGTGCGCGATGGCCTGAAGCCCGTGCACCGGCGCATCCTCTACGCCATGCACCAGCTGCGCCTGACGCCGGACGGCGGGTTTTTAAAGTGCGCCAAGATCGTCGGCGACACGATGGGCGACTATCACCCGCACGGCAACCAGGCGATCTACGACGCGCTGGCGCGGCTGGCGCAGGATTTCAACGTGCGCTACCCGCTGATCGACGGGCAGGGCAACTTCGGCAACATCGACGGCGATAACCCGGCCGCCGAGCGCTATACGGAAGCGCGCATCACCTCGGTCGCCGCCGAGCTGCTGGCGGGGCTGGAAGAGGAAACGGTCGACTTCCGCGCCAACTACGACGGGCGCAAGATGGAGCCGGCGGTGCTGCCGGCGGCGTTCCCCAACCTGCTCGCCAACGGCTCGTCCGGCATCGCGGTCGGCATGGCGACGAACATTCCCCCGCACAACGTCGATGAGCTGTGCGCGGGGCTGCTGCACCTGATCAAGCATCCGGGCGCGTCCATCGAGAAGCTGGTGGAGATGATCCCGGGGCCGGATTTCCCCACCGGCGGGGTACTGGTCGAGCCGCGCGATTCGATTCTGGAAGCCTACAAGACGGGTCGCGGCGGCTTCCGGCTGCGCGCCAGGTGGGCACGCGAGGAGACGGGCCGCGGCGGCTATCAGATCGTCGTCACCGAGATCCCCTATCAGGTGCAGAAGGCCAAGCTGGTCGAGCGCATGGCCGAGCTGCTGACCGAAAAGAAGCTGCCGCTGCTCGGCGACGTGCGCGATGAGTCGGCCGAGGAAATCCGCCTCGTGCTCGAGCCCAAGAGCCGCACCGTCGATCCGCTGCTGCTGATGGAGAGCCTGTTCCGCCTGACCGAGCTGGAGCTGCGCTTCGGCCTCAACATGAACGTGCTGTCGGCGGGGCAGATCCCGGGCGTGCTCTCCTTGCGCGATGTGCTGCGCCAGTGGCTGGAGCATCGCGTCGATGTGCTGGTCAAGCGCTCCCACTATCGCCGCAAGAAGATCGAGCATCGCCTCGAGGTGCTCGATGGCTACCTCGTCGCCTACCTCAACCTCGATGAGGTGATCCGCATCGTCCGCTTCGAGGACGATCCCAAGGCCAAGCTGATGGCCCGCTTCAAGCTGACCGAGGTGCAGGCCGACGCCATCCTGAACCTGCGTCTGCGGTCGCTGTCGAAGCTGGAAGAAATGGAAATCCGCGCCGAGCACGACAAGCTGTCGAAGGAGCTGCGCGAATTGCGCCAGCTGTTGAAGTCGGACGATCTGCAGTGGGAGCGCATCGCCGGCGAAGTCAAGGAGGTGCGCGAGCGCTATTCCAAGTCGACCAAGCTGGGCGCCCGCCGCACCACCTTCGCCGATGCCCCCGTCATCGACGTCGACCTCGACGCGGCGCTGATCGAGAAGGAGCCGATCACCATCGTGCTCTCCGACAAGGGCTGGGTGCGCGCGCTCAAGGGCCATGTCGAGGATCTGACGAAGCTCGACTTCAAGCAGGGCGACAAGCTCAAGCGCGCCGTGCACGCCTCGACCACCGACAAGCTGCTGCTGCTGGGCACCAACGGCAAGATCTTCACGCTGGAAGCGTCGCTGCTGCCGGGCGGGCGCGGGCACGGCGAGCCGGTGCGCCTGATGATCGACCTGGAAGAGAACCACGACATCGCCGACGCCTTCCCGTATGCGCCGGGCCGCAAGCTGCTGATCTGCTCGACCGGCGGCTACGGCTTCATCGTCCCCGAGGACGAGGTGGTCGCTTCGACGCGCAAGGGCAAGCAGGTGCTGAACGTGACGGAGCCGGAGGAAGCGCGGCTGATCGTGCCGGTGCCGGACGGCGCCGACCACGTCGCCATCATCGGCGAGAACCGCAAGATGCTCGTCTTCAAGCTCGACCAGGTGAACGAGATGACGCGCGGCAAGGGCGTCATCCTGCAGCGCTTCAAGGACGGCGCGCTGGCCGATGCGCGCGTGTTCAAGAAGTCGGACGGGCTGACGTGGAGCGATAGCGCCGGGCGCACGTTCACGCTGTCGTGGTCCGAGCTGAAGGAATGGGTCGGCGAGCGCGCGCAGGCGGGGCGCGTGGCGCCGCGCGGCTTCCCCAAGTCGAACAGCTTCGGCCCGGCGTTTTAGGGGGGCGGGTGCGTTACCGTTTTGCCGGTGGCGCGAAGCGCGTATTGGAGTGCCGCGCCGGGATCCCGGTATGCTTGAGAGAGCTGTCGAAACGACCGAGGTCCCTTTTCGGCCGACGCGGACTTGGGCGCGCGACCGACCTACCTTACCTGGCAATAGTCAGCTGTGCCGATTTAGCGGAATTCGGCCCAAAGGCATCTGCGAGCCTGCTGAGCCTCGTTAGCCTCGCCTGCATTACCTCCAAAAGCAGACATCGGAATTTCGGAGCTGGCGCGGTTGTCTTGACCCCGGTGCACGCCGCTCTTACGCTTTGATCCGGGGACGAAATTGGAGAAGGGCCAGACGTCATGCCGATGCGCGGTTTACTGCTGTCACTTGCCTCCATCCTTCTCATCCTCGCCACCGAGCCAGTTCTTGCCGAATGGCGCTATCTGGCGCCCGGAGACGGCGAGCAGGATGTGCATCGCGCGTTCGCCTTTGCCGAAAAGGGTGACGACCGGCTGGAATTCGCCTGCAACTCCAAGCGGCGCGACCTGTTCTATTCAGTCGCGCAGGTGTCGAAGCCAGAACTCGACAAGTTGAAAGGGGGCAACCCGACCGTGCTCATCCGCCTGGATGGGGTCGGCGTGCTGCCGCTGGACGCTGATGAAGCCTACCAGAAGGACGGCCGGCTGATTTTTGTCACCGCCGTCACGCCTAAATTCATCAAAGATCTCGGCAAGGCGAGCCAGCCGGTCGCCGCTGGTATGCAGGCCAATGGCAAAATCGTCCGCCAGGGCGAGTTCCCGAAGGATGGCCTGCAGGCAGCGTTAAAGAGGCTAGCCGCTGGCTGCGGTTTCTAAGACAAAGCCTGATTCACGCCGGTGGGACACCAGGCAACTCTATCGACAAAAGCGAGGGCGAAGGCGACGAGCGTCATGCAACGCGCGATGCCAAACAGAAGTACCTTCTTGATCGGCGTCAGCGTCCTTGCCCCGGTGTCATTGGCCGATCTCAACAGCGCTTGCAACCAGGTCTAAGCGGACTGACGCTGACCTTGGCCCGCGCCGGCTGCGGTCATCCACTCAAACGAAGCTCCGAGGTCAGGGCGGCCGGGGCAAACTCCTTGAGTACGGACAGAACGTCCTCAGGCTCCCCGACCAGCGTCTCGAGTTGGAGCGTGAATTCCGTGCCATAGTGCCATCTGTCCAACGTACGCATCACTTTGGATCCTCGATGGCTGTAGCTGTTCGAGCCTGCGGTGTGGACGCACAAGCACACGTTGAGCCTATGGTTGCGTTGATAGTGTTCGATCATTGAAAGCCGATCGATCGCAGACCAAGGTATGGTGGCCGCCATGCGCAGTGGCAGAAAGAGTCCCTCCGCGCCCACGACGAGCTTGGTGGCAGGGGCCTTGCCCCGCTGCCGAAGCCAAACCATCCAAGCGGGGATCACGATCAATGCAGCGGGGACGAGGAAGATGAACGCAAGCTTCCTGATCTCAGCGGGGTCGTCCGAACCGCCCAACAGCCAGTAGCTCAGAAATCCGAGGACCGGCAATCCAATCGCAACGGCCGTGTACATAACCGCATGGTGACGCCATTCGGAGACCGATTCGACGAAATAGACCCAAAGGCCGTCGGGCGATCGGAAGGGCTTACGAAGTTCTACTGGCTTCACGAAGGCGATGCTTATCGTTGAAAGAGTGGACTTGGCAGTTTGTAGTCGTTGCGCCAACCATCCCATACGACATCGGTCGGGCCGGTTGAGAACTCGATCACCTCCCAGCCATTTGCCGATCGGCTCAGCAGGAAAAACGATCCGCCTGGATCGAATGCGCCTTCGGCAAAGTCTGCAGAGAATTTGGTAGCGTTCCAATCAATCGGATGGCCGCCCGGCCTTTGCAGCGTCACATCACCGAAGGCCCAGTCGCCGAGCACGTTGAGACGCCGGACCACGAACTCGATCGGACCATTGGTTTCGGTCTCGAAGACGGGCCGCACCGCGTCGAGAATCTCACTGCGCAACGCCGTGCCGGGGCTAGGCTGAAGGATCTGTGCCTGCGCCGGAGAAATGGCCGCAGCAAGAAAGACAATGAACGTGGTGACCAGGAGGAATTGCATCATTGCTCGATGAAGTGCGAGCCAAGAAGTGGCCAACCGGTCGAGCGCAACCGGGAGGAGGAACGCCGCAGGCTCGACAATAGGAAGGGGCAGCTGATCGCGCAATCATTACCTCGAGGTCGAGTTCCAGCATGACCGCCCAGGCGTCGACCTGCGCAAGGAACATCAAATTGTCGCTGAACGAAGCGTATGCTGCCGGCACCATTCACCTCAGCGCTACGTCAGCCGCCGCTTACCGGCTCAGTCACTGGCACCCGCCGAGACCGCATAGTCTTCTCCCGCGAACCGCTCCCATGTCACCGTCACCTTGGTGCCCACGGCCACGCGCGGATAAAGATCGAGTACGTCGCGATTGTACATACGGATGCAGCCCTTCGATGCGGCCGTGCCGATGGTCCACGGCGCATCGGTGCCGTGGATCCGATAATAGCTGGACCCGAGATAGAGCGCGCGAACGCCGAGCGGGTTCATGCGGTGGCCGCCCGGCACCCAGCGTGGCAGCCGCGGATTCTCGCGCAGCATGTCGGGCGTTGGCCGCCATGCCGGATTGATCCTCTTGCTGGATACCTTGGTGAAGCCCTGCCAGCGGTCCTGCTCGCGCGGGATGGCCACTGGGTAGCTGATGGCAGAACCGGCGCGGGTAATCAGATAAAGCCGGCGGTCGCTGAAGCTGACGATGATCTGGCCCCGCGTGTACTTCGAATTGAAGGGAATGACCTCGCGGCCGCTACCGTTGCTCTCTTCCTTGCCGCCCCAATCCCAGAACAGCTGTGCCGATGCGGGTTGGCTTTGCGCAGCGAGCAAGGCGAGCATCGCCAGAGCGGCGAAGCGCGTTCGGCCGGAAATGCCTCTTACCATCGACCGTGTCCCCCCAATATCAACGCCGGAGCTGCCTCCGCCTCCCTGGTAACGGCCCACGGCTAGGCAATCCGTCGCAAATTCCTAGAGATCGCAATGTTTTATCGCTCGTCGATGGAGTCCAACTCGTCCCTGTCAGAGGCGGGGGGGCCGCCTTAAGAACGCGCATCAGGCCGTCTGCGATTTCGGCTGGTCTGCCTCAAACAGCGGACGTAGCGGCCGCGGACCTTCGCATGGCGACCCAAAGCGAGGCAGACTTCCGCAATGGGACACTGCTGCTGGGCACCAACGGCAAGATATTCACGCTCGAAGCGTCCTTGCTGCCGGAGCGCGCGCAGGCTGGGCGCGTTGCGCCGCGCGGCTTCCCCAAGTCGAACAGCTTCGGCCCGGCGTTTTAGGGGGCGGCCGAGCTACTGTTCTGCGCGATCGCGGCGACTAGTTGGAATGAGCAAGCTGGTAACAGATTGCCGGCGTGTCGCGCTCGCGCGAGCCGTCATGGGCGGCGTACCGGCCGGGAGCCTCATCCTTCCGCAGCGCGTCGCCGGCGATCGTGTAATAGAACTGCGGGGGGCGCGATAGATCGATCGACAGCAGGCGCGATTGCTCCCAGAGGAAGGCATGGAATGTCCTCACCTCGCTTCGGTCCTTGAAGATTGCGACGACCGTGGCTTCGGTGTGAAGCCGCTCTGCGATGCGATCGGCGATGCCTCCGGGCATGACTGCGTGAGCATAGCCGGGTACGACGACGAGTTTGCCGCCTCCCGCCGCCGCGACTTCGCGCTCAATGTAAGCGGCGAGTTCGTCATCATGACTGAGCCGCTCACGCATGATGGCTGCGTCGCGCTGTGACTTCGTCACTTTGCCGTCGAGACCCACTCTCAGCCAAGCCACGTCGTCTAACTCGGCGAGGCATCGATAGACAGGGTCTTTGATCGTACTGAAACCGCCCAGCGGATTGTTGAAGTCGTAGAAAATGGGATTGATGCCGAGGCGCTTGGCGAGCAGCACCTGGCTGCCGAGGGCGAATGCCACCCGATGCTGTGTTGCACTGGACGTTTCATTGGGATGATCCGGATCGACGAAGTGCCAATGGTCAGCGCGCAGGATGTCCTCTGCGAACGCCTCGACGTCGGCCTCGGTTTCGATGCGCATGGCTTGACGACCGAGAACGCGTGGCATCTCGATGGCGATGTGGCGCACCCCTGATCGCGCCATGGTTTCGAATAGGGCGACCGAGGAGAAAAATGCGATACGATCGCGCACCCCGTGTTTGACGTCAGCCAGGACGATCAAGTCGCGCGACTGCAAGACCGCTTCAAGCGACGGGGGAATATGCTCAGCCTGATCCGCAGAGGCCGGGTGGGCCATCGCCAGCAAGGCAAGCGCTAGAGCATGACAACAAACGTTGCGCAGCGCTCGCTGGAAGCCTCGGGAGGTCGAGAAAAAGAAGACGAGGTTGGTCATGTATGCGAACCGCCGAATGCTTGTTTCGGGATGCCCGCCAGACATAACCTCCAGACGTCTCTTTTGATCCCAGGCTATACCGATTTATCGCGCCTGCAACGGGCTCGCCTGCCTCGAGATTGAACAAAAACTGATAAGTAATGCAGCAGGGACCGGGGCGGTATGGGCGATATTCGAAGCAAGGTACGTCCACCCAACCATGTGAGACAGCAAATGCGCGACAGACGCCGATTTGGACATCTCTTTCTCGCACTTTTTTCCACATGGGCCCTGCTCGCGGGCGTTTCCCCCTCGTGCGCCCAGTCGCGGCCTCTGCCGCGCCTCACCGATCCCGCGGTTGTCCCGGACGATGACCTGACGCTCGTCGTCGGAACACATTTCATCGCTCCGACCACAGACGGGGTATCAGCGAAAGCCCAGTTCACCGACGCGCGCATTCCCCTCTCGGCGTTCAACGAGACCGATCGCTGTCTCGATCAGACCGCGCTCGAGGTCGCCACGGAGTATTTCACGACGCTCGGCCGCGTGCTCGGCAAAGCCGGCCACTACTATTTTCTACCCGAAGACGAGATCAGCAAGGCAGTCTCGATGTGCGAGAAGCTGCATGGCCGGCCACCCCAGGCGTGGGTCAGCGGGAAAACAAAGATCATAGCATTCGGCAAGGTCGTGCCGACGGTCGATGCATCGGCGCTCGAAAAGTCCGTTCGCTAATGCAAGTTGGGCCGCCTGATTAGCGCCGGTGACCTGCGGCCAGGCTGATGGAAACAGGAGCCGCGGAGGCACTCGGCGTCACGGGCGCGGCGTCGATTGTCCTTCTCTGTCTGGAAACACTCTCATCCAGTCGTTCTTCATGCTGACGACGTTCCATCCTCGTTCGGGCGCGGCGTCGAGCGCCTTGTCGAGGCGGCCGAATTGGGACGTGCGATCGTAGGCAAATTCGCGCCTGGCATCGTCGTGATGCACGATCATGCCGAGACGACGCCCAGGGCCGGTGGTCGTCCATTCGAGCATCTCGAAGTCGCCATCCGAATTTCCGAACGCCGCGATGGGGCGCTTGCCGATGAATTTTTGGATGCCGACCGGCTTGCCGGCGCCGTCATCGATGAAGTCGACCTTGGGCAACCTGACGATGGCCGGGTTCTTAGCGTCCGACTGATATTTCATCTTGATGGAGGAGCCGATGACGTTTTCCGCGGGGATGCCGTACGTTCTCTCGGTCCACGGTCGCATGAACTCCACGCCGCCGCCGGAGACGATGAAGACATCGAAGCCATTTGCTTTGAGATAAGCGATGAGTTCGAGCATCGGCTGAAAGATCATCGCCTCGTCGAGCTTGCCGGTCCTTGAATTTTTCGCTGTCGCGATCCAATCGGTGACGATCTTTTCGAACTCGGCCGTCGGTCATGCCGGCGTGCGTTGCAGCCACGATTTCCGCGATGCCCTTCTGCCCCGAGGCGGCGATGCCCTTGATGTCATTCGCCAGGACCGATTTGAACGGCTCGGTGTCCTTCCATTCGGGATGTTCGGGAGCCATCGCCTTGACGCGGTCCAGCGCGAAGGCGAGCTGCACGTACATAGGCTGCTCGCTCCATAACGTGCCGTCATTGTCGAAGGTGGCGATGCGCTCATCCGGTCGGACAAAGTCCGCCGAGCCCTCGGTCGTGACGGCGGCGACGAAGTCGCTTATGGCGCGCTTTGCGGCTCCGTCGTTCCATGACGGGAGAGGATCCGGAGTTGCGTTTGCCGACGCTGCGAACGATCCCGCTGCAAGCAACGCTACAGCGATTGCCAACCCAGCGGACCGACCCCTCACAAGCCGCTCATGCATCAGTTGCCGGTCGGTAGTCCAATGTTGAAGCCGTCTTTAGCCAGCTGCTCTTGGACGTATTTGAAGCGCTGGTAGCGCGAGATTGTAATCGGCCCCGTGTAGCTCTCGCTCTGTAGCTTGCGGGGCGGATATTGGATGTAGCTCTTCATAAGCGCCTGCACGGCGTCATTCGCCGGCACGAGTGCCCAGGTGTGCTCGGTGAAGTTGGTCATGAAGATGTCATAGCGCTCTTGCGGATCGGCCAGGAGATCGAACACCTGCGGAACCGTCGCGACATAGCTTGTCGGACCTTTCCAGCCGAGGTTGCTGTCGACGGCAAGGCCGCCAGTCTTGGCTCCGTCGTCGCCGCGCAGGTTGAATACGTACTTGAGGTGTCCAACACGAACCGCACCGGGAGAAAGCTCGTCCTCGGTGAAGTAGAACCAATCCTTCCGCGGTGACTTGCCGGTGCCCATCCAGGCGGGTGTCATGTCGTAGCTATCGAAGGTGATCGGCTGACCGTCACGATCATTCGTTGGCAGCGACACGCCGCCGAGCGAGGCGAACGTCGCCATCAGATCGAGGTTTCCGAGTATATCGTTGTTGACTGAGCCGCCTTTGACCTTTCCGGGCCAGCGCACCATCGTCGGCACCCGGTTGCCGCCTTCGCGAACCGTTCCCTTGGTACCGCGGAACGGCGTGTACCCTGCGTCGGGATAGACATCCTGCCACGCGCCATTGTCGACGGTGTAGACGACGACGGTGTTGTCGGCGAGACCAAGTTCGTCGAGTTTGTTCAGCAGATTGCCGATGCGCGTATCGAGCTCCACCACCGAATCCGAATATTTCGATTTTGAGATCGACTTGTTGATGAAGTCGGGATGCGGCAGGTTCGGCTGGTGGTTCTTCATGAAGTTCACGTTGATGAAGAACGGCGTGTCCTTGGACTTTGCGGCCGTGTCGAGGAACTCCATGGCCGCCTTCTCGACGTAAGCATCTAGGTAGGGAATGCCGACGACGCCCTTCTCGGGTGTGTCGACGTACTCTCCGTTGACCTTGAAATCTTCCTTCACCTCCTCACCCGCGTTACCCGTGAGCGAACCCTTCGTCACCTTTTCGTACATCGCCCGCAGCTCCGGACTCATATCCGGAAACCACTTGGGATCGGGATAGGTGTAGGCGTTGAGGTGATAAAGGAATGCGTTCTTCATCACGTCGTAGCCTTGAGCGTTCGGCAGCGCGTAGTCGCTCTCGCCGAGGTGCCACTTGCCGGTGAAGTAGGTCTTGTAGCCCGCTGTCTTGAGCACGGAGCCGAGCGTCCACTCCGCACGCGGAAGTCCGCCGCCCTCGCCTTGGAAAGCGACAGTCGTCATGCCGCTTCTGTTGGGGATGCGGCCGGTCTGGATCGCTGCACGTCCTGGTGTGCAGCTCGGCTGCCCGTAATAGTTGGTGAAGAACATTCCTTCTCGCGCGAAGCGATCGAAGTTCGGCGTCTGCATGCCGCGCGCTTCACCGCCGAGGTAAGGTCCGAGATCGCCCCAGCCGGTATCGTCGGAAACAATGAGAAGGATGTTGGGCTTGTTGCCAGCGCCCGTCCGGCTCTCAGTTTGCGCAAATGCGCTTGAGGACAGCAGAGCGACGCTCATTACGATGGCAAGGTTCTTTTGCGCCAAGCGTTGCATCGAGGGTCTCCCTCACATCAAACGTTCCATACTCCTGCACTCCGAACGTTGCGTGGCAACCAATTGCATCATGCACGGTCCGTTGTTCCGTGTACGTGGTGTGGCAGCGGTTAAGGCTTGAATGCTTCGCAAATTGCATCTGGGTCTGCGCGTGCAAACCAACCGATTTTGTTTGCGCAACGCTTACGTTTCAGCGCCACCCTCACGCATCAGAATGTCGGGAGAAACGCGTGTAATGTGCTCCGCGGCGACAGAAGTGCCGAAGTACGGCGGCGCCAGCGCACCTTTTGTGGTGAGCGCATTGCTTGTTGTGTTTATCGCTCAGGGGGACGTCGCACATGCGGCCGGACCGGTCGCGGACTGCAAGGGGCTTGCCTCGCTCACTGCCGCGCAAAGCGAAAATCCCGGCATGGTATTCGTTCCGGGCGGCGCCTTCGTCATGGGCTCTGACCGTCATCTCCCCGAGGAGAGATTTACCCATCTGGTCCGGCTCGACGGATTTTGGATGGATGTGACCGAGGTCACCAACGCCGAGTTCGCTCGGTTCGTTCGGGCAACTGGATACGTGACGAAGGCCGAGCGGCGGGAAGGCCGGGGCGCCGCCGTGTTCACGGCACCCACGCAACTGACGCGCGGCGGTGACATCTCGCAGTGGTGGCAATTCAAGGAAGATGCGAATTGGCGCCGCCCGGAAGGAGGAGGCAGCACCATCGAAGGGCGCGATAATCATCCGGTCGTCAACGTGGACTACGAAGATGCGCAGGCTTACGCCAAATGGCGCGGTCGCGACCTGCCGACGGAAGCAGAGTGGGAGTACGCGTCGCGCGGGGGCCATCGCGCGGAAGTCGGTACGCGCGACGCCTACGAGAACGACAAGCCGCTTGCGAACACGTGGCAGGGTGTGTTTCCGGTGCTCAACACCGGGGAGGACGGCTTTGTCGGCACCGCGCCGGTCGGCTGCTTCGGGCCCAATGCCTACGGCCTCTACGACATGATCGGCAATGTGTGGGAATGGACCAGCGACTGGTATCGCCGCGGCCACGCCCGCGATGCCGTGGTGAACCCTCAGGGACCGGCTGGTACTGTGCGCACGGAGCCCGGGCGAGCGCCGAGCCGAGTTATCAAAGGAGGCTCGTTCCTGTGCGCCTCCAATTATTGCGCTCGCTATCGCTCGACGTCGCGGCAACCGCAGGAAGTCGACCTAGGGACGACGAATATCGGGTTCCGCACCGTCCTGCGCGCGCCGGGCCCCAAAGTGATCCACGCCCGATCCGAGATCGATGAGTAGTGTCTGATTCTGACTCCCGCACAGTAGACCGCCTCTTCGATCCGTATGGACGCTCGTTGGTTCGAGGGCGGCGTTGACGTGCGCCGGCCGCCATGTCCGCCGCGGAAGCATTTTCACCCCGAGATGGAGGAAGCTGTTACCGTTCTGAGCAATTCGCTAAAAAGGTGGATGCCATGCGGCGGGCAGCAATTCTGTTGGGAACATTAGCTTGGTGTTTCCCCGCCGCTTCACAGGGCGTCGACTGGCGCGGTGTCTACGTCGGCGGGTTCGCCGGCGCGGCCTGGATGGACAGGCAATCTGCGACCGAACTCACTGGCGAGTGGAATAACACCGCCAATCCAGTCAACCAATTGGACAGGGACGCACTCCTGCCACTGCTCAACAGCGGGATGACCAGCACCAGCGCAATTGGTGGCGCGGCCGTGGGCTACAACTGGCAGGTGCACAGCTTCCTGGTCGGCGTCGAAGCTGACTACAGCGCGCTCGATGGCAAGAACAGCACGACGAGCACCATCACCGCCTTCAATCCGTACCGGGTGGAGGCCTCGACCGACATTGATTGGGTTGCTACGTTGCGCGGGCGGCTTGGTGTCGCCTTTGATCGAAGTCTCGTTTACGTCACGGGCGGTTTGGCATTCGGCGAGCGCAGCTTCAATCAGTCGATTGTGCAGCTCAATTTTCCGTACATTCAGACAGGTGCATCCAGCTCCACTCAAGCGGGCTGGGTGCTCGGCGCCGGGCTCGAGCATGCCCTCGACGACGCATGGTCGTTCCGACTGCAGTACCAGCATGTCGATTTGGGTTCTGAAAGCGATGGCAGTGCTGGTGTCTGCCCCTCGCCGTCTGTGGCGGCCTGTGCGGCCTACACCGGATCGCACAAGGTCGACTTTGCGCTCGATAGCGTGACCGCCGGTATCAACTACCGGTTCGGCCAACCCTGAGAACCGGCCTGCCAAGCATGTAGATCAAGCACTTTTTGTCGCGATCGGTTGTGGAATAAAACTAAGCCCCGGCGCACCGAGTGCGCCGGGGCTGACCCTGTGGAGGGTCGGACGCGGGGACGGGGGACATCGACCCGCGTCACGAACGGCCATCGGGGGGATAGGCTCGCTCGGGTGACATAGATAGGGTCCCCTCGCCGGATTTCAACCCAACAGTCCCGCGCTTCCAGTCCGGCACCCAACAGTCCGCCACCGACGGCCTGCGACCGCCCGCGCGATGGTAAACGCGGCGGACGGGCAGCGATTTACCAGGCGCCGCACCACGGGCACGCGCGGGCTGGGCGCGACTTACCGACCGGCGCGATAGCGGCGGTACTGATGGCACGCGAACGCGATGAGAAATAAGGTCATGGGGCGCTCCTGGTGCGAGGCGCGTTAATGCGTCCTGCCGGCGGCAACATGCGCGAACGGGTTGCGGCGCTCAGTTCCGGAGGAAACAGAACGTTACGAATGCCGGTACGCCGTGCAGAAGGCGCCAGCCGCGCCGGCGCCCGGTTGCATCAATCCCAGCCTGTGTCACTTCCAGAGCAGCGTGTTGTCCTGGATGACGAGCGTCTTGGCCTTGCAGTAGTCGACCGGCGCATCGAAGTAGCTGCCGTCGACCAGATGGATCTGCGTGCGCACCTCGCACTTGCCTTCGTCCGTCTCGAAGTCGAGCTTGATCTTGTCGCCGGGCTCGATGCGGTCGGACAGCCAGTTTTCGCTCCACTCGCCGTCTTCCTGCGTGCGCAGCTCGTTCACCGTGCCGGTCAACTCGTTCTCGACGTCGAAGTACCAGTGCTTGTCGTCTTCCGCGTAGGCGCCGCCCGTGCCCAACATGGCGACGGCCAACGCCGTCCCGATTATCGCCGCCGCAACCACGGCTATCGCTCGCGTCATGTCCGCTCCCCCATTCGACGTTCGTCTTGAGTGGTATGGCACATCAGGGATTCGCCATGCACGCAATGCTGACCGTGCGCGCATTGAGGGGCCCAATCCTTGCCGCTAACGACAGATCGAAGCAGCCGTTGCCAGGCGTCGGCCGCAGACCTACCTTGCGCGCTGATTGCAACAGCAACAACAATATCGGGAAGCCGAAATGCGCCGCCTGGTCATGCTTGCCGTGTTTGGCGTGCTCGTCACGCCGCCGATCGCAACCTGCTGCGATGTGGGCATGCCGCGTCTGATTGCGGCGGCGCAGGCGGCCGACGAGGTCAGCGCCAAGGATGCGTTCGAAGCGGCCAAGGAACTGGGCACCGCGGAGGCGTGGAACGCGTTTCTCAAGAGCTTCCCCGACGGCTTTCACGCCAAGCTGGCGCGCGCCTACCTGAAGAAGCTCGGCGGTGGCGCGTCGGAACCGGCGGTTGCCGACGAGGAACCGCGCGCCAGCGGAGAGAGGGTGGCGTCGGGCGACGCAGGGACGCTCGGTCCCAACGCTGACCTCGGAGGACGGAGGCTGCTGCCCGATGACAGCCCCTGGCACCAGGACGTTTCGCTGCTCCCCGTGGATCCGAGCTCCGAGAAAATCCTCGCCCGCGTCGGCATGGACAAGCCGTTGCGCGCCGACTTCGGCCCCGAGTGGGAAGGCGCACCGATCGGCATTCCCTATGTGGTGGTCGGCGCCGACCAGGAGCGCGTGCCGGTGACGTTCACCTACGCCGATGAAAGCGACGCTGGCCCGTATCCCGTGCCGCCCGACGCGCCGATCGAGGGCGGCCCTAACAGCGATGGCGATCGCCACGTGCTGGTGCTCGATCGCGACGGGGAGCAACTGTGGGAGCTGTTCAATGCCCACAAGGATGGCGACGGCTGGAAGGCGGACAGCGGGGCGATCTGGAACTTGAAGGAAAATCAGGAGAGGCCCGCGCGCTGGACGTCGGCGGACGCGGCCGGTCTGCCGATCCTGCCGGGGCTGGTGCGCTACGATGAGGTGGTCGGCAAGGGCGCGATCGAGCACGCTCTGCGCTTCACGCTCTCCAAGTCACGCCGCGCCTACGTTCCCCCGGCCAGCCACTGGGCGAGTTCGCTGAAGGACGACGACCTGCCGCCGATGGGCATGCGCGTGCGCCTGCGGGGCGATTTCGATACGAGCGGATTTGCTCCCGAGGCGAAGGTGATCCTGGAAGCGCTGAAGAAGTACGGCATGATCCTCGCCGACAACGGCAGCGACAATTTCATCAGCGGCGCGCCGGACGAGCGGTGGAAGGTCGACAACCTGCGCCAGCTCATGCGCGTCACCACGAAGGATCTCGAGGTTGTCGAGATGACCGGCATGGTGGCCGACGAGTGAGCGCCGCGCTCTCTGATGCGGGCCATGCCATGCCGTTTCCGTGGCGCGCCGATCGGAAACGCCGATCGGCCGACCACGACCAACAGTCTTGGCAGCGAGGGCGCGCGCCGCGCCCCGGCAAGGCCGCAGATCAGATTGCCCGCAGCTCGGCGCCCTAGGCGATGCGTCTCAGAAACGGAAACGACGGATCGACGAACTGATCGGCGACCTGGTCGAACGAGTTCTGCGCGGGCGCGATCTTCGAGTGCTCGTCGCGAACCTGGCCAACCGGCAGCGCCCGCTGGAATCGCGTCAGAACATATTCCTCGAGCTTGAGCACTTCGTCGTGCTTGCGGCAGCACTGCTGCAGCGCGGCGAGGTAGCTGTCCTGCAACGCGTTGCCGGCTTCGATGATCGCAACCTTGTGACGGGTAAA
Organism: uncultured Alphaproteobacteria bacterium; assembly: GCA_963759735.1. GTDB lineage: Bacteria > Pseudomonadota > Alphaproteobacteria > Rhizobiales > Hyphomicrobiaceae > Hyphomicrobium_A. The sequence continues at coordinate 1,020,435 of CAVXAF010000007.1, forward strand.
ATCGTCGGTCTTGTTCGCTGCGTCGAACAACAGGCTGTTGAGGCGTCGCTCGTAGTTAGTATCTTCCTCGGACATAGTGGCTCCTTAGCAGCTAGCGCCGGTCTCGATGGCGCGATGTAAGCGGCGACGCACGGCAACTATCGACGCGGCGGCGAGGAGACGCGAAGGCTTTGCAAGCCGACAAGACGCTGAGACGAAATTCCGAAAAAGGAAATGCGCTGCCAGAGGGTAAGCAAGAGCTAAGTCTCTCAACGCATGACAGTGGCAGGTTGCAATATTTAACAGATTTCAGATTGAAGCTCGGCTGGCGCAGGCTTCCCGCATGCCACGTCGCGGGTGTGCGAATCACGCCGGCTAAGTTTTGCGACGCCGCAGTTTACGCGAGCTGGCTGGCCAGCAGGAGGCCGCCGAACACAAGCAGGCAGGCGATGACGCAGCCGATGAAAGCGGCGCGATCCTCGCTCGGATCGCCGGATAGTGGAAGTGGCCGGATACGGAATTGCATGGTCGGTCCCCATTGTGTCTGTGGGGAGGGAAACTTGCCATTGGTCAGCGGGTTCCGGGCTGAATTCAGATCGCATCTGCAAGTCGTCGGTCAGGGGCGCGCCGCGCTGCCCCCTCACATGCGCTCGCCGGGCAGCTTGCTGGCCTGCTTCACCCAGGCGATGAACTGCGCTTCGTCGAATCCGCTTTCGTCGATGTGGAGGTAACGCGTGTCCTGCGTCTTGGATTCGCCTGGCGGCACCGGACGCAGCAAGCGGCCGCGGAAGAAAGCCACCTTCACGTACTTGGCGAAGCAATGGACGCTGAGGAACCAAGTGTGGTCCTCACCGGGAGCTGGGCTGCCGTACAGCGGCGAGTTCCATTTGACCGCTTTGCGCACGCCGGGAACGGTGCGGGCGATGAGCGCATCGACGCGGCGTGCGACATCGCGCTTCCACCCCGGGATGGCCGCAACGTAGGCCTGCACGGAAGCATCGCCGTAGCCCTTGGGGATTTGCGGGTTGCCGCCGGCCAGCAGCTTGGGCTTGCCGGTCGCGCGCTTTTTGGCGGCGGCTTTCTTTGCTAGCTCCGCTACCTTCGTCGGCTTGATCGGCGTCTTGGCGGCCATGGCGCTCGTTATGCGGCTGGCGGATCAGTGGTTCCAGTCGAACTTGTAGACGACCTCATTGGTGGCCGTCATTACGAAGGGATCGAAGTTCAGGTGGAAAGCGGGTGAGATCCCGGTCTCAGCGCGCGCGTCGCGGCTGTAGTCCGCATAGCGAACCTCGGTCCGCCAGAACCAACCCTCGTGCACGGCGACTTCCACGCCGCCGCCGACGAACCAGCCGCCGGCCTTGTAGCTGGCGAGCTGTGCATTCGGCAGCGGCGCGCCGGTGTAGCTGTTGTGCAGTGGCGCGCCCGAAAAGTGCGTCTGCGTGTAGCCGACGCTCCAGTAGTTGAGGATGTCCGGTGTCATCAGCCAACCGGCGCGGGCGCCGATGAACCACGTGGAGTCGTTGTTGGTCTTGGCGGTGGTGAACACCGCATCGCTGACCCGGCCGCGCATGTCGGCGAAGTCGTAGTTGAACAGTGCGCCGGCGACGATCCGTTCGGTGAACTGGTAGTCGTAACCAAAGCCCACCTCGCCAAGCCAACCCCTGCCGGCGTGATCGGTCTTGGCGCAAGACACGCAGCGGCCGGCGGTGTCGGTCGTCGTCTGCGCGTCCCAGAGGCCGTAGCCGATGCCGGCATTGCCGTAAAAGCCGGTCCAGTTGGTGATTTGTAGCGGCACGGGCGGGGCCGGATCGGGCCCATCGGCGCTGGCCGCGCCGGCCCAGGCAAGTAGACACGAGGCAATGAGGATTGGAGGAAGGTGCCGTGGCATGGTTGCCTCCAAAATGCGCAAGAGCGCGGGATCAGGCTGTGGGCAAGCTGTGGAAGGATTCGCCGACCGAAGTCGCCCGGCAAAGCCGCCGGCGCACCCGGCGCCCACAGGCAAGTTCAGCCGCTTGCATGCCGCCGCAGGCGCCATCGCTCGTCGGCCGATGATCCGCTGCGGTGCGATTGGGGGGCAGTGGGGTGCCGATAATCGCGTTGCGAGGCCAAACGGGGTGAGCGTCTTCTGGCCGATCCGCGCGGACTGCACTACGCTGGACGCTATTGTGTGCAGGTTTTCGCTACGGCGGAGAATTGATTGTGAAGAATTCAATTCACCCGGACGTACTCCGGTATCCCCATCCCATTATCAAGGCGAGCAAGCTTAAGAAGCGCGCGGTGCATGAGTTTGCCATCCTCGGGAAGCGCTACGTGCTCTACCGCGATGGCGAGGGCAAGCCTGCCGCGACGCTCGGCAGCTGTCCGCATCGCGGGGCGCAACTCGCCAAGGGAAGCGTCAACGCACAGGGCGAACTGGTGTGCGCGTACCACGCGTGGAGAATACGTTCGAACGGCACCGCCATCAGTCCGTCACGGCCCGACAAGGTGTGTGCTGCCCCGATGCTCAAGACATGGGAGAAGCATGGCTTCATCTGGGTGGCGCATGCCGATGTGGCGGATGCCGCGTTCCCCGATTTCATCGATCCGGGCTATGAGTTGATCGGCAGCTTCACCGAGCCGTTCCGCGCGCCGCTTCCGGTGGTGCTCGACAACTTCGGAGAGATCGAGCACTCGTTCCAGGTCCACTCGTTCGTGGGAACCAACAGCACCTCGCTCGATACGCTGCAGTTCTCCTCGGAGACGCGCGATGATGAAACCATCGGTCGGTCTTCGGCCAGGTATCGCGGCGTGCCACTGAAGCTGCACCGTTTGGGCGGCATCCAGGACGGCGACAACTATCACATCGACTGGGTGTTGCGTTTCAAGCCGCTGTACGGGTCCTACAACAACTATTGCTCGGACCCGGTGAGCGGGGCGCGACGGCCGGTGTCCTATATCGTGACGACGTTTTTCGTGCCGGTGCGCGAGAACGAGGTCGACGTGCATGTGTTCGTGCAGATCGCCATCGAGAGCGCGCGCCTGCGCTGGTTCGCTCCGATGCTGCGCATGGGCGCCATGGCGGTGGTCCGGTTCGAGATCAAGGCCGATGCGGACATCGCGCGCTATGCTCCTGAATCCAACGATGACGGCGGGCAGTGGAACCTGACGCATCTCGACAAGCAGCTGTTCGTCAACCGCCGCATGATGGATCGCATCTACCTGGCACCGCAGGCGGCCGACGTGAACTAGGCCCATTTGCAGGTCAGCGCGGCTCTATCCGGGCCAGCGCGAAAAGCACTGCACGAAGAAGGTGCAGGCGCCATAGAAGCAGCTGCCGTTGGCGACGCCCACGCCGATATGATTCATTTCGCGGCCGACCAGATGTTTGCGGTGGCCCGGGGAGTCCAGCCACATCCGTAACGCGCTCTCGGGCGTCGTGCCGTTGCCGCGGGCGATGTTCTCGGTCACGCGGATGACCCGCTGGCCGTTGGTATTGCGACGCTTGTAGCGCGTGGTCGGTGAACCGCCATCGGGCGCGAAATGACTGAAATAGCTGCGGCGGGCCATGTCCCGAGCGTGATCGAAGGCCGCCGCCGTGCAGACGGGATCTTCCGCGAAGGCCGGCAGGCCATTGCGCTGGCGAAACGCGTTGGTGATCTTGATGGTCTCCGCCGCCTGTTGTTCGAAGACGGTCAGTGGTCGCGTCGGCAAAGTTGGCGGGGTTGCGGTGGGCGGCGTCGGTGCAGGCGCAGGCGGGGCTGTCTGCGGTATCGTTTCGGTTTGCCAGGCGCTGGTGCGCGCGCCGGCCAACGCCGCGGGCGACGGGGCAACGACAGCGACCAGCACCAAGCTGGCGACCTGCCAAAGCCAGGCAGTGCGAGGCACCCCGCCTCTCAGCGTTCGCGGCGATCCCGCTGCGCCGGTTTCTCCCGTTCGAATCATTGTCCCCATGTTGACGCTGAATGTGCGCTCGTAGGGGCAGGATTGTCGCCGTTTAGGGGCGACGGCACTGCCATGCCGGGCGACGTATGAAAACCATGGGGTCAGATAGAGACGTTCATGAACCACTTGGTGCACTCGCGACGCCGCCCGCAGGCCCCGCGGATGCGATGCCTCGCCAACACGTGCCGACGCAAGCAATTGTGGGGAGTGGCGCAAGCGGGGCTATACCCTATGCCGCGTCTGTCTTGGCGTGTTGCTCAGTGTGCGTTCTAGCATGCCCCATGCGCCGCATTCCCGCGCGCGCATACCGGCGGACACCCATCTATGACTTTGCAGGCAGAGCGTCTTATCGCGGAGCGCCCTGCCGCGTCCGCCATCGATGTCGAGATCGCAGCGGTCACCACCGCCGTGCCCGAGCACGTGATCGGACAGAGCGATGTGGCCGAACGCGCCCACAAGCTCTATCCGCAATATGCGCGCCTCGACGCCCTCTACAAGAACACCGGCATCGAGCGGCGCTACTCGGTCGAGCCGAAGGAATGGTATCTGCAGGAACGCAGCTGGGAGGAACGCACGCGCTCCTATCAGCGCCACGCGCTCGATCTGCTGGAGCGCGTCGCCGTCCAGGCCGTGGCCGAGGCCGGGCTGTCCTTGCGCGACATTGACACCATCGTCACCAACTCCTCCACCGGCATGGCAATGCCCAGTCTGGAAGCGCGGCTGATGAATCGCCTCGCGTTTCGGACGGACGTCGAGCGCTTGCCGATCTTCGGGCTCGGATGCGGCGGCGGCGTCGGCGGTCTGGCGCGCGCGACGCGCATGGCGCAGGCGCGGCCGGGCACCAACGTGCTGTTTCTCACCGTCGACCTGTGCTCGCTATGCCTCCGCATCAACGATCCGAGCCTCACCATGTTCGTTGCCGGGGCGCTGTTCGGCGACGGGGCGGCCGCGGTGGTGCTGCGCAGCGCCGACAATTACGGGCGCGGCAGCGGACGCACAATCGGTGTTCCGGCCATCGCCGCTTCGGCAGGACCGGCGCGCGGCGTCATCCAGGGGTTGGGCGAATACTTCTGGACGAACACCGAGCACATCATGGGCTGGGACATCAAGAACGACGGATTCGGCATCGTGCTCAGCCCGGAGCTGCCGGGACTGATGCGCGAACGCCTCGGCGAGGCACTGTTCCCGTTTTTCGCGCGGGAAGGCTTGTCGCTTGCAGACTTCGACGGGCTCTTGCTGCATCCCGGCGGCAGCCGCGTGTTGCAGACGGTCGAGGCGGCGCTGGGGCTGTCGCGCGATCAGATCCGCTACTCGTGGGATGTGCTGCGGGACTACGGCAATATGTCCTCGGCGACCGCGCTGTTCGTGCTGAAGGAGGCGCTCAACGATAACGCGCAGGGGCGGTTCCTGCTGGCGGCCTTCGGCCCGGGGTTCGCCGGCTTCTTTATTGTCCTGGAGCTCTGATCACACCGGGCTGGCCGTTCAAAATCCTGACGTCGGCGGCTTTTTGACCGCGCGGGATACTTCACAGGGTTTGGTGAGTTTGACTGGCACAGCAACCTAGGAGCGACCGATGAAGCTTTACTATTCGCCCGGCGCCTGCAGCCTCGCCGACCATATCGCCCTGCACGATGCCGATATGAAGTTCGATCTCATCAAGGTCGATCTGAGCACGCACAAGCTGGAGGATGGGCGCTCCTACTTCGAAATCAATCCAAAGGGATCAGTGCCGGCGCTGCAATTCGACGACGGGGAGGTGCTGACCGAGAACGTCGCCATCTTGAGCTATATCGCCGACCAGTATCCGGCCCTCGGCGTGCGCGGGCCGCTCGGCCGCTACCGCCTGTTGGAGACGCTCGCCTATTTCTCCAGCGAGTTGCACAAGGCGTTTCATCCCCTGTTTGATCCGCGGGCGAGCGCCGACGAGAAGAAGAAGGCTGGCCAGTCCGTCGAGTCGAAGTTGAAGTTCGTGGCCGGCAAGTTCGCTGGGCCGTACGTGTTCGGAGCCAATGTCACCGTCGCCGATGCCTATCTGTTCGTCATGCTGACGTGGGCGGCAAAGAACAAGCTGGCCATTCCCGAATTCCTCGCGGCGTTCGCCGAGCGAATGAAGGCGCGCCCGACCGTGCATGTCGCGCTGAAGCACGAGGGGCTGATCTGAGCCCCGTTGCCGCGGGTTTGCGTCAGGCGCGGCGCTGCCCGACGTCGGTGACGAGACCATCGACGGCCGGATAGAAGACGTACTTGGCCGGGCCGCTTGTCTTGGCCTCGTACATAGCAGCATCGGCATTGCTCAGCAGTTCCGCCGGCGAGCGGGCATCGTTGGGATAGAGGCTGATGCCGATGCTGGCCGTCACGCGCAGATCGATCCCCTCGATCATATGCTTCTCGGAAATGGCATCTAAGACGCGGTCGGCGGTCGCCGCGGCGTCATCGGCCGCGCCGACCTCAGTGAGCAAGATGACGAACTCATCGCCGCCCATGCGGCTGACGGTATCGCAGTCGCGCACGCAAGCCAGCAGACGCGCGGTGACCGATTGCAAAAGGAGATCGCCGCAGCCGTGTCCGCGGGTGTCGTTGACCAGCTTGAAGCCGTCGAGATCGAGATAGAGCAGGGCGACCATGCCGGCATGGCGCTCGGCGGCGGCGATGGCGCGGCCAATGCGGTCGTCGAGCAGAATGCGATTGGGCAAGCCGGTGAGGGGATCGTGGTGGGCGACGTGGCGCAGTCGCTGGGCCGCCTCGCGCGCCTCGCTGACGTCGCGGAAAACGTTGACGGCGCCGGTGAATTTGCCGTCGCGGTCGCGGATCGGAGCCACCGTCTCCTCGATCGGCACTTCCTTTCCGTCGCGGCGCACCAGCAATGCCGTCTCGGGCAGCGGGGCCATGGCGCCCTCGCTGGTGGCATCCTGCATGCGCTGCGAGATGGGTGTGCGTGTTGCCGCGTCGATGATCGTGAAGATGTCGCCGAGCGGTTTGCCGACGGCCTCGTTTTCCGGCCAGCCGGTCAGCATCGTTCCGGCGCGGTTGAGGAACGTGATGTTGCCAGTGGCGTCGGCGCGCATGACGCCATCGCCGATGGAGGCGAGCGTCACCTGCGCGTGCTCCTTCTCGATGAACAGCTCGGACTCCGCCTTCTTGCGGCGGCGAATATCGCGAATGGTCCCAAACCCTGCCAAAGCGGTGAGGATGAGGGCGACGAGCGTGGCGCCGATGAGCGCGTATTGCGTCCATTCGAAATCAGAATTGGCGCGCGCCTCGCGCTGATCGAGCAGCGTGAGCTCTCGATTTTTCATTCCCCCGTCAATAGGCGCAAGTCTTCCAGCGCGCGTGACCCCTCGCCGGATTGCAGAAGACTGATGGCCGCTTCGGCGCCGAAATTTGTTCGCGCGGCGATGACGCTCTGCGATCGAGCCACTATGCGATCAAAGAGGTTCTGCAGCTGCGGAATGCGAGCAGATTGCTCGGGATTGTCGCGCACCAGGGAAGTGAGATTGAGGACTGCCGCGGTTGCATCCATGACGGCATCGCGATTGACGCGCTCGTAACGCTTGTCGCCGGTCAACGCGTAGCTGCGGCCGGAGGAATGTACGAGCGCCAGGGTTTCGAACGATTTATCGATGCTGCCGATCACTTGGTAGGTGTGGCGCACCCAGCCAACGCTGCCCTTGGCGGCGTCGATGGCGCCATAGGAGGCAAGCCCCGCCGCGAGCAGCACAAGCACGGCGAAAATGAAAGCAGCCTCGATCTCGTAGCGTCGGAAAAGTCTGAAGAAGTGCATTGGACGACCGCGCTGTGGGTGAATACGCACATTCTGTACAGCGAAGGTTTTACGAGGCCGGTACACCGATCCACCGAATGCCGACTAAAGTGTCGCGACCCCTAAAAAACTGTATCGCGCGACGCCGATTGCGGCAGTCGCGGCGTCGACGCAATCAGGGCGTGTGCTGCGCGTGGCTGACATGCTCGAGCCGGCCCACGGTCTTGCCGCCGAGCGCTTCCTGCACGGCGATGTAGGACATAGCTCGGTGGGCATCGCGCGCTGCTTCTCGCCGGGCGAAAACTAGATCGCCAGCGCGACGTATTCGATCGGGCGGCCTTCGCGATGGGCCAGTGCCGGCCGGCCCTGACGATCAGCGTCCGGCTGAGCGGATGAGTATGCCAGGCGCTAGCGGCGCTCGGCGGCGACGACGTCCTCGGCGCGGGCCAGAACGTCTGCGGAGATGGGCGGTGGGGAGGATGAGCGCGCCGCCTCGACGATCAGCCGCATGGAAGCGCCCTCGATACGTGCCTGCAATTCGGCGCGGAATTCAGCGCGCGGCAGCCCGGCCGGCAGCGGATCGAGAATTTCGACGATGATGGTGCCGGGGTAACGGATCATCTGGCGCCGCGGCCAGTAGAGACCCGAGTTGAGCGCTACCGGCACGCACGGCAGATCAAGTCCTTCATAGAGCGCCACGGCTCCCGGCTTGTAATCGGGTGCGGCGCCTGGCGCGCGGCGGGTACCTTCCGGGAAGATGAGCACCTCGCGGCCGGCCTGGGCGCGGTCCTGGGCATCGCGGATCAGCTGGCGCAGGGCGGCAGGGCCGCGGTCGCGCTTGACGAAGACATGCTCGAACTTGCGCGAGAACCAACCGTAGAAGGGGATGAGGGACAGCTCCCATTTCATCACCAGCGCCGGATCGTCGAAGATCGGAATGAGCGCGAACGTGTCCCAGGCTGACTGGTGCTTGCAGGCGACCAGGTAGGGCGGGGGCGGCAGCTTTTCGCGGCCACGCACTTTCATCTTCGTCCCGACGATGCAGCGCAGCAGCCACAGCGAGACGATGGCGTGCGCCTTGAGGCCCATCATGGCGTAGCGGCGCGGGCCGAAGAGCAGGAACGAGCCGCCAATGACGAAGATGGCGGTGCTGACGTAGAACAGCAGCGCGAAAATGAGCGAACGGAGCAGCGTCAGCGACAAGCTCAGAATATCCCGGCAGCGGAGTGCTCGGCCGGCACCTCGGCGACCGAACTCGTCTGCGCCGAGCGCAACAGGCGGGCGACGGTCAGGTGCGCCGCCGTCGGCAAGAACTTGAAGTATTCCGAGATCAGCATGCGCGTGGCGGAGGCATGCAGCCACCAGCGCGTCGGCGGAAAGTTGTTGGGCATCACCGGGTGAGGAATGAGCTGTGTTGAAGGCATGGCGATCGACAACTCGGCCAGGCTGCGCGGCATATGATAGCTCGCCGTGACGACGATCAGGCTGTCGTAGCGGTGCGAGGCCGCCCATGCCCGCGTCTCGTTGGCGTTGCCGGCCGTGTCGAGCGCGTCGTAGCCGATGTCCACGCAGCAATCGAACTTGTCCTCGGGGAGGCCGGAGATCTCGATCAGCGCCTTCTTGCCGGTGCGACGGAACACGCCGGAGATGAGCATGCGGTCGGCGCGGCCTTCATCCAGCAGGCGCGCGCCCTCGGCGATGCGCCGGCCTTCGCCGGTCAGCACGACGATGCCGTCAGCGTGCGGATTGTTGTCGGCGGGCAGGCGGGTGACCACGCTGGCGAACAGCACAAAACCCAACGCCAGCAGCGACAAGGCCGCTGCTGCACCGAGAATTAGCACCCGCCGCAAGCTCCTCATCGCCAGGGCCGCCCACGCTTTCCGTTCCGTTTGATCGCCCGCGCTGTTGAGCGTGGGGGCACACTAGCCGATTTGATCCCGGTTGCGACAGGTCCTTTGCGGCAGGAAACAAGAGCTTGCGCAAGGGTGTCTTTGCTGCACTTGCCGGGAAGTTACGGCTTTGAATTCAGGATGCGAAACACCCCGAATCGCGATGTCAGCATACACAGCGCCGAGATCGTAATTACGACGCCGCCGAGCAGCGCGTAGCCCATGGTATCCAGCCCGCTGGTGCCGATCAGCCGGTGCATCTCGGCCGTGGTCGTCGACCCCCCGCCCAGCATCTCCATGACCAAGGGCATGCCGAGGAAAACGCTCATGGCGCATAGCGCGCCGACGACGCCGGCGCGGATGCCGAGGCGCAGAAAGTGGCGCTCGAACTCGCGGGCGATGTAGCGGTCGGTGGCGCCAACGAAGTGGAGCACCTCGACGATTTCGCGGTTGGAGGCCAGGGCCGAGCGCGTCGCCGAGACGATGATCGCCGTGGTGGCCGCTCCGACGAGCAGGAGAATGGCAAGGCCGCCGAGCGCGAACGACCGGGTGACGGTGCGAATCTGCTGCTGCCAACGCCGGTGGTCATCGAGCGAGGCGCTGGGGAAACGCTTGGTCAGTTCGGCGCGCAGGGCCTCGATATCGGGCGGGTCGCTGCGGTCGACCTCGATGGCGATGAGGCGTGGGACCGGCAGCGCGGCCAGGACGTCGGAGCTGCCGAGCCAGGGCTCGAGCAGCTTGGATGAAGCCTCCAGACTGAGGGCGTTGGCGCGGGCAATGCCCTTCTGCTCGCGCAGGAAGGCTTCCGCGTCGCGGACCGTCTTATCGATGTCGAGGCCGTCGCGTGGCTCGACCTGGGCCGTCACCTCGCTGGCGATATCCTTCAGCCAGGCGCTGGCCGACTGGTTGATCATGTACACCGCGCCGGCCGTCAGGCAGGCCAGGAAGCACATGATCGAGATGACGAGGGTGAGCGAGCGGCCGGTGACCGTATCGGGCGGCACCACCGGGGTGCTGGACGGCTCCTGCTTGGGCTTGCGGCCGCGCGATGGCGCGAACTTGCGCGCCGGGGTGGCGTCGAGTGCGCCAGTCGGGGCGGAATCATAGGTGAACTGCGGGTTCGGCCCCGAAGGGCCGGTCAGCACGGTGTCGTAGAGATCAAAGTTGGTCGCAGATTGCGACCCACTCTGCTCCCGACGGCCTGGCGGTCTGTCATACGATCCGGACATGACCGTCGTGTAGCTCCAGCCGCGGCGCCTTGAACTGCCGCATCAATTGATGATCGTGGGTGGCTATCAGCACTGACGTGCCGAGACGGTTGAGTTCGATGAAGAGGCGCAATAGGCGGCGTGCCATCTGCGGGTCGACGTTACCGGTCGGCTCGTCGGCGAGCAGCAGCTCGGGCTTGCCGATGACAGCGCGCGCGATGGCGGCGCGCTGCTTCTCACCGCCCGAGAGGATCGAGGGATAGGCGTGCATACGATCGCCAAGGCCGACCCACTGCAATAAATCCGTGACATCTTCGCGGTAGTCGCCGAGTCGCTTGCCGACGACGCGCAGTGGCAGCGCAACGTTCTCCCAGGTCGTCAGATGGTCGAGGAGACGAAAGTCTTGGAACACGATGCCGATGCGGCGGCGCAACTGGGCACGCTTGGACGTGGATATGTGGCTCACGTCTTGGTTAAACAGGTGGATCTGCCCACGTGTAGGATGGCGTGACATGAACAGCAGCCGCAGCAACGAGGTTTTACCCGCGCCGGACGGTCCGGTCAGGAAGTGGAACGAGCCCGGTCGCAGATGAAAATTCACCTCCGACAGAATGTCCGGCCCCTGCTCGTAGGCGAGTCCGATGTTCGATAGACGAATCACGAGTTTCAGCCAGCCGTTTGCAGCATGAGGCGCCAAGCTCCCAGAGCGAGAGAATACGCGGGAACCGGCGATCAATCGGGTACGAATGTGGCGGGTTCGTGTGCACAGGGCAGCCCCTGCGGTGTAAGCACGTTATGGCGGTATTGCAGGGAGGATGCAATGTGCTGCTATCCTGCCCGAACACGAGGCCAATGCGGTTTGGAACGAAGGTCATGAACGACGCGACAAACACAGCCGACCCCGAACTGGAGGTGATTTTCACCCCCGAGGCGATCGCCGGCCGGCTGAACGAACTCGCCCGCGAGATCGCCGGGCAGCACCTCGAGAACCTGCTCGTCGTGGCCATCCTGAAGGGCAGCTTCGTGTTTGCCGCCGACCTGATCAGGGCGCTGCACAAGGTGGGGCTGGCGCCCGAGGTCGATTTCATGACGCTGTCCAGCTACAAAAAGGCGCGCATTTCGTCCGGCCAGGTGTCCATCCTGCGCGACATGGATCTCGACGTGCGCGGGCGCAACGTTCTGATCGTCGACGACGTCCTGGAATTCGGGGCGCACGCTGGCCTTCGCCAAGGATTTGCTGTCGGCCCGCGGCGCGGCAACGATCCGCACCTGCGTGCTGCTCGATAAGCAGTTGCCGCGCGCGGTCAATCTGGTGCCGGACTACCGCGCGTTCGATTGTCCCAATGAGTTCGTCGTCGGCTACGGAATGGACGTTGCGCACCGCTACCGCGAGTTGCCGTTCGTAGGTCGCGTTGTGCGCCAGTAGCCAACAAGGGGGCGACGATGGCCAGGATACTGCTTGCCGACGATGATGCATCGACACGCGATCTGGTCAGGCGCGCACTCGAGGCTGACGGGCACACAGTGCACGTCACCCAGGACGGCAGCGAAGCGCTCGAGTGTGTCGAGGGCGCGGGTGCGCAGAAGTTCGATGTCCTCGTCAGCGACGTAGAGATGCCACTGCTCGATGGCGTCTCGCTGGCGCAGCGTGCGCTGAAGCAGCCCAACCTGCGCGTGCTGCTGATGTCGGGCTTTGCCGAACAGCTCGATCGCGCCAAGTCGCTGACCGGCTCCCAGGTGGCGGTGCTGTCGAAGCCCTTCACGCTCGAAGAGGTTCGCTCCAGCGTGCGCAAGCTGCTCGCCTAGCCGTCAGGGTTTTTTGCCGCCGGCAGGTGTCGACGACGGCAGCGCTGCGGTGGGCGGCGCCGTTGCCGGCAGTGGTTGCGCCGAACGGGTGCAGTTGGCCTTGATATTCACTTCTGCCAGGCGCTTGCGCTCGGTTTTGGCGTTGGAGAACGGTACGAACGTCAGCTGCGTGAGCTTGTAAAGCTCGTCGGTAAAGGTGGCGCCGCAGTCCAGTACGAATTGATGCAGCTGGCTCATGCGGCAGGCGTCGAGCACCGGCAACACGTCTTCGCCGGCCAGCTTGCGGTCATAGGCATTGGTGAGGCAGCGGTCGACGTCGGCCATGGACGCCACGAGCTCGTCCTCGAACATCCGCTCCAGCAGAGCAAAGCGCATCTCGCCGCTGACCTCGCGGATCACGAACAGATTGAGCAGGATGTTCTTGTTCCAGTCGACGTACGCCTCGTCGTAGGCGCGCTTGCGGAACTGAATCTCGTCGACGGGCGCGTTGCGGCGTATCGAGGAGACGACCATGCCGGCGCGCGTGCGTCGTTCGTAGATCAGGTGGGCGAGGGTTTCGACCGATTTGCGGCGGTTGAGCTGCGTCGTGTAGGTCTGCGCCAGCCAGGTGCCAACGCTGGCGGTGACGATGCCGTTGATGACCGCGGAGACAAGCGCAAAGACGATGAGCTGCCGCCGTGTCAGACGTGCCGAGCGCAACAGGCTGACGCCGTATTTGGACAAGCTTGCCTCCCCCGAGGGTCCGGGGGGATATTAGCACCTAACCGCCAGTTACGCTCATGTGGCGTGCCAGCGCTGGACGTCCGACGCTCCGGTCGATGACGAAATCGTGGCCCTTGGGCTTGAGAAGCATGGCCTCGTCGATGGCAGCGTGCAGTGCGGCATCCGACGGACCGGCGCGCAGTGGTTCGCGCAGATCGACGGCGTCCTCCTGCCCGAGGCACATGTAGAGGGTGCCCGTGCATGTGAGGCGCACGCGGTTGCAGCTCTCGCAGAAATTGTGCGTCATCGGGGTGATGAAGCCGAGACGTCCGCCCGTTTCGCGCACCTGTACGTAGCGCGCCGGGCCCCCGCTCGTGTGCGGGCTGTCATCCAGCGTCCACCGGTCGAGCAGGCGCGCGCGCACGATCGACAGCGGCAGATACTGCTCGTGGCGGGCGCCGTCGATCTCGCCCAGGGGCATGGTCTCGATGAACGTGAGGTCGTAGCCGCGGCCGTGCGCGAAGCTGATGAGGTCGTCGATCTCGTCTTCGTTGGTGCCCTTCAGGGCAACGGCGTTGATCTTGACCTTGAGCCCGGCGGCATCGGCCGCGTCGAGCCCCTGCATGACCGTCGAGAAATCGCCCCAGCGGGTGATGGCGCGGAAGCGGTCGGGGCGCAGCGTGTCCAGCGATACGTTGATGCGCTCGACGCCCGCGCTCTTGAGATCGCCGGCAAAGCGCTTGAGCTGGCTGCCATTGGTCGTCAGCGTCAGCTCATCGAGCAGGCCGGAGGCGCGGTGGCGGGACAGCGCCTGGAACAGCCAGATGATGTTCTTGCGCACCAGCGGCTCGCCGCCGGTGATGCGCAGCTTGCGCACGCCGCGCGCCACGAAGGCGGTGCAGACCCGGTCGAGTTCCTCGAGCGTCATCAGATCCCGCCGTGGGCAGGAAGCTCATATGCTCCGACATGCAATAGACGCAGCGGAAGTCGCAACGGTCGGTCACCGAGACCCGCAGGTAGGTGATCGAACGGCCGAAGCGGTCGACGAGCGCAGGCAGCGGCGGCGAATGGCGATGATCACTCACGAGTTGCGATGCGCTCCTTAAGCGTGTGTGGAATGCGAGGCCGTACATGCCATAGATGGTGCGGCGGTCGCCGGTAAGCTAGCGACCGCCGCCGGGTGTTCAAGGGTTTTGTCGCCTCTGCACCGCTATGGTCCGCACCGGGCGGCCTTAATAGGTGACAATCCACCCGTAGCTTTCGTCTTTCGAGACGATGGGAGGGCATGTGACCAGGCCGTGATGCGTACGCTGTTTGCCCTTTTGCAGTGGCTCGCGGTGCGTGCCGGTGCCGGTGCCGCCCTCGCCGATGCGGGGGGTGCGGCTTCGGACGGCGCCTCGACCGCCGACCGCGCCGGGCGTCTGGTGCCCGCCCCGGAGGCTGGGCTGGAGCCCGAAGTTGGCCGTTCGCTCCTCGGGCACTGGGCATTGTGGCTGGCCGTGGGGCTGGTGCTCCTCATCGTAGGGGTCGGCTACGTTCGTCGGCGCTGGCGCGCGCGCGGTGATGCCCGTCCGGCACGTCTCACTTGGCGAGATCGGCGATAAAGCCGGCGATGCCCTCGGCGTCGTTCAGGTCGAACACTGGCAGGCCCGAGGCTTCAGTCGGGTGGTCCGTCGCCACTGCGATCACGTGACGATCGCGCTCGGCCAGCGATTCCTGCGTCGGCGACGCGCTGCGCCGCACTTCGATCTTGGGGATCGGGGCGCTCTTGAACCCCTCGACGATCACGATGTGGGCGCCCGCTGCGTGCGCGCCGAGGTCGGCAAGCGGCGGCGGAGCACTCGCCTGCAACTGGCCGGATATTTCCCACGCGTCGGGTGCGATGACGAGCGTCTGTATAGCACCTGCGCGCTGATGTCGTTCGCCGTCGGTGGCGCCGTCAAGCGGGCGCAGAGCGTGGTGCGTGTGCTTGACGGTCATGACCTTTAGGCCGCGCCGCGCGAGGCAGGGGATGAGGCGCTCGACCAGGGTCGTCTTGCCGGAGTTTTTCCAGCCGACGATGCCAACGAGGATCGGGGGGCTACCCACGGGCGGTCTCGCCGGCGAACAGCGCGCGTGCCTTCTCGAGGTCGGCCGGTGCGTTGACGTTGAAGAACGGGTCGATGCTACCACCGCCGATGTCGACGGGAGCGAAATCGGCAACCGCACAGCCTTGCGCGTCGGCGAAGCGATGCAGCGCGCGAACGTTCTGAGCGAGCGTCTCGGCGAGAACGTCGGCAAGTTCGATGCGCCACAGGCCGGCCACCGGATGGCGCTCGCCTTGCGAGGCCGCGATCGCGCATGGGGCGTCGGCGGCAAGCAGCGCTGCCTTCAGCCGGGCAACGAGATCGAGCGGCAGAAAAGGGCAATCGACCGGGACGCTGGCGATGAAGGCTGCTTCCGGCGTTTCGCGTTGCGCCCAGGCAAGCCCCGCATGCAGACCGGCCAGCGGGCCAGCATAGCCCTCGATGCTGTCGGGTACGACGGGCAGGCAGTAGCCTGAAAAACGCGCCGGATCGCCGTTGGCGTTGATGACGATGCGCCCGACCTGCGGCCGCAATCGCCCCAGCACGTGCAGCAGCATCGGGCGACCGCCGATGTCGAGCAATGCCTTATCCTGCCCTCCCATGCGCGAGGAGCGGCCGCCGGCCAGCAGCAGGCCCGTCACTTCGCCATCGATGTCCCGCGTCTGCATGGGAGCGATTTAGGCCCGGGGCGCGACGACCGCAAGCAGTGGTCGTCGGGCGCCATGCGGGTCGGCGTTGTGGCCGGCGCCTCGGCGAGGATATAAAGGCGCGCTATTCGTCGAGCGAAAGAGGCGTCCGTGACGGACAAAGTGAACCGCCGCAAGTTTCTCAAAGTGGCCGCGGCGGGGACCGCCGGGGTCGGCATTGCCGCTCCCGCCATCGCGCAGACCAAGCCGACGCTCGACTGGCGGCTGGTCTCCAGCTTTCCCAAATCGCTCGATACGATTTTCGGCGCCGCCGAGGCGTTCGCCAAGGCCCTGTACGAGATGTCGGATGGGAACTTCCGGGTGCGCGTGTTCGCGCCGACGGAGATCGTGCCGGGCCTCGGCGCCGCCGACGCGGTGAGCAACGGCAGCGTCGAGGCCGCACACACGGCCTCGTACTACTACTGGGGCAAGGACCCGACGTTTGCGCTCGGCACGGCCATTCCGTTCGGGCTCAACTACCGCATGCAGAATGCGTGGATGTATCAGGGCGGCGGCATCGATCTGATGAACGCGTTCTATGCGCGCCACAAGATCTACGGCTTGCCGGGCGGCAACACCGGCACGCAGATGGGCGGCTGGTACCGGCGTGAAATCAACAGCCCGGAAGACTGGCGCGGCCTCAAGATGCGTATCGGCGGATTGGCAGGCGCGGTCATTGCCAAGCTTGGCGGCGTGCCGCAGCAGATCGCCGGCGGCGACATCTACCCTTCGCTCGAGAAGGGCACCATCGATGCAGCGGAATGGGTCGGCCCCTACGACGACGAGAAGCTCGGGTTCTCCAAGGTCGCCAAGTACTACTATTACCCCGGGTGGTGGGAAGGGCAGGCCATGCTGCACTTCTTCATCAACCTCGATAAGTGGAATGCGCTGCCGAAGAACTACCAGGAGATGGTGCGCACTGCGGCCTCGGTCGCCAACGTCGGCATGATGGCGCGCTATGACATTCAGAACCCGCCAGCCTTGCGGCGGCTGGCGATCGGCGGCGCAGAGCCGCGGCCCTTCTCCGAGGCGGTGCTGGATGCGTGCTTCAAGGCCTCCAACGAGGTGTTTGCCGACATCTGCGCGAAGAACGCCGAATTCAAGAAGGTCTACGAGGCGATGATCGCCATCCGCGGCGAGGACTACCTGTGGTTCCAACTCGCCGAGCACACCTACGACACCTACATGATGATCCAGCAGCGCAAGGGGCTGGTGTGAGCATGGCGCGGTCAGATCACTGGAGACGCGTGACGGCCTCGATGCTCATGCTGGGCGCGCTGGCGGCAGGATGCGTTGCGGCTGAAAAGCGTATCGGCGCCTGGGTCGAAGTGAAATCCAACTCGATCTGGTTCGAAGATCACGCCAAGCTGAGCGAGTGGCAGCGCCTGAAGAGTGAGGGCGATGCTGCCGCGCTGGGCGCCTATGAGAAGCAGGTCTTGGGCACGCGCGAAGCCTGGCAGTTCACGAAGCCGCTTGCGGTGAAGATCCTTAGCATCGAGGCGACGACCAACCAGGTGAACGTCGAGATGACGACGCCGGGCCGGCTCGAAGGCAGCGTCTGGGTGCTCGACGCGGCAGCGCTTGCGGACTAGCGCCGCGCGCATTGCAATGTCGTGCTTCTTATCGGAAAACCGGTTCCCACTTTTCCGGAAGCACTCTAGGTGCTCGCCTTCTTCCCAGCCATGAGCTGGGCGATGGCTGCGTCGGCGTAGTGCTCCAGCTCGGGTAACAGCACGACGCTCTCCTGCTCGTTCGGGTCCGTGCGCGCAATGACCGCCGAGATCGGCTTGTCGGAAATGTTGATCGGCAGATGCGGCACGCCGGCCGGAATATAGAACAGGTCGCCCGCTGCGGTTACGGCCTGATGCTGAAGCTTGTCGCCGTAGAGCGCGACCGCTTCTCCTTCGAGAACATAGATCGCGGTCTCGTGGCTGGCGTGCATGTGCGCCTTGGCGCGGCCACCCGGCGGGATGGTGAGCAAGTGCATGCATATGCCCTTGGACCCAGTGGTCTCGGCGGCGATGCCGTTGAAGTAGGTCAGCCCCTGCTTGCCGTCATACGTGTCGTGCGGGCGGATCAGACGGCAGGTCGTCTCGGATGGATCGCTCATGGGGCAGCCTCCAACGATTCTCAGAGTTGGAGCTTACCGCATTCGGACTACGGCCTCACGATGACGGGCGGAACGGACATGTCGAGGGTCGGAGCACCGGGGCCGGTGGTCTCGGGCGGCGGTGCGCCGGGTATCGCCGGCGGGTACGGCGACAGCGAAAAACCCTGGTTCTTGAAGGCAGGCGCAGCGTCGCCGGCGGCAGGCAGTGCGCGCTGCTGCACATTGGGCGGCGCATCGTGGCGCACGAGGCCCGGGAAGGCGATGAGCAGCGCCACCATGATCAGCTGGATGACGAGGAACGGCACGGCGCCCCAGTAGATCTGGCCAGTCGTCACGGCCGGCATGGTCTTGCCTGTCACCTTGTCGACGTATGGCACGCGCGGGGCGACCGAGCGCAGATAGAACAGCGCGAACCCAAACGGGGGATGCATGAAGCTCGTCTGCATGTTGACGGCGAGGATGACGCCAAACCAGACGAGGTCGATGCCGAGCGCCTGCGCTGCCGGCGCCAGCAGCGGCACGATGATGAAGGCGAGTTCGAAGAAGTCGAGGAAGAAGGCGAGGAAGAATACGAGCACGTTGACGACGATGAGGAAGCCGACGGCTCCGCCGGGGAGCGAGATGAGCAGGTGCTCCACCCATAGGTGTCCGTTCACCCCGTAGAAGGTGAGCGAGAAGATGCGCGCCCCGATGAGGATGAACATGACGAAGGCTGACAGCTTGGCCGTCGCCTGCGTCGCCGAACGCACGATCTCAATGCTGAAGCGCGCCCGGTTGCCTTCGCTAAGTCGCTTGCCGAGAGCGAGCAGCATGGCGCCCACGGCTCCCATGGCGCCGCCTTCGGTGGGTGTAGCGACACCGATGAAGATGGTCCCGAGCACCAGGAAGATGAGCAGCAGGGGCGGCACCATGACGAACACGACCTGCTCGGCCAGCGCCGACAGCAGCCGCGGTCCGCCGGAACGCCGCGCAATCCAATTCATGGCGGCGAAGACGATGGCGAGGCAGACCGCCAGCGCCAATGTGAGGATGATGAGATCACCGCCGGTGTAGGACGTGCGGCGCATAATGAACCAGGCAATGACGCCGCAAATGGCGGTGAGCGCGACCAGCGAGGCGTAGCCGCGCGATCCATCGGGCTCGCGGTGTTTGATCGCCTCGGCCGGCAGTCCGGGCGCGGCCTCCTTCCGGACGAGCGAAACGACAAACGCGAACAGGGCATAGAAGCCGGCCAGCATCAGGCCTGGCACCAGTGCGCCGGTGTACATTTCGCCGACCGAGCGGCCAAGCTGATCGGCGAGGACGATGAGTACCAGCGAGGGCGGAATGATCTGCGCCAGCGTGCCCGAGGCGGCGATGGTGCCCGAGGCGAAGCGGGCGTCGTAGCCGTAACGCAGCATGATGGGCAGCGAGATGAGGCCCATAGAGATGACCGAGGCGGCGACGACCCCGGTGGTGGCGGCGAGCAGCGCGCCGACAAAGATCACTGCGTAGGCGAGCCCGCCGCGCACCGTGCCGAACAGCTGGCCGACCGTCTCGAGCAAGTCCTCGGCCATGCCGGAACGCTCGAGGATGAGGCCCATGAAGGCGAAGAACGGAATGGCGAGCAGCGTGTCGTTGGTCATGACGCCGTAGATGCGCTCGGGCAATGTCCACAGCAGCGGCCAAGACAGGTTGATCGCCCCACCCGAGTAGGGGGCGAGTTCGACGCCGACGACGAAGAAGATGAGACCGACGGCGGCGAGCGAGAACGCGGCGGGATAGCCGAGCAGCAGGAACAGGATCAGCGCCGCAAACATGATCGGCGCCAGGTTCTCTGCGATGAATACGAGCATCTTCCCTGCCGCCCCTAGCCGCGCTTGCCGGATGGGAGCGTGTCAGGTGCCGAGCCTTCGCTGGCGGGCAACTCCAGATGCCCCGCCCGGGCCGAGGCTGCAGCGGGGTGGCCGATGCCCAATTTGTCGTCGGGAAGATCGCCGTTGATGATGGCGATGCGCTTGATGAGTTCGGAGATGCCCTGCACGAACAGCAGGGCGAAAGCGAGCGGGATGAGGAACTTCACCGGCCACTGCGGCAGGCCGCCGTAGTTCGACGACTGCTCGTTCTGCAGCCACGAAGAGACGAAGAAGTCCCACGACGTGTAGGCGACGAGAGCTGCAGTCGGCAGCAGAAAGAAGACGTGGCCGACGATCTCGATGGCATTGCGTGCCCAAGGGGGAAGGCGCTCGTTCACGATGTCGATGCGGATGTGCTCGTTGAGGGCCAGCGTCCAAGGTGCCGCCAGCAGGAACACGGCTGCGAAGAGCCACCACTGCACCTCCAGCCAAGCGTTCGAACTGGTATCGAAAAGCTTGCGGATGATGGCGTTGCTGGCGCTGACGAAGGCGGCGACGACGATCAGCCAGGCGACAGATTGGCCGATCCAGCGTGTCGTGGCATCGATCCAGCGGCTCAGCGTGATGAGCGCCTGCATGACGTTTCCCCGCGCCTCACGGCTGCTTGCCGGTCATGCGTCTGGCGCACGCCCTGCTCCGTGATGGTCTCCCCAGCTCCGTATATAGAGCCGCGCCAACGACTTCCAGGGCGAACGAATTGCTGCGCCATCCACCACAGCCAAGCCCGATAGTCGGTAATTAATCACCACGGTTGAGCCTGAGAGATTGATTGTGGCGCGCCATAGCTTAGATGGCGCAGTATCGCGCCAAAGCCCCTGGAGCCTGCAATGTCGTTTTCCAAAGATACCGTCCTTCACGAACTTCGGCGTATCAAGGGGCCGGACCTGCAAGGCAACATCGTCGACCTGGGCCTGGTGTCGGAAGTCCTCGTCAAGGACGATCGGGTCTACTTCTCCATCACCGTTCCGGCGGCGCGCGCCGAAGAGCTCGAACCCTTGCGCAAGGCGGCCGAGAGCATTGTCGCCAAGGTGCCGGGCGTTATCGGTGTGAGTGCGGTTCTGACGGCCGAGGCGCAGCGGGGACCTGCCGGCGCCACCGCGGCACGGCCGCCGGAAAGCCCGCGCGTGGCCCAAGCGCGGGCGCGCGGCGATAATGGCAACGGCGGATCGCACGCGCATGATCACGGGCACTCCCATGACCATGGTCATAGCCACAGCCACGCGCCAGGGCCGGCGCCCCAGCCGGCCGGTACCGGGCCAAAGCCGATGGCCGAAGTACGGGGAGTAAAAGCGCTCATCGCCGTCGCTTCGGGCAAGGGCGGCGTCGGCAAGTCGACGGTTGCCGTCAACCTGGCGCTGGGCCTGCAGGCCGCCGGCAAGAAGGTGGGCATCCTCGATGCCGACATCTACGGTCCCTCGCAGCCGCGGCTGCTCGGCCTCAAGGGTCAGCCGCAGGTCATCACGGGCAAGACGCTGAAACCGATGGAAGGCTACGGCCTCAAGGCCATGTCGATGGGCTTCATGGTCGATGAGGAAACGCCGGTCATCTGGCGCGGACCGATGGTGGTCGGCGCGCTCAATCAGATGCTGCGCGACGTCGCCTGGGGCGAGGACGGCGAACTCGACGTGCTGATCATCGATATGCCACCTGGTACCGGCGACGTGCAGCTCACCATGGCGCAGCAGGTGCCGCTGTCGGGCGCGGTGATCGTCTCGACGCCGCAGGACCTGGCGCTGATCGACGCGCGCAAGGGCCTGGCCATGTTCCGCAAGGTGGGCGTGCCCGTGCTCGGCATCGTCGAGAACATGAGCACCTTCATCTGCCCCAAGTGCGGCGAGCGCTCCGACATATTCGGGCATGGCGGCGCGGAGGCGGAGGCGCAGCGGTTGGGCGTGCCGTTCCTGGGCGCCGTGCCGCTCGATATGGACGTCAGGATGCGCTCCGATAGCGGCCAGCCGATCACGGCGACGTTGCCCGACAGCGCGCATGCGCAGGTGTTTCGCGACATCGCCAAGCGGACGTGGGCGGAACTGGAGACGGCCAAACAGAACGCCGTTCGCCCGCCCCGGCTCGAGATCACCGGGGGCGGGTCAGGCTTGACGGTCGAGTTCGCCTGCCGGTCGCACTACGAGTTCACCGCCGAGATGCTGCGCGTCATGAGCCCGTCCGCCGAGGTGCAAGGGCATTCGGCCGACCAGCGCGTCACGGTCGGCGGCAAGCGCAACGTCAAGATCAAGGAGCTGCGGCCGGTGGGCAATTACGCCATTCGCATCGCATTCGACGACGGCCACGATACCGGCCTGTTCACCTGGACGTACCTGATGCAGCTCGGGCGTGAGAAGGACAAGCGCTGGGGCCAATACCTCGAAGAGCTCACGGGGAAGGGGCTTTCTCGCTGAGCGGCGTGAGGCGTCGCGACAGCCACCGCCCGAGCCCATAGGCAAGGGATCCCCAGGCCGTCGCAGCAACCCAGCTGGCAGCGATGAGCGCGGGCTGGAAGTTGTTGATGTACCTTGCGGCCTCGACGAAGCCGGTGATGGCCGCCGCGGCGAGGACGACGTACAACCAGCGCCGGCAGATAAGACCAACCAGCAGCGCGGGAACGACAATCAACGGATCGAACGCTCGTTCCAGCAAAAGGGACGCGACGAGAAAGGCATAGGCGGCATCCATCGGCCCCAATCCTGAAACAAGCCCCAGAACGAGGCTGGTCCCGGCAGCATGGCGCCGGAGCCGCTGCCAGGGCTAGGAAAAGCGGCTGTTTGGCGCAAAATTTGGGTGGGTAGTGGCGGCAACGATCCACGTTCCACCCTTGACTTGAGCCCGTTTCTTTTCGATGTTTCGGCTTATTGCAGCCTGTATCTGCGCCGGTTGGCCCAAATGGTCGGTCGGCTATCAGTGCAGAGAACGACACTTCAGCGAATCCACACGTCATCGAAACCACACAAGGAGAGACGACATCCGCCGACCAATGCGTGCCGCGCCCGAGCGCGAGCCTTCCGGCCCCCGGATCAACGATGCGATCCGTGCCAAAGAAGTCCGACTGATTGACGAGACTGGAAATAACGTAGGTGTGGTCGCGCACACTGACGCGCTTGAGCGGGCTGTGAAAGCCGGCCTCGACCTTGTCGAGATTTCGCCCGAGGCCGATCCGCCCGTCTGCAAGATTCTCGACTACGGCAAATATAAATATCAGGCGCAGAAGAAGGCCGCCGAGGCACGCAAACATCAGAAGATCGTCGAGATCAAAGAGATCAAGATGCGTCCCGCCATCGATGATCACGACTACGACGTGAAGATGCGCGCGATCAAAAAATTCTTCGAGGAAGGCGACAAGGTGAAAGTCACCCTGCGCTTCCGCGGCCGCGAGATGGCGCACCAGCAGCTCGGCATGGAAGTGCTGCAGCGGGTGAAGGGCGACCTCGAGCCGATCGCCAAGGTGGAATCGGAGCCGCGCCTGGAAGGCCGGCAAATGGTCATGGTTCTGGCGCCGCGCTAGGCGGTCACCGGCGCCATTTCCCGCGAGGGTGGATGGTGTCTGGACAGTCAAATCGAGCAAAAACGCGCGGTCCCTGGGTCGTCCCCGTGGCCGCCGTTTTTTTTGCGCTAACGGCCATGGCTTCCGATCCGGTCGCAGCGCAGAGGGCGGTGCCGACCGCGCCGTATGTTCCGCCCATTGTCGCGCAGCCGCCTCCTATCCCGCAGCTGCCGACTGGCACGGGCGGACTCCAGGCGCCCGACTTTACTCCCGCTCCTATTGCGCCAACGCCTGTCGCCCCGACGGCGCCCGCGCCGGGCGCCGCCATGCCGGTGCCGCTCATTCGCTTTCGCTGCGAAGTGGCGCCGGGCGACAGCACCTGCCGCGAGCAGGGTCCCCCCGACGGCGGCGGCGATGAAACCTGCGACTGCACCCGCGACTTCTGCTACGCCGATCCCGCCGGCGCCCGTTTCTGCGAGAAGTCCTAGACGGGTTAACCGGTCCTATGACCGCTTGCGGATTATGGGCAGCGCCCGTATAAGGACGCCCGAAGCCGCCCGGCGGGGCATGCCGTGGCGGCTTTTTTGCTTTGACAGCCTCAACTAGGTGGCTCCTCCCCAACGGGGACGTTTCCGGTCGGCCATGTGCCGCACGCGAATTAGGGCCAGCCGACAGTGACGAAAGGATCGAGCCAAATGCCCAAGATGAAGACCAAGAGCGGCGCCAAAAAGCGCTTCAAGATGACGGGTACGGGCAAGGTGAGAGCCGCTGCCCAGGGCAAGCGCCACGGTATGATCAAGCGCACCGCGAAGTTCATTCGCGACGCGCGCGGCACCATGGTGCTCAACGACTCTGACGCGAAGATCGTCAAGAAGTACATGCCCTACGCGCGCTGAGCAGACCCTGATCGAAAGTCAGGCGTTCGCGCATTCGTACATCGTCATCTAACGGAGCATTCCCATGGCACGCGTCAAGCGCGGTGTTACCGCCCATGCCAAGCACAAGAAAGTTCTCAAGGCGGCCAAAGGTTTTTATGGCCGCCGCAAGAATACCATCCGGGTCGCCAAGCAGGCCGTCGAGAAGGCGCTGCAGTATCAGTATCGCGATCGCAAGGCCAAGAAGCGCACCTTCCGCGCTCTGTGGATCCAGCGCATCAACGCTGCGGTGCGCGAGCACGGCATGACGTACGGTCGATTTATCGACGGCCTCAACAAGGCTGGCATCGAGATCGATCGCAAGGTGCTGGCCGATCTCGCCGTCAAGGATGCCCTCGGGTTCAAGGCCCTGGCCGATGCGGCCGCCGCTGCAGTCAAGAAGGCCGAGAAGGCCGCCGCTTAAGGTCCTTCGACGCTAGTCATCCTCGGCCCCGGCCGAGGATGCTGGCATCCGCTTGCTCCGGCGCATACGCAAGGTGGATCCTCGGGGTCGTGCTGCACGCATGCCTGCGGCATAGTCCGAGGACGACACTTGGAATAGGCTGAGAGAGCGAATGTCTTCGACGGATACAGGCACGGACCTCAAGTCGCTCGAGACTGAACTGCTCGCGGCGATTGCCGGTGCGGGTGACCTTGCCGGCATCGAGCAGGTGCGCATCGGCGTGCTCGGCAAGAAGGGACGCATCGCCGAGCTGATGGCGACGCTCGGCACCATGCCGCCGGAAGCACGCAAGGGCTTCGGCCAGTCGGTCAACGACATCAAGGCGCGCGTCACCGAAGCGCTGGATGCCCGCAAGGCTGCGCTCGATGGTGAGGCCCTGTCGCAGCGACTTTCCAGCGAGCGCGCCGACGTCACGTTGCCGGTGCGCTTGGGTCCGGTTGCCGAAGGACGCATCCATCCGGTCAGCCAGGTCTATGACGAGTGCGTCGAGATCTTTGCCGACATGGGCTTTGCCGTCGCCGAGGGACCGGATATCGAATCCGACGACCTCAACTTCACCAAGCTCAACATTCCGCCCGAGCATCCCGCGCGCCAGGAGCACGACACCTTCTACCTGCGGCCGAAGCAGGATGGATCGCGGATGGTGCTGCGCACGCATACAAGCCCGGTACAGATCCGCACCATGCTGGCGCAGAAGCCGCCCATTCGTATCATCGCGCCGGGCCGCGTCTATCGCAGCGACAGCGACCAGACCCACACGCCTATGTTCCATCAGATCGAGGGTCTCGTCATCGACGAGACCACGCACATGGGACATCTGAAGTGGGTGCTCGAGGAATTCTGCAAGGCGTTCTTCGAGGTCGACGAAGTGAAGATGCGCTTCCGCGCGTCGCACTTCCCGTTCACCGAGCCGTCGATGGAAGTGGACATCGGCGCCGAGGCCATCGGCAAGCCGGGCCAGTGGCTGGAGATTCTCGGCTGCGGGATGGTGCATCCCAACGTGCTGCGCAACTGCGGCCTTGATCCCGAGACCTACCAGGGCTTCGCATTCGGCATGGGCCTCGACCGCCTCGCCATGCTGAAGTACGGCATCCCTGATCTGCGCGCGATGTTCTCAGCCGACCTGCGCTGGTTGCGCCACTATGGGTTTTCGGTGCTCGACGTTCCGACACTATCGGGCGGGCTTTCGCCATGAAGTTCACGCTGTCCTGGCTCAAGGACCACCTGAAGACCAAGGCGACGGTCGATGAGATCGCGACCAAGCTGTCGGCCATCGGTCTGGAAGTCGAAAGCGTCGACGACCCGGCCGCCAAGCTGGCGGCATTCACCGTCGCGCGCGTGGTCGATGCCAAGCAGCATCCCAACGCCGATCGCCTGCGCGTCGTGCAGGTCGAGATCGAAAAGGGCAAGCCGCCGGTCGAGGTCGTCTGCGGGGCGCCGAATGCGCGCGCCGGCATGGTCGCTGTGTTCGCCCCGCTCGGCACGTTCATTCCCGGCAGCGGCATCACGCTCGAGAAGAAGCCAGTGCGCGGCGTTGTATCGAACGGCATGCTCGTCTCCGAGCGCGAGCTGCAACTCTCTGAAGAGCACGCGGGCATCATCGAGTTGCCGGCCGACATGGGCGCTCATGTCGGAGAGCGCTACGCCGACGTGATGGGGCTCGCAGATCCGGTGTTCGAAGTGAAGCTGACGCCGAACCGTCCGGACTGCACCGGCGTGCGCGGCATTGCCCGCGACCTCGCCGCTGCCGGGCTCGGCACGCTGAAGCCGGAGAAAGCCATCGTCGGGGTCGAAGGCGCCGAAGCTTCGCCCATCGAGGTGAAGCTCGAGTTTTCGCCGGAGACGGCCGACGCATGCCCGGTGTTCGCCGCGCATTACATCAAGGGCGTCGCCAATGGGCCCTCGCCCGCTTGGCTGCAAACGCGCCTCAAGGCGGTCGGTCTGCGGCCGATCAATGCGCTGGTCGACGTCACAAACTACATCAGCCAGGATCGCGGCCGCCCGCTGCACGTCTATGACGCCGACAAGCTCAAGGGCGATGTTCGCGCGCGGCTCGGCAAGGCGGGCGAGAAGTTCCTCGGCCTCGATGGCAAGGAGCACGCCGTCGATGCCACCATGTGCGTCATCGCCGACGACAACGGGCCGCTCGGGCTGGGCGGCATCATCGGCGGTGAAGCCTCCGGCGCGACCGATGCGACGACCAACGTGCTGATCGAATGCGCGCTATTTGATCCGCTGCGAACGGCGGCGACGGGCCGCAAGACCGGCCTCGTCACGGATGCACGCTATCGCTTCGAGCGCGGCGTTGATCCTCAGTCGGTGCTGCACGGCCTCGATCTGGCGACGCAGATGATCCACAAGCTCTGCGGCGGCAAGCCGACCCACACGGCGATGGCCGGCACGGTCCCGGATACGCGCCGCAGCATCACGTTCGATTCAGCGAAAGTCGCCAAGCTGGCCGGTTTGAAACTGCCGGTAGGCGAGATCCGCAAAATCCTGGAATCGCTCGGCTGCGAGATCGAAGGCAAAGGCGAGGTGTTCACCGTCACGACGCCGTCGTGGCGTCCCGATCTGCATGGCAGCGCCGACCTCGTCGAGGAAGTGGTGCGCATCGCCGGCATCGATCGCGTGCCGGCGACGGCTCTGCCGCGGCCTGCCGGCGTGGCGCGCGCGGTACTGACCGAACGCCAGAAGCGTTCGCGTCGCGCCCGCCGGGCATTGGCAGCGCGCGGGCTCATCGAGGCCATCACCTGGTCGTTCATTCCGCAGGCTGAGGCAAAAGCCTTCGGCGGCGGCGCCCCGACGCTCGATCTTGCCAATCCCATTTCAGTCGAGATGTCGTCGATGCGGCCAGGGCTGCTGCCGGGACTGTTGTCGGCGCTGAAGCGCAACCGCAATCGCGGCTTTGCCGACGCTGCTTTGTTCGAACTCGGGCAGGCCTATCGTGGCGAGCAGCCTGACGATCAATACGTTGCCGCTTCGGGCGCGCGCGCCGGCACCGCCAAGCTGGGCGGCAGCGATCGTCACTGGGGTGGGGCCGCCAAGGATGTCGACCTGTTCGACGCCAAGGCCGATGTGCTCGCGGTTCTGGCGGCGCTCGGTTTTGACGCTTCCAAAGCGCAGATCACGCGCGATGCGCCGGCCTGGTATCACCCCGGCCGGTCGGGCACGTTGCGCCTCGGTCCCAAGACCGTGCTCGCCTATTTCGGCGAGCTTCATCCCGCCACCCTGAGGGCGCTCGATGTCGCCGCACCTGTCGCGGCATTCGAGGTTTTCCTCGATGCGGTGCCCGCGCCGAAGGCGAAGAGCCGCACCAAGCCGCGCCTGGAGGTCAACGACCTGCTGCCGGTGCGCCGCGACTTCGCTTTCGTACTTGATCGCGGCGTGGCGGCCGGCGACGTCGTGCGGGCGGCGGCCGGCGCCGACAAAGCGCTGATCCGCGAGGTCGCGGTGTTCGACGTGTTCGAGGGCGGCGCGCTTGAGAAGGAAGGCAAGAAGTCGCTGGCTATCGAGGTGACGCTGCAACCGACGGCCGAAACCTTGACGGACAAGGACATCGAGGCCGTGACGCAAAAGGTGGCGGCGGCCGTCAAGGCGGCCACGGGCGGCGAAATCCGCTCCTGATCGCCCGGCTTAGTGGTTTTTCAGCAGAATGCGTGCTTGGTGTTCGCGGGCGGTAGAGCCCGCAAACACGGGGAACGACGCACCATGATGGATAACCGCAAGTTTCTGATTTTTGGCTTCCTCATTTGCGTTGCGGCGGCGCTCGCCTACACGTTCGTGTTCGCCGACCTGCCGTTCGTGACCGGGCCCACCTCGCCGGACGGCGCGCCGATCGAAGTCCCCGCGCCCGCAACCCCCGCGCCGTAGCGTCAAGTCGCCACTCGCACACGCGTCCGGATTTCCCATATCACCTGACGATCGATGTCGCCGGGCGCTAGCGCGTGGCGGCTCGCCTGATGCTATAAGCGCGTCGGCCCGTAGGTTCCTTATCCCAAGAGGCGCTCCGCGATGACCGTGACGACGACTGCACCCGCGACGCCCGCGGTATTGCCTGTTGGCGGTGACAGCGACCTTCCGCACATCATCATCGTCGGCGGCGGAGCCGGCGGCCTGGAGCTGGCGACGCGCCTCGGCGAGCGGCTCGGCCGCGACCGCTGGTGGCGCAAGAAGCAGGCGAAGATCTCGCTGATCGAGAAGTCGCGCACGCACATCTGGAAGCCGCTGCTGCACGAGATCGCCGCCGGCAGCATGGATACCGCGCAGCACGAGCTGGAGTACCAGGCGCAGGGCTACTGGCACGGCTTCCAGTTTCGCTATGGCGAGATGACCGGCATCGACCGCAAGAAGCAGCTCGTCTATCTCGCGGCCACTTATGACGAGGAGGGTCGGCAGATCACGCCGGTGCGCTCGTTCCGCTACGACATCCTGGTCATCGCCGTCGGCTGCGTCGGCAACGATTTCGGCACGCCGGGGGTCAAGGAAAACGCCATCATGCTCGATACCCCCGAGCAGGCGGAGCGCTTCAATCGGCGCCTCATCAACGCGCTGGTGCGCGCCTACGCGCAGGAAGAGCCGGTGCGGCCGGGACAGCTCGACGTGGCGATCATCGGTGCTGGTGCGACCGGAACCGAGCTCGCCGCCGAACTGCATCAGACCGCGCGCGGAGTCGTCGCCTTCGGCCTCGACAAGATCGATCCCGAGAAAGACGTGAAGATCTCGCTGATCGAGGCGGCGCCGCGCATTCTGCCGGCCCTGCCCGAACGTATCTCCAAGGCGGTGGCCGAAACGCTGGGCGGACTGAAGGTCGAAATCCGTACCGGCTCGCCGGTGACGGCGGTGACGTCGGAAGGCGTGAAGTTGGCCAACGGCGGCTTCATCCCATCTGAGCTTGTCGTCTGGGCTGCCGGCGTCAAGGGACCCGACGTGCTCGCCAAGCTCGACGGGCTACAGGTGAGCCGCTCCAACCAGCTCGTCGTCACGCCGACACTGCAGACGACCGACGATCCCAACATCTTCGCCATGGGCGATTGTGCGTACCTGGTGCCGGAGGGCGAGACGATGCCGATCCCGCCGCGTGCACAGGCGGCACATCAGGAAGCTTCCCACCTCTACTCAGAGATCCAGCGCAAGCTGAAGGGCGAAACGCTGCGCCCGTTCCATTATCGGGATTTTGGCTCGCTGGTTTCCCTGGGCGAATATTCGACCGTCGGCAGCCTGATGGGCTTCATCATCGGCCGCAGTCTATTCATCGAAGGGCTGTTCGCGCGCCTGATGTACCGCTCGCTTTACAAGATGCACGAGATGGCGCTGCACGGTCCGTGGAAGGTGGCGCTCGATACGCTGTCGCGCACGCTGACGCGGCGCACCGAGCCGGTCGTCAAGCTGCACTAACGCCCGCGCCACCTCGTCCCGGAAGCCGCGATCGAAGCGAACGCTGTTCGACACCCAGCACAAAGAGCATGCGAACTCTGAACTAGCCGCCGCGGCGCAGGGCCGACAGCAGCTCGGGCGTCGCGTATGAGTCGGCCGGCATGCCGAGCTTCACCTGCATATCCTTGACGGCGGCGCGCGTCTTGGCGCCGGCAAGGCCGTCGATCTTGCCTACGTCGTACCCGCGGGCGGCGAGGATGTGCTGGAGCTCTTTGGTCTGTCCCGCGTCAAGGCCGTTGGTATCGCCGCGACCGCGCGACATCGCACCGGCGCCGTCGATGCGGGTGGCAAGATAGGCGGCGGTCGTCGCGTAGCTCAGCGAATTGTTCCACTCGGTGTAAATATCGAAATTCGGGTAGGCCAGGAACGCGGGGCCGTAACGCCCCATGGGCAACAGCAGAGAGGCGTTGAGGTTGTCGGCGGGAACCGGGCTGCCGTCAGGATACTGGATCCCCCACTGCTCCCACTGCGAGCGCGGCAGCTTGATCGCGAGATCGGCCTTTTCCCACGGCAGCTCCTTGGTCACACGCACTTCCTCGATCCACGGCTCGTTGGAACGCCAGCCAAGGTTCTTCATATAGTTGGCGGTGGAGCCGATGACGTCGTCGTCGTTCGAGAACAGGTTGATGCGGCCGTCGCCGTCGTAGTCGATGGCGTAGTCGAGGTAGCGGGTGGGCAGGAACTGGGTCTGCCCGATCTCGCCGGCCCACGAGCCGATCATGCCGGACGGGCTCATGTCGCCGCGGTCCATGATCTGCAACGCCGCGATCAACTCCTCGGTGAACATGTAGCTGCGGCGGCAGTCGTAGGCGAGGGCGACGAGCGAGGGCAGGATAGGGAGCTTGCCCATGCCGGCGCCGAAGTCGCTTTCCAGCGCCCAGAAGCCGGTGATGACCGAGGCAGGCACGCCGAACTCCTTGTTGGCGCGCTCGAACGTGGCGCGGTGCTCGGCGACTTTGCGCTTGCTCGACTGCACGCGGTTCGGCGTCGCCAGCTTGGTCTGGAAGTCGAGGAAGCTCATGACGAAGATGGCGCCCTGCTTGCGGTCGCGCCCGATGATGCCTGTGGCGAGCGGGGTCGCGTCGACGACGGCGATCGATTGACGGCTGACGCCGCGCGATGCTGCTTCCTTGCGGAAGCGCGCCTTCCACGCTTCGAAGCTCTCGGTATTGCGGCAGTTCTCCTTGGCCGGCGGATAGGGTGGGCGCTTCTGCGGATGCGTGCCGTGCGCTGAAATGCCGGCGGTCGTCTCGGCGGCCGCAGTCTGGGCAACCGGCGCAGCGGCCGGCGCGGCCTCGGATGGCGCGGTCTGTGCGGAGTCGGAAGGTGGTGCAACGGGTGCCGGTGCGGTCGCTGCCGGGGCCATGCCTGCCGGCGCCTCAGTTGCCGTTGCCGCGGTGGCCGGTGCGACAGTCGCAGGGACCGCCGGCGGCGGCGTCTTGCGCGCGGCCTTTTTCTTGGGCGGTTCTACTCGGAAGGCGGGGGAGGCTTCGATCTGTGCTTGGGCGACGTCGCTGGCGCCGAAAAGAATGGCGGCGGCGATGACCACCGCGCAGTATTTAATGACTTCCATCACGCGTCCTTCGGCATTTTTTGCTTTCAAGGGCGGTACTCAATGCCCGTCGATGTGGCCACGTCAAGACGCTGGCGATCGCCCGGCGTGCGGTATTTTCGGCTCATCCAGGAAAAGGCACGGTTACTCAAGCGCCTGCCCCTTTCTAGGGGCGGAGGGCGGTGCTATCTAGCGCGCCATGACCGACACCTCCCGCATCCGTAATTTCTCCATCATCGCCCACATCGACCACGGCAAGTCGACCCTCTCGGATCGGCTGATCCAGTTGTGCGGCAACGTCGCCGACCGCGATATGAAGGAGCAGCTCCTCGAATTCGATGGATATCGAGCGCGAGCGCGGTATCACCATCAAGGCGCAGACCGTGCGCCTCGACTACAAGGCCAAAGACGGCCAGCTCTATCAGCTCAATCTGATGGACACCCCCGGGCACGTCGATTTCGCCTACGAGGTGTCGCGCTGTCTCGCCGCGTGCGAAGGCGCGATCCTGGTGGTCGATGCTTCGCAAGGCGTCGAGGCGCAGACCCTCGCCAACGTTTATCAGGCGCTCGACAACAACCTCGAGATACTCCCCGTCCTCAACAAGGTCGATCTGCCGGCGGCGGATTCAGATCGCGTCAAGCAGCAGATCGAGGACGTCATCGGTCTCGATGCCTCGGACGCCATACCGATCTCGGCAAAGACGGGGCTCAACGTCGAGGCCGTGCTGGAAGCCATCGTTGAACGCCTGCCGCCGCCCAAGGGCGATCCCGAAAAGCAATTGAAGGCGCTGCTGATCGATAGCTGGTACGACGCCTACCTCGGCGTCGTCGTGCTGGTGCGCATCATCGACGGCATGCTGCGCAAGGGTCAGAAGATCACCCTGATGTCGACCGCCGCCAGCTACCAGATCGAACGCGTGGGCGTGTTCCGACCCAAGCAGCAGATGATGGACGCGCTGGGTCCCGGCGAGGTTGGTTTTTTCACTGCCGCGATCAAGGAAGTCGCCGACACCCGCGTTGGCGACACGGTTACCGATGCACGCAACCCGACGACCGAGGCTTTGCCCGGCTTCAAGCCGGCGCAACCGGTGGTGTTCTGCGGACTTTTTCCGGTGGATGCGGCAGACTTCGGCGACCTGCGCGACGCCATGGGCAGACTGCGCCTCAACGATGCAAGCTTCTCCTTCGAGATGGAGACGTCGGCGGCGCTGGGCCTTGGCTTCCGCTGCGGCTTCCTGGGCCTGCTGCATCTGGAAATCATCACCGAGCGCCTGGAGCGAGAATTCAATCTCGACCTCATCACGACGGCGCCGAGCGTCATCTACAACATCTACCTGACTGACGGCACGATGCTCGAGATGCACAATCCGGCCGACATGCCGGAGACGACGCGCATCGAGCGCATCGAGGAGCCTTGGATCAAGGCGACGATCCTGGTCCCCGACGAATACCTGGGTGGCATCCTGAAGCTGTGCCAGGACCGGCGCGGGCGCCAGAAGGAACTCACGTACGCGGGCAACCGCGCCATGCTCGTTTATGAGCTGCCGCTCAACGAGGTGGTGTTCGATTTTTACGATCGCCTGAAATCGATCAGCAAGGGCTATGCCTCGTTCGACTACCAGATCAAGGGCTACGAGGAGAACGACCTCGTCAAGCTGACGGTGCTCGTCAATGAGGAGCCGGTCGATGCGCTGTCGATGATCGTGCATCGCACCCGCTCGGAGAGCCGCGGTCGGTCGATGTGCGAGAAGCTCAAGGAGCTCATCCGTCCGCACCTGTTCAAGATCCCGATCCAGGCGGCCATTGGCGGCAAGGTCATAGCGCGCGAAACCATCAGCGCGCTGCGCAAGGACGTGATCGCCAAGTGCTACGGCGGCGATATTACACGTAAGCGCAAGCTGCTCGAGAAGCAGAAGAAGGGTAAGAAGAAGATGCGCCAGTTCGGCAGCGTCGACATTCCGCAGGAGGCGTTTATCGCCGCTCTGAAGATGGACGAGAACTGAGCGCGCGCCTCTCTGCCGACGTATTGTCTCCCGGCGACCGATCGCTGATCTGCGGCAACGCCACGCCAGCGCCTTGTCGCGGCCACGCCAACGCCATGGGCACGCAGCATCTTGCCGGCAAAGCGCGCCTGGCGTGCCGAGGACTGAGAAACCAAGGAGCACATCGTGAAAAAACTGAGATCGGCGGTCGCCTCCGTCGTATGCGCTTCGCTGCTGCTGCCGGTGCTGCCGTCGGCGCACGCTACGGCTGCCCCCATCGGCAAGACGACCATCACGAATGATGACGGCGCTGTTACACTCGTCGGACGCCGCGGACGCGGTTGGGGGCCAGGTGCCGGCGCCATCATCGGCGGCCTAATCGTCGGTGGTCTCATCGCGGCATCGATCCGCGAGGGCCGGGCCGATGATCGCGATATGCGTCGCTGCGACCGCGACTTCCGCGGCTTTGATCCGCGCTCGGGAACGTACATTGATCGCTACGGCGAAGAGCGTATCTGCCCGTATCTGCGCTAAGCACTTCGGCCACACGCAAGGCTTTTGTTGAGGCGTCGGTTGCAAACCGGCGCCTCATGTCGTTTCAAGACGCATACGGCGCATCGCCGCAGCACATTAACCTTGCCGTATTCTTACCACACGGCGTGGCACACTCACATGCAACCCGGCACGGTCATCGCCAGTCGATGACCACTGCGTTAGCCGCTCGACGACAGGCGAGTTGGTAACCGGGGACTGCGCAGGACTGTTCACCTGACGGCTGGCTGTGTGCGGCCGTCGGCGCTGAGCGGGCTGCGAATTGAAATGGGGCGCGAGCTGTGATCAGCCGTCCCGAAAATCTGTACATACCCAGGAGTAGTCATGATCAAGCGGCTCTCATCCGCAGCGATCGGCGTTGCGCTCGTTTTGACCGTCAACTCGGCCCAAGCGGCTCCCTACTTCGGCTACGACGGCCGTAACTACGGCGAGCCCCCACAGGCGCTCAACTGGGGGCGCCCGGAAGCCAAGAACGTCAAGCGGGTCAAGGACGACCCGCAGGCGCCGCGGAAGTGCCTGACCACCGCCGTGCATGCCGTGCTCGACCAGATCGAAGCGCGTTTTGGACCGGTGAAGGTGATCTCCACCTGCCGCCCGGGCGCGCGCATCGCCGGCTCGGGACGCATCTCGCGTCACGCCAGCGGCAATGCGGTCGACTTCGAGGCCGGCAACCGCAAGGGGGCGATCATCAATTGGCTCGTCGCCAACCACAAGAAGGGTGGGACGATGACCTATCCGGACATGAGCCACATCCACGTCGATGTCGGACAGCATTTCGTCTCGCTGGCCGGTGGGCGCAAGTATGCGAGCCGTAACACGCGCTCCAGCAACCGCTATGCTTCGAACTCGCGTTACGATCGCGGCTACGAGCGCACCTCCTATGACCGGGACTCCCGCTCGTACAGCCGCTCACGCCGCTCCTCGTCGCGTGAGGTGGCCTACGAACGCTATTCCGGGAACGGCTCGGGGACCGGACGCTACTCGGGTGGCTATGCCACCATGTATCGCTAGGACCCAGTTCGGCGTCTCGGCTCTTCTCGAGCCCGGGCGAGCGCCGACCGAGACAACAGAGGGCGCCAGGCTTCTGCCTGGCGCCCTTTCATGTCTGAGCGTCGCCGCCGTCACCGTCATGGCGACAAACCGCGGTCGCCTGGCATGACCAACACGCCGCAAATTTGCCGCGATCTGAGCTCGTCGGCGCGAGTGTTGAAGCTGAGAATTTGTCTCCGTGATGTGCAGGCAAGTATAGAGAATCACGGGCGTTTGCGGGCACATAGCGTGCGCTCCGTCAGGCCAGTTCCGGTGGCCTTGAGACGCCTTCCCGTCGCCTTGCCTTTCGTCATTCAGCGGTCCATATAGGGCCAATCGAACACGCCTTGGTTCACTCTACGGCGGTGCCGTGTTGCGCCGACACTGGACGTCTCCATCGCGCGATTTGATGTCCTCGGGCATTCGCGCGAGGAGATTGCCTAATTGCTTTGGAGAGACTTGATGGCAAACGGCACTGTGAAGTGGTTCAATGGCCAGAAGGGCTACGGGTTCGTCCAGCCGGACGATGGCGGCAACGACGTTTTCGTGCACATCTCGGCTGTTGAGCGCGCTGGACTTCTCGACGCTTCGTGAGGGACAGAAGATCGCTTACGAGACCGAGACGGGCCGTAACGGCAAGGTCGCAGCAGTCAACCTGCGCCCGCTTTAAGAACCGCGGAGCTTTTCCGCTCGAAGGGGAGCAGGTCCCACTGCTCCCCTACATTTATTTGGCGATCGACGCCGGGCTGCATGACTTGCCCAGGACGCCGGCCTAGCAAGGAACCTGATGGCGAAAGAAGAAATGCTCGAGTTTGAAGGCGTGGTGGCGGAGGTCCTTCCCGACGCACGCTGTCGCGTCAAGCTCGACAACGGACATGAGGTTGTCGCCTACACGTCCGGTCGCATGAAGAAGAACCGCATCCGCATCCTCGCCGGCGATCGCGTCACCATCGAGATGACGCCTTACGACCTCACGAAGGGGCGCATCAACTTTCGTCATAAGGACGTGCGCGCGGGTGGCCCACCGGCATCGCAGCGTCCCGGCGGCGCAGGCAACTTCCGCCGCCGCTGATCGACCGCAAGCGCAAGTTCCGAGAGCGTCGCGATATTGCGGCGCTCTTGTCGTTTGCAGCTATGCATCGCGACAATTGTGACATGCTGTTCGCGCCAGAGCCCGTGATGCGGGCCAATTGCGTTGTGCGGTTGTATGGCGGCTCCATGATTTAGCCGGGGTTGAGACACGCGACTCAGTCATAGGTCGCGTCATGAATGAAACTTGCAAAAATTGGCTCTACCGCCGCCCGGTGGCGTCTGCGCTGGTCGGTGTCGTTGCTCTTGGCCTCCTGGCCTCATGGCCCGTGCGCGATACGGTCGCGCGCTCGATTGCGGAGGATGGCGCCGTCAGTGCACGAGCACGCGTCATCGACGGCGACACCTTGGAAATCGACGGCCGCCATGTGCGCCTCGAAGGCATCGACGCGCCCGAGACCGGCCAAACCTGCGCCCGCCAACCGACGGGCACGTGGGACTGCGGTGCGCAGAGCCTCAGCGCGACTCGCCGAGCTCGTCGGCCGACGTGTCGTGACGTGCGAAAGCCGCGGGAACGATAAATACGGACGCCTTCTAGGCATCTGCTCCGTTGACGGACAGGACATCAATGCGCAGATGGTGCGCGAGGGCTTCGCCTGGGCCTTTGTCAAATACTCGCGCTCGTATGTGAAGCAGGAGGCCGAAGCGCGCGCCGAACACGTCGGCATCTGGCAGGCACAGTCGCAGCCGGCCTGGGAGTATCGCGAAACCCGATGGGCGGGCGCAGAGCAGGTGGCACCCCGCGGTTGCGCCATCAAAGGCAATGTTACCGCGCATGGACAGATCTATCACATGCCGTGGAGCCCCTGGTACGGGAAGGTCAAGGTTGAGGAAGCCAAGGGTGAGCGATGGTTCTGCAGCGAAGCAGAGGCCATAGGGGCCGGCTGGCGGCCGGTGTCAGCGGAATAACCGCGTTAGCATTCCGTTCACTGAAGATGCGAACTATCTCGCCAACCATGGAGCTTTACGCTTCCTGAAGAGCGCCGCGGCTAGCGTGTGGCGCTCAGTTGGTTGGGGCAGGGCGTATGAAGTCGGCAGGCGAGACCACGATATTACAGGCGATTGCGGCACATCCCTGGGCCAGCTTGCGCGACGGCGTCGTGCTATCGGCCGTGATGGCCTTCTCGGTTCTGGTGGCGCTGCAGTACGACGTCTTCGGCTTCATTAAATCGTTGGCCTCTCCGCAGCGGAGCATTTCGCCGGCCGAGGCCGTCGTTCTGGGCTGCATCGCCGCTGCCTGCATCTGGTGCTTCATCGCCCGACGCATGCACGAGGCAGCCGCCGATACTGTGGACTCTGAACTCGTCGCCTCGGAAATGAGCATCTTGCGCGAGCTGGCGATGCGCGATCCGCTGACCGGTCTTCCCAATCGGCGCGTTCTGCTCGACGCGCTCGATCGTGCCGTGGAGCGGCCACCGTTGCCGGGGACGGCGCACGCCGTCTTCCTGCTCGACCTCAACGGCTTCAAGCGCGTCAACGATCGCTACGGCCACGCGGCCGGCGATGAGGTGCTGCGCGCGGTGGTCGGCCGCTTTCAGCGCGCAGCGCGCACCGACGACGTGTTCGCCCGTCTCGGCGGCGATGAGTTCGCGGTGCTGGCGCGCAACGTCACCAAAGCCGATGCGCGAGCCATCGGCAGCCGCTTTATAGACGCGCTCAGCAACTCGGTGCGCACGGGCGACACCACGCACGATATCGGCGTCGCCATCGGGGCCGCATTGCTGCCCGCCGACGGCGAGACAGCCGAGAAGATTTTGCGCCACGCCGATGTCGCGATGTACAGGGCCAAGGAGAACGAAGCTTCCTCGCTCGTCTTTTTCAGTTCCGTCGTGGCCGAAGACGGTCTTGTGCGCAAAGCGACGGCCTGAGCCCCGTCAGACCGGCAGTATGACCGGCTTGCCGCTGGGAAAACGCTCGATGGCCTCCTGCGTCACGTTTAAGGTCTGCATGACCATGGCGTGCGGCGTATGCGTCAGCCAATCCGACAGCGAGACGTCGGCGAAGTACGCGCTCCGGAATACTTCGAGATAGACGAGATCGCTGAGGCCGGTGTTGCGCAGGTAATGCCCCTGCGAGCGCTTCACGTAGCCGATGTCGCCGGCATTGAAGTTCTGCGTCACCGCATTGGGTCCGGTCTCGAATACGGTAAGCTCGCCCTCGCCTTCGATTATGTACAACCACTCGTCGGCATTCGGGTGCCAGTGCATCTCGCGCATGCCGCGCGGATGAATGCGCACGAGCGCGGCCGCTATCGTCTTTGAAATTTCGAACGTGCTGGAATCGGCGATGCGTACTTCGCCACCACGCGTCTTCTTGACGGGCTCGGTTTCGCCAAGCGGAAAGCTCGAGCGCAGCCTGGGTACGCCGGCGTTGCCTTGCGCCTGCTGCTGGTCGGCTTCGATGGGACCCGGCAGATTGCCCTGGAAGATATACAGATCCTGCAGCGGCACCTTGCTGAACGTTTCGATCGGCACGCCGAAGTTCAGCGCCAGCACCTCGGGCGGCGTGTGCGCCATCCACTCGGTGAGCAGGAGGGTGTCAAATTCCGAGGCGTTGCCGTTATCGAAGCAAAGGACGAACTCGCAGCCGTCTTCGCCGACTCCCTGCAGCGAGTGCGGCAGTCCGGCCGGGAAATACCAAAGACCGTACTCGCGCACGTCCTCGACGTTGGCGCGGCCATCTGCATCGATGGTGGTGATGCGACAGACGCCCTTCGTCACGAACGCCCACTCGGCAAACACATGCCAGTGCATCTCGCGGATACCGCCGCGTGTCAGCCGCATATTGACGCCGGCGATCGTCTCTGAGATCCGGAAATCGGATTGCGTCACTTGACGCGCCCAGCCGCCGTTCTGGATGCGGCGCGGCGCATTGTTGAAGGACGCCCAGAACATCGGCAGCGAGCCGACGTCGGTGGCGGGTGGTGAAAGCGCGCTGGGAAACTGGCCGGAGAGCGCCGGATTGTTCGGGCCAATGATGGTGGTGCTGGTCGGATTGCCTTGCGTGTTGACGGCGCCCTGCGGCGGCTCATCGGGATTGCCGAAGGTTGCCGCTTGCGCGTGTCCCGTAGCGGTCATCAGGCCGCCGGCCGCCGTCGCCACGAGCACGTCGCGACGCGATAGCTTGTCCATGCTCGATCTCCGGGATGCTGAATGGCTTGCAAAGCGGCAATGGCGTCGACGCACCTGGACCAATCCCGATAGGGCGATTTATTCGCCGCCATCTCCGAACGTGTAGGAGCCCTGCACGAGAAGCGCGGCCTGCTCGACGGAATACCGCATCGGCACCAGGTTGCCCGCGCCGCCGAAATCCACCCAACCGTCATCGGTCCACATGCTCCAATAGCGTCCGCCGACGCCGACGTTGAATTGTTCGGTGACGGCGTAAGAGAGCATCAGCTCGAGCTGGGCGCCGGTGCCATTGCCCCATTCGGGTGACAACAGTGTACGCAGTACATGATCGTCGGTGCCTGAAAAGCGGACGTAGGGAAGATAGGCTGCGTCGGCGGTCAGCTTCAGTCCCGGCAGAACCTGCAGGTCGACCGCCGCCCCAAGTCGCAAAGCCCGCCACGTGTCGTCCTCGGCAATGGCAAAGACGCTCGTGGGGATGGGCGTTCCGCAATCGGAGTTCGGATTGGCCAGCTGCGTGCAGCCGAAGCCCTTCATGTACTGATGCAAGATGCTGTAGCCGATGAAGGGCGCGGCGCGGAAGCGGCGGTCGGACCAGACGTCATAGCCGATGTCGATGACGCCGTAGCGGATCTCGTCGTCGACCCTGGAGATGGTGTTGGAGTAGGGGACGAAGATGGCGAATGGTATGGCCCAGTCCTCGTCATTGAGGCGCCCCTCGCCTTGGCCTTTGCCGACGAAACCCTTTGCCATCCATCCCGACGCAGTATCGAGGCGTGCGAACATTTCAGCGCCGTTCGTCGCGTTGCCGCCGTAGGTGAGCCGCGATGCAAGCGACGCGAGGCCGATACCCTGCAGACCCAGATCCTTCTGGAAGCGCCCCCAGCCGTACACGTAGCGCGCGCCGATCTCGAGGGTCGTGCCGGCAATGGGCTGCGCGGGCACCCGCTCCGTGAGCGGAGCCCCGCTGCTCGATGCCTCGCCCAGTCGATAGTTGATGCCGAGCTTGAGCAGATGCGCGTCCGCGGAAATGTCCGTGCCGCGCGAGGCGACCGGCGTCATCGCATTGGGATCTGCGCTGGGTACGGGTTGCAACAGGCCGCTCGGCGTCGACAGTCCATCGTTGCCGAACGAGAGATAGTCGTACTCGGCTTTCAGCGACCAGCGGTCGGTGATCGCGCGTTCCGCGCCGACGCCGAGCGTCCAGCCCCAGCGGTGGCCGCCGGCCGAGGTGGGCGGCAGCCCCGCGCCGCCGCTCGTCGTGGCGCTGACATCCAGGTGCTGCCAAGCGACGCCGGCCTTGCCGTATACCAAGGTGCCGGTGTCGGCGCCGAGCAGCCGGCCGAAGCGGCCGGTCAGCGTGCCGAGCGCGTCGACCTCGACGCGGCAGTTGGCGCTCACGTAGAAGCCGGAAAAGGCAAAGCACGTGTTGGTGCCATAGAGGTCGGCCCAACTGACATCAGCCTCGACGCCGAGCACCGTGCGCCCGAGCTGCCAGTTGTAGCCGGCCTGTCCGCCGGCGACCGGGCCGGGCGTGCGCACCGTGTCGCCAAAGATTGAGGCACCGAACGGATCGGCGATGTCGTCAAGCTGCAGGGCGCCGCCGAGGTGGGCGCCGATGTAGAAGCCGCTCCAATTGTATTGCGCCGGTGCATCCAGCTCCTGCGCCTGCGCGGCGGCGGCCAGCAGCACGGACGTGCTCGCACACAACGTCGCAGCCGCCCGGCGTCGCATCCTGGCCTCCCGTGCCCTTGTCCAGCCGGTATGCCGCAATTCGCCTCGCGTTCGCAGCATGCGGACCAAGTTGGCGGTGGGTGGATATGCGGGAATGTTCAGTCAGCCGACGTTTCTATGCGACCGGCAGAATATCTTTTGCTGATTAAATTGGTTTGGCGGCGCGATGGCGCACCCTAGTTTCCCACTCGGTTCTTTTGCGAAGGCTGCCAATGTCGCTTGCCGTGCTCATTTCCTGGTCGGTTCTGCTTTGCGGCTGTGCGTCGGCGGCCCGCATGTGTAGCCCCGCGCGGCGCCTCCACATGCTTCGCGCTCGCTAGTTCGCCGACCGCTCCCAATCATCTGCTGCAAATTTCCGACGAGTTGGCCCCCTGGTGTGCCGACTTGTCCCCGTTGGGCGGCGCACGGGTAGCATTGCAGCGGCCGAGGCTCACGCCTCCAACAAGAAACGACGAAGGGATGACGCCTGGATGCACGCTTATCCAATGAAGGTGTCGAAATGATCGAACTCGTGCTTCTCGCCTGCCTCGTCGAACAGCCTGCCAGCTGCCGCGATGTCGGGTTGGCGTACTCGGCTGAAAATCTCACGCCGATGCAGTGCATGATGCAGGCGCCGCCGCACATGGCGAAGTGGGTCGGCGAGCATCCCGGCTGGAAAGTCATGAAGTGGACGTGCCGTCGCGCCGGCCGCTACGCGAAGACATAATTCTGTCGACGGGGGACGCGGCCGAAGCGCGGCGGTTCTCACACGGATTTCTCGCTGCCGAGCGCTTCCTCCGAGGTCGAGGCCCTGCGAGTGACTGGGGGCCGATGCAGATATCTGCATCGGCCCCTTTTTTCACGTCGGCGAGACCTCAGAGCTAAGCTGCGTGGGCGAGACCCGGCAGCGCCGCCAGGTCGGCGAACCAGCGCTGCATGCGGGCGTCCTGGTATTCCGCGAAACCGGCATAGAGCGCATCTTTGCTTGGCGGGGAGAGCCCGAGCAGTGTTTGCGTCAGTTGGTCGACGCGCGTTGCATCCATGTCGGTGCGGACGATGAACGGCGGCGTCGGTAGGTCGTCGAGCCGCGCCAATATCTTGGTGCGCTCGGCATTGCTCGGCTCAGCCAGCCACACGTCCTCATAGACCATCGTCGCATCGATGCTGCCCGCGAGGACGGCGTCGATCTGCGCCTGCCAAGGTGCGACGGGGAAGGCATTGAAGAAATCTTTGAGCACCAGCCCTTCGCGGCCGAGCAGGATCGAGGGCGAGAAATAGCTCGTCGTGCAGTAGGTGTTGATGTAGCCGAGGCGCTTGCCGCGCAGCTCTTGCCAACTCGTCACCGGGTTCTGCTTGGTAACGATGAAGACGCTGCTTTGCGCGGCGCGCTTAGTGATCGGCGTCATGGCGCTGACGATGCCGCGGTAGGGTGCGTCGCGCAAAAAGAAGCAGTTGGACGACGGCAGGTATGAAAAGTCGAACAGCCGCTGGCGCAGTCCCGTAGTCAGGGCATCGAGGTCGAGATAGCTCGTCACAGTACAGCGCGCGGCCTTGGCGAATGTAGACCAGCCAGCGTCGTCGAACGGGAAATCGAGGTTGCCGTCGAATGCAGCGTCGAGCTTGGAGGTGCCGTTCTTCTCTGGCGTATCGGGCATTTGCGGCCTCGCCTTTGACCATCGCGTCTTCCCACATAGCCCAATTGGGTGAACGCTTCGGTTGCGTGGCACTTCCGGAACGCACGGACCAGGGCGATGGTCAACGAACCGTAACGGAAGTGCGCGCATCTGCAGGCATCGGCGATCTGGAAAATTGCGCGCAACCGAGCAATATTTTCGCCTCTTTCACGTCGCGCGCCGATAGACCACATTCATCGCCACACAGTTCAGCCGGGAGCCGCTCATGCGCACGCAAATACTGGCGATGGCCGTCACGAGCGCGGCGAGTTTATTCGGCGCGATATCGGCTCCGGCCGCGGCGGCCGATGCGCCGCCGTGCCCGCAGGCGGATACCGGCATCACGCTGCCAAAGGGCTTCTGCGCTTCCATCCTTGCCGACAACATCGGTCATGCGCGGCAGATGGTGGTGGCCGAGGATGGCACCGTGTTCGTCAACACCTGGAGCGGCGTCTACTACAATAACGACACCCCGCCCGAGG
The DNA here is from genome assembly GCA_963759735.1 of uncultured Alphaproteobacteria bacterium. Taxonomy (GTDB): domain Bacteria; phylum Pseudomonadota; class Alphaproteobacteria; order Rhizobiales; family Hyphomicrobiaceae; genus Hyphomicrobium_A. The sequence goes on from CAVXAF010000007.1 coordinate 1,063,945, forward strand.
GCGGCTTCCTCGTCGCCTTGAAGGATACCGATGGCGACGGAAAGGCCGATCAGATCGAGCGCTTCGGCGGGCAGACGTTCGCGCAGGGCGGGAAGGGCGGCACCGGGATCGGGCTTTATAAGAATTGGGTCTACGCCGAACTCAACGACAAGATCGTGCGCTATGCTTTGAAGGACGGCGAGTTTGCGCCGACCGGCGAGGGCGAGGTCGTGCTGTCGGGCATGCCGATTACCGGCGATCACCCGATGCATCCCTTCATCATCGACAGCGACGGCAACCTGTTCGTCTCCATGGGCTCGGCAACCAACGCCTGCGAGGTGAAGAACCGCATGCCGCAGTCGAAGGGCCATGATCCTTGCACCGAACTCGAGACGCGCGCCGGCGTCTGGCGCTACGACGCCAACGAGCTCGGACAGGTCTTCTCGCCGAAGGAGCGCTACGCCCGCGGCATTCGCAATCCGGAAGGCTTCGACTTCGACGCGGCCGGGCGCCTGTTCGTCACCCAGCACGGCCGCGACCAGCTGCACGAGAATTGGCCGAAGGTGTTCACCACGCAGCAAGGCTTCGATCTTCCCGCCGAGGAAGTGATGATCCTCAAGGAGGGCGCCGCCTACGGATGGCCGAAGTGCTTCTACGATGCGGCACAGGGCAAGCTGGTGCTGGCGCCCGAGTACGGTGGCGACGGCAAGGCGGTCGGCGATTGCGACAAGGCCGAGCCGCCTGTCGCAGCATTCCCCGCGCACTGGGCGCCCAACGATCTCAAGATCTACAAGAGCGAGGACTTTCCTGCCGGCTATCGCGGCGGCGCCTTCATCGCCTTCCACGGATCATGGAACCGCGCGCCCGGCCCGCAGGGTGGCTACAATGTCGTGTTCCAGCCGCTCACCGACGGCAAGCCGTCGGGCGACTACATCGTGTTCGCCGATGGCTTTGCCGGCAAGTTCAAGGACCCGGGTCGCGGCAGCGCATCGCCCGTCCGGTCTCGCCGTCGGCCCGTATGGCGCGATGTACGTGAGCGACGACAAGACGGGGCGCATCTGGCGCATCACGTATGAGGGCGATCCCGACGCCAAGGGCATCGAGGCGGCGCAAGCGCCGCAGGCGCAGGCGGGCGCTTCCCCCGATGCGTTGCCGCCCGAAGGTGTTCATCCCGATGCGGGCAACCTCGCCGAGCTGACGCCGCCGCCGGGCAGTTCACCCGAGCAGGTCGCGCTCGGCGCCAAGGTCTTTTCCGGTGAGGTGGCGGGTGCGACGTGCGCGGGCTGCCACGGCGCGGGGGGCATCGGCACGCCGGTTGGGCCCGATCTCACATCGGGCAAATGGCTGTGGGGCGATGGCAGCCTGCCGAGCATCACCGACACCATTCTCAACGGCGTCGCCGAGCCCAAGCAGCATCCCGGCGCCATGCCGCCGATGGGTGGCGTCGAGCTGTCGAAGGAGGACGTGGCCGCGGTAGCCGCCTATGTGTGGGCGCTCGGGCATCCGGGCGGGAAGTAGCGCGAGGTCGCGCAGCGTAGCGCAGCGTCGGGCTGACACGCCGGGTCTGCGACAAGGTTGAGTTATAAGGGCAAATAGCAGCCTCGCCTGCGAGATGGTTGCAAGTCGCTCGGTCAACCGTTAGCAAAGCGGCCGGGGTCACGTGGCGCAATGGATAGCGCACTTCCCTCCGAAGGAAGGGGTTGCAGGTTCGAGTCCTGCCGTGACCGCCACTCCCTCATAAAACCCAATAAAAACGGGGGTTTTATTGAGGTTTGACACTCAGGGTTTGACAATTTTGTTCGCGGTTTGGTGCTCACCCGTTCGATACGAGGCGCACCACGCTGCGGGCGAGCCGCTTCGCGCGGGTGTACACTTCGGCCTGCTTGAGTGACTTCCATCCGAACCACGCATGAGTTGGTGGCCTGTTGCCCCGAAGGGTAGGTTGGCTTCCACCTCAGAGCAGACGTCTCGATGATTGGCAAAGTCGTAATAGCGGCCCGGCACACACGTGAGGACCGGCATCGTCTAACCTCAAACGAATTGGGCCCGCCACGTAGCCAGGGCGGACCCAACGAGACACTTTCACACAATCGTTGCGCCTTATTTCTTTTTCAGCCGCGGGTCGTCGTCGGGGTTGATGTAGTTTATGTCGAATGGCCCGTTGGCGACGACCTGAAGGATGACTTCCTCGTCCCCGGCCCACACGTAATGGGGATGACCCGGAGGCAGCACCAGTACCGAGCCAGGACCCAACATCTTGCCCTTGGTGAGATCGGTCTGCTCCCCCATGCCGCTACCCATCGTGCCCTGCAGCACGGTGACGGTCTCGAACACTGGATGGGTATGTGGCAGCACGACGAAGTGCGGATCCATCTTGAGGCGGAGAACGAATAGGCCGGGCTTCGCTGGGTCGCCGACGAGCACGGCGGTCTGGCCGCCTTTCGCGAACGCCGGATCGTCTCGGTAGATCACGTCCCGCAACTCAATCTCCTGTAGCGGGTGCGTGCCGCCATCGTCGTGCGCAAGAGCTGAGGCCGTGAGCGCAACGATCGCGCCAGCGATAAGGCAGTACTTCATGTCGTCCTCCGGTTGCTTGTGGTTGGTTCGAGATGGCTGTCAGGCTGCTGGAGTGATCGGGAAAGCTTCATTTCCCCGTCGACATCGACGGCGTGGCGCGTGCCTAAAGTGCCGGTCCGCTCGGCGTGGTTGTGCATCGCGCCGAGGCTTGCTCCAGCGTCCGAAGCAAAGTGTCGGCCTCGGCCTCGTGGACTCCGGAGGCAACTTGCGGAAAGACTGCTAAAAGGAGTAGCGCTCCTGCAAGTCCTAGCATCAGGGCCAACGCAATTGCCGGGAGCATCCCGATGCGAGCCTCCGGTTGGTTATTCGCTGTCGAGATCCCCAGCATCGGCCTGTCTCCGTTCACCGCAGCGGTGGCGAGGATTGGACAGGCAGCAGGAACCAACAATGGAGTTTCCCACTCGGGACGGCAGGAAAATTTCCTGACGATTGAGGCGGCTACTTCACAGCCTGTGTCCCTCCACCTAGCCTAGGCTCAGTCTCGGGCAAGGTGCGTCATGAACCTGAAGTGGCTGTTGGTGAGGCAAATCGCGCTGGTGGCGTTAGGCTGCCTGCTCGTCGGATCCGCCGTCGCCGTATACACAACGGGGCGCGCGGCCGTGCGCGAGAACGACAAGCTGGCGGATCTCGTCAGCCGCCAGCTCAACCTTCAGCTTTCGCGCATCGCCAGGTCGACGGACATTCCCAATCGCTTTCCCGATTGGGACATCGTTGCAGAGTCTTTCCCTGCAGCCGGGCCAATGCATCCACTTTCAGTACGCCGACGGCAGGATAGGCCGGTCCAGCTGCACCGGCCTGGATGCATTCGGCGATCGGCACGCCGCACTGGTTCCTCGCGACCTACGAAACTTTCATGCGCGGCAGTCAGGCCAGCGTGCGGGACGTTTCAACGCACGGCGAAGTGCAAGGCATCGTGGTCGTCAAATTTTCTCCTGTCGCCACCGCCGCCCGGGCGTGGGCAACCGTTGCCCCACTGATCGGATTTGCCGCAGCGCTGGTGACTGTCCTGTGCGTCGTCATCTACGTCGTGATCGATCGCGCATTAAGCCCCACGAGGCAGGTGCTTGCGAGTTTAAATCAGCTTGCAAGAGGCGACCTGGAATCCCGCCTTCCCTCATTCAGGCTCGCAGAGTTCAATCGCATCAGCCAAGTTTTCAACGAGCTGTCCGATGCCTTGAGCAGGGCGACAACGGAGCGCGCCGATCTTGCGCGTCGGCTCGTCGATACGCAGGAGCAGGAGCGCCGCCACATCGCGCGGGAGTTGCACGACGAAATCGCGCAGAAACTCTGCGCGCTCAGCGCGCACGCGGCCTGTCTGCGCACCAAGGCGCAGCGCGAAGCACCGCTTCTCGCGGAAGATGCCAGGGAGCTCGAGAAGATGGCCTCCGGCTCGATGGTCTCAGTTCGCCGGACCCTCACCTATCTGCGGCCGCAGGAAATCGATGACCTGGGGCTTGTCCAGAGCCTCGAGGACCTCGTGGCCGAGCACAATAAAAGCGCGAAAGGCAGGACGAGCTTTTCGATCGAAACCACGGGCGAGGTGCAGCACCTGCGGGCAGCAACCAGCGCCCATGTGTACCGGATCATCCAGGAGGCACTGACCAACGCCTCTAAGCATGCCAACGCGCATAACGTCAAAGTCAGCCTCAGCCGGCTCACTGGAACTGGTCCGGAGACGATAAGACTTTCGGTCACCGACGACGGGGCTGGGCCTGACCTGGACCATACGTCGTCATCGCATCCCCGTTCAGGCATGATCGGCATGCGAGAAAGGGTCGTCGCTCTGAGCGGAACAATTGTCGCCGGGCCGCTGCCCAGTGGAGGCTTTGCGCTTCAGGTCGAATTCCCTTCGCGGCAAACACAATGAGCCAGAGCATTCGCGTCCTCCTGGTCGACGACCACGCCGTCGTGCGACAGGGTTATCGCCGGTTGATCGAGATGCATCACGGCATCGACGTGATCGCAGAAGCGGATGACGCTGCGTCGGGCTATCACGCCTTCAAGGAGAGCCATCCGGACGTGACCGTCGTCGACATTTCCATGCCGGGACGCGGCGGCATCGACCTCGTTCGTCAAATTCGCCAGCGAGCTGCTGCCGCCCGCATTCTGATATTCACGATGCACGCGAGCGCTACCTACGCCCAGCAGGCCTTTCGGGCAGGTGCAAAGGGGTATGTCACGAAGAGCAGTCCACCCGAAGTGCTGGTCAGCGCCATCCGAAGCGTGTGTTCAGGGCGTCCGGCGCTCTGCGCGGAGATCAGCCAGGCCATTGCCACAAGCAGCTTGAGCGGAGAGGTGTCAGCCGTGGACGAGCTGACACCGCGCGAGTTCGAAGTTCTCCGTATGATCCTCGACGCGAAATCTACCGATGAGATTGCGTCGGCGTTTAACCTCAGCCCGAAGACTGTGGCGAACTACCACTACGAGATAAAGCTGAAGCTCGGCGTTCGCTCCGACATCGAGCTTGTCTACCTTTGCATGCGCCAGGGATTGGTGGCACCGCTGAAAGAACCAGGACCTGCCTGAGCCTCACACAAAGCGCAACCGCACGTTCAACGATGGCTCAGTCTGCCGTGACCGCCAGTTCTCTCGCTAATGTGTGTATCTCCCAGCCGTCGTCGCGCTTGCGCCGCTGGGTTCGCTTGTGGCGATATCTGCCGCACAGGGAGGACGCATGACCGACTGCACGCACATGTCGACCATCGAGGTGGTCACGCCGAGCGCCAAGGGCTGCGAAGAGTGCCTCAAGATCGGCAGCGAGTGGGTGCACCTGCGCCTCTGTCGCAGCTGCGGTCATGTCGGCTGCTGCGATGATTCTCCGCACCGGCACGCGCGCGCACACTTCAAGGCGACGCATCACCCGATCATCGAAGGCTACGACCCACCGGAAGGTTGGGGCTGGTGCTACGTCGACAGGGTCGAAGTCGATCTGCCGAACCAGACGCCGCAGTTGGGCCCGATACCGAAGTACGTGTAGCTTTCAACAAGTACGCTTTTCTCCAACGATTTCTGGACGTCTCCAACGTTTTCCGGACGGACGATCGTCCCCATATGAGTTGGGCGGGCGTGCTGACCCGGCGGCGCCGACCGCCTATAGTCCGCCGCCATAGCCGCGCGGACAGACCCACACATGAGCGAAACGCCGACCAAATCCAGAAGGCCGTCGACGTCGACGGTTCCCGACGGCGAGGCGACACCCGTCATCAAGGGAAGCCACGTCTACCTCGTCGACGGATCGGGCTACATCTTCCGCGCCTTCCACGCGCTGCCGCCCCTGACGCGTCCCTCGGACGGGCTGCCGGTCGGTGCCGTGCATGGCTTCTGTGCCATGCTGTGGAAGCTGCTGCGCGAGACCAAGGCATCGGAAGCGCCGACCCATTTCGCGGTCATCTTCGATGCCTCGGAGAAGACATTCCGCAACGAGGTCTACAAGGACTACAAGGCGCATCGCCCGCCCGCGCCCGAGGAACTCGTCCCGCAGTTTCCGCTCATCCGCGACGCGGTGAAGGCGTTCAATGTCGCCTGCATCGAGAAGCTGGGCTTTGAGGCCGACGATCTCATCGCCAGCTATGCGCGCGAGATCGTCGATGCCGGCGGCGACGTCACCATCGTCTCCTCCGACAAGGACCTGATGCAACTCGTGCGCCCCGGCGTTGTCATGCTCGACGCCATGAAGGCCAAGAAGATCGGCCGCGACGAGGTGATCGAGAAGTTCGGCGTGCCGCCCGACAAGGTTGTCGACGTGCAGTCGCTGGCCGGGGATTCGACCGACAACGTGCCGGGTGTGCCGGGCATCGGCGTCAAGACGGCGGCCGAGCTGATCAACGAATACGGCGATCTCGACACGCTGCTGGCCCGCGCCGGCGAGATCAAGCAGCCCAAGCGGCGCGAGAAGCTCATCGAGTTCGCCGACCAGGCGCGCATCTCGCGCGAGCTTGTGCGTCTCAAGGATGATGTGCCGGAGATGATCCCCGCCGACGCGCTGGGCGTGCGCGACCCCGTTCCGCCGGTGCTGCTCGCCTTCCTGCAGGAGATGGAATTCAGCACACTGACGCGGCGTATTTCCGAAGCGCTCGGCTCCGAGCCGCCGCCGCCCGTCGCGGTTTCGGTTGGCTCGACCGTGCCGACCAAGAAGTCCGCAGCCTCGGCCGCTGGCGCGGGCTCCTCGATTGCGGCCGAATCTCCCGCCGCTGGAGCGACGCAGGTCGCCGCGCTCGCCAAGGCCCCGTTCGATCGTTCGAAATACGAGACAGTGACAACGCGCGAGCAACTGGAGGTGTGGATCACCAAGGCCTATGCGGCCGGCCGGCTCGCCTTCGACACCGAAACGACCTCGATCGATCCCATGGTGGCCGAGCTGGTCGGTTTCTCCATGGCCATCGCGCCGGGAGAAGCGTGCTACGTGCCTCTCGCCCATCGCGCCAGCGCCGGCAGCTTCGACTTTGGCACCCACGACGGCATCGTGCAGGTGCCGGTCGTGGAAGCACTGGCGCTGCTGAAGCCGCTGCTCGAGGATCCTTCGGTCCTCAAGATCGGCCAGAACATCAAGTACGACCTCAACGTGCTCGCCCAGCACGGCATCGACGTGACGCCGCTCGATGACACCATGTTGATGTCGTACGCGCTCGACGCGGGCAAGGGTTCGCACGGCATGGATGATCTCGCCATGCGCCACCTCGGGCACACCTGCATCTCGTTCGATCAGGTGATCGCGCACGTGCCCGGCAAGAAGAAATCCGAGCGTACGTTTGCCCAGGCGCCGCTCGACAAGGCGACCGAGTACGCCGCCGAGGACGCCGACGTCACGCTGCGCCTGTGGATGGTGCTGAAGCCGCGGCTCACCGCCGAGCGCGTGGCGAACGGTCTACGAGACGCTGGAGCGGCCGCTGGTTCCGGTCATCGCCGAGATGGAGCGGGCCGGCATCCGCGTCGACGGCGCCATCCTCTCGCGCCTGTCGTCGACATTCGCGCAGGGCGTCGCGCGCCTCGAGGAGGAAGTGAACCGCCTTGTCGGCCACAAGTTCAACCTTGGCTCCCCGCGCCAGCTCGGCGAATTGCTTTTCGACCGGCTGCAGCTTCCCGGCGGCAAGCGTACCAAGAGCGGGCAGTGGGAAACGCGCGCCGGCCTGCTCGACGATCTCGCCGCCAACGAGGATGTGCCCGACGATGCGCGCCGCCTCGTCAACACCATGCTCGAGTGGCGGCAGCTCACCAAGCTGCGCTCCACCTATACGGACGCGCTGCCTGCCTACGTGCATGGCGGGACGGGCCGCATCCACACCTGCTACTCCCTCGGCGCCACGACCACCGGGCGGCTGTCCTCGTCCGAGCCGAACCTGCAGAATATTCCGATCCGCACCAAGGAAGGGCGCGAGATCCGCACCGCGTTCATCGCCGAGCCGGGCAAGATGCTGATCTCCGCCGACTACAGCCAGATCGAGCTGCGCGTGCTGGCGCATGTCGCCGACATTCCGCAACTGCGCAAGGCATTCGCCGACGGCCTCGACATACACGCCATGACCGCCTCGGAGATGTTCGGCGTGCCGGTCGAAGGCATGCCCGGCGAAGTGCGCCGGCGCGCCAAGGCGATCAACTTCGGCATCATCTACGGCATCTCCGCCTTCGGGCTGGCGAACCAGCTCAGCATCTCGAAGGAAGAGGCCGGCGCCTACATCAAGACGTACTTCGAGCGCTTCCCGGGCATCCGCGCCTACATGGACGAGACGAAGAAGCGTGCGCACGAGCGCGGCTACGTCGAGACGATCTTCGGACGCCGCATCCACTATCCGGAGATCAACACGAAGAATCCCGGCGTGCGCGGCAACCTCGAGCGCGCCGCGATCAACGCTCCCATCCAAGGCTCAGCCGCCGACATCATCCGCCGGGCAATGGCGCGCATGCCGACTGCGCTCGCCGACGCCGGCCTCAAGTCGGCGCGCATGCTGCTGCAGGTGCACGACGAGTTGGTGTTCGAGGTCGCCGAGGCAGAGGTTCGCAACACGCTGGCGACGGTGAAGCAGGTCATGGAATCGGCGGCGCTGCCGGTCATCAAGCTGGCGGTCCCGATCCATGTCGACGCCAAGGCGGCGGACAATTGGGAAGCCGCTCACTGACGCGTTACTGAGTATTGTAACGTCATCAGCCGCGCTTATATCTCAGACAAGGAAATGCGATTGGCACTTATGTGGGCGACTGCCTAGATACTGACCACAGGCCGGGTGAATTGTCAGCCGGCCGCTAGAGGAGGAAAAAACCATGAAGGTTTGGACCAAGCCGGCAGTGCGCGAGCAGGAAGTTGGCCTCGAGGTCACTTCTTACATGCCTGCCGAGATCGACATCATCTAACTGTCGATTTCCCGTCTTCTGACGGAGCAGACGGCGGCCCTTGCGGGCCGCCGTTTGTTTTTGCGCCGGTGGTCTCAAGGGCCAAGCGTCTTGAGGAAAGCGATGATGCGCTGCCGGATGGCCGCATCGGGGATGCCGTTGTAGGGCGGGCTCATGGCGTTGCCGGGGATCACCGCTCCAGGATCGGCGATCCACTTGTCGAGCGTCGCTACATCCCACGTCACGCCGGAATCGCGCATCGACTCGGAGTAGGCGTAGCCCTTTTCGGTGCCTGCCTTGCGCCCGACAACTCCGTAGAGCGATGGCCCCAGGCGGTTGTCGTCCTTGAGGAACGAGTGGCACTCGCGGCAGTGGTCGTTGAAGGTGATTTCCAGATCTTCGGCCGCCGCGCCGAGCGGCGACAGGACAGCCAACACCGCGGCGATCAGCACAGGACGTCCCATGGGCGTCTCCCAGCATTTTGCCGGAGAATGACCGATAGACCCTAAAGCTCCGCTAAGGCCTAGACCGGCGAGACCGCGACGGACGGGTGATGCATGCGGCGGGCAGTGCGCCCGGTCGGCAGGTCACCGCGCTCATACTCGATGGTGCGGATGAATTCGCGGATGCGCGGCTGGATCTCGGTGCGCCAGCGGGTGCCGTTGAAGACGCCGTAGTGGCCGACGCCTTCCTGCATGTAGTGCACCTTCTGGTCAGCCGGAATGCCCGTGCACAGATCATGCGCCGCCTGCGTCTGGCCGATGCCACACACGTCGTCTCGCTCGCCCTCGACGGTCATCAGGGCGGTGTCCTGAATGGCCGCGCAGTCGACGAGCACGCCGCGGTGCATCATGGTGCCCTTGGGCAGAGCGTGTTCCTGGAATACCGTCTTGACGGTCTGCAGATAGAATTCGGCGGTGAGATCCATCACTGCCAGATACTCGTCGTAGAAGTCCTGGTGCTGCTTGACGCTGTCGCAGTCACCCTTGACGAGATTCTTGAACAAGCCGACGTGCGCGTTCATGTGCCGCTCGAGGTTCATGGTCATGAAGCCGGTGAGCTGCATGAAGCCGGGATACACCGGGCGCATGAAGCCGGCGTGCGGGAACGGCACCGTGGAAACAACATTGTTCTCGAACCAGTCGATCGAGCGGCTTTCGGCCAGCTTGTTCACGCCGGTCGGGTTGCGGCGCGTGTCGATGGGTCCGCCCATCAGCGTCATGGAAGCCGGCTGGCAGGGATCGTCGATGGTGGCCATGTGCGCGACGGCCGCGAGCACCGGCACGGCCGGCTGGCAGACGCCGATGACGTGCGTATCGGGACCGAGCACGCGGATGAATTCGATGACGTGATCGATGAAATCGTCGAGGTCGAAGCGGCCCATCGCCAGCGGGATGTCGCGCGCGTCGTTCCAATCGGTGATGTAGGTCTCGTGGTCGGGAAGCATCGCCTGGACGGTGCCGCGCAGCAGCGACGCGTAATGGCCCGACATCGGCGCCACGATCAGCACCTTGGGATCGTAGCGCTTGCCGATGAGCGCGCTCTCGTCGCGCTTGAAGTGGAGCAGACTGCCGAACGGCGTCGATGCCACGATCTGCTCGCGCACGCCGACCTCGACGCCGCCGACGCGGGTCGTCTTGAGGCCGAATTCTGGCTTGCCGTAGCGGCGGGTTACGTTCTCGAACAGCTCGCAGGCCGCGGCGAGGTGGCGGCCGTAGGGCGTGTTGGCGAGCGGGTTGAACGGCGAGTCGAGTATGGCCCGCATGCCGCTGACGCCGAAGCGCATCGGGGAGAGGACCGAGTGGGCGAATTCGTAGGCATAATAGTGCATCGCCGTGCCTTCTTTTGCGGTGCAGCGTGAGATGCAGCGAAGCCCAGCCGAGGCTAGGGTACAGCCGCAAATACCACACTGCTGCCAACGCTCGTGTCGATCATATAAGGTTTCGCCGGCGAAGCTGTTCCCTTTCGGACACTTAAGGCTGGCGCTTGTAGCGGAGTTGCCGCAACCTTAAGACGCCAAGATTGACCTAGTAGTTCGCTGCGGCGCGCCAATTTGGCCTTTTACGCCGGTTGCAGCACCTCCATTTAGGTTGGGCCGCGAAAGTCATACCTCCCACGCATATGAGTTGCCCGAGATAAACATGACCAGCACCAGGCCGCCCGGCAGAGGTTCCCCGCCAACCCCGCGCCGTGATTTGTCACGCCAGAGCCGCTATGAGGCGCCGCGGGATGGCTTGGCCGCGGATCGCCGCGAGGTGGCGCCGCCGCCTCGCTCCTCGCTGCTGCCCAACATCCTGCTCTATTCGGGCGTCGCCCTGCTGGCGCTTGGCGTCGGGGCCGCCACCTTCTTCATCATGTCGCCGCCGACCGACTACCTTCGCCGCGAGATCATCGCTGCCGTCAAGCGCGAGACCGGGCGCGACCTCACCATCGGCGGCGGGGCTTCGTTCACTATCTTTCCCTCGCTCGGGCTGCGCCTCAACGACGTCAGTTTGTCGGCTCCATCCGGCATGGGCGGGGAGCCCCTGGTCAAGATGGCGAGCTTCGACGTCGGCGTTCGCATGATGCCGCTGTTGCGTCAGGAGATCGTCGTCGACCGGCTGGAACTCAACGATCCGGTGTTCTCATTGCGCGTCGACGCCGATGGCCGCAGCAGCTGGGACATGACCGGCATCGACGTGCCGGTGCGCTTTGCCGGCGCTATCCCCGGCGGCGCCCTCGCTGGCTTGCTCATCAGTCCGGCCGCCGCAGCGCCGAGCGAAATGGCCGCCGTGTCTCTGGAGGACATCCGCATTGCCAACGGCGCCGTGCGCTACAACGACGAGCGTAGCGGCGCGTGGGGTCGCTTCGATGGACTTAACGCGCAGTTCTCGCTCGCCGCGATGGAGCAGCCGCTGAGCGGCAGCGGCAGTTTTGTCGCCGAAGGAGAGACGTTCGAATTCAAGACCACGCTCGCCTCGCCGGCCGATCTCGCCGCCGAGCGCCCGGCAAAGCTGCGGCTCACCGTCTCCGGCATGCCGCTGACCTTCACCTACGACGGTACCGTCGGTCCCCAGGACGGCGCCGGCACCATCACCGCCAACTCGCCCTCGCTCAGCGCGCTGGCGCATTGGTGGGGCAACGACGTCTCCGCGCAGGTGGGCGCCGGTGAAGTGGCCTTCACGGCGCACCTGGAGGCGACGCAGACGAGCGCCGTTCTCAGCAACATCGATCTGAAGGCCGGTCCCACCACCGCCAGCGGAAAAGTCGGCTTTGAGGAGCGCCAGGGCGCCCGGCCGCATGTCACGGCCGATCTGAAGATCTCCGGGCTGAATGTCGCCGAGTTGCCGCTCGGTGCCGACCTGCGGGCGGGCCGCGGCGCCAGCGCAGCCGTTCCCGCGCCCTCGCCGCTGAGCATCGATGGTCCCGAGGCGGCGCCCGAGCCGGCCGAGCCCAATTCGATCGACGATCTGCTCGAGCGCCCCGGTCCGAGCGACTCTGGCCCGCAGGTGAGAGGCTATACGCAGCGCGCCACCTGGAGTTCAGAGCCGATCGACATCAAGGCGCTGGGCCTCGCCGACGCCGATGCGCGGCTGGAATTGGCCAACGTCACGTACGGGCGTACGCGCATTGATGCGGCGAATGTCGTGCTCGGCCTCAAGGATCAGGTGGCGCGGCTGAAGCTAACGGACCTGCGGCTCTACGAGGGTAGCGGCGAAGGTTCGATCACCCTCGATGCAACGACCAGCGAGGCGGCGTTCAGCTCCGACATTGCGTTGACGGGCATTGCAGCGGGGCCGCTGCTCCGCGACTCAGCGCAGCTCGACTGGCTGACCGGCAATGCCGACGTCGCTTGGAAGGTTAGCGGCCGCGGGTCGAGCGAAGCGGCGATCGTCAACTCGCTCAACGGCACTTCGCAAGTGGCGCTGAGGGACGGAGCCGTTGTCGGCTTCGATATCGGCGGCGCCATGCACGAGGTGTCGGAAGGCAGCATCCCGAGCTTTGAAAGCGATCCGGCCAAGCGGACGGATTTTCGCGCCCTGACCGGCACGTTCACGATTGCCAACGGCATCGCCACCAACAACGACTTGAAGCTCGACAGCCAGCATCTACACGCGTCCGGCGACGGCACGGTCGACTTGCCGCAGCGGACGCTCGACTACACGGTGCGTCCCAAGCTCGTCGCCAACATCGGCGGCGATGGCGGGGATGCCAGCGCCATCGGCATCGAGGTGCCCGTGCAGATCACAGGCTCCTGGGAGGATCCCTCATTGGCGCCCGATATCGCCGGCGCGATCAACAACCCGAACACCGTCGACGCCGTGAAGCAGATCGGCAAGCAGCTCAAGGGCAAAGGCGCCGGCGAGATCGTCAAGGACCTGTTCGGCAAGAGCGAAGACGGCACGCCATCCAAGGCGGAGAAGCTGCTCGAAGGCCTGTTCGGAAAGGAATGAGCGGCAGCGCGTGGTCGTCGCAGAGTCGCCGCGTGACGCTGCGACGAGCCGCCACGAAGCTTCGCGACGGATCGTCGTCGGCGCGCTGGGGAATTATTTGCCCCTCGGGGCAAAATTTTTCTTGCGTAGGGGGGGGGGTGTGCCTCATATGACCCCTCTCCGTTCGTCCACCTGCCCTTAAGGTCGAGGTTTTCCAGAACCCCCAAGGTAAGGAGCGGACGGGTCACCTCTATCTGCTGGTTGGGGAGGGTCATATGGCCTTTAATGACACCCTCTTCCAATTGGGGATGGACTTGAACTCGTTCAAGCACCGCCCAAGAGGAAGATCGTCGTGTTGCTGCGCCTGTAGTGCACGAAGACAGGAAAGACTTCTTCATCGAGCGTGACGGGATTCGTTATGCCGGAACCCACCTTCTGGTGGATCTTTTCGGTGCCCGCCGCCTTGATGATCTCGAGCACATTCAGTCGACGCTCAAGAGGTGCGTGGAAGTAGCCGGGGCAACCCTGCTGCATATCCATTTGCATCACTTCACGCCCAATGGTGGCGTGTCGGGCGTCGCCGTTCTTGCGGAGAATCACATCTCCATTCACAGCTGGCCCGAGGCCCACTACGCGGCTCTCGACGTCTTCATGTGTGGGGATGCGGATCCGCAAAAGTGCATCGAGGTACTGCGCGAGGCTTTCAGCGCCCGCGACGTCGTGGTGAAGACTCACCACCGCGGCACGGAGCTGGAAGACCGGAAGTGGCAGGCGGCACGCGCCAAGCAGGCGCCAGTCCGTTTGAAGGGCGTGAAGCGGTCCAAGCGCGCGGCTTAACTCAGCCGCGCGTCCATGGCGAAGCATTGCTTCGCCATGACGTGGCCCTCCCCGCCTATCGGTCACGTTTCCGCCTTGTCCTTGGGCGACGCAGTGGCGACAATGCCACCGCGTCGCCCAGGATTCGGCGCGACCGTCACAGCGCAGGAGCGAAGACGTGAATCGCGCCTTTATCGCCCTGGCACTTTCAGCCCTCCTGCTGATGCGGGCGCTGCCGGCTTGCGCGCAGGACCAAGGTCCCGGCGGCAGCTTCATCACGCCGTTTCCAAGCAATGACGTCTACCAAGTGCAAGTCGTCGGCGACTGGCTCGCCGAAGGCTTGTTGAGCGGGCTCGTCGAAGCCTTCACGGCCGGCCCGGGCGTCTCGATGTCGCGCAAGCGCTATGAACTCGCCGGCCTGATGCGCAACAGCGCGACCAGCGACCTCGCCGCGCTTGAGCAGACCTTCGGCACCGATCCCAGTCACATCGCCATCGTCATGGTCGGCGCGCAGGATCGCTACAACGTCAACCGCCGGCGCGGCACCGACAACAATGATGAATGGCGTGCCGAGTATGCCGCGCGCGTCGACCGCCTCATGAAGCTGCTCAAGAAGGGCAATCGCGCCGTCTACTGGGTCGGCCTCCCCAACATGCGTCGCTGGCAGGACAACGAACGCGCGCAGCGCATGAACGACGTCATCCGCGAGCGCGCCTATCTCAACGGTGTGCGCTACATCGATGCTTACGCAAGCTTTATCGACGAGAGCGGCGGCTATAGTGACTGGGGTCCCGACGTCACCGGCAAGGTCCGCCGATTGCGCGATTCTGACGGCGTGCATTTCAATCAGGCCGGCTATCTGAAGCTGGCGCACTTCGTGGAGCGCGAGTTGAAGCGCGATATCGCTCAGGCGCGCACCGAGCGCTCGATCCCGCTGGCGGGCGATCCGGCCGAGCAATCGCGCGTCAATCCCGAAAAAGTGCGCCTGCGCGCCGAGACGGCACGTGCCGAGGAACAGGCGAAGGCTGTCAAGGGCGGCGGCGGCGGCGCCATGCCGGCGGCGAGCGCGACCGGCCCCGACGGCGCGCGCGACCAGAAGCTCGAGACCGGCAAGGTCGACATCCGCGTGGTCGGCGCGGAAGGCACCGAGCAGGTGATAACCGTCGATATCGTGCGGCCGGCCATCCCGGCCTCGGTGGTGGCGCTCGTCACCCGCAAGACGAGCACCGACAAGGCGGCGCAGATGGGCGATATGGTGGTCGACCAGATTCCCGGCGGTCTGACGGTGATGAGCTCTATCGTGCCACCGCGCGGTGCCGATGGCAGCCGGCGGCGCATGTCGCCGACGCAGAGCCCGTATTTCCGCGTGCTGGAGAAGGGTGAGCGGTTGCCGTCCAAGCCGGGGCGCGCCGACGACTTCACCTGGCCGCGACCGCAGTTTACCGCCGAGATGCGCGGCGAGCCGGCGCCGATGCCGCCGCCACGCACGACGGGCAGCGCCGCCGCGCGCTGAGACGGGAAGCGCGCCGCGTCAGCGCGGCAGCGTGCTCTTGCCCATCAGGAATTTGTCGATCGACTGGGCAGCCTGGCGCCCTTCGCGGATCGCCCACACGACGAGCGACTGGCCGCGGCGGATATCACCGGCGGCGAACACTTTTTTCTGCCCCGGCACCTTGTAGTCGCGCTCGTCGGCCTCGACGCCTTTGAAGCGGCCGCGCGCCACGACAGGCAGTCCCAGTTCCTTGACGATGTCGTCCTCGATCGGCCCGGAAAAGCCCATGGCGAATAAGATGAGGTCGGCCTCGAGCGTCGCGTCGGTGCCCGGCACCGGCTGCATTCTGGAATCCACCTGCACGTAATGCAGCTTCTTGACCTTGCCGCCCTCACCCGAGAAGCCGGTGGTCGATACCGAGTATTCGACCTTGGCGCCTTCCGCCTGGCTGGTGGAGACGCGCAGCTTCAGCGGCCAGTTGGGCCACGACAGCAGCTTGTTCTCCTTCTCGGGCGGCATCGGCATGATTTCGAGCTGCGTCACCGATTTGGCGCCCTGGCGGAACGAGGTTCCGATGCAGTCGGAACCGGTATCGCCGCCGCCGATGACGATGACGTGCTTACCCGTGGCGAGGATTTCCTTGGCATCGGTGATGGCCGGCGGCGTCTCGTCGGCGACGCGGCGGTTCTGCTGCGGCAGGAAATCCATGGCGTAGTGAATGCCGTCGAGGTCGCGCCCCGGCGAGGTGGCGAAAAAGTCGAACGGCTGTTCCGAGCCGCCGGCCATCAGCACCGCGTCGTAGCTGTCCTCCAGCTCCTTGGCGGTGATCGTCCTGCCGACGTGGACGTTGCAGTGGAACGTGACACCCTCCGCCTCCATCTGCTTGACGCGACGGTCGATGACGACCTTCTCCATCTTGAAGTCGGGGATGCCGTAACGCAGCAGCCCGCCCGGCTTGGCGTTCTTTTCGTAGACGTGCACGTCATGGCCGGCGCGCGCCAGTTGCTGCGCAGCGGCGAGCCCGGCCGGGCCTGAGCCGACGATGGCGATGCGCTTGCCCGTCTTGGTTTCGGACGGCTGCGGGGCCGCCCAGCCTTCCTCGATGGCGCGATCGGCGATGGCGCACTCGATGGTTTTGATGGCCACCGGCACGTCATCGATGTTGAGCGTGCAGGCCGCCTCGCACGGTGCCGGACAAACGCGCCCCGTCACCTCGGGGAAGTTATTGGTCGAGTGGAGGTTCTGCGCCGCCTGCTTCCAGTCGGAATGAAAGACGAGGTCGTTCCAGTCGGGGATCTGGTTGTTGACCGGGCAACCGGTGTGACAATAGGGAATGCCGCAGTCCATGCAGCGCGCTGCCTGGACCTT
Organism: uncultured Alphaproteobacteria bacterium; assembly: GCA_963759735.1. Taxonomy (GTDB): domain Bacteria; phylum Pseudomonadota; class Alphaproteobacteria; order Rhizobiales; family Hyphomicrobiaceae; genus Hyphomicrobium_A. The sequence continues at coordinate 1,080,913 of CAVXAF010000007.1, forward strand.
CGTGTCGGCTTCGCTCAGTGCCTGCACGAATTCGCGGTAGTGCTGGACGCGCTCGGCGACCGGAGCGTACTTGCGCTCGGCCCGCTTGAATTCGAGGAAGCCCGTAACCTTTCCCATACCCGTTCCCTATGCCCGGCGCCGAGCCGATGGCCCTTGCGTCGTTGCCTCAGCCATCATTTCACGGAGAGGCGAAAGTCATCAAGCCTTGGCTACCTTCAGGCCGATCTCGATCTTCTCGAGTCCGTCTTTGTCGGCTGCCTGCGCCTTGGCGATGTCGAGCAGCGCCTTGCGATACTCGACCGGCATCACCTTTTTGAATTTCGGCATGTAGCCCCGCCAGTCGGCAAGGATGGCTTTCGCCTTCGCCGAGTTGGTGTAGTGCGCGTGCCGGGCGACGAGGGCGTAAAGACGCTCGGCATCATGCCTGGTCATGTCAGCCATGACCTCGACGAGCCCGTGGCTTTCGAGATCTCCGGCCTGCCCCATCAAGCGCTGCATGAGCTCTTCCTCGGCCTCGACCGGTTCGAGTTCGACCATCGCCATGTTGCATTTGGATTCAAAGTCGCCCGTCTCGTCCAGCACGTAGGCGATGCCTCCCGACATGCCGGCCGCAAAGTTGCGCCCGGTGGGGCCGAGAACGACGACGACGCCGCCGGTCATGTATTCGCAGCCGTGATCGCCGGTGCCCTCGACGACCGCCGAGGCGCCAGAGTTGCGCACGGCAAAGCGCTCGCCGGCGATGCCACGGAAATAGCACTCGCCGGTGATGGCGCCGTACAGCACCGTGTTGCCGACGATGATGCTTTCTTCCGGCTTGATCCCGGAGATGGCGTTGGGGCGCACGATAATCTTGCCGCCCGACAGGCCCTTGCCGACGTAGTCGTTACCCTCGCCGACGAGATCCAGCGTCACGCCACGCGCGGCCCAGGCGCCGAAGCTCTGTCCGGCGGTGCCCGACAGCGTCAGCCAGATGGTGTCCTCGGGCAGTCCGGCATGGCCATAGCGTTTGGCGAGGTTGCCGGACAGCATGGCGCCGGTGCTGCGATCGGTGTTCTTGATCGGCAGTTCGTGCTTCACCGGCTTCTTGCTCGTCAGCGCCGGCTGGCACAGCTCGATCAGCTTGTTGTCGAGCACCTTGTCGAGCCCGTGGTCCTGCGCTTCGCAGTGATACACGGCGACCGACTTGGGCATGCGCGGCTTGTAGAAGATCTTCGAGAAGTCGAGGCCCTTCGCCTTCCAGTGCTCGATGGCGCGGTCCTTGTCGAGGACTTCGGTCTGGCCGATCATCTCGTCGAACTTGCGGAAGCCGAGCGCCGCCATGTACTCGCGCACCTCTTCGGCGACGAAGAAGAAGTAGTTGATGACGTGCTCGGGCTTGCCCTGGAACTTGGCGCGCAGCACCGGGTCCTGGGTGGCGACGCCCACCGGGCAGGTGTTGAGATGGCACTTGCGCATCATGATGCAGCCGGCGGCGATGAGCGGCGCCGTCGAGAAGCCGAACTCGTCGGCGCCGAGCAACGCTCCGACGATGACGTCGCGGCCGGTGCGCACGCCGCCGTCGACCTGCACGGCAATGCGGCCGCGCAGGCGGTTGAGCACCAGCGTCTGGTGCGTCTCGGCGAGACCGATCTCCCATGGAGATCCGGCGTGCTTGATCGAGGTCAGCGGCGAGGCGCCGGTGCCGCCTTCGAATCCGGAGATCGTCACATGGTCGGCGCGCGCCTTGGCGACGCCGGTGGCCACCGTGCCGACGCCGACCTCGGAGACGAGCTTCACCGACACCCAGCCCGTCGGGTTGACGTTCTTCAGGTCGAAGATCAGCTGCGCCAGATCTTCGATCGAATAGATGTCGTGATGCGGCGGCGGCGAGATGAGGCCGACGCCGGGCGTCGAGTGGCGCACCTTGGCGATGGTCGCATCGACCTTGTGGCCGGGCAGCTGGCCGCCCTCACCGGGCTTGGCGCCCTGCGCCATCTTGATCTGCGTCATGTCCGAGTTGACGAGATACTCGGTGGTGACGCCGAAGCGGCCCGAGGCGACCTGCTTGATGGCCGAGCGCATGGAATCGCCGTTGGGCAGCGGCTTGAAGCGATCCGTCTCTTCGCCGCCTTCGCCGGTGTTCGACTTGCCGCCGATGCGGTTCATGGCGATGGCCAGCGTCGTGTGCGCCTCGCGGCTGATCGAGCCGTAGCTCATGGCGCCGGTGGCGAAGCGCTTGACGATCTCGACCGCGGGCTCGACCTCGTCGAGCGGCACCGGCTTGCGGCCGAGCGCCTCCGCCGAGCGGATGCGGAACATGCCGCGCATGGTCATCAGCTGCTCGGACTGGTCGTTGATCTGCTTGGCGAACGAGCGGTACTTGTCGGGGACGTTGCCGCGCACCGCATGCTGCAGGTCGGCGACCACGCTGGCGCGCCAGACGTGCGCCTCGCCGCGCACGCGGTAGGCATATTCGCCGCCGACGTCGAGCGCAGTTCTCCAGCACGGGCACGTTGCCGAACGCGGCCGCATGCCGGTCAACGGTCTCGTGCGCGATTTCGCGCAGCCCGACGCCTTCGATCTGCGTGTGCGTGCCGGTGAAATACTTCCTGACGAAGCTCGAGCGCAGTCCGACGGCGTCGAAGATCTGCGCGCCGCAATAGGACTGGTAGGTCGAGATGCCCATCTTGGCCATGACCTTGAGGATGGCCTTGCCGATGGCCTTGATGTAGCGCTTCTTGACCTCTTCGGCGCTGACGCCTTCCTCTTCCAGCTCCGGCAGCATGTGCTCGAGCGTCTCGAAGGCGAGATAAGGATTGATGGCCTCGGCGCCATAGCCGGCCAGCGTGCAGAACTGATGCACTTCGTTGCGCTTCGCCGGTCTCGACGACGAGGCCGACCGACGTCCGCAGGCCCTGCTTGATCAGGTGGTGGTGCACCGCCGACGTCGCCAGCAGTGAAGGAATCGGAATGCGGTCCGGACCGACGCCGCGGTCGGACAGGATGATGATGTTGTACTCCTTCGAGCGCACCGCTTCCTCGGCCTCGGCGCACACGCAGTCGAGCGCCGGACGCCATGCCCGCCGCGCCCTTCTCGGCCGCATAGGTGATGTCGAGGGTGATGGAGGAGAACTCGTTGTCCTTCACCTCGCCGATCTGGCGGATGCGCTCCAGGTCCTCGTTGGTGAGGATCGGCTGATAGACCTCGAGCCGCTTCTGCTTGGAGGTGCCTTCGAGGTCGAGCAGGTTCGGCCGCGGTCCGATGAACGACACGAGGCTCATGACGAGCTCCTCGCGGATCGAGTCGATCGGCGGGTTCGTGACCTGCGCGAAGTTCTGCTTGAAATAGGTGTGCAGCAGCTTCGACTTCGACGACAGCGCCGAGATCGGCGTGTCGGTGCCCATGGAGCCGATGGCCTCCTGGCCGCTCTGCGCCATCGGCATCATCAGGAACTTGAGGCTTTCCTGCGTGTAGCCGAACGCCTGCTGCAGATCGAGCAGCGCCACGTTCGACTTCTTCGCCGCGCCGCGCTTCTTGGGCAGCGGCAGATCGGAGACCAGGATCTGGGTGCGCTTCAGCCACGTCTCGTACGGGTTGCTGGCGGCGATCTCGGCCTTCAGCTCCTCGTCGGAGACGATGCGGCCCTTCTCCAGGTCGATCAGCAGCATCTTGCCCGGCTGCAGGCGCCACTTCTGGACGATGGACTCTTCGGGCATCGGCAGCACGCCCGACTTCCGAAGCCATGACGACGAGGCCGTCCTTGGTCACGAAGTAGCGCGCCGGCCGCAGGCCGTTGCGGTCGAGCGTGGCGCCGATCTGGCGACCGTCGGAGAAGCACATGGCCGCCGGGCCGTCCCACGGCTCCATGAGGCAGGCGTGATACTCGTAGAAGGCGCGGCGCTTGCGATCCATGAGCGGGTTGCCGGCCCACGCCTCGGGAATCAGCATCATCGCGGCATGCGTGAGCGAGTAGCCGCCCATGACCAGGAACTCGAGCGCGTTGTCGAAGCAGGCGGTGTCCGACTGGCCTTCGTAGGAGATCGGCCACAGCTTGGAGATGTCGTCGCCGTATAGCGGCGATGTCACCGACGCCTGGCGCGCCGCCATCCAGTTGACGTTGCCGCGCAGCGTATTGATCTCGCCGTTGTGGGCGACGATGCGGTAGGGATGCGCCAGCTTCCACGACGGGAAGGTGTTGGTCGAGAACCGCTGATGCACGAGCGCCATCGCGGAGACGAGCCGCGGGTCCGACAGGTCCGTGTAGTAGGCCTTCACCTGGTAGGACAGGAACATGCCCTTGTAGACCAGGGTGCGCGACGACAGCGACACGGTGTAGTGGCCGATGTCGCGGTTCTTGTAGGCCTGGACGATCGCGTTCGAGACGATCTTGCGCACCAGGTAGAGCGCGCGCTCGAAGTCGTCCTGATCAAGGAACGTCGACGGGCGGCCGATGAACACCTGCCGGTGCACCGGCTCGGTGCCCTTCACCATCTCCGACAGCGATGAGTTGTCGACCGGAACGGAGCGCCAGCCGAGAAGCTCCAGGCCTTCTTCCTTGACGATGCGCGTCCACACGCGCTCGCAATGCGCCCGCAGGCGCTCGTCGCGCGGCATGAAGATGTGGCCGACGGCGTAGCGGCCGGGCGGCGGCAGCGTGAAGCCGAGCTTGCGGCATTCGTCCTTCAGGAAGTCGTGCGGAATCTGGATGAGGATGCCGGCGCCGTCGCCGGCCAGCGGGTCGGCGCCCACGGCGCCGCGGTGCTCTAGGTTCGCAAGGATCTCCAGCGCATCGTGGACGATCCGGTGCGACTTGCGCCCCTTGAGGTCGGCGATGAAGCCGACGCCGCAGGAGTCGTGCTCGTTCGCCGGGTCATAGAGACCCTGCGCCGCTGGCATGCCGACGCCGTCGAACTCCGCGCCTTCGTCCATTTCTTGCGTCTTCGTCATACTGCGACCTCAGGGCGGGACGCTGCAGCGTTATTGCGCTCAGTTTCGATGCATCTTCGCACCGCGAAAGATCGATGATCGACCTCGAGCGGCGTTAGTCAAGAACGTTAAGAACGGAGCGGAACTGTATCGCGGCGCGCCGCGGTGCGTCTTGGACCTGTCGGGTATTTCCGCAGGTTCGCCAAAGGGCCGCATCCTTACAACACCTCGCTCGGTCCCGCCGGTCATGGCAATGGCCAAGGCGCCGACTGGAGCGTCCCGGACCATGTTCCATAAAGGACAGGAGTACTGACCTTTCGCTGAGCTTCGCAGATTTCTGCGGCGCACACAAGCGTCAACCCGCACGCTTGGAAGGCTGGGCGCGCCAACAGGCGGCCGCCGCGGATGCGGCGACCGCCATGCACGTAGGCGCGGCCAAACTGGAGGCTTAGGCAGTTGCCTCGATCTGTTTCGCGGGGCCCGAACCGATCGAAACCGTGCGCGGCTTCATCCGCTCGGGGAGATTGCGAACAAGGTCGATGTGCAGGAGGCCGTCATTGAAGTCGGCGCCCTTGACCTCGACGTGGTCGGCAAGCTGGAAGCGCCGCTCGAACGAGCGTGCGGCGATGCCACGGTGCAGGAACACACGCTCCTTGCCTTCGGGCTGCTTCTCGCCAGTGACGACCAAGGTCTGCTCTTTGACCTCGATCTTGAACTCGTCCTTGTTGAAACCGGCGACCGCCATGGTGATGCGGTACTGGTTATCGCCAAGGCGCTCGATGTTGTAGGGCGGGTATCCGTCGGCATCGACGCCGCCGACGCTGTCCATCAGCTGAGCCAGACGATCAAAGCCGACGGTCGAACGGTAGAGGGGAGCAAAATCGAACTGTCGCATGACATATCCTCCAAGGTTGAGCGACATGCAGTTCCGCCTGCCGCGAGCGGCCAGGCGGTCGTTACAAAGCGCACCCTTAAGACGGGCGTGCGCAGCTGCGTATTTAGGTGCCGGCCAAGCCCGTTCAAGCCTCCCGGTTGCCTTCTCGCAACTGCCGATCGGCGCCGCCAAGTTGCTTTCCTGCAACGACAAATTTTCGCCCCTTCAGCTCCGGTTCATGTAACCGCCAGCACCCTTGCGGCGTTCTTGAGAAGCTCTGCCAAATCCGGTTGTGAGGAGTTCCCAATGCCAGCGTACGCCCGTCTCGCCGCGGCATCTGCGCTTGCCGCTTCGATCGCCTTCTTCGCCCTGCCGGCCACCGGCGCCGACCTCTACGAGCCCCCCTACGATGAATACGGCCAGGGTCCCCCGCCGCGGGATCGCTATGCCGACGTGCCGGAGGATTTCGAGCCGCCTTATCCGCCGGCCTACGCCGAGCGCGGCTGCATCCCGCGCGAAGAGGCTCGCGACCGCCTGCGTGCCGCCGGCTGGCGCGGTTTCCATGCCGTCCAGCCGCACGACAATGTGGTGCTCGTCAAGGCGAGCCGCCCGTCGGGTCGCATGTTCGATTTGACCATCGACCGCTGCAGCGGCGAGGTGGTCGATGCCCGGCCGATCTATGGGCGCCGCTACGGCTCGTATGCCTTTGGCCCGCGCCGCGGCTGGGGACCGCCTCGCTACTGAGACAGCGCACCAGTCCCCTTGCGGCATGGTCGCGGCTCTCCGCCACCTGTATGGTAGGCGGAGAGTTGGCCAACGCCTGAGGGGGCGCGATGGAGCTGGTATCACTCGCCAAGAACCCGGTTCCCAGCGGTGGGACCGTCGGAGCTTTCAAGGGCTACGACGGCGCCGAGCTGCGCTTTGCGCGCTGGGATGCCACGCGCCTGCCCCGGCGCGGCACCGTCTGCCTGTTCGGTGGCCGCGCCGAATTCATCGAGAAATACTTCGAGGTCATCGCCGACCTGCGACGGCGCGGTTTTGCGGTCGCCACCATGGACTGGCGCGGCCAGGGCGGTTCCGAGCGCATGCTGGCCAACCCGCGCAAGGGGTATGTGCGCGGCTTCTGGGAGTACGACCGCGACCTCGTCCGCTTCATGAAGGACATCGTGCTGCCCGACTGCCCGCCGCCGTTTATCGGCCTGGGGCACTCGATGGGTGGCGCCATCCTGCTGCGCAACGCGACCATGCCGGGCCTGTGGTTCGAGCGCATCATCCTGTCGGCGCCGATGATCGCCATCTCCGAGGCCTGCCTCGGCACCACCCAGTCCCGGGCGTCGGCCTACGCCGAGGTCGCATCGCTGGTGGGACTATCCACGGCCTATGTCGTCGGCGGCTCCGACGATCTCTATTCGAACCAGAAATTCGACGGCAACGTGCTCACCTCCGACCCGGAACGCTGGCAGCGAACCAAGGCGGTGCTCGACCTGGCGCCGGGGTTGGGCCTCGGCGCGCCGACCGTCAACTGGCTGAAAGGCGCGCTGCGCTCCTGCCGCATGCTGGAAGCCCCGGACTTCGCCTCGCGCATCAACGTGCCGCTGCTGATGTTCGCCGCCAGCAACGATACCGTCGTCTCGACGCGCGCGGTGGAAGACTTCGCCGTGCGCGCCAAGGTCTCCTCGTGCATCCTCATGCCCGGCTCCAAGCATGAAATCCTGCAGGAGAACGACGCCGTGCGGACACGCTTCTGGGCGGCTTTCGACGCGTATTTGGGTGTCGAGGTGAAGGTCGCCTGAGCCGACCGTGCGAGCTTTATGCCGACAGCACAGCCATGGCCTGCGCGTGCAGGTGCGGATCGCCGGCGGCGACGATGCGGCCACCCGCCGTCGCCGGCTTGCCGTCCCAGGTCGTGATGCGTCCGCCAGCGCCCTCGATGATGGGGATGAGCGCCACGATGTCGTAGGACTTCAATCCCGCCTCGACGACGAGATCGACAAAGCCTGCCGCCAGCAGGCAGTACGCGTAGCAATCGCCGCCGTAGCGGGTCATGCGCACCTGTTGCTTCAGGCGGGCAAAGCCGTCCGCCTCCGTGCCGGCATCGAAAAGGTCGGGATGCGTGGTCGACAGGATGGCCTCGGCAAGGCTGGCGCAGGCGCGCGTCCTGATCGGCTGCTGCGCCGTCAGCGGTGCGCATGAAGGCGCCGTCGGGGCCCGACCAGAAGCGCTCGCGCGTGAACGGCTGGTCCATCAGGCCCAGCACAGGCGTGTCGCCGTCGAGCAGGCCGATGAGGGTGCCCCACATCGGCCCCCCAGTGATGAAGGCTCGCGTGCCGTCGATCGGGTCGACGACCCAACGCAGCCGCGCATCGGGGCGCGTCGTCCCGTGCTCCTCGCCGACGAAGCCGTGCTCGGGCCAGCGGGCGGCGACGGCCGCCGCGATCACCCGCTCGGCAGACTTGTCGGCTTCGGTGACGGGATCGAAGGCGCCAGGCGCTGCCTTGTTGTCGACGGCCAGCGACGCCCGGAAGTATGGGCGGATGACCGACCCCGAGGCGTCGGCCAAGGCATGGGCGAAATCGACGAGGTCCGCGAGAGTAGGCTGCGCCTGATTTGTCACAGTATTGCACCCGCCCGGAGATAGTCGTCAGCCCAGTAGAACTAAGCTCATATGGGGCATATGTGGATAAGTTGCAGCAGCTGTGCTTCGATTCTGTGGCCGGCGATCCATAACTGTTGCCGTCCCGTGACAGACTACCATCAATGCGCTCTGCTATGCCCGTCGTCAGTTGATGCAGGGCACGAAGCAGCTCATATCTCGATAGCGCGGTGGCGCTGGTCGATCCAGACTACCGTCAGCCCACTTGGGCGTTTCCTCCCTAGACTTGGGCCGTTCGTCCTCCGAACGGCCTTTTTTCATGGTAGACGCCCAACTCTGCATGAGCCCCTGATTTTGGAGGGGCAGCTCTGCAAAAATTGCATTTGAAATTGCTGCGACGCACAAGTAGCTTTTGTGATGCGACATCGCGAGCCCGGCTCGCTGTGTCGTAGCCCTCCTTGGGCGTTTCCTCCCTAGACTTGGGCCGTTCGTGACCCGAACGGCCCTTTTTTCTTGCCCAATCGCATCTGCGGGTTGCGGGGCGAGGCGCGGCGCGGCCCCCAGCTGAAGGGTTGCAACCGGCCAGCAGCCCGCCGGACAGCGCAAAATTCTCTCGTGATGCTGCGCTGCAATGTGAATGTTTTGCATAGCTTAGCAGCGCCGAGCATTTGCCAGCCGGCTATTCGGCCGCGGCGCGATGCTCCAGGAGCGCCGGCAGGTCGTTGAACAGCGGCGCCGCCAGATTCTGTAGGTCCCTCTGCAACTTATCAAAGCCGGGCGTCGGTCTCATGGTCAGTTCATCGAGGTACAAGCCGCGGTTTATCTCGATTTGCACCGCGTGCACGTCGCGCGCAGGGCGCCCGTAGTGCTCGGTGATGTAGCCCCCCGCATAGGGCCGGTTCATGTGCACCTCGTAGCCAAGGCCACTCAGCGCGTCCTTGAGGAAGCGGGTGATCTTGCCATCAGCCGAGGCTCCGAACCGGTCGCCGAGCACGATATCTGGCCGCGGGCCGCCGGCGGGCGCCATGGAGGCCGAAGGCATTGAGTGGCAGTCGATCAGGATGGCGTAGCCAAAGCGCCGGCGGGTTGTCTCGATGAGGTCGCACAGCGCAGCATGGAATGGAATGTACAGCTGCTCGACGCGTGCAAGGCCGGCGGCGAGCGACAGCTTGTGGCGGTAGATCTCCTCCCCATCGGCGACGATGCGCGCAATGGTCCCGAGGCCACCGGCGACGCGCACCGACTGTGTGTTGGCATAGTCGGGCAGCGGCTCGAAGAACAGCTCCGGATCGAGTTCATAAGGCTCGCGGTTGACGTCGAGGAAGGCGCGCGGAAAGCGCGCCGCGATCATCGGGGCGCCGGCAGCGGCGACCGGAGCAAATAGATCATCGACGAAGCAATCTTCCGATTTCCTCAGCGACAACGGCCCGAGGCGCGACAATTCGACGAAGCTGGCCGGGTAGGTGCGGCCAGAGTGCGGCGAGCAGAGCACGAAGGGCGCCGCCTGCGTTTCGGGCCCGCTCACCACGTAAGGCGGCAAAAGCTCCGCAGGAATGGGGGGACAGTCGCGTGCGGGCATACTTCTTGCGATGTCTCTTCTGCGGCTGCTCGGAAGCCGGCAGCAGTTCAGTCTGGGTCGCGTGACAGCGGCTCGCACCGAAAAAATCGCACCGCCGGGACAATGCGTCTCAATGCACACCATCGCCCTTGCTCACTGTGCCAACGTCGCCCCAATATGTCCACCGGGGGACGGTAGGGGAGGAGATCTCGTTGGTGAAAAGAACGAGATTGTCATCGCCTGCCGGGGCGCGCTTCACCTCCCATTTACCATAGAGGCACCACAGTCGCGCCGGCCCGAACGCCAGCCGACGCGTCGAACGGATAGTGCAGAGTAGCCATGACCGCAAAGCCCTCAAGCGTAACGATTTCCCGCATCCTCCTGGCCGAGGACGACGATTCGATGCGGGGTTTCCTTGTCCGCGCGCTGAAAAAGGCCGGTTATCACGTCATCGCCTTCCCGAACGGCGAGGAAGCTTTCGAGCGGTTGAAGTCAGAGCCGTTCACACTGCTGCTCACCGATATCGTGATGCCCAAGATGGACGGCATCGAGCTGGCGCGGCGGGCGAGTGAGCTCGATCCCGACCTCAAGATCATGTTCATTACCGGCTTTGCCGCGGTGATCCTCAATAGCGATACGGCCGCCCCCAAGGATGCCCGGGTGCTCTCAAAGCCCTTCCATCTCAAGGACCTGGTGCGCGAGGTCGACCGCCTGCTGGCCGCGTGAGCCCGCCTTAAGCCGACACTGGGGCCTTCTCCGCGAGGAGCTGTGCCAAAGCGTTCAATCAACTGTTGACCTTAGCGGGGGCGACCGCATAGAACCGCGCCTCTGGGGCGCGTAGCTCAGCGGTAGAGCACTACGTTGACATCGTAGGGGTCACAGGTTCGATCCCTGTCGCGCCCACCATCATTTGCAATTCGGTGTTGAAATGAAAGTCCGGAATTCGTTGAAATCGCTGCGTGGTCGTCACCGCGCCAACCGCCTCGTACGGCGCAAGGGCAAGGTGTACATCATCAACAAGGTGCAGAAGCGCTTCAAGGCGCGCCAGGGCTAGGCCGTGGTCGCTTCGGACCTTGGCGGTCTGGGCTTGATCCGTCGAGCCCGTCACATGGGCTCATCAAAGAAATCCGGCGCAACTTTCGCCACGCTTTGACGCTTAGCTGACCGCATCCTATGTTCGAAGGATGCGCCGCATGCCCCGCCTAGCACTCGCCGTCATTGCCACTGCAGCCCTGTTGGCTGCGGGCACGCCTTTGCTTGCCCAGGACGCGCCGCCAGGCGGCGCACCGGGTGACGGTCTCGAGGGCCTCAAGCCGCTGCCGGCGCCGCACAACAACCTGCCGCCCATTCCAGCGCCGCCCGGCGCGGTCTTCCCCGGCGCCAAGCCAAAGCCGGAAGCCGCCAAGCCCCCTGTGCCGCAAGATCGCGAGGCGCTGCTGGCCGAACTGTTCGCGCATCTGGCACAGGCGCCCGACGCCGCCGCGGCGACGCCCATCGCCGAAGCCATCGAAGGCATGTTGCTGCAAACCGATAGCGCCACCATCGGCGTGCTGATGGTCCGCTCGGCCAAAGCCATCAACGATCAGAAAAACGAGCTGGCGCTGCAGCTGCTCGACGCGGTGGTCGAGCTTGCGCCCGACTACGCCGAGGGTTGGAACCGGCGCGCCTACGTACTCTTCATGCAGAACAATTATGAAGGTGCGGTCGGCGATCTGCGCCGCGCGCTAGCGCTCGAGCCGAACCACTTCAAGGCGCTCGAGGGTCTCGCGCGCATCCTGCGCGAGACCGGCCAGAAGAAAAACGCGCTGCAGGCCTACAAGCAGATACTCAAGATCAACCCGTACCAGGAAGGCGCCAAGCAGGCCGTCGAGGACCTTTCTGTCGAAGTCGAAGGCCAGGGCATCTAGTTTTTCTCGACAGAGGGGCCGGAAGCTTTGCCTGCGGCTGTTGCCGCGCGAGCTGATGGCCGCGCCATAAGGCGCGGGGCCCGGCTACCGCCTTCGGCGGTCCAGAGTGACGTTTCCAAGAAGTTGATCTTGAGCGGCAAAGCCGCGGCGCGAGCGCCGGCTCTCAACTTGCGCGACTTCCATCGCAAACAAAGCGTCTCAGTCCGCGTCAGCCCAAAATCGAGCTTTAGCGGACCTCGGCGATCGGGGCGCCGTTTTCATCGACGAACGCGATGCGGATCATGTTGGTCGCGCCAGGCGAGCCGAACGGCACGCCGGCGGTGATGAGGATGCCGCCGTGCGGCTGCACGAAGCCTTCATCGAAGGCAATGCGGCAGGCCTTGATCACCATATCGCTCAAGGTCGCCGGATCGCCGGTCATCACCGATTGGATCCCCCACACCAGCGACAGGCGGCGCGCCGTCGATTCCACCGGCGTCAGACCCATGATCGGCAGGTTCGGCCGCTCGCGCGTGACGCGCAGCGCCGTCGATCCGGTCGCCGTGTAGCAGACGATGGCCGACAGCTTGACGGTGTCGGCGATGGCGTGCGCGGCGGTGGCGATGGCGTCGGCACCGGTCGGCTGCGGGGGCGTGGTCGTTGCGTGGATGATCGCGTCGTAGCTCGGGTCGGACTTCCACCTCGATGGCGATGCGGTCCATCATCTGGATCGCTTCCAGCGGGAACTGCCCGATGGCGGATTCAGCCGACAGCATCACCGCGTCGGCGCCGTCGAACACGGCCGTGGCAACGTCCGAGACTTCGGCGCGCGTCGGCACGGGCGAGGAAATCATGCTCTCCAGCATTTGCGTGGCGACCACCACGGGCTTGCCCGCGGCGCGGGCCTTGCGCGTGATCTGCTTTTGCAGGCCCGGCACGCGCTCGACCGGCATCTCGACGCCGAGGTCGCCGCGCGCCACCATCGATTCCGTCGGAAGCGGCGATGATGTCGTCGAGGTCGCCGATGGCCGATGGCTTCTCGATTTTGGAGAGAAGGGCGACCCGGTCGCCGACCAGCTTGCGCACTTCGTGCACGTCGTCGGCGCGCTGGATGAACGACAGGGCCAGCCAGTCGACGCCGAGCTTCAGGATGTGCGCGAGATCGGTGCGGTCCTTTTCGGTGAGCGGCCCCATGGGCAGCACCGTGTCGGGAAGGCTGACGCCCTTGCGGCTCGACAGTGCGCCGCCGACCAGCACCTCCGCCGCGATGGAGTTGTTCTTCTTTTCGATGACGCGCATGCGCAGCTTGCCGTCATCGAGCAGCAGCATGTGGCCCGGCTCGACGGCCGTGAAGATTTGCGGATGCGGCAGATATACGCTCTCCGAGGTGCCGGGCTTCTCGCTGCGATCGAAGCGGAAGATCGCGCCGTCGTTGACGAACACGCGGCCGTTGGCAAACTCGCCGACGCGGAACTTGGGTCCCTGCAGGTCAGCGAGAATGCCGATCGGATGGCGATGCCGCTTGGCGACCCAGCGAACCGAGTTCTGCAACGCACGCGCCGTGTCGTGCGAGGAATGGCTCATGTTGATGCGGAATACGTCGACGCCCGCCAGGAACAGGCGTTCGATCATTTCCGTAGCCGAGGAGGCAGGGCCTAAGGTCGCGACGACCTTGACCCTTCTTTTGCGTCTCATTTCTCACTCGCCTCGGGGTCGGTGAGGCGGATGGTCCACTCCTGCGACTCGCCCGTGTCCACTTCGAAGAAACCGGAGCGCTTCAAGCCGCGCTGCTGACAATCCTTAACCCCGCGGATGGCAAACGACTTGTCGTCGGTGCACATGAAGTTGGTGCCGACCCATTCGCCGCCGCGATCGTAATCTAGGGCGTGAACGTAAATAAACCGGCTCGGGACAGGTCCTTTTAGCAGGGTCTCGCAGGTTTGCGAGGCAATGTTCCACCATCCCTCGGTCGCCCACCCCGTGGCATCTTGGTAGCCGATGGCAACTCCGATGCGGCTGGCGGTCGAATTGCACAGTTTGAGATCGGCGCTGGCCCCTGCCGAGTGAGCGTCAGCAGCAGACCGGAGGCCACACCGACCCCGGCGTGCCGCCTGCGCCCGCTGCCAAAGCCGATTTCCTCGTTGGGGCGCCACGCCGGTCCGCTCCGCTCGCCTATACAATCGCGGCAATCGCGGCCGCGAGCCCGCGCCAGAGCCCGGCCGCTCTCCGCCGTCGCGCCGGTAGGTGACTTTCCAGGCAATTCAGGTGGGTTGGTGGGCTGGCCGAGAAGGGTAGCCGGTGCGACGTTTGTTTGCCAGGAACTTGGCGGTATTGCGATGGAGCCGGACCGGCCGGCTTCATGCCCTTCCGATCGGGCGCTCCCGCGGTCTCCGCGCCCCGTATCAGCGGCGCTCGCCGAAACGTCGGGTGCGGCCATTGTCGTTTCCCATCACTGCCCAGGGGGTGGTGTGCGCAATCGCCCTGCGCCCGTCAAGCGGCGCTCCGACGCGGGTGGTTTTCGTGCAGCGTCGGCAAAGCTATATTCGGGCCATGCCCAACTCGAATGGTCGCGAGCCAGCCGCGCCCGCCGATCCCCTCGTCACCGACAGCTACGAATTGATACCCGGCCGGCGGACGCTGGCCTGCTGCTGTTGTGCGATCACGCCGTCAACGCCATTCCGAGCGAATACGGCACGCTGGGGCTTCCGGCCGATCAGCTCGAGCGCCATATCGCCTACGACATCGGCGCCGCGGGGGTGACCGAGGCACCTGGCGCAGATGCTCGACGCGCCCGGCCATCTGCACGCGCTTCTCGCGCTTGCTGATCGATCCCAATCGCGGGCTCGACGATCCGACGCTGATCATGCGCATCTCCGACGGCGCGGTAGTGCCGGGCAACCGTCAGCTCGACGCGGACGAGCGCGAGCGCCGCGTGCGCCACTACTATGAGCCATACCATCAGCGCATCGACGGCCTGATCGAGAGCTGCGTCGCCGCCGGCGTGCCGCCGGTGCTGCTGTCGATCCACAGCTTCACCGACAACTGGAAGGGCGTGCGCGACCCTGGCACGGCGGCGATCCTGTGGGATCGCGACTATCGCTTCTCGGTGCCGTTGCTCGATGCCCTGCGCGAGCCGAGAACGGCATCGTCGTCGGCGAGAACGAGCCCTACGACGGCAAGCTCGCCGGCGACTGCATGTGGCAGCACGGCACGCGGCGGGGTCTCGCGCATACGATCTCGAGGTGCGCCAGGATCTCATTCGCACGCCGGAAGGCCAGCTCGCCTGGGCCGAGCGCATCGCGACGGCCGTGCAGGCGGTGTTCGCCAAGCCCGAAGCTCCGCGAGGCCATGCAAGCGGTGCAGTACTTCGGCTCGCATACCGACATCGAAGGGGCACCGCCCTACTCAGCCCCACCGAAAGGAGCACCGCATGAGCGATATCGATGCCGACACCACGGCGCGAGCTCGAGGCGGCGGCGTTTCGGCGCTTGCTCGCGCATCTGCGCGAGCGCACCGACGTGCAGAACATCGACTTGATGAATCTCGCCGGCTTCTGCCGCAACTGCCTGTCCAACTGGTATCAGGAGGCGGCGGCCGAACGCGGACTGACGCTGGCGAAGGACGACGCCCGCGAGATCGTCTACGGCATGCCCTACAAGGAATGGCAGCACCGCTATCAGACGGAAGCTACATCCGACGCACAGGCCAACTTCGCCAATCCCAACCAAGCCCACAGGACACAAGCCCTGATTGCCGCAGTGTGACGCGTCGGGCCTCAGGCGCGCACAAGATTCCTCTGGATGGCTCTGTCCCTCGCCTTGAAGCGGCAAGACGGCGCCGATAGCGTTCGTCTCTCAGTCACGACGGGGAGAAGCGGAATGACGACGCTACAGGCTCGGCGCAAAAGCAGCTGCGTCAGCTCGTCGAGCAGATCGAACGGCTGGAGGAGGAAAAGAAGGCGCTCGCCGGCGACATCCGCGACAAGTTCCTCGAGGCCAAGGGTCTCGGCTTCGACGTGAAGGTGCTGCGCCAGGTGGTGCGGCTGCGCAAGAAGAGCGCTACCGAGCGCCAGGAAGAGGACGCGGTTCTCGAAGTCTATCTGCATGCTCTCGGCATGCTGGAGCAGATGGGCGGCGCCGCGCAGCGACGCGGCCGTCGAGGCGATGATCGCCGCCGAGTAGAGCGTGCGCCGCTTCGGTTTACATCCGCCGCGGCAGCTCCGCTCAGCTCGCAGCCGGCTCGGCAGGAAGCGGCTTTCTGCTTCGACGATGAACTTGGCGGTGATCTGCCACTGCCTCGTCCACCACGCGGGCGCAGCTCTCGGCGGTGATCCACTCGGTCGTTTCCTGATCGAGCACCAGCCGCATCTGCTGGTCGACGATCCACGTGCCCACGTGCTGACGCGAGGCGGCTCCGTTGCGGGAGTGGGCGACGAGTATCTCGTCGCCCTTTGAGATGAAAAACCATGTCGGAAGCGGCTCGGCATTGAGGCGCTGGGCAAGTGCCTGCAGCACGGCCCGACCGACTTCACGCCTGGTCGCGGTATCTTCGGCTTCGCGGCGTCTTTTTTCGCGCTCGGTCGCGAGCGCCTCGGCCAAAGTCGTCATGTGTTCCACCCTTTCAGTCCCCGCACTCTCCTGATTGGCTTCAATCCTCGAAGCGGCAGCATCGCCGTTGGTACGCGTGCACGCTCGATGATTTCCGGGTCGAGGACCGGCATCAGCTCATTGATGTCCTTGGTGAGCTTGATCGCGACCGTCGAACTCGGCACCTTCGGCGATCGAAAGCTTCTGATGGGTGATGTCGCCCTCGACCTGGGCTGACGCCTGCAGCTTCACCGTCACGGCCCGGATCGAGCCGCGCACGCCGCCGCGAACCTCGATGGCCTCGGCGCAGACCATGCCGACGACCGATCCTTCTTCCGTGATCACGACCTGCTTGCCGTGCACGTTGCCGCGCACGTCGCCGTCGACCTGCAGTTTGTTGGCGGAAATGATGGTGATACGGTCGCCGAGGATCGTTAGATCGGTGCCGATGACCGACGTGCCGCTGGTCGAAGTCGCAGACTTCTCAAAGGGCGAAGGTGCGATCGCGGCGTCTGCACGGCGGCTGCGAGGGGAGCGGGGCCGGGCTTGGGCTGGGGTAGGCCGTTCTTGGCATCGGTATTGAACACGAGGTCACCTCCTGCGCCATCTGGCGCGCCATCCACACGAATTAGGTGCATTTCCCCGCTGTCCATATTGCCGCACATATCCGCGGCGATTTTTTGTCGAGATGGAGTCGGAAGCCGGCCGGCGTGGTCTCACAAACGCCCAGCCGAAGCCGACGATGTGCCGCGGAGCAAGGAATGCGTACGATGGAAAAGCACGCCCTCGTCGAGCAAACGCTCGGGTCTATGCAGCGCACGGCGATGAAGATCGCGGCGCTGCCTTACGGCGAACGCGAGGAAGCGCTCGACGCTGCGCATCGTGCCTATGCCAATGCGATGCACGACCTGGGACAGGACAATGTTGCGGCGGGGCGCTGGGTCGAGACGGTGATGACAGCCATTCGTGCGCTCGTCGACGAGATCGACAACCAAGCTGCAGCGGAGCGCGCGCGGCGCTGATCGTCAGAAAGTTGCGCATCGCGGTCCGTATCGGGCAGACCGTCGTTGCTCGACGTGTCGCGAAGGTTCACTATGGGGTCAGTTGAGCGTGAGCATCGCCAATGCGTCCCCAACGACCACAAGTCTTCTACGCCGAGACGTCCGCCAAGCTCGATCGGCTTGAACTGATCGCCGCGCTGCTGGAGCGCGATGCCACCAACAATCGCGTGCTGATCACTGAGTTGGGTGCTGAGCCTGCGCCCAAGGCGCGCGTGCGTGCGCGCCTGTCACGCCGTTGGCGGGCCCTCGTCGATGCAACGTCCGCCGGCGCTCGCATCGCCGTGTCGGTCGCCGGCGCGATTGCGACCAGCCCGCGCCTGCACACCGTCCTGCGCGCCGTCTATGGCTTTACGGTCGACTTTGCCGTCGTCCTGGCGACCGGCTGCGCGGCCGTTGCTGCGCTGACCATCGCGTTCCTGCTGGTGGCGCCGCCGGCCTGATTCGATCACCTCCGCGTGGCGGGTCCACTGGGGGCTCGAAGGCGCTGGCGGTGGCCAGGGCCTTGCCGCGCGCTGTCGAGATTAGCCGCGTTCGTACACGGCGGCGCAGACGCGGTCGTCCTCGAGCTTCTTGCTCAGATCCGTGGCGCCGCCCGGCGCCCGGCCTGCCTGATGATCGATGTGGCGCTGCTCGCACCACTGCCAGCGAGGATCTTCGCGCGAGGTCACCGGATTGGTCGGGCTCGCCGGCTTGTCGATCGAGCCGGTGTCGATCTTGGCCGGCTCCTCCTTGCGGGCGACGCCTTGACCGGCTTGCTGCGGCGGTACTGCTTGGTCACCGAGGCCGTGGTCATCCCGTCGGTGGCGCATCCCGCAACGACGAGGGATGCAAGGACGCCGATCACGAACCAAGCGTATCGATTTGTCGGCAGCATGGTTCGCCCCTCTAGGTATTGCGGGCACGGACGCTAAGCAGCCGTCCCCTCCCCATGGGCTAACTGACTCGCGCGACCGCCGACAGGGCGCGGCGCCCCAATGCGGCCTTCGCCGACAAATTTGATGTGCAAATCCTATTCGAGCGACAGAAGCATTATTGCAGTTGCGAAGCGCCTCGGCACCACAACCGCGAATTTGCTAGCGTTCTCATGGCCAAATCAGCGACAGTCTGTAGGTGCACGGACGAAACATCAGTGCGTGTGTATCGGCGCAGCGGGAAAACGCCCCATGTCACGCAACATGTCACGCAAACGGACTTTGTCCGTCGAAAGCGTCACCGACAGCGCGATCACCTGGTTCTTTGTCGGACTGGTCTTGATCGCCGCCATTGCGGCCGTTCTCGGCCAAGTGGGCATCAGCTGACGCTCCTGCCGCTCTCGACCCCATGCAGACGCCGCGTATCTGCAACCCTGCGCGCATCGACGCGTTGGTAGCGGGGCCACTCTTGCGTGCACGAGCATAATCGTGCGCTGGGCGTCCTTCTTGACGAAATCGATAGCCCTGCCGCACTAGGTTGCCGCCGACAGGCGCCCACTCGCAACCCATCCAACGACACCAAATGCGGAGAGCGACATGACCCAGGATCCCATCGCCGACACGCGGAGCAAGCTCGACGATCTCGAGCAACGCATCCACGCGGCGCGCACGTCGCTTGGCGCACGCGGTGAAATCAATGACGAGGCGCAAAAGGACTGGAAGGCGATGGTCGAGAAGCACTCCGACATTCGGCGCAAGCTCGACGCGCATGCCGATCAGCCGGCCGGCGTAGCCGAAGGCATTCACTTCGACGTCGATATCCTGCGTACCTCATTCGAGAAATGGGTCGCGAAGGTCGAGGGCAACTTCGACAAGTAGCGCCGCGGCCGCATCGGAGCGCGCCAAAAAAATACGACGGTCGATTGCTCGACCGCCGTATCGGTACCGCAAAAAATCGACAACGTTAGATGATGTCGATCTCGGCCGGCATGTAGGAAGTGACTTCGAGGCCAACTTCCTGCTCGCGCACCTGCGGCTTGTTCCAGATCTTCATTGGTCGTTTCCTCCTTGAGCGGAGGACAGGAGCTAGGCTCCGTCCCCCCGCCACGGGGTATAGTTTGCCGCACTAGAGGCCGCAACCGGATTCTTGCGGTTTTGGTTATGGATATGGGCGTTCGCTCGTCCAGGCGAGCACGCCGCAGTGCAGCAAGACGGAGGGCCGAAAGCTGGCTTACTGGCCTTCCTGGACGGCGTCGGTTTCGTTCCACTTCTTGATCGCCGACAGCACCGACTTGCGACAGGGGCCGAGCGGGCCCTCGACCATCGCAGACCTCTTCGCCGCGCATTCCAGCGTCGCGATAGTTCTTGTCGCAGTATGCGGTCTGCTGCGCCTCGAGTTCGGCCTGCGACTGCTTCTTGGCGGCGTCGGGATCGTTGATGCCGGCGATCTGCGGCGCGGCTGCGGCCTCACCGGGGGCCGGCAGGCGGTCGAGCGACGGCGGCACGACGAGCGGGGCCCGCTGAGCGAGCTGCGGTTCGCCCGCCTTCTTGTTGTTGTCGCCCAAGCCGACGGCGTTGAAGATGCCGCCGTTGAACTGCACGTCATCCATGGAGCAGCCGCCTGCGAAGATCGCTAGGCACGCGGCTAGAGCCGGCAGAATGGATCTGGCAGGACCTGATCTCAGCGGCATGCTCTCCCCCGTGGGCGCGCTTTTTCCCGCATCTTCAGTCGCGGCAGCGATCGGCGCTAATCCCCTGCGCTACAACGGCTTTGCGGCGTCTTTGCAACTCGCCATGAAGGAGTCATACAGCAGCCCCGCAACACCGGCAACAATGGCCACGTCGGCGATATTGAAGACGTACCAGTAGTAGCCGAAGGCATGCAGGGAGAAGAAATCCGCGACGCCCCCGATGGTTACCCGGTCGATGGCATTGCCGATCGCCCCGCCCATGATGAGCCCCAGGGACACTGCCAGCAGGCGCCCCGTCGCCCCCCTGGCCAGCCACACCCAGAGGGCAAGCGTGGCCACCACCCCGAAGAGGGCGAGCATGATCTGGCCGGCAAAGCTCTCCTGATCGAACATGGAGTAGCTGATGCCGATGTTCTTCACGAACACGAGGTCGAGGAAGGGCGTGACGGTGACCCGCCCGCGCTCGGCGATCTGGTAGACCTCCAGCATCCACCACTTGTGTGCCTGATCGAGCACCACGGTGATGAGGAAGACGATCAGTCCCAGCCGCGAGTAGGGTCCCCAGATCCAGCTGCGCAACGAACTCATGCGGCACCTTTGGCGCGGGCGTCGAACTCGCGTACCGCCGCGGCATCGCGTGGCGACAGGTCGGGAAATTCGGGGTCGGCGCCGATGTCTGTCAGGATGCGCCACGAGCGGGCGCACTTGCGGCCCTCGGCGCGCTTGGGCACCACGCCGACGCCCGGGACGTCGGGCAGCGTGAAGGCGCCTTCGGGCGGCGACTTGGCGATGAGCCGCGCATCGGAGGTGATCGATACCTCGGCGAGGTCGACGCCTTCGAGCGCCCACAGCAGGTTCTTGTCGGCGACGTACACGTCGGGGGCCGCCTCGAGGCTCGAGCCGATGCGCTTGGCCGCGCGCTCCAGCTCCAGCGCGCCGGTGACGACGCGGCGTACATCGCGCACCTGATCCCACTTGCGCGCCAGTTCGTCGTTGCGCCATGCCGTGTCGAGGACCGGGAAGTTCTGCAGGTGCACCGAGCCCTCGCGCCCCGGCTGGCGAGCGAGCCACGCTTCCTCGGCCGTGAACGAGAGGATGGGCGCCAGCCAGATGACGAGCGCCTTGAAGATCTCGTCGATGACGGTGAGCGCCGCACGCCGCCGGAGGCTCGAATAAGGATCGCAATAGAGCGCGTCCTTGCGGATGTCGAAATAGAAGGACGACAGCTCGGTGTTCATGAACTGCGACAGCACGGCAACGACCTTGCGATAGTCGTAGGTCTCGTAGGCGGCGCGCACCTCGGCATCGAGTTCGGTCAGCCGGTGCAGCATCAGCCGCTCCAGTTCGTACTCGCGCATATCCTTGAACTTGATGCGCTCGCTATCGTCGAGGTGCGCCAATGCGCCAAGCATCCAGCGCAGCGTGTTGCGCAGCTTGCGGTAGGTCTCGATGAACGTCTTGAGAATTTCCGGCCCGATGCGCAGGTCGTCCGAATAATCGGATGCCGCCACCCACAGGCGCAGAATGTCGGCGCCCGACTGCTTCATTACGTCCTGCGGGGCGACGACGTTGCCGTCGGACTTCGACATCTTCTGCCCCTTCTCGTCGAGCACGAAGCCATGTGTCAGCACGACATCGAAGGGGGCGCGGCCGCGCGTGCCGCACGATTCCAGCAGCGAGGACTGGAACCAGCCGCGGTGCTGGTCGGAGCCTTCCAGGTACATGACGCGATCGAAGCTATCGCGCTTATCAGAAGGGGAATTCGCGCGCGCCTCCGGCGCTATATTTCCGCGCGCCTCCGGCGCCAAATTCCCCCGCGCCTCCGGCGCGAGGCCGATGGGCGCGCGCTTCAAGCCGGCGAGGCCCGGGAAGTGCTTCGGGTCCTCGAGCGTGAAGGCGTGCGTGGAACCGGAATCGAACCACACATCGAGGATGTCGCGCACCTGCTCCCATTGGGAGGGATCATCGACGAGGCCGGCGAGGAAGCGCTCCTTGGCGCCGTCGGCGAACCACACGTCGGCGCCGTTTTCGCCGAACGCCTGCGTGATGCGGCCCATCAGCTCTTTGGATTTGGAGAACTTGGCGGAGGGGATGACCTCGCCAGTCTCCTTGTTGCGGAACACGGCGATGGGAACGCCCCAGGCGCGCTGCCGCGACACGACCCAGTCGGGGCGTCCTTCGACCATGCCTAGAATGCGCCTCTCGCCGGAAGCCGGCACCCACTCCGTCTCATCGATCGCCTTCACGGCGAGCTGTCGCAGCGTCTGGTTGCCGCCTTTGGGAATGGCCTTCAACGGCTTGTCCATGGCGATGAACCACTGCGGGGTATTGCGGAAGATGACCGGCTTTTTCGAGCGCCACGAGTGCGGGTACTGATGCTTCAGGCGGCCGCGCGCGATCAGCGCCCCGGCTTCGGCCAGCGCCTTGATGACGGCATCGTTGGCGTCGCCCTTGTCGCCCTTGGCGCTCAGCACGCGTTTGTCTTCAAAGCCTGGCGCATCCTTGGTCAGCACGCCGTCGGCATCGACCGTAAAGGGGATGGTCGTGTCGATGCCGCGCTCCTTCAGCTTGGCGGCGTTGGCCGTCCAGATGATGTAGTCGTCGGCGCCATGGCCCGGCGCGGTGTGCACGAAGCCGGTGCCGGTATCGTCGGTGACGTGATCGCCGTCGAGCAGCGGCACGTCGAAGCCGTAGCCGAGCGCCGCCAGCGGATGCGCGGCGACGTAGCCCAGCCAGTTGCTCGCCCGTGACTGTGGCGCGCTTCTCGAACGCCTCGACCTTGGCCGACTTCATCACATCGGCTGCGAGCTTGTCGGCGAGGATCAGCTTGATCGCCGACCTTCGCCCAATTGTTCTCGGGAGCCGCCGTCACTTCGTAAAGGCCGTAGCCGATCTTCGACGAAAACGAGATGGCGCGGTTGCCGGGGATGGTCCACGGTGTCGTCGTCCAGATGACGACCGAAGCATCGGCGACCGGGTCGATCCTTTCGGCGCGTTGGCCACGACGGGAACTTCACCCAGATCGTATCGGATTGGTAGTCCTGGTACTCGACCTCGGCCTCGGCCAGCGCGGTCTTCTCGACCACGGACCACATCACCGGCTTGGAGCCGCGATACAGCGTGCCGTTCATGGCGAACTTCATGATCTCGCCGGCGATGGTAGCTTCGGCCGGATAGCTCATCGTCAGATAGGGATGATCCCAGTCGCCCACGACGCCGAGGCGCTTGAACTCGGTGCGCTGCACGTCGATCCAGTGGGCGGCGAACTCGCGGCACTCGGCGCGGAATTCATTGATCGGCACCGCGTCCTTGTTGCGACCCTTGGAGCGATAGTTCTCCTCGATCTTCCACTCGATCGGCAGGCCGTGGCAGTCCCAGCCGGGCACGTAGTTGGAATCGAACCCGAGCATGCTCTGCGATTTGACGACGAGATCCTTGAGGATCTTGTTGAGCGCGTGCCCGATGTGGATGTTGCCGTTGGCGTAGGGGGGGCCGTCGTGCAGCAGAAACTTCGTGCGGTTGCGGCCTTTTTCGCGCAGCCGCTCGTAAAGCCCCATCTCGCTCCACCGCGCCAGCAAGCGCGGCTCAAGGTCGGGCAGGCCGGCGCGCATGGGAAAGGGCGTCTCGGGCAGGAACAGCGTCTTGCCCCAGTCGCGGCCCTCGGTGCCTTCCGGCGCCGCCGCCTCGGCCTTTGGCGCGCGCTCGGGCTTAGCTGCCTGTTCGGGCGCCGCCGTCTCCTGCTTGGTCTTTACGGCGTTCTTGCCGCCGCTGTCCTTGGCCATCGCCCCATTCCTGATTGCAAGCCGGCGTTCTAGCAACATGCCCCGCGCATATCCAGGCGGGTCATGCCGACGCCAGCCCGGCACGACAGCTTGTGCCGCTATCGCATATTCCGTCATCCCGGCGCAGGCCGGGATCCACGCAAGTCGCAAAGTGCGTTACGGCGACGTGGTTTAGATCACTCCCACCATCGAGCCAACCTCGCAGGAAGCGTTTGCTGAAGCTGGCATGGGTCCCGGCCTGCGCCGGGATGACGTCGAGTTTGGGGTGGTGGAGAACTAAGAAGGGTTGGCGGCCAGGATGTCGCGGGCGCGGGCGCAGTCGATTTCCATCTGCGCGATAAGCGCTTCGCTGGTGGAGAATTTGCGGTCGGGGCGAATGAAGTCGACGAACTCGACTTCGATGGTCCGGCCATAGAGGTCGCCGTCAAAGTCGAACAGGAACACCTCCAGCACCGGCATGCCGTCATCGAACGTGGGGCGCGTGCCGAGATAAGCGGCGCCGGTGTGCTGGGCGCCGCCGGTGTGCACGCGCACCGCATAGATGCCGTGCCCGAGGGTAGTGCCGCGCGGCAGCGGAACGTTGGCGGTTGGAAAGCCGAGGTCAGTGCCGCGCTTGGCGCCGCCCACGACCTCGCCCTCGACGCGCCAGGCACGCCCCAGCACGCGCGCGGCGCCCTTCACGTCGCCCTGGGCGAGATGCAGGCGGATGGCGCTGGAGGAGAACACCTCGCCGTCCTCGGCCACCGGCGAAATGATCGTGACGCCGAAGCCGTCGCGTGCGCCCGCCTCGCGCATGCTGTCGGGCGTGCCGCCGCGTTGGCGCCCGAAAAAGAAATCATGGCCGATGACGACGTGGCGGGCGCCGAGGCCCTCGACGATGACGCGGGCGATGAAGTCATCGGCCGAGAGCGCCGCGAGGTGGGCATCGAACGCCAGGACCACCGCGAGGTCGAGGCCGGCATGCTCGAACAATGCGAGCTTCTGCGGCAGCGACGTCAGGTGAAAATGCGGCTCTTCGGGATGAAAGAATTCGCGCGGGTGCGGCTCGAAAATGAGCGCGCCGGCGGGTGCGCCGAGCTCGCCGCCGATGGCTCCCGCCGCGCGCAGCAGCGCCTGATGCCCGCGGTGCACGCCATCGAAGTTGCCGATGGCCAGCACAGCACCGCGCGCTTGTGGCGGTACGTCTCTATAGCCGTGAACGAGGAGCATCGCGCCTCCGCAGTGCGTCCGAGGCGGACGCGCAACCGATGCGATATCAGGTCGGACGCGCCGGAACCATCAGCACCGCTTCGCCCTGTACCACCGGCTTGCCGCCGACTGTGCAAACGCACGCGAACTTGGCGCGCTTCTTCTCGGGGACCAGTTCGGTGACCTTCACCGTCGTCACCACTTCATCGCCGATCTTTACCGGCGCCTTGAAATTCAGCGTCTGCGAAATGTAGATGGCGCCCGGTCCCGGCAACTGCATGCCGAACACCGCCGAGATGTAAGCAGCCGACAGCATGCCGTGCGCAATGCGCTCCTTGAAGATCGTTGTCGCTGCATACTCGGCATCGACGTGCACGGGATTGCGGTCGCCCGACAGGACGGCGAAGGCGCCAATGACGTCGGCGGTTACCAAATTGCTGACGCTGGCCTCCTGGCCGACGCTAAGATCTTCAAAATAAACGCTGTTTGGAAGTGTGCTCATGCTGTCGATCTTCCCGTGTTTGGGCCGTCCCGCCGGCCGGCCGCGACACTATCCGCGCCGTCCGCACGCGGCAACATTGCGGCGCGCCACCCCCCATAATGCTACCGGCTTGGGTTGCCGCGGGGCCCCTCGCGAGCTATAACGCGCGCAATTCCCCAGTTGCCCCAGAATACTTGGCCCTGCGGACGCACGCAGGAAGCCGGAGGTTAAGCCCCCATGAGCGATCGCAGACCACTGATGCCCAAGGCGACGGCCGTATGGCTCGTCGAGAACACATCGCTGACGTTCGATCAGATCGCCGGCTTCTGCGGCCTGCACGTGCTGGAGGTGAAAGGCATCGCCGACGGTGACGTGGCGCAGGGCATCAAGGGCCTCGACCCCGTCACCTCGGGACAGCTCACGCGCGAGGAGATCGAAGGCGCCGAGCGCGATCCGGCGCGCGCGCTGCATCTCGCCGAGCCGAAGGTCATCGTCCCTGAGACGCCGACGCGCAAGGGACCACGCTACACGCCGGTGTCGCGCCGCCAGGATCGGCCCAATGCCGTCCTTTGGCTGCTGCGCAATCACCCCGAGCTGAAGGACAGCCAGATCATGCGCCTGGTCGGCACGACCAAGCCGACCATCCTGCAGATTCGCGAGCGCTCCCACTGGAACGCGCCCAACCTGACCCCGCAGGATCCTGTCACGCTCGGGCTGTGCTCGCAGATCGACCTCGACAGCGAGGTCAAGAAGGCCGCGCGGCGTCTCGATCGCGACCGCAAGCCCGGCCCGGAAAAGGTCGGCACGCTGCTGCCCACCGAGGAAACGACGACGGCGCCCGAGCGCAAGGTCGAGATCATGCAGCCGCGCTTCGAAGAGCAGCGCGAGGAGACCGAGCAGGAAGAGCAGGCGCGCGTCTTCGCCAAGCTCAAGGGGCTGTCGGGCGGCGAGCGCGTCGACGAGGACGAGCTCGACAAGAGCTAACGTTGCGATTTGGCGTTGCGGGCTAGTGGCAAATCGGCGTGTGCCGCAGTGCATGGCATAATGTCAGCGCCAGAGCGCTCAGGGCGGTGACGCAGGTCGTGCCCTACAGCCCTATTCAAGTGCCCACGGCACCAAGATGAGCAGCATCAGCACGATCCACAAAGCGATCGACTGTTGTTTCATTTCGCTCATGGCCGATCTCCCCTGGCCGATCATGCAACGACCAAGACTAGCGCTTTACTATCCGGCGCAAAAGCCACGGCGTTGCAGATTCCGGAGGATTGGCCCCGCAGAGGCGCACACGGATTGGGCAGGCGACATCGGCGTTGCCCACCCTCGCGGCTTTCGCTAGCGTTTCCCGGCTGCTCGGATATCCCGCTGCAGTTCCACCATCGAGCGCCGGCTGCACATGCCCTCCAATCCTTTCGACGAACATCTCGACAAGAATCCCGCTAACTACCAGCCGTTGACGCCCCTTCAGTTCCTGCAGCGCGCGGCCCTCGTCTATCCGAACCACATCGCCATCATTCACGGCCGCCAGCGCTTCACCTATGCCGAATTCTATGCGCGGTGCCGCCGCCTCGCCTCGGCGCTCCAGGCCAGAGGCATCGGTCCGGGCGACACGGTCTCGGTGATGCTCGCCAACACCCCTGGCATGCTCGAGGCGCACTACGGAGTGCCGATGGCGGGAGCCGTCCTGCACACCATCAACACGCGCCTCGATGCGCCGATCGTCGCTTTCCAGCTCGATCACGGCAACGCCAAGCTGCTCATCACCGACCGCGAGTTCGCGCCGCTATCGAAAGCCGCACTCGAACTCGCGCAGGTGAAGCCGTCAGTCATCGATTACGACGACAGCGAGTTTCCGCAGTCGGGCGAGCGCCTTTCGGCCGAGGACTACGAGGCTTTCATCGCCGGGGGCGATCCGCAGTTCGACTGGCACATGCCGGCCGATGAATGGAATGCGATCTCGCTCAACTATACGTCGGGCACCACCGGCAATCCGAAGGGCGTCGTCTACCACCACCGGGGCGCGGCGCTGATGTGCTACGCCAACAACCTCGAAGCCGGCATGGGTCCGCATCCCGTCTATCTCTGGACGCTGCCCATGTTTCACTGCAACGGCTGGTGCTTTCCCTGGTCGCTGTCGGTGGTCGCCGGTACCCACGTCTGCCTCAGGTGGGTACGCGCCAAGGCGATGTACGAAGCCATTACCGATCACGGCGTAACGCACCTGTCGGGTGCGCCGATCGTCATGTCGACGCTGCTCAACGCGGCGCCCGAGGAGAAGCGGACAATCCATCATCGTGTGTCGGTCAATCACGCCGCCGCCCCGCCCCCGCAATCGGTGCTCGATGCCATGACCGAGGCCGGCTTCCACCTGACGCATCTCTACGGTCTGACCGAGACTTACGGTCCGGCGGTGGCCAATGAGTGGAACCTCGACTGGAACGACCTCGACGCCGCGGGGCGCGCCCTCAAACGTACGCGTCAGGGCGTGCGCTATCTGGCGCTGGAAGACCTCACCGTCATGGATCCGCTGAGCATGCAGCGCGTGCCGGCCGACGGCGAGACCATCGGCGAGGTTATGTTCCGCGGCAACATCGTCATGAAAGGCTACCTCAAGAACCCGGCGGCGACGGCCGAGGCTTTCGAGGGCGGCTGGTTTCATTCAGGCGACCTCGGCGTGCTCTATCCGGACGGCTACATCCAACTCAAGGACCGCTCCAAGGACATCATCATCTCGGGCGGCGAGAACATCTCTTCCATCGAGGTTGAGGATGTCCTCTACAAGCATCCGTCCGTTGCCTACTGCGCCGTCGTCGCCAAGCCCGACGAGCGGTGGGGCGAGACGCCGTGCGCCTTCATCGAGTTGCGGCCGGGGATGACGGCGACAGCCGAGGAACTGCTGGCCTGGAGCCGCGAGCGCCTGGCGCGCTACAAGGTGCCGCGCCACATCGTGTTCGCGGAGGTGCCGCGCACGTCGACCGGCAAGATCCAGAAGTTCAAGCTGCGCGAGATGGCCAAGGACGCGTGAGGCTATGAACGCGAGAGCGCCATCGGCAGAATGACATAAGGCCAAGCACCGCTGCGCACGCAAACGAGCGCGCTGAGCTCACAGACAGGAATTACAGGCATGGCTGCAATTGTGAGGCGAGCGGGGACCGCTCGCCCCAGACACGCCTAGCGCCTAATGGCGCGTCTCGTTGCCGCTCAAGCGAACGATCTCGTCCTTGAGCTTCAACTTTTCGAGTTTTAATCGGTGGATTTCCTGGTCATCCGATCCGGGGCGGGTGACCTCTGCTTCAATCTTACGCTCGAGAAGTTTGTGCTTCTCAGCAAGCTCTGCGATGTGAGCTGCAAGCGCCATCATGGTCCTCCATGGATGTTGAAGACACCACGTAGCGTGCCAGAACATTGTGGCGTTGTCCAATGTCAGCCGCACAACTTGATCGCGTAATTTTTGATGAAAATGGGAACCGAACGGCAGTTACGCTTATGGCAGCGCAAGCGACTGGAAGCGCAAGGACTATACACCGCACCGGCATTGCAGTGGCTTGCCATGTACAGGGAACAAGACGATAGTCCGCCGCGCTCGCACGGTGTTTAAGAGGGGCATTGACCGGCCGGCCAATGAAACGCATCGACGAGAGAGAGTTCAGAGATGAACTCGTCAAGCTCAGAGCGGAGCACCGCGAGCTCGACGACCAGATCATCATGCTGGAAGAGATGGCCTCTGCCGATCAGCTGCTCGTCAAGCGGCTGAAGAAGAAGAAGCTTGCCATCAAGGACCGCATGACCCTGATCGAGGATCAGCTGCTTCCCGACATCATCGCGTAGCCATCGGACCCCTCGGGCACCTTGCCGATCATCCCGCGACGTTGACGGAAGCATCTGCAAGTCAAACGGCACGAGGCACTTGTAAACCCTGGCCTGCTCCTGTAATCCCCCCGCTTCCTTGGCCGGACGCAACACCAAATGAGCACCGGAAAAGCCGTCGTCGGCATCATCATGGGCAGCCAGTCCGACTGGCCGACGATGAAGAAGGCCGCCCAGCTCCTTGAAGAGCTGCAGGTTCCTTTCGAGACGAAGATCGTCTCGGCGCACCGCACGCCCGAGCGCCTTTACGAATACGCCAAATCGGCCAAGTCACGCGGGCTCAAGGTGATCATCGCCGGGGCCGGCGGGGCCGCCCACTTGCCGGGCATGACGGCGGCATTGACGTTGCTGCCCGTCCTCGGCGTGCCGATCGCGACGACGACGCTGGGCGGCGAAGACAGCCTCTATTCCATCGTGCAGATGCCGGCCGGCGTGCCCGTCGGCACCCTCGCCATCGGCGAGATGGGGGCCACCAACGCCGGCCTGCTCGCAGCGCAGATACTAGCCATCAACGATCCGCAGCTGCTGGAGCGCGTCGAGGCGCATCGCGCCGCGCGCACGGCCAGCGTTGCCGAGATCCCAAAGAATGGGTGAGCGCTGATGCAGCCACTCAAGCCCGGCTCGACCATCGGAATTTTGGGCGCCGGCCAACTGGGGCGCATGCTGGCCGCCGCTGCATCCCAGCTCGGCTTCAGGTGCCGCATCTATAGTGACGTGCCGGGCCCAGCCTCCGACGTTGCCGTGTCGACCACCATAGGCGCCTACGAAGACCTGGATGCGATCGCCAAGTTTGCGGCCGAGACGGACGTCGTCACCTACGAGTTCGAGAACGTCCCGGTCGAGGCCGCCGCCGCGGTCGAGCGCGTGCGTCCGGTGCGGCCCGGTCTCAAAGCTCTCGAAGTGGCGCAGGACCGCCTCAAGGAAAAACAGTTCGTCGCTGCACTCGGCATACCCATCGCGCCTTTTGCGGCGGTCGACACGTCGGCCGATTTTGCCGCGGCGATGGCGAGTGTCGGCGTGCCGTCGATCCTCAAGACGCGTCGGCTCGGCTACGACGGCAAAGGGCAGGCGGGGGTCAGTGCCGCCGGCGACATCGAAGCCGCCTTCGAGGCCATCGGCGGCGCCCCCGCGACGCTCGAAGCGCGCATCGCTTTCAAGTGCGAAGTGTCGGTGCTGCTGGTGCGCGGCGGCGACGGCGCGACGCGCTTCTACGACATTCCCCAGAACCATCACGAGGGCGGCATTCTGCGCACCTCGACGGTGCCGAGCACTTTGCCCGCTGCGCATCAGGCGCGCGCCCGCGAGATTGCCGGCACGCTCGCCGACGCGCTGGGCTACGTCGGGCTGATCGGCGTTGAAATGTTCTACGTCGGCGACGGCCCCGAGCCGCTGCTGATCAACGAGTTCGCCCCGCGCGTGCACAATTCCGGGCACTGGACGATGGACGGGTGCGCGGTTGGCCAGTTCGAGAACCACATCCGCGCCGTGGCCGGCTGGCCGCTGGGAGCCACCGAGCGGCATTCGGACGCCCAGATGACCAATCTCATCGGCGATGACGTGCATGAATGGCCGAGCTTGGCGGCAGAACCGGGCGCCTGCCTGCACCTTTACGGCAAGAACGAAGCTCGTCCGGGCCGCAAAATGGGCCATGTAAACCGGCTCTCCCGCCTTACCGGGGGCGCCTGAACGGTCTGATGCAACGCCCGCATGGACAATTTAACCGGCTTTTGCTAGTCATCCGCCATCCTCTACGGCAAACGGGATGCCGGTGGCTTCAGCCGCCGCACCGGATGTCGCATTTTTCATTGGTCTAAGGTCAGCCAAAGGAAGCAACCGCTTGCAGGTTCTCGTCCGCGACAACAACGTCGATCAGGCTCTCAAGGCGCTCAAGAAGAAGATGCAGCGCGAGGGCATTTTCCGTGAAATGAAGCTCCGCAACTACTTCGAGAAGCCCTCCGAGCGTAAGGCCCGCGAGAAGGCGGAGGCCGTGCGCCGCGCCCGCAAGCTGGCTCGCAAGCGCGCGCAGCGCGAAGGCCTGCTCCCGGGCAAGGCTCCGACGACGACGTCGGCCGCCGGTCCGCGCCGCTAAGCCAAGTACCTGACGACCAGTCATCTTGACGAATTGCGCATGCGCCCTGAGCTCAGCTCACGGGCGCATTTGCTGTTGGAGGGGCCTTAGCTCGCGCTCCTTCGTTCGGCGCTGTGCCCGCAGCGTTTCGATCCACCGGAACAGCTCCTCGTATGAGCCGTGCAAGTGATGGTCGGAATGCCCCGCGCCCGGGAACGTGGCGATCTCCTTGGGCGCATGGGCGGCCGCGTACACCGCCTTGCCCATGGCCACAGGGACGACGCGATCGCGCTCGCCATGCAGGACCAGCAGCGGCGCCGTCACGCGCGGCAGATACTGCATGGTTTCGTAGCGATCGAACATGAAAGGGCGCACAGGCAGGTAAGGGTAGGATACCTCCGCGACGTCGACGATCGAGGTGTACGGCGCGTCGAGCACCAAGCCGCCGACCTGCTTTTCCGCCGCCACTTGCACCGCTACGCCCGTGCCGAGTGACTCCCCGTAGACGATGATGTCGTCGGCCGCGACTCCCGCCTTGCGCAGCACGTCGTAGGCGAGCTTGGCGTCGGCGATATTGGCCGCCTCGCTCGGGCTGCCGGTCGAGCCGCTATAGCCGCGATAGCTCATGAACAGCACGCCGTAGCCGCGCGCCACCAGCCGCCGCACGCGCTCGGAGCGGTTCGCAAGATTGCCCGCATTGCCGTGATAATAGAGGATCGTCGGTCGGCCTGCGGCGGCAGGGGCGAACCAGGTGACAAGTTGTTCGCCGTCGGGCGTTGCAACGACGCGCTCCTCGACGCCCGCCAGGTTGAAGCTTACCGGCAAGGTTCGCTGCGGGTCGGGAAAGTAGGTCAGTCGGCGCTGAAATAGGAAAGCGGCGAACGCCACCAGGGCGTAGAGCGCAAACAGCGCCAGGGCGGCTTTGATGATCAGCTGCATGCGGCGTCAACACACTCCGGCAAGGTGCCCATCCTGTCGATCTGCGTATCGCTGTTCCAAAGTATCGTCGATGCTACCGTTCACCGCCCATGCGATGCCGGCCTGGCGGATTCGATAGCGCGATAGGGAGCATATTCCGGTCGCCAGCAGGACGGCAAAGATGAATGCAATTTATCGTAACGCCGGCAGAGCTCATAAGCTGCATGAGGCGACTGCATTGAGGTTGCGTCATTGTGTTCAGGGCCGTGTTTAAATGCCCGGTACATCCTCAACGGAATGGCGATTTGATTGTCGCGAAGCCTAAGAAAACGTGTTGCGTGGGGCGCCCTGACGGCGGCTTGCGGCGGCGACCGTATCAGGGCGTGTACTGCGCGTCGCTGACCTGCTCCAGCCAGTCTACGGTCTTTCCGTCGAAGGCCTCCTGTACGGCGATGTGCGTCATCGCTTCGGTGGGCGTCGCTCCGTGCCAGTGCTTCTCGCCCGGCGGAAACCAGACGACGTCGCCGGGGCGGATTTCCTCGATGGGGCCGCCTTCGCGCTGGGCCAGTCCGCGGCCGGCGGTGACGATCAGCGTTTGGCCGAGAGGATGGGTATGCCAGGCGGTGCGGGCGCCGGGCTCGAAGGCGACGCGGGCGCCGACGGCGCGGCCGGGCGGGGGAACCTGGA
The DNA here is from genome assembly GCA_963759735.1 of uncultured Alphaproteobacteria bacterium. Lineage (GTDB taxonomy): Bacteria > Pseudomonadota > Alphaproteobacteria > Rhizobiales > Hyphomicrobiaceae > Hyphomicrobium_A. The sequence continues at coordinate 1,113,967 of CAVXAF010000007.1, forward strand.
ACAGCGGCTCGATGCTGACGACGCCGGTGAAATAGTTCGTCGGTCCGGGACGGGGAGCCTGCGATCCGCTGCGTGTGATGTCCATGTCGTTGCCTCCGCTTTGCAGCGGTCGTTGTAACAGGCACGAGATCACACGAAAACGGCGCCCGCGATCAACGCCGGCGCCGTTTGACGAGCGTGGGGATGGAGACGCTTACTGGGCGGTGGGCTTGCCCTTCACGTCGACCGCTACCTGCTGCTGCTTGCCGCCCTTGTTGGCGGTGCCGCGCCAAACGCCGTTCTCGTCCTTGCTGAGATTCGAGATGCCGGTGTAGCCGAGGCGCGAAAGGTGCTCGCGTGCCTGCTGCTCATTGAACAGGTTGCCCTGTCATGGCAGGGCGGGCGTCGGTCGCAGCGCCGGGATTTTGGGCCGGGGTTTCTGCGAGCGCCGGAAGCGCGAGGGGAGCTGCAATGGCGGCGGCGATAAGAAGCGTGCGGATCATGGTCTTGTTCTCCTGAATGCGCGCAACGGCCCATGATCGAACGGCGTGGGCGATATGCGCGAGGGGTGATGCAGTGATTGGGCGAGCGCGAGGGGAGGTGCGTGCTTGGCTCGCCGATAGGTCACAAGGTGGGTGTCGGCGCGATCACATGCCAATCACGAAGGCGAATGAATTGCGCCGGGCCCGATCACACTATCGTGCTGACGTCGTCGGAACCGGCAGCAGGCGGAGCGGCGTACCAGTCGAGCACACGCAGGGCGCGCAGAGTATTCCAGCGGCTGGCGCTGCCGATCTCCGTCTCCAGATCTAGTGACAGGCGCTGCCGATGGTCGGGGTGAATGCCGTCGAGCGGCCAGCGTCCGTCCGCATCGCGCCGCTGCTCGACGAGGTCGACCGCATCGGCCAGACGTGGGTCGTATTGAACGCCGGCACCGCGCAGATAATCGAGGCCGCGCAACACGTCGTAATGCCAGACGTGCGGAAACGAGAAACGCGTCCAGTTATCGTTGATGACTTCGCCGGTCGTCAGCGACTTGAAGAGGCGCCGCTGCAGAAGATAGTCGTGCCCGCGCGCCCGCGCGTTGGCGATCGCGGTCAGCGGTCCGCGCGCCTCTTCGTAGGCCAGCAGACCTTCAAGAACGCAGATCGTCGAATGGAACGAGGAGCGAGTGCTGTTCGGCGCCTCGCAGTTCCAGCCGCCGTCTTCCATTTGCTCGCCGAGGAGGCGCTCGAGCAGGCGATCGCAGTCGGCGCCGAAGTAAGCGCCGGCGGCCAGGATGCGGCCGTTGATGCAGGCTTCGGTTTCCCCATCGAAGAACGGCTGGCCCGCCAGCTGGTGCCAGGTGATGTTGGCTTCGACGCGCGCGATCGCGTGGCGCGCTTCCTTGCCGGCTGCATCGACGCCGAGGTCGCGCAGCAAGGCCAGCGCATCTGTGGTCGTCATCCACCCGTGCTCCTGCGCATCGTTCCAGTGACCGTCATCAGTCTGGCGCGCGAAGATGGCGGCGCCCCAGCCTTCCCTGGCAACGCGCGTGCGCTCGGCCGCCAACTCCTGGCGAGGCGCTGCGGTGAGGTCGCGCATCGCCTGCCAACGTACGGCAGGATCTCCGGCGAGCAGCCACGCCACGACCCCCTTGCGGTCCTCCATGCCGTCTCCGCTGTGTCAGGCGCATGCGCCGTGTGGGGTGCCCGCCGAAGCGGCGAGGCATAGCCGTAGCGCAAGTTGCCGCGCACCGCACGGCCCTTGCGGCGGGCAGCGGTGCGTCGGTGCGCGATATCGTTGGATGGTTCGCCGCGAAGACACGTCGCGCGGACACGTCGCGCAGACGCCGGTGGGCGCGCCGCGCCGCGAAGCTGTCGTCACCGCGCGCTGGGGCGGTGACGATCCGTTATGCCGGACCTTCAGCGTGACTGCGTCGCTTGCCGGAACGCGCGTGCTCAGGAATGCGCGAGCTTCGTCTTCAGGTAGCCGATGGCGAGTGCCGTGAGGCCGCCCGTCAGGCCGCCGGTGGCGAAGGCCGAGACCATGCTGCCGATGTCGAGACCCGACGCCGCCGCCGTACCGCCGACGCCGAGCAGGGCGCTGAGGATCTGGCCGCCGATGCCGCCGCCGACCGCGCCGGCGATGGTGTTGCCGAGGGTGCCGAGGCTCGTGTCCTTGGCATAGGTGCCGGCCGCGTTGCCGCCGATGGCGCCGCTGGCGAGCTGGATGAGGAGCGAGGAAATGTCCATGCGTTGCCCTTCCGCCGCCGCGATGGTCTTCGTGGCCCGACAGCCGGCCGATGATGCGGCGTCTGGAACCACCGGCGCGCCCAGCCTAGGCGTCAGGTATGCGGGGCGACTTAAGGCGCTTCCGGCAAATCGAGCATATGGCATTTGCCAGAATTGAACGGCATCTCTGTGCTCTCGCGTTGCGAGGCTTCAGGCCGGCTTGCCCGTGGAACGGCCGCCCGCTAGGACTGTCCGATGGACGGGACGGGGATCACAGGCAGACTGGTAGCGGCGCTGCTGGCGGTCGTCATTGTCGGCGGCATCGCCGGGGGTGGCGCGCGGGCGCAGCAGACCGCGCCGGCGCCCGATCCCTCCTGGGCTCCCATCGAGGCGTCGCCGCCCGCGGCTCCCCCAGCGGCCCCCAGGGACAGTCGCGACCAGCCGCTCCCCAAGGAGACGCCCGAGCCGGCTCGCACGCCGTGGGCGCCGCCGGACCTGGCGACTCCAGCGGCTCCGGCCGCTCCAGGCGCGGCTGGGCAGGTGTGCGGCAAGACCGACTTCGAGGCGGTGGTCGATGATGCGGCCGGGGCGTTGCGCGATCTCAACATGCAGAACAAGCCGGCCTTCCAGGAAAAGCTGCGGCAGCTGAAGGAAAAACGCGGCTGGAGCCACGATGAGTTCCTGAAGCAGGCGGCGCCGTTTGTGCGCGATGAGAAGATTGCCGTCTACGACCAGGAGTCCGAGCGGCTGCTGAGCGACATCTCGACCCTCGGCCAGGAGGGCGCGGACGCGCCGACGCCCGACTGCGCGCTGCTCGCCGACCTCAAGGCGCGCATGCAGACGCTGGTCGACACGCAGACGGCGAAGTGGGCGTACATGTTCCAGAAGCTCGACGCCGCTCTGGTGCTGTAGCGCAGCTATCGCGAGCTACTTGCGGACCCAGCCGTTAGGGCCGAGATGCTCTTGCGGCTGAAAGCGCATCTTGTAGTTCATCTTGCGCGAGCCGTTGATCCAGTAGCCGAGATAGAGGTACGGCAGCCCCAGTGTGCGCGCGTACTCGACGTGCTCGAGGATCATGTACGTGCCGAGGCTCAGCTGCTCGACGGTCGGATCATAGAAGCTGTAGACCATCGAGATGCCGTCGGAGAGCAGATCGCACAACGCCACCGACTTCAGCGGCCAGCTGTCGGGATCGCTGTCGAGCGCGTTGTCGGGCTTGGCGCGGTATTCGGTGACGAACGTGTTGATGACGCTGTCCTCGACCATCATCGCGTAGTCGAGCACCGTCATGTCGGCCATGCCGCCATCGGAGTGGCGGGTGTCGATGTAGCGACGGAAGAGGCCGAACTGTTCGGAGGTCGGCTCGGGCGGAACGCGTCGCGCATCCAGAAAGCGCGCTTTGTCCATGACGCGGCGCATGGAGCGGCCGATATCGAACTCGTCGATGACGACGCGCACCGACACGCACGCCTGACAGCCCTCGCAGTACGGCATGTAAGCGATGTTCTGGCTGCGACGGAAACCGCCGCGCAGCAGATTGTCGATGAGGCCTGCGGGCTTTTCCTGCGTCAGGTGCGTGAACAGCTTGCGCTCTTGACGACCAGGGAGATAGGGGCAGGGCTGGGGAGCGGTGACGTAGAATTCCGGAAAGTGCTTTTGCTGCTCCGTCATTCGCCCACTTCCCTTGCGCTGGCGCTACGGCGCGGAGTGCGCCGCCAACCGCAAGGCGATGATATGTGAGCGGTTAGGGCGCGATCAAGGCACCTGGTGAAGTTACCCGGCCTGTGTCTGCAAAGCCCTAACAAGGGGTTCCGCGATACAACGAGAGGCTGCGGCAACCCTAGCCGACGCCTTTGGTTTGGGTCTTTCCGTAGGACGCGTTCTGTTCCAGGAAATCGATTATCTGGCTGGCGATATCGATGCCGGTGGCCGTCTCGATGCCTTCCAGGCCGGGCGAGGAATTGACTTCCATCACCAGCGGGCCGTGGCTGGAGCGCACCATGTCGACGCCGCTGACGTTGAGGCCGAGCGCGGCGGCGGCCCGCGAGGCGATGGTGCGCTCCTCGCTGGTGAGCTCGATCTTCACCGCGGTGCCGCCGCGATGCAGATTGGCGCGAAATTCTCCCGGGCGGCCGATGCGTTTGGTGGCGGCGACAACCTGGCCGCCGATGACGAGGGCGCGGATGTCCGAGCCGTTCGCCTCGCGGATAAACTCCTGCACCATGATGTTGACGTTGGCGGCGCTGAAGGCCTCGATGATCGACTTGGCCGAGCCCTCGGTCTCGGCGAGGATGACGCCCATGCCCTTGGGTGCCTTCCAGCAGCTTGATGACCACGGGCACGCCGCCGACTTCCTTGATGACGTCCTCGGCGCGGCGCGGTCCATGCGCGAAGGCGGTCACCGGCAGGCCGATGCCCTCGCGTGCGAGGAGCTGCAGCGCGCGCAGCTTGTCACGCGAGCGGCCGATGGCGACGCTCTCGTTGAGCGGATAGACGCCCTGCATCTCGAACTGGCGCAGCACCGCGAGGCCGTAGTGCGTGATCGAGGCACCGATGCGCGGGATGACGGCGTCGTAGATCGGGAGCCGGCGGCCGTTGTAGCGCAGGACCGGCTGGTTCGAGGTGATGTTCATGTGGACGTGGAGCGTGTTGACCACGTCGATTGAATGGCCGCGCGCGCGGGCGGCTTCGCACAGCCTTACGTGCGAGTACAAGTTCGGATTGCGGGCAAGCATCACGAAGCGCATCGAGCACCCCTAGGGGCAGTACCCCTAACCGTCGATGAACCTCGGTGCGGGGACAGCCGCGTAGTGCATCATGGGCAAATGAGAGAAAAGTGAGGCCCAGTGCCTGCGCTCTTTTGGCTGTCCCGGCTGATTGTGTGGGTCAGACGCGGCGCGGAGCGTTGGCCTGGGGAAAGTATGGGACCGAGTACGAGGCCCCACCATTGGTGGCGGGGGCGGAGATGGCCGGCTGGCCTTCCTGCTCTGGGTCGATGGAGGCGTACAGCAGCGTCGCCGCTGTCGCGATGGTGACAAACAGGATGATGAGCCCTAGCAACGTGCGCTTCAAAGCCCACTGCAATGTGGGCACCTGCAGCGACACGACATTCGTACCCTCAACGCGCGCAGGCGCCGTGGTCGTCGACATGGCTGTTCGCACTCTCGTTTAGGTGTGGAAGTCTTTTAGGCAATCCCCCGAGGCGGAGCGTCGTGCGATCCACCTCTTATCCACACATCCATGTAAGACACCGGTTCGCCGGTCAAGCGCTGTTGCGTTGCGTAGCGCGACATCCTGGCAGCCCGTTGTGGCGGCGCCACGCCCCCCGTGGCAGAGGCCGGATTTCAGTCTCGCGGCGCGCCGCCAGCGGGCTCAGCGAGAGCGCCGCCTGAGCCTGCCGCGCCATCTCGACGGTGGCCTGCAGGTCGACCTTGCCGGAGGCGAGCACCGGCACGGCAGGAACAACGAGAATCGACTTGGGCACCCACAGTTCCGGGAAGCCTTCGCGGCGGGCGTGGGCGAGCAATTCGTCCTTGCTGGCCTGCGGCTTGTCTGTGACGAGCAGGAGTTGCTCGCCCTTGCGGGGATCGGGGAAACTCAACACGACGTGCTGGGCATCGCTCCACAGCCCACAGGCGAGCGTTTCGACGGCCGCGAGCGAGACCATCTCTCCACCGAGCTTGGCGAAGCGCTTGGCGCGTCCGCGGATGCTGACGTAGCCGTCGTCGATGCTGACGATGTCGCCCGTATCGTGCCAGCCGCCCTGCGGGCGCACGATGACGCCGGGATTGTCGGGCAGCAGGTATCCCGCCATCACGTTCGGGCCGCGCACGAACAAGCGCTTGCCGTCATTCAGCCCGGCAACCTCCTCCAGCCGCGTCTCGATGCCGGGCAGGAGGCGGCCGACCGTCCCGTCTCGGTTGGTCTGCGGTAGATTGCAGGCCAGCACGGGCGAAGTCTCAGTGACGCCGTAGCCCTCGAGCAGCACCGCGCCCGACTTGCCCCACAGTTGGCGCGTCGGCTCCTTCACTTTCTCGGCGCCCGCAACGGCGTAGCGCAGGCTGGCGAGTTGCCCTGGCTCGGCGGCGCGCGCATAGCCAGCGAGGAAGGTATCGGTCGAGACGATCCAAGTCGCCTTCACCTTCTCGATGAACTTGGGAACCTGCTTGTAGTGCAGGGGGCTCGGGTAGAGGACGCATTTGACGCCCGCCAGCAGCGGCACGACCGTGCCCGCCGTCAGGCCGAAGGAATGGAAGATCGGCAGCGGATTGAGCAGGATCTCGCCCGGCACCAGCACGCTGCTCAGATGCGCGATGGACTGCTTGGCGTTGGCGATCAGGTTGGCGTTGGTCAGTACCACACCCTTGGGGGCGCCCTCGGTGCCCGACGTGAAGAGAATGACGGCCGGCTTATCGGCTTTCTCGGGCGCTGCCCGATAGATGCGCTCGGCGAAGGCCGCGCGCAGGGCCCCGGTCAGCTTGTCGAAGATGCCGAGGCTGGCGCGCACGTCCTCGAGGTAGACGATGCGCGTCTTGCTGCCGGGCGTGTACTCGGCCTTGGCGAGATCGGCGATGAGCTCTTCGAACTTGCCGGCCTCGATGAAGCGACGCGAGGTGACCACGGTGCGCAGCTGTGCGGTGCCGATGGCGGAAGTGAGGGCGCGGCGCCCGGCGGAGAAGTTGAGAATGGCAGCGACGCGGTCGTAGGCGTTGAGGCCGAGCAAGGTGACCGGTAGCCCGACGGCATTGGGCAACAGGACGCCGACGTTCTCGCCGCTGCGGGCCAGCTTTTTCAGGCGTCCGCCGAGTACCAGGCTGGCGAGGATAAGCCGCTTGTAGGTGAGGGCGTTGCCGTCGGCATCCTCGAGGATGACGCGGTCGCGGCCGTGCTCGGCCGCAGCCGCGATTAGCCCGGAAAACAGGGTGTTACGGGTGCTGGCGGGATCGAATGGATGCGTCATTGAAACAGGGATCTTCGGTCGTCATGGCGGCTGTGTTCGTTTGTAGCGGGTGAGGGGCCTCACGCAATCGGTCTTCTCTTGCTGCAGCGCAGCAGTACGAGGCTCACTGAGCGTTGTGCAGCGCAGCAAAAAATGATCAAATTGCGGGCAGCCGAAAGCTGTCAAAGTTAAAGAAACGACGCGCGCCGCGAAATGCAAAGTTCCGGAAACTCAATATCGACGGGCATTTGCAAGTATTCCAGCAACACATTCCCATATTCATACCGATGGATGGTAATCGGGCAGGTCCTGCTCATGATTGAAACTTGAGCAACCTTCGATTCGGCCATACGCTTCAAGGCAACAACAAGAAGAAGCGACGAGGACACAACCAAGGTGGATCCGGCCCTCGCGAGGGGGCGAATTCGGCAGGAACCTTGGGGGTATTCCCATGATTGAAGTCGTCGCCATGGTTTGCTTCATCAGCGAACCGTCCAAATGCAAAGACGTCCATTTGTCTTTTGCTGCGCAATCAGTGACGCCGCAGCAGTGCATGATGTACGGGCAGATGGAGCTCGCCAAATGGGTCACAGGCAACCCGAATTGGCAGATCAAAAAGTTCGGCTGCGCCCGCGTGGGCCGATACGCCAAGGCTTGATCGACGATCAGACGGGATAAAGGCGGCCCAGTCATCAGACCGGCACCGCCTGACCGCCAAGCTCCAACCGTTCTCGCACGGGCAACGGGAACGGACGAGCCGCCCGCTTCGGCCATGGCTGCACCTGCTGGTGCATTGCTTATCGCGCCTTTGTCGTTGACTTGCGTCCCGCCATCATCTCCCTAGACCGCCATCGATTGCGGCTCAGCGGAGATAGCGATGTCGGACACACCCGCGTCAGCGCCTAAGTTCGCCACCCTCGCCATACATGCAGGCGCCGCCCCCGACGCCTCGACGGGCGCCCGGGCGACGCCGATCTACCAGACCACGTCCTATGTATTCAACGATGCCGACCACGCTGCCGCGCTGTTCGGGCTCGAGGCGTTTGGCAACATCTACACCCGCATCGGCAATCCGACGCAGGCAGCGCTCGAAGGGCGCATCGCCGCCCTCGAGGACGGCACTGCCGCGCTCGCCGTCGCCTCAGGGCACGCCGCCCAGTTCCTCGTCTTCCATACGCTGCTCGAGCCGGGTGATGAGTTCGTCGCCGGGCGGCAGCTCTACGGCGGCTCCGTCAACCAGTTCAATCACTCGTTCAAGAAGTTCGATTGGCACGTGAAGTGGGCGGATGCGGCGGACCCGGCGAGTTTCGAGAAGGCGGTGACGGAGAAGACGCGCGCCATCTTCGTTGAATCGATCGCCAATCCCGGCGGCGTCGTCGTCGACCTGCCGGCCATCGCCGCCGTCGCCAAGAAGGCGGGCGTACCGTTCATCGTCGACAACACTCTGGCGACGCCCTACCTGTGCCAGCCCAAGCTCTTCGGCGCCGACATCATCGTGCACTCGCTGACCAAGTTTATCGGCGGGCACGGTAACTCGGTCGGCGGCGTGCTGGTCGATGCCGGAACCTTTGATTGGCTCGGCGCCAAGCACCGCTACAAGACGCTGGTCGATCCCAACGCTTCCTATAACGGCATGGTCCTCGCAGAGACGTTCGGAAATTTCGCCTTCGCAATCGCGGCGCGTGCGATGGGCTTGCGCGATCTCGGACCGGCGATTGCGCCGATGAACGCGTTTCTCCTGCTCACCGGCAGCGAGACGTTGCCGCTCCGCATGCAGCGCCATTGCGACAATGCGCTGGCTGTTGCGACCTGGCTCGAGAAGCATCCGAAGGTCGCGTGGGTCAGCTACGCCGGGCTGCCGTCGAGCAAGTACAACGCGGTCGCCAAGAAGATCTGCCCAAAGGGCGCCGGCGCCGTATTCACCTTCGGCTTGAAGGGCGGCTATGAGGCGGGAGTCGCATTGGTCGGCGCGCTGCGGCTGTTCAGCCATCTAGCCAACATCGGCGATACGCGCTCGCTGGTGATTCATCCCGCGTCGACGACGCACCGGCAGTTGACTGACGAGCAGCGCACGGCGGCGGGCGCCGGGCCGGACGTGGTGCGCCTGTCGATCGGCATCGAGGACAAGGACGACATCATCGCCGACCTGGAGCAGGCGCTCGCACAGGTGGGATAGCGCGGCGCGCGGTTGATGGCGTCCGCGGCGCGCTACTCGACCTTCTTAACGAGGCGCGCGATCGACGTCGTCTGGCGGTGCCAGTCCTTGATCGGGACTGCCGGAAAACCGCCGACGATCGTGCCCGCCGGCACGTTGCGCATGACGCCGCTCTTGGCGGCGATCTGTGCGCGCGAGCCGATGGTGAGGTGATCGGCGACGCCGGTCTGGCCGCCCATCATGACGCCGTCACCGACGACGGTGCTGCCGGCGATGCCGACCTGTCCGCAGATGACGCAATGACGGCCGAGCCGCACGTTGTGCCCGATGTGCACGAGGTTATCGAGCACGGTGCCGGCGCCGATCACGGTGTCGTCGGTGGCGCCGCGGTCGATGGCGCAGTTGGCGCCGATCTTGACGTTCTCCTCGATGACGACGCGGCCGAGCTGCAGCATGCGCTCAAGACCCGAAGGGCCGGGGACGAAGCCGAAGCCCTGCGAACCCACGGTGACGCAAGTCTCGATCTCGACACGGTGGCCAATCAGGGCGTGACTGATGGAACAGTTGGCGCCGATGCGGCAATCATCGCCGATCAGCACACCGTCGCCGATGACAACGTTCGGCCCGATGTGGGAGCGCTCGCCGATGTCGACGTCGCGGCCGATGACGGCGCCGGGGTCGATCTGCGTGCCCTGTCCGATGTGCGCGCTGGGGTGCACGGTTGCGCTGGGATGCACGACGGCGACGAGCGTCTGCGGTGGATAGAAGAGGCGGCCGACCTGAGCATAGGCGCGCCGCGGATCGGCGACATAGATGAGGCGGCTCGAGGGAGCGGCGTGATGGGCGAGCTTGCGAGAGATGATGATGGCGCCGGCGCGCGATGGCGCCAGGGCGGAGATATAGCGGACGTCGCTGAACACGCTGATGTCGTCGGGGCCGGCGGATTCAAGCGCGGCGATATCGCGAATGGAAAGCGCTTCGTCGTCGGCCAGTAGTGGTTCTGCACCTACAACCACCGCAATTTCCGCGAGGGGAAACGGCCCGGCGCGATGGAAGAAGCGAGCGTCAGCCATAGAGGAAACCTTTACACGAGACGCGACTATCGCGGCCGGCTTCAAAACGCGGGGAAGATCCATCGCCTGCCAAACGAGATCGGCGGTGAGCATAAACCACCTCGCGTACAAAGGCATTAGACTTCGCGAGGCTCGGCGCGCGCACGCGGTCGCATGCCGCGATGGCGATGGTAGACCGGCGCCTTTACCGCAACGCGTCGGCGGCGGGACGCGCAGCAAACGAATGCGGCACGCCCGGCGTTAACAATTCAATGAACGAGCCCGACCGTCTGATCGCGGCGTCGCGCCGGGCCCGCCGCTAGGCTTAGCGCTGTTACGATTAAAGCGTCCGCCCACGCCTGCGGGCCTAACTCATTGCAGAGCATGCCATTTGCGCGTAACCAATCGGACAAATGGGGCAGGTGCGTATACCGGTTCAGCCGACTGCGGAATTCGACGATGCGCCGCTGCGCTCGCGCGGACGGCTCGACGCACTCGCGCGCAGCCAATTGCTCGACACCCCCGCCGAACCGGCCTTCGACCGCATCACCAAGTTGGCGGCGAGACTTCTGAAAAGCGAAACGACGCTGGTCAGCCTCGTCGATGTCGGACGCCAGTTCTTCAAAAGCCAATGCGGCTTGGGCGAGCCCTACGCGACCAGCCGAGAGACGCCGCTGTCGCATTCGTTCTGCAAGCACATCATCGCTTCGAAGCAGCCACTGGTGATCGTCGATGCGCGCAAGGACTCGATCCTCGCCAGCAACTCAGCCGTCGTCGATCTGGGAGTCGTGTCCTACCTCGGCGTGCCGATCACGAGCCCCGGCGGTGAAGTGCTCGGGTCGCTATGCGCCATCAACGGAAGCCCGCGCGATTGGACGCAAGAGGATCTCGACGTCATGCTCGACCTCGGCAAGATCGTTGAGGACGAGATCGAACTGCGCATCGAGGCGTTGCGTGCGGCGCGGCTGGCGGAAGACAACGCGGTGCTGGCAGCCGAGTATCACCACCGGGTGAAGAACGCGCTCGCCGTGTCGGCCGCGCTGGTGCAGCTCTCGCGCCGGGACGCCAGCTCGATCGACGATCTTATCGGCAAGATCAACGGCCGCTTGCTGGCGCTTGCACAGGCGCATGATTTAGTCATCTCGCAGAGCGACAACGTCGATCTGCATGGGCTCGCAGCGCGCCTGCTGTTGCCGTATTGCGAGGCGGGGTCGACGGCCGATGTCGGGGGCTCGCCGGTGCGCCTGCGTCAGCATCAGGTGACGCCCGTGTGTCTCTTCCTGCACGAGTTGGCCACCAACGCCGCCAAGTACGGCGCCTTCCGTCGGCAGACGAGCGTCGCCGTAAGGTGGGAGAAAACCAGCGATGGGCTGGTGCAGTTGCGTTGGGAAGAGGCCGGCGAGGAGGTCCCGCAGCAGGGACCGGCCGGCTTTGGGCAGAAACTTCTGGCCACTGCCGCGATGCAGTTGAACGGTAAGTTCGCCGTTACGTGGCATCCGGGTGGACTGAAGGTCACTTTGGAATTTCCCCACTCCGAATGACAATCTGACTTCCGAGAGGAATTGCGCAACGGCGTGGTGCATGGCGCGGGACGCGGCAACCGCGCGCACTTTCAAGTTGAATGCGTCTCGCGCATGGTAGGCGCCATCCAAAAGCGGGGCGCGCAATTGCCGGATATCCAAACCGTCGTCAGCGAGATCGTCGATGAGATGCGGCAGATGCCGGATCGCGGCGAGGTGGCGAGCTACATCCCCGAACTGGCGCGCGTCGATCCGAAGGCTTTCGGTCTCGTCGTCGTCGGCAGCGACGGGGAAGTCGTCGCTGCGGGGGATGCCGATACGACGTTCTCGATCCAAAGCATCTCCAAGCTCTTCACGCTGACGCTGGCGCTGGGCAAGATCGGCGACCGGCTGTGGGAGCGCGTCGGCCGCGAGCCGTCGGGTAGCCATTTTAACTCGATCGTTCAGCTCGAATACGAACGCGGCATCCCGCGCAACCCCTTCATTAATGCGGGAGCAATCGCCGTCACCGATGCGATCATCTCCGGCCATCAGCCGCGTGAGGCGCTCGGTGCGATCTTGCGCTTCATGCAGTTTTTGGCAGCCGATCCGACGATCTACATCGATCACGCGGTCGCTGCCTCCGAGCAGCGCACCGGCTTCCGCAATGCCGCGCTCGCCAACTACATGAAGTCTTTCGGCGTCATCGAGAACCCGGTCGACTTCACGCTCGGCGTCTACTTCCACCACTGCGCCATCGCCATGTCATGTCGGCAACTGGCAACGGCGGGGCGGTTCCTGGCACACTTCGGCAGCAACCCCGAGACGGTGCAGCCCGTGGTTACGCCGGAGCGCGCGCGGCGGCTCAACGCGCTGATGCTGACGTGCGGGCAGTATGACGGCTCGGGCGAATTTGCCTATCGGGTCGGGCTGCCGGCCAAGAGTGGTGTCGGTGGAGGGATCTTAGCGATCGCGCCGGGCAAGGCGTCTATCGCGGTTTGGTCGCCGGGCCTGGATGCCTCGGGCAACTCGCAACTTGGGCAAGCGGCGCTTGAGCGGTTAAGCAAGCGAATGGGGTGGTCCATCTTCGGGGCGTGACGCCCGGATGGCGCCACGCGCGGACATTCGAGCGCTAGCGCGCCCAGAAGTCCTCGGACTCGTCCACAGCGGCCTGATGATACCAACTGCTGCCGTAGACGATCTTCGGCTCGCGCTGAGGCGCGGCCACGCGGGATGGTACGAAGGTGCCGGTGTCGCGATAGCGACTGGGAGGCGCCCGACCACCCGAGGGGAACGTGTAGATCTTGGCCGTTTGACGAAGCGATTGTGCGGTCATGATTTTAGCTTTCGTTGTTTCTCCTTTTCAGCGCGGAACGCTGAGTCCGGATCATCTCATGTTGGGTGCGTCGGTCCGAATCCTAAGGTCCGCGTGCACAAATATTCCTCAGCAAATGCCCACATTATGGGCACGCAACAAATTGCATCTTTGGCTAGCATCTGACTCCAAGGTGAACTCATTCTGCTGCCACCGGTTCCGCGCTGCGCTGCGCTCCGGATGGGTTTCACCCCAAAAAAAAGCGCGGGAGTTCGGATGGTCGGTGACGGACGCGAGATCAGGTTTGTGGGCGATCTCGCGGCGCACCATGGACGACATCCGATCCGCGCCAATTGAGACCCAGCCGCTCGCCACCGGGGCCGTACCAGGCTTTGGCACGAGCACGAGGATCCAGCCTTCGCGATGTCAAACTAGGAGAGACTGAGCAATGACGAAGTACAAGCTCGAGTACATTTGGCTCGACGGTTACACGCCGGTTCCGAACCTGCGCGGCAAGACGCTGATCAAAGAGTACAGCTCATTCCCCGGCCTTGAGGAGTTGCCGCTGTGGGGCTTTGACGGCAGCTCGACGCAGCAGGCCGAAGGCAGCAACTCGGACTGCGTTCTGAAACCAGTTGCCATCTATCCTGATCCTGCCCGCACCAACGGCGTGCTCGTCATGTGCGAAGTCATGATGCCCGACGGCGTGACGCCGCACAGCACCAACAAGCGCGCCACCATTCTCGATGACCCCGGCGCCTGGTTCGGCTTCGAGCAGGAATACTTCTTCTACAAGGACGGGCGCCCGCTCGGCTTCCCGTCCGCCGGTTATCCGGCGCCGCAGGGAACCTACTATACGGGCGTCGGCTACAAGAACGTCAGTGACGTTGCGCGCAAGATCGTCGAGGAGCACCTCGACCTCTGCCTCGCAGCGGGCATCAACCACGAAGGCATCAACGCCGAAGTGGCGAAGGGCCAGTGGGAATTCCAGATTTTCGGCAAGGGCTCCAAGAAGGCCGCTGACGAAATGTGGATGGCCCGCTACCTGCTGGAGCGCCTCACCGAGAAGTACGGCATCGACATCGAGTATCACTGCAAGCCGCTCGGCAATACCGACTGGAACGGCTCGGGCATGCACGCCAACTTCTCGACGACCTACCTGCGCGAAGTTGGTGGCAAAGCCTATTTCGAGGCGCTGATGGCGGCCTTCGAAAAGAATATCCAGGAGCACATCGCTGTTTACGGCCCGGACAACGACAAGCGTCTGACCGGCAAACACGAGACCGCGCCGTGGAACAAGTTCAGCTACGGCGTGGCTGATCGGGGCGCCTCGATTCGCGTCCCGCATTCGTTCATGAAGAACGACTACAAGGGTTATCTCGAGGATCGCCGCCCGAACTCGCAGGGCGACCCCTACCAGATCGCTTCGCAGATCCTGAAGACGATTGCGACCGTTCCGACGAGCGCTGCCGCTAAGGCCGCGTAGTCGAAGTTCGCAGATACGAGATCGCGGCGCCGTACTCCCGTCCGGCGCCGCTTTTTTTTGCCTACTGTGTCGGCGTCACGCGCCGATAGGAGAGGCCGCGCAGCCCCCAGCTGGCAAACACGAAGGTATCGGGGAGCGCCCGCGGGCTGACGCGCAGCGCGACCCCCTCATCGGTGACGAGTTCGCCCTCGGCGCCGGCGTGCAGCTGGCGCGTGGCACCGAACAGCTCGGCGCGCAACGCGCCATCCGCAGCGCGCAGTTCCACGTAACCGTCGCATTCCTCGCTCGCGTAGCGTCCGGCATAGTGAGCGAGATCGTGCGCCCACGCGTCGACGGCCACGAACTCGGCGATCTCCTCATCGAGCTGGGCGCAGAAGTGCAGGCGCCCATCGGCACCGGTGAAGCTCGCGGCGATGAAAGCATCGCCGCCGGCGGCGAACTGCCACAGCCCGTCGTCGCGCCGCGTCAGCGCGCGCTTGCTACCGCCCCAGGCGATCGCCAGGCCTTCGCCGTCGGTGAGGATGCGCAGGTACTGGCCCGCGTCGCCGCGATAGAGGCCAGGCACCGCGTCGGTCCAATAGGGGCCGCTGCGCAGCTCGCGCAGATAGGGCAGCGGCTCGGCAAGCGTGGGGTGAGGCACGGCCAGCACATCGTCCGCCACCCGCTGAGCGAGTGCGCAGGCGTCGACGTCGTCGCGATTGGCGAGCACGATCACGCTGAGCTGCAGCTCGGGAAACCGCAGCAGCTCGCTGCGATAACCGGCCCAGCCGCCGCCGTGGCTTACCGAGGCGAGGCCGTGACGCTGGGACAGGAACAGGCCGCCGCCGTAGCCGACGGCGCTCCCGTCATCGAGTGCGCCGGAGCGCAGCATGTCGGCGATGAGCGAGGCATCGCCGACGCGCGGCGCGTAAAAGTTGGCGTCCCACAAGGCGAGGTCGCGCACGCTGGTGTGGACCTGGCCGTCGCCGGTCTGCTCCCACGCGCATTCTGCGATGCGGGTCCCTGCCGCGAAAACGGAGTAGCCGCGTGCGAGCCGCGCGATGTCGGCGGGATAGGCGTCGACGATGCGCGTGCGCGTCATGCCGAGCGGGGCAAATATTTGTGCGCGCGAGAACTCGGCCAGCGTCCCCCCGCTGACGCGCTCGATGATGACCGACATCAGGAAGTAGCCCGTGTTGCTGTAGGCGAAGGCGTGGCCGGGCCTATCGTCGGCGCCGCGCTGGCGGACGACGGCGCTGAGCGCATCCTCGCGCGTGGTGCGTTCGGCGAAGCTGCGCCCGCCGAGCGACAACAGCTCGATGTAACTGCGCAGTCCGCCGGTATGGTGCATGAGCTGGCGCAGCGTCACGGCGTCGGCATAGGCGGGCAGCTCAGGCACGTATTTGCGGACGCTGGCATCGAGGATGACGCGGCCTTCGCGGGCGAGCAGCAGCAGCGCGAAGGCCGTGAACTGCTTAGAGGTCGAGGCTATGTTGAACACAGTGTCGGCGTCGATCGCCTCGCCCCGTTCGATGTCGGCGAAGCCATAGCCGGCGGTGTGCACGAGCGCGCCATCGCGAACGATGCCGACTGCACATCCCGGCTGCACGCCCGATGCGAACGCTTCAAACGCGGCTTCTGTGCTGGCGCTGAATGCGGGCATACGCCGAACGGGCTCCGGTGGCGGTTAGACCTGTGTGCCAACGAGGGCGCCGATAGCGGCCGTCAACGCCATCGCGAAGGCGCCCCAGAAGGCCACCCGGGCAGCGGCACGCCAGACATTGGCGCCGCCGGCAAGGGCACCGACTGCGCCGAGCGCGCACAGGAACAGCAGCGATGCCGCGGTCACCGCCGGGATGAGCCATTGAGTGGGCGACAACAGCGCCGCGAGCAGTGGCAGCGCGGCGCCGGCGGCAAACGTCGCCGCTGAAGTCAGGGCGGCTTGGATCGGGCGCGCCGCGGTGATCTCAGAGATGCCGAGTTCATCGCGCGCATGGGCGCCGAGCGCATCCTTAGCCATCAACTGGACGGCGACCTTGTGGGCCAGCGACGGCTCGAGGCCGCGCGCGATGTAGATCTGCGCCAGCTCCTCGCGCTCACCCGGTGGATCGTCGGTGAGTTCCTGGCGCTCGCGCGCCAGCTCCGCGTTCTCGGTGTCAGCCTGCGAACTCACCGAGACGTATTCGCCCGCCGCCATCGACATGGCGCCGGCGACCAGCCCCGCTATGCCGGCTACGAGTACGTCGCTGTGGGTGCTGCTGGCGGCGGCAACGCCGGTGATGAGGCTGGCCGTCGACAGTATGCCGTCGTTGGCGCCGAGGACGGCGGCGCGCAGCCAGCCGATGCGCCCGATCAGGTGATGCTCGGCATGACGGGGAAGACGGTGCATAGAGGAATCCTCAGCGCTTCTCCGAACGTCATGACACGCCGCCCGCATCCCAATCGATGGAAAGCGTGATGGCTAGCTCTTGGCCTTGACGTAGGCGCCGGGTGCGTCCTCGATGACTCCCAGACGCTCGCCCGGCTCGCGCGCGACCGTCCACTCGCCCGAATGCTTGTGCAGCCACTCGGCCCAGTGGGGCCACCACGAACCTGGATGCTCCTTGGCGGTCGCCTGCCAGGCTTCCAACGTCTTGGGGCGCTTGGCACTCGTCCAATACTGGTATTTCATCTTGTCGGGCGGGTTGATGACGCCGGCGATGTGGCCGGAACCAGACAGCACGAACTCGACGTCGCCGCCAAACAGGAGAGAGCCGGCGTAGACAGAGCGCGCCGGGGCGATGTGGTCTTCTTTGGTGGCGAGCTCGTAGACCGGGAGCTTCACCTTGTGCATGTCGAGGCGGGTGCCGGCGACGGTGAGGTCGCCTTTCGCCAGACGGTTCTCATTGTAGAACTCGCGCAGGTAGTAGTTGTGATTGGCGGCGGTCATGCGCGTCGAGTCCTGGTTCCAATACAGGAGATCGAACGGAAAGGGCTTCTTGCCGAGCAGGTAGTTGTTGACGATGTACGGCCAGATGAGATCGCGCGGGCGCAGCATGTTGAACACGTTGGCCATGCGCGAGCCGTCTAGGTAGCCGCGCTCCGACATCAATTCATTCAGCGCTTCGAGCTGCTCGTTGTCGGTGAACAGCAGCAGGTCGCCGGCGAGCTTGAAGTCGATCTGCGTCGCCAGGAAGCTGGCAGAATTGACGAGATCCTCGCCGCGCGCGCCGAGGTAGGCCAGCGTCGTCGCCAGTAGCGTGCCGCCGACGCAGTAGCCAACGACATTCACTTTATCGACGCCGGTCTCGCGCTTGACGGCATCAGCTGCCGTGAGGATGCCCTCCTGCATGTAGTCCTCGAAGGACTTGTGCGAAAGCGAAGCGTCCGGGTTGACCCACGATATAATGAAGACGGTCAGTCCCTGGGAGACGAGGAACTTGATCTGGCTTTTCGTCGGGGTGAGGTCGAGGATGTAGTACTTGTTGATCCACGGCGGGACCATAAGAAGCGGGATCTCGCGCACCTGGTCGGTGGTCGGCGCGTACTGGATCAACTGAAAGATGTCGTTCTGGAAGACGACCTTGCCGGGCGTCGTCGCCAGGTTGCGGCCGACCTCGAAGGCAGTGGCGTCGGTCTGGCTGATCTTCAGCAGGTCGCCGGACTTGCGCATGTCCTCGGCCAGCAGTGACATGCCCTGCACAAGGTTCTCGGCGTTGGTAGCGAGCGTCTCGCGCAACACCTCGGGATTGGTCAGCGGGAAGTTCGACGGCGACAGGGCGCTCGCCACCTGGCGCAGGTAGAACTCGGCACGCTGGCGGGTGCGGTCATCGAGGCCGTCGGTGTTGTGCAGCATGTCCTCGGCCCACTTGGCAGTGACGAGGTAGGCCTGCTTCCAGAAATCGAAATAGGGGTTGGCTGACCACTCCGGATCCTTGAAGCGGCTGTCGCCAGCCTCGGGCTCGGCAACCGGTGCGACATTCTCGCCGAACATGCGGCGCACGGTGTTGTTCCACAGCTCGGCGTAGGAGCGCAGAAGCGTGCCCTGCGATTCGGCGAAGCGAGCCGGATCGGCCAGCCACTGGCGGCCGAGATCGGAGAGCGTGGTGGTCGCCTCGGTGATCTCGGTCGCCGCTGAGTAGGGACCCATCTTGGCGTCGTTGCGCTCGATGAACTCGGTCAGGACGTTGCCGCCCTGCTCGAAGAGGCGCAGCAGGTTGCGGGCGAGCTCCTCGGCGTTGACCGCCTGGAAGGCCGGCGTGTCGGCATCTGGCTCGGGTTTGGGCTTAGGCATTTTACCCTTGGAGGCTTAAGCGGCGGCGGCAAAGTATCTAGTGTATGCCCATGTTTTGCGACATTGCGCGGGCAGTGTCACTTGGACGTGTGGACAATCTGGGTCCAACGGGCAGAAATTGCTGGTGGCCGAATCGTCATCGCGTCGCGCCACGCAACATCGGAAACGGTAAGCAAGACATGCAGCCGTGGGAAGCTTGGCGCAGGTTGCAGTCGCGAACCGCGCACGGGTGCAGTGCCGTATGGAGGGGTGCCGTGCTGTGCGCGGGGCTCGTCATGGCCGGCTGCTCGTCGGTCGCCACGCCGTTACCGGACCTGAAGCCGAGCCATTCGACCTCAATGTCGCAGCAGCAGCAGAAGGAGGCAGTGGATGCCCTCAACCGCAAGCGCGACACGCATGAACAGGACGCCGAGCGGCAGATCGAGGACGCCAAGTAGCCTGGCGGAGTGCATGCGGTTCCCAACCGGCGATCCACCATATTTGCTGATCGACGCTCCCAAACGCCGTTGATCGCGGCCCGCGAGGGCTAGAGGTCTGGACGGAGGGCGCCGGCAGGGCGTAAACACGAGGCCCGGTCACATGCGGCCAAGTCTCACGCTGCCCGGCTTAACCGTCTACCCGCCGCGCATGTCCGATCCTGTCCCTGATAGAGGCGTCCCGTGCACGAGGACTTCCATCGTATCAAGCGTCTGCCGCCCTACGTTTTCGCCGAGGTCAATCGGCTGAAGGCGGCGGCCCGCACGCGTGGAGCCGACATCATCGATCTGGGCATGGGCAACCCGGACCTGCCGACGCCGCAGCACATCGTCGACAAGCTCGTCGAGACGATCGCCAAGCCGCGCACGCACCGCTATTCCGCTTCCAAGGGTATCCCGGGGCTGCGCCGCGCGCAGGCGGCCTATTATGAGCGGCGCTTCGGCGTGAAGCTCGACCCGGAGACGCAGATCGTCGCGACCATGGGCTCCAAGGAAGGCTTCGCCAACATGGCGCAGGCCATCACGGCGCCGGGCGACGTGATCCTGGTTCCCAACCCGACGTACCCGATCCATGAGTTCGGCTTCCTGCTGTCGGGCGCGGCTATGCGCCACCTGCCGGCATCGACCGGCGACGATTTCCTGCGCTCGGTGGAAAATGCCTGCAAGCACACCATTCCAGCGCCGCTCGCGCTGGTGCTGTCCTATCCGTCCAATCCGACGGCCATGACGGCAGACCTCGACTTTTACAAAGAAGCCATCGCGCTGGCCAAGAAGCTCAATCTCATCGTGCTGTCGGACATCGCCTACGCGGAAATCTACTTCGACGGCAACCCGCCCCCGTCGGTGCTGCAGGTTCCCGGCGCCATGGATATCGCCGTCGAGTTCACCTCGCTGTCGAAGACCTACAACATGCCCGGCTGGCGCATGGGCTTTGCCGTCGGCAACGAGCGCCTGATCGCGGCTCTGGCGCGCATCAAGTCGTATCTCGACTACGGCGCGTTCACGCCGATCCAGGTGGCGGCGGCCGCGGCGCTGAACGGCCCGCAGCAATGCGTCGATGAAATTCGCGCCACCTATAAGAGCCGCCGCGACTGCCTCGTCGAAAGCTTCGGCCGTGCCGGCTGGAATATTCCCCCGCCGCCCGCGACCATGTTCGCCTGGGCGCCGGTGCCTGAGCCGTTCAAGCACCTGGGCTCGGTGGAGTTCGCCAAGCTGCTGGTCGAGAAAGCGAGCATCGCCGTGTCCCCGGGGCTCGGCTTTGGAGAATACGGCGAAGGCTACATCCGTATCGCATTGGTCGAGAACGAGCATCGCATCCGGCAAGCCGCCCGCAACCTCAAAAAGTTCCTCGCCCAGGCCCCGGAAACATTGCATAACGTGATCCCGATTCAGCACAAAGCCAGCCGCTAACCCTCAGCGATACAATGCAAAAGCCTCTGACCCTGGGCATTGCCGGCCTTGGCACCGTCGGCGCTGGCCTGCTCGAATTGCTGCAGACGCATCAGGAGCGTCTGACGGCGCGCGCCGGACGCCCGCTCAAGGTGGCCGGCATCTCGGCGCGCACAAAGGGCAAGAAGCGGGCGGGCACCGAGGGTATTCCCTGGTTCGATGATCCGGTGGCGCTCGCCAAGGACGACAGCATCGACGCGTTCGTCGAGTTGATCGGTGGATCGGACGGCGTCGCCAAGGCGGCGGTCGAAGCGGCACTGCAAGCCGGCAAGCACGTCGTCACTGCAAACAAGGCGCTGATCGCCAAGCATGGCGTCGCGCTCGCCAAGCTGGCTGAGGAGAAGGGCGTGGCGCTCAACTTCGAAGCGGCGGTGGCGGGCGGCATCCCGGTCATCAAGACGCTGCGCGAATCCCTCGCCGCCAACGAGGTGCGGCGCGTCTACGGCATCCTCAACGGCACCTGCAACTACATCCTGTCGACGATGACGGACCAGCACCGCTCGTTCGCCGAGGCGCTGAAGGAAGCGCAGGAACTCGGCTACGCGGAGGCCGATCCGACCTACGACATCGGCGGCTTCGACACCGCCCACAAGCTCGCCATCCTGACCAGCCTCGCGTTCGGTACGGAACTGAGCTTCGATCAGGTCGACGTCGAGGGCATCCAAGCCATCAGCGAGGTCGATATCGAGGCAGCCCAGGACATGGGCTACGCCATCAAGCTGCTGGGCGTGGCGATGCGCTCGGACGGTGGCATCGAGGCGCGCGTGCACCCGGCCATGGTGCCGGAAGAATCGGCCATCTCGGAGGTTTGGGGCGCCACAAACGCGGTTGCCATCGATGCTGACTTTTGCGCCAGCCTGCTGCTTGTCGGCCCAGGCGCCGGCGGCCGCGCGACCGCGTCGTCGGTTGCCAGCGACATTTTGGATATCGCCCGCGGCAGCGTCATGCCGCCGCTTGTCACACCTACGCGCAACCTGAAACCCTATACGAAGTCCAAGTTGGGTGCGCACCAAGGAGCCTACTACGTGCGGCTTTCGGTCTACGATCGTCCCGGCGCCATCGCGTCTATCGCCAAGCGCATGGGCGATCAGGAAATATCCATAGAAAGCATCGTGCAGCGGCGCCCGCGCGCGGTCGTGCCGGGCAGTAGCCCGCGACATCAGCCGGGCTCGCCGGCGCTCGTCATCATGATCACGCACGAGACGACGGAGGCAGCGATCCGCGGCGCGGTCGAGGCGATCGAGCAGGACGGCAAGGTGTCGGAGCGCCCGCAGGTCATTCGAATTGAGAAGCTCGGCGAAGGCGATCGGCTGTAGCCGAGAAGGAATGGGACGATGGCGGTAGATAATGGTTGGGGGCTTGACCGCCTTTTGGTGCTCGAGGTGACGCGTGTCACCGAGGCGGCGGCGATTGCCGCGGCGCGGTTGCGCGGACGCGGTGCGGAGAAGGCGTCCGACAAGGCGGCGGTCGATGCAATGCGTCGCGAACTCGCCAAGCTGCCGATCCGCGGCACGGTGGTCATCGGCGAAGGCGAGATGGACGAGGCCCCGATGCTCTACATCGGCGAGAAGGTCGGCTCGGGTGAAGGGCCTGAAGTCGACATCGCCGTCGACCCGCTTGAGGGCACGACGATGTGTGCCAAGTCGATGCCGAACGCTCTCGCTGTGCTCGCCATGTCCGAGCAGGGCGGCCTGCTGCACGCTCCCGACATGTACATGAACAAGATCGCCATCGGTCCGGGCTACGCGCCCGACCTGGTCGATCTCGACGCGCCGGCCGGCGACAACGTCCTGGCGCTGGCCAAGGCGAAGGGCGTGCCGATCTCCGACATCACCGCCTGCATCCTTGACCGGCCGCGTCACGCCGAGCTGATCGCCGCCGTGCGCGCCGCCGGTGCCGCGGTGCAGCTCATACCCGACGGAGACATTGCCGGCGTCATCTGGACGACCGATCCCGACGAGACGGGCATCGACATCTATCTGGGCTCGGGCGGCGCGCCTGAAGGCGTTCTCGCGGCGGCTGCTTTGCGCTGCATCGGCGGGCAGATCCAGGGCCGGCTGATGCCTGCGAACGATGAAGAACGCGCCCGCGCTGCGGTCATGGGCATCACCGACATCAATCGCAAATTCACGCTCGAGGACATGGCGGCCGGCGACGTGATCTTCTCCGCCACCGGCGTCACCGACGGCTCGCTGCTCGACGGCGTGCGCTTCCACGGCGAGTTCGCCGAGGTGGATTCGGTCGTGATGCGCTCCAAGAGCGGCACGGTGCGCCGCATCCGCTCGAAGTCCCGCGACGTTGCCGGACGCTTCGGCACCTAGGTTCGAAGCGCTTGAATAGCTGCCACCGTTCCTGAAGAATGGCCGGACGCGAAGCGTCTTGGCGGAGGAGCGAGCGTGGACGAGCGCGATGGCGGGGGCTACTCGGTCACCTATGGCGGCGAGGAGATAGAGGCGCCGGTGTATGTGGTCGCCCTGGTCGCGGCTGGTACGCTGGCCGCCGGCCTCGTCACCGGAGCCACCCTGTGGCTTGCCATCGGCGTCATCGCGGCGGGGGTCACCTATTACAACGTGCCGCTGCTCGAGCGCCGCCCGGCCATGGGCGCCAACCAGTATGGCATCTTCATCCAGGGTTTCGGGCTGATCCGCTGGCGGGCCATTGACCGCATCGAACTCGTCGAACTGGCGGTGCGCGCCAGTACGATCCACGAGCTGCAGATCAGCCTCAAGGAGCGCCTGTCGAGCGCTCTGGTCGCCGACTGGCGCCGTCAGCCCTTCTACCGCTCGCTCATGCGGCTGCCGTGGTCGATGGCGCGCTCCAATGTGGTCGGCGTCAATCTCGAGCCCTTCAACAAGGAGCCCGAAGACGTCCACCGCACGCTTGTGCGATTGTGGAAGCACTATCGCAGCTGAGTGGCCCTGTGGATAAGCCGCCCCCTCGTATCGCCAACTCGTCGTCCGGGTGGTCAAGTTCGCCTGAGGCGAATCAATCCGGGGGCAAGCCAATGGTTGCGGCGCGCAAACAGCGAGAGGCCGCGACGGCAGCGGCGCCGTTCCTCGGAGTTGCCGCCTCGGCGCGCGGATTGGCGTGGCGGGAGCGACTGGTAGGCGAAGCGCATCTGCGCGCCACGGCGATCAGCCAACGGCACGGTCTGCCGGAGTTATTGGGGCGCGTGCTGGCGGCGCGCGGCGTCTCCATCGACGACGTGCCGGTGGTACTCAACCCGACGCTCAAGGCCCTGATGCCTGATCCATCGAGCGTGCGCGACATGGACGCCGCCGCCGCGCGATTGGCCGACGCGATCGAGAAGCGGCAGTCGGTGGCGATCTTTGGCGACTATGACGTCGACGGCGCTTCTTCGGCGGCGCTTGTTGCGCGCTATCTCACCCATCACGGCCTGACGCCGCGCATCTACATTCCCGATCGCCTGTTCGAGGGCTACGGGCCGAACCCGGCCGCCATCGAAGGGCTGGTCAAGGACGGCGCGCAGCTCATCGTCACGGTCGACTGCGGAACGACGAGCCGCGGTCCCCTGGCGCGCGCAGGCGAACTCGGCTGCGACGTGGTTGTCATCGATCACCATCAGGCCGACGAGGAGCTGCCGTTGGCGTGCGCGGTGGTCAATCCCAACCGCCAGGACGACGTGTCCGGACTTGGACATCTGTGCGCGGCAGGCGTCGTCTTTCTGGTGCTCGTTGCGACGACGCGCGAACTGCGCCGCCGCGGCTTCTATGCGAACGGCACGGCCGAGCCCGATCTGATGGCCGAGGTCGATCTCGTGGCGCTGGCGACGGTCGCCGACGTGGTGCCGCTCACCGGCCTCAACCGCGCCTACGTTACGCAGGGGCTGCAGGTCATGCGCTGGCGCCGCAACAAGGGCCTCAAAGCGCTGTTCGATGCGGCGGGGCTGAACGAAGCGCCCTCGCCGTACCATCTCGGCTTCATCCTAGGACCGCGCATCAACGCCGGCGGACGCATCGGAGATGCCGCGCTGGGCTCGCGGCTGCTCGCCGGGGAGGACGAGACGGAGGCGGCGCGCATAGCGGTGTTGCTCGACAAGCTCAACAAGGAGCGGCGCACGCTCGAAAAGCAGATGCTGGAGGAGGCGCTTGCAGAGGCCGACGCGCGTCTGACCGCGCGCCCCGACGCTGCGCTTTTGCTGCTCGGATCGCCCACCTGGCACAAAGGCGTCGTCGGGCTGGTGGCCAGCCGGCTGACGGAGCGATTCCGGCTGCCGTCGTGCGTCATCGCCTGGAACGACGCGACGGGCGGGGAGGGCACCGGATCGCTGCGCTCGGTGGCCGGCGCCGACATCGGCGGGGCGGTGCGTGCGGCGGTCGCCGCCGGACATCTCGTCAAGGGCGGCGGCCACGCCATGGCTGCGGGTTTGACCGTGTCGCGCGCCAACGTTGGGGTGCTGGAAGATTTCCTCAACGCGCGGCTCAGCGACAGCGTCGGGCAGGCGCGCTCGCGCGAAGCGCTCGACATCGACGGCGCCCTGACGCCGGGCGGGGTAACTGACGAGTTGATCGATCTGCTCGCGCGCGTGGGGCCGTATGGTCAGGGCAATCCGAACCCGCGCTTCGCCTTTCCGGCCACCGGCGTCAAGTTCGCCAAGGTCGTGGGCGAGGCGCACGTGCGCTGCGTGTTGCAATCGGCGGACGGGAGCAAGCTCGAGGGCATCGCCTTTCGTGCCGCCGGGCAGCCGCTCGGCGACCTGCTGCTGTCCTCGGGCGGCCTGCCGCTGCACGTCGCCGGCAGCGTCAAGCGGTCGTCCTTCAACGGGCGCGATCGCCTCGAGGTGCACATCGACGATGCGGCCGATCCACGTCGCCAGAGCTGACGAGTTTGGCTCTCAGGGGGCCTTGTTGCGGGGCTGGAACAGGCTCAGCACGACGACCGCGCAGACGACGCCGATGGCACCCGCCGCCAGCGTACCGGGCCACAGGAAGCGGTCGATCAGGAACACGGTGAAGAGCCCGGCGGCGAGGCCGAGGAGGCTGCGGGCGAGGGGGTGCATGGCTTTCTCCGGCATCGCGTGCGAGGAGCTGGACCGATAGCAGATCCTGCCTGTGCCAGCATAGCGGAGCTGCGCTTAAT
Source organism: uncultured Alphaproteobacteria bacterium (assembly GCA_963759735.1). Classification (GTDB taxonomy): domain Bacteria; phylum Pseudomonadota; class Alphaproteobacteria; order Rhizobiales; family Hyphomicrobiaceae; genus Hyphomicrobium_A. Next base: position 1,139,882 of record CAVXAF010000007.1, read on the forward strand.
CGCGCAGTGGGGCGTTGCTTGCGCGAGGCGGGAAACGCCCCTATAGGGATGGCCCTGCCGGTCCCTTCGTCTATCGGTTAGGACGCGAGATTTTCAATCTTGAAAGACGGGTTCGACTCCCGTAGGGACCGCCA
>CAVXAF010000008.1:0-9870 GCA_963759735.1 uncultured Alphaproteobacteria bacterium
CGAAATTCCTCGAGTTCGGCGAGCAGAATGCGCCGGCCGTCGGGGCGGCGGGCATCGCACGCGGCATGCCAGAGCGAGAAGCCCAGCCGTTCGAGCAGAGCCCGCACGCGCAGATCCTCTCCCGCCGGGAGCAGACCGGCCAGCACCGAGTAACGCGTGTCGAGAGCGACGCCGATAGCCACAGCCTCGCCGTGGCGCAGTTGGTAATCCGACAGCGCTTCGAGCTTGTGGGCAGCCCAGTGGCCGAAATCGAGCGGTCTGCCGCTGCCGCGCTCGAAGGGGTCCCCTCCGATAGAGATCTGCCGCATGTGCAGCAGCGCGCAGTGGCGGATCAGTCGGTCGAGCGGCTCGGAAGCAAAGATGGCGAGGGCCTCGGCCTTCTCCTCCAGCCAGGCAAAGAACTCGCCGTCGCGGATGAGCGCAACTTTCACGGCCTCGGCCATGCCGGCGCGTTTGTCGCGCCCGGGGAGAATATCGATAAACGCGGAATCGTTGATCACCGCGACCGGCGGCTCGAACGTGCCCAGCATGTTCTTGAAGCCGAATGCATTGACGCCATTTTTGACGCCGACGCCGGAATCGTTCTGCGCCAGAACGGTGGTTGGGATGCGTATGTGACTGATGCCGCGGTGCGTCGTTGCCGCGACGTACCCGATAAGGTCGAGCACCGCGCCGCCGCCGATGGCGACCACAAACGAATGGCGGTCGATACCGTAAGACACCAGTTGGCGTTGCAAGCGCTCGACGATTTGCGGCTCGTTCTTGCAACGCTCGCCGCCCGGGATGATCTCGATGGGCCCGGCCAATTCCATGCTGCCCTCGTGCGCGGCAACATAAGCAGCCACGCGTCGCGGCAGGTCCGGCATCTCGCGCGTTACGCCCTCGTCGACGAAGAAGGCAACCCGCCTCCGGCGTCCGCTGCCGCGTTGGTCCATCGCCTCGAAAAGTACGGTATTCGTCTCTGAGAGGGTATCCCGCGTGAAATAAACGGGAAACTCATATGGAACGGCGAAACGTTGAATGAAAGCGCGCGCTTCACCCGCGTATTCGACTTTTCCTAAGGCGTCACTAACCGCTTGGCCCACTTGTGTCGTTTCCCCATGCTCGCTTTATAGATGCGATGCCATTTTTGTGCTGGCAATTGCCAGATAATCCAGCCGCATTGCTCGTTGCGAAGCACCGCTGAGCCTGGCGGCCGCAGGCGCGCTAAGCGCGGCATCAGCGGATCATGCTTGGTTTGATTGGCCTAAGCAACGGTTTTGGCTGATGTTTCTGGCACCAGCACCGATTGCCAAATGGCGCAAGGGATAACGCGGCAAAAACAGCCGGGAGAAAAAGGCAAAAAGGATTGCCGGGTTTGGCAAACCGGGCTCAAATTCTGGAATTCGCCCGTCGTTCCATTGCCGGGCCGTAATTCATTCACTAGCGTCCAAAAAATCGCATGGCAGCCGATCTAAATCGTCGGTCAGCTGAATAAATGCGAGCTGGCGCAATAGCGCAACGCGAGAAAATGTCGCTGATAACAATTGAAATGGGAGAACGCTCTATGGGAATGCGGTTGATAAAAGCCGCGTCGATGGGGATGGCTGTGCTTGGTACCATTGGTGTGACCACTGCGGTCGCCCAGACGGTCCCGACGCAGGCATCGGAAGTCGCGCGCCCGGGTGGCAAGCTGCCCGGTGATCCGAAGATTGCTCTCGTCAAGCTCGCCGAAGGATTTAACGATCCGGTCGGCGTCGCCTCGGCGTTCGATGGTACTGGACGTATCTTCGTCGTCGAACGGGTCGGCAAGATCAAGATCGTCAAGGATGGCAAGGTCGGCGAGAAGCTATTCCTCGATCTGACCAAGAACAGCCCGCTCGGTACTGAAGTGCAGACCGGCTTCGTCGAGCAGGGACTGTGGTCGGTAGCCTTCGACCCCAAATTCAAGGAAAACGGGCATTTCTTCGTCAGCTATTCCTCGCTGCCGTTCAATGGTGCGCACATCATCGCGCGCTACACCGTCGATCCGGCGAGCCCCGATGAGGTCACTGTCGAGCAGGCCAACAAGTCCGTCAAAGTGATCATGAATATCCCACAGCCGTACTACAACCATTACGGCGGTGGCATTGAGTTCGGTCCCGACGGCTACCTTTACATCGGCAAGGGCGACGCCGGCTGGGAAGGCGATCCGCTCGACGCCGGCCAATCCAAGAACGTGCTGTGGGGCAAGCTGCTCCGCATCGACGTCAACACGCCCGATGACGTTGCCTACAAGATCCCCGACACCAACCCGTATGCGAAAGCCCATCAGGATCGCATGATGACCCTGTTCGGCATCACCGAGGAGGGCTTCGGCAAGATCCACATGGGCGCCCGGCCGGAGATATTCTCCTACGGCCTGCGCAACCCCTACTCTGTCCGCTTCGACAAGAAGACAGGCAGCATGTTCATCGCTGACGTCGGCCAGAACCATCTCGAAGAGATCGACTGGCAGCCGGCCGGCGGCAAGGGTGGCGAGAACTACGGTTGGAAGCACAATATGGGCACCAAGTGCCACCCGATGACCGGTGCAGATGACAAGTGCCCGATCGTTGGTACGCTTCCCGTCGCCGAGTATCCGCATCAGGAGCCCTATCCGGGTGCTGAGAAGCTCACCGATGGCTGGGGTTGCTCGGTCATGGGTCTCGGCGTTGCCAACTATGGCGGTATGGAAGGTGTATTCCTGACGGGCGACTGGTGCTCGGGGCGCATCTTTGGCACCGGTTGGGATGGCAAGAAGTGGCAGCTGCAGGAGCTTGCACAGACCTCCTTGCAGTTCACCTCGGGCAACGTCGATGAGGACGGCACCGTGCTCGCCGTCAACTGCGACTGCTTCTATACCGACGACAAGGGTCCGACTGCCAACCCGCCGGGCGCCCTGTGGCGCATAGTTCCGGCCGACAAGGTGCCTGCCGGCGCCGAAGTCGCAAAGACCAAGAAGTGATCGCATCCGCGGTCTAGGTGCAGGGGCTCTCGCATCGTAAGCGAGGGCCCCTCATTTCGCTTCTCCTCCCTTGTCAGGATTGCTGCCGATGCCCGTCACACTGCGCCCGCTGCGCGTTCTCATCATTGTCGCAGTCGGCTTGGCGCTCGCTGTACCCGCCGCCGCGATTGAGTTCCTCAATGCGCTCGATGATTCCCCGATCGATATGGCGCCCATCAAGGGCGAGGTGTTCACCGACGCGGTAAAATCGTTCCAGGAGACTGGCAAGAACCCGTATGTCGGCAATCCCGCATCCATTGCGGCCGGCAAGGCGCTGTATGACGCCAACTGTCAGGTCTGCCATAAGCCGAACGGGTCGGGCGGCATGGGCCCGAGCCTGATCGACGACAAGTACGTCAACAAGCGCGCCAATACCGACGTGGGGATGTTCGAGGTCATCCACTCGGGCGCCGCCGGCGCCATGCGCCCGTTCTCCAAGCGCGGCGTAACCCAGGATCAGATCCTTCAGATTGTCGCCTACATTCATACGCTCAAGAAGTAGCGGGCGGTGAGCCGTGACGGGGCAACGATGCATCCTCTCGTCGTTCTCAACATCGTCGGCCTGACGCCCGAACTGATCGGCGCCCATACGCCTAACCTCGCCCGGCTGGCGAGTTGCGGGGCGATGCGCCCGCTGCGCACGGTGACGCCGGCGGTGACGTGCTCCGTGCAAGCGACATTCCTTACCGGCCTGCCGCCCGCCGGCCATGGCGCGGTCGGCAACGGCTGGCTGTTCCGCGATCTCTACGAGATCTGGCTGTGGCGGCAGTCCAACCGGCTGCTCGCCGGCGAGCGTGTCTGGGATGCCGGCAAGCGACGCGATGCGAGCTTCACCTGTGCCAACATGTTCTGGTGGTACAACATGGCGTCGAGCGCCGACTTCGCGGTGACGCCGCGGCCGATCTACAAAGCCGACGGCCGCAAAATCCCCGATTGCTACGCGCAGCCGTCTGCCCTCCGGGATGAGCTGACCGCAAAACTCGGACCATTTCCGCTGTTCTCGTTCTGGGGTCCGGCGACGACAATCGCTTCGACGCGCTGGATCGCCGATGCGTCGCTGCACGTCATGGCCACGCGCAATCCGACGCTGACGCTGGTCTACCTGCCGCATCTCGATTACGGTCTGCAGCGGCTCGGGCCGGACAATCCGGCCATTGCCAGCGACCTGAAGGAGGTCGATTCCGTGGCGGGGACGCTCATCGATGCAGCCGACGCCACCGGGCGCAAGGTTCTCGTCGTGTCTGAATACGGTATCGTCCCGGTCCGCACTCCAGTGCACATCAATCGCGCTTTGCGCCAGGCCGGGCTGCTCTGCGTCCGCGAGGAGGACGGCGGGGAACTGCTCGATGCACCGCAATCGCGCGCCTTCGCCCTCGCCGACCATCAAGTCGCACATGTCTACGTGCCCGATGCCGGCGATATCCCGCGTGTACGGGGGCTGCTGGAGCGCCTGGACGGAATATGCGAAGTCTGGGGCGAGGACGAAAAGCGCGCGCATGGCCTCGATCACGAGCGGTCCGGCGAGCTCGTCGCGATTGCGCGCCCCGACGCCTGGTTCACCTACTACTATTGGCTTGACGATGCGCGGGCGCCGGACTTTGCGCGCACGGTCGAGATTCACCGCAAGCCGGGCTACGACCCGGTCGAACTGTTCCTCGACCCTGCGATCCGCTCTCCGAAGCTTGCTGTCGGCTGGCGGCTGTTGAAGCGCGCTCTCGGTATGCGCGTCCTGATGGACGTCATTCCGCTCGACGCCTCACTGGTGCGTGGCTCTCACGGTCGCGCCGACAACGATCCCGCCCGCGGGCCGGTTGTCATGTCGTCGGATGCCGACCTGCTGCCGGAAGGCGCCATTGAAGCGGCTCAGATCAAGCAATTGATGCTCGACCACATGTTCGGTCGGCGTACCAGAGCTCGCAACGGCGCCGCCGTCGAAGGCGTGCATCAATGAACGATGCGAACGAAATGGTGATCCTCGTCGACGCGGACGACCGGCCGATCGGAACGGCGCCGAAGCTGGAGACGCACCGGCGTGGCGATCTTCACCGCGCCTTCTCGGTCCTCATCGACGATGGCGCGGGGCGGGTGCTTCTGCAAAAGCGGGCAACCGCGAAGTATCATTCCGGCGGGCTATGGACCAACGCGTGTTGCGGGCATCCGCGTCCGGGCGAAGATACGGCTGCTGCGGCTCGTCGGCGGCTGCAGGAAGAGATGGGTTTCGTCTGCGAGCTTATCCCCGTCGGCACCTTGCTCTACCGTGATGAGGTCGGACACGACCTCATCGAACACGAGTTCGTTCACTTGTACCGCGGGCAGTGGACGGGGGTGCCGCAACCCGACCCCCGAGAGATCGAGGCCTGCGAATGGCGCAACCGCAGTAGCGTGTGCCGCGAGGCGATGCTTGACCCAGCCCGCTTCACCACATGGTTCCGCCGCTATCTGGCGCGCAGTCTTTAGCGGCAGCCGAGCACGGCAATTCGCAGGGTCAGAAAATCCAGCGCCGCCGCAGGTGGCCCATCTCGTGGGCAGTGCATGTCATGCGAACACTCTCCCTTTTATCGACGCTCGGCGCTGCGACGTTCCAGCCCGCCTGCCAGTGTGTCCTAGGCGGATTTGGCAGCTTTGCCATTGATTAAACTCCGTCAGAAGGCGCCCCTTAGGAGCCGCCGAAAGACGGTGGTCGGGGCCGTTGCCTGCGCTGGGCGACGACCGATGAACGACGTATTAGGGAGAAGACGCAATGACCAGAAAATGGGTCGCTTTCGTTTCGGTGTTGCTGCTTTCGGGAACGGTCGCCGTGGCCGGCGAGTGGGCTGACAAGATGAAGGTCGTTGACACCGACGGCAGCGGCACGGTCAGCCGCAGTGAGTGGAACGCGAACGCTGGAAAGCTGAAGCTTGGAACCGCCCAGCCCGAATTTTCGGCCATGGACCGGAACAACAACAACAGCGTCAGCACAGACGAATGGGATCAGACTGAGAAAACGGCATCGGCCTACTCCAAGTCATGCAAGGCTGCCGAGGGTTCCTGGTGCCCGTGCCAGGGTCACCCCGAAAAGCCCGAGTGCCAGTGATCGCTTCGTATAGTGCTTCACGGAATCCTGTTGTCTGAAGGGGTACCAACTCCTTGAGACACGACATATCTCGAAACCCGGCGGGCAACTTCCGGGTTTCGGGCGCCGCTGCCGCAGACGCGCAGTCAGCTGCCGATCGCCGCAAGCTCTGGCCAAGCTCCGCCACTATCGCTGGCCCTAGTCCCGCCGCCCTGTTACGAACATCGTGAGTTTCAGATCTTCCGGGGCCAGCGCTTGCGGGTCCTCAAATGGACGTTCCGACGAATTCCGATGGCAGGCAGGACGCGTTTTTGGTTGTTCGCGGCGGCGGTCGCGCTGGGCTTGGCAAGCGCCTGGGCGGGCGATGGCCAAACGACGGTTGAAAAATCCGCCCGCGGCGCCCGGCGGTGGAGCGTGGGAAGTGCAGTGCGCGCAAGGCGGCGCTGTGCCCGCCTGCAAGGCGACCCAGACCATCGTCGTCGCGGAGACTCGTCAACTCCTGCTCGCGGTGTCGGTCAGCAAGGCGGCCGCGGATCAAAATTCACCGATGCTGGTGCACCTTCCGCACGGGCTGTTTATCCCCGCCGGCGTCACGGTTGGGCTCGACGGGGGCGCCGCCGATAAGTTGGATGTCCAGACGTGCGATGCGCAGGGCTGTTACGCCGGGGTCGGGCTAGCGCCTGACAAGATCGCTGCAATCAGCAAAGGAAGCCAACTGAAGATTACCTTCGAGGACCTGAAGAAACAGAAGATCGTCGTCGCGGTGCCCCTCAATGGGTTCCAAGCCGCCTACAAGAAACTTTAGCGGTCACGCGCGCAGTAGATTGACCACGGATTGCTCGCACACCTCGCGCAAAACGAAGCTGGAGTTGAGGCGCGCGATCCCCGGTAGCCTCGATAACTGCTCCTTATGCACGCGCTCGTAGTCGGCGAGATCGCCGGCCAGGACCGTCAGCATGTAGTCGTCATCACCCGACATCAGGTGGCAGGAGACGACCGACGGCAAGGATGAAACCGCCTTTTCGAACGTCTGGAACAGCTCTTCGCTCTGGTTTTTCAGGCTGATGCGCACGATCACCTTCATGTTGAGGCCGAGCGCCTGGAGGTTTATCCGCGCGGCGTAGCCTGAGATTATCCCGTCCTCTTCGAGGGCGCGGATGCGGCGGGCGATCGCCGTCGCCGAGAGCGGAATGCTGTCGGCCAGCTGCACCTGGGTGAGCCGGCCGTTCTCGAGCAGGGCACGCACGATGGCGCGATCTAGTGCGTCGAGCTCCTGCGGTTTCATATTCCGGCGTCCCGTGATCCATCCGCGCAGACAATCGGCGTCACCGTGCGTCCCGCCGTCAAACAACGCCGAGTAACACCCGAGAAAGCCGCCGATGTTGTCAGGGTATGGGGACTATCGGAGATGGGAGACGGGATATGCGCATCGGCGTTCCAACGGAGATCAAGAGTGACGAGTTTCGCGTCGGCCTCGTGCCAGGTTCGGTACGCGAGCTGACGGCGCGCGGGCACGAGGTGATCGTGCAGGCAGGGGCAGGGCGGGGCATCTTCGCGGACGACGAAGCCTATATGCGGGCCGGGGCACGCATCGCGGCGACGGCGGAGGAGGTCTTCAACGGCGCCGAGATGATCGTCAAGGTGAAGGAGCCGCTGGCGTCCGAGTACGAGCGCCTGAAGCCGCACCACATCCTTTTCACCTACTTGCATCTTGCCGCCGACCTGAAACAGGCGCGTGGCCTTGTTGCTTCGGGTGCCACGGCGATCGCCTACGAGACGGTGACCGACGATGCCGGCGGTCTGCCGCTGTTGGCGCCGATGAGCGAGGTCGCCGGGCGGCTTTCCATCGAGGCGGCGGCGCTGGCGCTGCGGCGCTCGGCGGGCGGCCGCGGGATCCTGATGGGCGGCGTGCCGGGCGTTCGGCCGGCGCGGGTTGTGGTGCTCGGCGGCGGCGTGGTTGGCACGCATGCCACGCGCATGGCCGTTGGGCTCGGCGCCGACGTCGTGGTGATCGATCGCTCGCTGCCGCGCCTGCGCCAGCTGGACGAGGCGCTGGGTGGGCGCGTGCGTACGGTTAGCGCTTCGCTCGAGGCTGTAGAAGCTGAAGTTCTGTCTGCCGACGTCGTGATCGGTGCCGTGCTCATCGCCGGGGCGGCGGCGCCCAAGCTCGTCGGACGCGATATGTTGCGGCGCATGCGCCGCGGCTCCGTCCTGGTGGACGTGTCCATCGACCAGGGTGGCTGTTTCGAGACGTCGCGGCCGACGACGCACGCCGACCCGACCTATGAGGTCGACGGCATCATCCATTACTGCGTTGCGAACATGCCCGGCTGCGTGCCGGGCACGTCGGCCCAGGCGCTGAACAACGCCACGCTGCCGTTTGTGCTCAAGCTCGCTGAGCGTGGCGTAGCGGCACTCGATGAGGATCGACATCTCGCCAACGGGCTGAATGTGCGCGGCGGACGCATCACCCACGCTGCGGTGGCGAACGCGCTCGGCTTCTCTACTGCGACCGCGGCTGCAGCCGCCTGAGGCCGACAAAACTTGTGGCCGCGTTGCACAGTCGGCGCGGCCACGATGCTCTGCAGGACGCCACATTGTCATCCGCCGTCCTACTCGTCGCTGTCCTGCATGTTGAGGACGTGCGCCATGATTCCGATCAGCTCGTCGATCTGGCTGCGCTCGATGATGAGTGGCGGGGCCAGCGCGATCGTGTCGCCGGTCGCCCTTACGAGCAGTCCGAGGCGGAACGCTTCAACGAAACGCCGGTGAGCACGCGCCCCTGGTGCACCCGTGATCGGCGCCAGTTCGACGGCTCCAACGAGACCGATGTTCCGAATGTCGATGACGTGCGGCATGTCCTTGAGGGAGTGCAGCGCTTCCTCCCAATAAGGGGCCAGCTCGTGTACGCGCGTCAGCAGCCCGTCCTCGGCGTAGGTGTCGAGCGTCGCGATGCACGCCGCGCTCGCCAACGGATGGCCGGAATAGGTGTAGCCGTGGGCGAACTCGATTGCCGCGCTCGGCGCCCGCATGAAGGCTTCGTGAATGCGCGACTGCACGAGCACCGCGCCCATGGGTACCGTGCCGTTGGTAAGCCCCTTGGCCGTGGTGATGATGTCCGGCACGACGCCGAAGTAGTCGGCCGCGAACGGCGTGCCGAGACGGCCGAATGCGGTGATCACCTCATCGAAAATCAGCAGGATGTCGTTGTCGGCGCAGATCTTGGCCAAGCGCGCCAGGTAACCCGTGGGAGGCACCAGCACTCCGGTGGAACAGGCGACCGGCTCGACGATGACGGCGGCGATGGTAGAAGCGTCATGCAGTGCGATGAGGCGGCTCAGGTCATCGGCGAGGTCGGCCCCATGCTCGGGTTCACCGCGCGAGAAGGCGTTGCGGACGGGATCATGCGTGTGGCGCAGGTGGTCGACGCCGTTGACCAGGGTAGCGCCGAACATCTTGCGGTTGCCGGCTATGCCACCGACCGACATGCCGCCGAAATTGACGCCATGGTAGCCGCGTTCGCGGCCGATCAGGCGGGTCTTGGCGCCGTTGCCCTTGGCGCGGTGATAGCCGAGCGCGATTTTCAGCGCCGTATCGACAGATTCAGAACCGGAGTTGGTGAAGAAGACGTGGCCGAAGGCGGCCGGCGCGATGTCGATCAGCCGCTCGGCGCATTCGAAGGCGAGAGGGTGTCCCATCTGAAAGGTGCCGGCGAAATCGAGCTCTGCCGCCTGCCGCTGGATCGCGGCCGTGATCTTCGGGCGGCAGTGGCCGGCATTTACGCAAGCAATACGTCTGGTCCAAGCGCTGGCAT
>CAVXAF010000009.1:0-410681 GCA_963759735.1 uncultured Alphaproteobacteria bacterium
CCGCTCAAGAAATCAGCGGTCTCTAGGTACACCTTCTTGAAGTTTTGCGAGCTTCACGTATGGAGGATTACCAACTATGCAGTCGAAGCCAGGCCCGCTGAGCCTGGTTGCTTCAAAAATCGTTGGAAACCGCTTGTTATAGTGAAAACGTTGATGCGCTCTTTGCTTGCGTCGGTAGCGCCGAGAAGGTCTTTCTTGAAATCATATAGGTCCGAGCCGACGAGCGAATTGCCCGTCACAACGTTGGTACTGAGGTTTGACAGCGTTTGATCCGCTTTCGCCGTGTGCAGCCACAGGGCAAGCTGTGCGATCTCGACGGACGCGGGATTGATATCTACGCCGTAGATGTTGCTGGCGAGGATATGGCAAATCTCGTCCGCAGGCTTGAACTCAAATAGGCCCTCGCCCTTTTCGCGGGTTACGCGCGCGTACTCGCTCATGACCCTGCGGCGCTCCCGCAACAGGTATTCGAGCGCGTAAATCAGGAAAGCGCCTGATCCGCAAGCCGGTGTACGGACAGTGAACGTGTCAAGCCGGTCTCGAAATGCAATAACGCCCGCAACGTGGGCGATGAACTCCTTGCTGCGCTTTGATGGCGCCAGCGCGACTTGTCGCTTAACCTCCTGATCGTCGCCTTCAAGGGCAACGCTCCAACCACAATCGGCCTTGATCTGGTCAAGACGAGGCGTAAGCGTCTCGGCGACGATGCGTTCAACCACCCATTCGGGCGTATAATAGACGCCGTCTCGCTTGCGCTTCGAGTTCCATCGCATCGCGGCTTACGTCCTTCTAGCATTTGCGACGTTGCACCCACTTCTCTACCTGTCGAATACGTTATTTGCTGACCCCATCGCTGCTTGGCACCGCCTTCTTGGCATGCTGGCCAGTCCCAGGTTGCGCACGGGTGTCATCGCTCTCGCAGGTCTGTTCGTGATTGTGTGCCTCGCTACGATTCGTACGCGGCCATTCATGCGCTACGAAATGTGGCGCATCACGCACGGGCCGCTCGCCATCGTCGTCGCCGGCTTAATTCTCCATCACGCTGTCACGGCGGGTGCGTACACTGCTGAAACGGTGCTGCGCATCGTCTGGTTTGCTTTAGCCGCCGCCGCGGCAGCTGCAGCGCTCTTGGTTTATGTCGTTAGGCCCTGGCGCATGTGGCGCGAGGATTGGCGTGTCGAACGCGTTCGGCGCGTCGGCGAGCGCGTCGTCGAGATGATCCTGCGCGGCCCACCAACAACGCAGCTGCGATTTCGCGCCGGGCAGTTTATCTGGATGACGCTCGCCCCCAAGCGGCCCCCCTTCCACGATCACCCGTTCTCGATCGCATCCTCTCCAGCTGACCTGCCGCGACTTCGGCTGGTGATCAGCGAGGTGGGCGACTGCACCCGCGCCTTCGAACGAATTCTCCCTGGTACCCGGGTCGCGGTCGACGGTCCGCACGGCAGCTTCTGCCTCCCCTCTAATGCCTCCCAGGTAATCCTCGTCGCGGGCGGCGTGGGTATCGCCCCGCTTCTCGGAATTCTGGAGGAGGCCGCCGCACGGCGCGACGCTAGACCGTATCGCCTCCTCTATGCAGTGAGAAAGCAGAGTGGCTTGGTCTTGAAGGATCGACTGCGTGAGCTGCAATCGCAGCTCGATCTGTCGATTAGCTATCTTGTCGATGAGGGGGAGTCGAGGCAGGCAGATTGCGAGGCCGGGCCACTGCGCGCATCTTTCGTCAAGAAACTCGTTGGAGCCTCAAATCCGCGCAGCGTGGTCGCACTCATTTGCGGACCCCCGCGCATGATGGAGGTTGCCGCCGACGCCCTTTTGGATGCCGGCGTCCCCCCTGCCTCCATCCTTTATGAACGGTTCGACTATGGCGCCGGAAAAGGGCGGCTGGACCGAGCACGGCAGCGGCAGCCACTGCTCGTGTTTCTGGCTTTGGTCGCAGCCATGACAGCCTTCAGCCTTCGCTAGCCTGTCATTGCAGCGATAGGCCGACGAGATACTCGGCGATGGCAGCGCGTGTCTGCGCATCCTCGGAATGGTGCTTCTGGAGAAACTTGACGAGTGCCGCTGAGCGGGCCTCGGCGCTCTCCCCTTCGAGACGTCGCGCCAGCGTGCTGGCTCGTGGGTGACAGCTTGCGCATTGCGCCTGGAAGGCAGGCGCGTCGGCAGCGGCGGCGTTCCGCGGCAGAGAGCATGCCAACACCATCGTCCACGACAATATTCTTACGAAAGCGATTTTTGACACTGTTGATTAGGTCCCAAGATCACCGGCACAGCTTGTGTCACAACTCGCGGGAGTTTCGGCGGGCCCTGCCCACTCGTGGTCGCAGGCGCATTGTCGAGCGTCATGGCTACGGCAGCCGGCCACTTTTGTGGCAACTGATATGTCGCGGCTTGTTGTGGCAATGGTGATAGCTGCGAGTGTCCGCCAACTGAACCAGTGCGTCCGAAGTTGGGCCAGCCGACGGCAACAACCGAATGCTTGGCGCTGCAGTGGCATGCAACGTCGATGCCGCAACTACGGTGGCAATCAGTGTAAGTCCAAAGGGCGCCCATTTGATCCTCCTTAGTCAGTCGTGTTTGTCCGGTGGGCACGAGCCAGTTCCTTTTTCCCCGGTGAGTCTTGCGACGAGCGACGATTGCTCGTCCGGCAATCGCGCGGCCCAGACGGCAACGGCGCAGGCGCCCGCGACGAGTAGGATGGAAGGGACAAGCGCCAGGATGAGTGTCAAATAGTCGATCATGCTGCTGCCTGGACCTCCGTTTCAGCCGCGTCGATTTGTGCAAGTCGGCCAAATGCCTCGATGGGCTCGGTCCAATAGGTGAGGTTCGGGATACCCGCACTTTAGGCGAATGTCCTCCAGTACGGAGCTGAGCCGCGAGCGCGGAAGGATGAGGACGAGCACGCCGCGCGCCACCCGGCCACGCACGCGCTCGCGCACGCTCGCTTTGCCGAAGTCGTGGCCGTGGCCCTCTGCTCTCCAGGTTGTGAAGCCGGACAGCGGCGGATCTGCATTCAACAAGAGCTCGACGATGTGATCTTCCGCAGCGGGCGGATAGACCAGCGTCAGCTTGCAAGCGGATTGGTCCAAGACAAACTCCGTGTTTCCGAGGATGGCGATCTCGCCGCTACGCCGAAGCGGCGGAAGAGGATGGGCAGCAGAACGAGGGTGAGCGCCGTCGAGGTGATGAGGCCGCCGATCACGACGATGGCGAGCGGCTTTTGGATCTCGGAGCCCGGTCCGCTGGCGAACAGCAGGGGGACCAGCCCAAAGGCGGCGATGCTCGCCGTCATGAGCACGGGACGCAGGCGCCGCACGCGAGCCCTCGAAGCACCACCTGATCGAGCGGCATGCCGCCGATGAGCAGCTGGTTGAAGTAGCTGACCAGGACCAGACCGTTCAGAACGGCGATGCCGAGCAGCGCAATGAACCCGACCGACGCCGGCACCGACAGGTATTCGCTCGCCACCCAGAGCGCCAGGACGCCGCCGATCAGCGCGAACGGAACGTTGGCGAGGATCAGCACGGCCTGGCGCACGGAGCGCAGGGTCGCAAACAGCACGAGAAAGATGAGCACGAGGGCGATCGGCACGACGATGGCGAGGCGTGCGGCCGCCCGCCGCTGATTCTCAAACTCGCCGCCCCAGACGAGGCGGTAGCCGGGCGGCAGCTCGACTGCGGCCGCCACTGCCTTCTGAGCATCCTCGACGAAGCCGACGAGATCGCGCCCGGAAACGTAGGCCTGCACGATGGCAAAGCGCGAAGCGTTCTCGCGGTCGACCTTGACGAGTCCCACCGTGCGCCGCAGCCGGGCGACGTCGCCGATGCGGACGAGCCCCCCGTCTCCAGCAGCCAGCTGGCTCTGCATGAACAGTTCGGGTGTCTTGCGAAGCGTTTCGGGCCCGCGGATCACGATGTTGGTCCGCTTCTGTGCCTCGGCGACGATGCCGGCCGGTGCGCCCTCCAACAGAGCGCGCAGCTCGTCCTCGATGCGCGTTACGGAGAGCCCCGTACGGCCCGCGGTCAGACGGTCCATATCGATCTGCAGATATTCGACCGTGTCGTTGGAGGCAGTGAACACCTCAGAGGCGCCTTTGACGCCAGCGATCGCCGCTTGGACGCGACCGGCGAGATCGGCGAGCTGTTTGAGGTCCGGCCCGAAGATCTTCACCGCCAGGTCGCCGCGCGCGCCGGTCAGCATCTCGGAAGTGCGCATCTCGATCGGTTGCGTAAAGGCGAACTCGACGCCCGGCAGCTCGGCCATGGCTTCGCGCAACTGCTGCAGCAGCCACTCCTTATTCGGCACGCGCCATTGGTCCTTGGGCTTGAGGACCAGGAACGCGTCGGTATCGTTGGGGCTCATGGGGTCGAGCCCCAGCTCGTCGGAGCCTACGCGCGCAACGACGTGGTCGACCTCCGGCACCTTCTCGAGCAGCGCGCGCTGAATGCGCAGATCGATCGCAACGCTTTCCTCAAGGTTGATCGAGGGGAGCTTGGTCGTCTGCATGATGACCGACCCTTCGTCCATGGTCGGCATGAACGACTTGCCGACGGCGAGATAGGCAAAGACCATTGCTGCCGCGCCGGCGGCAGCAGCGACGTAGACGGGCAGAGGATGTGCCAGGCAGAAGCGCAGCAGCGGTCGGTAACCGGCCTCGAGGACGCGCATCAGGATCGGATTCTCATGGGCGCTGCCGCGTAGGAAGAGCGACGACAGGGCCGGGATCAGGGTGAGTGACAGAAGCAGCGAGCCCGAAAGAGCAAAGACGATAGTGATCGCCACGGGTGCGAACAGCTTGCCCTCGAGCCCTTGCAGCGACAGCAGCGGCAGGAAGACTAGGCAGATAATAAAGATGCCCGAGGCGACCGGCGTGACGACCTCGGCTGCCGCCTGGTAGACCTGATGCAAGAGCGGAATGCGCGTGTCGCCCGCATGATGGTTGAGGCGCTCGACCGTATTCTCGACAACGACGACCGCAGCATCGACGATGAGGCCAATGGCGATGGCGAGACCACCGAGGCTCATGAGGTTCGCCGACATGCCGAAGAGCTTCATCATCAGGAATGTGGTGAGCGCGGCCATGGGCAGCGTGACCGCCACGACGAGGGAGGCGCGTAGGCTTCCGAGAAAGGCGAGCAGCAGGATGACGACCAGCACCGTCGCTTCGAGCAGCGCTTTGGTGACCGTACCGACGGCGCGTTGAATGAGGTCAGAGCGATCGTAGAAGAGCTGCAGCGTTACGCCTTCCGGCAAACTTGGCTTGAGTGTTTCGAGCCGCGCGCGCACGTCCTTCACGATCGCGCTGGCATCGGCGCCGCGCAGCGATAGCACGAGGCCCTGCACCGCTTCGCCGCGTCCATCCTTGGTCACCGCTCCATAGCGGGTGAGATTGCCGATGCCGACCGTGGCGACATCCTGCAGTCGCAATACTTTGCCGCCCTCCGACCTGAGGACGACCTGCTGCAAGTCCGCGGGCGTTCGAATGGCGCCTTCAGAGCGCACCACGAGCGCCTTCTCACCGTCGGAGAGCCGCCCAGCACCGTCATTGCGGTTGCTCGCCGCGATCGCATCTTTGATATCGGCGACGCTCAACCCGGCAGACGCCAGCGCAGCGCTGTCGGGCACGACCTCGAACGTGCGCACCAGACCGCCGAGCGCATTGACGTCGGCGACGCCTGGTATCGTCCGAAGAGCAGGGCGGATGGTCCAGTCGAGCAGACTGCGCCGCTCTTCCAGCGAGAGGTTGCCGCCCTCGATGGTGAACATGAAGACGTCGGACAGCGGCGTGGAGATCGGCGCGAGACCGCCGGAAACGTTGGATGGCAGGGCGTCCCTGGCGCCGGCCAGCCGTTCCGCCACCTGCTGGCGAGCCCAATAGATGTCCGTGCCGTCCTCGAAGTCGATGGTGATGTCGGCAATCGCGTACTTCGCCGACGAGCGCAGGACCGTCTGGCGCGGAATGCCGAGCAGCTCCAGCTCGATCGGCGCGATGACCCGGGTCTCCACCTCCTCAGGCGTCATCCCCGGCGCCTTCATGATGATCTTCGCCTGTATGGATGAGATATCCGGGAAAGCATCGATGGGCAGGCGCAGAAAGGCATAGGTGCCCGCCACGGCGACAAGCAGCGCGCACAGCAGCACGAAGGCCCGTTGCGTGAGTGCAAACTCGACGATACGGCGCAGCATCTCCTTACTCCGCACCAATCATGTTTTCGAGCTGAGCGAGCCCTGAGACGGCGACCTTCTGCCCCGCCGATGAGGCCGCCACCGATGGTGGCCGCCAGCAGCGTCTTGCCCTTGAGGGCTACGGGCTGCACGGCAAATCCGGTTTCCGTTCGCACGAAGACACTGGGAACCGCGCCCAGCCAGACAACCGCTTGTGCGGGAACCTCGACGCCGCTGACGGCGGCCTGGCGATGGATGCTGAGGGTCACCATCTGCCCCGGTACGAGACCGGCCGAGACGGGGATGGTGCCGGTGAGAGTGGTCGAGCGGGTCTTGGGATCGAGCGTGTGCCCAACCGAGAGGACTTTGCCCTTGGCGCCGTTTTCTAATGTGATGCTGTCGCCGGGACGCACCTTGCCGATCAGCGACGCCGGCAGTTGCGCCTCCACCCACAGCTCATCGCTCGTGTCGAAAACGATGGCCGGTTCCATGGCGCCGATGCTGGCCCCTGGCGCGACGTTCGCCTCGACGATGCGGCCAGCCTGCTGGGCCACCAAGGCATAGCTGCCGTCGGGATTGGTCTTGATGTTGCCGAGCGCGACGAGCCGCCGGTGTTCCTCGACAACGGCCTCAAGCCCCGCGCGCTGCGCTTCGGTCTCCGCGGCGCGCGTCGGTGATGCGATATTCTTCTCGGCAAGCCCGCGATAGCGTTCGGCGACGGCTGCCGCTGCGGCGAGGTTGGCTTCGGCCTGATGCAGCTGAGACAGCGTCTCGACCAGCTCGCGGCTGGCAATCGTCATCAGCGTGCGACCCCTGCTCGACGGTTTGGCCGGGCAGCACCTCCACTGACACGACGGTGCCGGCGAAGGGAGCGGGCACGGCAATGCGGCTGTTCATCGGCGGGATGATGGTGGCCGGGAGCAGCGCGATCGCCTCCTCCGTAGCCGGGCGCGCCTCCTCGAGCCGGATCTCGAGACGGTCGATCTGCGCTTGCGAAACGGCGATTTCAGCGCTGTGGCACAGGCTCCTGCGCCGCCGCCCAGGCGATAAATGCCGCTGTTGCTGTCAGACACTTGATTAAAGACATGGGCCGTAACCTCCGAGTCGGGCTACGGCTGTCGCACGCCGCACCTGAAACCAACCTGAAAAGCCCGGTGCGGCGCCTGCCGGAAGCCGCGTTTCGGGGCTTCTCGGTTTTTCAGGTGGAATTCAGGTCCGGCGCCTAAGCGTGCCTGACCTGAGATATGGAGGTTCGTCATTCGCATACTGCTGGTCGAGGACGACAATGACATTGCCGGGCGGCTCGCAACCGGGCTGCGGCCGGAGGGCTTCGTCGTCGACCGCGCGCAGAACGGCGAGGACGGCTACGCGATGGGAGCTCAACGATCAGTTCGATGCCGCCATCCTCGATCTCGGTCTACCCAACATGCAAGGGCTGACAGTTCTTGCGCAAATGGCGCGCCGCAAAGCGCGACATGCCTGTGCTCATCCTTACCGCCCACGGCACGTGGACGGAAAAGGTAGAGGGGCTGAACGCCGGCGCTGACGACTACATCACCAAGCCGTTCCATATTCCCGAAGTCGTGGCGCGGCTGCGTGCGCTCATTCGCAGAAAGTCGGGCGCGGCGAACCCTGTCCTGACGCACAAGGATATCAGTCTCGATACGATTGCCGGCAAAGCAACTGTGAGCGGCAAGGCAGTTGATCTTACCGCCTCGGAACTGCGCATGCTCACTTACTTCATGCATCGCGCCGGTCGCGTCATATCGCAGAACGAGCTGATGGAGCATCTCTACGCCCTCGAGGAAAGTGCTGAGTCCAATACCATCGAGGTCTACATCAGTCGCCTGCGGCGAAAGCTTGGTCGCGACATCATCACGACGGTGCGCGGCCTCGGCTATCGAATGGATTGAGCAGAACAGCCGATGCACAGCCTCCGGGCCCGTCTGATCATCGTCGCCACCATCTGGGTGGCATTGGGCGTTGCCGTTGCGGGCGTCCTTCTGTCGGCGGTGTTCAAGGATTTCTTGGTCGAGCAGTTCTACGACGAGCTTCACGTGCATCTCGACGAGTTGCAGGGTCTGATGGAGTTCGACGACAACGGCCAGTTCAGACTGCAGCGCCCTCTGAGCGACCCCCGCTACATCGCGCCGCTGTCGGGCTTTTATTGGGAGATCCAGCAGGACGGAAAGGTACTGGCTCGCTCGACATCGCTCGAAGGCGCCCCGATGCTCAAGGTGCCGGTCGACGGCGGCACCGACGCCCAGGTCCACACGCACAGCATCACCGGGCCGACTGGAGAGCTGCTGATCGCCGAGCGGCTTCGCTGGCTGGATGCAGCGAAGGAGCCGCTGCGCATCATTATCGGAACCGACAGACGGCTTCTCGACCACGAACTGGAGAAATTCAACAATGTACTGTTGTGGGCGCTTGGCGGGTTTGCGCTGTCGATGATCGGCGCGGCCGCTCTCCTTCTGCTGTATGCAATGGCGCCATTCGCTCATTTGCGTGCGGCTCTGGCTAAGGTCCGCGGCAACGCTGCGCCCAAGTTAAGCGGCAAGTTCCCGGACGAGGTGCAGCCGCTTATCGACGACCTCAACAATCTTTTGTCGTCCTCGAGCGAGCAGATTCTCAGGGCGCGGGCGCAGGCAGGCAATATCGCACACGGCCTCAAGACACCTTTGGCAATCATCGTCGATGAGGCGCATCAGCTCGCACAAGAAGGGCGACCAGCAATCGGCAGCCGTCATCCAAGAGCAAAGCCGGCGCATGCAGAGCCAGATCGACTATCAGATCGCACGCGCACGCACTGCGGCTTCCAGGTCGAAGCCTGGCATGGCTGCATCTCTCACCGAAACGGCGGCTTCGGTCGTACGAGCGCTGACGCGTTTGCATGCGGACCGCGGCTTGCGCATCGAGAACGCTATCCCGGCAGGCGTGATGGTCGCCTGCGAGGTCCAGGATCTGAACGAGATGCTGGGCAATCTCATCGACAACGCCTGCAAGCACGCCAGGACGAAAGTCGCCCTGCGCGTCGCCGAAAATGGCTCGCCGGGCTTTGTCGAGATTGTCGTCGAGGACGATGGCCCCGGGCTGCCGCCCGAGGCATGGGATGTGGTTTTCAATGTCGGAGAGCAGTGGAGCGAGCAAGCGAGCGGCTCTGGGCTCGGCCTGGCCATCGTCCGTGACCTCGTGCAGCTCTACGGCGGCAAGATCACGCTGGCCAATCAGAGCTCGGCGGACTCAAAGCGCAGCTCACGCTGCCCGAGTTTGCCGCCCGGCCGAGCCTAATGCTGATGCAGATCAAGGGTCGCCAGCCCTCACGTATGCAACAATGACGTTACGCGAGGATCATGGCTATGTCTGAATTCAAAGAATACGCCGCGTGGGATGCCCCGACCCGCTGGTTCCATTGGATCAACGTGCTGGCCGTCATTGGTCTCGTCGGCACGGGGCTCGACATTCTTTTCGACGACGCCCTTGGGCTGTCCGCACCTGGAAAGGTGACTCTCAAGGACGTCCACGCTTCCTTCGGCTACGTCATGGCTGTCAATCTCTTGTGGCGGTTTGCTTGGGCCTTCTTCGGGAACAGGTACGCGAGGTGGCGTGCCATTGTGCCCGGCGGCCCGGGCTATCTGGTAGCATTGCGCGCCTATACGGCTCGTTCCTAACCGGGGAACCGCAACAGTACGTGGGGCACAACCCGCTTGCGCGCATCGCCGTTGCGCTGCTCTTCTTGCTATTGCTCGTCCAGGCAGTGACCGGCCTCGTTCTGGTAGGAACCGATCTCTATTGGCCCCCGTTCGGGCATTGGTTCGCGGCGTGGGTTGCCGCTCCGGGCGTCGACCCATCCTTGGTCGTGCCGGGGGCAACCGACCTTATCGATCCAGACCTCTTACGCCGCCATGCGCGCGTTCCGCAGTCCGTTTGTCCAAGTGCACGAACTCGGCTTCTATGCACTGGCCGTTCTGATCGTGCATCCACGTGGCCGCGGTGGTTGTCACCGAAGTGCATGAGGGCGGCAGCATCACGTCGGCAATGTTCACCGGCCGCAAGATTTTGTCGCGTCCTCCGCCCGACGCTCCTTAGGATGTGTGGCTCTACTTCGTCGCCGGCTTTCGAGGAGCGTCATGATCAACGAACGCTTCGCCAGGCGCACTCTTGCTGTTGCCGCTCTGCTCGGCCTCACATTCGGCGGCGCCGCTGCTCTCGCAGGCTATCCCGCGACGGCTGGATGGATGTGGACGGCGGCGACGATTCCCGTCGTCATCGCTCTCGCCGTTTCCATCGTTCGCGACTTCGCGGCCGGACGCATGGGCGTCGACGCCATCGCCCTGCTGGCCATGGCGAGCGCGCTTCTTCTCCAGCAGCCGCTGGCGGCCATCGTCGTCGCCATCATGTACACGGGCGGCACGGTGCTCGAGGACTACGCCGTCAGCCGCGCCGAGCGCAACTTGAAGTCACTCGTCGATCGGGCGCCGCGACTGGCGCATCGTCGCGTGGATGAGACCATCACGGATGTCGACATCCGCGACGTGAAGGTCGGCGATGCGATCCTCGTTCGCGCTGGCGAGATCATTCCGGTCGACGGGCTGATCACGTCGCCGCGGGCGGTCGTCGACGAAGCGGCGCTGACGGGCGAGCCGATCCCGGTCACGCGGCAGGCGGGCGAGAGTGCCCGCAGCGGCACGCTCAACGCGGGCGACACCTTCGAGATCACGGCGACGGCGACGGCTGACGAGAGCACCTACGCCGGCATTGTGCGACTCGTCACCGCCGCGCAGACCGCCAAGGCGCCCTTCATTCGACTGGCGGATCGCTACGCGCTGCTGCTGCTGCCGGTGACGATCGTGGTTGCCGGACTGGCGTGGGTGCTGTCGGGTGATCCAATTCGCGGCCTCGCCGTTCTGGTCGTCGCCACACCGTGCCCGCTCATCCTTGCTGCACCGGTCGCGTTCATAGCCGGCGTATCTCAGGCGGCGCGCCGAGGCATCATCATCAAGGGCGGCGCGCCCCTCGATGCCTCTGGCGCAGACGCATACCGTTCTATTCGACAAGACCGGCACCCTCACGGTCGGCGGAGCGCGCCTGATCGCCGTCGAGACCGCGCCTGGCGAAGACGCCGGCGAGGTGCTGCGACTGGCCGGATCGCTGGAACAGGCCTCGCAACATGTCGTGGCTGCCGCCATCGTAGCTGCAGCCGCCGCCAAAGGTCTGTCTCTGCAGATGCCCGAGCAGGTGCACGAGGTCATGGGCTCCGGCCTCGAGGGCGTAGTCGACGGGCGGATCGTCCGCGTCGGCTCACACCAGCTCATCTTCGGGCCGCGCAAGCCGGACGAGTGGGCGGCGCGTGCACTGCGCCGCGCCTCCTGGCGATCGGCGCTCAGCGTGTTCGTATCTGTGGACGGCCGCGTCGTCGGCGCGCTGCTCCTTGCCGACGAGCTTCGCAAAGAGACCCCGCGCGCCGTGCAGTCGCTCCGCTCGGCCGGGATTGCGCGGATCGTGATGGTCACCGGTGATCACGCTGATGCGGCGGAGACCATTGCTGCGGCGCTGAATATCGATGCGGTGCTGTCCGACCGCGTTCCTTCCGACAAAGTCGATGCCGTCGTCATGGAGAGCCGCCTGCATCCGACGCTGATGGTCGGCGACGGCATCAACGATGCGCCGGCCCTCGCAGCGGCGGACGTGGGCGTCGCTCTGGGCGCCCGCGGCGCCAGCGCATCGTCGGAAGCGGCCGACGTCGTGATCGTTGTCGACAGGCTCGATCGGGTGTCGGAGGCCGTGATCATCGCCCGGCGCGCGCGGCGCATCGCCATCCAGAGCATCGTCGCCGGCATGGGGCTTTCGGGTATCGCCATGGCCTTTGCCGCTTTCGGCTGGCTGACGCCAGTGGCGGGTGCCCTGACGCAGGAGGCTATCGATGTCGCGGTGATTCTCAATGCGCTGCGCGCCCTCACGCCGGGTGGCACCGACGCCGCGAGGGCCTGCCGGACAAGATGGCGCGCGCCCTGAGCGAGGAGCACCGCTTGCTCGAGCAGGAACTGGACAAGCTCCGATCCGTCTCGGACGCGCTCGACGATGCAAGCGGCCAGCGCGCCGTCGACCTTATCCTCAGCGCGCACGCGATTATCGAAGAGAGTGTCGTGACGCACGAGCGTCAGGATGAAACTACGCTTTACCCGCGCTTATCGAAGCTACTTGTCGACAGCCACGGTTTGTCGGCCATGAGCCGGGCACATCGCGAGATCCTGCATCAGGCTAGGCTCCTGGCGCGGCTGGCGCACGGCCTTGCGCGCGGAGGACGCCGACAAGTATCTCGTCCGCGATGCGCAGCGGGTAATCGGCTCTATCGAGGCCCTCGTGCGCATCCACAACGCGCAGGAAGAAGACATCTACGAGAGGGCCAGTCCTGACTGAGGCGGCCAGTCTGGCACCGGCGGGAATGGGTCCGAGCAAAGCGCGGCACGCTGTTAGCCTGTTACGCAGCCCGGGTGCGCGCGGGCGCGTGCCCAACCGAGACGTCATCTTGACTTTGCGTCGCGCGGCGCGTCCGAGTTGCCTCGCACCACTATCGAGCAGGATATTCATCATGAGCGCGACAGACTGGATTTCGAGCTTCCCCGGTTTGGGAAGACTCGAGCCGACGATCGCGAAGCCGCTGATTGCGACGAGCAAAGTTATTCGGCTTTCAGCCGGTACGCGCATCTTCGGACCGGGGCAGGCGCCCGACGCCTTTTTGCTTCTGATCTCGGGGACCGTGCGAGTCCAGCAGGTCTCTGACGCCGGCCGGGAGATCGTGCTCTACCGCGTCTCTGCCGGCGAGAGCTGCGCGCTGACGACCGCGTGTCTCATGGGCTACGAGGACTACCAGGCCGAGGCGATTGCCGAGACGGATGTCGAGGCGGTGGCGATTCCCCGCGCCACGTTCGATGACCTGATCGCCCGTTCCGCCGAATTCCGCCGCTTCGTGTTCACGGCATTCAGCCATCGCGTCACCGACCTGTTCCGCATCATCGAGGACGTGGCCTTCTCGCGGGTCGATGTCCGACTGGCGCAGCGCCTGCTCGAGCTGGCCAATACCAACGGGCCACATCGATCTCACCCACCAGCAACTGGCTGCCGAGCTCGGCACGGCGCGCGAGGTCATCAGCCGCCAGCTCAACGAGTTTCAGCGGCGCGGCTGGATCTCGACCTCGCGCGGCGCGATCGATATTGCGCGGCCGGATGCGCTGCGACAGCTCGCCGCCGCGCCCTGAGCTGCCTCTGTGACTAGGTCACATACGGCGACGTTGCGAAAGGCCTATGCAGATCATCCAGTCAACCACTGGAGACTTGTCATGACCTCGAACATCGGCATCTGGGACCGCACCCTGCGCATCGTCTGTCGGCCTTGCTCTGCTTAGCTTGGTCTTCGTCGGCCCGCAGACGCTTTGGGGCCTGCTCGGCCTTATCCCTCTCGTTACCGGTCTAGCCCGCTTCTGCCCGGCCTATCGGATCGCCGGCGTTAGCACATGCGGCCACGAACCGGTGCTGACGCGGACATGGACTGAAAGACATGCTGACGGAATTCACACCCCTTTCGGCGACCGTCGGTGGCGTCCTTATTGGCCTCTCGGCGGTGCTCATGATGGCGACCACCGGCCGTATCGCCGGCGTGAGCGGGTTCGTGTCCCGGCTGCTGCCGCCCTATGCCGATGACCAGACGCTCGTCACGGCTTGCCTTCGTCGCCGGGCTGATCGCTCGCGCCCTGGCTGTTCACGGCGATCTGCGCGAGGCGCCGTCGACATGACGGTCACGTCCAATGCGGCGCTGCTCGTCGGTGCCGGGCTGCTCGTGGGCTTCGGCGCCGTATGGGGCAGCGGCTGCACAAGCGGACACGGCGTCTGCGGTGTGGCGCGGCTGTCGAGGCGCTCGATCGCGGCGACGGCCGTGTTCATGGTCAGCGGCCTCGCGACCGTCTTTGTCTCGCGCCACCTGCTGGGAGGCTGACATGCAAGCGATCGCAACTTTCCTGTCCGGCCTGCTGTTCGGGCTCGGTCTTGTCGTATCCGGCCTCATCAATCCGGCGAAGGTCCTCAACTTCCTCGACGTCGCCGGGACTTGGGATGCGAGCCTCGCACTGACCATGGCCGCTGCCGTCGTGACGACGGCGGCTCGGCTACCGGCTCGCCTTCGCGAAGCCCGCACCCCTGTTCGGCCAGCGACTTCCACCTTCCGACCGCGACCGCCATCGATGCGCGGCTGATCACCGGTGCGGCGCTATTCGGCATCGGCTGGGGGCTGGTCGGCTACTGCCCGGGCCCTGCCATCGCCGCTCTGTCGTCAGGCTCGACCTCGACCTTCGCTTTTCGTCGCCGCGATGCTCGCCGGGATGGCCATCGCACGCGGCTTGACCCTGCGCAAACGTCGGCTCGCGCGAACACCGCCACTGCAAAGTCTCACTGGAGGCACATCATGACGACCACTATCCCGCATCCGGTCGATCTCAGCGTCAAGCCCGAGGTCACGGCATTCTTCGACGAGCCGACCAACACGGTCAGCTACGTCGTCAAGGATCCGAACTCGAACGCCTGCGCCGTCATCGACTCCGTCATGGACATCGACTACGCCGCCGGCCGCATCGCTATCGAGTCGGCCGACGAGATCATCCGCTTCGTGCAGGAGCAAGGCCTCAAGGTCGAGTGGCTGATCGAGACGCATGTCCACGCCGACCACCTGTCGGCTGCGCCCTACATCCAGGGCAAGCTCGGCGGCAAGCTCGGCATCGGCGAGAACATCAAGGTCGTCCAGGAGATCTTCGGCAAGATCTTCAACGAGGGCACCGAGTTCCAGCGCGACGGCAGCCAGTTCGACCGCCTGTTCAAGGACGGCGACAGCTACCAGATCGGCAGCATGACCGCGTTCGCCATGCTGACGCCCGGCCACACGCCCGCCTGCATGACGCACGTGATCGGCGACGCCGCCTTCGTCGGCGACACGCTGTTCATGCCGGATGGCGGCACGGCGCGCGCCGACTTCCCCGGCGGCGATGCGCGCGTGCTCTATCGCTCGATCCAGCGCGTGCTCGAGCTGCCGGCGCGAGATGCGCCTGTTCATGTGCCACGACTACGCGCCGAACGGTCGCGACATCAAGTGGGAGACGACCGTCGCCGAGGAGCGCGCGCACAATATCCACGTCCGCGACGGCGTCGAGCGAGGACGAGTTCGTGCGCGATGCGCGAGGCGCGCGACAAGACCCTTGAGCTGCCGAAGCTCATCATCCCGTCGATCCAGGTCAACATGCGCGGCGGCAACCTGCCCGAGCCCGATGAGAGCGGAAAGCGCCACCTCAAGGTGCCGATCAACGAGCTCTGATCGGAACCCGGCGGGGCTCGCTTTCTCCCCCGCCAAGTGCCGTCACGTCGACCTCGACAAGAAATGGAGCCGCTTATGCGCCGCAGGGAATTCCTCACCGCACTTGGGCTTGCCGCCACCTCGTCGATGGCCGGGGGCGCGGCTTGGTCCTCGCCAAGCGCTTCGAAGCGGCTCCGCCTGCTGCACCTCACGGACACACATGCGCAGCTCGAGGAGCACCTCGAGTATCTGCCGGATGCCACGCCCGCGTTCATGACGATGGGTGGCTTTGCGCGTCTGAAACGAGCGGTTGACGTTCTGCGTGCAGGCGCCCCGGGTCCTACGTTCCTCGTTGACGGCGGGGATCTCGTCCAGGGATCGGGGCCGGCTGCTTGGTCGCAAGGCGAGGTCATGATCGCGCCCGCGAATGCCTTGGGGCTGGACGCCTTCGTGCCCGGCAACTGGGAGCCGGTGTACGGGCCTGCGCGCTTCGAGGAGCTGATGAGCGCGCTCAACACCCGCGTCATCGCCTACAACTTCCATCGTAAGGAGAACGGCAAGCGGCTGTTCAAGCCGGCCGCAATAGTCGATCGCGATGGCGTGCGCGTCGCGCTCGTAGGCGTCGCCGATCCGACCACGACCAAGCGGCAGCCACCGCGCCAAGTGGAAGGGTTGGACAGCACGCGTATGGAGGGCTTCCGCGAATACCTTCAGGAGCTGAGACGCAAGGAGCGCCCGGATCTGGTCGTCGCGGTCACGCATACCGGGTTGACGGTCTCGCGGCAGCTCGCGTTGGAGAACCCCGAACTGGATGTCATCCTCTCCGGCCATACCCATGAGCGCACGTTCCGCGCCATCCGCGAGGGCAATTGCCTGATCGTCGAAGCAGGCTCGCACGGGTCATTCCTCGGCTGCCTGGATATCGTGCTCACGAAGGGCGGCGGCATCGAAGGCCACAGCTTCAGGTTGGTACCGGTCGTGGCGTCCGAGTTTGGTGAGGATACAGGCGTCAAGGCGATAGTTGATGCCGCGCTGCGTCCTCACCGTGATCGCATGAACCGCGTACTGTGCCACACGCAGGTCCCGATCCTGCGCTACGATGTTCTCGAAACGAATGCCGACAATCTCATCACCGATGCCGTGCGCGAGGCGACGGGCGCCGATATCGGCTTCAGCAACGGCTTCCGGTTTGCGCCGCCGATCCCCGCCGGCGCGTTGACGGAAGGTCACTTGTGGAACCTTCTTCCGATCGACGCGCGGATCAAGAAGGGCTGGATCACCGGAGTTCAGCTTAAGGCGTACATCGAGGGCGAGCTTGAGCTCGTGTTCTCCAAGAACCCGTGGAAGCTGTCGGGTGGCTGGGGGCCGCGTGCCTCTGGTCTCGACATCATGTTCGAAGCCCACCAGGCGCCCGGCCGGAGGGTGCGCGAGATTCTCGTCAATGGCGTTGCGGTCGCGGACAATGGCCGGTACTCGATCGCAGGCTGCGAGCGCGAAGGCGAGCCAATGGATGTCGTCTGCCGCCACCGGGGAACCCACGACGTCGCGTTCGTTCACCCGTCGATGCAAGGTGTCATGCAGACCTACTTCAAGAGACATCCCGTCATTGCACCGAAGGTCAGCGGCCGCTCCCGCGCGACCGACCTTCCAGCGCACGTCTTCAGCCAAGATAAAATCTTAACGCGTGGGGCCTGATCTCCTCACCCCTCGGCTTACGATTGGACAACCGCAGAATGGTCAAGAGACTGACCGACGAGATATCGGTCGCGCCGCAGATCAAGGCATCCGAGCTCGCTGAATTGGCAGCACAGGGTTTCCGCTCAATCGTCTGCAATCGCCCCGACGGCGAGGGTGCCGATCAGCCGGTATTCGACGAGATCGAGCGCGCCGCCGCGTCGGCCGGCTTGATGGCGCGCTATGTCCCCGTAGCGACCGGCAAGGTGACCGACGCGGACGCGGCCGCGTTCAGCGCGGCCTGGGCGGAGCTGCCGAAGCCGATTCTCGCGTACTGCCGCAGCGGCACACGCTCGACAACCTTGTGGGCGCTTGCACAGGCCGGGACGCGACCCTCGAACGAAATCGTCGAGATCGCGCGGGCTGCCGGGTTCGATGTTACCGGCGTCATGAGCAGGGTCGCCAAGGGCGGCGCCGTCGATGCGAGCAAGCCTGCGGTCAGCCACGATATCGTCATCGTCGGAGGCGGTGCAGCCGGCGCCGCCGTAGCCGCCAGCCTGCTGCGGCGCCGACCCGATCTCGACATTGCCGTGATCGACCCTGCCGACACACACTACTACCAGCCCGGCTGGACGATGGTCGGCGCAGGCATCTTCACGCCGGAGCAAACCGCCAAATCGATGGCGGCCGTGCTTCCGCGGCGCGTCTCGTGGATCAAGGCGGCCGCGGCCGGTTTTGACCCCGAGCACAACTGTGTCGTCATCGAGGGCTGCCGCACTATCGGCTACGAACACCTCGTGGTCTGTCCTGGCATCAAACTCGACTGGAGCGGCATCGAGGGACTGACCGCAACCCTCGGCCGCAATGGCGTGACGTCGAACTATCGCTACGACCTCGCCCCCTACACGTGGGAACTCGTGCGGTCTCTGCGCTCCGGGCGTGCACTGTTCACGCAACCGCCGATGCCGATAAAATGCGCGGGCGCCCCACAGAAGGCGATGTACCTCTCGGCTGACTACTGGCTACGCAACGGACGTCTGCGGGACATCGATGTTGCCTTTTACAGTGCAGGCGGCGTGCTGTTCGGAGTTGCCGACTATGTGCCGGCGCTGATGGACTACGTGCAGCGCTACAATGCAGCACTCAACTTCAACCACACGCTTATCGCCATCGATGGACCGCAGCGCAAAGCATGGTTCAAGATGGCTGGACCCGACGGCTCGGTGGAGACGGTGGAGACGTCGTTCGACATGATCCACGTCTGTCCCCCGCAGCTCTCGCCCGATTTCGTGCAGGCTAGCCCGCTTGCTGATAGCGCCGGATGGATCGACGTCGACCACGCGACGCTGCGTCATAAGCGCTATCCGAATATCTTCGGCCTTGGCGACGCGTCGAGCACCCCGAATGCCAAAACGGCGGCGGCCGCCCGGAAGCAAGCGCCCGTCGTCGCGGAGAACATTCTGTTCGATAAGGGCCTGCGGCAGGACCAATGCACCTACGACGGTTACGGCTCGTGCCCGCTCACCGTCGAGCGCGGCAAGATCGTGCTCGCGGAGTTCACCTATGGCGGCAAGCTCGCACCGACATTCCCGTCCTTTTTGCTCGATGGAACGAAGCCGTCCCGAGCCGCATGGTTGCTCAAGGAGCGCATCCTGCCGCCGATCTACTGGAAGGCCATGCTGAAGGGCCGGGAATGGATGGCAAAGCCGAAGGTCATGGCGTGATGCCGCTGCAGGATATTCTGGCTACCGGCTCGGGCGCGCTGGTCGGTTTCGTGCTCGGGCTTATCGGCGGCGGCGGATCGATTCTGGCCGTGCCTCTTCTAGTTTACGTCGTCGGCGTAAGCTCCCCTCATGTCGCGATCGGTACAAGCGCGGTCGCTGTTGCGGTCAGCGCATTATTCAACCTCGTGGGTCATGCGCGAGCCGGTCGTGTCAAGTGGCCGTGCGCGCTGGTGTTCGCGGCAGCCGGCATTGCCGGTGCACTCCTTGGCTCCACGTTCGGCAAGGAGTTCGACGGAGAGAAGCTTCTCATCCTGTTCGGCGCCTTGATGATTGTTATTGCCGGCTTCATGTTCTGGAAAGGCGGCGACGGCGGCGATGTCGGCGTCCGACTTACGCGCAAGACAGCGCCGCGGCTCATGCCGCTGTTGCTCGCCTACGGTACTGGGGTTGGTGCGCTCTCGGGTTTCTTTGGCATCGGCGGCGGCTTTCTCGTCGTGCCGGGCATCATGGCCGCTACCGACATGCCGCTTATCTTCGCCGTCGGTTCCTCGCTCGTCTCCGTCTTTGCCTTCGGCCTTGCAACGGCCGGCAACTACGCCCTTTCGGGTTTCATAGACTGGACGCTCGTGGCCTTCTTCATCGGCGGAGGGGTGCTGGGAGGCGGGGCGGGCAGGATCCTCTCGGAGCGATTTGCTGGCGAGAAGCAAATTCTAGGCCGCGTTTTTGCCGCTATCGTTGCTGTCGTTGGCTTTTACATCGTGTGGCGCGGTGTCACCGCTTGAGTATGCACCTTGTGGCGGAAGAGGTGACGCATCGTCGGCTTCTGGCAGTTGGGCGGACATTGCATATTGGCGAAGTATTTGCGCCCCAGCCACTAGCCCGAGTGCGCAAACTCTGCAAAGCGACGATGGCCGGCGGCCAAGAATGGTTGACGTCCGAGTCGGGTCATGAGCACGCGTCGAGCCATCGGCAACTTCGACCGCTCCTCCCCGAACAACGGACGTGACAGCCGACGGCGATAGCCCCGCCAAGCTAACCGCGACCGACTTCCGCTTCTGGGACGAACCTGTCGTCGTCAGCTCAAATTAAGAAGTAAGCGGTAGCGGCCCGCTTTTAAACGCGTCGACGATTTCGTTATGGGCTTGGCAAACCGTGGGGGACGGCAGCGAGCCGCGATCCGAACAAATCGGAACAGCGGACGTTTGTCCTTGTCAGCTGACATCGGATGTTGGCGAGACAAGGTGATTGTCGCTGACGAAACACAGGAATGTTCGCATGCGAGTTCGCAAATTTGCAAAGGCCGATGCTTCATTCGAACGCTCGCCGTTCGCCGCAAACGTGGTCGATCAGCGACACGGAGGGCCTATCACCATCGGCTTCGGACGCTATGGGCCCAACCAAGTTCTCGATGAGGTGCTGGCTGTCGATGACGTGATGGTGGTCCTCGAAGGCCGGCTTTCGGTTTCGACAAATTCTGGGGAGATCACTGCTGAGCCTGGTGAAATCGTCTACATGCCGAAGGGTGAGAAGGTCACTATCCGCTCTCACGAACAGGGTGCCGTCACTGCGTATGTGACGTATCCCCACTGGCAGGAGGCGCTCTAACGACATCTACGCCTTCGAAAGCGGACGTCGTTGACGGGCGCGTATTGGCGGCGATGCTAGGTCGTCAAGGTCGGCTGTAAGGACTGCCTGGTCGAACGGTAGGAACCTACCCGCCATCCGTCGAGTAGCACATAACGCGGGAACCTCGAGCGTCGAAGCCAGAGCTAGCTCCTGACCCTGAGCGGTCCAGCGCAGGTGCGCCGCCACCGGGCTCTGGCGACCATCGGCAGATCGAAATCCGACGTGCTTGAAAACAGTGTGTGGTGACAGCTTCCAACGACCAGTCATGTTAAGCGCCGGCCCTCGCGCTTACGTGGCCATGTCCCGTCTTGCAGGCGCACCTGCTCAGCGAATAGGCATCTGGAATTTTCGCGGTGCACCGTTCTTAAGGCCGTCGAATAAGACCAGCACGTCCAGCTCTGCTGCCGTCGTGTTGAGCGCTAGCACAGCCTCGGCTTTGCCAACCGTCTGGTCCACCGAGATTTCCGGAAGCTCCGCAAGGGTCTCGACCTTGATGGGCGCGTCAAAATCAGCGGTCGACGGAAGCTGAATTCTCGCAAGGGTATAGGGGAGAGACTGTTCCTGCGCGGGCCCAAGCAACAGAAGCAGGCTACCGTCGGCAAGCGTTGTCAGATCCCGGATGCCCGTTCCCTCCGGCACGGCAATCGGAATGGTCGTGGAGGACGACGCGATGGGTCCGGTTCCCGTCGCGAACAGCGGGCCGATATCCGTCCGCACGAGGAAGGCCTTGCCGTCTATGGACGGCCCACGCAATCCGATGATGAGTTGGTCACCTTGGACGGCGAGCCCCTCGATGTTGAGGCCGTTCTCGCTATTGAGATCCTTGGCAAAGTAAGCGCTGACCGTGCTGGCGTTGCGCAACACGTCCACCAGACGAAACGTCGTTTCGACACTCCCTGGCTGAGCGGTGCTCAATCTTGCCAGCATGAACGACGAAGCGCGGAATTCGCCTTTCTTTCGCGAGCAGCCATGCGACCCAACGACATAATAAAAAGGCGCCGCGAACGCGACCGCCTCGCCGTCGAGTTCTCCGAACTCTCCATCACCGGATGGGCAGTCCACGTCCGGAGTTGTGCCGAAAGTGACGTCACCGTCGCTTTCGCCAATTAGCTGAATCTGGTCACCAGCAACGAAGGTCCCTTGGTCGAGAGTGGCCCATTGGGCGCTGTCGCCTTCGTCATCGATAACGAGACAATGGCGCACACTTTCACCGGGCGCGCAGGCGATGCCGCTGAGGTCCCGAGCGGCCTTCCCGTCCTTACCGATGAACTTACGCGGAACTTCGTACTCGACGCCTTCCACCGGGTCGGCGGATTTGGAACACGCACCGATGACGAGCACGACGAATAGCGCCGAAACCGCAATCTTCACCTTTGCTGCCCGGGCCGTAGAGCTGTCGAAGATGGTAGCCCCCTGATAGTGCAAACGTCATGGCTGCGGTCGGGTAATATCTAGCATGAAACGGCTGGCGCCGCGCCGGAATGACCGCGTCGAGCTGCACGGCTTAGACGTTCCCACGCCTAGGGGCTGCGAACGGGGCCCTCCGTCAGCAGTGATACATGCTGCCTGGAAGATGCTTCGCACGATACGAACGGGCGAGGCGCATGGCATGGTCGTGTGCCAGTCCGAAGTCCCGCGTTAGCGCCGAACTCGCCACATGCTTACGGAAGAAGTTGGCCCACGCGAACTCGCTGAAGGGAACGTCGCTCTTCTTGAAACCTCCGGCCTTGCGCACCGACCATGCGAGGTCGCGATAGCGGTCCGGCCGCAGCTGGTCGAGCGATATGGGTAGCCGCGTAGGGCAGATGCTTTGTCCGCGGGCGTCGTAGGCGTGAAGCCAGCCAAGCGCCGCCATCGCTCGGAAGAAGGCGGTCTTTGGCCTGTCCGACAAGTCTCCGACGACCCGAACGAAGACCTCATCGACGTTGCTTTGCCAGAGCGCCAGGCTCAGGTGGTGATGGTCGATGATGTAGTAGGCTTCGCCGGGCCCCAGCACGGCGGGCACCAGACGTTTTTCCAGGTGCCGGCGGAGCTTGCGCGGACTGTCGGCATTGCGCTGAATTTTGTGGCGCTTCGCCTCGACCGCCGCCATCCCGACGGCCATCTGCGTGGGACGCAGCTCGGCAAGCGGCACGGGAAAACGCCGGCCAAATTCCGCGCTCGCGCAACGAAACACGCCACGTGGTCTGTTCAGGCTCGACAGCATCCAACCCCTGAACGCTCGCTTGATCTCGAGCTTCATAGTTCCGTCATGGTGGTTAATTTCGCGTTGCCGCCCTGGCGCGGGAGGCAACGCACACAGCGCCTCGCCGCCGTCAGTACACCTCCGGCACGTACATCTCGCGCGGGACCGGATGGCGCTGATAATCGGGATGGTGCGTGCGTGCCGGGAGGACGATCTGCGAGCGCGGAAGTTCTTCATAGGGGATCTGGTGCAGCAGATGATTGATGCAGTTCAGCCGCGCCTTCTTCTTGTCGACCGCCTCCACCACCCACCAGGGCGCCTCCGGAATGTTCGTTCCCTGAAGCATGGCTTCCTTAGCCCGGGTGTAGTCCTCCCAACGCACCCGGGACTCCAGATCCATCGGGCTCAGCTTCCACTGCTTCAACGGGTCGTTGATGCGCATCTGGAAGCGGAAGTGCTGCTCCTCGTCGGTAATCGAGAACCAATACTTGATTAGCACGATGCCGGACCGCACCAGCATGCGCTCGAACTCCGGCACGGTGCGAAGAAAGTCGTCGCACTCTTCCTTGCTGCAGAAGTCCATGACGCGTTCGACGCCGGCGCGGTTGTACCAGGAGCGATCGAAGAGAACGATTTCGCCGCCCGCCGGAAGATGGCTGACATAGCGCTGGAAATACCATTGGGTGCGTTCCCGTTCGCTCGGAGCCGGCAATGCCGCGACCCGGCAGACACGCGGGTTGAGGCGCTGCGTGATGCGCTTGATGACGCCACCCTTGCCGGCTGCGTCGCGGCCTTCGAAGATGACGACTACCTTCAGCTTCTGCGCGACCACCCAATCCTGCAGCTTGACCAGCTCGCCCTGCAGGCGAAAGAGCTCCTTGAAATAGAAGTTCCGATCCATGCCGTCGGCCCCGGGTCCGCTCGGCATGTCGTCGATCAGCTTGGCAAGGCGCTCGTCGTCGAGCTCCATCTCCAATTCCTCATCGAAGCTGTCGACGAACTCGGCGCGAATGCGCGCGTGAAGATCCTTCGGGTCGGTACTCACTCTTTCATTCTCCCAGATCGAGGTTCGTGTTGTATCTGGCGGAGGGCACGGCGAGACCTAGTGTCGTTCCCCCGAGATTCGGTCGAGAAGCGCCGTCAGAGGCCGCGAGAACGCAACGACCGCCAACGTCATCAAGACCACCGCACCGGCAACGACGCCAAAGTAGCCCAGCTTCTCGAGCAGGGGCGCGTCCGCTTCCGCAATCAAGTTCATACCGAGGAAGCCGGTGGCGATGGTGCCGATCAGGCCCGCAATCGTCACCGCCGTAAGTCTATGAATGGTGCCGCTCTGACGACGCAGAACGTCGCTGTCGAGATATTGCACCATGTCGAAAATCTCGTTGCGGAGTTCCTTATAGAGATTGTCGTTGCCCAGGTGCATGCGCTGCATGCGGAACAGGTCGCGCGTCTGCGCCTGGTCGGAGACTTCCGTGAACCAGTACCGCTGCGTGAACAGCATGAACGCTTCCTGCAGGTGATAGGTGTCGCGCCTGAACGAGGCGGCCGACTGCGCGCTGCGGACCTCCAGCTGCTTCGTTGCGGCGACCAGTCGGTCGGACAGCATCAACAAAGCCGCCTTGTGGAAGTGGCTGATGAGGAACAGCAGGAAGTATTGGTGCCGGAACTGTCCAAGCAGCCCGCGTTCGTTGTCCTCAAGCCTGGGAGAGGCGCCGTCGGCGACGACCGTGAACGCATGCCCTGACAACAGGAAGCGTGTGTTGGCGCCCGTCGATTCCGACCCTTCGTGATAGAAGCGGTCGTAGCAGTTGCGCCCCTCGAAATCGTGCAGGAACCGCTCCGCGTAGGGGGCATCGCCGTTGGCGCTCGCACCCGTCGCAAAGGCGAGACGCATATAGTCGGTGCGCTTGATATCCAGCATCCGGTCGAGCGTCAGGTAGGTCATCACGGGCATGCGGTAGTATTCGATCTGCCGGAAACTCAACGGGCTCTTGTTGCCGGCGTTCTCTGCCACCAACGGCTTCAAGAGAAACTCCCAGTGCGCGGCAAAGCACGGCGTCCGCTGGTGCCCGACGAACGACAGGTAGCGCTCGCGGTTGTCGTAATCGGATGAAGCGAGCACGCGGCCGTGCTCATCCAGCCAATCGACACGGAACGGGCAATGCAGCGCCTCGCCGGTCTCCGTCCAGCCGGGCGGGTAGGCGCGCCCGAAACGGTACATGATCTCATTTGCGACGCTGAGCGGCAGATCGGTTGCACAGAACTCAAAGGCGAGGATGACGGCGTCCACATCGTGGAAAAAATGCAGGTCTGCGTGCGCGACATGGCAGGTCACCGGCGCGTCGCCCTCGGCCAGCACGATGCGCACTGCTGCGATGTCCGTGCGCCGATAGACGCGTTGGGGTGCATCGCCTTTGCCAAGGTCGCGGACTGGCCCTGGTGCATCGCCATACAAAAAGCGCTGCACATGAGGCAGGAAGCTCACGAACTCCCGATAGTGCCGCTCCTGAAACGCGTCGCCCTTGATGCCGAACTCGTCATCGACGAGCGCCCAGCTGGAAGCGCCAAGCCGCTCAAACAGGGTGTCGGCGCTCTCGCCCCGGCTGCCGGGCGCAGGGGCGATCAGTTGGATCGGCCACAGAACGATCTGGCGGAAGTGCCGGACGACCTGCGATTGCGGGAGATTGCCATCACGGCCCACGCCAGCCAGCGAGGCCGGCGCGTACTGATCGTTGGCCATGTTTCCCCTTCCGCGACGAAGCCGCGGCCCAATCAGCTCGAGAGCTGAGCTTATGGCGCGCAGATGACAGTTTTCTGACAGCCGCGAAGACGTTCGGCCCTCGATGCATCAAGGCGCGGGTGGCGGCGTTGTCGCGGTCGCGCGCGCCACGGCGGCGGAGTGTGGCGGGTCCATGAAAACCCATCGAAGCTCGGGCATGGTGTCACAAAGGCATGTCATCGTCCGATGAACCTTGGGCACCGGACATTGCCGAGGATGCGTGGACGAAACCGCAACTGCGATAATCACATTTGGCGGCTCGGCCGTAGCAGGCCTGCTCGGCCTGCCGTGGGAACCCGTGGCTGCCGCCAGTGGGATTCTTTTGGTTCTGACATCCGTCGGAACCGAGCCGGAGCCGGCTGCTGACCAGACTGCCGGGCACCAAGTGCTCATTACCTACGTCAGCGCCTACATCGGCAAAGCATTCGTCGGGGCCGGGCAGGCGTGTCTGGCCTGGGGTCTTGCGGTTTGTGTGACGCTACTTTTTTAGTGCCCCTGCGAGACGCGCCACGCGGCTCGTCCGCTGCGCGCAGCAAGCGCGAAGGTACGCAGTACCTTTGACGCACCTGACGGAGTATTGTTGGGAGCGTAGGCTTGGGGTTGCATCGCCTCGGACGCGTTAGGTTCGACTTGAACGAAGGTGTGCCATGGCGTCCGACGAGAAGCTCGATGAAGCACGGGTATTAGCCGGCGAGATACTTGCGCTGTCCCCAGAGGACGTGTCGCGGCTGTTCTACGCCGAGATGAAGCGGCGCAAGCTGGGGCGGTTGGTCCGCCTTCTCGATCGGCTCGCCGCGCAGGATGGCGATGATCGCCGCGCTGGTAGGTTGGCGCTGGAACGTCTCGGGTTTCCGGTTTCTGGCACGCCGAATGAGCCCAGCAACAATTTAAATTAATTCATTGATGAATGACTTTTAACGCCGGTTTGCGTCTGGCTCGGCACCGCGCTCGTGTGTTGCATTGCACCTACGGCTCCTCGTCTCCGGATCCTGGATTGTCGTCCGCGAGTTTCCTTTGGCCTTGGCGGCGCTTCGCCAGGGCACTCACTCGCATGGCGTGAAGCGCCGCGTCGGCCTCTTCGACGGCGTTTGCAACGCGCGCGTATTCTGCCGACAGCGCCTCGTTCTCATGCTGCTGCCCGCGCTGCGCGAGCATCGTCCGCTGCAGGACACCAAGGCGGTAACTCAACCGGTCGGCGCGCTCCGCGTGTTCAGCCAGTTGACCGTTATCATCGGCATCTGTGGAGTGCCGCTTGGCAAATTCGTCGTGCTCGATCTGTGCGGCGGCGACAATCTGAGACAACTCGAAGGGCGCCTGGAAGTGAAGCAGCGCCCAACAGTATCGCGACGCAGAGGCGTCGCTCGACGCGGCATAGAACGCCGTCAGAAGACCGGGTTCGGGGGTGTCGACGCGGTGACCATCGATGAACCCGAAAGTGTCTATGACAACGTCTGCATGGCGCACCAGCACGGTTTGGGCGCCCGTAAGTTTGGTGAAGTTGCGATGTTCCCTGACCGCCGGCTCGGCGACGAGATCTGACATCAATTGCTCGAGTGCATCGCAGAGGCGATGGAATGCCGCGACGGCGTCGCTGATCTCGGCATTGCGCGACGCTCTTGGATCTGTTGCCATTCACCGACCGGCCTACACGGCTGGTTTAGCGGCCGGACTTGAAGCATTTGTGTCAACGGTCGGCGTGGCTGATCGCTGCACGCAATGGGACCGCGGCGCCAGCGGACACCTTTTGGGACGATGCCGACTTATGCGGTACATCGTGAAAGTGAGCGGTTGCGTCGTTATTAGCCCTCAGTATCCAGTGCCATGAGCTCGGACCACGGCCGCTTCAGGGACTGAGGCGTCAGAGAGTAACCATCACCTGGAAGAAACTCTCCGAAACCGGAAGTCGCCGGCTCGCATAGGGCGGCGCAGCCGCATGGTTGTCTGTCTCTCCAACAAGGGAGACAAACCATGGAGAACGACACCAACATATCGAAACTTCATCAACCCGCAGGTTGCCTTGGAACAAAGGCAAGCTCGTCGGCGCGAAGCCGCCGCTGCGGCCCAGCCACGTCTGGTCGATCCGAACGAAGCTGCAGATGGCGGATCGCAAGCGCGACCTCGCTCTTTTCAACCTCGCCATCGACAGCAAGCTGCGCGGCTGTGACGTCGTCGCCCTGCGCGTCGATGACGTGGCGCCGAGCGGCTATGCCATGGATCGGGCGACCATCCGTCAGAAGAAGACGGGCCGACCGGTGAGGTTCGAGCTGACGGACCAAACCCGCTTGGCCGTTGACGAGTATCTTCGACTGACGCGGACGAAAGGCCGGCCAATACCTCTTTGCCGGTCGAGGGAATGCTGAACACGGGCTCACGACGAGGCAGTACGCGCGTCTCGTCCATGAGTGGGTCGCCAGCATCGGGCTCGATCCGGCCAAGTTCGGTACCCACTCGCTGCGGCGCACGAAGGCGGTGCTGATCTACCGCCGGACTGGCAACCTGCGCGCAGTGCAGCTCCTGCTCGGACACTCCAAGATCGAGAGCACCGTTCGCTACCTCGGCATCGAAGTCGATGATGCGATCGAGATCGCGGAGAAGATCGACATCTGACGGCCGGTTCACCACCACGAGCGGACTTGGTCGGCGATCGTCCAGGGGGCGCCGACCACTTCCAGCGAATGGCAGCTATTGGGACGAAGCGGCTTTGTTCGGCACACGTGGGAACCGAGCGGTTGCGCCGTTATTGGCCCTTAGCAGACCTGCGCGACCAATCTTCGCGCGTCGGCTCGCGAGCGCATAGCGGAGGCCAACCGCTTTCACAGTATCTCCTCGCTTGAGAAACCTTGAGACACGTTCTGAAAAATCCTGGCAACACGGCAAGACTAGCTTCCCCACCTTGGGTTTCGGCGGGGAGTTAATGTGACGACGATCATGAGCGCTGGTGGCACTCCGATCCGACTCCTGCCGAGGGGCCTTTCGGCGCATGACGAGAAAAAGCCGCGAACGCCGGACGTCAAGACCATCGCGAAACTGGCTCGTTTTCTCATGCTTCTGGCGCTTATCTCATCGGGGGTGACGTGCTTCAGCGGCGCATTCTTGTCCGGCGCTGCCGAAGCAACGGGTGACGCAATTCGGGCCATCAATGTCCAAGGCAACAAGCGCCTCGAACCCGAGACGGTTCGCTCGTATCTACAATTCTCCGTCGGTGACGCCTACAACCCGGTGAAGGTCGACGGTTCAATCAAGGCGCTGTTCGCCACGGGCCTCTTCTCCGACGTGCGCGTCGATCGCTCGGGCGCCGACGTGGTCGTGACCGTTGTCGAGAACCCAGTGATCAACCAGGTTGCCTTCGAGGGCAACAGCGAGATCGACACCGAGACGCTGCGCAACGAAGTGCAGATGAAGCCGCGTTCGGTCTTCACGCGTTCCCGCGTGCAAGCCGACGTGCAGCGCGTGCTCGACGTCTACCGTCGTCAGGGCCGCTATGCCGCCACCATCGAGCCGAAGATCATCGAGCTCGAGCAGGAGCGCGTGAATCTCGTCTTCGAGATCAACGAGGGTGCCGCCACCAAGGTCAAGGGCATCCACTTCGTCGGCAACAACGCCTTCGACGACAACCAGCTGCGCGATGTCGTCTCGACGACCGAAAAGGGCTGGTTCGATTTCCTCAAGGGTACTGCCATCTACGATCCGGATCGCATGGGCCTCGATCGCGAGCTGCTGCGCCAGTACTACCTGAAGAACGGCTATGCGAACGTACAGGTGACGGCGGCCAACGCCGAGCTCGACCGCGACGGATCAGGCTTCTTCATCACCTACTCGATCGACGAAGGCCCGCCATATGAGTTCGGCGGAATCAATATCGAGAGCACGGTCTCGGCCATCAACCCGAGCAACTTCAAGGGCGACCTGATGACCGAGGAGGGCGAAACCTACAACGCCAACCTGATCGACAAGTCGGTCGAGAAAGTCACCGGGGGCGTCTCGGCCCAGGGCTTCCCCTTCGCCCAGTTCGTTCGCAGGCAACGTCCGATCCGGTGACGCGCAAGATCGCGCTCAACTACGTGATCGAGGAAGGTCCCCGCGTCTACATCGAGCGCATCAACATCTCAGGCAACACCCGCACCAAGGACTACGTCATCCGGCGCGAGTTCAAGGTAGCCGAAGGCGATGCCTACAATCCAGTGGCGATCGATCAGGCCAAAAAGCGCGTGACCAACCTCGGCCTGTTCAAGGGCGTCGAAGTGAAACGCCGTCCCGGCAGCGCCCAGGACCGCGTCGTCCTCGACGTGGAAGTGGTCGAGCAATCCACTGGCGAGCTCTCCTTCGGTGCCGGTTATTCGACGTCTGAAGGCGTCATCGGCGACGTGTCGATCACCGAGCGCAACCTGATGGGCAACGGCCAGTTTCTGCGCCTGCAGCTCTCCGGGTCGCTCGAGCGCTTGCAGGTGAACCTGAGCTTCACCGAGCCACGCTTCCTCGACCGCAACTTGGCCGCAGGCTTCGACCTATTTCACAAGGAAGTGGATCAGACGGACAGTTCGGGGTTCGAGAGCCGGCGCACCGGTGGCAGCTTGCGCCTCGGCTTCCCGATAACGGAGAAGCTTTGGATGCAAACCAGCTACACGGCCTCGCGCGACACGATTTTCAACGTCGACGACGACGCCTCCCTGGCAGTTCGGCAAGCAGAGGGAACGTCCTACACGTCGCTCGTCGGCACCTCAGTGACCTACGATATGCGAAGCGACCCCAAGAACCCCACGAAGGGTCTGTGGTTCCAGACGGGCGCCGACTTCGCCGGTCTTGGCGGCGACGTGCAGTACGTCAGTCTCGCGGCCGAAGCGCGCGGCTACTATCCTATCACCGACAACATCACCTTTGTCGCCCGCGCCATCGGCGGATCAATCACCGGCTGGGGCGGTCAGGACGTCCGCCTCATGGACCTGTTCTTCAAGGGTGGCGAGACCGTGCGCGGCTTCGACCGTGCCGGATATGGCCCGCGCGACTTGAATACCGGCGACGCGCTCGGGGGTCAGTACTATTGGGCGACGACGGCGGAACTCCGCTTCCCCATCCCATTCGTGCCCGACGACCTGGGCATCTCCGCTGCCGTGTTCGCCGACGCCGGCTCGTTGTGGGGCGCCAGTATCAACGGCGTCGCGCAGGGCTGCTCTGCTGGCAGTACGACCTCGGTCTGTTTGGCTGATGCCTCGACAGTCCGCTCGTCGGTCGGCGCCAGCTTGATGTGGGCCTCTCCCGTCGGCCCCATTCGCATGGACCTCGCCAAAGTCCTGACCAAGGAGTCCTACGATGATGAGCAGATGTTCCGCTTCGGAGCCGCGACCAAATTCTAATAACGATCCATGACAAACGGAATGCCTAGGCAACGTGCCGAGTGCCGCGATAACGATGGCGGCATCAGCGGCCGCGAAGCTCGCTTCTCGACTTACGCCTTCGAGGCAGCGATGCCTGCGTTACGTCGGCTCATCGGAGTTTGCCATTTTGCGGCGCTGGCGGCTGTTATCGTCGTGTCGACGTCCGGCATCGCCGACGCCGCCAAAAAGAAGCCCAAGCCCGCACCGTTCAGCCGCCCAGAAGTGGTGCTGGCGTGGATCAACGACTACCGCCACGAACCGACCCCCGAACGGCTGCCCGAGGCCTTCACGGCCATGCGCCAGCAGGGGCAGTTCAAGGAGGTCGAGCAGGCCGGCATCTACGTCGGCTTCGTCGCCGGATAGATAGGCTATCCCTGCCTAGTTCCGGCCTGCCACGGTGCGCCGCCACCTTCCGCTAAGGCGGCTAGGTGCACCGCCCAGCGCCTGCACGCCCAGATAACTTCACAGCGAGTACATCATAGGATAGACGATGCAGGATATTGGATGCGCCGTTTTCATTTGAGCTATTGCGGTGGCTATGAAACGTCTGGCGAGAGCCTGTCGGCTTGTTGCGTCCGTCGCGGCGCACACCATTGCCTTCATATTCTTCTTCATCTGGATTTGCGCGCGAGCTTTGTTGGATCGGATCCGCCCGTAAACGGGTGACGCGAAGCGCTCCCGGATGACACTTGAGACGCGCCAGCCGCCCCCGAAACCCAAGTCCACCGCCGCAGCCATCCCCGGAACCGTCCCGTTCCCCGGCGTGTTACGCGCTTTCCACAGCGCTGCAGCGGACTATTGCCATGCCCCAGAAATACCCCCAGCCGCCGTTTCCCAAGCAGAAGCAGACTCCGCCGGGCCTGACCCGCAAGATGGATCCGATCCCTGACCATGGCGAGGAAAGTTACAAGGGTTCGGGGCGCCTCCTGGACAAGGTTGCTGTGATAACAGGCGCCGATAGCGGCATCGGCCGCGCTGTCGCCATCGCCTACGCGCGTGAGGGCGCGGACGTCGTCATTTCATACCTGGACGAGCGTGAGGATGCCGATGAAACGAAAAGTCTGGTGGAACAGGCAGGGCGACGGGCGTTGCTGGTAGCCGGCGATATCCAGCATGCCGCTCACTGCCGCGCGATCGTCGAAAAGGCGGTTGAAGAATTCGGCCGCATCGACATCCTCGTCAACAACGCCGCACACCAAGCGACCTTCAAAGAGCTCGAAGACATCACGGACGAGGAGTGGCAGCTCACGTTCGAGGTCAACATCCACGCCATGTTCTATCTGACCAAGGCGGCTGTTCCCCACATGCAGCCCGGAAGCGCGATCATCAACACCGCTTCGATCAACGCGGATGCGCCCAATCCGACGCTTCTCGCCTACGCGACCACCAAAGGCGCAATCCAGAACTTCACCGCCGGACTTGCGCAGCTGCTGGCGCCAAAGGGCATCCGCGCCAATACCGTTGCACCGGGACCGATTTGGACGCCTCTCATACCGTCGACGATGCCACAAGACGCCGTAGCTAATTTCGGCGAGCAGGTGCCGATGAAGCGGCCGGGCCAGCCGGCGGAACTGGCTACGGCTTACGTCATGCTTGCCGACCCGCTGTCGAGTTACGTTTCCGGAGCAACGATTGCGGTAACCGGCGGCAAGCCGATCATCTGATGTCGCGGCCCGATGTGGCGAGCACCCGTGCGTTGGAACCATGTTTCAGAGCAGTGCTTTGAATAACGACTGGGATAAGGGAGCCAGCGTGCTGCAGCCTATGGAAATGTGCGACAGAGCAGCGCGCATGATTGGCGCTCGGCGTTGATGGGCGCCGAGACATTGATCGGCGGCGCGGCGGCGCTCTGCACGACCGTATCTTACTTCCCGCAGCTCAAGAAAAGTTGGCAAACGGGCGAGACGGGCGACCTGTCGACCAGGATGCTTCTGCTGCTCGCGACCGGCCTGACGCTCTGGATGACCTACGGCTACCTGAAGGATGATTGGGTCATCGTTGCTGCCAATGGCATCAGCGTCTCCATGGTCTTTTGCCTTCTCGCCATGAAGATGCGGAGCGCGACGCCGAACGCGGACGTAAAAGCTGAAAATAGCTAAGCGGCGAAGAGCCCGGGAACGCACGCGCCCGTGTGGCGTTTGGGGGCTATGGAAATCACGCCTCTGAACAATAACGACCAGGTGACCTTCGCGGAAGCCTGGGCAGCCCTCCCCGCCAACGTGCAGAGAATGCTTGAACACCTGCGCGTCGACGCGGTCGCGCGAAGTGGATGTGCGGAGGCCGAGAGCCAACCAACCGTAGCTCCCGCTTAGCTCGCGCCACTACGCCGCTGCGGCTGTAGGCGAGTGCGCGGGCGAGACTGGACAAGTCAACTGTGCGGGCCGGATTAAGAGCCGTGGATGACATCCCTTCTGATCTGCGGGCAGGCACGTCTGTCTTGCGCCCCGGCGCAAACGTTTGGCGCACGGCGCGTGCCGGTCGCCTCGCCTTCTTCAAGGATGTCGCAGGCTGTTTCGGAGCCATGCGCGAAGCCATGCGGAGCGCGGAACGATCGATCACCATCGTCGGATGGGACATCGACAGCCGCACCCGGCTGGTAGGGCCCAGCGCTGAAGCTGACGACGGCTTGCCTTGCGAGTTGCGTCCATTTCTCGAGGCACTCAAGGCGCGTAGACCGCAGTTGCAGATCAACTTGCTCTTGTGGGATTTCGCCGCGATCTATGCACTGGAGCGCGAAGCCTTTCCACGCGTCAAGCTCGCATGGCATGGCGCCAACCTTGTCCTCGACAGCTGTTTGCCACTCGGCTCGTCGCAGCATCAGAAGATCGTCGTCGTCGACAACACTTTGGCGTTCACCGGGTGGGCTTGATATTACCGTCCGCCGCTGGGATACCGCCGAGCACCTGTACCGACATCCCGATCGCATCGACCCGCAGGGCGAACCTTACAACCCGTTCCACGACGTCCAGGCCGTCGTCGATGGCGACGCGGCGCACGCGCTGTCGTGTGTGGTGGCCGAAAGGTGGAAATGCGCTTCAGGTGACGCGCTGTCGGTCGAAGGCGGCGCGGCGATCTGGCCGGAGAGCGTCGAGCCGCTGCTTCGCGACGTCGACGTCGGCATAGCGCGCACCGTGCCGATTCAGGACGGCCGGCAGGAGGCGCGGGAAGCCGAACAGCTGTTCTTCGACATGATCGATTCAGCCGAGAGCTCGATCTACATCGAAAACCAGTTTCTCACCAGCAAGCCGATTGCCGAGCGGCTGGCGCAGCGTTTGCGCGCACGCCCCGCCCTCCAGCTCCTGTTCGTTGCACCCAAGACGCACCATTCGTGGCTGGAGGCAGTCGCCATGCGCCACGGCCGCATGCGCTTCCAGGCTATCGTGCACGCAGCCGCCGGCCCCGACCGCGTCCGCTTTGCCTACCCGCAGGTGCGTCGTGGCAGCGCGACAGTCGACGTCATGGTGCACAGCAAGGTGATGATCGTCGACGATCGCCTGCTGCGCATTGGCTCGGCCAATCTCAACAACCGGTCGATGGGTGCCGACAGTGAATGCGATCTCGTGGTCGAGGCGCAGACGGCCGATCAACGCCGAGCAGTGGCTGCAGCGCGCGACACGCTGCTGGCCATGCACTGCGGGGTATCCGAAGCCGCCGTCGCCCAGGCATTGCAAACACAATCGCTCATCGCGGCCTCGCGGACGCTGTCCGGCCCCCGACATGCCTTAGTCGATATCGACGATGGATCCCTCGCGCTCACCGAT
This sequence comes from uncultured Alphaproteobacteria bacterium, assembly GCA_963759735.1. Taxonomy (GTDB): domain Bacteria; phylum Pseudomonadota; class Alphaproteobacteria; order Rhizobiales; family Hyphomicrobiaceae; genus Hyphomicrobium_A. Next base: position 34,624 of record CAVXAF010000009.1, read on the forward strand.
TACCCAGGTGTGCTCGACAATGTCGCCGATCCCGAACGGCCGATCGATCTGGATTCCTTTCTCGCCCTGTCGGATGCCGGACCTCGGCCGGGCACGCGCCGGCGCGCTGCCGCGGTGCTCGCGCTGGCCGCGCTGGTTATGTTCCTGCTGGCCGGCGCGTGGGGTCTTTATCCTGGCCAGGCCGATGAGGCGCTACGCTCCGTTTTTCGCATGGACACGACCGATTGGCAGACGCCGTTGCTCGTCGTGGGTGTGTTCCTGGTCGGGTCGGCGCTGATGGTGCCCGTGACCTTGATGATCGTTGCCTCAGCGGCGACCTTGGGACTCGCCGCGGGCCTCTTTTACGCCGGCCTCGGCACACTCGTAAGTTCAGCGGTCCTATATGGCGTCGGGGCGTGGCTGGGAACCGACTTGGTGCGACGGATTACGGGCGGGAAACTGTCGAAAATCCGTAACGCCATTCGCCGACGCGGGATATTGGCGGTTGCCGCCGTGCGCGTTCTGCCGATCGCGCCGTTTTCCCTTGTCAACTTGGCCGCTGGCGCAGCCTCGGTCGGCCTCTGGCGATTCCTCGGGGGCACCATCTTAGGCATGGCCCCGGGGTTTATCCTGCTTTCCGCACTCGGAGATCAGCTCTACCGCCTGCTCAGCGAACCGACACCGGCGGCGCTGGCGGCCGTCGCGGGGCTCGTCCTTCTATGGATTGCAGCCCTATTCGTCGTTCGCCGCTGGGCGCGGCGCGAGGCACGTCCCGCATGAGCGGTGAAATCCGCGTGCTGACGTGGAATGTCCACGGCGGCGTTGGCCTCGATGGAGTTCGCGATTTCTCGCGCATCGTCGACCATATCGTCGCCATCAATCCCGACATCGTCGCACTGCAGGAGGTCGACGGGCGCAACCGCGGCGGGCGGACCTCCCCAATGCGCATCATCGAAGACAGGCTGGGGCACCGCGGCATCGTCGTTTCAACGCTCACGGCACCGGATGGCGACTACGGCCAGATTTTGATGAGCCGATGGCCGCTGACCGAGACGCAGAGCTTCGACCTCTCGGTTGGCGCCTACGAACCGCGACGAGCCATCGGCGCGACCGTGCGGACGCCTGCCGGTGAATTGCGCGTCGTTGCCGCTCACCTCGGCCTGCGCTTGGGCGAACGCCGGCATCAGGTCGCGACGTTGTGCAAAGCCGTCAGCGACGAGCGGCCGACTGTCCTTCTCGGCGACTTCAATGATTGGGTGCGCTACCGGTCCGCCCAAGCTGTGCTGGAGAGCCGGTTCGCCGCCTGCACTCGGCTGCGCACGTACCCGGCGCGGCTGCCCCTGCTAGCCCTCGACCGCATCTTTTGTCGCCCGGCCGGATTGCTGAAGCGCGCTCAGACCATTACATCGGCGCCGCTGCTGTCCGACCATCTGCCGTTGCTGGGAGTGCTAAGCCTGTAAGAGCAGCTGATCGGCTGTCTGGCCGACCAGGAGGCTCGTTGGAATTGCGGCAGCATGTGTGACTTCGCGCCGGTCATCGATCACCAGCCCCACGATACTCCGGCGCGACCGCCGACCGTGTTATTGGAGCTGTACGTTTTGAACTCAGACCAACCGGCGCCAACCGAGCCGTCGACCGTGATGCGATCCCCGGACGTGAAGCAGCCGCGGCAGAGCACGCCTATGGCACTGGCCGCCACCGCGTTCGCTTCGCCCTCGAAATTGCCCCAGCCGAGACGAACCCCGAAATTCTGGGCCGTGGTCAGCGGGGGGGCCTCGGCAGCCAGGGCAATGGCGACACCGGCCTGCAGCCGCGAGACTGCCTTGAAGGTATCGCCGTTGTCCGACGCCAGATTGCCATTGATGTCCGTCGTAGTGAGCTGCAGCGGACCCGACTGGCGCTGCTGGCTCAACGATGAGGTGATGCCAGGCGCCGTGTACGTATTCGACGCCGTGCCGAACACTTGCTGATCGACGAGCGTAGCGACGGCCCCGTTGCCGTAGGCAGCCGAGCCCGATGCCGTTGCCGTTGCGCCGGTACCAACCGCGGTGCTGTTCTCGCCCACCGCCGCAGCGCCACTGCCGTAGGCCGAAGCGTTGTCAGCGGCGGTGGAAGAACCAGCGCCGGTCGCCGTTCCTCCGACTGTACCCGCGGCGACAGTCGCACCGACGCCGTAGGCGCTACCGAAGGCAGAGCCGGAGACGCTCGAGAATGCACCAGCTGCCGTCGAGCTGAAGGAGAAATCGGCAGAGGACCCAAAACCGGAAGCTGTGGAGAAGGCACTCGCGTTTGCGCTGGCTCCGGCACCTGTCGCCGTCGAGCCAAACGCGAAGTTCGCCGAAGCCCCGGCGCCAACCGCCGTCGATTGAGCGCCGATGACGGAAGCCCCCTGACCCAATGCCGTGGTGTTGCCGCCGACGGCGAGCGAATCCTGTCCCATGGCCGTTGCATCGTCACCGGCCGCAGTCGCATCCTGGCCGACGGCGAGCGCATTGCTGGATCCCGCGGTCACAGTCGCGTCCTGGCCGATCGCCGTACTGTTGTCGGCGCCAGCGCCGATCGTCGCTCCCTCACCCACAGCCGTTCCCTGATCGGAATTGACGTTGGTATTGGCGCCAATGGCGGTGGAATTGGCATCGCCTGCCTGGACGGTGGCAGAATTGCCCACTGCGACGCTGTTGGTTGAACCGACGTTTACGTTGGCGCCCTGACCGAAGGCCGACGAGTTGCCCGCCTGTGCTTCAGCGTTCTGTCCAACGGCCGTCGTATTCAACGCGTTGGCGACGGACGACAAACCTATGGCGATGTTGCCGTTGCCGGTCGCTTCGGCACCGCTGCCGATGGTGATGGCGTCGCTGCCAGTCGCGATGCTTCCGTAGCCGACCACGACGTTGCGGTCGCCATCGACGGTGTTGCCGTTGCCGACGACGCTGTTGCTGACGGCGCCTGGGCTCGCGTCGGCGGTCGTATCGACAATCGCATTCCCGTCGCCAAGGATCTTATTGGAATCGCCGGCGGTGATCGGGCCGTTCAAGCCATCGTTCGAACCCGTTCCGATCCGATTGCCGCTGCCGATGACCGAGTTGTCGTTGCCACGCACGCCCGGAAGCTCGTCGCCTTCGATGACGCCGGCAGTCGCGCCGAGCGTGCCGTTGTTGTTGCCAAGCACCTGATTGTTGTCGCCGTCGACAAAGTTGTCGTTGCCGGTGACCGTATTGGCCGTTCCGTCGACCTCATCAGGATCGCCGCCGACGAAATTGTTGGCGCCGTTGACCGCATGGCCGACACCGAGCACGGTGTTATTCCCGCCGCCGGTAATATTTATGTTGCTTCCGACGGCAGTGTTGTTGGCGCCGGTCCCGGAGTTGTTGCTGGTGCCGATTGCGATGCCATTGATGCCTCCGGCCGTCGTCGTGTCTCCTATTGCGACTGAGCTGGCGCCGACCGCGTGCGCAAAGTCGCCGATGGCGATCGAACTCTCACCTTCAGCATGCGACTTATAGCCAAGCGCCGTCGAGTTCGCGCCTTCCGCGAACGACTGGTAGCCTACCGCCGTCGAATTGACGCCTTGCGCGTGAGCGAAGGCGCCGATGGCCGTCGAGCCAACCGCATTGGCAATCGCCATGGTACCGAGGGCCGTACTGAATTCAGCTTCCGCTCGCGCGCCGTTGCCGATGGCGATGGCATCCACGTGACCGGTGTAAGCCTGACCGTAGGTGCTGCCGTTGCCGGCACCGCCGAGGCCACCACCGCCAAGAGTGATGCCGTTGTAGTAATATTGGGTGGGGTCGGTCTGCTGGTCTACCGCATCGTAGTTCGGGTCGCCGTTGTAGCCCAGCGTGATGGCTCCATCGAATGTTGATAGGCCCATCTTCGAAACGAAGTTTGCATAGGTCTGCACGGTGCCGGTGAACACGCCTTCGCAATTGGGCAGGGTGTTTTGCGTTCCCTCGAGGGCAAGCGACGTCACGTTCAGGCCATGCCCGAGAGCCGTAAGAACGTTGCCCGCGATCTCAGCGCCGACGATCGAACCCGGGCTCGTTATCGCTTCGGCTATCGTTCCAGCCAGAGCGAGAGATTCGCCCGCGACGCTGATGCCGTAAATGGCTGGCGTAAGCTGGTCCGCGCATCGCACCCCTGTTGCGTCACCGGACACTTTTTTGGCGAGCGGCTTTAAATCTCGACCGATCTGTCGGTTTTCCCCCTTCAGGTTATTGTACTCGATTATGGCGTTATTCCTCGCCTGCCGAGCCGCTTCCACGACGGGATCATTCGAGGGAATGGGATTTTGGACAGCGGATTCGATGTTGGGGTACGTCTCTTCAATCTCGTCCATGCGGGCCGAATTCGCGTTTGAATCCGCAACGAGCTGATCGAAGGTCGCCTGCTCGGCCGGTGTCAAACCTGGCGTTGGCCCACCTGTAGATGTCTCGACAAACACCGGAGGATTTAGTGCAGGCGCATTGATGGGTGGGTCAGCTTGATCAGGTACGGCCTGCGCGATGGCAGGCTTCATTTCCTGGATCTGTGCCAGCGCCGGCGGGATCGTCACGGCAAGCATCGCGCCGCTGGTGGCAGCGACTATGGCTGCGGTGCTTGCAATACTGGCGATCATCCCACGCATTACGCAACTCCACGCGATTATAAACGACCGAGCCCGGGCACACGCTCGCGAACCCCGGCGGACGCCGTAGGAAAGTTCACACAACAATAGGAATTCCCCCGAACTCCCTACCGAGGCACTTACCTCGCCGCACATCCCGAAATTACGGGAAGCCTATTCTCCATGCCTTCGCATGGGGCGGATTTGGGTGCGGCTCCGTTTCATCAGCGAGCGGAATTAAAGGTGTTCAGTACACATGGTTCAATGGGAATTTCTAAAAAAGGGGGTTAAGCATACGGGTGTCGCCGACACGTCACAGGCGCCGCATGATGCGCTACCGCTCTTCGACTGGGATCGCTTTTGCTTTTCACCGCCGTATTGCGCGGGGATGAGTTTGGCACAGATGTGCGATTGGCGTTTACCGGCAGAACGCCTTCTGCGCGTCAATGACAATCGCCGAGAGACGCCACCCAGAATGGGTTCGAAGCCGAGGTCGAAAAGATGAGCTGAGGTTTCGTGAGAGACCAAACCGGTCCCCAACCCCCATGCGCCACCGCCGACACTTGAGGCGCGGCAGCCGACACCGTAACGCTAGCTCTACGGAGCTGCGGGGGGATCATGAGCCAAAGCCAAGTCACGAGCGGTATTGCGAAGGCGGTCGCCAACGTCTGCGCCAGCGCCGCCCCGGCAGCTGAGTGGATCGTCCCGCTCGGCAACCGCACACCGAGCAAGACAAACCACTTCGTCCTCTTCCTGAAGCCCGAGCTGCTCGCAGGCGAGAACGGCGCGCGCATCGCACCCGTACTCGATCTGATCCATGCGAGCCTGCACCAGCATGGTGTGGAAACTGGCGCCACGCGCGTGATCAACGGCGTGTATTTGGCCTACCACAAGATCATGCAAGAGCATTACGGGGTGATCAATCGCGCCTCGCGACTGGGGCTGGAAGTCGTCTCGGCGCCGACGCGCCAGAAGTTGGAAAGCGAATTTCCGGGCATCGACGACATCCTCGGCGGGCATCAGTTTCTCGAGCGCTACCCACAGGTCTCGGCTTTTGCGCTGAGTGTCATCGCCACCTCGCTTGGCGCCAAGAAGGTCGCCGGCGGCATGTACGCCAGCCTGCTCGACGTGCAGGGCAAGCGAATGGTGATCATCAATGCCTTCCACCCGCAGCAGCTGCTGCACTACACGCGACCCGGTCAGGCGATCGTCGTCTTGGAATGCGCTTCCGACACCGATTGGCAGGTCCTGCGGCAGCGGATGACAGGCGCCACCGATCCTGCACGCGCCGAGGATGGATCGATCCGCCGGACGCTGCTGCAGAAGCAGACCGAGTTGGGCCTGCCTGAGATCACCATGGCGACCAACGGCGTGCACTGCTCGGCCGGTCCGCTTGAAGCCATGCTGGAGTATTGTCGCTTCTTTTCCGATGACGCCGGAGCGGGCCCGATCGCACCCGGCGCAACGCCGTTCGGGCGCATGCTGCTGGCGCGTGGACTGGCCGAATCGCAACTCGCCGCGCTGGCCGACAACCCCCTGGTGGGCGAGGGGAGCGCGGCCGGCACGGTCTTCGATCTCACCGAGGACAAGAACGCCGACCAGGCCGCGACCATTCTCGTCGCCGCGCTCGGCACTGCGGCTGAATCAGGATCTATTGCTAGGCCAGTTCCGGAGACTTGCAGCGGACACGCGGGTGTGGCACTCGGAGCGGAGCCACATAAGCTGGATCCACCAGCGGGAGCATCCATGGACGCCAAGACCCTCATTATCGCCGTGCTCGCCGTCGCCGTCGCCGTGCTCGGCTACCTCTATTACGAGCACTCGCGCCACGGCATCACCATCGATACCCCGGCCGTGAAGATCGAAGCGAAGTAGCGCGCGCTCGTCTGCTCGGCGTTCGTTTGTTCAGCGGCTCGGCTCAGCATCGGGACCGATCCATCGCCCGACGGCGCTGAGCGCTGCGACGAGGGCGATAAAGATCGCCATCAGCCCGATGCTGTTCGCCGCCGTGCGCGCATACCCAAGCTCGCCCGCATCAAGGAACGGATACGGGTACCAGCCGCTGACCGAGCCGTGCAGCAGCGTCCACACGAGGTAGACGAGCGGGAACGCCAAGGCTGACAGCCCGATGCGCCAATCGAGCCCGCGCTTGGGCACGAACAGCACCCAGTCGAGCACGAAGAGCGGCGGCGTCACGTAGTGCAGCAGGCGCTCGAAAATGAGCGGCCAGCCCTCGCGCTGGCTGAGATCGCGCAGCAGCAGGTAGTACACCACCCCGACGACGATGATGTAGGCGGCGATTGCCGTGCGCACGCGCGGCTGATCCAAGAACTTCGCCAGCGCGCTGCTTGGCGCGATCACCGGCGCCAGCAGCGCCATGGCGGCCAGCACGTTGGTGAGAATCGTAAAGAAGCTGAAGAATTTTACCGAGGAGGCGAGCACGTCGCCCAAAGCATCGTCGCGCACCATGAACCAGTACTGCATGCCGACAGCGAAGGCGATGAAGGCGCCCGCCCCCGCGCGATAGATCGTGCTCGGCATCCGCGTCAGCCCCCGACTCGTTTGTCCTCAGTGCCCGACTATAGAGCATCACGGGGAAAGCCGACCGCAACTGCCTGGGTCAGATGCCTTCCGGGTTGCGCGCGTCGCGCTCACGCTGGATGATGCGTCCGTCTGTGCGCTCGTTCCCGCGCTCCGGCTCCGCCTTCTCCTCGGCCGATACCGTACCTTCGTTGCGCTTGCGTTTGGGTGCGCCTTCACCCTTGGTCTCGCGGGCGACCGGGGCCTTCGGGGGATCTCTCGGCTCGTCCATCGACATCTCCTTCATATTTGCCGGTGCCAGCGACACGGCCGTCACTTGGCAGCGCTCCTGTCAGAACGTAATGAGACCCCCTTCGGTTCAGCCTGAGCACCCGTCTTCCATGCCGCGCACCCTCGCCCCGCCCCCCATCCTTGCTCACGCCGGCGAGCTGTTGTCGCAGTACGAGGTCATGTTCTGCGATGTCTGGGGCGTACTGCACGATGGGCATTTCGCCTTTCCGGCGGCGTGCGATGCGCTGCTGCGCTTTCGCGCCGGTGGGGGAACGGTGGTGCTTGTCTCCAACGCGCCGGTCCCCGGCGAGCGGGTCGCCGTGATGCTCGATTCCCGCGGCGTCCCCCGCGAGGCCTGGGACGATATCGTCGCCTCTGGCGAGATTGCCCTCCGGCACATTGCCGAGAAGGGTTACCGGCGTCTCTTCTGCATCGGCCCCGGCGAGCGGGACGCCGCCACCTTCTCGCGGCTCGAGGCGGCGCGGGTCGGCATAGAAGAGGCCGACGCCATCCTGTGCACTGGCCTCAACGACGACCTCGACGAGACGGCCGACGACTATCTCCCGCTGCTCGAAGTGGCGCGGCGGCGCGGCCTGCCGTTCGTATGCGCCAACCCCGATCTTGTCGTCGACGTGGGCGGCCGCCAGTACCTGTGCGCCGGCGCCATCGCCGATCTCTACGAACGCATGGATGGCGCCGTCTTCTGGGCGGGCAAGCCGCACGCCAACGCCTACGATGCGGCACGTGCCGTGGCCGAGCGGCTGCGCGGCGCACCGGTGGCGCGCGAGGCCATCATCGCCGTCGGCGATAGCCTGCGGACCGATCTCAAGGGCGCCGAAGCTGCTGGAATTGCCGCCATATTCGTCGCCTCGGGTATCCATCGCGACGAGACGATGGGCGACGGCGTCCTGTCGCCCGAGAAGCTCGCCCTCCTGTTTGCGCCCCCTGCCCCGCGGCCGCTGGCGGTGATGGAGCGCCTCACCTGGTAGCAACGACCACCGTTGCCGCGACTTCGCGGCGCGGCTAGAGTCGGCGCGTTGTCTTTCTGGGGGAGACGAACATGCGCTGCACTCATTTCTTGATTCTGGCTGTCGCTTCGCTGGCCGTATGTTCCGGCGCCGCAGCCGACGACACCGGCTTTGCCTACACGCACGATCTACGCAAGGAAGGCGGCCGCCTGTGTATGGCCGATCACTACCACTCGGGCTCGGGCGCCGGCCGCTCCAAGCCCGCCGCGCAAGCCGCCGCGGCGCGCTCATGGGCCAACTTCACCAACTTCGAGTACGGCAGTGCCTGGGCCCGCTGGTCGGCGGCGCGCAGCAAGTCGGTGCGCTACACGAAGGACGCCTCGGGTTGGAGCGCCGACGTCGACGCCCGCCCCTGCCGCGGCTAGCCAACCGCTAAGGTCGCCCGGTAGCTTGTCAATTTGGGCTCGTTTACCGGGCGGTTACCTTAACGGTTCATGCTTCCTGCCAGACGACTTACCCCTGTCTGTCGTCACCCCAACGGTGCAACGCCTTTGAGCCGCTCTGCGGGCCGCGAGCGATCCCACACCTATGTGTGGGAACGATCACACGCGTCCTCGCGCTGAGCGAGCAACAAGGTGGCGAGTACCTCGCAGAGGAAGAGTAAAGGCATGTTCGCAACGTTCTCCGGCATCAGGTTGCATATGTACCGCGCAGCGTTCGTCGCCGCGGTCGCGCTGCTCGCCGCCATCACCGCGATCCCGCCGGCTGGCGCCGTCAGCCAGCAGGTCCGCAGTGCCTGCGCCAACGATTACCTCAGCAACTGCAGCGCCTTCGCGCCCGAAAGCGCTCAGACCCGCAAGTGCATGCGCTCCGTCGGCTATAGGCTGTCGAAGGGCTGCATCTCCGCCCTCGTCGCTGCCGGCGAGGTCTCCAAGGCCGAGATCGCCCGCCGCTCAGCGAGCGCCCGCCGCTAAGCCAAACGATCCCGTGCACTGCCGAGGGTCGCGCGCCGCCGAGGTGCGCGACCCTTCGTATTTGCACCTCGTTAACCCATCGGTAAGCCAACTCACGCCCTGATTGGCGGCAACGATTGCGGTGCCTGGGAGTGCCCGCCATGAGCCGTCACGAGGGTTTCCATGACCAAACTGTTCTACGGTCTTGAGGACGTACTGGAGGACGCCGCGCACGCTCCGCGCCTCCCCCGCTGGATGCGCCGCATCGTGCGCTCTATCGGGCGCACCTTCGGCGAGACAGGTGGCCTCCTCGCCTCGCACCGCGACGAGTTCTGATCTGGCGCCGTTCCGCCGGCCAACACTCCGCAGGCCCAGCACCCTATGTCGCGTTTCCAGGCGGTAGCAGCGCGGCCGCCGACCTGCTAATAGCGCTCCGAACCGCAGCATTTGGAGCCCCCATGAGCGACGCCGAAAGCCAAGCGCGGAGCGAAACCGCCGCTCTCATTCGCCGCTACTACGAAGCCTTCAACGCCGGCGACAGCGCCGGCATGATCGCCTGCCTGACCGATGACGTCATTCACGACGTCAATCAGGGCGAACGGCGCACGGGCCTCGACAAGTTCAAGGCGTTCAATGCACGCATGGACCATCACTATCAGGAAAAGCTCGAGAACGTCGTCGTGCTGGTCAGCAAGGACGGCGCGCGCGCTGCCGCCGAGTTCAACGTGCACGGGGTCTACAAGGCGACCGACAGCGGCCTCCCCGACGCAAAGGGGCAGAAGTACGTGCTGCCGGCCGGCACCTTCTTCGCCATCCGCGACGGCAAGATCGCCCGCGTCACCACATATTATAACCTGACCGACTGGATCGCTCAGGTGACCGGCTAAAGCCGGCGGACGCGAAGGTTCAAGCGCCATGCTCGTCAAGATGCTCAGGTGCAAGCTGCACCGCGCCACCGTTACCGAGGCCGACCTGCACTATCAGGGCTCGCTGAAGATCGACAACGACCTCATTCGCGCCGCCGGCTTTTTGCCGAATGAGTACATCGAGGTCTACAACATCGACAACGGCGAGCGCTTCGCGACCTACGTGATCGAAGGCCCTGCCGGCAGCGGCGTGATCGGGCTGAACGGCGCCGCCGCCCGCCGCGCCTGCATCGGGGACCGGATCATCATCTGCGCCTACGCGCAGATGGACCTCGCCGAGGCCAAGACGCACAAGCCCACCATCGTGCTGCTCGGCGACAAGAACGCGATCCAGGGCATTACGGACAAACCGACCGTCGAATAGCCGCACGAGGGGCAGCATGGCGCTCGAAGTGAAATCGCTGACTGGCGAGGAAATCCGCGAGGTGCTCCCCGCGCTGGCGCGGCTGCGCATGGTCGTGTTCCGCGACTGGCCGTACCTGTACGATGGCTCCCTCGAATACGAAGAGACCTATCTCGCTAAGCTCGCCGCCGCCCAAGGCGCCGTCTGCATTGTCGCCCAGGACGGCGACGACATTGTCGGCGCCTCGACCGCCGCGCCGATGATCGAGCATGCCGATGAGTTTGCCGAGCCGTTCGAAAAGGCGGGCTTCGACCTGAGCAAGATCTTCTACTGCGGCGAATCCGTTCTCCTTAAATCGCACCGCGGCCACGGCCTCGGCCATGCCTTCTTCGATGGGCGCGAGGCGCATGCGAGGCAGCTCGGCGGCTTCACCCATTCGACCTTCTGCCGCGTGGTGCGCCCCGACGATCACCCGCTGAAGCCGGCCGACTACGTTCCACTCGACGGCTTCTGGAAAAAGCGCGGCTACGCGCCTGTCGATGGCCTGATCGCCAGCTACGCCTGGAAGGACATCGACCAGGACGCCGAGACCGAGCACGCCATGCAATTCTGGATGAAGCCGCTCACCGTCACCACATAGGACCCATGAGCCACCGCCAGACCCTCAAGGTCGCTTCCGCGCAGTACCCGATCGACAAGCCCGCCAGCCTCGACGCCTGGCGGGACAAGATCTCGCGTTGGGTTGCCGACGGCGCGGAGACAGGCGCCGAGGTGCTGGTGTTCCCCGAGTACGCGGCCATCGAGCAGGCGGCAGCCCTCGGCGAGACGGTTTACGGCAACCTCGACGCCACGCTGCAGGCGGTGGCCGATCTCGAAGGCGGTCGCGTCGCCCTGCACCAGGAACTCGCCGCCAAGCACGGCGTGCACATCCTCGTCGGCAGCGGCCCAGCGCGAAAAGGCGAAGGTCGCTACGTCAACGCGGCACAGCTCGTCACGCCCCAGGGCAGCGTCGGTGTGCAGGAAAAGCTGATCATGACGCCCTTCGAAACCGACTGGGGCATCTCGGCCGGCAAGCAGGCGCGCGTGTTCGATACCGCACTCGGGCTAATCGGCATCAATATTTGCTACGACAGCGAATTCCCGCTGCTCGCCCGCGCCATGGCCGAGGCCGGCGCCGAGTTGCTGCTCGTACCTTCATGCACCGAGCGCGTATCCGGCTATCATCGGGTGCGCACCGGCTCGCGTGCGCGCGCGCTCGAAAACCAGATTGCAGCCATCGTCAGCCCGACCGTGGGTGATGCGCTGTGGTCGCCGGCCGTCGACCGCAACACCGGCGCTGCCGGCATCTACGTGCCGGCCGATCAGTCCGTGTCGGACACCGGCGTCCTGGCGCAGGGCGAACTCAACACCGCGCAATGGGTGGCGGCGACCGTCGACCTGGGACGCCTGCGCCACCTGCGCACCTCGGGCGAGATGCGCAACTTCGTCGACTGGCCCCACCAGGCCGGCGCCGCCAAGCTCGCCGACAAGGTCGAGATCGTCACGCTGGAGTGATGGCGGCTACTTCAGCTCCCAGGTGATAGTCACGCTGGCCTCGAGCGTTTCGGTCCCGCGCTCGATCGGCACTGCCTCAGCCTTCATCGCCCGCGCCATGAGCATAGGCCGCGGGCCCTCGCCGCCGCCCTCGGTGATGGTCAGCACCTCGCCCACCTGCGGCACCGGCTGCCGCGGCGTAAAGCTCCGCCCGCCGGCGTGCATTGGCGACGGCCGCCTTGCGCGCATCGTCGAGCAGCGTCTCGGCCTTGCTGACCTCGAAGTTGAGCCCGGCGGTCTGGTTGGCGCCGGCGGTTACGAGCCGGTCGAGGATGTCGCCCAGTTTGCCCAGATCGCGCACCAGCACCTGCACCTCGTTGGTCACGCTGTAGCCGTCGATCTTGGACGCCTGACCCTCGATCGGCCGGGTATAGCGCGGCTCGACGCGAAATGATGCCGTCTGGATGTCCTTGGCGTCGATGCCGGCCTCCTTCAGCGCGGCGATGACCTTCTGCATGGCTTCGGTGTTCTTCGACAGCGCTTCGCGCGCCGTGGCCCCGTCGGCTGTGACGCCCGAGGTGATGCGCGCCTGATCGGGCTCGACGGTGACGCTCCCGGACGCGGTGACGGTCACAGAGCGCCGTGGCGCGTCATCGTCGGCCTGCGCCGCCGGGAGGGCGCCGAAGAGGGCAAGGCCGATGATGGCCGGGCGGAGAGCAGCGGTCAGGGAGCGCATGGGAGAGCCTTTGGGCGAAGTTGTTGTTGCCGGAACCCTAGCTGCCGTTCGGGGAGGTTTCGCGGCGAAAACGGTGGGTTTCGGCGGCAGGGTCAAGTCTGCTATGAGATGCGCCGCCCTGACCTGAGCGATGGTTCGAGTCGCCCAGGGTGAGGGCCCGTAGCTCAATGGTTAGAGCTGGCGGCTCATAACCGTCTGGTTCCAGGTTCGAATCCTGGCGGGCCCACCAATCTTGCTCACGACCACGCCGAGGGCGGCCTCACCACGACGAGACCGGCCGGAGCTTCTGGTCGCCTTCGAATAAGACGCCGCCCGTCAGCGCAGGAAGGCCCCGAACGCCCGCGGACCGTCTCCAACAGGGGCGCTGCCGGTGACGCTCAGCGTTTCGGCGTCGACACGCTGCAGCACATTGTCCGCCCAGCACGCAACGTAGACCGCCGTCCCGTCAGGCGTCGCCTCGTATGCCCTCGGGATAGTCGCCGATGGCAATGGTCGCGATCGGGTTGAGGTCGTCCAGGTCGAACACGCTCAACGAGCGCGACGCCTGATTGGTGACGAAGGCTTTGCCCTTGGCGAAGGCTATGCCGTAGGGACGCGATCCGACCTTTACCGTCGCCGTCACCTTGCGCGTCGCCAGATCGATGACCGACACGTCGTTGCTGACGACATTGGCCGCAAAGGCGCGCTTGCCGTCGGGCGCAATTGCCAAGCCGAATGGATGGGCGCCCACCTTGATCTCGCCCCTGCGCTGCATCGTTGCCGCATCGATGACGCTGAGTGCATCGCTCTCGCGGTCGGCCGACAGGATCGTGGCGCCATCCGGCGTCACCGCCAGGCCCGACGGGGCACGGCCCACCTTGACCCGTCCGACGATGGCCCGCACGGCCGGATCGACGGCGATGATCTCATCGGCGTACCACGCGGCGATGTACACGATGCCGTTGCGCGGATTGACCGCTATACCGAGCGGCCCGGACCCGATGGCCAGCCGCCAGGCGACCTTGCGGGCCGCGGCATCGATGGCGAACAGTTCGTTGCCTTCCGGCGCGGTGACATAGGCGAAATCGCCTTGCGGCGACATCGCCACACCGGCCGGACGCCCCGGCACGGCAATTTCGGCGATCTGCTTCATCGAGCCCAGGTCGACGACGCCAACGCTGTCCGCGAGCTGGTTGGTGACAAACGCCTCGCGCGCTGCGCCAGCGTGTGCCGGCCCCGGCGACCCTGCGATACCGAGTACGGCCGCCAACGCTAGGAGGTAGCAAGCGCGGCGGCGAGGCGTCCTCACTTGGCCGCCTCGAGTTTCGCCTTCAGGGCCTCAAGCCCTTCCTTCTGGAAGGCGACGATGGCCTTGGTTGCCGCCTCATCGGACAACTCGGGCGGCGGATCGTTGTTCATGTAGCCGCGATAGAAGGCACCCTTCCACTCGACCTTCGACTTGCCTGCATCATCGACGACGGCGATCGTCGACGAATAGCCTTCGACCGGCAGCGTCTTCAGGTCCTCGTCGTTGGTGAGGAAAGCGATGGTCTTCGCTTCGGGGGCATAGCGCGTCAGCGTGTCGGTGAAGAGCGCGCCGTTCTTGAACGTGAGGCGGCGCTTGGTCACCTCCTTTTTGTATTCGCCCGCGTCCGCGTCCGTCTTCGCAATGGCAGGATGCCAGCCCATATCGCGATAGTTGCCGACGACCTCCCACACCTTATCCGCGGGTGCGTCGATCACGATGGTCGTCACTTCCTTCTTGCGGCTTGGGCCATGCGCGACTGCCAGAGCCGGCAGCGCTGCGAGCAGCGCGAACGCCGTCACGATTCGATTCACGGACTTTCCCCCTGAAGATGCCGATGGTGCCCGGTTTGCCGGGCGCGGGGGCGCACTAGCACCGGTGCCGTTAGCCGATCAATCTCGATCCGACCAAACGGGAAGGCTTCCTGGCATCTATTCCAAAGTCTTACGCGCTGACCAAGGCGGCAGGTCCTAACGGACCAAGCGCAGTCGGCTGCGGTCGTCGGAGGATCGTTCGACGTAGGCCGACGGATGCCCCTGCTGCGGCGTGGCATCGGGAGTGATCCACGCGGCGGCAGCACCGACCAATATGCGCACCAGAACATCCATCGCTTTGCCTCCCTTCCGCGGAAATATCCTTCGGAGACACACTGTCGATCTGGAAACTTCAGGTTAGCACGACCAACCGCGTACGCCAGCCATGCCTACAGCGACACTTCTTCGCTGCCGCCCGGCGCCGCGCGCCTAGGGCAACCGCGGGCGATCGGCTTGGTTCCGCGTTGCAGCCAATTTCCACGCCGGCTTTACCCGGCATCGACCATGCGAGCGAGTGTCAGGCGTCGAGGCCGTTGGCGTCGACGATCGAGATGCCCTCGCCGGCGTGCACCAGCTTCAGGCGGCTGACGTCGTCCAGTGCCATTGCCCAGATGTTGCAGGGACTGGCCATGCGAATTTCGCCACGGCGCGACACCGGTGTTGGACCAAAACCGATGGCGATGGCGTCACCGTCGGGCCAGAAGGCGATCTCGCCGGCATTGACGACTTCGCGCGCGCCGGGCTCGGCTTCCGAGGAGACGGGCGCGTTGAAGTAGACCTCGCGCCCCCACATCTTGGCTTCGGCATGGATCGGCAGCGCGGCCCAGATACGCTCGGCGGTCGGTGTCTCCAGCAGGCGGGCGCGTATGGACACCTTGCCTGCACGGATCACAATCTCGCGCATTTCGCGCCTCCCGGGGCGGTCAGTCTTGTGCTGCCGTTGCGCGCACTCTCTCATTGCCACGGCGCGGCATCAATACCCGAGTGCGGCGGACACGCATCACCGCTGGCGCAGGCGCGCCACGCGGCGCCTTCGCGAGCCATGTGCAGGGGAACGTATGTCGTTCGCCGCGCTGGCAAATGTCCGGATGCATGGCAGCGCGTCTGATCGGGCGTCGGGTAGCAATTGTATCAACTGCGCCACGCTGCAGGCGGCGAAGTTGGGTGCGCTACCCGTCAGGCGGGAGGCGGGCCGAACACCAGAACAGCGTTGAGGCCGCCGAAGGCGAAGGAGTTCGACATCGCATAGGTGACGTCGAGCTTGCGTCCGACGTTGGGGACGTAGTCGAGATCGCACTCGGGATCGGCTTCGTCGAGCCCGATGGTGGGGGGCACAAAATTCTCGGTCATGGCCTTGATGCAGGCCACGGCTTCGATGCTGCCGCCGGCGCCGAGCGGATGGCCGGTCATCGACTTGGTCGAGGAGATGGCCAGGTTACTGGCGTGGTTGCCGAACACTGCCTTGATGGCGCGCGTCTCGTTGGCGTCGTTGATGGTGGTCGCCGTGCCGTGGGCGTTGACGTACTGGATGTCCGAGGGCGACAGCTTGGCGTCGCGCAGAGCCGCGCGCATGGCTTCGTTCGGGCCTTCGGTGTCGGGGTTGACCATGTCTTTGGCGTCCGAGGACATGCCGTAGCCGACGATCTCGGCCAGAATCGTCGCGCCGCGCGCCTGCGCGTGCTCGAGCGATTCCATGACGAGGATGCCGGCACCCTCGCCGAGAACCGTTCCGTTGCGCTTCTTGGCGAACGGGAAGCAGCCTTCCGGCGACAGCACGTGGAGCGCCTGCCAAGCCTTCATCGTCCCGTAGGTGATGACCGATTCCGAAGCGCCGGCGATGGCCACGTCGACGACGTCGTTCATGATGTAGTCACGGGCGAGGCCGATCGCATGCGTCGCCGTCGAGCAGGCGCTGCAGGTGGCGAATGTCGGACCTTTGATGCCGAATTCGATGCCGACGTGGGCGCTGGCCGAGGAGCCGATGAAGCGCAGCAGGGTCAGAGGATGGGTGGCGCGCTTGCCCTCGAGGAAGAGCGAGCGATAGGAATTCTCGATGGTGACCAGGCCGCCCGCGCCCGAGCCGACGATACATGCCGCCCGGTAGGGATTTTCGATGGGGAACTCGATGCCCGACTGCTTGACGGCTTCGTCGGCTGCCGCGGCGGCGAACCACGAGTAGCGGTCGGCGTGCATGACGAGCTTGTCGCGCTTGAAGTGCTTCAAGCGCTGCTTGGGATCGAAATTCTTGATCTGGGCGGCGATGAGGATCTTCAAGTCCTCGAGCGGGAAGCCACCGAGTTCGCTGACCCCGCACTTCCCGGCCTGCATGGACTCCCAGAAGTCGGGGACCGTCAGTCCGATCGGCGTAATCACGCCCATCCCGGTCACCACGACGCGGCGTGCGCCGTTCGCCTTAGCCATCTCATACCTGCCGGTTGTGGGCGACGCAGGCGCGCCGCGACAAAAGCTAACCTGCGAGCCGGCGGCGACCTATCCGTGGGGAGCTCATGCGAGCGGTCCTGGTGCGCCACACGTGCACACTGGTTCCGTTCTACATCAAGCCTTGGCGGCGGCCGCAGGCCCCTTGGCCATCAGGTCCTTCACGCGGTCGACGACTGAGCCGACGGTCTTGAAGTCCTCGACGTCCTCATTCGCGTTGTAGGGAATCTCGATGCCAAACGTGTCTTCGATATCAAATACGATCATAGCCAGATCGAGAGACTCAATCTTCAGATCGGTCAGCGGCGTCGACAGAGAGATGTCGTCGCGCGGCTCCTTCATATGCTTCTTCAGGATCTCGACGATCTTGGTGCCAACTTCGTCCATATCAGTCTCCCACCCCCGCTCTGTTCGAAGCCTGGGGCCCGTATTATCGTTCCTAACTAGTGCCAGCCCTGTAGCACGACAAGCTGAGGCGTCACATATCCTTAAACGCCTAGCAAGTCTACCCGAGCGCTGCCGGCACGATACCTAGGGTATTCCCCCAACGGTAGCTGTTCTGCACGGTACAGCAAAACCTCTTCACAACCGTTGCTTCGGCGCCTACCCGGCGCCGCCGGACTTGGCCTCGCGCCCGGAAACGTGTTCAATAACAAGGCGTATTTCAAGGACCTGTTATTGGATTGGTGCCCAGGGGCCAAGCAACGGTCCGGCAACGGGCTTCACCTTATATTCTAGGAGTTCGCCCGGGGAGACGCTCGATGATGACGACGACGGTCCGCCCTCCCACTTCTGCAACCATGGCGCAGCCCGACCTGACTGCGCCACCCAACATGCCCTGGCTGGACCACTATCCGCGCGGCGTCGACTGGCACATGCCTCTAAAGGTCGCGCCGCTCTACACCCTGCTCGATGAAGCGGTCGCCAACTACCCCCATCACACCTGCACCAACTTCCTCGGTAAGACGCTGAGCTACGCCGAAATCGGGGCGCAGGTAGACCGGGCCACCTACGGACTGCAGCAACTGGGCGTCAAGAAGGGCACCAAGGTCGGGCTCTTCCTGCCCAACTCACCGACCTTCATCATTTACTTCTTCGCCGTGCTGAAGGCCGGCGGGACCATCGTCAACTTCAACCCGCTCTATACGGTGGCCGAGCTCACCCAGCAGGTGAAGGACAGCGACACCGAGCTGATGGTCACGCTCGACCTCAAGGTACTGTTCGACAAGGTCGAGGCGCTGCTGCAGTCGAACTGCCTGGCGCGCGCCGTCGTTGCCCCCTTCCCCGCCCTGCTGCCGCTCGCCAAGGCAGCCCTGTTCCGCCTCTTCCGGTCCAAGCAACTGGCCCGCCCGCTGGATTCGCCCGCCCGCGCCAAGATCGTTCTCGAAGCCGAGGTCATGGCCGGCGAGGAACGCGCGGCCAAGGTCGCCATCGACCCGCTCAACGACGTGGCGGTGCTGCAGTACACCGGCGGCACCACCGGCACGCCGAAGGGTGCCATGCTTACCCATGCCAACTGCTACGTGAACACGCAGCAGGTGGCGGCGTGGAGCCCCGATCTGGGATATGGCTCGGAGCGGGTGCTCGGCGTGCTGCCGTTCTTCCACGTCTTCGCGCTGACCGTGGTCATGAACGTCGCGCTGGCGCGCGCGGCCGAAATAATCATCATGCCGCGCTTCTCGCTCGATGACGCCTTGAAGCTGATCGATCGCACGCGGCCGACGATCATGCCGTGCGTGCCGACGCTGCTCAACGCCATCATGAGCCATCCGCGCATCAAGACGTTCGATCTCTCATCGCTGCGCTTCTGTCTGTCGGGCGGTGCGGCACTACCCATCGAGGTAAAGCAGCAGTTCGAGGCCATCACCGGCTGCAAGGTCGTCGAGGGCTACGGAATGTCCGAGACATCGCCCGTCGTCACCTGCAATCCGATCGACGGGCCGGTGAAGCCGGGCTCGATCGGCGTCCCACTTGCCGGCACGATCATCTCGCTGCGCGACCTCGGCGACCCCACCAAGGAGGTTGCAGTGGGCGAGAAGGGCGAGATCTGCATCAAGGGCCCGCAGGTGATGCGCGGCTATTACAAACGCCCGCAGGAGACCGCCGAACAGACGGTCGGCGGGTTCCTGCGTACCGGCGACGTCGCCCGTATGGACGAGCACGGCTTCTTTTTTATTGAGGACCGCATCAAGGACCTCATCATCTCATCCGGTTTCAACGTCTACCCGCGCCGCATCGAAGAGGCGATCTACGAGCATCCAGCGGTCGCCGAAGTGACGGTCATCGGCATCAAGGACAAGAAACGCGGCGAGGCGCCGAAGGCGTTCGTGCGGCTGAAGCCTGGCGCCAGCGCCACCTTGGCCGAGTTGTGCGACCACCTCGCCGCGCGCATTTCCAAGATCGAGATGCCGGCCCAGATCGAGTTCCGCGACGAGTTGCCGAAGACGATCATCGGCAAACTTTCGAAGAAGGAGCTGAAGGCCGAGGAAGACGCCAAGAGCAACGCCTGATCCGGAAGGAGGCGTTGCCCCTCAGCGATAGAGGTCGGCGCGGGTCGGCGGAATGCCCGGCGGGCCGCTTGGCGTTCTTCGACACCAGCGTCTGGAAGATGCGCAGCGTGCCGCGCGAGAAGGCGAGCGACACGCCGGCGAGATACGCCACCCAGATGCGGTACTTTTCCTCGCTGACATATTGCAGTGCCTCTTCGCGCCGCGCCGTCAGCCGCTCGCACCACAGCTTGCATGTGCGCGCGTAATGCAGCCGCCACGCCTCGACATCCTGGATCTCGAAGCCGGCGCGCTCCATGGCGAAGATCGAATGGCCGATGTCGTCCAGCTCGCCACCGGGAAAGATGTACTTTGCGATGGCCTTCTGTTCCGGCCGCATGCGCCGCTTGAACCAGCCCTGCTTGGGCGCACGACGGGCAATCGCGTGGTTGAGGAACAGCCCGTCGGGCGCCAGAAGCTGCTGCATCTTCTGCATGTAGCCGGGGATGTTCTTGAGCCCGATGTGCTCGTACATGCCGATGGAGGCGATCTTGTCGAACTGGCCCGACATCATCGAGTAGTCCTTCAGCTCCACCGTCACCTTATCGGCGAGGCCCAGGCGCTGGATCTTCTCCCTGGCGAAGGCAAGCTGCTCTTCCGATAGCGTGATGCCGTGCGCGGTGACGCCGTAGGTCTTGGCCGCGTGGCAGATGAGCCCGCCCCAGCCGCAGCCGATGTCGAGGAAGCGCTCGCCGGGTTTGAGCCGCAGCTTGCGGCAGATCATTTCCAGCTTGTCGCGCTGCGCCTGCGCGACGTCGTTATCCCAGTCGGTGTAGTAGGCGCACGAGTAGACCATCTCCGGGTCGAGAAAGAGCGCGTAGAACTCGTTCGACAGGTCGTAGTGGAACTGGATGTAATCCTTGTTGTCGGCCGTCCTGCGCCGCCGACCGGTGATCTCGCCGGCAAAGCCGTGAGCGTCGTCAGCATCGCTGGTGCGGGCGAGCAGGAACGGCGAGAGCTGACGCAGCAGCTTCAAGGCGTCGCCACCCTTCAGCTTCACCGACCGCCCGCCCTTGTTGAGCTGCGATCCTAGATCGATGAGCGTGCCGCCGGAAAAGTCGATGCCCTTGTCGACGTACTGGCGGATGAAATTGTCCAGCGTCGGCCAGCGCAGTAGCGAGCCGATGACGCCGGCGTCGGCGATTGCGATCTCGAACGGACCGTTGACATTCCGCCCCAGCGGCGTCAGCGAGCCATCCCACAGACGCAGCGAGGCATTGAGGTCGAGCTTGTCGCCGAGTTCGCGCGCCAGCGTGCGCGCCGCCTCGAGCTGCCGCGCCTGCTTGTCGCTCTTGTCCTTGGCCATGCCAGTTCGCGCCCCGCGTTGCTGCTGGTTCGCGGTGCTCGCACACCTTCCCGCCCCTGTCGAGAGGGCGGCGGCTAGGCAGCCTGGTGCAACTCGGCGGCGTCTTTGGATTCCAGGATGGCGGCGACGCCCATGCCGCCCGCCGTGCAGATGGAGATCAGCCCGCGGCCGTGATGACCGGAGAGCAGCTTGGCGAGATTGCCGACGATGCGCGCGCCCGTCGCCGCAAACGGATGCCCCATCGCGATTGAGGATCCGCGCACGTTCAGCTTGGTGCGATCGATGCTGCCCATCGGCTCGGCACGCCCGAGCACGTCCTTGCAGTAGACCGGGTCCTCCCAGGCTTTCAGCGTCGCCAGGACCTGGGCCGCGAAGGCCTCGTGGATCTCGTAGAAGTCGAAGTCCTGCAGCTTGAGACCGGCCCGCTCCAGCATGCGCGAGACGGCGATGGTGGGGGCCATCAGCAGGCCGTCGCCGCCGACGAAGTCGTTGGCGGCCGCCTGCGAATAGGTGAGATACGCCTGCACAGGCAGCCCGTGCCGCGTTGCCCATTCCTCCGAGGCGAGCAGCACGGCGGCAGCGCCATCGGTGAGCGGCGTCGAGTTGGCGGCGGTGAGAGTACCGCGCTCGGTCTTGTCGAAAGCGGTCTTTAGCGTCGCCAGTTTCTCGGGCGTCGCGTCGGCGCGGATATTATTGTCGCGATACACACCGGCATACGGCGTCACGAGATCGTCCATATAGCCGGACCTGTAGGCCTCGGATGCGTTGCGATGGCTTTCGAGCGCGAACGCGTCCTGCTCGGCGCGGCTGATGCCCCACTCCTGCGCCATCAGTTCGGCGTGCTCGCCCATCGACAAACCCGTGCGCGGTTCGGCATTGGCGGGCGCCGAGGGAACAAGCTCGCCCGGCGCAAACCCTTTGAACACTTTCAGCTTGTCCATGAAGCTCTTTTGCCCCGCCGCCTTGGTCAGGCGCTGCGCCAGCTTTTTCGAAACGACGATGGGCGCATCCGAGGTCGTATCGGAGCCGACGGCAATGGCGCAGTCGATCTCGCCGGTGGCGATCTTGGCAGCGCTTCCCAGCGCGCTCTGCAGGCTGGTGCCGCAGGCCTGCATCATGGTGATGCCGGGCGTCGACGACTTGAGGCTCGTGCCGAGCACGGCTTCGCGCGTCAGGTTGAAGTCCTTGGAATGCGTGACGACCGCGCCGCCGACGACCTCGTCGATGTGCAGGCCCTTCAGGTTGTAGCGATCGATCAGCGCGTTGAGTGCGCCGGTCATCAGATCGAGGTTGGATTGATCGGCATAGAAGCTGCCCGAGCGGCAAAAGGGAATGCGCGCTCCGCCGATTACCGCCACGCGTCTCAGAAAACGTTGCATCTCGTACAGCCTCTTTGATCTGTGCTGGTTTACTCGGCGGCGGCGGCGTGGGGAGTTGGCTTGGGGCTCTGAGCGGCCTTGTAGTGCAGTGGACCGCCGCGGAACGGCGCAAACCCGGTGCCGAAGATGACGCCCGCATCGACCAGGTCGGCATTCTCGACGACCTGCGCGTCGACGCACTTCTGCGCCTCGGCGATCAGCGGCTCGACGAGATCGCGCCCCAGCTTATCCATCTCCGCCTTGTCAAAGGTGCGGGCCGACTTCTCCGGCTTGCCATCCTTCCAGACGTAGAAGCCCTGACCCGTCTTCTTGCCGAGCTTGCCTTCCGCGACCAGTCGATCGAGCTTGGAACCTTCCGAGGAGAACTTGAGTATGTGGGCGACGTGCGCGCACACATCGAGGCCGACCGTATCGGCGAGTTCGATGGGTCCCATCGGCATGCCGAAGGTGCGCGCCGCTTCGTCGATGCGCTCCTTGTCCTCGCCGTGTTCCAGCCGCTGCATGGCGCCGAACATGTACGGGGTCAGCACGCGGTTAACGAGGAAGCCCGGCACGCTCTTGGTGATGAGCGGAAACTTGTCGATGGCCGCAACAAAGGCGGCGCCACGCCCGATGTCTTCCTCGCGCGAAGCTGTACCACGTACGACCTCGACGAGCGGCATCAGCGCCACGGGATTGAAGAAATGCAAGCCGATGAGGCGCCCCGGATCTGGCAGGCCGGCGGCGATGTCCTCGATGAGCAGCGAGGATGTGTTCGTCGCCAGCACGGCGCCCTGCTTCATTCTGCCCTCCACCTCGCCCAGCACTTTCTGCTTGATGTCGAGCCTTTCGACGATAGCCTCGATGACGACGTCGGCGCGCGCAATCCCTTCGCCGGTCGGATCGGCAATGAGCCGCGCCTTGGCGGCGTCGCGCTGCGCCTTGGTCTTGAACTTGCGCGCGAACAGCTTGCCCTGCGCGGCGATGCCCTTGGCGATCTGCTCAGCCGAGACGTCCTGCAGCGTCACCTCCATGCCGCACGCAACGCACCAGCCGGCGATGTCGGCGCCCATGGTGCCGGCGCCGATGACGTGCACGCGCGACGGGCGCCATCCGAGCTTCTTGGGCGCCTGGCCCTTCAGCAATTCAGATAGCCAGAACACGCGGCGCAGGTTGCGCGACTGGTCGGAGACCATGAGCGGGGCGAAGGCGCGCGACTCGGCAGCCTTCATCGCTTCATCGTTGCCGCCGTAGCGCTCGAACAGGTCAATGAGCCGGTAGGGCGCGGGATAGTGATCCTCGCGCGCCTTCTTGGCGACTTCCGAACGCATGCGCTTGGCGAGCAACTCGCGCGCCGGCCATTTCGACAGCAGCTTCATGGCGAAGCCGGCGACCTTCGATTTTCGGTTGCGCAGGACGGCCTTGCGTGCCGCCCACGGCAATGCGCCCCGCGTATCGACCAATTGATCGATAAAGCCCATGCCGCGCGCGGCCGAGGCCGACAGCATCTTGCCGCTCAGCATCGCCTGCATGGCGGACGGTGCGCCAGCCTGGCGGATGGCGCGAGCGGTGCCGTTGAAGCCCGGGAAGATGCCGAGCTTGACCTCGGGGAACCCGAGCTTGGTACCGGCATCACGGGTGGCGATCCGGTAATGGCAGGCGAGCGCCAGCTCGAGCCCGCCGCCGAGACAGAAGCCGTTGATGGCGCAGACCACCGGAACCTTTAGGTTCTCGATGCGGTCAAGCAGCGCCGTGACAGGCCGCAGCTTGTCGATGACGTCGCTCTCGGTCCGGATGTCTGCGAACTCGCGGATGTCGGCGCCGACGATGAAGCCGCGCTGCTTGGCGGAAATGATGACGAGGCCGCGAATGGATTTGTCGCGCGCGCCCTTCTCGACCTCGGCGACGATCTCGCCCAGCTCCTCCAAGGGGCGGCGGCCGAGTGAGTTCTGGGTTTCGCCTTCGCGATCGAACTCGGCCCAGCCGATGCCCCATTGGTCGATGGAGAAGCGCCAGTCCTTCAGGTTGGGTAGCGGGTGGGACATAGCCTTGAACATACCAACTCCTCTTACGCAGCTTCCCAACGCATGCGCTGAACGCGGCGCGGCGTAACGATGTTACTCTGCGGCGGCACTCTCGATGCCGCGCGGTTTCAGGCCCGGTCCTGGCGCGTTGGTCCGATAATGGGGCTGCAACGCGGCAGGATCGAAATGATCGACGGCAATGACGCGGGCGGTCAGCGCTTCCAACTCGCGCAGCTGCTGGCCTTCGCTCTCCGTCACGACGCCCTTGTCTATGGCATCGCCGATCCAATCGACGCCGTGATAGCGGCGCAGCGTGCCGGCGCGGATCGCCCGCTCCAGCTTCTTCTCCGCCTCCTCGGCAGCGACCGCCTTCTTGAGCGTTGCTTCGAGCAGGCCGGTCGGATCGTCGGGATCGTGGAGATGTAGATGTAGCGCGTCAGCCGGTCGCGCACGCCCGGAGCATCCAGCGTCAACTTGACGGCGCGGTGGCCGAGCACGTCGGGGGCCGGCCGGTACGGATTGCCGAACGGGAAGGCAACGATGCGCATCGCCCAGCGCGCCGGCAGGATCGGGAAGTTGTCGACCACGCCACGCAGCGCCTCCTGGAAACGGTAGAGGCCGTTCTGGGCCGCGAGATCGACGAACGTGCGGTCACTCGACAGGCGTCCGTCGTCCTCGTAGCGCTTCAGCACGCAGGCGAGGATGTAGAGCTCCGACAGCGCGTCGGCGAGGCGGCCGGAAAGCTTCTGCTTGGTCTTCAGGCTCCCGCCCAAGGTCGCCACCGTGAGATCTGCGACGAAGGCGAAGCTGCGCGAGGCACGCGCCAGCTGCCGGTACCAGTTCGCCGTGTCGAACGACTTCTCGGGCGCGGGCGCGAACAGGGCACCGGTAATGTTGTGGAAGAAGCCCCCGCATGCATTGGCGAACGAAAAGGCTACGTGGTCGCCGAAGGCGCGATCGAAGGAGTCGAGCCCACGTTCGCGGTCAGGGTTCTGCGCTGCCTGAATCTCGCGATAGAGATAGGGATGCGAACGCAGCGCGCCCTGCGCAAATGTGATGAGCGTACGCGTCAGGATGTTGGCGCCCTCGACCGTGATGCCGACGGGGACCATCTGGTAGGCCGACTGGAGATAGTTGGACGGGCCATCGCAGATAGCGCGCCCACCGTGAATGTCGAAGGCGTCGTTCACGGCGCGGCGCATGCGCTCGGTGGTCTGGTACTTCATCAGCGCCGAAATCACCGACGGCCGCTCGCCTCGCGACACCATGGCGGCGGTGACGGCGCGGGCCGCCTCGCAGGCATAGGCTGTCTCGATCATGCGCGCCAAGGGCTCCTCGACGCCCTCCATGCGCGCCACCGGCAAGCCGAACTGGCGGCGGATGCGCGCGTAGGCGGTGGTGAAGCGAAGCATCGCCTTGGCGCCCGCGGTCGCGGTCGAAGGCAACGAGATGGCACGCCCGGCCGCCAGGCATTCCATCAGCATGCGCCAGCCTTGTCCGGCCATGGCTTCGCCGCCGATCACCCAGTCCATGGGGATGACGACGTTGCGGCCCCAGTTTGGACCATTGGGGAAAGCGGCACCGGCCGGTAGATGCCGGCGGCCGATCTGCACTCCGGGATGGTTCGTCGGAATCATGGCGACAGTGATCCCGAGCGTCTCGCCCTTGCCGAGCAGGTTGTCGGGATCAAAGAGGCGGAATGCGAGGCCCAGCAGCGTCGCCTTGGGGCCGAGCGTGATGTAGCGCTTGTCCCACGACAGTTCGATGGCCGGCTTGCCGTCGGGACCGCGCACGACGGTGCCGATGTCGCGCATGGTGGCGGCGTCCGAGCCCGAAGTCGGACCGGTCAGCGCAAAGCAGGGGATTTCGTCGCCGCGGGCTAGGCGCGGCAGGTAGTAGTGCTTCTGCTGCTCGGTGCCGTACTTCTCGATCAGCTCGCCCGGTCCAAGCGAATTGGGCACCATGACGATGGTGACGACATCCGGCGACCGCGAGGCGATCTTGCCGATGATGAGCGACTGCGCCTGCGCCGAGAAGCCCAGTCCGCCGTGCTCCTTGGAGATCAGCATACCGAGGAAGCCCCGCGATTTGACGAAATCCCAGATCGCTTCGGGGATCTCGCGCTGCTGATGGCGCACTTGCCAGTCTTTGATGAGACCGCACAGCTGTTCCGTCGGCCCGTCGAGGAAGGCTTGCTCTTCCGGCGTCAGCACGACGGGCGCGATGGCGCGCAGCTTGTTCCAATCGGGCGTGCCCGAGAACAGCTCGGCATCGAAACCCACCGTGCCGGCTTCGAGCGCCTGCTGCTCGGTGTCCGAGACTTTGGGCAGCGTGCCTTTGACGAACTTGAATACGGGTGCCGCAACATAGCGGCGGCGCAAAGCCGGTATGGAGAGTGCGACAAAGCCGGCGACGAACAACCAAAGCAGGATGCCGAACACGCCGGTGTGCCCGTGCACGGCTTCGGACTGCCAGATCAGCGCAGCGACCGCGAGCGCACCGGCCCAACCCCACAGCGGTGCCTTGTACATACCGAGCGCGAGTGTGCCGGCCAATAGCACGACAAGAAATACCAGCTCGACCATGCTTTTATGCCTCCGCGGCAGTAGTTTGGGCGGGTCCGCTTCAGACGGCAACCTAACGTGCCGCTCATTGCATTGGCGTTAAGCTCAACGCGAGCTTTCCGAATGTGCCAAAAAACGTTGGCGCACACGCCGTGCCGGCTATTCGAAAGCGCCAGGCATTATAGCGCGTTTCCGGCGGGAGCGAGACCCTAGCCGCAGGATGCGCGCGCGGTCTTCTTTGCTGCGTTGCGGCATCGCCGGCTCGCTTGTGGGCAACCGAACCGGCGTAGGTCATCGAGCTTCGTCGCCTGCGTGCGTCACCGCCCTCCTCGCCGACCTGTGCCAGGCGACGGACGAGCGCCGCGTTTGCGTCCGCCCCGCTCTTCACATCGCAATCAGCCCGACTGCGATTTCGGCGGCGCGCACCCGCACGCTCTTCTTCGCGACGAGGCTCGGGGGAAGGCGGCCTGTCTCAGGCGCGGCGTCGGTTCGTTGAACGACGCCGAGCCGAAGGGACGTCGCGCAGAACAGCCCTCGGGCCGCGGTCTTCTGCGACATCCGGCCCGATCTGCGTCACCATGCTGCGGCGCAGAAGCACCCTCCCGGCTCTGCGCCGCACCGAATTCCGCGTTTCTGCCTTGCCCGAAGCGCTCCGTCTGCCCTAATTTCCGCCGGATTACATTCGGGCAAGCCTGGGAACACGGGCCGACCCCGCGCGGAGCCAATCGGAGGACACGATGAAAATTTACCCGACCCTGGAAATCCCTGAGACCCTTGCTGCCGGTCCGGGCCCAGGTAACACCGATCCGCGCGTACTGGAGCGCTTCACCAAGACGGGCGTTGCCGACCACATGCAAAAGGATGTCGTCCGCGGCATGCTCGAAGCCAAGGAGATGCTGCGCGAACTCTGGGGCACCAAGAACGTCTATACCTATGGCGTCGCCGGCACCGGCTGGGACGGTCTGGACTGCATGGAAGGCATGATCCTTCCGGGCGATACTGTCGTGTCGTTCTCCAACGGAACGTTCTCGAGCATCGACGATCTGACCATCCGCATGAAGGCTTCATCGGCTGAAGACCTTGCCGCGGACTCGCTCAATCCCAAGCCGAAGAACGTCATCACCGTCTTGGTGCCGCACGGGCAGTCGGTCACCGGCGAAATCGTCGAGAAGGCGCTGGCCGAGCACAAGCCGATGTGGGCCTTCATGGCGCACTGGGAAACGGGCTCGGGCCGCATCAACGACCTCAAGGGCTTTTCCGAAGCCTGCGTAAAGCATGGCGTGATGGGCATCGTCGATGCCGTGTCGAGCCTCGGCGTCGCCGACTTCAGCATCGATGATTATCCGGGCGTCGTTGCCTGGGCCTCTTGTCCGCAGAAGGGCGTGCTGTCGCTGCCGCTCACGTATGCGCCCGTCTCCTTCACCGACAAGGTGATCGATCTGGTCAAGAAGCGCGGCTGCCGCAGCTATGTCCACCACCCGATCCTCAATGCCCGCCACTGGGGCATCATCGACGGGAAGGACGTGCCGAACGCCGTCTACCACCAGACGCATTCGTGCTACGCCGTCGCCGCATTCCATGAGGCGCTGCGTATCATCCTCACCTACGGTCGCCGCCGCAAAGCTTCCGACTACACCTATCACGAGAAGGCGCTGCGCCAGGCGGTCGAAGCCATGGGTTGCGACGTCACCTCCAACATGACGAGCCTCGTCGTGCTGAACCTCCCGGGCGAACTCAAGGGCAAGGAAAAGGATCTCGTTGCCGGCGCCCGCGCCAAAGGCTTCGGCATCTGGCCGACGCTTTCGGAGCCCGTGCAGGTCCGCATCGGCATCCTGAACCAGCTGTCACCCGAGCAGATCAACGAGATCGTCAGCCGCTTCGCCGACGCGATGATCGAGATGGGCGCACCGGTCGACAAGGCGCAGGTGTTGAGCGGCCTCAAGAAGTACTACGCGCAGGCCGCGTAGGAGCGCTTGCACAAGCGTGCAGTTTGAGAGGGTTGGGCCGCGAAGCCCGACCCTCTTTTTTTCAGCGGTAGGCTTTGCGCTTGGCGACTGCCGACTTGCCAAAAAGGTTGCTGCCGTTGGCCGAGCGGCGTGCCCAGGGAGCGGGGCGCGCGCGCGGTTTCATCAGCCAGTCGACGAGCGGTAACAGCAGCTCGTACGGCATGGCGCGCGCCGACCAGGCGATGAAGCTGTTGACGATACCCGGCACCACCACGCGCCGCCCCATGCGGTAGGAACGCCAAGCGAGACGCGCCATGCGGTCGGCCGAGGCACTCGGCAGCAGCGCCCGGTAGAATGTGTTCGTTGCATTCATCTTGCGATGAATGCGTGTCTCGACCGGTCCGCAAGCGATGGCGCATACGCGCACGCCCTCGCCAGCACATTCCCCACCGATGGCCGCGGTCAGAGACAGCACGTATGCCTTGCTGGCGAAGTACGGTGCCTGCCACGGGCCGGGAGAAAAGGCTGCGAGCGAAGCCAGGTTCATGATGCCGCCACGGGCGCGGGCCCGCATCGCCGGCAGGTAATGGCGGGTCAGCCGCGTCACGGCAGCGACATTTGTCTCGACGAGCTCGTCGAGCTGGGCCGGATCGAGGTCGGTGAAATTCCCCCCGATTCCTATGCCGGCGTTGTTCACGAGCACATCGAGGTAGAACCCATGCCGCGCCAGCAGTGCGTCGAGTTTTTCGGGGGCTTCCTTCTCGCCTACATCCAGCGGCTCGGCGACCACCGCCGCCTTCGGAAAATCGGTGCGAAGCTCACTGGCTGCAGCCTCGAGCGCTTCGGGAGAGCGCGCGAGCAGCACGATCGTGCGCCCTTCGCGGGCGATCCGCCGTGCAAGGGCAAACCCCAGCCCCTCGGAGGCACCCGTCACCACCGTCGCCGGCGTCAGGGCTGCAACGGCCTCGACCGCCTTTGCATCGGGAGCCGCGCGGCGGCGCACCCACACGTCGCCAATCTTCAGTAGGATGTCCATACGTTCTCCGCGCGCGACGTCACGCACAGGCAACGCACATGGACCTCAAAACGTTCGGCAGGGGACGCGAACCGGAGACGGGCATGCTGGAGCAGGAATCAATCTTTACGTGGCTGATCATCGGCGCCGTGGCCGGCTGGCTGGCCGGCCTCATCGTCGAAGGCTACGGCCTTGGGCTGATCGGCAATATTGCCCTCGGCATCCTCGGCGCCGCTCTGGCAAGCTTCGGCGTCGCCGCCCTGGGCATCCACGTCGACACGACGTTGGGCAACATCATCGCCTGTACGCTTGGCGCCGTTGTCCTGCTGCTCATCGCCGAGGGTTTCCGCAGGGTCAGTCGCGGAAGGTGAGTCGCTGAGCGTGTACGCGCGCCGACGGCTCGGCCCGCCGTTGCCACCTCATTGCGAGCTGCCGCTCGAACGTGGACCTCATCCCTTGTGCAGCAGCGCCGTGTTGTCGTTCAGCGCGTCGGCGATGATGGCATGATACCAGGCGAGGCTCTCGGCATAGTTTTGGCGCCGCACCTCGGCCGTCTCGCCCTTCTGCGACACGAATGGATGATCCGGCGCGAGGATCGGCTTTCCATCCTTTTCGCCCGGCGTGTAGTCGGCGCCGATCTTGATGCTGTCCTCGGCAGCCAGCAACGACCAGCACGTATTGCGATAGCGCGCCTGGACCGGCTCGCCGCCGACCAGGGCGGCCAGTATGTCGGCGGCAACGACCCTTCCATGGCTGTTGGCGGTGTAGGCTGACTTCGGCATCTCGGCGGCGATGGCGGCATCGCCGATGACGTAGACGCCGTCGAGCTTCGTTGAAGCAAAACTCTCCGGTTTGATCGGACACCAGCTGCCTTCGGCGCAACCCGGCAGCGATGGCGATGTCGCCGGCGGTCTGCACCGGGATGACGTTGACGACCGCCCCCTTGAGCTTGATCCCGGACGCCGTCTCGACCTCCATCGCCTTGGGATCGACGCGCACGACGCGGAAGTCATCGATCTCGTTGGTAAGGTTCAGGTCGATGATGCCGCCGTAGTATTTCTCGAACGCCTCCTCGAAGGCTGCCTGCTTGGAGAACATCGGCTTGGCGTCGAAGATGACGAGCTTGGAGCGTGGCTTATGAGTTCTTGAGGTAGTTCGCGATCATGCAGGCCCGCTCATACGGTCCCGGCGGGCAGCGGTATGGATTGCCCGGCACAGTCATGATCACGACGCCGCCGTCATCCATGGCTTGCAGCTGCCGCATCAGGAGCAGCGTCTGCGGACCCGCCTTCCAGGCGTGCGGCATGATCTCGGCGACCTCCGCCGAGTAGCCTTCGATGGCGTCGTATTTGAAGTCGATGCCCGGCGAGAGCACCAGGCGGTCGTATTCGAGCGTGCCGCCGCCTGCGAGCTTAACGCTGCGTTGAGGCGCGTTGACCGCCGTTGCCATGTCGTTGACGACATCGATGCCCAGCTTCCTGAGGCCGTCATAGCTGTGCTCCAGCGACGCAAAGCTGCGGAAGCCCCCAAGGAAGTGATTGGAGTTGAAACACGAAGTATAGATGGCCCGCTTTTCTACGACCGTGACCTGCAGCTGCGGCGCCTCGGTCTTAAGGATGCGCGCCACCGTGCCGCCCCCTGCCCCGCCCCCCACAATGACCACCCTGCCGCCGCCCTTGGCTATCGCCGGCGCTCCGACCAGCCGCTGTGCCGCGGCGGCGACCGCCGCTCCCCCCAAAAGCCGTCCAAACTCCCTACGATTGAACATGTGTGTGCCTTGTTGCCGGCCCGTTGATCCCGATATCGTAAGCCTTGACGGGAAGCCCCGGCAACATGCCCGTAACGGACCACCAACAGCGGCGCCCAAGGCGGACTTAGAATGCTCGATCGACGCACATTTCTAGTGGTTGCCGGTGCCTCCGGGGTGATGGCGCGCGTCGCCGGCATAGCGGATGCACGCGCCGAGGCGGCTGCCGAGGAAAGCGCTGAGTTCAAGGCGACTCTGGCGGCGTTGCTCGGCAACGCGGCGACCAGCGACGAGGGCCTGAACTCTTGATCTGCCCGAGAGCGTCGAGAACGGCGACTACGTGCCGGTGGCGCTGATGGTCGATAGCCCCATGACGGCAGACAACCACGTCAAAGCGGTGCACTTGCTATCGACCGCCAACCCGCGGGCCGCGGTAGCGACGTTCCGATTTACCCTGCTGTCCGCTAAGGCGCAGGTGACGAGCCGTATGCGACTTGCCAAGACGCAGGACGTGGTCGCCGTCGCCGAGTTGAGCGACGGGCGTATGCTGCTGACACGGCGCAAGGTCGCCGTGAAGGTCGGCGGCTGTGGCATCTGAAGGAACGCCGACGCGATGAAAAAGCCCCCGCGCATCAAGCTCCCCGAGGTGATCAACCCGGGCGCCGTCATCGAGATCAAGACGCTCGCAACGCACGTGATGGAAACGGGCAACCGCAAGGACCCGGCTGGCAAGATCGTGCCGCGCGACATCATTCATACATTCACGGCGAGTTTTGAAGGCGCAGAGGTGTTTTCGGCGACGCTCGGGTCGGGCATCGCCGCCAACCCCTATCTCGCGTTCTTCATGAAGGTGCCCGGTCCCGGCACGCTGACGATGACCTGGCTCGACGACAGCGGTACGGCGACGGTGGAAAAGGTGCCGATCGGCCTCGCCTAGCGCCGATGGTCGGGCGGGGGGAGCTGACGCGGCGCGCTGCGGCGCTCAGGCGAAAGACGCGCAAGCATTTGGCGCCAGCCGCTACGTAGGCGCAGGCTCAACGGCTCCACGGCGAGTTTGGCCTCGCGCCATGCCGCTATGACCCGCGGACGCAGCGTCAGCCAGCCGTGCCGCATGGCATGTCCGACGCGCCATTTCACAACACGCCCGTAGCGCCACACCCACGAGGCGCGGATGCGCGCGAACAACGCCTCCTGCCAAGGCACGAACGCCTCGTAAGCGCGGGCGAACCAGGGGATCTGCATGAGCGCCGGCTTGGTGAGCAGGAACAGCCGGGCGATGAGCGCCGTCGATGTGATCTTGGCCAGCACGATGACCACTGCGGCCAAGAAGAAATGGCCCGTGGCGAACATGTAGACGCCGATAAGCTTGGCGGGAATGAGCACGCCGCTCGGAACTGCAAGGACGAGCAGCGCCGCATAAGGCGGCAGACTGGCGATGAGCTGCTCTGCCATCGCCCACAACCTAAAGCGAGCAAGCCATGCCAGGAGGTTCGACAGCGGGCGCCAGCCCCACTCCTCGAACAAGAGAATGAGAGCGACGAGGATGTTGAGCGCCAGCACGAAAGCCGGCCTCACCAGTTCCCATACAGCCCGCAGCAACGCGCCGAGCAGCAACGCTGCTTCGGCGACGGCATCAGCGATCGTACGCATGCCGGATCGCAGCTGGGGTTTTAGGTGTTGCCAGTTCACGTGCCCGCTTCCCGCGCCGACGGGAAGCCGGCCGCACACCATACGCTAACGCGTGTCACTCTCGATGCCGTTAAGCGCAACTTCGCTCGGACGAGCAAACCGACTGAGTTGCCAAGCCCACGACCGCTACCGCGACAAAACGCTCCGCCGCGCGCCAGCGCGTGTGCTCGATTGACGCGCCTCGCGTTTATTCTATACTCTGTTCGTATAGAAACGTGGGAGGAAACATTGGGCTACGTGAAGACCTTCGTCGCGACACTCGCCGTGGCGTGCTGCTTCGGCACGCTCGCATCCGCCGCCGAGCACGAAATCAAGATCAAGAACACCAATGGCAAAGGCAAATTCATGGTGTTCGAGCCCGACTATCTGAAGGTCGCTCCCGGCGACACGGTGAAATTCGTAGTCGTCGATAAGAACCACAACGCCGAGGCGATCAAGGATGTCTGGCCCGAGGGTGTCGAGCCGCTGAAGGGCGAGATGAACCAAGGGGCCGAGTTCGTGGTCGAGAAGCCCGGCTACTACGGCATCAAGTGCCTCCCCCACTACACCATGGGAATGGTTGCGCTGATCGTCGCCGGCGAGCCGACCAATAAGGATCAGCTCGACGCCTACAAGGCGCCCGGCGGCGCCAAGAAGCGATGGGACGAGTTGCTTGCGCAGGCCAAGCCCTGACGCACCAATCGGTGCAGGCGACAATCCCTGGATGGCATCCGTGTCGTCGCCTGCCCGTGCCGGCCGCTCCCCAGGCGGCCGGCGTTTTCATTGCTACTTCGCCGTCATGAGGCGGATGTCCTCGGCCCGCAGCGCACCCTCGCGCTCGGCATCTTCCAGGACGTGCGCCAGCTCCTCGCGCGCCTTGTCCGCCTGCCGCTGCCGCGTCCACAGACTGGCGTAAAGGCCGCCCTTGGACATCAATTCGGTGTGCGTGCCCTGCTCGACCAGCCGCCCCTTGTCGAGCACGAGGATATTGTCCGCGTTGACGATGGTCGACAGCCGGTGGGCGATGACCAGCGAGGTGCGGTTGCGCGCCACCTGATCGAGGGCGTCCTGAATTTCCTTTTCGGTGTGGCTGTCGAGCGCGCTCGTCGCCTCGTCGAGAATGAGGATCGGCGGCCCTTTGAGAATGGTGCGGGCGATGGCGACGCGCTGCTTCTCGCCGCCGGACAGCTTCAATCCGCGCTCACCGACCATCGTCTTGTAGCCAAGCGGGAGGGTGCGGATGAACGCGTCGATCTGCGCCAGCCGCGCGGCGGCGTAGACCTCTTCGTCGGAAGCGTCGGGGCGTCCGTACTTGATGTTGTAGAAGATCGTATCGTTGAACAGCACGCTATCCTGGGGCACCACGCCGATGGCGGCGCGCAGGCTCTTCTGCGTCACGTCGCGGATATCCTGGCCGTCGATGGTCACGCGCCCGGCTTCGATGTCATAGAAGCGGAACAGGATGCGCCCGATGGTCGACTTGCCGGCTCCCGAGGGTCCGACGATGGCCACCATCTGGCCGGCCGGGACCGCGAACGTCACATGCTTCAGCACCTCGCGTCCGCCAGGCTCATAGGCAAATGTGACGTCCTCGAAACGGATGACGCCCTTGTCGATGACCAGCGGGCGCGCTCCCGGGCGGTCCTTGATCTCGGGGCGCTCATCCAGCAACGCGAACATCGATTCCAGATCGACCAGCCCTTGCTTGATCTCGCGATAGACCATGCCCATGAAGTTGAGCGGCATGTAGAGCTGGATCATCAACGCATTGATCATCACAAACTCGCCGACCGAGTGCGTGCCGAGGACGACGGCACGTGCCGCCAGCAGCATGCAGGCGGTCATGCCTATGGTGAAGATGAGCGTCTGACCGGTATTGAGCACGGCCAGCGAACGGAACGTCTTGATCGCCGCCTGCTCGTAACGCGCAGTAGAGGTATCGAATCGGCGCGCCTCCAATTCCTCGTTGCCGAAGTATTTCACGGTTTCGAAGTTGAGCAGGCTGTCGATCGCCTTGGTGTTGGCTTCCGTGTCGCTGTCGTTCATCTCGCGGCGGATGGCGATGCGCCGCTCGCTGGCTGCGAACGTGAACCACATGTAGAAAGCGACCGTCGCGTACATGATCGCCACGTAGCGCCAGTCGAAGTAGTAGAGCAGCATCCCGGAGACGAGCAGCAGCTCGAGCGCGGTCGGCACCACGTTGAGGATGCCCATGCGGATGATGAGTTCGACGCCGCGCGTCGCCCGCTCGATGACGCGCGACAGACCGCCCGTGCGCCGCTCGAGGTGGAAACGCAACGACAGCCGATGCAGGTGGCCGAAGGTGCGGTTGTTGAGTTCGCGCACCGCGTTCTGGCCGACTTCGGTGAAGATGACATCGCGCACTTGCGTCAGCGCCATCATCAAAATGCGGCCGGCGCCGTAGGCGAAGATCAGCATCACGACGGCGATAGCGACGCCGTGCGCCGCCTCAGAGCCTGAGCCGCTACCGGCGGCCGCCGTCAGTTTGTCGGTGGCATTCTTGTAGAACACCGGCACGGCGACGGTGACCAGCTTGGCGATGAGCAGAACGATAAACGCTAGTACCACGCGCACACGCAGATCGGGTCGCTTGGCCGGCCACACCAGCGGCAACAGTCCGCGCAGCGCCTCGAAGTGGCTGGTGCGCTGGCTGAGGTAGGTCTCCTCGCGCTCGTCGCTGGGGGCGGCCGGAACCGCGGGCGGAAACGACATGATACCTGCTTGGCTGGACGGATTGATCGATCATGCACGGACGGCACATGCGCGGCGCCGCCAGGCCGATACCCCGTCGATGCAAGGTCGGAGCGACCTCAATCAATATAGTGGACGCGGCTCCGGTAGGTAAGTCGCCCGCCATGACGCTTGTGCGCGCGAGGCGCGGCATAGGAGCGCCACATGCCGCGACGCGCCTTATGCGGCCGGGCGGACGCACTGCCGCAGCGGCAGGCGCAACCACGCACCACATAGCCAATTTGCGCGCGAGTGACACGCTTGCGCGGCGACGCGTAGGCCCAGCGCGGCCGGCGTTGCTTGTAAGCGTGGCGGGTCTTTTGGCGCGGCCCGTGCGCGTACTTCTTGCCGCCCTTGGAACGGGCGAGCGAGCGCGTGGCCGTTCTCTTCTTGACCGGCGCAGGCGCTGCCTCGGCCACGACCGTTTCCTCGCGCGCCTTGCGCGATGCGGCGGTCGAGGACGCAGGCGGCGCCGGGCCCTTCTCGTCCGCGGTACCGGCGCGAATTGCGACGTCCGAACTCTCACTGTCGACGGGAGCCGGCGCAGCTGCGGGCGACGCTGCCGGCGGGGGCGCGGCCGGCGCCTTGGCCAACTGTTCGCGGGCGGCCTGCTCACGTGCGGCCTGCTTTTCACGCGCGGCCTGCTGCGAGCGCCGCGTTGCCTCGGCTTCGATCTCGGCCTTGCGTTTTGTTTCAGCCTCGGCTTCGGCAACCGCGCGGCGCTCGGCGGCGTCGGCTTCCTCGGCCTGGCGCTTGGCGTCGGCGTCCGCCTTGCGGCGCTCCGCGGCGGCCGCCTCTATGCGCTTGGCGCGCGCCTCCGCTTCCGCACGGCGCTCAGCTTCCGCGGCGGCGGCGCGCCGCTCTTGATCGGCACGGCGCTGCGCCAAAGCGGCCTGCTCCTCGGCGCGCCGCTTTGATGCGGCTTCCTCGGCACTCCGCTTGGCTTCGGCGGCATCCGCTGCCAGCCTGGCCTGTGCCGCCGCCTGCTCATCGGCGCGCCGCTTATCGGCCGCGGCCTTGGCTTCTCGCTTGATCTCTTCGTCAGCGTCGGCGCCGCCCGCGGGGCCGCCGCCGGCACCGGCAGTCACGGGCGGCGCCGGCTGTGGTGTTGCCGGTGGCACGACGGGCAGCGATGGCGCAGCACTCGGGGGTTGCACTGCGATCTCACTTGGCGGTTCGCTGGACGGCACGCCTGCCGGCGGGGCAAGCAGCGGCTTGACGATCTCGTTGCGATAGCTGCGATTGGCACGCGCCAGCCACTCGCGCACCCGCTCTACGAGGCCGCTCCATCCCTGCAATTGCGGCGCCGCAGGTTCTGCAGTCGCCGGGGCAGCGGGCCCGCCCGGAGTGGTTTGGGCTTGTGCGGTCTTGAGGGCGCTCGCTCCGGCAGTCGGAGTTTCGCCGCTGCGCTGCACGACCACGGTCCAACCGTCGGAATTCTTGAGCTGGGCGATCACGAGATCGTCGTATGCCTGCGATGAACGGGCCAGCCAGTCCCACACGGGCGCGAATGTTCCGCTTGCTTCAACCGCCTGACCCGGCGCCGCTGGCGGCGCGGCGCTCTGCGCAAGCTGCTGCTCCGCGCGATCGCCAAGCAGGTCACTGAAGCGATCCGAGGCGGCGCGCGCCAGATCCTCGGCACGCTGGCGCAGTGCAGGACGATCGCTCGGCGCCTCGTTGTCGCCCGCAACGGCGGCCGGAGCGCTGAGCAATGCCAGCACGAAGAGGGAACGCATACCCGTCATCGGCGTTTTACGCTCCCCATCATCCACACCGGGTCGATACGGCGGGAATATCCGTTGTTTATGGCGGTTCTCTGAGACTGCCGCCTAGCTAGGACAAACCATTAAGCACAAGTCCGGCGGGGCGCCAAACCGACATCAAAAAATCGGATAACGGCGCCAGTCTCGCCGGCTGGTAGACGAGGTCGCTGTCACACACAGCCGCCGACCCCATATTAGACTTGGCCCTGCGGGGCACTTTGAAGAAGCAGTGGAAAATTGAATGAGCAAGAAACAGTTCAACGGAAAAAAGAAGACCGCAGATGGCGTGCGCAACGTGTGCGTCTATTGCGGCTCGGGGATGGGCCTCAATCCGGCTTACAAGGAGGCGGCTCAGACCCTCGGCGCGGCACTCGCACGCAACGACATCGGGCTCGTCTACGGCGGCGGCAGCCTCGGCCTCATGGGTGAAGTCGCCCGCTCGACGCTGGACCATGGCGGTCGCGTCACCGGCATTATCCCGGCATTCCTCGTCGAGAAGGAAGCCATGTTGCGCGACGTCAACGAGGTCATCGTCACCGACGACATGCACCAGCGCAAGCAGCTGATGTTCGACCGCTCGGATGCCTTCGTGGCACTACCTGGCGGTGTCGGCACGCTGGAGGAGCTGGTGGAACAGCTGACCTGGGTACAGCTCGGCCGCCATACCAAGCCAGTCGTCGTCGCCAACATCGACGGCTTCTGGACCCCGTTCCTCAGCCTGTTGACCCATATGAAGGCGGACACCTTCATCCGTCCCGGGCT
The DNA here is from genome assembly GCA_963759735.1 of uncultured Alphaproteobacteria bacterium. Classification (GTDB taxonomy): domain Bacteria; phylum Pseudomonadota; class Alphaproteobacteria; order Rhizobiales; family Hyphomicrobiaceae; genus Hyphomicrobium_A. Next base: position 73,183 of record CAVXAF010000009.1, read on the forward strand.
GGACGTGCGCTTCACCGTGGTCGATGCGGCCGCCAAGATCGTGCCGGCGATCATCGGCGCCTGGACGCCCCACGATGCGCCATCCGACGAGTTCGGTGCTGGCCAAGTTCTGACGCGGCCAGCTTTTCGGCAGAGCTTCGGCTCAGTTGAGAAGCTCGTAGCGGACCGGGCTCGATGGACAGCTGGAAAATCCGCACTCCACAAGGACGCTTCCCGCGTTGAGTACGGTGAGTGTAAGGATCAGCCATACGGCTGCACGCTCGAACGGTCCGGCAGGAGGAGGCGCCGCGGACGGAGCGAACTGCTTGCCGAAGGTCAGCATCACACCGGCGGCGAGGATGGCGGCGGCAAAGCCGAGGAACGCCCATGTGTAGAAATGGTACCCGAGCAGCGGCGAGCCGAAGCCGGGATCGCCCGGCATGATATGCAGGAGCATCTGCCGGGCCGAGATCGCGGCCCCGAGCAGGGCTCCGATGACGACCAGGCCGTAATGCTGAGGCTTGGGACCGTGGCGGATGGTGAGGATCGGCCCGACGGCCAAGGCCGCAAAGGCGACGCGCTGCAGCAGGCACAGCGGGCACGGCAGCTCGTCGTAGGCCAGCTGCCAGTAAAAGGCGACCAGCAGGACGCCCGAGATGGCGTACAGTCCCAGCGCGTTCAGGCGGACGGCTACGGCGGGGCTCATATCCACGGCTATCGCCTCGCTAGAAGGACAGAGGCAGGGCGGTGTTCGCGTGGCGCAGATAGATTGCGGCCGCAAACACCAACCCGGCGAAAAACACGTAGACGGCCGACGGCGCCTCGTGGCGCCAAGCGAGCCACATGGCGAGGGCAAAATTGCTGAAGGCTATGAAGAATTCCATGCAACGGCTCGCGGGTTAGGCTCTGATGTCGAGCATGGCCATAGAGGCAGAGCGTAACCCGAGTCGGCTGTTTGAGCGTACAGCCGCAGTCTCCAACTATGCACAGGCCGCCCTGCTGCTCGGCGGCTTCGGCGCGCTGCTGACGGCAGCGCTATGGCCCGATTTCGGGCGCGGAGCCGTCATCGCCGCCTTGCTGGCCGCCACGGCCATCGTCATACTGGCGACGCGCCTTTCCCCGGGCACGGTGGTGCAACTCTATGGCGCGCGCCCTTACCAGGCCGGCGATCTGGCGCAGTTCGACCGCATCACGACCGAACTCGCCCGGCGGGCAGGATTGCCGCACGCCCCGCACCTCTACGTCGTACCGAGTATGCTGCTCAGCAGTTTCTCGGTCGGCACCTCGCGGCGCTTTGCTACGGCGCTTACCGAAGGTCTGCTACGGCGACTGACCATGCGCGAGGTGGCAGCGATACTTGCACGCGAGGTCGCGCACGCGCAACGCGGCGACCTGCTGGTGTTCGGCATCGCCGATGTCATCACGCGCTGCGCGCAGGCCCTCTACTACATCGGACTGACATTAGCCGCGCTCAACATTCTGCGCAGCATCGGTGGCGGTGAGCCGACATCGTGGCTGAGTGTGGTGCTGCTGGTCCTCGCGCCCGTTCTCATGACGCTGTTGCAGCTGGCCTTGTCGCACGGCCGGGAGATCGAGGTCGACCGCGCGGCCGCCCTGCTTACCGGGGATCCGCTCGGCGTCGCATCCGCCATCTCGCGCCTCGATGCCTCGCCCGGCTTGCTATCCGACGAACTGCTGCCGCCCGTTCCGGCACGCAAGGTGCCATTACCCTCGATGATGCGCCTGATGCCAACCTCCGAGCAACGCATCGCCCGGCTCAACGCGTTTCAGGCGCCGCCCATGCCGCCGCTCGATACCGCCGAAGGCCCGCGCATCTCGCTCATCGGAGTTGGGCCCATCGAGATGCGTCCGCGCTATCGGCGCCCCGGCGTCTGGTTCTAGCGTGGCCATACATGCAGTTCCGGGGGACGAGGCGCTAGGCCGCGCTTGCATCGTCCCGGCGTTTGCGCGTATCAGCCGATAATGGCTGAGACGACGACGCCGAGCGCCCGGGAGCGCATCGAGACCGATGGCGAGGCTACCGCCCTCGTGCAGCGGATGCGCGCCGGCGAGCGGCGAGCGACGGCGACTTGCATCACCGAGCTGGAACGGCTGTCCGCCGCAGCGCCCATCCTGCTGCGCGCCATGCAACCGCATCTCGGCCACGCGCTGGTCGTAGGCTTCACAGGGCCGCCGGGGGCTGGCAAATCCACGCTCGTCAACGCCGTCATTGCCCAACTTCGCAGCGCCGGCAAAACAGTCGGCGTCATCGCCGTCGATCCCTCAAGCCCAGTTTCCGGCGGTGCCATCCTTGGCGATCGCATCCGCATGACGGCGGCACTGGACGATGACGGGGTGTTCGTCCGCTCGATGGCCAGCCGCGGCTACCTGGGCGGACTGTCGCCTGCCGCCGTACGCATCATCGATGCCCTCGATGCAGCCGGGCGCGACATCATTCTGCTGGAGACCGTCGGTACCGGCCAGAGCGAGATCGACGTCGCCGAAGTTGCCGATATCCGCGTCGTCATATCGGCGCCGGGGCTTGGCGATGACATCCAGGCGATGAAATCGGGCCTGCTCGAGATCGCCGATATCATGGTCGTCAACAAGGGCGACCGGCCGGGCGCGGATCAGACCATGCATCAGCTCATGGGCGCGCTGTCGCTGCGCGCCATGCGGCGCACGGGGCTCCCCGTCCTCAAGACGACGGCGACCACCGGCGAGGGCGTTCCGGAGCTGGTTGCGGCTGTCGCCGAGATGGGCCGCGAGCTTGATGCTGCCGGCCCGCTGGCACGCCGTCGGCGGCGGGCGCGCTACCTTATCGCGCGCGCGGCGTCCGATCTCGTCGCTGAGCGCGTGCGCGCTGGCGGCCAAGCAGCACTCGATACCCTCGCCGATCAGGTGCTCGCCGGTGCCATCGGCCCCGACGAAGCGGCGCGCCGCCTTCTTGGCAGCTAGCCCGTAAATGGAAAGGGCGTCGCTAGGACGCCCTTCCTGTTCCTTACATCGCGGCAGCGCCGTCAGTTGTCATCCTGGTCACGCTCCATCCCCTCGCCCGACGTGCCGCGCCCAGAACCCTCACGGCGTACACGGTAGCCCTCGTCCTCGTCGGTGGGAACACGCGCGGCGGGGTTGTCGTTGGCGGCCGGATCGGATGGCGTCGTCGCGTCCGGTCCAGGAATGGTCGTCGCGTTGGAGTTCGGATCGTCCGGGAGGCCGTCGGCGGCGAGCGCAGCCGTCCCAATGCAGCCGAGCGCGAGCACGGCGGCTACCGCAGAAATGGATTTGGTCCTCATAGTGAGACTTCCTTCCTAGAGTTTTTGCCGCGGTCGTGCGCGGCTTGTTTGCTGTAATCACCCAAGTCCCCGGCGACCGTTAGGGCACGATCGGGGTGGCATGGCTTGCAACGCCAACGACACTCCGCCCGGGATAGTTGGCGACCCGTAAAATTGCTTGGCGCTATTGTCCGCTTTGCGGGACTATCGCCCGACCGGCAATTGCAGGTGGGGCAGACAGTAGGCATGGCAGATAGGGGCGCCGGCGCCGGTAAAACGGGGGCGATGGTCTTTGCGGGGCAGCCGCGCGGCCTCTCGACGCTGTTCTTCACGGAGCTGTGGGAGCGATTTTCCTACTACGGCATGCGTGCCCTTCTGACCCTGTTCATCGTCGCGCCGCTGCCGACGGGCGGGCTCGGGCTAACGACCGTCGAGGCCGCCCGCATCTACGGCAACTACACGATGGCGGTATACCTGCTGTCGATTCCGGGTGGCTTTATCGCCGACCGATATCTCGGTGCGCATCGCGCCGTGCTCGTCGGCGGCACCACGATTGCGCTTGGACATTTCACACTCGCAGTACCGGCGGAGGCAACGTTCTACATCGGGCTCGCGCTCGTGGCGCTCGGCACCGGTCTCTTCAAGCCCAACATCAGCGCCATGGTCGGCAGCCTCTACGCGCCGGGCGATGAGCGGCGCGACGCCGGCTTCTCGATCTTCTACATGGGCATCAACATCGGCGGCCTGCTGGCACCGATCATCACCGGCTTCCTGGCACAGAGCGACATTTTCAAGAGCTGGCTGGCGTCCAACGGCTTCGATCCCTCCGGCAGCTGGCACTGGGGATTTGCCGCCGCCGGCATCGGCATGACGTTCGGCCTCCTCTCCTACGCGCGGCAGGCCAAGCGACTCGAGCACGTTGGGAAAGCTCCGGTCGAGGCCGGAGGCTCGTGGAGCACCAGCCTGCTGGTCATCGCCGGTACTATAGCGGTACTCGGCCTGACCATCCTCTCCGACGATCCGCGCTTTCAATGGCTGCGGGCAGCGTTCCTGCTGCTACCGATCGCGGCCATCGTCTGGTTCGCCATGCGCGGCGACATCGACGGCCAACGCCTGGCGGCGATCTTCGTGTTCTTCATCGCGGCGATGGTCTTCTGGGCCATCTTCGAGCAGAGCGGCCTTACCATCGTCCTGTTCTGTCAGGACCTGACGCGCAACGAGCTGTTCGGCTGGTCGTTCCCCACGGCCTGGTACCAATCGCTCAACCCGCTGTTCGTCATCCTGCTGGCGCCGCTGTTCGCCGTACTATGGCTGCGTCTTGGTCCGCACCAGCCATCGAGCCCGGCCAAGTTCGCGCTTGGGCTCTTCTTCCTGGGGCTGTCGTTCCTGCTGATGGTGCCGGCGGCGGTACTCACCGCCGAGGGACGCGTCAGCCCGCTGTGGCTGGTCGGGCTTTTCTTCCTGCAGACGGTCGGTGAGTTGTTGCTCAGCCCCGTCGGTCTCAGCACCATGACCAAGCTGGCCCCGGCGCGCATGGTCGGCCTGATCCTCGGCGTCTGGTTCCTCGCCGCCGCCTGGGGCAACAAGCTGGCCGGCATCCTCGGCGGCGGCTACTCGGCGTCCGACGCGGCGGGGCTGTCCACCTTCTTCCTGCAACAGGCCGCGATGGTCGGCGTCGCGACCCTAGCGCTCGTCGTGCTCATCCCCTGGCTCAAGACGCTGATGGGCGGCGTGCGGTGACGCGCAAGGCCGCCGGCCCGTAAGCTGCGGCCTACGCCGCCTGGGCGTTGTCTTTCATGAGCTTGTAGTTGATCGAGTCGAGCAGCGCCTCGAAGCTCGCGTCGATGATGTTGGGCGACACGCCGACGGTGAACCAGCGGTTGCCGCTGATGGTGTCGTGGCTTTCGACCAGCACGCGCGTCACGGCCTCGGTGCCGCCCGTGAGGATACGCACCTTGTAGTCGACCAGTTCGACGCCCTCGATGTGTTTCTGGTAGCGGCCGAGGTCCTTGCGCAGCGCCCGGTCGAGCGCGTTGACGGGACCATTGCCCTCTCCCACCGACCACAGCGGCTCGTTGTCGCCACTGACGAAGACCTTGACGATGGCCTCCGAAACCGTGACGAGCTTGCCGCGCGCATTGTGACGCTTCTCGACCATGACGCGGAAGCTGTCGACCGAGAAGTAGCGCGGCACGCTATCCAGCGTGCGCCGCGCCAGCAGCTCGAAGGAGGCTTCCGCCGCCTCGTAGGAGTAGCCGGCGGATTCGCGGTTCTTCACCTCATCGAGCAGCTTGCTGACCCGGCTATCGTCCAAGCCGACGTCGATGCCGAGGCGCTCGATGGTGGCGAGGATGCTCGATTTGCCGCCCTGCTTGGAGACGAGCAGACGGCGCTCGTTGCCTACCGCCTCGGGCATGACGTGCTCGTAGGTTTGCGGCTCCTTCAGGATGGCCGAGGCATGGATGCCGGCCTTGGTGGCAAAGGCGCTCTCGCCGACGTAAGGCGCATGCCGATCGGGGTTGCGGTTCAAGACCTCATCGAGGATGCGGCTGGCATGGGTGAGCGAGCGCAGGCGCTCGGGCGTCACGCCGGTCTCGAAGCGATCGGCGAACTCGCTCTTCAGCAGCAGCGTCGGGATGATCGACGTCAGGTTGGCGTTACCACAACGCTCACCGATGCCGTTCAGCGTGCCCTGGATGTGCCGTACGCCGCCGCGCACCGCCATCAGCGTATTGGCGACGGCGTTCTCGGTGTCGTTGTGCGTGTGGATCCCGAGGTGCGTGCCGGGCACGACCTTCGTCACTTCGCCGACGATGCGCTCCACTTCGTGCGGCAGGCTGCCGCCGTTGGTGTCGCACAGTACGATCCAGCGCGCACCGGCCTCGTAGGCGGTGCGTGCGACGGCGAGCGAATAGTCACGGTTGGCCTTGTAGCCGTCGAAAAAGTGCTCGCAGTCGATCGCGCACTCACGGCCCGAATCGACCACCGCCTTCACCGACTGGGCGAGCCCTTCAAGGTTCTCTTCGTTGGTGATGCCCAGCGCCACGCGCACGTGATAGTCCGACGACTTGGTGACGAGGCAGATGGCGTCGGCGCGCGAGGCGAGCACCGCCTGCAGGCCGGGATCGTTCGACACCGAGCGCCCGGCGCGCTTGGTCATGCCGAACGCGGTCATCTTTGCCGTCTTGAGTGTGGACGGCTCGTCGAGAAACTGCGTGTCGGTCGCGTTGGCGCCAGGGAAACCGCCCTCGACGTAGTCGACGCCGAGTTCATCGAGCACGGTGGCGATGCGGCGCTTGTCCTCAACCGAGAAGTCGACGCCGGTCGTCTGCGCGCCGTCGCGCAGAGTGGTATCGAAGAGATACAGCCGTTCCTTGCTCATCTTTACTCTCACACGTATCCGAAACTGCGCGCTGCGACCCAGAAGGCGAACAGCGCCACGGCAACCTTTATAAGTACGTAGAACAGCCAATGCCGCGGCTCGGGCGTGTCCTTGTGCCAGTCATCGCTCACGACTTGCCTCCTGGCACCGGCGACCAAGTCGTAGTGTCATGGTCGGGATGCTGATTGGAGACGACCGAAGCCAGATAGCTGGCGTACTCGGGGCTGTCGTCGCTGTGACGCACGGCGATAGCATCAAGTCGCCACAGCCAGGGAAACTGCATCGGCATCGCCATCTGCACGACGGGTTCGATCTTTGCCGCCTCGTCGAAGGACGCGACGGTGACGTCCATCCAGTGCTCGAACTCCCACGTCAACGGCGTGCCGCAGTTGTCGCAAAATGCGCGCTTGCCGTGGTTCGAGGACGCGAACCGCTTGGGCTCACCGCGCGTCCAGGTGATCTTGTCGTAGGCCACCTTGACGAACAGCCCGAACGCGCCGCCGGTCGCCTTCTGGCACATCCGGCAATAGCAGATGCTCACCTCGTCCAGTGGCCCTTCTACTTTGAAACGCACGGCACCGCACTGGCAGCCGCCGCTCCATGTCCGTGCCTCTCCCTGCTCTGCCGTCATCGCGCCAACTCCCAGGTTGTGACGATCTCACCCGTCGCCGGATCTTTTGCATCCTTGAGCGCAACACCCATGGCCGCCAGCTCGTCGCGGATGCGGTCGGCCTCCTTGAAGTCCTTCGCCGAGCGGGCAGACAACCGCGAGGCGACAAGTTCTTTCACCCGCGTCTGGTCGATACCCGCTCTTGCTTCACCCTCGGCTCGCCACTGCCCTTCCGTGCTCGTCAATAGGCCGAGCATGTTAGCCGCCAACTTGAATCGACCCCGTGCAGTCGGGTCTTCACCCTCTCCGACGACATCCGACATCGAATGCAGCCGGGCAATCGCGGCTGGCGTATTCAGATCGTCCCACAAGGCGGTTTCGATTTCTATTTTCCAGTCGGATATTTCCGGTGCCGTGGCATCGCCGACGAGACGATACCATCCCGTCAGGACCTTCTCCGCGACTTCCAGACCACGCACAGTAAAGTCTAGAGGTTGCCGGTAGTGGGTCATCAGCATCGCAAGTCTTAGCACTTCGCCCGGCCAGCGCCGGCCGCCAAACCTGTCGGTCTCCAGCAGCTCGTGGATGGTGATGAAGTTGCCGAGGGACTTCGACATTTTCTCGCCTTCGACCTGCAGGAAGCCGTTGTGCAGCCAGTAATTCGCCATCACCTTGGTGTCGTGCGCACAACGCGACTGCGCGATCTCGTTCTCGTGGTGCGGGAACACAAGGTCGATGCCGCCACCGTGGATGTCGAACACCGGGCCCAGGTGCTTCTCCGCCATGGCCGAGCACTCGATGTGCCAGCCGGGACGCCCCGGCGCGGCGATGCCGGCCGGCGACGGCCATGACGGCTCGCCCGGTTTCGACGGCTTCCACAGCACGAAGTCCATCGGGTCTTTTTTGTACGGCGCCACCTCCACCCGGGCCCCCGCCTCCATCTCATCGAGCGAACGATTAGAGAGGCGCCCGTAGTCCGGCATAGAGGGAACGTTGAAAAGCACGTGCCCCTCGGCCGCGTAGGCGTTGCCGTTGGCGATCAGCGCCTCGATCAGCGCCTTCATTTCCTCGATATGCTCGGTGGCGCGCGGCTCGACCGTCGGCGGCAGCACCCCCAGCGCCTTGATGTCGGTGTGGAATTGCTCTGCCGTGCGTTCGGTCAGCTCGCGGATCGACACGCCCTCGGCGGCGGCACGCGCGTTGATCTTGTCGTCGACGTCCGTGATGTTGCGCACGTAGGTGACGTGCTTTGCCCCGTAGATGTGGCGCAGCAGGCGGAACAGCACGTCGAAGACGATGACGGGGCGCGCGTTGCCGATGTGGGCGTAGTCATAGACCGTCGGCCCGCACACATACATGCGCACGTTCTGCGCATCGAGAGGCACGAATGCCTCCTTGCGGCGCGTCAACGTGTTGTAGAGCATCAGAGAATGCGCGTCGGCCATGACCGTCCCTAGTGTCGCCGGGGCGCTGGCAGGACGATTTCTCTGTCTCACGACTTGGGCAAAGAAGCGCGCCACGCGCCAGCGTGTATTAGCTAGCTCGAAATAATAATAACGCCGCACAGATTGACGGCGTGTGTGGGCAGCGTGCGCTTCATGGCGCCGTTATGCGCAAACTCGCCTTCGCTCGTCAAGCCGGCCCGCGTTAACATGCGACGAGCCTTTGGTTTTTCCTCGCCTTAGCGCGACCGCTCGCCCCAATTGCTCCGCATTGACCCCCTAGCCCGTGGTGTCCATAGTTGCAGTGCACTGGCCATTTTAAGGGGCCCGGCGGCCGTACGGCGGCCACCGGGGCAGGACAGAATTCAAGATGCCTAAAGCAGGGGCCCGGCGGCATGCTCTCCGCGCTGCGATCTTCGCCGCCGCGAGCCTTGTCGCGTGCCCGGTGATGGCACAGGGCTGGTGGCCGTGGAGCGACCAGCAGCAGGAACGCGCGCCCGTCCCCGACGAGCCGGTCTACCGCGAACCGCCACCCGCCGAAGGCGCGCCGCCGACCTACCAGCCGCGCCCCGAACCGGCACCCGGCGCACAGATGCCGCCGCCGCAAGCCGCCCCTGCCGTAAACTGGTCGACGAAGAATCCCATCTGTCTCGAACTAGAGCAGCGCCTCGTCCAGGACGGCCAGCGCTCCAACGGTATGCGCGACAGGCTGCCCGCCCTCGAGGCCGAGATGCAGCAGTCCGAGCAGACCTACGAACAAAGCCGCTCCGATCTCGAGCGCTACGATTGCTATGAGCACTTCCTCTTCTCCAAGACGCTGCGTCGGACCCGGCGGTGTGTCGACCTCGCCGAGCACGGCGAGGAGGCGCGCCGGCGCATTGGCGAGCTGGAAGCGCAGCGCCAGCAGATCGTCAACTCAGGCGAGCGGTCGTACCGCGGCGAGATCGTCCGCGAGCTGGCTCGCAACAACTGCGGCGCCAACTACACCCAGGAAGCACGGCGCAGCGAGCGCAGCGGCAACTCCTCGATCTGGCAGGACGAGGACGAAGGCGGGTACGCCAACCGTTGGACGCCATTCGGCGGCGGCGCGCAGTCGTCCGCGACCTACCGCACGGTGTGTGTCCGCCTCTGCGACGGCTACTATTTTCCGGTGAGCTTCTCGACGCTTCCCAACCATTTCGAGCAGGACGCGGAAGTCATGCCAGTCGAAATGCGCGGCACCATCTGAACTCTACTACTACCAGAACCCGGGCGCGGCGATGGACCAGTCCATCGCATTCCGTACCCAGGAGCCCTACACCAGCCTCAAGACGGCGTTCCGCTACCGCAAGGAGCTGGTGCGTGGCTGCTCGTGCAAGCAGGCTGAATACACACCCACTGAAGCACCGGCCGGGCAGGGAAAGCGCGCTGCCACCGAAAACCCTGCGACCGGATGGGAAGCGCGTTCCGATGTCGAGGCGCAGACCCCGCAGTAGCTTGCCCGACACCTCCGAAAGCCCACACTCGATGCACGTCTCCGCGACCGCCGACAGCCTCCTCGACATGCTCGAGATCCGTCCGCTCGCGGTCGACGATCTGTCGAGTGCGCGCTATGTCGTCTGCGTTGCCTTCGCGCGTGGCGCGCCCGCCCACTATTCGGGCCCGCAAATCGAGGCCTTCGCCGAATTTGTCCGCAGCCCGCACTACAGCGACGTGCTGCTCGGCAACCGCGCCTATGGCGCTTTCATCGGCTCGGAAATGGTCGGCGTTGCGGCCTGGAGCATCGGCGAGGCGAACAGCCCGACCGCGCGGCTGGTCGCGGTGTTCGTGCATCCCCTCTTTGCTGGCAATGGCATCGGGGCGCGACTGGTCGAGTACCTGGAGGTTGAAGCACGCGGCGCCGGTTACCGCGCCCTTGAGGCGAGTGTGACGCTGAACGCTGCCGCCTTCTTCGAGCGGCTTGGCTATCTGGAGACCAAGCGCGGCGTCTGGGGTTTACCTTCCGGCCGCGAGATTCCCATCACTTTCGTCCGCAAGATCGGCACCGGCCGGCCCGATATCATGCACTGAAGCCAGCCACCGCCGGTATGCTCAGACCGTCTGGCCGCGCAGCCGCGCCTCGGCTTTGGCGCGTCCCAGCAGGGGCAGCAGCAATTTCAGTTCGGGGCCGTCCTCACGCGCCGTCAAGGCGAGGCGCAGGGGATGGAAGAGCGCGCGGCCCTTGCGACCACTGGCAACCTTCAGGGCGGCGATCCAGACGTCCCACGTCGCCGCGTCCCACGGCTCGGGCGGCAGGAGATCGGCCGCCTTGTTGGTCAGTTCGGCGTCCTCGATCAACGGCTGCATCTCCCCACTGACGACGCTCCACCAGAGGGCGGCATCGTCGAGCACCGTGAGATTGCCGCGCACGGCTGCCCAGAAATCCTCGCCACCGCCGACGCCTAAGCCCCGCAGGCGCGCGGCGACCGCCGCGTAAGGCGTCGTGTGCAACAGGCGCGCGTTGAGGCCTTGCAGCTCCTCGGGATCGAAGCGTGCCGGACCCGTGGAGATCTTGTCGAAGGCGAAACGATCGGCGAGTGCAGCCAGCGCGTGGTGCGGCTCGATCGGATCGGAGGTGCCGATCAGCGCGGTGTAGCTCGCGACCGCCATGGGCTCGAGGCCGGCCACGCGCAGACTTTCAATCGACAGCGCGCCGAGACGCTTCGACAGTGCCTGACCGTCGGCGCCGATGAGAAGGCTGTGATGTCCGAACGCTGGATGTTCCTTGTCCAGCGCTTCGAACAGCTGCACCTGCACGCCCGTGTTGGTGACGTGATCCTCGCCGCGTATCACGTGTGTGATGCCGAAATCGGCATCGTCGACGACGCTGGTGAACGTGTAGAGGAACGAGCCGTCGGCGCGAATGACGACGGGATCGGACAGCGAGCCGACGTCGACGGTCTGGTCGCCGCGAATGAGGTCGTTCCACGAAACGATGGTCGGCAGCGGCGTCAGTCCGTCCTCGGAGTTGGCGAGGCGGAACCGCCAGTGCGGCTTGCGCCCTTCGGCCTTGAGGGCGGCGTGATCGGCCTCGCTCAGCTTCAGCCCGCTGCGGTCGTAAATGGGCGGCAGGCCGCGCGCGAGCTGGCGCTTGCGCTTGCGATCGAGTTCATCTTCGGACTCATAGCAGGCGTAGAGCCGCCCGCGCTCTTTCAGCAGTTCGGCCGCCGCCACATAGCGATCGGTACGCGCCGACTGACGCTCCTCGCGAGCCCACTCAAGGCCCAGCCACTGTAGATCGTCGCGGATGCCAACAGCGAATTCCTCGCGCGAGCGCTGCACATCGGTGTCGTCGAGACGCAGCAGAAAGTCGCCGCCGGCCTGACGCGCGAACAGCCAGTTGAGCAGCGCGGTGCGCACGTTGCCCACGTGAAGTCGGCCCGTGGGGCTCGGCGCGAAGCGGACTTTGACGGCCATGGGGGAGACGACGATCTCATGCGGAAGGTTGCAACCCTATAAGCCCGCCTCGCGGAGCCGTCAAAACGCTCCGCAGCGACAGGGCCTGGGCGCATCAAAGCTCTTCGCGGAACTTGTTGACGATTGGGTAGCGGCGATCGCGCCCGAAGTTGCGCGCCGAGATTTTCACTCCGGGCGGCGCTTGGCGGCGCTTGTACTCGGCAAGGTAGAGCAGGCGCTCGATGTGCTGCACGGTAGCCGCCGGATGGCCGCGCGCCACGATATCGGCCAGCGGCATCTCCTTTTCGACGAGGCAGGCGAGAATATCATCGAGCACCGCATACGGCGGAAGCGAATCCTGGTCGGTCTGGTTGGGGCGCAGCTCCGCCGTCGGCACCTTGGTGATGATGGCTTCGGGGATCACTTCCCCGGCCGGGCCCCTGCCGCCCGTGGGCACGTTCGCATTGCGCCAGCGCGCCAGCCGATAGACCTCCATCTTGTAGAGATCCTTCACCGGGTTGTAGCCGCCGTTCATGTCGCCGTAGAGCGTGGCGTAGCCGACCGACATCTCCGACTTGTTGCCGGTGGTGACGACCATGCTGCCGAACTTGTTCGACAGGGCCATGAGCATGATGCCCCGCGCCCGCGCCTGCAGGTTCTCTTCCGTCGTATCGGGCGCGGTGCCGGCGAGCGCTGGTGCGAGGCTCGTGGTTATGCCCGCGACCGCCTCCTCGATGGGCAGCACCTGGTAATCGACCCCCAACGCATGGGCGCAGGCCTCGGCATCGCGCAGGCTGGCGGTCGACGTGTAGCGATACGGCATCATGACCGCGCGCACCCGCGATGGCCCCAGCGCGTCGACGGCGATGGCCGCCACCAGCGCACTGTCGATGCCGCCGGAGAGGCCGAGGATGACCCCCGGAAAGCCGTTCTTCTCGACGTAATCGCGCACGCCGAGCACGCACGCCTGGTAGGCGGCGGCATCACCTTGCTCGACAGTCGCGCGTTCGCCCGTCGCGCACACCCAGCCGTTGTTCCCGCGCCGCCATTCAGTCACGATCAGCGCCTCCTCCCAGGCGGGGAGCTGCACCGCGAGGCTCTGGTCGGCGTTGAGCACGAACGAGGCGCCGTCGAACACCAGCTCATCCTGGCCGCCGACTTGGTTGAGGTAGACGAGCGGCAAGCCGCTCTCGACCACGCGCGCCACCGCGATGTTCATGCGCACATCCGGTTTCGACCAGTCGAACGGGGAGCCGTTGGGCGACACGAGGATCTCGGCTCCGGTCTCAGCCAGGCAGTCGACGACGTCGGGGCCCCAGATGTCCTCGCAGATCGGCACGCCGACGCGCACGCCGCGCACGCTGATCGGGCCGGGCAGCGGCCCCGACGTGAACACGCGCTTTTCGTCGAACACCCCGTAGTTGGGCAGATCGACCTTGAAGCGCACCGCTTCCACGGTGCCGTTATCGATGAGTACCACCGCGTTGTAGACCTGCCCGTCCTGGGGCCAGACGGTGCCGGCAAGCACCGCCGGGCCAGGACCAAGTTCGGCGGCCAGCGCCTCGACGCTGCGCCGCGCGGCGGCAGGAAACGCCGGCTTCAGCACAAGGTCCTCAGGCGGATAGCCCGTGATGAACAGCTCCGGGAACACCACCAGATCGGCGCCGAGCGAGGCCGCCTGCGCGCGCATCGCACGCAGCTTGGCGATGTTGCCAGCGAGGTCGCCGACGGTCGGGTTCGCCTGAGCGAGAGCGATCTTGAGGGAGGACGGCGCGCCGTCCGGCTGGGCAGGGTTCATAGGGGGATGATTTAGTGCCGGGGGGCGCCCCGGTCCAGCGGCAAGCTGGGAAAGCGTCAACCCAATCTAGCGGCGAGCGCGGAGCGCCCAGCACGGCTGGACCGCGCCCGCCTCCCATCCTTATGATCGCAATCGCCTCCCATCATTTCTGCGTGGCGGTGATCGCTCCGTTACCGTCGAACCCGGTTATCCAGTGCTCGCATTGCTCAGCATCGTCGCGCCGATCTTCGCGCTCATCCTGTGCGGCTATCTCGCCCGGCGGTGGGACGCCATCGGACCGACCGCCGTCTCCGAGCTCAACAGGTTCGTCGTCTATCTGGCGCTGCCGGCATTGCTGTTCGATGTGATGGCGCATGCGAGCTGGAACGAGCTCATGCAGCCGGGCTTCATGGCGGCGTTCGGCCTCGCCTGCGGCTCAGTGTTCTACGGCACGGTGGCGACGAGCCTCGCGGTTGGTCGCCCGCTGGCCCCGGCGGGTATCGACGGGCTGCTCGGCTCGTACGCCAACACCGCTTACATGGGCATTCCGCTGTTTATGACGCTCTATGGGCCCGAAGGCCTAGTGCCGGCGACCATCGCCTCGATCCTCACCGTGTGCGTGCTGTTTGCTACCGCGCTCGTGCTGGTCGAGTTCGGCAGCCACAACGAACCGCACCCCGGCCGGCTGGCGCTGAAGGTGGGCCGCGCGCTGGCGCGCAATCCCATACTCATCGCGCCCATCGCCGGCACACTTTACAACGCGACGGGCCTCGGGCTGCCGGGCGCAGCTGAAACGTTCCTGAAGCTGCTCGGGGGTGCGGCGAGTCCGGCGGCCCTGGTCGTCATCGGCCTGTTCCTGGCCGGACCGCGTGCCGTCTCCCCGAAGGAAGCTGGCACGGCTGCGGCACTCGCCGCGGTCAAGCTGTTGGGGCAGCCGGCCATGACTTGGGGCCTCGCCACCCTCCTTTCGGTACCGCCGCGCCTGACCGTCATGGCAGTGCTGCTGGCGGCCCTGCCCACCGGCACCGGGCCATTCATGCTGGCCGAGCTCTACAAGCGGCCGGCTGCGGTGACTTCGGCGGTCATTCTGATCTCGACGCTCGGTTCGCTGATCACCCTGCCGCTCATCATGCTGCTGCTCGGCGTCGGAGCGAACCACGGCCGTTAGCCCCTGCCCTCACCCCAATCAGCAGCCCGCAATCAGCGGAAGCGGAGGTCCTGCGTTCAGATCGCGATGACGGTTTCTGACCCTGAGCGGGCGCCCGCAGGTACGTTCTGATGGGGAAGAGGGCGGTGTTCCCTACATCGCCCGCTAAATCTGCCTCAGCCCTTGATCCAAATTGGAGCAGCGCTCGTGCCCCAACCGAGAAAGAAACCGAAGTGAATGTTGATCTCGCCCACCGGCTCGAGATAGCGAGCGTTCGACAACGGGCCGGATTCGACGGCCTCGAAATCACCCTTAGTAACGATATCAGAGACAACTTTCTTGGCGCCCTCGTCATCGCCTGCAACGAATACCTGCACGGTGCGACCCTTGCGAGCTTCGGCGGGGAGGAGTTGCGCGAAGACCGTGTTGTAAGCTTTCACGACCTTGGCTTGCGGAGCGAGTTTCTGGATTTCCTCCGCCGCTGAAGTCGTGTGGCCGACAGTCAGCGCCTTGTAGTCGGGCGTAATCGGGTTCGAGATATCGACGAGGATTTTGCCCGCAAAGCCACCGGCTTCGCGGATCGCTTCAGCGGCTGCGGTGAATGGCACAGCCAGTATCACCACGTCAGCGAGCTTAGTGGCCGCAGTAATGCCACCGCCCTCGGCACCTACACCAATCTCGCTTGCAAGCTTTGCGGCCCTTGCTGGATCGCGCGAACCGATGGCGACCTTTACGCCCTTGCCGGCGAGCAGACGCGCGATGCCCGCGCCCATATTGCCGGTCCCGATGATTGCGATGGTCATTTGGGGTTCTCCTTTGTTCTGTGGCCGAAGCCGTCGGCCTCGACCAAACATATGGACCTGTCGCAAGCTGGGATAAATCGTCGTAGGATTTGAATACTCGAAACCAATGGTTGGCAATCAATGGATCGCTTCGCGAGCATGGAAGTCTTCGCAAAGGTCGCCGAGTTCGGGGTCATTCACCGCCGCTGCCGCCGCACTCGGAATATCCGGCCAGATGGTCGGCAAGCATATTCGGACGCTCGAAGAGCACTTAGGCATCCGACTATTGAACCGTACGACGCGTCAGCAGAGCCTCACCGATGCAGGCAAGGATTTCCTTGAACGGACGCGGATCGTGCTCGCTGAGCTTGAGGCCGCAGAGGCCCTGGCTGCCGATAGTAGGGCAAGGCCGCGGGGCGAGCTTCGCGTGAATGCGCCGGTTACCTTTGGGGCCTACAGCCTCGCGCCGCTCCTTCCGGCCTTCATGGCCGAGAATCCTGAGGTGACGGTGCGCTTGACCCTCGGCGACCGCGTCGTGGATCTCGTGGACGAAGGCTACGATTGCGTGTTCCGCGTCGGGCCGCTGACGGACAGCACCCTCATCGCTCGTGGCTTGCGACCGTTAGAGCTGTTCACCTGTGCGGCTCCTGCCTATCTGAAAGCCAGGGGCACGCCACGGCAGCCGAGCGACCTTTCGAAACACGACTGCCTGGGCTTTGCTGGTTCAGCGATTGAAGAGCGATGGGAATTTAGCGGCAAGGACGGCAAGGTCGTCGTTCCCGTCAAGTCGCGGTTCTCTGCCAACAGCGGGCAGGCACTCAAACAGGCGGCGCTCGCGGGGCTCGGGATCATCTTCCAGCCAGCAGAACTTACGCAGGAACATCTGAAGTCCGGCGGGCTGGTACGGCTGCTGCCTAGGTGGCAAGCGACACGACCAATGCATCTCCTGTTCTCGCCAGACCGAAGGATCACGCCCAAGCTCCGGTCTTTCATCGAGTTCGCGGCAAGGCGGTTTGGATGACAGCACGCTTAGGTGCTGATTTTCTGTTCCCGGCCTTAGGGGACCGCCCGAGGGCACAGCGCCAACTCCTGCTTCTGCCCGTCGCGGCCGCAGCAAGTCGGCACAGGAGTGCGGACCTAGCTGTCTGCCCTGCCGACTGACGCCCTCGCCGATAGGCGCCCGGACGATCGGCGCGGGTCAGGCGAAGGCGGTGATCGGCGTCGGCGCGCGCGAAGCATCCTCGCGCACCTGCTTCAGCCTTTCGGCAATCAGGAAGGCAAGTTCCAGAGCCTGCTCGGCGTTGAGGCGCGGATCGCAAAGGGTGTCGTAGCGGTCCTTCAGCTGTGCCTCGGAGATGTTGGCCGCCGCGCCGCCCGTGCACTCGGTGACCGGCGAACCCGTCATCTCGACGTGGATGCCGCCCGCGTAGGTGCCCTCGGCGCGGTGGACGTCGAAGAAGGCCTCGGCCTCTTTCAGGATGCGGTCGAAGGGCCGCGTCTTGAAGCCGGTTGCAGCGCTGATGGTATTGCCGTGCATGGGATCGCACGACCACACGACGACGCGGCCATCGCGCTTCACGGCGCGCACCAGTGCCGGCAGGTGCTTCTCAACCTTGTCAGAGCCGAAGCGGCAGATCAGCGTCAGGCGCCCCGCCTCATCGGTCGGATTGAGGATGTCGATCAGGCGCAGCAGCCCGTCGGTATCCAGCGACGGGCCGACCTTGATGCCGATCGGATTGCGGATACCGCGACAGAACTCGACATGGGCATGATCGGGCTGGCGCGTGCGATCGCCGATCCACAGCATGTGGCCGGACGTTGCATACGGAGCTTGCGTGCCGCCCGCCTCGTCGCGACGCACGAGCGCCTGCTCATAGCTGAGCAGCAGTGCCTCATGGCTGGTGTAGAACGAGGTACGCCCCAGCGCCGGCACCGTCTCCGTCGTCACGCCGCACGAGCGCATGAAGCGCAGCGCGGTCTGGATCTGTTCGCCCATCTCCCGGTACTTCTTGCCGAACGGGCTCTTGTGCTCGAAGTCGAGCAGCCAGCGCAGCACGTTGTCGAGGCTGGCATAGCCACCCTCGGAGAAGGCGCGCAGCAGGTTGAGTGTCGCCGCCGACTGGCGGTACGCTTCGAGTTGCCGATGCGGATCGGGAATGCGCTCGGCCTCGGTGAAGCCGCCGCCATTGATGATGTCGCCGCGATAGCTGGGCAGCTCGATGCCGTCGCGCTTCTCGGTCGCGGAGGAGCGCGGCTTGGCGAACTGGCCGGCGATGCGACCGACCTTCACAACCGGCAGGCCGCCGGAATAGGTGAGAACGACCGCCATCTGCAGGAAGACGCGGAAGAGTTCGCGGATGTGGTTGGCGCCGTGCTCGGCGAAGCTTTCGGCACAGTCGCCGCCCTGCAGCAGGAAGGCGCTACCGGCCGCAACGTCGGCCAGCGATCGCTTCAGCTTGTCAGCCTCACCGGCGAACACCAGCGGCGGGTAGGAGGCGATCTTGGCCTCGACCTCGGCAAGCGCCGTCTGGTCCGGATAGTCCGGCACCTGCACGATCGGCTTGCCCCGCCAGCTGTCCGGGGACCACGCTACCGCCATTTCCAAGCACTCCATCGGGGGCGCAGTGCGGGAGCCGAGGTCCGGCGCGGTAACGCAAGCGCATCGATTTCAGGGCATTATGCCATTTGACGCAGCATATAAGCTACCTCGGCCAGCATGGCCAGCGCCCCAGGCGCCGCAAGGGTTGCATGAGCCGAAAGGATGAAGCCGAAATGGGCACCAGGGCGCCTTCGTTCACATTCGGCATCGAGGAAGAGTACCACCTCGTCGACCTCGAAAGCCGGGGCTTTGCCGCCGCGCCGGCCGAGCTGATGCAGGAATGCGAAGCCGCACTCGGTAAGCAGGTGGCGCCGGAATTCTTCCGCTCGCAAATCGAGATCGGCACCAGCGTCCATAAGGACTTCAAGGCCGCCCGCAAGGAGCTGGCCGGGCTGCGGCACACCATTGCCGAAATTTCCGGCAGGTACGCGATGGCGCCCATTGCGGCGTCAACCCATCCCTTTGCCGACCGCTCGACCCTCGAGACGACGCCCAAGGCTCGCTACCAGGCATTGGCCGAGGACTTTGCCGGCATCGGCCGGCGTCTCGCCATCTGCGGCATGCACGTGCATGTGGCCATCGACGACGACGAACTGCGCATCGATCTGATGAACCAGGTGCGCTATTTCCTGCCCCACCTGCTCATGCTGTCCACCTCCTCGCCGTTCTGGCAGGGGGAGGATACGGGCCTCAAAAGCTACCGGCTGGCGGTCTTCCACGAGTTGCCGCGCACCGGTCTGCCGCAGCGCTTCGAGAGCTACGGCGAGTATCAGCGCACCGTCGATGTGCTGGTGCACAACAAGGTGATCGAAGACGCCACGAAGGTGTGGTGGGACCTGCGGCCCTCGGCCAAATTTCCGACCCTAGAAATGCGTGTCACCGACGTGTGCACCCGCATCGATGATGCCGTCTCGATCGCCGCCCTCTATGCCTGCACGCTGCGCATGCTCTATCGGCTGCGCGCCTCGAACCAGAAGTGGCGCACCTATCCGTCGTTTCTCATCGAGGAGAACCGCTGGCGTGCGCAGCGCTATGGCGTCGGTGATACTCTGTTCGATTTCGGCAAGGGTACGTTGGTGCCGTTCGCCGCTCTGATTGATGAACTGATCGATCTCATTGCCGAGGATGCAGCGGTGCTCGGCTGCGAGCGCGAGGTGAAGCACGCACTCAACATCGCCACCGGCGGCACCAGCGCCGACCGGCAGGTGGCGCGCTACAAGCAGCTCGTAGCGGACGGCGCCAGCACCGACGCGGCGCTCGTCGGTGTCGTCGACCAGCTGATCGCCGAGACCGTCGCCGGGACGTGATCGCGCGATGCGATTCCTCAGAGAAGAAATGCTACAGCGTCGCCTGCATGCCGCCATCGATGGCCAGCTCGGCCCCCGTGATGAATGCGCTCTCGTCGGACGCAAAGAATAGCGCCGCCTGCGCCACGTCCTCTGAGGTGCCGAAGCGGCGCAGCGGGGTCTGCTCCAGAAGCGCCTTGGAGAACGCCTCGATGCGCAGCACGCGCTCGGTCAGCGCCGTCTCGATAAAGCCAGGCGCCAGCGCGTTCACGCGGATGCCGAACGTCGCGTACTCGACGGCCAGCCCGCGCGTCAGCGCCGATATGGCGCCCTTGGTGGCGCCGTAGGCGGCCAGAGTGCGCATCCCGCGATGGCCCATGATGGATGCAAGGTTGATGAGCGAGGCGCGTCCCGATGCCTTCATCAACGGAAACGCATCACGCGCGATGCGGATGACGCCGTCGAGATTGACCTCACGCAGGCGCGTCCAGTCGGCGTCCGTCATGTGCCGGAAGTCAGTGCGGATGTTGATGCCGGCGTTGTTGACCACGACGTCGAGGCGACGATGCGCCTGCTCGATGGTGCGCATCAGCGCGGTGACATCCTGGCCGCGCGAGACATCGACCGAAACAGCCGTGGCGGCGAGACCCTTGGCAACCAGCTCCGCCGCGGCCTTCTCGGCCGCCGCCCCGTCCATGTCGGCGATGTAGACGTGCGCTCCCTCGGCGGCGAACACCTGCGCCGTGGCGAGGCCTATGCCGGCCGCAGAACCGGTGACGAGCGCGATCTTGTCCTTCAGCCGAGGCATGCAAGGTCTCCAGGTAGCATTGGCGAATTCAACCGGGCGCCATCGTCGGCGCGATCCATTTCTCGCGCATGGTGACGAGTTCTTCGGCGGCGGTCGGATGCAGGGCCATGGTGGCGTCGAAGTCGGCCTTGGTGGCGCCAAGGCGCATGGCGACTGCCGCCATCTGCACGATCTCGGCGGCATCTTCGCCCAGTACGTGGCAGCCGATCACCTTCCCGCTCTCGCCGTCGACCAGCAGCTTCATGAACATGCGCTCATCGCGCCCCGACAGCGCCGCCTTCATTGGGCGGAACGCCACCTTGTAGACGTCGAGGCGCGTGCAGCGCTCGCGCGCCTGGTGCTCGGGCAGGCCGATGCTGGCGGCCTCAGGCGTTGAGAAGACGGCAGTGGGGATCAGCGTGTGCTCGATCATGCTTGGTTTGTCGCCAAACTCGGTATCGGCGAAGGCGTGCCCCTCGCGGATGGCCACCGGCGTCAGCGCGACGCGATCGGTGACGTCGCCGACGGCGAAGATGCTGTCGACCGAGGATTTGGAATACTCGTTGACGACGACGTGCCCGTTCCAGCCGAGCTCGACGCCGACTTTGTCGAGCCCCAGTCCGGCGGTGTTGGGCGCGCGACCGATGGCGAACATGATCTGCTCGGCCTCCAGCGTGCCACCACCGGATAGGTGCCCGACGAGACCGGCGCCGGTCTTTTCGAAATGCGTGAAGATGTTGCCGGTGACGATGCGAATACCCTGCTTGAGATACGCCTCGGTGAGACGGTCCCGCAGGTCCTCGTCAAATCCGCGCAGGATCTTGTCGCCCCGATAGATGATGGTCGTCGCGACGCCGAGGCGCGCGAAGATCCCAGCGAACTCCACAGCGATATAGCCGCCCCCCGCAACGACAATGCTGGCCGGAAGCCGCGGCAGATCGAAGGCCTCGTTGGAGGTGATGACGTGTTCGCGGCCCGGCCGTGGCTCGGCAAGCGACGGCGTCCCGCCGGTGGCAATGAGGATCTTGCCGGCGGTAAGCGTGCAACCCGATTTGGTGAGCCGAACGGCATTGGGGCCGACGACGGTCGCCCGCTCCTCGATCAGCTCGACACCTGCCTTGGCCAGCGCCGTGACGTAGGCAGCCTCGAGGCGGGCGAGTTCCCTGTCCTTGGCGGCGATCAGCGTCGGCCAGTCGAAACGCGCCTCCCCAACCGTCCATCCAAAGCCCCGGGCGTCGGCGAAATCGTCGGCGAAGCGGCTGGCGTAGACGAGCAGCTTCTTCGGCACACAGCCGCGCATCACGCAGGTCCCGCCGATACGGTACTCCTCGGCGATGGCGACCTTGGCGCCATAGCCGGCAGCTATACGCGCAGCGCGCACTCCGCCCGATCCACCGCCGATCACGAACAGATCAAAGTCGTACTTGGTCATCGATGGCTCGCTCGGCACCCATCCAGACTACTTCGTGCCCTCGGCAGGCGCTTGCAGCGCCTTTTGGCTGTACTTCATGCCGATCTGCGCGCCGTCCTGCATCAGCGCCGGCATGGCCTCGACGAACTTCTGGCCCGTGGGCGATCGATAAAAGCCGGCGACCGCTCGCAACTCCTCGGCGCTGAACCGCTTGGCATAAAGGACCGCGAACTCGTCCAACATCGCCTGTCGATAGGACATCAGGCGCTGCATATGCCGGTCGAACTCGTCTCCGAGCTTGTCCGCCGCCGCCCCGTCCGCGGCATCGCGGGCGCCCTTACGGAAGCCTTCGCCCATGGCCTGCACCATGCCGTCCATTTGCTTGGTGACGCCGGTCACCTCCATCAGCTCCTTGGCGGCGGCGATACGGTCCGCATCGGCCCCCGGCTCCTGTGCACTCACCGCCACAGCGGCCAGCAAGCCTCCCAAGCAGACGATCAGACGCACCGTGGACGAGTAGAGCATCGTCGGGCTCCTGCGATTAAGAGGCGGTCTCATCCGCGGCGCCGAGAATGGTAACGCCGCCTTCGTCGGCGATGATGGCAAGATCGGCGATGCCGATGAACAGGCCATTTTCAACCACGCCGGGAATGAGCTTCAAGGCCTCATCGAGCTCTTCTGGGGCTTCGATGCGACCGAAGTGACAGTCGAGGATGAGATTGCCGCCGTCGGTCAGGAAGGGTTTGCCGCCGCCCAGCATGCGCACCTTGATCTCGCCTTCGCAGCCGACATCGGCGGCCATCGCGGTGATCATGTTACGCGTCGCCGTCAGCCCGAAGCTCACGACCTCCAGCGGCAACGGGAAGGCGCCCAGTGTCTCGACCCTTTTGGCGGCATCGGCGATGACGATCATGCCGCCCGAGGCGGTGGCGACTATTTTCTCGCGCAGCAGCGCGCCGCCGCCGCCTTTGATGAGGCGCAATTCCCCGTCGAGTTCGTCGGCGCCATCGACGGTCAGATCGAGGAACGGCAGCTCATCCAGCGTCGCCATGCGGATGCCGAGGGCTTTGGCCTGCGCCTCGGTCGCCTGCGAGGTGGCGACGCACGTGACATCCAAGCCGGCGGCCACCTTCTTGCCCAGCGCGTCGACGAACTTGGCGGCCGTGGACCCGGTACCCAGACCAAGGCGCATACCGTTCTCGACATAGTCGAGCGCGCGCTCAGCGGCGGCAACCTTCAAGGCGTCCTGACTCATGGCTCTCCCCGCGAACAGCGTCTCGATGCGCTGCCGTACGCGCACCCAACGCCGGACGCAAGTGCGATCGGACGCCGGCTACAGACCGCCCATCAGGGTGTATTTGGTTTCGAGGAATTCCTCGACGCCGTGATGCGATCCTTCGCGCCCGATGCCGCTTTCTTTGAAGCCGCCGAAGGGGGCAATCTCGGTCGAGGTAATGCCCTCGTTGACCCCGACGATGCCGTACTCGAGCGCCTCGGCCACACGCCAGCAGCGCCCCAGGTCGCGCGTAAAGAAGTATGCAGCCAGGCCAAACGGGGTATCGTTGGCCATGCGCAAGGCTTCTGCCTCGGTCGCGAAGCGAAAAAGGGGCGCAACCGGGCCGAACGTTTCCTCGCGCGAAACCTTCATGTCCTGCGTCACCCCGGTGAGCACAGTCGGCTCATAGAAGGTGCCGCCGAGCGGCGAGACCTTGCCGCCGACGACGATCGTGGCGCCATGCGCCACAGCGTCGGCGACGTGCTCCTCGACCTTCTTGACGGCCTGCTTGTTGATCAGCGGTCCGACCGTGACGCCAGTCTCGGTACCGGCTCCGACCTTCAGCTTTCTCACCGCAGCGGTGAGCTTGTCGGCGAACGCGTCATAGACGCCGTCCTGCACGAGGATGCGGTTGGCGCAAACGCACGTCTGGCCGGCGTTGCGGAATTTCGACGCCAGCGCACCAGCGACGGCGCGATCGAGATCGGCGTCGTCGAACACGATGAATGGCGCGTTGCCGCCCAGCTCCATGGCGACACGCTTCACCGTGCGCGCTGCCTGCTCCATGAGCAGCTTGCCGACCTCGGTCGAACCGGTGAACGTGATCATGCGCACCAGCGGGCTGTCGGTAAGTGCGCGCCCAACCGGGACCGGATCCTTTGCGGTGACGACGTTGAACACGCCTTTCGGCACGCCGGCGCGCTGCGCCAGCTCGGCCAGAGCCAGGGCCGAGAGCGGGGTATCTTCTGCCGGCTTGACGACGACGGTGCAGCCGACAGCCAGCGCCGGCGAGACCTTGCGGGTGATCATCGCTGAGGGGAAATTCCACGGCGTTATAGCGCCGACCACGCCCACCGGCTGTTTCATGACGACGACACGCGCGTCCGCCTTGTGCGTCGGGATCAGCTCGCCGTAGACGCGCTTGGCTTCCTCGGCGAACAGCTCGACGAAGGCGGCTCCGTAAATGATCTCACCCTTGGCCTCGGGCAGCGGCTTGCCCTGCTCGCGGGTGAGCAGCAGCGCCAGCTCGTCGGCGTGCTCGATGATCAGCTCATACCAGCGGCGGAGTATCTTGGAGCGCTCCTTGGCCAACAGGCCAGACCAGGCGGGAAAGGCGCGGTGCGCCGCCGCGATGGCCGCGTTGGTCTCCCCAGCGCCCATCGCCGGCACGCGGGCGATTTCCTCGCCTGTTGCCTTGTCGGTGACGATCGTCGTCGGCTCGCCCACCCAGGCCCCGTCGATGAAGGCTTGCGTCTTGAGCAGCGTGATGAGGCTTTTGTCCATGGCAGGCATCAGGTTAAAGGGCCAAAGCTGGCAAGCCCTTGTCTAGGGTGCGCACCACCCGGTTTCAAGGTACATAGGCCCCGCTGGCTCCACGTAGCCCTGCCGCGGCGTTTGCCGGTGCCATTTCGAGGACCTATGCGCGATCTCACTCTCGTCTTCGACCTCGACGGCACCCTCGTCGACACGGCGCCCGACCTCATCGCCTCGACCAACCATGTGCTTGACCACCTGGGGCTGCCGCACGTGGATGCGCAGACTTTCCGCCCGTTCGTCGGCCACGGCGCCAAGCACATGATCGAAAGAGCGGTCGGCCCGGCGGCCGAGCGCCTGACGGCGGCCGAGCACGACGATTTGCTTCGCCGCTACCTCAGCTATTACGGGGAGCACATCGCGGTCGGCAGTCGACCTTTCGAGGGCGTGCTGCCGCTGCTCGAAGCGTTCAAGGCCGAGGGCGTTAAACTGGCCGTATGCACTAACAAAATGGAGCGCATGTCGCGGCTGCTTCTGGATACCCTGGACATGAGCCGCTTCTTTGCCGCCGTCGCCGGACGCGACACCCTGCCCGTCGCCAAGCCGCACCCAGACGCGTTGCTGGGGACCATCAGCCTTGCCGGGGGCGATAGATCACGCGCCATCATGATCGGCGATAGCGGCGTCGATGTCGCCACGGCGAAGGCGGCGGGTGTGCCGGTGATCGGCGTCACCTTCGGCTATACCGAAGCGCCGGTGCGCGAGTTCGCGCCCGACGCGGTCATCGATCACTATCGCGAACTCGAGCCGGCGATTGCCGCCCTGCTCGCGCTCTCAAGTGTTCACGGGACTCGTTGACACCGTTTCCGCCTTGCCGGGATCGCGGCGCGGCAGCAGCCGACGGCCGACCATCAGCACGGCCGGCAGGATGACGAGCTGCCCGATCAGCGAAGCAAAGAGACACACCGCAGCCAGCTCGCCGAACAGGCGCAGCGACGGCAGATGCGACAGCATGGTGACGCCGAGCCCCAGCGCCAGAACGATAGTGGTCAGCACTACAGGCGGCCCGATGTAATGCGCCGAGCGCATCAGCACCTGGTACGGGGTGGCGTCAGGCCCCATCCGATCCTCTTCCAGCGTGAAGCGATTGAGGAAGTGGATCGTAGAGTCGATGGCCAGCGAGAAGGCGACGGTTATGGCGACGATCGAGGCGAACTGCAGGCCCTGTCCGGTTGCCCACAGGATGGCGCCGGTCGCGAAGATCGGGAACAGCGACGGCATGATGCTGGCGAAGCCGACCAGCACGGAGCGCAACGCGATGCCGAGGAAGATGAAGATGACGAACATGTCGCCGACGAGCCCCCAGTTGAGCTCCCAGATCAACTCGGCGGAGTTGCGCGCCGCGATTGCCGGTAGCCCCGTCACGAAAAACTCGTAGTTAGGGTTGGCAGCGCGGATGGGTTCCAGTTCCTTGTCGAGCTTGTCGACGACGGGCAGGATCTCGCTCGCATCGACGTCGGGCAGCCGCGCCGTCACCAGCACGGATTTCTCATCGGCCGCGATGAAGCGGCGCACCAGGTGCTCGGGCAGGATGCCGACGTATTTCTTGACGTTCTCGATACTGTCGTCGCCGGCCGCCGCGAGCCAACGCCGCAGGCTCTCGAGCGACCACACGTTGCCGAGACCGACGCGTTGCTCGAGCACGTCGTGCGCCTGCGCAATGGCCGCCAAAGTTGGCGGGTCGTACAGAGACTCATTGCCCTTCCAGCGGATCATGACGTGCACGGGATTGGCGCCGGTAAGCTTCTGATCGATGCGGCCGGTCGCGTCCAGCGCCTGCTCCTTGTCGGGCACCTGATCGGCCAAGCCGGTACTGCGGTTTCAGCTGCGTGTAGGCGAGGCCGCACAAAACGACGGCAACCACCGACAGCGCGAAGAATGCGGTCGCGTTGGCGGCGACGGTGCGCACGATCGCATCGGTGAAGCGTTGCAGCACGCCGACCCCGCCCTCTTCCTGGATGCGCGGATCGCGGCCGGTGCTCGGTTCATCTCGCACCAGAAGTGCGGCGAGGGTCGGCACCACGACGGCAACGGCAAGGTACGAGATACCGACCGCCATCAGCGCCGCCTGGCCGAAAGTGCGGATCAGCGCTGAATCGGCGAACTGGAACGAGATGATTGCCAGTGCGGCATTCATGGCCGTCAGCAGGCAGGCGGGAGCCACGTCGAGCACCGCGTGGCGGGCTGCCTCGAGCCGGTTGACGCCCGCCATCACATCGCGCCGGATCGACATCACGAGGTGCATGGAGTCGGAAAAGCCGGAGACCAGGATCAGCGGCGTGATGACGTTGATGAACAGGTTGAGCCGGTAGTCCATCGCTCCGATCATGCCCAGCGTCCACAGAATGGCGATGGCAGGGCCGGCGACGGCAATCAGGGTGAGCGATACGCGGCGGAAGAACAGGTAGGCGATGCAAATGCCGACGAGGAACCCGAGCCCGTTATAGATCAGGCGGTCGCGCTCGACAGCATTGCGAATTTCCAGCTGCATCACCGGCGCGCCGGTGAGCTTGGCGGTGAGACCCGTTCCCTCCAGCTCACGCGCGGCGGCTTCGTTGATATCGCCGATCACCGCTGCGGCGGTGCGCTCGGCAACGATGTTGCGGTCCAGCGCGATGACGACGAGCGCCAGTTCGCCGTCATCCGAGAGAAACTTGCCCTTGACGATGTCGTTGGATTTCAGCGCGCCCAACATGGCCGAGAAGGCCGCGTCGTCTGCTGGAAGATCGTCGGGGATCAGAGGTGGCGCATAGCCGGTAGCGTCAGGCTTGTCGCGCGCCGACAGCATGGAGACGAGACCCGATACGCCTTCGACGAGTTGCAGCTCCGTCGTCAGGCCGCCGAATGCCTCGAGCTTCTTGCGGGTGAGCAGATCCTTCCCCTCGACGACGACGAGCACGTCGTACTCGCTGGACGGAAAGAGCCGGTCGATCTCCTCGTAGCGTCGGAACTCTTCGCTGTTGGTGCGAAACAGCTCTGACAGGGAATCGTCGACCTTGATCTGCGTTGCGCTCCAGGCAGCAAGCGCCGTGAGGAGAATAATGATGAGGGCAGAGATGCGCGGCGCCTTGAGGGCCAGAAGCCCTAGCCGATCGACGCCGAAGGAGAATAAAAACGAACGGCGCGGCGCACCCGCATTCCTGTCGCTGTCCATGATTCCCCCGTCGGCGCTTCGTTGGGCTTTTCTAGGCGGCGCCGGTGCTTCCTTGTCAACGAAAAGTCGACCGCGCGCCACGCGGAATCGGCTGAAGCGGGCGGATCGTTGCATTTGCCGCGCCGACTGTGAAGTGCCCGCCACAGAGGCCTTTTCGATCGTCGTTGGCGCCCCAATATGGCCGTAAGTTCAGGGTCACTTCCGCCCCTTCTCACGCTTGCTGGATAACTAGGATGCCGCTGCCGATGGCGCAGAAGCTGCCCAACGTCGACGCTCTCCGGCGGGCATCCGGTAGATTGTGGCACCGCTTGGCGGCAGCCCTGTTGATATTGGGCGCGATCATCGCCGCCGGCGGTCCGCAGTCAGCATCGGCAAGCCCGCAACAGGCGCCCAACAGCCGTGTCGTGCTCGACCTGCCGCCTGGATACGTGCCGTCGCCGCTGTTCTCTGGCTTTCAGAACGAGACCTCGGGCGTCACCTACGTCATCCTCGAGGCGCCGGTCGCCGAGTACGACAAGATGGCGCAGGGGTTCACCGCTGAGGAACTGGCCAAGCGCGGCATCACAGAGGTGCAGAAGGGAGTGCTGTCGCGCGGCGATCCCAACGTCTACATGCGCGCCGTGCAGAAGTCGGAAGCGGGCACGTACGATAAGTTCTTCGTGCTGTTCCGCACACCCGATCAGACAGTGCTCGTCTCCGTGAACGTACCGAAGCACGCGATCGAGGACGGCAGCGTGAAGCCGGAGGATATCGAGCGCGTGCTCGCCACTGCCCGGACTACCGAGAAGCCGGCAGTGCGCGATCTATACTCGCTGTCCTACCTTGGTCCGTTCAAGGAAGCCGGGCGGCTCGTCGGCACCAGCAAGGTCTATACGCTCGATGGACGTCTGGAGCCCGAACGGGCCGGCGAAACCCGCTCTGCCTTCATGGTGGCGCCATCGCTCGACAAGCGCTCCATCACCGAGCCGGAGAAGCAGGCGGTGGCAATGCTGGCGAACCTGCCCGGCTACAAGGATTTCAAGCCCGGTGAGGCGCGCCCCATCGACATCGGGGGTCTCAAGGGCGTCGAGGTCGATGCGGAGGCCGTGGACGAGGACGACGGCAAGCCAATCCGCCTCTATCAGGCGATGCTGCTCGGCAAGGACGGCGGCTATTTTCGCCTCATCGGCATCGCGGCGCCCGAAGATGCGGCAAAGGTCACCGCGGAATTTCCCAAGATGGCTCGCTCGTTCACGCTGTTGCCGTAGGCGCTCCCGCCACCATTGCGCGCGGCGGCGATGCAGACCATAGTGCCGGCCATGAATCAGAACACAGCAGCGGCCGGCTGGGTCGTCCAACTGACGATCCCTGGCGTATTGATCATCCGCCCTGAGGGTGCCAAGTGGCGCCCGGCGGAGAACTCGGCGCCGACCTACCAGTTCTTCGACGTGGCGATCGCTTCGGCCGACAAGGCAATCGAGGCGGCGCGCAAGTTGGCCGGCGCCTCCGATGAGGCCGTGATGCGGGTCGTGCGGGCGCTGTCGGCGTCCGAAATCGATGCCATCAAGTTGCGCGCTGGCGACATCAAGCCGGCCTAGCGTCTCCTCTCGCGAACTGCGCCCTGCCACCGTCGTGGGCTTCAGACAGCGCCTTGACAGCTAAGGCGCGCGGCTCGCATAACGGCCGCCCGGCTTAAGGCATTCGGGCACGGCGGGCGGTTAGCTCAGCGGTAGAGCACACGCTTCACACGCGTGGGGTCATAGGTTCAATCCCTATACCGCCCACCATCACCGAACCTCTCCAGAGAACCGTTGCTACGTGGATCGATGTGCGGAGTCGCACGTCACGAGAACGCTTTGTCAAAAAGCGCGCCACGCGCTTCCATGGGTCGCATGCCTCAAGCAGATGAGGGATACGGCTAAACCCCGGCCAGGCGCGTTAACGCGGCCTAAACGGCGATAAACGGTACTCTTGCCCGGCATGGGCGGGCCGCTGCCTGAGCGCACCCGTTCCAGCAGCAAGGACTTCATGTCACCCTGTGAGGAGCGACAATGCCCAGCATCACCACGAGCGACGGAACCGAGATCTTCTACAAGGATTGGGGCACCGGTCAGCCGATCGTGTTCAGTCACGGCTGGCCGCTGTCCGCCGATGACTGGGACACGCAGATGCTGTTCTTTCTGCAGCAGGGCTATCGCGTCATCGCGCACGATCGCCGTGGACACGGTCGTTCGACGCAAACCAGCGGCGGCCACGACATGGATCACTACGCCGCCGACCTGGCAGCGCTCACCAAGCATCTCGATCTCAAGGATGCCGTCCACGTGGGCCACTCGACCGGAGGCGGCGAGGTAGTGGCGTATCTCGGCCGGCACGGCGAAAGCCGCGTTGCCAAGGCGGCGATCATCAGCGCGGTACCACCGTTGATGGTGAAGACGGCTGCCAATCCGGACGGACTGCCGAAGGCGGTGTTCGACGACCTGCAGGCGCAGCTCGCGGCCAACCGCTCCAACTTCTATCGCGCCCTCCCAGAAGGTCCTTTCTATGGCTACAACCGTCCGGGCGCCAAGCCGTCAGAGGCCATCATCGCCAACTGGTGGCGGCAGGGAATGATGGGCGGCGCGAAGGCCCATTACGATGGCATCGTCGCCTTCTCGCAGACCGACTTTACAGAGGATCTCAAGACGATCACCGTGCCGGTTCTCGTCATGCACAGCGAGGACGATCAGATCGTCCCTTACGTTGCCTCGGGGCCCTTGTCGGCGAAGCTGCTGAAAAATGGAACGCTGAAAACCTACAAGGACTTTCCACACGGCATGCCGACGACGCATGCTGACGTCATCAACGCCGACCTCCTGGCATTCTTGAAGGCGTAGCCCGTGCAATATCGGCCGATGGCCCGGACGGACGCTCCGCCTCAGGCACTGTGGCCTGCTTGAATGCTAGGCCGCTGCAGCGCTCGGCGGCGCTTCGTCTGAAGCATCTACAGGCGGCTCGACGAGTATCGCTCGATGCCGCAGCGGGACATCAAGTGCCGCCTGCAGGTCGGCGCGCATGGCGTAATACTCGTACTCCGCCTCTGCCAGCGCCGCATCCGCGGCCATGTGCAGGCGTTCATGCTCCTCGCCCCGCTTGGCTTGGTCCTTCAGGGAAAACAGCTCTCCGACCGACATGGGCCCTCCTTGGGGTCTGCATGTCAGCGACTATCCGAATGTATGTGGCGGGGGTGTGGACGGCCTGTGCAAAACCGCCCCTTCTGCCTCTGCTAAATCCGGCTAATGCGAGCGCCGGCGCTGACCATAGGCCTTGAACGACGGCGCGTGCGCCAAGGGGCACGCGTTCATCGGATTGTACTGCGCGCAGCACTTCGCCTGGCCGGTCGCGGGATCGATCGAGCGAGCGCCGCTGACCGCGCAGGGGCCTCCGGACTGTTCAGTATTCAAATCCCAGTTGCCCGGATCGCCGTTCCCGTAGCCAAGATAGGCCGCGTTCGCGGAGGCAACGACCGCGCTCTGCAACAGCACGGCCGCGACCGCACAGACGCCAGTCTTCAATATCGTATGCATGTCTTTCTCTCCCTGGTGGGTGCCGCTCGCGACACCTGTCCCCATTGAGAGCGGATAATGTTCAACCTGGTGTGCCCGCAGGTCGCGGGCAACACTCGCCAATCTTACGGATTGGCCAGAGATGCAGATGATGCGCGAGGCCTCAGCGCCGGGCGGCGGCGACCTCGGTGCTCTCGGCGTCGTACATGGTGAGCATCGGCGCATCGAGCAGAATGACCTCGTCGTACTCGCCATAGCCGTTGAAGCGGCCGGCGATGGCACGCGCATAGGCACCCATGTTACCGATCTCGATGTAGTCGCCTTCGCACACGCTGTCGGGCAGCATGAACGGCCCGCGCATGTGATCGATCGAATCGCAGGTTGGCCCCCAGAACTCGAACGGCACCAGCGGATCGCTGGCATCGACGCTGCGCGAGATGAGGCGGGTCGGGAAAATGAAACCGAGGTGGGCGGCGTCGAACAGCATGCCGTATGAGCCGTCGTTGATGTAGAGGCTGTTGCCGCGGCGCGCATCGACGCGCACGATGAGGCTCTCCGCCTCCGACACCAGCGCGCGGCCGGGCTCGCACATCAGCTTGATGTTCTCCTTCACCGGCATCGTCTCGATGGCGGCGAGGATAGCGTCCATGAAGTCCTGCAGGGGCGCGGGATCGCTATCGGGATAGCGCGAAGGAAAGCCGCCGCCGATGTCCAGGCGATCGATCATGACGCCCGACTTGACGATGATGCGGTGCACCTCGCCCAGCGCGTTGACGTAGGCGTCCGGCGTCGTCGTCTGCGAGCCGACGTGGAAGGTGAGCCCGAGTTCGGCCGAGGCCTGACGCGTCTTGACCAGAAGCCGCGCGGCTTCCTCCCCGGTGACGCCGAACTTGCGCTCCAGCGGAATGCGGCTGTTGATGGCGGGCACGGCCACGCGCACCCACAGCAGCAGATCGCGCGCGTCGCCGGTCGACTCCATGATCTTGTCGAGTTCGTCCTCGCTGTCGAGCGAGAAGGAGCGCACGCCGAGGTCGTAGGCGCGCCGGATAGCGTGCCGCGACTTGACCGGGTGCATGAAGTGCAGCTGCGCGTCGGGGATCGTCGCCGCGTCCTCGATCTCGGGCAGCGAAGCGACATCGAAATGCCGGATCCCGGCACCGTAGAGGGCACCGATGAGGAATACCGAGCTGTTCGCCTTGTAGGCGTAGGCCACATCGCCGGGGAATTTTTCAAGGAACCAGCGTGCGGCGCGACCGGCAGCATGCGGCCTGAGGCCGCGCACCGGCTGCTCGGGCCGGGACTTGTCGATCAGCTGAAATGCTGAGGAGAGTTTATCCATCGCATAGGACCTCCACCACCCGCGGGTCACGCGGGTCTAAGCCGAAGCAGAAGACCGCAGAATTCCAAAGAGCGCTGCATTTAGGGTTCCCGCACCCCCCTGTAAAGAGGATTCTTGTGACAATCGGCGCGCACGGGCAGGTGAGAGAGGGCGGCGGAGCGAGGTGAAGTTCGGCGTCAGGCGATCCGTCAACCTTCGCAGAGCCATCCCGCGGCGGGCTACAATCGTAACCGAACCGGTGCTTAGGGCTATTCCCAGCCGCCTGTGACTGCCTAAAACAGCGCGTGAGCGACCAACAACCAAGCCGCGGCGACACGACGGTAATGCGTACCGGTGGCAAGATCCTGATCGACCAGCTCGTCGGTGAGGGCTGCCGCACCCTGTTCACGGTACCGGGCGAGAGCTTCATTGCCGCGCTGGATGCGCTGTTCGACGAGACCGCAATCCGCATCATCGTGTGCCGTCACGAGGGTGGCGCGGCGATGATGGCCGAGGCCACCGGAAAGCTGACCGGGACGCCTGGCGTCGCCTTCGTGACGCGTGCGCCGGGGGCGACCAACGCCGCCAGCGGGGTGTACGTCGCCCATCACGACGCGACACCCATGGTGCTCCTTGTCGGGCTCAGCGAACGCGCACACGAAGGCCGGGGCGCATTCCAGGAGATCGACCTCGAAGCGATGTTCGGGTCGCTGGCGAGCTGGGTCGGCATCGCGCGTCAGGTCGAGCGCATTCCCGGAACTGGTAGCCCGCGCATTCAATGCCGCGCGCTCGGGAAGGCCGGGGCCGGCCGTGCTTGGACTGCCTGAAGACGTGCTGTTCGCGATGGCCGACGTCGCCGACGCGACGCCACTGCCGCCCGCCTCCCCGGCGCCGTCGGCGGGAGAGATAACGCGTCTCAAGGCCAAGCTCGCCACGGCGGAGCGCCCGCTGGTGTTGCTCGGTGGC
Source organism: uncultured Alphaproteobacteria bacterium (assembly GCA_963759735.1). Taxonomy (GTDB): domain Bacteria; phylum Pseudomonadota; class Alphaproteobacteria; order Rhizobiales; family Hyphomicrobiaceae; genus Hyphomicrobium_A. Next base: position 106,845 of record CAVXAF010000009.1, read on the forward strand.
GGAGGCTGGAGCGCCGCGGCAGCCGAGTACATCGGCAAGTTCGCCGCCACCTTCGACCTGCCCGTCGCCACGGCCTTTCGCCGCCAGGATCACATCGACAATCGACATCCCTGCTACGTCGGTCACGCCGGCTTCGACATGGACGGCAAGCTCGCCGCTGCACTGCGCGGCGCGGACCTGTTGCTGGTCATCGGGGAGGGGTTGTCGGAAATTTCCACCGGCGCTTACACGCTCGTTACCCCGCCAAGCCCGACGCAGTATCTCGTGCACGCGCATCCCTCGCCGGAAACGATCGGCCGCGTGTTCCGGACCGATCTGCCGATCCTCGCCACGCCCGAGGCCTTCACCAAAGTGCTGTCCCGCCTTAAGCCCCCTGCGAAGCGCCGCTGGGGCAGGTTGCGCCGCGATCTGCGTGCGGCCTACGAGCGATCGCTGAAGCCGCTGCCGACCGCCGGCGGCGTGCGCCTGGAACAGGTCATCGCCACGCTGTCGCGCGAATTGCCCCACAACGCCATCGTCGCCAACGGCGCCGGCAACTACGCGAGCTTCCTGCACCGCTACTTCCAGTATAAAGGCTGGCCCACGCAGCTGGCGCCCACATCCGGCTCCATGGGCTACGGCCTGCCGGCGGCGATCGCCGCCAAGCTGGTGCATCCCGAGCGGGCCGTCGTCGCGCTGGCCGGCGATGGCTGTTTGCTGATGACCGGGCAGGAGCTGGCGACGGCTGTGCAGTACGCACTGCCCATCGTCATCATCGTGGCCAACAACGGCATGTACGGCACCATCCGTATGCACCAGGAGCGCAACTATCCCGGCAGGGTCGTGGGGACGACGCTGGTTAATCCAGACTTCGTCGCTCTCGCGCGCAGCTTCGGCGCGAGCGGCGAGAAGGTCGAGGCGACAGAAGAGTTTTTGCCCGCGCTGCAGCGCGCCTTGGCGGCCGATGGTCCGGCACTTATCGAGCTGAGCATAGATCCCGACGCCATAAGCATCAAACAGACCCTGAGCCAGATCCGTGGCAAAGCGCTCTGACGTCCGCACGGCCGTCCGGGGAAGCTACCGTCTGGGAAGCAAACTGACTTCGTAAATACTTCGTTAAATCTCGACGACCTGCGTTAGCCAATCGAAAATATCCGGTTAGACTAACGAGGTCTTATCGGTTACAGAACTCTCAACTTGATCGCAGACTTTACCCCTCGAGGGTTTGGATATGAACCTGCAGACTGTCAAATCGCATTACGGAAGCAAGGGCGCCTGGGCACGCACCGGCGCGCTCATCCTTTTCCTGGTTACCGGCATTCTTCTCGTCGCCTCGCTGACGACGAGCCGCAGTCATGCAGCGGAGGCTCTGTTGCAGGCGGGCTCTGGCATCGCATCCCTTTCTTCGCTCGCCACGGCTGGCTGACCCCGTCACGGCAACTCAACTCGACACTACCTCTCCCCAGAAACGACAGATCTCCTCGGCCCCGGCTCCAATGGACCCGGGGCCTTTTTTCCGCGTGCCATGTGCTCCGCGTGACCGGTTTCCGCGTGCCCGGCGCCGCCGGCGGTGCTAAGCGCTCGCCAGAGCTATAGGGAGGCGACGATGGCCAAGGTTGCGTGGATCGGGCTCGGCGTGATGGGCTTTCCCATGGCCGGTCATCTGTTCGCCAAGGGCGGCCACGACATCACCGTCTACAATCGCAATCCCGCCAAAGCCGAAGCCTGGATTGCCAAGCACGGTGGCGGGCGTAGCGCGCCGACACCGGCGGACGCCGCGCTCGCGGCGCAGTTCGTGTTCTGCTGCGTCGGCAACGACGATGACTTGCGCGCTGTGACGACAGGCTCCGACGGCGCTTTTCACGGCATGGGTGCGGGCTCGGTATTCGTCGATCACACGACAGCTTCGGCAGAGGTGGCGCGCGAATTGAATGCAGCCGGGGCAGCGCGCGGCATCGCCTTTCTCGATGCCCCGGTTTCCGGCGGCCAGTCGGGGGCCGAGAACGGCACGCTGACCGTGATGGTGGGCGGGGAGGAAGACCCGTTCGCGCGCGCCAAGCCATTGATTGCCAGCTACGCGCGCGCCATCAACCGCATCGGCGCGTCCGGAGCCGGTCAACTCACCAAAATGGTCAACCAGATTGCCATTGCCGGGCTGTTGCAGGGCTTGTCGGAAGCCATCGCGTTTGCCGAGGCGGCAGGGCTCGATCTCGACGTCGTCATCGAGACGATATCGAAGGGCGCAGCGCAATCCTGGCAGATGGACAACCGCTGGCGCACCATGCACGAGGGCAAATTCGATTTCGGCTTCGCTGTAGACTGGATGCGCAAGGACCTCGGCATTTGTCTCGACGAAGCGCAGCGCAACCGCGCCCAGCTGCCCGTAACACGGATGGTCGACGACTATTACGCCGAGGTGCAGCGCATGGGCGGCGGCCGCTGGGATACCTCCAGCCTCATCACCCTGCTGAAGGCGCCCAAGCCCGCGGCCGACTGAACGCAAGGATGCGACTATGCGATCCTATCGCAAGGAGGGGTGATTCGAGATTCCAACCCGGCGCGCCTTCGTCAACATCACGCCGGATGTCGAGAGCTGTTTGCGCGCCAGCCATCAAGGAGGCCTAGCGCGCGTCAACGCCATGCACATCAGCGCCTCGGTCTTCATCAATGACGACGAGCGAGGGCTGCATCAAGACTGCGAGGGCGGAGAAGCTCGCCCCGCGTTAGCCCGGCAGCCAGTACCAGCACAACCGCACCGGCGAGGACAATGCCGACGCGCATCTGAAGCGACAGGTGATGGGGCGCGAAGTCGTCGTCGCCGTTACCGAGGGCAAGCTCGACTTCGGCCCCTGGGAGCAAATCTTCTACGGCGAGTTTGACGGCCGCCGCAGGAAGCGGGTGCTGGTAAAGATCATCGGCGAGTAAGGCCGGCGAAGTCGCAGGGAAGTGGAGTTCATCGCGGACAAGCAGTCGCGGCAGTTTGGGGCGATGTCAAGATGCATCTCACGGGATCGGGATTTGCGCGCACCGCATTACGGCCTCCGCGCAGGCGAACGGATTGCAGCCTGCGGCGACAGGCCGCGGTCATTGTGCACGTAGGCGCGGCAATCGGGGAACGCGTGACAGTCGGTAGGTGGCCCGGCAAGTTCATTGTACATCTCCTTCGTCTAAGATCGGCGTGTCCGACGCTTTGGCGCAGCAGCGCGTGTTGCACTCGATGAACGCTGCTTCAGCAACGCCTATGCATGGACTGCGAACGGTCCGGCAAGTGCGCACGCCGCGCGCGCTGCTCCCAACCCGGCGACGCAGGCGGCATGACATTCGGCAGAACCTGCCGGCGAGAGCCAGCATTCGATGGCCCGGTCGAAGCGTGCGACACATGGCATCGAACGGTATGGTAGTTGCAGTAGCACTGGCACCTCCTTAGCAGAATGGACTTTGGGCGACGCAATGGCACCCGGTAAGGGGATCGCAGACCGTCAAGCAACATCCTGTAGGCTCCGACTCCGACGCAGGGACGCCGAAGCGCGCCGAGGTCCTGTGCGGGTACCGATGCGCGCATCGCGGGCGCGCGTAGGATGAAGGCAGGCGTTCTGGCAGTTGCATGCCGTCTCTCCACGTTGGCGTTTGAACAACTCAGTACTCGTGCCACAGAACCGGTTCGCCGATCGGCACCGGCACGGTGTCGCTGACATCGAAGGTGAAGCGCGCGCGCAACGGCGCGACCGCCTCGCGCTCGTACGGATTAAAGAACGTCAGCATGACGTCGTAGTATTCGCTGCCAGGGCGATTGAGCGGGCTCCGCTCGACGCCGATGTCGCGTAGGGTCAGCCCCTCTTCGCCAGCCTGCTCGATGACCGGGCTGATGTTGAAGGCGTTCGTCGCCGCCGCGTTGATGGCGCGCTCTTGCGGCGACAGCCCGCGATTGCGAATGCTGAAGTAGACCTTGCCAAAGAAGCGCTCGATCTCGCGCTCGACTTTCTTCACGGTAAGGCCGGGGTCCGCCTTGACCCGCGCTTCACGCAGGGCCGTCACGTAGCGCTTCGTCTGCCAGCTGTACATGCCGCGCAGATCGGGAATGACGGCGTCGACAAGCTGCCCGTCGTATAGGGTTACCTGCCCGGCGACTACTCCGGGTATGGATGCAAACTCAACATCGGCATCCTGCCACTCCCGCACGAGCCACGCGTACGTTTCGGCGGCGAAAGCGCCGTTGGGAATAATCGCGTACATCGGAACTTCGGATCGACTCAGCGTCCAGATAACAGATTGCGCTTGAAAAGGCTGTTTGTTGAAAAGCTCCAAAAGCGCTGCGTCGGAAATGGGCTTTAGGTCGCCTTCGCGACCACCATTGACAATCCGCCACAGTGAGTCTCGACGAGCCTGGCTGATAAAGGAAACGCCAAGACGGCCGATGGCATAAACGAGTTGCGGCTTCGGCGCGCCCGCCCGAGCAGGAACACTCGCCTCCCGACCCGCCGCAACCGCAGTCCTCATGTGCTGGCACGAGCCCCGCTGCCGGCTTACGCTCGACGGTTGATCCGGCCCGCTGGAAACTCTTACCGAAGGCATTGCTGCCGCCCCCTGTCGGCTCCTCAACCGCATCGGCGGCTGCGCTACTGGTCGACAATCTCTCCTCCTTTGAGTGGCGTTTGGCTGATGAGGCGCGAAGCTGCTTGAGCGAGCGCGTGACGTCCAAGCGACCGGTAAGAAGCGTTCCAGCCATTTCGATCGTCGCGGGACCCGGGTGGACACTTGTCTCAAGGAGGACGCGCCGGATGCGCGATCCACTCGGTTGCAGGCCCGCCTCAACCTCGGCGCTCATGAGTAGACCGGCGACGCCGGAAACGATGGCGGCCGCAAAGCTCGTGCCCGAGGCACGGCACAGCCCGCCGCCGACGCATGCGCCCGGCACGTCGCGTCCGGGTGCCGTGACCCCTTGAGCACGATGATTGGGACCCCAGTTGCTGGACAGCAGCGGCATGCCCTCGTTGTCGTGGGCGCCGACGGCGAGCACGCCGGGAACCGACGCGGGAATCGAGTCACACGCGCAGCCGTGATTGCCGACGGCCGCGACGACAAGGGTGTCACGCGCCTCCGCTTGTTGCAGAGCTTCGCTCAGCGCGTTTGACAGCGAGAGAAGGTCGGCCTGCTGCGCAGCGCTGACATTTATGATGTTGGCACCGCGTTCGAGCGCGGTGTGGATGCCGTCTGCGAGCCGTTCCTGCGTGCAGGTTGGTCCTTCGTCACAGTCGGGATCGAAGATGGGAACCGAGAATACGGTGCACCCCGGTGCCAGTCCCGGAATGATTGAGTCGGCGGAGCCCGCGATGACCGACTGGACGTGCGTCCTGCTCACCACCCCGCTGGGGGCGAGGCGTCCTGGAGCCAGCGATGCGCTGTCGGCAGGTCCGTCGAGGACCGCGATGCGAACCTCCGGCCGTCCCTTCGTCGCCGCCCAAAGTTGATCGAGACCGGGAAGACGCGACACCAACTCGTCGGCAACCAACGGCTTCGACACGGAAATACGTCCCAATGGAAATGGCCGGGAATATACACTTATAGCGTGCCGTTAACCTTACGTATCAACCTTTGGTTGTCAAGCGTAATAACTGCAGCTTCACGCTCCGCTGCACGCTGGGGATGGAATTGGGTGCTACTTTGCGCCGGGGATCAGTCTGGGAGGGTGCGATGCTGTCGATAACCGCGTTCTACGCCGGACTGCTGGCGGTGCTGTACATCGTCCTCAGCGTTCGCGTGATCGGCTGGCGGCGCGCCCAGCGCATCGAGTTCGAGCACGGCCAGGATGCCGAGATGCTGCGCCGCATCCGGGTGCATGCCAACTTTGCCGAATACGTACCGATGACGCTGCTGCTGATGGCGTTGGGGGAAAGCATGGCGCCGCCCGACCTCGTCGTGCACGCCGCGGGCATTCTATTGATCGCCGGACGCCTGCTGCACGCCTACGGCGTCTCCTCATCGCCGCCGATCATGCGCTATCGCGTCTACGGCATGTGGCTGACATTCAGCTCCCTGGGCCTCGCGGCCTTGGTGTGCCTAGCGCTTTCGACGCTTTTCCTCGCCGTTTGAACCGCCTGCCGACGACGCCTCTCCCGGGCTGCTGCTGCGCGCGAACTGCAACGGCAGAGCGGTGGTGTACTTGATCTGCTCCATGGCGAACGCCGAGGATACCTTGGCGATCTCGATGCGCGCGATCAGGCGCTTGTAGAACGCGTCATACGCCTCGATGTCGGGCACAACGACGCGCAGCATGTAATCGACGTCACCCGACATGCGGTAGAATTCAACCACTTCGGAAAAATCAGCGACCGCCTTGTGGAAGCGCTCCAGCCAGCTGAGGCTGTGCTGGTCGGTCTTGATGGATACGATAACGGTGACGCCGGCGTTGACCTGATGCGGATCGAGAACGGCAACACGCCGCTGGATGACGCCCGCCTCCTCGAGCTTCTGAATGCGGCGCCAGCACGGCGTAGTGGACAGGCCGACCTCCTTGCCGATGTCGGCGACGGGGCGGGTGCAGTCCTCCTGCAGGATCCGCAGAATTTTAACGTCCATGTCATCGAGCATTGGGGCGGCCGCTGAAAAATTGTTCCGCAATATGGCGCGGGACAGGACCGGCACGCCACCGTAACCCACCAGGAGGGCAGCCTTTTGTAATGCGTTTCTAAGATCAGGAAAAGAAGTACCGGCGGTCAGACGCCGAGACGCATGCCGTCCTCGGCCAGAAGAACCCGTTCGTCGTGCACATGACGGCGGTTGGACAGCATGTCGTTGCTCATGTGCGTCAAGCAGCACCCGGCGCGCGCCCATCTGATCGATGTTGGCTTCGATGTCGCGCCACGTCATGTGATGGCCGACCCGTTCGTTGTAGCGAAAACATTCGATGATGAAGAGGTCGGCACCCCTGGCCGCCGCCAGCAGGCTATCGACCCACTTGGTATCGCCGGAGAATACCAGCACCTTGCCGCCGGCCTCAAAGCGCAGCGCGTAGGGGGGAGCACCGCTCGGGTGGCACACCTCGAACGGCGTAACACGGACGCCGCCGATATCGCGAGGAATGCGCTCGGCGTGCTCCAGGAACGTCATCTCAAATCGAAGCTTGATCTCGGTCGACTTGGGAAACAGTGCCTCCGCAGCCGTGGCAAAGCGCTGCGCGATACCGGCCGGCCCTACGATCGTCAGTGGTGCGGTCCGCTCCGTCACGTAATGCGCGTGCAATAAGAACCAGACGAGGCCGGCGAAGTGATCGCCATGCAGATGCGAGATGAAGATCGTCGACACGCGGTCGGGATCCAACCCGAGCCGCTGCATGCCGATCAGCGCCGTGGCACCGCAGTCGATGAGGAATTCATTCTCACCCGTTGCCACGTGGTAGCAGCTCTGCAGTCGGCCGCCCGAGCCGAACGCGTCGCCCGAGCCGACGATCGTTACGTCCATAGGCGCCTCGCTGCCGGACCAACACTTCTTGCAGGTCGGCGGGCGCGCGATAGACATAACATAGGTTGCATAGCCGCCCGGAGAGGCGGCGCGATGAGCGGATAGTCAGGCTGGATGATGCGCATGGGGCGTGGAACCTAGCGGCGGTCCACGGCGCCGACAATGCCTTCGGCGCGAGCCCTACACATGGACATTCCATGTTGTAGCCGCCTCCGTTAGGAAAACCTTCATTGCTAAACACTTAGTTAGTAAATTCTGCTGAGATTTAGTAAGAAGAATGTCGCCCACTTGATGCGGTGTGCGTGAACTACCTCCTGGCAAGCCAATGACGATGAGCGCCATTCCAGAGGAAGTCGCCCGGCGGCGCAGTCGCCGAGACGCACGCGCGCGCGCCTACAGCAGTCTTAGCCAAACGCGCGCGAAGCTCGCTGCCGGCACAAGCATCAAGCCGGAGTTCGAGTACGAACTGTTGACCATGTTCGTGCGCAACGAGCTTGGCGCCGCCGTGACAATGCCGGCGCTCTACGCGCTGTTCGCTATCGCCTGCATGTTCTGGGCACCGACCATCGATGCTGTGATCTGGCTGATTACCGTCATCACCGCCAAAGTCGTCCTGCTCGACCAGGGGCGCCGCTTCCTGATGCTGGCGCCGGCGGACGTCAATGTCGGCAAATGGCGGCGGCGCTTCGTCATCATCGAGTTCATCAACGGCCTGGCGCTCGCCTGCTTTGCGCTCGTCGGCGTCCGCGAGACGCTGAGCGCGCCGACGGAGATGGTCTTCTCCTCGCACGTGTTCATTTTTGCCACGCTCATCGTGGTGCTTGCCATCCGCACGATGTTCGCCGCCAGCATTCCGGCCATCCTTTATGCCGGCACCGTACCCATGACGATCGCCGTCGTTGCGCGACTGTTGATGCTCGACAACTCTTTCTACTTTGCACTGGCCACCATGGCGGTGGGCATCCATCTCTACTTTTTGTTCTTGGCGCGCGGCCTGCGCTCGACAGCACTGTCCATGCTCGAGTACCGCACCGAAAAAGACGCGCTCATCGCCGAACTCGAGGAACAAAAGTCCGTATCCGATGAAGCGCGGCGCCGCGCCGAGGCTGCCAACAGCGCCAAGTCACGCTTCCTCGCCACCATGAGCCATGAGCTGCGTACCCCGCTCAACGCCATCCTCGGCTTCTCCGAGGTCATGAAGACTGAGATGTTCGGCCCGCTCGATAACCCAAAGTATCGAGAGTACGCCGGCAACATTCTGGACAGCGGCAAGCACCTGCTGCATCTCATCAACGAGATCCTCGACCTGACGCGCATCGAGTTCAGGGCGCTATGAGCTGCACGAGGAACCGCTCCGCCTCGCCGACATCACGGACGAGTGCCACCGCTTGCTCAAGCTGCGTGCCGACAACAAGGGCATCGAAGTGGTCGAGGAAGCGCACCCCGATCTGCCCGTCGTGTGGGCCGACCAGCGCGCCCTGCGCCAGATCTGCCTCAACCTCATGTCGAACGCTTTAAAGTTCACGCCCAAGGGTGGGCGCATCACGTTAAGCGTCGGCCCGATGCCCGACGGCGGTCAGTTCCTTTCGGTCCGCGACACGGGCCCCGGTATTCCCGCCGACGAGATACCGAAGGTGTTGCAGGCATTCGGCCAAGGCACCCTCGCTCACCAAACCGCCGAAGGCGGCGCCGGCCTGGGCTTGGCCATCGTGCAAAATCTCATCGAGCTGCATGGGGGAAGCCTCAATTTGCAATCGGAGCTACGCAAAGGCACCGACGCGCGGGTGATGCTGCCCGGCTACCGCGTGCTGCGCGCGATGGTGCCCCTGCAGCCGCTCGGCCAGGAAACGCATCGCCTCAAGGGGGTCGCGCCGCGGCCGCCGCGTCCGGCTCGGCTACGCGCCAAGCGTGACGCCGGCACCGGAGCTCACGGCTAGAGGCGCCTGCTCCCGCGTTGTGCTTCCGCCAACCGAACGCTACATACCGCCAGTGAGCAACAGCCAGAATCAGCCTGTGATCGAATCGCCTTGCGTCAAAATTTGCGACATCGACCGTCCGAGTGGTCTTTGCCGCGGGTGCGGCCGCACGCTGGCCGAAATCGCGCGCTGGTCGTCGCTCACGGCGCTTGAGCGGCGACACATCATGGGTGAACTGCCCGAACGCCTCGTCCTTCTTTCGCGGGACTCCGAACAATGAAAGCCTGGGTGGTGCTCGCCTTGTTGATTGGCGCGGGTGCCTTGCTGCTGTTTCGCGGCGGCGGCCTTTTGGCCGATCTCGGCACCGGCGAGATCGTCACGCTGATTGTCGGCTTGGTGCTTGCCACCTTCTACATCTTCAGCCTCTTCGTCGATGACCGCACGCGGCCCCTGCAGGCCGTGCGCTACGTCCTCGTCTGGCTGACGATCGGCTTCTGCCTGGTGGCCGGCTATTCCTATCGCGAGGAACTATCGATGGTGGCGAACCGTGTTGGCGGCGAGCTGCTGCCCTCCGGGCAGGTTGTCGCGGTGGATCCAACCGAGGAGGGCGAGCGCGCGGTGCGCGTGCGTCGCCGGCTCGATGGACATTTCGCTGTGCGCGCCGCCGTCAACGGGCAGTCGATGACGTTGATGGTCGATACTGGCGCATCGTCCGTTGTGTTGAAGCCCGCCGATGCCGCACGCGCCGGAGTGGACCTCGACAAACTGTCCTATACGGTGGCCGTCGACACCGCCAACGGCACGACCTATGCGGCCGCCGTGCGCCTGCGCACGCTGTCCATCGGACCACTCGTCGTGGACAACGTCGATGCCCTCGTGGCGCGGCCGGGTAGCGTTAAGGAAAACTTGCTCGGTATGAGTTTCTTAAGGCGTTTGCGGTCCTATGAGTTCGCTAAGGACTACTTGACGCTGAGGGGTTAGTGCGGCGCTCGGGCCGCCACCTATAGGGCAGCATCTGCAGACAGATGGCTTTGACGTCGGGCACCAAACAACTCTTGCGTGAGGTCGTGAGCTGGGGCGTTGTCGCGGTTATCGCGATAGCGGCGCTGACGCATTTCGACACGCTCAAGACAAGCGCTGAACTGATGCTCGGCATGCCGACGCCCGACGAGATCGCGCGCGTGAAACCGCAGCGAAGTGTCCCCGCTGCCTCCCTCACCAACAACCGCGGCACCGTCGTAGAGATCGAAGCCGAGACCAATGGCCACTTCAATACCGAAGCTGATATCAACGGCCGTCCGGTCGACGTCATGATCGACACCGGAGCAACCATGGTGGCGCTCTCCTATGAGGACGCCGAGCGCGCCGGGCTTATGCTGAGGGACAAGGACTTTACGCGCGCGGTATCTACCGCCAACGGCATCGCCCACTTCGCGCCTGTCACGCTCGACCGCGTGTCGATCGGCGATATCACCGTGCGCGACGTGCCGGCTGCCGTGGCCGAGCGTGGACGGCTTAATACCTCCCTGCTTGGCATGAGTTTTCTGTCGCGGCTGTCGGGCTTTGACATGCGCGCCGGGCGCCTCGTCCTGCAGGAATAGCTCGCTTGCCACGCGGCCGGCCGTGCGTCCTTACGGCTAAGCGCCGCAGGATCGACTCTGCTTCCGGAGGCGTTTACACCTCCCGACCTGTCCTTTGCCTGCCGAGGGGATCCCATGCTGCCGCCGCCGCGCGCCGACCTCAAACCCAACACTGCCGACTTCGAGCGCCTACCGCTCGTCAAGCCGACCGGCTTTCGCGAATATGATGCCCGCTGGCTGTTTCCGCAGGAGATCAATCTCCTCGGCCTCACCGCCGTCGGCTTGGGCATGGCGACCCTGTTTGAGGAGCGGGGCGTGCCCAAGCGCCTGGTAACGGGACACGATTACCGCTCCTATTCCGCCTCTGTGAAGCAAGCGCTCGTCAATGGTCTGCTGGCCGGTGGCTGCGAGGTGCACGACATCGGGTTGGCCTTGTCACCGATGGCCTACTTTGCGCAGTTTGATCTCGACGTCGAAGGCGTCGCCATGGTTACGGCATCGCATAACGACAACGGTTGGACCGGCATCAAGATGGGCATGGCCCGTCCGTTGACGTTCGGACCTGACGAGATGAGCCGCCTCAAGGAGATCGTCCTTTCCGGCGCCTTCAAGACCACGGGCAGCGGACGACTTATCTTTATCGACAACATGGCAGAGCGGTATATGCGCGCGCTCGCCGACCGGCCGAAAATGAAGCGCCGCCTCAAGGTCGTCGCGGCGTGCGGCAACGGCACGGCCGGCGCCTTCGCACCCAAAGTGCTAGAGGCCGTCGGTTGCGAGGTCGTGCCGCTCGACGCCGAGCTCGACTACACCTTCCCGCGCTACAATCCCAACCCCGAAGACATGGCCATGCTGCACGCCATCGCCGATGCGGTGGTCAAGCACAAGGCCGATGTCGGCTTTGGTTTCGACGGGGATGGCGACCGCTGCGGCGTGGTCGACAACGAGGGCCAGGAGATTTTCGCCGACACGGTCGGGGTCATGCTGGCGCGCGATATCTCGGCGCGCAACAAGAACGCGGTCTTCGTCGCCGACGTCAAATCGACCGGCCTGTTCATGACCGACCCGGTGCTGCAGGCGAATGGCGCCAAGACGCTCTATTGGAAGACCGGCCATTCCTATATGAAGCGCTACACGTTCGAGCAGAAGGCGCTGGTCGGCTTTGAAAAGAGCGGCCACTTCTTCTTCCAGCCGCCGCTCGGACGCGGCTATGACGATGGCCTCGTCGCCGCACTCGCCGTCTGCGACATGCTCGAGCGCGCACCCGGCAAGAGCATGGCCGACCTGAAGCGCGAGCTGCCGAAGACCTATCAGTCGCCCACCATGTCGCCGCACTGCGATGACGAGAAGAAGTATTCCGTCGTCGATCGGGTCGTCGCCCACTACGAGAAGCTCGCCGCGGACGGCGGCAGCGTCGCCGGTCAGAAGATCCGCGATCTGGTTACCGTCAACGGCGTGCGCGTGACGATCGCCGACGGCACCTGGGGCCTGGTGCGCGCTTCCTCCAACAAGCCCGAACTAGTTGTCGTCGTCGAAAGCCCCACGTCGGAGGCCAACATGAAGGCCATCTTCGCCGACATCGACAGCCTGCTGTCGCGCTTCCCAGAAGTGGGCGAATACAATCAGAAGATCAGCGTGTAGTGACGCACTGCGCGCTCACCACAACAGGTCGATGAGAAAGCGCAGCGAAACGCTGGCGAGGAACGCGGCGAAGGCGAGTTCGAGCGTCCGGCGCGGAATGCGGTGTGCAAGGCGCACGCCGTAGGGCGCCGCCCAGACGCTGAGCGGCGCCACGATGGCCATCCCCAGGAGATTGACGAAACCGACCGACAGCGGCGGCAGTCCTTCCGCACCCCACCCCGCCCAGGCAAAGCCGATGACGCCGGGCAGCGCGATCAGCGGGCCGATCCCCGAGGCAGTCCCGACCGCCTGTAGGATCGGCTTGCCGAAGAGGGTCAGCAGCGGCACAACGAACGTCGCCCCGCCGATGCTCATCAGCGTCGAGATGAAGCCGATGCCGAGAGCCGCGAACTGTGGCCACGGCGATGGCGGCAGCTGATCGCTCAGCCGCCAATCCTCACGGCCTACCGCCATCTTGATGGCGATGATCGTCGCCGCGGCCACCCATATCCACTTCAAGGCGTCGCCGCTCGATGCTTTGGCAGCGATCGCGCCGACCACAACGCCGGCTACGACGAACGGCCCGGCACGCCACAGCAACGGCACATCGACAGAGCCCCGCGCTCGGTGACCCGCAAACGACTTGAGCGACGTCGGCAGGATGATGGCCAGCGTGCTGCCGAGCACGAGGTGCATGCGGATCGCAGGATCGACGCCGAGGACGCCAAACACCTCGTAGAGCACCGGCACGAGCACGCCGCCGCCACCGATGCCGAGCAGTCCGGCAAGGAAGCCGGCGACCAGCCCCGCCGCGAGCAGGGCGAGCACGAGCAGCGCCAGCTCACCGGCGGGAAGGCCGAAGTCCATGCGGGCTTCTCCTATTCCGCCGCAGCCAGCGGGCTCCAAGACGGCTCGACCATGGTGGTCGCCTCGATGAGCGTCGCAATCCCGGCGCCGGGGCGGGTCGCGTTCTCGCTCAAATGTCTGCGGAATACGCGGGCGCGCGCCTCTCCATGGTAGAGCCCCAGGATGTGACGAACGACGTTGTTCAATCTTCCGCCGGACGCCAGATGGCGCTCAATGTGCGGAAGCATGCCCTCGATCGCGTCGCTGCGGCTGGCGATCCTCGCCGCGGGATCGAAGAAGCGCCGGTCGACTTCGGCGAGCATGTACGGCGTCTGGTAGGCCGCACGACCGAGCATCACGCCATCCACATGCTGAAGGTGCGCGGTCGCGGCGTCGAGGTCGGTGATCCCGCCGTTGAGCACGATGGTCAGCTCCGGGCGGGCGGCCTTGAGGCGATAGACGCGGGCGTAGTCGAGCGGCGGCACCTCGCGGTTCTGCTTCGGCGACAGCCCCTGCAGCCACGCCTTGCGCGCGTGCACGATAAAGGTACGGCATCCTGCGTCGGCGACCACATCGATAAAGCGCTGCAGATCCTTTTCGCTGTCCTGCGCATCGATGCCTATGCGGCACTTGACGGTCACCGCAACCTTGACCGCGTCCTGCATGCTCGCGACGCACGACGCAACCAGTTCCGGCTCGGCCATCAGGCAGGCACCGAAGCGGCCTTCTTGTACGCGGTCCGAAGGGCAGCCGACGTTGAGGTTCACCTCGCCATAGCCGAAGCCCTGGCCGATTGCGGCGGCCTCGGCGAGTGCAACCGGATCGGAGCCGCCGAGCTGTAGAGCGACCGGGTGCTCGCCGTCACCGCTCAAGCCGAGCAGGCGCGCGCGGTCGCCGTGCAGGATGGCCGGGGCGGTGACCATCTCGGTATAAAGCAGCGCACGGCGCGTCAGCTGGCGGTGAAACGCCCGGCAATGCCGGTCGGTCCAATCCATCATAGGAGCGACAGAGAACCTATGCGGCTGATAAAGCACAGATTTTCCTGTTCTTTCAGTGCTCACGGACGAGAACATGAGCAATTTTGTTCGCATCTGTTCTCATCTCTAACCACCTTTTCGCACCTTCCGTGTGCCCGTTTTGTGCACGCCGGAGCGCACCCATATGGGCGCCATGGCAACCTTCGATAAGCTACCCTCGGGCCGTTGGCGAGCACAGGTCCGTCGCAAGGGTCAAACCGCCTCGCGGCTCGGCTGAAGTCGGACGCGGAGACCTAGGCCAGGGAGGCCGAGGACCAGATCGAGCGTGGCAAGAGCGTCGACGCCGTGCACGTCGACGCCTCAACGACCTTCGCGTTTATCATCGACTTGCATATCCGAGACTTGGCAGAGGTCGGCAAGCCTCTGCTGCGCGGCAAGGCCTATTGCCTCGAGAAGCTGAAGGCCGATCTCGGTAGCGAACGGCTGACCGGCCTCACGCGAGAGCGGATCATCGCCTACACCAAGCAGCGCGCGAAGCTGGGTGCAGGCGCAGCCACCATCGGCATGGATATCGGCTATATCCGCACGATCCTCGTGCACGCTGCCGCGGTGTCGGACATATTGTTCAGCTGGTCACAGCTATGCAGGAGGAGGGGCACGTCCTTGCACGGAAGGAGGCGCACGGGAGATCTCCACGAGCATGGCCGCGCAGCCTATGCGTCGCGGCCAACTACAGCCCAAGGCTCATGACCGAAGGCGTGCAATCGCGGAGCGCGCTATCCGATCCAAAATGACCGAAAGAACCCGAACGCGATAGGCGCGCCGATCGATGCGACGATCGCTAATCCGACGTGGGTCTGCATGATCGCTTCAGCCGACATCTGACATCTCCACCAAGAACCGACATGGCAGTCGACCATCCAGGCGCGCACGCGTCAAGAGTTTGACTGGTCTAACGGCGAACCGGCCCATCGATGCTCCAACCCGGCGCACCATTCCCCATGGCGGACGTACCCCCAGAAGTCATCGCCGACAGAATGATGAACGCGGCCGCGTTACCAACCAAAATGAACACCCACACCAAATATCCGTCCATTTTTTCACCTAGCAAGAAGAGAACTCTTGTAGCGAACACCATAAACAACGCCCAGTTCCCCCGGCCCCTCCCGAATAGGCTCCGCTGCCAACCAAGCGGGGGAAGCCTACTCATTAGGTGGCTTCGGCATCCTGTGGGGCCTTAGGGCGTTTACGTTTGCCCCGCGAGCGCGACGCAAGGCCGGCCAGGATGCCGCTACCGACCAACGCCTGTGCCCGACACGTTTCGATGAGGTAATGCGGGGGTCAGAATTGTCGGTCGTCGATTGCCGCGATAGAAGTCAAAATTGCACGCCAGTTCGCACTAATTGCGGATTGCGCCGCAGCAAGGAAAACGTGAGGGCGGTAGCGAACGTCACCCAAAGTAGGTAGGGCACGAAGAGAAGGGCTGCGGTCGGATGATCTGGCCAAGCCGCTGCGATGAAAATCAAGATCGTCGCAAGAATTCCCGCAGCGTCGATCACTGCCAGATCAATACGACGCCGCTCAAACATGAGCCATGACCAAGCGGCGTTGAAACCGAGATTGACGCCCCACACGGCCAGCGCAAGGCCGAACCCTTCATTCCGCCACACGAGCCAACCGGCAATTGAGATCATCACGTAAAGTATGGTCCACGCGGGCCTGAACAACCATGATGGTGGTGTCCAACTGGGCTTGTTGAGCCGCTTATACCAGTCACCAGGTCTGAAGATCGCGCCGCTAAGGCCGCTCACCGCAACTGCGCCGAAGAATAGCAAGAGACCGACCCACTCGTTCATACCCACACCCCTTTAGAACAAAAAAAGTCGCAGTCGACTGCGGAGGCGCGAGCCGAGCGTCGTTCTCAAGGCGAGGTTTGAGCCTCGCCGCGGTCGCAACGCCTGCACCGGCAGCCCACAACAAATTGCGTCAGAACACACTGTGGTCTCCGCGTTCCGCTGCGGCATCTCCCCGAAGCAAACATCCATAGAAGTCGAACAGCGTCTCTGATCCGGTTGAGGGCGTAGCATCGGCGTCGTAGCAACCCGTTGCGGTATCTAAGACGAGCATGGACTCTGTGGCGTAGTAACGCCCGATGCGGGCCAGTTCAGCCTTGTCCGCCAGCGCGGGGATGAAGCGGCCAAACGTCTGCAGTGAGCAGACGATCATGTCTAGCAGTCTGACCGGTACGTACCTGAACTTGGGCTGGCGCCCAAGCAACGCAAAGAGATGCTCGCCTTGCTGTTTTGGAGTGATGGCTGCGCCGGGGCCGCCTATAGGCAGCACGCGATTGTGGCGCGACTCTTGGTCCAGACAATCGGCGATATAGCGAGCGAGATCGTCATCGCTGATGGGCTTGCATGACGTCAGCGTTCCATCGCCGAAAACCAGAAAGGATTTGCCCCTCTTGAGTTTGTCGACCTGTCCTGACAGCGACTTGAAGTAGGCCGTCGGCCTGACGATCGAATAAGTTATGCCGGACGCCACGAGCAATTTCTCGAAGGCCAGCTTGGCTTGTTGAAAGGCCAACAGCGGCTTCTGCACGCAGATGGCCGAAAGCAGAACCATATGCGAGACGCCAGCTTCCTGTGCCGCAGCAAGGGAAATTACGTGAGCCTTATGATCAATGGCCCACGCATCTTTCGGAGCGCCCGTCCGCGAGGCCAGGCAGGAAACGAGCACATCGAAAGGCTCGCCAAGAAAACCCTGAGTTGCGAGGGAGGTCGGATCGCCTATCTCGCCGAAACGCACGGTTGCCCCCTTGAGCAGACTGCAGCTGTCTTCCTTTGTCAACGAGGCCCGGACCCCGGCGCGAGGCCGCACGAAACACACCACCTCGTGGCCGCGCCTCACCAGAGCACGCACCGTTGCGCGGCCAATGGTTCCGGTTGCGCCCAGCACCATCACGCGCTTTGGATTTGCAGACCGTTCGTCCAGCATGCTGCTCATGACGTAGGGCGTGCGGATGAAGCCGCGACAGCGACCCTTGCTGACGGTCTGCAAACTTCAATTCGCGTCAACGACCGCCCACTCCGAAAAAACCCGCCACCGTGGGGGCCAACATTGTGACGATTGCCGCTGCGAGCGCTGAAGCGATCACGCCGTAGGCGATGTCGATCAGCGTGATCTGCAAGGTCCAGTTGCGGATGGTCGCATAGTTCGTGAGCTCATATGTGCCGTAGGTGAAGAGGCCAAAGAGTGCGCCATACAGCAGCGCTGTGGCAGGCGAACCGGACTTGAGTGCAGGCGCTACGGCAAAGATCACGAGCCCGGCGGGATACATCAAATAGAAGGCCGCCGCCGGCGCCATGCGCAGATCTGTTAGGAGGATATCGCCGAGCGTCTGGCGGTACAGCTTGGCGCCCATGGTCGTGAGCCAAGTGATGTCGATCGCGGCAAAAATAACGAGCGCGAGCACATAGGAGACGGCATAAGCCATGTTTTTGATCCAATCCATAAGCGGCGCACAAAGAAAGTAACGCCGCGGATGTTGGCTTGGATCACATCGGGCCAGAGGTTCGATAACCTTACGCGATCGTCTCGGCCGTCTTGGCCGGCCGCAACTCGATCAGATTGTTGATCGGCTCCGCGGTCACAGGAGCAAGAACCTTATCTTCCACCGGAGAGACGAGGAATGCTTCGGCCAGCGAACTCTTGAGCAGCCCGTAAGTCACGAGTTCAAAGGCGAGAGCGATTAACATGATTGCAGCAGGCCCGTTCAGCGTCGCGGTGCCGAGGGTCCCAATTACCTGCAGGAAAAAGCCAGCAAGCAGAAGTAGCGCGCCCAGACGGGCGTCCATGCGGTGCTCGATCTGCGCGTTGCGCACCCACCGATCGGCGCGCTTCTCGGGGCTGGCATTCAAGGGAAATGCCGCGAACACGGCTTGGCAGAGGAATGCCGCTCCCGCCAGCGCGTAGACGACGCCCGCAACCGCCAAGAGCTTCGTATCGGAGGAAAAAATCATCGCTATCTCCCGAATTAGCGATCACGCATGCCGCGAGGTCAATCCTCCTACGCCCCGCCGCCCAAGGCAAGACGCGCAGAGCTTCGCACGATGTCAAAAAAATACCGGTCCTCAGCGAGGACCGGTGAAAAGTTGGGTCGAGGTCGAGCCGGGGAGCGGACAACTCATGAGGCCCGAAACAGCGCCGTGGGAACGGCCTAGGTAAGCTAGATTGTCCTTCAAATTGTGTCAATCGTCCTTTACACTTGGCCCCTGAATCCGGTGCAAAGGCTTGATAGATGCGACCCAGCTTTCAACCGATGGTGCAACAACGGCGGCAAAGGGCTATGGGTTCCCGATGCAATACCAAATGCTCAAGCTCCTGCTCCCTTTACCAGACTGGTGACAGCCGGCTCGATTCGGGCGGGACGTTGCTTTCAGGGCGTACCAGGTACAGGCGCAAGAAGGCTGCGGCGGCGCAGGCGCCGAACCAGACCTTTTGCAGATTGCCACTTAGTCCACCTGCCGACTGCGCCGCGGTCAGCTTGTCGTTGATCAGCCGCAGGCGCTCGAGCCCCTCGTGGAATTTCGGATTATCAATGTCGAGGACGACCGGAAACACTTGGCGAGAGATCTCATTGGTGATCTGGAACACCCGGAAGTCGTACTCGGTCGGGTCCATCCCCAACGCCTTGTGGAACTCCGGCCGCGCATGATCGCGCACGTACATCGTTGCGTAGACCGCCAACAAGAAGAAGCGGACCCAGAGCTTGTTCATGCCTGCCAGGAAAGCCGGATTGGCACGCATGAGCAGCGCGAAAGCTTCGCCATGCCGGAACTCGTCGTTGCACCACTTTTCGAACCACTTGAAAATCGGATGGAAGCGCCGCTCGGGATGGCGCTCGAAGTGGCGGAAAATCGTGATGTAGCGCGCGTAGCCGATCTTTTCCGACAGGTAGGTTGCGTAGAAAATGAATTTGGGCCGGAAGAACGTGTACTTCTTGGTTTTTGTTAGGAATCCAAGATCCACGCCGATGCCGAAGTCGCGGAGCGCATCATTGATGAATCCAGCGTGTCGCGCCTCGTCACGGCTCATGTACTTGAAGAGCTCGGTGATGTCCGGGTTGGACCCGCGCTTCTTCATCTCGGCGTAGAGCACGCAGCCCGAGAACTCCGCGGTCAGCGAGCTGACAAGGAAATCCAGGAACTCCTTGCGCAAACCCTCTGGCAGGGCGTTGAGGTCGATAAGCTCCCAGCCCTCGCCGCGCCGGAAGTGACCGTGGTTGGGGTCGGAGCGCATCTCGGCGATCAATTGATCCCATTCAGCGCGCACGCCGTCGACGTTCATGCGATCGAGTTCGTCGAAGTCGGTGGTATAGAACCGCGGGCTCAGCATGGTGTCCTGCTGCGCGGTGAGCGTCGTGTCGTTGGGACGACCGAGGGTTTCGATTGTCATAGCTTGCTCCCCGAGGAAAAACTCACCTCGTACAACTCAGTCAACTCAAGGCGGGCCAGCAGCCTCGTCCACGCCCGGTCCAGCCAGCTGGCGCGCGTTACCGTCGCCACGCGACGCAGCACTATCTTTGAGCCATACGGCACGCGCACCGGATCGCCGTGCACCAGCACCGCATCCCCCGCGTCCATCATCAATCCCCCGTCGAGGTCGACGTGGGCGTGAAGGCTCTCGAACGTATTCTCGATTTCGATCGTGCACGGCACGTCGAACTGTTCACGAGGTGCAATCCAGCCGGTGCTCATTGGGATTTTCTCCCCGACGCAAGCAGGTTGGCGAACACCTGCGAGTTGCTGGTCCCAAACCCTACGAGCTCCACTTGCCTTCCGGTCAGGGGATCGGCGATCGAAAGCCGGCCGTCCTCCCAACGCGTGAGTTTGAAGATCCCCTCCGGGCCGAATCCCTGTTCCAAACGGGTGTGGGCGAGGCCGCGCATCACCGTCCTGATGAAGCCCTTGGTACCTGGCTCGACAACGTCGATGACGCTACCGTCTCTACCGTCGAGCACGGCAACGGATCCGTCGGTGCGATCAACGAAGCGAAGGTCGCGACTCTCGATCGCGGCGCCGTACTGCAGACGCGTGGTGCCGAAATCCGTCTGTCTGGCGACAGCGGCAACAGCGATGGCCGCCACAATCATCGTGGCGGCCGCATAGAGCAAGATGCGCGGGAACGGGCGCTGCTCTGCCGACGTTGTCATCTCCATGGCGCTCCTCATGCTGCCGCGGACTCGCGCATAGGAACCAGTCGCGCGTCTGATTTAATCGTGTCAGTGAAGGCCAACTGGCGATGTGCGACAGCGGCTACTGCCCTGGCCAGTGTCTTCGCCACATCGCTAGCGTTCGCCACACACCGCAGTGCTGGCTGCGGCTTGACCGTGTGCCAAGGACGAACATGCGGCCACAGCACGACGAGAGATTGGCGTCCTGGCCCGTCCAGCGAGAGCGCGATATCGCCGCTGCCATCGGCGCAGAGTTTCAGGTCCGCCGACTGAATCGCGGCGAAGGGAATGTTGGCAGACATTGGCAGCGCGATGCCAAAGCGCATCACGATGCGACGGCTGGTAATCGTGTAGAGGGTCGAGCGCTGCATCAGCCAGGCGAACAGGCACAACAGAGCGCACGCGGCGACACCGCCAGCAACGATTCCCAAGTTGCCGAGCACGGCTCTGCCGTAAGGAACGCCAGACCACACAGCCGAGCCGACGATCGACGCAAAGAGGAGCGAGAAGTATATGGCGACTGCCCGGACGTGCAGAATCCTGATCGCCAATCCCTTCCAGCTGGGAGCACCCTGCCAAATGATCACCTCGCCAGCCGGAAGGTTTTCAGGCAGTCCCGGAACCGGCTCGATCTCATGCTCTCTCACAGCCACGACTCCGTCCTGCGCGGCGTCGCATAGAGCATTCCGCCACCGTAGTACGCACAGATGCGGTCTTCCTCGAGGAACGTTACCTGGTCCGGCCGCGCGAGCGCCGGAACAGCCGAGAACTGCGAGGCGAGGATGGCGTGTACGAAGACGCTGCGCCGTTCTCCGTCGACGCGTGCAAAGGTTATGGGCAACAGCACGCTGCTTCCCCCTGCAACCTCCACCTCAAGGTAGCGGATCATCACTTCGGACACGTCGATCCACACGTCCTTCACCGTTCCGGCGACTCCCCGGTCGGCGCCGATGACCTGCATGCCCCGAGGATCGGGATCCCGTGGGCTCAGCGTGAAGTTCTTGTAGTGACCGCTCGTGGGAGCCGGGTCCGCCTCGGTGCCCTGCGTTGCATGCGTGATGAGCTTCTCTCCGCTAGCAATGCGCAGCGGCACGATCTTCGGCAGGCCCTCGATTGTAAGATCGGGTATATCGGCCCGCATTGCGTAGGATCCTGGTCCAACGCCGTCGAGCATAGGATTGCCGACCGGATCCAAGGGCGCCCCTGGCCAGGCAGCGACCGGGACCGCTTTAACATCCCATTGCGAAGCTTCCTGTCGCGGAACTTGCGCTTCGCCTCCATGCGGAAGGAGGAAGGTTTTCGCTTCCGGGATCGGCGGGAAATTCAGATACGGCTTGGTCTCTATACGCTCGTACGCGAGCGGATAACCTTCTCGCTTATCTTCACGCCTGAGGTAGTAGATCAGGTAGGCGAAGAACGCCCAAAACGCGTAGAGGCAGACTTGAGCCACGTCCACGTACTGAGTAATTGCGCCCTTTTCCATCGGAGCACCTCCACGATACGGCGCTAGCCAGGGAACTCGGCTAGCCCAAAGTTTGCGTTTGACCGCAGGCGGGCTTCACTCGCGGGACGAACGAGCGGGCCAACAGCGGCGAGAGTGGCAAAGAGAAGCAGAATTTCGATGTAGTAGACGAAGCCGTAACCCACGGAAGGCCCGACCAGTGCCGGCCCCAGCGCACCTTGGTCGGCAAGGCTCGACATGATGTCGCGAACCCCACCACCGACAGCGATCGCAAGTCCGTTCGATGTTGCCTGCACGGCACCCCACGCGCCGAGCGCTAGGCCCGCGGCACCACCCTCGGCAAGCGCCATGGCCCCAGAGAGCATGCCGACCGAGAAGAGCCCGCCGCCAAAGCCAATCAGTGCGGCGCCGACACGGAACATGGTGGCAGACTTCAGAGGCGCCGAAAAGATGACGGCAGAAAACGCGATGACGCCAACGAGTGCGCCATAGCCTGCGACGCGGTAGGGGTCCGTCCCGCGGCTCAGCGCACGCGCGGCAAGCGCGAACGCCGCCAGGGTGCCGCCCGCCAGAATTGCCGTCAGTTGGGTGGTGGCGCCAACGCCGAGATGCAGCACCTCGCCGCCGTAGGGCTCAAGCAGAATGTCCTGCATGCCAAACCCGGCCGATCCGCAGCCTACGGCGATCAACACTCGGCTCGAGCGGCCGCCAGTGCGAAACTTCTGCCAGGATTCACTGAACGTCGGGCGCGGCAGATCGGGCGACGTCAACGCCGGATTGCGCGCCTCCTGCTTCCACAGTGCGATGATGTTGAGAATCATCGTAACCACGGCCGCACCTTGAATGAGCTTGATGAGACGAAGCTGGCTGAACTCGGCCAACACCTCGCCGAAGATCAGCGCGCTTGCCACCATTCCCACGAGGAGCATCACGTAAAGGAATGCGACGACGCGCGGGCGTGACGCTTCGGGTGCGATGTCGGTCGCCAGCGCTAGCCCGGCGGTCTGCGTCGTGTGCAGACCGGCACCAACGAGCAGAAAGGCCAGCGCGGAGGCTACGTAACCGACCCATACGGGTCCGTTGGCGTCGCCCGAGAGTACGATCAATGCAAACGGCATGATCGCCAAGCCGCCGAATTGCAGCAGGCTGCCAAACCAAATGTATGGCACCCGCCGCCAGCCGAGAAGCGAGCGGTGCGTATCCGAGCGGAATCCGATCAAGGCCCGCAGCGGCGCAAAGATGACCGGCAACGATACCATGGCGGCGACGAGAGCCGTCGGAACGCCGAGTTCGAGGATCATCACGCGATTGAGCGTCCCGTTGAGGAGCACCAAGGCCATGCCAACGGAGACCTGGAACAGGGAAAGGCGGAGCAGTCGCCCGAACGGCAGCTCTGCCGTTGCCGCGTCCGCAAACGGCAAAAAGCTCGGGCTCAGGTACAGCCAGCCGCGCGCCATTTTGTCGTTGATCCGCCTCATGCGCGAGTGAGCTCCAATGCCTGCGACGTGTAGAAGCCATTTGCTATGCGGGCGGTGCGATCTGTGCGCCACCCCATGAGGCCGGGCTCGCGTGCGATGAACGCCTTCAAGGCCCCGTCGCTCACAGGCTCGATTGCCGGGGCGCGGTCGCCGCGAGGGAACGCTCGCCCGATCGTATGCATCAACGTCAGTGCGGGCGTTTTTGGCGCATAGGTGAACAGGACGCGGGAGCGTGTGCGTGCGGCAAGCTGATCGAGCGCTTTCACAATGTCGGGCGCCGTGTAGTGGATGAGCGAATCCATTGCGATGACGTAATCGAAGTGACCGAGCTTGGGGTCGAGCATGTCACCGACGCGAAAGTCGACGGCATCCTCCTGCAGCTCCTCCGCAGAGCGGGTGGAGGCGAGTTCTACGAGCTTCGGCGAAATGTCGACGGCGACCACGGACGCTCCGCGGCGTGCCGCCTCGGTGGCAAAGGCGCCCGTACCGCAGCCCGCGTCGAGGATGCGACGGCCCGATAGGTCGACCGGCAACCACGAAAGCAGCATGCTCCGCATTTGATCGCGACCCGCGCGCACCGTTTTTCTTATACGCGACACGGGTGCGTCGGACGTCAGTCTGGTCCAGGCGTCGACGGCGGTGCGATCGAAGTAGGTTTCGATCTCGCCACGCCGATCGAGATAGGTGACGGTCGGCATCACTCGAACCCCAGGAAATCAAAGATGTCGCGGTCCTTCATCGGCTTGGCATCAAGTGGCGGCGTCCCCGTCCACAGCATGTCTGCAAGACGCAGATATTCTGCCTGGACCGCTTCTAACTCCGCCGAAGCTTCCATCTCAAAGAGCGTCGATTTCTTCAAACGGCTGCGCCGGATCACGTCCAGATCGGGGATCAGCGCGAGCCGCTTCAGGCCGATCGCGTCGTTGAAGCGATCGATCTGGTCGGTTTCCCTGCTGCGGTTGGCGATCACGCCCGCCAGGCGCACGGGATAGTTCTTCGATTTCGCCTGGATGGCCGCAACGATGCGGTTCATTGCAAAAATGGAGTTGAAATCGTTGGCGGTAACGATGAGCGCCCGATCGGCGTGCTGCAGCGGCGACGCAAAGCCGCCGCACACCACGTCGCCCAGCACGTCGAAAATGACAACGTCGGTGTCTTCAAGGAGGTGATGCTCCTTCAGAAGCTTCACCGTCTGGCCGACCACATAGCCGCCGCAACCGGTACCCGCAGGCGGGCCTCCCGCCTCGACGCATCTAACGCCGTTGTAGCCCTCGTAAACAAAATCTTCGACCCGCAGCTCTTCGCTGTGGAAGTTTACGCTCTCGAGGACGTCGATGACGGTGGGCACCAGACGCTTGGTCAGCGTGAAGGTGGAATCATGCTTGGGATCGCAGCCGATCTGCAGCACACGCTTGCCGATCTTCGAGAATGCGGCCGAAAGGTTGGACGACACCGTGCTCTTGCCGATGCCGCCTTTTCCGTACACCGAGAAGACTTTGGCGGTGCCGATCTTAACCGTGGGGTCGAGCTTGACCTGTACGCTGCCTTCGCCGTCAAGCCGCACATCTCCCTGTCCCGCCTTCACCAGATCTCTCACTGCGACTGTCATGCGGCGACCTCCAGTCCAACACCTTCGACCCGATCTTCAAGCTCCTCGCCTGCCTTGCGCAGGGCATCGAGCGTTGCCGCATCGGGCGACCAATAGTTGCGGGCGTGAGCTTCCAGCAGCCGGTTTGCGACCTTGGCCGAAGCAATGGGATTGAGTTCGGCAAGGCGTTTGCGCATCGCCTCGTCGAGGACGAACGTCTGGGTCAGGCTCTGGTAAACCCACGGCGCCACCTGTCCGGTCGTTGCCGACCAGCCGACAGTGTTTGTCACGTGTGCCTCGATCTGCCGCACGCCCTCGTAGCCGTGCTTCAGCATGCCCTCGTACCATTTGGGGTTCAGCATGCGTGTGCGCGTCTCGAGCGCGACCTGTTCGGACAGTGTACGTACGAGACCATCGCCGCGCGTCTGGTCGCCGATATAAACCGGGATCGCGCTACCCTTGGCGCGCTTTACGGCCCGACTGACTCCGCCCAGGTTGTCAAAGTAATGATCGACCGTCGTCACACCGAGTTCAACAGACTTTAGATTTTGGTAGGCGAGGTCGACATTGGCCAGCATGCTGTTGAGCAGGGCCGGCTGCTTAATCGGCGTGCCCGCGGTTCCATAGGCAAAGCACTTGCGGCGCGTGTAGGTCTCGGCGAGTTCGTCCTCTTCACTCCAATTGCCGCCGTCGATCATCTGGTTGACGTTCGACCCGTAAGCGCCATCCGCATTGCTGAAGACGCGGAGCGCTGCCGTTTCGATGTCGCAGGCGTGAGCCTGCTGATACTGGAGCGCGTGCTTGCGCACAAAGTTCTGGTCCAGCGGCTCGTCGGCACCGGCAGCCAGCAGTGCCGCCTCGGCCAGCAGCTTCGTCTGCAATGGGAGCAGATCGCGAAAGATCCCGGACAACGTCATGACGACGTCGATGCGTGGTCTGCAAAGCTCGTCGAGCGGAATCAAAGAGGCGCCCACCAGACGTCCGTAGGTGTCGAAGCGAGGTTTGGCGCCCATCAACGCCAGCGCCTGAGCGATCGGACCGCCCTCGCTCTTCAGGTTGTCGGTCCCCCAAAGCACCAACGCGACGCAATCGGGCAGAGCATTCGCTTCCGAAAGATGCCGAGCCAGCAGCTTGGCAGCCTGCCGTGCGCCGTCGGCGACGGCGAATGCGCTAGGGATTCTGAATGGATCAAATCCGTGCACGTTGCGGCCAGTGGGCAGGATCTGCGGCGTGCGCAGCAGGTCGCCACCTGGTGCCGGCCTGACGAAATGACCATCGAGCGCATTGAGGAGTGCAGATACTTCGTGGTCTTCGGCGAGCAGCATGCTCGTCTGCTTAAGCCCGATGAATATGTCCCGCGTAGCGTCTGTCTGCGGCAGCCCGGCAAGGGCGATGCTGGTCTCGAGATCGTCGCCACCCACCAAAGCTTCGATGGACGATCTCTCCGGTGTCACGCCGTGCGATGCGTCTGCCACTGCGAGCAGCATGTCGACGCGCTCCGCCGGCGAAGACGGCGAGCCGACGACATGCAATCCATGCGGGATGAGGGTCTGTTCGAGTTCGACAAGAGCCCGGCCAAGTTCTGCGACGCGCGCGTCGCTGTTGCCGGTCCAAACCGGCTCGGCTGCCACCAGGTCGAGACTTGCTGCCTGAGCCTGCAGCAACACGGCGAGGCGCTCTCGCTCATCGTCCGCTTCGGGCGGCAGCCCGCGGTACCTATCGAGCGAACTCCTAATGTCGACGAGGCCGCGGTACAGACCGGCTTGCGCCACAGGCGGCGTAAGGTAGCTGATCAATGTAGCGGCCGAGCGCCGCTTCGCGATGGTACCCTCGGACGGATTGTTGGCGGCGTAGAGATACAGGTTCGGCACGTCGCCAATCAGCCTATCGGGCCAGCAACTCCCAGTTAGGCCGGCCTGCTTGCCGGGCATAAACTCAAGCGCGCCGTGCGTACCAAAGTGGAGGTAGGCCTGCGCGCCGAAATCTTCGCGCATCCATCTGTAGAACGCCGAGAACGCGTGGGTCGGCAGCCGAAACCGCGCTCAAATAGGAGACGCATCGGGTCGCCCTCGTACCCAAACGTGGGCTGAACGCCGACGAATACGTTGCCGAACTCCTCGCCCAGCACGAAGATCGACCGACCGTCCGCCTGTATCTTGCCGGGAGCTGGTCCCCACTGCGCTTCGATTTCGGGGAGCCACCGCTCGCGGCGCACGTGGTCGTCGGCCGGTATGCGGGCCGCGACGTTGGCGGCCGCACCGAATCTCGATGCGTTGCCGCCGAGAATTCGCGTTCGAAGATCATCCACGCCATTGGGCAGCTTCACATTGTAACCGGCGCGGGACAGGGCGTTGAGAGTGTTCCAGAGCGACTTGTAAACCGACAGGTACGCGGCGGTGCCGGTCGCACCCGCGTTGGGGGGGAAGTTGAACAGGACGATGGCCAGCTTGCGGTCCTTGCGGGTACCGCGGCGCAAGGCCACCAACTTCGCCACCCGCGCAGCCAGCATCTCCGCGCGATCGATGCAGACATGCATTTTGCGTGCATTGTCGCCCGCGGCGAATGTGCAGTGCCGGTGGCAGCCGTTGCAGGGCTTGCCCGATCCGTCCGAACGACCGCCGAATACCGTCGGACTGGTAGCGCCATCCAGCTCAGGGATAGCGACCATCATGGTGTTCTCGACGGGATGCAGGCCGCGCTCGGAGCCGCCCCAATGCTCCAGCGTTTGGAATTCGAGGGCGTGCGCCGCCAGATAGGGCACGTCGAGTTCCGGCCAGCATTTCCTCGGCGGCTTTCGAGTTGTTGTACGCTGGCCCGCCGACGAGGGAAAAACCCGTCAACGAGACGATGGCGTCGACCGTCGCGACCTTGTCCCTGGTGAAGAACTTCGCGACGGCCGGCCGAGCATCGAGTCCCGTTGCGAAGGCGGGGACAACCTGGAGGCCGCGCGCTTCCAGTGCCTGAATGACGCCGTCGTAATGCTCGGTGTCGCCGGCCAATACCAAGGAGCGCATCACGAGCAGGCCGACCGTTCCCTTCTTCGGCACAGCTGGTCCAGGCAACGCATCCGCTCGTTCTGCGATGCGGCCCCCAAGGCGCGGGTGATAAACGCCGACTTCGGGGTATTCCGTCGGAGGCGGCGCCTTCAACGTACCGCGCAGAGCGCGCCGTGGGCCGTCCGCATACCGGTCGACCAGGAAGCGAACCAAGTTCGCCACGTTATCGTCAGTACCTGCCAGCCAATACTGCAACGTTAGAAAGTAGGCGCGGACATCCTGCGCCGTGCCGGGGATGAAACGCAGCATCTTCGGAATGCGCCGCAGCATAGCCACCTGCTGCACCGCTGCGTTCGTCCCGTTCTTCTTGGTGCCGCGCAGCCTCTTCAGCAATGCCATGGCGCCGCTGGCGGGCTTATCCATGCGGAACTGGCCCAAGCGCGTCAGCTTGATCACATCTCCCGCCGACATGCCCCCGACAATGGCGTCGCAGCTGTCCCGCCGCGCCATCAAGGATGGCAGCACCGCCTGGATGTGGTCTTCCATGAACAACATGGTGGCAATGATGATGTCAGCCGAACTCGATGTCGGTGCGGCATCGCTCCAATGCCGTCTCGTCGTGCCCCCATTCTGCCGCAGCATGCAGGCTGATTTGCAGGCCGGGAATGACGCGCTCAAGCTCAGGCTTCGCCCTGTCGATCGCGCCCGCGAGGTGACTGTCGAGAGTCACGATCACGAAGCGGACCGGCACGACAGGATTGCCTGTCTCAGCGGCTGTAGTGGGCCTTGGCATCATATAAGGTCTCGACGGTGACCGTGGCGACGCCACGTTCTGTGGCGAAGCGTTCAGTATTGCGGCGCGCTTTGCCGCGGACGAAGAATGGAATTTTCATCAGTTCTTTCTGCGCGTCGGCGGCCCAGCTGACTGTCGCCGGATCGACGTGCGTGTCACGGCGCTCATGGTCGACCGGAGGTGAAATTTGCCCAGCGTCGCCCGCGGCAGCGTGGCCGAGATGCGAAGGAGCCGCATCGCCGTGGAATTCAAAGTCGTCGCGGAACATCGCCAGCAAATGTTCCTCGAGGCCCATCATGAGCGGGTGGACCCAGGTATCGAAGATGACATTCGCGCCTTCGAACCCCATTTGCGGGGAATAGCGGGCAGGAAAATCCTGCACGTGCACAGGCGCCGAGATGACTGCACTGGGAACGCCGAGACGCTTGGCGATATGGCGCTCCATTTGCGTGCCCAACACGATGTCAGGCGCCAATTCTCGAACCTTGGCCTCAACCTCCAGGTAGTCATCGCTGATCAGCGCTTCGACCCCGTAGCTTTTGGCGGCTTCGCGCATCTCGCGTCCGAACTCACGGCTGTAGGACCCAAGTCCGACGACGACGAAGCCGAGTTCCTCGCTGGCAATTCGGGCCGCGGCGATGGCGTGCGTCGCGTCGCCGAATATGAATACTCGCTTGCCGGTGAGGTACGTCGAGTTGACGGAACGCGAGTACCAGGGTAGGCGCGACTGTTGCTCGGCGAGTAGCGGCCCAGCATCGATCCCGGCAACGTCGGCAACGGCAGAAATGAATTCGCGCGTCGCCGAAACGCCGATCGGTACGGTCTTTATGCAAGGCTGCCGGAACGTGCGCTCGAGCCATTGAGCGGCGCTGAGCGCGATCTCGGGATAGAGCACGATGTTAAAGTCTGCCTCGCCCAGCGTCGCCAGATCGGCAGGCGAAGCACCCAACGGCGCCACGACGGCCACGTCGACGCCCAAGCGCGCGAGCAGACGTGTTATTTCCGCGACATCGTCGCGATGCCGGAAGCCGAGCGCCGTTGGCCCGAGGAGATTACAGCGCGGGCGACGAGCCGGATCGCGCGGCGGACGCTGCCAGCTCGCTGCCGGCGCATGCGGTCCGGCCAGCGCGCGAACCAGTCGATAGAACGTCTCGGAGGCGCCCCAGTTCTCCTTCTTCTGATAGGCCGGCAGCTCGAGAGGAACGACCGGTATCGGCAGATTGAGGGCGAGAGCCAAGCCGCCGGGGTCGTCCTGGATGAGTTCTGCAGTGCAGGAGGCGCCAACCAACATCGCCTGCGGTTTGAACCGCTCGTATGCCTGGCGTGCGGCGCTCTGAAACAGTTCGGCAGTGTCACCACCGAGATCGCGCGCCTGGAACGTCGTATACGTCACCGGCGGGCGCTTCTCGCGCCGCTCGATCATCGTGAAGAGCAGGTCGGCGTACGTGTCGCCCTGCGGAGCGTGGAGAACATAGTGCACGCCCTCCATCGCCGTCGCTATGCGCATCGCGCCGACGTGGGGTGGGCCTTCGTAGGTCCAAAGCGTGAGTTGCATCGGCTAGACCTCCAGCCGCGAGCGACGCACGAGCGGACGTGCGAATAGCTCGGCGAGATCGCCAGCCTGCTCATACCCCTGGATCGGCGTGAACAGGAGTTCAATCGACCATTTGGTGGTCAGCCCTTCTGCCTCGAGTGGATTGGCCAG
Organism: uncultured Alphaproteobacteria bacterium; assembly: GCA_963759735.1. GTDB lineage: Bacteria > Pseudomonadota > Alphaproteobacteria > Rhizobiales > Hyphomicrobiaceae > Hyphomicrobium_A. The sequence goes on from CAVXAF010000009.1 coordinate 137,478, forward strand.
ACCGAGACCGCACACGACGATATCGGGATTGGCAGCGCGACAACGATCCAGCTGCTTCTCGACGTCCTGACCTTCACTGAGAAGCGCATCGCGCGGGAGCAGGGCCAACTCTTCGGCGAGATGCTGCTGGTGAAGATACGGGGTGCCGATCTCAATGGGCCGCATCTGCAGCTCGCGAGAAACAAAACGCGCGAGCGGCACCTCGAGCTGGGAGTCGGGAAAGAAGAAAATGCTCTTGCCGGCGAGGCGAAGCCGGTGCGGCTCGATCGCAGTGCGGGCACGCGCTTGCGCCGGGCGGACGACATTGGAGAAGTGCCCCTCTTCGATGCCCCAGGCTTTAGCGGCGGCGTGCAACCAGTTGGTGGTCCCCTCGATGCCGAGTGGGAAGTTGGCGGAGAGTCTTGCGGCACCGCGCTCTTCGAGCGCGCGAGCGGTATCGCTTAGGAATGGCTGCGCCAGCAGATAAAGGGTATCGGGACCGACCTCGGGAAGATCCGCTGCCTTTCGCGGCGGGAGGAAGCTGACCGGACCAATTCCAAGTTCGTCGAACAGCCGCCTGAACTGGTCCTCCACGACGTCGGCAAGTGCGCCCACAACGAGCAGCGACTTCCCCTTCGTCGCTCCAGCTTCGGGGAGCTCTGGGACGATCGAGGCAAGGCACGCGTCCTCCCCCTGGGTGAACGTCGTCTCAATGCCGCTGCCGGAATAGTTCAGGACGCGTACGGCAGGCGAATGCACCTTGGCCAAGCGTGCCGCAGCACGCGACAAGTCGAGTTTTATGACTTCCGAGGGACACGAGCCGACGAGAAACAGCAGCTTGATGTCCGGGCGTCTCTCGAGCAGCGTGGAAACGACACGATCCAGCTCATCATTGGCGTCAAGGAGACCTGCAAGGTCTCTCTCCTCCATGATCGCGGTGGCAAAGCGCGGCTCCGCGAAGATCATCACGCCGGCGGCCGATTGGATGAGATGAGCGCAGGTGCGCGATCCCACGACCAGAAAGAATGCGTCTTGGATCTTGCGATGCAGCCAGACGATACCGGTCAAGCCGCAGAAGACCTCGCGCTGCCCACGCTCGCGCAACACCGGTACATCGACACAACCCTTGGCAGTGACGGGAGTGAGTATGGTCATCCGGCGACACCCAATCCATCGATGTCCTCAGAGCGGCCGGATGCCTGCAGACGGGCTGCGCGCAACTTCAGCAGGAACTGGGCTGCATTCACCACGTACGTGAGGTAGGCGGCCAGCGCGAGAAGCATCTGCTCGCGTGGGGTCAGCCAACCCGTGAACAGCGCGACGAGGTAGGCCGTATGCAGCGCCAGCACCAGCATGCTGACGACATCTTCCCAGAAGAACGCCGGCGCGAAGAGATAGCGGCCGAAGACATCGTGCTCCCAGATCGAGCCGGTGATCATGATCGTGTAGAGGACTAGCGTTTTGACGACGACCGATGCCGAAGCGGCCCAGAGGCCTTCACCGGTCATCAGATAGCGCCCGACGAGAATGACGCTAACGAGAAACACCACGAACTGAAGGGGGGCCAGCACACCCTGCACAAAGGTCCAGGGTGAAGCGTCTCGGCGCCGACGCTCGCTCGCGGTGTAGAGAGCCGTCGTTTGCGGGCGCCGCCTCTTGGACACTGGCCTCGTCCTCCCCTCGCGCCGACCGCATTCGCGCGGTCGCTTCGATGTGAGAGACTAAGACCCGCAAGTCTGATGTGTCAATTAATTTGGACGTAAATTTTACTTTACAACTTCAGGCTTCGGAGTCACCGTCAGTCTTCTGTTGTCGAAAAACTGTCCAGTTAGATTAACTCTGTCTGATCGCAAACGCCATAGCGATCACGACGGAGATAACCGCCTAAAGCTCTACCTCCGTCAGCCTGACGGCTCGACGAGGAAAGAAAGCTGCAGGTGGACGGGGAGGGTGTGATGTCGAACTTCAGGCCCCTTGCGGAAATTCAAGACAGCTGGCCGGCGTGCAGCCCGGGAGCCTGGCCGACATCCCCCACGCAGTCGCGAGGCGGCGAGCGCAGAATCGGAACACCGCCGGACATTGGCGCGGTACTCGCAAGAACAATTGAAGCAGAAGTAATTCCGCGCCTCATGCTCGCCAACGAGCAGCCGCGCGCGGCCGTGGTGCAGTACGACTCGGCACCCACGGCAGAGGACGTGATCGAATTCGTACGCTTGGTCCTCAGCCACGACCCTTCGGTCGGCGCTGCATTTATTGAAACCATTCGCGCTCGCGGCACCTCGTTAGAGGCCGTATTTCTTCAACTTTTTGCGCCATCCGCGCGATATCTGGGCGAGCTGTGGAAATCGGATATCTGCGATTTCACTGACGTTACGATCGCACTTTTGACGTTGCACACTTACGTCCGGCAACTCTCATCGGAATTGGCACAGGGCGTTCGTCCAGCACCGCACGCGCCTTCCGCGCTGCTGGCAACGACTCCCGCCGAACAGCACACGTTCGGCCTCGCGATACTGCAGGAGTTTGTACTTCGTGCCGGTTGGAACGTGGTCACCGAACACCCGAAGACAGCTGAGCAACTGATTAATATGGCGCGCAGCGGGCCGTACCAACTCATCGGTCTTTCCGTCAGCTGCGACGTTCCTCTTGAGGTCATGGCGACCCTCATCCAATCCCTGCGCAGAGCTGCACGGAACCCCGACCTTCACGTCATGGTCGGGGGCAGATTCTTTCTTGAACATCCAGATTTTACGTCACGCGTCGGCGCCAATTCCACGGCCCAGGATGGACGGCGGGCCGTCAGGTTGCTTTCAAGCTTGCTTGACACAAACGCAATGCGATAATGAGACAGAGCAAGTGCGAAGGGTCCTGGTGGAGGAAAGCCGTCCGTGTTCGCCCGAGAAGCAGGCATCGTGTTCCGGACCCCGAAGAGAACGCTCGGTGACCTGAATGCAGAAATCGCTGCAAAGCTGATAGCGGCTGCGGCCGACATTGCTCTCATCGTCGATGGAAAAGGCATCGTGCGCGACGTTGCGTTCGGCAACGACGAATTTCCCAAAGAAGGCTTCGACAAGTGGGTCGGAAAAGCCTGGGTCGACACCGTAACCGACGAGAGCCGCGCCAAGATTGAAGAGCTTCTGCGCGATTCGACGGAAAAGGCTCCGCTCCGCTGGCGGCAGGTCAATCATCCCGGCAAGCGCGGCGTCGATGTGCCCATCCGCTATTCGGTCGTGCAGATCGGTCCCCACGGTCGCTTGGTCGCCGTCGGCCGCGATCTCCGTCCAGTTGCCGCGCTGCAGCAGCGCCTCGTAGACGCACAACAGTCCATGGAGCGCGAGTACGCGCGCCTTCGGCACGCCGAGACGCGCTATCGGCTTCTATTCCAAATCGCCTCCGAGCCCGTGATCATCGTCGACGCCACCAGCTTGAAAGTGGTCGAAGCCAATCCGGCAGCGGCGCAGATTCTGAACAAGAGCATCAAACGCTTGGCGGGCCGGACTTTTCCCGACATCTTCGACACCGAAGGCTCGAAAGCGGTGCAGGCGCAGTTGGGTCAGGTGCGTTCGACGGGCCGGGCCGACGATGTGGTCGCAAAACTGCATGACGGCAAACAGGCTTGCACTGTCTCAGCGTCCCTTTTCCGTCAGGAGAACGCGTCACACTTTCTCGTCCGCATGTCTTTGGTCGGAGAGAAGCAGGCCAAGGGTAAGTCGAAGCTTTTCAGTGTGGTGGAAAGTCTGCCCGACGGCTTCGTCGTCACGGACCTCGACCGACGCATTCTGACCGCAAACCCTGCATTTCTGGATCTCGCTCAGCTCGGCGCTGAGGAACAAGCGCGCGGCGAGCTACTCGAACGCTGGGTCGGCAGGCCGGGAGTCGATCTGAACGCACTTGTCTCCAACATTCGCGAGCACGGCTCGATCCGTCATTTTACGACGGTTCTGCGAGGCGAGTACGGATCCAACGAGGAAGTGGAAATTTCCGCAGTGTCGGTCCTCAACGGCGAGCATCCTTGCTTCGGTTTTTCCATTCGGAACGTCGGACGTCGCGAGCCGGTCAAATCCACCCGGCGCAAGCGCGAGCTACCGCATTCCGTCGAGCAGCTTACCGGGCTGGTCGGCCGCGTGAGCCTCAAGGAGCTGGTGCGTGAGACGACCGACGTAATCGAGAAGCTGTGCATCGAGGCCGCGCTCGAACTCACGGGCGACAACCGCGCCTCCGCCGCGGAAATGCTCGGGCTGAGTCGTCAAAGCCTGTATTCCAAGCTGCGTCGGTTCGGCCTCGGCGACGGCTCGGATGGCGACGACGACTAGGACTGCTGTTGCCCTATGATTGGGCCGCCAGGAATTTGTTGAAATCCGTCATGAACTGATCGGGCTCTTCGAAGTGAGGAAGCGCCCCGGTCGCGTACGCCTGCACGCTCCAGTTTGAGCGGCCTGCCAGCCAGTCGGCACCGGAAAAGTCGTCAAAATCGCCGCGCGTGCCGTGCGGCACCCACACCGGCACGCTGACCTTTTCGTAGACGGCGCGGATGTCTTTGCTGAACAGTCGCCCTGAAACGAACGCCAGGGGTGCGAATCGGGCGCCGGGCTGATGCGCGGTGATGTAATCGTAGCGGACGAGCCCCTCATCGATCCGGTCTGAACCGAATGTGCGTCGTAGGAAGTACCGGACACCGCGCTCGCTCACGAGCAGATTGAAAAGCGCACTGCTCCATAGCGGTACCTTCAGCACAGCATACAGGCCCGGAACTTCCCGGGTCTCACCCGGTCCGCCGCGACTGTTGGCTGAGCGCGCGTCAAAGCCCGTGGGTGTGACCAGGGTGAGCGTTCGGAACCTGTCGTTCGGGCGCGCGACGATCCGGGCGAGGAACTCCGAAGACAGGGAGATGGCGAGCGCATCGACTGCGACGCGACCGCCAAAATCTGCGGCAATGACATCAAGCATGTCCTCTAGCGCGGCGACGTACAGGGTGATGTCGTAGGTTCGATCGGACCGGTCGGAGAAGCCGAAACCTGGCAAGTCGACGGCATACACGCACCGCGCCCCGAGCGCGCGGTCAAAAATCGGCTTAACTTCGTATGCCGACGCGGCCGCGTTGACGCTGTGGACGAGAAGCAGAGGCGGCCCATTGCCCACAACGTAATAGCTCAACTTTCCCGATCGGGCCTGGATTTCGCGGCGGTCGCCATTGAGCGCCGAAGGCAGCTGCGTCGCACCGGCGGCTGTCATCCGCAGTAGCCTTTCGAGAACCTGCTTCGGGCTATCAGCCCCAGCCATCCGATCAAACGGCCTAGCCACTTCGGCTGCGTTTGTGGCGAGCAACTCGTCACGCTCTGTAAGGGTTCCGCAAGTGAGTGGGAGCTGGACTTGAGATTTGAAAAGTGTACAATTTATTTTACACCATGAGGCGCTCAGAAACCACGACTGGTCTTTCAATTCCGGCCCCTTCGGCCGTCATCGAGCTTTTGAAGCCCATTACCTGGTTTCCTCCGATGTGGGCGTTCGCCTGCGGGGTTGTTTCGTCGGGTGTGCCGGCAAGCGGACATTGGCCGCTCATCCTCACCGGCGCTATCCTCACCGGCCCGCTCGTCTGCGCGACCAGCCAGGTTGTCAACGACTGGTACGATCGCGATGTCGATGCGATCAACGAGCCAAACCGACCCATCCCGTCGGGACGCGTGCCGGGCGAATGGGGATACTACATCGCGCTTTGGTGGACACTCTTGTCGGTCGCTGTTGCGGCGATGCTCGGACCATGGGTCTTGGCCGCCTCCATTGTCGGCCTCGCCTTGGCGTGGGCCTATAGCGCACCGCCCTTCCGCCTGAAGAAGAATGGCTGGTGGGGAAACTCGGCCGTCGCCGCGTGCTACGAGGGACTGCCTTGGCTGACCGGCGCGGCGGTGATGGCCGGTGCCATGCCGAGTATCCGCGTGTTTGCCATTGCCGCACTCTATAGCGTCGGAGCTCACGGCATCATGACCCTCAACGACTTCAAGTCGATCGAGGGCGACAAGCGTTGCGGAATAGGTTCCCTTCCCGTGCAGCTTGGAGCCGAGCGCGCAGCCCGTTTTGCATGCCTGGTGATGGCCTTGCCGCAGCTTGTTGTCGTGGCGCTGCTGTTCGTGTGGGGACTACCGATCTACGGCACCGTGATTGCGATCTCGCTCGCGGTGCAGCTCTACTTAATGAGTTCGATTGCTGGAAAATCCACGCGAGAAGGCGCCTTGGTACAACGCCACCGGCGTAAGCCTGTACGTCCTCGGCATGTTGATCGCGGCCATTGCACTGCGTCCCGCCTTGGGAGTGCTTTGATGACGACGGCCAAGACGTTCGGTTGGATCGGTATTGCGCGGCTCGGTCTCGTACAGGCCGCGCTCGGCTCGATCATCGTCCTCACCACTTCAACGATGAACCGGGTCATGGTCGTCGAATTGGCCCTGCCTGCCATTCTGCCGGGCGCGCTTGTCGGACTACACTACGCCATTCAGCTCCTGCGACCCTATTGGGGCCATGGCTCGGATGGCGGTCGGCGGCGAACGCCGTGGATTGTCGGCGGCGTCGCCGTGCTGGGATTGGGTGCAATCGGCGCGGCGACCTCAATTGTTGTGATGGCCACGCACCCTATCGCGGGAATAGCCATGGCCATTTTAGCCTTTGTGTTGATCGGCATGGGGGTCGGCGCCGCCGGCACATGCCTGTTGGCACTTTTGGCGGGCCGCGTCGGAGCCGACAAGCGCGCGGGTGCAGCCGCAGCCGTCTGGTTGACGATGATCGCCGGCATCATCGCTACCGCCGTCATTGCCGGTCACAACCTCGACCCGTACACGCCGGCACGGTTGGTCGCGGTCACTGCATGCGTTGCGGGCGCCGCCTTCCTGCTCACATTGCTCGCCCTCTTCCAACTCGAAAAGAGCACCGCTGACCTGCAGCGCTCGGAGGCCGTCGGATCGACGATTCGCTATGAACCCTCCTTCTGGTCGGCGTTTCGGCAAGCATGGTCGGAGCCGGGCGCGCGGCGGTTCACAATTTTCGTCTTCGTGTCGATGGTCGCATACAGCGCCCAGGATCTGATCCTTGAGCCATTCGCAGGAACCATCTTCGGGTTCTCCCCGGGAGAGTCGACCAAGCTGACCGGGTTGCAGCACGGTGGGGTGTTCGCCGGCATGCTGCTTGTGGGCATATTGGGCAGCGCTTCCTCGCGGTTTCGATTTGGCAGCATGCGCCAGTGGGCCGTCGGCGGCTGCGTAGCGTCAGCCGCTGCACTCGCGGGGCTTACCATGGCCGCATTCGGGGGGCCGTCTTTGCCGCTGCGACCAACCGTGATCCTACTCGGCGTTGCCAACGGCGCCTTCGCGGTCGCGGCCATCGGAACCATGATGGAACTTGCAACCGCCGGACGGGAGCGCAGCGAAGGGGTCCGCATGGGGCTGTGGGGCGCCGCCCAAGGCGTTGCCTTCGGTCTCGGCGGCTTTCTAGGAACCGTCGGTGTCGACGTGTTGCGTGCGTTAGCGGCAGCGCCCGAAGTCGCCTATGGGGCGGTTTTCGCATGCGAAGCGATGCTGTTTCTCGTTGCGGCCAGTCTTGCCGCCGGCGTGACGCGACCCCTCCCGATGGCCCCTAAGGGTAGAGGCACTCTGCAAGTTGTAAGGGGATGACCGCGATGAGCGTTGTTGAGACATTTGATGTCGTCGTGGTCGGCGGTGGCCCCGCAGGAGCGACGGCGGCGCATGATCTCGCCCGCCGCGGTCGCTCAGTGCTGCTTCTTGATCGGGCGGGGCGCATCAAGCCTTGCGGTGGCGCCGTGCCACCAACGCTCATCAACGAATTCGACATCCCCGATCACCTCATCGTCGCTCGTGTCAGCGGTGCCCGCATCTTCTCGCCGACGTCTCGTCGGGTAGAAATGCCCATCCAAAGCGGTGGCTTCGTCGGCATGGTCGATCGCGATGTGTTCGACGAGTGGCTGAGGGAACGGGCACGCCGCGCCGGCGCGGAAAGACGCGCGGGCACGTTTGAGTGTCTGTCGCGAGACGCCGCCGGAACGGCCGTCCTCAGTTATCGCCAGAAGGGCGATGCTGGCACGGACGAAAGGAGAGAGGTCAAGGCCCGGTGCGTTATCGGCGCCGACGGAGCAGTTTCAGCCATCGCCCGCCAGTCCATACCGGGGGCGGAGCGCATCCCCTACGTTTTCGCTTACCACGAGATCGTCCGTATGCCGCAGCAGCCAACGCCGTTGCGGGGCACCGGTTACGATGGGCAGCGATGCGACATCTACTATCAGGGCGCCTATTCGCCGGACTTCTACGCATGGGTGTTCCCCCACGGCGACACGGCAAGCGTCGGCACCGGTAGCGCCCACAAGGGATTCTCGCTCCGCGGCGCGGTCGGAGCTTTGCGCGCGAGTACGGGGCTCGAAGCAACGGAAACGATACGTCGCGAGGGAGCTCCGATCCCTCTGCGTCCCTTGAAGAAGTGGGACAACGGCCGCGACGTGGTACTGGCCGGAGATGCCGCCGGCGTCGTCGCTCCCGCGTCCGGCGAAGGGATCTATTATGCGATGACAGGTGGGCGGCTCGCAGCCGACGCGGCCGAACAGTTTCTACTCACCAACAATTCCCGCGCGCTGGCTTTGGCTCGCAAGCGCTTCATGCGCACGCATGGCCGTGTCTTCTGGATTCTCGGAATCATGCAGCGCTTCTGGTACAAAAACGACCGACGTCGCGAGCGGTTCGTCACCATGTGTGACGATCGTGACGTGCAGCGTTTGACCTGGGATTCCTACATGAACAAGAAGCTAATCAAGGCCGATCCGGTGGCGCACGTCAAAATCTTCTTCAAGGACTTAGCGCATCTGCTTGGGCTCGTGTCGCCATGAACAGGGCCGGTCTTTGGATTCCCGTCCTAGCCGCTGGTAGTGCGGCGATGCTCATCGCCACACTAGGCGCGACGATGACAGACATTGGACCATGGTATCAGGAACTCAACAAACCAAGTTGGCAGCCGCCTGACTGGCTTTTCGGCCCCGCGTGGACGATCATCTTCGCGCTGGCGGCAGTTGCCGCCGTAGCAGCGTGGCGCAGCGCCCCAACCGAAGCCGACAGCGAATGGATCATTATCCTCTTCGCGGCGAACGGCATCCTCAATGTGCTGTGGAGCGCACTGTTCTTCCACTTTCATCGGCCCGATTGGGCGCTGATGGAGGTGCCGTTCCTTTGGCTATCGATCCTCATTCCTATCGTTGTATTCTGGCGGTACTCGAAGACCGCGAGCGCATTGCTCGTCCCTTACCTCGTCTGGGTCACCTTCGCTGCCCTCCTGAATTATGAGGTGGTCCGCCTCAATAGTCCTTTCGGCGCGAGCTGACGGGACCATGGAAACCATCGTTCTCAACGGCCAAATCATCGATCTGATTTTTGTTTTCATGGCAATTGAGGCCGTGGGACTCCTCCTCATCAAATTCCCCAGCCACCAGCTCGGCAAGGCCGATGTCTTCTGGCTCCTCCTCCCCGGCTTCTTTCTGCTGCTTGCGGTCCGCGGCGCACTCGTTTCCTGGCCTTGGGTATTCATCGCCGGCGCACTTGCGTGCGCCCTCATGGCCCACCTGGGTGATTTATGGCGGCGCACGCGGCGAGCTTAGGGATGTTCTTCTAGCGCCGCCGTGGAACGGCATGAGCCCGCGCGGGGGACAGCAGCGGACCCGCGTCGGGCAGAAACTGCGCGCCTTCCTTCACGAGAAATTCCCAAAGCGCAGTCCCCGCAGGTAACAGGTGTTTTGCCTTGGCGCGGATTACGTACCACTTGCGGACCAGCGGCAGTCCCTTCACGCGCAGAACCGCAAGCCGGTCCTGCTCGACTTCAGCCGCGATCGTATGTGCCGATATGAACGCTACGCCGAGGCCAGCCATAACGGCCTGCTTGATTGTTTCGTTGCTGCCGAATTCCATGCCGAAGCTCGGGGTCAACCCCGCTTTCGCAAATAACTGGTCCGTCAGGATGCGGGTTCCCGAGCCAGGCTCGCGCAGCAAGAACTTATCGTGGATTAGCGAGCGCAACACGATCTGTCGCTTGCCGGCCAATGGATGCGATGGAGCGGCGATGATGACGTGCGGGTGCGCCCCCATCACCTGCTGCTCCAGCTCGATTGTCGTGTCTGGCGGGCGCCCCATGATCGCCATGTCGATTTTGAAGCTGGTCAGCGTCGCTATGGTCTCGTCGCGGTTGTCGACGAGAAGCTCGAGTTCAACACCGGGATGCGCTCTTGCAAACGCAGCCAGTGCGAGCGGGGCAAAATACTTTGTGGTGCTGACGACGCCAATGGACACACGGCCTCTGCCCAAACCCTGCAGCTCGCGCAGGCCTTCTCCACATTCTTCCAATGTCGAAGCAATGCGTGCGGCTACATCGAGCATGTATATGCCCGCGTCTGTCGGTCGCAGCCCGAGGTGCGAACGGTTAAAGAGCGGCAAACTTACGCTTCTTTCCAATTGCTGCAGTTGCAAAGTAACGGCTGGCGGCGTGACCCCTAAAGCGTAAGCCGCACCGGTAATTTTCCCGCTTTTCGCAACTGCAGCAAGGACGCGAAGCTGCCTCAGCGTAACGTCACGCAGCAAAGGGGCTTTAAGTTTTTCTACCATCGAAGCAAAGCGAAAAAGAATTCCCTTTTGCGGACCGTACCGCCAGCTTGACACTTGTCGAGCGTAGCTTCGCTTCACACTCTTGTCAGCTCAAAGGTCGATCAGCGCCCTCCAGGCTTCGGGCACCCGACAGAAGAAAGTAGCTATTCGACATACGACGCCACCGACGGGCCTCGTCGAAAGGGCCGTCTTCCGCGAGATGCAAGGCGCGTTGCTATTCCGCGACGAGCCACGTTCGGCATCGAAGCAAGTCTGAGAGGTGTTGCTGTGCTCGAAGGCATAATATTGGGTGTCGACGGAGTTCTGGCGGAAACGCACGAGGTGCGTCGCGAAGCATTCAATAAGGCCTTTAACGACGGCTGCATCGACTGGCGGTGGGGCCGTACGCTTTATGGCGAACTGCTCAAGATGAGCAGCGGCCACGATATGGTCGATGCATTCATCGCCATCCAGTTTCCGCATTGGCGACGCACGGATGACCTATCCAAGCTGGCGGCAGCCATCAATCGGCGGCAAACATCGATCTGCCGGCAACAGTTCGAGAGCGGATCGGTTCGGCTGCGTCCAGGAATGTCCGACCTGATCCAGGCGGCAGCCCGCACTGGCGTTCGACTCGCAGTTGCGACGAATGAGGACGCCTCGGAGGTTGCGAGCTTGCTGCGTACCAATCTCGCGAGCGCTGCCCGCCGGTGCATTGAGGTGATTTCCACCCGCTCCCCCGCCGACGCGGACCGCCCGACGAGCGCGCATTCACTTGCGCTGGAAGCTATCTCGCTCGATCCCACATCATGCCTGGCGGTGGAAAGTTCGGCGGCAGGCGTTCGGAGCGCTGCCGAAGCTGGCATTCCGACCGCTATCACGGCCGGGATCTATTCACAGTTGCAAGACTGTTGCGATCTCCTCGCTGCCGATGCGCGTGTGGCGGGGGCTTCGAGCACGATCCACGCTCCATTGGGCGCTGTTAGCCCGACTCACCTTCTCGCCGAATTGCGGAGGGTTCACGCGACCAAGACGGCGGCAAGCGACGCAATCGCAAGCTCAAGGGCCGTCTCACGCGCTGTACGCAGATTGGAGTTCGCGCATGCTAGTGGCTGATATCTTGAGAACGAAGGGGCCGGCTGTCGAAATCGCCCGACCGGACGACAACGCTCTGACGCTTGCCAAACACCTGCGTGCCCAGCGGATCGGCGCCATGGTCGTCAGCAACGACGGCCGCTCGCTCGATGGCATCATCTCAGAACGCGATCTAGCCTATGGGTTGGCCGCGCACGGCGCGGCACTGCCTAATATTCTGGTGGCCGATCTCATGACAACAGCGGTCATCACCTGCGCGCCGCAGGACACGCTCGCCAGTGTGATGGGCGTCATGACCCAGCGCCGAATCCGTCATCTCCCCGTGCAGGAGAACGGGCGCCTTGTCGGCCTCATCAGTATCGGCGACGTGCTGAAGCACAGGATGGGCGAGATCCAAATGGAAGCGAACGTGCTGCGCGATTACGCCATCGCCAAACGCTAGTGACGGGTCCAACAAAGCATCAAGAAAACAGGAGTTATTGATGAAGCGGGTTGCGAAGGTGGCCGACATTCTCAAGCTCAAGAGCGAACGTATGGTCACCGCGAAATCGAGCGATACCGTCGGCGCCCTTGCAGACCAGCTGCGCAAGGAGAAATGCGGCGCCATCGTTGTCAGTGATCACGGCGAAGTGGATGGAATCATCTCGGAGCGCGATGTGGCCTATGCGCTTCCCGCACATCTAGGGGACCTGCACACGCTGCCGGTGCGGGACCTTATGACGAAGAAGGTCATCACTTGCTCGCCGGGTGACAGCGTTGCCGAAGTCGCCCGGATCATGAACGAACGGCGCATTCGCCACCTCCCGGTCACCGAGGGGGACAAAGTGGTCGGCATAATCGGCATGCGCGATATCCTGATGCAACGCCTTCACGAAGTGGAGAAACGTGCTCAAATGATCAGCAAACTGTACAGTGCCGAACATTGACCCGACCGTTCGACGAGCAACCACTGGAACTAGTCGGGCGGGCGCACGCTTATGAGTTCATGCCGTCGCCTCGAGGATAGTCATGACCAGCACCCACCTTCGCGTATTTTCGTTCCTGTTTTCGGCTTCGTGCCTGTATGCGACCTCCTCTTGGGCGCAAAGCCCGCCGCCACCAGCAGAGGGTCCAGGCGAGCCGATTTCCCTCCTTATGTTCTCGACACTCGGCATCGCATTGATCGGAGCGATTGGCCTGTTTCTATGGTTCCTGCGCAAGCGCTCGAATTGAGCCGCAGCCGAGCGCGTGCTGAACCCTAATGATCCCTCCAATCGCTAGTTATCTGTTTGCGGCGTCCGGTCAGAACCAGAGTTGTTGCTGACGCCGATTGAAACTGGGAGCGTGCTATGAACACATTGCTGGCGAGTGCAACATGCATGGCGCTGATCGTTTCGACTGTGCCGCTGCGGGCAGCCCCACAACAGGAGTGCCTGTCGCTGTGGAAGACGGCCGATATTGACGCCAACGGCGCTCTCTCCGCCGCCGAAGATAAGGCCAACTATATAGCGGCGGCAGTTCGCAGCGGTCGGTCTATGCAGCAGCCCGACGAGATATCTCGCGATGAGTTCCTGCAGCTTTGCGCCGAAGACGCCTTCGCCGCTTCAGGTGCACCCGCGGCATCTCCGGGTCCGGCAGCGTCCAAGGATCTCGGCAAAGGCGATCTGACGCCAGCCGGACAGCCGCTGAGCGAGCTGGATGCGCGTAAGAAGTTGGAGGCGAGCGGTGTTCGCGAAATCCAAGACCTGAAAGTCGGCGAGGACGGCATTTGGCGCGGAACTGCGATCGCCAACGGTCAGCGCCAGGACGTGGCAATAGATGCCCAAGGTGACATCATCGGGAAGCCCGAGACGACGGAAGGCTCCGCGCGGCCGATGACGTCCGCCCCAGCCACTGGGAACATGCAAGCCGCGGGAGCCGCATCGGTGGAGGCGGCGCGCGGTTCGGCTGGGCGCGGCGGCCTTCTCCTGTGGACGTTCCTCCTGGGCGGAAATGCACTGGCTCTGGTGATGCTGTCGTTAATGACGTCGGGGGGCAAGTCCGCGATGTCATCTCGCACAGACGCATCGGCCTTCGCATAGCCCCAGCGCGGATTTCGTCGACGGATCCCGATTTGCGCGACCTAAAGTCAATGGGCGCCAAGTCGTCAACGCGAGCGCGCTCTCACTCGCGAGCGCTTTAGGCGCGACCTGGCTACTCTCCGAGAGCCGAGAGTCATTCATGGCCGAGGCAAGGATTAAGGATCTTTGTGAGCACCGCGACCCGCCGCGACCAGCAGCACGCCAATCACTAGCAGTGCGCCGCCGATGTAGGCCCATCTCGACTGATCGATCATGAAGCTCGTCGAGGGATAGGGGAAAATGCCAGTTCCCTGTCCGAGCCAGATGGCACCCACGATGATGGCCACAAGTCCTACGACTTGAATTGAAAACCGCATGGCGCCGACCTTCTGTTAGCATTCGCCTTTATTGATCCTCAACTCTACACCTCGGTGGCGTGACGATCGCCGAGTTTACGGGAAGCTGCGCCGGCTTATTCGACTCGCCACCGCCGCACGGCGGAGGGCGATATCCCGGCACCCCTTGCAATCCTGTCAGACTCAGCCCACTTACCATCCATGCAGATGGTAACTAGATGGTGCTCGGATGGCCGCTAATGTGCGAGAGCTAAGGCCAAAAGCCGGCGACTCCGAGAAGGTGACGATCAATCTCGGATATGTCGACCTCGGCCAGATCGATCTGATGGTGCAGGAGGGGTTCTATTCGAACCGCACCGATTTCATCCGCACCGCCATCCGCAATCAGCTCGATCGTCATGCCGACGTGGTCAAGCAAAGCGTTGCGCGCAACACCCTGGATCTCGGCCTCCGGCACTACACGCGCGAGACGCTGGAATCGGTGCGCGCCAATCGCGAGAAACTGCATCTTCACGTCCTGGGACTGCTGAGCATCGCGGCCGACGTCTCGCCAGATCTGGCGCGCGCAACCATCGCCTCGGTGTCCGTTCTGGGCGCGCTGCACGCAAGTCCTGAAGTCAAGAGTGCGCTAGCCGACCGCATGCAATAGCCACGTCGCTCCCAGAAATTCCCAATAGCTTCGGCAGGAAAGACCCGCAATGAAACCACTGCGTCCCGATGCCATGACTGAGGCGACCCGCTTAACGCGGGCCGGCCGCCTAGGCGAAGCCGTGGCGGTACTGCAGAAGCTCGTGCGCGGTACGCGCGGCGGCAGCGCACCGACGACCACCGCCTACGCGGACGCAACCGAGGCTACGATTGCGCGCTCAGTCATCGATTTGCTCCCTCACGGCGGCGCGTTCAAGGACGCAGGCGCGGCAATCGCTGGCCTCAAGCCGCTTGGCTCGACCGTCCCTGGGCTGCGCATGCCGGGTCGGCTTGGCGGGGCACAAGCCGCCGATATGGCGCCGGCGGCGGGCGAGTTCCTCGCCGGTTCCTTCAGCAACGAAGCCGGCACGCGAGCCTACAGGCTTTACGTTCCCAGCCGCCATGAACATGATGCACGGCCGCTGATCGTCATGCTGCACGGATGCCAGCAGTCCGCCGAGGATTTCGCCGTCGGTACGCAGATGAACTTCGCCGCCGAAGCGAGCGGCTGCTTCGTCCTCTATCCTGAGCAGCCGTCGGCCGCCAATGCGTCCCGGTGCTGGAACTGGTTTAAGCCCGGCGACCAGCAGCGCGGCCGGGGCGAACCATCGCTGATAGCCGGCATGACGCGCCAGATCATGAAGGACTATAAAATCGACACGCGCCGCATCTATGTGGCCGGGCTTTCGGCCGGCGGGGCAGCCGCGGCCACCATGGGCGAAACCTATGGCGATCTTTATGCTGCCGTAGGCGTGCACTCCGGTCTGGCGTGCGGTGCCGCCCGCGACCTGCCATCGGCGTTTGCCGCCATGGGCGGACACGGTCCGGCGCGCGTACATTCGACCGGTGGCGGCTCTCACCAGGCCCGCCCGACGATCGTTTTTCATGGCGATCGCGATACCACGGTGCATCCGCGTAACGGCTCGGAGGTCATCGCGCGCGCCAATGCCGGTGGATTACTGGAAGTGGCCAGCGATGCGCCCTCTGCCAGCACCAATCGGCAGTACACGCGCTCCATCCAACGCGATAAGAAGGGTCGAAGCGTACTTGAGTTGTGGGAACTGCACGGCGGCGGCCATGCTTGGTCGGGCGGCAATTCTGCTGGCTCGTTCACCGACCCGCAGGGACCGGACGCGACGAAAGAGATGCTCCGCTTCTTTCTTGAGCATGCGCAAACGACATTACATTCAGGAGACGGCAAGTGATTCACTGGAAGCAGATCGACGAATTCATCGAGCCGAATTGGGAGAAGGTTCCCGCTCCGACGACACCGCTGCTTTTCTGGCGCGGCAAGAAGGACGCGGCCGTGTTCGGCTACATCCGGGACGGCGAGTTGTTCGATCACAAGTGGCTCTACGTGTGCGACTCCAACAAGGTCACGCACTTTTCCGAGGTCAACGGACCTGACAGCAATGTCGTCGAAATATCGCGCGCTCGGCCGGACGGCGGCAAATAGACCGCACGCCGCCAGCTTGCGGTGACGAGATACCTCGACCCTCTGGCGCACCTCAGCCGAGCGCGTGGCGAAAGTCCTCGTAGCCGAATGACTGCAGCACACGATAGCTGCCGTCCTCGTCCAGGACCGCAAGATCGGGCCGCCGCGTACCGTTGAAGGTGGTGTTCTTTACGAAGCTGTATTGCATCATGTCGGTAAACACGACACGGCTCCCCACCTGCAACGGCTCGGAGAAGGAGTATTCGCCGATCACGTCGCCTGTCATGCACGTCTTGCCAGCAAGAACGCAGTCATGCGCGAGCACGCCGGGCGGAGACGCACCGATGACGAGGGGCGTATAGGGCACCTCAAGCACGTCCGGCATGTGGCAGCTGGCTGAAGTGTCGAGGATGGCGATGTCCTTCTCGTTCCAATGCATGCCGATCACGGTCGAAACCAGATAGCCGGCGTCGACGACAATACCTCCACCGGGCTCGAGAATGACCTCAACGTCGAACTCGGCGCGGAACGCCTTGATCGCCGCGATCAGCTTGGAGGCGTCATAGCCGGGCTTGTTGATGAAATGCCCGCCGCCGAAGTTCACTGCCTTCACCTTGCGGATGTAGGGCGCGAAGTCGCGGGCCACGTGCTCGATCAGCCCGACAGAGCCGTCGGCCAAGCTCTCGCACAGCGTATGGACGTGGAAGATGTCGATCTCATCCCACGGGAGTTCGTCGATTTGCGCGCGCGTGGTGCCAAAACGCGAGCAAGGCGCGCACGGGTCGTAAAGCGCGCCGCCGAGGGTAGCATTCGAGTAGCCGGGATTGATGCGCGCGCCGATCTTGGCGCCCGCCGCCTTGGCGACGGCGCCGAAGCGCGCCAGCTGCTCGGGCGAATTGAAATAGATGTGGTCGGCGAGTTTGGTTAGTCGCTCGACCTCGCCCGGCGAGTAGGCCGGCGCATAGACATGCACTTCCTTGCCGAACTCCTCGCGGCCAAGACGCGCCTCGTATTCGCCGCTAGCGGTCGAACCATCGAGCACCTCGCGCATCAGTGGGAAGGCCGCCGGCATCGCCCACGCCTTGGTCGCCAGCAGGATTTTGCAGCCCGCCTCACGCTTGATCCGCGCGACCGTCGCGAGGTTGCGCTTCAGCGCCGCGATGTCGAGGACGTAGGCGGGGGTCTGTATTTCGGCGGGGAATTTCGGCGCCACGGCACTATCCTCAAACAGCGGAGCCGGGCATGCCCGGCTCCATGTCACGTCATGCGTGCTTCGAAGGCGGAATATGGTGCGCTACGTCTTTACCGCAAATAGCTCGCCCTGCTCGTCCGCCTTTAGCTCGCGCATGTGCCAGGGCAGGCCCTGTTTGCCGATCTCGTCCATGAACGGCTTGGACGGAAGCTGCTCGACGTTGTAAACGCCGGCGCCTTTCCAAGCGCCCTTGAACAGCATCATCGCCCCGACCACCGGCGGCACGCCGGTCGTATAGGACACCGCCTGTGCGCCGGTCTCCTTGTAGGCGTGCGCGTGCTCGCACACGTTGTAGATGATGGCACGCTTGGGCTTGCCGTCCTTGGTGCCGGTGAAGATGCAGCCGATCGAGGTGCGGCCGGTGTAGCCCTCGCCGAGCGAGGACGGCGGCGGCAGCAGCTCCTTCAGGAACTCCATCGGGATGACGGGATTACCCTTGTACATGACGGGGTCGATACGCGTCATGCCGACGTTCTGCAGCACATCGAGGTGCTTGATGTAGTTGTCGGAGAAGGTCATCCAGAAGCGTATCTGCTTCAGGCCACGGATGTTCTCGACGAGGCTCTCCTCCTCCTCGTGATAGATCAGGTAGCTCTTGCGCGGGCCGACCTCGGGGTAGTCGATCATGGTCGAGATCGACAATGGGTCGATGTCGATCCATTTGCCGTCCTTCCAATACTTGCCGCGCTGCGTCACCTCGCGGAGATTGATCTCCGGGTTGAAGTTGGTAGCGAAGGCCTTGCCGTGGCTGCCGTCGTTGCAGTCAATGATGTCGATGGTTTCGATGCTGTCGAACAGGAACTCCTGCGCATAGGCGCAGTAGATGTTCGACTGGCCGGGATCGAACCCGCAGCCGAGGATCGCCATGATCCCCTTCGCCTTGTAGCGGTCCTGATACTTCCACTGCC
This sequence comes from uncultured Alphaproteobacteria bacterium, assembly GCA_963759735.1. Classification (GTDB taxonomy): domain Bacteria; phylum Pseudomonadota; class Alphaproteobacteria; order Rhizobiales; family Hyphomicrobiaceae; genus Hyphomicrobium_A. The sequence goes on from CAVXAF010000009.1 coordinate 155,845, forward strand.
AGGAGTACTCGAACTTGGCGAGATCGCGCGGCTCGTAGTTGGCCGTGTCGAGGTAGTGCACGCCCGTCTCCAGGCATGCGTCCATGATCGGCAGATCCTGATAGGGCAACGCCATGTTGATCACCAGGTCCGGCTTGACCTTGTTGATCAGGGCGACCGTCTCGGCGACGTTATCAGCATCGACCTGGCTGATTTCGATCGGCGTCACGCAGCGCTTGGCCACGTTCTCGCAACTGACGAGGCGGCGGGAGGCGAGGTGAATCCTCTTGAACGTGTCGCGGTTCATCGCGCACTTCTGCGCCGTGACGGATCCAGCCGCACCGGCGCCGATGATGAGGACACTTTCCAATTGCGTCTCCTGCGGCAAGGATGGAAATCCAAGATCGCGCCGCAATGAGATGGCGGCGGCCTAGGGCGCTGAATTAGTGCAGGCGGCGGCCAAGCACAACACCTCTCGGCCTAACTCGCATTTGTGACAATGATAACCGATCCCGCCGCAAAGACCGCCGGCGCCGGCATCTCTAGTTGCAGATCAATAACTGGTGCTGGGCCTCGATCGACGACCTGATTGTAAGCGGCTTGCTGCGCCCGCTCCCATCCAGCAGCGCACTGGCGACGGCTTTGCACTCTGTTAGCCCAAATCACTTACTTTCCAAGCTCGAGGCGGGCCAACATGTCTGCTGGTTAGAACGGCCAAAACCGGCTAGGCATCCCAAATCGCAACACCCTCGGCGGTTCACTGACATCCTGTCCGTCGATCGGCCGCCCGGCCGACATTTGAAAAGCATTCTCCTCATGACCTTCCCGTCTGCCCATCCCGCGCTCGGGCGCGCCCTCGCCGCACGCGGCTATCAGACACCTACCGCCGTGCAACTTGCGGTTCTCGAAGGCGATAAGGCGGGTCGCGATCTGCTCGTCTCGGCCCAGACCGGTTCTGGCAAGACTGTGGCCTTCGGGCTGGCGATTGCACCGACGCTGCTCGGCGAGGCGGGGCGCCTGCCCCAGGCGGCTGAGCCGATGGCCCTGATCATTGCCCCGACACGCGAGCTCGCCATGCAAGTGCAGCGCGAGCTTGACTGGCTCTACAAAGACACCGGCGCGCGCGTCGTTACCTGCGTCGGCGGCATGGATGGGCGCGAGGAGGCCCGCCAACTCAGCTTCGGCGCCCACATCGTCGTTGGCACACCCGGACGGCTGCGTGACCATCTGGAGCGGCGGCGCCTCGACCTGAGCAAGCTTGCCGCCGTTGTGCTGGACGAAGCTGACGAGATGCTCGACCTCGGCTTTCGCGAGGATCTGGAGTTCATCCTCGATGCCACGCCGGAGCGCCGCCAAACACTCCTCTTCTCCGCCACCATGCCGCGCGAGATCGAAGCACTGGCGCGCCGCTATCAGCGCGATGCGGTGCGCATCGAGACCGTGAGGCGCGACGAACAGCACGCCGATATCGAGTACCGCGCCATTCGCGTGGCTCCCAACGACATCGAGAATGCGGTCGTCAACGTGCTGCGCTATCACGAGATGCGCGCCACGCTGGTGTTCTGCGCCACGCGAGAAGCCGTCAAGCGGCTGCACGCGCGGCTCGTTGAGCGTGGCTTTTCCGCCGTTGCCTTGTCGGGCGAACTGACCCAGAGCGAGCGAACGCACGCGCTGCAGGCCCTGCGAGATGGACGCGCCCGCGTGCTTGTCGCCACGGATGTCGCCGCGCGCGGGCTCGACCTGCCCGACCTGGCGCTCGTCATTCACGCCGATCTTCCCAACGATGCCGAGACCCTCCTGCACCGCTCGGGCCGCACAGGACGCGCCGGCAACAAGGGACTTGTGCACGTTGATCGTGCCCTATAATCGCCGCCGCAAGGCCGATGCGCTGCTGGCCGGTGCCAAGCTGAAGGTGAACTGGGGGCCGGCGCCGACCGCGGACGAGATCCGCGCTCGCGATCAGGAGCGCTTTCTCGCCGACGCTATCTTCACCGACGCTGCATCCGAACAAGAGGCCACCCTCGCCCGCGCTCTGCAAGCGGCACGCACGGCGGACGAGATCGCCATGGCCCTCGTGCGGACCCAGCGTGCGCAATTGCCCGCGCCTGAGGATCTGGCCGAGGATACAGGACCTCCGCCTCGGCGCGATGACCGAACTCGGTCGCCGCGCGAGCGCAGCGAAAGAACGGCGCATCGCGCTTATTCGCCGGAAGACCGGGTGGACACCGGATCAGCGGGCGACCGGCGTGCCCCACGCCCGGTGCGCGATCATGGCCGCGAGATGGTCTGGTTCCGCGTCAACATCGGTCGGGAACGCAACGCCGATCCGCGCTGGCTGCTGCCGCTGCTATGCCGCGCCGGCGACGTAACCAAGGCCGAGATCGGCGCCATCCGCATATTCGATCGCGACACGCGTTTTGAGATCGCCGCCGAATTCGCCGACAAGTTTGCCGCAGCGGCGCAGTCGATGCCCGTCAACGAGGGACGGATATCGCGCGTCGGAGATTTCGTACCCGACGATGGCGCGGCCAACCGAGCTGATAAGGTCGATCCGCCCAGGCGGCACAATGGCGAGGGCAACTCCAACGCCACGGCCGACACCAAGCCGGGCGCCGACGCCAAGGCGCCGTGGCGAGACCGCAAAAAAGGTAGGGCCGGCGGCCATCCCTATCGCCTGAGCGATGCGCCGCGGCCTCATCGTAAGGGGCCACGGCCCCCGGGCGCTGCCAAATCCAACGCCGGCGACAAACCTCTATCCAAGCATGCTCACAAGAAACGGCCTCGCGTGGCGCCCTCGACGTAAGGCTTCACCGAGCCGACGCCTGCCTCACGACATGGCGATTTCTTTCTCGCGCAGCGCGCGCTCGATGGCGACGTGCAGATCGTTGATGACCGTCGAGCGATGTGCAAGCTGCAGCACGAACGCACGCACCTCGAACTCGAGCGCCGAGGCGCCAAAGCCGATAAAGAACACGCTCGGCGCGGGGGCGTCGAGAACCTGCGGCGTCGCCTTCACGGCTTCGAGGACCGTCATCTGAGCGCGCAGCGTGTCGGTACCGTAGGCGATGCCGATCTTGAGCGTCACGCGGGTAATGCTGTCGGTCAGCGTCCAGTTGATGACCTTGTCGGTGATCAGCGACTTGTTCGGGATGATGATCTCCCGGTTTTCGCCGTCGGTCATGCTGGTGGCGCGGATGTGAATGCGCGACACGGTGCCGGTGAGGTTGCCGATCGTCACTGTGTCGCCGACACGCACTGGCCTTTCGAAAAGGATGATCAGGCCGGAGATGAAGTTGGCGACTATCTCCTGCAGTCCGAAGCCGACACCGACGCCCAGCGCGGCAACGATCCACTGCACCTGGCTCCAATCAAAGCCGATGCTGCGAAAAGCGAAGATCAAACCGACAATGGCGATGAGGTAGCGGCTGACGGCGCTGATTGCATAGCGCGTGCCGGCCTCGACCCGCAGGCGGTGCAGGGCGGTAATTTCGAGCAGGCCAGGCAGGTTGCGTGCGGCGATGAAGGTTATGACGCCGATCGCCAGGGCGACCATGACATTCGAAACCGTGACCGGGATGTTCCGCGTCGCGCCGTCGACCGCAACCGCCTGCTGCCACAGCTCGACGTCGAGCAGCGCCAATGAGGGCAGCGCTTCCCGCCAGAAGAAATACAGCGTCGTCGACAGCAGCAGGAATACTGCCAGCCGGACGAGCTTGCGCGTCTGCTCGCTAATCGAGGCGATGTCGACTTCGGGTTCTTCGACCAGCTTGGGCTGCACTTCCCCGGTCGCCTCGCTGGCTTCTTGCTGGGCGAGAAGCGCGCGGGCTTTTTCGCGTCGTTCGTTGGCGCGTCTGATCTCGAGCCGCCGGCGCGCGACAAGAACCTGCCGCATGGTGAGGCTGTAGACCAGAAATGCGCCGACCGTGATGGCGACCGAGAGGATCAGGCCGTCGCGTATTTGCGAAGCGCCGTCGTAGTAGCCCCACAACGCGAGGCCGGCGATGGCGAGCGGCACGAGGGAGATCACCGTGTGCCAGATCATGCGTGTGAACCACGCCGGATGGTTCGGTCCGATCCGATCAGCGAAGACGCCGCGGCGCGGGTCGGTGACGCGGGCGATGAATATCGAGACCGCAATCGCTCCGGCCAGAAAGGCGAAGCGACCGAGGCCGTCGCGTAGAATTCTGCGCGCTGGAGACGTTGATCATGCCGAGGATGAAGGCAATCGGCATGATTACGTATTTCAGCCACACGATATTCTGGAAGAGCACGGCGCGCGCCCGTTCGCTCCAGCCAAAGTGCACGGAGAACAGGCCGTTCTCGACGCAGATGAACTGCATCAGGCGCAGGAACGACAGCAGCGAAGCGACGGCGAGCAGTCCGGCCCCGACCCCGGTGGCAAAGTCAAGCGCCTGGGGCGGTTGCATCAGAAGCCAGCCGGCATAGCCGAACAACAGTGGCGTCTTGACCGCGAGCAACGCCGAGATCAGCAACGCTTCGGGTGTGCGCATATAGTTGTCGGTTGAATAGCGGCCAACAGCGGCGGAGATCCTGGCTAGGCGCGCGAGAAGGCGTCGCGAGAACAGGACGAGTGCGCCGAACATGAGAAGCACGAGTCCGGACAGAAGCGGCCGGTCGATGGCACGGTCGAACAGGGTCTTTCCTGTTGCTGTCCACGCCTCGATATCGAAAAGCCATCCGAAGCTGGTGCGGACTTGTTCGAACCAGCCAATGCCGACCGTCCCCGAACTCGGCAGCCACAGCAACCGGCTATTGAGCAGTGCCCTCAGTTGTGTGGTCTGGTTGAGAAGATCGCGCTCGGCGCCGTTCAGTTCGGCGAGCTGGCCGATACGCGTTACGAGCGCGTCGTGGAGCTGCACGTAGAGGTCACGGCGCGCAGCCACCAATTTTTCCAGCGCCGGTCGCACGTTTTCCGGAGCGGCCTTCCCATCGCGCTTGGCGTAGCCCTCCAACAGGCGATTGGTCATGCCGCCGGAATCCGCCAGAGCGCGCCGCGCCTCCTCAGCCTGCAGACGCCGCAAGCGCGCGTCCACGATTGCCTGGTCGCGGTCGGCGATGCGACGTTGGAGCCTGGCGCTCTCGGGGAGCTGGTTCCGCATCGCCCGCAGCAGCTCGCTGAATTCGCCGCCGATGCTGCCGATCTCAAGGACCTGCTGTGCGGCGACCTTGCTGTCGCGAACGCGCGCGATGTCCGCCTTGGATTTCGGCCAGCTTCGACTTGCCCTCGTCGAGCAGCCGGGTTGCATCGGCTTCGCGCTGACGGATGATCTCGGTGTCCTTGACGTAGGCCTCGAGCAGCGGATGCTGAGCGGCCAGCCGCTGGGCTTCCCGATCGGCTTCGGCCTGCCGCTTCGCAGACTCGAGCCCCTTGAGCGCGGTGACGCGCGCCTCAATGATTGGGATGCGTTTGTTCAGCTTGTCGAGCTTGGCGGCGGCGAGATCGCGCCGCGCCGTCGCGGATGCCTGGCGGGCGGGAAGGCTGATCAGCTCCTGCTCGAGGAGATTGAGCTTGGCGGCCCGAGCCCGGCGCTCGGCCGACACCGTCGAGCGACGCGCATCGGCGACCACCGGACTGGCCTCGGCGGACTGGGCGGCGTCGGGATTTTCCAACGCATCGATGGCCTGCTTTTCGACCGACTGCTCCTCACGCGCGGACGTGGCGCGCGTACCCATCTCGCGCAAGCGGCGTTTCGAGCTGGTCGAGATCAGTCTTGATGGTCGCCGCCGCAGCGTTAGCCGCGTCGAAGGCTTGCTGCGCTTCGGCCAGCGGCAGCTGGTCGACCTTTTTGGTGAACTCAGCTTCGCCTGCTTCCTTGTGCAAGGCCTCAAGCTGCTGCTTGGCTTCGGCAACCCGTTCGGGCGAACGCTGGGCGGATTCCTGGAAGCGGACCGCCGCGGCGGCGCTTGCCGAGGATGCCTCTAGATGCCCGAGGGCGTTGCGCAACAGAGCAAGGGCTTGATCGCGGATAGCGGGGGCGACATCCGTTCGCGCCTCGAGTTCCTGGATTCGCGCTTTGGTCCGTTCGATCGCGCGCTCGGCACTTGCCGTCGCTTCGGACTCTTCGCTCGTTGCAGCCGGTGTCGCGGCTGTCGGAGCCGGAGCAGCTTGCTGCGGCGGAGCCGCAGGTTGCGTCGCCTTGGCTGCGGGGGCGACGGCTTTGGGCGCCGTTGGCGGCGCCTGGGCATGGACCAAGGCCGGCATCGCCAACAGCGCGAAGAGGAACGCGGCGCGTCCCAGTACCATTCGAGAGGATATCATCATGGAGCCGGAGTAGCCGCACCGAAGGTGGCAATTAAGGCGCGCCGCCTTGAGGGGTCGGCGGGCACCGGTTTAAGGGCCTAGGTTTTTCGACTTTCAGGCTTTTATGCGGCATCCGCGGTGCTTCACTCTTGTTGAAGCAGTGCGGCCTCGACACCGGCGGGTTTACCCACACCCATTAACGATCACCTTGGAATCCTGCGGCGTGGAAGTAGTCGCGGGCTGTTGCGCAATACAAGCGCCTGCTGGATACAGCCAGCATGAAGTTTGCCGCACCGCTGCCCATCGACGCCGTCCTGGATGATCTGCGTGCCGCCCTTGGCGCTTCCTCGTCGGCCGTGCTGGTGGCGCCGCCGGGCGCCGGCAAGACGACACGCGTGCCGCTGGCGCTGATGGGCGAAAACTGGCTTCAGGATCGCAAGATCCTTGTGCTGGAGCCGCGCCGGATTGCCGCCCGCGCCGCCGCCGATCGCATGGCGCACACCCTCTCGGAGGCTGTGGGCGAGCGCATCGGACTGCGAGCGCGCATGGTTTCCAAGTCCGGCCCCAAAACGCGCATCGAGGTAATCACCGAGGGGGTATTCACCCGAATGATCCTCGACGATCCCGAACTCTCGGGAATCGGCGCGGTGCTGTTCGATGAATTCCACGAGCGCTCGCTGGATGCCGACCTGGGGCTCGCGCTGGCGCTCGACTGCCAGGCTAGCTTGCGCGACGACCTGCGCATCCTGCCAATGTCGGCGACGCTCGACGGCGCGCGCGTCGCGCGTCTGCTCGGCGATGCTCCCGTCATCGCCAGCGAAGGCCGCGCCTTCCCGGTAGACACCCGCTATCTCGGGCGTGACGCCAACGCGCGCATCGAGGACCAGATGGCCGACGCCGTCATGACCGCCTTGCGCGGCCAATCTGGATCGATCCTCGCCTTCCTACCCGGCCAGGGCGAAATCCGGCGCGTCGAGGAGCGGCTGCAGCAGCGCATCACCGATCCGGCCATCGTTCTCGCGCCGCTCTACGGCGCCATGGATATCAAGGCGCAGGATCTCGCCCTCTCGCCGGCACCGAGCGGCGTGCGCAAGGTGGTGCTCGCGACCTCGATTGCCGAGACATCAATCACCATCGAGGGCGTACGCGTGGTCATAGATAGCGGCCTCGCACGCGTGCCCCGCTTCGAGCCGGATGTCGGCGTAACGCGGCTCGAAACCGTGCGTGTCTCGCGCGCAGCCGCCGATCAGCGCCGCGGCCGAGCTGGTCGCACCGAGCCCGGTGTCTGCTTCCGGCTGTGGGACGAACCACAAACGCAAAGTCTGCCGGCTTACCCCGAGCCGGAGATCAGATCGGCCGATCTTGCGGCCATGCTGCTCGACTGTGCCGAATGGGGAACCGCCGATCCCCGCGCACTGTCGTGGATCGACCCGCCGTCAGTGGCGGCCATCGAGGCTGCGCGCCTGGAACTCAGGGAGTTGGAAGCGCTCGACGCGCAAGGGCACATCACGCCACTCGGCCGCCGACTGAGATCGCTGCCGTTGCCACCGCGGCTTGCCCGCATGGTCATCGCCGCCGCCGGCCGTGGACACGCCCAGGAGGCTGCCGAAATCGCCGCCGTGCTGGTAGAGCGTGGCCTCGGAGGCAATGATCCCGACCTCGCTCATCGCCTCGATAGCTTTCGCCGCGACCGGGCACCCCGCGCCACCGAAATGCGCAAACTCGCGACGGGTTGGGCGCGCTCGGCGGGCGCTAATCAGCCGGTGGCTCCCGCCGGCGAGGCGCTGTCGGTCGCACGTCTCCTGGCTCTCGCGTTTCCCGAGCGTATTGGCAAGGCGCGCGGCGCACCGGGACAGTTCCTTCTGGCCAACGGCCGCGGCGCCAATGTCGATGCGGCGCATTCCTTGGCGCGATCTCACTTATCTGGTCGCGGCCGAGCTTTCGGGATCTGCGGCGTCGACGCGCATTCTCCTGGCGGCGGCGGCCGACGAAGCCGACGTCGATTGCGGCGGCCGGGTCGCGCATCCAGGCCAGCGATGAGATCGAATTCGATCGCGCGGCAGCGGCGCTGCGCTCGCGTCGCGTCCGCCGACTCGACGCCATCGTGCTCGCCAGTGACCCGCGCGCCGTAGTCCCGAACGAGGATGCAGCGCTGCTTCTCGCCGAAGGGATTGCCAAGCTCGGTGTGGCGCGCCTGCCGTGGAGCAAGGCGCAAGTCCAACTGCGCGACCGTGTCGGATTTTTGCGTGCGGCCGGAGATGCAGAGTGGCCCGACCTCACCGATACGGCGCTCGCCGATAATGCCACGCAGTGGCTGGCGCCGTTTCTCATCGGCAAGACGAAGCTGTCCGATATCGGCGCCGATGACCTCGGGGCCGCGCTCGATGCTCTGCTGCCCTGGAACTTGAAACGCCGTCTGGAGGAGGAGGCACCAACGCATTTCGAGGCGCCCACGGGCAATCGACACGCTATCGACTACGAGACGACCGGGGCTCCCGCTTTGCACATCCGCGTGCAGGAGCTGTTCGGGCTGACGCAACACCCATCGATTGCGCAAGGCAGGCTGCCCCTCACCTTGCATCTGCTTTCGCCGGCGCACCGCCCGATGCAGATCACGCGCGACCTGCCGGGGTTCTGGAAGGGGTCGTGGGCGGCGGTCAAAGCCGACATGAAAGGTCGCTATCCGCGCCACCCCTGGCCGGACGATCCCGCCGCCGCGCCACCCACCGCGCGTGCCAAGCCACGCGGCACTTAATCGTAGCACCGGCGGCTTGTTGAGCCGTGCCGGGCCGCTGACCCAGGGACTTCCGCGCACGAAATATCGCCACGGCCGTTCGGCGTTGCGCGTGATGCCGATGCGCGCCGAACGCGCGATGCGCGGCGCTGTGGACCCGTCATCGGCGAGCCAGAGGGGATTGCCCGCGCCGTAGACGGTGCCGTCGAGGCTGAGGTCGATGTCGAAAGCCTGCGTCAGGCGACCGGGTCCCTTCGCCAAGCGGTGAACGTCTTCGACACCGCGCCGGCGACGCATCGTCTCGATGCCCGTCAGCGGTTCCACGGCACGGATCAGCACGCCAGCACCGATGCCAGCCGCCTCGCTTGAAATGTTGAGCATCATGCTGATGCCGTAGGCGCGGTAGACGTAGACATGCCCGAGGGCGAGGAACAGCGAACTGTTGCGCGCCGTGTGTCCGCTGCGCGCGTGGCCGGCATCATCACCGGGCGGGTAGGCTTCGGTTTCGACGATGCGCCCCGTCAGACGCTCGTTGCCGTCATCGCGCACCAGCACCTTGCCGATGAGAAATCTTGCCAGCGCGATCGTCTCCAGCGGCAGTTCGCTGCCGACCAGCGGCCGCAGCTTCTGCGCCATTCCATCTGCGGTTTGCGTTCGTCGAGCCATGGCGCGGGACAATAGCGACCCGCCGCAAAGAAGAAACCCGGTTTGCGGCACGGCCTGCCCCGGGCTGGTTACAGCACATCCACCATCTGGCAGCGAATGATCAGCTCTTCCTGCACGAATTTGCCGGTCAGTTCATGCTTCAGCGCCGTCCACCACTCGCGATCGAAGCTCCGCGTCATCACCTCCATGACTGCGATGTCTTCGGTCTGCGTCGCCCCGCCGCCGTGCCAGCGCCCTTCGGCGGGCGCCCGCAGGAAGCTCGTCACGCCGCCGAACTTCTGCGTGAGATGCTGTGCCAGGTCCTCGTAATACTCGGCGGGAAACTCCTCGCCGTTCTTGTTTCGCAAGGGGAGCAAAATTTCGACGAGATGCATGGGGGGAGCCTTGTGTAGCGCACTGGCGATCTTGTCACGGAAGCGGCTCTGCGGCGATCCCTACTTGGTCGTCTTTCGTGGTGCTTCGAGCTGCTCCATCGTGCACTGGCGCGGCGCCTTATCGGGTCGCCAGCGCAGGAGCTTGGTGCCGTGCCGGAAGCGGCCGTCGGTGACGTGGTCGTAACGCACCTCGACGACGAGCTTGGGCTTCAGCGGTTGCCACTGCGCCGACCGCTCCGTCGACCAGCGACTTGGTCCGCCAGGCGCATCGCCGGTGAAACCCGGGGGCGCGATGAGCTTTTCCAGCAGCTCGGTCAACCCCGGCTTGTCCTTTGCGGCAGATCGCTGACGTAAACCCCACGTGGTGCAGCAAGCCGTCATCGTCATAGAGGCCGAGCAACAGCGAACCGACGAGCTTGCTGCCGAACTCATAGCGAAATCCGCCGACCACGCAGTCGGCCGTACGCAGCCGCTTCACCTTGAGCATGGCGCGCTCGCCCGGCTCGTACGGCAGGTCGAGCCGCTTAGCGACGACGCCGTCGGTCTGCACCTGCGCGCCCTTGAGCCAGCGCTCCGCTTTCTTGATATCGCGAGTCTGCGGGGTGAGCATGAACGCCGCCGTCTCGCCAGTGCGCGCAACCAGCTCCTCCAGCGCCTCGCGACGCTGCTCGAACGCGACGTCGATGAGCGAGCGGCCTCGCGCGCCTATGAGACAATCGAAGGCAACGAAGGTGGCCGGCTGTTCGATGCTCAGCTTGGTGACGCGCGACTGCGCCGGATGCAGCCGCATCTGCAGTGCATCGAAGCTGAAGGTGCCGTCGACGGCGATCAGCAGCTCGCCATCCAGGACCAGCTTCTTGGCGGGCAGCGCACCTATGGCGCGCACGGCATCGGGAAAGAAGCGGTTGAGCGATTTGCCCGACTTGGCCTTCAACTCGACCTCGCTCCCGTCGCGAAAGACAAGGCAGCGAAAACCGTCCCACTTCGGCTCGAACTGCCAGCCACTCGCACGGGGCAGCGCCTCGACGAGCTTGGCCTCCATCGGCTCCAGATCGGTCGGGACTGGCAAGCGCACGTGGCGTCCTCAGGCAGCGCGCGGGCGCACCAGGCGCTCGATCGCCTTATGCAACGTCCGCTCGCCGGCGCGGTAATCTTCCCATGCCTTGCTTTTGGCGAGCAGGCGCTGATGCGGACCGGATATTGAACCGCGCCGGATCGAGCCCCGCCCGCACCTGCGACCAGTTGAGCGGCATCGACACCGGGGCACCGGGCCGGGCACGCGGTGATAGCGGGGCGACCGCCGTCGCCATGCGGTCGTTGCGCAGATAATCGAGAAAGATGCGCCCATCGCGCAGCTTCTTGGTCATCTTGATGAGGTAGCGGTCGGGGCTATCCTCGGCCATCTGCGCACACACGGTTTGCGCGAAGGTCTTGGCCTCCTCCCAGCCGAGGCCGCTCGCCTTGACGGCCTTCAACGGCGTAACGACGTGCAAGCCTTTGCCGCCGGTGGTCTTGCAGAAAGCAACAAGCCCCAGCTCCTCCACACGCGCGCGCAACTCCTTGGCCGCCTCGACCACCGTATCGAAACCGACATCGGGGGCAGGGTCGAGATCGAACACGAGACGCCCGGGCACGTCCGGCTGAAACGGCACGTTGTTCCACGGATGGAACTCGATCGCCGCCACCTGCGCCATGGCGATGAGGCCATCCGGGCGATCGATCTCGATGTACGGTTCACGATCCCCGGAGACGGTGACCAGATCGATAGCTTCGGACATGCCGCGCATTGCGTGGCGCTGAAAAAAGCGCTCACCGTCGATGCCATCGGGGGCACGAATGACGGAGCACGGGCATCCCTCGATGTGGTCGAGCATGAAATCGCTTACCTCAGCGAGGTAGCGGGCCAGTTCGATTTTGGTGACCGGCGGCTCGCCCTCGTGCGCCGGCCACAGTGCCTTGTCGGGCTTGGAAATAGTGACGTTGAGCACCGCGTCGGGTCGTCCTTCCTCGGCGCTCGCTTTCTTTCGCGCCGGCTTCTTGCGCACCATTTTCGTGCGCGCGGTCTTCCTGCTCACCGGCTGGCGCTTTCCTACGGGCGGTGGGTCGGCTGCGTCGCCCCGGTTGGAATGCCAGATGGCGTCGGGTTTAAGAGCACGCTTTCCGCCGGACATGAACGGCGACGGCGCTTTCCCCTTGCCGCCCGCGATCTGCTGCATGGTGCGGCCCGATGCAACCGACTTGTCCTTGGCGAGCGCCGCGTCACCATCGCTGTCGGCCCATTCATCCTTGTGCTTGATCAGCAGCCAGTTGTCGCGCTTACCGCTGCCGTAGCGATCGCCCTTCATGCGCACCAGAACATAGCTGCCCTTGAGCTTGCTGCCGGCAAGCACGAACTTCAGCTCGCCCTTGCGCAACGCCGCGTCGATGTTCTCATCGCCTTCGGGAAGCCAATAGCCGCGGTCCCATAGCATCACGGTCCCGCCACCGTACTCGCCCTTGGGGATGTTGCCTTCGAAGTCGCCGTAGTCGAGTGGGTGGTCCTCGACCTCGACCGCCAGCCGCTTGTCCTTGGGATTGAGAGACGGTCCCTTGGTCACCGCCCAGGACTTGAAAACGCCATCGTGCTCGAGCCGGAGGTCGTAGTGGAGGCGGGTCGCCGCGTGCTTCTGGATGACGAAGCGCGGATATTCGGCGGTGCGCACTTTGGCGCTACCGCTCGGCTCGCGGGTTTTCTCGAAATCGCGCTTTTCACGGTACTTGGCGAGGCTGCTCGGCATGACGGCACTGTCGCTGTTCGCGCTTAAAACTACCTCACGGCCTCGATGTCAGCGCGCATATTACGCGGTACGGTGAAATCTTTTGCACCCCCGCGTGCCGCGTTGACGCCGCGCGGGAATCCGCTGCGTTGGCGGAAGTCGCGCGGCTCGCCGCTCCGTCGGCGCTCTGCCGCGACGGCGGTCGCGGCGATCAGATCGAGGACGGTGACGCCGACGACCGTCGCCAGCGCCAGCTTGGCGTTGGTGCGCTGCCGAGTGGTAGGCGCATCCAGTGCCGTGCCGAGCAGCAAAATGTCCATCACGTCCCCGCCCACACGGCTCCACAACCCGGTCTGACGATCCGCCGACAAGATCAGCATGCCGGCGGCGGCCTCGCGGATTCCGAATAGACGCACGAGCCGTGACTTGCCCTCCAGGCCAAGCGCATCGGCGATGCGCCGCCCGCCAAAAAGCTCGGCGGCTCCCAACGCCAGACTGAACCAGCCGAGCCCCTTGCCCAGTCTCTCGGCGGCGGAGAGCGGGCTTGGCCCCTTGGCGATTACCTCAGGATCGTTCTCGGCACGCAGATATCTGATGATGGCGCTCATGCGGGGCTCCTGCGGCTTAGGGCTTAAGGACGACCTTGATGCAGCTGTCCCGCTTGTCGCGGAACACGCGGTACATCTCTGGGCCATCCGCTAGTGGCGCTGTGTGCGTGATAACGAAAGAAGGGTCGATTTGCCCTTCCTCGATGCGCTTCAGCAGATCATCGGTCCACCGGTTGACGTGCGTTTGGCCCATACGGAACGTCAGTCCCTTGTTCATGGCGATGCCCATGGGGAACTTGTCGACCAGTCCCGCATAGACGCCGGGGACAGATATGACGCCGGCCGGGCGGCAGACGTAAATCATCTCCCGCAGCACGTGCGGGCGGTCGGTTTCCAGCATCATCATCTGCTTGGCGCGATCGTAGATGGTGTCGGGCTGAGCGAGAGAAACATGCGCTTCGAGGCCGGTGGCGTCGATGCACTTATCCGGCCCTTTGTTTTCGGTGAGATCGTTCAAGCGATCGACGACGCTGTCGGTCTCGAAATTGATGGTCGTCGCCCCACCCGCCGCGGCCATGCTGAGGCGTTCGGGCAAGCGGTCGATGCCCACGACCTGCTTGGCGCCGAGCAGTACGGCGCTGCGTATGGCCATTTGGCCGACCGGCCCGCAACCCCACACCGCCACTGTGTCCGTTGGCTGGATGTCGCAAGCGACGGCTGCCTGCCACCCCGTCGGCAGAATGTCGCCGAGGAACAGCACCTGCTCGTCGGAAAGACTGTCGGGCACCTTGACGTGCGTCTTGTCGGCAAATGGCACGCGCAAATATTCTGCCTGGCCACCTGGATACCCGCCCGTGAGATGCGTGTATCCAAACAGCCCCGCCGTGCCATGACCAAACACCTTGTCCGCGAGATCGCGTTTGCGGTTCGTCCTCTCGCACACCGAATAGTTGCCGCGCTCGCACTGCTCGCACTCGCCGCACCAGATCGTAAACGGGACAACGACGCGGTCGCCCTTTTTCAGATGGCCATTGACGCCTTTGCCGACCTCGACCACCTCCCCCATCATTTCGTGACCCATGATGTCGCCGGGCAGCATGGCCGGAATGAAGTTGTGGAACAGGTGCAGGTCCGAGCCGCAGATGGCGCAGCTCGTGACTTTGATGATGGCGTCGCGGTCGTCCTCGATCTCGGGATCGGACACGGTGTCATAGCGAATGTCTTCCTTGCCGTGCCAGACAAGTGCTTTCATGGGTGAACTCCGAGATGTCTACGATCAGTGTGGCGGCGAACCATCAGCCGGGCGGGAGCTTCGTCAGGCCCTCTTCGATCTTCTGTTCTACGTTGCCGCCCGGGTCGTCCGTGGGCGCCGGGCCGACAGTCTCCTTCGGCTTTTCATTGCGCCGCTCGGGGTTGAAGCCGCCGATTTCCTCATTGTCGTCGATCGTTTTCCCGGCCATGTGATCCTCCTGGGGTTTTCAGTAGAACGGCCCGCCACTCCACACGTTCCCGAAAGCCGAGCGGGCACGCAGAACGTGTTGAAAGTAGCTTTGGCGCGTTTGTGAACAAAACGAGAATCAGCTTCATTGGGCCGATGTCCCTCGCCCATCTCGAAAAGCTCAATCCGCAGCAGCGGCACGCCGTCGAGCATGGCGTCGGCGAGCGCTGCACCGACCCCGGCCCTCCGCTGCTGGTCATCGCCGGCGCCGGCTCGGGCAAGACCAACACGCTCGCCCATCGCGTTGCCCATCTCATCCTCAATGGTGCCGATCCGCGCCGCATCCTGCTCATGACCTTCTCGCGCCGCGCGTCGGTCGAGATGGCGCGCCGCGTCGAGCGGATCACGCGAAACGTGCTCGGCAACGGCGGCGCGACCGTCGACGCGCTGGCCTGGGCGGGCACGTTCCACGGCATCGGGGCGCGGCTGCTGCGCGAATATTGCGAGACGATCGGTCTCGACCGCGCCTTTACCATCCACGATCGCGAGGACTCCGCCGATCTGATGAACCTCGCGCGGCACGCGCTCGGCCTCTCGAAGACGGAGAACCGCTTTCCAACCAAAGGGACGTGCGTTGCCATCTACTCGCGCTGCGTCAACGCGCAGGCGCCCATCGACGACGTGCTCAATTCTTCGTTCAAGTGGTGCGCGGCGTGGAGCAAGGAATTGAAGGAACTGTTTGCCGCCTACGTCGAGGCCAAGCAGCGCCAGAACGTACTCGATTACGACGATCTGCTGCTCTACTGGGCACAGATGGTCGCCGAGCCGGCCATCGCCGAAGATATCGGGGCGCGCTTCGACCACGTGCTGGTCGATGAATACCAGGATACCAACCGCCTGCAGGCGTCGATCCTTTTGGCTCTGAAGCGCGACGGGCGCGGCCTCACGGTCGTCGGTGATGACGCGCAAGCGATTTATTCCTTTCGCGCCGCCACCGTGCGCAACATTCTCGACTTCCCTCACCACTTCGATCCGCCGGCTGAGGTCGTCACCCTCGACCGCAACTATCGCTCGACGCAGCCCATCCTCGCCGCCGCCAACGGCGTCATCGACTTGGCGGCCGAACGCTTCACCAAGAACCTGTGGTCGGACCGCGACAGCGGCGAACGACCCCACCTGGTGTCGGTGCGCGATGAGATCGACCAGGCGCGCTATATCGTCGATCGCGTACTCGACAACCGCGAGGCCGGCGCCCTGCTGAAACAGCAGGCGGTTCTGTTCCGCGCTTCGCATCACTCCGGCCCGCTCGAGGTCGAACTCGCACAGCGCAACATTCCGTTCGTCAAATTTGGCGGTCTGAAATTCCTCGACGCCGCGCACGTCAAGGATCTTTTGGCGTTCCTGCGCTTCGCCGAAAATCCGCGCGACCGCGTCGCCGGCTTTAAACTCTTGCAACTGCTGCCCGGCGTCGGCCCGACCACCGCGCAACGCGTGCTCGAACGAATGTCCGAGACAGGCGCTCCAATCGCCGAACTGGAACAGATGCCGGTACCGCCGCGCGTTGACGAGGGCGAATGGCGCGATTTCGTCGACGGCATCGTCGCGCTCGGCGCTGGCGGCGCGGGCTGGCCGGCAGAGATCGCGCACGCCCGCGCCTGGTACGATCCGCACCTGGAACGCATTCACGAGGACGCCTCAACGCGTCGCGCCGACTTGGTGCAGCTCGAGCAGATCGCCAGCGGGTATCCCTCGCGCCAGCGCTTTCTCACCGAACTCACGCTCGATCCGCCCGACGCCACCAGCGATGAGGCCGGCGTGCCGTTGCAGGACGAGGACTACCTGATCCTGTCGACCATCCATTCGGCCAAAGGCCAGGAATGGAAGTCGGTGTTCGTATTGAACGTCGTCGACGGCTGCATTCCTTCCGACCTGGGCACCGGCACCACGGCTGAGATCGAGGAAGAGCGTCGGCTGCTCTATGTCGCCATGACGCGCGCCAAGGACGATTTGCACCTCATGTTGCCGCAGCGGTTCTTCACGCACGGCCAAAGCTCCATGGGCGACCGGCACGTCTATGCCGCGCGCACGCGCTTCATACCCAATAAGCTGCTGTCGCTGTTCGCGAACGAAAGCTGGCCGACCGCCGCCGCCGATGGGCGCCTGCAAAGCTCCGCCCCTGGCGTCCGCATCGATGTCGGCGCAAGGATGCGCGCCATGTGGCGCTAGCAGTGGCGCCCCCTCTGATCTAGGTTCCACCCATGAGCGTCACCATCTACCACAACCCGACCTGCGGAACCTCGCGCAACGCGCTGGAGCTTATCCGCGCGCGCGGGATCGAGCCGACCGTCATCGAATACCTGAAGACGCCCCTCAGCGCCGACCGACTGCGCGATCTGGCACATGCGATGGGCAAGACGATCCGTGATTTGTTGCGCAGGAAAGAGCCAATCTATCGCGAGCTGGGCCTCGATGACGCGGTGTGGACAGATGACCAGATCATCGCCGCCATGCTGAAGCATCCCAGGGTGATCGAGCGACCGATCGTGGTCACGCCGCGCGGCACGCGCATTTGCCGGCCGGCCAACGTCGTGCTCGAAATTCTGCCGCCCGATGTCAGCTAAGACCCCAGCCGGTGACGTCGAGCACTTGCCCGGTGACGCCACGCGAGGCGCTGGACGCTAAGAATACCACCACATCGGCAATTTCATCGCGCTTGGCCCATTTCGAGGTGTCCTTCGGCTTCATCATGCCGACGTTGGACGCCGTATCGACGAGACCGGGCCCGACGGCATTGACGCGGATCTGCGCATCCTTCCCTTCCAGGGCAAAAGTGCGCGTCAGCGCGACGACGCCCGCCTTGGCGACGTTGTAGGGCACCATGTTGGCCTGCGCATTGCCTGCCCGCGCAAAGTTGATGATCGAACCGCCGCCTGTCTTGGCCATGTAAGGGAACACCTCGCGCGTCACGAGAAAAGCGCTGAGGACATTGTTGTTCACCTCTCGCGTCCACTCCTCAACCGTCACTTCGGCGGAAGGCTTGTAGATCGACAGGCCGCCGGCGAGGTTGACGACGATGTCGACGCGTCCGAGCGCGGAGACCGTCTCGCTCACCAGCCGCCTCACGTCCGCCTCCTCGGTCAGCGAGGCGACCACGGGAATGACGTTGGCGCCTTCGGCCTTCAACTCTGCGGCGCGGGCGACGACGTTCTCCTTGGTGCGCGCGCAGATGACCAGCGAGGCGCCCTGAGCGGCAAGGGCCCTCGCCACCGCTTGTCCCACTTGCCCGTCGTGACTGACGCCTGTGACTATCGCGACCTTGCCCTGGAGATTGCCCGGCATTCTCATCCCTTTCATCGTTGCGCGATTATCGGCGGCCTGACGTATACAGTATGCACGGTCCCAGGAGCGGTAAAGATGAGCTGGATTCCCGACGAAGACCCACAGCCCGGCGATGTTCGCGCCTGCGACGCCATCGAGCAGGTGATCGTCCCGCGGGCTCGCGACCTAGGCGGCTTTGAGGTGCGGCGCGCGCTGCCGGCAGCCGGCCGGCAGATGGTCGGCCCCTTCATCTTTTTCGATCAGATGGGCCCGGCGGAATTCCTCATCGGCACAGGCATCGACGTGCGCCCCCATCCGCATATTGGCTTGGCCACTGTCACCTATCTATTCGACGGCGAGATCATGCACCGCGACAGTCTCGGCACGGCGGTATCCATAAAACCTGGCGAGCTCAATCTCATGTCGGCTGGCGGGGGCATCGTGCATTCGGAGCGGACTTCGCCCGAGCAGCGCGCGCTCGGCCCACGCTTATTCGGCATCCAGGCTTGGGCCGCATTGCCCAAGTCGCACGAGGAAGGCACGGCGGCATTCGCGCACTATGATGCAGGGCAACTGCCTCGCATCTCCGGCGAAGGCAAGACAGTGCGCATCGTCATGGGCCAGTTGTATGGACAGACATCACCGGCGGAATTTCCGCATCCGACGTTTTATGCTGAGGCCGTGTTGGCACCCGGTGCCGTGCTGCCTCTCGATGCCGACTATGACGAGCGCGCCATCTATGTCGTCTCGGGTGTCATCGATATAGCGGGCGAAGCCTTCCAGGCGGGGCGACTGTTGGTGTTCAAACCCGGCGACCGCATCTCGGTCCTTGCTACGTCGCAGGCGCGCCTGATCCTGCTGGGCGGGGAACCTATGGATGGCCCGCGCCACATCTGGTGGAATTTCGTCTCGTCTTCCAAGGAACGGATCACGGCTGCCAAGGCCGATTGGAAGGCGAAGCGCTTTGACGCCGTGCCCGGCGACATGGAGGAGTTCATCCCCTTACCCGATGAGCGTCCCACATAGCAAAACGCCCCGGCGCGAGCCGGGGCGTGTAAATTTCAACGAAGTGCGTCGGACAGTTATCAGCCCAACTTCTGCTTGGCTTTGTCCTGCGCCTTCTGAAACCAGCCACTCGCCTTTTCGATGATCGAGCCCATCGAGCCAGCTGCGTCAGCGCGCGTAAGCGCGTCCACGAAGCGTTCGAACGACGGCGTTATCGGAGCCGCTGCGGAACTTGCAGCGCGCGACACCGAGCGCTGAATATTGTCAGCAAGATCATGGAGGTCGGCGCGGGTGACGTTCGGCGTCCAGCGGTCCCAGCGGGAAGCTGGCTGCGCGCGGCCAAAGCGCGGCACGACCGCTAAGGCGATCACCGCACCAGCGGCTGCCGCTACAGCCATGGCGACGACGGGCTGGCGGCGGATGGCGCGACGCGCTTCTTGGGCTCCAGCCTCCGCACCCTCCAAGGCAGCCTCTCGCGCCGCCCGCGTGCGGCGTTCGGCTATGGTTGCTACTTCCTTGGCGAGCGAAGCTACCGCTTCGCGCATCTCCGCCAACGTCGTCTCGGCCGTATCCTGGGCGGATCGCGCCGCCGAGCTGATTTCCTTCGCGGGGCTGACCATGTCCCTCACCTCCTCTAAAATTTTGCTGGGCTAGCGCTGCTATCTGATGTGCATTTGAACGTTTTGATTGAATGATCGGTTCCTCAACCAAATAGTATACTAGTCGCCATCAAATGCGCGGAACTCGCCGGCCGATGTCGACGTTTTGCGCATGTCATTGATTTCTGCTTTCGCCAACCCGGGGACCATCCCGGCCAGAGGAGGACGTCCATGCAATTCTCGTCGACCAACCGAGCGTCCGACACCACGCCCGGCACCCGCACCGCCGCTACCGATGTCGGCGATAACGTCCAGGCGCTGCGTGACGACATTTCCAGCTTGGCTGACTCTGTGAAGCGCCTTGCCAGCGAGCAGCTTGGCTCCAGCGTGGAGGACGTTCAGGAAAAGGCTAAGGAAAAGCTCAGCGACGTGGAAGCCGCCATTCGCCGCAACCCGAGCCAGGCTGCTCTCATCGCGGCCGGCGTCGGCTTCGTCTTCGGTCTCATCCTTTCACGCTAACAATTCGCGCCAACTAACACAGGAGGGTAGCCATGAGCTCCCAGTACAGCGGACGTACTGCCTCGCAGACCGAGCGCCAGGTGCGCGACGTCGCCAATGCAGCCCAGGACAAGTTCACCGAGACGGTCGACCAGGCGCAGGCGCTCGCCCAGGAGCAGTATGACAGGCTCGCGGCCGGCATCCGCCGCAACCCGCTGCAGGCTGCAGGCATTGCTGCGGGTATCGGCTTCGTTCTCGCACTGCTCGCACGTCGCTGATCCCGTAGGAGGGGAGCATGATAGGGGATGCCGTTCTATACGCCGCCAGCCGCGCCACTCACAGCGCACTCGAAAACGTTTCGCGCCGCGTCACGTGGACGGCGATAGCTGCGGTATTTCTTCTCGCCGCGATGGTGCTTGCCATCATCGCGGCGTATCTCGTCGCAGAGCCTAAGTTCGGCACACTGCGCGCCATCGGGATGCTGGCAGGCGCCTGCGCGTTGGTCGGCATCCTCGCGCTGTCGGTACCCTGGATGGTCGACAAGGCGGAGCAGGTTGGACGACGGAAGTCATCTTCGGTCGCAACGGCCGTTGCCGCCGTCGACCAAGAGGCGAAGCAGGCTGTCGACTATTTCGGCGCCATGCAGGTCGTCGGCACTGCCTTTCTGTTTGGTCTGGGCGCTGCTCGCCGTCTGAGGCGCTAAAGCGCCTACGCCGATAATGACTGTTGTTCAACTTGATAGCGGCCTTTGCGGGCCGCGACAGGGGTTGCAATGGCCGATCAACGTACCGCCCCAACCCGCGCGCATGCGTCCGTAACCGGGCATGAATTGCCGGCGTCGGCGTTTGAGATGACCGTCGTCGGCTTTCTCATCATCGTCGCCCTGTACATCGGCCAGGTCGTCCTCGTTCCGCTGGCGCTCGCCGTCATCTTGTCGTTCGTGCTTTCCCGGCCCGTCCGGCTATTGCGGCGCACCGGCATCGGTAACACCGCCTCCGTAATTGCCATCGTCGCTCTCGCCTTCGCCGTCATCTTCGGCGTCGGAGCGACGATCACGCAACAGGTCGGCGACCTGGTCGAGGAGCTGCCGCGCTACCAGCTGACCCTGCGCGACAAGGTAAAGGCGCTGAAGGACGTAGCCGAGGGCAGCGGCGGCGCCATTAAGCAGGCCAGCGAAACGCTTAAGGAACTTCAGCAGGAACTCGAGGCGCCGCCCCCGACCAGTCTCACGACGCGGCCGTCCGACCCATCGCCCAACATAGTGGCTCCCGGCACGCTTCGCGACGCTCAGGGCCGGCCCATTCCGGTCGAGGTGCGTGTACCGCCACCGACGCCGCTCGACCAGCTGCAGAGCATCATTGGCGTCGTCTTAGCGCCACTGGCCACAGCGGGCCTCGTCATCCTGTTTGTGTTGTTTCTGCTCCTGCAGCGCGAAGATGTGCGCGACCGCGCCATTCGCCTGCTCGGCTCCAACGACCTGGAAAAATCGACGACCGCCATGGACGACGCGGGCGATCGCCTCGGCCGCTACTTCCTAGCCCTCACCGCCATCAACATTGGCTTCGGCATCTTCATCGCCTTCGGGCTGTGGGTGATCGGCGTGCCGAGCCCCGTCCTGTGGGGCGTGCTGGCCGCCGTTATGCGCTTTGTGCCTTTCCTCGGCTCGTTCATCGCTGCCGCGCTCCCGCTCATGCTCGCCGCCGCCGTAGACCCCGGTTGGAGCATGTTCCTGATGACCGCGGCGCTGTATCTCATCAGCGAACCGCTTATGGGCAATGTTGTCGAGCCGGTGGTACAGGGCCAGCGCACGGGACTCTCCCCCCTCGCCATTATCCTTTCGGCCGCCTTCTGGACGCTGCTTTGGGGTCCCATTGGCCTACTGCTCGCCATTCCGCTGACCGTCGTCCTGGTCGTGCTCGGTCATCACGTCGAGCGGCTGGAATTCCTCAACGTACTGCTCGGCGACACCCCGCCGCTGTCGCCCGCCGAGCGCTTCTACCAGCGGATGCTCGCCGGCGACCCTGCAGAGGCGGTCGAGCAGGCCGAGCGCTACATCAAGACCGAGCCGCTGGTTGAGTATTACGACGAGGTCGTCATCGAGGGCTTGCGGCTAGCCCAAGCCGACGTCGACCGCGGGACGCTCGAGCCGGAGCGACTGATCGATATCCGCAACACCGCCGACGTGGTCATCGACACGCTGGAGGACTACGAACTCAGCCCCAAGAAGGAAGCCAAGCCGCGTAAGAGCCTCATTGATGAAGCCAGTGAGGAGGATGCCGATCTGGCCCCTGAGGCCGGCGACAGCGACGTCGATCGGCGGCGCAAGGATACCGCGCGCCGGCGTGCCGAGGAAAAGCACAAGGAAGAGGCGGAGGAAGACGATGAACTCGACCTTTGCTCGCTCGGCGGCGGCGCGATCGATCCGGCTTGGCGCCACGAGAATGCGATCCTCTGTGTCGCGAGCCGCAATGCCTTGGATGAGACCGCGGCCATGGTGTTCGCGCAGCTCGTCAGCAAATGCGGGCTTGGCGTGCGGGTCATCAGCGCCGATCGCCTGCGCCACGGCGCACTGAGCGAGGAAGACCTGCTCGGCACCCGCCTCATCTGCATCTCGGCGTTGCACGTGCGCGAGAGGGGCGCGCATGCGCGCTTCCTGGCACGTCGCCTGAAGCGTTCGGCACCCAGTGCGCTGTTGCTCGGCTGCTTCTGGAAACTCGATCCGGAGCAGCGGCGCGACAAGGAGATCCTCGACAGCATTCCCGTCGACGCCACGGCCCATTCGCTGCGCGACGCCGTCACCTTCACCATGCAGGCGGCGAGCACGCCGGCCGAAGAGGAGGAGACCGGCCAGACGCGCGGGCAGATCGAGGTGCTGGCGTCCTGACCGCGGGCTGTATTACGAAGGCGCCCTCAGCCCTTGAATATCCCTGGCGTCACCTGACGAGCGGCCGTGCGCGCTGCGTTGCCCGCCTGACCGAACAACCGCCGTACGCTCCACCTGGGCGCTGCATCCTCCATCAGGCGCAACAGCTGCGCCTGGCGCGCCTCGGGAACCCGCGCGGCGACGCGCATTGACAGCTGCTCGATGTTGTAGGGCGCCCGCCCCGGGGACAGGTTTACCGGAACAACGTCATTCTTCGGCACACCCAGCCCCTCGGCGACGGCCCGCACCGTCTCCACGATTGCCGGGTCCGCGGCGTCCAGCTGATCTTGCGGACCTGGAACCCGTCGCAGCAGCTTGTCGATGTGCGTCAGAGCGATGAGGATCGGCGGCTGGCGACGCTGCGGGTTGTCGGCAAAGTGGTTGCGGATTCCAGAGATCGCGGCGAGATCAACGCGCGCATCGGCACGATCGGCGGCCAACGCCCAGACAATGAGATCGCTGTCGGCAGCCTTGGTCGCGAACGCGCGCTGCTCTTTCGGCTTGGCACCGATGCGCGGGCTGTCGATGACCATGGAGCCGCTGAGCCCCTCCAGCTCGACCTCATACGCCTGGAAGTCGCGCGTCCCGCCTGGGGTGTCGACCACGGCGCGCACCTCCTTTGACAGTGCGTTGACGAGGCTCGACTTGCCGGCCCCGGCTTGCCCCGCAATAAGAATGCGCAGCGGCTCGGCGCGCCCCGTCGCCTGACCGCGATCACGCCGCGTCGAAGCACTGATATGGCCGGCGAGTTCCGTTTCCGACACGCGCAGCCGGCCGCCGTAAAGGTCGATCGCCGCCCGTCCCACTTCGCGCACGTAGGCGCGGGCGAGCTGACGCGCAAGCTGATCGCGCACGTTGGCATAAAGGTGCTTGGTGATTTGCTCGCGCGCCTCTTGCGCCGCGGCCGTCACCGGGTTTACGAGGCGGATCAGGCGCCAGATGTCATACGCCTTCTCCGCCATGCCAATGGCCGAGCGCCAGCCGTAAATCTTCAGCGCCTGGCCAACCGTGAGCTGATCGCCGAGCGGGATGTTGTCGACGACGAACGGGCGCAGATCGCTGCTCACCCGCTCGATCAGCGCTAGAGCCTCGGGGATCGTGAACTTCCATAGCGGGTTGCGATCCTGCGGATGGATCTGTCGCGCCACGGCCTCGATGGTCCGAATGCCGAGGTTGAGCACGCGATCACGATCGGTCAGTTCCGACGGCTTGACGTTGGCGGCGACGCTCTCAACCGCCGTCCATGCCGCTTGCTCGCGCGCCGTCCACGACGGGTCTGGCGCCACAGGGGCTGCATCGACGTCTTGCTCCGGTGGTGCCTGGCGCAGTGTTCGCCGCAGCGTGATGGCCTGCACCGCGTATCCGACAATGCTCAGCGAGAAGGCTGCCGCGATCCAGTAGAGCGCATATCCGCGCTCCCACAGCCACAACCAGCCTAGTGGCAGCAACGAGATCATCGGCAGAAGCAGCGCCAGGAAGATCATGGCGCCGCGGAGATAAAGAATAGCCTTGCCCTTGATGGCCACGTTGCTCGCTGCCTCGTCTCGCCCGTCCGCGCTATTCGCCGGCGTGGCGAAGTCGGATGTCACATCTCGGGAGGTTAAGCGGAAATCGCTACAACTGAAACGCCGGCTGCGAAAGGCGAGTTCCGCGCCCGGTACTCAGCTCCGCACCGATAGCAAGCGCTCCACACGCCCTTAGTGCACGCCTTGGCGCCGGAACGATATCAATTTCAGACCGTTGGTCACGTAACAGGAGTTGCGCCATGTCCCTATCGGACAATTCGGCCGAGTTGCAGGGTTGCACGGTCCTCGTCGTCGAGGATCAGCCGCTTGAGGCGCTCGACTATTGTGATCGACTGACGGAAGCTGGCGCTGAGATCATCGGACCGTTCTGTTCGTCATCCGAGGCCCTTGACGCTGTCGCCAGCCAGCACGGCGTTGTTGACGTCGCGTTGCTCGACTACGCGCTCGCTGACCAGACGAGCGAAGAGTTGCAGACCGCACTCGAAAGCCGTCGCATCCCCTACGTCGTCCTCACCGGCTATCCGCGCGTGCTCGTGCGTCGCGACGACCAGCAGTTGGTGCTAACCAAGCCGATCTCCCACAATTTGCTCTGCAAGACCATTAAGGCCGCGGCGCTCAGCTCTACGCGCTGAGTTATCCGCTCCGGAGCCGGCTAACCACACGTTAACCCGGGACATCCCGACGCGCACCGGCCTTCTGGTCATGACGCGCTAAGACCGCCCCCCTATAGTCCTCATCGACTTATCCGCGGCCCGAAAAAAGCCGGCCACGGAGCAACGGTGAGCACATGAAACTCGAAGCTGCGCGGCCGGTCCACCTCAAGGACTACCACCCCCCGGCCTATTTGATCGATCGCGTCCACCTCGACATCGTGCTGGATCCGACGCGCACCCGCGTGCGCTCCAAGCTCGCCGTCCGCCCGAACCCGAACGCCAGCGGTCGGCGCGAGCCGTTGCGGCTCGACGGCGAGCAGTTGGAACTTGCCGCGATATCCCTCGACGGGCGCCCGCTCGGCAAAAAAGATTACAAGCTGACCGATGCAACCCTGACGCTCGCCAAGACACCGACCCAGGCGTTCACGCTCGAGATCACCACCTTCGTCAACCCGGAGGCCAACAAGGCCCTGCAGGGAATATATCGCAGCAACAACGTCTACTGCAGCCAATGCGAGGCGCAGGGCTTCCGCCGCATCACCTATTTCCTCGACCGTCCCGACGTGCTGGCCACGTACACCGTGCGCCTCGAGGCCGACCCCCACGCCGCTCCTATACTACTTGCCAACGGCAACCTGCAGGAACGCGGCACCCTCGATGGCGGCAAGCGCCATTACGCGGTGTGGCACGACCCACACCCCAAGCCGTCCTACTTGTTCGCCATCGTCGGCGGCGATCTCGCCCCGATCAGCTCGACGTTCCGCACCATGTCGGGGCGCAAGGTCGATCTCGCCATCTATGTCGAGCACGGCAAGGAAGCGCGCGCCGCCTGGGCGATGGATTCGCTGAAGCGCTCCATGCGGTGGGACGAAGAGCGCTTCGGCCGCGAGTACGACCTCGACGTGTTCAACATCGTTGCCGTCTCCGACTTCAACATGGGCGCCATGGAGAACAAGGGGCTCAACGTCTTCAACGACCGCCTGATCCTGGCTTCGCCGGAAACGGCCACCGACAACATCTTCGAAGCCATCGAGAGCGTCGTCGCGCACGAGTACTTCCACAACTGGACCGGCAACCGCATCACGTGTCGCGACTGGTTCCAGCTGTGCCTGAAGGAAGGTCTCACCGTTTATCGCGACCAGGAGTTCTCCGCCGACGAGCGCTCGGCAACGGTGCAGCGCATCGTCGACGTGCGCCAGTTGAAGACGCACCAGTTCGCCGAGGATGCCGGGCCGCTTGCACATCCCGTGCGCCCCGAGAGCTACATCGAGATCAACAACTTCTACACGGCGACAGTCTACGAGAAGGGCGCCGAGGTGGTGCGTATGATCGCGACCATCCTCGGGCGCGAGGCCTTCCGCGCCGGCATGGACCTCTATTTCGAGCGCCACGACGGGGAAGCAGCGACGGTCGAGGAGTTCGTCACCTGCTTTGAAGATGCGAGCGGCGTCGATCTCGCGCAGTTCCGGCTCTGGTATTCGCAGGCCGGCACGCCCGAGCTGATCGCCCGCCTGCGCTACGACAAGGACAAGAAGACCGCCGACCTCGAGCTGGAGCAGATACTTCCTGCGACGCCCGGCCAGACCACCAAGAAGCCGATGCACATTCCGGTGCGGCTCGGCCTCCTCGGCGCCAACGGCCATGACCTCGACCTCAAGTCCGCCGCCGGCGTGCTCGCCGACGACGTCGTCTCGCTCACCAAGCGCAAGCAGAGCTTCCGCTTCGTCGACGTGCCTTCGCGACCGGTGCCCTCGCTGCTGCGCGGCTTCTCCGCCCCGGTCAACGTGACCCTCGATTTGCCGGACGAGGACGTCGAATTGCTGATGGCCTCCGACAGCGACCTGTTCAACCGCTGGCAGGCGGCCAACAGCTACGCTGCGCGCACGCTGGTGGAGAGCGTCGCCAGCCTCGCCAGCGGCAAGCGCACGAGCCGTGGGTCGCGCTATGCCCGGGCGCTCGCCGGCGCTCTGGCGGGCGAGAACCTGGAGCCCGCCTACCGCGCCGAGTTGCTGAAGCTACCGACCCAGTCGGACATCGCCCGCATCATCGGCACCAATGTCGATCCGGCGCTGATCCACCGCGCCCACCGACAACTCACCAAGCTGATCGGCAAGGCGCTCGGTCCCCTGCTGGAAGATCTCTATCGGCAGATGGCCGACCGCGGCCCCTACTCGCCGGACGCGCAAAGCGCCGGTCGACGCGCCCTGCGTAACGCCGCGTTGACGCTGCTGACGGCGCGCGGCACCCCCGCCGACGTGGCGCGCCTCGCCAAGCACTACGCGAGCGCCAGCAACATGACCGATCGTGCCCACGCGCTGTTTCTTCTCGCTGCCCGCGGCGGCGATGAAGCCAAGACCGCGCTCGCCGATTTCTATGCCACCTGGAAGGCCGACAATGTCGTCATCGATACCTGGTTTGCGGCCCAGGCCCAGTCGCCGCTCGCCGGCACGCTTTCCCGCATCAAGGCGCTCACCGCTCATCCGCTGTTCGCGCTTACCGCCCCCAACAAGGTGCGGGCTCTCGTCGGCATCTTCGCCTCGACCAACCCGCTGCAGTTCAACCGGCCCGACGGCGCCGGCTACGCGTTCCTCGCCGACCAGGTGCTGGCGCTCGACCGCCTCAACCCGCAGATCGCCGCCCGCATGCTCGGCGCGCTTCGTTCCTGGCGGTCGCTGGAAAGCGGTCGCAGAGGCAAAGCCCGCAAGGCGCTGCAGCGCATTGTACGCGCCAAACCGCTGTCGGCGGACGTGCAGGAAATCGCCTCGCGTGTGCTCGACGCATAAGCAGGAAACATAATGAGCCCTAAGGGCTTATTCACTCTCGACAGCCGATTCGCGATGGTGTGAACTGATTCTGGTGATTCGGGGTCGCGGATTCGCTCGAGTTCGCAAGGCATCAAAAAGAACATTTCGGGGGATAAGAATGGCGTGGACTTCGTCCGCCTGCCTGCGCGCGCGCCCGTCTGTCGCGGATGTCGTCGAGGCGTCACTCAAAAAAGCCAAGCACCTTAGCGTCGGCGCCCGCTTCTACGTTCAGCGCGGGCAGCCGGGGATATTTCTCGCCCTGTCGGTCCTGACCCTCGGTATCCTCACCCCTCTGCTGCCGACCAGCTTTACCGCCGCCATCCTCCTGCTCACCGGCATAGCGCTCGCCGTCTACGGTGCCGGAGCCAACCTCGCCGGCGCCATCACAGCAACATGCGCAGGCACCCCGACGCATGACGACGCCCCGGTCCAAACCGTCGCTCCCCCCTTCGCCTCCGAGATCGTTGCAGTCCCACGAGTCCCGGCGCCCCACAGTCAACGTTCCGCCCGCCCCAGGCGCAGCGCATCGGCGCACGTCCCCAACCACGACTGGGCCGACCTGATGGCCCGCATCAATCACGAGTTGCGCACCCCGCTCAACGCCGTCATCGGCTTTTCCGAGGTCATGGCGCTCGAGATGTTCGGCCCGCTCGGCAACGAGCGCTACCAGGACTACGTACGTCATATCCGCGACAGCGCCGGCGACCTGCTCAAGTCCGCCGAGGACACCCTCGCCCTCACCGCTCTGCTGACCGGTCCACGGCCGGCATCAGCCCCCGTCGCCTGCACGCTCGACCACGCCGTCGCCGACGCCTGGGCGGTCGTTGAGCGCAAGGCCGCGGTGCGCGACGTCAGGCTCGAACTGACGCTGCCCGAGGACGTCGAGGTGCTGGGCGAGCCGCGCGCGTTGCGGCAGATCCTCGTCAACATACTGTCTGAGGGCATCGCCCGTGCCGAGCCCGGCCAATCCGTATCGCTGCGAGCCATCGCCGACTGCGAGTTGATCGAAATCGTTCTAAGCGCCGGCGGGGATCAGCCGGCGGGATTGCGCCGCGCCGGGTCGCTGGCCATTTGCCTGGCCCGCACGCTGCTCGAAATGCAGGGCACCTCACTGCTGGAGATCGAGACGGCCGAAGGCGGATGGCGCGCCGTCACGGTTCTCGACCGCGCTGTGCAGCACGACTTCTTCACCGTGCAAGCAGCGCCCGCGCGCGAGCCGGCTCTGGCACTCTGATCGGATGTCGTGACGGCGGCGATGCCTAGCGAATGGGACGCTTTGCTTCCAGCCAGTCGTGCAACTCGCGGCGCTCCTCGGGCGTCAATGCGCCGACCGTCTCGCCAAAGCGCGTCGCCTTGGCGCGCGCCTCGTTGGTTTCAGCCTGCACGATGCCATCGAGAGCCGTATTGAGCGCTGCCTGATCGAACGTCGGAGCGGAGAGCACGGCGCGGACCGCGGCGCGCGCATCGCGCTTCGCCCGGCGCGCGGTCTCGAGGCCGGGCTCTGAATCGGCGATCTTCTGGCGGACCACGTCGCCGCGCTCGCGCGGCAAGGCGCGCGCAAAGCCCATCAGCGGTGTGCCCTTGAAGCCAGCTCCATGCGGGCCGCCGCCGGTCCGGCCGAAGCACAGCGTGCCGGCCACCGCACCGACGATCAGCACGTTGAGTGCGAGGGATGCCACCAGCGCCCAGCGCAGCGTGCGCGGGGAGAAGCGCGAGGTTTGGGTTGTCTCGCTCACAGCATGTCCTCGTCCGACTGTCCGAGGATGTCCTCGCTCAGCGCCACCTGCGAGTTGTCAGCGCCCAAGCCGGTAACCTGGGCCACCTCCTGCACCGCCGTATCGAATGTCCCGGCCGAGCCGAGCATGACGCCGAGCACCAGCGAAGCGGCGAGCACCGCCGCCGCCGGCCAGTCGGCGAATTTCACCGGCAGCGCCGGACGACGCCACGGCTGTACCGGCCGTAACTTGCTTGCCGCCGGCCTGAACGGCATCACCACCGCGCCCCGCGACACAGGACCGCTCAGCGCCGCGGCCATGATGCGCTCCTTCAGTGCATCGAGACCCGCCTCACTCGACAGCGGGGCTTTGTCGAGCAGTCGGTCGAGCGCCTGCGCCTCGGCCAGCAGCTTGCCCGCCGCCTTGTCGTCGGTGATGACGCTGGCAAAACGCAACCGCTCGCGGGCCGGCCAGCGCGTGCGGTCGGCGCCATGGGTTTCGAGCAGGCGCGCCAGCGCCTCCCGATCCGTTGCATGTCTGTCCTTGTTCGTCATCGCTTGCGTCTCGTCTCTAAATTTCGTCTGCCGCTTCAGTCTGGTTGATAGTCGGAAAGAAGCTCGCGCAAATCATCGCGCAACGCCGCCTTCAAGGTTCTTCGTGCGCGGGCGAGCAGCAACTCAACAGCCTCGTCCGATATTCCCATGATTTGCCCGACTTCGATTTGGCTCAGACCCTCATAGTGAAAAAGAGTCAGCGCCGTTCGCTGTCGGTCGGGGAGCGCCTTTAACGCCGCATCGACGCGCTGGCTGGTATCGCGCGCTTCCAAATCGGAGAGCTGCGTTGCCGGCTCGGCGCGCTCGGGCACTTCGTCGGTTACCGTCAGCCGCTTGCCCGAACGCATGCGGTCGACGCACAAATTCGATACGACGCGGCGCAGCCAGGGCCGCAGCCCCATCGTGCCGATGTCCAAACCGTCCGCCGAGCGCCACAGCCGCAGCATTGCATCCTGCGCCACGTCCTCGGCCTCCGCATCATCGCGCAACATGCGCCGTGCAACCGCGAGAGCGCCGGCCAAATGCCGGTCGACAAGGGCGCGGAACGCTGCGGCATCGCCCGCCGCGGCGGCCGCCACCAAGGCGGCATCCTCCCTTGCCTCAGCCCCCATCACGCGATCTCCGTGCGTGCCGGGCCCCAGTCTCTCTGCCACCGCTAGCCTCGACATGGCCACTGAACGTCCCATCCAGTCTAGCGCCGGTTGGGTCGGTTATGTGACCTTTCCCAGCGGTCCGATCGGCCGCACCGCGACCACTTGAGCAAAACAACGGGTGGGTCCTGAAAAATCCGTCGCCGCTACCGCGCGGGAAGTGCCCAGGCCCGGTATCAGGCGACTAAAACCCGGAAAAGCCCGCTAACGCGGCCCAAGGTCTCCCGCAGCCGGTCCTCCAGCTCGGTGAAGCTGGCCGCATCGCCGGCCTTGGCCAGGAGGTGCTTGAGGCCGGAGGGGGCGGTCTGGGGATCGAATTTGCCCTCCAGGCACAGCCGCAGGATCTGCGTCAGATCATGCAGCAGCCGCGTCGCCGGGATCAGCACCTCGGCGTGCTCCCCGCTGAGCAATCCGGCATCGCGCAGTTTGCGGTAGGCTTCGATCGTGTTCGGATCGAGCACCTCCGGATGGGCAGCCGCGTGCACGAGTTGCAGGTGCTGGACGATAAATTCGACGTCCACCAGCCCGCCGCGCACCTGCTTCAGCTCCCAGATGTCGTCGGTGCCCTTTTCCTTGAAAATGCGCTCACGCATTTCCCGAACGTCGCCTGCAATCTTGGATCGATCGCGCGGCCATACCAAGGAGTCCCGCACGGCCGCCTCGACCTGCGCCTGCAATGCAGGTGGACCGGCGATGACGCGGGCGCGGGTGAGCGCCATGTGCTCCCAGGTCCAAGCCTGGCTGCGCTGGTAATCGACGAACGTCTTCAGTTGCGTCGCAACCGGTCCTTGCTGGCCTGAAGGCCGCAGCCGCATGTCCACTTCATACAGCGTGCCCTCCGCGGTCGGCGCCGACAGCGCGTTGATCAGCCGTTGCGTCAGGCGCGCGTAAAACTGGCTGGGGGCCAACGGCCGCGCGCCATCCGACTGCAAAGCCGTCGGGTCGAAATCGTAGATGATGATGAGGTCGAGGTCAGAGCTGGCGGTCATCTCCCGGCCGCCCAGCTTGCCCATGGCGAGATACGGCCGCGCCGCCGCCCGGCACCACGCCATGCGCGCGCTCCAGCTCGCGCTCGACCGCGCGCTTCAATGCATCGATCAGCCGCTCGGCCAGCAACGCGTAGGCGCCACCCGCTTGGTTGGCCTTGAGCGCTCCCGACAGCACGCGCACGCCAATGAGGAACTGTTGCTCGCTGCCGACCACGCGGACGCGGTCGAGCACATACTGCATGTCGTTTTCGCCGTCGCCGACCTCGGCTGCAATCAGGCGGTCGAGCTCCTCCGCCGTCGGCAGCGCGCCGAGCGTGCCGGGATCCAGCACTGCATCGAGCAGCCGTCGCCGACGCGACAGGATGCGCGACAGGCGCGGTGCCGTGCCCATGATGTCGGCGAGAAGACGCAGCAGGGCCGGGTTGGCGCGCAGCAGCGAGAAGAGCTGCACGCCGGCCGGCAGGTCGCCGAGAAACCGATCGAAGCTCGCCAACGCGCGATCGGGATCGACGGTGTCGGCCAGCGCGGCGATGAGCAGCGGCTGCACCTCGGTCAGCCGCTCCCGCGCGCGTTCGGTGCGCACCGCCGCATATCGCCCATGATGCCAGCCGCGTACCGTTGCCAGCACTTGCGAGGGCTGCGTGAAGCCCAGCGCCTGCAACGCAGCGACGGTTGCGGGATCGTCCTTCTCGCCAGCGAACACCATGTTGACGCTGCCGCTGGTGAGCTCCGGGGCATCCTCGAACAGCGCCGCATAGTGCTTCTGCACCGTCTCCAGCCGCGCCACGAGCGCGTGCGAGAAGGCAGCCGTTCCGTCATAGCCGCAGAACAACGCGAAGCTTTCCAGCCGGGCCGTATCGTCAGGCACTTCGTGCGTCTGCTCGTCGGCGACCATCTGCAGCCGGTGCTCGATGCGGCGCAGGAACAAATAGGCTTCGCTCAGTTCCTCGGCGACGCGCGGCTTGATCCAGCCGCGCTCGACCAGCTTCGTCATGGCTTCCAGTGTGCGCCGCGTGCGCAGCTCCGGCTGCCGTCCGCCGGCGATGAGCTGCTGCGTCTGCACGAAAAACTCGATCTCGCGGATGCCGCCGCGCCCGAGCTTGATGTTGTGTCCCGCGACGGCGATGTGCCCGAAGCCGCGATGGGCGAATATCTGCCGCTTCATGGCATGCACATCGGCGATTGCCGCGTAGTCCAGATACTTGCGCCAGATGAACGGCGACAACTCGGCCAGCAACTCCCGGCCGGCCGCGATATCGCCCGCGCAGGCGTGCGCCTTGATCAGCGCCGCTCGCTCCCAGTTCTGCCCGAAGCTTTCGTAGTAGATCAGCGCCGCATCCGTCGACAGTGCGAGCTGCGTGGCCCCCGCGTCCGGGCGCAGCCTCAGATCGGTCCGGAACACGTAGCCGTCGCCTGTGCGCTCCGACATCATCTGCACGAGGTCACGCGTCAGGCGAACGAAGAAACCCTGCGGCTCGACGCCCGGCGCGGTACGCATACGGTCGCGGTCGTAAAAGATGATGAGATCGATGTCGCTGGAATAGTTGAGTTCGCCGGCGCCATATTTGCCCATCGCCAACACGATGAAGCCATCGGCCGCAACGCTCCCGTCGGCGCCCGCGAGCCACTGGCCGCGCGCCGCCGCCTCCTCGAAAAAGGAAGTCGACGGCGCCCACCAGCGTCGCATCGGCACATTCGGTCAGCGCGCCAGTGACCGTCAGAACCGGCCACACGCCGCCGAGATCGGCGAGCGCCGTCAGGAGCGCCACCTCCGCTTTGAACACGCGGAGCGCCCGCATTGCCTCAGCCCGCGTCGGCGTATCGGTGAGGCGCGCGGCCAGTTCCGACTTCAATTCAACGAGCCGCGTTTCCGGAGCGGTGGTGAGAATGGCCTGCAGGCGTGGCAGATCGCGCTCGATGAGGCCGGTGAGGTAGGGCGAGCCGCTGAATATCCCGCTGAGCAACTCGGCGGCACGCGGATCGTCGAGCGCGCTGCGTAACGGTGCCACCGCCGCGTCGTCCTGCGTCCGAGCGATGAGTGCCTGAATGGCACCGACGACGCGCGCGTCGCCTCGCGCTCGCGGCGCCTCGCGGAAGCGCTCGATCAAAGCCCGCGGGGATGTCTTATGGTCTTCCGCCATGCTTGCCCCGTTGCCGCAGTGCGTCTGCGGGGCTTACCTCTTAGCGGTCATCGGTCCGCTTCGGAAGCACCAGCACGACGCGCAGGCCCGGGCTGTTATCTTCAAGCCGCACCGAGCCGCCGTGCAGACGCGCCACGGCCTGCACCAGGCTGAGTCCCAGGCCGGTGCCCGGTTCGGTGCGGCTTTTTTCCAGGCGCACGAAGCGCTTCAAGACACGTTCCCGATCCTGCATTGCGATGCCGGGCCCGTTATCGCCAACCGAGATCTCTACGTTGTCGGCCGCGTCCCGCAAGTGGATCGAGATTGCCGCATCGGCTCTGTCAGCCGGGCGCCCGGAATACTTGATGGCGTTCTCGATGAGGTTCGATACCGCCTGCACGACGAGTTGACGATTGCCCAGAAAGGGCGCCCCCGCGCCAATGTCGACTGAGAGCGCCATTCCCCGCTCCTCGGCCACGGGCTCATAGAGCTCGGCAACGTCGCGCACCGCCCGCCCGATATCGAAGGGCTCGGCATTCTCCTCGAGTGCGCCGGCCTCCAGTCGCGCCACCAGCAGCAGGCTGTTGAACGTCTTGATCAGCTCGTCCGCCTTCTCGATGGTGTGCTCAAGGCCCTCACGGTAGGCATCTGCGCCCGTCTCACGCAGCGCCGCCTCGGCGGCGTTGCGCAGCCGCGTGAGGGGCGTCTTGAGGTCGTGGGCGATGTTGTCGGACACTTCGCGCAGGCCGCTCATCAGCGCCTCGATGCGCTCCAGCATGGCGTTGAGATTGATCGCCAGGACGTCGAACTCATCGCCCGAACCCGTAACGGCCACGCGCCGCGACATGTCGCCCGCCATGATCGAGCGGGCGGCGACGTTGATCGTCTCGATGCGCTTCAGGGCAAAGCGGCTGACGGCAAAGCCGGCGAACAGTCCACCCAAAGTCAGGAATCCGAGAGCCAGGAAATAGATGGTCCCCATCTCGCTGGCGAAGCGACGCTGCTCCTCAACGTCGCGACCGACGATCAACTGCGCACCCCCGCCGATATTGACGGGAATGGCGACGGCGAGGCGCTCTGCGTTGCTGTTCACGTCAGGAGCGTAGCGGAAGACGCCGCCCGCGGGACTGCCGATGATCTCCGGCGGCAGGCGGCTCAGATTGCCCGCGAGCTTGGTGCCGGACTTGTCGGCGAGATAGTAGAGCCCCGGTCCGCCGGACCGGCTACGCGCCTCGACGGCGCGAATCAGCGCTGTCGCATCGCCATCGCGCGCCTCGGTCCGCAACAGCGAAGCCTCGGCGCTGAGCGTCGTCAGCACCTCGCTGGTCAGGACGCGATTGGTCTGCCAAAGCAGCAGGCCGACGACCAAGCCGGCAAACGCCAGGTAGACCGCGACCGTGACCGCAGCGACACGGAAAGCGGTGGTCGAGATGGCGCGGGCAAGTCGATCAGGCAGGGCCATCACGGATCGTGTATCCCGCCCCGCGCACCGTATGCAGAAGAGGCTTGTCGAAGTTCTTGTCGATCTTTGCCCTGAGGCGCGACACGTGCACGTCGATGACGTTGGTCTGCGGGTCGAAGTGATAATCCCACACGTGTTCCAGCAGCATGGTGCGCGTCACCACCTGCCCGGCGTGCTTCATCAGATATTCGAGCAATCGATATTCGCGCGGCTGCAATTGGATCGCCTCGCCGTCGCGCGTCACACGGTGGGAGAGCCGGTCGAGGACCAGCCCGTCGACGACGTAGCGCGTCTCCTGCTCCTCGGGCACGGCGCGGCGCGCCAGTGCTTCGACGCGCGCCAGGAGTTCTGAATATGCGTATGGCTTGGTGAGATAGTCGTCGCCCCCGGCACGCAATCCCTTGACACGGTCATCGACCTCACCGAGTGCCGACAGGATGAGAACCGGGGTGCGCACACCCTTGCCGCGCAAGGCGCGGATCATCGACAGTCCATCTAGGCGTGGAAGCATGCGATCGACGATGAGCACGTCGTAGACGCCCTGCTCGGCCAGCGACTGCCCCGTCTCGCCGTCCTCGGCAAGATCGGCTGCGTGGCCGCTCTCCTTCAGCGCCTTCTGCAGGAAGTGGGCCGTCTCCCGGTCGTCCTCGACCACCAGCACGTGCATTTCATCACCGCATCGTCATTGTCGAGGCCGAGCGCATCGGCCGATTCGCATTGTGCCTTGCAGTACCCTCAACGTCGAGGCGGCCCGCACGCTCCTATGAGTGTGCGAGCCGCCTTGACGTCACTCAGTCAGCGCCGCTCAGCTCTTGTTGAGCGGGATGGCCACGAGCACGGTCGAATCGCCGCTCTTCTTGATGTGGAACATCACCGCCGGCAGCCCGTCGTCCTGGGCCTTCTTGACCGCCTTGGCCACGTCTTGCGGCGTGGTGACGGTCTCGTTGCCGGCCTTGACGACGACGTCGCCCTCTTTGATGCCCTTCAGTGCAGCGTCGGAGTTCGGGTCGACGTCGGAGATGATGACGCCGCCGTCCTTGCCGGGCCCGGACTTCACGCTGAGACCCAGCTGCTTCAAGTCGACGTTGCCGCCCAGATCCTTCGGCTCATCGGGCTCGGCATTGTCTTCACTCGGCTCGGCGGTGTTCGGGTAGGTCCCGAGCTTCACCTTGACCGTCTGCTCGGCCTTGTTGCGCCACACCTTGACGTCGACGGTTGCCTTGGCCGGCATGTCGGCGATGGTGCGGGCCAGATCGCGGCTGTCGTCGATCGGCTTGGAGTCGATCATCAGGATGGCGTCCTCGACCTTGAGGCCGGCATCGGCCGCCGGGCCATCAGCCATGACTTCGCTGATGATGGCGCCCTTGGGCTCCTTCAGCCCAAGGCTGCCGGCGAGGTCCTTGTCGATGTTCTGGATCTTCACGCCCAGCCAGCCACGGCTGACGGCGCCGCCCTTCTCGAGTTGCTCAACCACGCGCTTGACGGTTTCGGCAGGCACCGCGAATGCGATGCCGACGTTGCCGCCGGTCGGGCTGTAGATCGCGGTATTGACGCCGACGACGTTGCCTTCGAGGTTGAAGGTCGGGCCGCCGGAGTTGCCGTGGTTCACGGCAGCGTCGATCTGCATGTAGTCGTACGGGCCGCCGATGTTGCGGGCCAGCGCCGAAACGATGCCGGCGGTGACCGTGCCGCCGAGGCCGAACGGATTGCCGACCGCAAGCACCCACTCGCCGACGCGCGGGGTCTTATCCGCGAACTTCAGAACCGTCAGCGGCTTCTTCGGCTCGATCTTGAGCAGTGCGATGTCGGTGCGCGAATCGGTACCGACAATCTTCGCATCGATCTCTTCCTGGTCGTCGAAGCTCACCTTCACCTTGGTGGCGCCGTCGACGACGTGGTTGTTGGTGACGATGTAGCCGTCGGCCGAGACAACGAATCCCGAACCGGCAGCCTGCCGCGGCCGCTGCTGCATCGGGTTACCGCCGCCGCCACCGCCGCCAGGACCGCCCGGCATGTTCTTGAAGAACTCATTCAGCGGGTGATCGTCCGGCAGACCGGGGATGCCCTCGAACGGACGGCCACCGGGGCCAGCGCCGGGGCCGCTCTTGGGACCACGATCGGCGACTTTCACCTCGTTCGTGGTCGAAATCGACACGACCGCCGGTTTCACGCGGTCGACGATGTCGGCAAATGACAGGGTTTCGGACGGGGTGCCGGGCTTGAGCTGGGCCACCGCCGGCGCCGAGTACTCGGCCACACCGATGCCTACCAAGCCGACGCCGACCACCGCCACGGCGGCCAGTCGCCGCAAGTCGCGGGCGATCGTTTTCGTTGGCCCGCTCTTTGCTACGACCTCGGGCGAGCTGGGTTGGATGGGCATGCGCTACGAATCTCCATTCTGCGAAGCAGGGAATTGTCTTCCTCGTCAGGCCTAGCGGTACGGGGATTACGGCAGCCTTTCGATTGCCTTAACAGTTGGTAATAAAGGGGGCGTTCACCATGCCCGCGCAGAGGCACCGCGTATGAAGCGCCCCGCAATTTCCCCGGCCCTGGGCCTCGCAGCCCTGGCAAGCGTGTCATTGATCGCCGTTTTGGATCTTCTGGGGACAACCGTCCCATCAGCCCAGGCCTCGGTGTTCGGCTCCGATCAGCGGGTGCCGCTGCCGCAGACCATGCGCCAGTCGGGAGCCAAACTGGGCGTCTTCTTTGATACCGGCTCACACTCGGTATGCACCGCCTTCTGTGCCGCCCCCGATGTCGTCGTGACCGCCGCCCACTGCCTCTATCGCACCAGTGGCGAGGCGCCCCTGCGCCTCTCTGACCTCTCATTCAAGTTGCACGGCACGACACAAAGCGTGCGCATCGCCGGCTCCGCTGACGGCGCTGCCGAGGCTAATGTGACTTCCGGCTCGACGCGGCTCAACGTGCACCCACCCATCGATGCGACGCGCGACTGGGCAGCCATACGTCTTGAGCAGCCCGCGTGCAGTGCCGGCGCGTTCAAGGTTCACCGCCAATCCGTCACCGATCTGATGAAGCTCGCCGCCAATGGCCGCGTGTTCAACATCGCCTATCATCGCGACCTGCCGAAATGGCAGCCGATGCTCAACACCGGTTGCCATGTCAAGCGCACCTTCGCTGACGCCGACTGGCAGACGATCCGTCGCGACTTCTCCGACTCCGAGCAACTGCTGCTGCACACGTGCGATACGGGCGCGGCCTCGTCCGGCTCACCGCTTCTCATTGACGGCGATGACGGCCCGGAGGTGGTTGGCATCAACGTCGGCACCTACGTGCAGTCGAAGGTCATCATGCTCAACGGCGAGGTGCTGCATCGCTTCAAGTCCGACGACGTCGCCAACACCGGCGTCAATGCGCTCGCCTTCGCGCCGGCGCTCGACGCCTTCCTCGCCGCCGATACGCTGGCCGATCGTCGGGATATCCGCCGCCTGCAAGATGCTCTGTACGCGCGGGGGCTCTACACCGGTCCGCGCGACGGCCGCTTCGGCCCTATGCTCAAGACGGCCATCGGAGCGTTCGAGCGCGCCTCCAGCATGGCCGTTACGGGGCTGGCAACGCACACGTTGCTGCTTACGCTGACCGGCGAGAGCGGTGTGGTGACCGGAAAAATCCCCAGCGCCACAACCAGCGCCGCCACCGGGCGTAGGGCCAACTAACGACCCGTCGTGCCTAGTCGCGCACCGGGGGCTCGCCCTCATTTTCGGCCAGGATCGAGTGCAACCGCGTTTCCTCGTCGGCCGAGAGCGGAGCTTGCGCTTCACCTTGCGCAATTGCCGGAACCTGGCGCCGTCGCCAGGCACGCGCCGTCGTCCAGACGGCGAAGAGCAGCGCCAGCAGCGGCGCCGCCCACAAGACAACCGTGCGCCAGGAGAGCGGCGGGCGCAGCAGCACGAACTCGCCATAGCGATCCTCGACGAACTGCATCACGGCTGCATCGCTGTCGCCGGCCTTCAGACGCTCGCGCACCAACAGGCGCAGGTCTCGCGCGAGCGGCGCGTTGCTGTCGTCGATCGACTGATTCTGGCAGACGAGACAGCGCAAACCGGACGACAGCGCGCGCGCCCGCGCTTCGAGAGCCGGATCGGTCAGGATCTCGTCCGGCTCGACGGCTAGCGCCGCTGCAGCCGTCATAAGCACCGCGACAAGCGTGAGCACACCTGTGAGCCGCGCGTTCATTCCGCAGGCGCCGGCACAGTGCTGCGGGCTCGCCCGGGGGCGCCGACGCGCAAGCGCCGGTCCGACAGCGATATGCCGCCGGCAAGGAACATCACCACGGCGCCGAGCCAGATGAAGCGCACGAGCGGATTGAAGTAGATGCGCACCGCATAGCCGCCGGCCGTCTGCTTGTCGCCCAGCACGACATAAAGATCGCCGCGCCAGCCGACATGAATGCCTGCTTCGGTGGTGGGCTCTGGCGGCATATCGTAAATGCGCCGCGACGGCTCGAGGTTCGCGATCTGCGAGCCGCCGCGGGTCACGTCGAACACCGCAACCTCTTCGCGATAGTTCGGCCCCGTCGATGGGGCGACGCCGCGGAACGTCAGCTGGTAGCCGGCCACAGTCACCTGCTCACTCGGCTTCATGATGAGAATGCTTTCGACGCGGTAGGCACTCGTCGCCACGACGCCGACGACCATCATGCCGACGCCGAAGTGGGCCAGCGCCGAGCCGATGGCCGACCGCGGCAGATTGACGAACCGCCGCCACGCTTCGGCCAACGGTACGCTACCGACCCGCGCCCGATGGCTGAGGTCGGCGATGGCGCCGGCCATGACGAACACGCCGAGCGCCAGTCCGAATGGAGCGCCCCAAGGTCCGGGATACCGCGCCGCCAGAACTACGGCCATGACGACGATGGCCAGCATGGCCGCGAAGGCGAGGCGCTGCGCAGCGCCATAGACATCGCCCCGCTTCCAATTAAGAAACGGCCCGAACGGCAGCGCCAGAAGGAGCGGCACCATCAGCGGCCCGAACGTCCAGTCGAAGTAGGGCGGCCCGACGGAGATCTTGTCGCCGGTGATAAGATTCGAGCGCCAACGGATAGAGCGTGCCGACGAACACTGTGGCGCATGCCGTCGTCAGCAGGATGTTGTTGAGCACCAGCGCGCCCTCGCGGCTGATAGGCGCAAAGATGCCGCCCTGGCGCAGGTCACGCGCACGCAGCGCGAACAGCGCAAGTCCGCCGCCCGTGAACAGCGTCAGGATGGCGAGTATGAACACGCCGCGCTGCGGGTCGACGGCAAAGGCATGCACCGAGGTGAGGACGCCCGAGCGGACGAGGAATGTGCCCATCAGCGACAGCGAGAAGGCGAGGATGGCGAGCAGCACCGTCCACACCTTCAACGCATCGCGCTTTTCCATCACCAGCGCCGAGTGCAGCAGCGCCGTGCCGAGCAGCCAAGGCATGAACGAGGCGTTCTCGACCGGGTCCCAGAACCACCAGCCGCCCCAGCCAAGCTCGTAGTAGGCCCACCATGAACCCATCGCGATGCCGATCGTCAGGCACATCCAGGCCGCGAGCGTCCATGGCCGCACCCAGCGCGCCCATGCCGCGTCGATGCGCCCATCGATGAGTGCGGCGATGGCGAACGAGTAGGCGATCGAGAAGCCGACGTAGCCCGTGTAGAGGAAGGGCGGATGGAAGGCGAGCGCGGGGTCCTGCAAGATCGGGTTGAGACCGCTGCCGTCGGCGGGCGGGGGATCGAGGCGCAGGAACGGGTTGGAGGTGAGCAGAATGAACAGCATGAACGCCACCGCGATCGATGCCTGCACCGCCAGGACGTTGGCCTTCAGCGTCGCCGGCAAGTTGCGCCCGAAGGCGGCGACGGCGGCGCCGAACAGCGTCAGGATCAGAACCCACAGGACCATCGAGCCCTCGTGGTTTCCCCACACGCCGGAGATGCGATAGAGCAGCGGCTTGGTCGAATGCGAATTGGAGGCGACGTTGACGACGGAGAAGTCCGAGGTCACGTAGGCGTGCGTCAGGGCGAGAAACGCAACGATCATCAAGCCGAACTGGCACAGGGCCGCGGGATCGGCGACCGCCATCATGCGAGCATCGCGCACCTGCGCGCCCCACGCCGGCACGACCATCTGGAAGACGGCGACGAGCAGGGCCAGCACCAGCGCGAAATGCCCAATCTCAACGATCATGCGACGCTCCTCGGGGCGAAGATGCGGACTGCCACACCAATTCGTCATCCCGGCGCGGGCCGGGATCGACGCAAGTCCTAACCATCTGGCCGGCCAAAGTCATTGCGTCGCCTCGGCGGGGTGCGGCGCGCTCTTGCCAAGCTTGACGCCTTTGGCCTCGAGCGCCTTGGCCACCTCTGGCGGCATGTAATTTTCGTCGTGCTTGGCGAGCACGCTGTCGGCAATGAAGGTGCCCTGCGGCGACAGCTTGCCCTCGGCGATGACCCCCTGCCCCTCTTTGAATAGGTCGGGAAGCACACCCTCATAGACCACCGGCACGCTCTTCAAGGTGTCCGTCACCACGAAGTCGACCTTGGTCCCCTGCCCGCGGCGCACGGACCCGTCGGCGACGAGACCGCCGAGGCGGAAGCGCTGCCCGCTTTCGATCGGCTTTTCGGAGAGGTCGCTCGGCGTATGGAAGAATACGATGGCATCGCGCAGGGCAAACAGCACGAGACCCACGGCAATGGTCAGCACCGCGACGCCGACGCCGATCAGAACACCGCGACGCTGCTTGCGCGTCATACCGCTCCCTTTGCGCGTTGGATCACGATCCGAGCCCCAAGCTTTCGGCCAATACGTTCAGCTCGGCCAGTGAATTCTGATCGCCAGAGAACTGCCCGCGCGCACTCGATAGCGCGGCCACGGCATCCTCGCGGCGCCCAAGCACCATGTAGGAACGAACCAGGCGCATCCAACCTTCAAGGTCGTTGCCGTTTTCCTTCAGGCGCGCTGCGAGCCCGTCGACCATTTTCTGAATGAACGCATCGCGCTCAGCCGGACTTTTGCCGGGCGGGGAACCGGCGGTCGCATCGGGCAACGGCGCGCTCGGCGCTGCGGGAGGAGCGCCGAGTTTTTCGCTCACGGCCTGCAGGCGCGCCTTGAGGAGGCCCGTCCACGGCTCCTCGGCCGTGGGCAGCAGCCTGCGATATTCCGCTTCGGCGCCCTTTAAGTCCCCGTCCTGCTCGCGTCCTATG
Source organism: uncultured Alphaproteobacteria bacterium (assembly GCA_963759735.1). Classification (GTDB taxonomy): domain Bacteria; phylum Pseudomonadota; class Alphaproteobacteria; order Rhizobiales; family Hyphomicrobiaceae; genus Hyphomicrobium_A. The sequence continues at coordinate 198,608 of CAVXAF010000009.1, forward strand.
GCCAGCCACACCTGCGGCTCGACCGATTGCGGCTCCAACGCACGCAGACGCTCGTAGGCTTGCCGCGCCGGCTCGCTGACGACGCCGTTTTGCACCATGATCAGGGCGCGCGCGTAGCCAGCGAGGCGCTTGGGGGATTCCCCCAACAGGCGCGCGGCGCGCTGGAAAGCGTCGGCCGCCTGCGTGAAGTCCCCCATGCGCAAATAGACGGGGGCAACCACGTCCCAGCCGCGACCGTCCTCCGGATTGGAGCGCAGATGCGCTTCGACCTGAGCGACGAGATCGGCAGCGGTGGCGTTCTCCGTCGAGGCTTGCAGGCGCTCTGTGTAAGGCCGTCCGGGAAGTTGCGGCGAACCGATGGTGACATAGATGGCGATGCCGAGCACCGGCAGTGCCGCCGCAGCATAGATCGCCGCCTGACGCAGACGCGGGTGGGAGTCCTGCGCCGCCGCAGCCAGGCGCTGCTTCTCCTCATCACGCCGAATGAGGCGTCGGGCCAGTTCGATGCGCGCGCCTTCCGCCTCGGCCCCGCCGAGCAGTCCCTGCGCACGCTCGGTCTCGATTTCCTGCAGCTGGTCGCGGTAGACGGCGATCTCGCTGTCGTTCTCCGGCGTCGATTCCGTGGGCGCAAGCAGCGGCCGCGACACCGCCCACACGACGGCAGCCGCCAACACTGCAAAGAGAACCCACAGCACCATGCCGATATCCAAGCCTCACCGCGGGGCTGGAATAGGGCTCGGAGGCCGGCCTGACAAGCCTTGCCGCCGCGGCAATATCTCTACCGCACCGCAAGATAGGGAGAAATGGCGTCAAGTCTTTAAGGGGGAGCGCGGGCACTTAGCCTGCGAAAGCGACGCTAGCCGACGTTGCTCCACGAGCCGTCGCGATTGCGGCAGGCCGTGCCGCGCATGGCGCGGGGGCGCCCGTCGATATAGACGGTGTGCGTGTAGTCGCGGCAGTCGATGTTGGAGCGCTTGTAGGGACGTCCCGGGACGATGTCGCCATAACGACCATTGTCCGGGTTGCGCCAGCGCCGCGGCCGATCTGATTCACCCTCTTCCAGGGCTGCATATTCGGCCCGTTCGGCGAGCTGCCGGTCCTGCTCGTCCATGGAGCGGCCGATCTCGCTGCCGACGATACCGCCGATCACCGCGCCGGCAACCGTCGCCAGCACGTTGCCCGAGCCCTTGCCCACCTGATTGCCGATGATGCCGCCGGCGACGCCGCCGACGATCAGTCCAGTATCCTGGTTTCCCGTATCGCCACTGCACGCCGCCATCAGCGGGATGCCAAGCATCAAGATGCAAAGAGCGGCAACAGAGCGTCCCTGGCGCATGATTGATCGTCTCCCCCAGCGCGCCGCACACGAATAGCGTTCGCACCATACTCTAGCGGCCTAGCCAACGAATGTGCACCCGCCGTGACCGAAAACCGGCCCCTTTGAGGCGAATCGCTGTGGGCGATTTTACCCCGCCGGGAGGTTAAGGTTCACGGCCAGCCCGCCCTGGGGCGCGCGCACCAGTTCGCACGAGCCTCCGTAGGAATGGGCGAGTTCGAACACGATGGACAACCCCAACCCCGATCCCGGCTTCGTCTCGTCGAGACGCAGGCCCCGTTTACCGATGCGCGCCCGCTGCTCCTCGTTCAGTCCCGGACCATCATCGGCAACGGTGATGACAAGCCGCCGGTTCTTCGCCCGGCTGGTCGTCGCCGGCGCCTCGACAATCAGCTCAACCTCGCGGCGCGCCCATTTGCAGGCGTTGTCCAAGAGGTTGCCCAGCATCTCCTCGAGGTCCTGCTTCTCCCCCGAGAAGCGCGCATCGGGCGGACACTCCACCTTTATGGTGACGCCCTTGTCCTGATGAATGCGCTGCAGCGTGCGCACCAGCGGTTCGATCACCGGTGCAACGGGGGTGACACGCCCGATGACGCCCACCCGCGCCGCCATGCGCGCCCGGTCGAGGTAGCGCGTCACCGACTGCTTCATGATCTCGGTCTGCTCGACGACCTTGTCGCCGAGGCCGGTCTTGTCGGTGCGCGCCTCATTGGCGATGACCGCGAGCGGTGTCTTCAAGGCATGCGCCAGGTTTCCGACCTGCGTCCGCGCGCGGTCGACGATGGCCTGGTTGGAGCGGATCAGGGCGTTGAGCTCGGATTGCAGCGGCTCGATCTCTGCCGGCAAATCGCCCTCCAGCGCCGTAGCGCTGCCCGATCGTATGCCGGCGAGGCCGCGTTCGATCTGGCGCAGCGGTAACAGGCCGAAGCGTACCTGAAACAGCGTTACGGCGACGAGCCCGAGGCCGGCCAGCGCCAGTGCCGTCGTCAGCCGGTAGCCGAAATTGCCGACAAGGTGATCGAGCCAGTCCTGCGGGCCGGCCACGACGATGGAGTAGCGCGGCTTGCCCGGTTCATGACCGAGCGAGTCAATGACCTCTACGAGGCGCAGCGGCTCGCCCTTGGGACCTTTGGAGTTGAGCCACCGCGCACCAGATGCATCGGGCGTTACTGACTTGGCGGCGGGCGAGGGCAGCGTCCAGGTGGCCAGAGACGGCGACACCAGCTTGCGGCCCGCGACCTGCTGCAGCGGCGTGATCTGCCAGTACCAGCCCGAGTGCGTCACCTCGAACAGCGGCTCATAGAGATTGCTCGGCGGAAGCGGCTGAGCCTCGCCGGCGGCACTTCCCATGCTGTCGACGGTGATGGCGTTGACCAGCTTCAGCAGCTGCCCGTCGAAGCTCGCCTGCACGTCGTCGCGATAAAGTCCGTAGATGATGAAGCCGGCAATCGGCAGCACCAGCAGCGTCCAGGCGGCCGCCGTGGCAAACAGACGGAACGCGAGCGAGTTGAAGCGCATGCGCTCTAGTATCCCAATTCCGCGCTTCGCCACAGTTGGCTGCTGCAACCGCCTGCGATCTGCGCAGACATTTTACTGGCCCGCATCATTGGCCCGGAATACTGGTCCAGAACAACTAACCTGCAGTCGGCGGCATATCGCTCAGCCGGTAGCCGAGTCCGCGTACGGTCTCGATGAAATCGACAGGGATCTTCTTGCGCAAGCGCCCGATGAACACCTCGATCGTATTGGAATCGCGGTCGAAGTCCTGCTCGTAGAGGTGCTCGACCAGCTCGGTGCGCGACACCACGCGGCCGTTGTGATGCATCATGTAGGCGAGCAGGCGGTATTCATGCGAGGTCAGCTTGATCTGCTGCCCGTTGCAAGTGACGCGCGCCGTCTTGGTGTCGAGGCGCAACGGTCCGCACTCGATCTCGCTCTTGGCGTGGCCGGAGGCGCGACGCACCTGCGCCCTGACCCGGGCCAGCAATTCCTCCATGTGGAAGGGCTTGGCCAGATAGTCGTCGGCGCCGGCATCCATGCCCGCCACCTTGTCGCTCCAGCGGTCGCGTGCGGTGAGAATGATCACGGGCATCTTGCGGTCGGCGCGACGCCACTGTTCGAGGATGGATATGCCGTCCATTTTCGGCAGGCCGATATCGAGGATGACGATATCGTAGGGCTCGGTGTCGCCGAGGAAATAGCCGTCCTCGCCGTCGTGCGCACTGTCGACCGCATAGCCAGCATCACCCAGCGCCGTGACCAGCTGCCGGTTCAGATCTTTGTCATCCTCGACGACCAGTACGCGCACGTTGCCCCTCGCTCCATGGACTCGTACGCGACTATAACGAGCCGGCCGGCTTCATCCTAGGGCCGCGATCACGCGGAAAGCTCGACCAGTGTTTCGAACCCGCCATAAATCATGCGCTTGCCGTCAAAGGGCATGTCCTTGCCCGCCATCATGTCATTCAGCCGCGGGTCCTCCATGACCTTCTTGTTGATCTTGTCGCGGGACGCGCGGTTCTTGTAGACAATGTAGGAAAAGACGACGACCTCGTCCGGCTTCAGCTTTACGGCCTGCGGAAACGAGGTCAGCTTGCCGACCTTCACGTCGTCGGCCACGCACTCCCTGAACTCGAGCGCGCCGTGCTCCAGCCAGATCTTGCCGGCCTTCTGGGCGAGCTTCTTGTAGTCGGCGAGCTTCTTCTTCGGCACAGCTAAGACAAATCCGTCGACATACGGCATGGGGTCCTCCGGTTGGCTTCGCCCCACAGCTGAGGGCTTGCCGGACCTTAACGCACGTGACGGAGCCTGCGAACCCTTCGGTGAATGTTTATCGCCCGAAGGGGCTGCGCGCATCGACGGTGCGATTGAGCAGCTGCCCGTGTGCATCACGCACGAGGAGACGATAGACGAAGCTGCCGTTCTCCTCGCACAGCGTCGTCTTGACGATGACGCCGGGAACCTCGCTCGCCGCGATGGCCGACAGCGCCTCGACGGTCGCCAGCTTTTCCTTGTGCACGATGGGCGCTGCATCCGACCAGTCGGTGATGCACGCCGCCGCCGCGGGTGATGCATTGAGGACGGCGAGAGATGAAATGAGGAGCGAGAAAATTATGCGCAGCATGTCTTCGCAATCTGAGGGCCTGACACAAGCGTTAGCCTGCGGCGGCTGAACCCGTCATGAATGTGCGCGTCGTTCGTTCGCGTCACAGTTTCATCTGCACGCGCCGCTGCTCGAGCGGCGTCGACGCGCGCACGCGTCCATAAATCGTCAGGATCGTACCGACGAGACCGCCGACGGCCTGCACCGTCTGCACGATTCCCTGCCCCGCCTCGCGCACCAGATCGCCGGTGATGTCGACGCCGATGGCGGGACCGAGCGCCGGCAGCACTGTCGACAAGCCGGTGATGATGGCGCCCCAGATGGTGATCGACTGTCCCCACCACTTGGCGGTCGGCTCGGTCTGCGTTGCAGGCTGGATCATGTCGCTGGCTCCTGTTGTCGTGTTGGGAGTTCGAGTTGTGTCGGCATCGCCGCGCGCCGCATCCAATGCGCGTGCGCGCGCCAGGGTCTTGTCGACGCGCGCGAGCCACCCGCGCCCGAAGCGCCAGAAGTGCGGCAGCGCGCGATAGCGTGCACGCCGCGCCTCGGCGTAGCGCTGCACGGCCTCCTCGCTCGACAGTCGCGCTATGGCGGCGCGCGTGTCGGGGCCGATTTCGCCGTCGACATCGCTCCCCACGGCGCGCTGCAACAGGCGCATGGCGCCGGTGACGCCGTGGTTGACCGCCGCGTCGAAGTGAAAGAAAGCGAGCGCAGGCGCCATCTCGGCACAATGTGCCGGCTGCCAGTAGCGGGCCTGGTAAATGTCGCGCACCGTGGCATCCGCGATCGCCTTTAGTTCGCCCTTCAGGGCGCTGGTGATCGCAACACCCTTCCAATCGGCATAGGTCTGCAGCGTGATGCCGCGATTGGTCGGGCCGCCAGGGTCGTACGGATCGTCGGTGAAACCGCCCTCCATCTCCAGCACGTGGTCGAGCGCCTGGTTGAACAAATCATCGCGCTGCGCCTCGGCGCCGGCGGGCGTGGGCTCGACGTGCTCCTGCGGCCAGCGCAGCCCAAGCAACCGGGTTCGTGGAAACACGGAGACGCCTACTGCATCGCCCTGATTGCCGCCGAGCAGCACGACGTGACTCGCCGTCTCGCCGAGGAGAAATCCCACATGTCCCGCCGATGGATCGCTTCCGCGGCTGAGTACGGCGACCGCGCCGAAGCGTCCGTCTTCGAGCGCATCGCCCCAGCGAAGGTACGAGCGCGCCATGAGGGAGCGGGTCGATGGCCGCCCGCAGCGTTCCAGGCACGCGCCGACGAAGGCGGCGCACCAGGCGACTTCATCGTGCAGGCTCGCCGGCTGCCCGACGTCGCGGAAAAAGGCGCGGATGCGCGCGTTGTCGCTCGTGCCGGCAATCTCGCGCTGTCCGAGTTCGGCCCACGCCGCCGCGAGCCACGACGGCTGTTGCATGTCGCTCGCCTCTGCAAATGAAAACTTAGACGACGGCGGCGCGCGGGGTGCCGCGGCCGTAGGCGCCGGAGAGTTGGTAGACACACACGTCTACAGACGACTGCGCCGCGCCGAAGTCGGCTTCCTGTTGCGCCTCGGTATAGACGACGCTCGCCGACGCGCTCGCCAGCGTGCGCACGACGCTCGCCCCGTCGAGCACGTCGACCTCGTAGCTCTCCGTATCCTCGCTGAGCGGCACCTCCGGCGACTCCCAGCTATCGCCGCCGATGCGTGTGCGTCGCAGCCAGGAGATGTTCACATCGCCGCCCGAGCGCAGCCCGCGCACGTGCACCGGCGCCAGGGGCTTCAGGCCCAGGCCGTGAAACGTGTGCGTCGCGGCCGCATAAGAAGCATCGCCGATGTCACGAGCAGCCGGCCCAGAACGCCAGTGGTACGGCAAGCGTATTTCCGAAGCAGCGAGGTCGACGCGCGCCACCGCCGCATTAACGAGTACGAAACGCGCCCCTGTCGCCACGGCCGGACGCATTGCGAACTCGCTGCCGCCCTGGCCGCGCAGCAGCCCCGACAGTTCATAGGTGCCCGGCGACAGCAACGTGGCGGTGGCGAATTGAATCACCTCCCATTCGCCATCCGCGTTGCGAATTCCCGCGACGTTGCGGCCCGCGAGCAGTTGCAGGAGCGTGACTGAAGCCAGCGCCTCGCCCTCGACCCTCACCGTCAGACGCGTAGCGTGATCGAGCCGCCCTTCCGGGCCCGCCGGCAGCTCGTCGAGCGTGACCCCAATCGTCGACGGCGCCGTCGCCAGCGCCTTCAGCGCATATCCTGTCGTCTCCGGCGAACCGTAGACTGCGACGCTGCCGGGCCACGGCGTCTGCGTCGCCGCCACATAACCCGCGGTCGGCGGCTCGTCGCCGCGCAGCAGCGGCAGGTCGATGAACTCGACGAGCGGCTGCCCGGCGATGACCGGCGTCCCAGTACGCACCGGGCGCGGCCGTGCCTTTACCCGCGCCGTAGATATCGATATCGATGCTGCGCGCCTCGATCTCGCGCGCGCCGTGCTCGCCGATCTCGACAACGCGCAAGTGACGCGTCCCGCCGCCGTGCACGATCTGCACGACGTCGGCCGGCTCCAGCGCCAGCAGGCTCGGCGGCAGAGAGATGCCAGCACCGTCTCCTCACTCGATCCCTCTGGTGTTCCCCGGCCCGCATCCCGCAGGGCCTTGAGGCCAAAGAAGCCCGCGCCCATCACGGCGCGCGCCTCGCTTCGCGTCAGCCCAGCATCCCGCGTGAGCCAGCGTTCGAATTCCCTTTCGGTGGGCAGCCCATCGGCGAACGGGCGCGATTTCATTGACGCAACGCGCGCCTCTGGCAGCAGCGGAAAGGTGACGACCGAAATCTCCCACAGGTCGACCTTTTCCAACCGCCGTGTGCCGCTCGCGCGATCGCGCCGGCCTTTGACGGTGCGAAAACCGATCGACAAACCATCGAGCGCCCCGGCGCGCATCAGCGCCTGCACTTCGCGCGCCTTCACCACTTCCGGCATCAGGCGCCCTTGCGCATAGAGCCCGCGCGCGTCCTCGCGCAGCGCCGTCCAAACGCCTATCGGCTGGTTTGCGTCGTGCTGGAACAAGAGCTTGATGCCGGCGACGCCGCGTTTTGTCAGACTGTCGGCGAAGGCGCCGGGCGCCACCACGTCGCCGGCCAGATCCTCGCGTCGAACAGGCTCGCGTAGCCCTCAAAGTTGCCGTCGGCATCGACGGCCTTCAGGTCGAGCGCCATGAACTTCACTTCGTGGCGCGCGTCACCGCTCATCATGTGCTGCTCCATATTCGGCTCAGGCGTTGTCGAATGTGCGGTGCGCGGCGGCGTCCGGCAGCGGCCCGTAGCCAACCGCGGCGCGTTTCTCATCGTCGGTGAGGAACGTCGCCGCTCCGATGCGCGACCACAGCGCTTCGCGCTCGGCGCATAATCCTTCCACCTGGTCGAGATCTGGCCGCAGCTCGACCGCGCCACCGTAGGCCGGCGCCAGCCAGGCCGAGAACGTCCGCGTCATGCGCTGCACCAGCGGCAACACCGTCTGCCGCCAGAACGCACGCTGCGCTTCCTGGTAATTGGCGTACGTGTTGTCACCCGGAATACCGAGCAGCATCGGCGGCACGCCGAGCGCCAGCGCGATGTCGCGCGCCGCGGCGTGTTTGGCGGCAATGAAGTCCATGTCCTTGGGCGAAAGCGAAAGCGGCTTCCAGTCTAAGCCGCCCTCGAGCAGCATCGGCCGTCCGGCATTGCGCGCGCCCTGGAAGGCCTCTTCCAGTTCGCTGCGCAGCCGCTTGAACTGCTCGCCGGTCAGGTTGCCGCCGTTCGCCGCATAGACGAGGGCGCCGGACGGGCGCGCGGAGTTGTCGAGCAGCGCCTTGTTCCACGCCGAAGCCTGGTTGTGGATGTCGATGGCGCTCGCCGCCGCCTCAATGGGGCTCATACCGTAGTGATCGTTGTCAGGATGAAACAGCCGGGTGTGCAGGATGGGGCGCACGCCGGCCAGCGGCTCCTCGGCAAAGCGCACGCTCGTCCCATTGGCCGAATACTCGAAAGCCTCCGGCCATCCAGAAGGCCCCGGCACCACCTTCATGCGGTCGGGGCGCAAAACATAGAGCTCGCGCAATCGCCCATCGACGCCCACCGCCTCGACGTAGGCATTGCCGGCGACGAGCAGGAAGCCATACCAGGCCTCGAGGAAGTCGGTGCTGGTGTGGTCGGGCGAGGGCCGCGCCAGGACGTCGAGCAACGGATGGCTCTCGATCTCCTCGGAACCCTCATAGAGCAGCAGCGGCACCGTCGCCGCCGCCTCGGCTATCATGCGCACGCTGCGATAGACGATGGCGTTCTGCATGAAGCCTTCGCGCGCGAACGACGCGTAGTCGCGCGGGCTCCACACCGGCTGACCGAGCGGCTCCCAGGCGATGAGCGGACCGGCCGCGCTCGCCTTGGCTTCCGTTCGTGGCACGCGAGCCGGCAGCAGCCGGCCGATCGCATCGAGAATGCGCGACATGCGTTTCCTTTTTTGATTTGCGCCGGCGCCTCCCCCGCGGGGAGCCGGCCGCCGGCACACTGTTAGGCCGCGATTCCCGCTCGTGTCGCCAAATCAGAGCCGGCGCACCGCAGGACGGCCGCCGCCGTTGACCATTAGATCGGTGAGCGCCCAAACCAGCGCATCGAGCCGGTCGGGCGAGCGCCCCTTCGCCAATCCGTCGGCACCGAATGCACACATCTGATCTTCCAGCGCCGCAAAGGCGCCGACGTGGACAACACGCCCTTCCGCATAGAGCGCCGCCACCGGTTCGGCGCGCAGCCACTTGCCGCGCGTCGCCCGCACCTGGCGCACCGCGACGCTCTCGTCGATCTGGCGCAGCACCGTCAGAACCAGATCGCCGCCCTGGTTCACCTCGGCGACCACGCGGTCGGCGAGGAAGTCCCGATAGGCGGCCACCACCGCCCGCGCCCACACCTGCGGCTCGCGTCCCTGCAGCGTCCGGTCGGCAATGACGTAGGCGCGTCCATCCGGCCCGATGCCCGCGACGATGATCCCGCACGCATCCGACGTCGCTGTCGCTGTCACCGGCGGATCGACGGCGACGACGATATGCGCCAACGCCGGCGCCACGCTCACGCGATGCGCATCGATCCAGTCGCGGCGCCACAATGCGCCCGACGTATCGTCAACCAGTTCGCCCAGCAGTTCCTGGCGGCCCAGTGCCGTGCCCGCATAGCGTCGCGTCATCTCATCGACGAACGTCGGCGCCAGGTTGTCGGCGTTGTCTGCCGTCGCCGCGCGCGTCACCACGCTGCCGGCGTCGGCAAGCAGCCGCTTCAGAAAAGCTGTTGCGCGCGGCGTCGTCGTCGCCACCACCTGCGGGTTCGCGCCAAGTCTCAGCGCGAACTGCAGCATATTCCAGGTGCGCTCGGGATGCCGCCACTTGGCAACCTCATCGCACCACGCCGCATCGAACTGCGGGCCGCGCAGGCTGTCGGGGTCCTCGGCCGAGAACACCTGCGCCATAGCCCCCGACGGCCACACCAGCTGGCCTTTCGACGGCTCGTAATGGGGGCGCTCGGGCGCGCCATGCACGGCGAGCAATCCTGAAACGCCTTCGATCATCACCCGGCGAACATCGGCCAGCGTTTCGCCGACGAGCGCGATGCGCTTAGCCGCCGGGGCGTCATCCGCTGAGCGCCCCAGCGCCTTGGCGCGCACCCATTCAGCGCCAGCGCGAGTCTTGCCGGCGCCGCGACCGCCGAGGATCAGCCACACCCGCCACGGCATCGGCGTGTGCGGAGGCAGCTGGTCGACACGCGCCCACAGCGGCCAGTGCGCCAGGATCAGCGCCAGCTCATCGGACGAGAACTCACTGAGATCCTCTTTCAGCTTCCCGGCGGCGCTGGATGCGCTCAAAGCGCTCGATAATCTCGCGCTGAAGTCGCTCCACGTCATCGTTGACACTGACCTTGGCTGCGTTCCGGTTGTGAACTTTTTCCCCCTCCGGTACGGCCTCTACCTTCTCCATGCCGCCGATCAACGATCCCAACATCTTGGCATCGCGCTCAAGATCGGCCGAACTCAGCTCGCCGGTTTTCATGCCCATCTCCATTTGCTTGAGCTTTGCATTGATGACCTTGCACATGCGGTTGGCGAGGGCGGCGCGCTTATTGCGCGGTGGCCTTGCCCGTGGCGGTGCCCGGCCGTTGCGTTCTGCCCGGCGCTTCCAGCCGCGCAGCTTAGCGAGCTTGCATACCCAGGCGCCCGTGCGACCCTGCTTGGCGCCGATCTGGTCTAAGGTGAGAGCGCTTGTCTCGTATTCGAGCCTGATGACGGCCTCAGTCGCTGCGTCCAACGCCATGCGCCGCGGCCATCCGATCGGAAATTATTGGGGGTTCGTCGATTGGCCGGTCCTGCCGGCGCAACTGTCGGGTTATACAGGAACCTTACCCCGCGAGCGTCACGCTGGGGATAAGTTGTTTTGCGGTCCTCGGCGTCATCGCCTGCCACGGGGCACGAAAAACGCGCGACAACGAGGAGCCGCGCGGCAAAAAATGCGCTATCTAGCCCCACGGCCCCGTCCGGGGCCGGCATGCCGTGCCTTAACAGCACCACGCCGGCTTATGTATAAGTAACCGTTCGACGAAAGCGACTGAGTCGTGCCTCATACCGGCCAAAGGCCGGTGCCATAGAGGCCGCGGAATCAAACGCCGGGACAGACACGACGTGCAGGATTGGTTTTCCAGACGCGAGCGCCGCGAGCGGACCGTCAACTGGCTTGGGCTCGACTCCAAGCTCGATTCGACGCTTGCCGAAACCTGGGCACTCGTACGCGATGTTTGGAATGCCGGCACCAGCTTCTTCGCCCGCTTCCGTCTTAGCGGCTGGAAGCGCCTGCTCAACGAAGTAGCCTCCGAAGGCCTGACACTCGGCGCCGGCGGTTTCGTCGTCATGTTCGCGCTCGCCATCCCTGCGTTCGATGAGTTCAACGAGGGCAAGTTCCTCACTGGCCAGTTCGCCGTGAAGTTCCTCGACCAGAACGGCAATGAGATCGGCAAGCGCGGCATCCTGCACAATGACTCCGTCCCGCTTGATGATATTCCCGATGCCCTCGTCAAGGCGACGCTGGCCACCGAGGATCGCCGCTTCTTCGAGCACTGGGGCATCGATGTCTTCGGCACGTTTCGCGCGCTGGCGACCAACTTGCAGGCGAACGAAGTCGTCCAGGGTGGCTCGTCGATCACGCAGCAGGTGGCCAAGAATTTGTTCTTGTCTTCCGAACGCTCCCTGCAGCGTAAGATCAAGGAAGCCTTCCTGGCGATGCTGCTGGAGAGCCGCTTCACCAAGCGCGAGATCCTGAAGTTCTATTTTGACCGCGCCTACATGGGAGGCGGCGCCTTCGGCGTCGAGGCCGCCTCGCAGTACTACTTCGGTAAGTCGGTGCGGCAGGTCAATCTCGCCGAAGTCCGCCATGCTCGCCGGCCTTTTCAAGGCCCCGACGAAATATGCCCCGCACGTCAACCTGCCAGCTTCGCGCGCCCGCACGATGGTGGTCTTGGACAATCTCGTCGATGCTGGGCTCTATACCTCGGGTCAGGTGCACTGGGCCCGCGTGCATCCCGCCAAGGCGATCGAGACACGCAATCCCAACAGCCCCGACTGGTTCCTGGATTGGGCCTTCGAGGAGGTGCAGCGCATCGCCGCCGGCCGCGGGGCATACGTTCTGACCGCGCGCACCACCGTCGATCTCACCATGCAAAAGGCTACCGACGAGGCACTCACCCAGGCGCTGCGCAACTACCGCGGCAATCGCGTCACCAGCGGCGCCATCGTGCTGATGGAGACCGACGGCGCCGTTCGCGCCATCACCGGCGGCCCGGACTACGGCGAGAGCCAGTTCAACCGCGCCACGCACGCCCGCCGCCAGCCCGGTTCATCGTTCAAGATCTACGTCTATGCCACGGCGCTGGAGAACGGATATACGCCGACCACGTCGGTGCGCGACGCCTCGCGCAGTTGCGGCCGCTGGCATCCGCAGAACTACGGCGGCAGCCACGGTGGCGGCGGGCCGCATGCCCATGTGGATGGCACTGGCCAAATCGCTCAATACCGTTGCCGCCGAGTTGTCGTTCGCAGCCGGCCGCGACAAGGTCATCGAGATGACGCGGCGCTTGGGCATCACGGGCATCCGCAAGACGTGCTCGATGGCGCTCGGCGACTACGGCATCAGCCCGATAGAACACGCCGGCGGCGTTGCCACCTTTATCAATGGCGGCAAACTCGCCAAGCCGTACGCCATCCTCGATCTCGTCAGTTCCAAGGGTGATCTGATCTACAGCCGCGATCGCGACGAGCCGGAAGCTCCGCAGGTCGTTGAGCGCAAGGTTGCCGAAGGCATCAACTGGATGATGCAGAAGGTCGTCACCGAAGGCACCGGACAGCGGGCGGCACTCGATTTCACCAACGTGGTCGGCAAGACCGGTACCTCGACGGGCCCCAAGGACGTATGGTTTGTCGGCGCGACGGGTAAGTACGTCGGGACTGTGTGGCTCGGCAACGACGACAACCGACCGATGTCCGGCGGCACCACCGGTGGCCACTTCGCCACGCCAGTGTGGCACTCGTTCATGTCGGTGGTGCATACCGACATGAACATCCCGACTATCCCCGGTTTGCAGCCGCATCCGGTGCAGGTCGCCGAGCAGCAGCGCATCGCCGCCCTCCGCCCCGAAGGCGAAGCGGCGAGCGCGACGGACACGCAGCGTACCTCATCGAGCCTGATGTCGGATAAGACACGCGAAGCGCTGCGCAAGATGGCGCAAGCTCTGCGCAAGGCGGGCGGCATCGCCGAGCCTCCGGTCGCTCCAAACAGCACCGGCAGCACGCCGCCCAGTCCGACACCCAACGCCCCTAACCGCCGCGCCGAGCCACTAGTGCCCGGCACCGCCGATCAAAAGCGCACGACGCTCGGCGTCGTCAACCCGCCGCTCGATGGAAATCCCCGTGCTCTCCCATAGCACTCTCACACCAGTACACGTCGCCCTGCACCGGATGCAGAAACGCCTCTCGATCCTCATCGGGATCCTCGGCGACTGGGCAGCTTTCATCGGCGCGGTGCTGATCCTCGGCCTCGGCACCAGCTGGTACATGATCGATGTCGGCACCGGCCTCACCACCGAGCGTCATGGGCCATGGGTCGCCTGGACGTCGGCCGGTCGCGCCGACACCGATCCCTATACGCGGGCGCACTTCGCACGGCTCGGCACGCTGCAGATCACCTCCGAGATCGCACTCGCCTACCTCGCTTACACCGACAGCGACGGCAACCGGCTGCACTCATCGTGCGACTACCTCGTCGAAGGACGCGACGACGGCGAGGACTGGTGGAGCCTCACCGTGTTCAACGATCGCGGCGATCTCATCGCCAATGCCGCGCAACGCTACGCCTACACCAGTCAATCGATCGCGGTGCGCCCGGACGGCACTTTCGCTGTCGCGCTCGGACGCGAGGCAACGCCTGGCAACTGGCTGCCCACGGGCGGCGCCGGACGCCTGGCGCTGATGTACACCCAGTTCGATGCAGGAACGCCGATGCTCGATAAGGCGGAAGCGACGCCCAAGGCTCTGCCCGTCATTCGCCGGGTACAATGCCGATGAAGATCGCCCAAATGCTGCGCGGCGCCAATTGGCAGTTCATCCTAGCAGCGCCCGTCGCCGCCGGCATCCTGCACATCTGCGCGACCCTCGCCGCACCATACCTGACGGCTGCGTCCGCCTACAGTCGTCTGGCGCCGGGGCTGCCCGTCAATCACATGCAGATGCTGGCTGTCTCAGCGCCCGGTGCCGAGCCGCTGCCTTTCATGTCGCCCGATGCGCGCTATGCCATGTGCCGCTTCGACGCCACAGGCGGGCCGGTCAGCGTGTCGGCGAGCCTGCCCCCCGATCAGGGATGGACGCTCACCGTCATGACGCCGGAGGGCGACAATCTCTACGCGATCGCCTCGGTCCCCTCGCGGCCGACGCCTGTCTCGTTGGTGCTCGTGCCGTCGGAAGAAGCATTCCTCGGCGTCACGCCGGAAGCGCGCGGAATCGCCCGCGACATGCAACCGCCAACCGCCGTCTCCGCGACGCGCGGCATCATCGTCGTGCGCGGTCCCGACAAGGGGTACGCCTATCAGCGGCACGTTGAAGCCGTGCTGCAAGAGGCGCGCTGCACCGCGCGGTCGTTCTGACCGATCAAATACGCTGTGACTACTCGGCGAGCTCCAGGACGTCGCGGACGTCGCGATCCCGGCGGCGCTCACTTCCGCTCGCCGCGGCGCCCTCATCCCTCCAGCGCTCATAGCGCACGCCTGGAAACAGGATGACTTCGGCGGAAGCGCCGTCGCGGCGCTCTGCTACGTCGTTGCTTCTGAACTCTGGGGTACGAAAGCTGAGTATCTGTGCCATGCGCCTCCCCCGTGACACGGCGGCCCCCGATTCGCTCTCGTCGTCAAGTGCGTTCGACCAGAGCGCCACGAATCACAGTGTACAAGTTGGCATTGCCAACTGTTACCAAAACCTGAACTGGCTGGTGCACTTAGTCGGAGGCTGTGACGAGACTGTCATCGAGGAAGTGGCGGCCGCGGCGATCCTCGACCTCGATCACCCACAGATCGGAATCGAACTTCGCCTCGCGGGCCAGGAATTCGTCCGCCTTGGCGCCCTCCTCGCTGCCGGACGCGAGGCGAACCAGCCAGCGCCGATCGCTCTCGGCTCCATCGAGGCCTGCGGGAGCCGGCACATAAAGTTTGCATGTGCCGTCGAGCCGGTCGACCTTGATGTAGATGGCGCCGGCATCGTCATCGCCGTGGCGCACGACGACGGCCGACGCGCCTTCGACGGCACATCGGCGGATATACGCCTTGACCCAGAATTCAGCGCGTAGCCGCATGCCGCCACTCTAGACCATGATCGCCTCGGACCCTACAAGGTCCCGGCGTGCATGATCGTCTCACCCGAGTGCGCGCGACGCCCGGCGGCTGGCCTGCTTACGGTGCCGACGCAAGGCGCCCCTCGCCCGACAGGCGCCCAAGCCGCGCGATGAGGGGCCCCGATATGCGTCCCGTTTCGCCGAGTGCCTGGTCGCCTTCGAAGGCACGGATGGCCCGCGCCGTCTCGCTCGTCAGCTTGCCGTTGGCATTGCCCGGCTTGTAGCCGAGCTTGACCAATGAGCGCTGCACCGAGCGGATCACGTCCTGCGCCTCGGCGGTCTCCGCGTTACCGGGCTTGCCCTGCGGCTTGCCGCCTTCGCCCAGGATGATGGCTTTCAACAGCAGCTCGCTCGGCCGCGCCGTGAGCGGCAGGCCGTGATCGTGCTCGAACGCCATGATGGCGCCGCGCGTCATTATCCCGACGATGCCGTCACGCCCGCCCGTCTCGTAGCCGCGGATCTGCAGCTCGCGCTGCACCGCCCGCGTCACTTCGATCTCACCGGCGTTGCTTTTGGGTGCGCCGTCGGCAGCGAGCGCGGCAAGGTTCAAACCACGCCCGGACTTGTTCTCGCCCCGCGGGTGTCCGATCGATCCGGTATCGCCGAACTCGGCCGCCTCGATGGCGGCGATGCTCCAGGCCGTCGCGTCGCTCACTCGCGCGCTGCCGGCTCCGCGACCACTCGATTGCAGGAAGAAGACATTCGCCGCGACACCCCCGCTCAGTACCAGGAATGCCAGGAGTTGCACCGTCACCCGCCTCGGCAGCATCACATTTCCCTCACGCGCCGCTTACGATGAATGCCCACTATGTGGCCGAGGTCGTAAACGATCGCTTAACTCTCATTGACGGAACGTTGCGGTGGCATGGGCCGCCTGACGGGGTGGTCGTTCCTGACAAATATGAAAATTGCCTGCAATTAGATCGAATTTTGCCGATTGCATGAGGCAGTTTGTTGAGATCGCTCTGCTATCCATGATGCAGAGAACGACCGTTGGAGAGACCAACATGTCCATTATCAAAGTAGGCATCCTCGTTGCACTCGTCGTCGCCGTCATGCCGGCCGACCGCGAGCAGCAGGCCGCGCTGTATGACAGGGCAGCCACGGCGGTCCACTGGACGGCGACATTCTGTGATCGTAACGGCGCTGCTTGCGAGCGCGCCGGCGTCATGTGGGGCGGCTTCGTCGAGAAGGCGAAGTTCGGCGCTGCCATGGCCTATGATCTGGCGATGAAGAGTTCCGGCCGGGACCAGGCCCCCAGCTTGATCGAGCCGACAGTCGATCTGACGCCGCGCGGCACGCTGCGCGCTGACGACCTCGAGCCGGTCTGGCGCGGCTCGGCCCGCAGCGGCATTTAGCGATCACCACCACCGCACGAAAGGGCCGGTGCTCCCAGCGCCGGCCCTTGTGCATTTGCGCTTCGGCAACCTATGTGAATAGTTCTCGCCTTGCGCCCGCTGGGAGATCAGCTTGCCGACACTTTCGGACATCACCTCCGATTTCGCGGTCCTCGACGACTGGGAGGACCGCTATCGCTATCTGATCGAGCTCGGTCGCACCCTGCCGCCGCTTCCCGATGCGCTGCGCACCGAGGCAAATAAGGTGCGCGGCTGCGCCAGCCAGGTGTGGCTGGCGACCAGCATTCAAACGAGCGGCGGGCAGCCCAGGCTCAGCTTTCTCGCCGACAGTGATGCCCATATCGTGCGCGGGCTGATCGCCATCCTCGCCGCCATCTATAACGAGCGTCCCGTCGATGAGGTGCTCGGCATCGATCCCAACCCGGTTTTTGCAGAGCTGGGCCTCAAGGATCATCTGACGCCGCAGCGCTCCAACGGTCTTGCCTCGATGGTAGCCCGCGTTCGCGCCGATGCGGCGGCGAACGCGCAGGACGCCGCGACCTCCTAGGCGCTATTGGCCGGGCCGTCCGCCAACGGCCGGTAATCTTCGCTGCCCCAATGACGCACGCGGGGTGGCCCGTCAACGGCGGCCGCCTCGACCTGAAGACCGTAGTGACGTGCCAGTCGCGTCAGCGCCAATTGCAGCACGATCTTGGCCGAGCGCTGCGGCCAGCCAGCAGCGCGCTCGGCCTCCTCAAGACCCTGCAGATGGCAGCAGACGTCGATCAGCACACCCGATAGCTCGGGCCCGACGGCGGTGAGCGCACGCCGCACCCGTTCACCGGCCGCTGCCGTGTTGTCGCGCATGTCGGCCCCGACATGGCGCGTCGCGCCGTAGCGGCGCCCGCGCTTGGTCGGCGACAGCGACGACCAGTTGCTGGTCGTGCGCGGCGTCATCTGTGCGAACCAGAAATCGGCGCGCAAGCGTTCCCCGGCGTCGAACTGCGACTGCGAGATCATCGGCTGTCCGTTGCGGTCCTTGCGGCGGCGCAACCAAGCGATCGGGCTCTCGTCAGCGTTGACGCTGCGCGTCGGGGTGACGGGTGTCAGCGACCACCCGCGTGCTCGGTTCGGTCATCGCTAGCTCACTGCAACTGAATGGGGGCACGTGCGCATGGTGAGGGCGGGGACGGCCCATTCGAGCAGGTCGAGTGCCCGGTCGAACGCGGGGTCGTCGCGCCGGTCCTCGATCACGCCGCAGGCATGGGCAACCGTCGTGCGATCGCGGCCAAACAGACGCCCGGCTTCGGTCAGCGACAGCCCGCAGCCCACGTGGGCGAGATACATGGCGACCTGGCGGGCGAGCGCGACGTTGGCGCGTCCGCGCGTCGTGCGGCGCAGGTCGTGCCCCGCAATGCCAAAGACCTGCACGACAGCATGCTCAATAGCTTCGCGCGGGCCATCGGGTCGTCGCGTCGCCGGTGTTCCCAGACGCGGCGTGCTGCAGACGGTGGCGTTGCGTACAGTGCCGGCAAACTGATGCTGCATCTTCCAGCTTTCGATGGCGCCCGAGGCGTTTCTTCCTTCGGTGGATGATACGGTCGAAGCGCTACTTCCTGGTGTGCAAACTATCCGCCGGGTGAACGAGGGGGATAAGTCGCAGGCCGGCAAGAAATCCTCGCCCACATTCCCGAGTGCAAAAGTTGCGGCTTCCTTTAGCAGCAACTGCAGGCGCCCATGACTGCCCACATAACGATCCGCGCCAAACCCGGCGGCGCGCCGCGATACGACCGGCGCCGCGACCTGCCGCGGCTGCTGCCTCTGTGGCCCCACGAGATGGAGTTATCGACCATCGACGATCACGCCAAGCTCTTGGCGCGCATGCGCCGGGCGCTGCGTATCGAGCGCCAGCGCGGACGCGCCGGCCACTGGGCGTATGACCTCGCCCGCCACGCCAACCTGCTGCGGGCTTATCGAGCGGAGGTTACCGATTATCTGGCCCGCACGGGCACGACGTCGCCGCGCGCTGCTGCCGGCTAGGCAGCCTTAGCGGCGGGTGCCGAGGCCCATCTTCTTGGCGAGGTCGGAGCGGGCGCGCGCATAGTTCGGCGCAACCATCGGATAGTCATGCGGCAGGCCCCACTTCTCGCGGTACTCTTCCGGAGACAGGTTGTAGTGGGTGCGCAAGTGCCGCTTCAGCGACTTGAACTTCTTGCCGTCTTCCAGGCAGATCAGATAGTCGGGCATCACCGATTTCTTCACCGGGACCTTGGGCTTCTGCTCCTCGCGTTCCACGACAATCGGACCGCCGCTGGCGCGGCTGAGGGCCGCGTGCGTCTCGCTGATGAGATGCGGCAAATCGCTGGCGACGACGGAGTTGTTGCTGACGTAGGCGGAAACAATCTTCGCCGTCAGTTCCACAAGCTCGGGTTCAGTTGACTCTTCCAATTCGCCCTCCAGGCGATCGCGGAAATATCGGTCGTCCCAATTCAATGGCGTGCTTGCGTAATACCTTGGTGATCTAGCCTGCGACGAGAATCTACCGTTCGCACATGCGGTTAACGCTAAACAACGGTGTCCTAGATTGTAGATTTCGCATTGCCGTAAAGTAATGTCAACAAAAGCCATAAGCCATACACTTGGTATGCCTAATCTTGCCGTGCTTACTTGTGGTCCTAAGATTCTTTAACGGCGTTCGCTTGGTCTATTTTAATAGTTGCTTACGTTAAGTGGTGGGACGCCAAAGATATTAGCCTCCGAGAGAACGTCTCAATGCAAGCAGAGCCACTCCGCAGAGGAGATTCCCCTCGGCTCTTGCTGGGTAAACATCGCATGAGCTGGATGATGTACTCGGCGATCCTTCCCCGACCACCACGGTTGCGCATGGGAGTAACTCCGCAAAGTTGACAAGCCAGGGGCCTACCTCTCTCATCAGCGGCCGTTTCCGGAAGATCTCTGCCGCCGTGAGCCTTGGTCCCTTAGCCGAAGCCCCCATATTCATCGGCCAGTATCCGGCCTCGCAATCACTCGCAGTTTCCGCGTGGAGAGAACAATGCACGGCCCCAGCCATCGCCATGCTTTCGTGAAGCCGCCATATGCCGACCGCCGGCCCAACGTTGCGACTTGGCATGACGTCGAATTGGTCGATGACTACGCTTGGTTGAAGGCCGACAACTGGCAAGAAGTCATGCGCGAGCCGTCGGTCCTCGACCCTGACATCCGCGCCTACCTCGACGCCGAGAATGCCTACTGCGAAGCCCAGCTCGCCGAGACCCGCCCACTGCAGGAAGAGCTGTTCGCCGAGATGCGCGGCCGCCTGAAGGAAGACGACAGCTCAGTGCCGGCGCCAGATGGACCGTTCGCCTATTTCCGCCGTTTCGTCGCCGGCGGCCAGTATCCGCTCGTCTGCCGGCAAGCGCGCGAGGGCGGCGAGGAAGTCGTCCTGCTCGACGGCAACCGCGAGGCTGAGGGCAAGCCGTACTGGGACCTTGGCAGTTTCCAGCAAAGTCCTGATCACAACCTGTTGGCCTATGCGTCCGACGACAAAGGCTCGGAGCTTTACACCATCCGCTTGCGCGACATCGCCACCGGCCTCGACCTGCCCGACTGCATCCCCGATACCCGCGGTGGCGTCGTGTGGGCCAACGACAGCAGGACGCTTTTCTACGTGCGCCTGGACGACCACCACCGTCCGCTCCTCGTCGTACCGACATGTCGTCGGCACGCCGGTCGAGGACGATGTGCTCGTCTACGCCGAGCTGGATGTGGGCTTCTACGTTGCGCTCGGGGCGACGCAGTCGTCCAAGTTCGTCCTCATCGAAGCCCATGACCATCAGACGAGCGAAGTCCATCTCATTGATGCCGACGCGCCGCTGGGCGCAGCTGTCGTCGTCGAGGCGCGCCGGGTCGGCCACGAATATTCAGTCGAGCATCATGGCGACAAGCTGATCATCACCACCAACTCTGGCGGCGCCGTCGACTTTCGCGTGTGCGAAACGCCCGTCGCCAACCCGGGCATGGCGCAATGGCGCGAGTTGATCCCGCATCGGCCGGGCTGCCTGATCCTCGATAGCATCGCCTACCGCCACCACCTCGTCCGGCTCGAACGCGAGAACGGGCTGCCGCGCATCGTCGTGCGCCAATTCGCCGACGGCGACGAGCACGGCATCGCCTTCCCCGAGGAGGCCTACTCACTCTCTGTCGCCCCGGGCTACGAGTTCGAGACCACGACGCTGCGCTTCACCTATTCGTCGATGACGACGCCGGCGGAGACCTACGACTATGACATGCAGACGCGCGCGCGCACATTGCGCAAGCGCCAGCAAGTGCCGAGCGGGCATAACCCGGCCGACTACGTCACGCGGCGCCTATATGCGCCCACCCCGGACGGCGAGACGGTGCCGGTGTCGATCCTCTATCACAAGTCGACGCCCCTCGATGGCTCGGCGCCGGTCCTGCTTTACGGCTACGGCGCTTACGGCATTTCGATCCCAGCTTCGTTCTCGACGACGCGCCTGTCGCTCGTCGACCGCGGCTTCATCTATGCAATCGCCCACATCCGCGGCGGCAAGGACAAGGGCTACCGCTGGTACACCGACGGCAAGCTCGCCCAGAAGGTGCATACGTTCACGGATTTCATCGCCGCTGGCGAATACCTAGCCGAACAAGGGCTGACGCAGCGCGGCCGCATCGTCGCCAACGGCGGCTCGGCCGGCGGGATGCTGATGGGCGTCGTTGCCAATATGGCGCCTGATCTGTTCCTCGGCATCATCGCCGACGTGCCCTTTGTCGACGTGCTCAACACCATGCTCGACAAGGATCTGCCGCTGACACCGCCGGAATGGCCTGAGTGGGGCAACCCCATCGCCAGTCGCGAGGAGTTCGCCATCATCCACTCCTACAGCCCGTACGAGAACGTGGAGGCGAAATCCTATCCGCACATCTTCGCCTACGGCGGGCTCACCGATCCGCGCGTCACGTATTGGGAGCCGGCAAAGTGGGTGGCACGCCTGCGAGAAAAGAACACGTCCGACAACCTGATCCTGCTCAAGATCAACATGGAGGCCGGCCATGGCGGCGCCTCCGGACGCTATGAGCAGTTGCGCGAGATGGCTGCGGACTACGCCTTTGCGCTGAAGATTGCCGGGCTAGCGGCGGTACCGGCCAGGCAAAAAGAAAGGGCGGCCTAAGCCGCCCTTGTCGCATTCGATGCTTTGAGAATGAGAAAGGCCGCTTCCGCGGCCTTTCGTTAGAAGCCTATCTCTAGGCGGCCTTTTCACTGAAGGCCGTCAGCTTCTTATCCTCCTCGAGCTCGCCAGCGGACTTCAGCGCAATGCCGATGTACCGCACACGTCCTGCGATCCTTGCCTTTTGGACTCCGAGTTCACCGAACTCCCGACCGAACGTCGGCAATGCGAGTGGCTCTTTCTGCTGATCTTCACACCAGGCACAATAGTCCTCATACAGCGAGGTAGCAGTTAAGCTCGATCCGTCCTGTGTCTCGATCCTCTCTTTGTAGAACCGCTCCACGTCGGTTTCGGGAGCGATCAGTCTCTGAGTAGCCGGCGACGCGACCTTGGTCTCGATAGTCGACCTGTTGTCGTTCGCGCCGGAACGCGGCTTTGCTATCGCAACGGCCTTGGGGGCCGCCACCGCTGCCGCAGCGGTGCTAACCGGAACCATATATGGTGCGGTCGGCGTCTGGCGCTCGTAGAGGCGCCACTGACTAAAGGCAATGTACATACCAAAGCCCGATCCAACTTCGAGCAACAGTGCAATGAAGACCGTAAGCGCGGTCTGCACGTCCTCGACCTTGATGGATGGGGCTACGATCGCGGCAAGTTTGGCCAGCACCGCGGCTTGCGGATCGGCCTCCGACATCACCGCGGTTCCGGTGACGTGGGTCATCTTGCCTTGGATCTCGGCAATACGCGCTTCAAGTGTGACCGACTGCTGCGCAGAGGCGAGCTCGGCCGACAAGGCGTGATACTTCTGACAGAAGTTCCGCCCCTTGCCGTTGCTGGCCTTGCTGCACTGCTCGGTCCAGCCCCACTGACGCTCGCCCTTCACGGCGTCGATATCGGCTTGCACGGCCTGAGCAGGTCGATGCTGCGGGATCCAGGACAATTGCTCCTGGGCCCGCGCCAAATCGGCGCGATGATCTTTGTAGCTATCAGCGGTCGCAGTGCGTTGTCCGGCCGTATCCATCCGGTTCAAAGCAGCGTGACCGAGCGCCGAGGTCAACGAATAGGACGTGACCACGACCCAGACGATGGCGGAGGCTATGGCCTGCGACCACATCTTGTTGCGTATTGCGGCGAAAAAGAAGAAAGGCACGAGTGCCTTCATACAGTCCGCGGCCGCGCTGGCCGCGCCGTAGATCTGACCGTCGAACTCGGTTCGACCGAGGCTGACGCCAAATCGCCAGTTCATCGCGCACGAAACGGCGAGTAGTACGCCGGCCGCG
The DNA here is from genome assembly GCA_963759735.1 of uncultured Alphaproteobacteria bacterium. GTDB lineage: Bacteria > Pseudomonadota > Alphaproteobacteria > Rhizobiales > Hyphomicrobiaceae > Hyphomicrobium_A. The sequence continues at coordinate 221,770 of CAVXAF010000009.1, forward strand.
AGAACCCCCAACACGCCTAGAGCATGTCTCATGTTTGCCCTCATGAATTATGATCGCCGGCTTTCGACGCGCTACGAGCGCCGGCGCTTTGCTTGCCACTGTCCGAGGGCTGACGAACTGGACAGAAGGTATCCGTCTCTACGAAATACTGGGCACATCGCTGCGTGCGTACGGCTCGTTCGGCCCGTTGAGCTCCGGCGCCATTCCCCAATGGCATCCGGCAGGCCGGCGGTCGTGCGCCCGGTTGAGGTACCGAGAGCTGGAGCCTCGACTCGTGGACTGATTACGCACCGGCGGGCATCGCCGCTCGATTTCCGCTGTGCGCAACTTTCCCCACGGGGCGAGGCGACAAGTTCACAGACGCAGTACTGCCCCCTCAGTTGCCTTTGCTACGCGATTCGAAATCTTTTGTTAAGGGAATCAGCCCTGTAGCTGCACGTGCCAGAATCCGGACGCATTTTTGCACCGCAAGGGGCCGCGAGGCCGTCCACAGACCGCCCACCGATTGAACGAGACTTACCCCCAGGCGAGCCGCGTTTTGCACAGCCGGCGGCGCGCCCGGCAGGCACACCTCGCTTGTAGATAAACTTATGGGAAATTGTTGCATAAGCCCGTTGTCGGACCTATTTTGGTTAAACTGCCGAAGTAGAACGCGAACTCAAGTTTTTGCCGCTTGTCTTAAGCTCATTGTCATCGCTTCTACTTAAGCTCGCCCGACAGAACCGATTAAGGCTATCGCGCGTTCTTGACCCAGTGCCGTACGGCCCGTCTGGAAGCGTAGGGAGTTGATTGTAATGCGTGGCCTTGGTGGCTTCGTGCTGTTGGCGGGCATCGGCGTTGGGCTGTTCGTTTATTTCCCCGCCCCCGTCGACTATGACACCTCACTTGAGCGGGCAAAGAGTGCTCTCGCGGCGCGGTTAGCCGTGCGCGAGACGCGCAGGGTGCAAGCGTCGGTTCCCGCTGCCAGCTCTCGCGTCGCAGCCTTCTCACCTGGCCAAGCTCTCGCCACTTCGCAGCAAACAGTGCGCGTTGCAGCGGCTCCGGCCGTTGCTCCCGCCGCCCGGGTCGAAGCAATCGCCAGCTGGCCGACCCAGGTCGTCGCGGCAACCCCTTCTGGCCCGCTCGCTCCCACCGATCCAGAGGGCCGCTACAAGCTCGTCGTCGACATACAGCAGCAGTTGAAGCGCGTCGGCTGCTATTGGGGACGGGTCAACGGCGCCTGGAACAGCAATACGCGCGAGGCGATGCGTGATTTCACCAACCGCTCCAACGCAGCGCTGCCCGTCGACAAGCCCGACTACATGCTTCTGACAATTCTGAAATCGCATAACGGCCGCTCGTGCGGCGCCCCGGAAACGACCGTCGCTGCCCAGCCGAGCACGCGCGGCACTGGCGTTGCTGCCGCGCAGCCTGAGGTGCTGCCATGGAAGGCGGATGCCGCACAGCCGGCGAGCACACGACTATATACCCCGCTGCCGACCAGCGTCGTATCCTCTGAGCCATTGCCCGGTCGCATGGCCATCGGTGCGCCTCTGCCGACCAATGTACAGGCCCCGCTCATCCCGGGCACGCGAGTGCAGCCGGGTGTCGCTACGGCAGCGCTTGAGCCCAGCCAAGGCGGCTCGCAGCCGGCCGCGACGGCTCCCAAGCCGCGCCAGGCCAAGAAGTCGAGTTCCCGTCGCGCTTCGCCGGGCACGCCCCGCTACAATCTGATGCTTAGCCTAGGCGGGCTCTACTGATATCGTCCCGGATATCAGTGCGGCGGCGCATCTCACTCCGCCGTCTCATCCATCAGCCAACGCAGGTAATCCGCGGCTCCGCCACTGACCTCCAGCACGACGAGTGCCGGATTGGAGTAGGTGTGGCGCGCCCTTACCGCTTCGATCACCCGAGGGGCTAGCGATTGCCGCGTCTTGATGATCATCACCGCCTCGCTATCGCGCGCGATTGCGCCTTCCCAACGATAAATTGACGTCATCGCGGGCAGAATGTTGACGCAGGCGGCCAACCGCCTCTCGACCAGTTCACGCCCCACTGCTTCGGCGGCAGCGGGAGCGGGAGCGGGAAAAGTCGAGTAGATCAGAACGGGCTTGTCGTTTTCCTGCACTTGAGCCAGCCTCCCACGCCTTGCGCCGTCACCTTAAGAACCATGGCAAAGCAAAAGACGAAATTCCAGAAGATTGCCTTCGTGGCCAGCGAAATGCCCGAGGCAATCGCGGCCTGCCAGCGGCTGGTCGGAACGTATGGGGACTGCGATCCGGCCGAGGCGGACGCCATCGTGGCGCTCGGCGGTGACGGCCACATGCTGCAGACGCTGCACCGCTTCATGAACGACAGTGTACCGATCTACGGCATGAACCGCGGCTCGGTTGGCTTCCTCATGAACGACTACAGCGAGGAGGATCTGCACAAGCGCCTCGCGGATGCCGATGTCAGCCGCATCCACCCGTTGTCGATGATTGCCTACGACAAGGCCGGCAAAGCGCACAAGGCGCTGGCGGTCAACGAAGTCTCTCTGTTTCGCGAGCGACATCAGGCGGCCAAGCTGCGCATCCTCGTCGACGACACGGTACGCATGGAAGAACTGATCTGCGACGGGGTGTTGGTCGCAACGCCGGCCGGCTCGACCGCCTATAACCTCTCGGCGCACGGCCCGATCCTGCCCATCAATGCGCCGCTGCTGGCGTTGACGCCGATCAGTCCCTTTCGCCCGCGCCGCTGGCGGGGCGCCCTGCTGCCCAACAAGGTGCGCATCGCCATCGAGGTTCTCGAGGCTGACAAGCGTCCGGTCAGTGCCGTCGCCGACCACTACGAGACGCGCGGCGTCACGCGGGTGGAGGTGGAGAAGGCGCGCAATGTCGAGCTGTTCATGATGTTCGACCCCGACCACAGCCTCGATGAGCGTGTGATGGCTGAGCAGTTCCGCTACTGAAGCGCGGAGTCTGTCGCAGCTAAGTCGACGGTCGTCTGCCACGCAGCGGCACTGCCAGGCCGCGGCTGCCCTGAAATCATATCGTTGAGCAGCGCATCACCGGCCGGCGGCTGCAAGCCGATGGCAACAAGCCGTGGCGGCTCGCGCAACGCACTGCTCACCTGGCGATAGAATTCAACGACGGTGACCGGCTCGGGCAGGCTCGCCGCCAGCGTCGGGAAACGGCTCTTCATCACCGTATCGGGCGCTTCGCCGACCGTCCGCAAGAGAGCGATCGTCGTCTCGGCGCCGAACACGTGCGCGATGTAGAGATCGCCTGCCACCGGGCGCCGACCAAGCGCTTGGCGAAGGCGAGCCGCATTGCGGTCGGCAGCCGCGCGCGCCACGCGGGCGGCCAGCGCCGCATCATTGCGCGCCTCGACAATGCGGCGATGATCGGTTGGCCGTGGCACGTAGAAGCGGCCCCCACTGGTCACGAAAATGCGCGAGCCAAAGAGCCCATCCGCTGCGTGCGGATTTTCATGCAGCGCGCGCAACCACGACCGCTCCGTGAAGCGGTAGGGTCCCTGCAGCTGCTCGGCGATGACCGCAGCGTCAGGGGCGGCTAAAGGCCTGGCCGGTACGGCAGCCGGCTCTGCACCCACCGATGCGGCGGCGAGCGAGAGCAGCATGGCGAGCTGCGAGGGAATCTCCAGTAGCGAAGTCAAAGCGCGTCACTCCGCAACGGCCTGCGGTGCTGGCGGCTCGGCACCGTGCCGAGGTCGACACATCAGCCTACGGAGCGAAACGTGAAGAACGGGTTAACGGGCGTTACAGTTTGATACGCTCAGCTACGGATGCTGCTCCTCAATGCGAGAGCGCTATCCCTGCCAACGGGTGACGATGTCGGCCAGTGCCGGCCGCTCGCGATCCTCGGAGCGTTCGGTGGGCGTGCCAACATAGATGAAACCGGCGATGCGCTCGTTGTCGGCCAAGCCCAGCGCGGCGCCGATGGCCTTGTCGTAGGCGATCCATTCGGTGAGCCACGCGGTGCCATAGCCGAGCGCGTTGGCTGCTAGGCACAGATTTAAGCAAGCCGCGCCGGCGGACAGGATCTGTTCCCACTCGGGCGCACTGCGGTGCGCCGTCACGCGAGAGACGGCGGCGATGACCAGCGGGGCGCGCATCAGCCGCGTGCGCTCAGTCTCCAGGCGAATGTGCGAGGGCGGCTCCTTCTCAGCCGCAACGCACGCCTGCGCTACGACCTCGCCCAGTCTCTCGCGCGCATCGCCCTCGAGCACGATGAACCGCCACGGCGCCAGCTTCTTATGGTCGGGCACGCGGGAGGCGATCGTCAGGATCTGCTCGAGCTCCTGCGGGCTCGGTGCTGGGGCGACCAGGCGGTCAGGCTTGACGGAGCGACGGGCGGCGAGGAAGGCAATGACGGGGTTATCCATGGGCCGAACTCCTAGCCGCCCAGGGCGCTGTATGCCAAGCCAAATCGGCCGCCGCACCTGGCCCGAAAAGTCGCGGAAAAGCCTTGCGGCGCCCGATACCGCCGCACCCCAGGATCGGCTATCCTCCCCCGAATCCGCCGTCGTGCGGGCCGGGAGTTGGGGAAGCGCATGCCGCCGATGACGAGATCGCTCGCCGTGGTTTTTACTGCCGTCATGGCAGTCGCTTGCAGCGCGCCGACCCGCGCGCAAGAGGCACCGCCGACGGCGATGATCGTCGTCGACGGCTCGGGCTCCATGTGGGGCAACCTCGGTACCGAAAAGCTCGCCAAGCTCGAGGTTGTCCGCGGTGCCTTACAGGGCCTGCTGCCGACCCTGCGCACCGACGCCCGCGTCGGACTGGCATCATTCGGACACCGCCGCCGGGGCAACTGCGGCGACGCCGAGGTCATTGTCCCGCCAGAGGCCGGCGCCACCGAGCGCCTTGCCGCGCCCGTCGATAAGCTCAACGCCACGGGCAAGGGGCCGCTTGTCCTGGCCGTGCGCGAGGCAGCCAATGCCATCGCCGGTGCATCCCCGGCCAGCATCGTGCTCATCGCCGACGACCTCGACAATTGCGGCCAAGACATCTGCACGAGCCTTAGCGACGTTCTCGCCACAAGCCCGAACCTCGTGGTGCACACCATCGCGCTCGGTTTTGACGACGCCAAACTGGCGCACATCGGTTGTATCGCCCGATTGACCGGCGGCAAGCTATGGAACGCGCAGGACGCAGCGGGCGTCGCCTCCGCGCTCGGACAAGCAGTATCGCTCGCGCAACTGCGTGCCGCGCCAAGCACGCCGACAGCGGATGCACCGCAAGCGGAAGCGCAGAAGCCACCGCCCGGAGCCCCGCCCGGACTCTATCTGTCGGCTGGCCTCGGGCCGACAAGCGCCACGCTCGATACACCCGTGCATTGGCGTATCAAGAAATCGGGCCAAGACGGGGCGCTGGTGCGTGACACGCACGCTGCGGCACTTTTTGAAAAATTGGATCCAGGCACCTACGACATCGAGGCGCAGGTCGGCCTTGCCAAGGCCCATCAGTCGGTCGATGTCACGGCCGACGCGGCAATGCAGGTGCGTCTAGATCTCAATGGCGGCGTCCTGAAGCTGCAGGCCCGCTCGACCAACGCCACGCCGCCGCTGACTTCGCCGGTCTTCACCGTCACGCCGGCGGCCGGCAGCAATGCCGGTGCGCCGCTCTGGGTCGGACGCGATACGCAGCCCGAAATCGTGCTCCCGGCCGGCGATTACGTGGTCACGGCGCAAGACGGCGCGACGCGCCAGCAGGGCAACGTCACCGTCGCCCCCGCAACAGGCACGAGCTTCGCGTCGGTCCTGGGTTCAGGGCGGCTGGAACTCAGTGCTACACGTGGCAGCGCGGCAGCGCCCGGAGAGCCTGCCGGCGAGGGCGTCACCTTCATCCTCTACCAGGACGATCCGGACGCGCCACAAGGGCGCCGCGAAGTCGTACGCTCGGCGGCCCAGGCACCGACCTTCATGCTCCCGGCCGGCACATACTACGTCACCGCGCGCACCCCGACCGCCGAGGTGCGCGAGCAGCTCGCCATCGGCGCCGGCGATGTCGTCACGCGCGCGCTGCCGCTTTCGCTGGCGCAGGTGAAAATGTCGGCCACGCTCGGCGGACAACCGCCCGAGACGACGTCGGCCATCACCTACCGCGTTGTTCGCCTCGGCGCCGAGCCGCACGAGATTGCGCGCACCATCGCCAAGGAGCCCGAGTTCGAGCTTGGTGCCGGGCGCTATCGCTTCGAGGCTTCGCTCGGCGGCAGCAACGTCATCGCGGTCGCGGAGTTGACGCTGGTCGCCGGCCAGACGCAGCGGGTCGCCCTGCCGCTCGAGGGTGGAAGCCTGACGCTGAAGCGGGCGGGTGGCGCAACGGCGGGCGATATCTTCTGGGTGGTGCAGGATGACAAGCAGAGAACCGTCATCCGCAGCAGCCAGCCTGAGCCGACCGCCGTGCTCGCGCCTGGACGCTACGTCGTCAGCGCCGACACCACCGAGACCCCGCTGCGCAGCACCGTCGACATCAAGGCCAATGAGCATCGCACGTTCGATGTCTCGGCGCCGTGAGCCGCCTCGCGCGGCGGCGGCTGATGGCCGTCACACTTCTCGTCACATTTCGACCACGGCGCGGCGTGTAACGGTCAGCAGATCGTCAGCCATAGGACCGTTGCACGCATGGCCAGGCTTTGCATCCGACACGGCAGGCGTACTCTCGGCGCGACGCTCCTCGCGTTGGCGATCGCCGGTGCCAGCGGCCTGCCGACGCTGGCGCAGGATGGCATGTCGGTCGATTCCGGGCCTCAGCTGCGCGGCGCCTTCCCACCCGACACCGGCCGCATGGATCCTTCAGCCGCCATTCCCGGACCGACGCTGCCGGCCAACACCACGGTCGTTCCCCGCATTCCCGCCGCGGGTGCATCCCCGACCAGCGGCCAGGTGAACTTGGTCGCTCTGCTCACCGTCGACGGGCAGCGCATCGACCAGGGCCTCGTATGGCGCATCTTCGCCACGACGCGCGATTCACGCACGCCGAGCAAACTGATGATGACCAAGCGCGAGCCCAGCCCCACCATCGACCTCGAGCCGGGCGAGTACATCGTCAACGCCGCCTTCGGGCGCGCCGACATCACGCGCAAGATCGTTGTGTCAGCCGCCACCGCGACGAGCGAGAAGTTCGTCCTCAACGCCGGCGGCCTCAAGGTCAAGGTGCTGGTCGATGGCATCGAGCCGGCCGCGACAGCCGTTGCCTACGACATCCTGTCGAGCGAGCGCGACCAGTCGGACAACCGGGTGCGCGTCCTCGCCGGCGCCAAGCCGGACGTCATTAATCGCCTTAATGCCGGCATTTATCGCATCGTCTCACGCTACGGTGACGCCAACGCCAAGGTCGAAGCCGACGTGACCGTCGAGGCCGGCAAGCTGACCGAGGCGACGGTTTCCCATCAGGCCGCGCGCGTCACCTTCAAGCTCGTCACGCGCGTCGGCGGCGAGGCGCTGCCCGACACGCAATGGACCGTGCAGACGCCTGACGGCCAGCAGGTGCTGCAGAGCGTTGGCGCCTTGCCGACGCACATCCTCGCGCCCGGCGCCTACTCCGTCACCGCCAAATCGCGCACCGGCGTCTACAAGCGCGACTTCACGCTCGCCAATGGCGATGCGGCGCAGGTCGAAGTGCTGATGCAGTAGTTCGATTGCTGCGCGCTAGAAGTCCGTCAGCACCCAGTCAGTGGGGCAGCCGTTGCGCTGCATGCGCGCATCGACGGCATCATGCTCCCGATTGAGGCGCAGCTCGCGGAACAGACCCCTGGCGATCTGCCAGTGCTCGCAGGCCGTGGCGAGATCGCCGCTGGTGTGAGCAATGTCACCCAACGCCACGCGCGCCTCGGCGTGCGTATTCTCGAGGCCCGGTGTCGTCGCCGCGCGAATGCTCTTGCGCAATAGATCCTCGGCGGCGGCGGGTTCGCCGGCTTCCAGACGCTGCGCGGCAAGCGACAAGTAGAGACCCGGCAATCGGTGCACCTGTCCCGATGCCTCGGCTTCGCGCACGGCCTCCGTCAACGCGACAACGTCGAGCGCTGCCGGCTTGGCGACGGGCTCGCCGATCACCCCGACGACTTGGCTCGCGGCTCGCAGGCGCTGGCGCCGCCCGCGTATACCCAGCGCAACGACGGTGATGAGGAGCGCTGCCATGCAGAACCCTACGAGCACGGTGCCGACATCGACAGGCTGGGCGAACGGAAACGTCATCGGCGCGCCATCAACGGAAGGGCATCGAATACATCAGCCCGCCCTTGGTCCATAAGTTGTTCAGGCCGCGCGACAACCGCAGCTCGGACTTCGACCCGAGGTTCCGGTCGAACATCTCCCCGTAGTTGCCGACGTTCTTGACCACCTGGTAGGCCCAGTCGCGCGGCAGACCCAGCGCCTGCCCGAGATTGGCCTCAAGGCCGAGGAAGCGGCGCACGCTCGGCTGGGTCGCTGCCCGCTGCGCGTCGACGTTGTCGGAGGTCAGCCCCAACTCCTCCGCCTCGATCAGGGCCATCAGCGTCCAGCGCACGACCGCAAACCATTGCGCATCGTCCTGGCGCACGGCGGGCCCGAGCGGCTCCTTGGTGATCAGCTCAGGCAGGATGATGTGGTCGGCGGGCGTCTTGAGCTGGCTGCGCGCCACGGCAAGCAGCGAGACGTCGCCAGTGAGCACCGTGCAGCTGCCCGCCGAGTAGGCCTTGACGAGATCATCCCAATTGTCCTGGGCGACGATCTGGTAGCGCATGCGCTGCGCGCCGAAGAACTCCGCTACCCCCTGCTCGCCCATGGCGCCCGGCAATGCGCAGATCGAGGCACCCGACAATTCCAGGGCACTGGCGACGGCATTGCCGCGACGGGTGAGGAAGCTCTGGCCGTCGTAGAACAGCACGCCGGCGAAACGGGCGCCGAGCTCGGTGTCGCGGCTCAAGGTCCACGTCGCCCCGCGCGCCAGGACGTCGACGTCCCCGTTCTGCAGCGCCTTGAAGCGATCATTGGCACTGAGAGGCCAGAACTTCACCGCATCCTTGCTGCCGAACACGGCCGCGGCCAGCGCAGTGCAGAACTCAACATCAAGACCCGAGCGCACATCGGCCTGGTCGACTTGCGAAAATCCTGGCTGGACCTCGCCGATGCCGCACGACAGGTAGCCACGGGCGCGAATGGAATCGAGCGTCGACGTCTCGGCGTCCGCCGGAGCGGCCAGCGCGAGGAGCGCACCAAGTCCGAGAGCCGCAGTCCATAAGCAGCGGAGTTGCTGGAGCATTTGCATGACGTTGGCTGAGTGTGGGGCGATCGCAGCAGGCGCGCAAGGGACACAATGCTGCGGGTCGCAAAAACGTAAACGCGGCGTTCGGGCGGAACGTTTGCTCAATCCCCCGGAACGGCGATGGGGTCAAGACCTTGACCCGGGGTGAAACTTGCGTCACACGGGCCGCCAACCGCGGCGACCAGGATCCGCCCGATGTCCTCCTCCGGCAAGAAACCTTCGCGCCCGCGCGCCCCGGCGACCACGGTCGTCCATTCGGGTCGCGCGCCGCATGATAACTATGGCTTCGTCAATCCGCCCATCTATCGCGGGTCGACCGTCCTTTTTCCCACGGTGGAAAAACTGTGGAAACGCGACCAGGAATACACCTATGGCCGCTCCAGCACTCCGACGGTCAAGGCCCTTGAAGAGGCCATTGCCGAGGTCGAGGGCGGCGCCGCCACGGCCCTGACGGCCTCAGGTTATCAGGCGGTCAGCACGGCCATTTTCGCCTTCGTCAAATCCGGCGACCACATTCTCATGGTCGACAGCGTCTACCAGCCCACGCGCAAATTCTGCGACTACATGCTGGCCAAGCTGGGCGTCGAGACGACCTACTACGACCCATTGATCGGCGCCGGCATCGCCGAGTTGATCCGCCCGAACACGCGCCTCATCTTCACCGAGAGCCCCGGGTCGCAGACGTTCGAAGTCCAGGACATCCCTGCCATCGCCCGCATTGCCGCCGAGCGCGAGCTGTGGCTGCTCATGGACAACACCTGGGCGAGCCCACTCTATTTCAGGCCATTCGAACACGGCGTCGACGTGTCGATCCAGGCCGCCACCAAGTACATTGTCGGACACGCCGATGCGATGCTCGGCGCGATCACGTCCAACGAGCGTGCGGCCAAGCACGTCGCCCTTGCCAAGGAGCAGCTCGGCGTCTGCCCAGGCTCCGAGGAAACTTTCCTCGGCATGCGCGGCTTGCGCACGCTGTCGACGCGGCTCGCCCAGCATCAACGTTCCGGTTTGGAGATCGCGCGCTGGCTCGAGGGCCGGCCCGAGGTCGCGCGCGTGCTGCATCCGGGATTGCCCAGCCATCCGCAGCACGCCCTATGGAAGCGCGACTTCCTCGGCGCCAGCGGTCTGTTCTCTGTCATCCTCAAGCCGGCGAGCGACAAGGCGCTCGCCGCCATGCTCAACGGGTTGCAGCTCTTCGGCATGGGCTTTTCGTGGGGCGGCTATGAAAGCCTCGTCATCCCCTTCGACGCGACGAGCTACCGGACGGCCACGCAATGGCAGGCCGAGGGGCCGGCGCTGCGCTTCCACATCGGTCTTGAAGATGTCGACGACTTGCGTGCCGATCTTGAAGCCGGATTGCAACGGCTGGCCGCGGCCAAGTAGACGTGCCTAAGGGCGGACGCGCTCGCGTGCCAGCTCGAGTTCGGCCGGCGTATCGATGTCGGTGAGCGCCGCCTCGTCGATGGGAACTGGCAAACACTCCGTCGCAACGAGTTGGAGAAGCGCTTTCGCGCCCGCCTGAGGCGGCAACGCCAGCAGCGCCCCGAAATACCGGCGCGGCCAGAGCACGGGGTTGCGCTGTTCGCCGGTGCGCGTGGTCGGGAATACGATGCGGTCGCCGCCTGCCGTCGCGGACGCATCGATGAGCTTGGCGACATCCTGCGGGGTGAGAAGCCCCATGTCGCCTGGCACGATGAACGCGGCATGCGGCGCCGCGTCGAGGGCGGCGATGCCGGCGGCAATCGACGTGCCCATGCCATCGTCCCAACGCGGATTTGGCACAATGCGAACCTGCCGGCTGCCGAGCGCCGTCTCGACTGCGGTCCGGTCCCACCCGAGGACGACGACGATATCACTCGACGCCGCCGTCGGCGAGCGCATCGACGACGCGCTCGATGATCGTTCGGCCTTCGATCGTCGCCAGAAGCTTGTTGCCCTCGCCGAAGCGACGCGACGCGCCGGCGGCAAGCACGACGGCGGCTATGCCACCGTCAGCGGGCACCGCGCGCCACTTTGATGATCTCGGCGAGGATCGACACCGCGATTTCCGCCGGCCCCTTGGCACCGATATTGAGGCCGATGGGGGCGTGGATGCGCTGCAGATCGGCCTCTGAGAATCCGGCGCTCGCCAGCCGATCCATGCGCTTGGCGTGCGTGGCGCGCGAACCGAGTGCTCCGATGTAGAGACAGGGCGACGCCATGGCTGCGGCAAGTGCCTCGTCGTCAATATGCGCGGCGTGGGTCAGCGCCACGACTGCTGTGCGGCTGTCCAGTCCGAGGTCGGCAAAGGACGCGGTCGGCCAAGCTTCGATCGCTACCGCGGCACCGAAGCGCTCGGCCTTGGCAAAGGCCGGACGCGGATCGACGACGGTGACCTGATAGCCGACGTGGTGTGCCAGTTCGGCAAACACTTGGCCGATGTGCGTGGCGCCGGCCACGATGATGCGCAGCGGCGGCACGAGTGGCTGGGCGAACACATCGCCCTCCGGCGTCGCGATCGGCCCGATAGAGCCTGTTGCAAGGCTGGAGGCTATGTCGGCCGGCAGCGCCTCGCCTTCCTTGAACAGTCGACGCTCTCCGTCGGCAAGGCGCGTCGTCACCACCACGGACTGGCGTGCGCGGCGCGCTTCGGTGATAGCGTCGATAAGACCGATGTCCGCGTGTGTCAGCGGTTCGATGAGCACCGCGAGCTTGCCGCCGCATGCCAATCCGGCGCGCCAGGCCGTTTCCTCGCTGACGCCATACTCGATGAGACGCGGCTTGCCAGCCGCCATCACGTCGGCCGCCTCCACGAGCACGTCGACCTCGACGCACCCGCCGGACACTGATCCTTCGAAGCGCTCTCCCGGTGCAATGACCAGCCGGCCACCGACTGGAACCGGCGCCGAGCCCCACGTCGATACGACCGTCGCGATGGCGACCTGCCCAAACTCATCGAGCCATGCGCGGGCCACGTCCCACGGCTCCCGCTCGAGCCGCGCGCCTCGGTTCACAGCTATGACGTTCATGCGTGCACCTCGCCGCGTTACGCTCCGTGCATCAGGTCGCCGGGCAAACAGCGCCCGCTTCAGCCCAGGCGCGGAACAGATTGCCGAACTCCTTCTGAGTACCGGGGGCCGGCTCGCGGCCTACGCCCGGGTTCCAACCCCAGCCGACAAGCGAGTCTTCCGCCATATGATGAATAAGCTCTTCCATCGACTTGCCGCCGTTGCGCTCGGGATCCTTGATCTGCTGGCAGATCTCGCCCAGCGACTTGCCAACCCACGCCATCTCGATGGGCGCCAAGTGCCATGCCGGGTTGCCTGGTACGCGGCCGGGATCGAAGTTGGCCGGTCCGTGGCAGGTGGTGCAACGCATACCGGCGGCGCCAAAATTGTCGACGCCGCGCACCACCAGCGGCATGTGCGGATGGCGGTCGTCACCTTGCGCCGGACGGTCCCCGGCCGGATGGCAGTTCATGCACCGCGCGTGCGTGATCACCTTGCCAACCTCTTGGAACAGGGCAAGCGAGCGTTGTTTTTCGTCGGCAATCGAAGCGAACGATTGCACCGACTTGAGCGTATTGGCGGGATCTGGCTGCGCCGCCGAAACCGCCATGCCGACACCGATGATCGCCAGCGCGCCGGCGAGAAGTAGCGATAGAGCACGCATATTGCCTCCTTACGCCTTGGCCGCCGAATGGGAGAACGGCAGCGTGAATACGCGTTGCCCGGTCAGTTTTGACCACGCATTGGCGATCGCCGGAGCGATGGGCGGCGTGCCCGGCTCGCCGATGCCGGTCGGATTTTCCTGCGACGCAACGATGTGCACCTCGACGTGGGGCATCTCGTTGATGCGCAGCACACGGTAGTCGTGGAAGTTCGACTGCACGACGCGGCCGTCCGCAAGATCGACGGAGGCGAACAAAGCCGCCGATAGGCCAAAGCCCATACCGCCTTCAAGCTGCGCGCGGATCACGTCCGGGTTGATGGCGACGCCGCAGTCGGCGGCGACGACGACCTTCTCGACCTTCGGCAGACCGTCCTCGCCCATCGACACTTCGACAACGTGAGCGACGAACGACTTGAAGGACTCATGCACGGCAAGCCCGCGCGTGCGGCCTTGCGGCGGCGGCTGCTCCCATCCCGCCTTCGCGGCGGCGAGTTCAAGCACGGCCAGGTGGCGCGGGTGCTTGCCCAGCAGCTTGCGCCGGATGGCCAGGGGATCAATCCCCGCCGCTTCCGCCAGCTGATCGAGGAACGTCTCGGTCGAGAACGCCGTATGCGTCGAGCCGACCGACCGCCACCACAGCGTCGGCACGCCGACATCGGTCATGTGCGCCGACACGCGCAGGTTGGGGATCTGGTAGGGCAGAGTGCTGGCGCCCTCGACCATCGTCTGGTCGACGCCGTCCTTCACCATTGCAGCTTCGAACGGCGAGCCCTTCATGAACGACTGGCCCACAATCACCTGGTCCCAGCCGACGATGTTGCCTTCGCCATCGACGCCGCCGCGCAGCTTGTGCACAAAGATCGGACGGTAGCGACCACCCTTGATGTCGTCCTCGCGCGTCCACAGAACCTTGATCGGACCTTTGTGCTGCGCGCCTTTGAGTACCTCGGCGGCTTCCGCCGCCATATCGCCCGCTGGTGTCGCACGCCGCCCGAAGCTGCCGCCGGCCAGCAGCGTATTGATCTTCACCTGCTCGGGCTTGAGCCCCAGAACGGTCGCGGCGACCGCCTGATCAACGGTCTGCATCTGCGAGCCGAAATTCATCTCAACGCCGCCGTCGTCGGTGCGGTGGATGACGCAGTTGTTCGGCTCCATGGGCGCGTGCGCCAGATAAGGGAACACATACGTCGCCTCGATGACCTTCGCGGCGCCCGACAGTGCGCCGTCGGTATCGCCGTCATTGCGCGCGATGGCGCCCTGCTTACCGGCGAGGTCGACGTACTCCTTGACGATCTGGTCGCTGCTGCGCGCCTCCGTTCCGCTCTCGTCCCAGGTGACTTTGAGCGCGTCGCGGCCCTTCTTGGCCGCCCAGTAGCCGTCGGCTAGAACGGCGACGCCCTGCGATACGGCGAACACCTCCTTGACGCCGGGCACGGCCAGCGCGGGCGCCGGATCGAATGAACCGACCTTTGCGTGAAAGCGCGTCGGACGCGCCAGGAGGCACGTCAGCATGTTCGGCATCTTCACGTCGATGGTGTAGATGGCTGTCCCGTTGGTCTTGGGCAGCGTATCCACTTTCGGCAGCTTGTTGGTGCCGATCAGCTTCCAGGCATCCGGCTGCTTGGGCTTGAAGGGGCCGGTGGCGAGGGCCTCCTGAGCCAACACCGCGAGTTCGCCGAACGTCGCCGATTTGCCTGCGCCGTCGCTGACGACACCCTTCTCGATTGTAATGGAACCGGGAGTGACGCCCCACAATTTGGCGGCGGCGAAGACAAGCTGCGCACGCGCCTGGGCGCCGGCGAGTCGCAGCTCCTCCCATGAGCTTGCCATGGCGGTCGACCCGCCTGTCCCCTGAACGCCGAAGGCGGCATTGGCGTACAGCTTCACGTCAGCGGGCGCCGATTGAGCACGCATCTGCGACCAGTCTGCGTCGAGTTCGTCCGCGAGCACGGTGGCTATACCGGTATAAGGGCCCTGGCCCATCTCGATGAACTTGCTGATGACCGTGACGGTGTTGTCGGGTGCGATGCGGATGAAGGCGTTGGGCGCGAATGGGGCCGCAGCGGCACTGGCGCGCCCGGCTAGAGGAATATTGAATCCTACGATAAGGCCGAGCGCACTCGAGCCCTGCAGGAACTGGCGCCGATTGGCGGAGACTGGAACGTTCATGCTCAACCCTCCAGCCGCCCAGCCGCATCATGGATGGCAGCTCTGATACGATGATAGGTACAGCAGCGGCAGACGTTGCCGGTCATGGCGAGGTCGATGTCCTCATCGGTCGGTTTGGGGATGACGCTCAATAGGCCGACCGCCGACATGATCTGTCCCGACTGGCAGTAGCCACATTGCGGCACATCGTGCGCAACCCATGCGGCGCGCACCGCCTCGGTCTCCCTGCTGGTCGATCCCTCGATGGTCACGATCTCGGCGCCTTCGAGCGTACCGATGGGCGTCACGCAACTACGACGCGGCTCGGCGTTGACGTGCACCGTGCAGGCGCCGCACTGGGCGATGCCGCAGCCGAACTTGGTGCCGGTCAGCCCCTGGACGTCGCGCAAGAACCACAGGAGCGGCATGGTCGGATCGCCGTCGAACTCGACCGCGGCCCCATTCACTGTCAGCTTCGTCATCTGGCGCCTCGCTACGTGCAGGTTGGCTGGGTGCAAAGGAAACGTGCTAGCTGCCTACTGGCTCCCTTCTGGCAAAGAAATGTGCGCGGCCGTCACTCCGCGGGTTGGATTGTCGCCGGTGGAGGCGGCTCGGCTTCGGCACGGCGGCGGCGGCCGAACAGGTCGCCGAGCCAGCGGCAGGTCACGTAGAACACCGGGGTGAAGATCAGGCCGAAGAAGGTTACGCCGATCATGCCGGCGAATACGGCGGTGCCCAGCGCCTGGCGCAGCTCGGCACCCGCGCCCACCGCCCACACCAGCGGAACGACGCCGAGAATGAAGGCCAGCGACGTCATGAGGATGGGCCGCATGCGAAGCCGCGCGGCCTCCGTCGCCGCCTCGAATTTGCTTAGGCCGGTTTCCTCGAGCTGCGCCGCGAACTCGACGATGAGAATGGCGTTCTTCGCCGCCAGACCGATCAGCACGATGAAGCCCACCTGAGTGAGAATGTTGTTGTCCATCCCGCGCAAGACGACGCCGGTGATCGACGCAATGAGGCTCATGGGAACGATGAGGATCACCGCCAGCGGCAGCGTCAGGCTCTCGAACTGCGCGGCAAGCACGAGGAACACGAACACGACTCCGAGCGCGAATGCGAAGGCGGCCGTGTTGCCGGCACGGATCTGCTGGTAGGCGAGCTCGGTCCATTCGTAGCCGAAGCCCTGCGGCAACGTTTCCGCCGCCAGCTTTTCCATTGTGTCGATGGCCTGGCCTTGCGAGAAACCGGGCGCTGCCGAACCATCGAGCTCTGCCGCTGGGTAGAGATTGTAACGCGGCACGCGCGAGGGGGCCGAGATGTCGCGCACGGTCGTGAAGCTTCCCAGCGGCACCGTCTCGCCGGAGGAATTCCGCACGCGCAGCTTCAATACGTCCTTGGTGTTGATACGATATTTGCTGTCGGCTTGCGCCGTGACACGATATGTCCGCCCGAGCAGGTTGAAGTCATTGACGTAAGCCGATCCCAGATACGTCTGCAGCGCCGTGAACACGTCGGTGACGTTGATGCCGAGCATCTGCGCCTTGACGCGATCGATATCGAGATAAAGCTGCGGCGTCGAGTTCTCGAACATCGAGAACACCTGCTGCAGACCGGGCGTCTGGTTGGCTTTCGCCATCATGCTGCCGACGACCTGTTGCAGCGCTGCAGGGCCGTTACCTCCGCGGTCCTGAATCATCATGCGGAAGCCGCCGGCGCTGCCGATGCCGCGCACGGGCGGCGGCGCGACGACGAAGATCGATGCGTCCTGAATCGTCGAGAATTTGCCGAACAAGGCCTTCTGGATCGCCTGCGCCGATTGATTGGGATCCTTGGCCCGCTCATCGAACGGCTTCAGCACGACGAACACCGCGCCGGCGTTGGGCGCGTTGGTGCGCGTGGCGCCCGAGAAGCCGACAATGTTCACCGCATGCGCGACACCCGGTGTCTGCAGTGCCAGTTCAACCACGCGCCGGTTCACGGCGTCGGTGCGCGCCAGCGATGCGGCCGGCGGCAGCTGCGTGACAGTGATCAGGTAGCCGCCATCGACCGCAGGAATGAAGCCGACGGGGGTTTTGCGGAACTCGTTCATGCCGAAGGCGATGAGGCCCGCATAGACGACGAGCATGACCACCGCCAGCCGCACCAGGCGACCGACCATCCACGCGTAGCCGTGCGATAGCTTGTCGAAGCTCCAGTTGAAGGCGCGGAAAAACGCGTGCACCGGCCACATGTACCAGGCCGAGCTGTGTCCTTCGCTGTGCGGCTTGAGCAGCATGGCGCAGAGCGCCGGCGACAGGGTCAGCGACACGATCAGCGAGATGACAGTCGCGCCGGCAATGGTGAGCGCGAACTGCTGGTAAAACTGTCCCGAGATGCCCGTGATGAACGCCGACGGCACGAACACGGCGGTGAGCACCAGGGCGATGGCGATCAGCGCGCCGCCGACCTCCTCCATGGTTCGGTATGCTGCTTCGCGTGGACTGAGCCCCTTGGCCATGTTGCGTTCGACGTTCTCGACCACCACGATGGCGTCGTCGACGACGATGCCGATGGCCAGCACCAGTCCGAACAGCGACAGGTTGTTCAGCGAGAAGCCGAACACGGCCATGATGAAAAAGGTGCCGATGAGCGACACGGGAATGGCGACGATCGGAATGATCGCCGCGCGCCATGTCTGCAGGAACAGCACCACGACGAGAACGACGAGGATCACGGCCTCGAAGATCGTCATCACCACGGCGTCGACCGACTGCTGGATGAACTCGGTCGGGTTGTAGATGATGTCGTACTTCAAGCCGGCCGGAAAGTTCTTCGACAACTCCGACATCGTTGCCTTGATCTTCTCCGCCGTGTCGATGGCGTTCGAGCCGGGAAGCTGAAACACGCCGAGACCGGTCGCCGGATTGAGGTCGAGGTAGGAATTGACGCCATAGTCGAGCGCTGCCAACTCCACGCGCGCCACGTCCTTCAGGCGCACGACGGCATCGTTGCTTTGCTTGACGACGATCTGCCCGAACTCTTCGGGATCGGCGAGGCGCCCGAGAGTCTGCACGGAAATCTGGAAGGCGCCAGGCTTGTCGAGTGGTGGCTGATTGAGAATGCCCGCGGCGACCTGAACGTTCTGTCGCTGCAGCGCCACGGTGACGTCGCTCGCCGTCAGCCCAAGCGATTGCAGGCGATCGGGATCGAGCCAGACTCGCATCGAGTAGTCGCGGCTGCCGAACACGGTGATCGAGCCGACGCCCTCGATACGGCTCAGCACATCAACGACGTTGACACTGGCGTAATTGGAGATGAACAGCGTGTCGCGAGACTGGTCGGGCGAATAAAGATGCACGACCATCATCAGGTCGGGCGAGGCCTTGGCGACGGTGACGCCGATGTTGCGCACATCGACCGGCAGGCGCGGCTGGGCGATGGCCACCCGGTTCTGCACCTGCACCTGCGCCGTATCGAGATCGGTACCGAGATCGAAGGTCACCGAAATCGTGAAGCGCCCATCGACCGTCGAGTTCGACGAGATGTACAGCATGCGCTCGACGCCGTTGATCTGCTGCTCGAGTGGAGCAACGACGGTCGAGGCGACGACCTCGGCGCTGGCGCCTGGATATTGGCCGGTGACATTGACAACCGGGGGAGCGATATCAGGATACTGGGCGATCGGCAGGCGGCCGACCGCCACCGCGCCCAAGATCACGAACACGATCGAGATGACGCTGGCAAAGATCGGCCGGTCGATGAAGAAGTGAGATAGGCGCATCGTCCTGCCCTTAGTTGGTACGGATAGAGGACGTACTGCGGACGTTGACCGGGTCGGCAGCGGCCTCCTGAGGCGCCACCTTGGCGCCGGGGCGCACGCGCATCAGGCCGTTGACGATGATGACATCGTTTGCATCGAGGCCCTGCACCACGCGCATCCCGTCAACCAACTGACCGAGTGTTACGTACTTCGGGTTCGCCACGTTCTCGGCGTTCACGACGTAGACGAACTTGCGGACCTGCTCGGTACCGATGGCTGAATCGGGAACGAGCAGCGCCGCGACCGGCGCTGAGGTGGCAATCTGAATGCGGCCGAACATGCCCGGCGTCAGCCGCGCATCGGCATTTGTAAACAACGCGCGCCCGCGAATGGTGCCGGAAGAGCGATCGATGGCGTTGTCGACGAAGTCGATTTTGCCTACGTGGGTGAAAGTGTCCTCGTCGATCAGCTTCAAGCGGACCGGCAGCGTCATGCCACGGTCAGCTCCGCTTGAGGCAGCGCCGGTGGCCATGCGCAGGTAGCGGAGGTATGAGGCCTCATCCATGGTGAATTCGAAGCGGATGGGATCGATCGAGGCGATCGTCGCCAGTAGCGTGGTGCTTCCCGAGGCGCCGCCCGAGACGAGGTTGCCGACGGAGACGCGCCGGTCGCCGATGCGGCCTGAAATTGGCGCCTTTAATTCGGTGAAGCTGAGATCGAGTTCGGCCTGTTCGAGCGCCGCTTGCTGCGAGGTCACGGACGCGGCGGCGACCCGCGAAGCTTGCAGGCGCTGGTCGAGGGCCTGCTGGGTGATGGTCGTGCCGGTGCGCAGGCTCTCGCCGCGCTTCAAATCGCTCTCGGCGAAGGCAAGGTTCGCCTTCGCCTGCTCCACCGCCGCCCGCGCCTGTTCGAGCGTCGCCTGGAAAGGCCGCGGATCGATCGTGAACAGCGGATCGCCCTGCTTAACGAGCTGGCCGTCGTGGAAGTGGATCTGTTCTAGGTAGCCCGACACGCGTGCGCGAATTTCGACGTAGTCGAGCGCAACGAAGCGCCCGACGTACTCGTCGCGATCGGTGACAAGCTTTTGCACGGGCTTGGAGACCGTTACCTGCGCCGGCGGCGGAGCCGCCTGCCCCTTGGGCGGAGCCTCACCGCATGCGGTCAACAGGGCCGCCGTCAGCGACATGGAAATGGCGATGCGGAGGATCGAGACGATGGACATAGAAAATCCGTTCGAATGGCTGCGGGACGGCTGGCATTGCGCCGATGACCGGTCGTGAATTCGGAGGCGCTCGCGCGGCAAGACCGCTATGCCGCGAGGACGCCGGCGACGGCCCCGGCACGCCGCATGGCAGCATCGACTGCCCGCTCGGCGAAGTCCGGCCCCAGCGCCATACCCTCGACCAGGACCGACTGCACATCGGTGATGCCGATGAAGTCCAGGACGGAGCGCAGATAGCTTTCGTCATGCTCAAAAGTACGCAGCGGACCGCCCGAATAAATGCCTCCGCGCGACAGCACCAGGATGGCGCGACGCCCCCGCAGCAGGCCTTGCGAGCCGCCCGCGGTATAGCGGAAGGTGCGGTCGGGCCGCACGACATGGTCCACCCACGACTTCAGCGTGGAAGGTATCCCGAAATTAATCATGGACGCGGCGATGACCACCGTGTCGGCGCTGAAGAGCTCCTCGATCAGCTCGTCCGAGCGCTCCAGCTGCGCCCGCTGGCGATCTGTGCGCGCGCCGGCGATCGATCGGGTAGCGGTCACGAAGTCCTCGTCGATATGGGGCAGCGGGTTGCGCGCCAGATCGCGAATCGTGACACTTGCCTCCGGATAAACTTGACGCAGCTCGCGAAGCACCCGCATGGCTACGAGGCTCGAATACGACGTGTCGCGCCGGGGGCTGCTCGTCAGGCACAGGATGTGGCGGTCGAGGTTCTCGCGCCGGAAACCGTACGGGACCGAGATCTTGTACTGCGCGGTGCTGGGTGGCTGCATGTTGGCTATGCTCGCGGATTGGTGCGGTGCGAAACGAGGGGCATGACAGCAGCCGCACGCTGTGTTACTGACCGGTAACGTGTCTGGTATACTGACCGGTAACACCCTATGTCAAGAGGCCATGGTAAGCACCATTAACCCCACTGCCGAAGCTCCACCTCCTCCGCCACGCCAGCGCATACTGGCAGCGGCGCGGCAGCTTTTTTATCGCCACGGCATACGCGCCGTCGGGGTCGATGCGATTGCCGAGGCCGCGGCCACAAATAAGATGACGCTTTATCGTCATTTTGGTTCCAAGGACGAACTGATCGCCGCTTACCTCACCGAACTCGCCAAAGAGGGCGATGAACTCTGGGTCGGGCTGGCGCAAGACTATCCGGGTGACCCGCACGCCCAGCTCGAAGGGTGGGTGCGTTATGTCGAGAGGATCCTGACCGACGGAGGCGAGCGCGGCTGCGCGATTGCCAATGCCGCCGTGGAAATGCGCGAAATTGAACACCCCGCGCGGCAGATCATCGACGACTACAAAACGCGCAAGCGCGAACGTCTCGTCAGCCTGTTCCGCGATGCCGGCTACGCCGAACCCGATCAGCTCGCCGATGAAGTATTTCTGCTGTTCGAGGGAGCCCGCATCTCCATTCAATGCTGCTCCAGCGGCCCTGCATCACGCGTCGTACGCATGCTACGCTCGCTGCTGGCCCAGCACGCGCCCGAGCACCCAACCAAGACGGGCTGAGCGGCTTCCCACCCGATCAAAGATCGCCTTCGAGAAATTGCGCCCGCCCGAGCCCGAACGACCAATCCTCGTCGGTGTTCTCGACCATCGACACCATGACGTCAGAGGGTGCGATGCCGCAGCTTTGCTGCAGTTCCTCGACGAGCAGACGATAGAACGTCTGCTTGGCAGCCTTGCCGCGCGGGCGCGTGATCACCTGCACGACAACGACCTTGTCGGTCCGCGCAATCCCAAGCCCGGTATCCTCGACGAGCATGCGTGAGGGTTTGTGCTCGTTGACGATCTGATAGCGGTCGCGCTCGGGCACCTTGAAGGCTGCCAGCATGGCACGGTGAGCTGCATCGAGCAGGGCCTGTAGCTCGGCGTCGGTGCGGCCTTCGATCAAATCAAAGCGTAGCAGCGGCATGGGCATTCACAGGGCGGCTGATGGACTGGCCCTGTTTAGTGCGCGGGGGCGCTCGAAACAATCCCGTCCGATCAGCGCAGCACTTGTTCAATGGTCTCAGGCGAAGGCAACGAGGGGCTGTATTTCTCGTCAACCGGTTCCGACCAGGCGGTGGTCGCACCCGAAAGCAGTATCTGCGCGTAGAGGAAGGGCAGGAAGAAAAGCGGCATCTTGTGATCTCCAACTCTGTTGCGACGGCCGATCGTTACCGCCGCCGCAGCGTCGCGGCTGTGCCGCACGTCACAGCAGCCGCGCGGCCCGTCCAGCGTCTCAGGAGAGTTCTTATTGCGAAGCTGGCGAAGTGGCGGGTGCTGCCTCCGGCGCCGCTGTCACACGCCAGATGCGACCGCCGACATCATCGGCGACCAGCAGCGCACCGGCCTTGTCGATGGCGACTCCAACGGGTCGGCCCGGCGCGTTTCCATCCGCATCGATGAAACCCGAGAGCACGTCTACCGGCTGCCCGGACGGGCGGCCATCGGTAAACGGCACAAAAATGACCTTGTAGCCGGCACGCGGCTCGCGGTTCCATGATCCGTGCAGGCCGATGAATGCGCCGCTGCGGTAGGCGGCCGGCAGCAGAGCTGCATCGGAGAAGGTCAACCCCAGCGCCGCCACGTGCGCGCCGAGCCCGTAGTCGGGCGCCAGCGCCTTGGCAACGAGATCGGGTTTCTGCGGCTCAACGCGCGTGTCAACGTGCTGACCCCAATAGCTGTAAGGCCAGCCATAGAAGCCGCCGTCCTTTACCGACGTCAAATAGTCAGGCACGAGGTCGTTACCGAGTTCGTCACGCTCGTTGACGACGGTCCACAACTCGCCCGTCGTCGGCTCCCATGCCATGCCGTTGGGGTTACGCAGACCGGTGGCAAACAGCCGCTTTTGACCGGTCACGACATCGATCTCCCAGATCGCCGCCCGACCCTCTTCCTTGTCGAGACCGTTTTCGCCGACGTTGCTGTTGGAGCCGACGGTTGCGTAGAGGTGCTTGCCGTCGCGGCTGGCGATGATGTTCTTCGTCCAATGGTGATTGAGAGGTCCGCCGGGCAGATCGGTCAGCTTCACCCCGGCGCCGGTGATGGCGCCGTCCTTATATGGAAAGCGCATCACCGCATTCGCATTGGCGACATAGAAGTTGTCGCCGATCAGCGCCATGCCGAAGGGCGAGAAGAGCCCCTCGAGGAACACCTTGTTGATCTCGGCAACGCCGTCGCCATCTGCATCTCGCAGCAGGCGGATGCGGTTTGCGCTCTCCGCCGGTCCCGTGGCGCGCCGCATCACCAGGCGCATGAACCAGGCCTTGATGCCGGTGTCAGCGGGTTTGGGCGGCGCATTCGTCTCGGCAACCAGAACGTCTCCGTTGGGCAGCGTGTAGAGCCAGCGCGGATGCTCTAGCCCGGCGGCGAAGGAGACAACGGCGAGTCCCGCGCCGGCCGACGGCTTGGCACCCTCCGGCCAAGTGGTCGCAGGCGCGATGTTGACGGTCGGCAACAAACTGTGTTGCGGCTCGGGCAGCTTTGGGTTGGGACCCACGCCCGGCTGCTCCTGCGCCTTGGCTCCAGCGCCCATGCCGGCCAAGCCCGTGGCCAGTACCATGACGACGAAGGCCGCTGCTGCTTTCCGCATAACGACGTCTCTCCCGCAAACGAAACTTCAGCACAATTTGTGCGTTGCACTGGCGACAACACTCACAGAGGGGCGAGGTTCCGCGCCGCCGTGTTGGGCGCAGAATGCTTCACAAGGACGAGTTCGACGGCGACGAGATCCGAGGGAAGCCGTGAGGCAATCTTGTGCGTTGTTCAGAAGGGTGGCTTGACGATATGTTTGGCGCTGTCGAGTGTCGCCTCCCCCCGCGCCGTGGGCGCATCAGGAGCCTCGCATGACGAGAGAGCAGGTCGAAAAGGCGCTGCGCGATATGGAGCGGCTGCGCGAAGCTTCGCGACTGGCCGATGATGTCGATGAGCAACGCCAGCACGCCAACGACTACCACCGACTATGGCGTCAGGTGCGGCCCTACGTGGAGGGCGAGAAGCCCTACACGCAGGACAAATAGCTGGACCCGCAGCCAATTGGCTCAGGGCTAAAGCGTACGCCGGGCCCGCATGGCTCCTACGATCCACAGCAGCAACACAGCGCCGCCTGTGGCAATGGCGATCGTGGCTAGGTTGAAGCCCTCGTCGTAGCGGAAGCCGAGCAGCGATCCGAAAACGAATCCGCCCAACAATGCGCCGATGACGCCGACAACAAGGTTGGTGACGAGGCCGTGCTCGCGACCGGCGATCTGTTCAGCGATCCATCCGGCGATGAGACCGACAAAAATCCAAGCAAAGAAACCCATCGTTTTTCTCCTCTGTTGGGGAGATTAACTCGCAAAGAGGGTATTTGGTTCAGTGGCCGCTGTGAGCCGCCCGAACAATGCCTTGTTAAGCATCAGGCACTCCTACAGGGTAGAGGCCATGCTGCGGTCAGTCCGGCAGCCCCGCCTTACGCAGGCCCTCGGCGAAGAGCGCAAGATCAGTTGGGCGTTGCAACGGCAGCCACTCGTTAAGATTGGCGCTGCGCAGCGCGGGATCGAGCTGACGCAACTGATGCATCGCCCGTCGTGCGGCGTCGATACGGCCGGCATGTGCATGGCTGGCGGCGATGACACCGATAACCATCAGGAAACTCGGCAGCTCCCTGCTGGATTTCTCCGCCCACGACGACGCGTCGTCGAAGCGTCCTGCCAGCAGATGCGCCATCGCCGTGCCGGCTTGCATTCGATACGTCTCTGGATCAAGCGGGCTCAAGCGCATGGCTTGCGCAAAGCGGGCAATCGCATCGTCCGGCTGACCGCGCCACAGGCGCAGGAAGCCGCCGAGAAACCAAGCAGCCGCCAGGTTGGGGTTGAGCAGCAGAGCGCGATCAAGCAGCGCGATCCCGCCGTCAATGTCGCCGGAGAAGTGTGCGTGTGCATGGCCTCCGCGCGTCAGCGCCACGGCGTCGTCCTTGCCCAGTTCGATGGCGCGGCGGGCCAGGTGGGCGCCCTCGACGGTGTCCCGCTCCAGATTAGACATCCAGCCGTTGATCTTGCGCCAAAAGTGACACCACGCGGCCATCGCGTAGGCAGATGCGAAATCAGGATCGAGTTCGATCGCTTTGTAGAACAGCGGCAGCGCGGCTTCGATCGCCTCGCGGTTGGCTTGATGGAAGTTCGCCATGCCGCGCAGATAGTAGTCATACGCGTCGAGGCTTTCGGTCGGCTTGCGCTTCGCGCGCACGATCTCAGCGCGTTCCAGCTGCGAAGTAATCGCGCCGACGACGCTCATTGCCACCTGGTCCTGCAGCTCGAAAATGTCTTCGAGGGTGTTCTCGAACCGCTCGGCCCACAGATGGCCGCCGGTTTCCGCATCAATCAGCTGGCCGGTGATGCGCACGCGGTTGGCCGCCTTGCGTACGCTGCCTTCCAGCACGTAGCGAACTCCGAGTTCACGCCCGATCTGCTTCACGTCCACCGAGCGGCACTTGTAGGCGAAGCTGGAGTTGCGCGCGATGACAAACAGCCAGCCGATGCGCGACAGCGCGGAGATGATGTCCTCGACCACGCCGTCGGCGAAGTATTCCTGCTCGGGGTCGCCACTCAAATTGACGAAGGCAAGTACGGCGATCGATGGTCTGTCAGGCAACGGGAGCGCATCCACCAGCTCCGCGCCGACAGCGCCGGGTCCGGAAATCGCCGTTGCGACAGGCGATGACCCTGCCTCGCTGACGTCGCCGACAAAGCGAAATCCCTTGCGGGCGATGGTGCGGATCAGTCGCTGTTCCTGGCCGTTGTCGCCGATCGCCTTACGCACCGCATTGATATGGCTGGCCAGCGTCGATTCCGAAACGATACGCCCATCCCACACGCTGTCCAACAGATCGTCCCTGGTGACGACGCGCTCACGGTTGCGCACCAGATAGACCAGCAGATCGAAGACCTGCGGACCGACGGCAATTGCCTCGTGGCCGCGGGATAGCTCCCGCCGCTCGGGATCGAGCACGTATTCACCAAACACGAAGTGCACCGCGGCCCTCCTTGGCCCAAGCGCAAATGCCGGCATACCCGTGCGGCCGTTGAGACTGGCAAGGGATAGCACAACCGTCCCCAGGTGCTTGGAGCGAATTCCAAGGCAGGCTCAACAACAATTCAAGATCGTCACAAGGTCTTTTCCCAAACCTCCTGGCAGCTTGCCGCTCGTCAGGGCCGATCGCGCCCGCGCTGTGCAGATGTGAACGGGAGTTCAACCATGAAAATCGTCGTCATCGGAGGCAGCGGCCTCATCGGCTCCAAGCTGGTCGAACGTTTGCGCAAGGCACACCACGAGGTGCTTGCGGCATCGCCGAACTCGGGCGTCAACACCATCACCGGCGAGGGGCTCGCCGAGGCGCTGGCGGGCGCCGATGTGGTCGTCGACGTGGCGAACTCGCCGTCGTTCGAGGACCAGGCGGTGCTCGAATTCTTCCAGACCGCCGGGCGAAACCTGCTTGCCGCTGAAGCCGCCGCTGGCGTCAAGCATCACGTCGCGTTGTCGGTGGTCGGGGCCGATCGGTTACCTGAGAGCGGCTATCTGCGCGCCAAGGTGGCGCAGGAGCAGTTGATCGAAGCAGCGTCCATCCCCTATACGATCTTGCGCTCGACGCAGTTCTTCGAGTTCGTCAACTCCATCGCGAAGGCTGCGACGATCGGCGAGGCGGTGCACCTGTCGCCTGCGCTGCTCCAGCCCATAGCCTCAAACGATGTCGTGGCGGCTCTGGCCGACGTCACTCTGGCTGTCGCCGGTCAACGGCATCGTCGAGGTGGGCGGCCCCGAACGCTTGCCGCTCGACGAACTCGTGCGCCGCTACTTCGCGGCCACCAAGGACACGCGTCAGGTCATTGCCGATGTCCGCGCCCGCTACTTCGGCACAGAGTTGACCGATCAGTCCCTCACCGCCGGCGCCGAAGCGGTGATCGGCGCCACCCGCTTCGATGATTGGCTGCGGCTCGCCACGGCACCCAAGTAGGAGCGCACCCATGTTGAAAGCATTCTTCCTAGCTGTAGCCGTCGCGCTCGGCATCGCTCTGGAGGCGAACGGCATCTTTATGTTAGTGGCGCCCGAGGCCTGGTACTTCGCAGTCCCGGGCGTGACCACGACAGGTCCATTCAACCAGCACTTCCTGCGCGACATCGGACTGATCTTTGTGCTCCTCGGCGCCGCGTTCGTCGCTGGTACCGCGATCCCGCAATGGCGCATCCTGTTATGGGGCGCGGCGGCGATCTGGCTCAGCGGCCATGCCCTTTTTCATGTCTGGGAGGTGGCGGTCGGCATCTGCGCGCCCGCAGATCTGGCGCGCGATTTCCCCGCCGTCAGCCTGCCGGCCATCGTCGCGATATTGCTGACCCTCTGGGCGGTGGGTGAGGCACGCACAGGTCGCCGCCCCCACTAAGGGGTGATCTCGGCAATGTTCATGCGGAACGCGCCCCAGACGGCCTGGCGGCGCGGACGATATGAACCTGACCACGGACGTTGCGCCTTTTCTCAGGGCCCCGAACGGACTATCAGTGGGGCCGGCTGCCGCGCCGCGTGATCCCGTAGCTCAGTTGGATAGAGCATCTGCCTTCTAAGCGGAGGGTCGCAGGTTCGAATCCTGCCGGGATCGCCAGTGTTCAAAGGCTCGCCGCTAAGTGGCCCTCGTTCCGCGCGTGTTTTGCGATCAGGCTGGAACGCGCGCTGGTCGTGAGGACGCTCGGGGACGTGTATCAGGCAGGCGTCTATCTCCGGTTGAGTGCCGCAGTTGCGACCGCCGCGTGGGTCCTCACTGCTTCAAGCTCGCCGGCTTCCCCGACAAGGAATTGCGCGGCATACAGGAGCTGATGACCGCGCGGCGTGCAGCAGCAAGTGTACGCACTGGCCGAGCGCCGAGCTGCCGTGGGTGCAGCAGGCTCAAGCGATACAGGGAGCTGCAGAATGAACCCCGCTGACCTGATTGCGAAGGTCGAGGCCCCGCCGCCCGTGGCGCCCGACGACGCAAAGGTTCACTGATGGCGCTGCTCCACGTCTTCGGCGACAGCCACGCGCATTACCTGTTCAGCCGCGCGCCGGGAGCCATCGTGAATTGGCTCGGACCGTACACGATGCACCGGATCGGCCGCGACGGCGTTGACTTCCTCGGTCGTCGCGTCAATGACGGCGACAAGGTTCTGTTCGTCTTCGGCGAGATAGACGTGCGCTGCCACATGGTCCGGGTCGACCGCGAGCGCGGCAATGGGATCGAGTCCGTGGCAACGGACCTAGCGAGCCGCTACACGGCCGCCGTCATGCAGGCCAGTGTTGGACTGCCACGCTCGACGTTCGAGAGGGTCGCAGGTTCAAATCCTGCCGGGATCGCCAACCAATTCTTAACGTATCGCGCGGCGAGCAAAGCCATTGCGAAAAGGTGAACCCCGGGTTCTTGAAACGGTCATGGTTCGCTGCCACTAGCTGTCAGACATTTTGGAACGAGAGAGATTCGATATGCAGCTTAGGCCCTCGGCCTCCGTCCATGTGTGCGCACTGAGACATATCCCTGAAGTCATTGCGCGCACCGGCGCTCGCCATCTGATTAGCGCCATCAATGCCGACCTCGCCCCGACCACACCTGCTGGCCTCGCCCCCGGACGCCATCTGCGCCTCGACATGCACGACATCATCGAGACGCGCGACGGCGCCGTCGCACCTGCCGCCGAGCACGTCGGAGAACTCATCGAGTTCGCGCGCACCTGGGACCGCGAGGCTCCGATGCTCATTCACTGCTACGCCGGTCTCAGCCGTTCCACGGCCGCCGCGTTCATCACCTTGTGCGCCATCAACCCGCACGCCTGCGAGCGCGCAATCGCGCTGGCCTTGCGGCGCGCTTCCGACACCGCGGTTCCCAACCGGCGTTTCGTCACGCTGGCCGACGCCTTCCTGAAGCGCGAAGGACGCATGATTGCCGCCCTCGACGGCATGGGCGCCAACCGCGTCGCCGGCGAATGTGTGCCCTTCGGCATTGACGGCCATCACGCCCCGCTGCGCACCGAGCGCGCGGCCTAGAGTTCGCACACCGATTGTCGGTCATCTGCTCGAGGCGTCGCAGCCAGCTGCGGCGCCGTCTTTATGTTTGTCGCCCTCTGCCGCCAATTAGCCCCACCCCGGGGAGCCTCGCCCTCCTAGCCGTCAGACACGTTGATCGTGACGGCAAACCCATGCCAAGAAAGGGATAAGAGCGGCGTCGCCTGGCGCCAGCCGCCAATAATCGGGATTTCGGGGGAAGGGAACTACATGGCCAATACGGCTACCACGGCGGGCGTCGGAGCATCGCTGTTCTCCCGCGAGCGCATCATCGCCAAACCTGGATTCAACCGCTGGCTCGTGCCGCCGGCCGCCCTGTGCATCCATTTGTGCATCGGCATGGCCTACGGGTTCTCGGTGTTCTGGAAGCCGCTGCAGGCCGCGCTCCTGGGCGCTGACGGCAAGCCTCTGCCCGAATGCTCGCTGGGCGCGGTCACCTTCGCGGAGAAGTCGCTCGGTACCCTCACCGCCCTTACCGCCACCGACTGCAATTGGAGCCAGTTCGACCTCGGCTGGATGTTCACGTTCTTCTTCGTGCTGCTGGGCGTATCGGCGGCGATATGGGGCGGATGGCTCGAGCGCGTCGGACCGCGCAAGGCCGGCTTCGTCTCCGCGCTCTGCTGGTGCGGCGGCCTGCTCATCGGCGCTCTCGGCGTCTATCTGCATCAGCTGTGGCTGATGTGGATAGGAGCCGGCGTTCTCGGCGGCATCGGTCTCGGGCTCGGCTACATCTCACCCGTCTCCACGCTCATCAAGTGGTTCCCCGATCGCCGCGGCATGGCGACCGGCATGGCCATCATGGGCTTTGGCGGTGGCGCGATGATCGGCTCCCCGCTGGCCACGCTCCTCATGAACCACTTCCGCACCGCGACGACATCGGGCGTGTGGGAGACGTTCGTGGCGCTCGCGGCCATCTACTTCGTCTTCATGCTCGTCGGCGCCTTCGGCTACCGTCTGCCCCCTGGCGGGTGGAAGCCGGAAGGCTGGACGTCGTCTGCCACCAGCAATCGGATGATTACGACCAACAACGTCGACCTCAAGGACGCGCACAAGACTCCCCAGTTCTGGCTGTTGTGGCTCATCCTGTGCATGAACGTGTCCGCGGGCATCGGCATCATCGGCGCGGCGTCTCCCATGTTGCAGGAGACGTTCGGCGGCGCGCTGGCCGGAGCTCCGGGCCTCGGCTACCTCGAGCTGAAGGCTAACCTCGAACTGGCGGCACGCGCGGCTGGCGTCGGCGCGGGCTTCGTCGGACTGATCTCGCTCTTCAACATCTTTGGGCGCATCGGGTGGGCATCCTCGTCCGACAAGCTCGGGCGCAAAACGACATACTTCATTTTCTTCGTCCTCGGCGCCGCCCTTTACGTGCTCGCGGCCCTGGCCGCCGATTGGAAGATCCTCGCCCTCTTCGTCGCCTCGTTCTGCGTCATCGCCTCAATGTACGGCGGCGGCTTTGCCACCATTCCCGCATATCTCGCCGACATGTTCGGCACGCAGTTTGTCGGTGCCATTCATGGGCGCCTGCTCACGGCGTGGTCGACGGCGGGCATCATCGGCCCGGTCATCGTCAACTACATGCACGACACCCGCCAGGCCGCCGGCATCGCGCCCGACCAGCTCTACGGACCGATCTTCTTCACGCTTGCCGGTCTGCTGGTGGTCGGATTCATTGCCAACCTGCTGGTCCGACCGGTCAATCCCAAATGGCACATGAGCGAGGCGGCCGTCGCCGCCGAGCAGGCAAAGCTCAAGTCCAAGACTGCCCCCGCGCAGGAAACAGGCGCTCAGGGGATCGGCATGGGCGGCCTCGATTTCAAGGCGGCGTTGTTCTGGCTGTTCGTCGGCATACCGCTCGCTTGGGGCGTCTGGAACACGGTGGAGAAGGCGCTTGTCCTCTTCCATTGAGAAGCGCGCGCTACCATCGACTTCGTCGCGGGATTTGGCGGCCCTGCTGCGCATTGTCGTCGAGCAGCATGTCGTGGACGCTACGGTGCATCCGGCATGCTGTTCGTCACCACCACCGATCTACCCACGCACACGATACGCGTTCGGCTCAGAACTTCGTGGTGAAGGGCGTGGGCAGCCGCCCCGCCGCTGCGCCTAGATCGCTTCGAATGCGAACAGCGCGACGACGAATACCGACGCGGCAAGACTGGCAATGAACAAGGCGTCGGCGGCGCGCTCGCAGCGCGCGCTGAGCGTTGCATAGCGCGCGGAGCGGATGGCAACGTAGGCCAGCACCGCGCTGGTCAGGAAGGCCGCGCCGAGCATCGCGGCATAGACGTCGACGTAAGTCGCCCCGAGGCGACCCTCAGCCACCTTCACGAGGCCAACCATCGTCGTGCACATGGCGATCATGGTGCCGGAGCTGGGCAGAATCTGCCGCGCGAGTTCGGGATTACGGCGCTCGGTGCGCACGTGCGCCGCGATGAACGGCGCCTCGTCTCCAACTCTCTTGTCCATACTGCCCCCGGTACGCGGAAACGGCGAAGGTGATGTCCAAGTTATATCAGAGGGCAGACGAAGGCAGCCGAGCTCACCAGGCGGACAATCTGATCGCGCGCCGGGTGTATCCGCCCCGCCACACGGCGACGACCTAGGGGCAGGCTGACGGCGGCCCGCATGGGCCGCTGATCATAGCTGGCGGCGGCGCAGCGGCTGGATGCGGGTCGCCAGAACCTTATCGATCCGCCGCCCGTCAAGATCGACCACCTCGAACCGCCATCCGAACGCGGCAACGGATTCACCCGTCGCCGGGAGATGGTGCATGTGCGAGAGCACAAGGCCCGCGACAGTGTGGTAATCGCGACTCTCGGGCAGCGCGAGTTCCAGCCTCTCCGCCATCTCATCGGCGGGCATCGCCCCCGAGAGGAGCCAGGAGCCGTCGTCTCTTTCGACGGCGTAGGGCTCACGGCCATCGGCGTCCGAATGGAACACGCCGGCAATGGCCTCCAGGATATCGGCAGGCGTGACCAGACCCTCAAAATGCCCGTACTCGTCATGAATAAGCGCCATCGGCACCGGCGCCTCGCGCAGCACCTGCAGCGCATCAAGCGCGTCCATCGTCTCGGGAATGATCGGCGCCTTGCGCACGTGCGCGCGGACATCAAGCGGCTTGTCGGCCAGCATCGCAGCCAGCAGCTCTCGCGCTTGCACGACGCCGACCATCGCATCGGCCGAACCCTCGGCAACGGGTAGACGCGAGTGACCGGTCTTCATCAGGCGCGACTTGATATCGGCTTCGTCGGCGTTCAGATCGATCCAATCGACATCCGTGCGCGGCGTCATCAGGCCGAGCACGGCGCGATCACCGAGCCGCAGAACGCCGGAGATCATCTGCCGCTCGCCGCTCTCCAGTACGCCGGCGCTTTCAGCTTCCGCGACCAGGGACTTGATCTCTTCCTCCGTCACTGCTGACGACGGCTGCGGCGCCTGTCCGGTCATGCGCAGCACGATCTTCGTGGAGTTGTCGAGCAGCCAGACCAGGGGTGAGCCGACCCGCGCCAGCTGCGTCATCATCGGCGCCACGGCGCAAGCGATGCCTTCGGGATTGCGCAACGCCAGGTTCTTGGGAACGAGTTCGCCGATGATCAGCGACAGATAGGTGATGGCTACGATGACTGTTCCCAGCCCGAAGATCTCGGCGGCATCGCGCGACATTCCGCTGGCGAAGAAAAAGTTCTCGAGTTTTACGCCTAGCGTCGCGCCCGAGAACGCACCAGCAATGACGCCAACGAGCGTGATGCCGATCTGCACGGTGGAAAGGAAGCGTCCTGGATCTTCGGCCAAGGCAAGCGCGCTGCGAGCGCCCTTGCGACCAGCCTTGGCGAGCGCCCGCAACCGCGAGCGGCGCGCCGACACGATGGCCAGCTCCGACAGGGCAAACACGCCGTTGATGACGACGAGACACAGAACGATGACGATTTCGAGCACGGACCTTGTAGGCCGATGCGCAAAACGGCCTCTCCAAGTGGGGGGTGGGCGACCACATCAGAATGATGGGCACCCGTCAATCGGCCTGCAGGCGGCCGTGGCGCCGGATCGGCGCCAATACCGGCGCCGGCCTGACCCAACACGACCTTGGTGAACACGAGCGGGTAGCCTTCGGGCGTGAAGGCCTTCATCGTCTGGAAAATGCTCGCGTCGAGCTTGTCGATGGCTTCCTCAAGCAGCTTTCCAACCTTGGCCCTCGAATTATTATATTTCCTATTCGACGCTGGCCAAGGCGCGCGCCGATCGATCGCCCCACTCACCAACATCCGGCCCCTGATGATATCGAGCCAAGCGTTCGACTTGGCCCGAGACATCTTCGGGCTGTACAATTTTCTTCTCGACTTTGTAGTCAACGCCGACCTTGAAAGGGCTGCCTTCACCAGTCGCCATCGCGAGCACTCCGAAGTTCAACTCACCAACTGCATTCTAGCGGTATCATCAGCGATCGCCTGGCGGCTCTCGGTTCGGTCGACCAGCATGTCGAAGGGAAGGCCATCGAGCATCAGAGCCGCTGCCACCACCATATTCATTCCGCCGCTGTCAGCGTGTTTGACGTCGCCGACGAGCAGGCGAAGGCGGTAGCCGGCTTTCTCGCGCATGGGCGTCACCGCGAGGGTGTAGTCGACGCTGAGGCCGTCGGAAGGAGCGCCGGGAGGGTCGGGGACGTATCTGAGACGGTACTGCACGCGAAAGACCTGCGTGACACCCGGAGCTGGGCTGAACACGACCTTCGGCATGGTCATCTGTTCGGCCGTTGCCGCTGGCTGCGCCCAGACGAACGCGACCATCAATATCGGTACAACCCGCGAGAGCAATAGAGACGACAAGTCTGCGACCTTTGCTAAGTTGCCGGATCCGCGGTGTCTCGAGAACAGCGCATGCTGCGCCCTCGGGAAATCATACAGCTCCGTATTGGTCGCCGCCAACTCTCGGCATGAGGAATCGCGATCGCCGCGGAGAGCGGAGAAGGGTCATGAGCACGCGTCCCTGCTTTGTCTGATCTGCTGCCAACAGCGGACGTGGCGGGAGATGAGATCCGCGGGGCCCATCTTGGTGCAGCCTACTTCCGCTACTGGGACCAAGCGGACGGGCGATGAGGAGTCGAGGTCGGCTGCTGTATAGGAGCGACCAGCAGGAGCTATATTAGTAGCCAACCGGGCTTCGAAGCCGCTCGGAAATACCTTCCCGTGTCAGAAGAACCCCCCGAGCTTGAAGGACGGCCTTCAGTGCGGGAGCGCTAGCGTTGCGTTGGCGCGAGGTGGCAATAGCGAATCCTTCGAACACCGAGGAAGGCGTGGCATCAAACGCGCATCGTACCAAAGCAATTGTGGGCTTCAAGTGCGAGCCCCGTGGCTACGGAACCGAACGCATCGCCTTCGACGATGCGAGCATTGGCGAACACCTGGCGCAACGTCGCAAGCAGCAGTGGTATCCGCGACGAGCCGCCGGTCAGGAACACTGAACCAATTGCATCGGCGGCCACGTTGCTCTGGCTCAGCATGCTAATGATCGTCGTATGAATTTTGCGGATCTGGTCGGCAATTGCGTGCTCGAACTGCTCCCTAGTGATGTCGAGCGGCTCGATGCCAGCGAGCTTCTGCAAATCCATCGCCACGACATTTGCGGAGGAGAGCTGGATCTTGACCTCCTCGACGGCGGTCAACAGCGCGTGACCCCTCCTGCGCTCCAGAACCTCAAGCAGCCGATCGAGCTTTTCGGGCTCGAACATATCGCGGCGTACCTGGCGCATGTCGGCGAAGATCTTAGGGTCATAGAGGAAGTTGATGCGTTGCCAGGTTGCAAGGTCCTGGTACCACCAAGAGGGTGTTTCCATGTTCTTGTGACGAAGCTTGGCACCAAGCCCAAGATCGGGAAGCACGGCATCGAGTTCAAGGCGACGGTCGAAATCGGTGCCGCCAATGTGCACGCCCGAATAGGCGAGAATGTCGGACTTGCGGTCCGGCTTGCCGCGCCGATGCGGAGAGACGCGGACGATGGAGAAGTCCGAAGTGCCGCCTCCGATGTCGACGACCAACGCGAGTTCTTCGGCGCCTACATGGCGTTCGTAGTCGAGGGCAGCAGCGATGGACTCGAACTGGAATTCGACGTGCTTGAAGCCTGCCTGTTGTGCCGCCCGCCGGAGTTGATCCTCTGCGCTCTTGTCGGCCTCCGGGTTCTCGTCCACGAAAAACACAGGCCGTCCCATGACGACGGACGACGGCTCGTCGGCGGCTTTGCGCACGTAGCCGAGGAAAAGCGAGATAATCTCGTCGAACCGGAGGCGCTTTGCTCCAACCTGCGTTTGCTCGTGGATGAGGGAGGATCCGAGTACCGATTTCAGGGAACGCATGAGGCGCCCATCCTCGCGCTGCAAGTAGCGGGAGACGGCATCGCGGCCAAAGGTGACACTTGCGTCCTCGAAGCTGAAGAATACCGCGGTGGGAATTGAAACGCGGCCCTCCTGCAGGGGGATCAGGGAGGGATGAGCTTCCGCAGCATGGCCGATAGCGCTGTTGGATGTACCGAAGTCAAGGCCGCACGCGCCGGAGGCAAGTGTCAAAATCGATTCCTATGAGGATTGGAGATGCCGCATGCGGTCCGCGAGGACGCTTAAAGGGCGAAAGGCCGTGTAACCCGAGATGTAACCCGCGCCATCAGAGGACGACGGAAGAAACCGCAGCTCAGTGCGTCCAGCGCCCGATGCGGCCGTACTTGAAATTGTCGGCGTAGGTTTTGCGGATCATTTTGCGCGGCAGTGGGTCGATGACCTGGAAGGCAAGCCCCTCGCGCTCAGCATAGGCGATCGCCTCTTCCTTGCTGTCAAACGCGAGCTGCACCTCGGCGCGCATGTCGCGCGTGCCGGTCCAACCCATCAGCGGATCGATCTCGCGGGGACTGGCGGGCGCAAACTCGAGCACCCATTCCTTTGTGCGGCCTTCGCCCGACTGCATGGCGGTCTTCGCCGGCTTGAAGATACGCGCAACCATGGCAACCCTCACAGTCCCTTGCGTCGCGTATGGTCGGGGCGGCGGGATTCGAACTCGCGACCCCTTGCTCCCAAAGCAAGTGCTCTACCA
This sequence comes from uncultured Alphaproteobacteria bacterium, assembly GCA_963759735.1. Lineage (GTDB taxonomy): Bacteria > Pseudomonadota > Alphaproteobacteria > Rhizobiales > Hyphomicrobiaceae > Hyphomicrobium_A. The sequence continues at coordinate 257,875 of CAVXAF010000009.1, forward strand.
GGCTGAGCTACGCCCCGATGCAACGCTCAGGGGTTCTACGCGATGGAATCGACGGAGTAAACGCACCACATAGGATATGCCGTGGTCGCCGCCACGACTCACGGTGCGGCGGCCTTGAAGGCGGGATGGCGCACCCGATCGCCGGGCTTGAGGCCCAGGCGCTCGGCGGCGCCGCCGGCGAGTTCGAGCACTGCCGAGACCGGGCCGTCAGAGTTGATGACGTGTTCGGACATCGGTTCGGCCCTCGCCTCGATGCGATGGATGACGCCGTCGGGGCGGATGAACACCATATCGAGGGGGATGTAAGTGTTGCGCATCCACATGCTCAACTCGCGCGGCTCGTCGTACGCAAACAGCATGCCCTGATTATCGGCAAGCTCGGTGCGGAACATCAAGCCAAGCGCCTTTTCCTTCGGCGCCTCGGCGACCTCGATAGTGATGGGGATTTCCTGCCCGCCCGCGGGCGCAAGCCACAGCTGCTCCACGCGCATCTTGGCGTCGGCAGGCTGGACGTCGGCCGCGAATACGGCCGCTAAAATAAGCAGGGCCGCCCATTGGGCAGCCCCGCTCGAATTTCGTGAGTAAGCCATCGCCCTCTTCAGTGCGTTGGCGGCAGTCCGGGTTGTCCGTCAGGTCGCAGTTCGGCGGCCATGCAGCCCTTCGAACCGTGGCCCCAGCGGACCATGACCATCTGGCCCGGACGCAATTCGGTGAAACCGAAGCGCCGCAGCGTCTCCATGTGGACGAATACGTCCGGCGTTCCCTCGCCCCGTGTCAAGAAGCCGAAACCGCGCACGCGGTTGAACCACTTGACCATAGCGCGCTCCCAGTCGCTCTCCGGCGTGACGATGACATGCGTCCGCTGCGGCAGCTGCGATGGGTGGATGGCTGTGCTTTCGTCCATGCTGAGAATGCGGAACGCCTGCATGCCCTTGGGCCGGCGTAGAATCTCGGCGTGAACACGTGCTCCCTCGTAGGCTGTCTGATAGCCGCCGGCCCGTAGGCAGGTGACGTGGAGCAGAATGTCAGCTAGTCCGTTGTCGGGCACGATGAAACCGTAACCCTTTGATGCATCAAACCATTTGATTGATCCGACGACCTCGAAAACTTCGATCCCGGCTTCTTCGGCCTGCCCACGAGTCATATCGATGGGCGGGTCGAACTGCGGAAAATCGGGACGCTTAGTATCCCCCATTGGTGGTACCCCGCTTACTTGCTCAACGTTTGCTTTTTGCGCTGCGCCTGGAAGGCAGAACATGGAAGAGCCCTCTTCATGTTCGGCTGCCTGACGAAGCATCGCGAAGATAACATCTGTTAACCAGTCGGCTAGGGCGATTATTCCGCCAATGCCTCCGCGGCTGAATTGTCACGCAGATGTCCACATTAAATGGCGGCAAACAAGGCGCTGATATCGCTGACGTTTCTAGGTTTCTATTTCTTCCCCATATTTTCACTGCGAACAGCTCGGGCACATGTCCTGCGATAAATCTGCGACGCGAAATGAAACCCATTCAGCGTCGAATTGTAGGCGCACTGATTCGCGATCGGCGCGGTTTGCCGACGACCACATGTCGGCAGGCGCCAGGTGGATGCATCTGCTCCACCAACGTATTTAGAGGGTATTTTTATGACCCCCTCCACCTCGGCGTGTGCCGACTGGCGGCTTGGTGGTCCGGGTCGGACGCGCCGATCCGGGACGCCGTTCCACGAACGCCCCGGTTGGTAAAAATTTTCACCGGGGGCAGCCGGTTGGAATGCGATCCTATTTTTATTTGGCGACGACGCTTTAAGTAGAAATCAGTTTCGCCTATTTTCGGGGTCCAGCGAGGGACCACGATGCCTACGAAAACCTCACGCGGGCGCGACGCCACTGAGGCGCCGGTCGCCCGTAGCACTGTGCATTCGCCCAGCAATACCCCGCGCACCCTGGCACCGGCCGCTGATCGGGCCGCCGAGGCGATGGCGCTCGACCGCCGTCTGGCCCTCCTCCCGACCCTGGAGGAGCGCCTCATCGAGATCGCGCGTTCAATTCCCGGCCGCGTCACCTTCTCGACCAGCCTCGGCATCGAGGATCAGGCGGTGCTGAACGCGATCGCGGCGAGCAAGGCCAAGATCGACGTCTTCACCCTCGATACCGGCCGCCATTTTCCCGAGACCCTGGAGACGCTTGAAGCCAGCGAGAACCGCTACGGCCTCGGCATCCGCGTCATGTTCCCGGACGCCCGCGACGTCGAGGAGCTGGTGGCTCGCGACGGCATCTATGGGTTTCGCCTTGCCGTCGAAAACCGCAAAGCGTGCTGCGACGTGCGCAAGGTGCGTCCGCTGAAGCGTGCCCTCGAAGGCGCCGCCGGCTGGGTCACCGGCCTGCGCCGCGAGCAATCGGCCGGCCGCGCGCACGTGCCGTTCGCCGTCTGGGACGGCGAGAACGCCATCACCAAGCTGAACCCCATCGCCGACTGGAGCCTCGAAGAGCTCGAAGCGTACGTCGCTGCCAACAATGTCCCAGTGAACCCACTGCACGCCCGCGGCTTTCCTTCCATCGGCTGCCAGCCATGCACGCGCGCCATCCGCCCGGGTGAGGACATCCGCGCGGGCCGCTGGTGGTGGGAGAACGAAGACGGTAAGGAATGCGGCCTGCACAACCGGCCCCACCAGAAAGACGCCGCAGCATGAGCGTACCTCTCTCTCACCTCGATCTGCTCGAGGCAGAGTCGATTCACATCTTCCGCGAAGCCGCCGCGCAATTCCGCAAGCCCGTGCTGATGTACTCGATCGGCAAGGACTCGACGGTCCTGCTGCATCTGGCGCGCAAGGCGTTCTGGCCGCAAAAGCCGCCCTTCCCGCTGCTGCACATCGACACGACGTGGAAGTTCAAGGACATGATCGCCTTCCGCGACAAGACGGTGCGCGACTTCGGCCTCGAACTCATCGTGCACACCAACGAGGAAGGCCTGAAGAAAGGCGTCAACCCGTACGACTATTCGCCGTCCGTCTACACCGACGTGATGAAGACGCAGCCGCTCAAGCAGGCCCTCGACAAGTACGGCTTCGATGCCGCCTTCGGTGGCGCGCGCCGCGACGAGGAAAGCTCGCGCGCCAAGGAGCGCGTGTTCTCGTTCCGCGCTGCCGGGCATCGCTGGGACCCGCGTCGCCAGCGCCCCGAGATGTGGAACCTGCTGAACGGGCGCCTCGGCCCCGGCGAGACAGTGCGCGTCTTCCCGCTCTCCAATTGGACCGAGCGCGACGTGTGGCGCTATATCGCCCGTGAAAAGCTCGACGTCGTCCCGCTCTATTTCGCCGCCAAGCGCCCGACCATCGTACGCAACGGCCAGCTGCTGGTCGTCGATGACGATCGCTTGCCGCTGCTGCCGGGCGAGGTGCCGCAGATGAAGAGTGTTCGCTTCCGTACCCTAGGCTGCTGGCCGCTCACGGCCGCCGTTCCCTCGACCGCCGCCGACCTCGACAGCGTCGTCGAGGAAACGCTCGGCGCGCGCACGTCCGAGCGCCAGGGCCGGCTCATCGACCATGATCAAGCCGGCGCCATGGAGCGCAAGAAGCAGGAAGGCTACTTCTGATGACGGCGGTCACCGCAATTCGGCGCCAGGACTTGGCGCCCGCCTTGAACCAGGACCTCAACGGCATCCTGCATCTGTTGACGTGCGGCTCCGTCGACGACGGCAAGTCGACGCTGATCGGCCGACTGCTGTGGGATGCCTCCGACCTCTATGACGATCAGCGCGAGACGATCAACAAATCGTCGAACGCCGCGACGGGCGGTGCGCACCCCGACTTCTCGCTGCTGCTCGACGGCCTCGTCGCCGAGCGCGAGCAGGGCATCACCATCGACATCGCCTGGCGCTATTTTGACACGGCAACGCGCCGCTTCGTCGTCATCGACAGCCCCGGCCATGAGCAATACACGCGCAACATGGCGAGCGGCGCCTCGCATGCCGATGTCGCCATCATGCTGGTCGATGCGCGCTCTGGCATCAAGCGGCAGACGCGCCGCCATGCCGCCATCCTCGATATCGTCGGCGTCAAACGCGTCATCCTCGCTGTCAACAAGATGGACCTCGTCGACTGGTCGCAGGAGAAGTTCCGCGCCATTGAGGCGGACTTCCGCGAGCTGACGCTGCGCTTTGGTTTTCGCGAGGCGATCGCCATTCCGGTTTCCGCCGTCGGCGGCGACAACGTTGCGCGCATCTCAGAGCACATGCCCTGGTATTCCGGCCCGCACCTGCTGGAGTATCTGGAGCGCATCCCGGCTCGCGACGTCTCCGTGCGCGGGCCCTTCCGCCTGCCAGTGCAAACCGTCCTGCGCGACGGCGTCGACTTCCGCGGTCTCGCCGGCACCGTTGCCTCGGGCTGCATCTGCGTCGGCGATCGCATCACCGATGCACTGAGCGGGCAGAGCGCCCACGTCCTGCGCATCGCCACAATGGACCGCGATCTGGAACTCGCCGAGCAGGGTCAGGCCGTTGCGCTGCAGCTCGACGCCGACATCGACGTCGCGCGCGGCGCCGTGCTCTCGCGCACCGATTCCCTGCCGACCATCGCCTCGCATCTCGACACGCGCATCGTGTGGCTGTGGGAGACGCCGTTCGAGCCAAGCAACGGCTACTTCCTGCGCACCGCCACCGACCTGGCGCCCATTTCAACCATCACCATCACGTCGCTGCTCGACCTCGAGACCCTGGCCGTGCAGCCCTCCGACAAGGTGGCGGTCAACGATATTGCCAACGTCGCCATCACGCTGGGACGTCCGGTTGCCGTCGACGCGTTCAGCGCCAACCAGCCGACCGGCATTTTCCTCATCATCGACGCGCTCACCGGCGCGACTGTTGCCGGCGGCGTCATCACCGAGGCAACACCAGGCGACAGCGGCGAGGAAACGGCATTCCGCCTGACGCGCGAATTGCTCGAGCGCGGCTTGTGCCGTGACTTGGGCGACAGCGAGGAAGACCGTCAAGAGTTCCAGCGCCGTGCCAGCGAGACCGCGCTGCTGCTGCATGCGGCCGGTGTCCAGGTCAAAATCGAGCTGTAAGCCTCCGCATCCTTGGGCCGCAAGATCAGTGAGTGAGCCACCTCGATGTGGGAAGACTTCCTTCTGTTTGTTGCCGTCGGTTTCGCCGCCCAGATGGTCGACGGCGCGATCGGCATGGCGTACGGCGTCACCTCGTCATCGGTGATGCTGAGCCTCGGCATTCCGCCGGCGACTACCAGCGCCTGCGTGCACGCCGCCGAGACCTTCACGACCGCCGTATCGGGAACCGCGCACTGGAAGTTCGGCAACGTCGACCGCAAGCTGCTGCTGCGCCTCGCACTGCCCGGAATGGTCGGCGGCGCCATTGGCGCCTATGTGCTGACCAATCTCGATGGCGATGTCATCAAGCCGTACATCAGCGGGTACCTGCTGCTCATCGGCGTCTTCATCGTGTGGAAGGCGCTGACGAGCCGTACCTCGACGGGCGCCGAGCCCTCGCGCGTTGCCCCGCTCGGCTTCATCGGCGGCCTGCTCGACTCGATGGGCGGTGGCGGCTGGGGTCCGATCGTCACCTCGACGCTGATCGGCCAGGGCACCACGCCTCGCTACGCCATCGGCTCGGTCAACCTTGCCGAGTTCTTCGTGACCTTCACCATCTCGGTGACCTTCATCGCCACCATCGGCCTCGAGTTGTGGCCGATCATCTCCGGCCTCATACTCGGCGGTGTGATCGCGGCACCGTTCGCGGCCTACGCGACGAAAATGCTCCCCGACAAGTTGCTCATGATTCTCGTCGGCTGCGTGGTGGCCATCCTCAGCCTGCGCACCATCGTGGCCGCTCTGACCTAGGCCAGAACCGCAAGTTCCGCGGGGAGCGTTTCAACGGTTGAACCATCCAAGATAACGGATATGGTCCCGACCTGAGGCGCCCGACCCACTACCAAGAGCCTGTCTTCTATGGAATTTCTGCACTCGGGCGGCTGGCCCGTTATCGTCTTTGGCGGCTTTGCCGTCGGCTTCCTTGTCGGTCTCACCGGCGTCGGGGCAGGCTCGCTGATGACCCCCTTCCTCATCTCCGGCATCGGCATTTCGCCGGTTCTCGCCGTCGGCACCGACCTGCTGTTTGCCTCTATCACCAAGGCGAGCGCGGCGTGGCGGCACCATTCCCTCGGCAACGTCAATTGGCCGATCGTGCGCTGGCTCGCCTTCGGCAGTCTGCCGGGTGCCGCGGTCGTGCTCGGGTGGATTTATCTCGCGGCGCCCGACCTTCACATCCTCGCGGCGATCATCCGCAAGGTGCTGGCGGCAGCGCTCGTCGTCAGCGCTCTCTGCGTCGCCGCCTATCCCATCATCAAGCGCTACACGGGGCACGCGCCCGACGCCTCCGACGTGCCGGAGGTGCGCAAAGTGCCGACGGTGCTGCTCGGCCTTTTGCTCGGCGTGCTCGTCGCCCTCACCTCGGTTGGCGCGGGCGCCATAGGCGTAGTGGCGCTGACGGCGCTCTATCACTCGCTGCCGGCGCGCCGCCTTGTCGGCACCGACATCGTGCACGCCATTCCGCTGACCTTCCTCGCCGGCGCCAGCCACTTCGGCATGGGCAACGTCGACTTGAACATTCTCGGTCTGCTGCTCATCGGCTCAGTCCCCGGCATTGCGCTCGGCTCGCGCATCACTGGCCTGGTGCCGGATTGGGTGCTGCGCGTGGCGCTGGCGCTGGTGTTGTTCTGGGCGGCCTACTCGCTCATCAATCCGCTGCGCCACTGACGTCTTCTGTCATCCCACGCAAGCGCACGAAGTAAGCGCCGACCAGAAGAGCAGTGAGCACTCTCGCTACGCTCTGGCGTCCGGGATGACGTGCTGCGCGATCAGCTGACGGTTTTGACGAGATCCAGGTCGGCGTGGAAGCGATTGCCGGCCGTCGTCGGCTTGACGTAGCCGGCGCGAATGGCGAAGTCGCCGAAATGCTCGCCCTCCTCGCGCTCCTTGGCATAGTGCGCGAACAGCGGCTCCAACAACCCGACGATGCGCGCCTTATCGATGTCCTCGGCGTACAGCTTGTTGAGGCGCTCGCCGTTGAACGCCGCGCCCAGGTAGAGGTTGTAAATGCCGGGGTTGCGGCCAACGAGGCCGATCTCGGCAAGGTATGGCCGCGCGCAGCCGTTGGGGCAGCCGGTCATGCGAATGACGATCTCATCGTCCCTCAGGCCGGCCTTGTCGAGTGACTCTTCCAAGGCGGTGAGCAACTCGGGCATGAAGCGCTCGCTTTCGGCCAACCCCAAGCCGCACGTCGGCAGGGAAACGCACGCCATGGAGTTGCGTCGCAGGCCCGACAGCCCGGTGCCGATGGCGATGCCGTGCTCCTTGAGGATGGCCTCGATCTTCCCCTTCGCTTTTGCCGGAACGTTGGTGATGATGACGTTCTGGTTGGCGGTGACGACGAAGCCACCGGGATGCCCCTCGGCGATCTCGCGCAACGCGGAGCGCAGCGTCCAGCCGGGTATATCCTTGATGCGGCCGTTCTCGACGAACACGGTGAGGTGCCACTTCTTGTCGGCGCCCTGCTCCCAACCGATGACGTCGCCGGTAGAGGTGAACTCGAACGGGCGCGGTTGGCCCAGCTGATAGCCGAGGCGGCGCTCGACCTCAGCGCGGTAGTTGTCGAGGCCGCGATCCTCGATCGTGTACTTGAGGCGCGCGCGCTTGCGATTGGTGCGGTTGCCCCAGTCGCGCTGCACGGTGACGACCTTCTCGGCGACGTCGACCGCCTGCTCAGGAGTGCAGAAGCCGAGGAGATCGGCGGTGCGCGGGAAGGTGTCTGCCTCGCCATGCGTCATGCCCATGCCGCCGCCGATCGTGACGTTCCAGCCGACGACCTTTCCGTCCTCGACGATGGCGATGTAGCCGAGGTCGTGGGCGTAGATGTCGACGTCGTTGGACGGCGGCACGGCGATCACCGCCTTGAATTTGCGCGGCAGGTAATGGGCGCCGTAGATCGGCTCCTCTTCCTTCTTGGCGGGGCCGCTCTCATCGATCACCTGCTCGCCGTCGAGCCAGATCTCGTGATAGGCGCCGGTCTGCGGCAGCAGGTGCTGGCTGACCTTGACCGCGAGGTCGTGGGCGGCGATGTGCGCCTTCGACACGAACGGGTTGGAGCTGGCCAGCACGTTGCGATTGACGTCGCCGCAGGCGGCCAGGGTATCCAGCAGCGCGGCGTTGATGGCCTGCATGGTGCGCTTCATGTTCGACTTGATGACGCCGTGGAACTGGAACGTCTGGCGCGTCGTCAGGCGCAGGGTGTGGTTGGCGTAGGTGCCGGCGATGGCATCCAGCTGCAGCCACTGCTGGGAGGTCGTCACGCCGCCCGGCAGGCGCACGCGGATCATGAAGCTGTAGGCCTTCTCCAGCTTCTTCTTGGCGCGTTCCCCGCGCACGTCGCGGTCGTCCTGCAGGTAGGTGCCGTGGAACTTGGTGAGCTGGCTGTCGTCCTCGGAGATGGCGCCGGTGGCGACGTCGGCGAGGCCCTCGGCGATTGTCCCGCGCAGCAGCCGGCTGCTCTCCTTGATGAGCTCGTTCTTGGCGCGCTTGTCGTCGGTCATGGTCGCTTGTCCTGTGGCGGGGCTCAGCGCCCCACGGATCAATACACGTCGCGTTGGTAGCGCCCGGCCTTGGTGAGCTCTTTCAGCTTGGCGCGGCCGGCCTCGTCGTCGCCGCGGGCGGCATCGGCAAGGATGCGCGCCAGCGTCGTATCGACATCGCGCGCCATGCCCTTCTCATCGCCGCACACGTAGATATGGGCGCCGTCGTCGACCCACTTCAACAGGTCGGCGCGCGCTTCCCACAAACGCTGCTGCACGTAGATCTTTTCGGGCTGATCGCGCGAGAAGGCGACGTCTATGCGCGACAGGGCGCCCGCCTCCAGGTGCTCCTGCCATTCGAGCTGGTAGAGGAAATCGTTGGTGTAGTTGCGCTCACCGAACACCAGCCAGCTCTTGCCGGCAGCGCCGGTCTCGATGCGCTCCTCGATGAAGGCGCGGTAGGGCGCGACGCCCGTACCGGCGCCGATCATGACGATCGGCCGGTTGCCGTCCTCGGGCAGGCGGAAGTGCCGGTTCGGCTTGACGTAGACGCGCACCCCATCGCCGACCCGGCGGCGGTCGGCGAAGTATGTGGAGGCAACGCCGCCGCGCTTATGGCCGTGCGAATCCCAGCGTACGGCGCCGACCAGCAGGTGCGCCTCGCCGGGATGCGCCTTGGGGCTCGATGCCACCGAGTAGAGGCGGCCCGGCAGCGGGCGCAGCAGGCTAAACAGCTGCTCGGGCGACAGCTTCTCGGCATGCGTCTCGAAAAGGTCGATGAGCTGGCGATCCTCGGCGAAGGCCGCGAAAGCCTTCGGCTCGGCGAGCTGAGCAACGTCGGTCCGGAGCGTGAGCTTGGCGTAGGCTTCGACCAGCGAACGCGACAGCGTGGTGATGTCGTAGCGCTCGCGCAGGTTCTGCACGACCGACCCGTCGGCGCCAAGGCCGGCCACCTCGGCCAGTTGCAGCGCGAGGTCCGGATCGTTCTCGGGCACGACGCCGATGGCATCGCCCGGGAGATAGGAGAAGCCGCGCGCTTCGGCGGCGATCTCGACGTGCCAAGTCTCGCGCGTCGAACCCGTGCCGTTCAGGTTGACGAGCGCCGAAATCTCGCCGGTGAGCGGGTTCTCGGCGGTGAACTGCGGCTCCTCGTCGTCGGGAAGTAGCGCGCTACCCTTGAAGTCGACGTGCACCACGGTCGCGGTGCCGGCTGCATCGGCCGGCGCCAACTCGACAAGCGCCTTGTCGGTCCACTCTGCTGCCTGCTTGGAATAATCCAGATCGAGGTCAACGCGTTCGAAAGCACGCGTCGCGCCCAGCGCCGCGAGGCGCTCATCGATGGCCTTGCCGGTGGCGCAGAACTGCGCGTATGCCGTGTCGCCCAGCGCCAGGACGGCAAAGCGCACGCCTTCAAGGCGCGGCGCCTCGACGCCCATCAGGGCGTTGTAGAAGTCGACGGCGCGGCTCGGCGGATCGCCCTCGCCCCACGTCGAGGCGAACACCATCAGGTTCTTGGCCTTGGTCAGGACGCCGAGGTCGGCGTCGGCGAAATCGACGATGCGCGCATCGAGGCCGTGCTTCTGCGCCATCTTCTTGGTGCGCATGGCGAGGGCTTCGGCGTTGCCGCTCTCGCTCGCATAAAGAACGGTGAGCGCCTGGCGTGGCTTGGCAGCGACGGCCGGCAGCGCCTGGGCACCCGACTGCGCGGCCTCGAAACCGGCGAAGAATCCGGCGAGCCAGGCGCGCTGCTGCGGCGTCGTACGTGCGACGACGCTGTTCAACGCATCGATATCTTCCGGCGTGAACGGCGCGTTCTTCGGAAGCAACGGCTGGGCGGTCACAAACGCCTCCTCGACATTCTTGGCCTTTCGCTTCGAGTAACGAACTCTCGGCGGGTGGTTATAGTGGTTGCACAGCGATGGCGGACGTTGCGGCCGGCTCGCCTTCGCGCGTGCGTTGAATTCCGTATACCTCGACCTTGCCTGGGCGCGACAGTCCGGCGCTCACCCAGTCGAGGCCGACAAATATAACGGCGGGCCCACGTATCCCAGTATTGCCGATAGCGTGGACCAGCAAATCCAGTTCGGTCGCGACGGCTCGCTCGTTCGGCAACGTGCCGTTCTCGACGATAACCACCGGTGTTTGCGGTGCCGCGCCGGCGGCGAGCAGCTTGTCGCGGAAATGCTGCGCCGAGCGTACGCCCATGTAGATGGCGAAGGCGTGCCCCGGCTGCGCCAGTGCCGCCCAGTCGAGATCGACCGGCCCGTCGGCCGAAGCGCCGGTAACCACTGCAAACTGGCGCACCTTTGTGCGTAGCGTGACCGGCAGCCCGACGCTCGCCGCGCACGCATGCGCCGCGGTGATGCCCGGAACCACGGCAACCGGAATGCCGGCGGCGCGCACAGCGGCCATCTCCTCGGCAGCACGGCCGAACACGAACGCATCCCCGCCCTTGAGGCGTGCCACCCGGTGTCCCTTCAGGGCTTCGCGCACCAGAATGCGATTGATGTCTTCCTGCAGAGCCGCATCGCCCTCGGGGTCCTTGCCGACGTCGATGCGGATGGCATCACGCCGCGCATATTCGAGGATGCCTGGATTGACGAGGCGATCCACCACCAGCACGTCGGCCGATTGCAGATGCTGCTGCGCCTTCAGGGTGATGAGATCGGGCTCGCCCGGGCCGCAACCGATCAGCGTCACGCTGCCCAGCGGCTGCGCCTGCACGCGCGCGGCTTCGATCTGCACGTTGAGTTCCTGGTCGGCTGCATTGGTATCGCCCGCCAGCACGGCATGGCGCCAAAGACCCTGCAACAGGGCCTCCCACGTCCGCCGGCGCACGACCGGGTCGACGATCGCATCCTGCACGCGGCGGCGCACGGAGGCGGCACGCTGCGCAACAAGTCCGAAATGCGCCGGCAGCCAGCCCTCGATGCGCGCCTTGATCTCGCGCGCGAGGATGGGCGCTGCACCTTCGGTGCCGATAGCAACGACAATTGGATCCCGATCGACGATCGCCGGCATTATGAAATCGCTTTCCGCCGGTCCGTCGACGACGTTCACCGGTAGCCCCCGCGCTCGCGCGGCGGCGGCAACCCGCAGATCGAGCGCCGCGTCGTCGCTGGCGGCGAACACCAGCGCCTTGCCGTCAAGATCACTTTCGACGAACGGGCGCCGAGCAATCGTCAACGTCGCAACGCCCGCAGTCATGAGCTCCGCGCTCACGCTCTCGTCAACGATCGTGAGACGCGCTGCTGTTTTGGCAAGCAGGCGCAGCTTTTGCAGAGCCTTCTCGCCGCCGCCGACGATGAGCACGTCGCGCTGGTCGAGATCAAAGAAGATCGGGAAGTACCGCAACGCCTTGCCTCTCGCTGCTTACGCGCCAAGCCGAATGACCGATAGGATGGACCGTCCGCCCAGGGCAGCCTGCGCGCCCGTTCGACCGGTGCGCTTGTTATAGTTTATCGAAGTAGAATTTTCTATTGCTGCCGGCCGCTTAGCACAAGATAAGAACCATTTTTCAAACCCCATTCACCTTGAGGTACAGTTTTGCCGGACCGAAGCCGAATTGCCTCCCGGCCGTCTCCCCCATTCGACCACGGCTTATGCATCCCGTAACGGCCTGCCGCCATGCCTTCCGCGCCAGCCTCTGGCAGGGTGTGCGAGCGGCCCGATTTTGCCCCCGAAAAAGCAGCGAACACGGGGCTTCGCGCATGGCCGTTAGATGACGGATAGCACACGCGTTTGTGAGAGCCTTTGACTTCCGTTGCGGGTGAGCCTGTGGTTTATAGCCGCCATGGGGATCGGGACTTGCGTGTCCCAGATCCGCGGACTGGAGCGCCCCGAAAATGGTTAGCGTTCCAGTGGGTGGGCCCTCGGCGGGGACATCCAATTTTGGACGGCATCTTGCCGATAGGAGGAAGTTATGAAGGTTTGGAACAAGCCCGCAGTTCGTGAGCAGGAAGTTGGCCTCGAGGTTACCTCGTACATGCCGGCCGAGATCGACATCATCTAACGATTGTTGATCCACTCACCTACTCAGTGAGTTTCCGACAACGGCGGTCGATCATTCGGCCGCCGTTGTTCATTCGGGCGCCATGTTCTCGGCGGAACGAACGCCCGTAGCCAGACGGCCGAAATGATCATCAAAGTCTTGGGGTCCGCTGCGGGAGGCGGCTTCCCTCAGTGGAATTGCAACTGCCGCAACTGCGCGGCCGTGCGCACTGGAACACCCGGTTTCAGGGCCAGGACGCAGTCGTCGCTGGCGGTCAGCCGCGACGGCGTCGATTGGGTTCTGCTCAATGCCTCGCCTGACCTGCGTCAGCAGATCAACGACAATCCCGTCCTGCACGCGAACCCAAAGGCCGGTCTGCGCCACAGCCCGATCAAGGCCGCTGTCTTAACCAACGGCGACGTGGACCACATCATCGGCTTGATCAACCTGCGCGAAGCGCAGCCGTTCTCGGTCTACGCCTCCAGACAGATCCTGGACGTGCTCGCCGCAAACTCGGTGTTCCAGGTGCTGGCCGATCAGCTTGTGCCGCGCAATGAAATCGCGCTCGACAAGCCGTTCAAGCTGCAAGGCGCCAGCGTCGACCTCGGGCTAACCGTCGAGGCCTTCGCAGTCCCCGGCAAGGTGGCGCTGTATCTGGAGGACAAGTCCTCAACCGACCATCGGGGCAGCGACGGCGATACCATCGGCCTCAAAATTACTGATCCCGCCGAGAAGAAGTCCTTCTTTTACATTCCCGGCTGCGCCACCGTAGATGACAAGCTGGCTGACCGCCTGAAGGGCGCTTCGACCGTGTTCTTCGACGGCACGCTGTTTACCGACGACGAGATGCTCGAGCAGGGGTTGCTCAACAAAACCGGAGCCCGAATGGGCCATATCAGTATGTCGGGAGCCTCAGGATCGATCGCCGCCTTCTCGAAACTTGGCGTCGGAAGGCTCATATATGTTCATATAAACAACTCGAACCCGGCACTGGACGAGAATTCGCCCGCTCGCAAAGCCATAGATGGCGCGGGCTGGGAAGTCGGGTACGATGGGATGGAGGTACGCCTATGAGCGAAGCGGTAAGCCTGGAGCGTATGAGCGCCGAGCGCAAAGCGCAGGAGCTTATGTCAGTGGCTGACTTCGAGGCCGCGATCCGCGCCGTCGGCGCTGAGCGCTACCACGACAAGCACCCCTTCCATCACATGCTGCACGGTGGCAAGCTGCAGAAGCATCAGGTGCAGGCCTGGGCGCTGAACCGCTACTGCTACCAGTCGGCAGTGCCGCGCAAGGACGCCGCCCTCATCAGCCGCCTGTATGATCGCGAGCTGCGCCGCGAGTGGGCGCACCGCCTGCTGGATCACGACGGTTTCGGCGAGGAAGTCGGCGGCATCGAGCGTTGGCTTATCCTGACCGACGGGCTCGGCCTCGACCGCGACTACGTCGTCTCCATGAAGGGTGCGCTGCCGGCGACCAAGTTTGCGGTTGAATCCTACGTCACCTTCGTGCGCGAGCAGCCGATCACCATCGCCATCGCCTCCTCGCTCACCGAGCTGTTCGCTCCCAAGATCCACAAGGAGCGCATCTCCGGCATGCTGGAGAACTATCCGGCCTTCATCGACGACAAGGTCATGGCCTATTTCAAGCGCCGCCTCACCCAGGCGCCGCGCGATGCCGACTTCGCCCTCGATTACGTATTAAAGAACGCCAAGACGCGCGATGAGCAGGAAGCCTGCGTCGACGCGGTACGCTTCAAGTGCAATGTGCTGTGGGTGCAGCTCGATGCGCTGCAGCATGCCTACGTCGAGGGGAATGTCCCGCCCGGCGCGTTCCGACCGGAGGCTCAAAATGGGTGAGACGGCGCCACGCCAGCGCACGATCATCACGATCGCCAGCAAGCCGGCCATGCCTCCCTATATCAAGATGCGTCACGATGCGGGCCGCAACCGCTGGCTGATCCTGGCGCCCGAACGCCTGTTCGATCCCGACGACATCGCTGTCGCAATCTTGAAGCTTTGTGATGGCGAACGCAGCGTCGGCGACATCGCCGTGATGATGGCGAAAGAGTACAATGCGGCGCCGGCGGAAATCGAGGCCGACATCATCTCGATGTTGCAGGACCTCGCAGACAAGGGAGTAGTGAAGGCATGAACGAATCTGCCCCTACCCAGGTCAAGCACGTGAAGGAAGCCACGGTGACGATGGACGCCGGCGAGATGCGTTGCGATGCATCGTCGGCTCCGACGCCCGATCCCTCGTGCGTGGTGCGCGCGCCGATCGGCCTGTTGGCCGAACTGACGCATCGCTGTCCGCTGCAGTGCCCCTACTGCTCCAATCCGCTCGACCTCGAGAAGGTCAACGTCGAGCTGTCCACCGAAGACTGGCAGCGGGTCATGCGCGAAGCTGCGCAACTCGGCATCCTGCAGGTGCATTTGTCGGGCGGCGAGCCGACGGCGCGGCGCGATCTTGAAGACATCGTCAGGGTGGCGGCCGAGTCCGGCCTCTACACCAACCTCATCACGGCTGCAGTGCTGCTGAAGCGCGAGCGGCTGGTGAAGCTGAAGGAAGCCGGCCTCGACCACGTGCAGATCTCCATTCAGGACGTCGATACGGCAGGCGAAAACGCCGACCGAATCGCCGGCTACAAAGGCGGCAGCGCCAAGAAGAAGGAAGTGGCCGGCTGGGTGCGCGAACTCGGCATGCCGCTGACCATCAACGCGCCCATCCACCGCCACAACGTTCACAACGTGGAAGCCATCATCAACTACGCGGTCGAACTGGGCGCCGGGCGGGTCGAGATCGCCCACGTGCAGTACTATGCATGGGCGCTGAAGAATCGCGGCTCGCTGATGCCGACGCGCGAAGCCTTCATGAACGCCGCCCGCATCGTCGAGCGCGAGCGTGAGCGCCTCAAAGGCATCATCGTCATCGACGCCGTCGTTCCCGACTACTACGCCAAGTTCCCCAAGCCCTGCATGGGCGGCTGGGGCAAGGGCATCATCAACATCACGCCATCCGGCCGGGTGCTCCCCTGCCATGCGGCAGAATCCATCACCCATCTCGAGTTCGACAGCGTGCGCGACAAGCCGCTGGCCGACATCTGGCTGAACGGATCGGCATTCCAGAAGTACCGCGGGACCGGCTGGATGAAAGAGCCCTGCCGCACCTGCCCGCGGCGCGAGATCGACTACGGCGGATGCCGCTGCCAGGCCTTCGCGCTGACCGGGGACGCTGCCAACACCGACCCGGCGTGCTCGCTGTCACCGATGCATGAGGAATGGGCCAAGGTGGCGGACGTCGAATCGCACCAGGCCTCGCCGGCCTTTGTATATCGCCGTCCCGGTGGCGCGACGCCCAAGCCGGCCGTCGACAAGACTCCGGTCCCGAGCGACGCTTAGTGCACTGCACTCGGCGCCTCTAATTCCGACTGGCGCCCTCGGGGAACCAGGGGTGCGGCATCGTGTTCAGTCCAAGTTCAGAAAAGACTTGGCACATTCACGATCGCCATCCGATGATATGCGCGCCATCAAACGACGCTCAATCGTCGAACACAGGGAGAGAAACGGGATGCTGAGGTTGGTCATTGCGGCGGGTGTCATGCTCGCCTTGCCGGCGATCGCGTCGGCGCAGGATGTCGAGAACGGCAAGAAGCTGTTCACCAAGTGCGCGCCTTGCCATGCCATCGGCCCAGGCGCCAAGAATAAGGTCGGCCCACAGTTGAACGGCATCCTCGGTCGCCCAGCCGCTTCCGTCGAAGGCTTCAACTATTCGCCGGCGCTGAAGGCCGCGGGCATCACGTGGGATGACGCCTCCCTTCATACCTGGCTCATCGACCCCAAGAAGATGGTGCCGGGCACCAAGATGTTCTTCCCCGGCATCAAGGACGAGGTCGAGCGCGATGATCTCATCGCCTACATCGAGTCCATCAACGCCGACGGCAGCAGCAAGTAACCTTGCGCCGCGCGACAATTTCAAAGCGCCGCTGATCGCGAGATCGGCGGCGTTTTTGTTGCGGTCAATCGAGCGCGCGCACGCCCGTGGCGTCGACGGCGGCGTACATGGCGCGCACGCTCGTGCCGCCGATGACGAGTTCGGGCGCGAGATCCATCAGCGGCGCCAGCACGAAGGCGCGCGCGCCGATGTGCGGATGCGGCAGCACCAGGTCTAACTCGTCGAGCGCTGTGTCCCGATAGACCAGCAGGTCGAGATCGATGATGCGCGGGCCCCACTTCTCGGTAGCGACGCGTCCCATCTCCCGCTCGATTGACTTGCAGCGAGTGAGCAACTGGCGCGGGGTCAGCTGCGTCGCCACGGCGATAGCGGCGTTGACGAACCAGTCCTGATCCGTATTGCCCCATGGCTCGGTGGCGTAGTCGCGCGAGCGGGCGATGAGGCGCACGTCGCCCTCACCCGTGAGCAACTCAATCGCGCGGTCGATGTTGCCCGACTTGTCGCCGAGGTTGGAGCCCAGCGCCACGATGCAGTCGAACGCCGGATTGGCGAAAGCGGGATCGGCGGCAGGCGTTGGCTCGGGCATGGGGCGTCTCGCTGGCACGGCGGAAAGGCCGTGCTCGTTATCGCGCGGACAGCGGCGAAGCAAGCTCCGCTCCGCCGCCGGACACATCAGTCGTATTTTATGTAAGCGAACCTCGGATCCCCGTGCGGCGTTCCCTCCAGCGAACCCTCCGCCTTGCCCGGCTGCCAGTGAACGACGTCTTCGATCTTCTGGGCGAGTTCCAGGTCCTTGCCGGTAATACCCTTGGCGGAGTGCGTCATTAGGCGCACCTCGACCCACGCATAAGACGCTGTGATATCAGGGTGGTGCCAGGCCACCTCGGCGAGATGGCCTACGGTATTGATAACCATGAGCGTCCCCTTCCAGCCGCTTGTCTTGTATGTTCGCCGGATCCAGCCATCCTCGAGATGCCACTTCGGCAGGTTTTTTTGTAGCCACGCGTTGACTTCGGCATCGGGCATGGGCTTTTCGCGCTCAGCCGCCATATTGTCCTCTCCTCCGCCTATGGGGACGCATCGCACCAGCAGGTCGAACCGTAATGCCACTGGCCGACGCAACGCAAACTGAAGCGCCCGCAAAGCGCCCGCGCGCCCATCCCGGCGCCGTGCGTGTCGTGGCGCCGGCACGCCTGCACCTGGGCTTTCTCGATCTGAACGGCGGTCTGGGGAGGATGTTCGGCAGTATCGGCCTCGCGATCGGCGATCCGCGCACGACGTTGGTGCTCAAGCGCAGCCGCGCCTTCAAGGGCGAGGGCCCCGACCACGCCCGCGCCGTCGCCACGCTACGCCGCCTGGCCGAAGAGTTCGGCCTCGACGGCGCCTACGAGGTGGCGGTCAGCTCGGCCATTCCTGCACACGCGGGCCTGGGCTCGGGGACACAGTTGGCGCTCGCCGCCGGCGCGGCGCTCACTGCACTGGAGGGCATCGATATCTCTCCCTCGCGCCTCGGCGAGATCGTCAACCGCGGCGCGCGCTCGGCCATCGGCATGGCAGCTTTCGAGCACGGCGGCTTCATCGTCGACGGCGGGCGCGGCGCGCGCGATCGCTCGCCGCCCATCCTGGTGCGCGCCGACTTCCCTACCCCGTGGCGCGCCCTGCTCGTCTTCGATGCGCGTACAGCGGGCGTACACGGCGATGATGAAGCGCAGGCCTTCGCCGCCCTGCCGGCGCTGCCCGATATCGCGGCAGCGAACGTGTGCCGCCTCGTTCTTATGCAGCTCGTACCCGGACTGATGGAATCCGACATCGATGCGTTCGGGGATGCGCTGACGGCGATTCAAAAAATCGTCGGCAACCATTTCGCAGGTGCACAAGGCGGCAGCCCGTGGACCAGCCCCGCCGTAGGGCAAGTGGTCGACGCGCTGCGAGCAGCGGGCGGTTACGGTATAGGGCAGAGCTCTTGGGGCCCGACAGGGTTCGCTTTCGCGCCCTCGCAGGAAATTGCGCAGCGCCTCTATGATTCTTCCATCGAAGTCGCTAGAGCCCAGGGTCTTGAGATCCAGATCGTCGAAGGCCGCAACAGGGGCGCCTCGATCGAGAAGATCGCGAGCACGTAAATAAAAGAGCCGAGGAAAGACAAAAAATGAGCGACGCCACTCCGATTCTGCACATGCTCTCGCCGCAGAAACACATGTCCCCGTTTGACGTGAACATGGCAGCGGATGCCGGTTTCAAAGTCATCGTCCCCTACATCAACGTGACCCTCGAGGAAGTGACGGCGCTGACGCAGGACGCCATCTTCTCGCGTCCGCCGAACTATGGAACGCGCACCGGCCTGTTCATCGGTGGCAAGGACGCCATTCTCGCGCTCGACATGATGGACGCCGCACAGAAGGCTCTGGTACCGCCGTTCGGCCTGTCCACCTTCGCTGACCCCGCCGGCTCGTTCACAACCGCCGCAGCCATGGTCGCTTGCGTCGAGCGCGTGCTGCGCACCAAGTTCAACAGGGGCTGGAAGGGCACGCGCGTTGCCGTGTTCGGCGCCACCGGCGTCGTCGGCTTTGCGTCCTCGATCATCGCCGCCCTCGAAGGCGCGCAGGTGACGCTTGTCGCGCATCGGGGCGTCGATCGCGTCATCAAGTCCGCCGAGGTTTCCAAGCAGCGCTTCGGCGTCGACCTGATCGCCAAGTCCGGCGAGACGGAAGAGGCCAAGCAGGCGATCATCGCGGACGCCGAGGTGATATTCGCCGCTGCCGCCGCCGGCGTGCGCGTGATCAGCGCCGCCGACAAGGCGCTCGCCAAGAACCTGCTCGTCGTCGCCGACGTCAACGCCGTCCCGCCGCCGGGCGTCGAAGGCATGGAGCTGTTCATGGACGGCGCACCGCTGCCGGGCTGCAACGCCCTTGGCGTGGGTCCGCTGGCCATCGGCGACATCAAGTACAAGACCGAGTCGGGCCTCTTCAAGCGCATGATCGCCTCCGACAAGCCGGTGCACTTCGACTTCCGCGCCGCTTTCGAGCTGGCGCGGACGCTCACCGCTTGACGACCGAGACGGTCCTTATTGCTGCCCTGTCCGGGCGGGGGCTTGCCGCCTCCGCCCGGCGCGCCGGTTACCTGCCGCTCGTCGCCGACGCCTTCGGTGACAGCGATACGCGCCAGCTCGCGGCGCACGCGCGCTGCATCACCGACGCCACCCGCATCGGCCTGCGCGCCAAGCCCGTGCTGGGTGCCCTCGCCGAGCTTGCCGACGCCGCGCCATCGCCCCCGCTCGGCCTGATCCTCGGCTCCGGCTTCGAGGACCGCCCCAAGCTCATCGCCACCCTCGCCCGACGCTATCGACTGCTCGGCAACGATGCTGCGACCGTCGCCCGCAGCAAGGATCCCGCCGCCCTCGCCGCCCTGCTCGACAGTCTCGACATCGCTCACCCCGAGACGCGCCTCACTCCGCCTGACGACGATTGCGCGTGGCTATCGAAGCGCATCGGCGGCAGTGGCGGCACGCACATCGTCGCGGCCGGCGCAACGCCGGCCAGCCCGCGCCGCTACTACCAGCGCCGTCTGCAGGGCGACCCGATCTCCGTGCTCGCCGTCGCCACGCGCGATGGCGCTCACCTTGTCGGCAAGACCCGCCAATGGACGGTCGGCAGCGGCCCGCGCCCCTATCGTTACGGCGGCGCCGTAGGACCCGTCGAGCTATCGTCGACGATCACCTCCGCACTGCGCAACGCGGTCGACAACGTCTGCAAGGCCATCGGCCTCGTCGGGCTGGTCGCCTTCGATTTCATATTGGTCGGCACGACCACCTATCTGTTGGAGGTCAACCCGCGCCCCAGCGCCACGCTCGACATCTTCGATGACGCGGCCGGATCGCTGTTCCGCGCCCACCTTGCCGCCTGCACCGGGGACACCCCGGAGCTACCCGCCCAAGAAGGTGCCCGGGCAGCCGCCATCCTCTATGCCGACGCCGGCGCGCTGGACATCGGCGACACCCCTTTTCCGAAGTGGACGGCCGACCGCCCGCCCCCCGGGAGCCGCATCCCCCGCTACCGTCCGATCGCCACCGTGCTCGCCGCCGGAGAGACGCCCGAAGAGGCGTTGGTGGCCTGCCGAGGCCACTTGGACGAACTGGATAAGATGCTGTATGCACAGGCGCCGAATAGGGAGCGAAGCACCAATGCAGAAGTACAACGGCCCGGCACCGAGCGTCTCAGCGCGCGCGGCCAAGCTCGTTGACAGCATCGCCGCCGACGCCAGCGCTCTGCGCTGCTCGGTCACGACCGGCGAAGCCGGCGAGCGATTGATAGACATGGGCGCCGGTGTACCCGGCGGCCTCGAAGCCGGCCGCCGCCTAGCCGAAGTCTGCATGGGCGGCCTCGGCACCGTGACCCTGAACATGTCTTCGCCCCTCAAGCGCTGGCCGCTCGGCGTGACCGTGCATGCCTTGAATCCGGTCATCGCCTGTCTCGGCAGCCAATATGCGGGCTGGTCAATCACCGAGCAGGAAAGCGGCTTCTTCGCCCTGGGCTCAGGCCCCGCGCGCGCCCTGTCGCGCGTCGAGCCCCTCTACAAGGATCTTGGCTACGTCGATCACCACAACAAGGCTTCGCTGGTCATCGAGGGCGACAAAGCTCCGCCGACGTCGGTCATCCGCCAGATCGCCGCGGCCTGCGGTGTGCAGCCTTCCGACCTGACCATCCTCTTCGCACCGACCGCAAGTCTTGCCGGCACCGTGCAGATCGCCGCGCGCGTGCTCGAGGTGGCCCTGCATAAGGCGCACGAATTGCATTTCCCGCTCGAGCACATCGAGGACGGTGTCGCGAGCGCACCGATCGCGCCGCCGGTGCCGGACTTCATTCGCGCCATGGGCCGCACCAACGACGCCATCATCTACGGCGGCCGCGTGCAGCTGTTCGTGCGCGGGGGCGACGAGGCGGCACAGAAGCTGGCGCAGCAGCTTCCGAGTTCAACATGCTCGGCCTATGGGTTGCCGTTTGCCGAGATCTTCGCCGCTGCCGGCGGCGACTTCTACAAGATCGATCCAATGCTGTTCAGCCCGGCCGAGGTCATCGTCTCCAATCTCGACACCGGCAAAACCTTCCATGCTGGCGAACTTGCTCCAGACGTCGTCGACAAAAGCTTCAGCTGAGCTGCCGCAAGGCGGTCTGCGCATTGCGCTCTTCCTCGAAGAAGAGAGCGGCAATTGGCATGTGCGTCGCCTCGCCGAGGCCATGCGCGCGCGCGGCGTCGAGGCCGTCGTAAGCTCGCTGCCGCGTTGCGCCTTCGACACCGGCCTTGCGAGCGGCATCGATATTCCCGGCTTTGACGGCACGCTCCCCGACGCGGTGTTCGTGCGTTCCATATCGCAGGGCACGCTGGAGCAGATCACGTTCCGCCTCGGGCTGCTGCATGCGCTGCGTGAGAGCGGCGTGCGGGTGTGGAACGATGCGCGCGCTATCGAGCGCTGCGTCGACAAGTCGGCGACGACGTTCCTTCTGCACAAAGCCGGCATCCCGACGCCGCGCACACGCACCATGGAGACCAAGCCGCCGGCCGATGCCTACGTCGCCGGTGCCGGACGGCCGCTGATCTACAAGCCGCTGTTTGGCTCGCAAGGCAAAGGGCTGTTGCGCATCGACGATGTCGCCGCCCTGCCGACGCCGGAAGCGGCCGACAGCATCTATTATCTGCAGGACTACGTGCCGGCGTCCGGCGCGACCTACGAAGACTGGCGCGTAATCGTCACGCGCCGGCGTGTCGTCGCCGCCATGACGCGCCGCGCGGGTACCTGGATCACCAACGTGCACCAGGGCGGCGAGCCGAGCGCACACGAGCCGAGCGATGAGATGGCGCGGCTCGCCTCCGGCGCGCTGGCCGCGGTGGGCGGCGACTACGGCGGCGTCGATCTCATCCGCACGCCCGACGGACGCCTGCTGGTACTCGAGGTCAACAGCAATCCCTCATGGCGCGGGCTGCAGAGCGTGGCGACCATCGACATCGCGCAGGCGATCACCGAGGACTTTCTTTTCGCCGTCGACGAGCACCGGGCCAGCCAGTCGGAACAGCAGCCCGAACCGCGCCGGCTCCCATGTCCGGTTTGAGCAGCGCTGCGGTCGCCGAGCGTTTTGTAGCGGCATGCCGCGCCGAACTTGCTGCGCTCAAGCCCGGCAATGTGCATGCGCACGCCGCCGGCCACGGGATGGAGGTCGCGCAGTTCGAGGCGAGCGCCGTTGCCTCGGCGCCGTTCCTGGCCGCGCCCGGCGAAAAGGTCGGCACGCGCATTTTGCGTGCGGTCGAAGCGTCATTCGCCGCCGCCGGCTGCAATACCAACCTCGGCATCCTGCTGCTGTGCGCGCCTCTGGCGGCCGCCGCCGAGCTGCCGGGCTCGGGCGGGCTGCGCGAGGCATTGCGCACCGTGCTCAACGACCTCGATGACGAGGATGCAGCAGCGGTCTACGCCGCCATTCGCCTCGCCAACCCCGGCGGCCTCGGTTCCGTCCCCGAGCAGGATGTCGCCGACGCGCCCACCACGGGGCTGCTCGAGGCGATGGGCATGGCCGTCGCCCGCGACCGCATCGCCGCCCAGTACGTGACCGACTTTGTGGAAGTATTCGAGTTCGGGTTGCCTGTACTCACCAACGTGCGCAGCCATACCCAGGATCAGAACCTCGCAGTTACCACCCTTCACATGGCCTTTCTGGCGTTCTTCCCCGACAGCCATATCGTGCGCAAGCACGGGCCCGACGTCGCCCAGGCCGTAATCGGAGAAACGCAAGCGCGTGCGGGCCTCTGGCAGCCGGTTGCGCAGCGCAACACGCTGCCAGAACTGCTCGTTTTCGATGCAGATTTGAAGCAGCGCGGCATTAACCCCGGAACCACCGCCGACCTCGTGGTCGCCACGCTATTTGCGTCTTCCCTGTGCGACGCAATGGGCCTGCAGATGGCGCCTTAGCCCCTTGTCTCCCCTGGGTGCCTTGCGTTATCTAGTGGCGGTGCTTAAGGCGCCGCTATCCGGCCAACCGGTTCGGGGACAAATGTCGCCGGGCGCTGACAACAAAGGATAGCTTTTCGAAATTGAGCAGAACCGGTTCGCTCGGCTTCGGCCGGGTGGCGTCGGTGCTCGTGGTGTTTCATAGCTTGGGAGAAGCCCCGAATGGCCAAGATCAACAAGGTACTGCTCGGCGAGTCGCTCGTCGGTGATGGCAACGAAGTCGCACACATCGACCTGCTTATGGGTCCGCGCGGCTCGGCTGCTGAAACTGCATTCTGCAACGCGCTGACGAACAACAAGGACGGCTTCACGACGTTGCTCGCCGTCATCGCTCCGAACCTGCCCTGCAAGCCGAACACGATCCTTTACAACAAGGTCACGATCAAGGACGCCCGTCAGGCCGTTCAGATGTTCGGACCGGCACAGTATGCCGTTGCCAAGGCCGTGCAGGACTCGGTTGCAGAAGGCATCATCCCCGCCTCCGAAGCTGACGACGTCTTCATCTGCGTCGGCGTGTTCATTCACTGGGAAGCGGCCGACGACGCCAAGATCCAGGACTTCAACTATCGCGCCACCAAGGAGTTGATTGCCCGCGCCGTTGCCGGCAAGCCGACTGCCGCAGAGGCGACCGCTCAGCGCAACTCCGCTCAGCATCCCTTTGGTGCGAAGACTTGAAGCGGAAACCGTCCACAGCAGGATGATGCCCCACCTATGAAGCGGGGTCTGCTGCAGCGATTGGGTAGATTACTTTCTGGCCGTTGGAACGGGTAGAACAACCCCCGGCGCGTTCTACTCTTCCCCTTCGTGCACGATATCAGAGGCCGGCGATCTCATCGAGATCGTCGGCCTTTATCGTTCCGGCATGCAACGCGGTTGCAACCAGCACACCGGCAGCGCCTGCCGCATGCAACACCGCGATATCGGCCTTGGTCCGCACGCCGCCCGCCGCGTAGACACGACGCCGTCCCGCCCGCGCCACGACTTCGGCGACGCGCGCGATATCGGGCCCTTCCGCAGAACCGACCCGCGCCAGTGTCATGACGATGACGGAGTCCGGCCAATGGTCGGCCTCGGCCAGTACGGCGGCCGGCCCGATGAAGCGATCATCCTTGAAATCAAGCGACAGCACGTAGCGATCGCGCGGCAGCCCGCGCAACGCGGCAACATCATCCTCGCCGTCCAGCGACTCGGTCCCCAGCACCAGCGTAGCTACCAGATCGCCATTCAGCCTTTGCGCAGCGGTCGCGGCCAGCGTGCCGTCGTCGATCCATATGCGCAGGCCGGGCACCGCCGCGGCAAGGCGAGCGGCCAGCGCGTCGTCACGACCGCGCCCTTCGATGCCGTCGAGATCGGCGACATACATCGCGGGGAAGGTAAACAGGCGCGCATAGCCACAGGCGACATCGGCGGGGTCGCTGCTGGCCGCCAGCGGGCTTTGCAGCGGGCGATAGTCGGCGCGCTGCCCGCGCACGGCGGCCACCGCCACCCCGTGCCGCACGTCGATGACCGGAATCACATCCATCACACGAGCTTGCCTCCGCGCGCCCCCCGTGTAACACGGCGCGGCGTGCGGCAAAGCCCGCGGCGCGGAGGCGCAGTATGGCCATTACAGCCGGCTACGACGTGGGCGGCGCACATCTCAAGGTGGCGCTGGCCGACAACGGCCGCATCGTTGCGGTGCAACAGATCGCCTGTCCGCTGTGGCAGGGGCTCGACCGTCTCGATGCGGCATTCGCCGAAGCGGCACCGCTGACGCGCCGCGCTCAAGCGCACGCAGTCACCATGACGGGCGAATTGTGCGAATTGTTCCCCGACCGGCCGACCGGCGTGCGCGTCATCCTCGACCGCCTTGCGCCCCTGCTGGCACCGGCCTTTGCGGTGTGGTTGGGCCGCGAGGGTCTCGGTACAGTCGCCGCCGCCGAAGCGCGACCGATGCTGGCCGCCTCGACCAATTTCCTCGCCAGTTCCGCGCTCATCGCTGCGCGACTGCCCGACGCGCTGCTGGTCGACATGGGCTCGACGACGACCGACATCATCGCCATCGTCGGCGGCCGGGCGGCCCCGCATGGTATCACCGACGGCGAGCGACTGGCGACCGGCGAGCTCGTCTACACCGGCCTGACGCGCACCGACGTCAGCAGCGTTTCCCGGCGCGCACGCTGGCGCGGCGTCGACCAGCGGCTCGCCGCCGGCGGCTTTGCCACCATGGCCGATGTGCGCCGCGTCCTCGGCGAACTCTCCGACGACGTCGACCAACACGCGACGGCGGACGGCCGCGGTAAATCCACCAATGAGAGTTTGGCGCGCCTCGCCCGCTGCTTTGGCCGGGACACCCAGGATGCGACGCACGAGGAATGGCGCGCCGCGGCACGCGACATTGCCGACCAGCAGATGCTCGATATCGAAGCCGCCATGCGTGAAGTACTGGCTGCTCATCGACTGCCGGACAGCGCGCCTATTGTCGCCGCCGGTATCGGCGCGGCGCAGGTCGAGACGCTGGCCGCGCGCCTGGGCCTCTGCAGCGTTGCGTTCGGAACCGTTGCCGGCGCCACCGATGATTGTGTTGCCTGGGCGACGCGCTGCGCGCCCGCCGTCGCGCTCGCGCTGCTGGCGTCCTAGTCCTTGGGGCCGCCAGCCCGCCACGCGTCGATCTTTTCCATCAGCCAGCCCCAAGCTTCCTCTTCGCGCGGGCCGGCCGTCTTAGCGATGGCGATGTCGAGATATTTCAGTTCCGCCTCGACCTTCTCCGGCGGGAGCATTTTGAGGCGCGTCACCAGCACGGCGCACTCCAGCACCGCCGATTGCGCACGATTGAACCCTTCCCACGGCCGGTGGCTTGCCTCGTGCAGCAGGTTGCACGTGTAGCGCGGACGCTGCGCATCCTCGGTCACCTTGGCCACCGACAGTTCCCAGTGCGACACCGCATCGGCAAGTCGCACCCCCGGCACGCGCGCGGCCGCAGCCGTCGGCCAGTCCTTCCGCCCCGTCACGCAACCGGCAAACACGCGCACATCGTCGGTGTGGCTCGCCACGGCATACGGTACCGCGTGGAGGTTATCGAGCGTGCGCGATGGGCGGAACGGGGCGATGATCCAATCGGCACCGTCGGCGATCAGCCCCAGTGGGGCGATGTGCGCTTCACCCTGCGCGTTCGTCGTCGTCACGATCGTTTCGACGATACGCGGCATCCTGCTTCTCCTTGCGGGCGGCTTTGAGCGTCGCCCCTTCGGGCGCGTGCTGCGTCAGGTCTTCGGATTTCCGGTCGGCGGCGACGCCCCAATCGAGCGGGGTATCCTGCGCATAACGCTTGGCGAGCGCGCGTGCAATCTCGGCCTTGGCCAGCTCGTAGCCGAGATAGAAGGCGTGCGCGCCGTCCTTTTCGACGCCCAGCTTGTCGAATAGCGCAAACGGGTCGGCGGCGACGTGGTGGCCGTCGCGATTGTAGACGTGCAGGCCGTCTGTGGCCGCCTCGATGCGGTAGTTGGCATCCTTGATGGCGGCCGCGGCCTCGGCGATCTGCTCGGGTGTATCGGGATACGGCCGCAGATCGTGCAACGACAGCAGCCCGGCGTCGTACCCCTTCGGCAGGTTGCGATCCTCCCGCGCGCGGTACATCAGCCGCCGAGCCGCGTCATGCTCCTCGATGGTGCGGCGGGTGTGCGGAGACACCTGCACGATGAGCACGTTGCGAATGGCAAGTTCGGCGCAGATGCCGATCAGCACCGCGGTTACGCCCTGGCTGTCGGCGTCAGTCAGCTCGGTCAGGTTGCCGGTGCCCATGAGGATCTCGACGTCGGGGCGGGCGCGGCGCAATTGCGCGTAGCGCTCGAGCGAAGTCGTGAAGCCGAAATTGATGGGATCCAGCACCGGATCTGCAATGTGCGGAATGCCCTTCGCCTTGCAGATGTCGATGGCGCGCAGCAGCGAGTCCAGATCACCATGCGGGCGCGGCAAGAGCACCGGTACGCACGCGGTTCCATCGATGGCATCGAGGTTCGAACTCATCGAGGCTGAGCACATAGTCGGCACCCGCTTGCGCTCCGCGGCGCAGCTCTTCGGTGTTACCGGAATCAACGCTCACCTTGAGGCCGGCGCGCTTCATCGCGGCAACCGTATCCTCCAGGTGGGGAAACGGAACGTCGGGCTGGCAGCCGATGTCGATTACGTCGGCGCCCTTGGCGGCGAAGTCGAGACCTTTCGCGACCAGCGCCTCGACGCTCAGCCCCGGCGCATCGACGATCTCGGCGAAGATGCGGATGTCCTGCTTCGACAGATCCGCCGGCTTGCCGTCCTGGCCGAAAAACTGCGGCAGGTCTATGATCTCGTCGGGGCCGCGCTCGAAAGGCACCCCGTAATGCTCGGCAAGATGCGACAGGTCCATGCGGCTGCGCCCCGGCACGATCACCCGGTCAGCCTCGAGCGGCTCTTTCAGCCGATTGCGCACGATGTTCTCGGTCATCAGCGCCGCTACCTTGATGCCGAGGTTGGCGATGCGCCATGAGCCGTTCGGCAGCCCCATGGCGGCCACCGTCTCGGCCAGCCGTGATTCGGCGAGGCGTCCGGTGAGGAAAAGCAGCTTTTGCGTCATGTCAGCCGTGCCTCGATCGCGTCATCGCGCCGACGCCGCATGCGGTCATCTGGCCCGCGCGATAGCACGCTTGGCGGGGCTGCGTCGACCGGATCGATGGCTGGCTCCGAGAAGTCTGGCCAGCTCGGCCTCATCGCCGACGCCGAGCACGCGCCAGGGCAAGCCGGCGCGCGCGACGATGGCGGCGAAGACGGCGTCGACGACGCCGGAGCGCACCAGCTTGGCCGGCGAGGCCGAGCGGTCGACGCGGCATGACTTGACCAGCAGCACCGTTGCGCCGCCAAGCCGCTCGGCGAGGCGCGCAGCAAGCCCGTCCGACGTCGTGCGCCAATCGGCGGTGATGAGCGCATCGTCGGCGCTGAGCTTAAGCGGCAGCCACACCGGAATGCGGCTCTCGGCCAGCGTGCGGCGCATGTCGGCCAGGGTCTCGACGGCCACCAGCCGTGCATGCATGCCGGCCAGCATCATCCCCGTCTGGTGCATGGCGAGCAGCGCCATGCGGTGAGCGACGGCGTCGGACAGCTTGTGCCTCTTGTATGCGGCACGCACCGCGTCGGCGAAGTCGCCGCCGCCCGGTACGATCACGCAGGAGCGACGCGCGCTACCGACGATCTTCAGAATGTTCGCGATGCGCCTGCCTTCGGCCAGACTGCCGCCGAGCTTGACGATGGTCGGCCCGCCCGCCGCGCTCACGTGGCGCGCGACCGGACGATCTCGACGCCGACTGCATCCGGACCCCGCTCGAGCTTTTCGACGCGCACCAGCACAGAGACGATGCGCTTATCGGCGAGGCACCGGTCAGCGATGCGTGCAGCGAGCGTCTCGACGAGCTTGATGTGGCCGGCGGCGACGATCGTCTTCACCGCGCCGACGAGATCGTCGTAAGACGGCACCTCGTCGATATCATCGCCCTTAGGCGATACGCCCGCGGCAACCGACGCCTCGATGGTAAAGCCCACCTTCTGGGTGATGCCCTGCTCCTCGTCGTACACGCCGATGGCGATGGGCAGCACCAAGCCACGCACGAAAATGCGATCGAGAATGACGCCGTCGCGCCGCGCAATGCTGTGTTTGTCGCTCATGCCACGCCTTCGCTCTGTCGTGGCGCCATAGCACCCGGCAGCGGCGCGCGGCAAGCATCGGCGCGTGCTGCATCGCAAACAGGGATAACGCGGCGTACCGCGCGCACGGCTTCGGCGTCGATGGTTTGAGTGCGCTCGCCGGCGCGGCACAGGCCGCCGCGAAAGCCCAGCACGTCGGGAGCCAACGCCAGCAACGGCGCCGCGTGCCCGGCACGCAGCGATCCTGCGAGGCCAGCGAACATGCCGGCGGCATGCACTGCGACGACAAAGCCGGCCAGCGCCTCGAGTGGCACGAGATCGGGGAGCGCCCCGGCCCGCTTGTCCACCGTGTCGAGCATAAGCCCGGCAAAGCCCGCGGCCTTCGCTGCATCTATGAGTTCAAGGTTGATGCCGTCGTCGGCCAGCAGCACGCCAACGAGGCGCACCTCGGCCAGATCGGGCTGGGCAAGGCGGTTCAGAGTTCGCTGCGCGCCCATGCGGGCAGACAAGCCCACCTTGACGATGTCGGCGCCTGCGGCAGCCATGGCGAGCACCGCATGCGCCGTCGCTTCGGCATCGCTGGTGGGATCGCCGATGGTGGCACTCACGGGGACGTGCGCCGGGACCGCCGCGCGGATTGCCGTCACTATTCCATGTGGCAGGGCGCCCAGCGCGCCGGCGGCGGGGTTCTTGGCATCGACGATATCGGCGCCGAGCGCGGCGACGAGGCGCGCTTCGCTCTCATCCGTGACGCTGGCAAGCATCATCGCCATACGGCGTACGCGTCCCATCGATATTGTTGAGGTTGCTAAGCTTCGCCGAAGATGTGGCGCTGCTCGGTCCGCACCTTCTCTCGGTCGGTCCGGTCGGTCACCGAAAGGCGCACCGGCACGTCCTGGGAGATAGTCGCAGGAGCGGGCGAAAGGCGCAAGATGCGGGTCCCCAGCATGACCGCCTCGGGCCGGTCGTGGGTCACGAAAAGCACCGTCGTCGGCCGTCGCGACCACAACTCCACCAAGAGTTCGCGCAGGCCTTGGGCGGTTGGATCATCGAGCGAGACGAACGGTTCGTCCATCAGCAGGATGTCCGGCTCCAGGACAAAGGCGCGGGCCAGAGCCACGCGGCGCTGCATGCCGAGCGAGATCATCTCGGGGTAGGCGTTGGCGGCTTCGGTCAGGCCGACGCGCCTCAAAAGTTCAGGGATGTTGGCGCGACGCGGATCGTCGGCCGGCAGCGGCAGGGCGATGTTCTCGTAGACCGTGCGCCAGGGAAGCAGGCGCGGCGACTGGAAGACGAACGCCGTGCGCTGGTCGGCGCCGCCAAAATCGATCATGCCCTCGAAGTGGCGGTCCAGGCCGGCAACGATGTTGAGCAGGGTCGACTTGCCGCCACCCGACGGTCCGGTGATGACGACGAAGGAACCCGGCTCGACCTGGAACTCGATGTTCTCGATGACGAGATTCTCGGGGCGATCGCCGACGGCGGGGAACGCCTTCCGGTCGACCCGCACGGTGAGCGGATGGGTCACCGCCGCCATTTGCTGGCCCTCGCGATGAGCGGCTGCATGATGGCCAGTTCAATGATCTGCACGACGACGATGAAGGCCAGCGCGTAGGAGAGGATCATCGGCACGTCGAACAGCTGGAAGGCGATGTTGAGCTGATGGCCGACACCATCCGAGCGCCCGAACGCCTCGACGACGAGCACGATCTTCCACACCAGCGCGAGGCCCGACCGCGCCGCGGCGGCAAAGAACGGCGCCAGCTGCGGAATGGTCACGTGGCGCAGCGTCTTCCACCAGCCGAAGCGGTAGACCTGCGCCATCTCGCTGAGGTCTTTCGAGAGGCTGCGAGCGCCTTCGCGCATGGTGACGGCGACATTGGGGATCTTGTTGACGGCGACGGCCGTGATGGCCGCCACCTCGGTCAGTCCGAACCAGATGTAGCAAAGCACGATGACGACGAGCGCGGGCAGGTTGAGGAAGAAGATCAGCCAGGCATCGAAGAACCGGTCGGCGGCCTTATAGCGGCCCAGCGCCAGGCCGATGGCCGAGCCGATGAACATGGCGACGACGAAGCTGAAGGCGACGCGGAGCAGCGTCGCGCCGATGTTGCCCCATAGTTCGCCGGCCTCGGCTTCGCGCACCATGACGTTGAAGACGGCCGCAGGCCCCGGCAGGTAGCGGCTCTGGCCGATCAGCGCAGCAACCTCCCACAGCGCAATGAGTGTCGCCAGAGAGATCAATGACCAGCCGAGGCGCCCGACCTTGAAGCCGCGCGCCGGCGCGTTAACTGCCTGCCGCATGGAAGAGCTTGGGGTCGAATTGGGTATCATTGCCGAGCAGTTGGGAACCGGCGACGTCTACGAGGACCTGCGTGAGCTTTTCCGCCGAGCGCGTCTCGGCGCCCGTCCACGGTGCCGGGATGCCGGCGCGATAGTACGCCTTGATGGCGGCGAATTCAGCGTCGCTCTCGGGACGCACCAGCGGGCGCACGCGATCCCAGGCTGCGTCCGACGTCAATAAGACAGCATTCGCCTGCTCGACGGCGGTGAGGAAGGCGGCGATCTCGGCGCTCTTCTTGGCCTCGACCTCCTCGCGCCAGACGAAGCCGACGAGCGAGGGCACGGGCGCAATGTCGAGCGCCTTCAGCACGTCGTCCATGCCGAGCAGCGTGCGATAGTTGTCGCCTTCCATGCGAGCCGCGTAAGTCCAGAAGTTCAGCACCGCGTCGAGGCGCCCGGAGCGCGTCTCCTCGGTGAGGAGGGGCGCGGCGCCGTAAGACGGCGAGACCAGGTCGGCAATGTCGGTGCCAAGCTCCTTGCGCGAATAGGCCCGCAGCAGCAGCCAGCTTTTGTCGATCGCCCCGCCGGCGACGCCGAGGCGCTTGCCCTTGAGGTCGGCGAACGATTTGATGGGGGAATCGGGCGCCACCATGATGGCACCCAGCGCCGAGGAATACGGCGCGAACTTCACCAGTTCGCCGAGCGCACGCTGACGCAGCGCCCATGGCCAGTCGCTGACGATGACGTCCGCCTCACCGGACAGCAGCGCCACGGGACCCGCCTGGTTGGTCGCCACGTCGACGACAGTGATGGTCAGTCCCAGCTTGTCGGCGATGCCCTCGGCGCGGATGGTCTCCAGCAGCCAGCTCAGGGAGCCAAAACGCAACGAAGCGACGCTGAGCGTCCCGGCGGCTCTCGCACTCGCCATCGGCAACGCAAAGCCTGCCAACGTCGCAGCGCCACCCGCCAGCAGAAGGCGGCGTCGGTCGATCATTTCCCACCTCGATCGGCGTACAACCGGCGGTCGACGATGTAGTTGACTGCGCGCAGCCACATCTTGTCGGTGTTGCCGTAGATTTCGCTGGATCCCTGATTGATGACTTTCTGGTTGGCAACGTCGCGCACATAGATGCTGACTGTGAAGAGCACGTCGGATGCCTTGCGCACGGTGCCGATGAAAGCAACGTCGGCGCCCACCTTCTTGGCGAGGTCGTCCTCGCAGCCGTTGCACTTGTGAATCGGCGACTTGTCGTCGATCTCCTTGGCGATGGACGTGGTATCGACCACCTCGTAGCGCCCGCTATCCTTGATCAGCTTCACAAGCTCGGCGGTGATGATCTCCAGCCGCCGCTTGTCCGCCGGATCAAGCCCCTTGGGCATCAAGCCGATCTCGAACTGCTGCTGCTGATCGATGAGATCGAAGGGAAAAATGATCGCCTTCTGCGCCGCAAGCGCCGCGACCGGGGCGAGTGCCATCGCCAATGCAAAGATGACAATACGTTTAGCAATCAAGGCATTTCCCCTGGAGGGCGCGCCACGCGCTCAGTTTAGATTGTTATACTGTTAGGGGTAGGTGTGCCGAATGGGGGGGTAATTGCAAGGGGGGAGTTGCCAGGTCGTGGCAGAGCAAAGGTCACAAGTCCGCGAGTAAAATCGGGAGACCTTGACAAGGGTGGTACCCCATACCCTTTTACTGCAACAAAGTAACAGACCGCCCGATAATCAATTCGCACTGCAGCGAAGCGGCGGCATAGGAGGAACGAGCTTGATAGCGACAGGCGAAGTCAACCGGAGCTGGCGTGGCAGAAGCGCGCCGATGGCGTATCCCCAACGCTGGGTAGCCTTGGCCTGCCTCGCGGCGCTGGCTTTGCTACCGATCTCTGCCGCAGCTCAGGAGGCGCCTCCCGCGCCGGCGAGCCCGCCCGCAGCCACCGCGCCCGCCGCACCAGCCGCGCCGGCAGCAGCTGCGCCGACAACCCCTCCCGCCGATGCCGCTAAGGCCGATGCTGCCAAGACCGACGCCGCCGCTCCGGGCACCGTCGTCATTCCCATCGTCCTGGCGCGCGAACTGCGTGATGATCCCCTGCCGCTCTCCCTGCTTGATCTGCCGCCCAAGGATCTTGGCATTGCCGGCGCCAAGCTGGCGATCACCGACAACAACACTACCGGCCGCTTCATGAACCAGGAGTTCAAGCTGGAGCAGGTCGAAGACGCCGATCCGGCCAAGCTGATCCAGGACGTCGTGCAGAAGGTCGATGCCGGCGCGCATTTCATCATCGTCGATGCGACGCCCGAAACGCTCCTCAAGATGGCCGATGCGCTGAAGGGCAAAGAGGCCCTGCTCATCAACTACAGCGCTCCCGACGACAGCTTGCGCGAGGAAAACTGCCGCCCGCAGGTGATGCACACGGCGCCCACACGCTCCATGCTAACCGACGCCCTCGCCCAGTATCTCGTCTGGAAGAAGTGGCCGCACTGGTTCTTGGTGCTCGGGCCGACCGAAAAGGACAAGCTCTACGCCGAGGCCTTACGCCGCTCCGCCAAGCGCTTTGGCGCCAAGATCGTCGAGGAGCGCACGTTCACCTATGACTCCGGTAGCCGTCGCACCGACGGTGGCTTCGAACAGGTGCAGCAGCAGATCCCGACCTTCACGCAAAACGCGCCCGATCACGAAGTGCTCGTCGTCGCCGACGAGAGCAGCCTGTTCGGCGATTACCTGCCCTACCGCACATGGGATGCGCGCCCGGTCGCTGGTACCGCCGGATTGACCGCAGAGAGCTGGCATCCGGCTATCGAGCTGTGGGGAGGCACGCAGTTTCAGAACCGTTTCAAGCGCTTGGCCGATCGAAACATGCGCCCGCTCGACTACAACGCATGGCTCGCCGCGCGCATGGTGGGCGAAGCTGCTTCGCGCACCAAATCAGGCAAATACTCAGATCTCGTCGCCTACATGAAGGGCCCCAACTTCGACGTTGCCGGCTTCAAGGGCGTCGGGCTTTCGCTGCGCAACTGGAACGGCCAGATCCGCCAGCCGATCCTGATCACGACGCCGAAGCTGCTGGTCAGCGTGTCGCCGCAGCAGGGCTTCCTGCATCAGAACAGCGAGCTCGATACGCTCGGCGTCGACAAGCCGGAGACCAAATGTCAGGGCTACACACAATGAGCGCGCCAGCCATCCCTTGCGCAGCAGGCGCCGAAAAAACTCCAGGAGGAAATCCCCTAATGCGTTTCAAGCTTGCCATCGCAGCGCTGCTCGGCCTCGGCTCCGCTCTCGCCCTGCCGGCGCCTGCGGCCCTGGCCTACACGGCGTTCATCACCAATGAGAAGGACAACTCGGTGACGGTCATCGACACCGTCAAGCTCGAGGTCATCAAGACCTTCCCGGTCGGCCAGCGCCCGCGCGGCGTCATTCTTTCGAACGATGCCAAATGGCTCATCATCTGCACCAGCGACGACAACATCATCCAGGTCTACGACACCAAGACCTACGAGTTGATCAAGACGCTGCCCTCAGGCCCCGATCCGGAACTGCTCATCCTGCATCCGTCCGGCAACCCGCTGTACGTCGCCAATGAGGACGACAACCTCGTCACCGTCGTCGATATCCAGAGCAGCAAGATCCTCGGTGACATCCCGGTCGGCGTCGAGCCGGAAGGCATGGGCATGAGCCCTGACGGCAAGGTGCTGGTCAACACGTCCGAGACGACCAACATGGCCCACTTCATCGACACGACCACGCACAAGACGTTCGACAACGTGCTGGTCGACAGCCGTCCTCGCGTGGCACTGTTCAATCCGGCCGGCACGCAGCTGTGGGTAAGTTCGGAGATCGGCGGCACGGTGACGGTGATCAATCCCGCCGACCGCAAGGTCATCGGCAAGATCCACTTCGAGATCCCCGGCATCACCGCCGAGGCGATCCAGCCCGTCGGCGTCCGCATCACGCCGGACGGCAAAACCGCCTTTGTGGCGCTCGGCCCCGCCAATCGCGTTGCAGTCGTCGACACCGCGACCCTCAAGGTGACCAAGTATCTGCTGGTCGGCCAGCGGGTGTGGCAGATGGCGTTTACGCCGGATGGCAAGCAGCTTTTGACCACCAATGGCGCCTCAAATGACGTGTCTGTCATCGACGTCGAGGCCCTCAAGGTGGTCAAGTCGATCCGCACCGGCCGCTACCCATGGGGCGTCGTCGTGGCACCATTCTAAGCTTTCACCGTTCTACCGGGGCACGGCGCCCCGCGCGGAACAAGGATGACAGTCGCACTGGAGACACAAGACGCACCGACGCCCATCTCTGCGTGGCCGGGCCCAAGGGAAGCACCATAGTTTCCAATGGCTTGATGTAAGAGATAGGCGTCTCAATCGTCGCTTGGATCATGACAGCGCAATCACCACCGCTTGACGATGGCGCGCCCGCGCTCGTCGTCAAGAACGTCAGCCATAGCTTCGGCGACAACCTCGCGCTGCGCGATGTTTCGCTGGACATTCCGCGCGGTCGTTTCACCGTGCTCCTCGGCCTCAACGGGGCCGGCAAGTCGACGCTGTTCGCGCTCATCACCCGCCTCTACGACAACGTCACCGGTGAGATCCGAATTTTCGGCCACGACGTGCGTCGCCGCGCCATGGCGGCGCTGCAGCGTCTCGGCGTCGTCTTCCAGAGCCGCACGCTCGATCTCGATCTGACGTTGAAACAGAACCTGCTCTATCACTGCGCGCTGCATGGCATCCGCGGCCGCGAAGCGCGCCGGCGCACCGAGCGGGCGCTGGAGATCGTCGGCCTCGGCGACCGCGCAAAAGAGAAGGTTCGCAACCTATCGGGTGGACAGTCGCGACGCGTCGAGATTGCTCGCTCGCTGCTGCATCAACCCTCGCTCCTGCTGCTGGATGAGCCGACCGTCGGCCTCGACATCGGCTCGCGCGAGAGCGTCGTCAACATCGTGCGCTCGCTCGTTGATAAAGAGGGCATCGGCGTATTATGGGCGACCCATCTGTTCGATGAGGTGCGCCCGACCGACTTCGTCGTCATCCTGCACAAAGGCCAAGTGCTGTTCACCGGCTCGGTGCCCGAGCTGCTCGCCAAGACCGCCACGCAGACGGTCAGCGACGCGTTCCGCAAGTTGACCGCTACCGGCACCGAGGAGCTCGCCGCATGACTGCCCTGAGCGCGACCGCTCATCGCCAAGCGAGCCCCACATCGGCCGTCACCGAGAGCGCCTGGCGCAGCGAGCCGGCGCGCCTTGGCCTGCGCGCCTACTTCACCTGCTTCAAAGGCATCGTCTGGCGCGAGGTGCTGCGCTACCTGCATCAGCGCGAGCGGTTCCTGTCGGCGCTGGTGCGCCCGCTGATCTGGCTGTTCATCTTCGCCGCCGGCTTCCGCCAGACGCTCGGCGTGTCGATCATCCCGCCGTACGAGACTTATGTGCTTTACGAGGTCTACGTCGTCCCGGGCCTGCTCGGCATGATCCTGCTGTTCAATGCCATGCAGTCGTCGCTGTCGATGGTTTACGACCGCGAGACCGGCGCCATGCGCACGCTGCTCGTCAGCCCCTTCCCGCGCTCGTTCCTACTCATCTGCAAGCTGATCGGCGGCGTCGCCGTGGCCGCCATCCAGGCCTACGTCTTCCTCGGCATCTTCTACTTCTGGGAAGCAGAGCTCAGCGGCTGGGGCTATCCGCTGCTGCTGGCGCCGCCGACCATCCTGGCCGTCGTCACCATCTTCAACTCGATAACCGACAGCTTCTCCGACACCTTCATGCAGCGCGCCCTGATAGCCACGGCAGTTGTCGAGATCGCCATCGTCGTCGCCATCATCTACTTCTGGAACCTGTCGCCGCCATCGATGAACTACCTGGCCGTCGCGCCGGCTCTGGTCATCAGCGGATTGATGCTCGGCTCGCTGGCGCTGTTCATGTCGTCGGTGATCAAGCAGCTGGAAAACTTTGCCGGCGTTATGAACTTCGTGATCTTCCCGATGTTCTTTGCTTCTTCGGCGCTCTACCCGCTGTGGCGCGTCAAGGAATCGAGCCTGCTGCTGTATCAGCTGTGCCTGATCAATCCCTTCACCCACGCCGTGGAGCTGATCCGCTTCGCCCTCTATGGGCAAGTTGATTGGCCCTCGCTCGCTATCGTTGTCGGC
Source organism: uncultured Alphaproteobacteria bacterium (assembly GCA_963759735.1). Lineage (GTDB taxonomy): Bacteria > Pseudomonadota > Alphaproteobacteria > Rhizobiales > Hyphomicrobiaceae > Hyphomicrobium_A. Next base: position 295,435 of record CAVXAF010000009.1, read on the forward strand.
TGTACCGCGGTGTTCCTCGGCGCAGCCATTTTTGCCTACAACCCCTCTAAGGGCCTCATCGCCCGGCGGGGCGGCCCGGGATCCGGAGTATGAGAAAAATGACCGACAAAAAAAGCCACGTGGCAGGAAATGCCGTGCTGCAAGGCGCGGCCATCATCATCATCGGCGTCGCGACAGCCTCCCTCGCCTACGCACAGTCACCCACGCCGGCCGCTCCGCCCGCCAAGGTCGAGGCGGCCCCCGATGTCGCCCCCGGCATCGCGCCGGGTGTCGTACCCGGAGCTCGTCCCGGCGGAGTTGAGCCGCAGCCCGGCGTCGCGCCCGGCGTCGTTCCCGGTGCTCGGCCCGGCGGCGTCGAGACGGGCCCGCCGATGGGTGCCGCCAATCATCCAGCCTTCGCACCGTCACCGGTGACACCCGACCAGAACGCGGCGGTCGATTTCTCGCCGTCCGCGGTGCTCTCCAGTCCTGACTGGCCATGCATCCAGCGCAAGGTGCCGATCATCTCGCCCGCGCAGGTGTGGGATGGCCCACCCATCGACGGGATCACGGAATTTGACCCCGCCATTCGTGACCTGACGGAGCTGCTCGAGAGCCGCCGCGTTTCGGCCGAGGACGCCGAGAAGGCGATCAAGGAGTACGCCCAGTCGGTGCCCGAGGCCCAGCGCGACAAGAAGCTGACGGAGTTGTTCGCGAACGTGCTGAACGAGATCAATACCGATCGTAATTTCGTCATGGGCCGGGTCGAGGAGTTCCAGAAGCGGCAGAAGGGCAGAGCTATCGAGCTGGAGCGCGAAGGCCAGGCGCTTGCCGAGAAGGGCATGGCGGCAACCGATGAGCTGCTACCGACGGAGACGACTCTGACCCCCGAGCAGCAGGAGTACAACTGGAACGCGCGCATCTTCCAGGAGCGGCAGGCGAACCTGACGATGGCCTGCGAGGTCCCGGTGCTCATCGAGCAGCGGGCCTACGAGATCGGCCGGCTCATCCGCGCGGAGATGAAGAGCTAGCGACCCGGAGCGTGCTGCCCACACGGGCGGCGCCTTGTTGCGTCTGCGCAATGCAAGGTAAATGCCGTCTTGGCGGCACCCGTAAGGTTGTTGGCAAGCGGAACTTTGCGCCCTCCCGTCGGTTCGCTCGGTAGCTACCGAAGGAGGATGCCCATGGCCATCTATGAGCGGTCGCCCGATCCCGCGACCAGAAACCCACGTTCAACGCCGTCGAGCGGTCCCTGGGGCATGAGCGCCCCACCGTTGATCATTGCCGCCGCGATCGCAGTGCTGATGCTTGTCATGCTCATGCCGTCCGGCAGGGAGCGTGTCGGCGACACCACCAATAACGGCCCCTCGGTGAAGACCGTGACCACGACGCCGACGCCCAGCACGGCACCCGTCGTTCCCGGCCCGACACCGACCGGCGAGCCCCGCCCGACACAGGCGCCGATTCAATAGGAAGACTGCAGCGCTAATCGTGACACTGCCGCCGGTCATCGCGGCAGTATTACGGCTGCTTCTTGACCTCGACGAGCGGATAGCCGAGTTCCTGCCAGGCATCGGTCCCGTCGCGGAACCACGATACGTTGGTGTAGCCGTATTCGAGCGCGCGCTTGGCAGCGTTCCACGACATCCAGCAGTCCTTGAGACAAAAGAAGACCAGCGGGGTATCGCGCTTGCCCTTGGTCAGGCGCTCGAGATGGCCGCGGAAGTAAGCATCGACGGAGGGCGACAGCGCGCCATAGCCCACGTTGGGCAGCCAGGAGGCGCCTTCCATGCTGCGGTGGGTCGGCTCCCGCCAGTAGGTGCCGGCCGGCAGGTTGGGTGGCTTGGGCGCCTGCGGATAGACATCGATGAAGACGACGCCGTTGCCGTTCCACAGGTCCGCCGCAGCGTCCCCGGTGAGCACACGTGCCCCGCGCAGGGTTGCCGGTACGGCCGAGCGGAAGTCCTCCATGCGGTAGCCGGCAGGCTCATCGACGGGCGCTGCTGGCGCCCCGGTCGGCGAAGGCGGGGGAGCAGGTGGCACGTCGGGATGTGGTGCTGGCCTTTCGGCTGCCGGTGGGCCAGCGGTGTCGCCGGCGAACGCCGGCAGCGCGCCTGCGGCGAGCAAGGCGGCGAGCGCGCATGCGATTACGGCGGCCGAGCGAAGCCGGCGGAAGGCGGAGCGATCGCAGTCGTCCGCCGCGACGACACGGGCAGCGATCGTGCCGTCGGCAGTCATTCTGGCCGCAACACCGTGCTCAGCGCCAGCTATGCGCCAACGCGAGCCAAAGCGCCACGGCGATTGCCGCTCAGCTGCGCGGTGTTGTGATGGGCTTGCTGTCTTCATCGATCATCGGCACGCCGTACTCGAGCAGAACCTTGTCGATGTCCGCCTGGCGTTTGCGGATGACGTCGTTGAGGGCCCGCTTCCACAGATCATCGCCCTGGCGCACGCCCATGGTGATGCGGAAGTCGAGGCGGCCCGCCTTGTCGACATCCTTGGTCAGTGGGACGACGGTGAGCTTATCGCCGCCGCGCGTCGCATAGTACCCGGCGATCGGACCCCACATAACGCCTGCGGCGATCTCGCCGGAGCGGATGTCCTTGACCATGTCAGCCGAGGGATTGTCGTAGCGGCGGTCGACCATCAGCCGATAGGGACGCGCCTTGTCCATCAAGCCTGCCTTGGCGACGAGATTGGCCGATGGCGTGCCCTGCACGACGCCAACGGCCTTGCCCTTCAACTTGGGGTCGAAAATGCTGTCGACGCCGTCGAGGCCGGCGCCCGCCTTGTAGATCAGCGCATAAGCCGACCGATAGAGCGCGTTGGTGTTGAGCACGAGATCATCGCCCTGCCCGGTGCCGATGATGACGTCGCAGCGCTTGGCCAGCAGCGTGTTGCGCGTGAAGCCGGTCGCCTGCGGGAACCATGTGTACTCAACCGGCACCTTGAGCTCATCGCCAATGATGTCGGCGATCTTGTTCTCAAAGCCCTCCTTCTTCTCGTTGGAGAAGGGAAGGTTCGCTGGATCCGCGCACACGCGCAGGACCTTGCGATTGACGAGGTCGGAGCGGTGCCCCTCGACCGCCAATGCCGACCCGGCGATGCCGAGGAGGATGGCGAGGCCGCCAACGGCGGCCACGCCAGCTGTCGTGAAACGATGGATCTTAGCTACCAAGACAGGCCTTCTCTTCATCTTTTGCGATCTGAGGCTTCTCATCGCGGTTGCGGCCGCCGAGCTGTCCAGCCGGCAGTGCTCCGGTGGAGCGTGCTTTCAAGTAAACGTAGAGATCGTTGATGAAGCACATCACGTTCTTGTTGTCGCCAAAGGCGGGCATTACGAACTTGGTGCCGCCCGCATCGCGCATTTGGCCCGAAGCGACGACACCGAGAAATTTGCCGTACTCCATCGTCTTCAAGGATCCGCCAGCGCCGGAGCGTAGGTGGAGCCGAGACCGTTGGGACCGTGGCAGACGTGGCACTCGCCGTGATAGCGCCGGTAACCGTTATAGGTCGCCCAATCGACGATGAAGGTGCCACCCTCTTTATGGCAGACGCGGAAAGTTGGGGTACCGTCAGGCAGCACCCACTTGCCGTCTTTGAATTCGGCGCCTTCCTGCGACTTGCAACTGTCGCCCAAGTCCACTTCCTTTTGCAGGCCGGGCGCTACTTCGCTGCGGGCCATCGCCGAACCAACGACACCAGGCCACAGGGCGATGGCTGCGACGACCGCCAAACTAATCCTTCTCACGCGTTTCCCCTATGGGTTTTTGCCCAGCAGTTGCTGCCGGCTTGGATACGTACATGTGGGCGGCTCGATGAGTGAGTGCAACGGGCAAAATGTCATACTGTTCCGTGTGTTGCGGCGCAGCGAGAACATGGTGCGGTGCACAAGCGCCCATTGAGCCCGGGCTGTTTCGTTCACAGAGAAGACCGGCGCGGGAAACCCGCGCCGGTCCTTTAATTGTCGTGACGTCAGCTTATGGCAGCGTCCAGATCGTCAGCGAACCACCGAGAGCGGTGTAGCTGTTCAGACCAGCGTAGCCACCAACGGCGCCGAGACCGTCGGTCGGGTTGGTGAGACCAGCCGCGAGGCCGATGCCAGCCCAGCCACCAACACCCGAGAAGATGCCGATGTGCTGCTTGCCCTTGTGACCGTAGGTGAAGGCGTTGCCGATGATGCCGGAAGGAGTGCGGTTCTTAAACAGCTCCTTGCCGTCCTTCTGATCGACGCACTTGAAGTAGCCCTCGAGGGTGCCGACGCAGGCGATGCCGCCAGCGGTCGTGAGAACACCCGACCAAACCGAGAACTGCTCCTTGTTCGACCAGACGATCTTGCCGGTGCTGGCATCCCACGCAATGAAGTTGCCCATGTGCGATTCGCCCTTCGGCGGATACATGGACAGCGTGGCGCCAACGTAGGGCTGACCGGCAGTGTACTCGACCTTGAAGGGCTCGTAATCCATGCAGACGTGGTTCGTCGGCACGTAGAAGAGGCCCGTCAGCGGCGAGTAAGCGGCCGGCTGCTGGTCCTTGGTTCCGAGAGCGGCCGGGCAGACGTCAACAGTGTTGACATCCTGGCCGTTCAGGAACGTGGACTTAGAGGCGACGACAGCCGGACGGCCATACGTTGCGCTCTTGGGGTCGAGGTCGACGCCGGTGGTCCAGTTGACAACCGGATCGTACTTCTCGGCGACCAGCGGAAGGCCGGACTGACGATCCATCGTGTAGCCGAGGCCGTTACGGTCGAAGTGCACGAGCACGTTGTGCTTCTTGCCCTTCACTTCCATGTTGTCGACGAGGATCATCTCGTTGACGCCGTCAAAGTCCCACTCGTCGAACGGGGTCATCTGGTAAGCCCAGGCGGCCATGCCGGTCTGCGGGTTGCGAGCGATGATGGACATCGACCACTTCTGATCGATCTGCTTGCCATCGGGTCCAGCGCGCTGAGCCGGGTTCCACGTCGACGGGTTACCCGTGCCGTAGTAGACGAGGTTCAGCTTGGGATCCCAGGCGTACCAGCCCCAGATCGAACCGCCGCCCAGCTTCCACTGGTCGCCAGTCCAAGTCTTGAGCGAGCTGTCTGCACCAACCGGCTTGCCGAGAGACATGGTCTTCTCGGGGTCGAACAGGATGTCGCTGTCCGGGCCCATCGAGTAGGCGCGATACAGCATCTTGCCGCTTTCGGTGTCGTAACCGGTCCAGAAGCAGCGGACGCCGAACTCGGCACCCGACACACCGATCATCACGACGTTGCCGACGACGATGGCGGCACCAGTGCCGGTCTCGCCACGCTTCGGATCGCCGTTCACGGCCTTCCAGACTTCTTTGCCGGACTTGGCATCGAGCGCCACGAGGGTCGTGTCAGCCTGGTGAAGGAAGAGCTTGCCGTCGGCATACTGGAGACCGCGGTTCACGGTATCGCAGCACATAACGGGGATCACTGACGGATCCTGCTTGGGCTCGTACTTCCAGACAATCTTGTTCTCGTCATCGAGGTTCAGAGCGTACACGATGTTCGGGAACGGAGTGTGGAGGTACATCATGTTGCCGATGACGAGGGGCGAACCCTCGTGACCGCGCAGCACGCCGGTCGAGAACGTCCAAGCAACCTTCATGCTGCCGACGTTCTTCGTGTTGATCTGGTCGAGTTTCGAATAACGGGTGGCAGCGTAGTTGCCCTGCTGCATGCACCAGTTATTTTCGTCAGCGATGCACTTATCAACGCTATCATTGGCCAACGCCGGTGCCGCGAGGGCAGCCGTCGCAACCACAACACCTGCGAATACGCTTCTGCGCATTGCGCTTCCTCCATTTTAAGGTTCTTGCCACGCTTGTAGCGGTGGTGAACAGCAGCGCCTCACACCCTAGTTTGCGGGATTGGGGGTTTTCCCCTTCTTCTCCCTGGCGATCGACGAGCCTTGCTAGCGACTGCTAGATGACCCTGGATGCCGTGTCACACCGCGGCACATCTACGCACTTTTTTTTCCCGACCGCAAGCCGGCCTGGTAACGAAAATTCACGGGTCCGTGAATAGGACAAGATGGTTGACGTAAATTCTTCCGCATCCAGTCTGGGTTTGTTGCGCTGCACTCAAAAATGGTGCGGCGCACGACAAGGTTCTGAACTAGGCCCGTTTTCCTTGAATAACTCGCTGCGCGAGCCGCGCGCCGGCGCCGCTGATGCCACCAACGTGCACAAGATCGTCGAGTTAAACCGTTCCTCGCCGCGCGCATCACTCTCACAAACGCCTCTCGCTCGCGTGATCGATTGCGCCCATATTCGTTAGAGCCCCAGACGAGGCAAAACATGCCCACAACGCCATCCCGAGGACAACGAATCCGGGAGTTTTTCCCGAACGTTACAGCGTTGCTGGTGACCGTCGTTCTGCTCGCCGTGGCGACGCCAGGAAGCGCGCAAGAACCTCTCTCGGTGAGCGAGATCGCCCCCGGCGTCTTCGTCCATCAGGGTCGCTATGAGATTTTTACCCCGCGCAACTCCGGCGATACCGCCAACGCCGGATTCATCGTCGGCCGCGATGGCGTTGCCGTCATCGACACGGGCGGCAGCGAACATGTCGGAGCCGCGCTGCTGGCTGCCATTCGTGCGCGCACCAAGCTGCCCATCAAGTATGTGATCAACACGCACATGCATCCTGACCACGTGTTCGGCAACGCCGCCTTCGAGGCCGAGAAACCGGCGTTTGTCGGGCACGCCAAGCTGCCGCGCGCGCTGGCGGCACGCTCCGATCGCTATCTCGCGATCAACAAAGAGCTGCTCGGCGACTTCCTTTGCAGGAACGCGCATCATCCCGCCCACGCAGCTCGTCGACAATCGCCTGGAAATCGACCTCGGCGACCGCAAGGTGCTCATCGAGGCGCACGCGACGGCCCACACCGACAACGACCTGACGGTACTCGATGAGAAAACGGGGACCATGTTCCTGGGCGATCTGCTGTTTTCCAAGCACGTGCCGGCGCTTGATGGATCGATCACGCGGCTGGCTCGCGCTGATCGACAAGCTCGCCGCGCGCACCGACGTGAAACGTGCGGTGCCCGGGCACGGCCCTGAACAGATGTCATGGCCATCGGCCCTGGCGGCCGAGCAGCGCTATCTCGGCACGGTGGCGAAGGAAGTACGGGAGATGATCAAGCAGGGACGAACCCTGTCGGAGGCGGCCGCGACCGTCGGTTTGTCCGAAAAAGATGCATGGCTTCTGTTCAAAGAGTATCATGCACGCAACGTTTCCGCTGCCTTCGCCGAACTAGAATGGGAATGACCGGCAGGCAGCAACGCGACGCGGGAGAAGACTGATGCGAGCAGCACCAAGAAAAACATGGACGATGTCACTGTCGGTGGCGTGCCTGCTGGCGCTCGGCGCCATGGCCCCGGCCACGGCGGCGGACGACCCTTGGCAGGACATTCGCCGCGACGTGTTCGACAATCGCGAGATCGCCGAGAACGACGGCACGGTCACCCTCGAAGCGCCGTATCGAGCCGAGGATGCGGCCGTCGTGCCCCTTACCATGCGCATTCCGGCCAGCGCCGGCGAGGTGAAGAGCCTCACCCTGGTCATCGACAAGAACCCCGCACCCGTCGCCGCGACCTTCCACTTCGGCGAGGCGGCCGGCAAGGGCGACCGCATGCTGTCGACGCGCGTGCGCATCGACATGTATTCCAACGTCCGCGCCGTCGTCGAAACGGCCGACGGCAAGCTGCACATGGCGGTCCACTTCGTGAAGGCGTCGGGCGGCTGCTCGGCGGCAGCTTCCAAGGACGCCGACGAGGCATTTGCCAACCTCGGCAAGATGCAAGTGCGCACCTTCGATGATCCGGCCATGAAGGATCGCTCCCCGCCGGTGCGCGAGGCGCAGGTGATGATCCGCCATCCCAACTTCACCGGCATGCAGATGGACCAGGTGACGCGCCAGTACACACCGATGATGATCGTGCAGGAGATCGAGGTGAAGCGCGCCGGCACCCGCATCTTCAAGATGGAGGGCGGCATCTCGATTTCCGAGAACCCCAACTTCCGCTTCTCCTTCGCGCCCGGCGGTGACGACACGCTCGAGGTGACGGCGACCGACACCGACGGGCGGGTGTTCACCGCCACGTCGGCCGGCAAGGCGTCCTAGTAGCGGCGACGGGGCCACGGTTCCCGCGTCGATAAGCGCAAAAATTAAGGGCGCCCGATTGCGGCGCCCTTTTTCGTGCAAGCAGCGAAGCTGCGTCCCTTTAGAAGCAGCGAAGCTCCGCGCTCAGAAGCAGCGAAGCTCCGCTTCGACCTGGGCCCGCTTGAGGTTCTTCACCTTCTCCAATAGTGGGGCGAAGCTGTTGAACATGGCGACGCTCTCGCCGCCCTTCTGGCGTACCGACATGATCGTCTCCGCCGCCTCGTATTCCGCGTAGGGCAGCAGTCCGGCGATGATGTCGATCGAGCACGAGCACTTGTCGAGCACGACGCGGTTCTGCCCATTGGTCTGCATGCACGCGAACACGTAGTCGGCGCGGGCCGCGGTCGGATAGTCGTTGGCCGGCAATTCGACGGCGCGCGACGGCCCGCTCATCACGATGGCCATCACCGCGAGACAGCCGGCGGCGAAGATGCGCTTGCTCATGGGGCGGCCTCCAGTCCCTTGACGCCGGCCAACGTGATGCGCTCGCTGAGCTTCAGCGTCGCCGGGGGATACCGGTTATGGTAGGTGGCGAACAGATCGACGATCTCGCCCGGCACCTGCTCGCTGACGATCACCGCGTACTTGGCGCCTTCCCAACCCTGCATCTTCGATTCGTACTTGTCGCCGACGTAGGGCGTCATCGAGATGCGATAGGCGTCAACCTGCTTGCCGTCGTAGTCGACCTTGATGGGCTCGACCTTGGCCTTCAGCCAGCCATCGGAAAAGCTCTTCTGCAGGTAGTTGATCTGCCCGCCGGCCAGCTGGTTGAAGGTGTTCACTGCCTGGGCAAAGAACACCGCGAACACCGGATTGATCGAGAACTTCTCCAGCTTCTGCAGGTCGCGGGCGCGATCACCGGTGTAGATCTGCAGCTCAAGGTCCTTCTGGCTGTCGCCCTTGTCGGCAGCGATCTTCAGGGTGATGTCGTCGGAGAACGGCACGCCGAGGATCTTCGGATCGGTGACCGTGCGATTGAACTTGTAGTCGATCGTCTTGCCGGGCTCGAGTTTAGCAAGATGCTTGCGCTCAAAGATCAGGTCGGTTGCCTTCGGCGCATCGGCGGCTGCCACGACGTGAGATCCCAGTATCAGCGAGAGGGCGAGAACCGTGCCTCCCAAACCATAAAACCGCATACGAACGCATCCTTCCGAGCTGCCACGCTGCAGTGGCATTGGTTGCCACCTTTTCCGCGCCGTTTTACCAATGCCGGCATGCGCCCGTAAACAGGTTCGACCTTAACGTTTGGTCATGCGGTTTACGGAACCGTGAGCGCTGCACTGCAACAAGCGGCGGTCGATCGGTGGTTTCAGCGCAGGAACAGTCCAAATGCGCGCGGACCATCGCCGACGGCCGCCTCCCCGGTGACTGCCAGCTTGGCGGTATCGATGCGCATCAGCAGGTTGTCGAACCAGCAGGCCACGTAGACATTGGCTCCGGCCGCATCGGTGGCGATGCCCTCGGGGTGATCGCCGACGTCGATGGTCGCCACCACTTTCAGGTCGGCCAGGGTGATGACGCTGACGGTGCTGGCGTACTGGTTCGTGACAAAGGCGTGGGTCGCAGTCAGCGCCACGGCATAGGGCCGGTGTCCGACCGGCACATTGCCGACCAGCTTGCCGGCAGCGATGTCGATGACGCTGACGTTGTCGCTGGCCACGTTGGCCGTGTAGGCGCGCCGGCCCGCGGCATCGATGGTGATCCCGAACGGACGCTCGCCGACCTTCACGGTGCCGACCCGCGTGTTGCTCGCCGCGTCGATGATCGACACCTGGTCGCTGTCGCGGTCGGCGCTCAGCAGCAGCGCCCCGTCGGGCGTGACTGCCAGCCCCGAGGGAGATTCCCCGACGGCGATCTCGGTCACGACCGTCGCCCGCCTGCGGATCGACCACCGAGATTTTGTGCGTGTACCAGTCGGCGACGTAGATGCGTCCGTTGCGTCGGATGCGCGGCGATGCCGAGCGGCCCCTGCCCGACCTTGATGCGCTTCGTCACCTGCCGCGCCAGGGTGTCGATGACCACCACCTCTTTGCCTTCCGGCGCGGTGATATAGGCGTGCTTGCCGTCGGGGGACATGGCGATGCCGGCCGGCTTGCCGCCGATGGTGATCTCGGCCACCGACCGCATGTCGGGGAGCGACACGACGGAGAGGCTGTCCCCGGTCTGGTTGGTGACGAATGCCTCGCTCACCGTCCTTGGTGTGCCGGCCGCGCCGCTGCCCGCCACGGCGGCACAGGAGAGCGCCGCCGTCAAAGCTATGGCGAAGGTGTAAGGGTGGCGGCGCATGTGGCCTGCCGCAGCATCAGCCGCCGGATTCGATCTTCTGCTTCAACGAATCGAGGCCGGCGCGATACATGTCCTTCACGGCCTTGGCGGCGGCCGCGTCGTTCAACTCCGGCGGCGGATCGTTGTTCATGAAGCCGCGATAGAATGCGCCCTTCCACTCGACCGTCGACTTGTCGCCTTCGCCTTTGACGGTGATGCTCGCCGAGTAGTTGTTCACCGGCAGCACCTTGGGATCGACCTTCGGTATCTCGTACTTGAGCGTCATCTTGGCGGCATCGAGACCGATCAGCTTATTGTCGATGGTGCCGCCTGACTTCAGCGTCAGCACGCGCGTCGCCCCGACCTCGCCGCCGGTCGCCTCGGTCTTCGCCACGGCGGGGTGCCAGCTCATGTCCTTGAAGTTGCCGACCACGGCCCAGACTTTGTCGGCCGGCGCGTTGATCTCAACAGTCTCCGTCACCTTCTGGCGCGACGGACCATGGGCCGACGCCAAGGCCGGAAACAAGGCCACTGCAGCCAGCCCGAGCGCAAGAGCTCTTATCATTCTATTTCCTTCCAATACCGGTTCTTTGGCGCGCCTCGGCGGCGACCATAGTAGCGCTGCGACGGCTCTGCAATCGACGCCCGCCCCGGCAAACCGCCGCATTCGCGGCGCTGTTGTTTTGGAGGGGCGTCCGTGCTTACTTGCGCCGCGCGCGAGGGAGACTGCACCGCATGACTGCACAGGCCGAGGGTGAGCCGACAGGTACCCACACCTACGACAATGTCACCTGTCCTTTTTGCGGCCTCCTGTGCGACGACTTGCGGATCACCCGCACCGGCTCGACGCTGAAGGTCGATAACGGCTGCCCCCGCGCCAACGCCGGATTCCAGCGTCCCCTGCCTGCCGCCAAACCCATGGTCCGCGGCGCCGAGGTCAGCTTCGAGGAGGCCGTGCAGGCCGCCGCCGGTCTCGTACGAGCGGCGAAACTGCCGCTCTATGGCGGCATGGCCAGCGATGTGAGCGGCGCCCGCGCCGTGATGGCCATCGCCGACAAGACCTGCGGTGTCGTCGACCACGCCCTGAGCGAAGGCCAATACCGCAATTTCCGCGTCGTGCAGACGAGCGGCTGGATCATGTCGACGCTCACCGAGGTGCGCAATCGCGCCGACCTGTTGGTCATCGTCGGCACCGACGTACACAAGTTGCATGGCCGCTTCTTCGACCGCATCGTCACCAACCAGCACACCATGTTCGAAGGGTTGGCAGGCAAGCGGACCATCGTCTTCATCGGCGAGGGTCTCGACACCTCGGCCGCCACCGGGCCGCGTATCGATGAGGTGATCACGCTGCCCGTCGCCAAGGACCGCATCCCCGAAGTTCTGGGCGCGATCTCGGCGCTGCTGCGCGGCCATCCCATCCCGCCTCCGGAAGCACCGGCCGCCAGCGGCGCCAAGCGCAGCGGTATACTCTCGTCGCTGCTGTCGGGGGGCAAGAGCAGCTCTCCGGCCGCCGCCGCGCACGAGATCGCCGGCGTCGCCTTCAGCGCCATCGCCGCGGTCGCCGAGAAGTGCAAACAGGCGAAGTATGGCGTCATGGTATGGGCGCCGCCGGCGCTGAGCATGCCGCAGGCCGACCTCACCGTGCACATGATGACGGAGATCGTGCGCGAGTTGAACATTCACACGCGCTTCGCCGGCCTTTCGCTCGGTGGCAACGAGGGCGCGCCCAGCGCCGCATCGACCTGCACCTGGCAGACCGGTTTCCCGCTGCGCGTCAGCTTCGCCAATGGCGCGCCCGAGTACGACTCCTACCGCTTCAACATCTCGCGCATGCTCACCGATGGCGAAGGTGACATGCTTCTCTGGGTTGCCTCCATCGGCACCGACATCGGTCTGCCGCAGACGACCGCGCCCACCATCCTGCTTGGCACACCGGGAGTGCGCACGGCGCAGCCGGCAACGGTCTATATTCCCGTGGGCACGCCCGGCATCGACCACACCGGTCAGATGGTCCGTTGCGACAACGTCGTGTCGTTGCCCATGCAGAACCTCGGCCGCTCGCAGTTGCCGAGCGCCGCCAAAGTCCTCACCGCCATCCAAGCCGCCCTCTAGACGTGAGCCTCACGCGATGATGATCAAGCTGACCGGCGGCAAGGTCTACGACCCCGCGAACAACGTGAACGGCGAAATCCGCGACATCTACATCGTGGACGGGCGCATCGTTCCCGCCAATCCCGACGCACGCATCGACAAGGAGTACGACCTGCGCGGCAAGGTCGTGATGGCCGGCGGCATCGATCCGCACACGCACATCGGCGGCGGCAAGGTGACGATCGCCCGCACGCTGATGCCGGAGGATCACGAGAAGGACGAGGTGCACCACACAGCGCTGACGCGCGCCGGCACGGGCCACGCGCTCCCCTCGACCATGGTGACCGGCTATCGCTACGCTGAGATGGGCTACACCGCGGCCTTCGAGCCCGCCATGCTTCCCGCCAACGCGCGCCAGGCGCACATGGAGATGGGCGACACGCCGCTGCTCGACAAGGGCGCCTTCGTCATGCTCGGCAGCGACGACTTCCTGCTGCGCGCCATCGCCGAAAAGCGCGATTTCGAATTCATCAAGGACTACATGGCGTGGACGATGCACTCCTCGCAGGCCATCGCCATGAAGGTGGTGAACCCGGGCGGCATCAGCGCCTTCAAGTTCAACCAGCGCAAGCTCGATCTCGATGAAAAGCACGTCTACTACGGGATGACGCCCCGCGACATCATCCTGACGCTGGCGCGCGGGCTGCTCGAGCTGGGCGTCACGCATCCGCTGCACGTACACGGCTGCAACCTCGGTATTCCCGGCAACGTCGAGACGACGCTGGCGACGATCCGCGCAACCGACGGCCTGCCGCTGCACCTGACGCACATCCAGTTCCACAGCTATGCCACCGAGGGCGACAGGCACTTCTCGTCCGGCGCCGTGCAGATCGCCGAGCTACTGAAGAAGTATCCGAACATCTCGATCGACGTCGGCCAGGTCATGTTCGGCCAGACCTGCACGGCCTCGGGCGACAGCATGCGCCAGTACAACGGCGCCAAGAACGCCGACCCCAAGCGTTGGGTGGTCATGGACATCGAGTGCGATGCCGGCTGCGGTGTCGTCCCCTTCCGCTATCGCGACAAGAGCTACGTCCACGCGCTGCAGTGGGCGATCGGCCTTGAGACCTTCCTGCTGTGCGAAGATCCCTGGCGCATCTTCCTCACCACCGACCATCCGAACGGCGCGCCGTTCTATACCTATCCGCACTTGATCCGCCTGCTCATGGACCGCGATTTCCGTCGCGATACGATGCAGCGCGTCAACCAGGACGCGCTCAAGTACTCGACGCTGCCGATGCTCGACCGCGAGTACTCGCTCTACGAAGTCGCGGTGCTCACCCGCGCCGGGCCGGCCCGCAGCCTCGGCCTCAAGGACCTCGGCCACGTCGGCCCCGGTGCCAAGGCCGACATCACCGTCTACAGCGATGACGCCAACCGCGAGCGGATGTTCGAAAAGCCGCTATACGTGTTCAAGAACGGCGAGCTGATCGTGCAAGACGGCAAGGTCATCAAGGTCGTCAACGGCGCCACGCACGTCGTGCGCCCCGAGTTCAATCGCGACATCGAGAAGCCGCTTAAGGAATACTTCGACCGCTACATGACGGTGCGCATGGAAAACTTCCGCTTGAGCGATGACGAGATCATCGATGGCGGGCGCGGCGAAATCATCGTGCAGCCGACGAGGGCCAGGACGTCGTCATGAAGGTCAACGGCATAACTATCGACGATACGTTCGCCGAGGCCTTCGGCATGAGCGGCACCGGTGTCGTCATCACCGCCGACAGCATGCGGTGGGCACGCCAGGCGGCGGTGACCATGAGCGGCTTTGGCACCTCGGTCATCGGGGCCGGCGCCGAGGTCGGCATCGATCGCGAGCTGAAACCCGAGGAGACGCCGGACGGGCGCCCCGGCGTGCGCGTGCTGCTGTTCGGATTCTCACCCGAGTCGGCCACCTCGCAACTCAAGACACGTGTCGGCCAATGCGTTCTCACGAGCCCCGGCTCGGCCTGCTATGCGGGTGTCGAATCTCGAGCGTCGCATCGGTCTCGGCCAAGGCCCGCGTTTCTTCGGCGATGGCTTTCAGACGGCGAAGAAGCTGGGCGGCAAGCGCTACTGGCGCGTTCCAGTGATGGACGGCGAGTTCGTCATCGAGGAGACCACTGGTCTCGTCACCGATGCGGTCGGGGGCGGCAACCTCATCATGCTCGGCAACGACCGCGCCGGCTTGCTGGCCACGGCCGAGGCGGCCGTCGATGCCATCGGCGGCGTTCCCGACACCATCACCCCCTTCCCCGGCGGCATCGTGCGCTCGGGCTCCAAGGTCGGCTCAAAATACAAGGGCGCCATCGCCTCGACCAACGACGCGTTCTGCCCGACGTTGCGCGGTCGTGTGAAGTCCGAACTCGGCCCCGACACCGTATCCGTGCTCGAGATCGTCATCGACGGCCTCACCTCGCAGTCGGTCGCCAACGCGATGCGCGCCGGCCTCAAGACCGTCATCGATCAGGGCGCCGCCAAGGGCGTCACGCGCGTCACCGCCGGCAACTACGGCGGCAAGCTC
This sequence comes from uncultured Alphaproteobacteria bacterium, assembly GCA_963759735.1. GTDB lineage: Bacteria > Pseudomonadota > Alphaproteobacteria > Rhizobiales > Hyphomicrobiaceae > Hyphomicrobium_A. The sequence goes on from CAVXAF010000009.1 coordinate 310,511, forward strand.
GGTCCTCACCATTACAAGCTCCGGGAGCTGCTGCCATGAGCGGCCTTACATTCCGCCTCACCTCGGCCCCTGGCGAGCGCCTCAACGTATCGCGATTGACGCCCAACCAGCTCGCCTCGATGCCGCTGGCCGAGGTGCTCAAGCTCAACATCGGCGCCACCAGCAGCGCCCTCAAGGTGGGCGACGTGTTTGCCGTCTCCGGCAAGCCCGGCGACTCGGTGCGCTTTGAAGGCGCCACCGGCCGCCTTGATTTCGTCGGCGCCGACCTCGACCACGGCACCGTCATCGTCGATGGCGACGTCGGGGTGAGCGCGGGCCGCAACATGCGCGGCGGGCGCCTCGATGTACGCGGGGACGCCGGTGCACTGCTCGGCTCGGGCATCAGCGGCGGAGGAATTTTCGTCAAGGGCTCGGCCGGCGGGCAAGTCGGCGGCGTGACTGCAGGCGACAAGTTCGGCATGACCGGCGGCATCATCGTCATCGAAGGCCACGCTGGCGACCGGGTCGGCGACCGCATGCGTCGCGGCACCATCTACATCCGCGGCAAGTGCGGAAGTTTCGCCGGCTCGCGCATGGTCGGCGGCACCATCTGGACCGAGCTCGGCTTCGGCACCGAGCCGGGGCTGCTGCTGCGCCGCGGCACGCTCATCGGTCCCTCGGTCGAGCGCATGCTGCCGACGTTCGCCGATACGGGCCGCCACGACCTCGTCATCCTGCGCATCCTGTCGCGCTACATGACCGGGGTCCTCGGCTCTCTGGCCCCGCAGCCGCTGTCGGGGACCGTGCGCAAATACGCCGGCGACCTGGCGACAATCGGCAAGGGCGAGATCCTGCTGACCGCCTAATATCCACCATCTCGGCACAGACTGCCGCAGGCTGTAACGAACTTCCGGGCCCGGTCGTACTTAGGCACGATAGCTGGGTGTGCGCCCCTGCCGTAAGATTTCTCCTGCTAGAGACCGGCGCAACCGGCCCGAGGAGTACGCCATGATCTCCATCGTCATCTCTGCCTGCCTGCTCAGCAACCCCAGCGTGTGCAAGGACTATCGCGTCCCGCTGGCTTCGCACATCGACGCCAAGGGCTGTCTGTTCGAGGCCCAGCCGCACCTGCCGAGGTGGGCCGAGCAGCATCCCAACTGGCAGATCAAGAGCTGGCGCTGCGCCTCGTCCGACTACCAGGATCTCTGACCGAAAGAGGCTGCCATGCGCCCGCTTTTCTCCAGCTGCACGCTGGCGACGGCTTTGTTCGCCATGCTGATGTGGGCTCGCCTCCATGGGCGCGGCGCGCGCCGAGATGGTCGACCATCTCGACCTGAAGTCCGATGAGTTCACCAAGGCGGACGTGACGCGCGATGATGTGCTCGCCGCCATCGCCGCCGCTGGCGCCGAGGGAACGGCCGATTTTTCCGGTCGCCGCCTGAACGGCCTGGATCTCTCAGGCCTCGACCTGCGCCGCCTCAAGCTGCAGGCCGCGCGTATCAACGGCGCCAACTTCGCCGGTGCCAACCTGCAGGGCGTCGTGCTCGATCAGGCCTGGGCGCTGAAGTCGGATTTCACCAAGGCAAACCTGCGCGGCGCCAGCATGTTCTCCACCCAGCTGATGGACTCCAAGATGCCGGGCGCCGACTTCACCGGTGCGCGCATCGCCGCCGACTTCTCGCGTGCCGACCTCAAAGGGGCGAACTTCGCCAACGCCGATCTGTCGGCCGACATGAAGAACCAGTCGATGGGCCTGATGCGCGGTGTTTTCCGTTCCAGCAAGCTGGAAGGCGCCTCGTTCAAGGGCGCCAATCTTGCGCGCGCGCTGATGGAATATGCTTCGCTGCGCGATGCCGACCTCAGTGGCGCCAACCTGATGGGCAGCGAGCTGGCCGGCGCCGACCTCACCGGCGCCAATATCGCTGGCGCCAACTTCAACGAAGCCGACGTCAATTCAACGCGCCTCATCGACCTGCGCGGCAAGGACACGGCGCTTCACTTCGGCAACGTGAAGAACATCGACCGCGCCTACCTGCAATAGCGCAGATTGCCCGCAGCAGGCAGGGTGCCTAGGGCGTGAAGAAGCGCGGCCGCGCGGCTGCGAAGCTGCGGCGCACGCGGCTCGCCTTGTCGCTCACCTCCAGCACAAACTTCTGCCGGATGGCGCGCCCGAAATCGGCATATCCGTAGGCCGGCAGCACGAACGAGCCCGGCCCGCCCTTGACGTTGCCGCGGAACCATTCCTCGAGCGGATCGAGCTTCTGCTGCGCCGGCAGATACGACTGCGTCGACGCGGCGCCCGGCGTCACGACCTCGGGGCCGGCGCCCGACAGAATGGGCAGCCCGTTCACCGTCACGCCGTACTGCACCAGCTCATCGCGCACCGTTTCGATCGGCTCGGCGCTGTTGCAGTTGTCGCGACCATCGCCTGAGACATCGAGCACGACCTTCACCGCCTTGGCGGGGATCTGCGGCACGATCTTGTCGGAGACAATGCGCATCATGCGCGCCATGCAGGTGAATTCCCCGCCCTGGCGCGGCAGCGATCGCACCTTGCGCGCCGCCGCCTTGGCATCGGCTTCGCTGGCGATGTACGTCCACGGCAGGTTGACCGTCGCGTGGTCGGACCAGGTGACGAGCGAAAACAGGATGCCGCCCTTGGCGCCCCCGACGATGGCCTCGATCACGCCCGGATCCTCGAGGGCCTGAGCAATGCCCTCCATCTGCAGCTTGTAGCGTTCGTCATCGACAGAGTTCGAGACGTCGATGGCGACGATCAGCGCCGTATCGACGTCATCGCTGCTGGCGGCATAGGCCCCGCCTAGCGCCGCAACCCCGGCAGCCAGCGCTGCCAACCCCGCCAATATCCACCGCACTGTGCCCGCTTGCCGAACTGGGATTCCCAGATTGCCCTCCTCGCCCTGCCACATGCCGCTCTTGGCCCCTTTTTTTGCCGGCCTCATGTTGTGCCGCCTCCCGAGCCATTGAGCAAGGGCGAGCCGCGGAGGCCGCCTCCCACGAGCACAAATGCGCGATTTGGTCGTCATCGGTTAAAAGGTTCGTGTCCAATATGCGGCGGACCTCGACGCGTGCCGCAGCAAGTGGAGACATGACATGTACGCGCACATTCTCATCGCGACCGACGGTTCGGACCTGGCGCAGCGCGCCGTCGAACAAGGCCTGGCGCTGGCCAAGGCGCTGGCTTCGACCGTCACCGTCGTCACGGTGACCGAGCCCTGGACGGCCGCTGTGTCGGGCGAATGGGCGGTCGCCTTCCCCGTCGAGGAATACGAGAAGGCCGCATCCTCAAACGCCGAAAAGATCCTCGCCGCCGTGCAGCAGGAGGCAGCGCGCGTCGGCGTCACCTGCGATGGCGTGCACATCAAGGATCAGTACGCCGCCGAGGGAATCGTCGAGGAAGCGAAGGCGCGCGGCTGCGACCTCATCATCATGGCCTCGCACGGCCGGCGCGGCATCGCCCGGGTCATCCTCGGCAGCCAGGCGACGCGCGTGCTCGCCCAGACGACCGTGCCGCTGCTCATCATCCGCTAGCGAGCGAGCCGGCGTCGCTCCGAACGAGCGACGCCGGTGCGATCGACCGCGTGCGCTAGTGCTGGTGGTGCTCGTGCCCGCCGCCAGCGTCGGGTCCGGCGGCCTTGACCGCAAACACCACATCGACCTCGCCGGCTTGCTTGAACTTGAGCTTCGCCTTGACGCTGTCGCCTTCCTTCAGCGGCGCCTTCAGGCCGATCAGCATGAGATGCATGCCGCCCGGCTTCAGCTCGATGCTCTTGCCAGGCGCGATCTCCGCGGCGGGGAGCTTCTTCATGCTGGCAACGCCCGCGTCGTCGATCGTTGTCTCGTGCAGCTCGACGCGCTCGGCAGCGTCCGACGATCCGCCCAATAGCTCATCGGCCGCTGCGCCCTCGTTGGTGATCTGCGCGTAGCCGACGCCGACCCCACCGGCGCTCGCAACCGGCCGCGTCCACGGGGAAGCGATCACGATGCCGCCGGCGGCGGTTTGCTCCGCCTTGCCGCCATGATGATGGTGGTCGTCACCGCTATCGCCGCCAACGAGCTGCAACTGCGGGGCTGGATGATCGAGACTGTGCGGATCCTGACCGTCTGCCGCCACCTCGTTCCAGCGCAACTCGCCGTTGGCGCACTTCTGCGTCACCGGGAAGGACAGCTTGGCGCCGGGCGCCAGTTCGCCGGCGATGAACGTCGACAGCACGAATTGATCGAAATAGTCGTCCGGCAGCTCTCCGCCGCTCCACGTCACCTGGCGGACGCCCTCGCTTTTGGTGGCGCCGTGATAGAAGGCATAGCTGCGCGCATAGGCGCCCTTCTGCAGCGACAGCGTCCAGCCTGGTTTCGGCATCGGCTTCACGGCAATGACGCCTTCGGGGATGTCGATGATGACTTCCTTCGTCGCCTGGCCTTCGCAGCCGTGCGGCACGCCGAATACGGCCTTGTAGCCGGAGCCGACCTTCGCCTCCTTGGCCTCCAGCGCGACATGCCCCGAGGCGCTAGCGCCCATTGCCATGGCGAACAGCGCCGCGGCGCAAACGGTTTTGATGTTCATAGAACCTCCTAGAAAAACCTAATGATGGTGGCCGGGGTGGTCGCCTTCGATGTGCACCAGTCCCTCGAAAGTTGAAAACTGCGCCACGCGTTCGGGCAGTAATTTGCTTTCGGCATCCTTAAGAAGTCGCGCCAGCCGGGCGGCAGCGGCACGCGGTACGCCTGCCGCCTCGAGGGATTCCGCCTGGGTCAGCGGGTCGCCGCTACACAAGACGACCTTCCATTTACCGGCTTGCTTGCGGAGCAGCGCGCGGCCTCCGCGGCTGCCTTGCGTCCAACTCGCCACGGCGTGACCGCTCTCGACGACGATTGGGTCGACGTTGAGCTTGGCGTCCGGCTTGTCCCAAGTGGTGGCCATCAGCGCGCTGATGGCCACCACGTCGTCTGCGTGCTCGGGTGCAGCGTGAACGGCGCCGAACAGCGCCATCCACATCAGCGACGCGAGAGCCATTTGGCGCAACGATGCACCGAAGCGCGGCATGTCCCTCACCACTTCACCTGCACGCCGGCATAGACGGCACGACCGCTTCCCGGCTCGAACAGTGCACTCGTCGCATCGGCCTTGGTCGCGATGCTTGCGCTGGCGATATACGCCTCGTCCATCAGATTGCGGGCTTCGATATAGGCGGTGATCGGCCCGCCGTCATCGAACCCGAGCTTGGCTCCCCACAGGGCATAGGCTTGGGTGGAGAGCGTGTTGGCGCTGTCGACGAAGTACGCCTCCGGCACCCATTCGACATTCGGACCGACGTAAATGCCTGAGGAGTGCCTATAGAGAACTTCCGCTCGTAGAAAGTGCCGCGGCGCGCCGGGAAGCTCGTTGTCGCCGAATACCGCGTCGTCGTCGAAGCGAAAGTCGCTGAAGGTATATGCCGCGTGAAGCCAGATGGCGTCCTGGCGCGCACCGGTTTCCAGCAGCCCCTGCCAAAGCCGCGCGCTTCCGCCGGCCTCGACGCCCTGGTGGATCGTCTTATCGAGGTTGACCTGCGTGCAGGAGCCGGTGCTGCCGATCGCCAGACACTGGAACTCGTTATCGATATTCGAACGATAGAGGGCGAGGTCCCAAGCAAGGCCCGGCAGACTGCCGCGCGTGCCGATCTCATAGGTCGTCGCCGTCTGGACCTCGAGGCTGATCGTGGCCACAGGGTTCGGCGTAATCTCGCTAAACGTTGGCGCCTCGCCGCTGCGCGAAATGTTGCCGAACAGCTGCGTGTTTCTGGTGATATCCCACAGCACGCCGGCCTTCGGACTCCAGAACTCGAAGTCGGCTGCGCCGGACTGGTTGCCGTTGCCAAGGAAATTGTCCTCGACCTCACGGCCAACCTGCACGTACTGGGCACCTGTGATGATTGAGACGGTCGGAAGCGCGAAGAAGGCGTTTTCTGCGTAGACGACGGTATTTTCAGAACTCTGCAGCGCGTCCGCGGCAAGCGCACCGCGATTGCCGCGTATGTTCTGGTACTGCCGTGCGTGTACGTCGCCATTATGCTGACTGACGCCAGCGACGAAGCGGTTGCGGAAGCCGCCGATCAGCCCCTCATCGACGATGCGCGCGAAGCCTCCGCCCTCCTCGTGCTGATTGTCGAGCACGTTGAAGATGGGATGATCTAGGTGGCGGTCCAGATAGAAGCCACCAACCTCAACGAACGTACCCGGCGCCACTCTGATTGTCGTCCGGTTCGCTACTCGCACCGTGTCGAGGTTGCGCTGATAGTCGCGATCGACATTGTCATTGCCAAAGCCGTTGCCGCCGAGACCGGGGCGTTCAAACGCACCCGCGGGGTTGGTCAACGCCTCTTCCCTGGTCACCGCACCGGGAATGCGCTGACGCACATAGTTGGCGTTGACATAGAAACGCGTCTCCATGTCGGGCGTCAGCCGATAGCCGAGGTTCATCGCGCCGCGCGCGCTCTCGCCGTCCGAATGCTCGCGAAAGCCGTCCTGCTCCTGCCAGGTGCCGGTGATGAAGTAATCGGCCGCGCCGGCAACGCCGCCGGAACTCGCAGCCAGCTTGCGGAGGCCGAAGCTGCCGATGTCGAGGCGCGCGCCGAACAGATCTGCGTCATACCCGGTCGGCATGACGAAGTTGACCGCGCCACCGAGTGAGTTGGCGCCGAAGCGCAGGGCATTCGATCCCTTGTAAACCTCGATATACCGGTAAGCCGTCGGGTCGATCTCCTGGAAGTCGCTCGCACCATCGGCCGTCGAGATGGGAATGATGCCATCCATCATCAGCTGCACGCCACGACCGTGGAAATTGCGCGACAGACCCGAGCCCCGAATGGACAGCCGCGTGTCTTCACCCCACTTCGGCTGCACGAACACGCCCGGTACGTAGTCAAGCGCATCCTTGAGCGTGGCAGACGGCGTTGAATATTTGTATGCCGTGTCTGGCACGACCTCGACAGCGCCCGGCGTCCGATTGATCTCGGCCGTCGCCTCCGCCGTCGTCGGTACGGTGAGACTGCCCGATCGCGTCCCGACGCCGGCCGCAGCGCCGCTGACGCTGTTGGTCGCGAGCGGCGCCGTTGCGCTGGCTGCCGGCTGCGGCGCCGTCTTGCTCTTGGCCGTCTTCTTCTTGGCCGGCTTCGCGGGCGCCGGCACGGCGCTTTGCTCGACCACAACGGGCGGCAGCGGCACGGTTTCGGCGGTCGACTGGGCGACGGCAGCTTGGGCGAACAGCCCCAACGAGATAGCGATTGCGACCACGCCGCCAAGCGACGCAGCAATACTCCGGTACATGATACTCAACTCCCCCAAACACACTTTTACTGGTGCGCTCGCGCGACGCGCGAGGCGTACTGGCTAAGCAAGTGTTGTGAGCGCCGATGCACGCACGTCGGCCGCGAGGCGACCGAAGGCAATGCGGCTGTACGCTCAGGCTGGGAGAGGTGGTCCGCGACTGCGCGGGGTCGGCAGGTCGCTGCCGGCGACGTCGTCCCGCGCGATGATGAGCACGGGCGTTGCGTGCGGCATGACGGCAAGCGTTGCCGCCTCCGGCGCCGCCATTGCCAGCTGGAACGCAGCGAGGCCCTTGCAGATCGGACAGCTGGTCGCCGGCGCGGCGGGCGCGCCGTCCGAGGTGCACATCGCGTCGGCGAAAATGCCGAGGTCGGCGCGATGGATCTGGGCGGCGAACTGCGAGGTGAGGTGCCAGGGGAGAAGCAGCACATAGAACGCAACGCCGAGCAGCGCCAAGGCCGCGGCCGTTCTACGATGCTTACGCTTTACTCCCCACACCATGCGCCGAACCTAGCGGCGTTACGGACGGCGCTCAAGCGCCATCGCGCCACACTCGTCCAGCAAGCCGCCGCGCCGCCCCGGCGGGAGATTGCCGGGTGCGTCGCAGCAGGGAAATGATGGCAACCGCGGATCGACCGCTAGATGGCCCTTAGATCGGCATGACCGCGCCGAGGTGATCGGGCAGCTCCGCGGTCGGCGTCTTGACGAGGTCCTTGTCGAGTTCGGCATAGACGACGTGCTTCACCGGCTCGGAGAGCGAAGCGCGCAAGTCGCCCAGCGCCGTCGGCGGGGCGACGATGACAAGACGGTCGTAGGACTTGTCGGCCAGCCCCTGTGCCAGAACCTTGCTGAGGTGCTTGGCGAAGTCGCGCTTCAGCTCGCGATGGGGATCGGTGCGCGGCTCGATGGCATGGCGCATGCCGCCCGCCGAGCCGGAGGATTCGAACGTGCGCCCCAGCCCATCGCGCACCAGTTCACTGTCGGGGCGATGATCGCCGTTGATCGCCTCAAGGGCCTCGATGCCCTTGCCCGGTCCGCGGTTGGCGAACAGGCGCGCGTGCGCACCGTCGGCGATGAGGATCCAAGTGACCGTTGGCTTCATGACGTCGCCTCGCTGTTTGTGTTGCTTATGCTGCCCATATGGGGGTGCGAGTGTCGTTGCCAAACGTTGAGGGGACATTGACGCCGCCTTGACGCGCGTTGACGCGTCTTAACGCAGCCGGCGGCCGAAGGCGAAGATGGCGGCCAGCGGCACGACGAACCCAAGGACCAAGCAGGCACCGACGATGTACGGCAGGTTCTCGTACTGGCCGCGACTGACCACGAATATCTCGTTGAGGTACTTGGTCTGCAGCTGTCCGGCGACCAGCGCCAGGTTCATCAGCGAGGCCATGAGCGCGAACCACGTCGCGCGATGGCCCGGCCGGCGCATAGATGGCGATGAGGGTGAGCAGCGGTATCATGCTCAGCTGCGCAAACGGCGCGGTGGTGGCCGCATCGATAATGGCGATGGTGCGTGCGCCGAAGCCGAAAGTCGCTTGTGTCCAGTCGGCGAGGCCGAGCGTCAGGCCGAACGCGGGCAACGACAACAGCGTCGTGATGACAGTCAGCCACAACAGCACCTGGGCCACCGGGCCGCCGCGTGATGGCGTCCGAGAACAGCCACATGCCGAGGAGTGCAAGCCCAGCGCCTATTTGCGCCAGCACGCCCTGGAAGGCCTCGTCGAAGCCGAGCACGTCGATGGCGAACCATGTGTAGCCTTGCCCGGCCAGCGGCATGGCGCGATAGGCGAAGATGATCAGCGCGGCAAAGAAGATCGTGCGCTGCGTCTCGACGTCGAGCTGGCCGACGATGCGCCACAGCATGGCGCAGACGACGACCATCGACACGACAAAGACGATTTCCTGGTTGTAGGGCACCTGCCCGCCGGCCAGCGCCAACACGAATGCGCCGTAAGCCAGGCCGCCGCCGAGAATGCGCCAGTCGATCTGGCTTTTCACCACCGGCTTCAAGGTAATGAGCAGCGCGCCGCTGACAGAAATGAGCGGAATGACTAGGCCGGCGAGAAACACGCTCTCGTAGGAATAGACGCTGGCGATGTAGCCGGCGGCGCCGGCGACGGTGAAAATGCCGAGCGATAGGGCGAGACGTCCCAGCACCTGCACCATGCCGAGGTCGCGATCGACCTCGTCTTTCGGGCGCGGCGTGCCGTCAGCGTTTTCGCGCTCCACGACCTCGGTGCTCATGGCGTCGGCCACGACATCCTGGATGACAACGCCGAGCACGCTTGCAAAGGCGCCGAGCCGGTAGAGGTTTTCGGGTGTCGCGAAGCTGAGCCAGCCACCCGCCGCGCCAGCCAGCAGCAACATGCCGGCGGCGATGAACGCGGCGCCGATAAACACGTAGACGCGGCGCTGCGAGCCGAGGATCGGCACGCTATCGACAAGCTCGCCGAAAACCATCTTCACGGTCCACGGCAGCGTCGTCCAAACGGCCAGCTCGGCGAGCTGCGCCGGGCTCAGCGTCAGCGCCTTCTTGACCCAGAAGCTTTCGGCGACGGCAATGAGCCCCAGCGCGCCGTAGGCGAAGTAGACCATCAGTAGCGGCAGGTAGCGGGGCCGGAAGGCGCGAACCGGATTGAGCAGCGCCCCCTCGAGCTGGCGCTTGAGGTATTCGCCGCTCCAAACCTCTGTCGCCGCCATAGCGCGCTCTCCGACCTCATGCGGCGCCAAGAAATGCCGGGCACCGACCACGGCCGCTATTGGCGGGTCAGCGAGCCAACGTGAGGTTAAGCTGCGTCGCGGGCGGGAGCTATGGCCGGGTGCGCGGCGACCGAGACCTGCCTAGGCTTGCCTGAACATAGAGAAGTCATGCACATGCAAAGCTGACGGCGCCGGCAACGCGGCGGAATACGACCGCAGCTCAGAGGATCAGTGCCGGATTCAGTCGCGACCCGCGCGCGCGCGCGGCGCCACCCACGGCCGCTCGTCGTAACCCATCGTGGTCTGGTTGCCGGGGGCGCTACCCGAGCTCGAGAACACGCCACCGCCGAACTGGAGCCCCGACCGGGCGGCGCCCGCCGCAGCCTTGTCTTCGGCGAGGCCGAGCTGTGCCCGCAGGTCGGAATCAAGGCTGACGCCAGGCACGTTCGAAGGATCAGCCGCCAGATTTGACGATCCGGCCGCCTGTCCGCCGCCGCCGTTCTGCACGTCGAATGCGACCGCCGGCGGTGCCAACATTGCCAAAGTCAGCAACGCGGCAGCGAAGATCGGCGCAGATCGCATAGGTCACCCCCAGCCAAATCGAAGCAGAGATTTTGACGTCAATATTGGGCGCGTACATGGCTGCGGAAGCCCTTGCATCACCTTTACCGAGGTCCTGTGTCGCTGACGCAACGCTCAGCTTCCTCGGCTATATACTTCCCCCAGCCGTTTTGCGCCGCCATTCTTGCCGCCTCGGGGGAATTGCAATGCTCAGCTACATTCGCGCCTTGGCTATGGTCACCGGGTTTTTAGTGGTCGGCGGGGCTGCCACGGCAGCTCCGTACTCTATTGACCCCAAGCGTGGTGAAGTGCGTTTTTCCTATAGCATGACGCTTTCCAGCGGCATCGGGCACTTCACCAGCCTCACAGGCAAGGCCGACGTCGACGATGCCAGCCTCGCCAATGCGAAGGTCGACACCCTCATCGACACGCGCACCCTGCGGGCCGCGAACTCCCTGGCACAAGGCCAACTGCGGGGCGCCGATTTCTTCGATGTCGCGCGCTACCCGAAGATGACCTTCAAGAGCCGCAGCGTGCGCCCGAAGACCGCCACTACCGGCGAGATGACGGGCGACCTGACCATCAAGGGGGTGACGCGCCCCATCAACCTGAATGTTACGTTGCAGCTGCCAGCCGTCGACGGATCGCGCCAGTTCCGGGCCACGACACGGATCGACCGCAACGACTTCAACATGACAGCGTATGCCTTCCTCGTCGGCGCCGAGGTCGACATCGAAATCCGTGCGACCCTCGTTCCGGCACGTTGATCGTCGGGCAAGCCGTCAAAATCGGTCGCGGCATCACCGCCCGGTAAGAATTGTCGAAGTAATCTCCCCGCAACTGCGGGAGTAACTCATGACGCCACACTCGGAGACGGGCTGCCAGGGCTGCAAGACCCCTCTCGACTTCGAAATCTCCATGGCATTTCAGCCCATCGTCGACGTCGAGGCGCGCACCATCTTCGCCTACGAGGCGCTGGTTCGCGGCCCCGACGGGGCGTCGGCCGCCAGCGTCCTGTCGCGCGTCAACGATAGCAACCGCTATGCCTTCGATCAGGCCTGCCGCGTCCGTGCCGTGGAAATGGCGACCGTCCTCGGCATGAGCACCATGTTGAGCATCAATTTCATGCCCAACGCCGTCTACGAGCCATCGCGTTGCCTGCGCACCACGCTGGAAGCGGCCAAGCGCACCGGCTTTCCCGTCGAACGCATCATCTTCGAGACCACTGAGGACGAGCGCGTCCACGACGCCAGCTACCTGAAACAGATATTCGCGACCTACCGCCAGCAAGGCTTCAAGACAGCGATCGACGACTTCGGCGCCGGCTATGCCGGGCTCGGGCTGCTTGCCGATTTTCAGCCTGACATCGTCAAGCTCGACATGGGACTTGTGCGCGGCATAGAGAACGACCGACCCCGCCAAACGATCGTTGGCGCCCTCGCCGCGGTCGGCAAACTGCTGGGCATCCGCGTCGTCGCCGAAGGCATCGAGCACCCGATGGAGGCGCAGGTTCTCCGCCACCTCGGCATTAGTCTGATGCAAGGCTACCTGTTTGCCAAACCCGGGTTTGAGATGCTGCCGTCAGTTAACTTTGACGTGCTGCTGCCGGCTTATCAAACCGCCCCTCGCTCAGCGCCACAGCGCCGGGTGATCGTCCGTCGACCCGGCACCTGACGCCGGGGACTGCATGGCGAGTGGATGGCGCCTGTGCGCGCGCCTAACTAGGCGCTGATCGGCACCTTGGCGACGACCTGCCCGGTGTCGTCGACAATCTCAAACGACGAATGCCTCTGCCCGCGGGCTTCCTCCACTGCTTCATCGAGAAGGATCTCGGCGCCGGCTTGGCGGGCGTCGGCGATCGCGTCATCGAGGGTGTCGAATTCGAGCCCCTGTGGGTCCTGCTCGAGACCCGACGGCGACCGGATGTGGAAGAAGAAGCGCGGCATGCTTTGCTTTCCGTGTTGGCTTGTCAGAAACCCCCTGCTGAGCCCCCGGTTCCCCATCGCCCGGCGCGGGCGCCGCCTTGTTTGCGGTCCTAAGTGCCGCGGGTGCCGCGCCCGAACGGGTCTCAAGGCCGTCACCGTGGGTCACTATAAAGGGTGGGGCCATCCGAGTTGGAGACCTCAGTGTACTGCGCTAGCATACAGCTTCGTTTCGTGGAGACCGCCATGGCTGCCTCGCAGCTGAGCCTCATGCGCACTGCCGCCGCTGCCGCGATAGCCCTCCTTGCAGTGGGAGCGGCGCACGCCGAGTCGGGCACCGAGATTGGTGACGCGCGCACGATCGTCAGCATCGTGAAAGCCGATTTCGACAAGGAGGAGCGCGAGCTCACCATCGGCGACGTCGTGCGCCAGGATGAGGTCATCGAGGTCAGCGACGACGGGCGCGGCGAGTTTCGCCTCAACGACGATACCAAACTGGCGCTCGGACCGGGCGCGCGCATGGTGCTCGACAAGTTCGTTTACGACAGCGACAAGAAGGCCGGCTCGATCGTGCTGGATCTTACCAAGGGCGCCTTCCGCTTCATCACCGGCATAGCCGCCAAGCCGACCTATCTTATTCGCACGCCCAACGCTTCGATCACCGTGCGCGGAACCATCTTCGATGCGTTCGTGCTGCCCGACGACAGCGCCTGGCTGCTGCTGCACGAGGGCGCCATCGAGGTGACCTCGGCCAAGAACGAATGCCACGTGCTCGACCGGCCAGGGCAGCTGATTCAGATCGACGGATCCGGGACAGTGAGCAAGCCGGTCAACTGGCGCGACATGCCCGATCGCGATGCCGCCGACTTCGACGTCGCCTTCCCGTTCGTTGGCGAAGCGCCGCAGATCGAGCCGATGCCGACCACAACGCGCGATGGCGTCGTCGATGCGTCCTTCCCCGAGGCCGAGGCAAAGCCGTGCACCAACACCGCCAAGCCGAAGACACAGAAGGCCGATAGCGACAAGCCGACCCCAAGAAGAAGAAGAAGCGTCAGGCTTCGAACGATGACTATGAGCCGCCGCGCAAGGTCACTCGGCGCAAGCCCGAGTATGAGCCACCGGAAGAAGACTACGGCAGCGGCGGCGCACGCGGGATGGACATCATCATTCGCGGAGGCGGCTATCGGCCGGGCGGCTATGGCGGCGGTGGGGGCTACGGCGGCGGCGGAGGCTACAAGCCGCATTAGCGACGCGCGTCGTCGGCGCTTGACGCTCCACGTCGCTACTTCTTTTCCAAGAGCACCTTGGCGCGGCCGAGGAGAACCGTCTTCAGCGGCTCCCACAGCTTGAGCAGCAGGCCGGGCAACACGACTTCGAGGCGCACCGCGCTGTCGTCGACCTCAAGCGAACCGGGCACCGCTTGACCTAGCGCACGCACAGTGAAGGCCATCCGGTTGCCGACCCATGTCTGCTGGTCGATGGTCAGCAGTCCGACCTGCGGCACACCTGCGAGGCCCGTCTTCAGCCGCTGCAACGCCTCCTCCCGACCGAGAGAATGCGGGATCGATACGACCAGGGGCGCCGCCATTATTTTCCACCTTCAATCTGCCTCAGACGTAACGCGCGGCCGCTGCTTCTTTCTACACCCCGCCGGGTCTCGCTGCGCACTCAAATGATGCAACTCCCGGCATGCGCTGTGTGCGTCTGTAGGCAACTGCTCAAAAAGCCTTCAGGCCAATAGCCGTTGGCCGCTTTATGGAACCTCTCTGCATTAGCAAACGTTCGCCGCCGTCAGTTCAACAATTCGGGAATTCCCGTGAAACTTTCGGTTAAAACGCGCTTGTCTTTTACACTCGATGAGCCGGTGGACATAATATTTCAATTGCATGCCGCGAAATCATCCATGCAAGCCGTTGGGGCAGAACGTCTGTCGATATCGGGCAATCCGCCGGTCATGACGTTCGAGGCGTTCAGCTCCCTCAACCGCGTCGTGCGCACGAAGCTCGGCGCCGGGCGGACCGTCGTCGACTACCGGGCCGAGATCGACGTCGCGTTGCGCGAATACGACCCGGGCGCGGTGCGCGAGTGCTCCTTTGCGGACTTGCCGCCCGAGACCCTTGTCTACCTTTTGCCCAGCCGTTTCTGCCCCTCCGATCTGTTCTGTGACATCGCCCGCCGCGAATTCGGCGACGCACCGCGGGGTTTTCAGCGGGCACAAGCGATTGCCGATTGGGTGCACGGCCAGCTGGCGTACGGCGCTGGTAGCAGCGGGCCGCACACCACCGCCGCCGATGCCTTCCAGCAGCGAAATGGCGTCTGCCGTGACTTCGCGCATCTCGCCATTTCGCTGTGCCGCGCGTCGGGTATTCCCGCCCGTTATGTATCGGCGTACGCGCATGCGCTGAGCCCGCAAGACTTTCACGCCGTCATGGAAGTATACCTTCTGGGGCCTGACGGCGGCGCCTGGTTCACGCTCGATCCCACCCACATGAGTTCTCCCGATGCGATGGCGCGTATCGCGGCGGGGCGCGATGCCGCTGACGTGGCATTCGCATGGACGCAGGAGAGCATCGAGGCGGAGACTTCCGCAAATTGCGGTCACCGTGCCGGGTCGCAACCACGTAGCCAGGTCGATGCAGGCTGTGGTCGGCGTCTAATTTGCTTCTGTACCACTGATACTAACCGGCGCGGCGCTTGCGCGTAGCCGCGGCTTTCTTGGCCGACGCCGAGCGTGCCGCTGCCGGACGCGCTGCCGCCGCCTTGCCGCCAACCCGTCCGCCCTTGTGCGAGGCAGGATGTCCGGTACTTTTACCGCGCCCCGAACCGCCGGGCTTCTTGCCGCCGCCGTCGTCCTTGTTGACGGTTGCCCAAGCTCGCGCCTCGGCTTCCTTCTTACCGACGCCGCGCTTCTCGTAGCCCTCGGCGATGTGGTCCGCCTTGCGCTCCTGCTTGGCCGTATACTTGGATTTAGCTCCACGTGGCATGACACTGGCTCCGCTGTGGTGGAACCGGGCTAACCCGCTGCCGGCACTGCCGGTTCCGCCGCTCTCAGCCGAGCGCCCGCGCCTGTTCCGGGCGCTCGGTCGGCGAACCCGCGACCCACGTATCCAGCACCCGAACCTCAACGGGTTCGAAGGCGACCATGTCGGCACGGAAGCCGGGTGCCAGCCGTCCAAGCATGGTGCCGAGCCCGAGGAATTCGGCCGGTTCCGTCGAGGCATAGCGTAGCGCCGAGGTGAGCGGCACGTGCAGATCGCGCACGGTATTGCGCACGCAGCTGGCCATATCGATGGCGGCACCGGCCAGCCTGCCGTCGTCGCGCACGCAGCGCCCCTCCCGCACCGTGATCTCTTGGCCGTAGAGCATGAAGCTCGACTTCTCGCCGCCGACCGGCGGCATGGCGTCGGTGACGAGCATCGGATGGCCCGCCCCGCGCACGGCGATGCGTAGCACCTCCGGCGCGACGTGCACGCCGTCGACGATCATGCCGAACCAGGCGGCCGGCGCCTCGAGCGCGGCGGCGATGGGTCCGGGATCGCGACTGCCGAGCGGACGCATGGCGTTGAACAGATGCGTAAAGCCGGTGAGGCCGGCAGCCAGCGCCGCCTGCGTCTCCTCATAGGTCGCCATCGAATGGCCGAGCGAGACGCGCACGCCGGCCCGCGCCAGCTCGGCGATGAAATCGGCCGGCACCCGCTCGGGCGCCAGCGTCACCAGCACGTTGCCCGATGACCAGCCGGTCAGCAGCTCGAGGTCGCGCGGCTCGGGCGCGCGGAACATCGCCGTGTCGTGCACGCCCGGTTTTTCCGGTGACAGGAACGGACCTTCGAAGTGGATGCCGAGCACGCTCGGATTCGCGCGCCGCCGCCGACTGCGCGGCCAGCATGGCGACGCGCCATCTTGTCGTAGGTGTCGCTGATCAGCGTCGGCAGCAGCCCGGTGGTGCCGAAGCGCCGGTGCGCGGCCGCGATGGCCTCGATGCCCTCGCGCGTGGGCGTGTCGTTGAACAGCACATCGCCGCCGCCGTTCACCTGCACGTCGATGAAGCCCGGCGCCAGCCACGTCTCACCGGCGAGCGTCACCACAGAAAGCGATGCCGGCACATCGGCGCGCGGGACGACGTCCACGATATGCGCGTCCTCGACGATCACCGCATGATCGTGCAGCACTGTGATGCCGTCGAAGACGTGGCGCGCGGCGATCGCGTGGCGGGGTTTGCTGTTCATCGCGTGCTCGTCACCTTGCTGAGATGGCGGGGTCGGTCGACATCGATGTCCAGGGCCTGCGCTACCTGCACGGCGAGGGCGTAGAAGCTCTGAATGAGGCAGATGGCGTCGGCCTCGGGTTGTTCCGGCGCCAGCGTCGGCAGACGCGTCCCGGCACTCGACGTCGCCTCGGCGACGTAGAGCGCGGTGCCCATGCGGCTCAGCTCGCTCTGCGAGCTGGCGCATGCCGGGCGCTGCTGCGTCGGTCGGCATGAACATCAGGATCGGGTACCGCGTTTCAACCAGCGACACCGGCCCGTGCAGGAATTCTGCGCCGCTGAAGGCTTCGGCGTGACGGTTGCACGTCTCCTTGAGCTTCAGCGCCGCCTCGCGTGCGATAGCCAGCGTCGATCCGCGGCCGATGGTGACGAGACTGCCGGCGTCGGCGAGAGCCGGCACGGCGGCGCTCCAGTCAATCACGCGCGGCTTCCGCCAGGCGCTCGGGCAGACGGGCGATCGCCTTTTCCAGCTCGCGGTTGTTGGCCCAGGCTGCCGTCAATCGCGCCAAGGCGGTCGCGGTGGCGATGAACGTCTTCGTCGCGGCAACACTCAACTCGGGTCCGGCGCAAATCGGCAGAACGATGTCGCAGGTCTCGGCCAGCGGTGAATCCGTTGCGTTGGTGACGGCGACGGTTAGCGCGCCGCTCCGCTTAGCGCTCTGCGTCAGCGCCAGCAGATCGTCGCTGCGCCCCGACTGCGAGATGGCGAGCACGAGCTGTCCGTCGAGGTGTAAATCGCCGCCATAGATGCTGGCAATGCTGGGCGCGGCCGGCGACACGGGGATGCCGACGATAGCGTTCGATGAGGTGCTTGGCGAACGCGCCGGCATGCGCGGAGCTGCCGCGCGCGCAGGTGACGACAACTTGCGGGGGACGCCGGCGCAGACGCGCCACGAGTTCTGCCAGGGGACCAGCGAGCGCCTGCTCCTGGCGAACGATGGCCATCGGCGCTTCGCCGAGTTCCTCGGTCATGACGGCTTTTGCAGTGTTCATGCTGGGCACTGAAATCCTCACCCGCGTTGGCCGACGGGCTGCGCCAGCGCCTCGGCCTCGAGGCGCGCAAGCTGCAGCGCCCCGTTCAGTGCATCGCCCTCCGGCTTCACCAATAGCTCTTGCGTCGTCGGCGCGAGCCACGGCTCGATGCAGGTTGCCAGACCGCCCGACAGCGCCAGCCGCGGTACGCCTAGCGCCGCCAGTCGTGTGGCGATGACATCGATATGCCGCGCGGCCCCGATCATCAACTCGCGCGCCGCGCGCGTCAGCGCTGCGCAGCATGGTCCACTACGAGCGGCGCCAGCGCGGCGAAGTCGCGCGGCCGCGCCTGTCCCATCCAGCGGACGATGGCGTGCGGATCGCCGTCAAAGCGCGCCAGCACCTGCTTCAGCAATTCTGTCCACGGCGTCAGCCCGTCATAGGCCCACAGCACGCGACGCGCCGTCTCGCAGCCGATCCATGCGCCGCTGCCCTCGTCGGAAACCGGAAAGCCCCAGCCGCCGACCCGGTATTCCCTGCCGCCGGCGATGCCCCAGCCGACGCTGCCGGTGCCGACGATGATGATGCCGCCGGAGCGACCGCCATGCGCGCCGATGCAGGCGGCGTGCGCGTCCGTGGTCAGCGTGGTGTGCGAAAATGGAAAGTTGTATGCGCGCGCTGCCGCCAGCTGGGTCGGCTCGCTTGCCCCTGCTAAGGCCAAACAGGCGACGATATCGGCATCGGCCAGCGATAACCCTGCTTCATCGAGGCACGCTTCTACGGCCTGCATGATGGCCCCAAAGCTCTCCTTGAGCCCAAAGCGGATATTGGCAGGCCCTGCCGATGCCTTCGCCCAGGACGCGTCCGTCGACGTCGGCCAGGCGCGCGCGGCAGCCAGTTCCGCCACCATCGACACCAAGCAGTAACGCCTTTACGGCCATTGGATCCAACTTCCCGAGCATCTACGTTATGTAGGCGCGTCACTATAAACGCCGCGAACAGCCACCCGAGCACCCGCTGCCTGCATGCATACGGAACAGTTAAGCCCACGGTACGCCGATATCGACCTCTGGCAACCCGCCGATATCCTCGATGCGATGATCGAGGGACAGCTGGCCTCGGTCGCCGCTGTGCGCGAGGCGCGCGGGGCCATCGAGCAGGCCGCCCTCGCCATAGAGGCGCGGCTGCGCAAGCGCGGTCGATTGATTTATGCTGGTGCAGGTACGTCCGGGCGCCTCGCCGTTCAAGATGGTGCCGAGCTGATGCCGACGTTCAGCTGGCCCGCCGAACGCCTGTTGCTGCTGCTCGCCGGCGGCGATGCCGCCATGACGCAGGCCATCGAAGGCGCCGAGGATGACATCGCGCGCGCCACCGAATTGATCGGCCAGCACGAGATCGGACCCGATGATGTGCTCATTGCGGTCGCTGCCAGCGGCACGACGCCGTTCACCCTTACTTGCTTGCGCGAAGCGGGACGACGCGGCGCCCTAACCGTCGGCATCGCCAACAATCCCGACACGCCTCTGCTTGCCGCCGCAGAGCACCCGATTTTTCTGGCCACCGGACCTGAACCCATCGCCGGTTCGACACGCATGAACGCGGGCACCGCCCAGCGCATCACGCTCAGTCTCCTGTCGACACTGATCATGATCCGCATGGGCCGTATCTACCGCGGCATGATGGTCGAAGTGCAGGCCTGCAACACCAAACTCGCCCGGCGACGCGAGAGAATGGTCGCCCATCTCACCGGTCATAGCGGCGAACCGGTGCAGGACGCGCTGCAGCGCGCCAGTGGCAGCGTCAAGCTGGCGGTGCTGTTGTTGCAGGGCTACGAAATCGAGGAAGCAGAGGCTGTCCTCGATCAGGTCGGCGGGCGCCTGCGCGCCGCGATCGATCACCTCGCCAAGCACGGTCCGCCAAAGCTCGCCGCCGCGAAGGCAAGCCGCTAGCCGCACCGTACTTTCGTGCGTTCTTCCGTTTGCTGCCGACTTCCAAAAATTGTAACCGCGGCCGCTCGCACGCTAACGGTCCGTCAACGAGATGCTCGGGAGGGTTTGCGGGCTTGCGCCGATCGCGGCGCGTGTGTTGCGCGCGGTAAGATTCAAATCGCGTTGATCTGATTTGGACCGCGTAAACGCGGTTCATCCGTTTTGATTGAGATTGCGCTTCCGATACCGGCTCATGCCGGCACGCGCTGCCGGATAGCGCGGCGAGGGCTCCTGCAGCAGAGGGCCCGAGGTATCGACGAGGGAGCGATGTCGACGATGAAGGGCGGAGGCGCGGACATGCGCGTAGCCTCCGAACCTGCAGCGGCCACAGGTGCTGCAGGCCGAGCCGATCGGATTGAGCGCGCTTCTCAGACCGCACTTGTTGCTGCGCCGCTATGCGGCAGCTGCCGCGCTGTCGGCACTGGCGCTGTCGCTTCTCGCTTATGCCGGCTTGCACGTGGCGATGGTTCACATCGGTCCCCCGCCGCTGATGACGGTTGCGCACGCTGTCCCCACTTCTGCCGACGGCATGAGCCCCGACGCGGCGATGCCGACGCCGGGGCCGTCAGATGTCGCGGTCGATCCCGACAAGGTGGACCCGCGCTACCTCGCCATGCTGTTCGCCTTCGAGGATCGCCGGTTCTACTCGCACTTCGGCGTCGATCCTGTCGGCATCGTGCGCGCCGCGCGTGATCTCATCATGGAGCAGCGCATCGTCAGCGGCGGCTCGACACTGACGATGCAGGTTGCGCGCCTGCTCGACAATCAGTTCCGGCGTACGCCCGGTGTAAAGCTGCGCCAGATCGTGCGCGCCATCCAACTCGAGAAGCAGCTGACCAAGCGCGAGATCCTCAGCCTCTATCTCGGCCTGGCGCCGTTCGGCGGCCGGGTGAAGGGCGTGCGCGCCGCTTCTCTGCGCTACTTCGGCAAGGAGCCTCAACACCTATCTCTCAGCGAGGCGGCGCTGCTCGTCGCCCTGCCGCAAGCACCCGAAGCGCGTCGCCTCGATCGCAACGCCGCGGGGGCCCTGCGCGCTCGCAACTTCGTTTTGAAGACCGTCGCCGCCGCCGGTGTCCTCACTCCCGCCGAAGCCCGTCTCGCCGCCCTTGAACCCCTGGTCGCAGAGAGTCCCCAGATGCCACCCATTCCCGTGCCCAAGCCTTCGATCAACGTTGCCGGCGTACTCGCCGGATTGACGCTCGGCATGAACTTCTTCACCCCGGCGACAGCCGCTCCAATGGAGCCGGTGCGCGCGAGCCACTTCATCGGCTCCGACCGGCAGCTGGTGCTCGACGTGCGGCGTCAGTTGCTCACACCGATGCCGGCCGGCACCGTCCAGGCAGACCGCGACGCGCTGTGGATGTTCTATGCCGGGCGCAGTGAGCCGGTCTGGGTGGCGCAAGCAGGTTGGACACCCGCGGCAACGGCCGTCATCGACGAGTTAAAGCGCGCCGACGATTGGGGGCTGGCCGCAGCCGATTTCACAATTCCCGAATTGCCGGCGAACGTCGACGGCGCCGCGCCGCTGCCGGCAAAGGAACTGGCGGACGCCGAACTCGGACTGTCGCTGGCGGTTCTCAAGTACGCGCGCTTTGCCCGCGGCGGCCGCATCGATGATCCCGCCACCCAGCTCAGTTCGTATCTCGATCGCAAGCCGCAGCTGCGGCCGGCGTTTCTCGTCATGACGGGTATCGCCGGCGATGAGGCGCCGGACGCGTTCTTGCGCAAGCAGCACCCACAACATGCGCAGTTCGAGAAACTGCGCCAGCAGTATCTGGCGCGCCGCGACGCCGGCAGCGATGGCGTCGTCAGTATCCCGAAGAAGGGATCCAAGCTGAAGCCCGGCGCCTCAGATAACGACGTTGCGCTGGTGCGCGAGCGGCTGGGCGTGCCGGCGGCTGCCGGCGAGGCTACTTATTACGACGATGCGCTCGCCGAAGCCGTCAAACGCTTTCAGGTCAAACGCGGCATCGAGCCGGCCAACGGAACCATCAACGCCGCAACCCGCCGCGCTCTCAACGACGGCCAGCAGGTCGCCCTCAGCACGCTGTTGGCAAACATGGAGCAATGGCGCTGGATGCCCGAGGACATCGGCGCCACGCACGTCTGGGTCAACATCCCCGAATACAAGGTGCGCGTGATCAAGGACGGCGCCCTCGTGCACGAGGAGCGCGTCGTCGTCGGCCAGATCAGTACGCAAACGCCGCTCTTCTCCAAGGACCTGGAGACGATCTACTTCCATCCGCGCTGGAACGTGCCGCCGAGCATCAAGGTCAACGAGGTTCTTCCCAGCTTGGCGCGCGGCGGCGGCTACTTCCATCGCCAGGGCATGAAGCTGGTGCGCAACGGCCGCGAGGTGAACCCGCGCACGGTCAACTGGGGGAAGTCGGACATCCGCAACTTCGACGTCTACCAGCCGTCGGGCCCGGGCAATGCGCTTGGCCTGATGAAATTCACCTTCCCCAACAAGCACGCGGTTTACATGCACGACACGCAGAGCAAGGGTCTGTTCAGCTCCACGCAACGCACCTTCAGCCACGGCTGCGTGCGCGTGAAGAACCCCCTGGTGCTGGCGCAGGTGCTGCTCAACATCGACAAGGGCTGGAGCGCCGATGAGGTCGCTGCGCTGCTCGAAGGCGAGCCGGAAGAGAACGCCGTGCCGCTCTACAAACACATCCCCGTGCACCTCACCTACTTCACCGCACAGGTCGACGACGACGGCGAACTGACCACCACGGCGGACGTGTACGGGCACGAGAAGCGCATCACCCAGGCCATGCAGGGCAAGTGGAAGGATATCGACAAGGGCGCCGACCACCTGGCGCAGATCGAGATTGCAAAGCGCCTCGATGATGCTGCCACATCGCGCAGATCTCGCCGCACGGCCAGCAGCGGCCGGCGGCCCGTGGCTCGCTCTTACGGAGCCGGTGGAGGTGGTGGCTACTCGACGCGCGTCAGCAGCAGCGGCTCCTCGGCGAACGACGTATTCCGCCGCAGCTTCGGTTACTAGCGCACGCCGTTTGTGATGTTGTTGCCTCGGCTCGACCGCCTATCAGCGGCCGGGCGCGAGGCGTCGCCGATCAGCCTTTCGCCAAGCGATAAAAAGGTCGGCGATTCCTTGGCGAAACATAAAGTCTGTCGGGCAGGTTTCATTGCCTGCGGTCCTGCCCCGGTGATCAGTGTGCGCCGCTAAGGCGCTGAGTAAGGAGATGTCGAAACGCGGCGGCAGCCTGATACCTACCGCTGGCTCGATTTTCCTCAGTGGCGTCGCGCGCAAGTAGGCGAAGCTGCCGGCCGGCGAGGCGCGCATGCTCACCTGCCGCGATCAGTACGAAGCTAACAAAACCGCCGGCATCAGCGCGCCCAAGTGGACCGAAGTCGGCGGCGGTTATTACAGCGAGTGCGACAAGCGACTGCCCCACGACTAACCGAAAATCCCTCAGTTGACGCGTAACCAGATAGGAGAGCGACCATGGGACTACTCGACGATACGCTCCGGCAGCTAACACAAGGCGGCAACGTCTCGCAGCCTTTGATGGTGGTGTTCCAAGAGCTGCTAGTCGGCAAGCCGCAATCCGGTGCGCAGGCGGCCACACCGCAGCAGCAAGCGCAAACCCCGCAAGCGGCCTCGGCCCAACCGCAGCAGGATGCGGGCGCCGGCCTCGGCGGGCTCGGTGGCCTGCTCGCGCAGTTGCAGGCGGCCGGATTGGATGACGCGGTGAAGTCGTGGATCAGCAACGGACAGAACAAGCCGGTGCAGCCCGATGAGCTCGGCGACGCGCTCGGCAAACGCACCGTGACGCAGATGGCCGACAAGGCCGGCTGCAGCAAGGACGACTTCCTGACCCAGTTGTCCAAGGCACTGCCGGGATTGATCGACAAGCTGACGCACGATGGGCGCGTCCCCAACCAGGCCGAGGTCAGCCAGCGCCTGCGCGGCCAGTGATCTGACGTTTCTGAAAGAAGGCGACCGGCGTCGGTGCAAACCACCGCCGGTCGTTTGCTTGCGGTCTGTCGTGACGCGGCCCTAGGCGGCGAGAAACATGTCGTCGGGCGGGCTGCTTCCCGTTATGCAAGCGCCATGACCCCAGAAACCGATTTCGAAATCTTCCTCGTGGCCACGCCCGGCTTGGAAGGCCCGCTGTGCGCAGAAGCGCGCGCCTGCGGCTTCAAGGCCAAGACCGTGCCCGGGGGCGTCACTCTGAAGGGCGGCTGGCCCGAGGTCTGGCGCGCCAACCTGGAGATCCGCGGTGCGACACGCGTCGTCGCACGCATCGGAGCTTTCCGCGCGAATCATCTCTCTCTGCTCGACAAGCGCGCGCGCCAGTTCCCGTGGGGCGAGGTGCTGCGGCGCGACGTGCCGTTCCGCGTTGAGGTGTCGTGCAAGAGCTCTAAGATTTATCATTCAGGCGCAGCGGCGCAGCGCATCGAACGCGCCATTGCCGAGGAGTTGGGCGCCACCCACTCGCCCGACGCTGACATTTGCGTCCGGGCGCGCATCGAGAAGGACCTTTGCACCATCGGTGTCGATACGTCGGGTGAGCTTCTGCACAAGCGCGGTCACAAGCAGGCCGTCGCCAAGGCGCCGATGCGCGAGACTATGGCGTCGCTGTTCCTCCGCCAGTGCGGGTTCGACGGCACACAGCCCGTCGTCGATCCAATGTGCGGGTCGGGCACGTTCGTCATCGAGGCGGCCGAGATCGCGGCCGGCCTCAAGCCGGGTCGTTCGCGACACTTTGCGTTCGAGCTGCTCGCGACCTTCGATCCCGAGGCCTGGCACCACATGCGCGAGGCGCCGGCGGCCACCGCTGCGCCGACAGCACGCTTCTATGGCAGCGACATCGACGCCGGCGCCATCCGCATGAGCCGCGCCAACGCCGAGCGTGCCGGAGTCGCCGACCTGACGGAGTTCCGCGAGCTTGCCATCGTCGACCTGACCCCTCCCGATGGACCAGCGGGCATCGTCATCATCAATCCGCCGTTCGGCGACCGCATCGGAGAAAAAGGACGCGTCAAGTCGCTGTACCGCACGCTCGGGCAGACGCTGTTGACCCGGTTCTCCGGCTGGCGCGTCGGCCTGGTGACGACCGAGATGGCACTCGCCGAGGCGACCGGCCTGCCATTCACGATGGACGCCGCTCCGGTCCTGCATGGCGGCCTGCGGGTCAACCTGTTCCGCACCGCGCCGCTGCCGTAAAGCTAGCTCAGCTCCGCCAGCAGGCACTTCAGCACGCCAACGTCGAAACGGGCATCGAGCGCCGCGTGCGCCGGCTTCAGCTTGCCGGAATCGAGCGTGCCCAGCCGCTCGAAGGTCGAGAGAATCTCGTCTATGTCGGATTCATCGAGCGTGATGACATCGCGCGCTTCGATGACACCACCCTCGATGGCTTCGGCGAAATGCTCGTAGACCATTTCGACCTCAAGGCCTCGTGTAGCCGCTATGGCTTCGACGTCGTGCCCCTGGCGATGCAGTTCTAACGATTGGTTGGCGGTCGCCGTCAGTCCATTATCCGCCTTGGCGCCGCCCGTGTGCGCCGCGATGGTCGCCAATAGAGCCGAGCCATAGCGCGTGACCTTGCTCGTTCCGAGCCCGGTGATGTCGTGCAGCCCTGCTTCGTTGGTCGGCCGCACGGCGGCAAGTTCAGCCAGTGTCACATCGGTGCAGATGATGTACGGGGGAAGCTTCGCCGCGCTCGCAAGCCGCAACCGCAACGTGCGGAGGGCTTCGAACAGCGCACGGTCGGCTTCAGCCACCGCGCCGGCGCTCTTGCTCTGCCGCTTCGATTTCGCGCGCGAATCCTTGGTGGCGACGCGCACCAAGAAGCGCTCTTCACCGCGCAGCAGCGGGCGCGCCGCGTCGGTGAGGATCAGCGAGCCATAGCCGTCATCATCGCCGGTCAGATGTCCTGCCATGGCCAACTGGCGGAAAACGCCCTTCCACGCCGTATCATCCTCTTCCTTGCCGATGCCGAACACCGGCAGCTTGTCGTGGCCGTTGCGCACGACGCGCTCGTTTGCACGCCCCATCAATACGTCGACGAGATAGGTGACCCCGAAACGCTGGCCGGTGCGGTACACCGCCGACAGCGCCTTCTGGGCGAGCACCGTCCCGTCGACGGTGTGCGGCGGGGCAATGCAGTTATCGCAGTTGCCGCACGCCGGCGTCTGGCGTTCGCCGAAATAGGCCAGCAACGGTTGGCGGCGGCAGCTCGGCAACTCGCACAGCCCGACCAGCGAGCCGAGTTTCTGGCGCTGCGATTGCTTGTAGGCTTCTGAGCCGTCGCTTTTCTCGATCCACTGGCGCAACTGGATGAGATCTTGCAGCCCGTAGGCGAGCCACGCATTGGCCGCCATGCCATCGCGGCCGGCGCGCCCGGTCTCCTGGTAGTAGGCCTCGATCGACTTGGGCAGGTTGAGGTGGGCGACGAAGCGCACGTCTGGTTTGTCGATGCCCATGCCGAAGGCGATGGTGGCGACGACGATGACGCCGTTGTCCTTGCGGAAGCGCTGCAGCACGCCGCGCCGCACATGCGTTTCAAGGCCGGCGTGATAGGCGAGCGCCGTTCGGCCCTTGGCGGAAAGCCACGCCGCCGTCTCTTCCACCGACTTGCGCGACAGGCAGTAGACGATGCCGGCATCTTCGGGGTGCTCGCTCTCGATGAACTGCCACAGGCGCTCGCGCGCGCCGACCGAACCCATGGCCGAGATGGTGTAGCGAATGTTGGGGCGATCAAAGCTGGCGATGAAGCGGCGCGCGGTCTCGAGCTTGAGTTCGGTTACAATCTCCTCGCGCGTGCGCTCGTCAGCGGTGGCGGTGAGCGCGATGCGGGGCACGCTCGGAAACCGCTCAGCGAGGATCTTGAGCTGCCGGTACTCGGGACGGAAGTCGTGGCCCCACTGCGAGACGCAGTGCGCTTCGTCGATGGCAAACAGCGACAGCTCGGTTCGCGCCAGCAGCGCCAGGGTACGTTCCTGTAAAAGTCGCTCGGGCGACACGTAGAGAATGTCGAGGCCGCCTGAAGCGAAGCGCGCTTCGAGCGCTGTCTGCTCGCGGAAGTCGAGCGTCGAGTTGAGGAACGCGGCGCGCACGCCGGCGTGCGTCAGCGCTTCGACCTGGTCCTGCATGAGAGCGATGAGCGGCGAGACGACGATGCCCGTGCCCGGCCGGACGAGGGCCGGGATCTGATAGCACAGCGACTTGCCGCCGCCGGTCGGCATCAGCGCCAGCACGTCACCACCGGAAATCACCGTGGCGATGATGTCGGCCTGATGCGAGCGGAACTGGCGAAATCCGAAAACGTCGGCCAGCACCTGCTGGGCGCGATCGAGCGATACCGACGGTTGACCGACCTTGCGCGCCGCGCTGCGAGACATCGCCTCCAACCACCCCTGCTCATGGACCCCAGAACTCGGTAGCCTGATTCGAGCGCGGCGCGTTGTTTGCGGCGACGATAATGGCGCGTGAAGTGGGGACGAACGCAGTTGGCGGTCGCTAGGTCAGAGCAGCGACCACTGCTGCATGGCGATGGCCCACGCGGCGATGGCGGCATTGGAAGCCGCGTGCGCGACGATCGGATCGGAGAGCCGCTTGGTCCGATACATGAGAAGCGCGTAGATCGCCCCTGCCAGGCACGCCGCCAGCCAGCGCTGATGCACCATGCCGAAGGCGATCGTCGAGCCGATGAAGGCCAGCGGCCGGAATTCACCGATCGGCACGCTCTCGAATCGCGTCGAGATCAACAGGCGCGAAAGATAGCCGCGGAATGCCAGCTCTTCGGCTATGGGCACAAGCACCGTGGTGCCCAGCACCCGCAGCCCCAGCCACAGCGCGGCGACCCACAGCGGTAGCGTGGCCAGCCACGCGCCAAGCGGCAGCCCCGCGCCCTTGTCGGGATCGGTGACGATCCACACCGCGCCGACGGCAAGGCCGATGCCGACCGAACTCCACGACGCACCCGTCAGCAGCGGCAGATAGGCATCGCGGAACCACCACAGCACCGAGCCGATGGCGACGACTTTGAGCGCGTACAGCCACTGATCGTGGGGCGCGAATGCCGACGCCAGAATGCTGGTCGCCACCAGCGCTATGAACGGCGCCAGATAGTGCAGAACCGGATCGGCGGCCGACGGCGCGGTGCGTGCGACGATCGCTGGCGAAGCGTGTCGCGGCTCGGCTGCAAAGAATGCCACGCGGCGCGAGGCGGCGATCAACGCGAAGGTGACGAGGAGGAAGCTGATCCAGCCGGCTGCCGAATGGAAACCCTGGATGGCAACGGTCGGGGAAACATGCGCTCCGATGCTCACCAGCAGGGAGATGCGCAGCGCGTTCAACAGCCAGACCGCAGCAATGCCGACGGGCAGCAGCAGCAGCACGTTGGGAAAGCGCAGATCGCGGCGGAAGGCCCAGACATACATCGAAATGGTGGCGGTGAGCAGGGCAACGCCCTCGTAGCCCGAGCATGCCCCGTTCACCTGCACGCGGAAGTCGCCGGCGCCGAGGACGCGGTGCTCGGTGCTGAGGATCACGTTCGGCTCGTAGAGTGTCAGCAGCCAGTGCGACAGGGTGAGCGTGGCGCTCGATAGCGAATTCCATCCGCCCTGGGCGAGATAACCGCCGGCGACGGCAACACTGGCGCCCCCCAGCGCCACGGCAAGTTCGACGGGTGCCAACTGCAGGAGCTTCCGCCAGAAACTCAGCGGCGCGGCGATAAGCGCCAACGACAGACCCGCCGCCGCGAGCAGCAGCGTGTAGAGCCACATTTCTGCGAGCGACAGCACCGTCGCGTTGGCGAAGGTAAACTTGGTCAGCAGCAGCGCGGCGAAGATGAGGACGTTGGCGGCGACGTAGTAGCCGACCCGATCGCGCGCGATCGCATTGCGATGCGCTGCCGCGATCTCGTGGCGGCGCGGCCATGCGGCGATCAGGAAAAACAGGAATGCGACGACAGCGGCCTTAGCCACCGCGCCGCCGTAGAGGACGGGGTTCTGCCAGTAGCCGAAGCTCTGCTGCGGTTGATCGAAGTCGAACAGGAATGTTGCGAGGACGATCTCGGCGGTGGCCACGGCCGCAAACAGGTACAGCCGCCGCAGCGTCAGGCGCAGCGGGCGAGATGGCGCCTCGCCCACCGAGGCGACCAACAACGCCTGTTGGTTCGATGCTCGGTCCGGGGTCACGACTGGGGCACTCGAGCTAAGGTCTGCTGGGGAAAAACGCGAAGAAGCGCAGCAGCGCCTACCTGCTGCGCGATTTGCTGAACAGGACCGCGGCGACGCTCAACAGCAGCGAGATCGCAGCAATGCCGCTGGTGCCGTCGAACTCGGGCACCGGAGGGCAGTCCCAAACGAAGGCAAACGCGCTATCGGCCAGGGTGAAGCTCAACAACCCGGCAACGGCTAAGACCTTGAACTTGGCGCTCATTATCTTACTCCCCGTTGACTGGAGGACCCTGGATGGGGCTCGAGCAGCAACGGGGAGAACCTATGAGATGTATTTCCACCTTGCCAACTGATCTTAAGGGTCAGTTAATCCTTAAGTATCAGTTGCATGGCCCGCAATTAGCGGTTGAACGGACGAAAACGCGGCCCCCTCATCCATTAGAGGGAGGCCGCGCGCAGACCGCAGTCTGATGATCCGTCTTTTCGCTGTCGTGTCGTAAGGTTACTTGAGCGGGACGACTTCCTCGCGATGGCCGAACTTGTAGGTCAGGCCGAGCCGACCGACCCAGAACTCGTCATCCCAGTTGACACGTAGAGTGCAGGGTCCTGCGCAGGCCACGGGACTGCCGACGTAAGTGCGGCCCTGGCCACCGAGGTCGACAAAGAAAGCTTCCGCTCGAAACAGCCAGCGCTCATCGTGCTGGCGCTCGATGCCGCCGCCGAGCGTCCAGCCTGTCAGCAGGTCGTTGTCCGACTGCGAAAATGCAAAAGGAGGGGGAACCTGAGTCAGTGTGTGGTCCACGTTGGCGTAGGCGAAGCCGCCGGTGCCGTAGATCAAAAGGTCGTTGTGGACGACGTAGCCGAGGCGTGCGCGCACGGTGCCGTACCAGTCGAGACTGCTGCTAATCGTGCCACCGGTTGTGTCGGACGCGCTGGCCGAAGTATCGGCCCAGTTGAAGTCGGTTTCGACGCCCAGCACGAGGTTGTCGCACTGCCAGTTGTAGCCGGCGTAGCCGCCGAAGGTGAACCCGGTGTCGCGGTCGCCGAGCGGTCCTGCCCCGACGGGATTCCCATCGGCGTCATGGCTGACAAAGCCGGCCGCAGCACCGATGTAGGCGCCGCCGAATGCGCCAGGCGCGCATCCGCGCCCCGGTGCGTATTCGCGCGGTTGCCCGTCGGCCAGGGCAGCCGCTCCAAGGCAGAGCAACGGCACGACCGATGCAATGAGCGAAATTGGTCGGATCATTGAGGCCCCCGAGTTACGTTTTATTCTGCGGTCGCAATGCTATTGGTCCGACAAATCCGAATTGCCGGTGCGTTGGCATATCGAAATACTGATTCGTCCGCGTACGTCCCCGCCTGTTGTTAACCTGTGGTTAAATTGGGGACAGGCTGGTGCCGCATTCCCACAATCTGCCGCTTGGTGTTGATGGCGCAACCGCACTAGGGTGCTGGCGCACGGCTCGTGAATATCTGCAGTGCCTTCCAAGCCACCGGCGCCAGGCGATCGCCCAGCGCTTCCCAGGCATCCTGCTCCACAATCAGCAGCGATCCCTCGGTGACCACGATCTCATCGGCCGGCACTCCGCGCACGAGGTAGAACTCGCACTCGGCCGTCCCTATTCCCAAATCGATATCGAGACCGCGATGGCCGCCGAGGTGCTCGATGCGCGCGGGAGCGATGAAATATGAGAACTCCTCGTGCAGCTCGCGGGCCATGCACTCGGCGAACGTCTCGCCGTCCTCGCGGTGACCGCCGAACAGCGCGATCTTTCCCGGCAGATGAATCGTGGGGATGTCTTCGCGCTGCTGAAACAGGAAGCGGCCCTCGGTATCGATCACGACGGCACAGGAAAATTCGCGGTGACGTGGCTCCACGTGTAATCGCCCCCCAGCCGACCGTGCCCTGTCATCCCTACCAAACGCAGCCCGCCGCACGCCGCGTCCCCGCGTGCCGATCTGCGTTGCCGCACTGTCGACCAGCGACGCAACGACGTCCACGCAGGCAACCCAACGACGTTAATTTGGGCATCGTGGCGCAGGCGGAAGCGCTGCTGCGCGATGTCTCGCGCGCAAGTTAAGGCAATTCCCCCTTTCTTCTGCAGGCGTACGGTTTCCAGTGCATCAGTGGGCGCAGGTCAGCATCGGCTCGAGTGATTTTGAATGATTGTTCCAGTTATTTTATCGGGCGGCTCAGGCACGCGTCTGTGGCCGTTGTCGCGCGGCATGTACCCCAAGCAGTTCATCCGCTTCTTCGACAAGGAAGGTCCCAGCTTGCTGGGCATGACCCTACGCCGCCTCGGCAACGACGCAGCGTTCGCCCCGCCGCTCATCCTGTGCAACGTCGATCATCGGTTCCTCATTCGCGATGAGCTGACGCAGGCCGACATCGAGCCGCAAGCGATCATCCTCGAGCCGGTGGCGCGCAACACCGCCGCCGCTGTGGCCGTCGCGGCTCTGGCCGCCGAACGCAGCCACCGCAATCCGGTGCTCGCGGTCATGCCGTCGGATCACACGGTCGAAAATCAGGAAAACTTCGTCGCCGCCATCAAGCAGGCCGCCAAGATCGCCGCCGAAGGCAAGCTGGCTCTGTTTGGCATCGTGCCGGACGGGCCGCAGACGGGTTACGGTTATATCCGGCGCGGCGCCCCTCTCAACGGCAATGGCAGCGGCAACGGGAACGGCGGATTCGCGGTCGAAGCCTTCGTCGAAAAGCCCAACCGCAAGACCGCCGAGAGCTACCTTAAGCGCGGCAACTACCTCTGGAACAGTGGCATCTTCGTGCTCGATGCGCGCACGTTCCTGAACGAACTCGCCACGCACGCGCCGGAAATTCTCGCTGCAGCGCGCGCCGCGTTCGAGAAGTCCACCATGGATTTCGGCTTCCAGCGCCTTGATCCGGTGGCATTCGCCGCTTCACCGAATACCTCCATCGACTACGCTGTCATGGAAAAGACCGACACCGCCGCCGTGCTTCCGCTCGACGTCGGCTGGAACGACGTCGGCTCATGGTCGTCGCTGTGGGCCATCGCCCCACACGATGAAGCCGGCAACGCCGTCACCGGCGACGCGCTGCTCATCGACACGACGAACTCCTACGTGCACAGCGACCGGGCGCTCGTCTCGTTGCTCGGCGTCGAGGATCTGATCGTCGTCAACACGCCTGACGCCTTGCTGGTGGCCAAGAAGGACCGTGCACAGGACGTCTCGCGCCTCGTCGCCACCCTCAAGCAGTCCAACCGCCGCGAGCATCTGCAGCATCTGCGCAATGCCCGCCCGTGGGGCTTCTTCGAGACGCTGAGCATCGGCGACCGCGTGCAAGTGAAGATGCTGCACGTCAATCCCGGCGCCAAGCTCTCTATGCAAATGCATCACCACCGATCGGAGCATTGGGTGGTCGTGCGCGGCACCGCCAAGGTGAGCATCGGCGGGGAAGAAAAGCTCGTTCAGGAGAACGAGAGCGCCTACATCACCGCCACGCAATGGCACCGTCTGGAGAACCCCGGCAAGGTTCCGCTGGAGCTCATCGAGGTCCAGATCGGCAGCTATCTCGGGGAAGATGACATCGTGCGGTCGGACGACGTCTATCACCGCAGCGCGGACGAAACCAAGTAGCCATCATCGCGGCGCCCGCTTTGGCCGCCTAGCGCCGGCCCTGGCTCTTGCACGCACAGTTGACCGGCTTGCGCTCGGCGATCTGCGGCGTGAGGTCGGCGGCAAAATTGTTGTGTCGGATGCCTTCGATGCGCCCGCAGTTCTCGCCGTCCCAGTAGGGGTTCGGCTGTGAGAACTTGGATGTCCACTTGACCTCGTTGCCCTCGACGGTGATCGAGTGGCACGCGTGCGGATACTGGTTCCAGGTATAGATTCCCACGTTGGTGAAGGCTTGCTTGCGGCCGAGTATGGAGTTGCCGCGGATTGTCATGTTGTTACCGCTGGCGACGGCGATCCCGTACTGACCCGGATCGACGAGGATGTTGTCTTCCGCGAGAAGGTAGGATCCCCCATCGTCGCCGAGCATGATGCCGCCACCCGACTCGCTGGGCCCGCCCCCGACGATCAGGTTGCCGGCCACGGTGATCGGCGACTGCGGCGTGCCGTTCGACTGGTAAAGGCTTATCGCGTCCTCAGGCTGCCCTCGCCCGGGCTCGTTACGGCCGACATTGCAGCTGATGCGGTTGTTCGCGCCGGTGACTTTGTCGAACTGCACGAACTGACCGCGCGGGATCGGACCGCGTGGATTCTCGATGGTGTTGCAGCTGACATCGATCAGCGTCGAGCTGACGGCGTAGATCCCGGAGATGGTATCGCTGATGTAGCTCTCGGTGACCTGGATCGACGAGGAGCCCAGCGCATAGATGCCGCTTTGCTGCGTCCCGGCGATCCGCACGTTGCGGATCGTGACGTTGTGGCTGTCGATCAGCTCTATGCCGTTGCCGCCGCACGGACCGATGTCGAGGTCCGCGATCACCGCGTCCTTAAGACCGTGCAGGGCGAGGCAGGATCCGCTGGCGTTGGTCAGCTTTGACCCGGGCGGGGGAACCGCCGTTGCCGCCGGCTGAGCTCCGGCGTCTCCGCCATGGTTGAAGAGCAAACGAGCGCCCAGCATCGCCAGCAGCAGGGCGGCTGCCAGCATCAGAGCACCGGGTATCGCGCGCCGCATGCTGTTGTCCTCGATGCAAGCCCGCCTCGTGTGCGGCGCTGGCGGTTCCGATCTCCACGATTTGTCACCGGTGCCCGGGGTTGTCACCCGGGAGCAATCCTTTCGTGAACGCCGGCCCGCGCAAATCGCGCCGCATGGCTAATGAATCCGGCAAAGCACCGCCCATGCGGGTTAGCGGCGCAACAACTCACTAGGCGGACGTTTCGTCTGCCACTTAGGGGGTAGCCCGAACGTATTTGTGGGCGGCCCGAACGCGTGGCTACCTCTTTATTTGCCTTTCATCACAGTGCACTGCGGGAGAGAAATAAGAGTTGCTGCAAAGAGTTCAGCGCCATTCAAAACAGGGCCCTGTCGCAGATTTCACGAGTGAAACGACATCACCTGCGCAGGTTGTACAGTATATGTCCCAGTCATCGTGGCGCGGAGAGCAAGTGAATGTTCTCGGCGTAAACGTAAGCGCTATCACTCTCGATGACTGCGCTGCCACGATCGAACTCGTGGATCAGCACACGCGCGCAGCATTATGTCTGCATCACGGGCGTGCATGGCGTCATCGAAAGCCAGTCGGACGACGAGTTGCGGCGCATCCACAACGCCTCGGGCATGACGACGCCCGACGGCATGCCGCTGGTGTGGATGTCGCATTGGCTCGGTCAGTCGCGCACGCGCCGCGTCTACGGCCCCGATCTCATGCGCAAACTCTCAGGCGCCCGCACCGGCCATCGCCACTTCTACTATGGCGGCGGCAATGGAGTTGCCGAGACCCTCAAGGCGAAGCTCGAGGCAGAAAACCCGCACCTTACCGTCGTCGGAACGCTGTCGCCGCCGTTCCGGCCGCTGACGCCGGCCGAGGACGACGCGATCGTGGCGCAGATCAACGCCACTAGACCGGACATCATTTGGGTCGGCCTCAGCACGCCGAAGCAAGAACGCTGGATGGCTTCTCATCTCGGACGCGTCGACGCGCCGGTGATGATCGGCGTCGGCGCTGCCTTTGATTTTCTGGCTGGCCTCAAGGCGCAGGCACCCGTGTGGATGCAGCGCAACGGACTTGAATGGCTTTTCAGAATGACCACCGAGCCAAAACGGCTCGCGCGGCGATACCTGACGATTGTCCCAAAATTCATTTGGCTGGCGGGAGTTCAACTCGTGACCAGCCGGTTAGGGCGTCCGCGTGTGACGCAGAAGGCGCTCGAAAACAAGGCTGATTGACCAAATCACAGTGAAAGGAATGCATCGATGACTCGGAGGGTTCTTGTAACTGGGGCCGGCGGCTTCATTGGCCACCACCTGGTAAAATACCTCAAGAAGCGCGGTTATTACGTCCGCGGTGCAGACATCAAGCTGCCAGAATACGAAGCGACGTCCGCCGACGAATTCCATCACGTCGATCTGCGCGTGCATGAGAACTGCGTCGCCGCGGTCGCGGGTATCGACGAGGTGTATCACCTGGCCGCCGACATGGGCGGCATCGGCTACATCACGTCCTCGCACGCCGAGATCACCATCAACAACACGCTGATCAACGCCCACACCATCACGGCGGCGAAGGATGCAGGCATCAAGCGCTTCCTCTTCTCGTCGTCGGCGTGCGTCTATCCCCAGCACCTGCAGTTGGTGCCTGAGGTCGTGCCGTTGAAGGAAGCCGACGCTTGGCCCGCCGATCCGGAAGAGGGTTACGGTCTCGAGAAGCTCTACATGGAGAAGCTCTGCCAATACTTCATGGAAGACTGGGGCTTCACCACGCGCGTCGTGCGCTTCCACAACGTCTACGGTCCGCTCGGCACCTACGACGGCGGCCGCGAGAAGGCCCCGGCTGCCATTTGCCGGAAGATCGCTCTGTCCGCCGATCCGGGCGAGATCAGCATCTGGGGCGATGGTCAGCAGACGCGTTCGTTCATGTATGTCGATGACTGCGTCGAAGGCATCTACCGCATCATGCAGTCCGACTACGGCATGCCGCTGAACCTCGGCAGCGACGAGCTCGTCACCGTCGATGAGCTGGTCGATATCGTCGCCGCAGCCTCCGGCAAAAAGATCGCCAAGCAGCATGACGTGACGCGCCCGCAAGGCGTCCGTGGCCGCAACAGCGACAACTCACTGACCCGTGACGTGCTGGGTTGGGAGCCGAAGATCACGCTGCGTGAGGGCATGGCCCCCACTTATGCTTGGATCGCCGGCCAGCTGGCCAAGGCACCGCGCATCGCTGCCGAGTAATTCGGCGCGCTCGCGTTAGCGGCCGGCAGAGATGCCGGCCGCTACCCACCTATCAACGCTCTTCTCTTTCCCCGTATCGATACCATCGCATCCGCCTGTCGCAGGCGGAGGCGCGCACGCGTGTCCGCGCTGCCGATCGCAAAGGGCGAACTCGGCGGCGACCGCGAAGGATCCGGCGATCGGCGATTAGCGGGCGCCGCTGCCGGTCAGCACGGCGGGCACCGTCTTGAACAGGATGTAGAGATCGAGCCAGATCGACCAGTTGCGAATGTAGAACGTGTCCTGGGTCCGCTGCACGTCCAGATCGCCGTTGCTGCGGTCGGTTACCTGCCACAGTCCGGTCAAGCCCGGAACTACAGTGGAGCGCACCCGCTGAAACTCCGCGTCAAAACTGTTGAGGTGATACTGCGGGAACGGCCGCGGCCCGACGAGGCTCATGTCGCCGACGATGACGCTCCAAAGTTGCGGCAGTTCATCGAGACTGGAGCGACGCAGGAAGTTGCCGATGACCGGGAACACGCGCGGATCATCGGTCAGCTTGAAGTAGCGCTCCCATTCCGTCTTGGCGCTCGGATTGTTGGCCAGATGCTCCTGCAGCCGCGCGTCGCCATCACGGTACATCGTGCGCAGCTTTGGAAGATGGAAGGTGGCGCCACGCGCACCGACGCGAGCCTGGAAATACAAGGGCGAACCGCGATCGAACACGCTGACGAGTAAACAGAGTGCCCCGATCAGCGGCGCCATCAGAATGGCGGCCGGCACCGCGATGCACAGATCGATCAGCCGCTTGAAGATCCGGTTATGGCTCAGCGTCGCGCCATACTCGAGCTGGATACCCACCGAGTTGCCGAGCGGCCGGATGCGCAGCCCCAACGTCGGCAGGTCGCTGGCATCGCTCATCAGGATCAACCGCGGGGGCCGCGAGCCGAACACATCGGAGTTCGCCATGGCGAATTGATCGGCCGAGGTGAGGATCGCCACCGGCAATTCCTCGTCCGCTTCGGCAAAGGACATCAGACTGTCGCGAACCGGGCCAGCGAAATCCTTGATGCTGACCAGCCCGTCCGCGGGCGTGCGAATGAAACCTACCGGCCGGAATCCCAGATCGGGATGATCGAGGAACGATTGATAGAGGTGCTGGGCGCGCGGCGTGCAGCCGACGATGACGGTCGGCGCCGACCACAACTCCAGGCGCTTGAGGAGGTGCCGCGCTGCCATTTCGACATAGAAGCCAAGGGCGATCAGCAGGCCGGCTTCGCTGACGACCTTGACCAGGCGCGTGGTAGTGTCGGCCGCGTCGCCGAGCAGCAGGCCGTGCAATACGACGAACAGTAGGATTCCGATGCAGCGGAGCCGGAAACGCGCATACGGACATTGCGCGGAATCCGTGTACAGCCCCAGCGTCAGGAAGACCAACAGCAGCAGGCCCAGCGCCGGCGCCAAAGCATAGACGGGCGGCACGCCGGACACGAACTGGATGACCATTTGCGCGGTAATGAGGGCCAGCGCGCCCGAGACGGCGTCACTCAGCAGCAGCACGACGCTGCGCGCCAGCCTCCGTCGCGACTTGCGCACCGTGTCTACGGTGCCAAATGCGCTGCGCGCACGGGCAGCGGAGCCGGCGACATCCGGCAACAATACTTGCTGCGCGTTACTCATACTGATCCTATCGGGCGTACCGCCATCACGACGTTCGACTGTACGTCCCGCTCCCCGCGACCTGCCGGCAAAGGCAGGCCTATCTCATTCAGTCATGCAAACCGGCTGCCAGAGGCAGCGGCGGCCGTGAGCATCAAAATCGAAGTATTCAATCGTCGGCGCGCGGCCTGCTTTCAGACCTATCTGCGGTGCAGCGCACAAACGCGCGGCAATAAATCCTGCGCCATGCGTGACGAGAACGCGTTTTGCCAAGGCACTCTCCCCGTTACGATGCAGTCGCGTGACCGCGCGAGCGCTAGAGCGCGTCACTTCCAACGTATTTTGGGTTTCAAATCGCAGGTACTGCGAATAGGGATTTGCACTGCACGCGCGCGGTGCAATCGGGGCTAGCTCGAAATGATGGATGCACAATGTGCCGCGTGCTGAGCTTTCGTCCCCACTTCGGGGGTAGCCCGAACGTATCGCGGAGGGCGCTCGCAATAGAACTGAGGGCGCTGCAGCAAACACTCCTATACTGCGACACGCCCTAGTAGTTTTAGAGAGCAACGTCGCCTGCGGGCTGATGCCGCTCGTGTAACGCCGGGAGAGACAGATGCATACGCTGCGCGCAATTGCGCTCTCGATCTTGGGCTTATTGTATTTTCTCGCCGGCTTCTCCTACGTCATGGCCGACAACGGTTCGAAGGACCGATTGGATTTCGGTGACCGCGTTACTGTGACCGTCTACGGCCAGCCCGAGATGTCCGGTGTCTTCCAGATCAACGGCGAAGGCAACATCGAGTTGCCGATCGTCGGCGCCGTGTCGGTCGGCCAGCAGACCGTCGTCGAGGCTCAAGAGCGCATCAAGCAGCGCCTGTCGGGCGGCTACATCCTTCACCCGGCGGTGACCATCACCGTCACCGAACGTCGCCCCGTGTACGTCGTCGGCGACGTCAAGGTACCGGGAACGTTCGCGTTCCGCCACGGAAGCACGGTTCTGAATGCAATCGCACAAGCGGGCGGCTACGGCACATCCGGCCAGCCTGTCGCGGCCGCCGCCTTGGCCGACTACCTCGTTGCCGACGAGCGCGTGCAAGCGCTCGAGACCTCGCGCTTCATGTTGGGTACGCGCAAGGCGCGCCTCGAAGCGCAGCTTGAAGGCGAGGAGAACTTCCTGTCGCCGATCATGCCGGCCGACAGCGAGCAGATTGACCAGTTGCAGATGGTTGTCGCCAACGAACGCGATGCACTGCGCCGCCAGCTGCAGGTGGTGAAGGATCAGGTCGCGCTGCTGGAAGGACAGAAGCCGCGGCTAAAGTCCGCCGAAGACGCGATCAATCAGCAGATCGAATCTGAACGCCAGCAGATGCAGCTGGTCAAAGTGCAACTGGAAGACTGGGGCCGCATGAACGCGAAGGGCCTTGGCCTGCGCGTCACCCAGGTTGCGCTACTGCGCGAGCAGGCTTCCATCGACATCGTAATCTCAGGTTTCCGTACCGAGCTGGCGCGCCTGTCGATGCAGATGGGCGACCTCGATTTGAAGATCCATGACGCCCAGGCCACCGCGCATCAGCGCGTTGCCGGCGAACTTCAGGATGTGCGCACGCGCCTGAGCGAACTGGAAACCAGTCTACCGGCGGCGCGTCGCGTGCGCGAAGTCCGCCTGCAGCAGACCGACGGCAGTGCCGCGCTCGGCGCCATGCAGACGAGCCACCGCGTCATTATCCGGCGCACGGTGCAGGGCTCGTTGCAGGCGATAAGCGCCGACGAGCAGATGCCGCTCGAGCCCGGCGACATCGTCGAGGTCATTCGACTTAGCCCGAACCACCAGATGAGCCGCCTCGGCCGTTCGCAGGGCCGTGTTCAAGCGCAACTGGATGAGCAAATGCGCAGCGGCAGCGCCGAGTAAAGACGACGCCGGGCAACGGCGGCGAGCGGGAGACGGCAGCAAGGGGCTGTGTAGAATTGGCGCGCATAGGGCTCTTTACCCTGTCACCACTACGCCCTATCGCCGCGGCGCAGCAATTGGTCTGATGCGCCTGGCCACCATCGCACTCTGATTGCAATGAGCGAGCGAACTTTGTCACAGCACGAGACGCCTCACGAAGGCCAGAGCGGGCAGGCGCCGTCGCCTTTCTCGTCATTGGCGCACGTCGTGACGCCAACCAGCGCGAGAACATTCTACGAGGCCTATGCGTTCGATACCTTGCGCACGCTGTGGCGCGGCAAGTGGATTCTGGCCGCATGCGTCGGGGCGGGTACCACGCTGGCACTGCTGGCCCTT
This sequence comes from uncultured Alphaproteobacteria bacterium, assembly GCA_963759735.1. Classification (GTDB taxonomy): domain Bacteria; phylum Pseudomonadota; class Alphaproteobacteria; order Rhizobiales; family Hyphomicrobiaceae; genus Hyphomicrobium_A. The sequence goes on from CAVXAF010000009.1 coordinate 350,184, forward strand.
TCACTATCCGGCAACAGCTACACCGCCAACGCCGTCGTGCGGTTCGATTTTGCCCGCAACGAAGCCGACAGGCAGTCCGCGCCGAGTGCAAACCTCGACGCCGCCGTCCTGATCGAAGGCGAGGCGCAGGCCATCCGCTCCTCGGCCATGGCGCGGCGCGTCGTCCTCGGCCTCAAGCTTGACAAGGACCCCGCTTACACGCGCATCGGCCTCATCAGGAGCCTATTCACTTCCAGCGACTCGCGGACCGCCAACATCGATACCGCTGCGCGGCGGCTGATGAATCAGCTGAGCGTCACCAACAACAACCGCAGCTACACCATCACGGTCTCGGGCAGCGCCGGCGATCCCGAATGGGCGGCGACAATCGCCAACGCATTTCTGCAGGCCTATGCCAGGTCGCGCACACTGCAGCGGCTGCGCGAGACCGAAGCGACTGCAAGAAGCGCCCTGGCGAAGGCGAGCGCCGCTTACGGCGAACTGCATCCGGCCCTGATCCAGGCACGCACCAACATGGCGGCGGTAGAGGAGAGCGTGCGCCAGGAGTTGGCGGCGCAGGCGGAAATCACCGAAAATATGCCGGCCGTCTCCGGGCTGACCTTCGTCCGGGCTGAGCCCGAATGGCTGCCGACCGGCCCCAATCCGATGGCCTACATCTTGGTGGGCTTGATCGGCTCGCTGCTCGCCGGCGTCACTTTTCTGCTGCTGCGCGAACGGCGCGATACCGGCTTTCGCACGGAGTCCGGCGTTGCGGCAGCCGTCGGCGTGCGCTGCGTCGGCATGATCCCGCGCACCCACGACAAGTTCTCCGACGATCGCCGGCTGGAGCGACGCGAGGCCCTCAGGTCGCTGTGCCTCTCTGCCGGTCTCTTCGATCTTTCTGCCTCCGGCAAGCTGGCCGGCAAAAACCGCAACTCGCGCGTCGTGATGATCAGCTCGGCGCTGCCAGCCGCCGGCAAGCACGACTTCGTCGGCGAACTCAATCGCTCGCTGGAAGAGGAGGGAAGCCGCATTCTTATTATCGACGCCGCCCCTTCGAGCCACTCGGGCGACGCGATCGGTCTCGACGACGCGCTCGATTGTTCCGACACGGTGCGGGCGTTCTTCGTCGATGAGAGCGACAAGCCGACCTCCCAGTTGCGCCGCAAGGCCGGCCTCAACGGCGCACGCAATCCGTTTGCCTCGGTCGCCAACACCGGTCGCGCCTTCGAGCGACTGCTCGATGAGGCCAAGAGCCACTACGACGTCATCATTATCGATGCCCCGCCCGTGCTGCTGTTTGCCGACAGTGTTTTCCTCGCCCGCTTCGCGGACGTTCTTTTGCTGGTTGCAGATTGGAATAAATCACCCCGCTCGACGGTTGCAGAGGCTGTCCACCGCTTCCGCGACAACCGCCAGAACGTCGACGGGATCGTGCTGACCGATGTCGATCTCGGCAGCTACTCCTCGTTCGCGACCGGCGATCGAACCTATTACCTCAGCCGCTTCCAGGATGCGTTTCGATCCCCAGATTGACTGGCTGCCGGCGTGCCTAACGGAGACGATTGGTGAGAAAGCGTGTCCTTATTACTGGCGGTAACGGCTTCGTAGGCCGCGAAGTCACGCGGCTGCTCTATGACGCTCACGATGTCTGCGTCGTCGATAATCTTCGACGGGGCCCCATTCGCTTTGCCGCCGCCGAACTCCCCAAGATGCGCTTTGAGCCCATCGACATCGCCGACGCGCCGGCCATCGTGGCGCTCATGGCGGAGTTCCAGCCTGATACCATCATCCACCTCGCCGCCATCCACTACATCCCCGAGTGCGAGGAAGATCCCGCCCTCGCGGTGCGCACCAACATCGACGGCACGGTGAACCTGCTGGTCGCGGCTCCCGAGCAATCACGCTTCGTCTTTGCCAGCAGCGGCGCCGTCTACAAGCCCGACGACAAACCGCACACCGAAGCCGAGGCCGCGCTCGGACCGAGCGACGTCTACGGCTTCACCAAGCTGCACGGCGAGCACTACGTCAAACATTTCGCCACGCAGCGGCGTCTCTCGGCTGTGATCGCGCGTCTGTTCAATGTCGTCGGACCAGGCGAAACCAATCCGCACCTGCTGCCCGAGATCGTGGCGCAGCTGAAAGCGGGGCGCACCACGCTGCGGCTCGGCAACATGACGCCGAAGCGCGACTATATCCACGTGCGCGATGCGGCCCGTGGTTTTGTCGCCGTCGCTCTCAAGAACTCGTTTGCGCCGGCCAAGACGCTCACGGTTAACCTTGGAACCTCGCACTCCTATTCCGTGGCGGAGATTGTCGCCAAGTTGAAGACCGTGGCGAATATCGATTTCTCCCTCGAGCAGGAGCAGTCACGTCTGCGCGCGGTCGACAGGCCGCACCTGACGGCGGACATCCGCGAGATCAACACGCACTTCGGCTGGTCGCCCGAGTCGAGCATCGACGACGCACTCGCCGACGTGTGGAGAGAGCCCGATCTGACGCCGGAGCTGGCTGGGAAATACCGTTGAGATGAAGGTTTTATCTACGATCGTCGTGCCACCGCATATGTCGGTGAGCGGAGGGGCTCGCGCCGGCGAGACGCTCAGCGCAGCACTGACCGAGCACTGCGATGTCTCCGTCGCCAGCATGATGAACGGCGCCGGCATCGATGCGCAGCAAGCACCGGTGCGACGCATACCCGTCAGCAGCCACCTGCCGCCGTTGGTTCCATGGTCGCGTCTGTCCAATCGCTACAGCACGCTGTTTTACCGCTCCGACCTGCCGCAGATCGTGCGCGAGGGCGACTTCGATCTCGTGCACATTCACAACCCGATGCCGGCACTCGAGATGGAGCGCGTGGCGCGCGCTGCCGTGCGCCGCGGCATTCCTTACGTCGTCTCGACGCACGGCTTCAACGAGGTCGCCAATGGCCGCAAGGTCTATGGCTTCGACCCGCTGCGGGGCCTTGTGTGGAAGACACTGGTCGAAGGGCCCAGTTGGACGCGTCGTGTCGCGCGCCAGCGGCATCTTCGCGTTGTCGCCCGCCGATTTCGACATCGTCCGCGCCATGGGCTTCAAGGGCCCGGAGCTGAGCATCGTCACCAACGGCGTGCCACTTCCCGAGGTGACCTCGGCGGAGAATGACGCCAGGCATCTGGAAAGCACCGGCATTCCTGCACAGCGGGATGCGAACCAGATCACCTGCATGTTTCTCGCCAACCATACGCCGAATAAAGGCCTGCCGGTTCTGCTCGAGGCCTTCGCGCGCTTGCAGCGGCCGTTTCTGCTGATCATCGCCGGCGAAAAGCGGCCCGACGTCGACTACGACGCGCACATCCGCGCCTGCCGTCCCGGTCAACGGATTGTCGTCACCGGCCGGCTGAGCGACGCCGCCGTGGGCGCCGCCTTGCGCCGATCCGACCTGTTCGTGTTCCCGACGCTTGCCGACACCTTTCCGCTCGTGGTGCTGGAAGCGATGGCGCACGGCGTGCCGGTGCTCGCAACACGCGTCGGCGGCATCCCCTATCAGGTCAACGATGAGTGCGGCGTGCTGGTCGAGCCCGGCGACGCGGCGGGCCTCGGCACGGCCGTCGACACGCTGGCTTCGCAACCAGAGCGTCTGGCGCAAATGGGCCGTCAGGCCCGCGAGCGTGCTGCATCCAACTTCACATGGGCTGCCGCGGCACGCGCCGCGATGCAGGCCTACGAGCGAATACTAAAAGAGCAACATTCTCCACGCCCGGCCACGCCTGTCGCCCTGAAGGCAGGCTGGGCCAGCAAATAATGCAGAGGGTCTGTAAATGGCGTCCCCCAACAATCTTCGTCTGGCAATCATCGGCTGCGGTGCCGTTGTCGATCATCACCTCGCGCCGGCACTAAAGCGCGTCGGGTGGGTCCCTTCCGTTCTCATTGATCCATCCCCGCAGCGCATCCAGGTGCTGCAGCGGCGTCTTGGATCGAAGGGCAAGACGGCCGTCACCGGCTCCGACTGGAGCAAGATGCTGGATACGTTCGACGCTGCGCTGGTCGCCGTGCCGCATTCATTGCATGCACCGATCGGCCTCGGGCTCATCGCCGCCGGCAAGCACGTCTTCATGGAAAAGCCGCTGGCGACAACGTCAGCCGACTGCGAGCGCATGATCGCCGCGGCGCAGGCCAAGGGCGTCGTTTTGTCGGTCGGCGTGCTGCGCCGCTATCTCACCATCGCACGCTGGACCAAGGCACTCATCGATTCCGGTACGCTGGGCAAGATCCGAAGCTTCGATGTCCGCGAGGGCTTCGTCTTCAATTGGGACACCAGCACGGACGCGATCCTGCGGCCCGATCTGTCGGCAGGCGGCGTGCTCATCGACACCGGCGCTCACACGCTCGATCTGGTGACGTGGTGGCTGGGTGACGTCGATGAGATCAACTATTTCGACGATGCCGAGAAAGGGGTCGAGGCCGATTGCATCATCGAATGCAAGATGGCTTCGGGCGCCAAGGGCCGCATCGAGCTGAGCCGCACGCGCAATCTGCGCGATTCGATCCGCATCAACGGCACCGACGGCTTCGTCGAAGTGCATCTGTCGAAGAACCAGGTCATCGCCGGATCCGACAACGCCCTCGCCTTCACGCATGATGGGATCGGCGCGACGATGAAGCCGCAGTTCTTCCCTGAACTGTTCGACGCCGAAATGCGCGACTTCAAAACCAGCGCCAACGGCGGAACGTACGTCGGCGTCTCCGGACGCGACAGCGCCAAGGCCGTCGACTTCATCGAGCGCGCCTATAAGGTGCGCCAGCCGCTCAAGCCGGTATGGGCGGATCTTCCCGCGCCTGCGAGCGCGACCGACGCCGTGCGCCCCGTGCTGCCGGCCGGCAGCACGGTGCTGATCACCGGCGCCACCGGCTTCGTGGGCGGCCGCATTGCCGAGATGCTGATGGAACAGGGCATCAAGGTTCGCTGCATGATCCGCAACTTCGGTCACGCCACGCGCGTGGCCCGCATGGGGCCGGAGATCGTCGCTGCCGATCAGATCAACGCCGAGCAGGTCGACGCGGCCATCAAGGGTGTCGACTACGTCTTTCACTGCGCCCACGACATGCGTTCCCAGCCGCAGAACATCACCGGCCTGGAAAACATCATCGCCGCCTGCCTGAAGCACAAGGTGCGCCGCCTCGTTTACGTCAGCACGTTCTCCGTCTACGAGCCGTTTCCGGATGGCCGCCTGAGCGAGGAGACGCGCGACGGCGACCGCGGCTGGGTCTATACGCGCGCCAAGCTCACCATGGAGGAGATGCTCCTCAAGGCCGTCGCCGAGCAGAAGCTGCCGGCAACGATCATCCAGCCGACCATCGTCTACGGCCCGTTCTGCAAGCCGTGGACAAACGCGCCGGCTGAAAACCTCATCTACGGCACGGTGGTGCTGCCGGACCGCGGCGAAGGACTTTGCAATGCCGTCTATATCGACGACCTGGTCGACGGTTTCATTCTCGCCGCCACGCGCCCCGAAGCCATCGGAGAGCGCTTCATCATGTCGGGGCCCAAGCCGGTCACCTGGGCCGAATTCTTCCGCTCTTTTGCCAAGGCTCTGCGCACCAAGCCGCCGGAGTTCTGGCCGTCCGACGTCATCTCGAAGTCGAACCAGGGAATCCTGCGCGACATTAAGCTGGTCGCCAAGAACCCCAAGCGCATCGTGCAGATCATCGTGCGCTGGTATCCGGCCCGCCAAGCCTTGCAGTCCGGCCTCGATGCCCTGCCCGGCCCTCTGAAGGCGTTCGTGTCCAAGCACTACTTCGGCGCTGGCGCACGCAAGCCGGGCGAACTCAATCTGCCCGATCCGCAGCTGCTCAAACTCTACGCCGCCAAGGCCTACGTCGACAACGAGAAGGCAGCGCGGCTGCTCGGCTACCGTCCGCGCTATGACTTCGCCGCCGGCATGGAACCGACGCGGCGCTATCTGGAATGGGCGTACGGTGAGTTGAGCAAGACCGTCGCCGCCATGGCGCCCCCGCCGTCGCAGCCGACGGGCAAAGTGGTAGGCCGGCGGATCCGGTCAATGTCAACTAGGGTCCATGTCAAGCAGGCGTCGTGGACCCTGATCGATCAGGGCCTGGTCAGTCTTGGTGCGTTCCTCGTCAACGTGCAGCTGGCGCGCCAACTCGCACCCTGACGAGTTCGGCGCCTTCGCCCTGCTGCTCGGCGGCCTGCTGGGGCTGCAGTTGTTTACATCCTCGCTGCTGCTCTACCCGATGTCGGTCAGCCTGCCGGTGCTGCAAGGCACAGCGCGCGAGCGGCTCTACGCGGCGACCGTGCTGCTCGTTGGAGCGATCTGCGTGCCGCTCTGCGCGGCTTTGGCTACGGCGCTTTTCGTCCTCCACCGCGCCGATCTCATACCGGCGGCGCTGGCGCTGCTGGTGTGCTGGCAGTTGCAGGAGTCCATGCGCCGCGGCTTGCTTGCCGCTTTCCGCCATAGCAGTGCGATCTACGGCGATACCGTCACCTACTTCGGACAGGTGGTGGCCCTGTTCGCGCTCAGCCGGTTTGGGCATCTGACGCTCGAGAATGCGCTCTTTGCGATGGCCGCGGCCTACGCCACTCGGCGCGGCGATCCAGGCCGTGCAGTTGCGCCTCAGGCTCACGCCGTACGCCGACCTGCGCGCGACCGCATCGCAGTTCTGGTCGATCGGCGGCTGGTCGCTCGGCAACAACCTGCTCGCCTTGCTGCGCGTGCAAATCCTGCCGTGGGTGCTCGCAGCCTTCGGCGGCATGGCCGCCGCCGGTGGTTTTCAGGCGGTGCTCAACGTCGTCAACCTGACCAATCCGATTCTGCTGGGCCTGTGTAACGTCATTCCGCAGACGGCCGCCAAGGCGCAGCAGACCGGCGGCAACCAGGAAGCCTGGCGGGCGGTACGCATTTACATGCTCATCGGGGCGCCGCCGAGCTTTGCTTATTTCGCCTTCGTGGCGTTGGTACCCTGGCTGCCGCTCACCGTGCTGTACGGCGCCGGCTCGCCTTACACGTCGCTGACCTTACCGGTGCAGGTGCTCGCGCTTGGCTGGGGCATCGGCTACTTCGCGGAAATGATCTGCTCCTACCTGCACGGCGTCCGGCGCGCCCGCCTGGCACTCATTACCAATCTGCTTGGCGTGCTGACGCTGGCGGCGCTGGCTCCGAACTTGATCAAATCCTATGGCCTCGTCGGCGCGTGCCTGGCACTCACCATTGCCAACATCGTGCGCCTGGCTGCCGCGGCATACGTCCAGAAAAAGGTCTCCTCGGATGAATATGTTGCAGCCTGACCGGACAGCCGGCGGCGTGGCGCCGCTCAATGCGCAGCCGACACCGTTGGAAATCCGCCATGTCGTGTTCGACGTGCGCGACGCCCATGACTTGAACGCCAACGGCCTGTTTCGTGTCGCGCGTCAGCTGGCATCGGAACAACGCGCCGCCGGCGAAACGTCAAAGGTTTACTTCCTGCGGCTGGACGGCCGCGTGGTGCCGGAAGATTCGACAGACGCCTTCAAGCTGCTGCCCATGCAAGGCCTGCAATTGGCCGGCCACCATATAACCATCGCCGACAGCGTCATCAGGGAGATGACCGCATCGGGCAGCGCGCCGCTGTTCCTGCACCTGCACGCCGGACGCCAACCGTTCCTGCCTTGGCTCACCTGGCGACTGCGGCGCATGGGCATTCCCTATGCGATCACGCCGCATGGCCGCTATGCGCACATCTTCGATGCCGACGATCGCGCCCCGTATCCTCGCGCCAAGTATCCGCGCACCGCGCTCTACCTGAAGCACTTAGAGCGGCATGCACTCGAGGGCGCGCAGTTCGTGCACGCCGTTTCGGCCGACGAGCGTGACCTCATCCAGCGCGTTGCCCCGCGTGCCCGCGTCGAGCTGATCGACAACGCCGCCTATTCACGCCGCCTCGACGGCGAGCCCAAGCCGATTCCTCGCTCCGGCCCATCTGCGAATTACCCGCGGTTCGGTTTCCTCGGGCGCTTTGAGATCGAGCACAAGGGGCTGGATCTGCTGCTCGACGGGTTTCGCCAGGTACCGGGAGCTGGGCGGACGCGGCACGCTCGATCTGGGTGGCACGGGCCCATCGCGCGACCGCCTCGCTGAGCAGGCCAAGGCTCTGGGCATCACCCCGTTCGTCAGTATCTTCGGGCCGCATTTCGGCGCCGAACGCGTGCGGCTGTTTACCGGCTGGGATTATTTCGTCATGCCCTCGCGCTTTGAAGGCGTGCCGCTCGGCGGCATCGAGGCGGCGCTGATGGGGCTTCCGCTCATCGTCTCCAAGGGCAGCGGCCTGCGCGCCAAAGTCGAGGAATTCGGCGGCGGCATCGGCATTCAATCGCTCACGCGCCGAGGCCATCGCGCAGGCGTTGTTGCAGGCGGACGGAAAGGCGGAGAGTTGGACCTCGATGTCGACGGCGGCGTGGCGGATGGCGCTGTCGTTCGGCGATTGGACGACGACGGCGGCCACTCTGGCCAAGAAATACCGGGAAACCCGGCGCGTCGATGCTGTCGGTAGCGGCTGGCGAGCCGGCGCTAGGAGCCGTTCAACTCGTGTGCCCCGCCGTTCGGCGCGGCATGCTTGGGCGCCGCCTCTTCAGAAAATTCGAGGTTGTTGAGCGCCCATAGCGCGGCCTGGGTGCGGTTCTTGACGCCGATCTTGCGCAAAATCGCCTTCACGTGCGTCTTGACCGTCGCCTCGGCGAGGCCGATGCGACGCGCGATGCTCTTGTTGGAATCGCCCTCCAGCAGGCGCGACACGATGGCCATCTCGCGCCCCGAAAGCTTGCGCATTTCCGTGCCGCCGTTGGCGCCATTGAGCGGCGCCTCGAGCACCGTGACGGCTTCGTGCTTCAGGCTCGCCAAGGCCGTGTCGATCCGGCTCGGCGGGCTGCGCCGCTCGGACAATTCGCGCGCAAACCCCGACGGAAGCACCGTCTCGCCCGACATGACGAGATCAAACGATTTCGTCAGCATGTCGCACGTCATGGAGTTGAGGACGTAGCCGTCGGCACCGGCGCGCAGGGTGGCGATGACATGATCGAACTGGCTGTCATGGCCCATGACGATCACATGCGCGTCCGGGTACTCTTCGCGCAGCAGCCGCAACTCCCTGAGGGGCGGCGCCCCGTCGCGCCGCTTGGGAGCCGCATCGGCGCTGACGACGAAGAGCGTGGTGGGGGCGTTGAATTCGGGATTGCCCAGCAGGGCATCGATGCTGCTGGCGCTGCGGGTGGGCCGGTACTCCGTGCTGCTCAGCAGCCGCGCCAGCCCCTCCCATAGGATGGTGTTGGGCACCAAAAGGAAGGTGGCAACTCTACGCTTTAAGACTAATGGAGCAGCCATGAATATCCGCTGGTTCATCCTTTGTCTTCAGTGAAGCCCATAAGATACAATAACTGAAGACGAAGTTTTGTTCAATTCTGCACCATATTTGCCGGAAAATTAGTAGCCTGGGGTAGCCCGAACGGATTTTCAGGTTAACGGGCGGGCTCCTGATCCAGGACGCGGGCGGCTGCGGCAGCCCGCTTTATGGGCACCCTCTCGCGGAGATGCTCAGTGCACCGCTGTCGCAGGTTCAATCACTGCTGCCCCAGCGGCCGCGCGGGCTGCGGACGGACCACGTCTCCGCGCAGCCAGCGGTCGATCGGCTTCTCCAGGAAGGCCCAAGCGGCAAAGCCTACCGCGATGGCGACGGCAACGCCGAGCAGCCGTATCGGCTCGGCCAGCGCCGCGTCGGGCTGCAGGACGCTTATCGCCTTGCCCATCGCGGACAGCACGAACCAATGCACCAGATAGATGCTGTAGGAGGCATCGCCGAACTTCCAGCCGAACCGGTTCAACGGCGTTGTCGGCGGCGAACAGGGGGCGGGCGGCGAGGAACAGGGCGAACACCGCTCCGGCAGTCGCGATGCGCACCATGAGATGGGCGCCGTATTCGCTACCGAAGACGTAGCCGGCCGCTCCGACAATCAGAAAGAGAGCAACCCTCTGTGCCTGGCCCATCAGCGGCATGCCCTCGATGTAGCGCAGCAGCCATCCAAAGCCGAAGGCGAGGAAATACGGGCTGAAAACATGGAAGGTCAGCACCGAGGTCTCCGCCTGCGTGCCGTGCAGGCAGCCGAGGAACCCCAACGCCGCCAGGAGCCAGATGACCGCTCCCTTGGCCGCACCGCGCATGCTCCAGAACAGCATGACGACGGCGATCAAGGCATAGAACAGCATCTCGTGCTCGAGCGTCCAGCCGACCCCGAGGATGGGGAACCCAGGCTGCGGCAGGATGAGATAGGAGCGGATCAGCGACAGCGGGCCGGGGTCGAAGTTGGCCAGGTGCCAGTCGGAATTGACGAGGTAGGCGAGCACCACGAGGGAGGTGAAGATCCAGTACATCGGATAGATGCGACGGATGCGCGACAGCAGGAATGCTCCGCCCGTTTTGTGCGAGCCCGCCGTCATGCAGATCACGTAGCCCGAGACCATGAAGAAGATCTCGACGCCGATGCCACCCACGCCGCGGTGCCACCACGACTCGGCGAGGTGGTAGGAGCTGAAATGCTTCGTGACCAAGTCGGAATGGCAGATTGCGACCTCGGTGGCCGCAATCGCTCGCAGCCACTGGATCTCGGCCCGCCGTTCGGCACCCACGGATGGGAACTCCTCAAAATGACCCGTTCGGGCTCGTTCCTGTCTCTCGCTGGCTCTCCTTGCACATTCTGTGCGCTGCAGCGGGGCACTGGCCTGGAATTTAAGTATTAGCTCAAAAGAGAGCGGCCCCGCGGGCGACCCTCCGCTAATCTCCCCCTGCCACGAAGCTGCTTGGCGCCGACGCGCCCCGAGCGGCCGGCCGGATGGAGGCCCCGCTGCTGCACTCACGCCCGACGATCGCCGCGCCCGGCGCCCTCACGGGCGGGGCGACGCAGCGCTTCGATTGGCACGATGCCTACTTCAAGCTGCTGCTGATTTCGCTCGGCGGCTACGCCTTCATGGGCAAGGGCTTCGCCTACGTCGGCTATCCGCCGCTGCTGATCGGCGAGGTCGCGTTGGCGCTCGGCCTGATCGTCATCTATCGCTCCGGCTGCACCTTCGCGATGCTGACGTCGCTGCCGAGCATCCTGCTCGCCGTCATGCTCTCGATGGTCACATATCGGGCCGTGATGAGCGTCGGGACGTACGGTATCGACGCGGTGCGCGACGGCGTCATCATCATCTACGGCATTTTTGCCTTCGCCGTCATCGCGCTCATTCTCGAAAAGCCCGAGCGCATCTCGTTGACCCTCAGCGCCTACAGCCGCTTTGCCTGGCTGTTCGGCCTCATCGGCGGGTCGATGACCTACATAACGGTGCTGTTGGCCGACTACCTGCCGACGTGGCCGTCCTCGGGCGTCACCATCATCTTTGTTCGCTTGGGCGAGACGGGCGTCCACATGGCGGGCGTTGCCATCTTCGTGCTGTTAGGCTTACGCAAGGTCAGCTGGCTGTGGCTGGTGGCATTGTTGTTCGGCATCATGACCGTCACCGTCAGTCGCGGCGCGATGCTGGCGTGCCTGGTGCCCATCGCCATCGCGGCCCTGCTCGACGGACAGGTGCGCCGCATCGGCGCCATCTTGCTGCTCGCCGTGGTCGTTCTCGGCGGCTCGTACGTCGCTGGCTTGAAGATACCGATCGACGGCGGCCGCTCCATCGGCGCGGAACAGCTCGTCGAGAATTTCGCCAGCATGGTCGGCAGCAGCGACACCTCGAACCTCGACGGCACCAAGTCGTGGCGGCTGCGCTGGTGGAAGGCGATCGAGGATTACACCTTCCACGGGCCGTATTTCTGGACCGGCAAGGGCTTCGGCATGGGACTGGCCGAGGAAGACGGGTTCGTGGTCGGCAAGGAGTTCGGCACGCCCATCGTGCGCAGCCCGCACAACGCCCACTACACCCTGTTGGCGCGCATGGGCGTCCCTGGCTTCGTGCTGTGGATCGCCCTCAACGTCTCCTGGTCGTTCATGATGCTGAAGCATTGGGCCATGGCGCGTCACCGAGGCGATGCGCAATGGGCCAAGATATTCATCTGGATCGGCTGCTATGAACTCGCGGCACTGATCAACGCGACCTTCGACGTGGCGCTCGAAGGCCCGATGCAGGGCATATGGTTCTGGGCGCTGTTCGGCTTCGGCATCGCCACGACGATGGTCTACCGGTATTCGACGCGACCTGGCTTTGCCCCGCCAGCCGCGCCGGAGGCACGACCGCTCACGTACTCCTCGTAGGCGGCGAGCAGCATCTCTCCATCGTTACGCAGCGGCGTGAACCCCAATTTCGCCGCCGTGTCCGAAACGTCGAGGACACAGTCGCGGTCGGCGATCATGTACTGCTCGGGGTGCAGGAGTGTGAGACCCACCCTGTCGAGCGCCGACAATGTCAGCTTCACAGCGCTGGCCGGCGTCGCCAGGAGGCGCGAGCGCGACCCGACCTTGGCGATCAGGCCTTGCAGCAGCTCCTTCACCGTGGGTGGGTCTTTCGATCCGAGGTTGAATGGCCCTGGCGGCAAGCCCGCATCGACGGCATGCAGCGCGGCACCGACGCAATCGAGCACCGACACCATCTGATAGCGATTGCGGCCATCGCCGATGAGCGGCACGGGACGGCCGGTCTCGATCAGACGAAACAGATTGGCGAGCACGCCCAGTCGGCCGGCGCCCACGATCAGGCGCGGACGGAACACCGTAGTCCGGAATCCGGCCCGCGCGCTGGCGGCCAGCAAGTCTTCGGCGGCGCGCTTGCTGCGTCCATAGGGGCCGAGTGGCCGCCGCGGGTGCGAGGGCGGGATCGGCGATAAATCCGGGAGGCCGTAGACCATGTCGGTTGAAAAGAACACCAGATCGCTCGCGCCGGCCTTTTGCATCGCATCGAGCAGGTGCTTGGTGCCTCCGACGTTGACGTCGGCGAACCACTGGTCCCTGCCCCGATACGGCACCTTGCCGTGAAACTGCCGGGCGGCGAGATGATAGACGACGTCGCCGGGCTGCAGGCCGACGCGCTGCAGGGCCGCCGGGTCAGTGATGTCACCCTGAACGAAGCTGACGCCTTGCGGCAGGCTCACCGACGGGGTGGCACTGTCGAAGACGACGATCTCGGCTTGCCGCCGCACCAGTTCATCGGTGAGATACTTGCCGGTAAAGCCCAGACCGCCGGTTATGACGTGGCGCATGTCCGCCCCTAAGCGCTACGCGAGATGAAGACCAGACCCGAGCAGATCAGCGCAATGCCGAACATGCGGGCGAGTGTCACGTTCTCACCGAGGAAGAAGAAGCCCATGGCCGCGGCAATGACGTAGCCGATCGATAAGAACGGGTAGGCGACGCTGACCTCCGTCTTCGACAGCACGTACAGCCATATGAGAATGCTGATCGCGTAGCACATCATGCCGCCGATCAACCAAGGCTCCATGGCCACCGAAAGCGCATAGCGGATAGCCGATGGCTCCGGCGGCAGGGCACTTACGCTCAGCATGGCCTTGCGCAGCAGCACCTGCGCCAGCGCGTTGAGCGCAACGCTTCCCAGGATAATCGCGAACAGCGCGAGCGGCATTCGATGTCCTTGTTCCGACGACGGAGAGGCTTCTAGCACGGCGTCAAAGAGGTGATCGGCGGCATCGCAGACTTGGGTGAAGGAGGGAATAGCGGCATCCATTCGGATTACCCCTAGCGTCGAGGAGCTGACGCACAGGCCAAGGCGCATATTCACTACGCTGACGGAATATTCTGCCGTAGCCGCCGCCGCTCGGCGGGTAACCCTACCTCCTAAGAGGGATGGCGATGAACATCGGCAGAACTGCATATTCCCGCGACAATGGTCGGGCCATGACCTTTCAGCAAACCTGTACTCGGGGGACCAATTGGTGACCTCAATCGCGCGCGCCGTGAGCGGCGCAATTTTCGGATGGGACTCCAATTCGAGCGGTGATCGCTGGCGCGACCCAGCGGTTTACGTGCGCATCGCGATCCTCGTCATCCTGGCGTCGATCGCCGCCGGCATCGTGTTGCGCCTGACGGGCTACGTCGGCGGCGCCTACAGCTGGTTTTCGTTCTCCAGCGCGCGCGATGATTCCTGGTTCCCCATGCGGCTTGCATACGAGCGCGCGATCGGAGCGACGCCGGGCAACCTGCGCGATCTGTTCTTTGTCGACCACATCAAGTTTCAGTACCCGGCGAGCTCACTGCTGCTCTACACGGCGTACGACCTCGTCGGCATCGAGCCGACGCCGAGGGCGCTGAACGTCCTCGTTTGGCTGAGCGTGCTGGGAACGGCGCTCGCCGTCTACCAGATCTGCGTCACTATATAGATAAGTACAATGCTTCGCTGCGCCTCAGCACCGGCGACAAGTACCTGCTTGCCGCGGCCTTCGCGGTGGCAACGCTGTTCTTCTATCCGATCATGATCGCCTGGCGGCTGGGGCAGATCCAGGCGCTGCTCAACTTCGCGTTCGCCGCCGCCTGCCTGTTCTGGCTCATCGATCGCAAGCGCGCCGCCGGGGTGTTGATCGGCGTCGTCTGTCTCGTCAAGCCGCAGATGTGCTTGTTCCTCATCTGGGCGCTGCTGCGAGGCCAGAAGGATTTCGCCGTCGGGCTGGTTGCCACCGTCGTCGTCGGCCTTGGCCTTTCGCTGGCCCTCTACGGCTGGGACAACCACATCTATTATCCCGAGATGCTCTCCTACCTCTCGCAGCATGGTGAGGTCTTCTGGGACAACACCTCAGTCAACGGGCTGGTCACCGGGCTCTACCATCCAGACGAAGTGCTGATCTGGAACTATCACAGCTTCCCGCCCTACAACCCCGTTACCTATGCCCTGACGATGGTGTCGTCGGTGATCATCGCCGGGCTCGCCCTCTTCATCAATCGCAGCTCAGCCACGAGCGGATCGCTGCTCTCGTTCCAGACGGCGGCGCTCTCGTTCACGCTCGCCTCGCCGATCGCCTGGGGCCATCACTACGGCGGCGTCATCGTCATGCTGGCGATCGTCTTCTTCGAGATCCTGCGGCAAACCACCGGTTCCAGCACGCGCAACTATCTGGTTGGCTGGAGCGTGTGCCTGCTGTTGTTCAGCAACTACTGGAACATCAGCGAGCACCTGGCAGAGACGCCGTTCGCGATCCTGCAGAACTGGCGCTTGTTCGCGGTCTTCGGACTTTTGTGGATGATGTACCGACTGCAGCCGGGCGCTCCGGTTACGGCCGACGCCGGAGCCACGACGCGCCCAGCGCTGGCCTGACGACCTGATCGCTGGCCGCACGAGCAGACCGCGCCGTTGCCGCGCTATCTCAGGCGAAGGTGCCGGACCAGGCGAGAATGAACGCGACCAGCATCGTAGCACCCAGAGCGATGCTCGGAATATCCGTCACCGCGAAGGCGACCGGATCATCGTCGAGCTGGCGGCGCACGGCTAAAATCCACACGCGGCTGATCCACAGGAACAGGATGACGGGAAACGCCCACAGCCACGTGGTGTTGCCGTAGAAGCTGCGCTGGAATGCATCGAAGATGATGTAGAGCACCATGATGACGACGCTCGCCGTGCCGGTCGCGAGGCCAAGCGCGATTAGGATCGGCGCATCCTCGACCTGATAGCCGCGGTTGCTCAACGTCGACTGGCCGCGCGACGCCGCGCCCTCGACCTCGACATAGCGCTTGGCAAGGCACAGCGACCCGAACAGGAACATCGAGAACGTGAGCAGCCAAGGTGATCCCGCCACGTCGGCGCTGACGATGCCGAGCACCAGACGCAGCGTGAACAGGCTCGCCAGCACAGTGACGTCGAGCACCGGCACGCGCTTCAGGCCGGCCGAGTAAGCCAGCGTCAGGACGAGATAGATTCCCAGGCAGGCTGCCGCGAGCGGCGACACCGCCAAGCCGATGGCCAATCCCAACGCTACGGCGACCAGCGCTGCCGCCATGGCGACACCCACCGGCAGCGCGCCGCTGGCGATCGGACGATGGCGCTTGGACCAATGGCGGCGATCATCGGCTGCATCGAGCAGGTCATTGATGATGTAGGTGCCGGAGGCGACGAGACACAGGGCCACGAAACAGATGCCCGTGGCGATCACCGTATGCGGGGAACTCAGAGCCCCGGCAAGGATCGCTGGCACGAAGACAAGCGCGTTCTTTGCCCATTGATGCGGCCGCGCGCATTCCAGCAAGGCCAGCGACCGGGCGGCAAGCGGCGAGCGGCCGTGCGATGCGGCGGGAGGGACCCAGGTCCCGTCCTCGGATCCGGGCCCAGACTTTCCGGCGCCCCAGGCGCCCTTGTCGCCACCGACGCTCGAGCCGCCAAAAATGGAATACAGGTCGGCAAGCTTCATGCGACGCAAGTGCCCTGAGGATGCAAGCTATGGGCATCGATTACGCACGCAATGGCGCGGGCAGACCATTTCTAATCGGAAGTTCGATTAATCCTTTCGGGGTAGCCCGCGCGTTCGGCGGGCCTTTGGGGGCTACCGTTAACCAAGGCCCCCGAGCACGCACGCCGCTTACAACAGCCCGCGTTCGCCCAGTAGGGCGCGATTGATCGCCACCGCGGCCTTGGCACCCTCGGCCAACGCAACCACGACCAGAAGCACATCGCGGGAGACATCGCCGGCCACGAAGACACCCGGAACGCTCGTCTCTTCGGTTTGCGCGTCTGTGATCACGCCACCCTTCTCATCGCGGGCGCATCCCAGTTGCCGCGAAAGGTCAGACTTCTGACGGCAGCCGCTCGAGAAGAAGAGCGCGTTGCGCGGCAGATCCGATCCATCGGAGAAGCGAATCCGTTGCAGGCGGCCATCAGCACCCTCAAGCGCCGCAATGGGCTTGTCGATGACCCTAATGTCGTGCTCCGCTAGCCGGCTTTGCATCTCGGCGGAGGGCGCTGCAAGACCACCCGTCAACACCACCACATCGTCGGTCCAGTGCTTGATCATCAGCGCCAGCCCGGCGCCCTTGTCGCCTTCGCCGTAGGCAGCGACGGGGCGGCCGGAATTCTCAAACCCATCGCAGTAGAGGCAATGGTGCACCGAGATGCCATAGAGCGGCTGCAGCCCGGGTATCTCCGGCACCAGGTCGGCGAGGCCCGTCGCCAGGAGAACTTTCTTGGCGAGGCCTTCCTGCCCATCAGCGCAGCGAAAGTGAAAACCAGCTTCGACCGGCCTGATCTCCGCAACCTCGGTCTGCCGGACATCGATGGTCGGATACCGCGCCAGCTCGCGCGTGCCGTCAGCGATAAATTGGGCCGGCTTGGCACCCTCGTGGCTCAGCAGCCCGTGGATTGCGTGCGAGGCAGAGTTGCGCTTTTCTCCCCAATCGCAGAGCAGCACGCGCCGCCGACAGCGGCCCAGCACGAGCGTCGCGCTGAGACCGGCCGGGCCCGCGCCGACAACCAAAACCTCATAAGCGTTCATCAGCGATCATCTCCCGTTTGGCGCGCACGTGGTCGTGATCCAATCCGTGCACCGCCCGGAGCGATACGGCGCATCGGCACGTTTCGAAACGACCCCCTCAAGGCCCAGCTTGCAGGCGTGTTGTAGGACAAGCTTGCCGTCTCCTGCGATGTGATCGACGTACTTGATGCGCTGTTCACCGGTTGCGGTGTCGAGCAGGGCTGCGAGGACCCGCTTGCGACCTAAGAGGCTTGCGCCGCGCAAGTCGAAGCCGTCGAGGTAAAGGAGGTCGAAGGCGTAGTAGACCAGTCGCGCCGTAACGCGCGTCGGTTTTGCCGGGCTTGCCGGTGGCAGCTCATAGACCATCGGCTGCCCCTTGGCATCGATGGCCACCAGTTTGCCGTCGAGAATGATGTTGTTGACCGGCAGCGCCTGCACGCAAGCCGCGATGGTCGGCATGCGCGCCGCCCACTGATCCGCGCGAGACGTGTAGATCCACGCGCCATTGCTGAAGTGCACCTGGGCGCGAGTGCCGTCGTGCTTGATTTCATGCAGCCATGTTTCGCCGCCCGGCGGGGTCCTGCGTTCACACGGGCAACAAGGGGCGATGAAACCGGGGAACGGCGCCGCCAGCGCGCCATCGATGACACGGCCGAGGAAGCGAGCCGGGGAACGGTGGGTAGATCGACGAGGCTTCACCATGTCCGGCTTATCGCGGTTTGAACCCAAACTCCGAATCACTCTAGCGAGGACCGAGCCCTATTGGTCAAGGAGTGCATGGCGTGGCCAAGGTTTTGCGCATCTGGTTGCAATTGACCTACCGCTGTTGCGGGATGGAGTGGACCGACGAGTGGCCATCGCCGTTGAAGTTCGAATGCCCCGATTGCGGCGGGCTTATCGAAGCCGCGGAGATCATTGAGATCGGGCCGACGCAGGCATCGCGCAAATTGGCGACCAAGGAAGCAGAGCGCGCAGCGCGCCGCTGATGCCGTAACACAGGCGCCGCGCAAGCCGCCTCAGCCATTTCGGCGACCCGCCGCCCTAGCCGCCTTTTTGCTCGATCGCAGGTGTTTCCGCCGGAACAGCGCTGAGCACGGCGCTGATCGAAGATGGCCCTCACCGAGCAACAATTTTTCGACGGAGATGACCGATGAAGCGCATTCTTCCCGCCCTGCTCATTGCCGCCAGCTTTTCGTTTGTTGCCGCTCCCGCCGACGCCGGTCGCCTCAAAGAGGCCGTGCGCAAGGCCGGCGAAAAGGTGGTCGTGAAGAGCTTGTGCGTCGCCGACAAATTGTCGGGGCGCGGCAACACATTCCTCTGCCGCTAAGCAGTCGACCCCGACGCCGAGACAGGCCCCGGCCGCCCGGCCGGGGCCTTTTTGTTGTCCACAGCCTGTCGCTGAACCCAAACGGGAGAGCCACGTTATCGGGGTAGGAGAGCCGTCGTATCGCGTTCCGGCTCCCTCCGATGGGGCCTCCCCCGCCTCGTGTTCGCCCCGGCGTCGCCCCTCAAAGCGCCGGGGCTTTCGCTGTCTGACGAGCGCCGTTTTGTTCAGCGACCGACCAGCCATTCGGCGCCGCGTATGGTTTCGTCGATGGCCAGCACGTCGACCAAGAGCAGTACGACGCCTAGCGTCAGCGCGCCCGCGAGCACAAGACCGTCCTCTTGCAGGTAGGCCAACGCGATCAGTCCGATGGCCAGCGCCGGCACAATGTTGCTGAGCGGCAGCGGGGTGAAGGTCAGCGTGATATTGAGCAGCAGTACGATGATGCCCACCAGCCGCTTGTTCGCCTGGTGCGGAACCGGCCAGCGTGGATAGACGAACTTTTCCAGTGACTGGAGCGCCGGCACCGCGCGTCGCACCAGCGCGGTGAGCTGCTGCGTTGGCAGCGGGCGATTAGCAATGAACTGTGGGAATGCCGGCGTTGCATGGCCGAGGATCATCTGAAACGCCGGCACGAAGAGCAGCAGGCCGGCGATGATGGACAGGCCCGGCGCGATCGCCACGACGGCGAGCAACAGGATGATGATGCCGAACGACCGCTTGCCGAGCTTGTCCAGGAGCCAGGCGAGCGTGAAATGATCCGGAGGCACCTCCTCGAGCAGTTCGCGAAAGACGAGCGAGGTCGGCACGGGCGTAGCAGTATCGTCGGGCGACGGCAGATCGAAGCTCATGCGCACGGGTCCTCGTTCAGCGCATCGCCAAGATGCCCGTATACGCAGCTGCCGTCCGGTTCGTCTACAAGCTCGCTACCCCCGCGCCTGTCAGGTTTCCAAACCTTCCAGCCAAGGCCTCGAGCACGGCATCGATCGGCTTGGCGTGGACCTTTTTCGGCAGCAGCTGCCCGTCTCACCGATGCCGCCGCGCATAGATGCGCCCCGGTGCCCTTCATTTCCTCCTATCACGTGAGCGTCTTGGATAACTACCGACGCGTGACACTCGTTCTGGGGACAGGCCAATAAGCAATGTTGCGCGCCGACTGATAACCCTGACTCACGGCAAACGTACGCTGTCCATACTGCTTCGATCGTTCAGTCGTCTTTCCGCGCGTTCTTGCAGTGACGCTCTATTTCTTCCGGCTCCTCCTCGTCGATCCGCGTCATGGCTTGTTTGCAAGTTTGTGGGCGTGCAGCGGTTCGTCGAGCTTGGCTTGGATCGATTGAGTGTCTCGGTGTTCGGCGCACTGGATGAAGAGCGTCATGATCCACACAGCGATCGTGGGGATGCCATGCCAATCAAAGGTCTCCGGCTCAAATATCAACCACGCTCCCACGAAGGCGAAGATCACCAGGAACACTTCCGGATGGCCGGAGAGAACGCCCAGCTGTGTGAGAGCACGCCGTCGTTAGATCTTTCATGCAGTCTCCGGTTACGTATCCCGACTTCGGCATGCCCTCCCCAGCCGTGGCAGACCGGACCGCCACTCTTACAGGTGGAGGGGGCCCTGGAATAAGTAGACGTGCACGCGTTGACACCCGCGCCGAAGCACTTTCACTTATGATGGAAGCTGGGAGACTTAGCCGTGCCCGACGACATTGCTTACTGGAAGCAGGAGCGCGATAAGCTGCAGAAGCAGCTCTCAAAGCTTGAGGCTGGGGTCGTGGAGTACACTGCCCTGCCAGTCATCCAATATCTGAAGACGCGGATCGCTGAATTGGAGAGGCACATCGCCTCGCTGGAGGTGAGGCGAACGTAGCCCCCGATGTGCCCACAGCAGCGTTTGATTAAGGCGTAGCATCCACGAACAGCTGCCGGGACGCGTTACTTATCCAGAAAACGCACGCCAATATCGTGGTGGCGCGACCACACCCTAATAACAGCGCGCCGACGCCGCTGAACACATCGGTTAGGTCGAAGTGCACGGGCAGCCAGCCGCTCGAGGAGGCCTTCAATCGGGCGCCGCCATCAGAAATGTCGGTAATGCAGGATGGCTCGTCGCCGCCTGGCAAACCAATCCGAGCTGGTCTGTCGACTTGTCAGTTCTGCGCACCAACATCACACCTCACGCATCGCAGGCGTTACCCCGAGTGCGGTGACGACGCGAGCGCAGCCTATTAAGATCTAGTTTACCAAATCAGCTCAGGGTCGATTTTAAGCCGATGGAATTCCCTTCGCATCGGAAGGCCCCTCCAGGCCGCTACAGAGCCCCGGCATCCGCTGGGGCTTTGCTGCGCCCGCCTCTGCCGATCATCGCCGGCTGACAACTGCCGCGTCACCGCAGCTCAATCAAGTGTCGGTGCTTCGAGACGGCGACGCGGCTGGTGATCATCATGAGCCCGGCGTCGACCTCGACGAATAGGGGGCTGATTTCTGGATGTGCCCTTTAGCGAAGCCGGCCTACCGGCGGCCATCATCCTGATTGTCGCCATCACAATTTTTTGCGGCCTTCCCGATGGGATGTTTCGCCGCCACGCTCCCTTCGACCGAGCCGCTCACCACCTCTGCGAGCGTTACCTCTGGCCTCAGGCTGGCTGGCGCTGTGGTCGCCGCCACGCTGCTCCCGACCGCGATGGCCGCGTTCCACGCGGACGTTGCCGCCACCGCCTCGGCCCGCATCTGGTTGTGACGGCTTGCGGTTCCGAACTCCACGTTTGTCATCTCCACCACCGCGGCGCTCGTTGCCGCGCTCTATCCGCGTTTCAGCACCACTACGATCGTTCTCGCCGCCGCGCTGGTCCCGATCGCGACGGCCGCGTTCTACGCCGACGTTGCCGCCACCGCCTCGGCCCGCATCCAGTCGTGACGGCCCGCGGCTCCGAGCGCCACGTTCGTCACCTTGACCACCGCGGTGCTCGTTGCCGCGCTCGATCCGCGTCGCACCACGAGTACGATCGTTCTCGCCACCACTGCTTCGACCGCCACGATCGTGGTTACGATTGGAAGAATTGCGGTGGCCGCGTTGGTGGCGCTCTGTCCGCCGCCAACCTCGGTCCGGGGGCGGTCTCATGCCGCGCGGCGCGTGATATCCCGAGCGCCACCAACCGGGCCTGCGCGATCCGCTGGGCGGACCGTGCCACCCACTACGGGGGCGGATTCGATAGGAGAACCACCGATCCCGGTCCCGGTACCAGGGACGCCCCACGTAATAGCGACCCCAGTAATCGGCGGCGACGAAATCGACGTAGGGGATGCGGAACTCAACTAGTCCAACGTCAAGGATTGAAACCATCTGTCCATTGTCTTCGACGGCGAGATACTCGCTGAAAACCCAGCCACGTCCGTCGCTCCAACTGACGTCACACCAGGATTCATCGCGTAAGCAGCCCTCGATGAACACCGGCTCACCTTCCGGAATAACATCGACACTCGGAAACTCTACGTCAGGACCTGTGCGTAAGTTTACGTCGGCCATCGTAAAAGCTTCTTGGGCCAGCGCCGATGCACTGCCTAAGGTGAGAACCGCAAGAAGTATCGCAGCTCGTCGAAGGTGCATTATTTTTTGCTCCGCATAAGGAATTCTTCAACTGCTGAAGAGTGACAACAGGTGCATCCAGCTAACCTTCCGCTGCGTTGAAAGAGCCCATGGCTACCGACAACGCGAGATACGGGTGCAGACTGGCAGCCTGCACATGAACAGGGGCTGAGCAGCGACCGGCGCCTCCCGGGAAGCCGCGCCTAAACGACCCTGCTAGCTGCAGCACATATGTCGGAACACCGCGCATCGCGTTCGCTCTAGCGCCTCTAGCCATATCTCGAAGGGTCCACGGAAACAGCGGCGGATGGACTTAGCTGCGCGTTGCTGGCTGTCTGTCGCGCCCTCGCCGTTGTCGCGCTCAAAAAAAAGCCGTATGCCCCTTAGTGAGGTCGTCAGATGTCCAATTGACCAGCAAACGTGATCAGGGCGCCCAGCGTCGGCCAGGATTGGAGTGCAAGGTATCCAGATCAAGCGGGAATTTGAAATGCAAAACCTACCTCGTGATCGAGAAGCCATCCTGACGAAGGATCTCGGCGCTGCGAACCGGAGCAGCTCAGCTCAGTCAGCTGCTGGCCGACGAAGCCTTGGTCGGTGATGAGTGGGATCGAGCGGCGCGCATCCTGGCGAGTTGCCGGCAGGAGCGGGCGAATCTCAATGCGGACCTCCGAAGGATCGACAGCATCGCGAGTGCGATTGCGTAAAACAGGATATTCCGAGTGTATATCTTCCGCCCAATCGTCTTGGTACCAAGGACAACCGATAAAGCCACTCCGGCCGCAGTGCCCACACGAATACCGGCGCGCGTCGCATAGTCCGGAACGAAATCGAAGTAAGCGCCTTTGTGCTATCAGAACCGCACTAGGAAGCGCTCCGCGGCTTTCGGAGACCCAGTGTGTCGCGCGTTTGCCGTGAGCGAGCTTAGGGTTGCTTGCAAGTCTCGACTACGTCGCGTTCCGCAACAACCTGGTTGTGGGCAGCGAGGAACTGCAGAGCGGGAATTCGAAAGCCTTTTGCCGTGGCTTGGTCGATGCCTCGTCGAGCGCCACCTTGTCACCCGCCATCTGCACCCTGGGAGTCCGCTGTTGCTCGTAGGCTTTGCCATCGTCACCGAAACTTGAGCCAGGCCTGTAGGCCGCGAGCTGCATCCCGGATGGACACGACGCCCGCATCATCTAGGGCAAGCAGCAGCCCGTAAGACCCGCGGGCGGCCTTAGCGCTTCTGGGCTCTCACACGCTGGAGGGCGCGTTGCCACCTAGCGAACGGCTGTCTGTCTTTGGGGCCGGCCGGCTGGCCTGTCAGCGCCGACGCCCGCGATCATCATCATCGAAATCGCCTAGCTTGTCGAAGCAGCGCTGCAAATCGTCCGCGCGGCTGCGTTGCTCTTCGGCGATCTTCCTGCGCGGCACATATCTGCACCACTGGAAGTGAGGCTTGATGTCGGCCACCCATGCCGGGCCCCGCAGGCCGCAACGAAAGCGACTGGCAGCCTCGGCCTGAACAACAGCGATGCGCGCATACACTTCGCATGACGCGCGCTTGCCTTCGACGTCTCCGCGGCGATCATCGCGGCCGAACTTGAAAGAAAAACCGCCATCGCGGTCCATGCGGATTGATTGGGCCGTGGCGGCGCCAGCAGCCAGACCAAGGGCGGCGACAGCGAGCAGTGTATTTGTTGTACGCATTAGGCCTCCGTGTGCAGACTTCGTTCGTTACAGGATCACGCGATTGTAGCGGGTGGTCGTGGAGCACGCCTAGCGGCGGGGGTACCCCCGAGCCTAGGGTGCGCCTCTATGCTCGCGGGCCAGGCCCGGGGACAACGCGACGATTTCCCGGATCGCTGATTGTGCGGTTGACGACCAGCCGGTTCCAAACCAACAACATGGCGAAGGCGCCTAGCGTAGCGGCTATTATGCCCGCGCCTTGATCGACTCGATACCAACCCACCGCCTGCCCCACGAAAGTCGCAGCGAAGGCGCCCGCAACCCCGAGAGCAGTTGTGAGCAAGAAGCCCACTGGCTTATTAGGTCCTGGTGCAAGGAACCGGGCGATCAATCCCGCGATGAAGCCGACGATAACGATCCAAAGTATACCCATAGCTTTCACCTTTGATCCTAACTCCAGCGAGCCGCCTCTTTCGCGTCCGGAAGACGGCCGTCCGGCGTCATTACATCGACCGTGCTGGGCAGCATTTTCCTCAGTTCAGCCAGGAGGCGTTCGCGCGGGATACCAGTACGCTCGGCGACCGCGTCAAGCGTGTCGGCGCCTATCGCCCTCTCTAAATCGTCCGGTGCTACGGACTGATTGGGGCCCGTGCCGACCCATGAGTTCAGCTGCTTGGCCCTGTCCGGCCTGCTGAAACTTCTTGATAAGTTCGCTGAGCCCGCCGCTCAAGATGCCGCCGGCACCGCCTCCCGCAATTACCTTTTGCAGGCTCGTCAACCAGTCGGATCCGCCGGCCACCTGACCCGCGTCGGGCGATCCCCTGCCGAGGGGGGGTTGAGGACGGCCAGCAGAGCCTTCCGTATCGAGTATGCCGCTCCCTTTGAGCGCCTTGTACGCGAGAAAGGCGAGAAGTCCCAGGGTAAGCGGGGACGTACCCCCGGCCGAACTGGTCGAATTCCCCCCACCACCCGGACCGTTTTTCATGCCGTTCAGAACATCCGACAATCCCATAGCCAACACTCCCGCGATGTTGAGCGTAAGTAACTGCGTCCGACAAGATAAGTTCAAACCTAGTCGCTGCCGCTTACTTAATGAGGCCTGCAGGTCGGGGGCGCGCGTTAGACATTGTCCTTATACAGCAAACGCCGACGATCCATCAAACCTGGACGTACCGGAAAATGCCGTCCTGCCTTCGCCGCCGGCTCGCTGCCAAGGTTGACAGTGAGTTCGCGACAAAGCGATCGCTGAGAAATCTCAGGCACCCCTTCGGCCTAACGGGCGCGAGTGCCGGCGACTACGCACTTACGCCGAGATGCGCGGGTTGCCGCCACCGCTGCCGCCCGCCCTGAACAGGAATGTCATCAGGAACCCGGCGACGAAGCCGCCCACATGCGCCATGTAGGCGATGCCGCCGACATCCTTGGTCGTCTCGTCGGTATAGGCGATGGAGCCGACGCCGCTGAACATCTGCAGGGCGATCCACAGGCCGAGAACGACAAGCGCCGGCATTGCCACCATCTGGTTGCCGACCAGCACTTTGACCTTCGCCTGCGGGAACATCAGCAGATAGGCACCGAGCACGCCGGCAATGGCGCCGGAGG
This sequence comes from uncultured Alphaproteobacteria bacterium, assembly GCA_963759735.1. GTDB lineage: Bacteria > Pseudomonadota > Alphaproteobacteria > Rhizobiales > Hyphomicrobiaceae > Hyphomicrobium_A. The sequence goes on from CAVXAF010000009.1 coordinate 375,755, forward strand.
CGCCGACATTTGGGATCATCGAAGTGCTGCTCACGTAGTACTGGGCGAACGTCGCGGCGATGCCGGCCAGCAAATAGAACAGCAGGAACTTCAAGTGCCCGAAGCGGTCCTCGACGTTGTCGCCGAAGATCCACAGGTAGAGCATGTTGCCGCCCAGGTGCATCCAGCCGCCGTGCATGAACATTGCGGTGAACACAGTGGCCATATTGGCGAGAGGGGCATCGGTGAAGCGCCCAGGAACGAACGCCCACTCCTGGATGAAGGCGTCGCCGTTCTGCAATTCGAGCAGGAAGACGAGGACATTGATGATAATGAGGATGTAGGTGACGTACGGCGTAGAGCGCCGCTGGGAATTGTCGTCGCCGAGCGGAAACATCTCTCAGTCCTCCCACCTGTCGTCAAAAACTTGTCGGCAATAGGCACGGCGATGTCAAACTTGCGTGCAGCGTGATGAAGATCGCCTCGGCGAGGAACATGGCTTTCGTTCTACACCGACATGGGTCACGGAACAGAGTTCCGATAAACTGCGGCTGCATAGGAGTGCCGTCGCTGTCCACCCCACGGGACGCCCGTCGCGGGGCTTGGGATGCTCGAGTTGGCATGATCTGTCGTCGCGCGAGCCGACTAGGGACGCGATCAATACTTGCGCCAGCTCGCGAAGGCGCAGCGAACGGCACCATTGTCCGGACGACGCCGCCGGTTCGGCTATCGACGTCTGCATTTCCTCCTGCAGAGAAGGCTTGGCAATGAACCAGAAGCGGTTTCGGCGGCTATACCCTGACGAAGGCCTGCAAGTTCGTAAGCGTGGCGGCCGCAACGGGCTCTCGGGCTGCGTGCTCCCTTGGCGCTTGTGTCGCGTCCCGACGAGCGCTAATCGCGATTTCGTCTCCGACAGTTGACGGACGGTCGTCGGTTCCGCCGGCCGGATCAGACGTGCCTTAAATTTTCTTTATAGCGTCAGCGGGCTGGCACGCCAGTGAGGAAGCCAACAATCACTGGCACCGTCAGCGGCAGGCATCCCACCTTCAGCGTCTCCCGTTCGAGCCGGCTATGGAAGTAACCCTGGGCGCATCGTTTCTCCTGAAGCACAATTCTACCGCAACGGGCGCTCTCCGTCGTTCATCAGTCGATGGGGCCTCGGGCGGGATCCATGTTGTCACTTTGTTCTCCAACGGAACGCATATGCAAGGTAATCCGTTGCATGGCGAGGCGGGATGTTCCCCTAACCTTCAGGAGATTTTACACAATGCGAACCATCACAACCCTGGCGGCGATTTTGATGCTCAGCGGCGTCAGCTGTGCTTACGCCCAAGGCGGACCTTCCGGCGAGGGCGGCGCGTCAGGCGCGTCAGAAAAAGGCTCTTCCGGCGGTCAGGAGCGCGGTCCCGGTTCTGCGAGTGAAGGACCCAAGCTGCGTGACAAGGGGGGCTCTGCGGCTGGCGAACAATCAGATGGACCGAAGTCGCGCGCGGCTGAGAAGTCTGGGGGAACCAAAAAATGACTCCAAAGACGCGCAGTCTGCCGGAGAGAAGTCCACCGCCGGGTCGACCAAGAACAGCGAGGGCGGCTCTCGCCGGATGAGCGATGACAAGAAGTCCGGCTCAACCGAAAAGTCCGCGAAGAGCAAAGATGACTCCGGCCCGTCGCGTACAACCGCGGGCGACAGTAGTGACAAGGGTGAAAAGAGCACCGCGACGAGCCCGCCTTCAGGCACCCCGGCGAAGGATTCGGCGGAAGGCAAAGCCTCATCGGACAGTGCCAGGCAAGTAAACCTTACCGGCGAGAAGCGCACTCGTGTGCAGAGTGCCTTTCATGGCGCCGGCGATTTGAAGCGCCGTACCGACGTCAACATCAACATTTCCGTCGGCGCCCGCCTTCCGCGGGATTGGGACTACGCACCGGTGCCCGTCACCGTTGTTGAAGTCGTTCCCGAATACCGCGGTTACTTATTCGTGTATGTCGAAGATGAGTACTTGATCTGCGATCCTGAAACCTATGAGGTTGTTGCCGTTATCCCGGCGGAGCGCAGCTACGCGGCCGGCTCCAGCTCGAATCGCTCAGGTAAAAGCCAGTGCTCATCACAACTCACGTTGAATACCGAAGACCGCGAGTTGATCCTTCAATCCGTGCGAACCGGTGGTGATGTGAGCATCCCTGATCTGAGCGTTGGCAACAGGATCCCACGTGACGTTCAGCTTCTGACCTTCCCTGACAGTGTTCTTCGCGAAGCCAGCGAGCTGAGCTCGTGCAAATACTTCGATGCGGGCGATCAGATTGCGATCGTCGATCCAGACCAGGAAAAGATTGTCTTGATCATCGATAAGGGTTGAAGACGACAAGAGGGCCGTTATACGGCCCTCTTCACCACCCGAACCTCATGCATGTAAGGGACGTCGATGCTTTCCCGCCTTCTGCACACGCGTTCACTCGCGCTTCTGGTTCTGGCCGCCACCGCGCCCTATGCGAACGCAGAGGACGCGACGGGAACTTCCTGGCTGAAGAATTGCAAAAAAGCCGCCCCGGCGAACGCTCCCTGCGTTGGCTATATAAAGGCAATGCACGATATGAATGAGATGCTCACCCAGGTCTTTGAGCGCCCGTTATGGTGCGCGCCAAATTACGTCACTGTGGGCAATCTCCGGCACGTTATCCTATCTGACTTGGGAACAGCGGGATCCTCCCGCCTTGATCAGCCGTTCGCCGGGCTGGCTACGATCGCCTTGAAAACCCGCTTCCCGTGCAATGAGCCAATAGCGACCGAAGCCCGGCCCGCTAACGGGTCTTGCGCCGCAAGATTATTGCGCCCCTTGGCTGATGTCGCGGCAACCGATTCCACGCTGGCGCATTCAATCAAGAGGCAACAAACTCCGAACCCGTTGGGAGGCTCCATGCAAAAGTTTTGTGTTACGTGGCTGGCCCTTGTGGTTTCGGCACTCGCGGCCAACGGCCAAGGTGTGACAGATCTCGGCTGGACAACGTACAGCAATCTCCGATTTGGCGGGATGCTGCGGTACCCCGCTGAGGTTTTCACCTCGCGCCGTGCCTCCGACGCGCGAGACGGTGTGCTGTTTGCAACGTCAGACGGCCGCGCCAAGCTTCTGGTTGGCGCGTTCGAGAACACGGAGGGTCACTCACCGCGTTCCTACCAGGCGTTCATCGGCACGGAGTCCTACGGCGGTTTGCGCGTTGACTACGCGCCCGTGGGGCAGAGCTGGTCGGTGCTGTCTGGTACGCGCGGCAACATGATGATTTATGAGAAAGCCATGTTTAGCTGCGGCGGGGCCGTGATCAACAGTTTCGCGGTCGTCTATCCAAGCGCAGAGCGAGAATTTTACGATCCGATCGTTGAGGACATTGAGGACAGTTTCAAACCGGGCACCGTCGCCTGCGACCGACATGCCACGCCTTTCTGAAATCCCCTGGCAACCTAAGCGCCCCAAGCGCCGGTGGGTCCCGTGGACCATCGTTGCTGCAGCTGGATTGATGGTACTAGCCGTATTCAGCGGCGGCGTTGTCCCAGAGCCAGAAGTGCCGTTAGAGCCTGTTCCAGGTGGCGTTCCCAAGGCAGTTTCATCCACGGGGAAGACCGACCTAAACCAACCTAGCGTCCCAGCACCCTCGGCAAGCCCGTCAACTCGGCAAGAGGCTGCCCCGCGCGCGCGTAATTCAGGGCAACTTGCCGGAGAGCCGTCCACCTACGATGGACTCCGCCGTGAGCTTCTAGACAAGCGCTAGCCGAGGGTGACCATGTCTGCGCCGCTAGTGGCTCCCGCGACCTCCTTAGACGGTGGACGGCGGCTACGGGACGAGAATCGCTGAAGGACATCCGCGGCGATCTCGGCTCAACTGCGTTGCCGGTAGAACAGTAGAAATGCAGAGCGGGGCGCGTCCTGACTCCAAGTGGGCGTTGCCCGGCAAGTTGACTGGATGCGTCAGAAAACGCTCACGCGCGATACGAGCCAGACGTTGCCATCCAGCTCCTGTTCCCCAAGTGTCACGGAGGAATTGTGGGTGTGAGTATCGATCAGGTCACCGGCATGCGCCGTAAACGTAACGCTGCTGAGCGAAAGCTGTGGGACCACCTCGTCGCCGCATGGACCAATTTCGCTAAACCGGGAATCCCAACGTGGCGGAACCTACCCTTGGGCGCGCTCGTCCAGCAGCACGGCGGTGTTCTACAGCCAGAGCCTTCCGACCAGACAGTGGTGAGCCAGGCCAGTTCGAGGCCGACTACAAGTGTGACCATTGATATTCATTGCTAGGATATCATCGCTAGGATACTGAGACACGGCACCCTAGAGAGTGCCCTGATCGAGCCATCGGGCGGGGCACGTTCAGGCCTTCTTCGCTGGGTGACCGATGCCTTCCTCATCGCAGCAGGCAACCACCAGTTTGCTCGTCGTGTGTTGGACGCCGACGACTGGACACCCCTGTGTCCACTAATCCGAATTGGCGACGACCCGATGGACTGATTTTCGGTCCTGCCTAATTACGCAGCTCGCCCGACGGACGCGCGCCGCGCTCCATGTCCGCTTGCCCAATGAGCCGACCAGCTGGAAATGTCCTTTAAGCATTTGCTTGGATGGCCGCGGTAAGGATCGATGTCGAGCACCGCGAGCCACGCGGGAATTTCAGAGGACGCCCAGAGCTATGAGTTTGAGGCGCTTGGGATCGCGTTCGCCGTCTCGCGCGGCAGCTGTCATCCGGCGGACCAGCTGTTGGCGCATGGCCTCAGCATCAATGGGCTCGACGGCCAGCATGGCCATCAACTCCTTCCACGCCTCGTCGAAGGCCCGCGTCATTAACGAGCGCGTTTCGACATCAAAGGCTTCGTCGGAAAAGGACATGCGCCGGCTCCGCAGCATTCAGCTAAAGACGGCGCATTTAGACAGCTTTTCATGTTTGCCTAATCTGGCCGCTACTGACGGTTAATCTCCGTACTTCGAACCAGGGGATGGAAGGGGCCCCTCGGGGGTGACCTGAAGGGCGCCGCCTCACCAGACCTTCTAGCGAATTGGCGGCTGATCGACTGGATTTCGCACGGGGCCGCTGAAAAACCCGCCTCGCCATCTTGGCGATTTTCGCTACTTGGGAAGTAATACTGGGCTTGAGTTCATTTGATCATTTAACAACACCGCAAATTCTGGTTGCACCTCCATCGTCCTCACATATGTTAAGAAGACTTTACGACAGGCCGTTGGATTCAATTCCATTTGTGGATTTCATGAACAACATATCTCTCGTACTGATCGACGACCAGCCTCTGTTCGACCGAAGCCTTCGAGCGCTGTGCGAACGCGTTCCAAATCTGCAGCTGGTCGCCACTGCGACTTGGCCGCTTCCGACTTACATTCTGTCGTAGCAGAACATCAACCGGATATTGTGTTTGTCGACGTAGCCATGCCGGGTATTGCACCACACGACATCGCCGCGCTTGCGAACCACTCCCCAGGGGTTAAGATCGTTGCGTTGACGGCCGCGCGCAGCATTGCCCTTGCAATTCAGACGTTGGATGCAGGCGCGTTCGGATATGTCCTGAAGCAAAGCTCGGCCGAAGAGTTGACGCTAGCTATTCAGGCCCTCGGGCGCGGCGAGCGGTTCATTACCCATGGCTTTTCAAGCAAGCTGGTGAGCGCGCTACAGGACGAAGCCGTGCGCAAGAAGGCTGCCCTCGCCATTAAACTGAGTATTCGCGAAAGCCAGATCGCACGATTTCTGATGGCCGGCAAAACGAATAAGGAGATCGCTCACTGTCTCCGGATTTCGGAAAGGACGGTCAAACACTACATGACCCAAATGATGCAGAAACTTAACGTGCGCAATCGTGCGGAAGTGGCGATCGCGGCCCGGGCCCTTGCCAACGGCGGCGACACAGCTCCCGACAGCGTCCACTAGCGCGCCTGAAGCTCACTCCTCGCGAAACGCGCGGCCGAACGAGTCTGTGAGCGGCTTGATGAGGTAGGACATCGCGGTGCGCTGTTCGGTCGTGATGAATACGTCGACCATCATTCCAGGCTTCAGCTTGCGGCCACCCAGCTTCTCCAAGCTATCCGTGATCTCAAGTTCGGCAGTATAATAGTTTTGATTGGTCGCAGGATCGCGCGAGGTCGCCGGTGACACATACGACACGCGGGCATGAATTTCCGGCGTGATGCTGCGGTTGAAGGTGGAAAACTTCAAGCGGGCAGGCTGCCCGACGGTAACTTGGTCGATGTCCGCCGGCGAAATTCTCGCCTCGATTTTTAAAGTGGCGCCCTCTGGCACCAGGGTCGCAAGGTGCTCGGCCGGGGTGATAACGCCTCCCAGGGTGTGCACGGACAGCTCGTTGACCGTCCCGTTGATCGGCGCGCGAATATCGGTGCGCGACAGACGATCGTCGATGGCGACACGCCGCTCACTGGCTTCGGATAGCTTTGCATCGACCTCGCTGAGCTCGCGCTGCGCTTCTGTGCGGGCATTTTGCTCGATCGCGATGATCTGCACCCGGATCTCGCTCGTACGCGCCTTGGCGCGCGCGATCGATGCTTCGATGCCACCCCGCTCGCCAATCATCCTTGCCAGCTCTCGCTCCGTCGAATAGATGCGTGTGCTTTCGATCAGTCCTTTGCTGAATAGCGGCTTCAGCTTGGCAAGCTCCGCTTCGATCAGAACGAGCTCGCTCACCTTTCCCTTGAGTTGTGCTTCGAGTCCTCTGAGCTCCTCGCCCAGCTGCGTAATTTGAAACTCTAGCTGTTCCGTCTGGCTACGCCTGTTGGTGCGGTTGCCGTGGAACAGTCGCGTTTCGCCGTTGATGAGAGCTTCCAGAATGGGTCCCGCATCGGCAAACTCCTGCGGAAACGGGATATGCTCAAGAGTATCGCGTTCCGCCAGCAGCCGTGCACGCCGAGCAGTCAATTCGGAGACCTGCGATCGCACGATCGAAAGCTCGGCCCGTGTTTGCACATCCTCCAGCGCGATGAGCACCTGGCCCTTACGGACGATATCGCCCTCACGGATGCTGATCGCTTTCACGATGCCGCCATCCCGATGCTGGATAGCCTTCAGATTGCGGTCGACCTTGACAGATCCGTTGGCCACAACGGCGCCGTCGAGATGCGCCGTGGCTGCCCATCCGCCACAGCCGATAAGGAGCGCCGCTGCAAGGACGGCGCCGGCGATCATGCGAGATCGCATTCCGAACGCGTTCGGGGAATCATTGAGCGGCGCCTTTGCGGTGCTGGGGGCCGGCTGACGTGCATTCGGTTGTCTCGCGGACATGAGATTTTCTATCCTTGGGTCGCTAGGTTCAGTCTTGCCGCGGCCTAGGCGCTTATCTCGTGCAACGCCATCGAGTGGTGTCCCAGCAGGCTGATGGATATCTCGTAGGCGTCATCGCGGTCGAGATCCGCCTCGATGATCGTTCGGTCGAGGTCTGCCAATTTGTCATGCCGCACGCGGATGGGGCCCTCGATCGGGCGACCGTCATCGGCATATCGTTGCTCAAACATGTCCTGCGTCGACTGTCCTTCGAAAAGCTCGAATCGTTCGATGTTGATGCGGTCGCCGACCATGAAATCGAGGATCTCGTGCACGACCTCGGCGATGTCTGAGCCGGCGACAATCGCTTGGAACACGAAGGTGTCGGCGCCACCGCCGCCATGCAAGACAGTGCGCGTATCACCGATGATGAAAAGGTCATCGCCCTGCCCGCCGAGGACCTTTTCCAGATTGCGGATGGTGTCGGAGCCGATCTCATCGCCGCGTGCTTTGCCCGAAGTGAAATCCACTTCGATGCGCATGGTTGCCAGCGAGAAATCCACGGTGTCTTCGTCAGCGCCACCGTCATAAACGTCGTTGGCACGCATCGAGCGACGCCACAAGAAGGTCGCGGCCCGCGCCACCTTCGAGCACGTCAGCACCGGCTTCGCCGCAGAGGGTATCGTCGCCGGCGCCGCCGGCAAGCGTCTCATCGCCCGCACCCCCTCGCATCTGATCGTTCCCGGCACCGCCGATGACGCACTCGATTCCCGCAACACTATCGCTGCCGATTTCGACGCCCTCGGCTACGCCACGCGTCAGATCAACCGAAACACTTTGTGAAGCCTCGGAGAAGTCGAGCGTGTCGTCGCCTTCTCCGCCATCGAAAGTGTCATCGGCAGCATCAAGGCTGACGCGCATCAGATCATTGCCGGCACCACCTCGGGCAACGTCCTTGCCTTCGCCATCCGATAGAACATCGTCGCCGTCGCCACCGTCGGCAATGTCATCGCCGGATTCACCGAAAATCACGTCGTTGTCTGCGCCTCCGTCCATGGTGTCATGACCGGCGCCGCCGTAAAGCGCGTCGCGGCCTGCCTCGCCTTTGAGGCTATCGTCGCCATCGCCTCCAATAAGAGCGTCATTGCCTTCGCCGCCCTCTAGGCTGTCATTGCCGGCTTCGCCGAACAGCACATCGTCACCGAGCCCCCCGAATAGGCGATCGTCGCCGTCACCGCCGAAAATGTTGTCATCGCCGCTGCCGCCGAACACAATGTCAGCGCCGGCACCGGCGACGATCACATCATGTCCATCGCCGCCGAAGACATGGTCGTTTCCAGACCCGGCCCCAATGATATCGTTGCCGCCACGCCCGTCGACGTTGTCGTCCCCGTCGCCGGCATCGATGTCGTCCGCGCAAAGGGTGCCAAGCAGGTTGTCATCTCCTGCCGTGCCGACGATCGGTGGCGCGCGAACGATGGAAAAATGAGCGGTCTGCGCGATTGAGGCTGCACCATCGAAGATTTCGTAGGTGACAGTGACGTCGCCGAGTTGCCCGGCGTTATGGGCAAACAGCCATCCGCCGTCGGATTGCGTCAGCGTGCCCGCCGAGACCTGCAGATTGCGTATGGTGAGCGGATCGCCATCAGGGTCGGAGGTGTTGCGCAGCAGATCGCTGACAGCGATCAAAATCGCGGCACATCCGGAGACGTCGCGCAAATAAACAGGTCCCGTGGATCGCGGTGCTCTGTTCTTGTCGCTTTGCGGCGTTCTTCGCATCGGGTTCGTCGTCGCGGCTTGTTCACCATCAGCTGCGATCAGTCGATCCCAAATTGGACTTGCTGGATGCGCTCGCACCGGTATTGGGCGCCTTGCTAAGGGGGAACTTGATAACGGCGGCGGACGCCGTGCTGCCACTTGACGGGCTGAGTCTGCCCTTATCTGCCGGCGGCCGGAATGCAAGCACCTCACCCAGCGCAATCGCAGTCGATGAGCCCCTTACGTCGGTGTAGTCGAACGCTGCTGAATCAGCCAACTCAAATGGCGTCGCTTCGGTCTGCTCATCGCGTACGTCAGCAAACACATCATTGAGCGCGAGAGGCTCCTCTTCGGGCTGCACCTCGGCTGCCTCTTTGGCATCGTCTGACGCCTCGTCGGACCCTTTTGAGAGGGCGGATTTCAGGTAAGTCGTGAGCCCGACCAGGAACAAGCCGAATATGACCGGGAACCTGGCGCGCCGCCCAGCATCTTGGAGAACATAGCGGTCCCGCGCCGCCGTTGGACTGACCGCTTCCTCACGTGTTCCTTTGGCTTCGATCATGCGGGCATACTCACTCTCTAGGGCGGTCGACCGACGGCAGCTGCCACGCCCTCTGACTGATTCATCTGGGCCAAGATGTCCTGCTTGGCACCGAACGCCGTCATTCGGCCCCCCTGTACGACGGCGAGGAGATCCACGGCGGCAAGCGCACTCGGCCGGTGGGCTATCACGATGGCAATGCCATCGCGTTCGCGGATTTGCTTGATCGCACGCGTCAACGCTGTTTCGCCTTCGGCGTCGAGGTTGGAGTTGGGCTCGTCCATCACGACAATGAAGGGATCGCCGTAGAGAGCGCGGGCCAGGCCGATGCGCTGGCGTTGGCCCGCCGAGAGGGCAGCGCCTTGCGGTCCGAGCTGCGTCTGATAGCCCTCGGGGAGACGCACGATCATCTCATGGACGCCCGCCGCCTCGGCGGCCTTGATGACGCCCGCTGCATCACGCTTTGCTGCCAGGCGCGAGATGTTCTCTTCGATCGAGGCGTCGAGCAGGGCCACTTCCTGCGGCAGATAGCCGACGTAGCCGCCAAGGGCTTCCTCATCCCACTGGGTTAGCTCCGCATCGTCGAGCCGGATATTGCCGCGCAGGACCGGCCAGATTCCGGTCAGCGCACGCACCAGCGTGGTCTTGCCGCCGCCGCTCGGGCCGATGACGCCGAGCCCGTCGCCGGCCTTCAGCTCGAAGCCGACCTCGCTCAACAGGACGCGGCCGGAGCTCGGGGCGGCGACGGTGATCTTCTCGACCTTGAAACTCGCATTGGGCGCCGGCAATTCGATCGGCTGTTCCGCGTCTGCCAGCGCCACCACCGTCTCGCGCAGGCGGTGAAGCGCTGTACGTGCGGCGACGACGCCTTTCCAGTTGCCGATCGCGAGATCGATAGGCGCCAAAGCGCGGGAAGCTGCGATCGTTGCGGCGATGATGGCGCCGGCCGAGAGCTCGCCGGCGATGGTCAGATAGGCGCCCAGTCCGAGCACGGCTGATTGCAGGATCATGCGCAGCACGCGCGATATCGCGCCAAACGTGCCGCTGATGTCGTTGGTGCGGGTTTGCAGCACCAGATGTTCGCCGTTGGCTTGATTGAAGCGCGCGACGGCACGGCCGCAAATCCCCATCGCCTTGAGGATCTCGGCGTTGCGCGCATTGGAATCGGCGACGGCGTTGCGCGCGATGACCGCCTGGTGCGTGGCGCTGCTTAGCCGTCGCGTCCTGAGCTCGGTGGCAATCGTCAGCATCGTGAGCACAAAGGCGCCGCCGAAAGTGAGGGCGCCAAGCAGCGGATGCAAGCTGTAGGCGAAGATGAGGAAGATCGGCATCCAGGGCAGGTCAAACAGCGCCACCGGGCCCTGGCTGCCGAGGAAGCTGCGCACCGTATCGACATCGCGACCGCGCTCCAGGGCTTCAGCGTTCGAAAAGCCGAAGCGCGGCATGTCGATCGCGACACGATGCGCCAGCGGCGCCAGCTTGGCGTCAAGACGCGCGCCGATGCGCACCAGCACCTGCGAGCGGATCACGTCGAACATGCCTTGAAAGAAGTAGAGGCCGATGGCCAATGCGGAGAGTGCCAGGAGCGTTGGAATGCTGCCGCTGGTCAGCGCACGGTCGTAGACCTGCAGCATGTAGAACGAGCCAGTCAGCGCCAGGACGTTGATGATGCCCGACATCGAAAACAGGAAAATGAAGATGCCGCGAAAGCCCTTGGTGATCTCCTCGAGCTTTGCTCGCCGAGCACGGACGGTAGCGGCCGAGTCACGCTTACTCATGGGGCATGCGTCCTGTGAGCGGGACGCGAGGCAGGCGGGTCGGAGCTTATCCGACCCGCCCATCCCGCGTGCGTCATCTGCTTACAGGTTGAAGTCCGTGCTCGTCAGGTTGTGCGTGCCGGCAATGTTAATGCGGAACTCGGCATCGTCGTCGCCATCGACGCTGCCGTGGACCACCGTGTAATCGCCGTCAGCCCGCGTTTCGTGAGTGACAATCAGCTGGCCTGGGCCGGTAAGGGCTGAGCCGGTGACGAGCGCGAATGCCTGATTGCCCGCACTGCCGCCGTTGGCGTCGATCCCCGACAGATCGATGCGGTCACCGGTCTGGAAGCCGACGATGGTGTCGCCGTTCGCAGCCGCGGCGGACGCGAACTTGAACGTGTCGTTGCCGGCACCGCCATCGATGACATTGGTCGCGTTGCTGGCCGTGATCGTGTCGGCCCCGGAGCCGGTGACGACATTCTCAAAGCCCCACAGCGTGTCGGTTCCGGAGCTGGCACTCGAGGCATACCCAGCATTGATCCGCCGTTACCGAGATCGACGGTGATGGCCGACGAGATCGCAGACATGTTCAGGGTGTCGACCCCGCTGCCACCGCCGGCCTCGTCACCGAAGTAGACGTCGTTGCCGTCGCCGCTTTCGGCGACGATCACGTCGTTGCCGGCACCGCCGAAGATCGTGTCATCACCGGCTCCGCCGCTGATCATGTCGTCACCGGCATCACCGAAGATCCGGTCGTCGCCGGCTTCGCCGTAGATGAGGTCAGCGTCGCTGCCACCGAAGACGGTGTCGTCGCCTGTGCCGGCGAAGACGATGTCGCGGCCCGTCGCCGGCGTTGATGAAGTCAGCGCCTTCGCCGCCCAGGATCGTATCGGCTTCTCCGGCACCGATGACCACGTCGTCACCGGCAAAGGCCACCATGTCGTCCTTGCCGGCGGTCCCAAGCAAGAACGTCCGCCTGGGCCGTACCGACCTTGGGTGTCGACGCGCTATCCGCCGGAGGTGCGGGGGCGGCGGCGGATCAACATCGCCGTCGGTGTCACCGCCGCTGTCGTCATCCTCGCCATCGTCGTCACCGACTTGCGGCCCGGCACCCGCGGCGGTGTAGGTGATGCTGTGGTCGCCCTTGGTCAGCGTGGTGACGCCATCTGACGGTGCTGCGAGGTGTAGTCCGCCAGCGTCGCGCCATCCGGCAGTTCGATCACGTCCTCGGGACGCAGGGCGCCGATGATGGTGTCGTTGCCGCCGTTGGAGCGGAAGACGATGCGGTGGGCCGAGGTCAGGGCCGAGATGTCGATCGTGTCGTCGCCTGCATCGCCATCGATGGTGATGGTGTTGAGGCGCAGGCTGGTGGTCGAGAAGTCGCCGATGACTGCGAAGGTATCGCCGCTCCCGCGGTCCCGCCGGTGCCCGACGGATCGACGCCGTTGATGCGGATTTCCTCGATCTCGGTGAGTTCGGCGATGACTGCGTAGCGGTCCGCCTGCGGCCAATCGCGGGTGACGACGATTTCGGTCGCCGCCGCCGAGGTCAATGCCGGCGGCCGCGTCGCCGCCGCCCTGGTGTAGATGCGGTACCATCTCGGCGGAGGCATTGCCGTTGATGACGAACGTGTCGCCGGCGGCGCCTTCGGTGCCGCCGTTGACGATGTCGCGGCCGTCGGTCGGAGCCGCCGCATTGGCGTTCCAGATGATCGTGTCGTCGCCGGCGTCGCCGTTGATGGTGTCGACGCCGGCGTTGAGGCCGGGCATCGTGGCGTTGACCGTGAAATTGTCGATGTAGAAGTTGTCGCCGCTGTCCCAAGTTGCCCGATCGCCACGCAGAAGCGGATGGCCGAGTGAGCGCCGATCTGCGCGGCCGAGAGCGCTGACGGTGCCGTTGCCGTCGCCGTCGCCGAGCGTGCCGCCAGCAAGTCTGCCAGGTTGGTCGCACATTGCAGGCTTCGACAGTGACGCTTTCGCCGGCGTCGAGGTCGTCGTCCTCGTAGGTGAAGGACAGCGTGGCGGCGGTCGCGCCGGCCAGGTTGATGCGAGCGCTGGATGATCTCGCCGCCATCGATACCTTCGCTCGAAGCGCAGGCGGCCGCCGTCGATGACTGGATGTCGCCCCGCCGTCGGCGCTGGTCGTCTCGTCGCCGGCTTCGGTCCAGCCGCCGGCGAAGGCGACCGTGCCGTTGCTGTTCGCGTAGGACGCGGCAGCCGAAGTTGTCGACATAGGCCCCGGTGTCGCTGCCGGCACCGCCGCTCAGCGTGTCGTTGCCGTCACCGCCGTTGAGCGTGTCGGCGCCTTCGCCGCCGTTGATGACATCGTTGCCGCCGCCACCGTTCAGCGTGTCGTTGCCGCCGAGGCCGTTGATGAGTGTTGGCAGCAGCGTTGCCGGTGATCGTGTTGGCGCCGTTGGTCGGCGCGCCGAACGCCGGCCGGCGCGGCTGCCGCCAGGATGAAGTCGGTGGCATCGATGTTGGCGTTCGAGATTCCGTTGACCTGGATGGTGCCGATCGTCGCCAGCGCCGGCGTCCCGGACGGTGATGGATGCGTGTTGCCGCCAGACTGTCGACCTCGATACACCCGGGTTGCCGAAGTTGGCCGCGGTGATCCCGAGCGCGCTGAGATCGATCGGTCCTGGTTCGCCGCAGTGCCGCCCGTCGCAGTCGAAGCTGTTGATGATGTCGTTGCCGAAGCCGCTGGCGTTGTAGACGGATGATGTCGTTGCCACTGCCGACGTCGATGGTGTCGTTGCCGGCACCGCCGATGATGGTGTCGCTGTCGTCGCCGCCGTTGAGGGTGTCGTTGCCGGCGCCGCCATCGATCAGGTCGTTGCCGTCATCGCCGTTGAGCGTGTCGTTGCCGCCACCGCCGAACAGCTGGTTGTTGTCGTCGTTGCCGTTGATGACGTTGTTGAGCGCGTTGCCGGTGCCGTTGATGCGGCGGCGCCGTTGAGGTCGAGATTTTCGACATTGGCACCGAGCGTGTAGTCGATGTCGGATTCGACGCGGTCGATGTCCGCCGACGAGGCATCGGCGTCGTTTCGGTCACCACGTCGCCGGCGTCGTCGACGACGTAGACGTCGTTGCCGTCGCCGCCGATCATGGTGTCGGCGCCGAGGCCGCCCTGCAGCGTGTCGTTGCCGCCAAGGCCGCTCAGCGTGTCGGCGAGATCGCCGCCGGTGATGACGTTGTTGCCAGGCTGTTGCCGGTGCCGACGAACTGGTCGGCATCGACGCCGCGTGTAGGTGAGGTTCTCGACGTTGGCCATGAGCTCGATCGAGAGCGCGGCCATGACGGTTTGCGACCGTGTCGGTACCCTGCGCCCGCGGCTTCCACCACCACGTCGAGCAGGTCGTCGACGCCGTAGGTGTCGTTGCCCGCGCCAGCCGACCATCGTGTCGGCGCCAAGCGCCGCCATCGAGGTAGTTCGTCGTCGTCGCGTCGGCATCCGAGCCGCCGACCAGCAGGTCGTCGCCGAGGCCGCCGACGAGATCGTTGTCGCCGGTGCCGCCGAAGATCAGGTCGTTGCCGCTGCCGCCGGTGATGACGTCGTTGACGCCCTGCTCGCCGACGACGAAGTTGTTGACGATCGAGGCGGAGAGATTGACGCCACCCGCGTCGCGGTTGTTCGGGTCGAGGCGGCTGATCAGGTAGTCGTCGGCGCCGAGCAGATAGCCTGCGTAGGTGGCACCGTTGAAGTTGATGCGCTCGACACCGGTCTGGGCGTTGGTGCCGTCGAAGTGGCCGGCCACCGTGATCGTCTGCGTGACCGGTGCGCCGCTCGGCAGGCTGTAGTTGATGACCAGGTCGCCGGTCGTTGGTGCCGGTGTTGCTGTCGTAGGCGTTGAGCGCGGTGATCGTCAGGATCGGCAGGCCAGTCAGCGGGTCGATCCCGGTGCTCGGCGCGAGGATCGAGATGCGATCCGCCGTGCCGCCGCTGGTGGCGTTGACGGCTTCGTTGATGACGTCGTTGCCGTCGCCGAGGCTGAACGAGTAGGTGTCGTCGCCGAGGCCGCCGTTGAGGGTGTCAACGCCGGTGTTGGCGGTGACGGTGGTGAAGTTGATCGACGAGATTGTCGATCGTCGACGCTGTCGCCGGCGCTCGACGCCGTAGGCCACGAAGCGGATCGCGCGCATTCGCGGTGAACGGCCCGTGTCGACGGCGTCAGGTCGATTGCGCGCTGCCGTGTCGTTGCGCGTTGATCGTGTCGACGCTGGACGAAGTCGACGCCGTCGCGCGAGAAGAACACCGTGACCGAGTCTGTCGCCGGCATCGAGACCGTCCGGCGTCGACGTCGAGTAGCGTCAGCGTGGCCGCCGTCGCGCCGGCGAGGTTCGACGGTCGCGCTGTGATCTGCGCGCCATTGAAGTCGCCGGCGTGCCGCCGTAGAAGCGCAGCGCGTTGTTGCCGTCGTCGATGCGGATCTGGCCGCGCCGTCGCGCCGCCGCTGTCGCTGGTCTCGACCCAGTCCGGCCCCCAGTTGGCGGTGCCGTTGTGAGTTGCCAAAGCTGTTGTCCGTTGAAGTTGTCGGCGTAGCGTCGCGACGTCGTGTTGCCGCCGGGGCCGCCGACGAGGATGTCGTTGCCGGCGCCGCCATTGAGCGTGTCGGCGCCGGCAAGGCCGAGGATCAGGTCGTCCGTGCGCGCCGTGCCGTTCGAGCGGGACGTCATTGTCGTCGGCGTGCCGACGATGATGTTGAGCGCGCTGCCGTCGGCGAACTGCGACCTTCTCGATGTTGCGCAGGCGGTCGGTGCCGTCGAGCGGCATCCTCGACCGCATGCGTGACGATGACCTGCCCGTCGGCGGTGGCGGAGAAGGCGTATTCGCCGCGAGCGCCCTGGATACTTGGCGGTGTCGATGTCGCCAGCGCGTCGCGTCGCGTCGTGATCGTCGCGGACGATCTGCGAGCTGGCCGGGATTGATCGTGCCGTCGAAGATCCTCGGCGGCCAGCGTCGGTCATGCTGTTGTGCACGAGGCAGCATGCGCGCGTGCCGGTGTCGGTCGATGTCGCCAGCCGCGACACGACGCCGATCCGCACGTCGCAGCCACTTGTCGCCGTCGATGATGTCGTCGCCGCCGTTGCCCTGGATGATGTCGCTGCCGTCGCCGCCGAGGATGATGTCGCCGGCCGCGAAGGAGGTGACGCCGGCGCCGAGCACCGCCTGCAGGCCGTTGATCAGGGCGATGCCCTGGGCATCGAGCGCGCTGCCGAGGTAGCCGGTCGCTGCCGCCCTGTGCGAGCGGCAGCACGGTCGGCCGCGTCGTCGTTGGAGCCGGCCAGCACGTCGTTGAACTTCGTGCCCGACAGGCCCTCCACCGACTCGAACTCGTCGAGCGCGGCGTTCTGCGGCAGCGTCGGCGCCTCGTCGAAGACGATCGGGATGGACAGGTCGGCATTCACGCCGAGCGGTGTTGTCCTTGTAGGTCGCCCAGTCGAAGCCGGACATGCCGGCCATCTTGCCGCGGCCGGGGCTGCCGACCATGATGTCGTCGCCGCCTTCGCCGATGAACTCGTCGAAGCCGCCGTCGCCGAGGAACACGTCGTTGCCGTCGATGCCGTCATGGGCGAAGATTTCGTCGAAGTTGTCGCCGGGCGCACCGTCGAAGGTGCCGGTCTCGATCCAGTCGTCGCCCTCGTTGCCGAGGATGCGTTCGGCGTTCTTGTTGCCGAAGATGAAGTCGTTGCCTTCGCCGCCGAAGACTTCCGAGCCCATGTCGGTGCCGAGGACGATGAAGTCCTGGCCGTCGCCGCCCAGGACCAGGTCGAGGCCCGGGCCGGCATGGACGACGTCGTTGCCGTCGCCGGCCTTGATGTTGTCGTCGCCGCCGATGTCGCGTGATGATGTCGTCGCCGTCGCCGCCGTTGATGATGTCGTTGCCGAAGCCGCCTTCGAGCCGGTCGTTGCCGCCATCGCCGAAGAGCGTGTCGTCGCCGATGCTGGCGATGAGGGTGTCGGTCGCCGTCGGTGCCGCCGAGCAGCGACGTGCTCGTCGCCGGTGTAGCGCAGGTAGTTGGTGTCCGGACCGCGGCGTCGCCGGATTGTTGCGAATGACCAGCGGGGTCAGGATGCCGCCGCCGTCGGGTCGATGCCAGGTTATCGGCGCTTCGTTGCGCCGTGTGGGTCATCGAGCAGATGCCGTCGGCCCGCGGTTTCGCCAGATCCGCATTGAACTGGCTTGGTGCGGTCGACCTCGAGGATGAGGCCGGGCGTCGAGAACACGTCCGACGGCAGGTGGGTCGCGTCGGTGTTGCGCATGATCATGCGCGGCGAAGGAGTTGTTCTCCATTTCGCCGAACAGATGCAGGCCGTCGAGGCGCTGCAGGTAGTAGAAGCGGTCGCCGTTCTGCAGCTTCTCCATCTGCACTTCGAAGACGAAGTTGAAGGTCGAGCCGAGCATGCCGCCGAACGGCATGATCTCTTCGGCAAGGCCGCCGATCCAGAGGTCGACATTGTTCGAGGCCGCCGAGGATCGCCGGCGTAATGGCCGGTGCCGTTGAGGAAGGCCTGCCGATCCTCTTCGTCAGCGTGGAGCCAGCCGGCCGCAGGATGTTGAGTTGGATGTCATCGACGAGGATCTGATTGCCGGTGCCGCCGGTCTGCTGGATCTCGATCTGAGACCCTGGCCGGCATTCGCCGCCGATCACCGCTGTGTTCGAACGTTACAGTGGACCAGTTGCCATCGGCGGGAGCCGTCAAGCACCTGGCGTTGCCAGGACTGTCGCCGTTGCTGGCGATGAGACGCGCAACGCCACCCGGCCACGCCGTGTCGAGGCGATCAGCCGATATCGAAGGTCAGGCTGTACTTAGCCCCGGCTTCCAGAACCACGCCGGTGTTCGCGCTGAGCACGCATCCTGGCCAAGCCAGGCGACGTTGGTGCCAGTCAACTCGACGCGTTGTTGGTGACGCGCGGCGGCTGGATCGAACAGGCCGCCCGTGCCCGCTCATCGTCCAGCCGGTCGGCGGCGTGAAGGTGTAGTTTCCGAGCGCGTCGGTGATGACGTTCGGCGCACCATCGGCCAGCGAGTCGGCCTCGAAGCTTGCGTTCGCAGAGCGGCCACCGCTTCGCTACCCGTGCCTGGATCGAAGCCCACTCAGCGCCATCGCCGCGTCGCGCTTGCCTTCGACCGTCGTGGCGTCGGTGATCAGCGCGTGCGTGCCGTAGGCGGCGATGAAGTTGATGATCGAGGCTTCGTGCTTGAGGTGGCCGGCGAAATCGACCCAGCTCTCGTAGGGCTTGAGCAGCGAGTCCTCGTTGGTCGCCTCGTAGAACTGCGCGCCGCGCCTCGTTGAGCGAGGGCACGCCGGTGTCGCGGCCGCGCGCCAGGTTGATGGTCGCGAGGTCGAGCGGCAGGCCGAGCAGGTTGTTGCGCAGCGCGCTGGTGACGAACTCGTCGATCTCGTTGCCGACCTGCCGGGTCATGCCGCGGATGATGGCGCCGGCGGCGATATCGGCGTCGACGCCGTGGTGCTGCCATTGTTCTCGAACTGCGATCGGATTGAGGAAGCCCTCGATCAGGCCGATGTGGTCGGCGTTGAAGCTCGGATCGAAGCGGTCGATCGTTTCGGTCAGCATCGAGTGGCCGAAGCGGTAGACGACGTGGGCGAACTCGGCGACGATCGACGGGTCGATCGTGACGTCGAAGCCGTCGGGAACGAGGAAGACGTTGATGTTGGGCTGGATCTTGCGGGCGAACTCCTCGAACACGAGGTGCTGGTACTGCATCTCGGTGCCGAACTTGGCGGCCTGGAAGAGGCGCTCGCCGTCCCAGTGAACGTATCGAGGAAGGCGTCAGCGCAGCCGGATCGGTCGGCAACGGGCGGCAGCGCATCGACCTGCGCCTGGTCAGATCGGCAGCAGCCATTCGTTGATGAAGGCCAGGTCCTTGCGTCTGCGAGCACGGTGTCCTTGGTGTGCTCGACCAGCCGGTTGTGCTCGGAGTGGAACACGTGGTGGACGGCGGTCAGGCCGATGTTCTCGTTGGCGCGGCCGTCGCCGGCGATGAAGTGCGCGTCGAGCAGTTCGTTGTCGTAGACGCCGTCAGCGCGTTGCCGGGGTTGCCGAGGCCGATTTCGATGTCGCCGTCGGCCAGCCCGTCCGGCACCGCCGTGTGGGCGATGTCGGCGAGGAAGGCGTGGCCGGTGCGCAGGCGCGTTGGCCGGCAGCTAGCGTTGCCGAGACCGCCGTTCGTCGGCCGGGTTCGGCCTGCGACCAGGCCCGATCGCCGGTCATGATCTGGGCAAAGCCATTCGGCGCCGCGGAATGAAGTTGCCGTACGGGTCGGTGCGCAGCAGCGGCACGTTGCCGACGTCCTAGTCGAGTCAGCTGGATGCCGAGCATGTCGGCGGCCTGCGCCTTGACTTCGCCCCAGGTCGCCATGCCGCCGCTGGCGCCCTCGATCAGCTTGCCGGTCGCGACCGGGTCGCCAGCTGCGTTCAGGCACGTACTCGCGCAGGAACACCTGGTGCGAGGCGTGCGAGGTGTAGGTCTGGTTCTGGTCGACGAACGCGGTCGTCGTGTTGATCGGCCGGACGTTGTCGGCGCCTCGTCGACCGTAGTGTCGCGGATTGTCCACCAGATGCCGTCGGGGCCGGGCCGACCGTGGCGCGGGTCAGCACCATGAAGTTGGTGGGCTGCCTCGAACGTAGAGCGGATCGTCCGGCTGCAGCGGGATGAACACGGTGCCGCTGCCGCCCTTGCCGACGAGATCGAGGCCGTGATCGAAGAACTGGCCGAACAGCGTGAACCACGAGTTGAACGGCGCCGACAGGCCCTCGTCGGGCGCGACGTTGGTGATGACGATGTTGATGCCGTCCAGTCTCGATGCCGTTGTCGGCGAGCAGCGCAATGAGCGAGCGTCATAGCCCGCACTGGTCTCAAGGTCGGCGCCGGCAGCATCGACGGCGGCCAGCGCGTTTGCGGCTGCGGTCTGCGAGTGCCGCATTGTTGGGGCTGGCTGCCGCTGCTGCGGACGCGTTCGCATAGACGCGCTCGGCCGCTGACAAGCGCGTCGAACAAGGGACGGACAGCGGCCATAGGCGTTGGCGATCGTCGCCGTAATTACCATGCCCGGATCAGCGACGCCGGCACGCTCCAGCGCCGTCAGGATCGCGGACGGATTGCCCAGCGTCTGATCGACGATGAGGTTGGAAATGATGCGCGGTTCTGGATCGATAACGTCGCCGGACCGGCGCGATCGCCGACGACCATGGAACCGCCACCCGGAACTGGCACGGTCATCGTCGGCCCGTCGTTGTCGACGCCGGGCGTATAGGTCATTGGTACCATCATGACGCCGGGGCCCGGATTGGCATCGACGAACAGCGTTCGGTAGTCGGTGCCCAATCCCTCGCGGAAGGGCTCGTCAGACGAACCCCACTTCGGGTTCAGCAGATTATTGTCGGTGCCATCGACCGTACGCAGGCCCCAGGAGAGATTGTAGGTCGGGATAAGGCCGCCCGCGCCGTAGAGCGGCTGCCCGCCGGCATGCGCCTCAGCGATTTTGATCTGCGCAAGGATGAACTCGAGATCGCTTTTGATGTACTGGACCATGTGCCTATCCTCTGCAGGGGCGCCCGAAAACTTAGTCGGGACCGGTCGCGACATTCCGTCGGGACATAATTGGTGTGCAGATGATAGAGCGGGGAATGTCGTCGCCGGTACGTCCTAAGGTCTGGCGATCTAGTGTCCTTTGGTGCTGCGGAACGTTAGACCTTTGGTCACAAATGATCAGACCAAAGTGCAGTACGAGCCTGTACTTTGGTCCGATGACATTTCTGATGCACCTTTGAGAGCGGCGAAACGGTCATTTTGGCGGGCGGTAACGCGCTGATGTGACCCCCGCGATTTTAGTCCAGATGTAGCTAGAATCCGGCCCTTGAAGAGGAGCTGGAAGATGAAGCGAAGCGGTTTTCAGAAGAGATGGGGTATTCTGGCCCGATCGTCTGACCTATTGCCGAGTGACGGCGTCGCACTGACGGTCATGGGCCAACCATGCAGGGAGGATTGACATGATTTACGTCGGCCTCGATGTCTCGCTGAACTCGGTAGCCATTTGCGTCATCGATGCGAGCGGGAAACTCGTTTAAGAGGGAACAACTTCTGCGGACGCTCCTTCCATCGCGCGCTATCTCGAGCCGCTGTTGGGTCGGGTGGAGCGGGTTGGCCTCGAGGCTGGACCAACGTCCGAGTGGATGACCGCCAATCTCATACAGCTCGGATTGCCGGCGATCAGTTTGGAATCGCGCCAGGTGAAGGCGGTGCTTTCGACCATGCCGGTAAAGACAGATCGGAAAGATGCGCGTGGAATCGCGCAAGTTGTCCGGACAGGATGGTTCAAGCAGGTCCAGGTCAAAAGCGTTTGCAGCCAGCAGGCGCGGACGGTTGCGGCGGCTCGCAAGCCCGTGGTCCGCTCACTCGCCGCAGCAGAACAAGTCATCAGGGGGCTCCTGCGCCTCTTGGGCTCAAAGTCGGCGTTGTGACGCGGACCCTGTTCGAAGCGCGGGTTCGGGAACTGGTCGCCAGCGACATCATGCTGGCGGCTATCATGGATCCACTTCTTGCAGCCCGCGCAGCACTGATGCGGGGATTTACTCGCTTGCATCGCTCGTTTTACAGACAGTGCGCGGCGATCGGGTCTGTCGGCTTCTAATGGCGATGCCTGGATCGGCCCCGTCTCGTCGCTGACCTTTCGCGCAACGATCGATGATCCTCAACGCTTCCTGCACTCTCGATCCGTAGGCGCTTACCTCGGGCTGACGCCCAGGCGATACCAATTGACCTGCTCCCCGAAACTCGGCCAGTTTGAATTAAAATATTCCGTGATCTGGGGCATGGTGGAGGAGCAGGGGTTTTCAATGCAGGCATCGAATCACGGGGAGCCAGATCGGGACCGTCGACTTGGTGACGATGACGGTGAAGCCCTTGAGGTGCGGCGCCGAGCTCTTCGACGGCGGCGTAGACGTACGACAGGTCGGCATAACCGTCGCCGCGACGCATCGGCGTGCCGACGGCCAGCAGGATCGACGTCGGCGTTCTTCGCCGCGGGGCCGATATCGTCGGTGAACAGCAGCCGGCCGGCCTGCATGTTCCGCTGCATCAGATCGTCGAGACCCGGCTCGTAGATCGGCGACTTGCCGTCCTTCAGTTCGGCGAGCCGGCGTGGATCCTTGTCGACGCAGGTGACGGTCCAGCCGAACTCGGAAAAGCAGGCGGCCGAGACGAGACCGACGTAGCCGGCGCCGATCATGCAAATACGCATACGGATCTCTCAATTGGTCTAAAGAAATTTCAGTTAGCGCGTCTACCCGTCATTCTGCCAGCTGTGCGGGGAAGGCGTTCGCGATCCCGCGCGAGTCACCCAAGCCTTCAGACCGGCGCCACCTGCGTCTCCTCGACCTTCACCTTCACCGGGCGATTGAGCAGATCCATGAGCACGGTCAGCCGATCGCGCTCGTGCATCTCGATGATGGTGGCGACAAGCCCATCGAAGGCGCCGCCGGCGAGGCGGATCTGCTGACCAACCCGGTAGGGGCTTTGCGGTCGGCAGATCGCGCCGTCGACTTCCCGCGCTATGAGGCTTTGCACAAAAGCGTCGTCGACGAGGCTCAGCTCATCGCCGCAGCGCACGATGCTGCGCACGCCGATGGTCGACATCAACGGCTGCCAGCGCTGCATGGTGGGAATGATTTTGACGAACAGGTAGCTCGGAAAGAACGGCCGCAACACTTCAGTGACGCGACGCGCGTGCGATAGCCGCCGGCGAATGAGCGGGCAGTAGGCATGAAAATCCTGCCGCTGCAGATGCTCGAGCGCGATGTGCTCCCGGTGCGGATGGGTGTTGACCACTGCCCACCCGGCGGGCTGGTAATTTTCCCGGTACTCGGTACGCACCCGGTCCCCCGAAACTAGGTGAAACAATCGCACTATTGTTGGAAATCATCGCTCTAATAGCTTTGTCCACAGGTTGCAAGACCCGCAGGCGTCGCGCAAGGACGCTCGCGGCGAGCCTAACGCTGCGAAGGCGAACCAAGCAACGGATAGCGAGAACTTGGGTTAAGGCCGACCGCTGAACGCGTTCGCCGGCACGGCGGCAGCTCAACGTCAAGCGTCGCTTCACGGCAGCGGCTTACGTAAGCGGACCCCGGGGCCCTGTGTGTTCGTCTTGATCGATGAACACAATGCCCTGCGGCCTCCAGAGCGCTTTGGATCCGAGCCGCCAACGTTGAGCTGACCCACGTAGCTTCGTCGCCGGCGGCTTCTATCCGCTTGCACCGTGCACGACGCTCAACTTGAGCGCACGCGTCGCTAGCTCATGCCTGGCTCAGAGCCCAGCAGTAACTCGGGCGGCGCTCTCATCTGACAGGGATAGAATCACGCCAGTCGCCGACGGGTCGCAACTCGGCAGGCATTGACATGCCAGTATCGCATTCATGATACTAAAAGTATCTGTAACGGTCTCTGGAGTTGCTCATCATGGGCATTATCCCGAACACACCGGTTCAGCCGGCGAGCTGACGCAAATTCAGCCTCCTGCGGGCTCGCCTCCTCGCGGAAATTCCCGACCTCGACGCTGAGACCCTCGCCGACACACTCGAGGGACTCACCGATCTCAAGGAGATGCTAGCCGAGCTGGTCCGCTCGGCACTAGAGGATGAGGCGCTGGCCGCCGGTCTCTCCACACGTCTTTCCGACATGAAGGCCCGGCTTGAGCGCTTCGAGACGCGGGCCAAGCGCAAGCGCCAGCTGGCGCTCAAGACCATGGGCGAGGCCGACATCGCCAAACTCGAGCAGCCCGACTTCACGGCCTCGCTGCGGCAAGCGGCACCGGCCCTTGAGGTGGTGGCCGAAGACAAAATCCCCGCCGCCTACTGGAAGCCGCAGCCGTTCAAGCTCGATCGCCAAGGTCTGCTGCAAGCTCTCAAGGCGGGCACGGCGATCGAAGGCGTGGGATGGGCACCACCGCACCAGTTACTCAGCGTGAGGACCAAGTGATGGCATTCACCGATGAACAGCGCCAGGCGCTGAACGCCAAATTGCGCTATCGCCACGTCAAAATGCGGTCGAGCAACGGCGCTCAGTTGGCCTATGTCGAGGGGTGGCACGCCATTGCCGAGGCCAATCGCATCTTCGGCTATGAGAGCTGGGACCGGCAAACATTAGCGCCGCGCTGCGTCTGGCAGGAAAAGCAGCGCGGCGAGACAGCCTGTATTTACTCGACCAAGGTGCGCATTACGGTGCGCGCCGGCGAGGTCGATATCGTGCGCGAGGGCATCGGCACCGGTGTCGGTCGATCGACTTCGGCTGAGACCGCGCATGACATTGCCCTCAAGGCCGCCGAGACGGATGCCACCAAGCGCGCGCTCGCCACCTTTGGCAATCCCTTCGGCCTCGCCCTCTACGACAAAGACAAGCGCGGCGTCACCAAGCAGCAACGGCGGGGCCGGCCCAAGAAGACCCAACGCCTTCTCCCGCCTCCGACACGCCTCATGCTGCATCATGCGGATGGGGCAACGCACAGCTACGACAGCGTCGCCGAAGTCGTCACAGCCGCTCTGCAATGCGTGCAAGACTTGCCCACCCGCAGCCGCCTTGTACGCTTTCTGGGAAGCCAATCTGGAAAGCCTGGCCGCGGTTTCTCGTGCCGGGTTGGTCAACGGCGAGGATCCCGCGCGCGTCATTGGTGCGGCGTTGAAGGCGCGGCTGCACGCCTTGGCCGAGGCCAACGAAGACGAGCGGCCTTCCTGCCTCGAAGGCTAGCGAAACCCGCGACGTCGCCTCGCCCACGGAGCCCACGCCGTCCAAGCACACGCAGCCTGCCACCCGCAGATACCAGCGAATTGCTCATCCCAAAAGACAAGCGCATCCGCGATCGAGGCGCACCTCGCCTTCGTTGCCGGACCAGCCGTGCCTGGTGTGCGGGCGTCGCCCCGCGCAAGCGCATCACATTCGCTTCGCGCAGCCGCGTGCCCTCGGGCTCAAGGTGTCAGATGAGTTCACCGTGCCGTTGTGCAACGGGCACCACGATTCCTTGCACCAGACGGGCGATGAGCGCGCCTGGTGGGCCCGCCATGGCATCCTCAATCCGCTCATGCTCGCCAATCGCCTGTGGGCCGTCTCGCATCAGGGGCGCGGGCGGTCCCCGCAACCCCCCGCCATGGCATTCGAGGACGAATTTGAGGACGTTTCTCGGCGACCGACGGCGCCGCCAAAGCGGCAGCCGAACGGCGGCTCTTAGGCCGCACCGGTCGCATCTGCAATCAGCGCGATCTTTTCCCGGAAAGCTCAGCTGAGGGTCCGCTGCGCGAGGTGCGCGTGTTGCAGGGTGCGTCTCGCACACCGGAAAAATGCGACAAATCCTCAAGCGCGACGGGCCGCCACATGGGGCATCCTGATTCCGCACATAGTCAGCCATCTTTATTCACGAGTACGGAACGGCTTCGCGATCGCGCTGCGCGGCCGAGTGCGGGGATCATGGCCTCGAGATCGATGATGTCGTGACGCGTGTCGAGGAGATCCACGATGCTCCGTACATCGAAGCCTATGAACGCTTCGTTTTTCATATGCAGAATGCGGCGCAGGGGATCGCAGAACGCTAGCTGACCCCACCGTACGACGCGTGGGTTTAGCTCTCAGTTCGCGACATCCTGGCTCGCCTTCCGGGCGAAGCAAAGGCGCTGTTCGCATCCTGCCAGCAGGAGGGGACTGCATTGTGATTTCGCCAACAGCGGCGCTCAAGGCAAACCCAAGGAGCACCCGCGCGGCACATCCCGTGCGGGCGGCGGGCGACGGTGAATTTTAGAGTGAGACCGACGATTTCCGAGATAAGCGATCTTTCCTGCCACGCCCACTGACGAACGCCTTGCTGAATGGGGCTCTTGGATGGCGGTTGCGGAGCGCCAGTTTGACTGAGACTGGAATCGATCTGTTTGACGGCTCTTCGCGTTCATTCCTCCTCTTCGCCCTCTCTATCCCGCTCCTTCCTACGGCACTTCACAGGCCGTGGTCTGCATGTGCCCGGCAGCAAAGATAGTGAGTCGGCTCGTCGGTCATGATCTTCGATCAGAATGCTATGCCCCATGACAAGCAGCCGGGTTCACCTTCACCCCGACCGGCCAGCATGACCATGTGCCATGTATGGGGACGCGACGACGGTCTTGGGCAGCATCGAATTGACAGAGCTGCATCGCATTTACAAAGACGTTTGCAACGAGTTGGATATCGTGCCGACGGATGAGTGGCGGCGTGACGTAGTTGCCGCGGTTGTGATGGACTGTCCACTCTGGCGAGCGCGAAACGGGCGCTATTCATCAGTTCACGGACAGGTGGCGGAACTTCCGGTTCCCCGGGTCCGTCGGGAGATCCGTCCGGAAGACGGGAGCAGATGCGCATCCTGCTTTACGTCATGAGGTTGACGCCATCTGAGAAAGCGGCAAGGCCGGATTGACGGTCAATCTGGGGTTGGCTAACTTTGGATGGATGGCAGAGGAACCCGACAACCTTGTCCTACGCGCGCTCCGCTCGATCGAGACCAAACTCGATCGCGGGCTGGCGGATATCCATGACATCAAAATCCGCGTAACTGCTGTGGAGGAAGGTCTGGCCGGCGTTCAGCGGCGCATTGACCGGGTCGACGAACGCCTCGACCGCATCGAGCGTCGTCTCGACCTTGTGAACCAGCCAGCCTAGTCCTGACAGTTGGGGGTGATGTTCGTAGCAATTGCTTTGCCCGGCGGGCGTCAAGATTCGCGCAATCCACGACACGCCCCGTTGCCGACGCGAATCATGACCTGCCTAGCGGCGCGCATCCGGAGGATTGCCGTTGGCCGTTGACTTGCACCAGACAGGCGACGAGCGGGCGGTCCCCGCAACCCTCCGCCATGGTATTCGAGGACGAATTTGAGGACGTTTCCCGGCGACCGACGGCGCAGCGACGGCTGCCGGCCCCATGGTGCATCGCCGCCGCGACCAACTCCCATCGCGCCTGCCGCGCGGCTGGTTGATTGGCGGTCGTGAAACACCTGATTATTCGCCGATGGCCGTCGACTTGGAAGAAGAGCTCAAGGACCTGAAGCGTCGCGTCGTTTCGATCTTTTTTCTCGCTCGGCCGCGACGTGGGCGACGAGCGCCTGTTCCATGCGGCGATGCCGATCGGCGCGCGCGCTGCAGATCGAGCCGCGCTTCGGGCAATGTTCTGATTCGGCACCCTCTTTTTGCATTATTTTTTGAAGCGGCAGCTCAGGCTTCCGTACCAGCGATCACCGAGTGTGAGGAGTCAACGCCCAACGCCCAACGCACAATGATAACGATAGTTTCCATTGCACCCAAGATAACGATCGATTACATTGGAGTAAAGGCAACATCGTTCTCAAGAGCGTAAACCGTTGGAAATCCGTCGCCCAGCCGAACTCGGCTCTTTCATAATGACCGTCCGCCGCGCGCGCGGTCTGAGCCAAGACGACCTGGCGGAGCGGCTCGGCGTATCGCGCGTATGGATCGGGCAGGTGGAGCGCGGCAAGGCCTCTCCTCGCCTCGATCTTATACTTCGCGCTTTGAATGAGCTTGAGATCACGCTTTCCGTCTCCACCGAGGGCGAACCTAAACTGTCGCCACAGCCATCCCCTGCACCGCCGAATCTTATCGACATAGATTCGATCGCGGACACAAATCTCCCAGCAAAGCGCGAAGAGGATGCCCGTCCCGCTCCGAGACGTCGCCGATGACCAAAGAGCTCCGCGTTCTCATAGACAACGCTTCAATCGGAACACTGACGCAAGACCGTCGCGGTCACTTCCATTTTTTCCTATGACGAGGAGTACCGGAAGCAGGCTACCGCGATCCCCATGTCGCTCTCGATGCCGCTCGCCGTCGCGGACCACGGCGATAAGGCCGTGCGTCCGTTCCTCTGGGGCCTGCTCCCGGACAGCGACGAGACTTTGCACCAATGGGGTAAGCGCTTCGGGGTCAGTCCACGCAATCCGTTTGGGATTCTCGCCCACATTGGCGAAGATCTTCAGGGCGCCATCCAGATGGTGCCACCAGACCGCGTCGATGCTCTCAAGAAACGAGAGGGCATAACCTTCCTATCACGCGAAACGCTCGCCAAGAGCTTTGCAAAACTGATCAGAGACCCCGGTGCGACGCAGTTCGTGGCGGGTGGAGGACAATTCAGTCTGGCGGGCGCGCAGCGGAAGAAGGCGCTCTATCTGGTGAACGACAAATGGTATGAGCCGCGCGGCCGCACTCCGACCACCCATATCCTCAAACCTTCCATCATCGGCCTCGCGGGTCAGATAGAAAATGAAATGTTCTGCGTTCGCCTTGCGCCTCGACTCGATTTGCCCGCGCCCACTTGCTGGACGGAAGACTTCGGCGGTATCTCGGTCGTAGTCGTGGAGCGCTATGACCGTCGACGGTTGAGCGGTCGCAAAGTCCTCCCCTTGGATAAATCCGGTGGAGAGGTGCATCGCATCCACCAGGAAGATTGTTGCCAAGCCCTGAAGGTCGACCCGCGCAATAAATATCAACGCGAAGGCGGCCCTGGCATCAATGCCATTATGGAACTCTTGTCGGCGTCAGGTCGACCAAGCGAGGACAGAAACCGATTCATGCGCGCCTGCGCTTACACTACGTGATCGGCGGATCGGATGCTCACGCCAAGAACTACGGACTGTTGCTTTCAGCGCGCGGCCGATTCCGCCTGGCACCGCTCTACGATATCGCCAGCTGGCTGCCGTACTCCAAGCAAAGAAAGGACGATCGCCTCGCGATGTCTGTCGACGGCCACTATGGGTTCGAAAGCATTTTGCCTCGGCATTGGGAAGCTGAGGCTAAGAAATCCGGCTACGAAGGGGTTCGCGCTTTGGCGCATATTCGCGACATCCTGGCTCGCCTTCCGGACGAGGCAAAGGCGCTGTTCGCATCTTGCCAGCAGGAGGGGACTGCAACCCCTGAACTGAAGGAACTCCTCGACCTGTTGCTGGAACGCGCTGTCGATCTCACCGAGACCTATGGGGCCGAACCCATGAAGGATCAAGATGATCGCCTCCCTTGGTTGTGATTGCGCCAACAGCGGCGCTCGAGGCAGCACCCGCGCGGCACGTCGTACCGCGGCGAGTGACGGAGAATTTTAGAGGGGCTCAGCTCCTTCTCGCTCTCAAGGCACAGCGCAAAATCCGGCTCGCCGGTTAAACGGAGCAACCCGATGCTGGATCCGACATTTCAGAGAGCGGCGCCCGGTCGAATACGCCTTTCAGCAGCTGGCCTGGTCAGCATGGTGGCAAGGACATCAGGCGACAATTGGCCACGCTGCTCGCGACCCTTCGTAGCTCAAGGTCTGCTGCACAAGCGCTTCCTAGGCGCGCATCAGGTGCGGCAGGGCCACCCGCAGCCGCTTGATCGCTTTTATACCGGGCTGCTGGTTAGCCAGCCACGCATCATGAGCCGCCTGCATGCCGAGCCACATGGCAGCAGATGCGCCGAGCGAGCGCTCTAATCGCGCTGCAATGTCTGGCGTTACGCCGCGCGCCTCGCGTAGCACCGCATGCACTGTGTTGCGAGACACGCCGAGGTGGTCGGCAAACGCGCTGATGCTGATGCCGCGCTCCTCGAGCGCCGGAATTACGAAATTGCGCAGCACCTTGCCGGGGTGGCTCGGCTGCCGCATCGGCCGGCCGGCAGCCATTTCACTTGCCATGGTAGTCTTCCTCATCAACGCGGACCGGTCGGCCCTCTTCCCATTCGAACACGATGCGCCACTGCGCGCGGATCTCGACTGCGTACTGGTGGCTGCGACTTCCCTTCAGCCGGTGAAACCCAAAGCCGGGCAAATCCATGTCGTCGGGTTTGATGGCCTGGTCGAGCAAGTCGAGGATCGTAAAGATGCGGTCAGCCGACATCGGGTCGATACCCTTCGCCCGGCCTTGCTGCCAGAGCGCCTTGAGCACTTTGCTCTTGAACGTCCCGATCATCTAGCCGGCCCCTTGTTGCTGTAACGTAAAACGTTACATGTGTAACGTCAAGGGTTGCACATCCGCCGCAAGCCACGCTCAGAGAGGGGGGCGATTGTCGCCCCGTAGAGAGTCAACGGCGGTCAGATTGCGTCATGACGTCTTCCCCAACCCACCCGAAGCGCGACCGTCGCCACCCGCGGTCAAATTTGGGGCATCGCGCTGCGTTGTGCTGCTTCAGCAGGGCGATCAAATCGCGGAAGCCCTGGGACATCCCTAGCGGGTCAGACTTGTGCGATTCAGCACTTGCCGAGCAGATGCCGGCGGCGCTCGAGCGGCACCATCGCCGGGTCCTCTCCTTGCCGTCCTCAACATCCGCCGGGCTACGGCGAGCTGTTCAAGCATGATGGTGGCAAGGACATCAGGCGACAATGTCTTGCAGGGCTGCAAGCACTTCGTCGACGACCTCATCGGGCGCTTGCTCAACATACTTGCCGCCACGGGCCTTCACATCCAGCACCCTTGGCTGGCTGCAGATAACGACACCGTCAGTTTTCATGCCCGTATTCATCAGCGAGACTGCGAAGCCCTTAAGGCGAGTGGCGGCCCCGCCGCCCGTAATCGGGCAAACTATTGGCGGGTTGTGCTGGTTGAATTCGCTCGTGGTGATGACGATAACGGGCCGCTGACGACGCTGCTCGCGACCCTTCGTAGGCTCAAGGTCTACGTTGTAGATGTCACCCCGCTTCAAAGTCAGATCTCTTCCCGACCTACGCGAGGAGCATTAATCCATTCGCGCTCCTTCGTGGTCATGCGCTTCGAGAAATCACACATCTTAAGTCTAGCCTTAAGACCGATGCGCCCCTTGTTGGGGTGCGGTCTGATGACGATCTTACCGGCCTCCAGACTGACTCCGACGGTCTCGTTTGCACGGAGCTGCAGTTGCTCCATGAAGTTCGGCGGTATGGCAACCATTGTGGAGCCGCCTACCGATCGCAGCTTAGCTGTTCTGCGCATGAGTTGCCGATCCTTGTTCGGGCAGGTTATATTGGCAGTATAACTCATATGGTGGATCGCAACACCCCCTTATCGCTCTCCAAATGATCGAGCGCGGGCAGCGGCCGCAATGCCTAAGGCGCGGGAATGGCGCAACATCTTAACGCGGCGGGCGCCGCATATCGGCGGCGCGGGCAGTCACCGCCGCCGCCAGCCATGGCCTTTGACGACGAATTGAGGACGTTTCTCGGCGACCAAGGGCGCAGCCAAAGCGACAGCCGAATGGCGGCACTTAGGTCGCTTCGTAAGCCTCGAGCGTCTGGATCTTCACCGAGTCCTTTAATGTCCGGCATCGCTCGAAACCACGGATCCTCAACGAGAAGTGGGGTTACCAGGCATATACTGATAAAGCGATTGCCGCCTAAGGCCCCACCGCAAGACCTCCCTGTCCCTGGACAGGAAGAAATTGCAAGTAAGCCGCGTGAACGCAACCGTCGTTCCCCGTGAGGGCTGCCCAATCGCGCTCCGTTTGATCCAGGATATCCTCTTCGTAATCGCTCATCAGACACCAATGTTCGTCGGGCGTAACGACTGGAAAGGCCACTTTCTTGCCGCAAGACGTATCCTTCCCCAACCATTCTCCTTGAACGAACGCGCAACTCAAATCTGGATGGGGCCCTTTCCAATAACGCCTAACCCGTTCGGCTATTGCAATTGCTGGGTCGGACGCTTCTCCAACGCAGACCCAACCTTCATCTAGAATTGTAGCATTGCCGGCAACGGTGCCAGTGGGTGTCACCAAGGCCAAGTGGAGCAACAAAAGTTCCGTATTTTGAATGCTCAATTTGTAGGTCATAGCGAACGCTCGCGTCCTCGAATCGCAACCCTTCGCCACTTCATCGAAACCCGCGCAAAGTCCCCGCAGGCCGCCCTTCATCAACCCAGTATGTCCAAGTACTAACATTTTTTGCTCCCTATCTCGCTACGTAATACGTCTACCCACCCACCCGGCCCCGCTTAGCGCGTAGCCGAAATTTATAGGTTTATCAGTTCGATGCCCGCGCTCGTATCAAAGTGCATCCGGATGCGGGGCGGAATCACAAACCACAGCAAACAAGTCGCGCCAAAGCAGCTAAGATCAGCGGTGTTGGCTGAATGCGCATTTCCGTTTGCGAAGCAAAGTCGCTTAAACAAAGAAAGCATCGGCGTCAAGATTACAAATTCGAAATCTTCGCCTTTTTTGATGTTTGCGCATGTTTCGGAACTGCGTCCGAGATTGCGGCATAGCATGGTTATTCACGCTTGGCGTGCTCGCATTGAATCTACAGAGGCAACGCAAAGGTTGACCGCGCGTAGCTTGTTCGTAGCCGGCGCTCAAAGAAACTCCTTCCAGTTAATCGTTGCCCGCAGACGAAACCGTTCGCGAGGTTGCCGTCTTTGCTTAGCATTTAGAGCGGCCGGTGCCCCCAGCCCAAACGGCCTTGCGATCATGTGTGGGCTACCTCATCCGGGTGCAGTTGCGTGACCTTTTCCTCGGTCGAGAGCGCCAAAGATGCATTCCAGCGGCGGGCCGCTTTACGCGCTTTTGCGACTTCCCAGTCCTCAAGGATCCGCGTGCGCACTCTTGTTTGAATTCGTCTATGTCACGCAGCGCTTCCCCCAAGGCGCGAGGAAATTTTGATCGCCATGCCCGCCGGCGCTTCGCCCGCACCGGCGTCGCTGCCCAAGCCTTCAGTCCCCCGGCGCCCTGACCTTGCGCGACGGCAAAGTCGCGCACGGCAAATTTGCGCCGCGACAATGCGCGCCGCATATAGCGGTCGATCGCTTTCAGTTCCTTGGTCAGCGGAGCCAGCGCCGCCGCAAGTTCATCCGCGCCGTGTACCCGCGCTGGAAGCGTCATCATGGCCGTCATCGAGCGCTGCCACCGCGGCCTGCATGCGCCGATGACAAAATTGGCGGATGCGCTGCACGTCGATCTGCGCCTTCGCGACGCGTCGGGCGAGGTCGATGAGGTCGGGACGGCCCGCCTCATGCGCGATCCGTTGGGCTAAGTCTTCCACGTCTTGTCCCAGCGCCGGGTCAGCCAGAATGTCTTGGCTGAGCCCGTGCCGGCGCGCATTCTGCGCCGCCCGCGCTTTGCCCGCAGCCGATGTTGGCCCCGTGCTGCGTTGCGCATTGGCGCGGTTGGCCTGCGCGCGACGCTCATTTACCATGAGGGTCGCCCTCACCGTTGATCGGCCCTGCGACGTCCTCAAACTCGGCATCCACGATGTCTCGCACCGTCTTGGCCGTCCCAGCGCGGTAGCGCTCGAGTTCCTTGAGCGCGGTCGTGAAGCGCCCCTCCGCCGCCGCCATAAGATGATCAAAGCCTGTCATGACGTCGATCTTGGCGGCCATGGCTTCGCCCATCGCCACATCGTAGGTGAAGCCGGCGCTCTCCATCAGCACCTCAACCTTGGCGATGGCAGTCGGGTCACCATTGGCCCAACCGTCCGCCAAGGTGGTGGCCAGTGGTTTGACGGCGACGCGACCCAACAGGCGCGCCATGGCGGCGGGGCTGCTGGCTAACAACAGGCCACCTTTTGCGCGCCTCCAGCGTCGTACTTCCCAGCGCGTGAAAGATGGCGTCGTCGACGTAGATCTCTTCAATGGCGTTCGCCGGCTTCAGGGCCTCGCGGATGCGAGCTGCGAACGCATCGAAGGCGCTCGCGTCCTCGCCATGGATAAGAACGGTCGTGCCGAGCCATCCGTCACTGACCTTATTGGCCCTGCCCGCGATTGGGGTCTTGGCTTTGGTTTTCGAAATAGCGGTCATTTAGCAACTTTCCTTCTCTTTTAGGCCAGCAGTCTCGTTGCCGGCGGTGATTGACCGATGCATCAGGCACCGACGAAGCTATTTATGTTTCGAGCGATTTCACCGATCGCCGACCTTTGCTTGGCCAGGGTCGGAAAGGCCTTCCTACGCGGGTTTCCGCCGGCAATGTTTGACCGGTGCATCAGGCACCGATGAAACTATTTATGTTTCGAGCGATTCACCGATCGCCGACCTCGGCTTGTCCGGCGGAATGGCAGGGTCTGGAAGGCCTTCCTACGCAGGTCGGCGCCGGCGGCAATCGACCGGTGATCAGGCACCGACGAAGCTATTTATGTTTCGAGCGATTTCACCGATCGCCGACCTCGGCTTGGCCAGGGTCGGAAAGGCCTTCCTACGCGGGTTGCCGCCGGCGGTGTTTGACCGGTGCATCAGGCACCCGCGAAACTATTTATGTTTCGAGCGATTTCACCGGTCGCCGACCACGGCGTTGCCAGCGGTAATTGACCGGTGCACCAGGCACCGACGAAACTATTTATGTTTCGAGAGATTTCACCGGTCGCCGACCCCGGCGTCGCCGGCGGTGATTGACCGGCGCACCCTGGCACCGATGAAACTATTTATGTTTCGAGCGATTTCACCGGTCGCCGACCCCGGCTGGCCCGTCTAAATGGCCAGGGGCAGGAAGCCCGGCCTACGCGGGTCGCCGCCGGCGGTGATTGACCGGTGCATCAGGCACCGACGAAACTATTTGTGTTTCGAGAGATTTCACCGGTCGCCGACCCCGGCGGGCCGGCTGGCTGGCCAGGGTCAGGAAGCCCCTGTCAGCCAGCGACTTGGCATAATTGCTGCGCCGCAGCGCGGTGCTG
>CAVXAF010000010.1:0-29614 GCA_963759735.1 uncultured Alphaproteobacteria bacterium
ATCCACGCCGCGCGCCAGGCCGACGCACGCCGGGTCGGAGCACTCGGCCGGCGCACGCGCTATCCCATCTTTCCATGATCAAACAAAAACCGCCCGGGCTCACGCTCGGGCGGTTTTTTGTTTTGCGAGCCGGGTCGGTCGGCTGCGTCGGCTCAGCGAGCGGCCAGCAGCTGGCCGATGCGCCCGTCAACCCGCGCTGCATCGAACGATCCGTCCGGCGCGCGGGCGATCCAACTGTCGATCGCACGATACTTCTGCGCGTCGTACAGCGTGATGCCCTCGTTCAGCAGGCCAGCCGTGTAGCTGAAGGCGCCCTTCGACATGACGAGAATGTCGGCCTCGATGAGCTCGCGGTGCGTGACGATGGCTGGCTCATTCAGTCGCAGGGTTCGCGCCGAGCTGCACCAGCTGTCGGCGAATCAGCTCGGGAGCGCCTTGCGAGAAAATCTCGATGCGCGGCGTACGCCATTGCCGGCCAGCAGCGCCTCCAGCCGTAAGGGTCGTCACGAAGCTGGCGTTGGGCGTGAAATTGCGCGCCACCTTCTTGTTTTCGGCGGACACATCGCCGCGCCGCATGTGTACGGCGACGCGGACTTCCCCGTCGTGCCGCGCGGCGCGCTGCTTATTGCTCCAGAATTTGGCGCGCATCTCGGGCAGCACGCGCTCCCAAGCCTCCGCATCCTGGTTGCAGAAGTGCAAATAGTGCTCGGCCGCCACGATGGCCGGCCCGTTGAGCGCGTCGAAAGCCAGTCGATCGACGGAGACGACCGGCGTGTCGGCGTCATCACGCCGCCGCTCGCCGGCGCCGAGGTTGAAATACTCCTCCCACGCCCGCACCCACGAGGGCATGTCGGTCTCGGCATGCTCGATGCGTGTGAACGGCCGATGCACGTACGTGAGGCCGTGCGCTCGCGCCATGCACAACGCCGACATCGCCGCCTGCGCCTGCGATCCGGCGCCGTCGCTCCTGCCCGTCGCCATGATCATGAGATCTTTGCCGGCGCGACCGGTGCGCAGCGCCCGATCGAAGCGCTCGACGTAGAAGGTTGCATCGCTGTGGCGCGGCAACCCGACGGTCTGCTTGAACTTTACCCACGTGGCGCGGGCGTAGAAATCAATCCCGGGCGCTGTCCGATCCATCACCGGAAGTTTCAATGACATCAGCCGCTCGACCCTCTCCGATGCCGCACGATCTTCAATAGCCGGCGCGTTCGGGCGCGGGCGATCTCGTGCGTGATACGCAGTCCGGTCAGGCCGCCCGTGCAATTCCGTCGCAGCACGTAATAGCGAAAGAACAGAACCGGATATTCGAACGGCAGCCGCGCCATCACGGACCAGCGCGACTTCTTGAGTTCCTTGGCTTGCAGGTCGGTGTACTTCTCGAGCTTCGCGCGTACGTGGCTCAGCGTGCGCCACGAGTAGTGCAGCGCGATGCCTTCGAGCTGACCGACCGGAAAGTCCTGCGTATCGACCGTATCGTGCACCAGGCTGTTACGGAAACGCACGCGTCGACGATCGTAGAGACGTACATAGTTGTGGAAATCGGCCCACAGCCGCGGCTTTTCGTGGCCCGGGTAGACCGTCACCTGACGAAACCGGTAGGCCGGCAGCAGTCCGGCCGGGCGCCTGCATCAATGCAGCGATCTCGCGCGCCAGCTCCGGCGTCACAACCTCGTCGGCGTCGAGGTTGAGGATCCAGTCGTTGGCGGCGCAGTCCTCGGCAAAGCGCTTCTGCGGACCATAGCCGTCCCAGGCGCGCGTGAAGATCTTGGCGCCGAGCGCCTGCGCCTTGGCGAGCGTATCGT
Source organism: uncultured Alphaproteobacteria bacterium (assembly GCA_963759735.1). Lineage (GTDB taxonomy): Bacteria > Pseudomonadota > Alphaproteobacteria > Rhizobiales > Hyphomicrobiaceae > Hyphomicrobium_A. Next base: position 1,806 of record CAVXAF010000010.1, read on the forward strand.
CGGTCGAGCCGGAATTGACGACGACCACCTCATCGACGATATCGCGCACGGCCAGGATGCAGCGTTCGATGCGGTCGCCCTCGTTGTGGGCGATGATGCAGCAGCTCAGCCCCATGCGGCGCATCCCTTTAGCTCGGGTGGCCGCCGGTCAGCAGCGGCAGGCGCTTGGCGATCGAGCGCTTGAGACGCGCGAAGAATGTCTTGGCGCGCTTCGGGCTGGAACGGATCGTGCGCGTGGCGGTCATCGCCGATGTGATCGGCGATGCCTGGCACCACCATGGCGATACGCATGCCGCGCTGCTTCAAGAACAGGCTGAGGTTTTCCTCGGTCACGAATTTGGCGAACGGTCCGATCTCGCGCCACAGCGACAGCCGCGCGATCGAGGGATTGAACGAATACGGAGAACCACTTGGGGTGCGCGTCGGTGTCCCAGACGAGATAGTCGATACCGTCGTGGCTTTCGCGACGCGCGCCCTTCTCGAACTTCTGGTCGTAAACGCGGTGCGCGATGCACACGACGGAGATGTCGGGGCGCGCCTCAAGCAATGCGGTGACGCGATCGAGGTCGAGGCTGCGCGTGAACCCCCAGTCGTCTTCCAAGTGCAGAACGTAGGGTGCGCTGAGCGTCGCATAGTGTGCATCGATGGAGCGCATCTGCCCGAGCTTGGGCAGATTGAGGCGCACGTCGGCGACGGGAAAGGCGCGCGCGAAATCGGCGGCGCCTTGGTTGTCCTCGGAATCCTCAGCGATGATGATGCGGTCGATGTCGAAGTGGCGCAGCAGGGACGAAACGGTCTCGCCGAGCAGGTCGAAGCGACCGCAGCTCGTCAGCACCGTCGCGAACGTGTTGGGGTCGACTTTGTATTTCATCGGACCTGGCGCATGCCCCACCTGGAATGCTCCACGCCTAGTGGGTCAGCTGCCCGATGGCAAGTACAGCAAGGCTAACGGCGCCGACCCACAGGGCAACGCGCCCCCAGCGGGTGCGGCGCGCCTCCTCATAGGCGATCTGCTGCACGGTGGTGGGGTCGAGCCGCAGGCCGTCGCGCGCCATGTCGGCGAGGGCGATGGCGGTCTGTTGCCCCTGGGTCAGCAGCGCCGGGATATCCGCCATGATCTTGCCGAGCGCCGAGGCACCCTCCCCGGCTTCGCGCAGCTTGCCCATGGGGCCGAGGTTGCCCTCGATCCACTGCTTGGCGACTGGCTCGGCCGCCACCCACATGTTCAGGCTGGGGTCGAGGCCGCGCGCCACCCCTTCGACGACGACCATGGTCTTCTGCAGCAGGATCAGCTCTGGGCGCGTCTGCATGTCGAAGACTTCGGTGTACGGCGAACAGCTGGCCGAGCAGGTCGGCCATGGAGATGTCATCGGCCGTGCGGCCGTGGATCGGCTCGCCGATAGCGCGCAGCGCCTGCGCGAACACCTCCACCGGATGATGCGGCGGCACATAGCCGGCCCAGAAATGCACTTCGGCAGCGCGCGTATAATCGCGCGTGATGAGGCCGTAGAGAATTTCGGCGAGGAAGCGGCGCTCCTTGCATGCCGAGCCGGCCCATGATGCCGAAGTCGACAGCGACGAGCCTGCCACCGCGGTCGACGAACAGGTTCCCCTGATGCATGTCGGCGTGGAAGAAGCCGTCGCGCATGGCGTGCTTGAGGAACGAGCGCATGACGGTGAGCCCGAGCGCCTTGCGGTCGAGGCCGACGTCGGCGGCCAGCGCCTTGTGGTCCGACAACTTGATGCCGTCGATCCATTCGACCGTCAGTACCCGGCGCGCCGTGCGCTGCCAGTCGACCATCGGCACGCGGAAGTCGTCATCGCCGGCGGTCTTCTCGGCCATCTCCGAGACGGCCGCTGCCTCAAGGCGCAGATCCATCTCGAGTTCGGTCGAGCGCTTCAGCGTGTCGACCACGGCGACCGGCTTTAGCCGGCGTGTCGGCGGGTGCCAGCGCTCGATCAGACGGGCGGCGAAGTAGTAGCTTTCGAGGTCGCGGCGGAATTGTTTCTCGATGCCGGGGCGCAGGATCTTCACCGCCACTTCGCGGCGCGAGCCATCGGCATCGATGACGGCCGCCTTGTGCACCTGGGCGATGGAGGCGGCGGCGACCGGCGGCCCGAATTCGGCAAAGTGGTCTTCGAGGCGCCCACCGAGCGCCTCTTCCACCGCACGTCGCGCCTCGGCCATCGAGAACGGCGGCAGGTTGTCCTGCAGCAGCGCCAGCTCACTGGCGAGTTGCGGGCCGATGACGTCGGCGCGCGTCGCCAGGAACTGGCCGAGCTTGATGTAGCTGGGGCCGAGGCTGGTCACGGCGGTGGCAAGGCGCGTCTGGCGCGGCTCGCCGGCACGCCGCGGCGCCGTCAGCCAGCGCACGGGCGCGGTGGCGATGCGGACGAGCCGTAGCGGCAGCGGCACCGGCGTACCGGGGGGCACGAAGCGCACGCCGTATTGGCCGAGCACTAGACCGGCCCTCGCCAGCCGCACACTGTTGATGATCGCTCCGGCCATCGGCGCGGCTTATCCTTCGCTGCAGTTTCGCCGATCGGCTGGCCGGCGGCAGATTGCGCCGAAGCCGCATCGGGTCAAGGATCATATCCGCCGAGGGTTTCGAGGAGGCGACTGCGAATGTGGCACTGCAACTCAAAGTGTGCGCCGCCGCAATCGCCGATGACGGCTGGTGAGCGGAATTATTAGCCGCATTCCACTCAACAGTTCGCTTATCATGGCCGGGCGTCGAGAATAATACGTCGCCTGCGGACCTTCTTTCGGCCTCCCAGGAGCAAGTCGTGCCGACCGGCATTCTGATCGTCGATGACCATCCCCTCTTTGTCGAAGCCCTGGAGCAGGTGATCCAGAGCACGTTCCCGGCTGCGACGGTCGCCAAGGCGGCATCGATCGAGACGGCGCGCGCGGTGCTCGACAAGGACGCCCGCTTCAACCTCATCCTGCTCGATCTGTCGATGCCCGACACGCGCGGGCTGGAAGGCGTCATCGAGCTGCGCACTCGCTACCCGAAACTGCCCATTGTCGTCGTTTCGGCGCTGGATGACGCGCGCATCATCCACGAGGTCATGCAGTGCGGGGCCGCCGGCTACATCTCCAAGTCGACGCGCGGCGGCGATCTTGGCCGCGCCCTCAAGGAAGTGATGGAAGGCACGGTGGTGCTGCCGGAGGGCTACCAGCCGCCGGCGGTGAGCGCTGCGAGCGATCTCGCTGCGCGGATTGCGACGCTCACGCCCCAGCAGGTGCGCGTGCTGCACATGCTCCGTCAGGGCCTGCTCAACAAGCAGATCGCCTTCGACCTCGGTGTCGGTGAGACGACCGTCAAGGCGCACGTCTCCGAGATACTGCGCAAGCTGAAGGTGAACTCGCGCACGCAGGCGGTGATCGAGGCGGCGAAGATCGACTTCGATTCCATCCTCGGCGGCCCGCGCGACAACTAGCCGGGGAAGGATTGCCCCGCCGGCGCCAGAAGATGCAGCATCAGAGCGCGCAGCTCGGCCGGCCTGACCGGCTTCAGCAGTAACTCGCACTCGGCCTGGCGAACATTTTCAGCGACCGCGGGTGCGCGGTCGGCGGTGATGACGATGGCCGGCACGGCGATGCCGAACTGTTCGCGCAGTGCCTGCACGGCCTGCACGCCATCGCGTCCGTCGTCGAGGTGATAATCGGCAAGCACGATATCGGGCCAGAAACCCTCGCGCGCGTTCTCGATCAGTGCGGCAAGGCTGCGCGCGGCGTAAGCGCTACAGCTCCAGCGATCCAGCAACGCCTGCATGGCCTCGAGCACGCTCGGGTCGTTGTCGATGACGGCGACCTTGGCGCCGCTCAGCGCCGAAGCGCTGATGGGGCCGGGGTTGGCGACGTTGGGGTGTCGTCGCGGCGGCAACTGCGTTGCCGCGCGGAGCGCTGACCGAAAAGCGCGTGCCATGACCCGGCCGCGAGCACAGCTCGAGGGGATGTCCGAGCGTCTCGGCCATGCGCTGCACGATCGACAGCCCGAGGCCGAAGCCTCCGATGGCCGGCCGATCGGTGGCGCTGCCGCGGTGGAACTCCTCGAAGATGGTCTCGCGATCGGCTTCGCCGATGCCGGGCCCAGTGTCCCAGACCTCGATGCGAACGAGTCCCGCGCGCTGCCGGGCGAAGAGACGGATGCCGCCCTTCGCGGTGTACTGCACGGCGTTGGCCATCAGGTTCTGCAGGATTCGGCGCAGCATCAGCGGATCGGAAACGACGGCGAGACCCGAGCGCCGCCAGGCCAGCGAGAGGTTCTTGGCGCGCGCCTGCGGGTCGATATCGACGGCCACCGATTGAAACAGCTCATCGAGCGCCACCGACCGCAGCGCCGGCGTCACCACGCCGGCCTCCAGCTTGGAGATGTCGAGGATCGACTTCAGGAGTTCCTCGATGGTGGTCAGCGCATGCTCGATGCGCTCGGCGAAAATGCGTTGTGGCTGGTCGGCGCCGGTGTCGGCGAGTGCGCTCGCCGACAGGCGGGCGGCATGCAACGGCTGCAAGAGGTCGTGGCCGACGGCGGTGAAGAAGCGGGTCTTGAAGCGGTTGGCGCGTTCGGAGGCATCGCGCGCCGTCGACAATTCGTCGTTGGTGCGCTCCAGCCGGGCCAGCGCGCTGGTCAGCTCCTCGGTGCGCAGGCGTACCTGGCTCTCCAGCGTGATCGCCGTCTGGAACAGCGAATAGGCGTTGGCCTGCTGGTCCATCGAGCGCTCGACGCGCTGCATCAGCGCTGCATTGATCTTCTGCAGCTTGAGGATGCGCCGCTCAAGGTCCTGCGGCGACAATCCGAGCGGATGCAGGTCGAACAACGAATCCACGGCTATGGCCCCGTCGCGCGTGCCCGCTGTCCGAAGGCGATGCCGGTCAGCGTCTGGTTGAGGTGCATGGCGTTGAACTGCTCGCCGTAGGTGTGGAAGCCGGACACGGAATATTTCCTGTACAGCGCATCCAGCTGGTGGCGGATCTGCCGCGTCTCGGCGTCGAGGCGGCGCAGGATGCAATCGAAGCCGACGACGAGATCGATACCGCCGAGCGCCGTATCGATTTCGGTCAGCGTCGCTTCGGTGGCGCTGAGAATATCGCGCGGCCGTGCGACGGTGAATACGAGACCTTCGTCTATGGCGCAGAAGAACGACAGGCTGCCGTCAGGGTTCATGTTGCGGATCGAGCGGCAGTAGTAGTCGCCGCCAACTTTCACAACCAGCGGGTAGGAGGCGAAGCTGAAGGGCCCCAGATCGTCGGGCCGCAGTCCGATGGCGGAGGCATATTCGCGCGCCGCCGGCTCGGCGTTGAGCTCGTGCACGATGCGGTTTTCGCTATCGGCGGCGGTGACGACCAGCTTGATGTCGGTGGGTTCGAAGTTCTGCGTCTTGAAGACGCGGAACGGATAGTCGGTCTCGATCACCATGAGGATGGCGGAGCGCTCGGCGACCACGCCGTTGTGGATCATCGCCGTGCGGTGGAAGCAGATGCCGTCGCCGGCCGAGCCGCCGATCAGCTCGACGTCGTCGAGCTCCCAATGGATGGCGGCGACGATGTTCTCCTCGGCGTTCGACAGGCCGTCGACGAGCAGCAGCGCGAACATGTTCTCGCGCGCCCGGCGCTCGCAATCTGGACGTGACCTGCGATTTGAGGCGGCGCACGGCCTGCGTCGCGCGCTCGACGCCGAAGCGGTCGATGTCGGTGATCATCTCGCTGTGCACGCGGAAGCCGGCGCGCGGAAAGGCGATGAGCAGCAGGCCGCCCTGCATCATGCCGGCAGGGCCGATCTCGCCGGCGGTCGAGCACCCCGAGACCGGAATGCCGGGGAACTCCTCGCCGAGCGCAGCGGCCAGCACGTCGGCATCGTGGTCGATGCCGAAGAAGGCAATGAGGTGCTGGAATTCATCGCTGCCGAGCCCCGCCCTGGCCTCGATGACGGCCTCGCGGGTCGACGGCAGCGTGCTGGCGGCAACGCGGATACCGCAGTTGCTCGGCGTGGCTTGAGCCCGGGCCAAAATGTTTCCTCCGCTGCGCCTTCTTGGCGGGAGCAGCTTCATCGGAGCGTGCCATAGCCGGAAAGCGACGGCAAATCCTGCAGTTGCAAGCACGCCCGAAGGCAGCTCAGCCCGTCAGCAGCGGATCGTTCGGCAGCAGCGCACGCGTGAAGCGCACGCCGGCCGACGAGCCGCTGCACCATGCGACGCTGCCGGTGAAGCGTCGCCCGCTCGGCAACTCGATCTCGACCTGCGTCTTGGGCACCAGCTGCGGCACGCGCTCGAGGCCGAAGCCGCCCGGCGAGACGTCGCGCACGAAGGCCTGGGCGGTGATGCGGTTATAGGTGAGCGTGCACGGCTGGCAGACGGTACGGCGCGCCGACTGGCGGCGTTGCGGCAGGTCGGGGAGGGCGATCTGGCCGTCCGTGTCGAGGCATGGGGTGCCACCCATGATGGCGTCCTGCAGCAGATTGTTGAGCAGCTTTGAATTGCTCGAATACTGCGCCGGCATTTGATTGAGATCGGCGTGCAGCTGGCGCACGGCGAGCAGCGCGTCCTGGCAGGCACGCCGCCACGCGTTGGACAGCGACAGCAGGTGCAGCGCTGCCGCACGATCGTTGCCGATGTGATTGGCATCGGCGAAATAGCGGTCGAGCGCGATGCGCGCGGGCGCCAGATCATCGAACATCTGGATGACGAGGCGGACGGTGTTCTCGTCGAGGTCGGTCTCCAGCATGCCGTTGCGCAGCACGGAGACGATGGCCGGCTCGCCGGGGATATAGGGCCTGAGGCCGGCTTCGCTGCGTTCCCCGCGCGTCGCCTTAAAGGAATTTATGGCGCCGGCTATGGTGGCCGTAAGCAGCGCTGCGGAATGCACCTCGCACACCAGAGCCTCGAGCATGGGCATGCTGGAGTCGGGGAGCTCATGGCGGCGCTCCGCCTCGCGCAGGCCGTCACCCTTCGCCGTAAGTCCCGCGCGATTTAGTCTGCTGAAGGGCGGCAAGGCCGGCTCATGCGCTGTTAATGGATGCGCTACCTTAGACGGCGAAGCTCTAACGGTGAGTTATCCTGCGCGGCGCGAAATCGTTGCGCAGCGGTAACCAATACGGCGCCGCAGGCCTCTCGCCCGCTTAACGGGGGTCTTTTCCGCTTAGCGGGTCAGCACGATAAAATCGGTGTACTCGCCCATTTCATAGCTGCGCGGCTGGTCGGAGACGATGATCGACCCGCCCGACCACAGCAATTCGGCAATGCGCTCACGAGCCCCCTCGGGCAATTCGAGACGGTCGAGCGCTCCGGCAGCGGTTTCGGGCGGCGAAGCTGGCGTCGCCGGCGGCGCGTCCTTGCCGGCGCTCTTGTCCGATCCCTTGGTGCGGCGAGGCTGCTCGGCAGCCGGGCCGCCCTCGGCCGGAATGGTGATGGCGGTCCACTGCACCGACGATCCATCCGGGACGACGTCCACGGCAGTGAAGATGTGCGTGCCGAGCGGACGGTCGGGATCTCGGAAGGTGACCGGCGCGTCCCACACTTCCTGCCAGTCCTGGCGGATGAAGATGCGTCCTTCCTTGCGCGAGATGAACACCGACACCTGCTCGCGCCGGCGGTCGGCCTGGTCGATGAGCGTGCCGGCGGCCTCGGCCGTCGCGGCGGCGCGCTTCCAGGTCTCGACGGCGGCGAACGCGGCCGTCGATTTGGCAGCCTCGCGGGTGCGCGCTTCGTCGCGTGCGCCACGGGCTCGCTCCAACTCGGCTTGCGCCGCCGTCTTGTCGGCTTCGACGGAGCCGGTCGTATCGGGGGTGCCGGCGGCGGCCGGTGCTGCCGCTGGGGCCGGTGCGGCGATGACCTTCTCGAGGGCGGCGACCTTGGCTTCCGCGGTGGCGAGATCGGCCTCGGCCTTGCGCACGTCGTCGACAGCCTGACGCGCTTCTGCGCCTGCCGTCTGGGCCGCGGCGAGCGCGTCCTTGGCGGCTATGTCGGCGAGCGTCTTGTCGGCCACGGCGCGCTGCTTGAGTGCAGCGGCATAGGCGATGGGATCGAGCAGCTTGTTGGCATCGGCGGCGGGAGCTTCCTCGTCCACGGCAGCCGTGGTCATCGTCGATTCGGTGGTGTCGGCGCTGGCCAGTTCGATGGAGGGATCGCGGGGCGCTGCAGCCTGCTGTTGAGCGGCCGGCGCTGGCTGCATCTTCGGCAGCGGCAACAGCGGGTGCGAGATCGCGAACGGCTCGGTGTCGCGCGAAGCGACGACGACGCGGGCGCCCATCTTGGTCAGCGCGAACATCTGCGGAGCGAAGGCGAACGGCAGGCGGATACAACCATGCGAGGCGGGATAGCCCGGCACGACACCCGCGTGCATGGCGATGCCCGACCAGGTGATGCGCTGCATCCAGGGCATGGGCGCGCCCGAGTAGATGTTGGAGCGGTGGAAGCGGCTCTTGCCGATGACGCTATAGATGCCGGACGGCGTTCGATGCCCGGCTTGGCCGGTTGAAACGCGCGAGCGCGCGATGCGTCCCGTCGCGTCGTATACGGTGACGTGCTGATCGGGGAGCGAGACGATGGCGTAGACGCTGCCCTTGGTGCCGGCTTTGTCGGCAGACTTCTTGTCGGCGCTCTTCTTGGTCTCTGTCTTCCCGGCTGCGGATTGCGCGGCATCGGCCGCTTCGGTGCTCGGCGTTGCAGCCGCTGCAGGTCGCGGTTTGCGGACCACCCGCTTGCGCGGCTGCTGGTAGGTGAAGAAGTTGCCGAAGCCCTGCTGGGCGGCCGCCGGCTGGCTGGTCGCGCACAGGCCGCCGACCAACAAAGCCGCCAGTCCGGCGCTCAGCGCGACCTTTGGAAAAAGGCGACTGTTGTGGGCGGAGGGAATGGCAGGGAGAATGCGGATCTGCACGGCCTTATGGCTCCGAATCTTATTCAATTGGCAATGCCAATTGCTATACCGCAGCGCTTTATTGCGTGCGCGGATGTTTTGGCTCCACAGGCGCATATCCCGACACCTGTTGCAGCTTGGTCGCCGCACCTAGTTCTCACATCGTCGGCGAGCGGCAGAGCGACGCGGTCGGCAACCACAAACCCGTAAAAATCGGCCACTTCGAGGCGATTTTGGGGGGGCGGCGCTGAGTTGCGCCCCATGTATCGGCCCTGTATCTGGCAACCATCTGGCAGGGCCACGCTTTAGCCCGGCTCGGCGCTTAAGCGGGCGCCCCTCGCGACTTCCGCCACCGGAGCGGACGCCAACAACGACAAGTGCGGGACATGCACACACCAGAGAATGACCGCGTCGCCACCGTTGACCGCCGCCCTGCCGTCCCCGGCACCGGGATGTCGACCCCCGAATTCATCGGCCTCGTCGCGGTGATGATGTCGCTGACCGCCATGGCCGTCGACGTCATGCTGCCGGCCCTGCCGCAGATCGGCGAGGCGATGGGCGTCGCCGACGCCAACGATCGGCAGAACGTCGTCATCATCTACATGCTGGGCTTCTCGCTCGGCCAGCTCGCCTACGGCCGCCTGTCGGACCGCTACGGCCGCAAGCCCGTCCTCATGTTCGGCTTAGCCGTCTTTATCGCCGGATCGCTGGCGGCTTCGCTGGCCACGGGATTCACGGCGCTGCTGTGCGCACGCGCGCTGCAGGGACTGGGCGCGGCGGCACCGCGCGTCATTGCCATCGCCGTCGTGCGCGACCGCTTCTCCGGTCGGCAGATGGCGCGCGTCATGTCGTTCGCCATGGCGGTCTTCATCATCATCCCCGTGGTGGCCCCCGCCATGGGGCAGGGCGTGCTTTCCGTCGGCACCTGGCGGCACATCTTCGATCTGCTGCTGGTGGCCGGCGTACTGGTCACGCTGTGGGCGGCTTTCCGGCTGCCTGAGACCGTGCACGTGGGTGTCGGCGGTCCGATGCCGCTGGGTCAGTCCATTCGCTTCGCGGCAACGACGCGGCAGACCATCGGTTACGCGCTCGCTGGCGGACTGATATTCGGCAGCGTGCTTGCCTACGTCGCCAGCGCCCAGCAGATATTCGTCGACGTATTCGACCTAGGTGCAGGATTTCCGCTCGCCTTCGGCGCCATTGCGTTGACCATCGGTACCGCCTCGCTCACCAATGCGCGCTGGGTGGAGCGGCTCGGCATGCGCCGGCTGTCACACGTGGCGCTGGTCGGTTTCATCCTGCTGTCCGGCATGCTGCTGCTCGCGGCGCTGCAGGGCCTCGTCAACGTCACGCTGTTCATCGTGATGATGGGCGCCCTGTTCTTCCTGTTCGGGCTGGTGGCGCCGAACTTCAATGCTCTCGCCATGGAGCCACAAGGCGACAACGCCGGCATGGCGTCATCGGTGGTGGGGTTCGTATCGACGGCGGCGGGCGCACTCGGCGGTGGAATCATCGGCCACATGTTCAATGGCAGCGTGGTACCGCTGGCAGCCGGGTTCGTGTGCCTCAGCTTGGGCGCTTTCGCCATCGTCGTATGGATCGAAGGCCCGCGCGGGGTGTTTCAGCCGGGCGGGTGACATCCGGCCCAAAGTGGAATTCGACGGATTTCGCCGCCTCGCACAGTTCGTGATCTGGTAACAACACCCGACCGCGGCTCTGAGCGCCGCGAAGCGTCGACGGCTGGCCAACCCCGGGGGACCCGATGGGAGTGACTGCGAACTCAGCTACCGGTTTGGCGAGGCTGGCTTTTTCGCTGGCCATCGCAGTCGGCAGCGTGGCCCTCGCCGGTACGGCGGCGCATGCGCAAGCGCAACGCGGGGCTGCACGCGGCAGCGCGGCACCGGCCGTTACCCTCGGCGATGTCAAATTGGAGCGCATGAATGAGCGCGTTGCCGCCGTCGGATCGGCGCGCGCCCGCCAGCAGGTGACCCTGACGACGCGCGTCGCCGGCGTCATCGAAGAGGTGCTGTTCCAGGGCGGTCAGCTCGTCGAGGCCAACCAGCCGCTGGTCCGGCTCAACGCCGAGCCCGAGAAGATCGCCGTCGAGACGGCCGAAGCGCAGCGCGCGCAGGCCTCCGATACCGTCGATCGCTACAAGCAACTCAACGAGGGTACCGTCGCGCGCGTCACGGTCGCCCAGGCCGATACGGCGCTGAAGGTCGCCGATGCCGCCCTGCGCCGGGCGCGCGATGATCTAGACCGCATGACCATAAAGGCGCCGTTCAAGGGCATCATGGGGCTGTCCAACCTGCAGGCAGGCGACTATCTCGCCGTCGCCAATCCCATCGCCTCGATCGACGATCGCTCCAGCCTGCTCATCGAGTTCACGGTGCCCGAAGCCGTCGCCCCGGCCATGAAGATAGGTACCCCGGTGCGCGCAACGCTGGTGACGCGATCGGGCGAGCCCTACGAAGGCAAGATCGCCGCCGTCGGCACACGCATCGATCCCGTCACGCGCACGCTGATGGTGCGCGCCGAAATTCCCAACCCCGATCTGAAGCTCATTCCCGGCTCGACCTTCTCCACGACGGTCCAGCTGCCCGGCGAAGACCGGCCGATGGTGCCGGCGCTGGCCATCCAGTGGGACCGTCAGGGTGCCTTCGTATGGCGCGTCAACGATGAGAAGGCGGTCGAGCGCGTCAACGTCGCCATCCTGTCGCGCGACGCCGACAAGGTGCACGTCGATGCGCCCCTCAAGGCCGGCGACAAGATCGTGGTCGAAGGCGGCAGCTCGCTGCGTCCCGGACAGGTCGTTCGCCCGCAAGGCTCCTGAGCACAGGGCCGGCATCGGGATAACCTTGGAGTGAATGACAGATGGCCCCCGCCACACCGGTGACGCCGCCGCCCAACGTCGATGATGGCGGCTGGGTCGGCATCTTCGTCCGTCGCCCGATCCTGGCGCTGGTCATCAATCTGCTCATCATCATCGCCGGCATCGCCGCCTACCAGGGCATCGAGGTGCGCGAGCTTCCCGACGTCGACCGCCCGGTGGTCACCGTCCGCGCCACCTATGCGGGCGCCACGCCGGAGAGCATCGACTCGCAGATAACTGCCGTCATCGAGAGCGCGGTATCGCGCGTGCAGGGGGTTACCAGCCTCTCCTCCAACTCCTCATACGGCTCGGCGCGCATCTCGATCGAGTTCTCAAGCAGCACCAACCTCGACACTGCCGCCATGGACGTGCGCGATGCCGTCGCCGGCATCGTCAATCAGTTGCCCGAGGACATGGAGGATGAGCCGCGCGTCGTCAAAGCCGACGCCGATGCAACCCCGATCATGCAGATGTCGGTATCGGCGGCGAAGCTGTCGGAAGGCGAACTGACCGACCTCGTCAACAACGTCATCGAGGACAAGCTGGCGGCGGTTGAAGGCGTCGCGGCGGCCAACTCGTACGGCTTGCGCGCCAAGATCATCGAGGTGCGCGTCAATCAGACCGCGCTGGCCGCGCGTGGCATCGGTCTCGCCGATCTGACCAGCGCCATCGGCAAAGCCGCGGTGACGGCGCCGTCGGGCGCCTTGGAAAACGCCACCCAGCAGCTCCTGGTGCGTGCCGAGGCACCGGTGGCGACGCCCGAGGACGTCGGCAACCTGGAGATCAACGCGCAGGCCAAGGTGAAGGATGTCGCCTTTACCCGCTGGGGGTTTCAGGAGGCGACCGCACTGACCCGCATCGACGGCAGGCCCGCCATCGGCATCGACATCATCCGCCAGGCGCAGGCCAACACCATCGACATCTCCGAGGGCGTGCGCGCCGCCGTCGCCGAGCTGACCCGCTCGCTGCCGGCGGGGGTCGAAATCTCGATCACCCGCGATGACGCGATCTTCATCCGCGAATCCGTGCGCGAGGTGATCATCGCGCTGCTCCTCGCCAACGTCATCGTCATTCTCATTATCCTCGCCTTTTTGCGCTCGTTCCGCGCCACCGTCGCGCCCGCCATCTCCATTCCGGTGTCGCTGATCGGCACGCTGGCCGCCATCTGGGCGGTCGGGTTCTCGATCAACGTCATCACCCTGCTCGCCCTCGTCGTGGCGACCGGTCTCGTGGTCGACGACGCCATCGTCGTCATCGAGAACATCGCCCGACACCGCGCGATGGGTAAGGGCCCGCGCGCCGCCGCCGTGCTCGGCACCAAGGAGATCGTCTTCGCCGTGCTGGCGACGACGGCCACGCTTGCCGCCGTGTTCATCCCTGTGTCGTTCATGCCCGGCATGGTCGGCAGCCTGTTCTCCGAGTTCGGCTTCGTCCTCGCCTTCTCGGTGACTATCTCGTCGCTCGTCGCGCTCACCGTCTGCCCGATGCTGGCATCCAAGCTCGGCACCGGTGAGGAAGGTCACGATGACAACAGCCTGATGGGCCGCATCGGCACCGGTCTAAGCCGCCTCTACATGGGCGTCGTCGAAGTCTGCCTGCGCCTGCGCTGGATCGTGGTGCTGGTTTGCCTCGCTTTCGGCGCCATGGGCTGGATCGCCTACCAGAGCCTGAAGCAGGAGATCACACCCGCTGAGGATCGCGGCGTCATCCAGGTGCGGCTGACCGCGCAGCAGGGCGCCAACCTAGACTACATGGCCAAGCTGACGGCGCGCGTCGAGGACGTGCTGAAGCCTTACCGTGAATTGGGCGAGGTGGCTCACGTCTTGAGCTCGATCGGCAACGGCGGCGCCAACCGCGCCTTCGTCATCGTGTCGCTGGCCGACTGGCACCACCGCGAGCGTACCCAGCAGCAGATCCAGGCTGAACTGCAGAAGAAATTCGACAGCATTGCGGGCCTGCAGATCTCGCTGCTGGGCGCCAACAGTCTCGGCATCCGCGGCGGCGGGCAGGGCCTGCGCTTCGCCATCGTCGGGCCGAGCTATGAGCGCTTGGCGGCCACGGCCCTGAAGATGGTCAACCAGCTGCAGCAGCTACCCGACTTCCGCAGCGTGCGCACCGACTACGACACCACGCAGCCGCAGCTGTCCGTACGTATCAACCGCGAGGCCTCGACCAAGCTCGGCGTTCCCATCGAGACCATCACCAGCCTCATCAACGCGATGATCGACCACCAGAAGGCGGCCGACCTGTTCATCGAGGACGAGATCGTCGAGATCCAGGTCATGGCCGGTGGGCGCCCGATCAACGATCCATCCGATCTGCAGAACCTGTTCGTCAAGACCGCGGACGGCAGCTTCATCACCCTGGCGTCGCTGGTGACCATCAAGGAGGTCGCCATCGCGCCGACGCTCGGCCGCGAGGATCGCCAGCGCGCCGTCGGCATCACCGCCAACCTCAACGACGGCGTGGTGCTCGGCGATGCGGTAAATGAGATGCGCGCCGCCGCCGCCACCGTCCTTGATCCCGACATGTCCATCACCCTCCTTGGCGAAGCGCGCACGCTTGCCGAGACGACGCAGAACACTGCCTTCGTCTTCGCATTGTCGCTGCTTGTGGTGTTCCTGGTGCTCGCCGCGCAGTTCGAGAGCCTGACCAGCGCCCTGGTCATCATCTTCACGGTGCCGTTCGGCCTCGCGTGTGCCGCCTTCGCCATCGCCCTCACCGGCGGCACGCTCAACGTCTACAGCCAGATCGGGCTCGTGCTGCTGGTCGGCGTCATGGCCAAGAACGGCATCCTCATCGTCGAATTCGCCAACATCCGCCGGGATGAAGGCGCCAGCGTCGACGAGGCCATCCGCGAGGCATGCCGTACGCGCCTGCGTCCGGTGATGATGACCATGGCAGCCGCCGTGCTCGGCGCCGTGCCGTTGATCTTCGCCAGCGGGGCGGGTGCCGAGGCGCGCCTGGCGCTCGGCTGGATCATCGTCGGCGGGCTTGGCCTGGCGACGGTGTTCACGCTGCTGCTGACGCCGGTCGCCTATCGCATCCTCGCCCCGCTATCCAAGCCGCGCGCGGCGGAAACGCAGAAGCTGCTCGAAGAACTGCAGGCGGCCCGTGGGCGATGACCAGCCGCTGGTGCACGCGACCGACACTCTCGGTGCAGCCCAAGATGAGGCAGCGAGCAACATACGATCAATTTTTGCTTAATCGGAACGCATTGAATTGGCGGATATTATTGCCCCCTAGAGAACGCACAAGGGGTGGTCATGGACAAAACCTTCGCGCCCGAGCTGATGCGGAAGTTTTCTTCCGAACTGAAGAAGTCACAGCTCCCGGTACACGCAACGCCGCCGCTCGTCACGCTGCGGCTGGAGCAGCTGCGAGTCGCCGAGCGTATGCGCGCCCAGGTCGCGCGTCCGGTGCCGAACGATGCGCGGTCTAATCCGCCGGCTTGAATGAGATGACCGCCGTGGCGGTTTCGTTGGTTGCGGGGGTAGGATTTAGTGGCAACCCGCTGAACAAGGAATTTCTAGCGCCGGCATAGTGTTACTGGATGCGAGGGGAGTCCGACATTCGCATCGTTGTGCCTTCCGTCCGGCGGGTGTGATTTCCGTCAAAAATTGCAGCCGCTGGTGCTGCTGTTAGTCTGGTTGCCACAGCAGCTGCGCAGCATCAACCATGACTTAACGTGTCTTCATCAGCCTCAAGAAGCTTCCGCCCGCCTGCAGGCGAAGGATCTTGTCGGTCAGACGGTCTACGCGCTGCGGACTGCATTGCCACGAGGCGTCTCGCAGCCGTTAGGATGCTCGCACCTGGCGCACGACGAGGGCTCAAATCGAGGCGTACGAAGGAGTTGCTGTCAACGCGAAGAGGCACGCAGCGAACTGGCTCGGACCCGGCGTCGCGGCGACGGCTACGTAGATCTCGACACCATGCGCATCAACTTCAAGAGGGTGGGCGAGCCCGAGAACAACAAGCGCCGCGGTGACATGCAATCTCCCCAGGCCCCTGAGCATACATCTGAAGCACGCCGCTAAGCGGTCGACCATGTGGGTATTCGAGAGCAACAAGAACGCCTGAGCCCACGCCGTCGACCTCAGTAAGTCGTGGGAGCGCGTCCGCCAATGGGGCGCCGAGCCGCTACTGAGGAGAGCGGCGAACGTTGGAAGCGCAGGGATCATCCGTGGAACAACCCGGCGCCGTCGAGCCGTGCGGTGCCCTTTCACGATCTGATTCACACCGGGGCGACGTGGCGCACTCGCTATACACCGCAGCATGTTTTGTCGACGCTGATCAACAAGTCACCGCAGACGCTATCGGCCGTCTATCTGCACGCCGAGCAGGACGAAGTGGAGGCAGCGGCCATTATGTCGCCTGGCAAGCGTCCTCGGAGCAGATGACCCGGAGCGCGGTCAAATGGGAGTGCACTGAGTTGCCACTGAGTGATTGGATGGTTGCTCCGGTGCACCCATATCCACTAAGCTCAATCAGAGATTGTTTATTTCATTTGTGTTCGGGCTGACGCTGCCCGGGCATTGAATGCCGATGCCGGGGGGCGTTGTGCTGGAAAAATTGAAGAACCTAGGGAGCGCCCGCGGCGCAGCGTCGGGTTTTCTGAAACCGATCGACACCGCGCTTATCGCAAAGCAACTGGGCCTCGAACGCTTATGCGTGGTCAACGGCGAAAGCAATGTTCCCGCCTCGAACGCCCGCACTCTTGATGATGTCGAGCAAACCATTGTCCAAACGCTGCAAGGTGAGTGGTCATGGCAGGGTAACTACCTGCTGGAAGAACTGAGAACCTACGCACAACGGTTGACGGAATACTCGATTGCCACGGAGTTCCAAAAGCTACGGCTTGCGGGGAACAACGCGGTGACGCAGCTGCGTGCAGCGCATTTTCGTGCGGAGGCCGAGCTTGGCCCCCTACGAGGAAGCTTTCAGGCATATCGAGATGACCTCTCGCACTTCAGGACCAAGCATCGATTAGCTCGCGCGGTTCGTGACCCTGCGAATAGATGGACAGCATTCGGCCTACTTTTGCTGATGATCGTCTTCGAGATGCTGCTCAACGGCGTGCTTTTTGCCGAGGGTAGCGAGCTTGGTCTTGTCGGCGGCGTTGGGATCGCCGCAGGACTTTCAATTTTCAACGTGAGTATCGCGTTTTTGCTCGGGTGGGGCCCGGCAAGATGGGTGCACCATCGTAACTTTCTGCTGAAGTTCGTAGCGTTGATAATCGTGATTGCCGGCGTAGCCGGCCTCCTCAGTTTGCACGCGTTTGCAACTCACCTGCGTGACGCGACGATTGAGCTTGCCAAGACAAATCCGTACGCTGCTGACGATGAAGCCCTGCGGATAGCGGTCGATAGCATCAACTCCAACCCGCTTTCCGTGGCATCTCTCGCGTCCGGTGCGCTTTTTGGCCTCGGTGTACTGTTCGCCCTTCTGGCGTTTTGGAAGGGCTATTCGTTCGACGATCCATATCCTGGCTACGGCGCGCACCACCGTCGAGCGTCGAGCGCCCGTGAAGAGTATTCGGACGAACATGCTAATTTCTTTGACTCGCTCCGGGACATTAAAGATGGAACGGTCGAAGAGCTTCGTGCCGGCATCGATCGCATTCCAAAATTACCTCAACTTGCCGCAAGCGTGCGTGCGAGCAGGACTGCAATGTTGCAGCAGTTCCGCGCTTATGAGAACGGGATTGAGACGGCCGTAAACCAGTTGCTCGCTCAATACCGGCGGTGTAACCGAGCAAGTCGCTCGGAGCCTGCGCCGCCCCATTTTGAGCAGGACTGGTCTTTGCCCGATCGTTTTGCGGATTCTGCGGACGTTGGGAGGCTCTTGGCTGATCCCGACCTGCCGCAAGGTGATGTAGCTTCAGACTTGACTGACCTGTCGGAGCTGTCCGAGCGCGTCCTCGCTGAGTATGAGACGCTGATGCGCGCTTACCCGCATCCCACGCAAATGCAGTAGCTGATGATGGCGCGCAGCAATCAAAAAAAGAAGCGAAGAGACAAAGTCACCGGGCTACTTCTTGGCGCCATTGGCATCGTCTTGATGATGCTTATTGGCGGCGGTGTTTGGTGGGTTCGTTCGACCAAAGTGCATTTGGATGCAGCGACCAACTGTCCGCAGTCAGGCCCACGCGCTGTTGAAGTCATCATGATTGATCGAAGCGATCCCATCTCCGAGCAGCAGGCACAGCGCATTCGACAAGAAGTGCAGCGCTTGAAGGATCTGGCGCAGTTTGGGACCCGATTTGATCTCTACAACTTCGAGGGCAACCAGACGAACGCACTGCTGCCGGAAGCGCAAGTATGTGCTCCAGCTAAGCCTACAGACGCGAATGTCGTAGTCGAAAATCCAGAGCGCGTGCGGCGGATTTACGTCGATAAGTTTTCAAGGCCACTCGACGTTGCGATCGATCAGTTGTTGGTAGCGACTACCAAGCCTGTCTCGCCCATATTGGAGAGCTTGCACGCTGCCGCTCAAACTTCGTTCGGCGCGTTGCCCGATGGAATACCCTGTCGCCTTACCCTGATTTCGGATCTGATCCAGCACAGTGTTGCTTCATCCCATTTCAAGAGCGAGCCGGACTTCGCGACACTGAGTCGGTCAGCTGCATGGCCCTCGCTGAGGCCGAAATTGCACGGTGCAAGCGTGCAGGTGCTTTATTTGTCGCGACCCTCGGCGACGCGGAACGGCCGGCACATTCAAACGCGCGGGCACCAAGCATTTTGGGAGCAAGTTATTGAGGCCGGCGGCGGAGCGATCGAACACATTGAGCCGTTTTAAGATGGGGACTTCATGACGGAAGCATCGCATACCGCTGATCGGGTGGAGGCTGCCGCAAAGTTGCTGCCGCGCCGACGCTTCTTCAGCGACATGCCTGACCGCGGCTTGTTCGGTGTGGTCGCGCTCGGCGGATTTGTCGGGATAGTGCTGCTGAAGGTCAATGGTCTGAACGCGGACGTTATTGCCGTCCTGGCGGTTGCAGTCATGGCGGCATACGGCTATGCCGCATTTTCCATTCCTCTGGTGAGCATGCGGCCGGATCGGCTAGGCGACAATTTCTACTATCTGGGCTTCATCTTTACGCTCGCGAGCCTCACTGCAGCCCTCCTCCAGTTGCGTAAGGAGGTCAGCGTCAACTTGCTCTTGGAAAGTTTTGGCATTGCGCTCGTCACCACGATCTTCGGTATCGCTGGCCGCGTGCTGTTCGTTCAACTACGCAGCGACATTGACGATGTTGAAGAGACGGTTCAGCGTGATTTGGCCGCGACGTCGGCGGAGCTGCGAGCTCAGCTTGGACAATCCATCAGAGAGTTCGAGACCTTCCGCACTACCATGGTTCAAGTTCTGACAGAGACTCGCGATGAGATAGTGCGGTCTCAAAAGAGTCAGGTAGCAAATATCGAGACGTTGGCTACTGATGCAGCGAAGAAGATAGACGCCGCGTTTTCGGATCAAAGGATGCGCTCTGATGAGTTGAACAGCGCGGTGTCGTCAACTGCGAATGCTGTTCGAGGAGCGACGGAGCGCCTGTCTGAGATGCGCTTGCCAAGCGATGAACTTAACGCACAGTTGGTGAGCTTTTCGCAGAACCTCGAAGCAATTCTGGTGAGGCTGGGTGGCATCGTCGAGTCGGTGGCTAGGCAGTCTGTGCGTCGCAGCTGGTTTGCCTGAAACTATAGCGAGGACGCCATGCGCCGCAGTATGGTTGACGAGGCAGAGCATCGCCGTGGACTGACCCTCGGCCTGACGCTAGCTGAAGTTCTTTTGCTGTTGCTCTTTCTGGTGCTGCTTGCCTTGGCCGCGCTCTTCCAGTCGGCGGATGAGAAGCGTCTGGCAGCTGAAGATGAGCGCGATAAACTAAGGACGCAAATTGCGGTCCTCCTGCCGGAAGGTGGAGTCGGAACCCTTTCTAAGGAGGCCACCTTAGAGCGCCTGGATAATCTTGCGGTCAGTGCTGGAGAGTTTGAGGCCGACAACAACAAGTTGAAGGCCGAGAACGTCGCCCTTGCAAAACAGCTTTCTGCGCTTGTGCCCGAAGGGATCAAGGCCGACGACATTGCCGCAGTTATCGCTGAAGCAGCAACTTTCAATCCAGATGACCCGCCGCAGTTTCTCAGACGTGCGATCGCCACCTTGAAAGCCCTAGGCGTTCAGACGACGCCGGAAATGGCTCAGGCGATAGCAGAAGCGGCCAAAAAGTCAGCGGCCTCAGGAAGTGGAGCGGGCGGTGAGCACAGCTGGCCGCCTATAATCACCCTCAGCGAGGCCGACGGCCAATTTTTCCCGTCGGGGAGCGCTGAGCTGCCGACTGGGCTGCAGGAGAAGCTAAAGGGTCCAGTGATTGAGAGGCTGCTTGCAGCAATAAAAGAGTTCAAAGTCGATGTGATCGAAGTCATCGGTCATACCGACGAACAGCCGATTGTGGCGCGCACCACGACTCTTGACCGCTCGCTGCTACCTTATTTGCGCTCGCTGCCGTCCGAGAGAATTATCCCTGCAGACAACGCTGGCTTGGGGCTTGCTCGAGCCGTTTCGGTCGTTCGCATGCTCAGCGCTGATCCCAGGCTTAAGCCCTTCAGCGTCCTGCCGCTGTCGGGTGGGCAGCTCATAAACATTGGAGATCGGGTTTCGGATGGTACTCAGCCGGTGCCAGCAGACGCGAGACGTCGTATCGAGATCAGGCTGCGGCGCTCGTCGAGTGACGTCCAGGTGGTCAACAACGATTGGTCAGGCACAGTATCCGTATCGGAGCCGCCGCCTGTGCTGCCGCTAAAAATTGAGGGAACCGCATCAGTCGTCGATGGTGACACGATCGAGGTCGCGAACACGAAGATTCGAGTCTGGGGTGTGGACGCAGTCGAACGTGGACAGCCCTGCAAACGGGACGGCGTCGATTATGATTGCGGGGCCGAAGCGTCGATCGCACTCGCGAAGTTCGTGACGGGCGAAAACGTAACGTGCGCTCCGAAATATTTCGATAGATACAAGCGCGTCGTAGCAACATGCTTCGTCAAGGGCGCGGATCTAGGTTCATGGTTGGTCGGCAACGGACTTGCTATGGATTACGCCGAATACTCAAATCACGCTTACGCAGCGCCACAGCTTAAAGCCCAAGCTCAAAAAATCGGAATCTGGGGTGGAGAGTTTGTGCCCCCCTGGGACTGGCGAGCAGCTGCGGCTACAGGTACGCTCCGCTAGCACACGTGATCGAGTAACATTGTTTACTCCAATACTGACGAGCTGCTCGGACAGAGCCGCGCTCCGAGAGTCCATCTTCATCGATTTCGACGCCTGCTTTTCTGATAGCGACCAAAACTCTCGACACGGTGTCCGAACGATGAGTGCCAGCTTCGCGGTACTCTCCGATTTCGATAATGCCCTTCGCTTCGAGTTTCACGAGCGTGCGAGTGCTCGCTCCCGATAGCACGGCTAGATCTGTCATTTTCAAACCCGCCATCACACGCGCGGCCGCCAGTACACGCCCTGGAATGCCCTGCATATCGTGACCCTCCAAAATGTTGTTGAGAATGGTACCATAATATAGTACAATATTGTTTTCAACCACAGGAATAGGACGATGAACCAGTACCAAGACGCAGACGACATCGAATTGGCGGACGCCGACGCGCTCGTGACCGAGATCAGGGAAGCCATGAACGCTGTTGCGAGGCGCTACAGCGATCTCGATAAATTTGCTGAGGGTGTGATCGCGCGCTCCATGTCGCGCAAGCACGCACCAAGAATAACGACCGGCGAAGCGAAGAAGCTCGCGGATTTTGGCATGAGTGTTTACGAGCAGATCGCAGACAGTTTCTGGAGCGACTACTGACGGACACGCTCAGACACGACACATCGAAGAAAGGCTCGAAGTTAGGGCTGATGGTTCCGTCTGCTATTCGGCAACGTTCTTGCCTGCCCGCTTCGCGCCCGACTTGCCTGAGCAGGATGAGGCGTGATCCGAGCCTAGCCATGCACTCCGAAAAACGCGGCATCCCCGCCGTCCGCGCAATCGTTCGCGAGGAAGGTTCGTCGCTCCTCGATCACGTCACCGACGCGCAGATCGACGCCGCCATCCAGCGCGACATCAACCGGCCGGCAGTCACTGCGACACTGCTGGCCGGTGCGGCTGCCGACTGGTGCGAGCAACAGCGACCTCCAGAGCCGAAGCGCGAGAAGAAGCTCACGCAGAAGGAGAAAGAGCACGCAGAATTCTTGGCGCTGCCGAGAGAAGAGCAGCGGCGGCGCTGGCGGGATTACCTGGAGGGCAAGCGCGAGCACTGGCGTGACGTGGCACCGCCAGAAGGAAAGCGCCGCCGCGTGAAACCCAAATGATGCGTCGGCCATAGGCGTTCTTCGCTCGCTACCGAACGCTCGCAAGCCCTTCCTGGAGGGCGCTGCAGTGCTGCGCGTATTTCCGCAGCAGCACTGAGTAGTTGGAGAAGTTCTTTCCCATTTCGTTGGAGACGCCTTCGAATGTCGTCTCCAAGCGCGCTTGAAGCCCGTCTTTGCTTTGGCCGATTAGGTCTCGAAGTTGAACTGCGTAGCCATTCAGTATCGCGGAGTTCTGACTTGCTTGCGCTGCCGTCACTTCCCAGCCGGGATTCTTGGACTGCTCGAAGCCCATCTGCGAAATCAGGTGGAACGCGCTGCACTTAAGCACTTCGGCCTGCAGATTATTCAGGGCAGTCTGCTGCTTCTGGTCTTGCGGCTCAGCGAAGGCTGCGTGGGTGATGGAGAGGATCGCTACGAACAAGATGGCAAAGGTCTTGGAGTCGCTCATGGCATTGCTCCTATCTGCAATGCCAGAACGCTAGTGTGAGTTTCGCGCCGCGCGGCTTAACTCTCCAGCAAGCGCTTGATTACACTCGGCGAGAACGGCTTGCTCGACTTCGCCGTGTAGCCCGCGTCGGCCAACTTCTGCGCGATCTCGCGGAAGCTCATGCGCTTACCGGTCGTCGGGTTCGCCCGCCGGAGTTTGCGTGCCAGCTTGAGCGCCTCGGGGTTCGTGTAGGTTAGCGGCTTGCGCCCTTCGCAGCGACCGGTCTGTTCTTTCTTGCGCTCACGCGCGGTCGCCAACTTGGCGACGAGCCGTGCCTTCTCGTACTCCGAGAAAGAACCCATGATCTGGCGGATCATGGTGCGCCCCGGATCGCTCGATGCGGTCAGGTCGTCGCCGACAGCAGTAAGCACCGTTACTCCGGCCTTGCGCAGCTCCAAGATGCCTTGCTCCTGCACCATCAGCTCGCGGGCGAAGCGGCTAGCATCCTCGACGATGACCACGCGCACGCCGTTGCCGTTGATGCGCGCCATCAGGGCCGTCCAGCCGGCGCGCGACCCGAGCTGGTCAGCGCCCGACACGGCTTCGTCATAGAACCAGTCCTCATCCGCGATCACGTAGCCGGCCGCCTTGGCGTACTGCTCGATTACAGCGCGCTGCCGCCGGCCGGAGTCCTTATCGGCGCCGACGTTCGCGGCGCTGCTCGTCCGCAAGTACCCCACGGCGTGCAGTCTGGCCGAGTTGCGTGTCGTTCGATTGCGAGTTCCTGCTGCCATTGCTGGTCATCCTGATAATTTGTGTTCTTAATTCTGAGGAATAAAGAACATGAGTCGACGACCTTTCCAAGCTGAATCCGCGGATGCTGATGCACCTCGTAGCCCCGTTATCTTGAGGTGGTAACGGCGCTCACTCGTTCATTGCACGCTGTGCAAGGCGGACGAGAAATCCGAAGCCGTTGAGACATGCGCGTGCGTCGCTACCGACAGCGCGGGCCGGGCGACCACGAGTGACGCGGCGTGCGCGGCGAGGCTGATTGAGCGATGGGGGTGGGGGTACGAGATTTTCCGGCGCGCACTATGCGGGGCGGACCCCCGCCCGGGTTTGCCGAAAGGTACCATCTGATGGGAACCCGAAGACGGTACTGGTACCGCCGCGCTTGCGCGGAGGGTGAAAACCTCTTGGAACGCAGCGTGGACTCGCCCTTACATCGCGCAGACGAGGGCCAAGCATGTTTTCCAAGAAGACTTTATTCATAGTTGGCGCGGGTGCCAGCAGCGAAGCCGGACTCCCGGTCGGGTATCAGTTGGCGGAGATGATTGCCCGCACACTGGACTTTCACACCGAGTTCGGCAACCTCAAGTCGGGTGATCCCGACCTCTACCAAGCCTTGAAGCGTCACTGTGGTCCGAAAGACTTCGGCACCTATCTCCGGGCGTCGCGCCTCATTAGGCAAGGCATCCAGCTCGTCCGGTCAATCGACAACTTCATCGACGCCCACCGAGAAGATGGAGAGGTCGCGTCCTGCGGCAAGATTGCGGTCGCCCATCAAATGTTGCTGGCGGAGTTGTCATCCGAACTGCGACGGCTCGAGTCGAGACGAGGGGACTACGTTCATCTCGATGAAATTGACAACACTTGGTACGGCCACTTCGCGCGCATGCTCGTTTCAGATGTGCCGACTTCCGCTTTCACCAAGCTCTTTGCCAACGTGTCGTTTGTATCATTCAACTATGACCGGACCATCGAACAATTTTTGAGAAGCTGGCTTGGCCGTGTAGTCGGGGCGTCCGACGAGGAGGCGATACGCTACCTCGATGGCCTCGAAGTGCTTCGTCCTTACGGCTCGCTGGGGCCGGCGTTCGGACACCGAGCGATTTCGTTTGGCACAGAGCCGCGGAGTTGCGATCTGCCGTCAATCGGCAGCAATATCCGGACCTACACAGAACAAGTGCAAGAGCAGACTTTGCTGACCGCCATTGAGGACCGGATTTGCGCCAGCGAGGTGGTTGTGTTCCTGGGGTTCCATTTTCACAGTCAGAATATGCGCCTCCTCACTCCGAAGAAGCGCACCCAAGTCAGCCAAATATTTGCCACCGCTCAAGGCTTCTCCAAGGCTGATGCAGAGAGCATCGGGGAGATGTTGGCCTCAACTTTGCGGGGCGGCAAGACAGGAGGGAGGGTCGGAGCTGCGCCGAGGGTGTTCGTCCGCAACGACCTCACATGCTCGGGCTTATTCAAGGAATACCAGAGGTCATTGAAGGGCTGAGCCGAGATGCTCGTCTTTGTGGCGTATAATCGTCCCTTAAGAGACACGAGGGACCCATGTCCGAGAAGACGCTTCGACGCCGCGCGCACGCCGCCGGCCTAACGCTCGCCAAGACGCGCACCGATTCCGGCGGCGCCCACTTCTGGGTCCTGATCCGCGGCCAGCGCGTGCTGGCGGTGACCCGCCATAGCGCGCAGATCGCACGCCTGCTTGAGCAGGCCGCCTAACCCCCAACGAGGACGAGTAACACCATGGGCAAATCCGGCCCCACCCCACCCGCAGCTCCCGATCCGGTAGCAACGGCGAACGCGCAAGCGGCGGCGAACAGCAAGGCTGCGCAGGAGAACGCGAAGTACGGCGCGGTCGACATGTACGGCCCGAACGGAAACGTCACGTACCAGCGTGACGCGAACGGCGTGCCGTTGTCTCAGCACACGACGCTGGACCCGGTCAATCAGCAGACGCTGAACACGCAAAATCAGATTGGCTTGACCTTGGCTCAAAAGGCCAACCAGACGCTGGGCGGCTTGCCCACGTCTGAGTACAGCATGGCCAACAGCGCGCCCTATGACCCGCGCGCGGTCAACACGAACGCGTTGCAGGTCTGGAACAAGGGCGCCGACGACTTCGCGTACAATCCAAACAACTACGGCGACGTGAAGCAGATCGACCAGGGCGCTGCCGACGCTGTGTGGAACAGCGGCAAGGCGCGGCTCGATCCCATGTTCGCGCAGCAGAACGACCGTCAGGCGCAGATGCTGCAGGACCGCGGCTTGCCGATTGACGGCCGAGCCGCACAGACGACCAACGCCGACGTCGCGCGCAATCAGAACGACGCATACCTGCAGCTCGAAAACCAGGCGTACCTCACCGGGCACCAGGTCGCGGGCGACAACATCAGTCGCGAGCAGGGGCTACGCAGCGCCGCCATCGGCGAAGCAACGCAGTTCCAGAACCAGACGAACTCGGACTGGACGCAGAAGCTCAACACTGAGCAGCAGCTCCGCGGCCAAATCCAGAACGAAGACGTTCAGGATCGCGAGCGCGCCTTCAACGAGGCGTCGATCTACTTGCAGGGATCGCCTGTCTTCAATCAGCCCAACCAAGTGCAGACGCCGGGCTACCAGACGGCGGCGCCGAACTATGAGAAGAACGTGTACGACAGCCACGCCGGTCAGTTGATGGCGAACAAGATGGCGAGCGAACAGCAGGCGTCAGTGTGGGGGATGCTCGGACAAGCCGGGCAAGCCATCGGCGGCCAAGGCGGCCTATGGAAGTTGAGCACCAAGCGCTTGAAGATCGAGCTTGGCGACGCCGGAAGCTACCTGCGGGCGGCGCGGGCGGCGGCCTACGCCACCGCCTAAGCGTCGCGGAGTCGGGCGCGGTAAGAACGCTCGTTACTCGCGCCTGCACTCTTCCTGCACGAGTGCGTCGTCGACCAGCATCCGCAGCAAGCCGCTCGCAGTCATGCCCTGGCGTCGCGCCAGATCGAGAAACACAGCGTAATCGTTTCGCACCCGCCGACCGCACAGCCACGGCGTGCGGAGGCTTCGCCTATAAAGCGGCGGCCTGCCGGCCTTGCGTATCGGAGTATGTTGGTCCATGGGCTACGTATGCTCGGCTGTTGGAAGTAGTTTCTGATCCACGGCGCAACGCTCGGCTGTGTATGTTGGGAACCAACAGGCACAGCACAGAGTTGGGGACAGCCGGCCTTGCTCAGCGGACATGACGGCAGGCGGTCATCGCCGCGGTAGGGGCGCCCATCGCGATTGTAGACGGAGCAACCGCGCACCTGATCCTCGACGCGCGTCAGCGGCATGAAGACAGACTTCTTATCCGAGCGCCGTGTGATCGAAGATGAAGTCCGACGGGCGCAATGCTCGCTCCAGCGTCAGGCCGTCGAGCGAGCGGACCCGGGACAGTGCAACGTATGCTTGGCCGTGGGCGAACGTGCCGCCGCCTAAGTCGACGTGCGCGCGATCCAGCGACATGCCCTGCGCCTTGTGAATCGACAGCGCCCAGCCAAGCCGCAGGGGAAGTTGCCGGAACGTGCCGACGGGCTGCTCGACAACGCGCGTGCGCTGCTGGCCGTCGTCATCGCGGTACGTCTCTACGATGGGCTCTTTGATGTTCCACTCGGCGCGGCCGATCTCGACAGCGTGGCCGCCGCGATCCAGCCGAACCATGACAGTGGTCGACTCGATGGCGGTAATCAGGCCGGTATCTCCGTTTACAAATGCGTCGCCGTTACGAAGGATTACAACGCGGGCGCCGGCCTTGAGCATCAGTGTGGCGTCGGTCGGGTACGCGCGTTCGTCGACGTCGCCGTCGATGTCGGCCACGAAGGATGCAACCGGCGTCGTCAGGCGGGCCAGCTCGGCCGCGTTTACTTCCCTGGCTCTTTTGTTGGTCACAACAAGCGCCAGCGCGCCCTCGGGCCGGGGCGCAACGCAGCCGTCGAAAATGGAGTTGGTGTTCGCCGTGAGCCGGCCGAAGCGCAGCTCGCGCAAGGCCTCGCACAAGATTGGATCGGCCTGACGCATGATCTGCGGCAGCTCGACGAGGCGGAAGCTGCTGAACACACGTGAAGCGAAGAAGTAGGGAACTCCGCCGTACTTGCTCTCAATGGTGTGTGCATGGGCGCCACGGATGACGGGCGGGATTTGCGCAAGGTCGCCCACCAGGATTACCTGCAGACCGCCCCATGGCGCATCGCACTCGCGCACGCGCTTGGCGGTGCCGACAAGTCGCGAGATCAAGTCGGGCGGTATCATGGACGCTTCGTCCAGGATCAACGTCCTGATCTCTTTCAACGCAGCCGCACCGCTCTTGAAGAGTGAGTGGATGGTGCAGCCGTCGACGTTCAGAGCGGCGAGGCCCGTTGGCGCGGCGACCAAGCAGGAACTGCCGAGACGGCTATTGATCGTCCGCACGAGCACCGACTTGCCGGTGCCGGCGCCGCCAGTGATGAACATGTTGAACCCGGAAAGCGCGGCGTCGTAGGCGCGCTGCTGCTCGG
>CAVXAF010000011.1:0-46826 GCA_963759735.1 uncultured Alphaproteobacteria bacterium
AGGCTGCCACCGCCACCTGTGGTCACCGCCCGCACTGAAGCTCGGTGGCTGAGGTCGGCCGTCGACGCAGCGCGATGGACGAGAACAATCGGTACGAAAGTCGAAGGCACAGGAATCCCCGAATAACCAACTCTTGGTTCACCGATCTGCGCAGAAGTCCGTGCGATTTCGTCGTACTTGGGTCTGCCGGCGGCTCATAGTCAGGATTGGTTAAACGTGTGCCTATAGAGAGTTCTACGCGCAATGCTCTTTTGAGGTCCGCAGCGTGTATCGCGTCATTGGGTGCATCACAGAGCAGCATGACTATCGATTAGTTATTTTGGCTGCGTTTATTTGCATTATCACGGCCCTCACGTCCTTTAGCATTTACTTGCGCGTCACACACGCTCGCTCTTCGATGCGCGCGATGTGGCTGCTGATCACTGGCGTTTGTGCCGCGAGCGGTATTTGGGCGACGCACTTCGTCGCGATGCTTGCTTACGAAGACAACATACCGACCACTTACGAGCTGTCCGTGACGGTCGGGTCGCTACTCATCGCAATCGTCGCCACTACTGTGGGCTTTACGGTGAGTTCGCTCGGATCGCGAGCGCATGCGCTGTTTGGGGGCGGTATTGTAGGCATCGGATTTAGCCTCATGCACTTCACGGGCATGCAGGCGCTGATCGTCGCCGGTCACGTCGAATGGGATTGGACACTCGTAGTATTTGCAGTCGCGCTCGGTGCCGCGCTCGGCGCGGCCTCGATGATTGCCTTTCGAGCCTTCGAAGGCAACCGCGGGATCGTCACTGGAGCTATCGTGCTGACGCTTGCCATCTGCTCCATGCATTTCACGGCCATGGCTGCTGCGATCATAGTGCCCGACCCAACCATCGACACGAGCGGCGGGTTCTCCGCAGACGTTAATGCGATGGCGCTAGCCGTCGCCGGCGTGACTTTGCTCGTCATTCTCGGCGGAACTTGTAATCGCCTTCATCGACTATCGCACAACCAAGGAAAGCCTTAGCCAAATTCGTGAGCTGGTCGACGCCGCGGGCGAAGGGATCGTCATCTGCCGCGACGGCATCATCATTAACGCCAACCGTCGCGTTCTGGAACTCACCGGCAAGACCCTCGAGGAATTATGCGGCAAGCGAGTAAGCGGCGATCTTCTTCAAGGCTCAGCGTCGAGCACCGAGGCGAAGGAGGCGTTGCTGCGCACCACCGATGAGCGCCTCGTGCCAGTCGAGGTCTTCCGGCGACCGCTCCGTACAGGGCTACGCGGCAACGAGGTCTACTCATTCCGCGATCTCACCGAGCGCCATCGCAACGAAGCGCGCATCGCCCATATGGCGCATCACGATGCGCTGACTGACCTTCCGAATCGCACCCTGATGCGCGAGCGTCTCGAACGAGCGTTACAATCCCAGCGTGCCGACGATCAGGTGGCCGTACTCTGCCTCGACCTCGATCATTTCAAGGCCGTGAACGATACGCTGGGACCCCCATCGGCGACGCCCTGTTGCGCAAGGTCGCCCGCCGGCTGCTTGAGTGCGTACGCGAGAGCGATACGGCGGCCCGAATTGGCGGCGACGAGTTCGTCGTCCTCCAGCGCACGTCCGATCCCACGAGCCAGTCAGCGTGGCTGGCCGATCGCATCATCGAAGCAATAAGCGCGCCGTATGTCGTAAAGGGCCATGAGGTCAACATCGGCACGAGCGTCGGCATCTCCGTTCCCATGACCCCGGACATATCGGCCGATACGCTGATCGCTCAGGCCGACATGGCACTCTATAGCGCCAAGGGAAGCGGACGCGGAACTTATGCATTCTTCGAGCAGGAAATGAACACGCGCGCCCATGCGCGACGCGAGCTAGAGCGCGATCTGCGTTCTCCGTGACCAGCAACGAGCTGTTGCTCGGCTATCAGCCAATCATCGACCTCCAAACTAGTGAAGTTAGCGGCGTCGAAGGGTTGCTGCGTTGGCAGCACCCGAAGCGTGGCGTAATTTCGCCTGAAAGCTTCATTTCGATCGCGGAGGAGACTGGAGCGATCGTCGAAATTGGAGAATGGGTTCTACGGGAAGCCTGCTCCGAAGCGGCTTCCTGGCCGGAGCACGTGAGCATCGCCATCAACCTTTCACCCATCCAATTCAAGCCTCCCCGCCTCATCGTTGCCGTGGCCGAGGCGATCGCCGCGGCGGGGATAGCTGCGCAGCGTGTGGAGCTGGAGATCACTGAGTTAGTATTACTTCAGAGTAGTGATAAGACGCTCCTTATTCTGCGAGGCCTGCGGGATCTCGGCGTGCGCATCTCATTGGATGATTTCGGCACCGGCTACTCGTCTTTGAGCTACCTTCAGAACTTCGTGTTTGACAAGATCAAGATCGATCGATGCTTCATCACTGACGCGGACGGTATTGGCGGGGGTCTCGCGGTCATTCGAGCGATCTGCGGGTTGGGCCGGTCATTGGGTATCAGTGTCCTCGTCGAGGGCGTTGAGACCGCCGCTCAGGTAGAGATTGCCCGCCGGGAGGGCTGCGCCGAGGTTCAGGGATATTATTTTAGCTCCCGGTCGGCAGCAACGAGATAGGTAGGATGCTGTTGGAGCCGGCCCAAAACCTTCGTCGACTTCGCTTGTCGCGAGTGGTGGAAACCGCGCCGCTTAGGATGGGCAGCCAGTTCGCCAGATCCTAATCTCGTGCGGTCACCTCGTTGCCTATCGCCCCGCTCCTCCCGACCACTCTATGAACAAGTGCCGGACTACCGATGTAATGCCCGATCCGTCGCGCCATCAGTGTGAACTGACCAGACATCGGCACCACAGGTATGCAGCCGCTGAAGCTAACGGGTTTCCTTGCCGAGTGGTGGCACGATGGGCTTACCGTAACCTTATAACTTCTGGCGGCAGGAAATCTTTCGCAGACATTGAGCGTGTCAGAAGTTCTTGAAGCGCCTGCGCCATCATCAGCGACCCCATCAGGAACGGGACGATGGACGCGCAAGTTCGCCGTGTGGGGCCGTTTCGCCAGCCTGCGGGTAGAACAAGTATCGGTTGTGACCGCTGGACTTCGCTGCGTACATCGCGGTATCGGCATTGGCGATGAGAGAGTTGGCATTGGTTGCGTCGCCGGGGCAAGTACTGATGCCGATGCTTGCGCTGACGTGGAGAGGTACTCCATCGATCTGGTGGGGAAACGTCAGGCCGTCTAGTATCCGTTCTGCCGACGTGGCTGCATCCGCGGGTTCCGCGACATCGGACATTAGCACCACGAATTCGTCGCCGCCGATACGGCTGACTGTATCTGCGTCTCGGACGCACCTACGCAACCTTTTACTCACAGACTGGAGCAGTCTGTCACCAACGCCGTGTCCGCGCGTGTCGTTGATCAGCTTGAAGCCGTCGAGGTCAATGAATAATACCGCGACGCTGTTTCCATGCCTCCGCCCAGACGCTAGCGCTTGTCCTATTCGATCGTGGAGCAACATGCGATTGGGTAACCCTGTCAGCAGGTCATGATGCGCCGAGTGATGAAGCTGCTGCGCTGCTTCGCGCGCGGCGGTAACATCCCGGAATACCATGACGGAGCCCAGGCAGTTATTTTCGCTGTCGTGGATAGGGGCAATGGTGGCTTCAATTGGAATGCCGACACCATCGCGACGAAGCAAAAGGCCGTCAGGCAGATGCTCCTTGCTACCCTCTTTCATAGCCGTTTGTAGTTGGGGAATGAGCGATTCCCCCGTTGAAAGGTCGCACACGTTTGCGACAGATGAAAAGGGTGCTCCGAAGGCCTCATCCGCTGTCCAACCTGTGAGTGTTTCTCCCGCCCGGTTGAGGAAGGTGACCTGACTGGTGAAGTCTGATCGGACTACTGCGTCGGCAATCGATGCAAGAGTGACCTGCGCTCTTTCTTTTTCCAGGAACAATTCTGCTTCAGCGCGCCGACGCTTACGCACATCGATAATTGTGCCAATGCCGGCGCTGGCGGTTATGATCAACCCGGCAAGAGTGGCCAGAAGAAGCGCCGCTTCGGTCAACGTAAACTTGCGCGCAGCTTCTTGCCCGCGGACCTTCAAGAGCCGCAGCTCACGCTCTTTGAGAGCATCAGCGAGTTCGTGGAAGTCATCCACAACCCGCGGGCGTTGAGAGCGGCGCTTGCCCCCTCGACAATTCCACCGCGACGCGCAGCTATGATTTTCGAAGCGATGTCGAGGTTGCGATTTACCAGGGCCTCAAGGGTTGGAAGGCTTCTCTGCTGCTCGGGGTTGTCTCGTGTCAGAAACTTAATGCGCTGCTGCTTCCAGTTGACGGCAACCACAGCGGTTTCATACAAACGCAACATCGATTTTTCTCCGGTTAGTGCGAAGCCGCGGCTCCCCGATTGACCATCGTCACGGCGGCAATGAGTTCGTCTAGGTCGGTGAGAACTTGGTAGGTGTGGTCTACCCAAGCCACGCTGCTACGCGCCGATTTAATGGCGCGGTACGAGGCCAACGCCGCCCCGGCTAGAATGATGATGGCCGACAAGAACGCCAGTTCTATCTTGTAACGCCAAAATCTTCTGACGAGGGACATCTGCCATCCAAAGCAAGTCGCGTCGTCTTTTGTACGTAGTAGCTTCCTAAGATTGGATACCGAGAATGCGTACACATTTTACGAAAGAGTATGAAAGCTCGTGTGGGCTTTTGAGGCGTCGACCTGAATGTCGACTCCTTTGGCGCAACGTCCAAGACATCCTCATTTCATCAACCCTTTCAAGGAAGGGTCTATCGGCCTCGCTAGTGAACGTTCACGTTTGCTTTGGGTTAAGAGGGCACGCCAAACGTCCCAGACTGCGGCTCGTCTTCCCTCACAGCGGACTTACCGGGCGCATAGAACGCGGGCACCACCAAGATCAGCAAAACCCACCTGTTCCGATGGCGCTTCGAGCGCGTGCTAGTGATAGGGAGTTGGCTTTACGGATAGCATGAAGGCCATCGGTGTTCGCGCCGAGCAAAAAGGCCGGACACATGGGCGCTACCGACCATCTCTGCGAGCAGACCAGATACTCCTTGCCAACGGGATCCCGTCCGCTGGCGAGACGACACTGAACATTTCACCGGTGAAATTTATCGGAGCCATCGTTTGGCGCTAAGCCAGCCGCCATGGGCAACCTCAGTTTCCTGATGAAATCGCTGCATGTTCGGGACCTCGTGGCTCATCACGTATTCTAGGTCTCTAACGAGCGAACGCCGGATGACATCGCTCCTGCACATTCCCAGAATCTTCGCTGCCTGGTCGAGCATCGTGACCGTCTCGGGTTTTAGGCTCAGTAGGATCTTACGAGAGTAGATAGTCATCGGGTTTAGGTGTCGTCCTCATCGTTTCTTCTTGATGTCGTGGTGTCGGGTGAAGTGAGAATTGGTCCGCTTCACAGTGAGCCTGCTATCCTCAGCGGCCTGGCGCCAGTCATTCTCTGGTGTCTTCAGGGTCTCTGGTCTCAGTGCGTCTGGTGACTTCAGGATCTCAGGGTGTCTGCTGACTTCAGGTCACTTCAGGTGTCGTCGGCTGTCAGTTGCTGAGTAGCCATGCGTAACCAACAAGGGGGCCTTGCCGTCCTTGCTGGTCTGTCGAAGATTGGTTGCGTTCCAGAGTTTATACTCCTGGTTGGCGCGACTAAGCGAAGTTCGTCCAATCGATTGCAGCTGCGTAATCGCTCTTCGTACGCAGCTTAGAAATGTAGTCGAGCCATCCGTCATCATCGTCACAGGGCTTGATGTCTGCTCGTTCGAGTGCCCAGTCGGTACGAGACCACTCGTACTGGAGCAGGTCCGCGTATTCGGCGGCCTCGATGCACGCAGGCCTGTCGAGCATCAGATGGAGGTGCGGACGAACCTCGTCATCCTCGAATATTGGTAGGCACTGCAGCACAGCCTTCTTAGGAAAACCGAAGCGGGCGAGCTTCTTGTGCACGACCTTGAGGTAGTGCCTTAGGTTTCGCTGAGCCTCAAAGGCAGTCAGCTTTACCCGAACGGTTCCTACAAGGCGTGACGTTCTGAGGGTCAGTGTCACCGCTTGCGGATTGATCCAATTCTTCTCTCGGCAGAATTCTAACAGTGCTTCACGTAGATCGATCTTATGCTTCTGGTTCAATGCGAGTCCTATATAGGGCAATACACGGTGCGCGAGGTTGGCGCGGTATATTTAGTAATATTTCGCGGGCTACGAGCTCACGAGCTCGACGATTTTCCGCTTCGCTTCCGAATTAATCTCGATGTAGCGCTGCGTCGTGCTCAGCGATGAATGACCTGCAAGCGCCTGAACGTCGCGGAGCGAGCCTCCCACGGTAGAGATGCGGCGCGCGGCATTGGTGATGAAGGTTCGCCTGCCAGAGTGACTGGAGCATCCGTGGAAGCCAAGCCTGCGGTACCACGACCGAAACAGGTTCACGATCATCTGCGACGATGTAGAGCGCGCTCTCTCCGTCGTGATGACGCGAGCCAGGAGGTCAGTTGGTGAAGCCACCCTTCGCCATGCCTCAATGGCAGCGCGAAGCTCCTTGCTTATCGGAATGGTTCTACCAGAGCTTCCTTTGGCTGCGATGTCTCGCAGCGCGATCTCTGCTGCGATCGACCCGTCAGAACTGGAAAGCATCTCCCACGTTAGACAGGCTATTTCCTTTGCGCGTAATCCCGCTCTCGAAGACAGCAGGAAGATCAGCTTATTTCGTTCTGGCTGCCGCGATTTAGCGAGGAAGGAGATGACGGCATCCGCCTGAGACTTTCGACAAAACCTTGGCTTGTCTTCCCAGCGACATCCGTGGCTCCTGTATAGCCAACTATATGGCCGACGACAGAAGGGTCAAGGAAGATTAGGCCGATAATCAATATTTGGGTGACCTAGGCAGATGCTAGACAGGCAAAAAGTCGATCGGATAACACGTTGAAAATATTGGCGTATTTCTATGGACGGGTTAATACAAGCACTGCCACGGAAAGACAGATTAAGACGGTAAACTCAATGCGTTGAGGCGGTGGACATCATCTAGCCGTGGCGAATTCCCTTCGCCGCCGCTGAAACGATTGCGTTCACGCGCCGGAACCTAAAGAGCCTGACCGGCCGCCCAGCCGCTGGCCCAAGCCCATTGAAAATTATAGCCGCCAAGCCAGCCCGTCACGTCCACCGCTTCACCGATCGCGTACAGCCCTTTTACGCGCTTGGCCTGCATGGTCTGCGACGACAGCTCATCCGTGCTGATGCCGCCGGCCGTGACCTCGGCCTTGGCAAATCCTTCTGTGCCGTTGGGCCGAAACCGCCAATCGGAGAGCCGCCGTTGAGCGTCTTCAAGAATCCGGTCGGGACAGTTCGCGAGTTCTCCACGAACCCCGAGGCGGTCATCGAGAGCATCCGCAAGGCGCGCCGGCACGGCATGGCCGAGCACCGTGCGCAGCGCGGAACGCGGGTGGCCGCGCTTGGCCTCGACGAGCCGCAGCGATCCGGGTGACGGGAGAAAGTCGATCCCTATCTCCTGTCCCTGCCGCCAGTACGACGAAATCTGCAGGATGGCCGGCCCCGAAAGGCCCTTGTGCGTGAACAGCGCAGCTTCGCGGAATTCGACATCGCCGCAGCGTGCGATGACATCGGTGGAGACGCCCGACAGCGACTTGAACAGAGTGTCGTCGCTGCCCAGCGTCAACGGCACGAGCGCCGGTCTTGGTTCGATGACCACGAGGCCGAACTGGCGCGCGATGTCGTAGGCAAATCCGGTTGCGCCCATTTTCGGGATGGACGGGCCACCGGTCGCGATTACGAGTGCGGGCGCGGTCGCCGTCTCGTCGCCGAAGCTGAGGCGGTACGTGCCATCGGCGTGCTCTAGCTTGCTGACACGGTGCCCAAGGCTCAGCTCCACCCGCCCTCGTGCGCATTCATCGCGCAGCATGGCGACGATCTGTTTGGCCGATCCGTCGCAAAACAGCTGCCCCAGCGTCTTCTCGTGCCAGGCGATGCTATGGCGCTCGACCAGGGCGATGAAATCTTCGGGGCGATAGCGGCGCAGTGCCGACTTGGCGAAATGCGGGTTGGCGGAAATGAACTGCGTCGGCGAAGTATGGACATTGGTAAAGTTGCAGCGTCCGCCGCCGGAGATGAGGATTTTCTTCCCCGCCTCTGCGGCATGGTCGATCAGCAGGACTGCGCGCCCGCGCTGGCCCGCCGTAAACGCGCACATCATCCCCGCCGCGCCAGCGCCGATGACGATCGCATCATATATTTTGGATGTTCCCTCGGTCACGGGGCGGAGATTGCCTTATTGCTCCCGCGAGTGGCTAGGGTGAATCCGTCCAGAAACATCGGACGTCATCGTCATAACCGCCGTGTTGTCGCGATATGGCCGGCGCCTACTGTGCGCGAGCGCCCTTTCGCCGCGCTCAGGCTGTCTCCGTAGCGCGGTCGAGATCGGCGACCTTCAGGTGCGCGTGGCCGATGCGCACGCCTGCATCGATGCGGCGCGGCGTCAATTGCGGATCGGCGCTCGGCAGCGCTTCGTTAGACTGCGTGGGCATGCTTGGCGTCCTAGAGGGCATCGGGGACAGGCCCTCGATTTGGGGGCCGCGGGCGGATTTGATAACCCCCCGGCTGCGTCCATGGCCTAGTCGGCGGCGACACGATCGATCGTGCAGGCGATGTCGAGATCGGCGACCTCAGAGAGGAAGTCGGAGAGGGTGAACAGGCCGACGCAGGGGCGCGCTCCTGGGGCGGGTCCGCTTCCCGTCGCCAGCTGCTTGGCGAGGATGACTGAGGCGATGGCCGGCACATACGGCCCATGGCCGCTGCGCGCGATCAGATGCCAGATGCGCGTCTGTTTCGTCCCCTTCGCATCGCGGCCGCCAAGGCGCACGAACATGCCGCCGGCATCGCTGCCCAGGGACGAGAGCCGCCGCTTGATGGCCAACAGGGGGCCGGCGAGTGGGCGCAGGTCACGCACCACGCCAGCGCGCGCCAGCCAAGACATCGTCCACAGCCCGAGATGGAATGCGCCGACCTCCAAGCCGGCTGAAAAGCGCACAGCCGACAGTTCGGGATAGCGGAGCGGCAGCAGATCGAGGTCGGGCACGTCGACATCGCACATCCAGCGCGTGCCGATGGCCGGGAAGCGATGACGATGCAGGCCTTGCCACCCGT
Organism: uncultured Alphaproteobacteria bacterium; assembly: GCA_963759735.1. GTDB lineage: Bacteria > Pseudomonadota > Alphaproteobacteria > Rhizobiales > Hyphomicrobiaceae > Hyphomicrobium_A. The sequence continues at coordinate 9,139 of CAVXAF010000011.1, forward strand.
GGGCGGTGGCTGGGCGCCCCTGCGCGCGCAGGGTGAAAGACTGGCCGACCGCGCCGACGATGGAGCGCACCGTGGCAAGCCCCGGTTCGAAGCTGTTGCCGGGCGAGATGCCGATGTCGATCGTGTCGATGTGCGCCAGGTCCGCGGCAAGGTGCTGCACCACGGCCGACGACAGGCCGGGCACCGAGCTCGCCCCGGCGATGACGGCGACGTTGGCCGCCCGCGCTTGCTCATCGAGGCCGACGATGCCGGTGACGAACGCACGCGCGTCGGCGAGATCGACGTAGTGGCAGCCGGCGGCGATGCAGGCGCGCGCCAGGCCATAGTCCTGGTCCTGAAACGGGCCGGAGGCATTGATCAGCACCGTCGGCGCCAGAGCGCGCAGTTCGGCTGCGGTGGCGTGCGCGGCGTCGAACCTCGCGTGCTCGATGCGCGTGCCGGCGGCCGCAGCGAGTGTCGCTGCGCGCGCGCGCGCCTTTGCAGGCGTGCGGCCGGCGATGACGATGTCGAGGCCGGGATGGCCCGCCAGGCGTTCGGCGGCATGCGCGCCGAAGGCGCCATAGCCGCCGACGATGACGATGCGGCTCACGACGCCGCCGCCGCTAGCCGTGCTTCTTGCCGCCCGTCGGGGCCGCCGCGGGTGCCGGCGCTGCTGCCGCTGCTCCATGGCCGGCGCCGGCGATGCGGTCCGACAGCGCCAGCAATACGCTGGAGACGACGAACACCACGTGGATGACGACCAGCCAGAACAGGTCGCGGTCCGAAACGGTGTTGATCGACATGAACTGCTTTAGGAGCTGGATGGCCGAGATGGCGACGATGGATCCCAACAGCTTGATCTTGAGAGCCGTGAAATCGATCGTGCCCATCCATTCGGGCCAGTCGCGGTGCCGGCTGTGGTCGATCTTGGAGACGAAGTTCTCGTAGCCCGAGAAAATGACGATGACGAGCAGCGAGCCCGTGAGTGCCAGATCGACGAGCGCCAGGAGGCCGAGGATCACCTGCGACTCCGTCGCCGTGAACGCCATCTGTGCGATGTGCACCAGCTCGAACATGAACTTGATGAGCAGCACGAAGAGCGACAGTGCCAGGCCGAGATAGAACGGGGCGAGGATCCAGCGGCTGGCGAAGATAGCCGTTTCGATCAGACGCTCGATGGTACTCAACATGTGGAAGACCCGCTGATTGCCGATTGCAGCAGCGTGTATGGCATGCGGCGGGAAGCGTTCGCAAGCAAAGGCCCCGGTACCCTTTCAGGCTACCGGGGCCCGCTGTGCTATTCGTAGCGCGAGCTGCGCACTTCGTGCCAGCGACGATTGTCGTCCGAGCTATGGCGCGCCTCGCGCATCATGCGCACTTCGCCACGGCTCTCTCTGTAATTCTCGCTGTAGTCCTGGCTGCTGCGCTTCTTCTTCTTTTTGTTTGCTGACTTGGACTTCTTCTTCGGCGACCGTGCCTTCTCGCGCTCGGGCTCCTCGAGCTTCAGCGTCGCCTTGTGGGCGATCTGTTCGCGCAACGCCGCGTAGCGCTGGCAGCTGGTCAAGGCCAGCGAGCAGGGCAGTGGGCGAGTCAGCGTGGTGCTGACGCCGGGACGCTGCGTCCGCGGGGCAAGATGCAGCTCGAAGTTCTCGCCGAGCTTGTTGGCAATCATGGCGGCGGCGGCAGGGCCACCGAGAAAGGCGGCGGTCCCGGTAATGGAGGCCGTCTTGATCTCCTCTGTCTGCGGCTGCATTTGCGGCTGCTCGGCGACGCGCTTGTTGATGGTCGACAGGTCGGCGATCACCTGTGCCGTTTCCGGGCACACCTGCACGGGGCCGGGATTGTGCCCCTCAAGGCGGCTCGCCGGCGTGAAGGTATAGCGCGTGCCGCACACACTGACGCGCGGCGGGCGCCCGGTCCGCTCGAAGAGGTCGTAGCCTTCCTTCAGGTTCCGCCAGAAGCTGTGCCACTCCGGGAACGGATACTTGGCGAGGTTCGCTTCCGTCATGCGGAATGGGAACACATGCACCGGAAGGTTCGGCTGGCCTGATTCCAAAGCAGTCGTGGCCAGCTTGTGGACCTCGAGAGCGACAGCATTCGTCATTGCGAAGCAGCCGATCGAAGCGCAGCCGCCGTGAATGAGGATGTGCGAGCCTGAGCGCAGATTGACCTTATCGAAGGGGTTCGGGTAGCCAATGTTCAGCGACTTCGGCCAGCGCGAACCCTTGTGGTAGCTCTCCTCCAGGGTGACGGAGTAGAAGCCTTCCGGCGCCTGCTTGTCGCCTTCCTTCTGCTTCGGTCCGAGCGTGCCGGACCAGTAGCAGATCGGGTAGGTCGCGAAGAGCGTGTAGTTGCCGTCGGCATCGCCCGTCCAGACCTCCATCTCCGATTCCGCCTTGAAGACGCGGAGGAAGATAGGGGCGTCGGGGGTGACCTCTTTTTCTGACAGACGGGCATCAAGACGCGTCAGATCCGGGGTACCCGGCAGCGGCAGCTTGCCGTCCGAGTTGGCCCGTTTGCGCTCCATGCGCATCTGAGTGATGTCCTTGAGGTCCAGCGAAGGTGCTGACGCGGCCTCGGCTTCGCCGAGGATGGCTGCAGCGGCGCACACGGTGAGAACGGCGCGCCCAATGTAAGCGATCGACTTCGTCATGCCGTCGCTTCTGCATGCCGCGTGCCAATGGCCCCGGAGCCGTAGGACGCATGCGCTGCGCGAATTGTTTCGGAACATGTCAGCATATTGAACTCTCTTACTTCTTCTTGCTGGCGAAGATTTGGCAGGTGCGAAAATGCGGCGAGAATGTCAACTGCGAGTCACGTCGCAGGGCAGCCGACATCTATGGGAGTGCTACCATCGCTACCCCGACTTGCTGGCCGAATTGCGTAACGTCCATCGCAGACGCTCACTATCGGTGGGACATGATCGCGCATGAAGGCATCATGTCCGGTCTGTAATTCCCGCCAGAACCCAATGTTCGGGTTCTCCGCATGCAGTGACATATTTGTCCCGGTCATGCGGAAGGGAAAGACCTGCACCTGAACCCGCTTTTGTCCGGCATTGAGGGCAGCGGTCAATAATGACCAGACTTCATCAATAACGCGATCGGTCATGGCGTAGCAGCCGACGGAACGACAATCGCCGTGCACCATCAGCAGCGAGCCAGTGCGACCTTGTGCTCGGTCAAATGCGTTCGGGAATCCCAGATTGAACGAGCGGTGATATTGGCTGTTCGGATTAAGCTGCGTCGTGTCGACCGTATAGAAGCCTTCAGGAGCCTGGCGGTCGCCCTGTTTGAGTTTGGGACCGAGATTTCCTGACCACATGCAGATCGGATACGTGCCGAACAGCTCGAAGCGGCCGTCGCGCTGCATCCAGATTTCAAACTCGAATTCGCGCTTGAAGACGCGCATGAAAAGCGGCGCGCCAAGTTTAAGATTGCGGCTGGCAAGGCGGGCAGGAAGATCGGCGAGATCCGGCGTGCCGGGCAAGGTATGGCCGGCGGCGTATGTCTTCCAGTTGCTAGATTTGCGGGCGTAGATCAGCTCGTCTTCGAGCAATGAGAAGATCTGCGGCCAGAAATAAAAGCTGATAGCGGCGATGACGGCGACGAGCGCTCCGATGATCGTGAGCGCTTTACGCCAGCTGCTTTTGCGGCGGGCAACCATCAGCCAAGCATGCCGGGGTTTTGCCGCGCGCGCAATGTGGCGCGCCGGGCGGGTCCTTCGGCGATGGGGTGGCGAAACATGCTACTGCGCGTACCCGAGCGCCGGCGTGCTGCCCGTTTCAATCGGCGCACCCAGACCGTACGACGGGCCGTAGGCGGCCTGCGTCGGCGTAACGGCGGGGTTCGTTGCGGTGGCGAACTGGCGGGTCTTCGGACCGGGAGCCACAATGCGCTCGTCGGCGACCTGCTGCTCGAAGGGCCTCGGCGTGAATGGCTCAAACACTGGGCGCTGGAAGCGCGGGCAACGGCCGTCCGCGGTATAGGACGCGCTCGCCGGGATCTTCACGTTGACGACGTAGCGCTTCTCACAGACAGCGACGGTCGGCGGCAGACGATACTTCTCGAAAAAGTCGTACCCCTGCTTCAGCGTCTTCCAGAAGGGCACGTTCGGATTGCCCTGGTAGCGCACCATGTTCGCTTCTGTCATGCGGAACGGGAAGGCGTGTACTTCGAAGCTTTCCTGCCCGCCTCTGAGCGACTCGCGAGCCAGCGTGTAGATCTCTTCGATCAGCGCATCGGTCATGGCGTAGCAGCCGACAGACTTGCACTTGCCGTGCACCATCAGCGCGTCGCCCGTGCGCTGCCAGGCGCGGTCGTAGGCATTGGGATAGCCGAGGTTGAAGGCTAGGTAGTAGCTCGAGTTGGGGTTCATCTGCGTGTTGCTGACGCGATAGAACCCTTCCGGTGCTTGCTTGTCGCCGAGTGCGGTCTTCGGTCCGACGTTCCCCGACCAGTTGCAGATCGGGTAGGTCTTGAAGTGATAGAAGCGGCCGTCGTCGCGCGCCTTCCAGACTTCGAGCTCGGATTCTTCCTTGAAGATGCGTACGAACATCGGCGAGGCCGAATCCATGCCTTTGCGCCCGAGCATGGACATCGTCTCTTTGCTCAGCGGCTGCTCGGCGGCGGTGATGAGGGTCGGGCTGCCACCGCTGCATGCGGCGAGCGCGCACGCGCTCATAGCCACGGAAACGGCGGCGAGAAAACGGGCCCGCAACGACGAGCCAAGGATGATCAAGCGCATACGCAGTGCCTCTGGCGCAGGATGACCAACCATCAATCTTTAAACCTTAAGAATGGGTTAACGTTACCAGAATCTTACCGCGGACCGACGCTTGGACGCACCGCGAGGACTTTGAGTAACTAACCCGAAGATGGGACGGGAATTGGGCGCCAGCCGCTAATCTGGACGAGTTTCGGCGCCGCAAGCCATTACAAAGACTGGCCGATTTCCATAAAGCGCGTCTGGCGCTGGCGACGGATTTCGGCCGGAGACTTGCCGTCGAACTCTGCCAGGGCGCGTGCGATGGCATCGCCTGTCGACTTCATAATCGATTCGCGGTCGCGGTGGGCGCCTCCGACCGGCTCGGTGATGATGACGTCGATGACGCCCAAGCGGTCGAGATCCTGGGCGGTGATCTTCATGTTGGTGGCTGCGTCGATGGCCTTGGCACTATCACGCCACAGGATGGAGGCGGCGGCCTCGGGAGAGGCGACCGTGTAGATCGCGTGCTCAAGCATCAGGATGCGGTTGGCCGTGGCGATGGCAATGGCCCCGCCCGACCCGCCCTCGCCGATGACGACCGAGATCAGCGGTACCCCGATGGCGAGGCAGCAGTCGGTCGAACGGGCGATGGCCTCAGCCTGGCCGCGCTCTTCTGCGCCGATGCCGGGATAGGCGCCGGCGGTATCGATAAGCGTGATGACGGGCAGATTGAACTGCTCGGCCATTTCCATCAGGCGCACGGCTTTGCGGTAGCCCTCGGGCTTGGCCATGCCGAAGTTGTGGCGAATGCGGCTCTCGGTGTCGGAGCCCTTTTCGTGGCCGATAATCATGACCGGGCGACCGCGGAAACGGCCCAGACCGCCGACGATGGCCTCGTCCTCGGCGAAGTAGCGGTCGCCGGCCAGCGGGGTGAAGTCCTCGATCAGGGAGGCGACGAAGTCGAGGCAGTGAGGGCGTTCGGGATGACGCGCAACCTGGGTTTTCTGCCAGGGCGTCAGCTTGGCGTAAGTATCGGCGAGCACGTTGCGCGCCTTCTGCTCGAGCTTCTTGATCTCATCGCCGATCGACACCCCCCGCTCTTCGCCTTCCATCGCACGCAGTTCGGCGACCTTGCGCTCGAGCTCGGCAACCGGCTTTTCGAAATCGAGGTGGATGCGGATGGCGGAACGGTCCAAATCGGGCCTCACAGCGGATATTCATGGGGTGGGCCGGACAATCGCGCCACCCCTTCGCTTCTGTCAAGGCAGGGGTTGCAGCCCTCTTAATGGTCCCTTGGGCGCGTTAACCCGTGCTCAGCGCTTCTTGGCCAGCGGATGGTGCTCGTGCACCAGCTTCTTCAGCCGCTCCTCGAGCACGTGCGTGTATATCTCGGTCGTCGAGATGTCGGCGTGCCCGAGCAGCTGCTGCACGGCGCGTAGGTCGGCGCCGCGGTCGAGCAGGTGGCTTGCGAAGGCGTGCCGCAGAACGTGCGGGCTGACGCGCTCGGGATCGAGGCCGGTCTCCTCGGCGAGCAGCTTCAGGTCGTTGGCGAAACGCTGGCGTGTCAGGTGGCCCTGAGCGCTTCTGGAGGGGAACAGCCATTTGCTGGCGATGTGTCCCTCGCCCGTCGTCGCGGCGAGATAGCGTTCGAGCGCGGCGCGGGCCGGGGCGTTGAGGGGCACGAGGCGTTCGCGGCCGCCCTTGCCCTTGATGGTCAGCACGCGCGCGTCGCCGGCAAGCACCGTGCGGGGCAATGACACGAGTTCGCTGACGCGCATGCCCGTGGCGTAGAGCATTTCGACGAGGCAGTGGAAGCGCAGCGCCCGCGTGCGTTCGACGCCGTCGGCGGTTCCGGTGCGCTGCGACGCGGTAGTGATGAGCCGATCGACCTCGGCGACGCTGAGTGTGCGCGGCAGCGGCCGCTGCTTGCGCGGGCCGGCTTGGCCGTGCGTCGGGTCGACCTTTACATGGCCTTCGGCAAGCAGAAATTTGTAGAGCTGCCGCACCGCCGAGAGGCTGCGGGCGCGCGAGGCCGCGCTCAGCCCCGCCTCCGATGCAGCGATGAGCCAGGCCGATATGTCGACCGGCTGGGCGGCCACGAGTTTCGTGCCGCGGGTGGCGAGGAAGGCGGAATATTGGTCCAGGTCGCGGCGGTACGCCTCGATCGTGTTGGCCGCCGCTCCGCGCTCGACGCCGAGCATCTCCAGGAACGTCTCGATGTGCCCGTGCGCTGCGCTCATGCCCGCCTCGGCCGGCTGCGGTGCGTGCCGGCGCTAATTGCTGATCGCCCGCGGCCAGCCCGCGAACAAAGCTTCAAAGCCAAGACTGCGGGCATCCGCCTCGAGCCCGGCGCGGCGCAAGGCGCGAATCGAATCACCGAGCGCGATCATATGCGCGCCCTCGGCCCCGTTGGGACCCAACGTCTTCATGGTCAGCAGCACCGTGCGACCGAACTCGTGTTTCTTGGCGGCATCCTGCAGTTCGGTCAGGACGCCGGTTTCGGGCAGAAAGCCGCCGGCCGGCTGCGGCGTGCGGCTCGCCGCCTCCCACAGCGGGATGGGCACGTTGAAGTCCAGCGCATCGAGGACGGTCGCCAGCCTGTGCAGCAGCGTCGGGTCGAGACGACCGCGCACGGCCAAGTCCTCGACAGGGCGCAGGTCCTCCTCGCGTCGCGCCTTGGCGCCCTCGGCGATATCGATCAGCGCCAGCCAATGATCGAGGTTGCCGGGTGTCGTCGCGCCGGCCGAGCCGAACGCCGCCCACTCGCGCGCTTTGGCGAAGCCGCCAGCTGCCAGCGCCACCTCGACGCCGGTTTCGGCATACCAGCTGATCTCAGGTGCGGCGATGATGGAGTCGGAGGCCGGTGCCGCCATGCGCAGCGCCGTGAGATAGAAGCCGGCGCGATGCGCTTCGTCGAGAAAAGCGCGGATGAGGCGCACCTTCTTTTGCGGGGTATTTTCGTGCTCGGCGGCGACAAAGAGCGCCGCTCGCCGCTGCGCCGTATCGGTGCCGCCGGCATCGGAGACGACGGCACCGTTGCCACCCTGGGCGCGATAGATGTCAGCGAGCTGCTCGGACGAGATGGCGTTCACCTGCACCGCCGCCTCCGCGGCGGCGAGCTGCCCTCCGCCATCGGCCTGCTTGTCGAGCGCCAGGGCAGCCAGCAGCGATGGCTCGGCGTGCTTGAGGACGCTTCCCGCATCGATGGAGCCGCCCGCCGCTTCAATGAGGCGATAGTCGAGCAGCGATATCGCTTCGTCCGGCGCTGCCTGCGGCTTGCTGCCCATGGCGAGCGCATCGAGCGCGCGCAGGCCAGGGCGTTCCTTGACGCCGGCTTCGCGCGCCAACTCGGCGGCGAGACCGGCGCCGGGCGCATCCCCAGCAACGGCGGCACAGAAGCCCGAGATGAGCGCGGCGTCGGCCTTGACGGGTTGCGGCAGCTGCGCCGGCGCGCCGCCAGCCTTCAAGGTTTCGCACCCTCGGTCCTGCGCCCCGAGCCCTATTTCGTTGCGAGCGGCAAGCACGGCGACGGTCGCATCGCTCGGCGGCAACCCGGCGAGCATGCGTCCGGCATCCTCGATGAGGCCGGAGCGGTAAAGGATCTCCAGACGTAAGGCGAGGAATTGCTGGTCGGTCACCCCGCCATCGGGCGGTGTGACGTTTGAGGTTATCAGCCGCAGCCAAAGCCGATGCAGGGCCGGCGAGCGCGGCGGGATGTCGATCTCCGAGATCAGGCGTTCCAGGCTGTTGACGTCGAGCCCGCGCCACAGCTCGTGCGGGAGACCCGAGCCGTCGCCGGCCATGACCGGATTGAGGTCGACGCGCTCGACGGCGCTGTTGCTGTCGCCGAGCGGACGCACGACGTCGTCGTTGCCGCCGGCGGGAGCAACGGGTGCAGGCTCAGGGGATTGGGCCCGCTTGGCTTGCCCGCGGGCCGGATTGGCGAAGGGATCGAAAGGGCTCCACTCCTGCGCGGTGGCAGGGACGGCCAATACGATGCAGCCCACAATGGCGCAGAGCGCGGTCGGCCAGGCAGCTAGGGGATAGCGCTTGCGCATGGCAGGAGGACGATCACTCTGTACGCACCTTTACGCCCGGGACCGGCTTGGTCACGGTGCGCGGCTCGGGCTCGAATTCCGTGGCAAGGAAATAGAGTGTGCCGGTAATGATGGCGCCGGCGGTGCCGACGATGAACAAAAACCGAAACAAGCTGGGCATTGGTTATCTCGTCCCCCCTGCTTTGGTCACTTTGCAAGTTGGCGCCATTATGACTTGCACTCGGCGATGATCCAAAGTAGGCGGCGCAGGCTATACGGGCAATCGGCGCCGATTGTCATGTGAAGTGGCGCGCCCGCACCCTGACGCTCCGTCATCCGGCGATTCGGCCGCGACCGGAAGAGAAAGAAGATGCCAGACTCGCAATTGCTGCAGGCTGTCCGTACCGCCCTAGGGCAGCGGTCGGTGGTGCTCGTCGGGTTGATGGGGTGCGGCAAGTCGGCGATCGGCCGCCGCCTGGCGGGCAAACTTGCGCTGCCGTTCATTGACGCAGATGAGGAAATCGAGAAGGCGGCCGGCAAGAGCATCGAGGACATATTCGCCGACCACGGCGAGCCTTATTTTCGCGACGGGGAGCGGAAGGTGCTTGCGCGCCTGCTGCGTACCGGCCCGCAGGTGCTGGCCACCGGCGGGGGCGCGTTCATGAACGAGGAGACGCGCGCTGCCATTGCCGCCAACGGCGTCTCGGTATGGCTGAAGGCGGAACTGCCCTTGCTGGTGCGACGCGTCGGCAAGCGCGGCAACCGCCCGCTGCTCAAGGCCGGCGATCCCGAAACTGTGCTGAGCGACCTCATGGCGACGCGTTATCCAGTCTATGCGACGGCCGATATCACCGTGGAGAGCCGCGACGTGCCGCACGAGGTGATCGTCGGCGAGATCGTCGACAGCCTCAGCCACGCGCTTGTGCATTCGGAGGTCGCACCATGAGCGCCATCGCTTCCGCGCTCGCCGAAGTGCGCACCGTCAACGTGCCGTTGGGTAGCCGCGCCTACGAAGTTCTCATTGGCCCCGGCTTGATCGGGCAGGCCGGCGCGCTGATCAGCGCCCGCCTCGGCGCGGCGCGTTGCGCCATCGTCACCGATGAGAACGTCGCTCGGTTGCACCTTGGCGCTCTGCAGGCATCGTTCGGCAATACCGATAGGCTGGTCGGGTCGGTTATCCTGCCGCCCGGCGAGGCGACAAAAAGTTTTCGTGAGCTGGGACCGTTGTGTGAGGGCCTGCTCGAACTAGGACTGGAGCGCGGCGATCTCGTCGTTGCGCTAGGCGGCGGCGTCATTGGCGACCTTGCAGGTTTTGCGGCGGCGATCCTGCGGCGCGGCATGCGCTTCGTGCAGGTGCCGACCTCGCTGCTGGCGCAGGTTGACAGTTCCGTCGGCGGCAAGACCGGCATCGACACCGCGCAAGGCAAGAACCTCGTCGGAGCATTCCATCAGCCGGGGCTGGTGCTCGCTGACACCGACGTCCTGAAGACGCTGCCCCAGCGGGAGCTGCGCGCAGGATATGCGGAGGTCGCCAAGTATGGTCTGCTCGGCGATGCGCCGTTCTTCGCTTGGCTGGAGAGCAACCATTCAGCCGTGTTCGCGCTCGACACCGGGCCGCTGGCACACGCCGTCGAAACGAGCGTCAAGGCCAAGGCCGCCATCGTCGGCCGCGACGAGACCGAGCAGGGCGAGCGTGCGCTGCTCAATCTGGGCCACACGTTCGGCCACGCATTCGAGGCGTGGTGCGGATATTCCGATCGCCTGTTGCACGGGGAAGCGATTTCCATAGGGCAGTGCCTCGCCTTTCGCTTCTCCGTCGCGCTTGGATATTGCGATGCCGCAGCCGCTGACCGGGTCGCCGCCCACTTTGCGGCGGTCGGACTGCCGACGCGCATCAGCGCCATCCCGGGCGATAAACCGGATATCGATGCCATGATGAAGCTGATGGCGCAGGACAAGAAGGTGCGTCAGGGCAAGCTGACCTTCATCTTGGCACGCGGCATCGGCGAGGCGTTCATCGCCCGCGACGTGCCGGGCGATACGGTGCGGGAATTTCTCTCCGGCGAAGTCGGCGTTTCCGGCCGCTAACCATCGAGCTCCGCAGCTGTGGTAATGAAGCTTTCCGGCCGCGGTCGGGCGTGCAGCTGCAACCCATGCAGGCAGAGAGATGTCACTCGTCACCCTGCTCATCGTCCTGGCCATCGTCGTGCTCATCGCGCTGTCGGCCTTTTTCAACGGCAGCGAAACGGCGCTCACCGCCGCGTCGCGCGCTCGCATGCACGCGTTGGAGCAGGAGGGCAACGCCAGGGCCGCGCTGGTCAATCGGCTGCTCGCCAAGCCCGAGAAGATGATCGGCACCATCCTCATCGGCAACACCCTGGTCGATGTGCTGGCCGCGGCGCTGGCTTCCGGTCTAGCCGTGCTGCTCGTCGGCGAAGTTGGCGTCGTCTATGCGACCGGCATCATGACGCTGCTCATCGTCGTCTTTGCCGCGGTGCTGCCCAAGACCTACGCGCTGGCCTACTCCGACCGCGTTGCGCTGCTTGTCGCGCCGGTCATGCGCGTGGTCATCGCGGTGCTCAACCCGATCACCGTGACTATCGCGTATATCGTCCGCATCTTCTTGAAGATGACGCCGGGCAAGCTCGACGACGAAGCCAACATACTCGCGGCGCACGAGGAGATCCGCGGCACCATCGAGTTGCAGAAGATTGAAGGCTCTGTCGCCCGCCACGATGCCGACATGCTCGGCGGCGTGCTCGACCTGCGCGATCTGCAGGTGGCCGACATCATGGTCCATCGGACGAAGATGGAAACCATCGACGCCGACGATCCGCCGCAGAAGGTGGTCGACGAGTTGTTGCGCAGTCAGTACACGCGCGTACCGATCTGGAAAGACGAGCCTGAAAACATTGTCGGCGTGCTGCACACCAAGGATCTTTTCTCGACGCTCGGGCGCTCGGGCTGGGACGTCGCCAAGCTCGACATCATGAGCTTCGCCGTCGAGCCGTGGTTCGTCCCTGATACCACGCCGCTCAAGGGGCAGCTCAACCAGTTCCTCAAACGCAAGGCGCAGATGGCGCTGGTCGTCGACGAGTACGGCGAGGTGCAGGGCCTCATCACGCTGGAAGACATCCTCGAGGAGATCGTCGGCCAGATCGCCGATGAGCATGACACGCAGGAAGCGGCCATTCGTCTGCAGGCCGACGGCACAGTCAATGTCGACGGCGCGGTGGCCGTGCGCGATATCAACCGGCAGATGAACTGGAGCCTTCCCGACGAGGAGGCGACCACCATCGCCGGTCTCGTCATCCACGAGGCGCAGACGATCCCCGAACCGGGTCAAGTGTTCACGTTCTACGGGTATCGGTTCGAAATATTACGCAAGACGCGGAACAAAATCACGGCGCTGCGCATAAGTCCTGCGGCGGCCATCGCGGCACGCGTCAATCGAACGGCGGGTGCATCGTAGACGGATTTCAACCGCCTCTTCCGTTCAGAGTACGTTCAGGTGCCAAGCACGACCCTGGACGTGGATCTCGTCAGGAGGATCCACATGCGTGTGGCGCCCAACGCAAATATGCGGGGGCGGTGCATGAAACAGAAAAGGAGCTAACATGACTTGATTCCTCCCCCTGGCCGCTGTCGCTGGCGCCCTCGCCTGCGTCGTTGCCGTCGGTAGCGCCCAGGCTGCGCCCGCTTCCGGCAATATCCTCGGCAAGCTGACGACCGCAAGCGAGACAAGCTCGTCGGTCGAAAAGGCCGGCTATCGCCATCATCGCAAGTGGTGGAAGAAGCGGTACTACAAGCGTCACCGCCATCACCATCACCGCCGTTGGAATCATCGTCGCTGGCACTAATCGCCAGGCGTCGGTAACGACCGGTATCGAAAGTCTCGCCTTCGCATCTGCGGGGGCGAGATTTTTTTTTCGGCTAGGCTGGCTCGCCGGGGGCTAGCGCCTTGATCGCCAGCGCGTGCACACCATCTTGCAGTTCCTCGCGCACGACATCGTTGACGATGCGGTGTCGCTCGATGCGCGACTTGCCCGTGAAGGCCGGAGCGACGATCAGCAAACGGAAATGACTTTCGCCCGTTCCGGGTGACGATGCATGACCGGCGTGCAGGTGCGACTCATTGACCACGTCGAGCCGCGTGGGGCGCAAGGCGATCATCAGCTTCTCACGCATCCGAGTTTGCAGAGTCATTAAGGGTCGCCTCACGGGTATGAGAAATAGTGCAGGACCAGTGGCTTTCAGCAGCTTGTGTGGCGACTGCGGGCGGATCATACTTCACGCGCAATGAAGCTGAACTCCAAATATTTCGACAGCATCCGGCTGGGCCAGAAAGGCGCGCGCACCGAGCCTGCGCGCGAGGAGCGCCATCCACTGTGCCAGTGGAAGGGCTGCAAAGCCGTGGGCGATCACCGCGCCCCGCGCGGACGCGGCCAGGATGGCAAGTACTACCTGTTCTGCCTTGAACACGTTCGCCAGTACAACGCCGCCTACAACTATTTCGACGGCATGAATGACACCGAGGTGCAGGACTTCCAGAAGGATGCGATGACGGGCCACCGCCCGACCTGGAAGGTTGGGGTCAATGCCAAGGCGCCCGGAACGGCCCCGCCACAGGAAGCCCCCCCGAGCGACACGGCCGGCGTGGGTTTTAGAACGCTCGATCCGCATGCCTTCTTTGCGCGCCGCGCCAAGGCCGCACGCGAGCAGCCCGCTAGCAACCGCCGGCAGCTAAAACCGCTTGAGAAAAAGAGTCTGCAGACGCTCGATCTCCCCGGGGAGGCTACGCGTGTCGAGATCAAGTCGCGGTTCAAGGAACTGGTGAAGATTTACCATCCCGACGCGAATGGGGGGGATGCGCGCTCCGGCGAGAAGTTGCGCGAGATAATCCAAGCCTATAACTTTCTGAAGCAAGCGGGCCTCGTCTGAAATCCGGCATTGCCGCCTCGCCGATTTCGCAACCCCGCGCCAGACCGAGGACTCCGCAATAATGCGTGCGCAAACCCAGTCGGTTGCCGAAGGCAAGCCGGCCAATCTTCCCGACATGAAGCTATCGGTGCGCCAGGTGTTCGGCATCGACACCGACCTGGAGGTGCCCGCATTCTCCAAGTCGGACGAGCACGTGCCCGACCTCGACCCCGACTATCTCTTCAATCGCGAGGTGACGCTCGCCATCCTCGCCGGCTTCAAGCACAACCGGCGCGTCATGGTGCAGGGCTACCACGGCACCGGCAAGTCGACGCACATCGAGCAGGTGGCGGCGCGCCTCAACTGGCCGTGCATACGCATCAACCTCGACAGCCACGTCAGTCGCATCGATCTCGTTGGCAAGGACGCTATCGTCATCAAGGACGGGCTGCAGGTCACCGAGTTCCGCGAGGGCATCCTGCCGTTCGCGCTACAGAGCAACACCGCGCTGGTGTTCGACGAGTACGATGCCGGTCGTCCGGACGTGATGTTCGTCATCCAGCGCGTGCTCGAAGTGTCCGGCAAGCTGACCCTGCTCGACCAGTCGAAGGTCATCCGCCCGCATCCCGCTTTCCGCTTGTTCGCGACCACCAACACCATTGGGCTCGGTGACACCTCGGGCCTCTATCACGGCACGCAGCAGATCAATCAGGGGCAGATGGATCGCTGGTCGATCGTGGCTACGCTCAACTATCTGCCACATGACGACGAGGTGAAGATCGTGCTGTCCAAGGTGAAGTCGTTCACCAAGACCGACGCCAAGCGCAAGGCGGTGGCGAACATGGTGCGCGTCGCCGACCTCACGCGCAACGCCTTCATCAATGGCGATCTGTCCACGGTGATGAGCCCGCGCACAGTCATCATGTGGGCCGAGAATGCAGAGGTGTTCGGCGATATCGGCTTTGCCTTCCGCCTGACGTTCCTCAACAAGTGCGATGAGCTCGAGCGGCCGATCGTGGCTGAGTTCTATCAGCGCAGCTTCGGCGAGGAGCTGCCCGAGAGCGCGGCCAACGTCGCGCTGAGCTAGCTCTATGTCCGGACCAAAGCGAAAGGAAGCACCGACCGAACCGCTGAAGCGGGCCATCGGTCTGTGCGTGCGTGCCATCGCCGGTCACGCTGATATCGATGTCGCGTTCGCGGCCGGTGCCCCGGAATACACCGCCAATCACGTGCAGCTTCCCGAGCCGTCACGTGTCCCATCACAGCGCGAGATCGCCGTCATCCGCGGCTGGGCAGACAGCTTCGCTCTGACCGCCGGCTGCCACGACGCCAAGGTCCACAACAAGCTGGTGCCGAGCGCGGGGCCGGCCCGCCTCGTCTTCGAAGCGGCCGAGCGGGCGCGCGTCGAAGCGCTGGGCGCCAACCGCATGCCGGGCATGGCGCGCAATCTCACCGCGCGCATCGAGGACCAGTATGCGCACGGCCGCTACGCGCAGGTTAAGACGCGCGCAGATGCGCCGCTCGAAGATGCCGTCGCGCTGATGATCCGCGAGCGCCTCACCGGACTGCCGCCGCCCGACAGCGCCAAGGCGCTGGTCGACGTGTGGCGGGCCTCGATCGAGCAACGCGGCTCCAAGGTTCTGGCGCGACTCGACACTCTATCGGAAGACCAGGAGAGCTTCGGGCGCCTGATGCGCGATCTGCTGCGCGCGCTCGATCTTACCGACGACAACGTGCAGACCGACCGCGACGAGAACGACAGCGAAGACGAGAACGACAAGGACGGCAGCGACGGCGAGACCGAGGCGTCGGAAGACGGCGAGGAGGGAAGCAGCGACCAGCGGGGCGAGGAAGGCAACGCCGACGGCGAACTCGCCGAGACGCAGGAAACGTCGGAAATGTCCGGCGCCGAGGACCTGGACAACATGCTCGATGACCTCGAGCAGGTCGAGACGCCGGAGCCGTGGCGCCCCAACACTTCGGTGCTCGATAACCCGGAAGCCTTTGGCTACAAGGTGTTCACGCGTGAGTTCGACGAGGAGATCGCCGCCGACCAGCTTTCCTCGCCCGAAGAACTCGAGCGGCTGCGCGCCTATCTCGATCGGGAGCTGCGGGCGCTGTCCAGCGTCGTGGCGAGGCTCGCCAACCGGCTGCAGCGGCGCCTCCTTGCCCAGCAGAACCGCGCCTGGGACTTCGACCTCGAGGAGGGCACGCTCGACGCAGCACGCCTGACGCGGGTGATCATCGATCCCATGCACGCCCTTTCCTTCAAACACGAACGCGACACCGATTTCCGCGATACCGTGGTGACCCTGCTGCTCGACAACTCCGGCTCGATGCGCGGCCGGCCGATCATGGTCGCCGCCTGCTGCGCCGACATCCTCGCCCGAACCCTCGAGCGCTGCGGGGTGAAGGTGGAGATATTAGGTTTCACCACGCGCGCCTGGAAGGGCGGCCAAGCGCGCGAGCAGTGGCTCGCCGCGGGCAAGCCGCAGGGCCCCGGGCGCCTCAATGACTTGCGTCACATCATCTACAAGACGGCCGACGCTCCCTGGCGGCGCGCCAAGCGGTCGCTGGCGCTGATGATGCGCGAGGGGCTGCTGAAGGAGAACATCGATGGTGAAGCGCTCGCCTGGGCGCATCGCCGCCTGCTGGCCCGGCCCGAGCAGCGCCGCATTCTGATGATGATTTCCGACGGCGCGCCGGTCGATGACTCTACCCTTTCGGTCAACTCCGGCAGCTACCTGGAGCAGCACTTGCGGCAAGTGATCGAGGAAATCGAAACGCGCTCGCCCGTCGAGCTGATCGCCATCGGCATAGGCCATGACGTGACGCGCTATTATCGGCGCGCGGTAACCATTACCGATCCCAGCGAGCTGGCCGGCGCCATGACTGATAAGCTCGTCGAGCTGTTCGAAGAAAATGCCCCCGAACGGCACCCGCGCTCGGGCAAGCGCCGGAGACACCTGAATTGAGTGTGCGTCAAGTTCTCGGCCGGCATCGTGGCCGGCGTCTGCGGTTTCCGATCGGCCTGGCCATCATCCTCGCGGCCGGAGCGGGCATCGCCTTCGGCGGCACCAAGCCTTCGACGGAAGGTCTGGAGATCAGCCAGATCACCGTCGATGCGCGCCCGATCGCTGGCTTTGATCGGGCTGACCGCGCCGAGCGTCAATTCGGCAAGCTGACGTGGCGCGGCGGTCTCGTGCTGACCTCGCCGTCCAAGTATTTCGGCGGCTGGTCGGGCTTCACGGTTGATCCCGACGGCAAAGGCTTCTTCGCCGTTTCCGATGCCGGCACGTGGATGTCCGGCGCGCTGACCTATGACGACAAGGGCCTGCCGAGCGGCATGTCCGGCGTGCGCCTCGGCGCCATCCAGTCGAAGGACGGCGATCCGTTGTCACGTAAGGGCGATCGCGACGCCGAAGGTCTGACGCTGATCAGCGGCACGCCAGAAAAGGGCAGCGCCTACATCTCATTCGAGCGCAGACATCGGATCTCGCGATACGCCATCGATGCTGGTGTCCTGTCGCCGGCCAAAGGCAAAGTCTGGCTGCCCAAGTCGGCGCGCAAAATGCCCGGGAACGGTGGCTTTGAAGCTATCGCGGTCCTGCGCGAGGGGCGCAACAAGGGCAAGCTTGTCGCCTTCTCGGAGTCGTTGCGCGACGGGGACGGGAACTACGTCGGCTGGATTTGGGATTCCACGGATCGCCCGCGCAAGTTCTACCTGACCAACGATGGCGACTACGACATCACCGATGCAGCGCCGCTGCCCGATGGTGGGCTATTGGTGCTGGAACGCCGCTTCCGCTTGAGCGAAGGGGTGCGCATGCGCCTGCGCCACGTGCACGCGCGGCAGTTGCGGCCGCGCGCCGTCATCGACGCCGATATCCTGGTTGCCGCGGGTGGTGGGCGCGAGATCGACAATATGGAAGGCTTGGCGACACACGTGGCGCCGAACGGCGAGACCATCGTCACAATGATCTCCGACGACAACTTCAACCACGGCCTGCAGCGGACGTTGCTGCTGCAGTTCGCGATCGGAGCCGGGGATCTGGTGGCGGTCAGCGGTGGGTCGAAGGCGGATCAGCCCTAGCCGTTGTCGGCGTCGGACCCAATCCGTCCGAAGCGTCGGTCATCGGCCTAGACGGGCAACTAGGCGGCGGCGGCAGCGGCGCCCTTGGCCTTCTTGATCTCGCGCTTCATCTTCAAGCAGCGCTCCGACAGGTCCTCGTCGCCGGCCTTGATCAGGAAGGCATCGAGGCCGCCGCGGTGTTCCACCGACTTCAGCGCGTGGGCCGAAACGCGCAGCCGGAACTTGCGTCCGAGCACGTCGCTGATCAGCGTCACTTCGCACAGGTTGGGGCGGAACTTCCGCTTCGTCGCGTTCTCGGCGTGGCTTCTCAGCTGCCCGGAAAGGGGCAACTTGCCGGTCAGCTCGCAGCGCCTCGTCATCGTAAAACTCCTTCGCCACCGCTTGAGCGGCAGACGTCGTGCAAGAATTGCGGGAAACGGGTTTGCCCCGCCAGCCGGGCCGGAGGGCAATTTGGCGGTGTCTATGCCCGAGGCCCCCCGTTTCGTCAAGGCACCAGACGGGTGTCGGATGCGTGTTTTGCAGACCGAGGGTACCGCCGCGGTCCCACGCCAGGGGCCATAGAATAGACGTAAAACGCCCCTAATCGCAGCATTCTGAGCGAGTGTGTCGGGGCATTGGGGCATCATGACTTATCGGGTTCGGCCAGCCACCGCGCGGGTGCCAAGGGTACTCGCGGCGCTTGCCATGACCGCGTTATACGGTGCGGCGGACGTCTGGGCGCAGCGCGCAGCCGAAGGGCCCATCCCCGCCAATGTCGATGCCGTCTACCGCATCAGCTTCACGGCCCTCGGCAACATCGGCCATTTCCATTTCAATTCGCAAGTGGCGGGCGATGGCTATAACCTGACGGCCGACGCCAAGATCGACACGACCATCTTCGACTACAAGGGCAACATGAAAAGCCGCGGCGCCGTCACATCGACCGGCGCGCGGACGCAGCCCGCCGACTACACCTTCAACTACCGGCAGAAGACGTTCCTCAAGAAAAAGAAGATCAAGTCGCTGAACATCGCTTTCCGCGGGCCGGCCGTCGCTTCTGTGAAGCCGGCTGAGGCGCCCTCCGACAAGGCCGTGCCGGTGACTGCCGAGCAGCTGCGGAACGTCCTGGATCCGCTCAGCGGCGTCATGGCCCTGTCGCTCACAGATCCCGCCCGCCCTTGCGACCAGAAGCTGCCGATCTACGATGGCAAGCAGCGGTTCGATATCGTCTTCAGGCCGCTGCGCCGCGCCGGCGCCGACCACGTTTGCGATGTGCGCCTGGTACCCATCTCGGGCCACAAGCCAGGCGAGGGCTCGACGTCCGTGATCAAGGGCAAAATCGAGCTGGTCATGCGCCCGGTACCGAAGGCCAACATCGTCATCCCCTACAGCGTCACCGTGCCCACCATCGTCGGCACCGCGACCCTCACCTCCGAGAAGATCGATATCACCATGCCCGACAACCAGCGCATCGCGCTGCGTCGATAACTGCCGATCACACTCGCAGCAATCGCCAGCGGGCATGAACATAACTACAATACGGGCTGTTTCGCGCGGGCCTTGGGCAATCATGCCCTTGATCTCGGCGAACGTCTCTGCGATGCCATCGCCAGAGATATGAGGAGGCCAGATGGCCAGCGACCTCGAAAAGCGCATCCGCCACGTCACGGCGGTGCTGGGGCCCACCAATACCGGCAAGACCCATCTGGCGATCGAGCGCATGCTCGGCCACGAAAGCGGCATGATCGGCCTGCCGCTGCGGCTTCTGGCGCGCGAGGTCTATGACAAGATCGCTGCCCGCATCGGCGCCGACAAGGTCGCGCTGATCACAGGCGAGGAAAAGATCAAGCCGGAACGCGCCCGCTATTGGGTGTGCACGGTCGAGGCGATGCCGCGCGCCATCGACGTCGACTTCCTCGCCATCGACGAGATTCAGCTGGCCGGAGATCCGGAGCGTGGCCACGTCTTCACCGACCGCCTGCTGCATGCGCGCGGTCGTTCCGAGACGCTGCTGCTCGGCTCGCAGACGATGCGCGAAGCCATCTCCGATCTCATTCCCGGCGCCAACTTCATCTCGCGTCCGCGCCTGTCGAAGCTGACCTATTCAGGTCAGAAGAAGATCACGCGTCTGCCGCAGCGCACGGCGGTTGTCGCCTTCTCGGCAGCCGAGGTTTATTCGATCGCAGAGCTCATGCGCCGCCAGCGTGGCGGTGCCGCGGTGGTGCTCGGCGCGCTGTCGCCGCGCACGCGCAATGCGCAGGTGGCGCTCTATCAGTCGGGCGATGTCGAGTTCCTGGTCGCCACCGACGCCATCGGCATGGGCCTCAACCTCGACGTCGATCACGTCGCCTTCTCAGCGACGCGCAAATTCGACGGTCAAAACCATCGCAACTTGACGCCGTCGGAGCTGAGTCAGATCGCCGGCCGCGCCGGCCGCCACATGAACGACGGCACGTTCGGCGTTACCGGCTCCGCCGAGCCGCTCGACAACGACACCATCGAGCGGCTGGAGACCCACAACTTCGAGAGCGTGCGCGTCCTGCAGTGGCGCAACCGCGATCTCGACCTGCGCAGCCTCGAAGGCCTCAAAAATTCGCTGCGCGAAATGCCGAACATCCCGCGTCTCGTGCGTGCCCGCGCGGCCGACGATGTAATTGCACTGGAGACCGTCAGTGCCGATCGAGACATCGCCGCCATCACAACTGCGCCGGCGGCCGTCGGCAAGTTGTGGGAGGTCTGCCAGATTCCGGACTATCGCAAGATCTCCGGGCAGAACCACGCCGAGCTGGTCGCCTCGATTTTCGGCTACCTGATGAGTTCCTGAGGAGCACATTCCCGAGGACTGGTTTTCCAAGCAGGTGGGTCTGGCCGACCGCACCGACGGCGACATCGATACGCTGGCCAATCGCATAGCGCACATCCGCACTTGGACATTCGTGGCCAACCGCGCGACGTGGCTGAAGGATCCGGAGCACTGGCAGGGGAAGACGCGCGAAATCGAGGATCGTCTATCGGATGCGCTGCACGAGCAGTTGACGCAGCGCTTCGTCGATCTTCGCACCAGTGCGTTGATGAAGGGTATGCGCGACAAGGACGAGCTGACTGCTGAGATCGGCGCCGATGGCGCCATTCACGTCGAGAAACATTTCGTCGGGAGGCTGCAGGGTTTTCGCTTTCAGCTCGATCCCGCCGCCGAGGGCGTCGAAGGCAAGGCGACACGCAATGCCGCGGCGCAGGTGCTGGCGCGCGAACTTGGAATGCGCGCCCGCCGCGTGGCCGCCGCGCAGCCCGATGCGCTGCATCTGGATCGGCGCGGGCGCATCCTATGGCGCACCGAGGAGATCGCCCAGATCGAGGCCACCGAAGATCCGTTGAAGCCGACGGTATCGCTGCTCGTCGATGAGAACCTTTCAGGTCCCGATCGCGAGAAGGTGCAGGCGCGGCTTGAAGCGTGGCTGACTCAAACCATTGCCGAGAAGCTGAAGCCGCTCGTCGAGATCGGCAATGCCGAGGACGTCGCCGGCCTCGCGCGCGGCATCGCCTTCCGTCTGCGCGAGAACCTCGGCGTACTGCGCCGCGAGTTAGTGGCCGAGGAGATCAAGTCGCTCGATCAGAATGCGCGCGCGCAGCTGCGCAAGTACGGTGTGCGGTTTGGCGCCTTCAATATCTACTTCCCGCTGCTTCTGAAGCCCGCGCCGGCCGAGCTGGTGCTCACCTTGTGGTCGCTGAAGAATGCGAGCACCAACGGTCTGGCCGAGGCCATGCCGGAGCCACCGCGCCCCGGTCTGACCTCGTTCATCCCTGATCCCGCTTGCCCGGAAGCGTTTTATCGCGCCTTCGGCTACCACGTGTGCGGACCGCGCGCCGTGCGTCTCGATATGCTGGAGCGCCTGGCCGATTACATTCGCCCGCTACTCGCCTGGCGCGGCAGCGAAGGCGCCATGCCGCCGAAGGGCGCCACCGGCGATGGTGGTTTCACCGTCACGCCCGAAATGATGTCGCTGCTCGGCTGCTCGCCCGACGAGCTGGGCGGCGTCTTGAAGGCACTTGGCTTCCGCCTCGACCGTCGGCCGATCAAAACGCCTGCCGCGATGGAAGCACCTGCCGTCGAGCCGGTGGCCACCGAGAACGTGGCTGCTGATGCGCCCGCCGCCGGTGTGAGCGCTGAGATGAACGGTGCCGCCGCACCCGAGGTCGTCGCCGCGGAGGCGGCGCCCGAGATCGCTGCCGAAGTCACGGCGGCAGCCGAGGCGCCAGCTACCGCTGAACTCGGGGTGCCCGCGCCAATAGCCGCAGCAGCGCCGGCGCCGACGGCCGAGCCGGCGCCCGTAGAGCAGAAATTCGAAGACATCTGGCGCCCGCGCCGCCACCAGCGCGGTGAGCGTCGTCCCGAGCGCGGCGAACAGCGTCGCCGCCAGCGCAATGATCGGCCTGCAGCTGCGAGCCTGGCCACGCCGGATGCTGCGGCAGCGGCCGTCGCTGCCCCGGCCGCCGAAGCAGCGCCGCAGGTGGCGCGCGAGCCCGAGCGTCGCGACGACAACCGCCCGCATGGCAAAGATCGCGGCAATCGCGACCGTGAGCGTGGCCGGGATCGCGACGCAGGTCAGCATCGCCGTGGTCCGCCCGCCGACCGCCCTCGCCGCGGTCCCGACGACCGGCGCAAGGATGATCGTCGCAAGGCCGAAGTGCACACTGCCGCTCCGCCACGGCGCGGCGGAACGGACCCCGATTCACCGTTCGCCGCACTCGGCGCTCTGCGTGATGAGCTTGCCAAGCGGGGCAAGGAGCAAGGCACTTGAGCGGCGGCGCGGATGCAGCGACGGCTTCCGGGACGCAGCGGCTCGACAAATGGTTGTGGTTTGCGCGCTTCGTCAAAACGCGCACGCTAGCCGCCGGTCTGGTCGCAGCCGGCAAAGTGCGCGTCAATCGGGTGCGCACCGACAAGCCGGCGCAGACCGTGCGCCCCGGCGATGTGCTAACCATCTCCATCAGTCGCCAGGTGCAATTGGTGAGGGTTCTGGGGATTGCAGAGCGGCGGGGCCCTTCTGCCGCGGCACGCTCTCTTTATGAAGAATTGACAGCCGAGGGCGATGTCATCAAACCTCAATTGTCGTCGTCGTCGCCGACTGGCTCGGGCCGGCCGCCAAGTGTGGCGAGCCCTGTCAGACGGCCGGAGGGCAGCGGACGGCCGACTAAGAAGGAACGTCGCGATTTAGATAGGCTCTGCGGTAAAGCCCGCTGATGCAGCGAGTGGTGCCGGGAGAGTGTCTTCCCACCCCACCCGCAACGAAGCAGCGCCACCGCTCGCGGCAACGGCATGTTTTCCGGATTCAGACAATGACCTACGTCGTCAACGAAAAATGCATAAAGTGCAAATTCACCGATTGCGTCGAGGTCTGTCCGGTCGACTGCTTCTATGAAGGCGAGAACATGCTCGTTATTCATCCGGACGAGTGCATAGACTGCGGCGTCTGCGAGCCCGAATGCCCGGTTGACGCCATCAAGCCCGATACCGAGCCTGGGCTAGAGAAGTGGCTGGAGCTCAACCGGAAGTTTTCCGAGACCTGGCCGAACATCACCTCGAAGAAGGATGCTCTTCCGGACGCCGACGCCCACAAGGACGAAAGCGGCAAGTTCGAGAAGTTTTTCTCGGCTGAACCCGGCACGGGCGACTAGCCCGCGGTGCCTGCCGGTACGTTGCGGCAAAATGCGCAACCCTTTTCGCAGCCTTTTCAGAATGCTTACGATTCGGGGCCGGCCGGTAAGCACCGCCACACCGTGCCGAAGGGCCGCCCTTCATTTTCAATGAAATTTATGTTACGCTACTCCCAGATGATGCCCAAAACCCGGTACAGAGTTCGGAACAGGAGCGAACAAAAAGCATCCGCTTTGCCGCCAAGGCATTGCTCGGGCCTGCTTCCGGTCCGAACATCGCGCGGTTTTGATCAAATCAGAGCACAACTTCGGCCGGCCCGCGCTCCACCGAGAGAGGCCGACCCCCCATATAAAGCTCGGCGCTGCAGCGTTGTCGCTGGTGCACCGGGTCTACGTGCATCGCTGCGAGTACGGCTCATAAATCCGACGAGAAAGTGAGACGACCCCTATGGCTGACAAGAAAAAGGCGCCCGCCGCCCGCTCAAAGTCCACGGCTGCCGCTGGCAAGAAGTTTGGCCGCAACCTTACCCCTGCGAAAAAGCCGGTCCGCCTGGAAGCGAAGCTCGTCGCTAAGAAGCCTGTCGCGAAGGCGACTGCGCCCGTCAAAGGCAAGAAGCCTGTATCGAAGACAGCAGGAACCGTCCTGCCCGTCAAGCAGACTGGCAAGCCGGCAGCAAAGGTGGTGCCCAAGGGTGTGGCTGCGAAGCCCACCACCCAGCCCGTGCGCGCCGTCGCCGCCGACATGAAGCCGTCGGGGCAGAAGATCACCGCGCCCGTGCCGCCGCAGCAGATGACCCCCAAGGCCGTTGCCGAGAAGGCCGCGGCTGCCCGCCAGCTCATGACCGCGCAGAAGAAGCCGGTCAGCCAGCGTCACGGGTTCAAGGCCACCGAGTTCATCGTTTATCCCGCGCACGGCGTCGGTCGCATCGTCGGCATCGAGGAGCAGGAAATCGCCGGCATGGCACTCGAACTGTTCGTGATCAGTTTCGACAAAGAGAAGCTGACGCTGCGCGTGCCCACCGGCAAGCTGGCAAGCGTCGGCATGCGCAAGCTCTCCGAGGAGCCGGTCGTCAAGAAGGCGATGGAAATCCTCAAGGGTCGCGCCCGCGTCAAGCGTACGATGTGGAGCCGCCGAGCCCAGGAGTACGTCGCCAAGATCAACTCCGGCGATCTCGTTTCGATCGCGGAAGTGGTTCGCGACCTCTATCGCTCCGAGGCGCAGCCCGAGCAGTCATACTCCGAGCGTCAGCTCTATGAGGACGCGCTCGACCGCATGGCGCGCGAGATTGCCGCCGTCGAGAAGCTCGACGAGCGTGGCGCCGTGCAGCGCATCACCGAAGTCCTCTCCAAGAGCGCGCGCGGTCGCCGCTTGGCTGCTGAAGCCGAGGGCGGAGACGCCGAGACACGCGCCGCCTAAGTCGGCGGCGCATTAAAGATCGACAGCGCCTGGTGCCTTTGGTGCCGGGCGCTGTTCTTTTTTGGGTGTCGGCTGGCCGTCGCGGTCGCTGCTGGTCATTGCACCGGCCGGCGGGGGCGAGCGTCCCGGCAATCGCTCATCGACAATGCTGATCTGGCTCGGATCCTCGATGTCGATGTACGGCCCGTTGCGGTACTGGATCCAGCCGCGTACTTCGACCCGCTTGCCCTCCAATGCCGCGACCGTTTGCGCCCATTCGGGGTGAGCGCGCAGCACGCGTGCCTCGATGCCGGCCGTGAAGTCACGGCGCCAGTCGCGGCCAAAATTGACGTATGTGCGGGCCTTGGTAACCGCCACCTTGGCGGCGCTGCCGACGACAATCTCATAGGAATTGCGCCGCCGCATCAAGTCTCGGGTGCCGCGTGCCGAGCGCACCGCGTAGGCGCCGGCGGCCCACACGCCGATGCCGCTGTCTCGTGCGACCCGCTCGTGCGCCAGCATTTCAAGCATGCATGCGTAGCTCCCCGGCAGGCCGTAGACGCGCGCGTTGCCGCTGGCCAGCATCTCGCCCTGTACCCACAGGCTTTCGCCGTCACGTTCGACGAACAGGTGCGCAAGGCGGCGCCCGTAGCGGTCGAGCGCGCGCCCCGACGATGCGAGAGACACCGTGCGGCCAAGGACGAGCGCGCGCAGCGCTGCGATGGCGGTCGCCTCGGGGGCCCACGGCTGCGCCTGCGGCGTCAGGTCCGGCGAGCGCGGCGCCAGCGCGCCGATGAGGCGCACCTCCTGGTGATCGTCCAGCAACACAGTCTCGGCATCGATGACGCGGACGACGGAGGCTTTCGGTCCGGCCTGCAAGGTGCAAGACGCACCCTTCGCTTGGGAGCGCGCCGCAGCGTCCGGCTGCCCGGCCGAGGCGGGGCCGACGCCGAATGCAGCCAACGCCGCAGCGACCGTCAATGTGCAACGCAATGCACAACGCATGCATGAGCTCCCCGCCCTCAGCATAGGGGCAGGCGGCGTTGAAATCTCCTCAGAACAGGCTGAGGTCGTAGATGTCGAATGGCGCTTCCGATGCTCCCGCCAGATCGGCGCCAATCGGCCAGCCGACCAGCATGTCGGGCAGCACGTCCGGTATCAGGTCGGGCGGAAGGCCTTCGAGCAGGGCGAGGGGAGGCTCCTCGGCCGCACGCTGCTCGATGTCCTTTCGCGTCCAGGCCGGCGCATGGTCGAAAACAACGCGCTCGATGCCGGGCCCGCCCGCACCACCGACCTGAGAAAAGAACCCGCTGATCAGGATCGACCCGCCGGGAACGGCGAGCAGCAGGTCGCGCTCGCCCAGCCGCAGCACTTCCACGTCGGCGGGGGTGAGGCCCCCGGCCAGCACCAGTTCGTCGATGTCGTTGGCGCGTTCTGCCTCGATGATCATGTCGTGACCGTCGCCGGCGATGTAGACATACGCGTCGCTGCCAGCCCCGCCGCTCAGCGTGTCATCGCCTTCGCCTCCATAGATCGTGTCATCGCCGCCCCCGGCCTCGATCACGTCCGAGGTGCGCGTGCCCAGCAGACGGTTGTCGCCGTCATTGCCGGTCGAGGCATCCCCGAGCGTCGCGCGGTCCTCGCCGACGATGGCGGCAATGCGCACGTCGCCACGGTCCAGCACGGCGCTCGGCCCCAGCACGCGGTCGTCCTCCAGCAAGTCCGTGTCTTTGCCCAGCACGATGTGGTCCGTCTTGGCATTCCACTGGATGCGCTCGATCGAGAACAGGTGATCAACGCCCGTCGCGAATGTCGCCACATAGTTCGGTACCTTGTGTGGAATCCAGTGCCGATTGAAGGTGATCGTCACCTCGCCGGCGCCGGAATAATCAATGACATCGGTGCCGTCGGCGGCATAGTCGAGCTGCGGCTGGCCGCCGTGCGCGATGTCAAATCCGGGCGACCAGCGGAAAATGTCGTCGCCTTCCCCGCCGTAGAACTTCTCGATCTGGTCCGCGTCCGCGCCGCCGGCGAACCAGTCTGCGCCGCGCCCGCCCAGCAAGGTCGTGAAGCCGTGCTCGATGCGCATGCGATCGGCACCCGAGGTGCCGAGCAACGTCGACATGCCCGGCGAGCGGTGCAAGCCGTAGGGGAGGGCCTGCCGCGGGTCGAGGCCCGAGTAGTGCACCAATGAAGCTATTGCCGAGGAGGAGTTGATGGTCGGCACAGGCGAGCCCGGCAGTCCAAATGCGATGTAGGGGTAGTCTTCGGCCTCAATGTCGGTGGCGTAGCTGGCCATCGTCTCCCAAGCACCGAACTCCTCGCCGCCGTACGCCAGTACGCGGCTGCCGCGCTGCGCCGGGGTGCCGATCTTGGCGGTGAGATCATCGCGCGAGGCTAGGTTGGCGGCGGCCAGCGTCATGCGACCGTCGGCGCCCTCGATGCCGAGGAAAATCCCCTCGCGGCTCGCTTCGCGCACGCCCTCCATGACGAACCAGTTGTCCTGCGCGCCGGGGCCGGCATCGCCAGGCTCGAAGACTAGCTGCAGGTGGTCGAAACCGAGGTGCCCGAGGCCATACAGTTGCACCGGCACCCACTCGATGCGCACGCGCGGCAATGGTCCCTCCCCAGTCCTCAACCGACCGATAGGCCTGATTGGCGGCTTAATGCAACCTGAGATTGTGGATATCGGGTGGGCCGATGGCCGCTGCCTCAGGGCGCAGGGCGGGACGCGCCCCTGCCGCTGCGACTGTGGCCGGCAGGCTTGCTTCAGCCATTAACCGCGATTTAGATGGAACCAGGCTTGCCAGCTGGGCGTATTTTTCTTGCCACCGCGTCGCAGTTGCGCAACCCCATTTCTCTTTAAGCCCGGCTCTGGCCGGGCTTATTTTTTGCCAATAGTCATTGCCTACCAGCGCGTTGCGCAGCGACCGCAAAGAGGAAAGTCAGTCACGGGGGATGGTTAGCCGGTCCGCTTGGGGAGGAAGGCGCGTATCCCATGCTCCCTCTGATCGGGCCCCGGATCAGCGGCCTTCCGCAAGCATTTATCTCGCCGCTCGGCGCCTTCTCTGCGCCCGTTTAGAGGGTAGCGGTGATCGCGAACGTCGGCCAAATGTGCTATCAGCAGCCCGCCGACCGATGCCCCGCCCACTCCCATGATGCATCGGGCAGCGGTCCTCCCCAAGATCGATCGGTCAGGCGAGGAGGCCCCGTAGCTCAGCTGGATAGAGCACCAGATTCCTAATCTACTGATTGCGTAATCCCGATGTTTTTCGAGGTCGCTCGCTGTCGTGTGAGGTCGCACGAAAAGACAGCCATCATCAACGCGTTGCAGATGCGGGCTAACGACATGGCGCGACAATCGCCGACGCCACGCGACGTAATCAGCAGTGACAGGGCAGTGACGGGAATCGTACTGCGTGGTACTCGCTCGGCATGGGTGACAGACTTCCTGACAACGACAGAGCACTCAAAGGCGCGCGCACGAAGCCGGGCCAGACGCGCACTCGATGGACTATCGAGGGTCGGAAGGCCCTGTACCTCGACGTGAGTGCGAAGTCGTCAGCGCCACGCGACGAGGCCGCGCGCGAACGTGATGACTTCCGGCGCGTGTACTACTTCCGCGATCAGAGAAACGGCGGCGGCTACGAGCGCCTGGGCGACGCCGACCACCTGTCGCTTGCGCAGGCCTGGAAAGCGGTCACCGACCGTCACGCCGACATCACCCTGAACGGGCCGCGGTCAAACAGCACCACCACGTTCGAGGCACTCTTTGGCCAGTGGCTTGAGCGGCACGCAAAGGTCAACAAGAAGTCCTGGGCAGAGGACGAGGCCCTATACGAGCGCCACATCAAGAGTCGGCTCGGCAAGAAGGTCGTCGTCGATCTCAAGCGAGGGGACGTGATCGACGTGCTCAACGACATCGTCGACGACGTGACGCCTATCCAGGCCAATCGCAGCCACTCGCTGATAAGCGCGGTTCTCAATTGGGCGTTGGCCGAGGACAAGATCGACGTCAATCCAGCGCACGGCATCCGCAAACGCGCTCCCGAGGTTGCGCGCTCGCGCGTCATGGCCTTGGACGAACTCAAGGTCTTCTGGCGCGCGCTTAGCGATAAGCCGGTCGACAACGCGGTCCGGCTGCTGCTGCTGCTGGGCCAGCGCCGCTCCGAGGTCTCCCACGCCAGCGCCGTGGAGCTGACGGATGACGCATGGAGTTCTTCCTGCCGCCCGCACGAAGAACGGCCTGCCGCACATCGTGCCATTGACGGCCTACACGCGCTCATTGTTCGGCGACGGCTTTGACGTTTACCCGACGACGCTATCGCACCGAGTCCGCGACGTGGTGCGAGACCACGGAATTGAGGACTTCCGGCTGCATGATCTGCGGCATCAAGCGGCAACGGGCATGGCTGCCCTCGGCGTTCGGCAGGACGTCAGAGACCGTGTGCTCAATCAGGTGACAGGGCGCCGGCAGACGGTCGGCTCGCGATATGACCAGTACGAATACCTCGCCGAGAAACGCGATGCATTGCTGCGCTGGGAGCAGGAGCTTCTGCGCATTGTCGGCAAGCCCCAGTAACGCTTGTTTACCCGGCTCGGACATCGGCCGAATGACGAGGCGGACCTGCTAAGCTGCGGCTTGCACTTCGTGCAATGAGCAGCCAATGACCGACAACGCCATCAGCATCCCCCACGTGCGCGAGCTTGCTCGCCGCGATGGCTCGGCGCTCCTGGAGAGCGCCACTGATGAGCAGATCGACAGGCCAATACGCCAGCTCATCGGCCGACCGGCAGTGACGGCAGCTTGGCTGGCGGCAATCGCGATCCAATGGGCCGAGTTAGACGTGCTGTGCGACCGCTTACGAGCCGCCCTTGCCGATGGCAGCGTGCTCGACGCTGAGCCGGCCACCGATAAGGAACTGCGCGCCTTCCGCCGGGTCCGCCACCCACATTTCGACCACCCCGTCGCAGCACATGCGCAAAGGGTCGCCGCCCGGCAGCTTTTCCTGGGGCGCCGTCTCTTCACGTTGGCAGAAGAAATCGTCGACGAGACTGGCGCCGATCTCGACGCCGTCGCTTGGGCGTCGGCGGCGTGCGCGGCGCTGGGCGCGTTGGCATGTCTTCAGACCGCCGTCGCGCGCGATGTCGTCATGGCGCTGCC
The DNA here is from genome assembly GCA_963759735.1 of uncultured Alphaproteobacteria bacterium. Taxonomy (GTDB): domain Bacteria; phylum Pseudomonadota; class Alphaproteobacteria; order Rhizobiales; family Hyphomicrobiaceae; genus Hyphomicrobium_A. The sequence continues at coordinate 39,069 of CAVXAF010000011.1, forward strand.
GGCGGACGAGTGGATCGCGCTGCGCAAGTTGTGGGAGCGGGTGATGGCGAGGGTGCGCACCGGTGCGCCGGCCGCGACGCAGTAGTTCTTCTCTTCCTCCTCGTCGCCCTGCTCGCGAGGTCGGAGGAGGCGACGACGTCACCACCACCGCCGCCCTGGAGCTGCGATGGCTGCCGCCATCGCCATGGCGACGGCGGCCAGCGCGATCATGCTGCTGCTGCCGCCGCCACCAACACCGCTTGTACGTGGCTACGATTGGCGTTTGCGCCGTGCAGCCGAGGTGGTCAGCGCAGTATCCAGCGCTAGTAGGGCCAGCCGATTAAGTGACTGTTTTACAACAATAAATGTCGGTTTATACATCATGGACGTTTTCTTGCGCAACGCGATAGACGTTTTATCATGCAGCATCATGGACGTTTTTTGATACAACATGATAGACGTTTATTCGCGCAACATGATAGACGTGTTTTAGTGCAGAGGGGCTAAACACGTGGCCAAACCAAACGAAAAACTAGCGAGGTCTCTTGATCAACTGAGAGAGCTTCAGCGCGGCGGCAAGCGGGTGTTTCAATCCAAGGAGTTCAATAGAGCCGACCGTGAGCGTCTTCTGAAGAACGGCTTCCTACGCCAAGTGATCCAGGGCTGGCTCATAACGACCAGCCCAGGCGCCGACGAAGGAGATACAACTCCCTGGTACGCCTCCTTCTGGGAATTTTGCGCCGAGTATTGCGGGTCGCGGTTCGGAACCGAGTGGAACTTGTCACCGGAGCAGTCCATCCAACTGCACGCAGAGAACACTGTGATCCCAACACAGGTGACGGTGTATGCCCAAAGAGCTACGAGCAACGTGCGCGATCTCCTGTTCGGAACTTCGATTTATGACTTCAAGCAGAAAAAATCGTCGAGGCCACCGGCGGCAGACATTGCCGTCAAGAACGGGCTACGCCTGATTTCCCCGGCTGCTGCACTCGTGAAAGTGCCTGAAGCCTTCTTCCAGCGGGCGCCCCTTGAAGCTCAAGTTGTTCTTGCTGCGATCAGGGATTCATCGGAAGTGCTGCGTCATCTCTTAGAAGGAGGGAACTCCGTCGTGGCGTCGCGCTTAGCGGGAGCATTCCGACGAGCTGGGCGTGGGGACGTCGCGGACGAAATTGCCAGTGCCATGAAAGGCGCTGGTTACACGATACGCGAGCACGATCCGTTCGCAGCCGGTCTCAAAATGGCATCGCTAGCGCAGGGTACTCTACCTGTCGTGGGAAGGATCAAAGGGCTCTGGGATACTCACCGACAAGCCATCATCGACGCCTTTCCCCCCGCCCCCGGGCTCCCATCAAACAGGCGCGCGTATCTTTGAGTCCGTCGAAGAAGTTTACAAGAGCGACGCCTACCATTCACTGTCCATTGAAGGCTACACGGTTACGCCCGAGCTGATCGACCGCGTTAGGTCCGGAACCTGGAATCCCGACGCCGACGCAGCGGACAAGGAGAGCAAGAACGCGTTGGCGGCTCGCGGGTACTGGGAAGCCTTCCAGCGCGTCGGCCAGTCGATTGCCGATATCATCGGCGGCGCGGAGCCTGGAAAATTAGCGCGCGTTGCTCATAGAGACTGGTATCGCGCAATGTTTCAGCCTTCCGTACAGGCGGGCATATTGAAGGCAGGCGCGTTAGCGGGTTACCGCCAGCACTTCATCTACATTCGAGGCTCACGGCACGTACCGCCTAGCTGGGAGAGTGTCCCGGACGCCATGGACGCGTTCTTCAGCATGATGGAAGTCGAGGAGCATCCGGGCGTGAGAGCGGTGCTCGCCCATTGGCTGATGGGGTATATTCACCCCTTTCCGGACGGCAATGGGCGCACGGCTCGCTTCCTTATGAATGCCATGCTTGCGTCCGGCGGTTTTCCATGGGTCGTGATCCGCGTAGATGATCGGGACGAATACATGGGTGCATTGGAGAGCGCCAGCGTGGGAAACGACATTCGGCCATTCGCGCACTTCATAGCCAAGCGGGTAACCGCAGCCATGTCGCTGGATTCCGCGAAAACGCCAAACGCCGTCCCCAAGGCAAAGGGGGCGCCGCCCGCAACGGCGACGCCTCGGAAAGCGGTAGCAAAGAAACGCACGTAGTCAGCAGGTTCAACTGTTTTCAAGCAACCGCTTCACCACACTCGGCGACAAGGGCTTGCCCGACTTCGCCGTGTGGCCCGCGTCGGCCAGCCTCGCGGCGATGTCGCGAAAGCTCATGCGCTTGCCCGTCGTCGGGTTCGCCCGGCGCAGCTTGCGCGCCAGCTTGAGCGCTTCGGGGTCGTCTCGGTCAGCGACTTCCGCCCTTCACACCGGCCCGTCTGCTCTTTCTTGCGTGCGCGTGCGCTGGCGAGCTTCGCCACCAGCCGCGCCTTCTCGTACTCCGAGAATGACCCCATGATCTGGCGGATCATGGTGCGGCCTGGATCGCTCGATGCGGTGAGGTCGTCGCCGCCAGCAGTAAGCACCGTTACGCCGGCCTTGCGCAGCTCCAAGATGCCTTGTTCTTGCACCATCAACTCGCGGGCGAACCGGCTGGCGTCCTCGACGATGACGACGCGCACGCCGTTGCCGTTGATGCGCGCCATCAGCGCGGTCCATCCGGCGCGTGCTCCGAGCTGGTCGGCGCCGGACACCGCCTCGTCGTAGAAGCAGTCCTCGTCAGCGATGACGTAGCCGGCCGCCTTGGCGTACCGCTCGATGGCAGCCCGCTGCCGCTGGCCGGAGTCCTTATCGGCGCCGACGTTCGCCGCGCTGCTCGTTCGCAAGTAGCCGACGGCATGCGACTTCGCTGAGTTGCGTGTCGTTCGATTGCGAGTTCCTGTTGCCACTGCTGAGCGTCCCGACGATTCACGTTCTCAATTCTGAGGAATAAAGAACACGAGTCGACGGCGGCTCCAAGCTGAATCCGCGGGTGCTGATGCACCTCGTAGCCCCGTTACCTGGAGGGCTTAGCCGTGTTGCACGCTGTGCAAGGCGGAAGAGGAATCCCAAGCTGGTTCGCGGCGGCGCATGCGTCGTTTCCGACAGCGCGCGGGGAGGGGCGGCCACGAGTGACGCGGCGTTGGAGCGAGGAGGCTGATTGACCGATGGGGTGGGGGTACGAGATTTTCCAGCGCGAGCCATGCGGGGCGGACCCCCGCCCGGTTGAGTCCGAAGAGAACTCATGCCGATGGGATCCCGAGCAGTACTGACTAGGGCGGACGCGCGCTTCTAACGAAAACCGGCACCCCTCCCCCCAGTCTTCCCAGCGAGACTTCGAGCGCGGCGACGAGGCTGGCATTTTTATTTTTGGAAAAAATCACGGGACTTCGACCGCGTCCGCGCGCGGATACGGGATTGCGGGCCGGGCCGTTTACTCGCGCCGCTCCTGTATACTGATGCTCACGGCATCAGCCACGGGAGCACCAAGTGAGCGAGAAGGCCCGCACCAACCACATTCGCCGCATCGCCGCCCGCGCTGGGCTGCGCATCGCCAGCATGCGCACCGACGCCGGCCGTCTGTTCGCCGTGATCGACGGCACGAAGTTCGTTGCCGTTGTCATCGGCTTCGATCAGGCCGTGCGGCAGCTCCGCATCGCCACTGCCGCCTAACCCCAACGAGGACGAGTAACACCATGGGCAAATCCGGCCCCACCCCACCCGCAGCTCCCGATCCGGTAGCAACGGCGAACGCGCAAGCGGCGGCGAACAGCAAGGCTGCGCAGGAGAACGCGAAGTACGGCGCGGTCGACATGTACGGCCCGAACGGAAACGTCACGTACCAGCGTGACGCGAACGGTGTGCCCTTGTCGCAGCACACGACGCTGGACCCCGCGAACCAGCAGACGCTGAACACGCAAAATCAGATTGGCTTGACCTTGGCTCAAAAGGCCAACCAGACGCTGGGCGGCTTGCCCACGTCTGAGTACAGCATGGCGAACAGCGCGCCTTATGACCCGCGCGCGGTCAACACGAACGCATTGCAGGTCTGGAACAAGGGCGCCGACGACTTCGCCTACAATCCAAACAACTATGGCGACGTGAAGCAGATCGACCAGGGCGCTGCCGACGCTGTGTGGAACAGCGGCAAGGCGCGGCTCGATCCCATGTTCGCGCAGCAGAACGACCGTCAGGCGCAGATGCTGCAGGACCGCGGCTTGCCGATTGACGGCCGGGCCGCACAGACGACCAACGCCGACGTCGCACGCAATCAGAACGACGCGTACCTGCAGCTCGAAAACCAGGCGTACCTCACCGGGCACCAGGTCGCGGGCGACAACATCAGTCGCGAGCAAGGCCTGCGCAGCGCCACCATCGGCGAAGCAACGCAGTTCCAGAACCAGACGAACAGCGACTGGACGCAGAAGCTCAACACCGAGCAGCAGCTCCGCGGCCAGATTCAGAACGAAGATGTGCAGGACCGCGAGCGTGCCTTCAACGAGGCATCGATCTACTTGCAGGGATCGCCCGTCTTCAATCAGCCCAACCAAGTGCAGACGCCGGGCTACCAGACGGCGGCGCCGAACTACGAGAAGAACGTCTACGACAGCCACGCTGGGCAGTTGATGGCGAACAAGATGGCGAGCGAACAGCAGGCGTCGGTGTGGGGCATGCTTGGGCAGGCCGGGCAGGCAATCGGCGGACAAGGCGGCCTATGGAAGTTGAGCGCCAAGCGCTTGAAGATTGAGCTTGGTGATGCCGACAGCTTCTTACGAGCGGCGCGCGCAGCGGCCTAGGGCACCTCCTAGGCCTCGCGGTAGTCTGGTGCGCCAGTAGCGCTCGTTACTCGCGCCTGCACTCTTCCTGCACGAGTACGTCGTCGACCAGCATCCGCAGTAAGCCACTCGCGGTCATGCCCTGGCGTCGCGCCAGATCGAGAAACACAGCGTAATCGTTTGCTGCCATCCGCACAGCCACGGCGTGCGAGGCTTTGCCGATAAGCGGCGGCCTGCCGGCCCTACGTATCGGAGTATGTTGGTCCATGGGCTACGTATGCTCGGCTGTTGGAAAGTAGTTGCTGATCCACGGCGCAACGCTCGGCTGTGTATGTTGGGAACCAACAGGCACAGCACCAAGTCGGGGACAGCCGGCCTTGCTCAGCGGACATGACGGCAGGCGCTCATCGCCGCGGTAGGGCCGCCCGTCGCGATTGTACGCAGAGCAGCCGCGCACCTGATCTGCGATGCGCGCAAGCGGCATGAATACCGCCTCGTAGCCGAGGGCGGCGGGATCAAAGATGAAGTCGGACGGGCGCAAAGCACGCTCCAGCGTGAGGCCATCGAGCGAACGGACGCGAGATAGCGCAACGTATGCTTGGCCGTGGGCGAACGTGCCGCCGCCCAAGTCGACGTGCGCGCGATCCAGCGACAGGCCCTGCGCCTTGTGGATCGACAGTGCCCAGCCAAGCCGTAGGGGAAGTTGCCGAAACGTGCCGACGGGCTGCTCGACAACGCGCGTATGCTGCTTGCCCTCCTCGTCGCGGTACGTCTCGACGACGGGCTCTTTGATTTGCCACTCGGCGCGGCCGATCTCGACAGCGTGGCCGCCGCGATCCAGCCGAACCATGACGGTGGTCGGCTCGATGGCGGTAATCAGGCCAGTATCTCCGTTTACAAATGCGTCGCCGTTACGAAGGATTACAACGCGGGCGCCGACCTTGAGCGCCAACGTGGCGTCGGTCGGGTACGCGCGTTCGTCGACGTCGCCGTCGATGTCGGCAACGAAGGATGCAACCGGCGTCGTCAGGCGGGCCAGCTCGGCGGCGTTTACTTCCCTGGCTCTTTTGTTGGTCACAACAAGCGCCAGCGCGCCTTCGGGCCGGGGCGCAACGCAGCCGTCGAAAATGGAGTTGGTGTTCGCCGTGAGCCGTCCCATGCGCAGCTCGCGCAAGGCCTCGCACAAGATTGGATCGGCCTGACGCATGATTTGCGGCAGCTCGACGAGGCGGAAGCTGCCGAACACGCGCGAAGCGAAGAAGTAGGGCACGCCGCCGTACTTGCTCTCGATGGTGTGTGCATGGGCCCCACGAATGACCGGCGGGATTTGCGCAAGGTCGCCCACCAGGATTATCTGCAGACCGCCCCAGGGCGCATCGCACTCGCGCACGCGCTTGGCGGTGCCGACAAGTCGCGAGATCATGTCGGGCGGTATCATGGACGCTTCGTCCAGGATCAACGTCCTGATCTCTTTCAACGCAGCCGCACCGCTCTTGAAGAGCGAGTGGATGGTGCAGCCGTCGACGTTGAGCGCGGCAAGGCCTGTCGGCGCTGCCACGAGACAACTACTGCCGAGGCGACCCTTGATCGTGCGCACCAGCACGGACTTGCCGGTGCCGGCGCCGCCCGTGATGAACAAGTTGAATCCGGCGAGCGCGGCGTCGTAGGCGCGCTGCTGCTCGGCATTGAGCCCGATCATCGAGCAACCTGCTCGGCCAATGCCAGCTCGGCCAAGATCAGCTCGCGCAGCAAGGAGCTTATCGACCTGTTTTTGAGGCGAGCGTGGCGTCCGAGGGCGGCGTACTCGGCCTTCTTGAGACACGTGCGGGCAGTGGCGGGGAGGTGAAATCGTTCGGGTAGTTTGGGGCGCGCCATAACGTACTCCGTTTGCGCAAATGAAGCCCCATTCTAGCACACGCGGAAATGCGATTTCCGGCGCGGCCCGACTAGCGCGCAAGCAGAAGGGGCGGCCGACTGGCCACCCCTGGAGATTACATGTCTGGATTTGTCCGGCCCGCAGTGCGCAAAGCGCAAGGTCGCATCGGTTTCCGAACAAGCGGATTATCTATCTAGAAGCCCATTTCCATCTTCAATTCGCAGTTCGCCGGAACACCTAACCCACTCTGGTATGATGGCTTGGTCGCGCTCATTCGTCGTCGCAGTCGAATGATTGTGAAATGGAGAAACATCATGACTGGATTCAACGAGTATGCCGTCTCCGACGTTCGCGTGCCCTAACGCATCTTCCACTCCGCTGGCCTTAACGGCCAACGAACTTGCCACCATCCTCGCCGCGGCTGGTCCCCAGCCTGTGCCCGCCGAGTACGACGACCGCGTCGTAAGCATCATCGGACTGCATCCCGCTCACCTTTGCGCTCGCGGCCCTTCGTATCGCCTGCAGAAGGCGTACAAGTACCTGTCGCCCCGGCATCACCCAACTCAGGAGCGTGGCACCTGGTCATCCGGGGACCCAATGGATGGCGGCACCTGGGAAGAGATTGGCCCCACCTTTATCTCCGAGCACAGCGTCCACGAATGTTGGCTGGACGAACTCGCCGATTGGCCCGACTTGCTCAAGTTGCTCGCACCCCACCAGGATGCGGCGCTGATCACTGGCAGGCCGCGGGCAGAGACCCGCACAGAGTCATACTTCGGTCGGTGGCTCGTCCCTAACAAGGAGCAAGTCCACTATGCGGACCCTCCGACACGCTGGTTCATTATCGACGTCGATGACCTTGCGGGCGAGCCTGACGACGCTAACTCCGCAGTCAAGGAATTCATCACAGAGCATTTGCCGGAGTTCGAAGGTGCGGAAGTCGTAGTCGCCTTTACCGGTTCAGCAGGCATCAAAGGCACGCGCGTCCGGCTGATCTTCGAGCTGGAAGAGCCCCGTTCGCTCGCCGCGCAATTGGCCTTCGTGGACTTTGTGATAGCGCGCGTCGGCGACAGCGTTTTTGACCGGAGCATCTATCGCGCTGGTCACCTGATCCTCACGGCGGACCCGCACCTCACGGCGCCGGTCGAAAACGGTGATGGTGTCC
>CAVXAF010000012.1:0-444453 GCA_963759735.1 uncultured Alphaproteobacteria bacterium
CACTTGAACATGTACATGTCTGGCCCGTCGGCGGCTCGCGGCACGATTCGGCAGCGCCTCGCGCTGGCTTCTGATGGCTCAGGACCGGCTCGGTGCGGACCTGCAACTCACACATCCCGCGCGAAAAGAACTAACCCTTAACCGTGCATATGCGGAGCGGCCCTACAGTACGTTTCCAGACCGATCTTCGGCTGGCAGAAGGTTCGTCCTAGAGCCTAGGATTGTTCATGGCCATCCTCGCCGTTTGAAGCTCTCTTTTCGCCCTTAAACCCGGCATCTCATCAGGTGCCGGGCTTTTTTTTTAACTTAAGCGACTGCCGTCGTCACCGTTCGCCAGCGTACGTGGGAAGGGGAATCTCCAAACGTTCGAACGCCGCCCTTGGAAGGGTGACGCGCTGCTCGGGCCAACACGGGGGAGTGATGGCCAAGTCCGATGTCTCTTAATCATCTCGTACCCCGTCACCTCCTTCGGTGCGTCGTCGGGCTGCTTGTGATGGACGCTCGTCCTTAATCACGTTTGTGCCGACGGTGTTGGTGGTGATGCAGGAGCTTGTAGTTTGAAATAAGTGCAGCGGGAGAGTCGATGTTCAAGCTCGTCCTAGTCTTTAAAGGAAAGTCGTCCTTGACTGTAGCTTATCGCGGGAAAGGTTCTGTTCGGCTGCACGCGCAGAGACAGAGGGCGATCTACAAAGCGGACAGTGTGGCCGTCTTTGATGAGAACGATACTCTCGTCTTCGCGGTCCTACCGGCTCAAAAGACTCGCAAACGGGCCACCTAGCCGCGTACTAGAGTAGGACGTGACGCTCGTTAGCGAAGTGGGGAGCGCAAGGAATTAGGTTAGGTCGCGGGAGCGACTGACCTTCGACTTGTCGAACAGTTCGAACCTGTCCTTGTTGGCTGCACGCCAGACGCTCGTCTTCGCTTTGATCCAGCCCGAGTTCTTGCCCGAGACGTAGGGCTGATCTGCCTTCTTCGAGACGATACCCTCAAGGCCCATCTTCTCGGCCACGGCCAGCAGCTTCTCGCCGTCCTCAAAGTCATCCGAGTAGCGAAGCGTGTCGTCGTCGGCGGTGATGAGAAGATCGCGCAGCCGGTCCTTGCGCTCGCTTAGCGGCTCGTCGCGAAGATCGCGACCATCGAGCGCCAGCAAGTCGAAGCACCAGCAGCACAGGTTCTCAGTCGAGCGCGCCATGAGTGCAGTAAAATCCGGCCTGCCATCGCTGTCGCAAACGACTACCTCGGCATCGATGATCGCCGAGCGGCACGGCAGGGCGATCACAGCATCGCGGACATCCCGAAACCGTTTGGTGAGATCGCTGCCGCGCCGACCGAATAGGGTGACGTTGTCGCCGTCCTTGTGAAGCTGGAGCCGCCAGCCGTCGAACTTCACCTCGTGAATCCACTCTGCGCCACTCGGCGGGCTGGGCTTCAGGACAGGCGATGATGGGCGATGAATGGTGAGCGTGTCATGCGGCAGATGTGGGTTCAGGTGGGGTCGAGCAAGTCGAGCGATGGCTACGCAATGGCCAGTCGTTCCGTGGCCGTCCGCCAGTCAGCCTTGTCGAAGTAAAAAAGGATTACGCCTTCAGCGGATCGATCTTCGCCATCCACTCTGCACGCAGTTTCAGCGACGGCGCGGCCCCGTAGGCGCCATGCTCGCCGCCGCCGAGTGTGTGCCCCATGATGCTCCGCGAAACGCTCTCGGGCATCTCGCACTCACGTGCGAGCGTTCGCCAGAGGTGACGAAAGGAGTGCATGGTGTAGCGGCTATCCACGATGCCGACCGTTTGGCGCAGGAAGCGGCTCCCGTAGTCCTGAAACCATCGCCCCCGTCCTAGCCGCTTGACCGGCAGTGAGGGGAACAGCCACCCTCCACCTTCCCTGAATGCTGTCTTCGCCTGATCCTGAATGGCCATGCAGCCGGGATGGATCGGAACGTCACGCACGCTCGCCCGATTTTTTACCGAGCCATGCAGGTCGTGGATACGCAGCACCGGAACGCCGTGCAGCACCGTAACGTCATCGCATCGAAGCTGGCACGCCTCGCCACTGCGCAGCCCGTGAAAGGCTATAAGGCGCACGATCCACGCAAAGTGGTTCGGCTCGCCTTCGAGCGCTTCGAAGATCGCGCGCACATGTTCGGCCGTGAAACCTTGTCGGCGTGAGGCAAAGGCCGCCGCGTGGCGTGGTCGAACATTATGGAAGGGATTGCTTCCGAGCAGTCCTTCGCTCATGGCGACGCTAAAGAGCACGTGCAGTCTACCCAGGTGGTCGGCGATGTTCTTAGACTTCATGCTGCCTTCGAGCCCATCTCGGTAAGCAACAGCATGGCTCCTTTCTATTTCATCGACAGGAAGGTTGCCGACGAGTTCGACGAAGCGTCGGGCGCAAAGCCGCACCTTCGCTCGGGTAATTTCGCTGCGCGGTCTTCGTACCTTTTCCCAGAGCAGCACCAGGTCCGTCAGCCCGCGTCGCGGCGGCGCAACGGTCGCAATGACGGCCGACGCTGGTCCTGGGCGGCCGCTGCAAATTCCGCTGAGCCCTGCCGCTCCAGTGTCGGCGTTGACTGGACGATGGGCGATCCGCGCAGATCAAGTATTCGCCTGCCGTGCTGGTGGGCGAGGGCATGGGCCAGAGTCTCAGCTTCGGCGCGCGAGACTGGCCCCAGGTATTTCACCCAGGCCTGCTTCTGCTCGATGGCTTGCAGGTCTTTGGGGATGGCGCGGAGGTACTTGAAGCCCCGCCCGTGGGGGACGAGATAGCACTTCCGGTACGGGCCACGCTTTGCACTCATCGGAGGGCAAATCTAACCCAGTTTCTAACCCTGTCTGTGCCCTGCGGGGCACACGCTGTGGCTCAGATGCTGGCGCTTCAAAAGGCGAAAACCGCCCCCTTGCGGGAGCGGTTTCCTAGTTTTCTGTAGTTAGGTCAGGCGCTTAGAAGTTGATGAGCGCGCCAGCCTTGACGTACTGGAAGTCGTCGAAGTCGACTCGTCGACGGCACCGATCGACTGTCGATGTCGCCTTCGATGTTGACGGTAGGACACCCAGATCGACATGGCGGCTGCGTCGATTTCCTGCACAACACCGAGGCCCCAGAGGTCGAAGTCGCAGCGAGTGGCAGCGGCACCAGTGGCAGCCAGATCCGTTGTTGGCAGCGCGACGAAGAACAGCGCATCGTTCTCAGCCGTTCGTACTCACCGTAGAGCACGGTGTGACCCAGCGGCGACCAACGCTCACGCAGACCAGCCTTGACGTACCAGAAGTCCGGTTCGTCCGTCAGCGATATTCGCGTTGAGCCGTCTAGCTTGCCGTAAGCGCCGTAGACGAAGAGGCCAGTCGGCACGTGCTCGAGGTAGGCACCGACCTGGAAGAATGCGTGTCGTTCCCTGAGCTACGAAACCGCCGGCTGCGGTGATGCCAGCGAGTCGCGTAGCTCGTCCGTCAGACTCGCTGTAGGCAGCCGCGACGGCAAGCTTGAAGCCGTTGAACTCACCCGCGTAGCGAGCGGCAACGTCCCAGATGTCGTCTTCACCCCAAGAAGCCGACACCGAGAAGCCGCCGAAGGTCGGCGAGTTGTAGCGAACGATGTTCTGCGTCAGCGCCGTTGCAGTCGCCGTGGCAGCCTGCCGCCGCACCAGTCCGCCCCAGAAGCGCCGCCGGTCGAGCGTGCGTTGACGGAGCCGAAGCCCGCCGATAGTCGAACGCCACCTAGTTGGCGGGAACGAGCGAGCCCGAACCGTCAACGAGGATGGCGGTGTTGTCCGAAGCCTGCGACTGCAGACCGACGCTCACCTTGCCGAGGTGGTCGCTCTTGATGAACCAGAACGACTGCAGCGTGCTGATGCCGAGTAGTTCTGCCCAGTAGCGACGTCATAGAGGCTGCGGGCCGCGTGGCGACGTTCTGATTGGTCGTCAGCAGCGTTCGCTGCCGTAGACTTCGACGTGGAGCACGTAACCAGCGTACCAGCCGGGCGAGATCGTCGCCTGACCGGTGAACTTGAAGTGGCTGGCGAGCGTGGTGCCGATGCCGCCAACGTAGACGTTCTGTTCAACGCCGTCATCCCAGTACATCACCTGCTCGGCAACCCAGCCGGAGATGGTGAGCGAAACCTTGCGGTTGCCCTTGCGAGCGGTCGTTGCTTCGAGCTCGGCGATACGCTCTTCGAGATCGGCGCAGCAATTGCCCCCCAGATCGGCGGCCGAGGCGCTGCCAGCGGAAAGACCGCCAACCAGCAGGCCTGCTGCCACCAGGGCACTCAAACTATACTTTCTCATTGACCTACTCCCGTCTGCTTACTTTTGATGGCGACGCCACGCACAAGTGCCGCCTACTCCCTACGAAATCCAACGCAACCTTCGTTCACTTGCACCGCGGCGGCCGTTGAGCCGAATCACCGCTCGGGGAAAAAGATTAAGCAGAGATTGATTGCCCAGGAAACGGGCTGCGTGCCTAAAGCCGCGGAATCCACCGGCGTAGTGTCTCAGTTGCAACGTCTCACTTTTTGGCCACAACTCTCTGCGTGCGCTCGATTTTTGATCGTTTTGCATACGTATTTCCGGGCGCCTTATCCCCAGAACTCAGTGCTGTATGTGAGTTCAGCAACGCTCTTGCGCGGACGCACTGCGCCGGTCAGCCGGGAATTCCCTGTCGGTTTTTGCGGCGCGACTGGATGAATTCCCGCGACAGCAGTGCGAGCAGGATGACGACGAAGGCCAGGCTGTGCGTCACCAGCACCATGGCGGGGCGGTCGGCATAGCTCTGGCCGACGAAGTGCTGGAAGAAAGCCGGCTGGAAACGCGTCACCTCTCCATAGAGGGCGCGATACTGGTCCAGCGTGGCGTCGAGCAGCAGGTAGGTATTGGCCAGGGCCTTGCCGTTGATCCACTCGAACAGGCCGATGCCGGCCAGCGCCAGGGCGCGGGCGACGATGTTCAGGTTCTCGACCGTCTCATCGTAGATGAAGAGGAGGGCGAAGATGGCGATGTGGGCGGTGACGAAGAACTGCCAGAGGAAGTCGACTTGTGAGCGGATCGACAGGATCGCCTCGATAAGCGTCGCTTCCTGGATCATCCCGACATCCCCCCGCGATACCGGCTGTTATCCAGGGCATCGCCACGCAACTGGTTAAACATTCTACTTGCCGCCCCAATCGTCCCCCGGGGCTGTCCGGCCAAGGCCGGCGCAGGGCCAGCTTTGCGACCGGAATATGCAGCCAATATGACCGCCCCCCGCATGTGCCGCGGCGTCGCATGCGCCGGCGCCTGCCAATGCTGTCATTCGCTTGCCCAAATCTTGGGGCTACAGTATTCTGCTGCAGCGCAAAAAGAGGCGCCAATCGTTCGCGTAAGCCTGCGTCCGGGGGACATGGCCGAGAGGCTGTGCGGTACGAAGGCCGGGCGAAAGTCCCGTCTGAAGGAAACGCCGCATAGGGCTGTTAAGCCGCTGCAAATAAGACTGCTCCAGGACTTGCCTGGCGCGGCTCTTTAGGCAGGCCGGCGAACGCCGGAGGTGCGGTGCGCGTTTATGCCGGCGAGGGGCATCCTCTGGCACGGAAAGCAGAAGAATAAATGGAAGCGACGCGCTTGGATCGGCGATCGGTCCTGAGGACAGCGGGTGCCTTCGCGATGCTGGGAATCGGCCTGCGCGAGGACTTGCTCTCGGCTGCGCTCGCCGAGCCCGCGACCGACGCCACGACCATTTTCAACGCCTCGCTCGTTCAGAATGTCGCCCAGCAGCTTTCGACCAGCGAGTTTGTCAGCCCCTCGCTGTCGCTGCCCGATTCCTTCAAGCAGCTTGGCTACGACCAGTTCCGCGACATCCGCTTTCGCACCGACCAGGCGATTTGGCGCGGGGACGAGATCGATTTCGAGCTGCAGCTGCTGCCCATGGGCTGGCTTTACAACACGCCCGTCGAGATATGGCTCGTCGACGGCGGCTCGGCGCGGCGCCTCAAGGCCGACAGCAACCTGTTCACCATCGGGCCGCTCATCAAGGACGCCGGGCCGGGCGCGCCTTACGGATTTTCGGGATTTCGCGTCCACGGGCCGATCAACCGGCCGGACTATTTCGACGAATACGTCGTCTTCCAGGGCGCCAGCTACTTCCGCGCCGTGGGTCGCGGTCATCTCTATGGGCTGTCGGCGCGCGGGCTTGCCATCAACACCGCACGCCCCGGCGGCGAGGAGTTTCCGCTCTTTCGGTCGTTCTGGATCGAGAAACCCAAGCCCGGCGATCGCTCCATCGTCATCCACGCGGTGCTGGATAGCGAGTCGACGACGGGAGCCTATACGTTCCGCGCCGAGCCCGGCGAGGCGACGACCATCGACGTCGAGGCCACTCTATATCCACGCCGCCCGCTGACGCACGTCGGCATCGGGCCGCTCACCAGCATGTACCTGCACGGGCCGGGGCATCATCGCATCGACGACGACTTCCGTCCGGCGGTGCACGACAGCGACGGGCTGGCCATCTACAACGGTAACAACGAGTGCATCTGGCGCCCGCTGACCAATCCGCGCACGCTGCAGACCAGCGCCTTCCTCGATCGCAACGTGAAGGGCTTCGGACTTTGCCAGCGGGCGCGCGCGTTTGAATCCTTCGAGGACCTCGAGGCGCGCTATGAAAAGCGCCCCACGGTGTGGATCGAGCCGCGTGGAACGTGGGGCTCGGGCTATGTCGAGCTGATCGAGATCCCGACCGGGGAAGAAATCCACGACAACATCGTCGCCTATTGGAAGCCAGCCAAGGGGTTGGAAGCGGGCACGCCGTTCGCGTTCGGCTACCGCATGTATTGGACGTCGACCCTGCCCATCGCCTGGAGTGGCGCTTCGACGGTGGCGACGCGCGTCGGCCGCGGCAAAAGCGAGGGGACGACGAAGTTCGTCGTCGACTTCGCCGGATCGGCAGTGGGTGGCAATCAACCGTTGCCGGTGGCCATGGTCACCGCCAATCCCGGTACGGTTTCGGACATCGCGGTGCACGAAAATCCGGAGGTCGGGGGGCTGCGCGTGAGCTTTGAACTCGATCCCGGTGGAACGGAATTATGTGAGCTTCGTTTGGCGTTGAAGCTCGGAGATCAGCAGATCTCGGAGACTTGGCTCTATCGATGGACCAAATCATGAGCGAGAGTTACCGTGGCCGGCGAGAAAATCGGCCGCATCGCTGATGCTAGCAGCCCCGACCTGCTGCCGGCAGAGGTTACGCTTGAGATGCCCGACCAGGACTTCAAGGCTCGCGGTGCAAAGCCCCGCCGGCGTCCGGGGTACTGGGTTCCGCGCGCGGCTGTCTTCACCGGCGCAGCTCTCCTGACGGCCGCCTTCGCGCACGAGCTGTACGGCGTTCTGGCGGTCGAGCAGCCGACACCGCTGCAGTTCCTCTTCCTCATCCTTTCGACCATCGCCTTCGGCTGGATCGCGCTCGGCTCGCTCAACGCGGCGCTAGGCTTTATTCCCCTGTTCGCCGGCGAAAAGGCCGACACGATCGACCTGCCCATGCCCGGAGCGCCGCTGACGACGCGCACGGCATTGCTGTTCCCCGTCTACCACGAGGATCCCGCCCGCATCGCCGGCACGGTGCAGGCCATCTCCCTCGAACTGGAATCGATGGGCACCGCCGCGGCCTACGATGTCTATGTTCTGTCCGACACGCGCGACGACAGCACCGGCGGAGCGGTGGCCGAGGAGCGCGCCTATCGCGCCCTGCGCGAGCGCTTGAAGGACGTCATGCCGGTCTTCTACCGCCGGCGCCGGGATAACCGCGGACGCAAGGCCGGCAACATCAAAGACTGGGTCCGCCGCTTCGGCGGTGCCTATGAGAATTTCGTCATTCTCGACGGCGACAGCGTGATGTCCGGCACGACGCTGGTGCGGCTGTCGCTTGCCATGCAGCGCGATGAGACCGCCGGCCTCATTCAGACGGTACCCCGTCTGACCGGCGCGACCACGCTGCTGCAGTACCTCACCCAGTTTGCCTCCAACGTGTATGGCCCGCTGGTGGCCGCCGGCCTCGCGTTCTGGCACCGCGACCAGGGCAACTACTGGGGACACAACGCCATCATCCGCACGGTGGCGTTCGCTTCGGCGGCCGGCCTGCCGACGCTGCCGGGGCGTGCGCCGTTCGGCGGCGACATTCAGAGCCATGACTTCGTCGAGGCGGTGCTGCTGGCGCGCGCCGACTGGGGCGTGCATATGGTGCCGACGGTGGAAGGCTCCTACGAGGGCCAGCCGCCGACACTGCCCGACGTCGTCGCGCGCGATCGGCGCTGGGCGCAGGGTAACCTGCAGCACCTCGGCATCGTCTTCACCTCCAACATCACAACCATGGGTCGACTGCACCTGCTCATGGGTGCAACGTCCTACTTGATGTCGCTCGTCTGGGCCTCATCGCTGCTCGTCGGCATCGTGCTCGCCCTGCAGGGTCAGCAGATGATCCCGAGCTACTTCATCGATCAGAAGACGCTCTTCCCGGTCTGGCCGGTGACCGATCCCGGCGCGGCATTGCGGCTCTTCTTTGCCACCATGTTGATCGTGCTGATGCCGAAGTTCCTCGGCCTGGCACTTGAACTGAAGCGCGTGCGGCATGCGCGCGAGTTCTTCGGCACGGCGCGCGCAGTGCTCGGCGTTCTGACCGAAACGCTGTTTTCCGTCCTGATCTCGCCGATCCTCATGGTCACGCAGACGATGGCGGTGTTCCAGGTTCTCTTCGGCCTCGACTCCGGATGGCGCACACAGAGCCGCGACGCTGCCGGCATCCCGTTCAACGAAGCCGTGCGCTACCACCGCTGGCACATGCTCGTCGGCGTTATCATGGCGGTCGCCTGCTATGAGGCATCGGCGCTGGTGCTGGCCTGGATGTCGCCGGTGATCCTCGGCCTTATGCTTGCTGCGCCCATGACCTGGCTGACGTCGCGCCGGGTTGCTCGGCCCCTCGCCAGCGTGCTGTCGACACGCGACGGTCGCTCGCCGCCGGCTATCGTCGAGAGCGCGCGCCGCGCCACCGGGGAGTGGGCCGACCATATCGCCATGCGCACGTTCGAGCCGGCGACCGTCGTCGAGATCACGCGCGCCGCTTAGGCGGTTCCTCGCCGACCGCCGCGCTGGCGTTGCGCCGGAATGCCTCCGCCAGCATGTCGCGTGCGCGTACCGGCGGCGCGGTGATGAACGGCAGAGGGCGGCACACTTCGACGGCAGCCGCTCCGACCCGGGCGGTGAGCGCTCCGTTGAAAGCGCCTTCGCCGAGGCGGCGTGATACGCGTCGCAACAGATCCTGCCCGAGAAACTGGCCGATCAGATCGTCGGTCATGGCAACGCCGCCGGTGGCAATGATGTGTCCGACCACCAGTTTGCCGAGCCGCAGCGCACCAAGCGGACCGGGTCGGCCGCCGTACAAGCCGGCAATGGCGCGCAGCATGCGCAAATTCTCGATCAGCACGTAAAGCATGGCGATCCACGCCATGGGGCTGATCGCCGTCACCATGCCGATGCGCTTGGCAGCGGCAAGCACCGTGCGTCGCACCTGCTGGTCGAGCGGCATGATCAGCTCACGATCGGCCAGCGCCAGCAGATCGCCGGGATTAAGGACCGAGCGCTCGTGCTCGGTGAAGCGTGCCAGCTGCCACTGCATATCGGCCCGCCCGCCCAGAAGCCGCTTCAAATCGCGTATGGCGCGGCGCTCGCTGGCAGCATCAGCAGTGTTGAGGGCAGTCGTGACCTCCTGGCGCAAGGCGCTGAGGCGCGCGAGGCGGAACAGCCCGTAGAGCTCACGCAAAATCAGGATGACGGCCGAGAAGCCGACGACACACAGCAGGCCAAAGGCAATCCAGCCAACCCAGTCCTGCCGCGCCAAGGCGACGTCGACGTAGCGCGTGAACCACAGGGTCGTCGCCAGGCCGAGCAGCCCGGCGGCGGCCGAGAGTAGCAGGCCCCCCCAGCGGATGCCGCGCGAGAGATCGATGACAGTGGGGCGCACGGTGGTGCGTGCCGCTTGTCGGCGGCGGCGATCGGCCAGTGGGTCGCCCTCGGGCGAAGGCGGCTCCACCGTTTCGGTGGTGCTGGCGCGCAATGCCGGATCGTCGGCCGCAAAGGCGCGTGGGCGCCGGATGTCACTGTCGGACGTCATGGGAATTTCTCGATCATCACACCAGCCAATCCGACAGCAGAAAATCGAGCGCTCGATCCAGCCGGATGTGCGGCAGCGGTGGCGACTCTCCGTCCACGCCGGGCGGCATGAGGCGAGGGGGACGGAAACGCACGAACTGGAGACCGGCAGGGGCAGCGTCAGGTTTCAGCGCATCTCGCGGGTTGGCCGGCAGGTCGCCGGGAAACACCGCCGCCTCGGTCTTGCCGTCGAATACCTTGTTCCCGATCCGCTGGCCCGGCATCGGCACGCCGACGATGCACGGCAGCCGCTCATTGCCGACCTTGGCGTCGGCCTCGCGCGTGGCGCGCAAGGCAGCGAGCGCCTGTACGCCGACCTGCGCCCCCGTTTCGGAGGCGCGACCCATGGCGCGATCGGTGATGACCCGCAAGATCGCCTCCAGGCGGTCGTGGCTCGATGAGTGAATATGGTCCGCCTTGGTGGCGGCGAACAGGAGCCTGTCGATGCGGCGGGTAAACAACGCGCTCAGCCAATTGCCCGAGCCGGTGCGGAAGACGCGCAGGACCGCCTCCATGGCGCGTTGCAGGTCGACGACGGCATCGCCGCCCTCGTTGAGGGGCCCGAGCACGTCGATGAGTACGATCTGGCGGTCGAGGCGGCTGAAGTGATCGCGAAAAAACGGCTGCACCACATGCGCCTTATAGCTCTCGAACCGCCGCGCCATCATGGCGGCGAGGGACGCGCGGCCGTAGCTGGGCTTGGCGCCAAGGGCGAGCGGGCAGAATGTCAACAGCGGCGAGCCTTCGAGGTCGCCCGGCAACAGGAAGCGCCCAGGACCGGTGGTGTGCAGCACGTGCTCGTCGGCGCGCGCCGCCTTTAGGTAGGCGGCAAACAGGCTCGCCCCGCGCAGCGCCACCTGCTCGTCCTTAGGCGCGCTTGGATCGACGGTGGCAAGGAACTCGCGCCACGCCTTGGAGTGTGCCTGACGGCGCGGTGCCTGTGCCTGCTCGACCGCCTCGGCGCACCAGGTATCGTAGGTCATATCGAGCAGCGGCAGATCGATCAGCCATTCGCCGGGATAGTCGACGACGTCGAGATTGAGGCGCGAAATCCCGAAGGCGCGGCGCAGCGCGCTGGTCGATTTGAACTCGATGGTGACGCGCACCTGCGACAGCCGCCGCGTGCTCTCGGGCCACTCGGGCGGATCGCGCGACAGGGCGGCGAGGTGGGCCTCGTAGTCAAAGCGCGGCACCGCATCGTCGGGCTGCGGCTCGAGGTAGGCGCGCTCGATACGGCCCTCGGCCTCCGGCATGAAGAAGGGCAGGCGCCCGCCGGAGACGAGGTTGCGCAGCAGGGCGGTGATGAAGATCGTCTTGCCCGCGCGGGACAGCCCGGTGACGCCGAGGCGCAGCGTCGGCGTCATCATGTCGGTCAGCATGGCCCCGGCGCGCTGCCAGGGCTGCGAGATAGGGTCGTCCAGATCGGAAGCGCCGTCGGATGTGGACAAAGGGGAAACCTCGCAAAGGTCCCCTTAGCTAGTGCGAAGCGGCCGCGGCGGCAAGTTCGCGGCGACGGCGCGTACCTTCAGCCGTAGAAAATGACCAGGACGCCGGCGGCCATGACGGTCATTCCCATGAGGATGATCAAGCCGCTGCGGATAAACTCTGCCATGTAATCTGCTCCCGCCTGCGTTGGGGGTTGATAGGCGCAATATAGGCACCCGCCCTTGAACGATCGCTGAAGCTGAGTGTCAGCAAAGGTTCATGTTCGTCGAGCCGCCATCCCGCCACGCAGCGCGGATTGTGCTCACTTGGGATCGCTCGGGCCCTGTGTTGCTGTCGGCCGGCTGCGTCTCTGCGGCCGGCAGTGCGGTCCACCCCTTTTCGGGCATGGCAATGGTGATGCGTCGCGCGCCGAGCTGCTGCTCGGAAACCCACGGCAGCGTGCGCTCGAAGGTGACCGGTGCCGGTTTGCTGCCGAGCAGCCGGTCTACGAGGTCGGGCTTCACGGGCGCTGCCGTGACAAGGCTCAACGTGAAACGATAATCGCCGGCTTCCTCCGCCAGCTTGGGAAACGGATTGCCGACCGGATAGAAGCGCACGGTATCGCTGAAGGTACCGCGCCCCGCGATCGACAGCGGCGCGAACGAGCGATTGGGTGCGTCGGCGTCGATCTGATGCTCGCCGAGGAAGGCGCTGTAGTAGGTCTTCGTCCGCTTCGTCTTGATGTCTTCGACGGAGAGCTGCATCGACAGAACCGTGCCCGTACGAGCGCCCGCGTTGGTGACGGTTATCGGCACGACGAACACTTCGGTATCGCCGCCCCCGTCACGGGCGTACTGAATGACCGGCGGGATATAAATTTCGATGTCCGCCGTCTTGAAGCTCGCCTCGTAGAGAGAGAATGCGGACAAAACGAGGGCAACAGCGGACAAGATGGTGGCGTGCAATCCGCCGTAACCACTGTTGACGATGACGCTCGCAAGCGCAGCGTCGCTCTGCCCGGGCGGCGGGCTGTTCGGTGTCATCGGAGGTCCCCGTACGCGGTGGTCTTGCGACTAGCGGCCCGACACTGATCCGAACTTTGCGGCGAATCTCGGAAAGGCGGCGGGGGCGTCGCCGCGTGCGGTTAACGCGGGCGGGTCGGCAAGTTCCGTCTACAGCTTGTTCTTGAAGATCTTCCCGTCCTTCATGATGACGAGAAAGTTCTTTGCCGGGTCCTCGACCAGCTTGATGTCGGCGATCGGATCGCCGTCGACGAGCAGCAGGTCGGCGAGCGCGCCTTCTTCGATGACGCCGAGCTTGCCGGGGTAGGGGTTGCGCTTGCCCGGACATGGCCAGCAGCTTGGCGTTGGTTCCGGTCGCCATGATGAGCGTTTCGGCGGGGGTGTACCAGCGCGCAAGCTTTGCCAGCAGCGCGCCTTGGCGCTGAGCGAGCTTCTGGGAGAACAGGACGTCGGTGCCGAAGGCGGTCTTGAGCTTGTACTTCTTGGCCAACGCGATAGGTCCTGTCGGTGCCGGCGAACACCTCGAAGGCCTTGGCGCGCTCCTGCGAGCCGGGCGGAAACGCATCGGCGCATTTCGTCGGGAAACGGCTGCGTGCTGAGCCAGATGCCGCGCTCGGCGATCAGCTTGGCGGTGCGTCGTCCATCAGATGGCCATGCTCGATGCATTTCACGCCGGCGGCGATGGCGCGCTGGATCGAGACGGGCGTATAGGCGTGCACGGTGACGTAGGTGCCCCAGTTCTCCGCGGCCTCGACCGCGGCGCGCAGCTCGGCCTCGGTGAAGGTCGACACATCGAGCGGGCTGTGCGGCGAGGCAACGCCGCCGCCGGCCGTCAGCTTGATCTGCGATGCGCCGAGCATGAGCTGCTCGCGCACCCGCACGCGCACCTCATCGGGACTGTCGGCGACCATGGCGCCGCCGGTCTGCTCCTGCGTGACAGCGGCGCGCCGAGGACGCGCGGCACTTCGAGCCGTGGCGGAAATCGCCGTGGCCGCTGGTGATGGTGATCATGGCGCCGGACGGATAGATGCGCGGCCCGGCGATTGATGTCCCTCGTCGATGGCCCGCTTCAGCCCGAACGACGGACCGCCCAGATCGCGCACGGTGGTGAACCCGCGCATCAGCGTGTCGTTCGGCTTCGGCGCCGGCGACCAGGTTGAGGTAGCCGACATCGTCGACCAGCAGCGCTGCCGGCGTCGGCCGCACGAGCATCGTATGCCAGTGCACGTCGATGAGGCCGGGCATCAGCGTGCGCCCGCCGCCGGCGATGACTGTGGCCGACGCGCCGGCGGCGATCGGGTCGTTGGAGATGGCGGCGATGGTGTTGCCGCGCACGAGCACGTTCGTGGCTCGCGACTCAGCGCGTCGCTCTTGCCGTCGAAGATGCGGACGTTCTGGAACAGGATGACGGCCGGCGCCGGCTCAGCGGCGTGCGCGGTGGCTCAGCCGCGACCCGGGGCAAAGCAGAACGAGCGGCGAAAGCATAGGCGCGAAAAAGCATCGGACCCTCCTGCGAAGTCCCCCATGACGCCCAGGGGTCTAGCAGCTTTCCCTGTTTTGCGGCGCTTTTCGTGGCCGATCGATGCCATGGCCGCCATTCCGCCCGCGTTTATGCCACCCGCCTAAGCTTCGCCAGCCTACCTCCGGCGCCGATGCGCGGCGGCTAGGCGCCCTTGTCCCGGGAGCTGCTCTTGTTGTTCACGCTTGTAATCGCTTTGTGTCCGTCAAATTCCCTTCTTGCGATATCCGCGGCGCGTCCCAAGTCTCATATCGTTTCTTCTTAACGCTGAACTTAGCTATCGCATCGCTATCTAGCCTGACCGCAATATCAAAGAGTTGATTTGCGAAGCCGACAATTTCGTCGAAATCGGCGTGAAATCGCTTCCCTTGCACAAATTTGTATGTGTGCTCACGGGATGCTATCCGGCTCAGGAATAACTCATTCACGATGCCCCTGTTGTGCGTGTAGATGTTTCGTAGTTCGATGGCGACGCTCAGCGCCGTGCGCTCAGCGTCGTTGTCGACCAGGGCCATCCCAAGGCGCTGATCCAGGAATTCTTCAATTCCCCGCAAGCCGCCATAGCTGAGTTCGTTGAGCTTCCGATTGACGAGAAAGTCTACCAGCTCGCGACGGTTCGTGAACCTCAGCGCGTCTTCCGTCTTGATGTGTTCCTTCGAACGCAGGAGTTCTGGCTTTTTGGACATGCACGCCTGAAGGAGCTCCGACAGGAAAGACATGAAGTTGTCCACCAGACGGATCATCATCAATTCGGATTGGTAGCTGCCAAATGACTTAAGCTTTCGAAAGGCGGGCTTCGGATCCTGTTGCACCTTTTTGAAAATCGCGCAGTCTTTGTCACTGCCTCCGTCGGCCAGTGCCTTCGCCGCCGTGAAGCGCACTTCGTCAGCTCTAGTTGAAAGCCGCAGCGCAAACATGAAGAAGTCGAAGATTCGGAAGTGCTGTAGTTGAAAGCGGTAGCCGGCCTCGGAGCACGAAGCTAAGCATTTTGGTGCACGGGGCATCGCGCCCGGAGGGACAGCATCGTTGGGGCTCAAGCCTTTCAGCTCGTCATTCATGAGAGCAGTATATTGTCAGCCGATCGAAGTTCAAAGCCGCAGCGAAACACTCTGGAGCAATCCTCAATCTGGAACTGCGCCGCTGAGAGCTTGCTAGCTCGTTTGGTCCGGCCGGTAGACATTCGTCGAACGCGCGTTCTTGTGGACTCTGTCCGATGGACCTACTCCCCCCGCCGCCGCGCCATGAACGCGATGCGCTCGAACAGGTGCAGGTCCTGCTCGTTCTTGAGCAGCGCGCCGGCCAGCGGCGGGATGAGCTTGCGGCTGTCGGTCTCGCGCAGCGTCTCGGGCTGGATGTCCTCGTTGAGCAGCAGCTTCAGCCAGTCGAGAAGTTCCGACGTCGAGGGTTTCTTCTTCACGCCCGGCACGTCGCGGATCTCATAGAAGATGCGCATCGCCTCGGCGACGAGGCGCCCCTTGAGGCCGGGGAAGTGCACCTCGACGATCTGGCGCATGGTCTCGTCGTCGGGGAACTTGATGTAGTGGAAGAAGCAGCGGCGCAGGAAGGCGTCCGGCAGCTCCTTCTCGTTGTTGGACGTGATGATGACGATCGGCCGGTTGACGGCCTTGATGGTCTCGCCGGTCTCGTAGACGAAGAACTCCATGCGATCGAGTTCCTGCAACAGGTCGTTGGGGAACTCGATATCGGCCTTGTCGATCTCGTCGATGAGCAGCACCGGGCGCACGTCCATGGCGAACGCTTCCCAGAGCTTGCCGCGCTTGATGTAGTGCCGGATGTCGTTGACGCGGGCATCGCCGAGCTGGCTGTCGCGCAGGCGGGAGACGGCGTCGTACTCGTAGAGGCCCTGCTGGGCCTTGGTCGTCGATTTTATATGCCACTCGACGATGGGCACCTTGAGGGCTTCGGCCACCTCGAGGGCGAGGGCTGTCTTGCCGGTGCCGGGCTCACCTTTGATGAGCAGGGGGCGCGAGAGGGTGATGGCCGCGTTGACGGCCACCTTGAGATCGTCCGTCGCCACGTAGCGGCGCGTTCCTGCGAACTTCATCGGCGGGGAGGCATCCTGTGTCAGCAGAGGGTAGGTCGGACCTTAGAGGGCAGCGTGGGCGGCGGGAAGCGCGCCCGCCAAGCGCCGATGCCGCAATGGCCTTGGTCCGTTGTTGGACCAACTCACGGCCGCGTTGCGAATCGCCTGGCCGCTACCTTTTTCCTGTCTCTGCCGCAACTTAACCAGGGGCGCGTAACGCCTTGACAGATGCTCTGAGTGCCGCCAATAGGAGGCGCCGAAAGGCAGCTTGTTACCGCCGGTTGAGGGGCCGGCGCTCTCTTCACGCCTCCCGGAGGCACCGTTGAGCAAGCGAAGCGCCAAGAAGCCGATCAAGGCGACGACCCCAAAGGGGCGCGCCGCGCCTGTGCGCGCGGCCAAAAGCAACGGCAGCGCAATGCCCAAGAGGGTTGCGGAACAGAGCCGTAAAACCAGCGCAAAGAAAGCCGACCAGAAGCAAGTTGCGGTACAGCAGAAGGTTGCGGGGAAAAAGATGAAGGTACGGGCCAAGGCGACGCCCATCGTTCTACCTCCTGACTATCGTCCCAGCGAGGACGAGCCATTCATGAATGAGCGCCAGCGGATGTACTTCCGTCAGAAGCTGGTGGCCTGGAAAGACGAGATTCTCCGCCAGACGCGCGAGACGCTCGTCGGTCTGCACGAAGAATCCACCCAGCACGCCGATCTGGCCGATCGCGCCACGTCGGAAACCGACCGGGCGCTGGAGCTGCGCGCGCGGGACCGTCAGCGCAAGCTGGTCGGCAAGATCGACGCGGCCATCGCCCGCATCGAGGACGGGTCTTACGGCTTTTGCGAGGAGACGGGCGAGCCGATCGGCCTCAAGCGCCTCGACGCCCGCCCCATCGCCACGCTGTCCGTCGAGGCGCAGGAGCGCCACGAGCGCCGCGAGCGCGTCTACCGCGAGGACTAGGCCAAGCTCTCGCGTCAGCTGCGGCGCGAGTGTTCTCGCGCCGGGCTATGGCACGACCGATCACTGATCATCAGGCTTGTGCTGCGGCGCCGAAGGGCCTTCGGCGCCCTCGCGCTGCATGCGCTCCTCGACCATGCGCGTGAGGAAGGTGCGCACGCCCTCGAGGTCGCGCAGGCGGACCTGGCGCTGCGGGCTGGCGAGGTCGATGCCGCGGCTGCGCAAGGCTTTGACGGCGTGCACGCGCAGCACCGTCTGCGCATCGCTTGCCGTCACCCCGTCGGGAAGCGGTACCGACAGCGTGAACTCCAGGGCACTGTCGGCGATGTCGACGAAGGCGACTTGCACGCCCTCGCCCTGCGCCCCGACCTGGCGGGCCGCCTCGCCCAAGGCCGCCAGAACCGCCGCCGGGTCGGCATCCTGGGCGACGGCGATGTCGATGCTCGCGCGTCCCGGTTCCGCGGCGGCGACGTGGGCATGCCCGGTGAGCGCGTTGGCGAATGGAATGTCGATGCCCTCGGCACGCAAGCGCCTTGACGATCCCGGTCCGCAACTCGGTCTGCGCCTGCAGCGAGCGGTTGATGTCGGCGAGAAACACGCGCACCGAGAAGTCCATGGCGTTCTCGCCGAGATTGTCGAGCACCACCACGGGCGGCGGATGGCGCAGTATCGAGGTGTTCTTCTCGGCCACCTGCTGCAGCACGCGCAGCACATGCTCGGGATCTGACTGGTAGGACACGCGCACGTTGATCTTCAGGCGGCCGAGCAGATTGCGGTGCGTGAGGTTGACGACTGTCTGCGTGATGAGCTCGGAGTTCGGCACGATGAGGCTGGCGCGCCCGAACGTCTCGATCTCGGTCGAGCGGACGGCGATGCGGCGCACATAGCCTTCGCCCTCCTTGAGCGACACCCAGTCGCCGACCTTGATCGGTCGCTCGACAAGCAGGATGAGGCCGGAAACGAAGTTGTTGACGATGGACTGCAGGCCAAAGCCGATGCCGACCGACAATGCGCCGGCGACGATGGCAAGGCTGGTGATGTCGAAGCCTGCGTACGAAATGGCGGCCAGCGCAGCGACGGCAAAGCCGACGTAGCCGGCACCGGTGTAGATCGAGTTGGCAAGCCCCGGCTCGACGCGCCCTTTGGCCAGCGCTCCGGCGGCCAGCCAGCGCTGCACGAAGCGCGTCGCGACCAGGACGCCGGCGAACAATGCGACGGCGGCAAGAATGCGGGCGAGCGAGATACGCACGCCGCCGACGTCGAAGCCGAAGATTGCCCCGCGCAGCCAACTGGTGATCTCGGGCCAGCTGAGTCCCCAGGACAGCAGCAGGAGCGGCACGGCGATGGCGAAAAGCGCGATGTTGAGCAGAACGCGCTGCGACGCGGGTCAGCTGGGTGCGGCCGAAGTCGTCGAGCTTGAACCGCTGCTCGATGATGGCGCTCATGCCGGCGGCCGGTCGTTCGCTCGTCGCGGGCACCAGTGCCTTGATGGCGACGTGCAGCAGGCCGACGAAGAAGACGCCGGCGCCCGTGGTCAGCAACTGGGTGACGATGAAGCGGCCGAGGGTCACGTAGCCGAGCAGGGCAGCGCCGAGCAACGTCACCGCGAGCGCAATCAGCAGCGACTTCAACCAATACGGACGCCAGCGCGAGACGCGAATGCCCGGCGCATTGCTGGGCGGGGTCAGCGGCGTGCGCACGATAAGGAACAGCAGCAGCGCATAAAGCAGGCTGGCGAAGAAAGCAGCGAGGATGCTCGCCGACAAGGGCAGCGACAGGATGCTGACGAGGCGGCGGCAGAGATAGTCGAGGGCGTAGACGACCGCGATGCCCTGCACGGCGAAACTCAGCGTGCGCGCGCTTGCATCATCGAGCGCGAAAACGCGCCAGCGCGGCCGCTTGGGCTGCAACACCGCGCGGGCCAACGCCATGACGCAGATCATCACCAGCAGCGGATACACCGCCGAATGCGCGAAGCGCTCAACCTGCCAGTACAGCAGGCCGAGTTCATCGAGCCCGACGTAGGTGATGGCGAGGGCCGCGGCGAGCGGCAGCGCCATGGCCGGCGCCACCCAGGCGGCATTGAGAGCGCGCTCGGGCGTTGATGGTGTTGATGCGCCCGCCGCATCGAGGCGGGCGCGGAACATGCGGCGTGTCGCTGCGTGCAGGCCGATGAAGGCGAAAAACGCCGCGGCCAGGACGCCGAGCAGTCCGACCGAATTGAGCTTGGCCGCCGACCACCAGTTACCGAGGATGAAGCCGAGCTGCCGCCGCGCCAAATGCAGTTGGGCTGCGCCCTCGCGCCACACGTGCGCTTGCAGCGGCGTATCCGTCTGCCGCAACAAGAAACGCGTGAAGATGCCTTTGCGAGCGTTCTGCACGCGCCCGATCAGCTGGCGCGAGCGCTCCTCGATGAGGCCGGCCTTTTTGATGGCCCCGTCGATCTGCGCGGCGATGCCGTTGAGACGCTGGCGCTCACTGGCGACGTCTTCGGCTTCGGGCGGCTCGTTCTCCTTCGGCGGGTCGCCGAGCTTTTTGATCTGCGAGCGCACTTCATCGAGGTGCGGACGCAGCGCATCAGCCGCCTCCCTGGCGCCGATTTCGATCTTCTCGATGCCGTTGCGCAGGGTTGAAAGGTCGCGCTGGGAGCCGGGAGATTGCTCGAGGTTCTTTTCGGCGGCCTCGAGCGACGTCGACAACGCGTTGACCGGCTTGACGAGTTCCTCGACACCAGGCCCGGTCGCCGCCGGTGCAGCCGGTGTGGGCAGTGGCGCGGCTGCGGGAGGTGGCGCGTTGGGCGAGGGGGGTGTGCCCTTGCTCGGCGCCGTCGACCCATTCTTAGTCGCGGCCGGGGCGTCCGGCGTCGCCGGCGTTTGCGCCAGCGCGGGACCGCCGGACAGCAGGGCGACACCGCACACCGCCAGCGCGAGGAGCCTCGTCATGGGCAGTGATCGGCGCATCAGGAACCTCCCCGCTGGTGGCGGCGTGTGGCGGAACGTGGTCACTCGGCCGCTTCGCCGAGATGACGCGGCGGGCGCGCTGGCGATAGAGAAGAGGTCGGCGACTGCCCTGCGGCGCGCGTTGCGTCTATGCCGCTTTCGATAACGATATCGACTGGGCCGCCTGTCATCAGGAGATGCTCGACCCCGTCGCGGCGCACGAGCAGCAGTCGCCGCTTGCCGTCGATCACCGCCTGCTCGACGATGTCGATGCGCTTGGCCGGCTTGTTGGCAAACAGCGTGCTGAGCCGCGGACCGCGTGACATCTTGCGCACGATGACTGCAACCGCCACGACGATGGCGGCGATGAATGCAACGGCGAGTACGGGCCAAAGAACTTGAGTCATTTCTCACCCGTTAGACGCAAGCTGCACAGATCGTTGGAGCATTTCGTAATCGCCTCAGCGAGGCTAGCGCGCCCCTTGCGGGTATAGCCCGCGCTTCATGCGATTTTAACCCTAATGATCGAACTGTTGACGGGTAAAGCGACGCAACCCGAGACGCTGCCGCGCGCGCAAAACGGGGCTTTTAGAGACCCTGGCGGCCAAGATCCGGTGCCAAGCTTTTTGTGTGTAATGCGTACCAGAGTATAGCCCCCATGCCGGCGCCCCACGCGACTTCCTCCCAGAATCAGATAGCCTCCCTGCGCATGCGCGAGCACGACGCCATCGAGCTGCCGTCCGCTCCCTTCGATGCCATCACACCGATGCACGGACTGGGCAGCTACCTGCCGACCGTCGGCGCCATCGTCGCCGGCGTGCTCATCGCGTTAGGCATCGTTGCCAGCGGTGCCGGCATGCCCGTGCTCATCGCCATGATGGTGGCGCTCGCCACCGCCGGGTTGTTCTTCCTGTTTGCCTACTCCGCCGGATACATCCGTTTCGGCCAGCACACGCCGCTCGCCGAGGTGGTGAAGTCGGCGGCCGATGGCCTCGACGTCGGCGTCATGATCGCGCGGCGCGACGGTGAGCCGCTTTACGCCAACGCGGCTTTCGAGGCACTGATCGGTCGCGGCGAGCGCGATCGCCTCGTCGGCCTGCAACAGTTCCTCTCCGGAGATGCGGCCGCCAGCGCCGCGCTCTTCCGCCTGACGCGTGCCGCCGAGCGCGGCGAGCCACTGGCAGAAGAGTTTGCCGTCGGTCGTCCGCTACCTGGCCTGCGCATGCGGCGCACGCTGCAGCTCTCGGTCAATCCGATCGCCAACGACGGGGTCGGCCCGGGTCCGGTTCTCTGGCGTCTGACCGACGTCACCCCCGACCGTCAGCGCGAAGCCACGCGCCTCGCCGGCGTCGAGGTGCAGCTGGCGCAGTTCGACAATGCCCCCATCGGTCTCGCCTCGGTGGGCGCCGACGGTTCGCTGCTGCACATCAACGGCACGCTGGCGCGCTGGATCGGTCGTTCGCCGCGCGCCGTGAGCGAGCAGCGCCTGACGCTCGCCGACATCGCCTCCGGCGACGGGGCGGCCCTGGTCTCGCGACTGACGGGCGGCGCAAACGAGGAATCTGCGACGCTCGACGTCGATTTGACGCGTGAGGACGGCCGCGTCATGCCAGCCCGCTTGCTGGCGCGCGCCGTTCCGAGCGGCAAGGGGCTCACCGTTGCCGTCGTCGATATCGCAGGCGAGGGCGCTGCCGAGTTCGAGGGCGATGAGTCGGGCGCCCGTTTTGCACGCTTCTTCCAGTCCGCGCCGTTCGGCATCGCCATGCTGGGCTCGGACGGGCGCATCGTCTCCGCCAACTCCGCCTTCTGCCGCATGCTGCTCGACGGCGCCTCCGGTACCGGCATCGCTGCCGCCGATGCGCTCGGACGCGCCGCCGACGCCGAGGCGCGCGCGGCAGTCGATGAGGGCCTGAAGTGCGTCATCTCCGGGCGCGCGCACAATGTGCCGATCGAGATCACCGCCGGCGCCAAGCGTGATCGCGTGACGCGCGTTTACATGAGCCCGTTCGCGGCCGGCGGCGCCCGCGAGGCGGCTATCCTTTATGTCGTCGACGCCACCGAGCAGAAAGCGCTCGAGGCCAAGTTCGCGCAAAGTCAGAAGATGGAAGTCGTCGGCAAGCTGGCGGGCGGCATCGCCCACGACTTCAACAACATGCTGACGGCGATCCTCGGCTTCTCCGACATGCTGCTGGCGCAGCACAGGCCCAAGGACGTCGCCTACAAGGACCTCAGCAACATCAAGGCGAGCGCCCTTCGCGCGGCCGAGCTCGTGCGCAAGCTGCTGGCGCTGGCCCGCCAGCAGACGCTGCAGAACGAGGTCGTCAATCTCGCCGACGTCATCACCGATCAGTTCAACGTGCTGAAGGGGTATGTCGGCGAGCAGAGCGAACTCAAGATCTCGACATCGCCCGACCTGTGGTACGCGATGACCGACAAGCACGAGTTCGAGCAGGCGCTGTTCAACCTTATCACCAACGCCAAGGACGCGATGCCGGACGGCGGCACGCTGACCATCCGGGCGCGCAACGTCCCCGAGCGCGAGACGCAGAAGTTCGAGAACCCCGAGTTCGTGCACGGCGAATACGTGCTGATCGAGGTCGGCGACACCGGGCACGGCATGAGCCGCGAAGTGATGGACAAGATCTTCGAGCCGTTCTTCACCACAAAGGCCATCGGCAAGGGCACCGGGCTTGGGCTGGCATCGGTCTACGGCATGGTCAAGCAGTCGGGCGGCTACATCTATCCCGACAGCGAAGTCGGCAAGGGAACTACCTTCCGTATCTACCTGCCGCGCTACCACGCCGATAAGGACGAGGAAGCGGCGGCTGCGCCGAAGGAACGCAAGAAGGAGCAGCGCGCTGCCGATCTCACCGGCACGGGACGTGTGCTGCTGGTCGAGGACGAAGAGGTCGTGCGCAACTTCGCGGCGCGGGCGCTGAAGCGCCAGGGCTACAAGGTGCTCGAGGCGGCGAGCGGCGTGGAAGCGCTCGAGGTGATGGAAAAGCACAAGGGCAAGGTCGACATCGTCGTTTCCGACGTGGTGATGCCCGAGATGGACGGCCCGACGCTGCTCAAGGAACTGCGCAAGAAGAACCCGGACCTCAAGATCATCTTCGTCTCTGGCTATCCCAACGATGCCTTCAAGGCGGCGCTGGGAGACGAGAACTTCGCCTTCCTGCCCAAACCCTTCTCGCTGCCGCAGCTGGCCGCCAAGGTAAAAGAGGAACTCAGCCGCGAGTAGCGGCCGAGGATCAGTGATGATGTTGCGGCGATTGATAGCGATTGCATTGCTGGCGGTGCTCAGCGGCACGCCTGCCGTGCCTGCGGACAAGATCGTGCCGCGGTCGGGTCATGCGATCGCGCCACTGCCGACCGATGAGCCGGTGCGCAATGGGATGGTGGCGATCCGTGATCTGGTGCGCACCAATCACTCGCTGATCACGCACCGGCGCATGCCGCCGGACCACGGCTTGCGTTTTGCGGCGCAGGTGAAGATCGAGGCCGACCGTATCCTGGCCACCAGCCACCTGAAGGGCGAGACGCTAGAGAAGCTGCGCGCCCTGCTGGAGGAAATCGTCAGCGGAATCGGGGCAGCGGCCAAGCCGGCCGAGGGGGATGCGATGGACGGCCTCGCCCGCGCCGACGCGGCTCTGGCGCGCTATCCGCAGGAGTTCGATCATCCAGGCTGGACGCCGGCGCAGTCGCTGCAATGATCGGGAAAGAGCGGCAGGCTTTTCTGGGCAAGCTCGGGATGTGGGCCGACGCTGCGTATGCTATGTGAGCAAAGGCAGGAGGCCATGCATGGCTGTCGCTCACACGCGCGCGCTCATTCTCGCGCTAATATCGATGTGCATCGCCGGCGTAACAATCGCCGAGGCGCCGCTGCCGGGTAATTCGCGGGTCGGCCAAGCCCCCTTGCGACACGCCGGCCCGGGCATCTGGAAGGCCGTGGTGCCCCCTGCCGCTATGAAGGGCGAGTTCGAGGGCTACGATCCCATCGGCCTGGCAGCGGGCGTGAAGATCAAAGCCGACTGCTCGATCAACTGGGTCGATCCCGACGACGGCAAGCTGTATTGCTTTTCCAGCGCCACGTCGCAGAGCTATTTCCAGGACTGGCCCAAGCACAACATCAGACGCGCGGCGAAGTTCTGGTCGCGCCCGGCAGGTTCCTGAGCGCCGACGCTAGAACTTGCCGGTGATGCCGACGACAGGGCCCTGCTGCAGCACGTCGAATTCGTAGCGGTCGACGCCTACGCCCTGATCGTAGTCGACGTACAGCGCCTTGTAGCCGAGGTAGCCCTCGTAATCGATGCCGGCGTGCGAGCCCAAATAGCTGCTGTAGGTGGCGAGGACGTGCCAAGAGAACTGGCTGCCGATGCCAAAACCGCCGACGTCGCCGCGCAAGGTGATCTCATCGGATAGCGTCGGCTTGTAGTGCATGCGTGCGCCTATGAACGGGTCGGCCCAGTCGACGCCGCCCGACCGGGCGAGCGCCCTGGCGCCGGAAACGATGAGGCCGTCGACATTGAGCGTGCCGGCCAGCGCCACGTCGATATCCAGCTTCTGGTTCCAGTAGCGGACGCCGCCCAGCATCTCGATCCAGCTATCGGTTTCGGCGCCGTAATTGTTGCCGAAGTTGAAGCGGTTGGTTTCGTACATGCCGCCAGCCTCGACGATCCAATATGCATAGTCGGCCGAGAGGACGGCACCCAGCGTGCCGCTGACGTGGCGTGAAAATTCCTTCGAGGCGACGAATGAATCTGAATTGCTGACGTCGGCGTAGATGATGTCGGCGAACAGCGTCACGGCGCCGCGCCGGGTCTGCATGTAGCTCATCCAGACGAAGTCCAGCGACTGCAGGATCTCCGCCGGGTTCTCATCGACGGTAAACTCGCGGCCTTTGTCGATGACGTCGCCGCTGACCCAAGGCAGCCAGGCGTAGGGCGTGAATTGGGAATGCCAGCCGGTCGGGCCGGGCTGTCACCGGCGGCGCCACCGTGCGGACCCCATCGGCTTGCGCCGCGCACGCGAAGAGCAAGGCTGCAGACGTGATGGCGGCCAAGCGCATGTGCACCCTCCCTCAACAGGATTCCCACGAGCTTCGCACAGTGTCTGATTCGTCGGCGGGCGGTTGTGGCGCCGCGGACACGCGGCCAGTTCGCCAACGCGCGCAGGCCGCGGCGCGTCGGTATGAGGCTCAGCCGAAGACGTAATCGATGATGTAGGTGCGCGCCTCGGGGCTGAGGCCCTCCGGCGGCTTGGTGAAGCGCGCCTTGTGGATGGCATTCACCGCTGCGTCATCGATCGCCTTGTTGCCACTCGACTGCAGCACACGCACGTACAACAGGTCGCCCTGCTGGGTGATCTGGAAGAGAGACGAGCACGCGGCCCCACAGCGCGAAAGGTCCCGGGCGGGTCTTCATGAGCGCGTCGATCACGCTTTTGCTGAAGGCGTCCGAGCGGCCGCCGGCGCCGGTGCCGCGCACCTGCATGCCGCCGCCCGATACCATCGCCTGCTGCTGGCGCTGCGGCCGGCGCTGCTGCATCTCCTTGCGGTCATAGTGCGCCTTGACCTGCTCGGAGAGATCGCTGGCAGCCGCATCGACCAGCGCTTCGAGCGACGGCATCGACGATTGCTCCTTCTCCGTCTCCTTCTCGCTCTCGGCCTCTTTTTCGGCCTTCTCCTCCGGCTTCTGCGGCTCTTCCTTGGCGGGCTCCTCGCTCGGCTTCTCGGGCGGCTGCTGCTCCACCGGTGGCGCCGGCAGCGCGGCCTGCTGTTGCGGTTGGGGTGGGGCAGGATTGGGCGGTTGGTTCGCACCATCGCGCCACTTCTCGGTCTTGGCGTTGAAGTCCGGATCGGGGACCAGTTCGACGCTGATCGATTCAGATCCCTGGCCGAGCCGTTCGCGGCGCTGGCGCTCCATCTCCTGCTCGATACCCGACAGGCCGCCGAGGTTCATCACCGAGGCGGCAATGACGCCGGTGTAGAGCAGGGTCACGGCGATGGCGCTGGCCCACAGCGTGCGTTCCCCGCCCTCGGACCCGGCGCGGATCCGATGATCGGCATCGAGCACGCCGATCAGCGTCGCCGCCTCGGGGGCGGCGGCGTCAGGGGCCTCCGGTGGGGCCGCAGTTGGCGGCGCCTCGGCCGGGGCGGTTTCCGCCGCCAGCTGCTGCGCCACGGTAGCAATATCGGCCATCACGGCTCGCGAATCGGCTCATCTAATGATGAGGGAGTTTAGCGCGTTAACGGCCGTGCGCTTGCGGCCAATTGGCCACCATCGACAACCTCAGTCGGCGCCGCTCTGCTCACATTGAGCTGCGAGGAGTCGATGGACGGGCGAGAACAAACAGGGTACAGTTAAGTCGAAATTGAGAACATGCAGCGATTGCCATATAGGTGAACGAGATGACGAACCGGCCGGAATTGAAGGTCGTTGAGGGGGGTGCGATGGATAAGATGAAGGCGCTGGAGGCGGCGCTCTCCCAGATCGAGAAGCTGCACGGCAAGGGCTCGATCATGCGCCTCGGCGCCAACGATCAGTCGATGGACGTGGAGGCGATCTCGACCGGCTCGCTGGGCCTCGACATCGCGCTGGGCATCGGCGGGCTACCGCGCGGCCGCGTCATCGAGATCTACGGTCCGGAATCGTCGGGCAAAACCACGCTGTCACTGCAAGTGGTGGCCGAGGCCCAGAAGACGGGCGGCATCTGCGCCTTCGTCGACGCCGAGCACGCGCTCGATCCGGTCTATGCCAGGAAGCTTGGCGTCAAGGTCGAGGATCTGCTGATTTCGCAGCCCGATAGCGGGGAGCAGGCGCTGGAGATCGCCGACACGCTGGTGCGCTCGGGTGCCGTCGACGTGCTGGTGGTCGACTCGGTGGCGGCGCTGACGCCCAAGGCCGAGCTCGAAGGCGAGATGGGCGACATGCAACCCGGCATGCAGGCGCGCCTGATGAGCAAGGCGCTGCGCAAGCTGACGGCCTCCATCTCCAAGTCGGGGACCATGGTCATCTTCATCAATCAGATCCGCATGAAGATCGGCGTCATGTTCGGCAACCCTGAGACGACGACGGGCGGCAACGCGCTGAAGTTTTACGCTTCGGTGCGTCTCGACATTCGCCGCATCGGCCAGATCAAGGATCGCGAGGAGGTTGTCGGCAACCAGACGCGCGTCAAGGTCGTCAAGAACAAGGTCGCCCCGCCGTTCAAGCAGGTCGAGTTCGACATCATGTACGGCGAGGGTATTTCCAAGAACGGCGAACTGATCGACCTCGGAGCCAAGGTGGGCGTCGTCGAGAAGTCGGGCGCCTGGTTCTCCTACGAGGGAGAGCGTATCGGCCAGGGCCGCGAGAACGCCAAGGTCTACCTCAAGGAGCACCCGAAGGTGGCGGCCGCCATCGAGAAGGCCATCCGCCAGAACGCGGGCCTGATCGTCGATAAGCTGCTGATCGAGGAGCAGCCGGGCGAAGATGGCGAGGAGCCAGACGAAGACGGCGTGCTGCCCGACGAGGAAGCCAAGAAGCCGGCCCGCGCCAAGCGGTAGGTGTTGGCGCTGGATTTTTGAGCGGTGTCGTACCTTTCGGGTGCGGCACCGGCTTGTCTTGCTGCCTGGCCAGCCGCACCCCTACGTCATCCCGCTGGAGAGCGGGATCCACGCCAGTTTCGACTTTGCTTTTGGTGAAGTCTCGCTGGGTCGGTGCAGCCGCGGGAGTCCCCAACCATCGCGACGCGGCTATCGCGGAAACTTGCGTGGATCCCGGCCGCCCATGCGAGGCATGGCTACGCCATGGCGCCGGGATGACGGCTTGTTGGGTCCGCGGCGGTAGAAAGCGCCGCAGGCGCTTGACACAAAGGCTTCCAATCCGCGACGGATAGGCCCCGACATTCGGGCGTCGAACCCACTGGGCGAGACGCCGGCAGCCGCCTTTCCGAAAGCGACCCATGGCCTCCGTCAACGACATCCGCCGCGCGTATCTCGACTTCTTCAAGAAGAACGGCCACGAGGTCGTGCCGTCCTCGCCACTCGTGCCGCGCAACGACCCGACGCTGATGTTCACCAACGCCGGCATGGTGCAGTTCAAGAACGTCTTCACCGGCCAGGAGAAGCGCCCCTACGTGCGCGCGGTCTCCTCGCAGAAGTGCGTGCGCGCCGGCGGGAAGCACAACGACCTCGACAATGTCGGCTACACCGCGCGCCACCACACGTTCTTCGAGATGCTCGGCAACTTCTCGTTCGGCGACTACTTCAAGGAGCAGGCGATCCCGCTCGCTTGGGAGATGCTGACCAAGGACTACGGGCTCGACCCCAAGCGCCTGACCATCACGGTCTATCACACGGACGATGAGGCCTATGGCATCTGGAAGAAGCTGACGGGCTTCTCCGACGACAAGATCATCCGCATCGCCACCAACGATAACTTCTGGCAGATGGGCGACACCGGACCGTGCGGCCCGTGCTCGGAGATTTTCTTCGACCACGGCGACAAGATCTTCGGCGGCCCGCCGGGTTCGAAGGACGCTGACGGAGATCGCTTCGTCGAAATCTGGAACCTCGTCTTCATGCAGTTCGAGCAACTGCCGGGCGGCGAGCGCGTGCCGCTCCCCAAGCAGTCCGTCGACACCGGCATGGGGCTGGAGCGCCTCGCGGCCGTGTTGCAAGGCGTCACCGATAATTATGACATCGATCTGTTCAAGGCGCTGATCGCGGCTTCCGTGCAGGCGACCGGCGTTGCGGCGAGCGGCGACAACAAGGCCTCGCACCGGGTCATCGCCGACCACCTGCGCGCGTCGAGCTTCCTCATCGCCGACGGTGTGCTTCCCTCCAACGAAGGGCGCGGCTACGTCCTCCGTCGCATCATGCGCCGCGCCATGCGTCACGCGCATCTGCTCGGCGCCGAGGAGCCGCTGATGTATCGGCTGGTTCCCTCGCTGGTGCACGAGATGGGCGACACCTACCATGAGCTGCAGCGCGCCCAGCCGCTGATCACCGAAACGCTGCTGCTGGAGGAAACGCGCTTCAAGAAGACGCTGGAGAAGGGCCTCGGGCTGCTCGGCGAGGCGACCGCCAAGCTCAAGCAGGGCGACGTGCTGCCCGGCGAGACGGCGTTCAAGCTCTACGACACCTACGGTTTTCCGCTCGACCTCACCGAGGATGCATTGCGGGCGCGCGGCGTCAGCGTCGACAGCGCGGGTTTCGACGCAGCCATGGACCGGCAGAAGGCAGAGGCGCGCAAGGCCTGGAAGGGCTCGGGGGAAGCAGCAACCGAGGCCATCTGGTTCGAGATCAAGGAGAAGACCGGCGCCACCGAGTTCCTGGGCTACGACACCGAGACAGCGGCCGGCGAAATCGTTGCGCTGATCAAGGACGGCAAGGAAGCAAAAAGCCTCAAGGCCGGCGACGAGGCGGCGATGATCGTCAACCAGACGCCGTTCTACGGAGAATCCGGCGGCCAGGTCGGCGATACCGGCATCATCGCCGGTGCGAAGGGCGCTCTATTCCGCGTCACCGACACGCAGAA
The DNA here is from genome assembly GCA_963759735.1 of uncultured Alphaproteobacteria bacterium. Taxonomy (GTDB): domain Bacteria; phylum Pseudomonadota; class Alphaproteobacteria; order Rhizobiales; family Hyphomicrobiaceae; genus Hyphomicrobium_A. Next base: position 29,574 of record CAVXAF010000012.1, read on the forward strand.
GAAGGCCGGCGGCCTGTTTGTGCATCTCGGCAAGGTCGAGAAGGGCGGCTTCAAGCAGGGCGAGACCGTCGATCTTACCGTCGATCACGCCAACCGCACTGCCATCCGCGCCAATCACTCGGCGACCCACCTGCTGCACGAGGCGCTGCGGCTCGTTCTGGGCGATCACGTCGCGCAGCGCGGTTCGCTCGTTGCGCCCGATCGCCTGCGCTTCGATTTCGTCCACACCAAGCCGATGACGGCGGAGGAAATCGCAAAGGTCGAGGATATCGCCAACGCCATCATCATGCAGAACGCGCCGGTCGAAACGCGCCTGATGGGTGTCGAGGACGCCAAGGAGTCCGGTGCCCGCGCGCTGTTCGGCGAGAAGTACGGCGATGAGGTTCGCGTCGTCTCGATGGGCGAGAACCCAGGCGTCGGACAAGGCAAGGAGAGTAATAAAAGGTGGTCGGTCGAGCTGTGCGGCGGCACGCACGTCAAGCGCACCGGCGACATCGGCCTCGTCAAGGTTTTCGCCGAAACGGCGAGCGCGTCCGGTGTGCGCCGCATCGAGGCGCTGACCGCCGATGCCGCCCGCAACTACCTTTCCGAGCACGAAACGCGCATCAAGGAGATCGCCGCGGCACTGCACGTGCGCCCCGAGGATGCGGCAGAGCGCGTCAAGGCGCTGATCGAGGAGCGCAAGCAGCTCGAGCGCCAGTTGGCCGACGCCAAGAAGCAGATCGCCATGGGCGGCGGGGGCAAGGACGCAGGTCCCGCCATCATCGAGGTGGGCGGCCGCAAGTTCCTCAAGCTGTCGGTCTCAGGCGTCGAGATGAAGGACCTGAAGGCGATGGCCGACGATGGCCGCGCCAAGATCGGCTCGGGGGTCGTCGCCATCGCCAATAATTCGGCCGACGGCAAGCTCGGCATCGTCGTTGCCGTGACTACTGACCTCGCTGGCCAAGTGAGCGCAGTCGATCTGGTACGCGCCGGTTCAGAAGCGGTCGGCGGCAAGGGCGGCGGCGGGCGCCCCGACATGGCGCAGGCGGGCGGACCGGACGGCTCGCGCGCCGATGCGGCATTGGACGCGATCGAAGCACGGCTCAACGCCGCCTGAACGAATCGCTCGAGGTAGTTTCGGGCGCCTCATTCTCAGGATGTTTCTGCTATTGATCGACATGCGGCGCGCGGCAACGCCGGATGAGGCCCTTGGCGGGAGCTAGGATGACGGCAGAAGGCACCGATTTCATCGTCTATCGCGAGGCCATGATCATCCTCGCCACGGCCGCCGTGCTCGTGCCGATCGGTCAGCGCTTCAAGCTCAGCCCCATCCTCGGGTTCCTCATCGCAGGTGCAGTGCTCGGCCCGCACGGGCTCGGCGCACTCAAGGGGATATTTCCCCCGCTGCAGTGGATCACCGTCTCCGAGGAGCGTGGTCTCGGCGCCATGGCGGAACTGGGCGTCGTGTTCCTGCTCTTCATCATCGGGCTGGAGCTGTCGTTCAAGCGGCTCATGACCATGCGCCGACTGGTGTTCGGGCTTGGCACGCTGCAAGTGGGGATTTCCGCGGTCATCATCGGCATTATCGCGTCGCTCTATGGAGCGCGTGCCGGCGCGGCAGTGCTCATCGGCCTTTCCCTGGCGCTTTCGTCCACCGCGGTCGTCATTGAGGTGCTGTCGCGCAACGGACGCCTCAGCTCCACCACAGGGCGAACATCCTTTGCGATCCTGCTGCTGCAGGATCTGGCTGTTGTGCCGCTGCTGTTCCTCGTCAACATCCTCGGGCCTGAGAACGAAGGTAGTCTGCTGGTTGGCTTGGCGCAGGCCTTCGGACAGGCGGTCGTTGTCATCGGATTGATCGCGCTGGTCGGATCATGGCTGTTGCGCCCGCTTTTCCGTTCCGTCGCCGCCGCCGGCTCGACAGAGCTGTTCGTCGCCGCGGCGCTGTTCGTTGCCGTCGGCAGCGGCCTCGTCACGGCGGCGGCCGGACTGTCCATGGCCCTCGGCGCCTTTGTCGCCGGCCTGCTTCTGTCGGAGACCGAGTATCACCGTGCCATCGAGGCGACGATCGAACCGTTCAAGGGACTCCTGCTCGGCGTCTTTTTCTTCTCCGTCGGCATGAGCCTCGATGTCGCCTATCTGTGGAACAACCCCCTACCGATTCTCATTGGCCTCGTCGGGCTCATTGCCATCAAGGCCGGTGTGCTCATCGGACTGTTGCGCCTGTTCCGCGTTCCCTGGCAGCCGACCATAGAGACCGCGGCGCTGCTCGGACCTGGCGGAGAGTTCGCATTCATCGTCATCGGTCTGGCGGTGTTGAAGGACATCGTGGCGCCGGGCGTCGGGGAAGTCGTGCTCGCCTTGACCTCGTTCTCCATGGCGCTGGTGCCGGCGCTGGACTTCTTCGCGCGCCGCTGGTCGCACACCGTCACCGCCAAAAAGCAGGCGGCCGATCCCGCGCTGAGCGTTCCACCGCCGCACGAGCGCGTCGATGCGATCGTCATCGGCTGCGGACGTGTTGGAGCGCTGGTCTCCGAAATGCTGACGCGCCACGCCGTGAAGCACATCATCGTGGAGCGCGACCCTGGCACGGTGACGCGTTGTCGCGAGGAAGGCTACCCCGTCTATTTCGGCGAGGCAAAGAACCCGCTGTTCCTGAAGCGCTGCGGGCTCGAGCAGGCCAAGGGCGTCGTCATCACCATCAACAAGCCATCGGCCGTGGGCGAGGTCGTCAGGGCGGTGCGCGAAATGCGCGACGACATCATCATCGTCGCCCGTGCGCGCGACGCCGAGCACGCCCGCCAACTTTACAAGCAGAAGGTTTCCGACGCCGTACCTGAGACGATCGAGGCCAGCCTGCAGCTTTCGGAAGCCACGCTTGTAGGTCTCGGCGTGCCGACGGGTCCGGTCATCGCCTCTATCCACGAGAAGCGCGATGAGTTCCGCGACCAGCTGCAGGGTGCAGCCGGGCGACCGACACGCGGGCTGCGCGCCAGCCAGCTCAAACGCAAGACTTAGCCGCGTTAGGGTCCCGTGGCGTTGCCGCGCGCGGCGGCACCAATGCGGTCGATGCGGTTGGTCCAGATGCCGCCAGTAAAGTTTTTTGACAGCTTGGCAAACTGCTCAATTTCGTCGACGCCTGACGTGCCAAACGTGCCGTCGTAGGGGCCGAGCACGAACACCTGCACGCCGGCATCCTCCATGCGCTGCAGGAGTTTGTCCGGCCAGCCCCACAACCACGGCGCAACATTGATCGGGACCAGCATCACACCGGCGCGGCAATCAGCCGGAACGTGGCCGGACCAGCCGAGGAGGAGATATCGCACAAGACAGTTCTTCAGCGATCTGTTCGAGCCGACCGGTATTGAAGGCAGCCGTGCGTGAAAGGCCTCGAGCGGGTTCGTGCCGCCGTAGACCATCAGCCGTGATTGCGATTGTGGAGACAAGTTAGCGATGTGCGAGGCAAGTTTCTCCCCTTCACTGGCATCGTTGCTCTTCACGTTGATCAGGAAGCGCTTATTGGGGTAGGCGGTGAGCACTTCATCAAGCGAGGGCATCAGCCCAACGCCGCTGCCGCGCAGGGGAAACGTTTGGCCCCCGTCTGCAGTGTAGCCGTATCCGATGTCGAGTTTCTTCAGGTCGGCCATCGAATGATTGCGCGTCGTGCCATTGCCATCGGTGCGGCAGTCGAGCGTCCAGTCGTGGAAAACCGCGAAGTTGCCATCGGTCGTCGGGTGGACGTCGAACTCGACGACGTCCGCGCCGGCCGCGAAGGCCGCTTGCATGGAAGACAGCGTGTTCTCGATGAACGCGTGCTCAGGCGGATTGATTCGCGTCGCCGTACAAGTATCGCTCTCCAGATCCTCGCGCGGGAAGGTCTGTGCTAGACCGCGATGGGCGAGCAGCACCGGACTGCCGGCGTTCAGCCTGGTAAATGATGATGTATTGTTGAGCCAGACGAAGGCGGCAAAAATGATGAGGGCGAGCGTCAGATAGCACAGGAATGTCTTCATCAGGTTGGCGTCTTTCGCGGCGCGGCGCCCAACGAGATGGGTGCAAATGGGCATCCGCAAGGCTGCACCGCGTTTACCCTCTCGCTGTGGCGTTAGCGAATCGCTCCACTTCCGATTGCCGCATGCGCCGCGCGTGCTATGCATCGCTGATCGGTAAAAGCGCTCACACGGGGATTTTTCACATGCGTCCGGCGTATCGCTCGAACATTACGTTTGGCCTGGCTGCCGCTGGCTTGCTTGTCGCCGCCTGCGTCACGGCTCTGCCGGCAAGCGCCGCGCACATCGAGATCGGGTTCTTGAACTGCAAGGTGGCGGGCGGCATCGGCTTCGTGTTCGGCTCCAGCAAAGAGCTCGAGTGCACGTTCAAGGGTCCGCACGGGACTGAGCAGTACCACGGCTCGATCGATCGCTTCGGCATCGACCTTGGCTTCACCGATGGCGGCAAGATCGTGTGGACGGTATTCGCGCCGTCCAAGGACGTTCCCGCCGGCGCTCTGGCGGGCAACTACGGCGGCGTCTCAGCTGAGGCGACGGCCGGTCTCGGCATCGGTGCGAACGCCTTGCTCGGCGGATCCAACAAGTCGATCGCTCTGCAGCCGCTGAGCGTGCAGGGCCAGGAAGGCCTCAACGTCGCCGTCGGCGTCGCCGAGCTGCGCCTGCGCCCCGGCGCCTGATGTTTGACTGCGGTCCCGGGGCTTGTCCCCGGGACGCATCGATCGACGAACGCGCGTCGTTCACTAGCGCCGGGCGGCTCGGCCGCTAGGCGGCCTTGGCCATTTCCGCTTGCAGATGCTGGTCGACCTTGTCGAGGAAGCCAGTGGTCGACAGCCACTTCTGCTTGTCGCCGACCAGCAGCGCCAAGTCCTTGGTCATGTAGCCGGCTTCGACCGTCTGCACGCACACCCGTTCCAGCCCCGTCGCGAACTTCGCCAAGGCCTCGTTGTCGTCGAGCTTGGCGCGGTGGGCCAGGGCGCGCGTCCACGCGAAGATCGACGCGATGGCGTTGGTTGAAGTCTCTTTGCCCTTCTGGTGCTCGCGGTAGTGACGCGTCACCGTGCCGTGCGCGGCCTCCGCCTCCACCGTCATGCCGTCGGGTGTCATCAGGACGCTGGTCATCAGGCCGAGCGAACCGAACCCTTGGGCAACGATATCGGACTGCACGTCGCCGTCGTAGTTCTTGCACGCCCACACATAACCACCCGACCATTTGAGCGCCGAGGCCACCATGTCGTCGATGAGGCGATGCTCGTACCAAAGCTTGCGCTTGGTGAACTCCTCCTTGAAGTCGGCGTCGTAGACCTCCTGGAACAGATCCTTGAAGCGGCCGTCGTAGGCCTTGAGGATGGTGTTCTTGGTCGACAGGTAGGCGGGATAGTTGCGGTTGAGCGCGTAGTTGAAGGTGGCGCGGGCGAACTCGCGGATGGAATCGTCGAGATTGAACATGGCCATCGCGACACCGCTGCCGGGCGACTTGTAAACCTCGCGCTCGATCGTCTCGCCGTTCTCGCCGACGAACTTGATGGTGAGCGTGCCCTTGCCGGGAAACCGGAAGTCGGTGGCGCGGTACTGGTCGCCGAAGGCATGGCGGCCGATGACGATGGGCTGCGTCCAGCCGGGCACGAGGCGCGGCACGTTGCTGCAGATGATGGGCTCACGGAAGATGACCCCGCCGAGGATGTTGCGGATTGTCCCGTTGGGGCTCTTCCACATTTCCTTGAGATTGAACTCTTTGACGCGCGCCTCATCCGGCGTGATGGTCGCGCACTTGACGCCGACGCCGTGCTTCTTGATCGCATTGGCGGCATCGATGGTGACCTGGTCGCTCGTCGCGTCGCGGTTTTCAATCGACAGGTCGTAGTACTCGATCGGCAGGTCCATGTAGGGGTGGACGAGCTTGTCTTTGATCAGCTTCCAGATGATACGGGTCATCTCGTCGCCGTCGAGTTCGACGACGGTTCCGGTCACCTTGATCTTCTGCATGTGGGCGCCTTCGCGGATCGGTGTCGCTTCGGGAATAGGGCCCAGGGAAGGCCCCCGCTGGTCTCGGACCTTGTTTCAGTCGCGAGAGAAATCATGTTCGAGAACAGAGCCGATATCCAACCATTTCTTGCAGAGACACAGCGTGGGCGTTTTGCCGCGGAGATCCCAGCTGCACGTCTCGCAGGCAGGTGCTGCGTCGGGGTGCCGGACGCGCCGGCATGGACGATGCTGCTGCAAGCCGATATGGCTTCGCTCGGCACCAATTGCTGAAGGCACGGTATACTTGGTCATGCGGTCCGCGCGTCTGAAGTGGCACGACTTTCAGCGAGTGCACGGCATCTATCAGCAGACCTAAGAAGGAGCCGCGTTGACGCTGGAGGCGCAAACAGGATCCCCCGTCGAACTGGTTGGCGGCGTGCCGGTGTTTGGTCCGCACGCCACGCCGCTGGGTGCGATCGTGCATGCCTGCCATGAGCGCACGATCGACGTCGCCCTCCCCGAGTTGGCGATCGACGGGCTTGACCGCGCGACGCTGGAGCCGGTGCTTACCTACTGCGCCGAGTTGCGCTGCGAGGCCGACGGCGTCACCTGCCCGGGCTGCAAGCGGCGCACCGAGTCCCTCGGCATCCATTCGCTGGACGAGTTCATCGCCCGCCACAAGGAGATCGTCGTCGGCGACGGCGCCGTGCGCCTAGTCGGCTCCGGCGAAGGCACGCTGCACACGCCGGCACTGGGCGCGCTGGAGAAGACGTGGTCGGGCGAGAACTACTGGTTCTGGGCGCGGCGCGTGCTGCGCAAACTTCGCTACGGCATTCGCCGCGCCCATATCGCGGGGAGCGCCTTCGCCGACGTGGGCGAGTCTCCCTCGGTCATGCTGATGGAGCCGCAGCTGCCCGACAACATTGGCATGGTGGCGCGCGCCATGGCCAACTTCGGCCTCGACGATCTGCGCCTCATTGCACCGCGCGACGGCTGGCCGAACGAGAAGGCGCGTATTGCCGCCTCGGGCGCGAACTACATCATCGACGACGCGGTGGCTTTTCCTTCCCTCGAGACCGCCATATCCGACGTGAACTGGCTGGCGGCGACGACGGCGCGCCAGCGCGACCTGCGCAAGCCGGTCATGACCCCCATCGAGGCAGTGGCTGAGATGCGGTCTCGGATCGCCCGCGGGGAACGCTGCGGAGTTCTGTTCGGGCGCGAGCGGTCGGGATTGGAGACGCTGGAGGTCGCCAACGCCGACGCGCTCATCATGATTCCGGTAAATTCTCGTTTCGCTTCGCTCAACCTGGCGCAGGCGGTGTTGATTCTTGGTTACGAGTGGATGCGGGGCAGCGACGGCCAGAGTCTGGGGCGCGTCACCACCTACGAGAAGCCGTTGGAGGCCGGACTCAACATGGGTGCCGACCGGCCGGCCACGAAGGAAGAGCTGCTCGGATTCTTCTCACATATCGAAGAAGAGCTTGAGCGGATGGGGTTCTTCAATCCGTCGCACAAGCGCGACACAGTGGTCCGCAATGTCCGCACCATGTTCTCGCGCATGGGGGCGACGGAGCAGGAAGTCCGCACCTTGCGTGGTATTGTTGCCACGCTTGCCAGGGGCAAGGGAAATGCCCGCAAGCCGTGAAACTAGTCGCCATTATCTGGCCAAGTTTTGAGCTGAGCCATGCCCCTCCCACTGAGCTAATTCTGCTCCACGGTCGCACGGCGGCCTGAGCCAAGAGTAACAACATAACGCAGGGACGGTTTCAGGAGATGCGGATCATGAAATGGGCGGGGAGGGGTTTGGCTTGCGCGGTGGCCATGGCTCCTTTTTTGGCGGCCGGGCCTGCAAGCAGTCAGGAACTCAGCGAGAAGGCGACACGCACGTTCATGGAGTACTCATGGACGCTGACGCCGGAACGCTTCACCAAACCCAACGGTGAGACGATCCTCATCGACAAGAGCAAGCGCGACGAGGTGATGGTCCCTCTCGACGTTGCACGCGAAGTCATTCGTGCCGGCCGTCTGTCGGCGCATGCGCAGGTGTGCGGCCTGGTGCAGGAGCAGGGCGACAACCACAACTCGCTGATGCGTCGCCAGTCGCAGGCCAAGAAGTGGTCGCCGCAGCAGATGGTCTACATCAACCAGCTGCATCTGACGGTCGTCATGCTGCTCACGGGTCGCATCAAGCTCGTCGAGAAGGGCGAAGGCGCTCCCGACAAGGAAGTGGTGGTCGCCGAGGAAGCGCAGAAGACGGCGCAGTCCTGCTCGGCCGAGCAGAAGGACAAGGTGAAGGAAATGATCGCCGCCTACGTGAAGACCGGGCCGGCGCTCGCTTCCAGCAATCCGGGTGGAGCAGCAACCCCGGCCGCTGCGGCAACCCCGCCAGCCGGCACGGGCGCGGTCGCCCCGGCTTCTAAATAAGGCGCCAAGAGCGGTCTCCGCGGCCCCTATGGGCCGCAGCGGGGCCCGCAGGTTGACGCCGCCGTCGACAGTCTGTATCTAGCCAACCGAACGCGGGCCCGGTTTACGGCCCGCGTTCCTTATTGCGCACCTGCGGCAGCGCCAAATGATTGGCGCGGCCTGTCGGCTCCCAAGGGCTCATCGCCCGAGTGGGGCAGAGGAGGGGGCGCTCCATGCAACACAATGCAAACTTTGGAGTGCTGTGACCATGACCAAGCGTATTCGCGCCAAGCACAAGATCGACCGTCGCCTCGGCGAGAACATTTGGGGCCGTCCCAAGAGCCCGCTCAACAAGCGCGAATCGCGCCCCGGCCAGCACGGCGAGCGCCGCGTCCAGAAGCTGTCGGACTACGGCCAGCAGCTGAAGGCCAAGCAGAAGCTCAAGGGCTACTACGCCAACCTCAACGAGCGCCAGTTCCACAAGATCTACGTCGAAGCTTCGCGCCTCAAGGGCTCGACCTCCGAGCACGTTATCGGCCTGCTCGAGCGCCGCCTCGACGCCATCGTCTATCGCGCCAAGTTCGTGCCGACCGTGTTCGCCGCGCGCCAGTTCGTCAGCCACGGCCACGTGACGGTCAACGGCCGCCGCGTCACCGTGCCGAGCTATCGCTGCAGGGTCGGCGATGTCATCGAGGTCAAGGAGAAGGCGCGCCAGCTGCCGCTCGTCCTCGAAGCCATCAAGAGCGCCGAGCGTGACGTGCCCGACTACGTCGAGGCCGACCACAACCGCATGCAGGCCAAGTTCCTGCGCGTGCCGGCGCTGTCGGATGTGCCCTATCCGGTGCAGATGGAGCCGAACCTAGTGGTCGAGTTCTACTCGCGCTAATCGTCTATACATCCAATCGGCAAAGGCCTCCGCTCGTCGGGGGCCTTTCTCGTTTTCGATGTTAGCGGCAGGCCGGTGCGCGCGGACACGTTAGAGCCGCTCGGGATCGGCGACCGGCACCGCGAAACCTGCGTCCTTGCCAGCCGGGCGATGTCGCCGCGCCGGGTTGGTCGGCAGCGTGACGATGTCGCCTCCGCTCGGCGGCGCGGCGGTGGTGGCCACAACCTGCGCTCGGGGTCGCAGCGGCGGCACCGTGTTGGCCCAGCCGTAAGCCAGCATGGTGATAATGGCCGAAGCGGCGAAGAAGTACACGCCGGGCATTACCGCCGCTTCCGTGTACCCCGACGAGTTCACATAGAAGATCATCAGCGCCAGCACCATGACGTCGGTCATCGAGTAGCGGCCGAGCCATTCCATGGTCGAGAAAGAGCGGCGGCGAAACTCCGGTGACAAGTCCGGCGAGGTGACCAGGGTCAGCAGGTAGAACAGCTTGAGGAAGGGGAAGAAGATCGAGACGGCGAACACGACCGCGCACAGGAAGTACTCGTTGCTCTCATACAGCGCCCAGATGATGGTCGCGATCGAGTGCTCGTTGGTCCACACGTAGACGGTGGTGAAGCGGATCACCGGCAGGATGATGCCGAGCGCAAAGAACACCGTGGCGAGGATGATGAGAAAGCTGAGCAGGAAGTTGCGCATCACCGAGAGCTGCTTGGGGACGCGCGGCTCCAAGGCCATGCCGCCGGCGGCCGCGACGTCGTTCTTCAGCCACGAGTAGGAGACGATCATCAGCACCACGGCGGCGGTGAACAGGTAGACCGCCGGCAGGCTCGCCGCGTCGTAGACGCCCTGGCTCTTCAGGAAGAAGATGGTCAGCGCCAGCACCAGCACATCGTGCATGGACCATTTGCCGATCCACTCCATTGCCTTGAGGCGCTTGGCCTGACGGCGCAACTCTGCCGCGGGGAGCGTCGAGACGAGCAGCAGATAGAGCAGCTTGACGATCGGAAAGACGATCGAGAAGACGAGCACTACCAAACCGAGGAAGGTCTGGCCCTGCTGCAGCAGCACGGCGACGGTGGACATCAGCGAGTATTCGCTGGTCCAGAACATGAACTTGGTGAGCTTTAGGATTGGCAAGCTGATGCCGAGCGCCAGGCATACGGCGGCGGCGATGATGGCGAAACTCAACAGAAAGCGCCGGCCACCGAGCCGCATCAAGCTTACCTCATGCCACGTCGGCGGCGATCCTAGCCCGGGGCCGCGCTATGGTCACTGAAGGCAGCCCGCGCGGCAAAACTAGGGCCGGGAAGCCGTACAATGGGCAATTGGCAGTAAAGGCGGCACCAAGCCCCGATCGCCCCTCGCCTACTGCCCGCTACCCTTTTCTCGGCGTGCCGTCCGCGGCCACCGAGCAGTTTTACAGCGGTCTGGACAAGATATCGAAGCAGTGGGCAGTCGGCAGAAGGGCCTCTACTGCACGCAGATCAACCCGTCGCATCGGGTCCAAATTTTCGCTGCAGCAGCTGGTCTAGGGAGATCGGCCCAGGTCCCTGAACGGCCAGCCAACCGAACAGCGCCATGTAGGCCACTTCCTCGAAGCCAAGCAACGTCTCGAGGCTGTCGACCTGATCCCACTTTGCACTGATGACGGCGACAATCATCACGATGACGAGCGGCGTCGCGGCAAGGCGCGTGAAGAGGCCGAGCAAAAGCAGCAAGCCGCCGAAGAATTCTACGCCGGACACGAAAGGGGCCATAACGCTCGGGTATGGAATGCCCCACTCGGCGAAGCGGGAAATCATCCCGGGAAAATCCGGCGTCGGATAGAGATTATTGAGCTTGGTCCACCCCGACCACATGAACACCCAGCCGACGACGATGCGAGCGAATAGCGGGGGGAGCCACAGGAAAACCGCTGAACGCCGCGCCGGCATGGCGATCAGCCAACCGACGATAGAGGCAATTGCCCCGTGTTTGGGGGCTGCGATTGTCGAATGGGATGCGGTCATGGAGTATCCTGCAACATCAATTTCGAGCGCGTTGGCAGACCGGGAAGATCTCCGCTGCTTATGACCGTTACGTCGGCGTCGGATGAGCTGTTACAGCGAGTGCTCAACGAGCCGGGGATCGCACCCACCTTTTTGCGTTCTTGAATGAAACTTCGGCCCGAGCCGCTCCGTAACGTTGCTTGGGCGCATTGATGTGGCTTCCGGGAGGCCGCGTCCTCCTTCACCCGGACAAGCGTGAAACCTATGGAGAGAACGCAATGAAGATCTCGACCACGTCGGGCGCATCGCTCGCAGCCGTTGCCGCCGCTATGCTGCTTGCCGGAGCCGTCTCCGCGCCGTCAGCCTACGCCGCGGAGGAGGCCATGGGCCATTGTGTCGGCGCCAATGCCTGCAAAGGTCATGGCGCCTGCAAGTCTGCGTCGAACGCATGCAAGGGCCAGAACGCCTGCAAGGGCAAGGGCTTTACCGAGGCGAGCAAAGAGGACTGCGCCAAGGTCGAGGGCGCCAAGTTCGAGATGCCGAAGTAAACATGCGAGCGGAAAAGCGATCTTTGCTGAGGTCGCTTTTCCTTTCGAATTCTGTGCAAGCTTACGGAGCAGCCATGCCTAGCAAGACCGCGGCACAAGCTGCGAAGAATGCACCTTCGCAAGACTGCCCGCCCTATCTCGGTTTCGGTCTTGGCCTGCGTGCGCAGCACTATGCCGAAATCCTCGATGGCGATCCTGACATCGATTGGTTCGAGGCGATCTCAGAGAACTACATGGTGCCGGGCGGCCAACCGCTACGCATGCTGGACCGCATTCGCGCGCGCTATCCGATTGTTCTGCACGGGGTCTCTCTATCTATCGCGTCGACCACGCCATTCGACCCAGATTATCTGGCCGGGCTCAAAGCGCTCGCTAGTCGCGTCGAGCCGAAGTTCGTCTCCGACCATCTATGTTGGACGGGCGTGCATGGCGTGAACCTGCACGACCTGCTGCCCATCCCCTATACGCGCGAGGCCCTGGACCACATCGTATCGCGTGTACACCATGTGCAGGACTACTTACGGCGTCCCTTGGCGCTCGAGAACGTTTCGACCTACGTGCAGTTCGCGCATTCGGAAATGCCGGAGTGGGAGTTCATCGCCGAGCTGGCAAAGCGCACGGGGTGCTGGCTCGTGTTCGACGTGAACAACGTGTTCGTCAGCGCCTTCAATCACGATTATGATGCGCACACCTTCATCGAGGGCATTCCGGCCGACCGTGTGGTGCAGTTCCATCTCGCCGGTCACGAGCACAACATGACCCACATCATCGATACGCACGACGCGATCGTGCCCGAGCCGGTGTGGGAGCTGTACCGCGCGGCGGTGAGGCGGTTCGGTGCGGTATCGACGCTCATCGAGCGTGACGACAACATCCCCCCGCTCGCCGAGTTGGTAGCGGAGCTGAGCGTTGCACGATCGATCGCCCAAGAAATGCTGCCGGAGCTGAAGGCGCGAGCGTCGTGACGCGCATGAAGGCCGCTGTGCCGCTAGCTCCTCGGCCGATGCTGCGCGAGCTGCAGGAATCGTTGCAGTCTGCAATCTTGTCGGGAGACGATGCGATCCTGGCAGCGATCCTCGACAACTCGCGTACGACGCGCTCGACCCTCTTCGGCGTCTATCGGCACGCGTATGCTGGACAACTCGTGGACGTGCTGCGCGGCGATTACCCTTTGCTGCTGGCGCATGTGGGCGATGATCGTTTCGACGCGCTGGCGCGGGCCTACATCGCCGCCCACCCGTCGCGAACCCAGAACGCACGCTGGTTCGGCAATATGTTCGCGGACTTTCTGACGCGCCACGAGCCCGTTCGCGAGCGTCCCGAACTCGCCGAGCTGGCATCGATCGAAAAGTTGGTGGCTGACGCCTTCGATAGTGCCGACGAGAATGTCCTCGGGCTTACAGACCTTTCTGCGGTGCCGGCGGAGGACTGGGCCCGGCTTAGCTTCAGGCCGCATCCTTCCGCCGCGATGCTTCGGCTCTCCACCAATGCGCTCGCCATCTGGAAAGCATGCAAGAACGACAGCGAGCCGCCATCGGCAGTCCAGCTGGCACAAACTGAATGCATCATCGTCTGGCGGCGCGGCGCGGCGCCGATGGTCCGCCTGATGCCCTACGAAGAGGCGATGATGTGGATCGAGATAAGCCGGGGTGCTCACTTCGGCGACGTATGCGCGATGCTGGCAACGTTTGATGAGCCCGACGGCGCTGCATTCCGCGCCGCTGGATATCTGCAAGGCTGGCTGCAGGCTGAGATGCTCAGCTCAGCAAAAGCATAGAGCTTACGGGAGCAAAGGATGGGCATCGCCCAACGGCTGCAACCTTGCGCACGCATCTGACGCGGCACACTGACTGAAGGAACCGTCGTGGTGATATTGGCCCGTATCGTCGGTTTTAGTTTGTTACTTGCCATGTGTGCAGCGCCCGCCGTTGCATTCGAGAAAGCCGCATTCGATACGGAGCGATTCAAATCTGATCTCATTGCCGGTAGGGCGATTGTGGTTCACATTTCGGCTCCGTGGTGCCCCACATGCTGGACGCAGCGTCTTGTTCTCAACTCCCTTGCAAACGCGCCCGAGTACGCTTCCGTGCGCGTGTACGAAGTCGACTTTGATCAGCAGAAGGACGTCGCGAGGGCTTTTCGTGCGCAGCACCAGAGCACCCTCATCGCATTTCACGGGCAACGGGAGCTGGCCCGCTCCGTGGGCGATACGAGCATGCAGGGAATCAGCGAAGTGCTCGCCAGTAGCTTGAAGTAGTGCCCTCCAAGGCTGTCGGCTTTGGCGTCTTGTTGGCGCAAAGTGTGACTTGGGCACGGGATCGAGCGTCGCGATTGCCCTGCGTGAACGCAGCTGCTCAAACATTTGCCACGGTTGTCTCGCAAGTCAGACATTGATTTGGGGGAATCGGCGAGCGCCACATGCAATGGAAAAAGCGTCCGATGCGTGCTGAACCCTCGGGGATTGCCGCAGGTTGGCGGCTGGCGATGCCGGCCTTGGCCGGCGCCGCGGTGACCTTCATCGTCGGTGTCGCGGCCGCACCGCCGGCAGACGCTAAGTCTCCGGGCTCACGTTACTGCTTTCACGGCTATTGCCACCGCGTCGGCACGCTGGCGCAGACCGATACGCTCGTCGGCTGGCGCGGCTACGTTGTCGCTTCCTACTACGACAGCTGCCATCTCGACCGATTAAATCCGTGCGGGCTGACGAGTTCGGGCGCCGTGTTTCGCTCAGACCTCCCCGACAACGCCGCGAGCCCGCTGCTCCCCGATGGCACCGTCATCCTCGCCTACAATCCAAAGACCAACGATGCCTCCGTGCTGCGCATCACGAACGCCGGCCCCTATAGCGGCGAGCGCAAGCTCGACGTGTCGCGCGCCGCCGCCGACAAGCTCGGATTCCGCAAGCAGGGTGTGGCGGGGCTGGTCATCAGCGTGCTGCAAACGCCGACCAAGGCCGAAGCCAATTACGCGCGCCGGCGCGTGTACCCAAGCGTTCCGGGTTATCTGGGAAAGTTCGCGAGCGTCGACAGTGCGCTCGAGACGGCGCGCGCTCGTTCGGACCTGCGTGAAGAGGATGGTCAGTTGGCCTACGCCGCGGGCGCGATCGTGGAAGCTGCCGCGCTGGAAGGATCCGTTCCGCGACCCCAGCTCGCGGTGTCGCCGTCGCTCGCTCGCGAGCTGGTGATGTTGCGCGCGCCGCCGCGCGTGGTGAGCCAGGCTGCGAGTGAGGTCGTGAGCGAGGCGGTGATTCAGGAACCGCGTCTCATCGAAGGCCCGCGCTTGGTGCAAGCCCCGCGTCTGTTGAGCCGCGCCGACTTCATGGCGCAGCAGGCACTGGCGCAAACCGGCGCGGCGAAGGACGATGAGTGATCGACGGCGCGCTGGGGCTGGGTCAGGCCGTCAGCTTGGACTTGTCGTAGGCGACACCCTTTTCATCGAACATCGCCGTCAGCTCGCCCGCTTCCAGCATCTCGCGGACGATGTCGCAGCCGCCGACGAACTCGCCCTTGATGTAGAGCTGCGGCACGGTCGGCCAGTTCGAGTAGGCCTTGATGCCATCGCGGATGGACATGTCCTGCAGGACGTTGATGTCCTTGAATTCGACGCCGAGGCCGCGAAGGATGTGGTCGACCTGGGCCGAGAACCCGCACTGCGGCATGTTCTTGTTGCCCTTCATGAACAGCACGACGTCGTTGCCTTCGACCGTCTTGCGGATCCAGTCCTGGACGTCTTGCTGCGGGTTGCTCATGTCGGGCCCCTTGGAAAGCTGTCTCGGCGGCGGGCCGTATGCCCGGGCGCCTCTCAAGGCCAATGTGTGGATTGCCGCTAGGAAGTCAACGTCTGCGCCGGGCGACGCCTCCGCGGCGCTGCTGCATGTCACTGGAACTAGGGCGCGGCCGTGGTGAGGGCCAGGGCATGGAGAACGCCGCCCATGCGCCCGCCCAGGGCCTCATAGACCATCTGGTGCTGCTGGACGCGGGATTTGCCCTTGAACTCGGCACTGACGACGTGCGCGGCGTAGTGGTCGCCATCGCCCGCCAGGTCGCGGATCTCGATGTGCGCGTCGGGGAACTTGGCCTTGATCAGCCGTTCGATTTCGCCGGCGTCCATGGCCATCGGCAATTCTCCCTATGAAACCTAGTCCGTGCCGAGCATAAGCCGATTTGCGCTTCAGCCCAACGGGCCAATGGACGCCGCCGGAAGGCGCTCAGAATAAGCCGTTTGGATTGGCGGAAGTGTCAGGGATGACCTGCAGCACGTCCCAGTGTTCGACGATCTTGCCGTCTTCGGTGAGGCGGAAGATGTCGATGCCGGCGTAGTCTTTGTCGCCCGGCCAGTGCTGGAAGCAATGCAGGACGACGTAGTTTGCCTCGGCGAGCACGCGCCGGAACTCCACGCGCTTGCCGGGATATTCGCGCGCCATGCGCTCGAAGTAGGCAACGAAGCCCTGCTTGCCGTCTTGAACGTGCGGATTGTGCTGGATGTATTCGCTGCCGCCGTATCGCACGAGCGCTTCCGCGGGCTGGCACTGATTGAACATCAGGTCGTAGAAGGCCGTCACGTTCTGCTTGTTGCGCTCTAGATCGCTCACGTTCCCTCGCTTGCGCAGCTAGTGGGCGGCGGCCATGTAGGCGGGCAGCCAGCCTTCATGCGCGGCGCGCAGTTCGGTGAGCGGTAGCGGTGGCTCGCCCTTGAGGCGGATGGCATCGCCGCCGGTTCGGGCGATGATGCGGGACGGCAGCGCCAGCAGGCGGGCGCGCTCCAGGACTTCCTCGGCCAGCATCGGATCGACCGACAGCACGTAGCGGCCCTGGTCCTCGCCGAACCAGATGGCATGCGCGGGGAGGCGCCCCTCGTAGGCGAACACGTCGACGCCCATGCCGCCTGCCAGCGCCATCTCAGCGACGGCGACGAGCAGGCCGCCGTCTGAGATGTCGTGCACGGCCGCAACCTTGTCCTCGCGGATCAGCGCGCGCACCAGTCGCCCGGCCTTGATCTCGTCGGCGAGATCGACCGGCGGCGGGGCTCCTTCGAACTTCCCGGTGGCCAGTTCCTGGTACAGCGACTGGCCGAGGTGGCCGGCCTCGCGTCCAACGAGGATCAGCAGGTCGTTCTCACGCTTCAGCTTGATGTCGGCCATGTGCGCGACATCGGGGATGAGGCCGACGCCGCCAATGGCGGGTGTAGGTGGAATGCCGACGCCGTTGGTCTCGTTGTAGAGCGAGACGTTGCCGGAGACGACGGGGTAGTCGAGCACGCGGCAGGCTTCCGCCATACCCTTCACCGAGCCGACGAACTGGCCCATCACCTCGGGGCGCTCGGGGTTGGCGAAGTTCATGTTGTCGGTGATGGCGAGCGGATCGGCGCCGACGGCGGTGAGGTTGCGCCACGTCTCGACGACGGCCTGCTTGGTGCCCATGACCGGATCGGCGGTGACGTAGCGGGGGGTGACGTCGCAGGCCATCGCGAGGCCCTTGGAAGTGCCGTGCACGCGCACGACGGCGGCATCGCCTCCGGGCCGCTGCACGGTGTCGCCCATCACCATGTGGTCGTACTGCTCCCAGATCCAACGGCGCGAGGCGAGCGCCGGGCCGCTCATCATTGTCTTGAGAGTGGCGAGGGCGGCATTCGTCGCCGGCACCCACTCGGGGAGGATCAACTTGGGCGGCGTGATGGGAAACCACGGGCGCTCGTAGAGGGGCGCGGAGTTGGCGAGCGTCGTGACGGGGATATCGGCTTCGACCTTGCCGTGGTGGGTGACGATCATGCGGCCAGTGTCGGTCGTGGATCCCACGACGGCGAAGTCGAGGCCCCACTTCTTGAAGATGCCTTGCGCTTGCGCCTCGGCCTCGGCGCCGGGACGCAGCACGATGAGCATGCGCTCCTGGCTCTCCGACAGCATCATTTCATACGCCGTCATGGCCGCTTCGCGCTGGGGCACATGGTCGAGGTTAAGGGTGATGCCGACGCCGCCCTTGTCGGCCATTTCACAGCTCGAAGACGTGAGGCCGGCCGCGCCCATGTCCTGGATGGCGATGATGACGTCCTTTTCCATCAACTCGAGGCAGGCTTCGATGAGCAGCTTCTCGGTAAATGGATCGCCGACCTGCACGGTCGGGCGCTTCTCGTCGGATTTGTCGTCGAACTCGGCCGACGCCATGGTGGCGCCGTGGATGCCGTCGCGGCCGGTCTTGGAGCCGACGTAGACGACGGGGAGCCCGACGCCCTTGGCGGCCGAGTAGAAGATCTTGTCGGTGCGGGCGAGGCCGACGCACATCGCATTGACGAGGATGTTGTTGTTGTAGCCCTTGTCGAAGTTGGTCTCCCCGCCGACCGTGGGCACGCCGACGCAATTGCCGTAGCCGCCGATGCCGGAGACGACGCCATCGACGAGGTGGCGCGTCTTGGGATGGTCGGGGGCACCGAAGCGCAGCGCGTTGAGGTTGGCCACGGGACGCGCGCCCATCGTGAACACGTCGCGCATGATGCCGCCGACGCCGGTCGCAGCGCCCTGGTAGGGCTCGATGTAGCTGGGGTGGTTGTGGCTCTCCATCTTGAAGATCACCGCATCGCCGTCGCCGAGGTCGACGACGCCGGCATTTTCGCCGGGGCCCTGGATGACCTGCTTGCCGGTAGTCGGCAGCGTCTTGAGCCAGACTCGCGAGGATTTGTAAGAGCAGTGCTCCGACCACATGACGGAGAAGATGCCGAGCTCGGTGTAGCTGGGCGCGCGGCCGAGGATCTTCAGCAGGCGCTGGTATTCGCTGGGGCTGAGCCCATGCTCGGCGACGATCTCGGGGGTGATCTCAAAGCCGCTGCCAGCCGTACTCTCGGTCTTTGCATCCATGCGCGCGCTTGGTCTTTCGATGCGATTCTTAAAGGGTGCGGATGCCTGCGCTTATAGCGAGGGCGTTTGGCGTTGTCGCCATGCTCGCGTGCGAGGTCACAGCTGCGCGTCCGATTGTAACGCCGCTGCAACTTATGCGACGGGCTATTGATGCTGATCAATCGATGACCAATGCGTCAGCGCGGACCGGGGCTGCGCCTTTGTGCGCAGGCGGTACGCATTGACAAACTCGCGACGCAACCGAAGAGGCGGAAGGGATTGGGAAATTGTTCAGTCGTCTGCATAGGCGTGCGGCGTTTTGCACTACCCGGTGGGGTGGGATGAGGCCCCCGCCCGCGACAGTTGAGCGCTGTTAAGCCCGCAGTGCTGCAATGCAACATTCCGTATTTTCCTCGCTGAGTTTGACGCTTAACTTCCGCTCTCAGATGTCGGCGGGCGCTTCCCCCTGTACCAGTCCGCCGCCGGGAATTATCCCACTGCAGCAAAAGGAGCTGGAGCATGTCCGCGATTTCCAAGGGCACCATCGTTGCCGCCATGCTTGCCGGGTTCACCTCGATCGGGGCGAACAGTGCCGCGTCGGAGCCGGTAAAGACGTTCAAGCCGCTGCACGGCATCAGCCTGCACGTCGGCTCCAAGCACGCCGTCGGCTATTACGAGGCTGACGGCAGCGTCTGCGAGTTGACGCTGGTCGTCGGCGAGGACCCTGCTGCCGACGAGTCGGTCCTGGCGGTGACGCCGGCCCGCTTCCGCGCCTCGGTGAAGGCCGGCCAGCACGTGCGCTTCGACACCGGCGAGGGCAAGGAGCTGGCATTCTACTGCGGCCCGGCTGCCGCGGCGATGTCGGTCGAGACCATGCAGCAGACGGCCTACACACCGGCCGCCCGCTAACGAGGAGGCCACGGCTCCGCTTCGGCGGGAAAATCCACACGGCCACCTTCGGCGAGGTGGCCTGCGCGTCGGACCTTCGGGCCCGGCGCGTTTTTTTATGCCAGGCCGTGCAACCGGAGCCTTTTGCCGCTCGTGTCAGGCCAAACTAGACCATGGGCTCGAGCGCGCTCAGCAGCGCGCTTTCGAACATGCGCCGGCCGTCGGTGCCGCCAAGCGGCAATTCGAACAGGCGCTCGGGATGCGGCATCAGGCCGACCACGCGCCCCGAGGCATCGCTGATACCGGCAATGTTGCGCTGGGCGCCGTTGGGATTGGCTTGCGGCGTCGCTTCGCCCGCTGCATCGCAGTAGCGGAATACGACGCGGCCTTCGCCCTCGAGACGGTCGAGCGTCTCGGTGTCGGCGAAGTAATTGCCCTCGGCGTGGGCGATGGGCAGGCGTACGACCTGGTCCTTGCGGTAGCACTTGGTGAAGAATGTCGTGTCGTTGTCGACGCGCAGGTGGACGTCACGGCAGATGAACTTGAGCGAGGCATTGCGCATCAGGACGCCGGGCAGCAGGCCGGACTCGCACAGCACCTGGAAGCCATTGCAGATGCCGAGCACGGGCGTGCCCGCCTTCGCCTTGGCGATGACGTCGCGCATGATCGGGGAATGCGCCGCCATGGCGCCGCAGCGCAGGTAGTCGCCGTAGGAGAAGCCGCCGGGCAGGACGATGAGGTCGGAGGCCGGCACCGCATCATCGCCGTGCCACACCATCTTGACGGGAAAGCCGGTGATCTTCTCCAGCGCAACCTGCACGTCGCGATCGCAGTTGGACCCGGGGAAGACGACGACGGAGGCGCGCAGCATGGGTTGGCTCCAACGGTCCTGGTGATGCGTCAGTGCGCCGGTGCGAGCGGCGACTGGCTCTGCTTGCGTTGCTCTATCTCGGCCCGCGAGGCGTCCGTCAATGCCTTGTCGCCGGCCTTCATGTCGGCGACCAGCGTCACGAACGCAGCCTGGTCACCATAGCCACACGATTTGCTGTCGGCGGTCCACACGCCCGTGACCTGCTTGCGCAGGGTGCGCAAGGTGGCCGCGGGATGCGCCGCGTGCCACGAAGTCGTAAAGGCGATCTCAACCCGCCATGCGTCCGGCGCTTCGAGGGTCACGACCTCGAAGCCGCGGTCTTCGGCGATCCGGGCGCCGGGCAGGGACCGGGCTGCGGCCTTGAGCCCATCGAACCCCACGGCGCAATCGATGGTCGGAGGAGCGGCGGTCTGGGCGATCACAGCCGCTGGAAGCATCACGCCAGCCAGCAGCACTGCCGAGCGCCACACCATCGTCAGCCAGCCAGCTCGTAGGCGTAGTTCTCGATGACGCTGTTGGCGAGGAGGTCCTTGCACATGCGCTCGATGGTGGCCTTGGCCGCATCCTCGCTGGTCTCGGCGAGTTCGACCTCGATGTACTTGCCCTGGCGGACGTCATCGACGCCGGAGATGCCGAGCGCCGACAGCGCGTTCTGGATCGCCTTGCCCTGCGGATCGAGGACGCCGTTCTTGAGCGTGATGCGGATGCGGGCTTTCATGAGTTTCCGAGCGAAGAATGAATAGCGAATAGTGAGGGCCTGGGAGGCTGCTCGCTATTCGCTACTCATCAGTTGGGTTTGCCGTTGGCGGTCGGGTTGGAGGCCACCAGAATGGGACCTGCTCCCTTGGCCGGGCGATTGCCGGTGAACACGCCGAGGCGGCGGGCCACTTCCTGATAGGCCTCGAGCAGGCCGCCGAGGTCGCGACGGAAGCGATCCTTGTCCATCTTGTCGGAGGTGGCGATGTCCCACAGACGGCAGCAATCGGGGCTGATCTCGTCGGCGAGCACGATGCGCATGACATCGTTCTCCCACAGGCGGCCGAACTCGACCTTGAAGTCGACGAGGCGGATGCCGATGCCGAGGAAGAGGCCGACGAGGAAGTCGTTGATGCGCAGCGCCATCTGCATGATCTCGTCGATCTCCTGGGGTGTGGCCCAGCCGAACGCCGTGATGTGCTCTTCCGAAACCATCGGATCGTTGAGAGCATCGTCCTTGTAGTAGAACTCGATGATCGAGCGCGGCAGCTGCGTGCCTTCCTCAAGGCCGAGGCGCGTTGCCAGCGAACCGGCAGCGACGTTGCGCACGACCACTTCGAGCGGCACGATCTCGACTTCGCGGATCAGCTGCTCGCGCATGTTGAGGCGGCGCATGAAGTGCGTCGGCACGCCGATCTCGCCCAGGCGCAGGAAGATGTATTCCGAGATGCGATTGTTGAGCACGCCCTTGCCTTCGATGACGGCGTGCTTCTTGGCGTTGAACGCGGTGGCGTCATCCTTGAAATGCTGGATGAGCGTGCCCGGCTCGGGGCCTTCATAAAGCACCTTGGCCTTGCCCTCATAGATGCGGCGACGCCTGTTCATTGAGCCTTTGTCCTTTGACTTGAAAACTACGTATGCTGCGATATTCGAAGCGACCTGCCGTCGAGAGGCAAGTCTTTGAATTGCCAAATTTTTCTTGTCTGCGGGTGCCGCGTGGGGTGAGTGGCTCGCGAGGTTCGACACCCACCCCGACATTAGCCGAACCGGCCCCTCGAAACAATCTTAACGATGGGAAAGGTCGCAAGTGTCGCTAACACCCGAGAACAGGTCATTGAACGCCGGGAGTGCCCGGGTTATGGCTCCCGCAGGCGGTCGAATCCCGCCGCGGGCGATACAACATTACAGCCCTGCCGCGCGGCCTGCGGCGACACGTTCTGGTGGAGAGACGGAATGACCACGTTCGATGAACGCGAGAAGGGTTTTGAGAAGAAGTTTGCGCACGATCAAGACCTTAAGTTCCGCGCCGAGTCGCGCCGGAACCGGTTGCTGGCGGAGTGGGCCGCCGCCAAACTGGGAATTACGGGAGATTCGGTGTCCGAGTACGTCCGCTCGGTCGTCAAAGCCGATCTTGAGGAAAAGGGCGACGACGACGTTTTTCGTAAAGTTCGCAGCGACTTCACGGCGGGCGGGGTGACCGCGACCGACGCCGAGATCCGCGCCGCCATGGGCGAGATGCTGGCCAAGGCCGTGGCCGACATCGAAGGCTCGGGCAAACCCTGAGTCGCTAGCTCTTGAGGTCGGCGAGGAACCTGCCGAAGCGCAGCAGACCGTCGGGCCAGGGGCCATGTCCTGACCCATCGGCGATGTGGCCGGCGGGCCCTACATCCACAAAATTCGATCCCCAGGCGGCCGCGAAAGCCTGCGCGCGCGCCTGGGAGCAATACGGGTCGTCGTTGGCTGCCAGCAGCAGCGACGGGAAGGGCAGCGGCTGCATCGGCACCGGCGCAAAGCCGAAGCTGTCCTGCGGCCAGGCATGGCCTTGGTTCTCCGGCCAGTCCCGCGAGTTATCAACATCGGCCGGAGCGACGAGGAACGCGCCCACGACTTTGCCGGCGGGCAGCAGCGGCGCTGCAGCGACGCTCGCGATGACGCCGAGACTGTGAGCGACGAGCACCACGGGGCGTGTGCCGGCGGCGGCGGCAGCGACGATGTTATCGACCCATGCAGTCTTGTCGGGTACCTCCCAATCGGCCTGCGCAACACGCTGCGCGGTCTTGAGATTGCGCTCCCAGCGAGATTGCCAGTGATCTGGCCCGGAGTTCAGCCAGCCGGGCACGAGGAGGATGTCGACGTCGGATGTCTTCATGACTGCCTATGTAGGATCGGCAACTGTGGTCGCCATGCAGTATGTGGGATTCGCAACTCACCGTAGAAGTGCAGTAGGGGCACTAACAAACGGTGGGGAACGTTATGGACAACCCGTGCGCAACGCATCGCATGGCGCTGCTGTTCGTCGCAGCAGCTGCGCTAGCTCTCGCGGCGCCGGCTCTCGCCGAAGGGTGGCAACCCGGCGAATCGGGCAGATGGGTGCCCGGTACGCCCTATACGGCTTCCCAGAACGTCAGCGATTGGAGCGGCTTCTACATCGGCGGCAAGCTCGGCGGCGTTTGGAGCGACATCGGGTGGTCGGAGGATTTCGCTGAGTTCGCTTCTCCGGGCGGTACCTCGAAGTTTTCGCCCAGCGGTTTTGCAGGCGGCGTCATGGGCGGCGGCAACCTGCAGATGGGCAACTGGGTGTTCGGTCTCGAGGCGGCTTACGTCGGCGTCGGCCTTGATGCCACGACCGTCAGCCCGACCGCTCCGACGGACAGCTTTTCGGTGCAGCTCGACTGGCTGCTGATGGTCGAGCCCCGCCTCGGCTACAGCTGGGACCGCTACATGGTCTTCGTCAAAGGCGGATGGGCCGGTGGCGATGCCAAGCTTTCGGCGGTCGGCGCCGGCAACGTGCCTGGCAGCACGGCAACGGCCCAGGCGAACGACTTCGTGGACGGCTGGACCATCGGCGGCGGCATCGAATACGCTTGGTTGCCTGGCTTCATCGTCGGCGTCGAATACCAGCACATCACGCTCGACCTCGGCACCGCGGCGTCCTGCGACCTCTGCCTGATCGGCATTCCGATCGGCGAGCCGGCGGCGATCCACGGCAGCGCCGAGATCTCCTCGGTCATGGCGCGGGCGAGCTACCTGTTCGGCCCCGAGGACTGAGTCGCCTCTTCGTTTTCTTGCGTGACGGCGGACTGCGGAACTATGCGCCAGTCGAAGAGCATGCTCGTCCCCACCACGGCGGCGACGACGACGGGCAGCGGCCCGAGCGGCAGCAGAAGTTCCAGTTGCGAAGCGAGCACGTCGGCCGCCAAGACGATGGCGCCGAGAACCAGGGCGATGGGTGCTGCCGGCAGCAGCATCTGGTCGCCGGCGGCGCGGCGCGAGCCCACGTAGAGCCAGGTAACGGCTACCACCAGCACGACGAGGGTAAGTTGGCGCAGGAGGTTGCCGGGGGCAACGAAGCTGGTCGCCTGATCGAGGTCGACGACGGCAAACACGATGCCCACGGCAACGAGCACCCATGACAGCAGGGTGTAGGCGATGAGCGGCGGCCACAGGCAAGCGCCGCGGACCGGCTCGGATCCGCGACCGGCGAGGATCAGTCCGGCGATGCCCGCGGCGGAAAGCGCGGTGAACAGGGCGGCGAGCGCGATCGCGTGCGTAGGGTACACGCCCTGCTGATGGGCCAGCGCGATGGTGGCAATGCTGGGCACCAGTTCGGCTAGCATCGGGGTGAGGAAGACCAGCCATATGCCGTAGCCGAGGCCTGCGCGATCGATGATGGCGGCCAGGGCGATGAGCAGTGCGAACCCGGCGAGCATGGTAGCGGCCGCGGCGATACGGAACTGCGTGCCCGGCTCGGCGACGAGCCCAGAGACGCCCTCCAGCGCCGTTGCCAAGCCGAAGCTCTGCACGACCGCAATGAGGAGCGCGAGCGCGATGACAAGGTGGTGCAGGCTGCCGACGCCGTTGTGCGCGGGGCGGCGCAAGGAGGGAGCGAAGAGCTTCACGAACTCGGCGAGGATCATGACGCCCAGCAGCGGCGTGATGCCGAGGGCGAAAATCGAAGTGCTTCTGGCCACGGGATCGCCGGGCTTAAACACCGCGCCGACCATTTGGGTGTCCAAGCCCGGCAGCGGCAGGTGCGAGCCGAGGCGACAGGCAGCGAGCACAGCCGCGGTGACCGCGAGGCGACGATAGAAGGTACGGTCGAGCGTTGGCAGCATGCGAGCGGACTCCCAGCCTCGGCGCGGGCATACATCACATTGGGCGCGCCTCGCTGCAAACGCTGTTCCCGCGGTTACACTCCTAGGCGGTGCCGAAGACGCGCTTGAAGATCGTGTCGACGTGCTGGAAGTGGTAACCGAGGTCAAACATCGCCTCGAGTTCGGCCGGCTTCAGCTTGGCGGTGACGTCCTTGTCGGCCTTGAGCTCGGTGAGGAAGTCCTTGCCCTCTTTCCACGTCTTCATCGCGTTGCGCTGCACCAGCGTGTAGGCGTCCTCGCGCGAGGCGCCGGCCTGGGTGAGGGCCAGCAATACGCGCTGGGAATTGTGCAGGCCGCCGAGCTTGTCGAGGTTCTTCTGCATGTTCTCGGGGTAGATGACGAGCTTGTCCACGACGCCCGCGAGACGCGCCAGCGCGAAGTCGAGCGTCACCGTCGCATCGGGGCCGATCATGCGCTCGACCGAGGAGTGCGAGATGTCGCGCTCGTGCCAGAGGGCGACGTTCTCCATCGCCGGCATGGCATAGGCGCGCACCATGCGCGACAGCCCGGTGAGGTTTTCGGTCAGCACCGGGTTGCGCTTGTGCGGCATCGCCGATGAGCCCTTCTGGCCGGGGGAGAAATACTCCTCCGCTTCCAGCACCTCGGTGCGCTGCAAATGGCGGATCTCTGTGGCCAGCCGCTCGACCGAGGAGGCTACGACGCCAAGCGTCGCAAAATACATCGCGTGCCGGTCGCGCGGGATGACCTGCGTGGAGATGGGCTCGGGGACGAGGCCCATCTTGTCGGCGACGTAGGCTTCGATGCGGGGGTCGATATTGGCGAAGGTGCCGACGGCGCCCGAAAGCGCACAGGTTGCCACCTCACGACGCGCCGCGATCAGCCGCTCCTTGGCGCGGGCAAACTCGGCATAGGCGTATGCGAGCTTGAGGCCGAAGGTGACCGGTTCGGCATGGATGCCGTGGCTACGCCCGATGGTCGGGGTGTCCTTGTGCTCGTAGGCGCGGCGCTTGAGGGCGGCGAGCAGCGCGTCGACGTCGGCGATGAGCAGGTCTGCGGCGCGCACCAGCTGCACGTTGAGGCAGGTGTCGAGCACGTCGGATGACGTCATGCCCTGATGCACGAAGCGCGCTTCGGGGCCGACGATCTCGGCCAGGTGGGTGAGGAAGGCGATAACGTCGTGCTTGGTCTCGCGCTCGATCGCGTCGATGCGCGCAATGTCGAATTTGGCGTTGCGGCCCTTGTCCCAGATCTTCTTGGCCGCGTGGTGGGGGATGACCCCCAACTCGCCCATGGCGGCGGCTGCGTGCGCCTCGATCTCAAACCAAATGCGGAACCGGGTCTCGGGGTCCCAGATCGACGCCATCTCGGGGCGGCTGTAGCGCGGAATCATGTGGCGGCCTCGCAGCGGAGAAGCGCGGAGCCGTAGCAGACGCGGGCGCGCAGTTCCAATCGCAATGCTGGTGTCAGTGCGCCGAAATACTTGGTTGCGGCAGATTAGCGAAGTCCAATCTGCGGGAAAATCCACATAGCCGTGTCCGTGCTGCAACGCACACAAGAGTTTCGGGAGGTTGACTAGTAAAGCCATCCTTCTGTCTAGATGACGACACAATTGATCGACAGTTGCATTGCGCTGCACAAGTGATGGCTGTGGACAGTTTGTCACGCGCGCGGCCGTATTCGCCGCTCTACTCTTGAAAATGCAGATGTGAAACGAAAAGTTATTTATGGAGCGCCATCGGAATCTTATATCGATGGAAATGCAACCCGGATGAACCGGGCGAATGAAGACAGGAAGCAACGAGGGCAAAAGGCCACGTAATGTCTATTCAAATGCAAAGTGAAATTGCGCAGCTCAATTCCGAGTTGGAAGAGACCGACGATCCCCGCGAGGGCTACGTAAAGGTACAGGCCAAGATCCGCGGCTATCGTCAGGCAGGCAAGCGGGTGCCGGACGATCTGGCGCTCATCGAAAAGCGTCTCGCCGCGGAGTGCATGGCCGCTTCCCAGGGCCGCGACTAAAAGCAGGTCGCGACTGAGGAGGCGAGCCGGCTGCTCAACGGTCGGCTAAGGCCGGAAGCTGAGCAGCGAGGCGACGCCGCCGCTACACGAGCGGCGGCGATGATCGGAAAGCAGGCAAGCGCCGTGGCACAGCCGCGGCGCTTTTGTTTTGCGTGGTGCCGCGGGCCATCGGCGGTCAGTTCTGCACGTAGGTGATGCGGCCGTCGGGCTGCTTTGTCCACGTGTACATGACGTAGGCGACCTGCTTGATGTCGCCCTTGTCGTCGAAGGCAATGTCGCCGATCACCGTATTGAAAACGACGCCGGTGCGCATGTAGGCGGCGACCGTCTTGGGATCGGTCGATTTGGTCGCCTCGATCGCCTGCTTGATGATCTGCACGGCGGCGTAGCTGTACAGCGTGTAGGCCTCGGGCTTGTACTCGCGCGCCTCGAACCTCTCGATGATCTCCTTCGCCTCGGGGCGCTTCTGCGGATCGGGACCGAAGGTCATCAGCGAGCCCTCGGCGCCGGGTCCGGCAATGGCGGCGAACTCGTCGCTGGCGATGCCGTCGCCGGACATGAACACGGCGCCGACGCCCTGATCGCGCATCTGGCGCAGCACAAGGCCGCCGGCGGTGTGCACGCCGCCCCAGTAGACGACTTCGACGCCGGCGTTCTTCAGCTTGGAGACGAGAGCGGTGAAATCCTTTTCGTTGGCGGCGACGCCTTCATAAAGCACCTCGGTAACGCCGAGATTGTTCATCGCCTTCTTGGTCTCGTCGGCGAGGCCTTTTCCGTACGTCGTCTTGTCGTGGATGATGGCGACCTTCTTGTCTTTCAGGTTGTCGGCGATGTACTTGCCGGCAACGCCGCCCTGCTGGTCGTCGCGGCCGCACGTGCGGAACACGTTCCACAACTTGCGCTCGGTGATGACCGGGTTGGTGGACGAGGGCGTGATCATCAGGATGCCGTTGTCGACGTAGACCTCCGAGGCGGGCATCGTGACGCCGGAATTGAAGTGGCCCACGACGAAGTGCACGCCTTCGCCGAGGAAATTGTTGGCGACCGACACGCCCTGGCGCGGGTCTGCCGCATCATCGCCGACGAACAGCTCGATCTGCTGCCCGTTGATGCCTCCGGCTGCATTGATGTCGGCTACGGCCTGTTCGACGCCGTTCTTGAGCTGGGCACCGAACGCCGCGTCGCTGCCCGTCATCGGTCCGCCCACACCCAGCTTCAGCCTCTCAGGTCCGCTGTCGCACGCGGAGAACAGGGTGGCGAGCGCGAGCGCCAGGGCGGCGAAAGTGGCTACTGATTTCATGAAGTCCTCTTGTGATGTCGACAGGCGTCGGCACGCCGAAGGAAAGGGCGCGCCATGTTCGTCCGAATTGGCGGAAAAGTCATCCCTGCGGCTGCGCGGGGTGTTCCCGGCGGCGCCAGCTCAGCAGGCCGGAACGTTCGTAGGCCCAGGGATACTGCTCGACCATCTGGCGCACGCGTGTGATGCGATAGCCCCAGGCGCAGGCGGCCACGACCACGACGTAGTCGACGATGAAATTCTTCAACGAAAGCAGCGTTTCATAGAACAGCGCGTAGTGGAAGAAGCGCACAACGAAGGTGAGCAGCAGGGCCGCGGCGAACACTTGCCAGGGCGGGCGCCAGGTGGAGGCGATGGCCGCACCCGTGGCCCGCGCCGCCGAGCCGCCCATCAGCACGGTCACCAGCAGGAAGATCCATAGGCCGCGGTCGCCGGTATCGTAAAACATCATCGCGCGGGATCTCCCTGGCGACCGCCCTCGAGGTAAGCAGCGCGAACCTCCGGGCTGGCGAGCAATTCGCGGCCGGTGCCGCTCATGGTGATGGCGCCGTTGACGAGCACGTAGGCGCGGTGGGCAAGCCGCAGAGCGTGGAAGGCGTTCTGCTCGACGAGGAAGACGGTGAGCTTCTCGCGCGCGTTGAGATCGGCGATGACCTCGAAAATCTGTTTGACCACCAGCGGTGCAAGGCCGAGCGAGGGCTCATCCAGCAGTAGCAGCTTGGGACGGCTCATCAGCGCGCGGGCGATGGCCAGCATCTGCTGCTCGCCGCCCGACAATGTACCGCCCCGCTGATGCAGGCGCTCCTTGAGGCGCGGAAAAATGGCCGTGACGCGATCGAGCTCGGGCGCGTAGTCGCGATGCCCGGCGAACTCGGCGCCCATGCGCAGGTTCTCCTCGACCGTCATGCGGCCGAAGATACGCCGCCCTTCGGGGGATTGCGCCAGGCCGAGGCGGGCGATCTCGTGGGTCGGCAGCTGCGTGATGTCGCGCCCTTCAAAGAGGATGCGGCCGCGGCTGGCGCGCGGGTTGCCGAAGATGGTCATCATCAGCGTCGACTTGCCCGCGCCGTTGGCGCCGATGAGGGTGACGATCTGGCCGACCGGCACGTCGATGCTGACGTCGTGCAGCGCGTTGATGTTGCCGTAGCTGGCGGTGATGTTCTGCAGGGAGAGGAGCGACTGCGTCATAGGCCGACCTCCGCCTCGACCTTGGCCACTTCCTCGTCCTCGACGCCCAGATACGCCGCGATGACCTTGGGGTCGTTGCGCACGCTGTCGGGCGTACCATCGGAGATGCGCAAGCCGTACTCGAGCACGACGACGTGGTCGGAGATTTCCATGACCACCGACATGTCGTGCTCGATCAGCAGGATCGATGTCGCGTGCTCATCGCGGATGGCGCGTAGCAGAGCATTGAGGGCGAGGCTTTCGCGCGGGTTGAGCCCGGCGGCCGGCTCATCGAGGCAGAGCAGCACGGGATCGGTGCACATGGCGCGGGCGATCTCCAGGCGGCGCTGGTCGCCGTAGGGCAGGGCGCCGGCCGCATCGTCGGCACGGTGCGTCAGCTCGATGCGATCGAGCCAGTAGCGCGCGAGATCGACCGCGGCGGCTTCCGCCTGCTTGTAGACCGGCGAGCCGATGAGGCCGAGCAGCGTCCAGCCGGAGGCGCGCATCAGCGGGTTGTGCTGGGCGATGACGAGGTTCTCCAGCACCGTCATGCCCTGGAAGAGGCGAATGTTCTGGAAGGTGCGGGCGACACGCGCGCGTCGGGCGATCTCGAAGTCCGGCATGCGCTCCAGCAGGAACAGCCCGTCGCTGCCCATGCGGTTGTCGCGGCAGGCGTAGCGGCGGCTGGAGGCGGTGAGTGCGCCGACGGCTTCTGACTCGATGGGGCCGCCGGTCGAAAGCGCCATCAGGCCGCTGGTCGGTTTGTAGAAACCGGTGATGCAGTTGAACACCGTCGTCTTGCCGGCGCCGTTGGGGCCGATGAGGGCGGTGATGTCGCCGCGTCCGGCCGAGAAGGACAGATCGCGGACGGCGGTGAGGCCGCCGAAACGCATGGTCAGTCCTTCGACGACGAGCAGCGGGTCGCGCAGCCAGCGCATCAGCCGTGCCCTTCCTTGACGTGGGCGCCGGAAACCGACTTCGCCTCGTGCAAGGCGATGGACGGCTCGCGCGACGCAATGAGACCGCGCGGGCGCCACACCATCATCAGCACCATGGCGAGGCCGAAGATGAGCATGCGGTACTGGCCGGGGTCGAAGCCGGGGCCGAAGATTGATTTCAGCCAGTCGAGTTCGCGCAGCAGCTCGATGCCGCCGATGACGGCAACCGCGGCGATCGCGACACCGACAAGCGAGCCCATGCCGCCGAGAACGACGATGGCGAGGATGGTCGCCGATTCCATGAACTCAAAGGAGCGCGGCGTGACGAAGCCCTGGCGGGCGCCGAAGAAGGCTCCCGCGAGGCCGCCGAACAGCGCGCCGATGGCGAAAGCGGTGAGCTTGGTGTTGACGGTGTTGATGCCCAGCGAGCGGCAGGCGATCTCGTCCTCCCGCAGCGCTTCCCAGGCGCGCCCGATGGGCAGGCGCCGGAGGCGCTGGGTGACGAAGGCGACGAGCAGCGCCAGTCCCAGGATGACGTAATAAAGAAAGATCGAGCGGTGCACGGTCGGCGAACCGGGCAGATGGAAGACGTCGGCGAACGTCGTCTCGCCGGTGCGCGAGGTGAACGGCAGACCGAAGAAGGTGATGCGCGGCGTCTGGATACCGACGTTGCCGTTGGTGAGGTCGACCCAGTTGATGAGCACGAGGCGGATGATCTCGCCGAAGGCCAACGTGACGATGGCGAGATAATCGCCGCGCAGGCGCAGCACCGGGAAGCCCAGCAGCATGCCCCAGAACGCAGCGAGAAGGCCGGCGATGGGCAGGCAGATCCAGAAGGCCCACGGCCCGAGCGCGGGCACGGTGGCCGGGATGACGTAGGTAGCGATGATGGCATAGGCGTAGGCGCCCACGGCGTAGAAGGCGACGTAGCCGAGGTCGAGCAGCCCCGCGAGCCCGACGACGATGTTCAGCCCCCAGGCCAGCATCACGTAGATGAGGATCTGCACGCCGAAATTGTCGATCCATTTCACGGCACCGCCCTGTCCGGTGAGCACCAGCGCCACGAACGGAAACACCAGAAGTGCGGCAAGCCCGGCACGCGGCAGCCACGCTTTGTGGTGCTCGGAGAGGTCGAGCCGCGGAAACAGTACGCTCCTGGGCCGGTCGGGGTGAACGTAGAGGCGCCAGAGCAGCCGGCCGATGAAGACCAGCGCGACGGTGACGGCAACCAGCAGCGGGCGCGCATCGATCACCGGCTGATGCGCCATGTTCTGGTCGGTGCGGAAGGCAATCAGCGGAAAGCAAAGCCCGAAGGTGACGAGCGCCCACAGCGCAGCGTTCTTTGCCGCCTCGGCCAGGGAAAGCGAATGCGATGCGGGCGGCAGCCCGCCCTGGCTGCCCGCGCTCATCGATCAAACCTTCTCGACATCGGGACGGCCGAGCAGACCGGACGGCATGAAGATCAGCACGATCGCCAGGATGGAGAATGCGGCGACATCCTTGTAGTCGATCGAGAAGTAGGCCGACCACATGGTTTCGATGAGGCCGATCAGCAGTCCGCCGATGACGGCGCCGGGCAGCGATCCGATGCCGCCGAGAACGGCAGCGGTGAAGGCTTTGACGCCCGGCGTGAAGCCGTCGCTGAAGTTGACGACGCCGTAGTAGGTCATGAACATGAGGCCGGCGACGGCGGCCAGCGCGCCGCCGATGACGAAGGTCAGCGAAACGGTCTGGTTGACGTCGATGCCGATCAGCGCCGCCATGCGCCGGTCCTGCTCGCAGGCGCGCTGGGCGCGGCCGAGCTTGGTCTTCTGCACCAGCGCCCAGAAGGCGATTAGCAGCACCGCGGTGACGGCAAAGATGAGGAACTGCTTCTCGGAGATGGTCACCGAGCCCGAGCCCATGGGGATGGTGATCACGTCGTTGAGCATCGGGGGGACCGGCTTATTGCGCGGACCCTGGGCGACCTGCACGAAGTTCGACAGGAAGATCGACATGCCGATGGCGGAGATGAGTGGCGCCAGCCGGAACGAGCCCGCCAACGGCCGATAGGCGATACGCTCGATGACCCAACTCCACAGCGCGGTGAGCGCCATGCCGAGTACCAGCACGATGAGCAGCGCCAGACCGATGGCGGTGACGCCGAGTATTTGCGTGAGGATGAGGAACAGTATGAGGGCGATGAAGGCGGAGACCATGAACACGTCGCCGTGGGCGAAGTTCACCATGCCGATAATGCCGAACACCATCGTGTAGCCGATGGCGATGAGCCCGTAGATCGAGCCCAGCGTGAGGCCGTTGATCAGCTGTTGAACGAAGTATTCCATGCGTCCCCCGGTTGCCGCGCCTCCCGCACACACTAGAGCAATAGATGCGATCCGTCGCAGAACGGTTCGTCGTCGGTCTGCTTGCAGCCACAGATGTTGAAGGTGCCGGTGTGATCGACGACGAAGCGCAGCGGCTCAATGCCGGTGCCGGTGTGTGTGCCGTCGCAGAAGGGCTGCTTTTGCGAGCGCCCGCAACGACAATAAAAGTAAGGTTTCCCCTCAGTCAGCTCGACTTGGTAGGGCCCCGCCTGCGCGACAATCGCTTCCTCAGCCATGCGCATCCTTCATAAGCTCGCGGCGCGGTTCACCCGCGCCCGTCCTGCACGTTTGTAGATGGCTAGCGGCTTCAGTGCAGCGCGACAAGTCCAGCGGCCGGCCGTCGCTGGGGGCTTGCGCCGCGAATCAAGGCTCCGACGTGCCTTGACGGTCACACCGGCAGCGCTGGCAGCGCTTCCGGCTGTCGAATGTCTGCGAATAATTGGCAACAGCCAGACGCCCGGCGGCGGCGAGTCGCGGGGGGAGGCGCGAATCGTGCGAATTCTGCGTGCACGCAAGCTGGGCGCGGCGACGCTGCTCCAAGCATCGCTGCGGCGTGCCGTTTGCGCAATGGGCACCTGATGGCTGGGAGGGCATCGCGTGGCAGGCAACCGCGGCATCGCCGGCCGGATGCAGCAGCGGGCCGCCTTGGTGTGCGCGCTGCTCACGGCGCTGGCGTGCACGCCGGTCGCGGCGCAATCGGTGGACCAGGACGGTGACCGCGTACCCGGCATCCCCGAGCCGTCGATCGCCGTCAACTTTCCGCGCGCGTTTGGCGATCCCGGCGGCATCCGCTCAGCGCTCGCCGGTCGCGGCGTCACCTATGCGGTCAACTACATCGGCGAGACGCTCGGCAATCCGACCGGCGGGTTTGCGCAAGGCACGTTCTATGACGGGCGGCTCGAAGTGGCGCTCACCGTCGACATGGAGAAGGCGATCGGCTGGGACGGCCTGACGTTGTTCGCCAATGCCTACGACATTCACGGTCGCAGCATCACCGCCACCGACCTCGGCGCCTTGATGACGGTGAG
Organism: uncultured Alphaproteobacteria bacterium; assembly: GCA_963759735.1. Lineage (GTDB taxonomy): Bacteria > Pseudomonadota > Alphaproteobacteria > Rhizobiales > Hyphomicrobiaceae > Hyphomicrobium_A. The sequence goes on from CAVXAF010000012.1 coordinate 63,570, forward strand.
TTTCATCGAGGCGCTGCCATCGACGCGCCTGTTCGAGCTGTGGCTGGATCAGAAGCTGCTCGATGACCGGTTGTCGTTCCGCTTCGGACAGCTGGCCGCCGACAGCGAGTTTCTGCTCAGCGACAGTGCCGGCGCCTTCCTCAACGCCACCTGGGGCTGGCCGGCGCTGGCCGGCGTCAACCTGCCGGACGGCGGTCCTGCGTATCCGCTCGCCGCGCCCGCCGCGCGGCTGGCCTTCAACCCGACCGATCAGCTCGGCCTGCTCATCGGCGTATTCAGCGGCGAGCCCGCAGACGATTGCGAAGACCTGCCGCAGGAATGCAATCCGCACGGTCTCGACTTCAATTTCGGCCCGCCGCTGCTGATGGGTGAGCTGGCGATCCGCTATAATCAGGACGAGGGCCAACTCGCCGGAACGTTCAAGCTCGGAGCCTGGAAGCTGTACGGCGCCTTCGAGCAGCAGGCCACCGGCAATGCCGGCCTGCCGATCGGGCTGCAGCCCGTCCCCGGCGTTCTCGACGAGCATGATCGCGCGATCTACGTGATGCTCGACCAGATGATCTATCGCGTGCCCGGAGCCGGCGATCCCAAGGGGGTGACGGTGTTCGGCCGCCTGATCGGCGCGCCGTCTGAAGGCAATATGATCGATCACTATTGGAATGCCGGCATCACCTTCGAGGGCATGTGGTCGGTGCGCCCGCGCGACGTGCTCGGCATCGGCTACGGGTATACCGGCGTTTCCTCGCAGGTCATCGACTACAACCGCGAGGAAGGATTTCCGGTGATCCCGAGCTACGAGGGCATGCTCGAGGTAAGCTACACGGCGCACATCATGCAGGGCTTCGCGCTGCAGCCGGACTTCCAGTACTTCTGGAATCCGGGCGCGCACTCGGCCGCGCCCGACGACCCTTTTTCCGCTGTGCCCAACGCGGCCGTGTTCGGGCTGCGCTCGACGATCAACTATTGAAGTCGGGCGGCTGGTGGCAGCGGTTCAGGTGCGCTAGGCGTTGAGCCCATGAACGACATGCGACCCATCCTCCTCGCAGGGCCTACGGCGAGCGGCAAGTCCGGCTTGGCGCTGCGGCTGGCCGAGCATTTGGACGGCGTCGTCATCAACGCCGATTCCATGCAGGTCTATCGCGAGCTGCGCATTCTTACCGCGCGTCCGGGGCCAGAGGATGAGGCGCGCGCGCCGCATGCTCTGTACGGCTTCGTCTCCGGGGCCGAGACCTATTCGGCGGGACGCTATGCGCTCGACGTCGCACGTGCGATCGACGACGCGCAGCGGGCTGGACGGCGGCCGATCATCGTTGGCGGCACGGGCCTCTACCTGAAGGCGCTGGTCGAGGGATTGTCGCCGATCCCGGCCGTGCCCGCGGACGTACGGGCGCGCTGGCGCGCAGTGGCGAGCGACAAGGGTGCCGTGCACTTGCATGGCGAGCTTGCAGCGCGCGACAAGGACATGGCGCAGCGCCTAGCGCCCGGTGACACGCAACGCATCGTGCGAGCGCTGGAGGTGCTGGATGCCACCGGCGTGTCGCTGCTCGAATGGCAACGCATGCCGCGCGAGCCGGTGCTCGCCTTCGCGGAGACAGTGCCGCTCGTGGTGAGCAATCGACCGGGCGGAGCTCGGCCGGCGGATCGACGCGCGGTTCGAGGCGATGCTCGATGAGGGCGCGCTTGAAGAGGTGCTGCAACTCAGAGCCATGCACCTCGATCCGGCGCTGCCGATCATGACCGCGCTGGGGGTGCGTCCGCTGCTGCGCCACGTTGCCGGCGAACTGACACGCGCCGCCGCCGTTGCCGCCGGGCAGGCCGAAACGCGGCAGTACGCAAAACGGCAGCTGACCTGGATGCGGAGCAATATGATTGCGTGGAAGTCGATAGATGCGCAAGAAATGCAAAAGTCAGAGGCAGATTTCGTTTCTTTCGTTCGCGCCTCGCATTGATTCTCAACAGTGGACGCCTTAGGTTGCGCGCCTGATTTGCCGCCTGACGGGCACTTCGACCCAGCATCACGGTGCCAACGTGAGGGTCCACAGTCGCTTCCGTGGGGCACTTCGCTTGGAGCTGGCAATGGCACGCACGATGACGGGCGCTGAAATGGTGCTCACGGCGCTCAACGACCACGGCGTCGAGCATATCTTCGGCTATCCCGGCGGCGCCGTGCTGCCGATCTATGACGAGCTGCATCAGCAGGCCAAGATCCAGCACGTGCTCGTGCGCCAGGAGGGCGGCGCGCTGCACGCCGCCGAGGGCTATGCGCGCTCGACAGGCAAGGTGGGCGTGGCGCTGGTCACCTCAGGCCCCGGCGCCACCAACGCGGTGACCGGCCTCACCGACGCGCTGATGGATTCGATCCCGCTCGTCTGCATCACCGGGCAGGTGCCGACGCATCTTATCGGCAACGATGCATTCCAGGAGTGCGATACCGTCGGCATCACGCGCCCCTGCACGAAGCACAACTGGCTGGTGAAGAACGTCAACGATCTGGCGCGCATCCTCCATGAGGCGTTCTACATCGCCAAGGCGGGGCGCCCTGGGCCGGTGGTCGTCGACATCCCCAAGGACGTGCAGTTCGCGACCGGCAACTACGTCGGCCCCTCGAACATCGCCCATAAGACCTACAAGCCCCGCGTGAAGCCCGACCAGGACGCCGTGCGCGAAGCGGTGGAGCTGATCGCGCGCGCCAAGCGCCCGCTGTTCTACACCGGCGGTGGCGTTATCAATTCAGGGCCCAAGGCCAGCCAGATCCTGCGCGAGTTCGTCCGTCTCACGGGCTTCCCTATCACCTCGACGCTGATGGGCCTGGGCGCATATCCCGCTTCCGACAAGCAGTGGCTCGGCATGCTCGGCATGCACGGCACCTATGAAGCCAACCTCGCCATGCACGACTGCGATGTGATGATCGCGGTCGGGGCCCGCTTCGATGATCGCATCACCGGCCGCATCGATGCCTTCTCCCCCAACTCGCAGAAGATCCAGATCGACATCGATCCGTCCTCGATCAACAAGAACGTCAAGGTCGACATCCCCATCGTCGGCGACGTCGCCTATGCGCTCGAGGACATGATGCGCATGTGGAAGGCGAAGGCGCCGCAGCTCGACAAGGCGGCGCACAAGGGCTGGTGGAAGCAGATCGATCAGTGGCGGGCCAAGAAGTCGCTCAGCTACAAGAAATCGCGCGACGTGATCATGCCGCAATACGCGGTCGAGCGGCTGTACGAGCTGACCAAGGACCGGGACACCTACATCACCACCGAGGTCGGCCAGCACCAGATGTGGGCGGCGCAGTTCTATCACTTCGAGGAGCCCAACCGCTGGATGACCTCTGGCGGCCTCGGCACCATGGGCTATGGGCTACCCGCCGCCATCGGTGCGCAGATGGCCCATCCCAAGTCGCTGGTCATCGATATCGCCGGCGATGCTTCGATCCTGATGAACATCCAGGAGTGCTCCACCGCCGTGCAGTACGAGCTGCCGGTAAAGGTGTTCATACTCAACAACCAGTACATGGGCATGGTGCGCCAGTGGCAGCAGCTGCTGCACGGCAATCGCCTGTCGCACAGCTATACCGAGAGCCTGCCCGACTTCGTGAAGCTCGCCGAAGCCTACGGCTGGACGGGCATGCGCTGCGAAGATCCAGCCGAACTCGACGATGCCATCCGCGCCATGATCAACACCAAGGGGCCGGTAATCTTCGACTGCCGCGTAGCGGCGCTCGCCAACTGCTTCCCGATGATCCCGTCGGGGAAGGCGCACAACGAAATGCTGTTGGGTGAACTTTCCGATGACGAGGTCGGCAGTGCGATCAGTGCCGAAGGCAAGGTGCTCGTCTGATGGCAGTGCCGAGACGTCAGAGCAGCATCGAACCGCCGGGACGCCGCCACGGAGCCGGCGCCCGAGTTCTGTTGGCGCTCGTCGCTGCCGGACTGATCGCCATGAGTACCACCTCGCTGGTGGCGGCGCGCGATCCCGACTGGGATCAGGTGGCCAACATCAAGGAAGCAGCGACGCGGCTGGCGCAGATCCAACGCACGCAGGGCGCCTCCAAGGCGTTCACGTTCATCGACGCCTGCTACCGCACGCACAGCCTGTCGTCGGCCTATACCAAGGCCTTCGAAGCTTGCATCGCGCAGGACTACATGGAGACGCAAATCCTGACGCTCATCTATTCGCGGATGAAGCCGGACGACCTCAAGCGGATGGGGGCGCCGTCGCCGGCCATGCTGGCGACCACCATGTCGCGCCGCGTCGGTGCGGCGTTCGGCCAGTATAAGATCCCGCCCGAGCGGATCGCCGAGTTCAAGCGCACGGTCGACGAGCACGGCTTCCCGCTGTTTTTCAAAACCCTGTTTCCCGACGCCAAGACGCCTCTACCGCAAATCAGTCCCCAACCCAGCCCGCAAGGTGGCGCGCCCGACCCGGCCAGCCCAGGTGACGCGAGCCCAGGCAACGCAAGCCCAGAAAAAAAATGACAACCATCGCCAAGCCGCTTTCGAAAAGTCATTACGTCGGCCCCGGCGCGGCGCAGGCTGTCGTCTCGCGCACGCTCTCCGTAATCGTCGACAACGAGCCGGGCGTGCTGGCGCGCGTCATCGGCCTGTTCTCGGGGCGCGGCTACAACATCGATAGCTTGACGGTGACGGAGACCGAGCACGAGAAGCACGTCTCCCGCATCACCATCGTCACGCGCGGCACCCCCGACGTCATTGAGCAGATCAAGCATCAGCTCGAGCGCCTGATCCCCGTGCACCGGGTGCGCGACCTTACCGTCGACGGTGTCGCCCTGGAGCGAGAGCTGGCCCTGATCAAGGTCGCCGGCAAAGGCGAAAAACGCATCGAGGCACTGCGCATCGCCGAGATTTTCCGGGCCAAAGTCGTGGATACCTCAACCGAGCACTTCGTCTTCGAGGTGACCGGCAAGCCCTCCAAGCTCGAGGAGTTCATCCAGATCATGACCGAGCTCGGACTGGTCGAAGTGTCGCGTACCGGCATCGCCGCCATTGGCCGCGGCGCCGCGAGCGTCTAAAGGAGCTGCCAGAATACTGCCTGCGGCCCGGTTTCGGGGCAGCCGGTCCCGCCTCGCAGCTGCTAGCCAGCTACTGTTCCACCATTCGCTACGACCAGAACCACAGCCAGAAACCACCGAGGATGCCATGCGCGTTTATTACGATCGTGATGCCGACACCAATCTCATCAAGAACAAGAAGGTGGCGATCGTCGGTTACGGCTCGCAGGGCCGCGCGCACGCGCTGAACCTGAAGGACTCCGGCGCCAAGGAAATCCGCATCGCTCTCAAGCCGGGTTCGCCGACCGCCAAGAAGGTGGAAGCCGACGGGCTGCAGGTGCTGTCGGTGGCCGAGGCCGCCAAGTGGGCCGATCTCATGATGATGGCGACGCCCGACGAACTGCAGGCCGACATCTACAAGGCCGACATCGCCGACAATATCCGCGATGGTGCGGCCATCGCCTTCGCGCATGGCCTCAACGTTCATTTTGGCCTCATCGAGCCGAAGAAGACCGTTGACGTCATCATGATCGCGCCGAAGGGCCCGGGCCACACGGTGCGCGGCGAGTATCAGAAGGGCGGCGGCGTGCCGTGCCTCATCGCCGTCCACCACGACGCCACCGGCAACGCACACGACCTCGCGCTCTCCTATGCCTCGGGCGTCGGCGGCGGCCGTTCGGGCATCATCGAGACCAACTTCCGCGAGGAATGCGAGACGGATCTCTTCGGCGAGCAGGCGGTGCTGTGCGGCGGCCTCGTCGAGCTGATCCGCGCCGGTTTCGAAACGCTGGTGGAAGCCGGCTACGCACCGGAGATGGCTTACTTCGAGTGCCTGCACGAGGTGAAGCTGATCGTCGACCTGATCTACCAGGGCGGCATCGCCAACATGAACTACTCGATCTCCAATACAGCCGAGTGGGGCGAGTACGTCACCGGTCCGCGCATCATCACGTCGGAGACCAAGGCCGAGATGAAGAGGGTGCTGCACGACATTCAGTCGGGCAAGTTCACCTCCGAGTGGATGCAGGAGTACAAGGGCGGCGCGGCGCGCTTCAAGGCGACACGGCGCCTAGCCGATGAGCATCCCATCGAGGAAATCGGCGCCAAGCTGCGCGACATGATGCCGTGGATCAAGGCCGGCGCGCTGGTCGACAAGTCGCGCAACTGAGGCCCCGCTGCAACTGCAACTCTCGCCGCAGCGGCGCATACTGACGGCCCCGGCATACGGGGTCGTCAGCCCGCTCACGGGCCTTCAGGGAGTGTCTGTCATGTCGCGCATTCTAATTTCATTGGCGATCGCCGCCTTGCTGGCGAGCGCACCGCTGGCCTTCACGGCCGGCAACGCCGCCGCCGCAAACGCTACCAAGATCTGCAAGCACAAGACGGCCAGCGGCAAGATCAAGACTTGGCGCTGCGGCAAGGATCAGCCGTGCTGTTCGGCCGAGATGATCAACTACTACACGTGTGGGTCAAAGGCGCTCGGCTGCCTGTAGGGGACGCAAGCCAGAACGCTCGCGCAGCGGCTTTGGGGAGGTAGCGTTTAGGCTACTGCCGCGCGAGCCTTCCAGGCGCCTCCGGTGCAAGGCGATGCCTTGCGATCAGAGCACGCAAAGAAACGGACGGCGGAGAAGCGGGGACCTCCACCGTCCGCTCCAGCGGCATCACGTGTATGACGCCGCCGGATTCTGAATTCGGGCGCCCGCACGTGCGGTTACGGGCGCGCGTTCCACACGTGAGGCTGGGCTCACAAAGGTGAGCGCAATGGCTCAGCCGTCGCGTGATCGGCTGTACAAGGTGTTTGCAAAGTCCCCCTCGGCAACCCTCTTGTCTTCGCAGATCAAATTCACTCCCTCATCGTGGAGCGAGCGTGTTTTGTTCAGGGCAAAACTAAGATTTCATGCAGCAAATGCTGAGTGAACGACGGTCGTCGACTCCCCCAACGGACATTCCATCGCCATGGCAGTGCAACCCCCGACGCCGCATTCGCACTGCCAGCGGGTGGCGCATTGCGACCTCAGCGTCGTCGATTGGGAGTGGCCGTTCGCAGCCGGCGAGGCACGTCAGATTGCGCAATTCTGGGCGCAGCGCAGCGCGCAAAACCCGAGGCTGTTCGACGGCGTCGTCTATCTGATGCGCGACTATCGCCTAAGTGATGGCGCGCTGGCGGGCGCTCTGTTCAAGACCGACTTCAAGACGTTTCTTTATTGGCGCCAGCATCGCGTCGCCGCGACCGAGACGGTGCGCGAATGCTTCGGCGCCTCGCTCATCCGCTCGGCCGAAGGACATGTGCTGCTCGGCCGGCAAGGTCCGGGGCAACTCAACTCGGGACTTTTTTATCCGCCTAGCGGCGTGATCGATGCGCAGGACGTGCGCGGCGGCTCCATAGATATCGATGGCAACGTGGTGCGCGAGCTTGCCGAGGAGACCGGATTGCGCGGGGCCGACTTAGCCCGGGTGCCCGGATACCTCGTCGGACGCGTTGGCCTTCAGATCCCCATCGGCATTGAGTGGCGTAGCGATCTGCCGGCCGACGAGCTGCGCGCGCGCATCCTCGCCCTGGTGCGTGCCGACCCCGACCCCGAGCTCGACGACGTCGTCATCGTGCGCTCTCGGGCAGAACTTGAGCACCCGAACGTGCCGGCGCACGCGCGCGCCCTCGTTGGGACCATCTTGGACGCTTGACCGACCTTGCGTTTTGGGCAGAGTGCGGCGTCCTCGATGGGAAAATGGCTTGCATGGCACTGCCGCTCTATACGCTCGACGTGTTCACCGATCGCCGCTTTGCCGGTAATCCGCTTGCCGTCGTCGACGAGGCCGACGCGCTCGGCGATGAGCAGATGCAGGGAATCGCCCGCGAACTCAATCTGTCGGAGACGGTGTTCGTCTTGAAGCCGCAGAACCCGGCGCATTCGGCGCGCCTGCGCATCTTCACGCCCGAGCGCGAGCTGCCGTTCGCCGGCCATCCGACCATCGGTACGGCGATCCTACTGGCGCAGCTGCGCACGCAGGTCGTCAATGGGGAGCGCGACGCCATCATCGTGCTCGAGCAAACCATCGGTACTGTGCGCGTCGGCGTGCGCCTGCGTGACGGCCAGCCGCCGTTCGCCGAGTTCGATGCACCCAAGCTGCCCGAGCAGGCGGCGACGCCGCCGCCGCGCGACCGCATCGCCGATGCACTGGGCCTGCTGCCGCGCGAGATCGGGTTTGAGAACCACACCCCGCAGTGCCTGTCGGCCGGCAACACTTTCGTGTTCGTGCCCGTGTCCGGTCTCGAGGCCATCGCCAGGGCACGCGTGGAGCCGGCGCAGTGGGGAAGTGTGTTTCCCGGCGCTACGTTCGGCGGCGTCTATCTCTACACGCGCGAGTGCGTGCACAACGATTCAGCCTTTCACGCGCGCATGTTCGCGCCCCAGCTGGGCGTCAAGGAGGACGCGGCGACCGGCTCGGCGGCGGTGGCCTTTGCACGCGTCGTGCATGATTTCGACATCCCGCCCGATGGTACCCACCGGCGGGTGATCGAGCAGGGCTACGAGATGGGGCGCCCCAGCACCATCGCGCTGACCCTGGTGTCGTCAGGCGGGCAGCTGGAAACTGTGCGCATCGGCGGCAGCGCCGTGCGGGTCATCGACGGTTCCCTCGCCACCGAGAGCCGGCCGACCTGCTGGAATTAGTGATCTAAGCGGCGGCATCGCTCACTTGCACGCGCTGCCCGTAGACTTGTGCTGCAGCTTGCGCGCCGTGCAGATCACCGGCACGACCGTCTTCATGACGACCGCCTTGGCGACCTTCTTAAGCAGACCGGCCTCGGCCGGAGCCACGGGGCAGGCAACGGCGGCAGCTAGAAGCGCCACGGCTAAAATGTGCTTAAGCATGTGCCAGCTCTCCAAATTGAATGTGCGACTAGGTCCGCTCGCCGCCCGGCGATAGCCGACCGGCCGAAGGGATAGGACGGGCTGGGCCCCTAGGCAGTCACGCAGGAAACACCTCTGCTGCACCGCGGCCGGGCGGACGGGACTGGCGCGGGGGCGGGTCCTGTACTAGAAGCTTTGCGTATGCGTCGACATATCGCCATCGACCGTAGTTTTGGACAGCGCCCGGAGCCAATCCGCGGCGCCGATTGGGTGCGCACGCCAGAGCTTCTGAACCTCCTCCTTACCAACCCCTGAGGCTTGGTCGTTCCGGTCCGTCCGGGACACTCGCTCAGGGGATGAAGTCGAGAGAGCTAAGGTTCAATGCCGCTCCTAAACGAGCAGGCCCCGAGCGAGGGAAGACCCGATGAGCACCCATACCGACAAGCCCGATGGTCCGGCCGTGAGCGCCGACCGCGTCGTCATTTTCGACACCACCTTGCGCGACGGTGAGCAATGCCCCGGCGCCACCATGACCTTCGAAGAGAAGCTCGAGGTTGCCGAGTGCCTGGACGGCATGGGCGTCGATATCATCGAAGCGGGCTTTCCGATCGCTTCCGAAGGTGACTTCGAGGCCGTGTCGGCCATTGCCGCGCGCGTCAAGAATGCCACCGTTGCCGGCCTGGCGCGGGCTATCAACGCCGACATCGACCGGGCAGGCGAAGCGGTGAAGCACGCGAGGCGCGGACGCATCCATACGTTCGTGTCGACCTCGCCGATCCACCTGGCGCACCAGATGCGCAAGAGCGAGGCCGAGGTGCTGGAGATCATCACGGCAACCGTCGCCCGCGCCCGCAACCTCGTCGACGACGTCGAATGGTCGGCAATGGACGCAACGCGCACCGGCATCGACTACCTGTGCCAGTGCGTCGACGCGGCAATCAAGGCCGGCGCCACGACGATCAACCTGCCCGACACGGTCGGCTACGCGACACCGGAAGAGTATGCAGCGATGTTCCGCTGCGTGCGCGAGCGCGTGCCCGGCTCTGATCGCGTCGTCTTCTCAACGCACTGCCACAACGACCTGGGCCTCGCCGTCGCCAACTCGCTGGCTGCGCTGGGCGCCGGCGCCCGGCAGATCGAATGCACCATCAACGGCATTGGCGAGCGGGCCGGCAACGCGGCGCTGGAAGAGATCGTCATGGCGGTGAAGACCCGCCGCGACAATCTCCCCTACGACACGGGCATCGATTCAACGATGCTGTCTCGCGCCTCGCGCCTGGTGTCAGCGGTGACGAATTTTCCGGTGCAGTACAACAAGGCCATCGTCGGCCGCAACGCGTTCGCGCATGAGAGCGGCATCCACCAGGACGGGATCCTCAAGTACCAGCAGACCTACGAGATCATGACGCCGGAATTGGTCGGCGTCGGCAAATCCTCGTTGGTCATGGGCAAGCACTCTGGCCGCAATGCCTTCCGCTCGAAGCTGAAGGAACTCGGCTATGAGCTGGGCGAGAACGCCTTCGAGGACGCCTTCGTGCGCTTCAAGGGCCTCGCCGATCGCAAGAAGCACGTCTACGACGAGGACATCGAGGCTCTCGTCGATGAGGGCATTGCGCACATGCACGACCGCATGAAGGTCGTCTCGCTCACAGTCATCGCCGGCAACATGGGGCCGCAGTCGGCGACGCTGACGCTCGACATCGACGGCGTGCAGCACACGGTGCAGGCGACGGGCAACGGCCCGGTTGATTCCATCTTCAACGCCATCAAGATGCTGGTGCCGCACGAGGTCAAGCTCGACCTGTATCAGGTGCACGCCGTCACCGAGGGCACCGACGCGCAGGCGGAGGTTTCGGTGCGCCTGGAGGAGGGCGGCCGCATGGTGACGGGGCGGGGCGCCGATACCGACACCATGGTCGCTTCGGCGCGCGCCTACGTCTCGGCGCTCAACAAGCTGATGGTGAAGCGACAGAAGACGGCGCGCGTGCAGCAGCAGGCGCTTTAGAGCGCCTGTCGTCCGGGGTTGCTGCAACCTGATGCCATCGTCCTGTGCCGGTGCGTGCGGTGCACATTGGCGCGGCCGCAGGAAAGGTCTAAATCTGCCAGCTCAGGCGGCGGCTGTTTGTGGCGGCGCACCTTGAGATCATGAGCGGGCAATGCTGCTAGGCGTGGGAAGCGCGTTCTCGGACGACATTTCGATCGACCTCGGTACGGCGAACACGCTGGTGCACGTGGCCGGGCGCGGCATCATCATTGATGAGCCGTCGGCCGTGGCCGTGCGATCGCATCGTGGATCGCGCGAGTTTCTCGCCGTCGGCCGCAAGGCCAAGGCCCTGATCGGACGCGGGCCCGAAAACCTGGAATTGGTACGCCCGTTGCGCGACGGGGTCATCGCGGACTTCCTCGCCACCGAGGAGATGCTGCGCCAGTTCATCAAGCGCACAAAGACCATGCTCGGGTTCCGGCGCCCACGCATTCTCATCTGCGTGCCGGCACAGGCCACGCCGGTCGAGCGGCGCGCCGTTTACGACACCGCAGTCTCGGTCGGGGCGCGCAAGGTCTACCTCATCGCGGAGCCGGTGGCCGCTTCGCTCGGCGCCGGCCTGCCGATCGATGAGCCGGGCGGGGCCATGGTGTTCGACATCGGCGGCGGCACATCCGACGTCGCCGTACTGTCGAGCGGCGTCATCGTCTCGGCGCGCACACTGCGCGTCGCCGGCAACGCCATGGACGAGGCGATCATCCGCTACGTGCGCCGCCGCCACCAGCTGCTGATCGGCGAAGCCAACGCTGAACGCATCAAGATCGAGGCTGGCACCGCGCTGGCGAGCGCCAACGGCAGAGCCGCCGAGGTGCACATTCGCGGCCGCGACCTGCGCCAGGGCAGTGCCAAGAGCACGGTGCTGCGCGCCTCCGACATCGCCGAGGCGCTCGCCGAGCCGGTCGAGGCCATGGCGGACTTTGCGCAGCGCGCGCTGGAAGACCTGCCGCCCGATGTGCTGAGCGACATCGCCCGCCGTGGCATTCACCTGACCGGGGGAGGGGCGCTGCTCGACAAGCTGGACGTCGCCCTGACGCGCCGCGTCGGCGTCAAGTTCCGTGTGCAGCAGAACCCGATGCATTGCGTCGTCAAGGGATCGGCGGCGGTGCTGGCGGAGTTGCGGGACCATGAGCACCTGCTCATGCAGCCCTGAGGGGCGGAGTCAGAACTTCAGCCGCGCATAGCGCTTGTTGGCAGCGTCGTTGATGCTTGTCGGCGGACCTTGGAAGTGCACGCCGACCGAGTTGGCCTGTCGCCAGGCTACGGAGACGGGATAGAGCAGGCCGGAGGATTTCTCGTAGAGGGTGAAGGTGTCGGGCAGACCGACTGTGTTGGCGATCAGCAGTCGGGCACCGCTCGTCGACAAATCGCGGATCGTACAGTCGAAGACGCGCAGGCCGTCGGCAAAGACGATCTTGCCTTCTTTGAGGACGCGTCGCCGCGCAGCCTTTCGTCTCTCGTCCATAAATCACCGGCGGGTGGGGACAACGGCACGCGTCAAGCCGGATCGACGCATTCGATACGGAGCGCGACTTAGTGCGCCCAGCTTTTTTGTAGCAGACATCGGCGATTGCACCATAGCGCGGGGGCCGCACCGGTGGAGGGATTTGCATGCGGGGCGCGGCGGCGGCGCTGTCGGCGAGGGGGCTTTGCGGCCGGTTTCCTCTGGCTGGACAGGTGCGCCCCATGGTGCTACACGCCTCTGCGACGAGGGCTCGCGCGGCGGGCCCTTTTGCCGTCTTTGGGACTGCGGCCACGGCTGCGGAGATGCCAGGGCGGACCGTCGATCGACGGTGCGGGTGATTAGCTCAGTTGGTAGAGCAGCTGACTCTTAATCAGCGGGTCGTAGGTTCGAGCCCTACATCACCCACCATCGTTTTCAATGGGTCAGCGGTGGACCGGATTCCGCCGCTCGCACAACGTCGCACCGGACTTGCGAAGGTGCGTGCGCCCACGCCCGCGCCCCGCGCTGTGACTCCTGCCTGCCGCGGACGGCGATGGCACTTTTTGAGGTAGCTACTCATTTGGCGGGCGGTACGGCTTGAGCACTGATGTGGCTTTGCCATCCCTCAGGGCCATCTGCGGATTTACGTCGCGCTGTCGGGGGAGGAAGGTGGGAAGCGGGTCGGGGATGGCCGTCCGTGGAGTGCCACATGTCATTTTACGCAAACGAAATCATGGAGCCCGAAGAACTCGCGCAACTAGGCGCCATATTTGATGAAGCGTGGGCCGTCGCGAGCGCTTCGCTCGGTGACGATGCCGAGCATCGGATGAACCTTGCCATCATTCTCATGCAGCTTGCAAAATTGAGGCAACTCGGGCCGCACCAGATGAAAATCACCGCCCTGCGGATTATGAGTCCCACGTGTCCAGAGTCTCCCTTGGAGGAGCGCGAAGCCAGCCCGGATGCCGATGCGGGGGCCCCGCACGTGGAGCCAGTAGGTCGGGGGCTTGCGCTCAGTTCCGAGTTCGGGGCGCGATGGCGCGCACGGGTTGTGATGCCCCTGTTCTATTTTCATTTGCACACTGGAAACTTCATGGAGGCCGACTTGCGCGGGGCGGTATTTGCAACGCTCGAGGATGCCGTGGCAGATGCGGGCCAAGCGCGCACCGAACTCATGCGGGACGAAGCGATCGATAGGACGCGATACGTGTGCCGCTTTGAGATAACGGATGCCTCCGGGCGCACCATCGCGGCGGTGCCTCGGGGCAATAACTAGCGCCAGTCGTGGAGAACAACTCTCTACGCGGTAGGTCGAGCGGCCATCGAAGCGCGACGCCAGGCGTTCTCGCGCGGCACGCCGCTGTGAAACTTCTCGAACTTTGCTGGTGTGGACCGTCGAAAAATCAGCGCCGCCGACGTTTCAAAGCGTTCACAATGTGTGATTGGCGCACCACGTCGCTGCCTCGTTCGCGCTGCAGAATTCCTGGCGAACAAATGGGAGGCCCTCATGCGGCATCAGCCAGACGCTCGCGCAAACATTCTCGCGCGGATCAGGGACGTTCGAGCCAGCGCGCTCGAAATAAGCAAGCTTCTCGGCGACGACGCCTTGGTCGGTAGCGAATGGGACCGTGCTGCTGGCATACTTGCGCGCTGCCGGGAGGAACGGCGGGTTCTCGACCGCGAACTCCGTCGGCTTGGCGATTAGTTAGATACGGCGAAGAACAATGGCCGCGAGAAATCCTGCACCCGCTGCCATCGCTACCGCGCGCAGCGGATCGCTTCGAACACCGGCCTCGAATCGCCGCCGTTGGTGTCGCAAGCTCTCGCCCGCCTCCTCAGCCGTGGCACTGAGCACCTGATCCGCGGTTGGGACATCGCCTTCAGTTTGATCTTCGAGCTTTTCCGAAGCCTTGCTCATGTAATCCTCCACGGCTCGGTTGCACGCGCGCCGGACGACCGGCCCAGTGTGAGGGCTCGAGCCTGCAACACCGCCTCCGTAGAGAACATTAAAAGAGACCGGGTGCCCTTAGGCACCCTGTCTGCAATTACTCCGTTGTCTTCTTAGAGCCTAGGTCAGACGTTGCGGGCTTGCCTGTCGGATTGGTCGCCGCATTGGTCCCGCCTTCGGTCGTCTCCTTGGCAGTGTCCGAGATCGTGCCGGATTTCGGTTCAGCCGTCGGGTTTGCGGTGGCTCCGCCGCCGGTGACTGCCGGATTGGCGTCTTTCGCGCCCTGCGACAACGACTGGGAGTCCGGCTTGTCGGCCGGTCCCGTCTGCGCAACGGCGAAGGACGACGCGACAGCAAGCGCCAATGTGGCGATGACGAGCTTCTTCATTGTTATCTATCTTTCTTGAAGGTTGACATCGCGCATGCAACGCCGCGGTGAACTCCGACGTTCCCGCTTCAGAGCGATTGGCGCAAAAAGAGAGTCAGCGGGAATGCACTTCAGGATTATTTTCGTCGCCGCCCTAACCCTATTCGGATGCCTCAGTGTGAGTGCAACCGCGGGCCAGGATTTCGCCACCTTCGATACGGACGGGAATGGTCTATTGACCGAGACCGAAGCGCAGGCGGGAGGGCGGGCGCTGTTTCAAAAACTCGATACGGACAATAGCGGCAGCCTGGACGCTCGCGAGCTCGGCGGTCGCTTCGGAGGGGCGGTGCTCAAGGCAGCCGATGTAGATGCCGATGGGGCGCTCAATGCGGAAGAATACACAGGGCTGTTGGTCGCTCGATTCAAGTCGGCAAACACCGACGGCAACGGCGCAGTCGAGGAGCAAGAACTCGATGCGCTGGCCGGCGCCCTGCTGCTCGTGATGCTCCGCCCGTGAATTCGGATGCGCATCACGAGTGACGACACGATGAGCCACAGCCATGCCAGATGAGTTCGGAGTAACCATGTCAAATTGGGAAAAGATCAGAGAGCGCGCCTATGCGCTCTGGGAGGAGCAAGGACGTCCCCAGGGCCGCCACGAGGAACACTGGGCGCAAGCTACGCAGGAGCTTGGGGAAGACGACGGGCAGGAGCCTGATCCTGGCCTGCCAGAACAGTTTGCAGCCAATGACGGGGATCACGGAATCCCGGGATCTTGACGCTCTGGTTCAAATTGTTTGTGGGCGGATGGGTATGTTTTCAGCGCCGCGGGACGGGTTGATACGGGAACGACCGGTCTCGTCTTACGTTGGCCTCGAAAACAAAGGACGCACCCCATGGACGATACCGGCCCTCTCACACTGCTCATGAACTTCGCCGCGCCCATCGCTCTGGGCGTCGGGCTTTTCCTGGCTGCCTATTATGGTTGGTGGCGTCGGCGCAATCCGGCTGCTGAAGCCCGCACGAGCGAGGCTACGGAGACTCTCTACGACCGGGCGGAAGAAGAGCGCAAACGCACGGAAGGCGCGTGATGCGCCGGCCGGGAAATTCAGGCTGCCTGCGCCGGCGACCGTCTGAGCCACATCTCCAATGATTGATCCAGAGGCGCAAAACTTACGGCGCCAAATATCGGCCTTTGCTCAGTTCACCACGCGGGCGTTAGGCGAAACGGATATCCAATCACTGATGACGGAAGCCTGCCTGCGAGGCCGTGCAGGACTGGGCGTCACACACGCGAAGTTGCTTGAGTATTTGCCAGGCCATGACCGCTTGTTATTACGGGCTGGCGTGGGGTGGCGCCCCGGATACGTCGGTGTTTACGAGGTTGCTCCGGATCTCGATACTCCCATCGGCCACGCATTCGCCCTCGCCGAACCGGTTGCGATCTCGGACTACGCAGACGGAGCCGGGTTTCGATATCCTGAAATTTTGAAGTCGCATGGCTGTGTCGCTAGTCTCAACGTACCAGTGCGTTCGGACAACAAAGTGTTCGGAGTTCTCGAAGTCGACAATGTGACTTCGCGAACATTCACACCTGATGACGTCGCCTTCCTGACGGGTCTGGGAAATACGATCGGGCAGGCGATCGAATTGAGACGTGCGCTCGACCGGATGCAGGGGGCCCTCGATGAGAAAGTGCTTCTCATGCGAGAAATGAACCACCGCATTAAGAACAACCTCGGTCTCGTGGCTGCGATGCTTTCGCTGCAAGGCAGGCGCTTTGCAGATCAGGGCGTGCGCGACGAGCTGAATAATGCCGTTGCTCGCATCCACAATCTCGCGATGGTGCACGACCGGCTGCAACTGTTCTCTGCATCGACAACGACGATCGACGCCGGTCCACACTTCCGTGATCTCTCGACCCTCTGGCAGTCGCTCTTGCCAATGGGCGTCGAACTAACAACGGCATGCAGCGGCGCCATCGGCGGCGATGACCTCGAGGCACTCACGCTTGTCACGAATGAGCTCGTCACCAACGCCGCCAAGTATGCGTTTTCCGGAAGGCCATCGGGCAAAATAGAGGTCGGCTATCGGCAGGAGGGGGCTGGTTGGCAACTCTGGGTCAAAGACGATGGTACGGGCCTTCCCAGCGAAAATAAGCAAGGTAGGGGCAATTCCTTCGGCACGCAGCTGGTCACGATCCTAGCCGAGCGCGTGCATGCGCAGGTTTCCGTCAAGAGCGAAGGTGGCACCACTGTCACGCTTTCGTCTGGATTGCCGCAAGTGTGAGCGATCATCTTCGGGGCGCAGTCGGGAATTCGTCCTATCGCAACGTGAGTTTTTCACCGGAACCAGGGTCCTCCGAGGCTGGTTGGTTTTCGCAACCATAGAAGGAGGAAATGCACATGAAGGTTATTCTGGCTGCCGCTGCGGCGCTGACGATGGTGACAGGAATCGCCGTTGCCGCAGACACGCAAATGAAGTCTGGCCAGGCCACGGATCCGGCCGCGGGCAAGAGCACAAATTCGGACGGATCGCAGGGCACCAATGCGTCTGCACCCGGCACCACCATCAACCAGACTGAGAACACGGGAGTGAACCCGAGCGCGGCCGGCAAGAGCACCAACTCGGATGGCTCGAGCGGTGCCGCCGGTGCGTCATCGGGTGACGGCAGCGCTGCCGGAAGCCAAGCGCCATCGAAATAGCCACCCTTGGCAGCCCCGCTTTGGCGGGGCTTTTTTTCCCCGCCAACGACGACTCGCGCTTGTCTAGCGAGCGTCGATCTTGCCAAGTTCGAGCAGAGTGAACCTACGCGGCTTCGCCAGCGTCGAGATCAACCTTCGCTTCTCTGTCCCAGAAGCGAAGGTCTCCCAACGCATCGACGAATGCGTCAACACCCTTCTTGTTCAAAACGAAGCAACCGCTGTCGAGGTCATCGGAAATGCCGGATTTGACCAAGAGCGGTTCCACCTCCTCGCTGTAGCCGATGAACTTGCAGTGGGCGAAAGCGTCGGCGACGAACCCCTTGGCCGTAGCATCTTTCGCAAGCAACGCAGCTCCTTCCACCGACCCGATGACGGCGACCGCGTCATAAAGCACCGAAGGCCCGCCATCGATCTTCTGTTGCGCGGCGACCGCAGTATTGTCCGACAGCATGACGCCAGCGATCTTCGGCGCAATCACTTCCACGACCCCTCCAAGTTTCTCGATTTTACTCGTCAGAGACGTGAACAGCTTGGCGTCGGCACCGTCCGTCAACAGCACCCCGAGCTTGCGCCCTTCGAAACTCTTCGGTCCTCGCTTGACGATGCTCAAGGCATCCGAGGGATCGAGATCCTCGCGGGTGGGCTCAGCCGCAATGGCGGGCTCAGGTAGTTCGACGCCCAGACCATCGGCTACGGCAGCGGCAAGGTCCTCGTGGATATTTCGCAGGTGCGAGACCATGCGGAGGCGGATATCGGGCCGCTCTACCTTGCTCAGCTCGAACACGAGCGCATCGCCGATGTGCTTCTGTTCAATCGGCGTCTGGCTGATAAAGAACTGCCGCGCCTGGCTGTAGTGGTCGGCAAAGCTCTCCGGCCGCAGGCGCACCTTGGGGCCCTCGGCTTCTTCCTGGAAGGTCCGAAAGCCACGCTTAGGGTTTTCGCGCGGGCCGCCATCGCTCCACGTGTTCGGCTCGTAATTGACGCGGCCGACGGGGTTACGCATGGCCATGTGGCCATCCTGCTGGAAGTGCGCGAACGGGCATCTCGGCGCGTTCACCGGGATGTGAGTAAAGTTCGGCCCGCCCAGACGTTTGATCTGCGTGTCGAGGTAGGAGAAATTTCGCCCCTGCAGAAGCGGGTCGTTGCTGAAATCGATGCCGGGCGGCACATTCTGCGTCATGAAAGCGACCTGCTCGGTGGTGGCAAAGAAATTGTCGACAAGGCGATCCAGCACCAAGCGACCGACGATCCGCACCGGCAGGACCTCCTCGGGAATGAGCTTGGTCGGGTCGAGCACGTCGAAGTCGAAGCTGTCGGCAAACTCCTGATCGAACAGCTGCACGCCGAGCTCCCACTCGGGGAAGGCGCCAGATTCAATGGCCGCCCAAAGGTCGCGACGGTGGAAGTCCGGATCGGCGCCGTTGATCTTCACCGCCTCGTTCCAGGCCACGGACTGCAAGCCGAGCTTCGGCTTCCAATGGAATTTGACGAACGTCGACTGATCGTCGGCGTCGAGGAAGCGAAAGGTGTGGACGCCGAAGCCCTCCATGAAGCGGAACGACCGCGGTATGGCGCGATCCGACATGACCCACATGATCATGTGCATGCTCTCGGGGGTGAGCGAAATGAAGTCCCAGAAATTGTCGTGGGCCGATTGTGCCTGGGGGAAATCCCGGTCCGGCTCGGGCTTCACCGAGTGAATCACGTCGGGGAACTTGATCGCGTCCTGGATGAAGAACACCGGAATGTTGTTGCCGACGATGTCCCAGTTACCTTCCTTCGTATACAGTTTGACGGCAAAGCCGCGCACATCGCGCGCCAGGTCGAAAGACCCTTTGCTTCCCGCTACCGTCGAAAAGCGCACGAATGCTTCTGTTTTCTCTCCGACGCGCTGAAAGATGTCGGCACGCGTGACATCGGCCAGCGATTCCGTGAGCTCGAAAAAGCCGTGAGCGCCATAGCCCCGAGCATGGACGACACGTTCGGGGATGCGTTCGTGATCGAAGTGGAAAATCTTCTCGCGAAAATGGAAATCCTCGATCAGCGCGGGGCCGCGCGAGCCCTGGCGCAGCGTGTTCTGATCGTCGGCGACCGGGATGCCCTGCTGCGTTGTCAGAGTCGGGATATCGCCATCTGCTGTTTGGTGGGTCTCGCCGCCGACTCCGCGATGCTGACGACCTTCGATGCTGGGGTCATTTTTGGCCCTGCGGGCCACAGGAGGTTTCTTGCCTGAACGCGCGGACGCGGCAGCTTTTTTAGCCATGGGGTGCCTGCTCTAATTGCTACAAAGATGGGTCTTCGCAGAGCATCGCCGAACGCCCCGGTACACGGCCTGCAACGTGGCACCGCATCAGATCGTTCCGTGGCATCCGGTTGGTAAAAAGGAACGATCTCGCTTGCCGGGACGTGCTGAGAGGGCCGCTGCTGGCGTGGTCTCCAGGGCCATCAGCTGGAGAGTCCGCGGGATGAGCGGTTTACGCCGGCTGGTGCTTCCGTCGGGGAGGCTTGTTGCGCGTGCATCCCACCGCCGGCTATGTATAGCGTGACAAAATATTGACCTGAAACCAAGCGATATCCGAGGCTTGGGCGGCCCGAGAGGGTGTAGTCAGTCGGTAAACCCGCAGTCTGTATGCTGGGAAGCGAGAAGGCGCCCCAATGCGCTGATCCGGCATGCAATTCCGAGTGTGAGTAACCTATGGCCTTGGTAAAAACGTCTGCGCTCGGCGCCAAGCCGGTCAACACCGCGCCGAAGGTGGAGTCTGCGCCAGCGATCGATCGGGAAAAGATCGCCCAGCGGCGCGCTCGCGATCGTTCAAGGCTGAAGCAGGAGAAGGCGGCCGAGCGCGTTGGCGCAGCGACTGAAGAGTTGGCCGCCGGGATCACTCAGGCGGCTGCGGCCGCAGAAGAGCTCCGCCGCTCGCTCGAACAGATTGCCGCCGCTGCGGAAGAGGCTGCCGGCGCGGCACAAGAATCCCAAGCAGCCGTGAATAGCCTGGGCGCCATTTTCCTTCAGGGCCGCGAACGCGCACTGACCTCGCGCAGTAAAACCGAAAGCGTGCAGAGCCTGCTGACTGACGCCGGCCTGCTCATCGAGGCCTTGGCGACGGCTGTGCAAGACAACTCGGTGCGTCAGCTGAGATCAGTCGAAGTTGTCAGCACGCTTGAATTGCAGGCAGCAAACATCGGCGATATCACGCGCGCCGTCGGCGACGTTTCCGATCAGACAAACCTCCTGGCTTTGAATGCGGCAATCGAAGCGGCTCGGGCGGGAGACCACGGCCGCGGCTTCTCGGTTGTTGCAGATGAGGTTCGCGCCTTCGCGGAGACGTCCGAGAAGAGTGCTCGCGAAGTGCAGGGGCTGGCTGATTCCATCGCCACCGAAGTTCGCAGCGTCGCTGCCCGTATCAAGTCGGCGGCGGATGCTGCTCAACTTGAGTCAGAGAGCGGCCGCGACGTCATCACCTCACTGCACGTCATCCGTCAAGACATGCTGGCGATCTCAGACGGATCCCAAACAATTCTCATCGCCACGGAGACCGCCGAAGCGGGTGCCCGCGAAGCGCAAATCGGTGCCGAATCCGTCGCCAGCGCTGCAGAGGAGCAGTCATCGGCCGCCTCGGAAGCCCAACAGGCGGTACAACAGCAGAGCGAGGCTCTCGATCAAAGCCAGGCAACGGCTCAAGCTCTGGCGCAGCTGGCCGAAGGCCTACAAAGCGATTCAGGTGCAGCGACAGGCGCCGAACAGTTGGCTGCTGCCGCCGAAGAATTGTCCGCGACAGTGCAGGAACTGTCGGGCGCGGCCAGCCAGATACTCGCGGCCATCGACCAGATCAGCATTGGAGCGCAGGCGCAGGCAGCGGCGACGCAGCAGTCGAGCGCGGCGATGGTGCAGATCGAAAAATCCGCCGAGACAATGCGTGCGTCGGCCATGCAGGCACGAGAGCGGATCGGCACGTTGTCACCCAAGGTCACTGCAAGCAAGATGACGGTTGCCAAGCTCTGCGAAGCTATGGAAACCGCCGTGGTGGAGTTGTTGGCGGTCAGCGCCGTGCTCCAAACGCTTGAAATGTCCGGCCAGCGCATAGCCAAGATCGTCGACGGCATCGCGCTGGTTGCCGTGCAAACGAACATGCTCGCGGTCAGCGGCTCGGTGGAGGCCGCGCGTGCTCGCGAATTTGGCCGCGGCTTCGCGGTCGTTTCATCGGACATTCGCAACCTGTCGCGCCAGTCGGCAGACAATGCCGGGCGCGCCAAGGATGTAGCCCTTGCCATCCAGGGCCAACTTGCGGCCGTTCGGCGCGAACTCGAACTCATCGCATCGATATCGCAGGGCGAGATCCGCAAGAATAAGATCGTCGTCGATCGTCTGGCAGTGGTCGAAGTGGAACTCAAGAGCCTAGGAGAAGCCTCGGTCGAGATCGTCACTGCGTCAGATTCCATTCTCATTTCCGTGAGGCAGGTTCTCGCCGGCACCCAGCAGATTTCCGCGGCGAGCGAGGAGGCCAGCGGCGCTGCCGCACAGGCCGCGACGGCGGCGCGTCAGCAGGCGCAGGGAGCCGAGGATCTGGCAGCGGCTATCGAGGAAATCGCCAGTCTGGCAGACGAACTGCAGAGCACGAAGTCCTGATCCATGCCGGAGCCAAGCGCGACGCCCGAGAACGATGAGGTTCTGATCGTCGATGCGGGCGGAGATCGGTTGGCGTTGCTCGCAACGGAGGTCCAGGAAATCATTCGGCCGCCGGTGCTGACACGCGTTCCGCACAGTCCGCCAAATCTGCTCGGCGTCGCGAACTTGCGTGGCCTCGTCTTGCCCGTTGTCAGTCTGGCGGGATTGCTCGGCAGCAAGCCTCAGGCCGAGACCCGCTCCACACGTGTCGTCGTCGTAAATGGCCTGTCCCCGGTCGGTCTTCTCGTTGACGCAGTTACATCGCTGACGCGGACATCGGAAGGCAGGCGGATCGAACTTGGCGAACTTCTGGGTCAGGCGTTTCGAACGTCGGCTCGTCTCGAGCGCAAAGTTCTCGAGCCCGAGAGCGATGCCGGAACGCAGGATGAAGCGATTGCGAACGAGCGAGTATTTCTCGCCTTTGCCGTCGCCGGACAGGAATACGCGTTGCCGATTGCCGAGGTGGTAAGTATCGCGACTACCCCTGACGCTATGGCGAGCTTGCCCCATACCGACGCTGCCATGCTGGGCGTCGCGGAACTCGACGGCGCTCTCGTTCCGCTCGTCTCTGCCCGTCTCCTCCTTGGCTTCACGCGTCAGGACGGACCCGGCGCATCGCGCATCGTGCTGACGCGCCTTGGCGAGGGCATAGTCGGCCTCGTCGTTGACGGCATGAGAGAGATCATCCGCGTAACGCCGGAGATGCTAGACCCCGTCCCGCCTGTTCTGACGCGCGGGAAAGGCGAAGCCCAGGTCGAAGCTATTTGCCGGCTCGACAACGGAAATCGCCTGATCTCGATCCTGGCCAGCGAAAAGCTATTCGATCCCGAGACAGTGGCTCGCGTCCTGGCGCAGTCCGAGCTTGGAACTCAACAGATGTCCAGGGTCGAAACAGAAACTGAGGCAGCTACGCAGCAGTTCATCGGTTTCAGGTTGGGCGAGGAATCTTATGGGCTCCCGATCGGATCAATTGACGAGATCGTGCGTTGTCCCGAGAATTTTACGCGGGTTCCAAGGGCGCCCAAGTTCGTCAAAGGGTTGATGAGCCTGCGCGGGAAGGCATTGGCGGTGATCGATCAACGGCAACGATTTTCGGTCCCCGGGAAGGGCGGAGACGCCAATCAGCGCATCATCGTTGTAACGTTTGACTCGCTGCAGGCCGGCTTCCTCGTCGACAGCGTATCGGAAGTCTTGACCCTTTCCGCCGCCGACCTCAGCCCTGCCCCAGAGCTGGGTTCCGATACGTCTCAAGTCATTGACCGCGTCGCGACGATCAAACGAGACGGCCACATGATCCTCTTGGTTGACCCCAAGGCACTGTTGGATCGAGCCGAGCGCGACCTGATCGGGGCGCTCGGCAAAACCGCCGAGGCCGCGAAGAAGCCGTGATCAAGGTTCTCGTGGTCGATGATTCCGCGCTGATGCGGCGACTGCTCGGCAACATCTTAAGATCACAAACGGACTTCGAGGTCGAAGTCGCGCGCGACGGCGTGGAAGGGCTGGCCAAGCTGCACGCTTTCCAGCCCGACGTGGTGACGCTCGACATCCATATGCCGAACATGGATGGCTTGGCCTGCCTTGACCGCATCATGGTCGAAAGACCCTCCAATGTGATCATGGTTTCGTCGCTGACGGCCGCCGGCGCGGATGAGACGTTCCAAGCCTTGCAGCTCGGCGCTGTGGATTTCATTGCCAAGCCAAGTGGGGCCATTTCATTGGCAATCGACGATTTGGCGCCTGTGTTGATCGATAAAGTTCGCGCCGCATCCAAAATGCGCGTGCGTACGACGCGCCGCTTGACCGAGCGTGTGCGATTGCGTGCTGCGCAGGCGGCCGGGACCGCCGGGATGGCAGCGACGCCCCAGACCACGTTCCCGACGCCAACTGCCGCCACCGCGCGCCGTCGCGGTCCGCCCAATGGCGTGGTGCTCGTTGGCACGTCGACCGGTGGGCCCCCCGCGCTTGACGCACTACTCTCCCCGCTCCCGGAAACGTTCCCCTGGCCGATCCTCATCGCGCAACACATGCCAGCGTCGTTTACGGGGCCATTGGCCCGCCGACTGGATCGGCTATGTGCATTGGCGGTCGAGGAAGTCGTTGGTCCCTTGCCGCTGTCGGCCGGGCGCGTCTACATCGGAAAGGGTGACGCTGACATCATCGTCGTGAAGCGGGGAGACACCCCGTTCGTGACGGCAGCACCATCGCTAGCCGAGCATCGCTGGCACCCGAGCGTCGACCGCCTGGTGCGCTCCGCCATGCAAACTCTCGGCGCCCAACGGCTCGTCGGTGTGCTGCTCACGGGCATGGGCAACGATGGCGCCGAAGCGATGACCGAGCTGCGCGCGGAGGGCGGTCGCACAATCGCCGAGTCCGAGGATACCGCCATCATCTGGGGCATGCCCGGCGAGCTCGTGAAAGCCGGCGGAGCGGAGGTCGTCGTGCCGCTGTCGAAGATCGCGGCGTGTTTGTCGGATTGGGCGCGATGAGCAAGCCCAGCGTACCGCCGTTGAGCGTGACAGACCTGGCTCGGTTCTGCGAGTTTCTCTACAACCGCACCGGACTTTTGTACGGCGAAAGCAAGCGCTTCTATATCGAGCGCCGGGTGGTGGACCGCATGGCCGCCGTCGAGATCTACAACTTCCCGGCCTATTTTGCGTTGCTGTTGAGTGGAGGCCCGGAGACCGAGCAGCTCATCAACAGCTTCACCGTCAATGAGACGTACTTCTATCGCGAAGAAAACCAGCTCCGCTGCCTTAGCCGCGCGCTCCTGCCAGAGGTCGTCCGCAAGCGGATGCCCGGTGATCTCGTCCGCATCTGGTCGGTGCCGTGCTCGACCGGCGAAGAGCCTTACTCGATCGCCATGTGGTTGCTTGAGAACTGGCCACTCGTCGATGCCTACAACATCGAGATCGTCGGTTCCGACATCGATACCAGAGTTCTGGCCGAGGCGAGCGTGGGCCAATACGGCGAGCGTGCCATTTCGCGGCTCTCGCCAGAAGTCGTTAAACGCTATTTCACCAAGGACGGCGAGCGGCAGCAGATCATCAAGGATCTTCGCGAATCCGTAAAGTTCACCCAAGTAAACCTGATGGATGCGGCGACCACTGCCCGGCAGGGGAAGTTTGACATAATCTTCTGCCGCAACGTGCTGATCTATTTCGATGACGCCTCGCGGCTCGCGGCGGCTCACAACCTTTATACGACGCTCAACCGCGGCGGCTTCATCTGCCTCGGCCATAGCGAGTCGATGGCGCGCATCTCGGATCGCTTTGAAGTCCGCAGGTTCGAGGATGCCATCGTCTACCAGCGACCGGAACAATAGATGGACGAGCTCCTCGAGCAGTTCCTGATCGAAGGCCGCGAGCTCGTCGAGCAGGCCTCCAATGATCTCGTGGCGCTCGAGCGCGACCCGACCGATGCTGCGCGTCTGGATACCGTTTTCCGCGCGGTGCATACCCTCAAGGGTTCGGTTGCCCTCTTCGACTACGCGCCGATGGGGCACGCACTGCACGCAGCGGAAGACCTGCTCGGCGCGGTGCGGGCGAAAAAAGTCATCGCCAATCGCGCTATGATCGACGCGCTGCTCGCCTGCATCGATGTCAGCGAGCGCTGGATCGAGGAGATCGCGCGCACTGAAAAGCTACCACCCGGCGCCGAGCAGGAGGGACGCCACATCACGCAGGCGCTGGTGGCGGCGCTGCACGCAGAAGAGTTGCCGGCGCCAGCTTCTGAACCAGCAGAGTGGCTCGATGGTTTGAGGTCGCGCACGGCAGACCTGCTCGCCAGCCGGCCGACGTCGGCCGGGCCGATCGCCGCCGTACGTTACGAGCCGGCCGAAGACAGCTTCTTGAAGGGCGAAGATCCGTTGCTCGTCGCCCGCTCGATCCCGCAGCTGCTCTTCTTGCATGTCGCGGGGCGTGAGCCATGGGTCGCTGGCAACCTGGACGTATACAACTGCAACCTCGTCATCGAGGCGCTCAGCGATGCGCCCGTCGAAACCATCAGGCGCGCGCTGCACGCCGTCGCCGACCGGGTCACAATCGTTGAAGACATTGCTCTCGCTGCTCCCGACGTGGGACCGACACAGGCGGTAGAGCGGGGCGGCGACAATACCGCCCGCACAGTGCGCGTCGACGCGGCCCGAATCGACTCGCTCGTCGATCTCGTCGGCGAACTGATCGTCGCTAAGAATAATCTGGGCCACCTCGCGGCCTTGGCGGCCAACTCAACGTTGGGTCACGCGTTGGCGGCGAACCTCGCCGGCTTCGAGCGCCTGACCGGCGATATGCATCGGACGGTCATGCGCATGCGCATGACCCCTCTGGCGAGAACATTCGGCCGCTTCCCGCGCTGGATGCGGGAGACTGCCGGCAAGCTTGGCAAGCAAGTAGATTTCCAGATCAGCGACAACGGCGTCGAGGCGGACAAGACCATCGTCGACGGCCTCTTCGAGCCGCTGCTGCACGTGCTGCGCAACGCACTCGACCACGGCGTCGAGGTCGCGAGCGTCCGCCGGGCTGAGGGCAAGCCTACCCGTGGACGCATCGCGCTGGAGGCGCGGCAACAGGGCGACCAGGTCGTTGTCTCCGTGAGCGACGACGGGGGTGGTCTGGATGTCGCAAAGATCCGCGAGATTGCCAAGTTGAAGGGCGTGATGAGCAGTGAGGCCATCGATGCGCTCGACGACGCGTCGGCGTGCGATCTCATTTTCACGCCGGGCTTCTCCACCGCCAGCACCGTGACGGATATCTCCGGCAGAGGCGTCGGCATGGACTCGGTCCGCACGGCCATCGTGGCCCTGGGGGGACGTGTCTCCATGTCCAGCACACTGGGCGTCGGAACGACCGTTCACATGACGCTGCCGCAAGCGATCGTCATGTCGACCGTGGTCACCGTCGAGGTTGGGAAGGAGCGGTTCGGTGTGCCAATCGACGCCGTCGCCGAGACTTGCCGCGTGCCACACGAGCGCATCCACATGATACGAGACGGGGAAGCATTCGTGCTCCGCGACAGGACGTTGCCGCTCCTGCGTCTTTCAGAACTCCTGCGGCTTGCACCTGGCGGCGAACGCAGCGGTGCCGCCGCCAAGGTTCTCGTCGTCACCTCGGGTAGCCATAGGGTCGGCGTCGAGGTCGACAGAGTGAGCGAGCGACTGGATGTCCTGCTGCGTCCGATGACCGGACTTTTGTCCGGCATGCCGGGGGTGGTCGGATCCGCGCTCCTCGGCGACGGGCGGGTTTTGCTCGTCCTCGACCTTCCGGAGCTCATCGGATGAGCGTGTCCATCGTCGACGACGTCATCAAGTTGGAGGGCAGCTGTGGCGCCGACGACGTCGAGGCGCTAATCAGCGCCCTCGATAAATCTGTGTCAAAAAGCATAGATTTCTCAAATGCGGACCATTTGCATGGGGCCGTTTTACAGACGTTACTGGCCTTCACCCCTGAAGTGCTCGGATCGCCGCGTGACAGCTTCGTGAGGACATGGTTGATACCGGTTCTGCAGGAGGCGCGCCGAGCAAGCGAATTGGCCGGTGGCAAAAGCAACCAGCCACACCTACTGCACCGTCGGAGCATCGAATGACAACTACCATCCTGATCGTGGACGACAGCAAGTTGGCCCGCATCGTGGCGAGCAAAGCCGTGACTGCGCTTCAACCCGAGTGGGAGCGCGTCGAAGCCGGCAGTGCAGACGAAGCCCTGCGAGCTGCTCGCCAATCGGCACATCGACGTGGCGCTGCTGGACTACAACATGCCGGGCAAGAATGGTGTCGAGCTCGCTGCAGAGCTGCGCAAACTTCTTCCGACGTTGCCTATCGCTTTGATCACCGCCAACATTCAGAACGAAGTGATTGACTCCGCGAAGGCGGTCGGCGCCGCTTTCGTCGCCAAGCCGGTTACGCAGGAAGGCCTGCAATCCTTCCTGACCGAAGCCGCGCAAACGCTTACCAACGATAGAGCTTGATGTCTTTGGAAACTGAGCGCGGCACGGCCTACATCATATCGCTGACAGAGCTTGAGCGCGATGCTCTCGCCGAACTGGCCAACATTGGCGTCAGCCGCGCCGCCGCGAGCTTGAGGAAGATGGTCGGCCAGCAGGTGATGCTGTCGGTGCCGTCGGTCGAGGTCGTCAGTCAAAAGACCGCTGGTGCGCTTGTCGCCGAGCGGGAAGGCAACAATCTCGTTGCCGTGCAGCAGGAATTCGCCGGTGCTTTCGCAGGGCGCGCGATGCTCATTTTCCCGCAGGCAAAAAGCCTTGAGCTGATCCGCGCCATCGTGGGTCCCGAAGTTGACGCAGCGGACGCGAAAGACATCGAAGAGGAAGCACTTGCCGAAACGGGCAATGTCATCCTCAATGGTTGCTTGGCGACAATGGCCAATATTCTGCATCAGTCGCTGACGGTCTCGTTGCCGGTGGTGCGGCGTGGGACCGGGGTACGCCTCTTCCAGTTGAACGACACATCGACGGACAGCGGGCTGGTGCTGTTCCTCTACATCAACTTCTCGATCTCGGATCTGGACATCAGGGGCTATATTGCCATGCTGATGGACCTGCCTTCACTGGAGAATTTGAAGATTTTGCTCGGGGAATTCATCGCGTCCGTCATGGATGGAAGTCCCGACGAGCGCGCGGCCCCAATCTAGCGATCTGTTGGAACAGATGCGTAAAAACGCTTTCATCGACGATGCAATCAAGAGCGCGGATTCGGCCCTTCGCGAATTCGCCGCTGCTGCCGGACCTATGTTCCAGACGCTGGCTGGCTACCCCGTGGCCCTGACCGTTACCGACATACGCGCTGCCGATACCCCAATCATATTTGCCAACGCTGCGTTCACGCAGCTCACCGGCCACAGCTCCGCAGAGACGATTGGTCAGAACGTCAGCTTCCTGTTTGGGCCGGAGACGGACATCGCATCGGCATCAAAACTCGTCGATGCGCTCGCCGAAGGCCGCTCCTCCGATGTTGAAGTCCTCAACTACAAGCAGGACGGATCGTCTTTCTGGAGCAAGGTGTCGATAAGCCCGGTGGCCGAAGACGGCCGACCCGCTTTCGTCATTGTAGTCTACTCCGATGTCACGGCCGAAAGGCTGAGAGCCTCGGTTGAGGCTGAGCTGCAAGCCAGCCAAGCGCGGCTGCACGAGGCCAACGAGCGCCTGCGACTTACGTTGTCTCTCACGGGAGCAGCGGCGGCTTGGGAATGGTATATCGGCAGAAATCTGATTGTCGGCGACGCGCGCTTTGCAGCCCTCTACGGGATCACCTCGGATGCCGCCGCGGCGGGCGTCAGCCCCGAAGTCTTTTTCTCCATCATTCATCCGGAAGACCAGCCCCGGGTACGCCTCGCAATTGGTGGCATCCTGCGCGGCGCCGAGGTCTTCTCAAAAGAGTTCCGCATTCTGCTGCCGAATCATTCGGTGCGGTGGGTCCATGCGCGCGGCCAATGCCACTACGATCAAAATGATCGGCCGACCCGTTTCAACGGCGTCCTCATCGACGTTACGGAGCAGCGGCTTGGTGCGGAACGCCTGCGTATTGCTCAGTCCGCAGGCGGCATTGGCACGTTCGAATACATCGATGGCTTCGGCACGGCGACGGTCTCCCCTCAATTCTGCACGCTCCTTGGACTGCAACCCGCCCGCGATCTGCCGGTCCACACCATTAACGCGGTCGTTCATGCCGGGGAGCCGGCGCTCATCGGGGAATCCAACACGGGTGCCAGCGCCGGAAATGTACATACCGAGCTGCGCATTGTGCGCCCCGACACTGGGGATGTGCGCTGGCTGGTGAAGCGGGGCGAGTACCTGCGTGACGCGGAAACCGCCGGTCTGCGGTTTAGTGGCGTCATCTACGACATCACGAATTCGAAGCTCATCGAAGAAGAACTGCGGACGCTGAACGATACCCTGGAGACGCGCGTCGAAGAGCGGACCCTGGAACGCGACGGAATTTGGCGCCTTTCGCGCGACTTGCTTGCTACTTCCGATGCCAATGGCGTCTGGCTGAGCGTCAATCCGGCATGGACACGGGTGCTTGGCTGGCGCGCTGACGAAATCATTGGCCGGACCTCCCAATGGATCCAACATCCGGAGGATGAAGTTCGTCAGTACCCGCTCGATGCGAGCGAGGGCGCGAGCGCCAGCTTTCAATCACGCCTCCGCACCCGTCAGGGCGAATATCGGTCATTAGCTTGGACTGCCGTTCCCCAGGGGGGGATCGTCTACTGGGTTGCGCGTGACGTCACAGACCAGTTGCGCCGGGAAGAAACACTGGCGCGAGCCGAGGACCAGCTTCGCCAGTCGCACAAGATGGAGGCCGTCGGGCAGCTCACGGGGGGCATCGCGCACGACTTCAACAACATGCTGACGGGGGTCATCGCGTCTCTCAGCCTCATCCAACGGAGGTTGAAAGCTGGTCGCACGGACGGGCTAACTGAATTTATCGAGGCTGGCATAAATTCGGCAAATCGAGCCGCCACCTTGACGCATAGCCTGCTCGCCTTTGCGCGGCGCCAGTCCCTGGATGTCAAATCGCAGGACGTCAATGCGCTGATCACCGGGATTCAGGAGATCGTTCGCCGTCCTCTCGGCGAGGACATCACGCTGGATCTCGCACTTGATGGCGGACTGTGGGCAGCCTTAACCGACGCCAATCAGTTCGAGAGCGCCATCCTCAATCTCGCGCTCAATGCGCGCGATGCGATGCCGGATGGCGGTCAACTCCGCATTGAGACGGCAAACGTCGCGGTTGAAGGTGCGGCAGCCGGCCATGACGACGAAATTGGCGCCGGCGACTACGTCGTCGTGTCGGTGAGCGATACAGGCGTTGGCATGACGCCCGACATCCTTGCGAAGGCCTTCGAGCCGTTCTTCACCACCAAACCCATCGGGCAAGGCACCGGGCTTGGCCTTTCGATGATCTACGGGTTCGTCAAGCAATCGGGTGGCAATGTCCGAATCCACAGTGAGGTCGGTCGCGGTACCACGGTGAGCATTTTCCTGCGCCGGGCGCTGAGTTCAGACGAAGCCGCCGGCGAGGTAAATAACGTGCCGCTGCAAAGGGGGCGGGGCGAGACAGTGTTGGTCGTGGAGGATGATGAATCGGTTCGCTTGATGGTCACCGAACTGCTGAAGGAACTAGGTTACTCGTACTTCGCCTGCCCTGATGCGTCCTCGGCTATCCCATACTTGCAATCGAAGCAGCGGATAGACCTGCTTTTGACGGATGTTGGACTACCCAACATGAACGGACGGCAATTGGCGGAACTCGCGCGGCAGCATCGCGGCGACCTAAAGGTGCTGTTCATGAGCGGCTATTCCGAAAAAGCGACGGACCGCCGCGGCTTTCTCGTTCCAGGCATGCAATGGCTGGGCAAGCCGTTCACGGTCGACGTTCTCGCTGCTAAAATTCGCGAAGTGCTCGAAGAGTGACGCCGTGGGCCGCTCGTGCGCCATCGCGTCGTAGGCACGTATGCTGCCTGCGGACGAGTGATCGAAAAGCTCAAGTACCTGGATAAAAAAAGCCCGCCTGTTGGGCGGGCTCTCATTGACGCGGGCCTACGCGGCTTCGGTGGCCTTTTCCGTCGCGAGGTAGCCTGGCGGAAAGACTGCCACGCATCGCATCTGCTGGGCGTAGTCGGAGCTATCTATGCGCGCTATCGAGGCCGCATCGAATTTGACGTCGTTGCTGAAATTCGGCCGAGGAGAATCGCGGAAGCGGCGTGCGCTCGCCAGGCAGACTTTCTTGTGCCACGGGTCCACGCGGTAATGCTTCTGGATCGGATTGCGATCGTGGGTCGACGACTTCGACTTCTCAGCGATGCAGTGAACCTCGTAGCGCGAGAACAGCTCGACCGACGAGCAGTCGTAGCCATCGCCGCTGGCATGCACCACGTAGGGAGTATAGTTGTGCACGATGAGGTCATGTGGGCTGCGGCTGGGCAGCGGGAATGACTGCACGTCGGTGCCGGGGACGAGGGGCGTGCCCAGAGTGTTCGGCGCATTGACGATATACGTTTTGCAGTCGGCGAACTCGTTGAGCGCGTAGTAGTCCATGAACCAATCGGCTGAATATTTGAGATAAGCCGTGGGGTGCGAGTTGCCTTGCTCGAAGCTGTAGATTCGCCCCGTCGGCTTCGCCAGCAGCGTCATGTTGCGCAGCGCTGCTGCCGAGTCGAAGATATTGTCCAGGCAGCTGCCATTGAAGATGAAATCGGCATAGCCGCGATATTTGCTCGGCAGCATTCCCTGCATGTCGCAGACCACGTCAGCCTGCTCGTAGTTGCTGACGTCCAGCGACGCCACTCGGGCGTCGGTGAAGGCCGCGAAAAATGACTCCTGAGTGATGTACGGCCGCGCGCGGGAGACGCCGACGGTTTTCTGATCGACTTCGTAGCGCACGTCACGCTTCGGAACGCCGAGCTGCCTCAGCAGGATATCGAGTTCATCGCCCGTGAACGCGACCGACTGGCGGCCGATCGTGAGCACTGTCCCTGTGATTGGCCGGTACTTGTGCTCGTTCAAGATCATCGAGCCGGCAACGATGCTAATACCCATGTCTGAATTCCCCTCAATCGATCAGTTGACGCTCAATCGGAACAGCGCACCTGCGCTCGCGGCATGCCTCGGCGTCCGCCCTCACGGCGATTCCACCTTGATGGTCCACAGGGCCGCCCGCCTGCCCGCAACAATTGGATCGGAGGCTGGTTGGTGCGGGCATTCGATGTGCCTTTCGAAATAAAGACCGCCACGCTGCACGCGCTCCATCGGCCGCCCCCGCCGCTCGATCTCACAGCATTCGATGCACAGGCGCGGCGGCGTTGACGCGAACCAAGCCATCAGTCGTTGCAGGAACATTCACACCCCCCCTCGCTCTAGTGTCTGACGCCCGCGCCGAAAGCCTTCCATGCGCGGTACGACGCCTCCGCCTTGTCGAGGTCGATACGCACAGCGACGTCACGCCCCTGCTGCGCGGCGAACGAATTTGCGAGTTCCTTCACCTGCCGCTGCTCGACGGCCGACAGCGCTTCGGGCGGGGCACGCTCCGCGCCGCTCGTGGCGAGCACCGCGATTGCAAGGACGGCGATAACAAGGGCCGCGGAGTGCATGGTCAACCAGGTTGCGTTTGGCAGGACGACAACTACAGGTTGTATTCCAGGGCATGTTCCTGGGTCAACAGGAGCGATCGGGCCGCTGCAAGAAAATGCGGGAGAGATGTTGACGGCACGGCCCGCGCGCGGTCGCAGACCTCGCACCACCGCGCGGCGCGAGCAGTTCCAGCCGCCTGCCGGCGGCTCGGCTCACAGGTGTCGGGGTTCAGCAGTTCTTGGTGCTGCTGGCCTGCTTGACCGCCTTCAATTGGGCCATGGCGGTCTCGCGGCGCGATTGGTCATCTTCGAATAAATGCTGACTGCGGTCGCCCGCTTCTTTCATGAGGCGAACCGCTTCGTAACCGAGCTGCTCACAGCTATAGGCCACATAGTTTCCATAGCCGAGCGATTGCCGCTCGGTGTAGGCCGCGCAGCCGCTGGCGCAGAAGCTGACAATCAAAAGCGCGCAGGCGATCCGCATAGAATTCTCCTCGCACGCATAATCAATCAGCGCGCGAGAGGTTCCTGCGGAGGGGACTGCGCTGCCGCGAGCTGGGCTTGAGCAGCGCCTCTTTTGGACCGTCCGGCGTCGTGAGTTCTTGCGGCCCCGCGATAACGCCATCAGCTCCAATTCCGCACCGTCTAGGGCCGGCGCCCACCACTCTTTAATGGTTAGCCGCCATGCTACCGGCGGGGTCGTGGAGCACCGCAAGCGTGTTCTGGGTGGCGGGGCGCACGACCCCAATTGGCTGCCGACGTGCAGCCTCAACTCGAACGCCGGCGCTGTTTCGGGTGGCAGATTTGGGCCGCCAAGAGGCGCTGCAGCGGATTGTTCGTGGCGAGGAAATTCCGGACCGTTCAACCGGCTTGTTGCCACTTTCTGATCGCATGAAGGTGCTCCCCACGGAGCGCGTAGGAGAAACGATGTTGCGGTTGGTCACTGTCATCGGTGTGCTCGGCGGCGTCAGTACCGCAATGGCCGAGCCGGTGCGCATGACCGGCGAGGACATCAGGCGCGCCATGCCGGGCGCACTGCTCGAGATCGACACTCCGCTGCGCATTGCCATTCCCGTCAAGGTCGGAACGGATGGACTGATGTCGGCCGAAGCCGGCGCCCTGGGCCTCACGCTCGGCGCCACCAAGGATCGCGGCCGCTGGTGGGCCGACGGCGACAAGCTCTGCATGAAATGGTTTCGCTGGTTCGATGCCAAGCCGCGCTGCATGACCCTGCATCGGGACGGCAACCGCGTGAACTGGGCGGAGGGCAGCGGCGAAAGCGGCACCGCGACCATCACCGAGGCCAAACCGATCGTGGCGGCCGTCGAGCCGCCGCCGATTAAGAAGACAAAGCCCGCCGAGCGGCCAGAGACAGCAGTATTGCCGGTCGAGGAAACGCAGGCCGCCGCGCCGGTGCCGTGCAAGAGCCCGACGCATTGGCGATCCGCAAGCCGTTCGCGACTGCGGCGCTGAGCCAGATGTTCACCTCTCCCGAGCCGGACAAGCCCGATCCGCAAATGCTTGGCATGGGCGAAAGCCAGGACGCACGACCGGCACCCGTAGCCGAGCCCGCAGCACCGCCGCGCATCGCGCAGCCGGCACCGGTGCGCAAGAAGAAGATCCCCGTTGCTTCCGCCGCTCCCGCTGCCGTGCATGCCGCCACCAAGAGTGCGCGCCACGCGCCGGCGGCTCCCAAGGCGGCAAGCGCGTCCAAAACACTAGTCTCGTTTCGCGTCGCCGGCGTCGGCTTCGGCGACACGCTCAACGTGCGAAGCGGCCCTTCTGAGTATCACTCTCCGGTCGGCACGATCTCCTCGGAGGGTCGCGGGGTGCAGATCATAGGCACCTGCCGTGAACTCTGGTGCCCCATTCGCCACGGGCGGCTCACCGGCTGGGTGAACCGCTACTACCTCGCTGAAGACGGCGTGCAGCGCGCTTCGGCACGGCGATAACGCGACGCCGAGGAGGGCCGACGGAAGCCTTAGAGCCGCGGGCCTGCGTGTACCAATTGCTTCACCCTTTGCTAAGCATGCCTCGCAAACCCTTGCGATGAGGCGGCTTGCGACCCCGCCGCGGCAAGCATCCGGGCAGCGTCGATAAAGCAATGGTTTCCGCGCCAAACCTGCACATAACGCGATGAGCGAGGCGCCACGCCGACGGCGAAGGGGTTAACGCGCGTATTCAAATTATCAACACTCTGGCGCGCACCTTCGCCCTTGTTGCGGGCGGTGCAGCGTGCGGGTGGGGCTTGGTCCGGCTTATGCATCTGTCGTCCGTAAACGGCGATGCGTTCCGCAGTGGCATCGGCGCCCGAGTAGCTGAGTAACGAAATTCATGGCCGAAACCATTCGCCCTTGCCGACACGAGGATGTGCCCGCGCTCGCCGGGATGTTCACGCGCGTTTTCCGCGGCAAGCAGCGCGTGCGCGGCAATGAGCTTGCAAGCTATATCGACGACATCGTCTTCAGCAGCGCCGGGGGTGGGGCAGAGCCGCGGTCGCGCGTCTTCCTTGATGCTGCCGGCGAGGTACGCGGCTTCATCGGCATCTGGCCGCGCCGCATGCAAATAAACGGACGCAGTATCGAAGCGGCGATTGCCGGTTCGCTGATGGTGGATCGGCCCGAGGCACATCCGACGGCAGGAGCGCGACTGCTGCGCTCGTTCCTCGCCGGACCGCAAGACCTTTCGTTCAGCGAAACGGCCAACGACATCTCGCAGCGCATGTGGGAGAAGGCCGGCGGCGAGCGCTTAGCTTCCTCCAGCCTCGACTGGGTACGCGTTCTGCGCCCGGCCGGAGCTGCCGTCGCCGTTGCCAAGACGGTGTTTCGTCCGGCCTCGGTGCTTCGCCCGGTGGCGTCGGGCATCGACCGCCTTATCGCCGGGCACGCGCGCAATCCGCTGACACTTCCCGCCGCTCCCGCCGGCTACCATGACGCCGACGCAACGAGCGTCGAAATCGCCGAACTCATTCCAGTGCTGAGCGCCAGCTATGGGGTGCACCCTGACTGGCGCTCGCCGACCCTTCCTTTCCTTCTCGCCCACGCTGAGACGAAGGAGCGCTATGGCGAGCTGCAGCGGCGCATCGTCTACGCCAAAGGGCGCGGCGCGGTCGGTTGCTACCTTTGCTATATGCGGCGCGGCGAAGTGGCGAGGGTGCTGCAGGTGCTGGCGCTGCCCGACGCCGTCGGCCCCACTCTTGACAGTCTGTTCGCACAGGCAGCGCGGCTCGGTTGCGTCGCTGTTCGCGGTCGCGTCGAGAGCGCGCTGCTCGATGCCCTCGTCGCGCGCCACTGCCTGCTTTTCCACGGCGCTGCCATCGTCATGCATGCCCGCGACAAGTCACTCATGGATGAAGTCCGCCACTCACGCGTCGTGCTCACCGGCCTTGCCGGTGAATCCTGGACGCGTTTTGTCGGCGGCGAGTTTGCGTAAAGGAGCGCTCGGCGCTCAGGAGTTGGTTTATGTGCGGAATAGCTGGCTACTATCGCCTGGCACTGGCTCCGGAGAGCCGCTCGGGCCTGTTGACGCGCATGGTCGAGCAACTGGCGCATCGCGGCCCCGACGGCAACGGCACCTACGATCGACGGTGACGTCGGCCTCGCCCACGCCCGCCTCAGCATCATCGACGTCGATGGCGGCCGCCAGCCGATGTGCAACGAGGACGGCACCGTCTGGATCACCTTCAACGGCGAGATCTTCAATTACGTCGAGTTGCGCGCCGAGCTGATCGCTCGCGGCCACGTCTTCAAGACGACCTCCGATACCGAGGTCATCGTGCATCTCTACGAGGAGCAGGGTCCAGACTGCGTCGAGGCGCTGAACGGCGACTTCGCCTTCGCCATCTGGGACAAGCGCCAACAGCGCCTGGTGATGGCGCGTGACCGCGTCGGCGTGCGCCCGCTCTACTACACGGTGCGCGATGGCGGGCTGGTGTTCGCCTCCGAGGTGAAGGCGCTGCTCGCCGTGCCAGGTATCAACGCCGAGCTCGACCCGATCGCTCTCGACCAGATGTTCACCTTCTGGTTTCCGCTCGCGCCGCGCACTCCGTTCAAGGACATTGCCGAGCTGCCGCCGGGGCATGTACTCGTGGCGACGCGCGAGGGCATCAAGACGCGGCAATATTGGCAGTTCCAATACCCCGATGCCGCCGACGACCGCCCCGTCTCGGCAGCTGAGGAAGCCAAGCTCACCGAAGAGGTGCGCGCGCTGCTGCTCGATGCGGTGCGCATCCGGCTGCGGGCCGACGTGCCGATCGGCGCCTACCTGAGCGGCGGGCTCGATTCATCAATCACCACTGCGGCGATCCGCCATTTCGTCCCTGAACAGCTGCGTTCCTTCTCCGTCGCCTTCGAGACGGCCGAGTTCGACGAGAGCATGTTCCAGGAGGAGATGGTCGCCTCGCTCGGCCTGCGCCATTCGGTGACCCTGTGCCGCGACAGCGACATCGCGGCCGTGCTGCCCGAACTCATCCGCCATACCGAGCGGCCGATCATGCGCACCGCGCCGGCTCCCATGCTGATGCTGTCGCGGCTGGTGCGTGACAGCGGTCTCAAGGTGGTGATGACGGGCGAGGGCGCCGATGAGGTGTTCGCCGGCTACGATGTGTTCAAGGAAGCCAAGGTGCGCCGCTTCTGCGCCGCGCAGCCGAACTCGAAGCGTCGGCCGCTGCTGCTGCGCAAGCTCTACCCGTACCTGCCGCGCCTGCGCAGCCAGTCGCAGCGCTATCTCGAAGCGTTCTTCGGCGGACAGGCGACGTCGCTCGACGACCCGCTCTATTCGCATCTCCCGCGTTTCCGCACCAGCGCCGGCGCCAAGGGCTTCTTCTCGTCCGACCTGCGCGCGCAACTGGGAAATTACGATGCGCTGGCTGAAATGCGCGAGCGCCTGCCCGCCGACTTCATGCGCTGGCATCCGCTGTCGCAGTCGCAATACCTCGAGAGCGCCTACCTGTTGCCCGGTTATATACTCTCCTCGCAGGGCGACCGGGTGAGCATGGCAAATGGCGTCGAGGGCCGCTTCCCGTTCCTCGACCACCGCCTCATCGAGCTTGCATCGCGCATTCCCCCGCGGCTGAAGCTGAAGGGTCTGGTCGAGAAGCACATCCTGCGCGAGAGCGTCAAAGACATGCTGCCCGACGTCATCGCGCAGCGGCCCAAGCAGCCCTATCGCGCTCCCGAGAGCCGCGCCTTCCTGCGCTCGCGGGTCGGGGCGACGGTGCTCGATCACATGTCGCGCGCCAACGTGGGCGCGGCGGGCTACTTCGAGCCCGAGTTCGTCGCCCGCCTGGTCGAGAAGTGCGAAAAGCTCCCCTCGACGGGATTCCGCGACAACCTCGCTTTCGTCGGCATCCTGTCGACGCAGGTCTGGCACGAGGCGTTCGTCGGCGCCGCCGCCCCGGACCGTGGCATGGACATTGCTATCTCTGACCCAAGCATCCGGCGCAGCGAAGACAATCCCGCCTCGGCCACGCCGGCCAGCCCATAACAACCAGCGAGTAAGTTCTCATGGCAAACAACCTGAAGCCGTCGATCCGCGAATTCATCGAGATGAGCTTTCTGTTCCGCGAAGACCGGGTGGGCCTGACGGACCATAAGTCTCTGCTCGGCGCCGGGCTGATCGATTCCACCGGCATTCTGGAGCTGGTCTCCTACCTCGAAAGCGAGTTCGGCATCGCCGTCGAGGATGAGGAAATTGTTCCGGAAAACCTCGATTCCGTTGATCAGATTGCGGTTTACGTGGCTAGCAAGCAGTCAGCAGGACGGATTACCGGCATCGCTGTGTGAGGCAACTCGCACTGCAACCGCGCCGCCGTCATGAGGAGTGTGCCCATGCGCTTTGAAATGTTTTTGCGCCAGAGCGCGCTGCGTTTTCCCGACAAGACGGCGCTTGTCGCCTCGGGCAGGCGTCTGACCTACAGCCAGCTCGACGATCTCTCCGACGAACTCGCCCAGGGCCTGATCGATCGCGGCATCGAGCGGGGCGATCGCGTCGTGCTATTCCTGGACAACAGCGCCGAGGCGGTTGTCTCAAT
Organism: uncultured Alphaproteobacteria bacterium; assembly: GCA_963759735.1. Taxonomy (GTDB): domain Bacteria; phylum Pseudomonadota; class Alphaproteobacteria; order Rhizobiales; family Hyphomicrobiaceae; genus Hyphomicrobium_A. The sequence continues at coordinate 102,715 of CAVXAF010000012.1, forward strand.
ATTTGCGGTGCTGAAGGCCGGCGCCGTGTTCAGCCCGGTTAATCCTTCGACCAAAGCCGACAAGCTCGCCTACATTCTCAACAACTGCCGCGCGCGGGCGCTGATCACCCAGCAGAAGACCGCCGGGATCGCGGCCGACGCCGCACTCGCAGCGCCATCCGTCACGCTGACCGTCGTCGCCGACGGCGAGACGGTACCGTCGGGGACGGGGTTTGCGCATTGGAACGAGGTGTTGAACGCGCCGACGTTCGCCCTTCTCAGCGGTACGCGCGGCATCGATATCGATCTGGCGATGCTCATCTACACCTCGGGGTCGACCGGCTTCCCCAAGGGCGTGATGATGACGCATCAGAATGTCGTCGCCGCCGCGACCTCGATCACCACCTACCTCGAGAACACCGCCGACGACATCATCCTCAACGTGCTGCCGGTTGCCTTCGACTACGGCCTTTATCAAGTGCTGATGGCAGTGAAGGTCGGCGCCACACTGGTTCTTGAGAAGTCGTTCGCATTCCCGCAGGTCATCCTCAATCGCGCCGCTGAAGAGAAGGTCACCGGACTGCCGCTGGTGCCGACCATGGCCGCCATCCTCATCGGGCAGCGCAATCTGCAGCCCGGTACGCTGCCGCATCTGCGCTACATCACCAACACTGCCGCGGCGTTGCCGCCGGTGCACATAGAGAAGCTGCAGGCGCTGTTCCCGCATGCCGCGCTCTACTCGATGTACGGCCTCACCGAGTGCAAACGCTGCACCTGGCTGCCGCCGGTCGAGCTTAAAAACCGCATTTCCTCGGTCGGTATCGCCATCCCCGGCACCGAAGCCTACGTCGTCGACGACGGCGGCAAGGTCGTTGAACCGGGCGTCGTCGGCGAACTGGTCATTCGCGGCGGGCATGTGATGAAGGGCTATTGGGAGAACCCGGAGGCGACCGCGCGGGCGCTGCGTCCCGGGCCGCATGCCTGGGAGCGTGTGCTCTATACGGGCGATCTCTTCCGCACTGATGATGAGGGCTACCTCTATTTCGTCGGCCGCAAGGACGACATCATCAAGTCGCGTGGCGAGAAGGTACCTCCCAAGGAGGTTGAGAACGTCATCTATGCGTTGCCGGGCGTCGCCGAGGTGGCCGTCATCGGCGTGCCGGATGCGATCCTTGGCAAGGCCATCAAGGCCGTCGTCGCCTGCGAGGTCGGCGCCAACCTCACCGAAACCGACGTGCTGCGCCACTGCGCGCGCTTCCTGGAAGACTTCATGGTGCCGAAGTTTGTCGAATTCCGTCCATCACTCCCTAAGACGAACTCGGCAAGATCAGCCGCCGCCTTGTCGCCGAAGACCAAGCCGAGAGACCCAACGATGCAGCGCTCTGAAGAATTCTCGCCTGAAGTCTTGCGGCTCGATGCGCCCGTGGCCGTACGCGGCATAACGCAAGGCATATCCAATCAGGTGCTGCGCCAGCTGCGGCGCCGCGGTGCGGTGATCGGACTGTCCGGTGGTATCGACTCAAGCATCACCGCCGCCTTATGCGCGGCGGCTCTCGGTCCGGCCAATGTCCTGGGCGTGCTGATGCCGGAGCAGGATTCCGATCCTGAAAGCCTGCGCCTGGGCCGCCTCGTCGCCGAGACCTACGGTATTCGCCATGTGGTCGAGGACATCGCACCGACGCTGGCGGCGGCCGGCTGCTATCTGCGCCGCGACGGCGCCATCCGCGAGCTGTTCCCCGCGTACGGCCCCGACTGGACCTGCAAGGTCGTGCTGTCGAACGCCCTGCACGGCAATCGCTACAGCATGACCAAGCTGGTGGTGCAGACGCCGGGCGGGGAAATCCAGGAGGCGCGCATGCCTCTTGCCACCTATCAGGCGGTCGTCGCCGCAACAAACATGAAGCAGCGCATCCGCAAGCAGCTCGAGTACTACCATGCGGACCGGCTAAACTACGCGGTGGCTGGAACGCCGAACAAGCTCGAGTACGACCAGGGCTTCTTCGTCAAGAACGGCGACGGCGCGGCCGATTTCAAACCCATAGCGCACCTCTACAAGACGCAGGTCTACCAGCTCGCCGGCGAGCTTGGCGTGCCGGCGGAGATCCTGCGGCGTCCGCCTACCACCGACACGTGGCCGATGCTGCAGACGCAGGAGGAGTTCTACTTCGCGCTCCCCTACGCGCAGATGGATCTATGCCTTTACGGACTTGAGCATGGCGTGCCGGCCGCCGAGGTGGCCCGCGCCATAAACCTCACTGAAGAGCAGGTGTCGCTCGTCTGGCAGGACATCGCGGCCAAGCGCAAGGCGACCCGCTATCTGCACCAGCCGCCGCTGCTGATCGGCGAAGATGACATCGGCCACGTCGCCTAGCGCTTTCAGTCATCGCCGAGCAGCTGCGCGGCTCCCAGGAGGGCCGCGTCGCCGCGCATGACGACGAACGTCGGGATGGCGGCGAGATAGTCGCGAAAGCGTCCCTTGTCCTCGAAACGCGCCCGAAACGGCGATTGCGCAAAGCGCGAGCCGAGCTTGGGGACGATGCCGCCGGCAATGTAGATGCCGCCGCGCGCGCCCAGCGTCAGCGCCAAGTTGCCAGCGACGGTACCGAGCATGGCGCAGAACATGTCGACGGCCTTGGCCGCGCACTCATCGTCGGCAGCCGTGCCCGCATCGGATATTTGCGCGGCAGTCAGCCCGGCGGAGAGCCTGCCGTCCAGTTCGCACAGCGCATTGTAGAGATTGACGAGACCGGGACCTGAGAGCACGCGCTCGGCTGAGACATGATCGAGGCGCTGCCGCAGCAGGCCGAGCACCGCGCTTTCCTCATCGTCGGCCGGTGCCATCGTCACGTGGCCGCCCTCGCCGGGTACTGGAGCGTAGCGCGCGCCTATCCGCACGACCGAGCTGACCCCGAGTCCGGAGCCTGGCCCGATGACACCCACCGGGAATTGGCTGACGGCGGCGCCACCGCCGATCTTGCGCACGTCGGTGTCCACGAGGTGCGGCACGGCCAGCGCGTTGGCCTCGAAGTCATTGACGACGCGCAGGCGGGTAGCGCCAAGCTGTACGCCAAGCTCGGCGATCGAGAACGTCCACGGGTTGTTGGTGAAGGCGACGCGGTCGCCCTGCGGGGATGTGGCGACGGCCAGCACGGCGCGCGATGGCGGGGCAGACTGCGCAGCGGCGAGGTAAGCGGCGATGGCGGCGCCGATGGTCGGGTAATCCTCACACAGGAGATTGGCGTAACCGGTCAGCGCGCCGTCAGGCGCCACGAGCGCGAAGCGAGCGTTGGTGGCGCCGATGTCGCCAACCAGTCCGAAGTGCTGTGTGCCCATGCCGACGTTTTCTCCTGGCGGAACCGGCATAAAGCGATCGTGGCCTCCGGACAAGGCGGGTCACGTTGATTGGGAGCGATCGGGCGGCCCTGTAACGCAGAGCACCGCGGCAGGAGCTGCCGCGGTGCTCTCGAAAGTCAGCCTACCGAAAGCGCGCGTCAGTTGACGCGGGTGACCTCGACAAGATTGTCGGAAAACGTCGGCGCGCGGCCAAGGCCGGACCACGCATCCGACGAGATCGAGTTCACCGATCCGTCCGAGCGGTTGAGCGAGCGCCAGTAGCCGAGCGTCGCGACGACGATGCCGGGGTTTACGTCGTCGGTGATGCGGGCGACGCCCTCGAAATCGCCGCGCGCGTTACGCACGCGCACGGGATCGCCTTCGCGGATGTTGCGCGTGGCGGCGTCCGCCGGCGAGATCATCACGAACTGCTCGCCCTGGATCCTGATCTTGTGCGGCTCGTTGGCGTAGCACGAGTTGAGGAAGGCGTGGCTCTTCGGCGAGATGATGTTGAGAGGATAAAGCTTGGCGAGATCGGGGTTGGTCTCCGGAGACTCGCGCACCGGCACATAACCCGGCAGGGGATCGACGGGTGTGCCGTCCTGCTCGCCTTCGTACATGGCACGGAACGGCCCGGCGACGAAGTTCTTGGCATCGTTGAGCAGCAACTCCACCTTGCCGGACGGCGTCGGGAACTTGCCGTCGGCATGCGGGGTACGCGTGTCCGCCGAGCCGACGTCGATTTTGAAGTATCCGTGCTGCTTGAAGTAATCCATGTCGACGCCGGCCATCTTGGGATCGTCCCAGTTGATGTAGGCAGCGCACAGTTCGCTGTCTGTCATTTGGAAGACCGGATCGTCGAAGCCCATCTCGGTGGCCAGCATCCGCCACATGTCGCTGGTCGGTTTGCACTCGCCCGGTGGGTCGATCGCCTTCTCGTTGTACGTGAAGTAGAAGTGACCCCACGACCACATCATGTCTTCCGCTTCCCCGGCCATGGCAGAGGGAAGAATAAGGTCGGCGTATTTCGCCGTATCGGTGATGAAGTGCTCTGCGACGACCGTGAACAGGTCCTCGCGCTTCAGGCCCTCGACGATCTTGTTGGTCTCGGGCGATTGACTGACTGGATTGGTGCAGAACACGAACAGGCTCTTGATCGGCGGATCGAGCTTCATTTCGCCGTTAAGTGCCTGGCCGAGCCGCAGATTGTTGACGACACGCGTGCCGGGCTTGATCCAGTCGGGCCGCGCGGCCTTCACCCAATCGACCGGGAAATCCCACAGCGGCAGCTGCAGCATGCCGCCGCCGACGTGGCGCCAGGAACCCGCGACCGCCGGAATGGCGTAGACGGCACGGGCCGCCTGCGCGCCCCCGGCCGAGCGCTCGATGGCGACGCCGATGCGGATGGCGGAGGGCTGCGAGGTTGCGAATTCGAGGGCGAACTTGGCGATGTCGGCGGCCTTAACGCCGGTGACCTTCTCGACGTAGTCGAGCGGGAACTCGGCAGCGCGCGCCTTCAGTTCCGGCCAGCCGTACGTGTGGTTGCTGACGTAGTCTTCATCGACCACGCCTTGCGCGACCATCGAATTGATGATGCCGAGAGCCAGGGCGCCATCGGTGCCGGGCTTGGGGCAGATGTGCCAGTCGCCGGCCTTAGCGGTGCGCGAAGCGTATGAGTCGATGACGACGACCTTGGCGCCGCGCTTTTGTGCTTCGAGCACGAACGGCCAGTGGTGCAGGTTGGTCGAGATCGAATTGCACGCCCAGATGACGATGTACTTGCAGTGCACGAAGCTCTCGGGGTCGACGCCGCCCGTGGGCCCGTGCGTCATGAGCCAGGCGGTCGAGGAGCCGGAGGTGCAGTACGTCTTCTCGTTGACCGTCGAGCCGAGGCGATTGAAGAACGGATCACCCGAGTTGATGCCCTGCACGAGGCCCATGTTGCCGAGATAGCTTTGCGGCATGATGGCCTGCGAGCCGTACTCGGAGATGATATCGCGCCAGCGGCGGCCGATCTCGGAGATCGCCTCTTCCCAGGTGATGCGCTCGAAGTTGTTGCCTCCGTTGGGACCGGTGCCCTTGGGGCCGACGCGGCGCAGCGGATACATCAACCGGTCCGGGTTGGCGTGATGGTCGTGGAAGTCCTTGAGCTTCACGCACAGGGTGCCGCGCGTGATCGGGTGCTCCTTGTTGCCTTTCACATTGACGAGCTTGCCTTCGTCCACCTCGTAGACCATTGCGCACGTGTCAGGACAGTCATGCGGACATGCTCCGAAAAAGGTGCTGCGCTTGGCTTGCTCGTTCATTGGGTGTCCTCCCGGGAAGGTTGCCTGGCGCCGGAGCTTCTCGATGGGCCCCATAGTGCGGTCGGTGCGGCAGTCTGACCCAGGTCAGTGTGGTGCGCAAGCCGAGTCAGCCTACGGAGTGTGCGGCTCCGGGAGAGCGACCACGTCGTCGTAGGCGTGCACGAGGCCGTGGCGATCCTCGATTGCGTGGGCGGCGCCCATCTGCCGCAGATAGTCGGGTCCGACCGGCACCTTGCCGTGAGCGCCCGGGATGTCGAGGACGTAGGTCGGCAGCGCGAGACCGGAAAGCCGCGCACGCAAGGCGCGCATCAGCGCCTGCCCCTCGGCGATGGTCGTGCGCAGATGCGCGGTGCCGGGCGCCAGGTCGCCATGGTGCAGATAGTAGGGCTTCACGCGCATCTCGACGAAGCGGCGCATCAGTGCCTCGAGTGTCGCCACATCGTCGTTGACGCCGCGCAGCAGCACGCTCTGGCTGACCATGGCGATGCCGGCATCGATCAGCCGCCGGCAAGCCGCTTGCGCGGCGTCGGTCAGCTCGCGCGGGTGGTTGGCATGCAGTGCGACGTACACCGTCTTGGTCGAGGAGCTGAGCGCCTCGATGAGAGAGGTGGTGACGCGCTCCGGGGAGACCGCCGGCACGCGCGTGTGCCAGCGCAGAATTTTGACGTGCGCGATGGCATCGAGCGCTGCCGTTACCTCAGCAATGCGCCGCGGCGACAGGACGAGCGGATCGCCGCCTGTGACGATCACCTCCCAGATTTCCGGGTGGGCGCGCACATAGGCCAGCGCCACGTTGAGTTCAGCTTCGTTGAGGGCGGCGCCTTTGCCGGGCCCGACCATCTCGCGGCGGAAGCAGAAGCGGCAATAGACGGGACAGACCCCGACGATTTTCAGCAGAACGCGGTCCGGATAGCGGTGCACGATGCCTGGCACAGGGCTTTTGAGGCCGTCACCGATCGGGTCGGCGTCCTCATGCGGGTGCACGTCGAGTTCGCGCGCATCGGGCACGAACTGGCGCGCGATCGGGTCGTCAGGATCGGAAGGGTCGATCAGCTCCGCCATCGCCGGGGTTATCGCCACGGCATAGCGGGCGCCGACATCCTTGATCGCCTCCGCGCGCGGTTCGGAGATGAGCCCGGCGTCGGCGAGATCATCGACTGACGTCAGTGTCCTGCGAAATGCGGTCATGGCACGTCCCACAGCATTAAACACCGGGCAGCGAGCGCGGTGCGGAGCTTAGCGTGCCGCCCATACCACAGTAGGGAAACTTCGCCGCCGGCCTTGTTGATAGCGGGGACACACTGGGACAACTCGACCACACCCGCGTCCGTTTCGCGTACGGATGACGCCATTCAGTGCATGCGTCCCTTCAGTCCGTGGATTACGAGGAGGCGTTTATGCGTCGTCATTGTATCGCTGTGCTTGTCGCGTGCATGTCTATCGCCGGAGCAGCCGGGCAGGCGCTGAGCGACGGCGCTCCCTACGAATACTCCCCTTCCACCTACACGCCGACGCCAGCGGGCTGGGGCGGTTTTTACATCGGCGCCCATCTGGGCGGCACCTGGGGCAGCTCGACGGCGAACGGCCAGACGGGCGTCACACTCGATGATTCATGGAGCTATTCGCCCAGCGGTCTCGTGATCGGCGGCACGCTCGGCTACAACTGGCAGCTCGGGCCGATGATCTACGGCATCGAAGGCGACCTGGGAAATCTTGGTCTCGGCGGCAGCGGCGGTTACTACGTGCCGCTCGGCTATGACGCCTCGACGACGACCGACGCCGACTTCTACATGACTTTGCGCGGTCGCCTCGGCGTGCTGATGAACGGCTGGATGCTGTACGTCACCGGCGGCTATCTCGGCGCCGACACGTCGATTTCGCTGCTTGAGGCGTGCGATACCCTGTTTTGCGCGACGCCGGTGGTCAGCGCATCAAGCTCGGGTTTCCGCAACGGCTGGACGCTCGGCGGCGGCTTTGAAGCAGCGATCGAGGGTGCTTGGACCGCCAAGGTGGAATACCTCTACTACGACCTCGGTTCGGTGAGCCTGACGACGCCGCCGGGCGGCGTCACCGGTCCCAACACTTGGAACATCGAGACCGACGGCAGCCTCGTGCGTGCCGGCATCAACTATCGGTTCAACAGCTTCAAGTTCGGCCAGTAGTGGCTGGGCGAATGTCGGGGCTGGGAGTGCCTGCTCCATGGCGGTTTGGTCTCCGCCGCCATGGAGCTTGGCGTTCTAACGGCTTGGCGGACTAGCGCAGGCCGCCTGAGACGGCGAGGCGCTCGCCGGTGACCCAGGCGGAATCATCGGAAGCCAGGAACACAGCGACCTTGCCGATGTCATTTGGTTGACCGTAGCGGCGCAACGGTGTCTGGGCGACGATTTGCTTTACGAAATCGCCACCGATGACGCCCAGCGTTTGCACGCCTTCCGTCTCGACAAGACCTGGATTGAGGGAGTTGACGCGGATGTTGCGCGGGCCGAGCTCGTGCGCGAGCACGAGGCTCAGCGTATCGAGCGCGCCTTTGGTGCTCGAGTAGACAGCGGCGGTCGGTGTGGGACTGAACGCGGCGACCGAACTCACGTTGATGATGGAAGCCCCCTCGGCGGAAAAGTACTTCAGCGCCTCTTTGATTGTCAGCAGCGGGCCGAGAACGTTGATGTCGAAATGCCAGCGGTAGTCCGCCTCGGTGACGTCCTCTATGGGCGCCCATTTATAGACGCCGGCATTGTTGACGAGGATGTCGAGCCGGCCGAACGCCTTCTGTGTGGCAGCGAAGAGCGCCTTCACGTCGGCTTCCTTGGCAACGTTGCCGCCGACCGCCACCGCCTTGCCGCCGCCGGCGGTGATTTCGGACACGACCTTGTCGGCGCCCTCGCGGCTCGAGGCATAATTCACCACCACGGAAGCTCCTTCCGCGGCCAGCGCCTTGGCGATGCCGGCGCCAATGCCTTTGGAGGCGCCCGTGACGACGGCGACCTTGCCACTAAGCTTTCCCATGACCCGTCTCCTATGATCCAATAGTTAGACGTTCGTCTAACTTCGACGTCGATCTAAGTATTAGGATGGAGGGGATCAAGGCCAACGAGGGGTGCGACGCAATCGCCGCCGGTCAGATGTCGGCGAGGCGCGACAGATAGGCCCGCAAAGTCGGGCGGTTCACCGTCATGCTCATGCACTTGCCGGTGCGTGTCACCTCGATGAGGCCCGCGGTTTCCAGCTCTTTGAGATGGTGCGAGAGCGTGGCGGCGCTGACCTCGTGCTTGTCAGCCAAGGCGACGCAAGGAAGCGCTTCTCCGGCAGCGCCTATCTGCTCGAGGATCTGGTAGCGGCGCGGCTCGGCCAGCGCCCGCGCGATAAGCGCAAACTGCGTGTCCGAAAGCTGCATCTCGCGATTGGCGGCCATGCGGGGAATATGGCGCTTTAGCCGGCGAAGTCCAGATCGGTGCCAGGCATCGGACTGTTCACGTGTCGCGCGCGAGCGGTGTCCAAAGCACCTGCTCGAGGCGCGTTGCCCCGGTCGCCAGCATGACGAGACGGTCGAATCCGAGCGCGCATCCAGAGGCCGGGGGCATGTGCGCCAGCGCGGCGATGAAATCGTCATCGATCGGGTAGCGCTCGCCGTAGCGCTGCTGCTTGGTGTCCATCTCGCTTTCCAGGCGGCGCCGCTGCAACTCCGGGTCGGTGAGTTCGCCGAAGCCGTTGGCAAGTTCAACGCCGCAGCAATAGAGTTCGAACCGCTCGGCGACCCGGGGGTCATCCCGGCTGGGTCGCGCCAGAGGCGCCTCGCTGGCCGGGTACTGCGTGAGAAATGTCGCGCGACCATTGCCGAGCTTGGGCTCGATGAGGGCGGTCAGCAGCTTGGCGAAGATGTCGGCCCACGTGTCATCGTCGCGCGGCGGCACGCCGGCGCGCTCGGCCGCCGCGGCGAGGGCGGGAGCGTCGTCCAAGGTGGCGAGCAGATCGATGCCGGCGTAGCGGGCGAAGGCGTCGTGGACCGAAAGGCGCTCGGGAGCCGCGCGCGGATTGCAAGTCACGCCGCGCCAGGAAACGAAGCGATTGTCGGCGACCTCCGCGGCGAGTTTCAACAGCGCCGCGCAGTCGTCCATCACCGCCTCGTAAGGCGCTTCAGCGCGATACCACTCGAGCATGGTGAACTCGGAGGCGTGCAGGGCGCCGCGCTCACGGTTGCGGAACACGGGTGCGAACGTGAAGATGGCGCGCTCGCCGGCCGCGAGGAGCTTCTTGCAGGCGATCTCCGGGGAAGTGTGCAGGTAGAGCGGGCGCCGCGACAGGTCGGGCGCGATCTCCTCGGTGCGGAAGGCATGCAGGTGCGCCTCGTTGCCGGGCGAGACTTGCAGGCAGGCCGCTTCGACCTCGATGAAGCCTTGCGCCTCGAACCAAGTGCGGATGGCCGACTTGATGCGCCCGCGGGTCAGGAGCAGCGGGCGCCGGTCGGCGTGCACCTCGGGATCCCACCAGGGTCGGTCTTGGCTCATGCGACTCTCTAGAGCAAGTACCGCCCGCCGCGGCAAGCCCCGGGGACGGGCGAGAGGGCAACCAACGCCCCAGCTTGGACTTTGCGACTGGAAAGGGTATGAGAGCGCCCAAGCTTCCCTCTCGGCCGTTAGCGAGCGCAATCAGTGCCGGCGCCGGCCACGATAATGGAGAACTACGTGGCTAAGGTGATCGCCTCTTCGATCCGCAAGGGCAATGTGCTTGACCTCGACGGCAAGCTCGCGGTCGTCATCCACGCCGAGAACATTCACCCCGGCAAGGGCACGCCCGTGACGCACCTTGAGATGCGCCGCATCGCCGACGGTGTGAAGGTGACGGAGCGCTACCGCACCACCGACCAGGTGGAGCGCGCCTACCTCGATGAGAAGGACTACAACTATCTCTTCGAAGACGACCACGGCTACACGTTCATGCATCCCGAGACGTTCGATCAGATCATCGTGTCGAAGGACGTCGTCGGCGATCAGGCGCAGTGGCTGCAGGAAGGCATGACCTGCTCGGTGTCGCTGCACGAAAGCGTGCCGATCGCCATCGAACTGCCGGCGCGCGTCACGCTGGAGATCGTCGAGGCCGATCCGGTGGTGAAGGGGCAGACGGCGTCGTCGTCCTACAAGCCGGCCAAGCTGGCCAACGGCGCCCGCATCATGGTGCCCCCGCACATCGGCACCGGCACCCGCGTCGTCATTATGACGGTCGACGGCAGCTACGTAGAGCGCGCCAAGGACTGAGGCGCGTGCTTCGGTTCGGGTCTTCCGGCTTCACCATCTGGCGCTAGGCCCGGCAAGCGCCGCGCAGCAATGCCGCAACATCCTGGGCCTGTGCCTCGGCGTCGCGCCAAGGACTAATCGGCCTGCGCCATCTCGCGCCATGACTTTATCAGGATGGCGCGGTCGGCGGTGTGATCGCGCTGGCATTCGGCGCCGAGCGTCTTCACGATGGTACCGCCGCCGTAGAAGTAATAGGGCACGCGGCAGTCGGCTTCGCGGGCCTCGATCCACAGGCGTTGCGCCTTGCGCACGTCATCGGCCGCTTCCTTGTTCAACAACGGTAGCAGGCGCTGATATTCGGTGTTGAGGACGCTATCCCAAGCCGCCGTCTCGCTCATGATGCAGTCGATCTCGCCTGGGCCGGACTGGCCGTCGGGCTTTTCAAGGCAGGGCCCGGCGACGCGGCCGACGCACGTACGCGCTCCGCCGGCGCCGTCGCGGGCCGACTTGAGGCAGGCGTCGATCGTGTCGCTGTCGGTGGTGGCGTTGGCACTTGTCGCCAGCAGCGCAGCGAATGCGCAGGCGATGATGGTACGTACGATCATTTGGCTCTCCCGTCGCCGGCGCTCAGCCGCTCGGCCCGGTTTTACGCCGCGGGTCGTTGATCGACGTTCAAGAAATCACATGGCTTTTTCGCGAAGTGGCGCGCCCGCCCTCAGGCGATGGAGCGGCGCACTTCGAATATCTCCATGATGCGGGCCCCGCGGTGGGGGCCATCGCACACGAAGGTCCAGCGTCCCTCGGTGTAGGTGTCACACATCTTGACCCCCTTCACGAGGATCCAGTGCCCTTCCTTGCCCTTGTGCACGGCAAGGATGTAGTGCGCCCAGACGTTGCGCGGCTTCTGCATCCACGTCCACAGCGTCGGCCGCTCTTTGCGCGGCTTGGCCATGTGCGTCTCTTTCAGGTTCATCTCGTAGCCGAACTGGGCGAGCGCGGCGGCCACCTCTTCGGCGCCCGTACCTTTGACCACCGTCTTTCGCACCTGGTTGCGGTCGGTGCGGATGATGTCCTCGATCTTCGAGATCGGGTAGCCGGTGATGGCAGAGAGCACGTAGGGCCCGCAGAAGGCGGTGCGGCCGGTGTCATTGTTGGCCTCCGACAGGCTCGACGTCACGCGATCGCAACTGGCCAGGGTTTCCATGGGCGCCTCGCAGGGTTGGTTAATGAAATGTCATGCCAATAGGTTTACGAATGGTTAACGGGCGTCTCGGGCAGCAGGAGAGAGCGGAATGTACGTGGTGGTCGTGTTCCTGGAGGCGGAACCCGGCAGGCGGGAGGAGCTAAAGGCGGCATTGCGCGTTCATGCAGCGAACTGCCTCGAGCGCGAGCCGGGGTGCCAGCGTTACGACATCTGCGTCGATCCGCTCGAAGGGTCGATGTTTCTGCTCTACCAAGTCTATGCCGACGAGGCGGCGCATCTCGCGCACCGCGAGCTTCCGCACTATGCCGACTTCCGCGTGCTCACCGACCCGTGGACCAAATCGCGAAGGGTGCTCACTTACGAAGCGGTGGCCCTATCAGGGCCCGCTTGAGCCCGAGGCATTCCGCCACCACTTGAGCTGTGCGGCTGTGCAGCAGTTCCCCAGTCATCCGGCTGCGTTATGATCGATATCGTCCACGGCGGAAGGACCCGACCTTGAACGTCTCGTTTCTTCAGGAGTTGCTGAGCTCGGTCGCCGAGCAGGGCCGCTCGCTGTTGCCCAAGTCGTTATTCGGCGTCGATGCAACCGAGGACGTGTATGCGCTGGCCCGGGCGCTGGGCTCGGGGCGGGGCGAGGCATCAGGTGTCGCCATCGCGCGCGAGCTCCTCGATCGCTACGCGCAGCTCGATGAAGACGAGCGCGTGCGCTTCTTCCAGTTCCTAGCAAGCGATATGCAACCCGACGCGGCCCGCGTGGCTGAAGCGGCGCAGTCGCACCTGGACGAGCCATCGCCGGCAACCCTCGCCAAGCTGCAGAAGGTGCTTGCAAGTCCGCGCAGCGAGTTTTTCCGCCGGCTCAATCTCGCCCCCGGAGCGACGCCCGAAATCGTCGGAATGCGCCGCGACCTGTTGCGTACGCCGCCCGGCGAGGTCGACCTGACGCCTGTCGATGCCGACCTGCGGCGGTTGTTCTACAGCTGGTTCAACCGCGGCTTTCTCGTCCTACGGCGCATCGACTGGAACACCCCGGCGGCCATCCTCGAAAAAATCATCCGCTACGAGGCCGTGCACGAGATCCAGGGCTGGGATGACCTGCGCCGCCGGCTCGATCCCGCCGACCGGCGTTGCTTTGCCTTCTTCCATCCCGCACTGGTCGATGAACCGCTGGTGTTCGTCGAGGTCGCCTTGATGCGCGATACGCCCGATGCGATCGGCCAGGTGCTGGAGGAGCCGCATGCGGAGGCCAACGGCAAGCCGCCGACGACGGCGGTCTTCTATTCGATCTCCAACTGCCAGCAAGGCCTGAAGGGCATCACCTTCGGCAACTTCCTCCTCAAGCAGGTGGTTGAAGAGTTGGCGCGCGAGCAGCCGAGCCTGAAAAACTTCGTCACGCTCTCGCCGGTGCCGCAGTTTACCGCCTGGCTGGAACGGGTCGCCGAAAAGGACAACCGCCCAGTCGCCGGCGAAGCGCGCGCGCTTATCGACGCCATGCGTCGCGCCAACTGGCCGCATGAGGCTAGCGAGCCCGAGCACGCGGCAATCGAGAAGGCGCTGATGGCGCTGGCGGCGCACTATTTTCTTTTGGCCAAAGGCTTCGACGGGCGTCCGGTCGATCCGGTGGCCCGCTTCCACCTCGGCAACGGCGCGCGGCTCGAGCGCATCAACTTCATGGCCGATATTTCCGAAAAGAGCATGCGTGAGGCGTGCGGGCTCATGGTCAACTACCGCTATGACCCCAAGGAGATTGAGCGCAACCACGAGGAGTACGCCAACGAGGGCGTCGTCGTGGCCTCGCGCGCGGTGCGCGGTCTTTTGAAGCTGAAGCCCAAGGCGTTGGCTGCTGCCGAGGAGACACAGCCGCCCGCGCTTCCGGCGCCCGAGGCCGAAAAAGCCGCGCCCTAGAGCTTGGAATTGCGCGACTTAGCCCGATTGGGTGCCTGCTGATAGCTGGCCCTTGTCACCCGTCCAGCTGAGCAGGCACAATGTGCGTCGCGGTGACGCCGACGGACGTTGCCCGCGCCTCGTTTTGAGCTCCGTTGCAATTCGGAGATGCGCCATGCGCTACGGTGACGAGGATCGCGAGAGCGAGAACGTGGAAGACCGGCGCGGGCAGCGCGGGCCATCGTTTCGCTTCCCCGGCCGGGGTATTCCTGGCGGTGGTGAAGGCACGCGCATCCAGATTCCGCTCACCGGCGGCAGCCTGACGACGCTGCTGATCATCGGCGCCATCATGCTGTTCCTCGGCATCAATCCGCTCGATCTGCTGTCGAGTGGGCAGTACCCCGAGGTGCCACAGATGCCCGAATCCGGGCAGCAGGCGCCGGGGCGGCAAGCCAGCCGCGGGCCGGACATTCCCGGACTGCCCGGCGGCTCGAGCGTGCGCACCGAAGATGACATGAAGCGTTTCGTGTCGCAGGTGCTGGCTGACACCGAGGATGTGTGGAAGCGCGTGTTCACGGGCGTCGGCCGCCGTTACACGGAGCCGTCGATGGTGTTGTTCACCGGGGCAACGCGCACCGCGTGCGGTACCGGCATGGCGCAGATGGGGCCGTTCTACTGTCCGCTCGACCGCAAGATTTACATCGACCTGTCGTTCTACGAAATGATGAAGCGTAAGTTCGAAGCACCCGGTGATTTCGCGCAGGCCTACGTCATCGCCCACGAGGTCGGCCATCATGTGCAGAAGTTGCTCGGCATCGCCGACAAGGTGCAGGAGCTGAAAGAAGGTTCCGACGAGCGCGACGCCAACGCCCTGCAGGTGCGCATGGAGTTGCAGGCCGACTGCCTCGCCGGTGTGTGGGCGAACCTCAATGATCAGGTGAAGAATCGCCTGCAGCCGGGCGACGTCGAGGAGGGGCTCAATGCAGCGAGCCAGATCGGCGACGACATGATTCAGCGCCGCACCCAGGGGCAGATTGTGCCGGACGCCTTCACGCACGGCAGTTCCGAACAGCGCGTGCGCTGGTTCAAGCGCGGGCTCGAAGGCGGTGACATAGGACAGTGCGATACCTTCAATGCGAACAGTCTTTGAAGGAGTGGTGAGACGTCGCGCAACCGTTTGCAGGCTATAGGAGTTGAGCTAGACGAAAGGCTTGTGCATGAACCAGCGCAAACGGGTCCTGGGTCCGTTGGCTGCCTCCCTCGCGGTGGCAGCAGCACTTGGTTCGTTGCCTAAAGCCGCCGAAGCCGGCCCCGCTGATACCATGGTTATCCAAGGCGGTGCATCGGCCGGAAATGGCGGATCTCCGCCGTCGGAATTACGCCTTCGCGCCATCGTCGCCCGTGCCGTCGATGATTCCATCGCCACCTGGAGCCGCCTCATGGGCGCGCGCGCCGTCGAGGTGGCCGCGGTCAACGTCCGCTTCGTCTCGCGCCTTGCTCCCAACAACTGCTACGGCCTGTATGCCGGCGACGGACCGGCCTACTGCAGCGGCAATCAGACGGTGTTCATTGGGACGTCGGCGGCCAACCGCCTGATGACCAAGTTTGGCCGCCAGGCCGAGGCTGGGATCACGTTCCTCATCGGGCACGAGATCGGGCACCACATACAGAATCTCAATGGTCGCTTCTACGAGCTGAGCAGCGCCATTTATTCTTCGCCCTCCGACGCGCCCGATCATGTTCGGCGCTTCGAGCTGGAGGCCGATTGTCTGGCCGGCGTGTGGATCCACGATAGCGCGGCATGGGCCACGTCGAGCGCTTTCCGCGCCGACCTGCTGGCCGTTCTATCCGATGTCGGGGATGACAGTATTTTGGCAGGTAAGCCCGAGGCGGTCGTCCGCCGCGTCGGCACGCACGGCACCACCGAGCAGCGCACCCGCTGGTTCCTGCGCGGCGCGCAGAGCGGCGACCCCGAGGCGTGCGACACGCGCAGCGTGCCGCAGCCTTGAGTCCGTAGATTTTCAGAACGCGTTGCCGCGATACTGGCTGACTTCGCATGCGATGCCGCGCTCGGACATCGTCTTGCAGACCGACTTGGCGTCCGCCACTGTTTCCAGCGGGCCGGCTACCAGTCCGTAGGTGCGTTCATTGTCCTTGCCGCTCACCACATAGCGCGGATGCAGCGTACGCACCGCGTCGGCATGGCGGTCGTTGAGAATGGTCCAGCTCAGGCGCAGGGCGTCCACCGATGGACCCGTTGCCAGAAGCACACCGACCGGCGCCGGCTTGACAGGTGCGCCGGCCTTCTTCTGCTCGATGCTGCCGGTCACGATCGGCTTCTCGGCGGGCTCGGCGGCTTTGGCTACGGCCGGCTTGGCGGCGGCTGGCTTCTTGGAAGTAGGTTGCGCGGGGGCAGCGGCGACCTTGTCGGCCGGCGGAGTCTTGGAGCGCTCGAGCGCTTCAACCTTCTCAAGCAAGATGCGGTCACGTTCCGCGCCCTCCTGCACTCCAACCTTGATGTTGGCGACATCCATCTTCATCTCGCCAAGACCCTCCTTGAGAGGATCGATATCGGCGAGCGCGCGCTCGACGGTGCGCTGGGTCTCGATGAGCACGGTTTTGGTATCGTTCGGCTTCTCGCGCCAGATAGCGACAAGGTCCGGCCGGACTCCGATGAAGATCAGGTAGGCCGTGGCCAAGACCGCCGCCAGCACGTAGAGCAGCACGTAGGGCGTGAACGTGCGGCGTCGCGCCGGGCCGATTGACGATTGGACGGACATTCTTCTGTTTCCAGGGGTTCGGACGCGGCACATGGCCTGAGCATGTGACAAGCGCGGCGGAGTCAGTTGCGAGCCCGGTGCGCCTGCCTTGGTAAGATGCAGTGGAGAATCGGTGAGTCGCTCCGATGGAGCAACGTAGGCGCTGCGGCGGGGAGTGTGGTGCCTGTGGACGGTTGTGGAACCTGCGCTAACGCATTGATATATTTCATCGTATCGCGCGCGGTGTGCCTGTGATGCCACATGCTGATCGGTGGGGAAGGTAACAGCGGCCGACACAATGCCGCCGCCTTGTTGGGGCCCGCAGACGCCCGGTATAGAAGTTGTGGAAGGAATCCCTCGTGCTTCGTCGCGTGCGTTCGGACGGTTGTGACCGCCGCTGCAGAGCACGCTGTTTGCAATCGAAGCCAACATGAGAGCTGGATGAGCCGCCCCCCACTGCTGGTTGTCGTTCTCGCCGCCGGACAAGGCACGCGCATGAAGTCAGCGCGGCCAAAGGTGCTGCACAAGATCGGCGGTCGATCTCTGCTCGGCCACGTCTTGGCGGTGGCCAGAGACCTTGAGCCGCAATCGATCGCCGTCGTTATCGGCCCCGATATGGATGATGTGCGCGCGGAGGCGCAGCGCCTCGTCCCGTCGGCTGAAGTGTTCGTGCAAGCGGAGCGCAAGGGGACTGCGGATGCGGTCCTTGCGGCGCGCAATGCGCTGGCCGATCACAAGGGTGATGTCGTCATTCTCTATGCCGACACCCCGCTGCTCTCGTCGCGCACGCTGCACCGGCTGCTGCAGCGGCTCGAATCGACGCCAATCGCGGTGCTCGGTTTCGAAGCCGCCGATCCAACCGGCTATGGACGGCTGCTCACCGAGAAGGGGGACATCGTGACGGCGATCCGCGAGGACCGCGATGCCACCGCTGCGCAGCGCCTCATCCGGCTGTGCAACTCCGGCGTGATGGGCTTCCGCGTCGCGGACATCCTCGACCTGCTGACGCGCATCGGCAATGCCAATGCCAAGGGCGAGTACTATCTCACCGATGCCATCGAGCTGGGGCGCAGCGCCAACCTCTTTGCTGGCGTGGTCGGCTGTGAAGAGGAAGAGGTGCTCGGCGTCAACTCGCGCGACCAGCTCGCCGCCGCCGAAGCCATCTTCCAGAAGCGTGCCCGCCTCGCGGTCATGCGCGAAGGCGCCACGCTGATCGCGCCCGACACCGTCTGGCTGTCGTATGACACCAAGATCGGCCGCGACGTGCTCGTCGAACCTAATGTCTTCTTTGGCCCCGGCGTCACCGTCGGCGACGGCACCGAGATCAAGGCCAACTGTCACTTCGAGGGTGCCCGCATTGGGCGCAACGCGCGCATCGGGCCGTTCGCGCGCCTGCGCCCGGGTGCTGTGCTCGGCGATGACGTGCACGTCGGCAACTTCGTCGAGGTGAAGAACGCGACGCTGGGGGCGGGTGCCAAGGCCAACCACCTTTCCTATCTCGGCGATGGTTCGGTGGGGGCCGGTGCCAACATCGGCGCGGGTACGATCTTCTGCAACTACGACGGCTTTTCCAAGCATCGCACCGAGGTGGGTGAGGGGGCGTTCGTCGGCTCCAACACCTCGCTCGTCGCTCCTGTAAAGGTAGGCGACGGCGCCTATATCGGATCGGGGAGTGTCATCACCAAGAACGTCGCCGCTGGCGCGCTGGCGCTCGAGCGCTCCGCCCAGGAGGAGCGTCCAGGGTGGGCAGAGAAGTTCCGGACGATGATGATGAAACGCAAGGCAAAGGCTGGTTAGCAATTGAGCCGGCAACTCGTCCGGCCGCGCCAGAATATCGCCGCAACACACTGTGATTTGAGCGACATATTAAGCAAACGCTAGCAGTATGATAGCGCGCAGCTGAGGGACCAGGATCGCATGTGCGGTATCGTCGGAATTATCGGACATAAGGCTGTCGCCACGGACCTCGTCGACGCCCTGCGTCGGCTCGAGTACCGCGGCTATGACTCGGCCGGCATCGCCACGGTCGAGAATGGGCATTTGGAGCGCCGGCGCGCCGAAGGCAAGCTGCGCAATCTGGAAGGTCGGCTGCTGCAGGAGCCGCTGCGTGGCCACACCGGCATCGGACATACGCGCTGGGCAACGCACGGCCGTCCGACGGAGCGCAACGCGCATCCGCACATGAACGGCCAGGTGTCGGTCGTGCACAACGGCATCATCGAAAATTTCCGCGAGCTGAAGGCCGAGCTTTCCGCCAAGGGCCATGTGTTCGAGAGCGACACCGATACCGAAGCGATCGTGCACGTCGTCACCGACGAGTTGTCTAAGGGCGTCGGTCCGGAAGAGGCGGTGCGTCATGCGCTCGGCCGCCTGCAGGGCGCGTTTGCGCTGGCCATCATCTTCGCCGGCCACGACGACCTGATGATCGCTGCGCGGCAGGGCTCGCCCCTCGCCATCGGCCACGGCTCGGGCGAGATGTACCTCGGCTCGGATGCCATCGCGCTGGCCCCGTTCACCGACGCCATCACTTATCTCGATGAAGGCGATTGGGCGGTTCTGCGCAGCACCGGCGTTCAAATATTCGATCGCGCAGGCCGCCGCGTCGAGCGCCCGCTCGTCAAGTCGGTCGCCTCCTCGCTGCTCGTCGACAAGGGTAACCACCGCCACTTCATGGCGAAGGAAATCCACGAACAGCCGGAAGTGATCAGCCACACGCTGGCCAACTACATCGACATGGCCGAGGCGACGGTGAAGATCCCCGACCTTGGCGTCGATCCCATCTCGCTGGCGCGCGCCACGGTCTCCGCCTGCGGCACTGCCTATTACGCCGGCCTCGTCGGCAAGTACTGGATCGAGCGCTACGCGCGCCTGCCGGTCGAGATCGACGTCGCATCCGAGATGCGCTACCGCGAGCCACCGCTCGGCGATGGCGGGTTGTCGCTGTTCGTATCGCAGTCCGGCGAGACGGCCGATACCCTCGCCGTGCTGCGTCACGCCAAGGCCGAAGGGCAGCGCATCGCCTCGGTGGTCAACGTGCGCAGCTCGTCCATCGCGCGCGAATCCGATCTCGTGTTGCCGACGCTCGCGGGTCCCGAGATCGGCGTCGCCTCGACCAAGGCTTTCACCTGCCAGCTGTCGGTACTCGCCTGCCTGGCGCTCGGACTTGCCCGCGCCCGCGGTAAGCTGTCGCGCGAGGAAGAACGCAAGCTCGTGCAGTCGCTGATCGAGGTGCCGCGTCACATCTCCAACATCCTGCGCAACGAGGCGCAGTACGAAGCCATCGCGAGCACGCTGTCGAAGGCGCGCGACGTGCTCTACCTCGGCCGCGGGACGAGCTATCCGCTGGCACTCGAGGGGGCGCTGAAGCTGAAAGAGATTTCCTACATCCACGCCGAAGGCTATGCGGCGGGCGAACTCAAGCACGGGCCCATCGCGCTGATCGATGAGAACGTGCCGGTGATCGTCGTCGCCCCGAAGGACGAGCTGTTCGAAAAGACCGTCTCCAACATGCAGGAGGTCGCCACGCGCGGCGGCCAGATCATCCTTATCTCGGATGCCTCGCCCGAAGAGGTCGGCTGCAAGGTTGCCGCCCATATCGCCATGCCGACGGCCTGCGAGTTCACCAATCCGCTGCTTTACGCCGTGCCGGTGCAACTTCTCGCCTATCACACGGCCGTGGTGATGGGCACTGACGTCGATCAGCCGCGTAACCTCGCCAAGTCGGTGACCGTCGAATAGGGAAAACGGGCCAGGGACGGCCCCGGATTTGCCTCTATATTGGGGTTGGCTTACCGTCCCGCTGGGGTATGGCGGCGGCATAAGGGGATTCGGGTCGGATTATGGGGGACGTTCTGCGCAAACTGGCGCTCGTATTGAGCTTGGCAGCCATCGCCCTGCCGGCTGCTGCGTTCGACGGTCCGCCGCAGAAGGGTGCCGCCAAGAAATCGGCCGCCCAGCAAGAGCAGCCCTCCGACGCCGCCGACGACAAGAGCAAGACGGCCGCCATGGTGCAGCAGGCCTTCGACGGCGGCATCAAGGCATATGGGGCCGGCAAATACGAAGAGGCACTGCGCGCCTTCGAAGCGGCGATGCGCGGCGGCCTGCCCGGCGAACAGATGCCGCGCGCCCTTTATTATCGCGGCCTCACCTTCCGCAAGCTCGGTAAGCCCGGCTTTGCCATATCGGACCTGACGAGCGCGCTGTGGCTCAAGGGCGGGCTATCGGAGGCCGAACGCGCCGACGCGGTCAAGGCACGGGCGCTCGCCTACAACGAATCTGGCGTCGACAGCGTCCCGGCCGTGCCGCAGTCGTCGTACGCGCAGGCACCCGCGATGCCGGGTAAAAACAACGATGCGCCGATGGCGATGGCCGAGTGGCGGCGCCGCGCCTGCTGCGGCCTCCAATGTGCCGGCGGCTCCGACGCCGCCAGCAAGCTCAGGTGGCATCGGCGGCTTCTTCTCAGGGCTGTTCGGTGGCGGGTCATCGAGCGAACCGACGCCCGAACCCGCCAAGGATCCGGCGTCCAGCACGGCATCGATCGGCCGAGCCCCCCCGCCAACGGCGGATGACGCGGGCGGATGGGGAGGCACTACCGAGGTGGTCGCCAACAATGGCGCGGATACGCAGGCGCCGCGCACTCCGCAGATCGCCGCGCCGTTCGTCACACAGGTTGCTTCGGTCGAGCCGAAGACCGCTTTGAACGAGCCGATGAGCCAATCCGTGCCGTCCGGGAAGTTCCGCCTGCAGGTGGCCGCGGTACGTTCGCGTTCGGAGGCCGAAGCCCTGGCAGGGCTGTTGGTCGGCCGCCACGGCGAGCAACTCGGCGGGCGCCAGCCGGAGGTTGATGAGTTGGTCATCGGCAGTATGGGCACCTTCTACCGCGTGCGGCTCGGCCCCTACGCCAGCGCCGGCGAGCCCGAGCAGCTGTGTGGCGTCCTTCGCTCCGACGGCTTCGACTGCCTCGTCGTCACCCAGTAACATTGCCGCGCTTGTCTAGGGCATTGCCGAAGCATTAGGCGGCATCGGTCTATGCTGCGCCCCTTACGCCGGCGTGCGATCCGTGAGAAGGTCCTGCAATCTTGCGGCGATGATCGCGCGGGCCTCTGGTGGCCAGAATCCATTCGGATTGTCGATGAGCCCAGCCGACCCCCGGAAAACGCCGCCCGAAGCCTCCGCCGAGTTGCGTGCCGGATTGCGCAAGCTCGTCCGCGAGCACCCGGCGGGCAGCGGATGGCATGTCGGCGCGCGGTTGCGCAATTACTTCCTTACGGGCCTCGTCATCGTCGGGCCGGTTACCATCACGCTGTACTTCGCCTGGTGGTTCATCAACGTCACCGACGCGTGGATTAAGCCGTTCGTTCCGACCGCGTACCTGCCCGATACCTACCTGCCGTTTCCAGTCCCGGGCTTCGGACTGGTGGTCGGCATCGTCGCCCTCACGCTGATCGGCGCGCTCGCCGCCAACCTGTTGGGGCGCACGCTCATCTCGTTCGGCGAGCAGATGCTCGGCGGCATGCCGATCGTGCGCAACGTCTACAGCGCGCTGAAGCAGATCTTCGAATCCGTTCTCAGTGCCACCGGCCCCAACCAGGCGTTCCAGAAAGTCGGACTGATCGAGTTCCCATCCAAGGGGCTTTGGTCGATCGTGTTCGTAACCGGCGAGACGACGGGCGAAGTCGGCGCCATGATGCCGGGCGGAGAAGATGACCTGCTCACCGTATTCATGCCCACCGGCATCGTGCCGCCCACCGGTTTTGTCTGCTTCCTGCCGCGGCGCAATGTCGTGTTCCTCGACATGAATATTGAGGATGCGGCCAAGGTGATCATCTCGGCGGGCATGGTGACACCCGAGTTGCAGGCCAAGATGCGCGAACTCGCCGAGCAGGCACGCCGCAAGCCGAAGATCACGACCGGACCCGCCGCGTAGGCGTTAGGCGGCGCGGAACAGACGCACGGCCTCGTCGCACTCGAAGATGTAGAGCAGCGTGCGCAGCGCTTGCCCGCGTGGTCCAGACAGCATCGGGTCGGCTGCCAGGAGCATACGCGCGTCATCGCGTGCTGCCGTCAGCAGCGCTTCAAAGCCCGGCACCTCGGCGACGCGAAACCCCGGCGTGCCGCTTTGGCGTGCGCCCAGCACTTCTCCGCCACCGCGCAGCTCAAGATCCTTCTCAGCGATGAGGAAGCCGTCCTCGGTCTCTTCCATCATCTCCAGCCGCGCCTTGGCCGTCTCGCCGAGCGGGGCCTTGAACAGCAGCATGCAGAAGCTCTCGCGCGTGCCGCGCCCGACGCGCCCGCGTAACTGGTGCAGCTGCGCGAGTCCAAAGCGCTCGGCGTGCTCGATGACCATGATGTTGGCGTTCGGAACGTTGACACCCACCTCGATGACCGTCGTGGCGACAAGGATTTTAAGCGCCCCGGAGGCGAATGCTTCCATGGCCGCATCCTTGGCCTTGTCGGCCATGCCGCCGTGCAGCAGCCCAACGTTCTCCTTGCCGAAGATCTGCACCAGGTGGGCGTGCCGCTCTTCGGCGGCGGCCAACTCAGAGACGTCTGAGCTTTCGATCAGCGGGCAAACCCAATAGACCTGCGCGCCTTCGGTGAGCTGCGTGCGCAGCCGGTCGATCAGCTTCTCCATCGAATTGGTCGGGATCTTCTTGGTGACGATCGGCTTGCGGCCGGGCGGCTTTTCGGTGAGGCGCGAAACATCGAGATCGCCGTAGTGCGTCATGACCAACGTGCGCGGAATGGGCGTCGCCGTCATGACCAGCACGTCGGTCCCGCTGCCGCTGCCCTTCGACTGCAATGAAAGGCGCTGGTGGACGCCGAAGCGGTGCTGCTCGTCGATAACGGCAAAGGCGAGGTCGCGGAATACGACATCGGCCTGGAACAACGCGTGCGTGCCAATGATGATGTCAATGTCGCCGCCGGCGAGGCGCTCCAGGATATCCTTGCGGGCGCGGCCCTTCTCGCGCCCCGTCAGCAGGCCGAGGCGCAGTCCGGCCTTTTCGGCCAGCGGCGCAATCGTCTCCATGTGCTGGCGCGCCAGCACTTCGGTCGGTGCCATGAGGGCCGCCTGGGCGCCGGCTTCCACAGCGATGGCCATGGCGAGCAGCGCGACGACCGTCTTGCCGGAGCCGACGTCGCCCTGCAGCAGACGCAGCATGCGGCGCGGCGCGCCCATGTCGGTCTCGATTTCGCGCATCGCCTGGCGCTGCGCGTTGGTCAGCGCGAACGGGAGCGCGTCGGCGAGCGCCGCACGCACGCGGCCGTCGCCTTTGACGATACGCCCCGGACGCGTCTTGAAGCTCTGACGCACCAGCGCCAACGCCAGCTGCCCGGCCAGCAGCTCATCATAGGCAAGCCGCTGCCAGGGGATGCCTCCGGGCGAAATGTCGCCGGTGTCGGCTGGCTTGTGCAGCCGTTGCAGTGCATCGCCGAATGCCGGCCAGCCGCGCGCGTTGATCCACGTTCTCTCCTGCCACTCGGGCACGGGCTGCAAGCGCTCGAGCGCCTGCCGCGCCGCCTTTTGTACGATCTTGCCCGACAGGCCAGCCGTGAGCGGATAGACCGGCTCCAGCATCGGCAGGTCGCCGCGCGCTTCCGGCGCCACGATGTAGTCGGGGTGCGACATCTGCAGCTTGTCGCCATAGCGCTCGATGCGCCCCGACACGTAGCGCTCTTCGCCGACCGGGAGCTGGCGCTCGATGAAGGTGCGCTCGGCGTGGAAGAAGACGAGGTCGAGCTTGCCCGTGTCGTCCTCGACCCGCACCTTGTAGGGCGCGCGGTTGTTGCCGCGCGGGGGTGCGAAATGCTTGAGCACGCGCACCTTCAGTGTTGCGATACTGCCAGGAACCGCTTCGGCAATCGCCGGTTCGGCCCGTCTATCGATGACGCCGGTGGGGAGGTGCCAGAGCAGGTCGAGCACGCGCGGCTCGGTGATCCCGGCGGGCAGGTTGACGCACTTGCGCATGAGCACGATCATCCGCGGTCCGATGCCGGACAGCGACTGCAGCGACGCGAAGAGGGCCGTCAACTCGATGGGCCGCATGGCGTACTGAGGCCTCTACCAGATGGGCGGGACGGTGCGGCACGAGGCGCCGCGTCACGGCACGTGTCCAGGCGAGGGGTAGCCCGACCCGTGCGCCCTTTGCGCGATGAGAAACGGGCGCTATATCAACGTCCCGTCCCGCGAAGGGTGGCGGCGAGCCTGCGCGGCGTCAAGCCTCCCGCGGCGGCTTATCCAAGAAAGCGGTCCAATCATGCACGACGACCTGGAGATGCGGCGCCGCCGGGCCGCCTATCGCGCATCTCATCGCGGTACGAAGGAGATGGACATCGTGCTCGGGCGTTTTGCCGAGGCGAGCCTCCCCGCCATGGGGTCGGATGAACTGGCCCGGTTCGAGCGGTTGCTCGCACTCCCCGATCCGCTGCTGACGCAGTGGTTCACGCAGGGTGCAACGGCCGGCGACGTCGGTGAGTTTGCCGAGTTGATATTCTCGCTGCGCGCGCACCATGGGTTGGCGGAAACCAATGCCGGCAAGGCGGCCGAAGCGTGATGCGAAACAGTGCCTCTGATAAAATCAAGGCGTTGCAAACCGGCTTAGGGACGGTGGCGTGAAAGTCGAAGAGAAAAAGATTCGCGAAAGCGATGTCGCTGCCGCGCGCATCATCGCCGGGGTGCCGGAAGGCCTCGACGCGTTGGTGCTTGCCCAGCTCGTCAGCGAGGCGGCGTCGGACAAGGCGCCAGGCACCTTGCTGCACGTCGCGCGCGACGACCGCCGGCTCGAAGCTCTCGAGCAGGGGCTGTCGTTCTTTGCCCCGAATGTGCGCGTCATCACGTTTCCGGCCTGGGACACCGTGCCCTACGATCGCGTCGGCCCCCATTCCGACATCGTCGCCCAACGCATGGCGACGCTCGCCAAGCTGTCCCTGGCGACGCGCAAGCATCCAACCGTCGTGCTGACGACCGTCAACGCCATCCTGCAGCGGGTCCCCGCGCGCAGCTACATCAAACGCACCATCAAGGCGATGGCGCCTGGCCAGCGCGTCGACATGGCGCGCCTGACGCAAAGCTTGGGCTTGATGGGCTACACGCGCTCCAGCACCGTCATGGAAGCGGGCGAATACGCGGTGCGCGGCGGCATCCTCGACGTCTTCCCGCCCGGGCGCTCCAGTCCCGTGCGACTGGATTTTTTCGGCGACACGCTGGAGACCATCAAGGCGTTCGATACGCAGACGCAGCGCACGACTAAGGCGGTGCAGAAGCTCGCGCTGATGCCAGTGAGCGAGGTTGCGTTCGGCGAGGAGGCCGAGCGGCTGTTTCGCGCCCGCTATGTCGAACTGTTTGGCGGCGCCACGGGTGACGACCCACTATATGAGGCTGTCAGTTCTGGGCATCGCTATCCCGGCCAGGAGCACTGGCTGCCACTGTTCCACGATCATCTCGATACGCTGTTCGACTACCTTCCCGACGTGCCGGTCAGCTTCGATCACCGCAGCGATGAATCCGCCGGCAGCCGCTTTGAGCAGATCGCAGAGCACTACGATGCGCGCCGCGAGGCGCTGGAAGAGCAGAGGTTCGGCGGGCCGCCCTACAAGCCTGTGCCGCCCGATCGCATGTATCTCGACCGAGAAACGTTCGCGACCGCCATAGCCGGTCGGCGCTCCAATCGCCTGACGCCGTTCGAGGAAGCCGAAGCGCCCAACGTCCGCTCTTGGCGCGGGCGGGGCGGGCGATCGTTCGCTGCCGAGCGCGCGCAAGGGGACGTCAACGTGTTCGATGCCGTCGTCGGCCATATCCGACGCATCCAGGGCGAGGCACGCCGCGTCATTGTCACCGCTTGGACGCCGGGCGCGCGCGAGCGGCTGATCACGCTGCTGTCCGATCACGGCCTTAAGGACGTGAAGCGGGTGGAATCCTACGCCGATGCGCTGGCATTGCCGGGCCATGTGACCGGCATCGGCGTGCTCGGCATGGAACAGGGTTTTGAGACGCCCGAGCTGGCCATCATCGGCGAGCAGGACATTCTCGGCGACCGCCTTGTGCGTCCGCGCCGCAAGCAGCGCTCGGCCGTCGATGTCCTCACCGAGGCGACGAGTTTGTCGGTCGGCGATCTCGTCGTACACGCCGATCACGGCATCGGGCGCTTCTCGGGCCTCAAGACGATCACCGTCCTCGGCGCACCGCACGACTGCCTCGAGTTGCACTATGCCGGCGGCGACAAACTGTTTCTGCCGGTCGAGAACATCGAGCTGCTGTCGCGCTACGGGGCCGATGAATCCGACGGGCAACTCGACAAGCTTGGCGGTGTCGCCTGGCAGTCACGCAAGGCCAAGCTCAAGAAGCGGCTGCGCGAGATCGCCGCGGAGCTGATCAAGATCGCCGCGCTGCGCCAGCTCAAGGAGGCACCGGCGATCTCCTCGCCCGAGGGCGCCTACGACGAGTTTGTCGCCCGCTTCCCCTACGAGGAAACCGAGGACCAGGCGACCAGCATCGAGGCCGTGCTCGGCGACCTTGCCGCCGGTCGGCCGATGGATCGACTGGTGTGCGGCGATGTCGGCTTCGGCAAAACCGAGGTCGCGCTGCGCGCCGCGTTCGTTGGCGCCATGAACGGGCTGCAAGTGGCCGTCGTAGTGCCGACGACGCTGCTGTCGCGACAGCACTTCAAGACCTTCACCGATCGCTTCAAGGGGCTGCCAGTACGCATCGCGCAGGCTTCGCGCCTCGTTGCCGCCAAGGGGCTGGCCGAAACCAAGGAAGGGCTGGCAAACGGCGACATCGACATAGTGGTCGGAACGCACGCTCTGCTCAGCAAGTCGATTTCCTTCAAGCGCCTCGGCCTGCTGATCATCGATGAAGAGCAGCACTTCGGCGTCGGCCACAAAGAGCGGCTGAAGAAATTGAAGGAGGACGTGCACGTGCTCACGCTGTCGGCGACGCCGATCCCGCGCACACTCCAGTTGGCGCTGACCGGTGTGCGCGAGCTGTCACTCATCACGACGCCTCCCGTCGATCGCCTCGCGGTGCGCACCTACATCGCCCCCTTCGATCCGGTGATCATCCGCGACGCCCTGCGTCGCGAGCGCTACCGCGGTGGGCAGAGCTTCTACGTGGCCCCGCGCATCGCCGACCTCGACGAGCTTGCCGACTTCCTGCGCGAGGCCGTCCCCGAGCTGACGTTTGCGCGCGCCACCGGACAGCTGTCACCCGGCGAGCTGGAAGACGTCATGACTGCCTTCTACGACGGCAAGTACGACGTGCTGCTGTCGACCGCCATTGTCGAGTCCGGGCTCGATCTGCCCAACGCCAATACGCTCATCGTGCATCGCGCCGACATGTTCGGCCTCGCCCAGCTGTACCAGTTGCGCGGGCGCGTCGGTCGCGCCAAGGCGCGCGCCTACGCCTATTTCACCATTCCCGTCGGCAAGGCGCTCACCGAAGGCGCCGACAAGCGTCTCAAGGTGCTGCAGTCGTTGGATACGCTGGGCGCCGGCTTCTCGCTGGCTTCGCACGATCTCGACATCCGCGGCGCCGGCAATCTGCTGGGCGAAGAGCAGTCCGGCCACATCCGCGAAGTCGGCTTCGAACTCTACCAGTCGATGCTGGAGGAGGCCGTCGCATCGATGAAGGGCGGCGACCTCGAGACCACAACCGAGCAATGGAGCCCGACCATCTCGCTCGGCACGTCGGTGCTCATCCCAGAGGCGTACGTCGCCGATCTACAACTTCGCCTCGGTCTCTATCGCCGCCTGTCGACGCTGGAGACGCGGGAGGAGATCGACAACTTCGCCGGCGAGTTGGTCGATCGCTTCGGACCGCTGCCCGAGGAAGTCGAGCATCTGCTCGACGTCATGGAGATCAAGGCGCTGTGCCGGCAGGCGGGCGTTGCGCAGGTGGATGCGGGACCGCGCGGCGCGGTCGTTGCCTTCTACCGCAATTCCTTCGCCAATCCCGAGGGGCTCGTCGCCTACGTGCAGCGGTCGCGCGGGCATATCAAGGTGCAGCCCGACCAGAAGCTCGTCTATCGCGCCGAGTGGGATCTGCCGGCAGAGCGCCTGAAAGGCGTGCGCACGTTCATCGGACAGCTCGCCGCCGTAGCGGCCAAGGCGAGCAAGGCGGCGTGAGTGGCATGCACGTTCGCAGAACGAATTGGTTCGTTCCCGTTGTGCCGGCGGTCTTGTAGAGTTGCATCAGTGATTCTGGTTCCGGCGTGATCCATCGGGGAGGCGCGCATGCGAATCGGTGTTGCGGTGGTTATCGCCAGTGCGAGCGTTGCGACCGGGTTTTCCGCGGCAGCGCAAAGCGCGCCGCCACAGTTCGCCGGCGCCTACATCGGACTCAATGCTGGCGCTGCCTGGGGCTCGTCGAGCTATGCCACCAATCCCAATTGTGTGGCCGACGCGGCCGACGGTGTCTTCTGCGTCACCCCGCCCGATCCATCCGCCATTAACGGAACGGCGGTCGCGGCCAGCGGCAGCGGCGATCTCGCCTCGTCCGGATTCACGGGCGGCGTTCAGGCTGGCTATAACTGGCAATCAGGCAATATTGTCTTCGGCGGCGAAGGCGATTTCGGCGCTTTCAGTCTTGGCGATTCCACCAGCCCCACAGGGGCCTTTCCATCGCCGTTCCTAGGCACGGCGTATTCGCTGACCGAGAGCATGTCGACCAGCTGGCTCGCCACCTTTCGTGGTCGATTGGGTTACACAGTCACCCCCGAGCTGCTGTTGTACGTCACCGGCGGCTTGGCCTTCACCGACTTCAAGTTCTCGAGCAGCTACAGCGACAACGCCGTTAGCGTGCTCTTTCCGGGTGGCACGGGCTTCGGCAGCCGATCCGAAGTGAAGACGGGTTGGACTCTGGGCGGCGGCGGCGAGTGGCTGCTCGATGGTCCATGGTCGATCAAGGCTGAATATCTCTACCTCGACTTCGGCTCAGTGAACGTGCCGGTGGC
Organism: uncultured Alphaproteobacteria bacterium; assembly: GCA_963759735.1. Lineage (GTDB taxonomy): Bacteria > Pseudomonadota > Alphaproteobacteria > Rhizobiales > Hyphomicrobiaceae > Hyphomicrobium_A. The sequence goes on from CAVXAF010000012.1 coordinate 132,355, forward strand.
TCTCAGCAATACGCCGGCCTTTACCCAGACGATGCAGGTCGAGGCAGATTTGTCGGCCCAGGTGGCACGCGTCGGCGTCAACTACCGCCCCTGATTTTCACGTCATCTTCTTTTTGAAGAAGGCGCGCGACGGAGTCGGGCGACGACCGCGTTCTTCCGGCGCCATCGGCTCCATCAATTTGATGGCCTGCCAGAAGATGATCGGGAAAATGACGACGAGGAACACGCCGATGCCCATCAGGTCCTTCATCTCGGCGCTGAACCCGCGATAAAGCACGAGCAGTCCCGAACCGATCCCTGCCGCCGACAAAAGCGTGATCAAGATCGCCTGCAGGTGATGCGAGACGACATACCACAGACCGACCACCGCCAGCAGTGCGGTGACGACGATCGCGGTCATGACGCCGGGATGCGCGCTCAAATATTGGATCAGCTGGTCGAGCATGTCGTGCCTCCCACTATTGCGCCGGCAAGAATACGACCCGTAAAATTCCGGTAGCCAGCACGCAGCAATTAGCACTCAATTTTGCAGGTTGAGCGAAGCGGCGGCTGAAAAAGCGCGGCCGCGGCTCGGAAGCCACAGCTTTAGGCTGTGGACAAACCACTCGGCAAGCGCAGCGCCTGGCGCATGATCTTGCCATTGGCGGTGCGCGGTAAGGTGTCGACAAACATGACGGACCGCGGTCGCTTGTAGGCGGCCAGGCGCTCGGCAGCGAAGCGGTCGATGGCGGCGGCGTCGACCGCCACGTCGGGGTGCGCCACGATGAACGCGGCGATGATGCTGATATCTTCGCGCACGCGCACCTCAGCGCATGCCACTTCGGCCACCGCCGGATGCTGAGCCAGGACCGCCTCCACCTCAAGTGGCGAAACACGGTAGCCGAACGCCTTCATCAGGTCGTTGGCGCGGCCGCGATGCTCGATATAGCCGTCAGCATCGATGACGGCGAGATCGCCGCCGACAAACCAGTCGCCGCGATAGACCTGCTCCTCCTCGTCGGGACGCCGCCAATAGCCGAGCATCAAGCCGGGATCGGAGCGGTGCACGGCGAGCAAGCCTTCTTCGCCCGGCGCCAGGGGCTCACTGCCGCCGTCGAGCGGCAGCACAACTATGCGCCGCCCCGGCTGCGCCTTGCCGACGGCGCCCGGTTTGCGTGGCACGCTCGGACCGGACGACACATAGGTCGAAATCTCGCTCATGCCGAGAGCCTCATAAAGCGGTCGCCCGGTGCGCCGCTCCCACTCCTCGAACAGTCCGGGCGGCGGGGATTCGCCGGCCATGAGCCCGTGGCGCAGCGTTCCGAAGCCATCAGGAGAAAGCTCCGCATACTTGAGCATCTGCCGATAGACGCCGGGCACGGCGGCGAACAGCGTCGCTCCGGAGTTGACGATGAGGCGCGGCCATAACGCCGGGTCCTTCTTGCCGGTGTAGATGATTGCGGTGGCGCCGTTGGCCCACGGATCGGTGAGCCCGGTGCCGAGCGTGAACGTCCAGTTGAAGGCGCCCGCATGCAGCATGCGATCGCCCGGTCCAATGCCGTACCAGCCCGAATACATTGGCCGCCGCCCGTAGGCGGAGCGGTGGGCGTGCAGCACGCCTTTGGGCGCGGCGGTGGTGCCTGACGTATAGATGAGGAAGGCCGGGTCATCGGCCGCCGTGTCGGCATAATCCGCCCGCGGCCCATGACCGATCATGTCGGCGATATCGTGCGAGTTGAGCACGCGGGTGCCGGCGGGGGCGGGCGAAGTCGCGAACGGCCGATCCGTTGCGATGACCACAGCGCCGCTGTCGGCCAGCAAAAAACGCACCTCGGATTCGGTGAGTTGCTCAGATGTGGGTATCGGTACGAAGCCGCCGGCAATCGCGCCGAAGAACAGCAGCGGGTAAATGCTCGAGTTATCGACCTGCAGGAGGATGCGCTCTCCACGAGCCATGCCCGCCGCCGCAAGCCCGCCAGCGATGCGCAGCACCGCATCTTCGATCCCGTGAAATGTCCAGCCTTCGCTGGGCGATCCCGTGGCGTCCGAGAAAACGAGAAGCGCCCAATCCTGGGGTTCCGCCGCCGCGGCCGCGCGGCCTATCGTATAGGCGGCCATGTTGAAATGTGCAGGCAGCGTGTCCTTAGAGGCCGTCATTTCGCGCCCGACCACCAGCTATCGACGTTGTAGCCGAACAGCGGCGTCTTTTGTGGATGTTGCAGTCGCGTCCAGAACGCCACCCACTGCTTGGGGATGAAGAACAGCGGGATCACGTAGTCGCCCGAGAGCAGCACCCGGTCGAGGGCGCGCACCGCCGAGATGAACTCCTGCTCGGTCTTGGCCGCCAGCAGCGCCTGGATCATCGCGTCGGCAGCCGGGTTCTCAACACCGGCGAAGTTATAGGTGCCGGGCGTCTTGGCCGACTGCGTCGACCAGCGGAACAGTTGCTCGTTGCCTGGCGACAGCGATGACGTCCAGGTGTTCTGGATCATGTCGTAGTCGTAGTCGGTCAGCCGCTGCTGATATTGGGCGCCGTCGACGGTGCGCAGCTTGACCTTGATGCCGAGCCGTTCGACGTCGCGTGCAAACGACAGCAGGAGACCTTCCTGCGAGGTCGAGGCGGCGAGGATCTCGAACGCGAGCTGGCTACCACTCTTGGCGTCGACGAGGCGGCCGCCGCGCAGCTCATAGCCCGCCGCCTGCAGCAGCCGGAACGCCTTTTCCTGGTTGTCGCGGCTGCGTCCTGATCCGTCGGTCGAGGGGAAGCGATACGTGCCGGCCATAATGTCGGGCTTCACCGCGGCGGGAAACGGCGCCAGCAGCTCGCGCTCGCGTGCATCCGCGGGGCGGCCGGCCGAGGCAAGGATCGAGCGCTCGAAGTAGCTCTCGGTGCGGCTGTAGAGGCCGGCGTAGAGCGTACGGTTGATCCACTCGAAGTCGAACAGGAGAATCAGCGCTTCGCGCACGCGGGCGTCGGAGAACATGGGGCGGCGCGTGTTGAACACCAGCCCGGTCATGCCGGCCGGAAGACCGATGTCGAACTCGCGCTTGACGGCGCGCCCGTCGCGGACGGCGGGAAAGTCGTAGCCATTTGCCCAGCGGCGCGGGTCTTCCTCAGGCCATAGGTCGATCTGTCCCGACTTGAAGGCGTCGAACATCACGGACCCTTCGCGGAAGTAGTCAAAGCGGATTTCGTCGAAGTTGAAGCGGCCGCGGTTCACGGCGAGATCGCGGCCCCAGTAGTCCGGATCGCGCACGAAGGTGATGGAGCGGCCGGCATCGAGCTTGCCGACCTTGTAGGGCCCCGAGCCGACGGGCGGCTCGAGCGTCGTGCTCTCGAATGTGTCGGGATTGATGGCATGCTTGGGTAGCACCGGCAGCAACCCGAGTATGAGCGGAATCTCGCGGTCGCCGGTCGTGTCGAACGTAAAGCGCACGATGAGGTCGGAGATACGCTCCGTCTTCGCCACCTTGGCAAAATACGTGCGGTGGTTGGGACGGCCTTTCTCCTTCAGCACCTCGAACGAGAAGAGCACATCGTCGGCCGTCACCGGTTTGCCGTCCGAAAAGCGCGCCTTGGGATTCAAGTGGAAGGTGATCGAAGAACGATCCTCGGGAACCTCGACGCTCTCGGCGATCAGACCATAGAGGGTGAACGGCTCATCGAGACCACGGGCCATGAGGCTCTCGATGGTGAAGTCGCGGATGCCGTTGGCGGCTACGCCCTTGATGATCAGCGGGTTGAGATTGTCGAACGATCCGAAGGCGCCAAGCACGAGGCGGCCGCCCTTGGGCGCATCGGGATCGACGTATGAGAAATGGGCAAAGCCGGGCGGCTGCTTGGGCTCCCCATAAAGGGAAATGCCGTGTGCCAGCTGGGCATTTGCAGCAGGCACCGCGTGCAACAAAACCGCGATAGTGGCGACGATCAACCGAGGCAGCATGTGGTCTCCAGGCGCCAGCCTAGTTTTAAGGCTGGCGAGCATTTGCAGCCTATCATCACAGCTTATCTCGCTCGCCATGGCGCCACGCGGGCAGGGCGCCCCAAGGGGTACCGTTGCGACTTTGCCACGATGTGATGAGCGGATGATCCGATTGCATTGAGCCTATTTCTACGGCCACGGGATTGCCGTAATCCGGGCCTTACTGCCCCATCGATGAGCGCCGAGGGGCGTCATATGGGGCGCGCAATTCGTGCTCGCCCCCGAGGGGTGAGCTGGGCGGACCAGCTCTCGAAGAAAGGTTTGTATTCCATGACAAATAACGTTGCGCACCTCCTGGGCAAGGGGCGGAGCGCCCGCGGGGTCGCTGCTATGTGCGCAGCTCTCGGGCTGGCCGCCATGATGACTGTCGCGCCGGCATTGGCGCAGGATCCGGCTGCCCCGGCCGCCAAGGCACCCGCCGCCAAGGCTCCGGCTGCCAAAGCTCCCGCTGCCAAAGGTGCGGCTGCCGCCGGCGCCGACAAGAAGAGCGCCTGGGTGAAGCTGTGCGAAAAGGCACCGTTCAATACCAAGGACAAGGACGGCAAAGAGGTCAAGAACGAGAAGAACATCTGCCTTACGCACCATGAGCGTCTCGACGGCAACACGGGCATGGTCATGGTGTCGGCCGCCATTCGCGAAGTCGAAGGCGCCGACAAGAAGAGCATGATGGTCATGGTCCCGCTCGGCATGGCGCTTCCCCCCGGGCTGCGCGCTGCGATCTACACCAAGGAGCAGTGGGCGCAGGCTGCCAAGAACGAGAAGATCGACGAGAAGGCGCTGAAGCCGCTCACGCTGCGCTATTCGCTCTGCCACGCTGCCGGTTGCACGGCCGAGGTTGAGGCGACCGCCGAGCTCGTCGAGCAGATGAAGACGGGTGGCGGCATCATGGTCATTGCCATGAACGCCGGTGCACAGCCGATTGGTTTCCCGGTGCCGCTCGACGGCTTCCCGGAGGCCTTCGCCGGCAAGCCGGTCGACAACAAGGAATACGCCAAGGCGCGCGGCCAGTTGATGGCGCAGATCCGCGAGCGTCAGCAGGCCGCGATCGAGAAGTACAAAGCTGATCAGATGAAGAACCTGCCGCCCGATCCTAGCGCCCCCGCTGCGGCTCCTGCCGCCAAGAAGTAGGCCTCGCATCCACTCACGCGACAAAAATAAAACCGCTCGGCTAACCCGCCGGGCGGTTTTTGCATGTGCAGGGCGGCGTGCTCAGTGCGACTGCAGGAACAGCGCGCGGTAGCCGCCGTTCTCATCCTCGGCGAACAGCTCGGTCAGCTGCGGATGGCGCAGCGGCTGCCCGGTCTCGTCGGGAAGCAGGTTCTGCTCGGAGACGTAGGCGATGTATTCGGTTTCCGAGTTCTCGGCGAGCAGGTGATAGTAGGGCTGGTCCTTGTGCGGACGAATCTCCTCGGGGATCGACAGCCACCATTCCTCGGTGTTGTCGAACTCGGGGTCGATGTCGAAAACAACGCCGCGAAACGAGTAGAAGCGGTGGCGCACCACCTGCCCCACGGCGAACTTCGCACTCGCCTGCCTTACTGAACCCATCGTGCCCATCGCGTGCATCCGTCTGACCCTGCGCCCATTCGAAGGGAGCCTGGGGCGGCTGTCAATCGGAGGCCGCCAACTCGGTTCACGAGGTGCGGCTTTCCGACGGCGCCGCTGGATCAGAGCCCGTAGGCTGCGGCTTTCTCGGGGTCCCTGGCCGCAACCACCCGTGCCAGGTCGACGATCACCTTGGCCTGCTTCCAGGTGGCGTCATCCTGCATCTTGCCGTCGATCATGACGGCGCCGGTGCCGTCCGGCATGGCCTCGATGATGCGCTTGGCGAACGCCACTTCCTTGTCGTCGGGCGAGAACACGCGCTTGGCGATGTCGATCTGGGTCGGGTGCAGCGACCAGGCGCCCAGGCAACCCTGCAGGAAGGCGTTGCGGAACTGCGCCTCGCAGGCGGCCGCGTCGGAGAAGTCGCCGAACGGTCCGTAGAAAGGCTTGAGCCCGTAGGCGAGGCAGGCGTCTACCATCTTGCCGACCGTGTAGTGCCACAGGTCCTGCTGGAAAAATGGGCGCTGGGGAGCGCCCGCAGCGCCGGCGTCGGCCAGCACGCCGTAGTCGGGATGACCGCCGCCGACGCGCGTCGTCTTCATGCCGCGCGAGGCTGCGAGGTCGGCCGGGCCAAGGCTCATGCCGTGCATGCGCGGAGAGGCCGCCGCGATGGCCTCCACGTTGTTGACGCCTTCGGCCGTCTCCAGGATGGCGTGGATGAGGATGGGCTTCTTGACCCCGTGCTTGGCCTCGAGCTGCGCCAGCAACTGGTCGAGGTAGTGAATGTCCCACGGGCCCTCGACCTTCGGCAGCATGATCACGTCGAGCTTGTCGCCGACGGCGGCAACGATCTGCGTCACGTCATCGAGCATCCACGGACTGTTGAGGCAGTTGATGCGCGTCCACAGACCGGTCGCGCCGAAGTCGGTGGCCTGCGCCATGGCGATAAAGCCCGCCCGCGCGGCTTCCTTCTGGTCGGCTGGAATGGCGTCCTCGAGATTGCCGAGGACGACGTCGACCTGCCCGGCGATATCCTTGATCTTCGACGCGGATTTTCTCGTTGTGCGGCGGCACGAAGTGGATCATGCGCTCGAGCCGCACGGGCAGCGCGCGGAAGGGTTCGGGCGCACCGATGGCGAGCGGCGAATAGAACTTGGCTGGCGTGCGGCTGGCGGCCATCGGCGTCGGGCTCCCAATATTGCTGTGCAGCGCACAATATTGGGCCGTCGGCGCGAGTCAACGACGCGCGCCGACGCGTGGGCAGCGAAACGTAACCGGTCGGCTCAGCCCTTGGCGGGCTCGAACGCGGCGACGATGGCGCGCAGGTTGGAGATGAACGCCTTGGCGCGCGCCGCAGGGAGCGCCTCGACCAATGCCTGCTCGATGCGCCCGACGATGGGCTGGGATTCTTCAAGCACTTCGCGCCCGGCATCGGTCAGCGAGATGGCGTAAGCGCGTGCGTCGTGCCGGGTGCGGCGGCGCTTCAAGAGGCCCTTGCGGATCAGCAGCTGTACGACCTGCGACACCGTCGAGCGATCGATGCCCGTGGCGGTGATGATGTCCTGCTGACTGAGCCCCTCGCGCTCCGCCGCCGCGACCAGCACCGTGTACTGTGTGGTTGTCAGATTGAGCCCTGTCATGTGGGACTGGAAGAGTTCGCCCGCGCACTGGTGCACGCGATGCAGAAGGTGGAGGGTCGAAGAATTCACGGTATGCAACCTCGGCGGGGGTTACGTGTTTATGCCCCGGGAGGTTATGGGCACCTCCGAAGCTCGGTGAACTGATTAAAAGCCAGATTTGTCGCTCGCGCTTGACCGAGCCGGCACAATCGGTTGACCGTGCGGGAACCCACGACTGGTGAGTTATGACAGACGCCTTTTCCACCCACGGCCTGCACCCGCGCGATCGTATCCCCTATTGGGTGGATGTGGCGTCGAAGATGTTCTTCGACCACGGGTTCAGCGCCGAGGGGACCAACTTCGTCGGAGCTTTGACCAGCGCGCCCCTCGACACCCTCTCGCTGGTCGAATGCGAGTGCGGTCCATGCGAGGTGACCCGCTCGCGCAGCGACACCGTTCGCGACGGAATCGGCGACTTCAACCTGTGCATCCGGCTGGCTGGCAAGTCGCATTTCTCCCAGGGCGAACGCCGGCTCGTCGTCGAACCCGGCACGATCTTCATTCAGGATTGCAGTCAGCCGATGGAGATCGATTTTCTCGAACAATCGACGTCGATAATTCTCCCTCTGCCGCGCAGCTTCGTGGATACGCGGATCGGCCATCCCGCAGCCATGCGCGTGCTCGCTGGAAACCAGCCTATGGCCAACGTCGCAGAGGGCTTCGTGCGCCTGCTGATGGCCCGTGCCGGCGGCATTGAGGCACCGGTGCGGGCGCGGTTGGCGGAACAGCTGCTCGACCTTATCAGCATGATGTTCAGTGACGGCGACGACACGCGCGCCACCTCAGCCTCGCGCGCCAGCGTGCTGCAGCGCCTGAAGGCGGCGATCGACGCGCGCCTCAGCGATCCAGACCTCAAGCCTGCAGAAGCCGCAGCAGCGGCCGGCATCAGCGTGCGCTACGCCAATGCGCTCCTGGCGGAGGAGAGCTTCTCGATCGGGCGCTATCTGCTGCATCGGCGCTTGGAGCGTTGTCGGCGCGCGCTGGAGGATCCGCTGCAGGCCAACCGCATGATCGGCGACATCGCCTTCAGCTGGGGCTTCTCCGACCTGTCGCACTTTACGCGCCGCTTTCGCGCCGAATTCGGCATGACGCCGAGCGACTACCGCCGGCAGGCTCGCGCGCGTCTCTGACGCCGCGTCATTTGGCCCAGTGCTTCGGGGCGGCAAGCACCCCACCATTACGCTTCCGTAATACGCCCGACATGTCCCGGCAATGCTTACGGGCTAAAGCTTCGACGAAGTTGGAGCCCACACCATGCGCATCCTGGTCATCGAGGACGACAGCGAAACGGCGGCCTACATCGCGCATGGACTGGCCGAGGAAGGGCATGTCGTCGAGACGCTCGGCGATGGTCGCGACGGCCTGTCGCAAGCCATGGGTGAGACGTACGATCTGGTCGTGGTCGATCGCATGTTGCCCGGACTGGACGGCCTGTCGCTGGTGCGCGCGCTACGCGCCGTCGGGCAGAAAGTGCCAATCATCTTCCTGACCTCGCTCGGCGGGGTCGATGATCGGGTCGATGGCCTCAACGTCGGCGGCGACGACTACCTCGTCAAACCTTTCGCCTTCTCCGAGCTGATGGCGCGGGTGAATGCCCTGGCGCGACGGCCGCACCTCAAGGACGCCGAAACGGTGCTGCGCGTCGGCGACCTGACGATGGACCTCATCGCCCGCACCGTTACCCGCGGAGTAGACAGCATCGATCTGCAACCGCGCGAGTTCCGTTTGCTCGAGATATTGATGCGCAACAAGGGTCGCGTGCTGACGCGCACTATGCTGCTGGAGCGCGTGTGGAGTTTCCACTTCGAGCCGCGCACGAGTGTCGTCGAAACGCATATTTCGCGCTTGCGGACGAAGATCGATCGCCCCTATGCGAGCGAACTGATCCACACCGTCCGCGGCTCCGGCTATACCATGCATGATCAGCAATGATTTCTTCAAGCGAACGCCGGTGCGCCTTGCGGGCGCATTCGCATCGCTGTTCGCGCTGACCGTCATTGCTCTTGTCGCGGTCCTCTACTTCACGCTGGTGTCCGAGTTGGAAAACGACATCCGCCAGCATGTGGGCGAGATCAGCGACACCCTGAGGGCGATTGATAAGCAGCAGGGATTTGATGATCTGGCGGCGGTCGTCGCCGAGGAAGCGACCTCGGTGCGCGACTTCGACAGCATCTTCCTCTTGCGCGACGCGGCTGGCGAGGTTCGCGCCGGCAACGTGCAGAACGTGCGGCTGTTCACTGGCTGGGGTGAACTCGATCGGGCTTGGTTGCCGATGGTGGCAGACAAGGGCGGTCCGGAAGATCGCTTCTACGCCATATGGACTCCGGTCTCCAAAGGTCAGCTGCTGGTCGGTGGCAGCGACCGGCAAATACGTGAGGTGCGGCGCATCCTGCTGCATGGTCTGGGATGGGCGCTTGCGGCGACCATGCTGCTGGCCGTCGGCTCTGCGGTGTATCTGGCGCGGCGCGCGCAGCAGAAGATCGACCTTTTCGCCACCACCTTGTCGAGGGTCAGCCGCGGCGAAATAAGCGAGCGCGTTCCCGTCAGCCGATCCCATGACGACCTCGACCACGTCGCTACGCAGATCAACGCCACGCTCGCGCATCTGCAAAAGCTCATCGAGAGCGTCAATCAGGCTTCGTCCGACATTGCGCACGACCTGAAGAAGCCCATCGGCCGGCTGCGCCGCCGCTTAGAACTGGCGCTGGGCAGCGCGGACGATCCCCAGGCGTTTCGCCTGAGCGTCGAGGAATCCCTGCAGGAACTCGATTCCATCGTCGAGACCTTCGAGGCGCTTCTGCGCATCACGCAGATCGAAGCGGGCGCACGCCGGGCGCGGTTCTGCGATGTGGAACTGGGCACGGTGCTCGCCGACATTGCCGAGATCTACGAGCCAGTCGCCGAGGAAGCCGGCGACCGCCTGATCAGCACTGTTCCCTACGTTGAACGGGCGCGGATCAACGGCGACCGCGAGCTGCTGACGCAACTTTTCGCCAACCTGATCGAGAACGCCATCCGCCATTCTCGCCAAGGCACGCACATCGAGGTCGGTCTGGTGCAGCGCGGAGACCGCCATGTGGCCATTGTCGCCGACAGCGGCCCCGGCATCCCCGAACATGAGCGCGATAACGTCTTTCGGCGCCTCTATCGGCTGGAGCGCGAACGCGCGACGCCCGGCAGCGGGCTCGGTCTCAGCTTGGTGGCGGCGATTGCTGAACTGCATGGCGCCGCGGTCGGCTTGGCCGACAACGCGCCGGGGTTGCGCATCGAGGTGTCGTTTCCGCGCGCATAATGAAAAAGGGTGCCGCGGGATCGCCGCCGCACCCAAGTTTGGGGAGGAGCTTCGTTCAGGACGATGGTCTAACGGCAGTGACGATGATGATGGCTCCACCAGCAATGGCGATACTGGCGGTAATGGTGGTGACGCCGCCATCCGACATGGGTGAGGTTCGAAGCGTGTGCCGGCGCTGCAAGCCTGGCGCTGTGAACGGCGGCCTGGCCTGCGCTGGCGGCGAAACAAAGAACAATCATGCTGCCGATAAGCGGCAGCGAAACATAGCGGTTCATGAATATGCTCCGATGAGTCCACGCGCATTTCAGCGGTGGAGTGAGACGACGCTTGCTATCGTTGAGTGCAACCACGTTGCCGCCCGTGAACGAGCGGCGAAGCGGCGGGCGTAACGCCCGCCGCACCGCAACGATTACTTCTTCACGCACTTTGCCGAGCCATCGTCCCACTTCATCGTGGAGAGTTTCTCACACGCGGCCTTCGTCTTCGGCGCGTCTTTGGCCATGGCGATGCTGGGCGCGAGGGCGCCGAAGGCGACGGCGGCGAGGAGAGCGGTGTTCATCAGCTTCTTGGACATTGGAATCTCCATCTTTTTTTGACCGGGTGCTTCATGATCACCCGAGGCGGAGATTGGCGCAGGATGCTTGCGGCGTTCTGACCCCGGCCATACGCTTTCGTAAGGAGCAAGCTGCAGGGCAACCGCTCTCGGAAACGGCGTGAATAAGAGGTGTAAAGACCTCAGCGCAGGTGCTGGCGCCGATAATCGCCGGGCGTGCAGCCTGCTGCGCGCTTGAAGCGGCGATTGAAGTGCGAAAGGTTGGAGAAGCCCCACGCGAAAGCAATCTCGCTCACGGTGCGATGCGACTGCGCGATATCGGCGAGGTCACGTTGGCAGCGTTCGAGGCGTCGTTGCACGATAAGCCGCTGGATCGACGAGCCATCCTCGGCCAACAACGCGTTGGCGTAGCGTACGCTGATGCCGGCAGCCCCGGCTGCCATCTCGGGATCGAGCGTGGGATCATCGAGACGTGCATCGATGGCCGCGCGCAATTGCAATACAGCGATAGAACGCGCCGATGACAGCTGCGGGCGATCCTGGCTGTGGCTGGCGAGGGCCAGCGCGACCAAATCGGGAACCTGCTCGCCAAGCCGCTGCTGCTCGTTCGGCTTCAGGGTGTCGATGCGCGCATGGATCAGCCGAATGAAGTCGGAGACGAGGCCGCCGACGCTGTTGGAATGCGGTATGGCGCGGGCAGTAAGCTGCGATACCGAGGCCAGGCGGGCGCTGAGCGAGGTGCGCGGGATTTTGACGATCAGCTGATGCCAGCGCGGTGAATAGTGCGACCAGTACGGGCGCCGAGTGTCCTGCAAATGAAAACCGCCTGCCTCGACGACCGTATCGCGCCCGTCTTGCGACACGCGCGCGCTGCCTTCAAGCTGCAGGCACAGATAGAAGACATCGTCCTCGCCGTGCGAGATCGATTTTGGGAGGCGTCCTGCCTCGTGCAGGCCATCGCTGACGACGTCGATGAATTCAACCGGGCCAAGCGCGGCGTGATGGACGCTCGTATTGAAATTGTGCGGCGTACCGATGCGGCATTCATGACCGACGAACACTTTGCCGGAGACATCGTGCCAGTACGCAAGGCGGTCGCGCGGTTGCACGTCGGCCGTCTCGATCACCTTCTGCATTGGTGGGTTGCTCCATGGCGCGCGGGCAGGGTACGCCGCGCCACTGGGTTACAGCGATGTAGGTGTATGGGGAGCTGCGGCGAGCTGCAACCTTGCGGAATCAGAAGTAGTGGGAAAGCCGTGCATCGAGCTCAGCTCCAACGCCGGTTGCTCCACATCCACTGCTCGGGCGCCTCGCGGATCCACGTCTCAAACTGCTTCTGCATGTTAACCATCGTCCAGCGGATGTCCTCGGCCTGGTTCGCCGTCCGCGGCACGCGCAGTTCCTTCAATTCGATCTCGAACCGGCTTTCCTTGCCGATACGCTTGCAGCGCGACAGCCAGATGCGTGCTCCGACGCGGCGGGCGATCATGGCGCCGATGGCTTGCGTCTTGGCATCGCGCCCGAAGAACGGCACCGGCATGCCAGTGCGGTCGTAGAGATCGCATACAAGCCCGAGGCGGCCGCCGCGGCGCACGAAGTCCATGATGGCGCGCGCCGTCCTCTGGTCATCGCCGTGTTCGCCGACGTTGCCGCGTCCGAAAAGGCCGTCCGGATAGAGATCCTTGCGCTGGTTGCGAATGTACTGGTCGACATAGGGATTGGTGACCGACCGATAAACCGCGGCCGGATTGGCGCCCGCCCAGGTGAACGGCAGGATGGCCAGCTCCCAGTTGCCCATGTGCAGGCTGACGCCCACGGCCGGGCCGAGTTTGTCCTTGTAGCGCGAGAAGATGTTCTGGCTGACGATGTCGATGCGCTCGGGCTCCGAGAGGAAGCGATCGATACGCATCGTCTCGACCATGACGCGGCCGAGGTTGTCCCAATGCGCCAGGGCAATGGCAACTCTCTCGGCCTCGCTCTTCTCCGGGAAAGCGATGGCGAGGTTGTCGAGCGCACGCTGATGGCGCTTGGGATTGATCAGCGGCGCCAGATGGCGCCAACAGAAGGCCGACGCATTGGTGGCGACGTTGAGGGGTAGTGCGCGAAAGATGCCGGCGACGAGTCGCACGACAGCGTATTCAAGCCGATATTGCAGGTCGCGAACGCGCTCTTTGGTCTGCATCGGCCGCCGGGATTCTCAATCTATTTCAGGGCAAGGCGGTCTTGCCCAGGCGGACGCGCTTCGTCAAGGCCGGCGCTGCCGGGCCGCGCCTGCATCAGCCGCGGAGCGATGAACGATGGCGCAAGGCCCTCGCGAATGGCGAGGCGGCGCACCGGGCCGACGTTCTTGAGGATGTGCAACCCCAGGCCCCGCAGAGCCTGCACCGGCGGGGCTTGCGACAGCAGAGTGCGGTTCAACAGATCGATGCCCCAGATGCGCGAGGCGACGTCCGTCCGACGCATGCGTCCATAGGCTTCAAGCACCGCCGGGCCGCCGATATCCTCGCCGACAGCGAGGGCGTCAGCGACGCAATCGGCGATGCAGGCGGCATCGCGCAGTCCGAGATTGAGTCCCTGCGCTCCAATGGGGGGGATGACGTGGACAGCCTCGCCGACGAGCGCTACGCGGGAACGCCCCGCTGCCTCGGCCGACATCCCTGACAGCGGAAAGCTGGCGCGTGGCCCGATATCGCCGATGCCGCCGAGCAGCCCTTGCAGGCGTTCATCGAGCGCGGCGCGCAATGACTCACTATCGAGGCTGGCGAGGCGCGCCACCTCGGCGGGCCGCTCGACCCACACCAGGCTCGATGATCGCCCCGGCGAGGGGACGACGGTCAACGGTCCCGCCGGTCGGTGAAACTCGGTGGAGATGCCGCCGTGCGGCCGTTGATGGCTGAACGTGCAGACAAGGGCGCTCTGCTCATAGGTCCAGGAGCGCACCGCGATGCCGGCCGCCTGGCGGCACATCGACTGGCGTCCGTCGGCGCCGACCACCAGAGGCGCCGTCAGGGTGCGCCCATCGTCGAGCAGGACGTCGACGCGCCCTCGCGCGTCGTCACCTGGACGACGCTGGCGTCGATCAGGGTCAGCGTCGGCAGGGCGGCGGCGTGGGCGCGCAGGGCATCGGTAAGGGCGGCGTTGGGCACATTGAAGCCGAAGCGCTCGAGCTCTGGCCTCGGCGGCCGTGAACGTCACCTCGGGTGCGCGCAGCAGCCCGCCCATGTCGTCGATGATGCGGATGCCATGGATGGGCTCGCCAGCCGTGCGGCAGACATCGCCGACGCCGAGGTTTTCAAGCAGCGTCACCGAGCCGGCAAACAGGGCCGCCGTGCGCGTGTCGCGGGTGCGCGGCAGTGGTCCGACGGCGGCGACGCGCAGCCCCAGGTCGGCGAGTGCGAGCGCGGCCGCCAGACCGGCCGGACCGGTGCCGACCACGCAGATGTCGTACGAGGTGCCGATGAGCGTGGCTCCAGGCTTCAGCAGAGTGCGACATTCGCACGTCGGCGAGGATCGGCAAGCGGTCTTGCGCTGAGTAGCGCGCGCGGCTTAGAGACGCGTCCGTGAGCGGAGAATTTGCGGCGAATCTCGGTTCTGCCCTGGGCAAAACGGGGGTAAATCGCGATCAGGGTGGATGGGTCTATTGTTGATGCTTAACGGCCACATGGCATCAAGATCACACCTAGTGGGACAATCGTTTACCGGGGCTTAACTGCGCCTAAAACATCCTTGTCTTCATAGGTGCGACACAGCATTTTCGCCGTTGGGGCGACGCATATGATTTGCGGGGTTTCTTGATGATCGGCCGGATCGTAGTAGCGCTGGCGTTGGTTACGACACTCGTTGTCGGCCACAGCGCGTTTGCGTTCCAAGAGCAGAAGGGCAGCACGCCGGCACCCGCCGCCGCGGCTCCGTCCGAGTCTGCTCCCGACGACAAGGCGGCCATCAGCGATGAGGCTGTTGCCAAGCCAGAGGCGGGGACTGAGATCCGCATTCCTGGTCTGGGCAAACTCGGAGTGCTGCCGAAGATGGATTTCGGCCTCGAGCTGCTTTACGGCGCGGCCGAGAACCAGCCGGCGGGCCAGCCCGAGGCGGCGCCCAATCCCGAGGACGATCTGACAGTGCGCGGCTCGGTCAAGCACCGCTTCTGATCTCGGGTACGTGGAGGGGACACCTGTGCTTCCCCTCCGATTTTCCGACATAGCTGCAGCCAGTGTTCACGTCTTCACCGCGCTCGGCGCCGTGTGCGGGCTTTTGGCCGCGTTGGCCGCATTCGACGGCGCCTGGGAGCGCATGTTCGTCTGGCTCGGCGTCGCGCTCGTCATTGACGCCATCGACGGGACCTTCGCGCGTATGGTGCAGGTCGAGGAGCGCCTGCCGCGCTTCTCCGGCGAACGCCTCGATCTCGTCGTCGATTATGTGACGTACGTCTTCGTGCCGGCACTGGCACTACTGCGTGCTGGCTACCTGTCCGGTACGTTCGGGCTCATCGTCGCCGCGCTGATCCTGCTTTCATCGCTTTACCACTTCTCCGATCTGGCCAGCAAAGGGGAGGACTACAGCTTCGTCGGCTTCCCGGCCATTTGGAACGTGGTGGCGTTCTACGTGTTCGCCCTGGCGCCTCCGGCATGGCTGACCTATGCGGCGCTGATCGCCTGCGTTGTCTTCACGTTCGTTCCCATGCACTGGGTGCACCCGGTGCGCGTCAAGCGCTGGCGGACAGCAACGCTGGCCATCTCGGCTGCATGGGCGATTGCTGCCATCGTGGCCATCTGGCACGGGTTCCCGCCGCCCTGGTGGACGCAGGCCGTGCTGGCCGTCGCCTTGGCGTACTTCCTGTGGCTCACGGTCGAGCTGTCTCTGCGGCCGCGACTGGACGACTAGTCGCCGGCCCGCCGCGACTGCCGGAAGGCGTCCCATGCCGGTTGCTCACCGAAACGGGCGGTCAGGAAATCGATGAAGACGCGGGTTTTGGCGGCCAGATAGCGGTTGGGCGCGTAGAGGGCGAAGATGCCGAGTTCGGTCGGCGGATTGCCCGGCAGCAGCGGCGTAAGGCGGCCGGCGGCAATGTCCGGACCCACGAGAAACGTCGGCAGAATGGTGATGCCGTTGCCGGCCAGCGCGGCGGCGCGCAGCACCTCGCCATTGTTGGAACAGAGCGCGACGGTGATCGGCACCGTCACGACCTCGCCGGTGCGCTCCAACTGCCAGCGGTGCGTCGCGGCCATGTGGCCATAGGCGAGGCAGCGATGCTCCGCCAGCGCCTCGATGCTGGAGGGCGTGCCATGCCGGAGGAGGTAGTCCGGCGAGGCGACCATGATCAGCCGGGCCGGTGCCAGGCGCCGAGCAATAAGACTTGAATCGGCCAAGGTGCCAATGCGAACCGTGATGTCGACGCCCTCCTCGAGCGGGTCGATGAAGCGATCGTTGAGCACCAGCTCGATGCGCAACTCGGGATAGCGGGCCATGAAGTCGGCGACCGCCTCGCCGAGATAGAGGATGCCGAACGACATCGGCGCATTGATCTTGAGGACGCCGCGCGGCTCCTCGTGCAGACGCGAGATCTGCAACTCGGTCTCCTCGATGTCGGAGAGGATCGATACGCAGCGCTGGTAGTAGGCCAGGCCTGCCTCCGTCGGAGCGACACGCCGGGTCGTGCGATCGAGGAGGCGGGCGCCGAGTAGCCGCTCCAGCTCCATCACCGCCTTGCTGACGGCCGAGCGCGTCAGGCCGAGGCGGCGGGCGGCTTCGGCATAGCTGCCGGCCGCCACCACCTTGGAAAAGGCAGTCATGGCGTCGAGTTTGTCCATTGGTGCCAATATGGAACCAGATTGTTTCATATTTCGTGGATTGCAGCCAAACCGTCAACGGCCAATATGAGCGGCCAGCAGACGCCGGATCCCCGGCGGACGACACCCAGAATGGGAGATGCAACATGTTGACGCTTCGCAGAGCCGAGGAACGCGGCCGCGCCAATTTCGGCTGGCTCGACAGCCGCCACAGCTTCTCGTTCGGCTCCTACTTCGACGAGAAGCACATGGGCTTTGGCCCGCTGCGCGTCATCAACGATGACCGTGTCGCCGGCGGCGGCGGCTTTCCCGCCCATCCGCACGCCGACATGGAAATCGTCTCCTACGTTCTGGAGGGCGCGCTCGAGCACAAGGACAGCCTCGGCACCGGCTCGGTCGTGCGTCCTGGCGACGTGCAGCGCATGTCGGCCGGCAGCGGGGTAAGGCACTCGGAGTTCAATGCCTCCAAGAGCGATCCGGTACACTTCCTGCAGATCTGGATCGTGCCGGAGAAGAAGGGGCTCGAGCCGAGCTACGAGCAGAAGACCTTCACCGCGGACGACAAGCGCGGCAGGCTGCGCCTCGTGGGCTCACGCGATGGCCGCGAGGGCTCGGTGACCATTCACCGCGACGTCGACTTCTATGCCACGGTGCTCGCCGACGGTGATGCGGTCACGCACGAGGTGAAGGCGGGGCGTGTCGCCTGGGTGCAGGTCGCGAGCGGTTCGGCGCGGCTCAACGGTGAGCAGCTTCACCCTGGGGACGGCGTCGCGATCGAGGAGGCCGGAAAGCTCGAACTCGCCGGTACGTCGGACAGCGAAGTGCTCGTGTTCGACATGGCGGCTTAATGCTGCACAAGGCCGGTCATCGCAAGGTGACCGGCCATATTTGGTCGCGCAATGAAGCCAACGGCTTGCGAGCAGGTCGCCCAACCCGCGCACGTACGCCTCATAAGCAATGCACTTATTCTTCGTTTGCCGGGCAAACAGCGCAGCCTAGTTTCGCCATTCCTCATTCGCAGTGGGACAGGCAATGAACGGCAAGCGCATCTGGCACCCCTTCGCCTTCACGTCCCGCAATACGCGCACATTTCGCGTCTCGTTTCTCGTGGCCGAGGAGGCGACGTGGGACCATCGCTTTCATGATCTCGACGGCAACGAGATTGAGGCCGGCGGCCTCAACCTCACGCGCACGGAGCTGCGCTTGATCCAGGTCGGCTGCGACGGCGCCGTGAACGCCGCGCCTGCCCTCCCGCCGGTGTCGACATGGGCGGCAGCAATGCAGGCTTCTGCGTAAGGCCGCGCACAGCCGACGAACATGGCTCACAGCCTACGCCTCGCTGCCGCGCGCCGTCGCACGGATCTCGATCTCACCAGAATTCGAAAAACCCCGCACGGCGTCCGAGGACCGTGCGGGGTCACACTCCGCTAGGGGCGGAGATGGGCCGTTAACAGACCTGCCTGCAGCCACAGGCAAGGCGAGTGTCAGCGGCCCGATCGGATTCTCAGACGTATTCCAGCTCCGGAACCCTCGCGTTGCGCGACACGGGCGGACGTTTGGCACCGTGAGCGAGCGCCGCACGATGCGCCGCCTGGGCGGTTGCGAACTTCTTGCCGTCGAGGGAACGGAACGCACTGTTTGCCGAATGGAACTGGAAGGAGGCTTCTCCCTCCTCGCGCACGACGATACCAACGGCATCGCTGCCGATTTCGATGATGTAGGCCTGTGAAGACATGCAGGTCACCTCGCGTCGGTCAACGACCGACGTTCCTTTGCATTGCTTGAATGACGGTTTTGCGGGCGCGGCGCTCAGCGCCGCCTAGCTTAGCTGCAACAGCACATGCAACGGGAGAGGCTCATCCGGCGGCTGAGCTGCGGGGGACGGTCATTTGTCGAATGCACGACGCTTGCCATGGTTGTTCTCCTTGGAGCAGATGCCGTGCGTTGAAACACGGCAGCTTAGCGTTTGGTTTCGCGGCGCAAACTTGCTCTGCAAATCACCGCGGCCGGCGTGGACCGACGCTCCGATAGATGGGGGCTCGGGTGGCAATCGTCAAATACGAAGAGATGCATACGTTATAAGCTGCTGCGCGCGCGTGGTTGCAGCCGCTGGCCGTTAACCTCCGTGTGCAGATAATCCAAGATGGACATCGAAAAAGTTTCGTGCGGTAGACCGGGCGATAATCTCAAGCCCGCGCCGCCTTCGCGCTGCCAGCTCAGCGCTTAATGCGGAACTGAATGGGCAGCGACAAGTGGATTGTCAGGTCGGGAACGTCCGTCGGTGGCGACGGGAAGGGGCTCGCACGATTCAGGACCTCGATTGCCTCTTCATCGAGGAGCGTCGAGCCTGAAGTCTTGTCCAGGCGGGCGTTGATCACTTTGCCTGACCGATCCAGCGTGAACGACACGTTGGCGACGCCTTCCTCCCCGTTCTTGCGCGCGACGTGCGGATACTTCTTGTGCTTGTTGAGGTGGAAGATGAGCGACTTCTGCCAGCTCATCGTGGCGGCGGAAGGCTTCGTCGAAACGCCCTGCTTGGGCGCTGCCGGCTTCTCGGCGGGCGGGGCCTCGATCGGCGGCGGCGCGGCGGTTTCCGATGCAGCGGCGGATGCCTGCGGGACGGCGTTCTGCTCCGGACGCGGGTCCTCCTTGGCTTCCTCGTCGTCGACCTCCTCGATCGGCTTTTGTTTCTCGACGACCACCTCCGGGTTGGGGGCCAGCGGCGCCTCATCGACCTTCGGGGTTTCGATCTCGGACTTCTCCTTGACCTCCTCGGTCGGCGCGACGGCAGCGGCAGCCTCTTCGGCGCGCTGACCGATGGCGAGGTTCACGGGCTCGGTGGGCGGCGCGACGGGTGCTGGCGCCAGCTCCACCAGGAATACGCCGGCTTCTTCCTCGCTCGCGTCGTCCTCCGGCCATTTGACGAGCGCCAATGCGCCGGCGGCAGCGTGGGCAGAAACCATGAGCATCGCGGCCAAAAGCCAGCGGCGCAGGCGCGCTCCCGAACCCTCGAGGAATTCCAGGTGTGCGATCATGGTGCCGGCGGTGCTGGGGGCGCTGAGGCTGGCGTCGGTTGGGCTGACTCAGCGGCGGGCGCTGCAGCGCTGGGCGCGGGGGCGGTGCTGGGGACCGGCGGGCCTTCGAGGCCAACCAGAGCCACCTTCAGATATCCCGCAGCCCGTAGCGTATCCATCAGGCGGACGAGTTCGCCATACGGCACCGCCTTGTCGGCGCGCAGGAACACGCGCTTGTTGCGATCGCTCTGCGTCTGCGCATCAAGCGCAGGACCAAGGCCGCCCCACAGCACCGTATCATTGCCGACGGCGAGCGACAGGTCCGCTTTGAGAGTCAGGTAGAGCGGCTTGTCCGGCTTGGACGCCGGCTGCGCCGACGATACCGGCAGTTCGACGGGAACATCGACCGTCGACAGCGGCGCTACGACCATGAAGATGATCAGCAGCACGAGCATCACGTCGATGAACGGCGTGACGTTGATCTCGTGGGTTTCCGCGATGTCGTCGTCTTGCAGGCCGCCAGCCATGGGCTACTCCGCCGCTCTCAGCTCAGGACGCACGCCGCGATCGAAATCGCGCGACAGAAGGCACAGCACGGCGACGGACGCATCGCCGACCAGCGCCTTGTAGCCGCCGATGGCGCGCGCAAAGTGATTGTAGATCATCACCGCGGGGATGGCGGCGACCAGTCCGAAAGCGGTTGCAAGCAAAGCCTCGGCGATGCCCGGTGCAACGATGGCGAGATTGGTCGTCTGCGCCTCGGAGATACCGATGAAGGAGTTCATGATGCCCCACACTGTACCGAAAAGGCCGACGAACGGCGCGGTAGAGCCGATGGTGGCGAGAATGCCGGTGCCGCGATTGATGTCGCGGCCGGCCGCGAGTTCCACCCGCTGCAAGCGCGCCGCCACGCGTTCCTTGATGGCGTACTTGTCGGCGACGTCCCAGGAAGCGCGTGTTTCGGCAATGGCGGCGCGCAGCATTGCAGGCACCGCGCCGCGCTGGGTGTCGACGAGGCTCGCCGCTTCACCGATGGAGTTTGCCACGTTGAGCTTAGCCAGCGCCTTGCGTACCCGGCGCCTAGCCGCGGCCAGTTCGATGCTCTTCGCCAGCCACACCGTCCAGGTGATGACCGATGCCAGGATCAGTCCGACCATCACCGATTTAACGACGAGGTCGGCCTGCATGAACATACTCCACGGCGACAAGTCGCGCGGGAGCTTCTCGGCGTTGACGAGGGTCGACGGCGTCGGAGTCGATGCGGGCGGCTGCGCCGTCCCCGGCATGGCGACGTCCCCGGCAGCATCGCTGGGTGAAAGCGGGGCGGCGGGGGTCTCGGCGGCGGTCGGTGAAACTGCCGGCGCCATCGACGGCGTCGAAGGGGTTGGCGCTGCCGTCGTCGGCGCTGCAGGCGTATCTGGCGTGGCTGCGAGTGGCGTCGTGGGCTGAGACGCACTCGGCGATGCGGCGGGAGGGGTCACGGAGGTCGGTGCCGACGTCGACGCGCCAGGAGCCGGGCTGGCCGGGTCGGTGGCCGCAGGGGCCGTCGATGGTGTCGGAGCGGTTGCCTCCTGCGCCTGCGCGGCGACAGAGCCCGCAAGGATCAACGCCATCACGGCGCAGACAAGATTAGACACGTTCAAAAGTCGCAGGTGAGGATGAGACATGCTGCCGAATTCTGATGCGATTGCGAGGACCCTTCGACCCATAGGTTATACCTTACTATGCATGTCAAGTTTGAAATCAAATGTGCGACAATGCCATCGGAGACAAGGGGGCGCTCCGCTCCTGGCCCTGGTTCAGGAAACGCGACGCCGACCAACATCAGAAGTAGTTGGCGCAACTTAGACGGCCGTCCCGCAGGCGGATATTCCGGGGCTTGGCAGCGGCGGCAGCCGTATTATCTTAGGCGCATGAGCGAAAAACCGATGCCGCAAGACGACGAGGCTTGGCGCCAGCAATTGACGCCGGAGCAATACCGCGTGCTGCGTGAAAAGGGCACCGAGCCCCCGTTTACCGGAGAATATCTGCACACTGAAGAGGACGGCACCTTTACCTGCGCCGCCTGTGGCAATCCGCTGTTCGCTTCGGATGCAAAATTCGATTCCGGAACCGGCTGGCCGTCGTTTGACGAGGCGCTGCCGGGCGCGGTCGCGTGCCAAACCGATGGCTCGCACGGCATGGCTCGCACCGAGATCACCTGCGCGCGATGCGGGTCGCACCTGGGCCACGTGTTCGACGATGGTCCCACGGCGAGCGGCAAGCGCTATTGCATCAACTCGGTGTGCCTCAATCTCGAAGAGCCGAAATGATCCGCTAAACCCGGCGTATCAGATGCCGGCGTACCACTCGTAGCCGAGATCCTCCCAGAAACCGCCGCGACCACCGCGGATCATTGCGAAGCTCGATACCGCCTCGATGTGCTGCACGTACTTGGCATGCTTGTAGCCGAGTTGACGTTCCACGCGCAGGCGTATCGGCGCACCATACGGCTCGGTGAGTGCGGCGCCGTTCATGTCGTAGGCGAGTATCGTCTGTGGGTGGAAGGCGTCGATCAGGTCGATGCTCTCGTAGTACTTGCCGTTGCGTCCCATCGTGTCGGCGCAATGCAGCACGAGATAACGCGCCTCGGGTTTCAGGCCGACACTCTGCAATAGAGGCGCCATCTGTGCACCGGTCCACTTGCCGATGGCGCTCCAGCCCTCGACGCAGTCGTGGCGAGTTATCTGAGTGCGCGAGGGTAGCTTGCGCAAATCTGCCAGGCTCAGAGACGCCGGCCGCTCGACAAGGCCGTTGATCTCGAGCCGCCAGTCCGCAAAGCCGCCCTGCTTGGATTGCTGGTAGGCAGCATCGGCGATGGATGTCGAGCCGTTGGCCTTGAAATGCTGTGACAGATCGGCCTCTGTGTACTCGCGCGCCAGCGAGCGTTTTGAAAGCACCATGCGCTGTGCGCGCTCGGTGAGCCCCTCGGTCGACTGGAGGACGTCGCGAAACGTCGGCGATTGCGAAAGCTGATCGCAGCCGCCGAGCAGGGCGGCGCCACCGACAGTGGCGCTACGGATGAGGAAGCCGCGGCGGCTCAGCCGATCACTTGCCATGGGGCACCTCCTCCGGATCGATCGCATAGCGTCCCGTGATCATCGAGCGGATGTTGTTCCAGGCGCCCGATGCGAACACCATCGCCACGTGGACGATGACGAAAAGCGTGATGCCGGTGGCGCACAAGAAGTGGATGGTGCGCGCCGACTGGCGGCCGCCGAACACATCGAGCATGAACGGGAATGCCGCGTTCATTGCGGGCGACATGGTGAGCCCGGTCAGCACGACCAGCGGCAGCAGGCCAAAGATCACGGCGAGGTACGCGAGCTTCTGCAACACGTTGTAGCTCTTGGCTTCCTCGCCGCGCGGAAAGCGGAAACGGATGTGCTCCCAGGTCGATTGGCCGATGTGGCGCAATTGGCTGCGCGTCGGCGCCAAGTCGCGGCGTACATGACCGCTCCAGGCGGCATAGAGGAGATAGGCGAGACCGTTGAGCACCAACAGCCAGGCGAAGAAGAAGTGCCAAAGTCGCCCGGTGGCGAGATCGCGATACGACGGGATCGTGATCCAGCTCGGAAAGCCGCGGCCTTCGAGTTCGCCGTTTGCGCCGCGCGACAAGCCCAGCACGCCTGTGGTGTCGAAAGAGGTTGAACCGATGGTGGTGACGCCGGCATAGCTTCCATCCGCACGCTGCACGGCCCTCATGCTCAGCACCGCGCGCTCCGGTGTCGACTTCTCGCCGAAGTACAAAGTCGGATGGGCGTTGAAGATCTGGAGGCCGCTGAGCAGCAGCACCAGGAGGCAGAACGCATTGACCCAATGGGTGATGCGCACGGCGAGCGCGTGGCGGTAGATGATCTCCGTGCCTGGCGGCGTGATGACTGCACTGACCATATGGTCACCTTTCCTGCCCGATCCTAGCGGATGGCTAGTAACGAGTGGTTATTTCCGTGAGCCAGGCTGGCGAAGCCTCGACTAAGACCGCTTCAAGACGCTTGTCGAGCCCGCTGACGATCAAAAGTCCGAGGACGATGAGCAGTCCGCCGAGCGCGGCTTTGCCCGTCTTTCCAGCGTTCAAGAGTTGTCCGCGCCAGCGCATCAACGTTTCGCGCGACAAGAGCCCGAGGAGCAGCAGCGGCAAGGCTGCGCCGACGCCGAACGCCAGCATCACGACTGCGACCTGCCCCAGGCTCTCGCCCTGCGCTGCAAGCACCGAGGCGGCGCCGAGCGTCGGTCCGACGCACGGGCTCCAAACGGCTCCGAGCAGCAGGCCGAGAGAGAACTGCCCCGAGAGGCCGCCCGTCTCGATGCCGCCGAATCGCTCATCGGCCCATCCGCTGATCGGCGCCGCAACCGCCGCAAGCTGCGTCTGCATCTGCGGCACCAGAAGGATGACACCGATGCCGATCAGGATCATGGCGGCGATGATGCGAAAGATGCTCGCGTCTAGACCGATCCCGTAGCCGATGGTGGCGACGAACAGGCCGATGACCACGAACGACAGCGCGACGCCGGAGGCTAGCGCTACAGGTCCCAGGCGATGCTCGCTCGTTGCCGCGACGAGGATGACCGGCAGGAGCGGCAGCACGCACGGCGAGAGCGTCGAGAGCAGCCCGGCGAGGAAGGCGAATATTGTGCTGCCGAGAAGCATGGGTGTGCTTACTGCATCGCCGTGGCGATCAGCGCCTCGATCGAAGCCTTCTTGGTGTCGCCGGCAGAGCGGCCCGTTTCGGTTTTGCCTTTGAAAGCGATCAGCGTGCTCTGCTTGCTCACTTTGAGGCTTTTCAGAACGTCAGGCTGATTGTCGAAATCGACTTTCAGCACGGTGAGGTCTGCGTATTTGGGATCCTGGTTCAAGGTGCCCAGGACCGCCTGCTGCGCCTTGCAGACGGGACACCACGGGGCGAAAACGTCGATGAGGACAGGTTTGCCGCTGGTCTGGGCAGCATCGAGAGCCGCCGCGCTGAAAGGCTTCTCGTCGAAGGCCAATACGGCGCCGGCACTAAAGGCCAAGCTTGCAAGCGAGACGACGGCGATTTTGATTAGGTTGGTGGGGCGCATTTGGATGCTCCTGGGGCGCACAAGGTGTCCTCATCCGTACGCGGCAGGGGTCCTGGAAGTTACACCGGCGCTGCTAGGCGGGCGCGAAGCGGGCGATGGGGATGCGCAACACGATGCGGCAGCCGCGGGCAGGCGCTTCGATCGACAACGATGCGGACCACGCTTCGGCGATATCGCCGACAATAGCGAGACCGAGCCCGGCTGAGCCCGACTGATCGAGGCGACCGCCGCGGCGCAGCGCCTCATGCGCGCGCTCGGGCGGGATACCCGGACCGTCGTCGACGACGGCGACCTCAATCATCCCCTTGTCCACCCGCGCCTTCACGATGACAGAGGATTGCGCGTGGCGTGCCGCATTCTCTGTCAGGTTGCCCAGCGCCTCTGTAAGGTCCTCTTCGTCGATGCGCGCCGTCAGCGCTACCGGCACATCGACCGTCCAGGCGACGCGCTTGCCTTGCGGCGTGCGCTCCATCACGCGCACGACGCGTTGCGCGACCGTCGCGACATCGACCGCGGCGTTTCCTGCATTGGCTCCGCTGCGCGCCCGCGTCAACTCCCGCTCCACGTGCCGTCGCATGGTGCCGGCGATGTCTTCGATCTCCTCTGCCAACGCGTGTTCGCCCTTGGCCTTCAGCCGCTCGGCATCGTCGCTCAACAGCTGCAGCGGCGTCTTGAGGCCGTGGGCGAGGTCGGCGGCGCGGTCGCGCGCCTTGACGATCTGGCGCTCGCGGGCATCGAGCAGCGTGTCGATCTCGCGGGCTAGCGGGAGCACCTCGTCGGGGAAGTCAGCCCCGAGGCGGCGCGCCTCGCCCGATCCGATGGCGGCGAGCTTGCCCCGCATGGCAGCCAAGGGGCGCAGGCCGATGCTCACCTGAGCCCAGGCTGCGGCGGTGAGCAGGAGCGCGAGAACGACGAGGTAGGGCAGCAGTGCGCCGGCGAACCGGCTCACCGCGCCGCTGAGATAGACATTGTCGATGGCGACGGCGACGCGCGCCGTCTCGCCGCCCAAGCGCGCCGGCAGTTTGATGCGCTGCTGCAGCAGGTGCAGGGACTGGTTGTCGGGGCCGGCGACATCGAAGTGGCCGACGGCATCATCGATCTCGCTCTCGGCCGGCAATGCGATCTCAAAATCCCACAGCGAGCGCGAGCGCAGCACCGGGCCGCCCGGCTCAACGTCCACCTGCCAATAAAGACCCGACAGCGGGTTCTGAAAGCGCGGATCGGCCGGCGCGCGCGTCACAGCCAGCTGCCCACGCGGCGTGCGGTCGATGCCGGCGATGAGCTGCGCCAGGTGGTTGGACATCTCCGCGTCCACCCAGCGTTCGACGTGACGTTGGAACAGCGCCGTTAGGCCGACGGCCGACAAGGCAAGCGCGATGAGAACGAAAGCCGCAGCACCCGCCAGCAGCCGCAAGCGCAGCGAGCCGAAGCTCATGGGGGCGCATCCGCGATGAGATAACCGAACCCGCGGCGCGTCTCGATGGCCTCGGCGCCGAGCTTCTTGCGCAGGCGCATGATCAGCGCCTCGAGCGCGTTGGCGTTGCGCGCATCGTCATCGCCATAGAGGTGTTCGATCAACTCGTGGGGCGGCACCACGCGACCCTTGTGATGCATCAGGTAAGCGATGAGCCGGTATTCGAGCGGCGAGGTCGGCACCGGGGCGCCGCCGGCCGTGACGCGCATCTGGCGCGTGTCGAGAGATAGACAGCCGGCCTCGATGACGGCACTTCCCTGTCCCGTCGAGCGGCGGATGAGGGCACGCACGCGCGCCAGCAACTCCTCGGTACGAAACGGCTTGGCGAGGTAGTCGTCGGCGCCGGCATCGATGCCCTCGACGCGTTCGGGCCACGCGCTGCGTGCTGTCAACACCAGTACCGGCATGTTGCGACCGTCGGCACGCCACCGCTTCAGTACCGCCAGACCGTCCATGCTCGGCAAGCCGAGATCGAGCACGATGAGGTCGTAGGATTCGGTGTCGCCGCGAAACCAGGCGTCCTCACCGTCGGCCGACACATCGCAGGTATAGCCAGCGGCATCGAGCGCCGACTTGATGCCCTCGCTGATGCGCGGTTCGTCCTCGACCACCAGCAGCCGCATCAGCCGTCGTCCTCGACCTTCAATATCCTGCCGGATGCGGCGTCGGCTTCTACTTCCTGCACGCGGCCATTGGGGCGCAGCAACTTAAGCTCGTAAACGTATTTGCCGTCTTCGAACTCGAGTTCGACCTCGATGATCTTGCCGGGGATATTGCCAGTCACCGAGTTCAAGATTTCCGCCAGCGGTTTGATCCGCCCCTCGCTCAACAGCCGCTTGGCCACTTCGGGGCCGACATCTTCGGCGTGCACGCCGCCGGCAAGCGCCAAAGCCAGGGCGGCGGCGAGTGGGCCAGAGCGAAAGAGGTTGCGCATCAACATGCCTCTAATTTGCAGGTCAATCACTGACAACTTGCTGACGACAGCGGTCAGAGTGGTGTCAGGGCCGCTCTGCCATGGTGCACAACAGCCGGCCATCCTGCCGGTGCGCAACAAGACGCAATCATATGGAGGCGCAACTCATGCGTAACTATCTCATCCTTCCTATCCTGGGCCTCGCCGTGGCCGCGGCTACCCCGGCTGCTGCCGTCGATGATTATTCCAAGTCGGGCCGCTTGAATGTGCCGCGCGACCAGTGGATGACCCCGGCGCAGGTGTCGGCGAAGCTCTCGACGCTCGGCTATAAGGTGACAGAGATCGAAACCGATGACGGGGCCTATGAGGTCGACCTCATCGACAAGAACGGCATGCGCACCGAGGCGCACGTTCATCCCGCGACCGGCGAGTTGCTGGTTGGCTACGACGACTGATAACCCGATGGCGGCCGGGGATAACCCGGCCGCTTTCGCTTTTAGGAATACACCTGCAGGCGCCACGCTCAGGCTTTCAGTCCGCCGACAAGGTCAGCGCCACAGCCCCAGGTCTTCCCATTTGTCTTCCGGGATTTCCGCGCCGAGTTGATAGGTGAAGGTCAGCGCCTTCATCTGATCGGCCGTCACATCACATTTGAAGCTGAGCGCGTACCAGTGAGCCTTGGCGCGTACCGCACCACCTTTGGTCGCCACCTGAGTGCCGGTGTACTTCGCGCGCCCGGTGATGCTCGTCTTTAGGCGATCGGCTTTTGGCAGCTTGCCGTCGCGGCGGATCGTGTCGATCCCCTTGATCACGCAGACCTGGTGGGCGCGTTCCTCTGGGTCGAGCTTCTGCAATTGCTGCTCCATAGTGCCGGCCACGGCCGACCCGGGCCACGCCAGCAGCGCCGCCCAGAGCTTCAAGTTCAGCCTCATGTCTTCCCCCGGAACGCGTTCGCACACTTGGCGTACTTTTGCTCGTCGTGATCCCTCTGCTTGATGAGCGGAAAATCGGGCGGCGGTAAGACCTTGACGCGCCGCGACAGACAACGCACGTTGGCCGCAGATCCATAACATTTGGAGGGGAAGCGGCGGGGCGGTGAGCAGCTATTCTTTATACCCGTGGGGGCGCCATGGCCGATGACTTGGTCCCCTCCGACGTGCGCGAGTTCCTCCTCACGTATATAGAGTCGGTCGCCCAGCTCGAGGCGCTGCTGTTGCTGATGAACAAGCCCGAAGCCACGTGGACGGCGGCCAGCGTCGCCGCGCACCTCTACATCGAAGAGAGCCAGGCGAGAGAGGTGCTTGAGCGCCTGTGTGCCAGCGGGCTCGCGGGGTGTGCCAAGCTCACCTTCTGGTTCAACGGCGATCCGTCGGGGCAACGTGAGATCGTGGAACGCCTGGCCGCGCTCTACCGCAACCACCTCATTCCGGTTACCAACCTGATCCACGCCAAACCATCGGGCGCCCGCGCGTTCGCGGCGGCATTTAAGTTGCGAAAGGACCGATGATCCATGGGACCGATCATCTACTCTTTATGCTCGCTCGCGGCCGCCACATGCGCGGTGCTGTTGCTGCAGGCCTACCTCCGCGGAGGCTATCGGTTGCTGCTGTGGAGCGGGTTGTGCTTCGTCGGCTTGACCTTGAACAACCTGATCCTGGTCGCTGACAAGGTCCTTGTTCCGCACATCGACCTGTCGGTCTGGCGCACGTCCGCGGCACTCGTTGCGATGATCGTGCTGCTGTACGGTCTCATCTGGGACGCTGAATGATGAACGCTGAGTTCTACGCAATGCTGATGGGTGCCGTGGCCATGGCGTCGCTGGTGGCCACGCTCTTCTTCTTGCGCTTCTGGTGGCAAACGCGCGATCAGCTGTTTTTATTCTTTGCGGCTGCCTTCGCGCTCGATGCGGTTTCGCGCGTGGCACTCGGGTTTAGCCACCCAGCCGAAGAACTCGAGCCATTCTACTACCTAGCGCGCCTGATCATGTTCGGCCTGATCATCGCCGGCATCATTCAGAAAAACAGGCCGCGCCGCTCCGATTGACCGCCGCAGCTTGCTAGCCTGCGGGCCTGGAGTGCAAGCCGACCCGCTCGTCAGCGATTGAGGGCAACGACCAGTGCTTTCGGATTGCCGCCGTTGTCGCTGATGAAGCTCTGGAACAAGTTGTCGAGGAAGGACGTCATCCAGAATCCGATCACCTGGGCGTCGCGCACCTTGTAAGTATTTCCGCGCTTAACGACGAGCCAGCGCACGTCATAGCTGTCGCCGCTGCCCAGGGTGATGCGGCTGTCAACATAGGTGCCGCGCGCATCTTCCTTCGACTGGGCCGTGACGGTGAAGCGGGCTACCGGATACTTCGGCGCTTCCTTCGAGGCATACCGAGCGATGAAGTTGATCATGCCGTTGTAGTAGACCGGCCGGTCGGTCTTGGGCAGGCTGCGAGCATATTCGCCCAGCGCGCTGATGCCGATCGAGGGAACGTCGGCGTTGGAGTTCAGCACCATGGCGAACTGCGAGGTCGAGCGCGACCTTGAGGCGGCGAGCAACTCGTTGCCAACGCGCTTCATGAACCCAGCGGGGCTCTCGCGGCGGACGACCGGAGCAGCGTCGCCAGTGACGGGCGCCGCCGGTGCCGCTTTTTGGAGGGCGGGAGCCTGGGCTGCCGCCGTCAAGGGCGTCGCCACCAGGGCCAAGCAAGCGAGTGTCAGGGCAGACAATATGTGGCGCTGTTGCGCCAGCGACGTCACGGATAACAGCATTCGATCGGGCTCCCACCTGAGGGGGTACAAACTTTCAACGGCGGCCGCTTGAACGCCGACCTGCCCTCGCCTCGTCAGCTTTATTAGCCATGTGAGGCATCTTTCAGTCAAAGGCTGGACCACGAAAAAGTCGATTTTTTGGACGGCAAGGACGTCATGCATGGGCGGCATCCAGTAGAGGCGTTGCGGCAACCCGCGGCCGTAGACCCTTGAAGCGGTAGAGTTCGGCGGGCGGGATCTGTTGGTGGTCGAGCATCTTGGCGACCCCGTCGACCTCGCTCTGCAATGTCCTCGGCGCCACACTCAAGAGCACGGATTTTGCGCGCTCGGGGTGGACGAGGATTATCTCGTGGCGGGTTCCCGACAAGGAGGCGCGTACGTGATGTGCAACACCGGCGTAGGAGCCCAGCGGCGCAGACCAAACCCAGGAGCGGAAATAACCGCCTTCCGTGACCGTCACGACGCCGTGGGCGATATCCACGGTGCGCGTGGTCGCCAAGCGATCGATCAGCCGTTTGGTGGGCAGCGCTATGAGATAAACGAGAAAACCGACGGCAGCTAGGATCTCCATGCCCTGCACAGGGTGGTCCCCGATAAATGTGCGTGCCGTGGGAGTCAGGATTGCCGCGACGACGGCGAGAGCGGCAATGATAGCCGCGCAGGTGACGGGAACGACAAGCGTTAGAAAAGCGGTGGCCGAGCGCTGCGAGCAGGTCTGGGTGAGGCGAAGCGGCAGGTTGGCAGGCATGGGTGGCTCGACCCGGTCGTAGATGGCAACGCGCATGGGGTGTCCGCAGCTTGAAGTCCTAGTGATGAACGCTAAACGCGCTGTGCTTACTTTCGCGTTAACGCTTGTGCCGAAAAGAAGCCCTGTTGGTTGCTGTCCAGCACTGCTTGACACATAAACATATCTTTATATGATCCGGCCGAAATGGAGGCGCCTGCGGTGTCCGGATCATTTGCCAGCGATGACATCGTCACGGCGCTCAAGGCAGCCGCCGAGCCGACGCGCCTGCGCATCCTGCTTCTCCTTGCGGGCGGCGAATTGAGCGTCAAGGACCTGACAGTCATCCTCGGCCAGAGCCAGCCCCGTATCAGCCGGCACTTGAAGCTGCTCGCCGAGGCAGGCCTGATCGAGCGCTTCCGCGAGGGCAGCTGGGCCTATTTCCACGTCTCCGATCGCTCCGCCGGCGGCCGGCTGGCGCTCGACATTCTGGCTCTGGTAGACGGCGGGGACCGCGTCGTCGCGCGCGACCGCGAACGGGCAGAAGCCCTGAAGCGGGAACGCGAGGCCACGGCGCAGACCTATTTCCAGTCGCATGCCGCCGACTGGGACCGCATACGGGCGCTGCATATTGCCGAGCAGGATGTCGAAGCGGCTATCGTCGAAGCGCTCGGGCACGGGCCGTTCAAGCTGCTCGTCGACCTGGGCACGGGGACCGGGCGCATCCTCGAGCTTCTGGCCGACCGCTACGAGCGCGGCATCGGCTTTGACCTCAGCAACGCCATGCTCGCCTACGCGCGTAGCAACCTCTCGAAGGCGAGGCTGGTGCGTGCGCAGGTGCGCCACGGCGACCTTTATGCCTTGAGCCTGCCAGACGGCGTCGCCGATGCCGTCGTCATGCACCAGGTGCTCCACTTCCTATCCGATCCGGCGCTCGCCATCCGCGAGGCAGCGCGCGTACTGGCGCCCGGCGGACGGCTGCTGATCGTCGACTTCGCGCCGCACGATCTGGAGTTCCTGCGCGAGGAGCACGCGCACGATCGGCTGGGTTTTGCCCCCGCACAGGTCGACAACTGGATGAAGGATGCCGGCCTTGCTCCGGCGGTCCAACGCGATCTCGCGCCAGCGGCGAATTCTGCGCCGCAAGCGCTCACCGTATCGCTGTGGCTCGGCGAGCGCCCGGGCACGGCAATGCAAGACGCGGCAACGCTAGACAAGCCGGCGCGCACGCGCGCCTTGCAGGAGGCTCCCTGATGGCCATGGCAGCAGAACGCAAGAGCCGGTTGCTCGGCGCCGGCGAGATCGACGTTTCGTTCGAGTTCTTCCCACCCAAGACGGAGAAGATGGAGCAAGCGCTGTGGAGCGCCGTCGAACGCCTGGCGCCGCTGCGCCCCGAATTTGTGTCCGTCACCTATGGCGCGGGAGGCTCGACGCGCGAGCGTACGCACAACACGGTCGTGCGCGTCGTCAACGAGACCGGCCTCAGGCCAGCCGCACACCTGACCTGCGTCGCCGCGTCGAAGGAGGAAGTGGATGCCGTTGCCCGCGACTACTGGGACATCGGCGTGCGCCACATCGTGGCCCTGCGCGGTGATCCCGCTGGCGGACCTGGCACGTCGTACGAGCCGCATCCCGGCGGCTATATCAATGCCGCCGACCTCGTCTCCGGTCTGAAGAAGATCGCGCCGTTCGAGGTCTCGGTCGCCGGCTACCCCGAGAAGCACCCCGAGAGCGCGACGCTTTCGACCGATATGGACAATCTGAAAGCCAAGGTCGACGCGGGCGCCGATCGCATCATCACCCAGTTCGGTTTCGACAACGCACACTACCTGAGGTTTCTCGAGCGGGCGCGCGCCGCCGGCATCTGGGTGCCCATCACCCCCGGCATCGTCCCCATCCACAATTTCAAACAGGTCGCCGGCTTTGCCGCCCGTGCCGGTGCCAGCATGCCATCATGGCTCGCGCGCCGCTTCGATGGCCTTGAAGCAGATCCCGCGACCAGCCATCTGGTCGGGGCGGCGGTCGCCACAGAGCAGTGCATGGATCTGGTGGATGAGGGCGTGAAGAAGTTCCATTTCTACACCCTCAACCGGGCCGATCTCGTCTATGCCATCTGTCATCTTCTGGGGCTGCGGCCACACGCGTCGGCGGCGCTTGCGCCTGCCGTCGCGGCCAAGGCCCGCGCGGCGGGGTAAGGAGCAGCCAACATGGAAAAGCACCCAGCCAATGCCGCCCTGCAAGCGGCCGCCGACAAGCGCATCCTCATCATCGATGGCGCGATGGGCACCATGATTCAGCGCTACAAGCTGGACGAGGCTGGCTATCGCGGCGCGCGCTTCAAGGACTGGCACCGCGACGTCAAAGGCAACAACGATCTTCTCGTACTGACGCAGCCGCAGATCATCGGCAAGATCCACGAGGAGTATCTGGAGGCCGGCGCCGACATCCTCGAGACCAACACGTTCAATGCCCAGCGCATCTCTCTGGCGGACTACGGCATGGAAGATCTCGCCTACGAGATGAACGTGGCGGCCGCGAAGATCGCTCGCGCCGCCGCTGACAAATGGAACAAGAAGACACCCGGCAAGCAGCGGTTCGTTGCTGGCGCCGTGGGGCCAACCAATCGCACCGCGTCGATCTCTCCCGACGTCAACAACCCGGGTTATCGCAACGTCAATTTCGATGAGCTGCGCGAGGCCTACAAGGAGCAGGTGCGCGGGCTGATGGACGGCGGCTCCGACATCATCCTCATCGAGACCATCTTTGATACGCTCAACGCCAAGGCGGCGGGCGTCGCCACGCTCGAAGTGTTCGAAGAGAAGGGTGTCGAGCTGCCGATCATGATCTCCGGCACCATCACCGATCTTTCCGGGCGCACGCTGTCGGGACAGACAGCGGAAGCCTTCTGGTACTCGATGCGCCATCTGCGGCCGTTCTCGATCGGGCTCAACTGTGCGCTCGGCGCCGACCTGATGCGGCCATATCTGGCTGAGTTGGCGACGGTGGCCGATGCGCGCATCTCCGCTTACCCGAACGCCGGCCTGCCCAACGCGATGGGCGAATACGACGAGAGCCCGCACGACATGGCGTGCGACATGGAGCCGTGGGCCAAGGATGGTATCGTCAATATCGTCGGCGGCTGCTGCGGCTCGACGCCCGACCACATCCGCCACATCGCCGAGCACGTCGAGGCGCATCCACCGCGCAAGATTCCGCGAGATCGCGCCCAAGATGCGTCTCTCCGGCCTCGAGCCGTTCGTCGCCGGGTGACCGATGACGCCGCTAAATTTGAGGAACCGTTCGAGGACGGCATGCTTCGCCTTCTCGGTGACGATGGGACCGCCGCTAGATCTCCGCAACTCAGAACGGAAGTCCGATTGAATGACAACGGGTAACGCGGCGCAAGCCTTCATCAACGTCGGTGAGCGCACCAACGTCACCGGCTCGGCGAAATTCAGGAAGCTGATCGAGGCCAACGACTATGCGGCCGCGCTCGCCGTCGCGCGCAGCCAGGTCGAGAACGGCGCGCAGATCCTCGACGTCAACATGGACGAGGGGCTGCTCGATTCCGAAAAGGCGATGCAGACGTTCCTCAACCTGATCGCGTCGGAGCCGGACATCTCGCGCGTGCCGCTGATGATCGATAGCTCCAAGTGGAGCGTTATCGAGGCCGGCCTCAAGTGCGTGCAGGGCAAGGCCATCGTCAATTCGATCAGCATGAAGGAGGGCGAGGCGCAGTTCCTCGATCAGGCCAAGAAGGTGCTGCGCTATGGCGCGGCCGTCGTGGTCATGGCCTTCGACGAAGAAGGGCAGGCGGACACGGCCGATCGCAAGGTCGCCATCTGCGAGCGCGCCTACAAGCTGCTCACCGAACAGGTCGGCTTTCCGCCCGAAGACATCATCTTCGACCCCAACATCTTCGCCGTCGCCACCGGCATCGAGGAGCACAACGGTTACGGCATCGCCTTCATCGAGGCGGCACGTCGCATCAAGGAAAAGATGCCCCTGGTGCACATCTCGGGCGGCGTCTCCAACCTGTCGTTCGCTTTCCGCGGCAACGAGCCGGTGCGCGAGGCGATGCACGCGGTGTTCCTCTACCACGCGATCCAGGCCGGCATGGACATGGGCATTGTCAACGCCGGT
This sequence comes from uncultured Alphaproteobacteria bacterium, assembly GCA_963759735.1. GTDB lineage: Bacteria > Pseudomonadota > Alphaproteobacteria > Rhizobiales > Hyphomicrobiaceae > Hyphomicrobium_A. The sequence goes on from CAVXAF010000012.1 coordinate 167,299, forward strand.
CAGCTGGCGCTGTACGACGACATACCGGCCGAGCTGCGTGAGTTGTGCGAGGACGTCGTCCTCAATCGCCGCGCCGACGCCACCGACCGGCTGCTCGACGCCGCGCCCAAGTTTAAGGGCGACGGCAGCGGCGCCAAGGCCAAGGAAAAGGATCTCTCCTGGCGCGAAGCCTCCGTACAGGAGCGGCTGACGCATTCGCTGGTGCACGGCATCACCGACTTCATCGAAGAAGATACCGAGGCTGCGCGCCAAGAGGCGGCGAAGCCGCTGCACGTCATCGAAGGTCCGCTGATGGCGGGCATGAACGTCGTCGGCGACCTGTTCGGCGCCGGCAAGATGTTCCTGCCGCAGGTCGTCAAGTCGGCACGCGTGATGAAGCAGGCCGTCGCCTATCTGCAACCCTATCTGGAAGCGGAGAAGAAGGCCTCGGGCCAGGAGGCGATGCCGGCCGCCGGCAAGATCGTCATGGCCACCGTCAAGGGCGATGTACACGACATCGGCAAGAACATCGTCGGCGTCGTTCTACAGTGCAACAACTACGAGGTGATCGACCTCGGTGTCATGGTGTCGGCGGCCAAGATCCTCGAGACGGCCAAACGCGAGAAGGCCGATATCATCGGTCTGTCGGGCCTCATCACGCCGTCGCTCGATGAGATGTGCTTTGTCGCTGCCGAGATGGAGCGCGAGGGCTTCAGCTGCCCGCTGCTCATTGGTGGCGCCACGACCAGCCGCGTGCACACGGCGGTGAAGATCAGCCCCAATTACATGAAGGGCCAGGCCATCTACGTGCTGGACGCTTCCCGCGCGGTCGGCGTCGTCTCCAAGCTGCTGTCGGAGACCGACCACTCCGCGTATGTGGGGGAGATCCGCAACGAGTACGTCAAGGTGCGCGAGGCGCACGTGCGCAACGAAGCCTCCAAGCGGCGCATCTCCCTCGCCGCTGCACGCACCAACAAGTTCAAGATCGACTGGTCGGCCTATCAGCCGCCCAAGCCGACGTTCCTCGGCACCAAGGCATTCACCGACTACCCGCTGGCCGAGCTGGTGCCGTACATCGACTGGACGCCTTTCTTCCAGACCTGGGAACTGACGGGGCGCTATCCGGCGATCCTCAAGGACAACAAGGTCGGCACCGAAGCGCAGAAGCTGTTCAACGACGCACAGGACATGCTGAAGCGCATGGTGTCCGAGAAGTGGGTGCGCGCCGCCGGCGTCATCGGCTTCTGGCCGGCCAATGCGGTCGGCGACGACATCGCGCTGTTCACCGACGAGACGCGCAAGCAACAACTGGCGACGATGTTCACGCTGCGCCAGCAGATCGCTCGCGACCCTTCACGCGACCGCGCCCATACCGCGCTCGCCGACTTCATAGCGCCCAAGGACAGCGGGCTCGCCGACTACGTGGGCGGATTTGCCGTCACCGCCGGGCTCGGCGAGGAGGCGGCGATCGAAAAGCACATCAAGGTGACGGACGACTACAGCCGCATCCTGTGCAAGGCACTCTGCGACCGACTGGCGGAGGCTTTCGCCGAGCGCCTGCATACGCGCGTGCGCCGCGAGTTCTGGGGCTACGCGGCCGGCGAGACGATCTCCAACGAAGATCTCATCTTGGAGAAGTATCGCGGCATCCGTCCGGCACCGGGCTATCCAGCGCAGCCCGATCACACCGAGAAAGCGACGCTGTGGACTCTGATGGACGTGCACAAGGCGGCCGGCATCGAGCTCACCGAAAGCTACGCTATGTGGCCCGGTGCGGCCGTCTCCGGCATTTATCTGGCGCACCCCGACAGCCACTATTTCGGGGTCGGGAAGGTCGAGCGCGATCAGGTCGAGGACTATGCGGCGCGCAAGGGCTGGACGATCGAGGAGACGGAGCGCTGGCTGGCGCCGGTACTCAACTACGATCCGCGCGCCTTGCGTGAGGCGGCGGCCTGATCCCCACGATAGGCTGATCGCAAATCCCAAAGGCCCTGAAACAACAAAGGCGCGGAGTGATCTCCGCGCCTTCCGGCTATCAGGGTCTGCGTCTCGCGTCGGGGAGACGCGCCTTCGGTGCTGCGATCTTTAGAGGACGCCGAATACGATCGCGGTGATGAAGCCGAAGGATAGAAGAGCGGCAAGGACGTTCAGTCGTACCATCAGTTCCATGGTCGCCTCCAAATGCTTGGCCGCCTTATGGTGGCAGCTCGTTTTTTACAGTTCGGGCAAACGCATCGACGTGCTGAAGGTTTGAAGGTATGTGGCAGCTCGGTCGCTTGCCAAGCGAAATATATTTTGCGGCGCAAGGAACCTACAATTCGCTTCGCATGCAACTCAACGCACCGATCGAGCGACAGGGACACACCCTGTGTGCTTCCGCTGCCTAAGCGAAGTTTCCACGCGGCATTGACGGCCGGCAGAAGCGCACAGAAATGCATCACCCTGCAAGCGGGGCAACTCTGGGCCGCGCTGGTTGCAGTGCGAGACAACATTGGGGACCGTTTCCGGAATACGGTCGATGAGCCAATACAACGCCTCGGTTGTTGCGCGGGCCGAAGGTGGTGTGGGCGTCGTCTGGCAGCCATTAGATGGCGACGTCGGCAGACTCTGGCCGGCAAGGTACGTGACCGGGTCGTCTTCGAGGTGACGCAGGTCAGCGGCCTTTGAACTGGGGTTTGCGCTTTTCTTTGAAGGCGCGCCGACCCTCGGCGTAATCCTCGCTTGCAAAGCAGGCCGACACCGCCGCATCGAGCGCCGCGAGGTCGGGCGTCTGGGGATTGCGCGTCAGTTCATCTATCGTGCGCTTGGCGGCACGCACTGTGAGCGGCGCGTTGGCAGCGATCTCAGCGGCAAGCGCCCGCGTCCGGATTTCAAGCTCGGCAGTCGGCACCACGGTGTTGACGAGGCCCATCGCCTTGGCCTCTGCAACTTTGAAACGCCGGCCGGTGAAGAGCATCTCTTTGGCGTGGTGGGGGGCGACGGCCGCAAGCAGCGGGCGAACCCAGCGGGCATTGTAGCCGAGTCCGAGCTTGGCGGCCGGGATGGCAAACTCGGCCGCCTCGTCGGCCAGCCGCATGTCGGCGCACAGGGCGATGGCAAGCCCGCCGCCGAGACAGAAGCCGTGGATCATGGCGATGGTCGGCTTGGCGCAGCCGCTGAGCGCGTGGAAGGCGGCATCGTTGAGCGCATCGTACGCGTCGGTGGCGTCGCCTGAGCGAGCACTGTCGAATTCGGAAATGTCGGCACCGGCCGAGAAGGCGCGCGTGCCCGCCCCGCGTAGGACGATCACTCGGATGTCCGGGTCCGCCTCCGCTTCTGCGAGCAGCTGCGGCAAGGCGCGCCACATCCCCGCATTAAAGGCGTTCATTCGGGCCGGATTGTTGGCGATCACGAAACCGATCTCGCCGTCGCGCTGCAGACGCAGCTCGGGCGTGTCCGACGGGGTATCCGGCATGGGAATTCCTTGTTTGTGAGCACGCCTTATACAGCGCGAACAGTTCTCAGCCGCAATCGGGCAGGTCGTCTCAAGGCATGCCCATTCGGGCGGCACAAAAGGCCGTGGCGTTGGAAGGCGTTGACGCCGCGACGGCATATTTGTACGCCCATCGGGACCCGGTATGCTGACCGGGGGAGCGGCGCGCATCAGCGCGAGGAGTGCGACATGGCGGCCAAAACGCGTTCGGCGCCCGGCGGCAAGGTGCAGGCCTACGATCCGATCTGGTCGGAGATCCGGCGTGAAGCGACGAGCGCCATGGCGGCCGAGCCGGCACTCGGCAGCTTCATCTTCGCGACGCTACTCAGCCACGACCGCCTCGAAGAAGCCATCTGCCACCGGCTGGCCCAACGGCTCGACCATTCTGATGTGGACGCCGTGCTCATCAACCAGACTTTCCAATCGGCGCTGGAAGCGCACCCGGAGATGGGTGGCATTTTCCGCGCCGATCTCGCTGCCGTGTTCGATCGCGATCCTGCCTGCAATCGCTACATCGACCCGCTGCTCTACTTCAAAGGTTTTCATGCGCTGGCGACGCACCGCTTTGCGCACGCGCTCTGGCATCAGGGCCGCCGCGACTTCGCGCTGCTGCTGCAAAGCCAGTCTTCGCGCACCTTCGGCGTCGACATTCACCCGGCGGCCAAATTCGGCCAAGGCATCATGATCGATCATGCCACCGGCATTGTCATCGGTGAGACGGCACGGGTCGGCAACAACTGCTCCTTCCTGCACGCCGTGACACTCGGCGGCAGCGGCAAGGAAACCGGTGACCGCCATCCCAAGATCGGTGAGAGCGTCCTTATCGGCGCCGGCGCCAAGGTGCTGGGCAACATCACAGTCGGCGACGGATCGCGCATCGCCGCGGGAAGCGTCGTGCTCGCCGATGTGCCCGCGCACGTGACAGTCGCCGGAGTGCCGGCCAAGATTGTCGGGTCGGCCGGCTGCGCCGAGCCGGCGCTGGAGATGGAACAGACCTGGGTCGACGATTTCGGCGGTCTGTGATTTAGCCTGAAATGTTCAACGGCGGCGCTCACTTATCGCGCCCGCAAGGGAGATGACGCACGTGGATCCGAAAGAAGTCGCTAAGGTGCAGGGCTATCTACGCAAGACCTTCGGGACGCCATCGCTGGAAGTGCGCCCGCGACCGAAGAAGAAGGACTCCGCTGAGGTGTTCGTCAACGGCGAGTTCATCGCCGTGCTCTTCCGTGAGGAAGAGGAGGGCGAAGTTTCCTACCAGTTCCAGATGGCCATCCTCGACCTTGATCTCGAGCAGGCCTGATCGCTTATGCCGCTCTACGAGCTTGATGGCGTTGGCGTCGAAACGCCCGGCGAGGGCCGCTACTGGGTGGCCCCCAATGCCGTACTCATCGGCAAGGTCATCCTTGAAGACGAGGCCAGCGTCTGGTTCGGCAGCGTCCTGCGAGGCGACAACGAGCCGATCCGTATCGGGGCGCGCTCCAATGTGCAGGAAGGGTGCGTCCTGCACACCGACCCGGGTTATCCGCTGAGCGTCGGCAGCGACTGCACGATAGGGCATATGGTCATGCTGCATGGCTGCACGATCGGCCGCTGCAGCCTCATCGGCATCGGCTCGATCATTCTCAACGGCGCCAAGATCGGCGAGGAGTGCCTTATCGGCGCCAACACGTTGATTGCCGAGGGCAAGGAAATACCGCCGCGCTCCATGGTGCTCGGCTCTCCCGGCAAAATCGTGCGCCAGTTGACGGACGAGGACGTCCAACGCTTCGGCGGGGCGGCCGGGCGTTACGTCGTGAACTGGAAGCGATTTGCCGCCGGCATGAAGCCGCAAGTTTAGGACGGCGCGCGTCTTTGCGCGCGCCGTCCTGAGCTTACTCGGAGCTCTGGTTCTCGAGACCCGACAACGCCGTCGCGAGCGGGCTCTGGCGCGTGTCGAGGGCCACCCAGACCTTCGGGTTGAGGTAGGACTGCCGCATCACAAACTGATAGGGCGTCCGATTCCACGGGCGCACATCTTCGATCTTGTTGTCCAGGATGTAGTCGCCCTGAACGGTGCGGGCTGTCAGCACCGCGTGGCCTTCGCCCTTCTCATCGCGCACCACCGTCATCAGTAGCGCGCTCACTGGCCAGCCCTTGGCGATCAGATTCTTGCGCTTCAGCAGCGCGTAATCCTCGCAATCGCCGCGCGTGCGGGGCAACGTCCAGTATTCGTTGACGCCGTACACGTCGAGATCGGTGGCGGGGGCGATCTCGCGGTTGATGGTGCGGTTCATCTCATCGAGCTCCTTGAGGCGCTCGGCGGAGGCATCAAAGCGGCTCTCCTGGCCGTGATCTGAGGCGCACTCCTGTGGATTGGCATCGCAGAAGCGCACAAAGCCATGCGGCGGCTGCGCCGGTCCGAAGATGCGCATGAAGAGAGAACCCTGCGCGGAAGAGCGATCGGCCTTGTCCGGCTTCTGAATGTTCGAGACGCCCTGCGCGCAAACAGACGTTGCCGCGAGCATGCTGCCAATGAGGACGATAGCGCTTAACTGAACCCGCTGCATGACAAGACCCCGTTACTCTTCCTCTCAAGCTACCCGACAGAACTCGAATTACGCTGAAACTACGTCCCCGGATTTGATGCGAAAAACTCGTCAATCCTTCACCTTCGTAGCGGACCTCTTAAGACCGCTTCGGCGTCGCCGCCGGATGTGAAGCGCTCGTTAACAAACTCGAGTGCTATGCCGCGCTCGTGGTGGCGAACGACTACGGCTCGACGCTTGTCGAGCATCACCTCGGCACCGAGCGGCGGGCGCGCAGGCGTCTGGACAGATGCGCCGGACATGGAGAGATCGTGCAGCGGACAGACCATGGCGCTGCCGTCGGGAAGCACGAGCAGCGCCTCCTCCTCGGCGGTCAGGCGCGGATACGAGCGCTCTTCGCCCTCGGGAATTTCCCCTTGGCCGGCGAGGCGCGGGATCTGCACGGCCAGCTTGTCGCGCTTGCGTTGCGTGCCGCTGATGGCCAGGGCAAAGCTGCCTGGGAAAAGGCGTACCACACTGCCTTCCAGGCCGCCCAAATGCATCAGATAGACGATGAGCTTCTCGCCGACGATGAGCGGCACTGGCGTCGTCATGGCAGCGCTTTCGACGGAAATGTCGATAAGCCGGCAAGCGTGGTCGAGTTTGTCGGCGCGCATAAAGCGGCCGGCGAGGCTCAGCTCATAGCGCGGGTAACGGCGCTTGTTCCTGCCTTGATAGCCCGCATCGACGGGATCGACTGGTCGAAATGCATCCGCACTCGTAGACATAGCCGTTCCTGCGATTGGGCCGCCAAAAGGGCGGTCCGCTTTCCGCGAGCCAGGCCAAAACGCGTACGCTAGAGGCTCTGTTCCGGAGTGGATTATGCAGGGAGGCGGCTTAACGAACGGCTAATTGCCGCGTCATTTCTGTATACGTCGCAATCAATGTGTTGGCGGCATTGGGGAAAGGCAAGACGGCGTCAGGGGAACGCGTCAGGACTTCTCGAGATCATCGCGGCTGAGGCCGCCCTCAAATACGCGGAACTGGCGGCGCTCTGAGCGCACGATGCGGGTGTGGTCCGACGCCTTGAGGACCGGCAGGACCGGCGCGTCGTTGCGCAGGCGCGCCTTGTCGTCGAAGGTCGGACTGCCGCCCGGCCAAACCAGTTCATGCAGGATGATGCGCTTGCTGCTGAGCGGCAACTCGCCCAGCCAGTGCGGCGGGTCGAGTGGCGCAAAGGCGCCCAGCACGCGGTCGATCTCATCGCCCGTGTGGCGGAGCGGTAGCAGCAAGGCTTCGAACGGGGTGGAGGGACGGGCGATGGGGGCAGCTTCGAGGTGGATTTTCTCCACCGCGCCCTGCTTGGAGACGGCGGCCAGGTGACGGATCAGCGCCAGGCGGTCCAGTGCCGACCAGCCGTCGAGAAAGTTGGTTCCGCGCAATTCGGAGCCGAAATAGTCGCAGACGTTGGTTCCAGCCAGCCGAAACCGGTAAGTCTCGGTGTCGATGCGTTCGAGGATGAATGTCGACGGCAGGATCGTTGCGATCTTGGCCGGCTCGATCTCGAACCGCCGCGGCGTCGTACGATCGCCGCGCACCTTGTCCCAATAGGAATAAAGCGCCTGGCTGGTCTTGTGTTTCAGATCCATATGCAAACCGGCAACCGCCAACCCCTCGCAAGCCCGTTAAAACTCGTCCCGGATCGGTACAACCCGGCCCGTGCATGGCTTGTCAGGAGCAGCATCCGTGCCAGGGCGCTTGCCGGCGGATCGCAGATGAACGTTGCTGCGTGGGTTGGTTGACGTTAACTCTGCGCGCCGCGAATGCGGGCCAGTAGTGGCCCGCGGCGCGGACGGACAGCGACGAGGGGTGCCCGGTGAGCCGACACGAGCCGATGTTCAACGTGCAAGGTAGCGTGCTCGCGCTGCTGGCGCTGATGACGGCTATCCACGTGTTGCGGCTCTGGATGCCCGAAGTGTGGGACACTTGGGTCACGCTGGCGCTGGCGTTCATCCCGGCCCGCTATGCGGGTTTTGCCGAGCTACTGCCCGGCGGCAACGTGGCCTCGGTGACGTCCTTCGTCACTCACACTTTGCTGCACGGCGATTGGATGCATCTGGGCCTCAACGCCGCGTGGCTGCTGGCCTTCGGTGGCGCCGTCGCCAATCGTGTCGGCTCGCTGCGCTTCCTGCTGTTTTTTGCCTTTTGCGCCGCCGTCGGTGCGGCGACGTTCCTCGCTTTCAATCCCGGGCAGATGGTGCCGATGGTCGGCGCGTCAGGAGCGATATCCGGGCTAATGGGGGCGACGATGCGATTTTTGTTCACTGCGGTGGACGGTCGCGGTCTCGCCGCACTGCGGGATGATCCACGTTCCGCGCCCTTGATGTCGCTGACCACTGCGCTCACCGACAAGCGGGTCGTGCTTGTTACCGCGGTGTTTCTCTTTGCCAACATTCTCGCTGTGTATGGCCTCGGGAGCATGGGCGTCAGCGGCATCGCTTGGGAAGCGCATATCGGCGGATATTTCGCCGGACTTTTCGCATTCGGCTTTTTTGATGCGCCGCACACCGACAATTCATCTGACGCGCCCATTTTGCATTGAACGTCTTGCGTCGCCGCCGTGATTGCAGCACGATGAATAACCGCCAGGCTAGGCGGCCAAAAAATGCAGATGACTTTGCGTCGACTGCTGGATCGCCACGCCCCGGAATGGAACCGGAGGCCAACGTTCCGGACTTCGACTGTCAGAGCGCAGTGGGAGGAGATGCAATGAATATCGGACAGATCCTCAAGGCCAAGGGACGGGCGGTGGCGACCGCGCGCCCGGACACTACGCTGCTCGAGATCGTCAACAAGCTGGCGCAGAAGAAGATCGGCGCCATCGTCGTTGTCGGTGACAGAGGCGAAGTTGTCGGCATCGTTTCCGAGCGCGACGTGATCCGCAAGCTCGGCGAGCGCGGCGCCGAAGTGCTCAGCGAGCCGGTATCGAAGACGATGACCGCCAACGTCATCTCGTGTCAGGAGACGACGACGCTCGATGAGCTGATGGAAGTCATGACGCAAGGGCGCTTCCGTCACACACCGGTCATCGAGGATGGGGCGCTCGTCGGCATCATCTCCATAGGCGATGTTGTGAAGAACCACATCGCCGAGGTGGAAATGGAAGTGACCGCCATGCGCGGCTACTTCGTCACCGGCTGAGCGCAGTCGCGTCGTTCCAACAGTCGTCAGACATTTCGCTAGACGAGCGAGGGAATGCCCGTGTGCGCTCCCGGCGCGTATCGGCGTGCGTCGATCTCGCGGTGTATTTCGGACAGGTGCCGCTTGGTGGCTTCCTCGCCGCGCTTGATCAGTTCATCGGCACGGTGGAAATCGAATAGACCGATATCGGATAGGCGCAGATTGATCATGGCGTCTGGAGGATCGCCGGCCAAGCGCGAACGTGCGATGCGATCCTGTACGATGTTGAACGCTTCGACCATCACCGTCGAGATGCCGGGCGTCGCTTCGTTCTTGCCCAACACCTGCCGCTTCAGCAGCCGCCGCACGGCGCTGCCGTTCTTGCCGGAGGGGTGCGAGGCATCCGCAGCCGGCTCGGCCACAACGTCAGGCTCCATATGCGGCACGATGGTGCCGCGTCCGCAGATGTCGAAGTTCAGATTGACGGCGATCACGTAGCGGGCGCCGTGCGCGCGCGCCACGGACACCGGAATAGGATTGACGAGCGCGCCGTCGAACAGCCAGCGGCCATTGATCTTCACCGGCCGGAAAATGCCGGGCAACGCGTACGAGGCGCGTACGGCATCGGCCAGACGTCCACGCGACAGCCAGATCTCGTGGCCGGTGCCGAGTTCGGTGGCGACGGCGGTGAAATGCGTGATCGAGTTCCTCGATGTTCATGTCGCCGAGATGATGCTCGAGGCGATCGCAAAGGCGCTGACCGTTGATGAGGGCTGTGCCGGCGAAGTTGAAGTCGAGGTAGCCGAAGATGCGTCGACGCGTCAGCTCGCGCGCAAAGCCTTCGAGCGATTCCAGATGCCCGGCCGCATGACAGGCGCCGACCACGGCGCCGATCGAGGTGCCGACGATGATGTCGGGCTTTATGCCGGCTTCGACGAGTGCCTTGAGGACGCCGATGTGGGCCCAGCCGCGTGCCGCGCCGCCCCCGAGTGCCAGACCGATCTTTGCCTTGGCCATATCCTCACCTGCGAATGCAGCTCCCGTTCGATCCCCGTTGTGTACGTGCTTAACGTCCGTGTGGGTATTTGGTGCCCGACGACTCAAGAAACGGCGCTAAAGCCAGCATACGCTTCATATATAGGCCTCCAAGATTAACCTTGCATGATGGCGCAACTCGTCTCGCACTGCGGCGGCGCCGGTGCATTGCAGCACGATACGGCGCATCGGGGTGCACGCAAGGTCAGGTCGGCTTGTCGGCGTCGGGGGCCATGACGAGGCGAAACCCGCCTGCTGGCTCCGTCCTGCACGGGGACGAGGCGGTAAAAGCAGCTGCGGCGACCGGTGTGGCAGGCAACGCCATCGCCCTCGACGCTTACACGCAACCAGAGCACGTCCTGGTCGCAGTCGGTGCGCATTTCGACGATGTTAAACATGTTGCCGCTTTCGGCGCCCTTCTTCCAGAGCGCGGCGCGCGAGCGGCTCCAGAAATGCACGATGCCCGTCTCGATGCTGAGCGCCAGCGCCTCGGCATTCATGAAGGCGAACATCAGCGCTTCTCCGGTGCGCGCGTCGGTGACGACCGCCGGGATGAGACCGTCCGCATCGAACTTCGGCTGAAACTCGAGGGCCTCCTCGATCTCCGCCTTGCTGCCGCGCGGGGTGAACGCGGGCTTGGGGGTCGTGGCCATGCTTTACCTGCTGGGTGAAATTCGGATCATGTGCCGGACGCGCTGGCGCACGGCTTCGAGGAAACGCTGGCGCCAGCTTTCCTGCTCCTGGAACACGCCTGTAAAGTGCGTCGTCTCCATCAACGCCGCCGGCTGATTGACGGCGCGCAGGGTCATGCACTGGTGCGCGGCGCGGATCATCACCGCAACGCCAAGTGGAGCAAGGCTCTGCTGGATGGTGTCGCCGATCTGCGCCGTCAGCGATTCCTGCACCTGCAGGCGGCGGGCGAAAATGTCTACGACACGTGCCAATTTCGACAGGCCGACGACGCGCCGGTCTGGAAGGTAGGCGACATGGGCGATGCCGGTGAACGGCGCGACGTGGTGCTCACAATGGCTTTCCAGGCGCACATCGCGCAGCAGGATCATGTCGGAATAACCCGAAACATCCTCGAACGTCCGCGCGAGTTCGGCCGCGGCATCTTCGCCATAGCCGCTGAACCGCTCCTCGTAGGCTTCGACGACGCGCTTGGGGGTGTTGGCGAGGCCCGAGCGCGCCGGGTCATCCCCTGCCCAGGCGAGCAGGGTGCGCACCGCGTCCTCCGCCTCATCGCGCGAGGGTTTGCGGGGCGGAACGCGTTTCAGCTTCAGGCCCGAGGGTTCCGTCACAGGGACGCTCCTGGTGTGATGCGCGAAAGATCGCGCCGTGCGGCGCCTCTGCGGGATGTGCGGGGCGACCGGGTGCCCTATATTATCGGCACCCGCGGCACGATTGGAAAGGCCGTGGGCCGAATTGGGCTGCCAACACCTGACCGGGCGAGACATGGCCGATCTGAACGAGATGTACAACTCGAGGCTTTTGGAGCTGGCGGCGAACATCCCGCATTCTGAGCGCCTGCCCGACCCGGATGCGACCGTGACCGCCCATTCGAAGCTTTGCGGGTCGACGGTGTCGATCGACCTCGACATGCAGGACGGGCTGGTGACCGGGTACGGCCAAACCGTCAAGGCGTGCCTGCTGGGGCAGGCGGCGTGCGCGATCGTCGGAGGCAACATCATCGGCGCCAGTATGGCCGAGGTGCAGCAGGCCGGGGATATGATGCGCCGCATGCTGAAGGAAAATGCCCCGCCGCCGACAGGGCGCTTTGCCGAGCTGGCGGTGCTGGAGCCCGTGCGCCACTACAAGGCGCGGCATGGCTCGGTAATGCTGGTGTTCGATGCGCTCGAGAGTGCCGTTGGCGAGATCGAGGCCAAGCGAGGCGTCGGCCATACCGATGCGGCGACGGGCTGAACGGCGGAGCTTTCCATGGCGGTGATCCGCGACCCACTCAACATTCCCGCCCGCCGCGGCACGATCTACCCGGTCGAGTTCGCCGATGGTTTCGCCGGCCGTAGCAAGCGAGCGCTCGGCGATGCCTGTGGGCTGACGCAGTTCGGCGTCAATCTGACAACGCTGGAGCCGGGCGCCAAATCGGCTTTGCGCCATTGGCATGCGAGTGAGGACGAGTTCATCTACGTCGTGGCGGGCGAGGTGATGCTCGTGACGGAAGCGGGCGAAGAGGTCTTGTCGGCCGGCATGGCCGCTGCCTTCGCGGCCGGCGACCCCGACGGGCATCACCTCGTCAATCGGGGAGGCGCGCCGGCGATGTATCTGGAAATCGGAACGCGCGCCGCCGACGATACGGTCGTCTATCCCGACGTCGACCTGCGACTGGAAAAGCGCGCCGGCCAGCGGACCTTCGTGCGCAAGACCGGCGAGCCGTATGAGTGATCACGGGCGAATCAGCCTTGCCGGGCGGCTGCTGAAGGGACCGATCCACCTCTATCGCTGGACGCTGAAGCCGTATGTTGGCTGGAGCTGCCGGCACGTGCCGACCTGCTCTGAATACGGGCTGGAGGCCATCGACAGGAACGGGCCCTGGCGCGGGCTGTGGCTGACGATGTCGCGCTTGTCGCGCTGCCACCCGTGGGGTACGCGGGGGTACGACCCCGTACCCGACATCAGCGTCGAGCGGCACACCCTGGCGCCCTGGCGCTATGGCCGCTGGCGTTGGAACCGGCATTAGAGCGCAAACCATGCAGTGGTCCGACGAGGGCATCATCCTGTCCGTGAAGGCGCACGGGGAGACCGCCGCGGTGGTGGAGATCTTCACGCGTGCGCACGGCCGCCATCTCGGCCTCGTGCACGGTGGTCGCTCGCGCACCCGGCGCCCGGTGCTGCAAATGGGCAATCACGTCGACGCCACGTGGAAGGCGCGCCTTGCCGACCAGCTCGGACACGTGCTGGTCGAGTTGCGCAAGGGCTATGCGGCGCAGGCGATGGATGATCCACTGGCACTCGCAGGGCTGACCTCGCTGTGTGCCTTATCGCGCCTGCTGCCGGAGCGTGATCCGCACCCGGCGCTGTTCGAGGTGGCTTTGTTCGTGCTCGGCTATCTCGACGAGCCGGACGTTTGGCCGGCACTGATGGTGCGCTGGGAACTGGCGCTGCTCGAGGAACTTGGCTTCGGGCTCGATCTTTCCGCCTGCGCGGCGTCCGGCAGCAACGACAACCTCATCTACGTGTCGCCGAAGTCGGGCCGTGCGGTCTCGGCCTCGGCGGGAGAAGAATACAAAGACCGGCTGCTGCGCCTGCCCGCCTTTCTCCTCAAGGGCCGCCAGGGCGCGCCGAGCCTCGATGACGTGATCGACGGCATGAACCTCACGGCGCATTTCCTCGAGGCACGCGTGCTGATGCCGCGTGAAGATGCGATGCCGGCGGCGCGCGTGCGTCTCAAGGATCTGATCCTGCGCCGCGCGGCGGCGGCTTAGTTGCGGGGCGGTGCCGGAGCGACGGCGACGGCGATGCCGCTGGCGGTCGACGTGATCGAATAGACCTGTCCGTTGCGCGCTTCGTAGCTCGCTGCGGCGCCCCCGCTGCGCGCGCCGGCAAAGCTGATGCTACCCGGCAGGCACGCCGTGTGGGTGATGATCTCGCGCGGGGCGACGCTGTTGTCCTTGCCGTTGAACGTGTAGGCGACCGCCTTCTGAGCCCCATTGGTCACCTTGAAGCTGTACTTCGCCGCCTCCGGTCGCGCGAACAGCTGCACGGCGATGTACTTGGGTACGCTCGGGGAGCTGCGCACGACGCCGACACCGGTCTCCGTCACATGCGGTAGCAGCATGTTTTTCCGATGCCCCGGGGAGTCTTCCCATCCCTGCACGGCGCGGCGCGCGTATTCATCGGCCGTGAAGCCGCGCGTATCGAGGATGGTCGCGAGGTTCTCGCCCACCTGGCAGTAGCGGTAGCCGGCGGCGGCGATGCGCTGGGCCGGGGTCGTGCCGTCGGCGGTGTGCGACAGCGCTGCATAGCCCGCCAGCTTCTTGGCGTAGGCGCGTGCCGCGGCGACGAGCTTGGGGTTCTGGCGCACGGGGGCCAGCTTGTTCTCGGCGCGGAAGGCGTTGGTCATCTCGATGATGGCAGCTTCGGCGGCCGGAAGATCGGGTAACACCGGCATCAGCTAGTTGTCTCCGCTCGTCGTTTCGACGTGAAACTTGTGCAGCACGCGATGGAAGATCGGCGCCAGCACGAAGCCCGTGGCGATGACGATGATGAGGCCCGAGTAAAGCGCGTAGATCCCCGCGAAGACCTTGCCGCCCTCGGACTTGAGCGGGGCTGCCGGACCCATGCTGGACAGGATCATCGACGCGTTGAGGAACGCGTCGGTAAGGTTCATGCCCTCGAAATGCATGTATCCGGCGATGCCGGCGGCAAGGCTGGGCAGGATCAGCAGCAGGCACAGGCCGATGGCGCGGGCCATCCGCTCGGCGAAGACGAGGCGCGGCACCACCTTGTGGTGGCGCTTTTCAAAGCTTGTCAGGCTGATGTTGATGGCCGCCTCCTGCGTCTTGGCAATGTAAGGCGGCGATGACCGGTCAACAATGCGGCTATACCGGTTATGCCGCTATGGCAGCGGCAATCCCGCTCGGCAACACTATATTGAGGGAAGTGCGCGGGTATATCTGCGCAAGCCTTTCACCAACCAGGAACTTGCATGAGCCGCGCTTTCGTCAAGGAACAGGAAGTCGTCGACGAGCTGCCCGACCGGCTGGTCTCCGAGCACCCCAACCTCGTCACCGAGACTGGGTTGAAGCAGATCGAATCCGAAATGCGCCGCTTCGATGCCGCGCATGCTGCCGCGCAGGCGTCAGGCGATCGTGTCGCCATGGCCGCGACGGCGCGCGACCTGCGCTACTGGAGCGGGCGGCTGGCCTCGGCCGAGCTGGTGACGGCGCCGGCTGACGGCACGCACGTGCACTTCGGCGCCACGGTGACCATCGAGCGCGAGGACGGGCGGCGGCAGACCTACCGCATCGTCGGCGAGGACGAGGCCGATCCGGCCAAGGGGTCGGTGTCCTACGTGTCGCCGCTGGCGGTGGCGCTCGCCGGCAAGTCGGTCGGCGATACCATCCGCATCGCCGGCACCGACGCGGAGATCGTCGCGATCGATTGACCTAGCTGCCGTGGCCGACGGGGAAGGTGCGCGACCAGGCGCCGCCCTCGCTATCGCGCGCGGTGATCTGCAGCGTTTCGGCGCCGTTGGTGCGGTAGTCGAAGTCGATGATCGGATCCTGCGCCATGGTCATCGAGCCCTGCATGGCGAACACGCGCTCTTCGCCCTGGCGCACTTCCAGTTCCGTGATGATGCGCAACGGCACATAAAGCAGCGTCAGCTGATCGAGAACCATGCCGGTGTGGTTGGGATGCAGGACCTGCAGGCGGGCGCGCGGCTCGATGACAGTCGCCTTCGCCTCCTTGCCGAGCGGCTCGAGACTCATCTTGCCCATGTCGGCGGCGATCTGCTCGGGGCTGCCCGACGGCGGGGCCGAGCAGGCGGCCTGGCCGCCGGCAAAGCGGACGTGGCGCTCGGCCATGTAGAGCTGCCCGTCGGAAGCCTCGACGATGGCGCGCACGTCGGTTCCGGCGTTGAGGCGCAGCTTCGTGGCGAGGCTGACGTGATCGCGGGCGCCGCCGATGTCGAACTTGGCGGCGACGGGCGAGGGGTTCTCGTCGACGATAAGGGTGACGGCGCGCACCGTGCGGCCGTCGGCGAATTTGGCTTCGACCTCGATCGGCACGGCGCGCTGGTCGAGCGGGCGGAAGGGGGCGGCGAGGGTGACGGCATCGCCAGCGGGGTTGATGGTGCGGCCGGCGAACACCCCGGCGCGGATCTCGTCCCACGCCTTGCCGGCTTCGGCGGGGGGCGCGGCGCCGAGGCTCAGAGTACCAATGGCGGCAGCGAGGGCGAGCAGCAGGGCGGCACGGCGCATGGGGCGATTCCCTCGTTCTTGTATGCGGGCGATTATGCCCGTGCGCACCGATTGCCACAATGGCCCGAATAGAGGACGCGGGCGGTCGGTCGCCGACATTTGCCGAAGCTAAAGACTGGTCAGTGACTTACCCCGGCACAGACCGGCGCAGCGGGGAGTTGGTCGGCGCAATTTGGCCACGCGCCCTCTATCCTTGCCATGCTCCGCATGGACCGGCCGACTCGCCGGACTCCCACGCGCCAACCGGCCGGCTCCGCGAAGTCGGAGTTGGTTGGCGCAACTAAAGCGAGGGGCTGCGGGGCGGGAGGGCCGCGAAGCTATTTTGTTTTTTTTGAGCGGCATCTCGCCGCCCCGCGGCAGGATTTAAGGCATACCCGCGGCGTTTCAGGAGTTTCCTCCTCCGACATTGCAGTCGGTGGGCGCGGCGAGCCTCAGGCAGTAGCCCCACACGTTATGGTGCCAGTACCCGACACTGCAGCCCGCCCTCGATACAGGTACGTCTCGAGATCGACCCCTCAGCGGGGCGGGATGAGGCAAGTATGCCGGAGGCGGGCGCCGCGGGGATTAGTTTTGCGAGGGCGGCCACAGAGCAGAGCGGCGCCGGGCGGATGGAACGAAGCACGGCCGGTTTCGTCTTCACCACAAGAGGAACATGCGATGGCAGCGAAGAGGAAGGCGATAGGGTCCAAGGCTCCTGCGCCGAAGATGGAGAAGGCACTGCAACCTGGCGACCGCGTGTCCTGGCAGACGAGTCAGGGCAAGACGACGGGCCGGGTTGTGAAGAAGGTGACCAAGCCGACGAAGATCAAGACGCACAAGGTGGCGGCTTCGAAGGCTGCGCCTCAGTACATCGTCAAGAGCGAGAAGAGCGGCAAGCGTGCCGCGCACAAGCCCGGCGCACTGAAGAAGAAGCGCTGAGTGGTGTGCTCCGTCGTGGAGCTGCTCCCCAACGGCCACGAGCGGCTATAACAGTCCCACCACATAAGCTGGCTAGGCGTCCGGCCACACGCCGCAATGCTGCTCAGGCTCACACGGGTAGAGAGAAATGCTGACGACGTACCCCGGCCGCCAGACCGGAACCGCCCCGATCGACGTGTCCAAGACGTGGTGGATCGATCTTCTCGATCCAACGCCCGCGGAAGTTGCGATGGCGGAGCGGATCTGCCGCTTCACGGTGCCCAGCCGCGAGGAACTGGGCGCCATCGAGACGTCGAGCCGGCTGACGGAGGACGATGGCATTCTTTACCTCAGCATGCCCATCGTCGCGCGCGCCGACGCAGTCGACGAGGCGCCATCGCCGCTGGGCTTCGTGCTCTCGAAGGACTATCTCGTTACCGTGCGCTACGCGGACCTCCGCTCGTTCGAGATCGTCTCTGGGCGATTTGCAAAACCCGATGCCCCGCGGACGGGCAGCGAGACCTTCGCCACTCTCGCCGAGGCGATGGTCGAGGTCAGCGCCGATTCCCTCGAAGCGGCGGGGACCGAACTCGACGTGCTATCGAGGTCGATCTTTCCCGCCCGCAAAAACCGGCGCGAAAAAGAAGCCAGCCTCCAATGCTGCGCTACGCGATGTGCTGCTGGACGTCGGCAACATCGGCGAGAGGTCGTCGCGTGTGCGCGACATCCTCCTTGGGTTGCAGCGCATCGCGCATTTCGTCAGGTCGCACCGCGCGCTGGTGGTGGAAGAGGTGCAGGAGAGGCTTGCGACGGTGGGCACCGATATCGTCTCCCTCACCGACTATGAGGCGCATCTGGCGGGAAAGACGCAGTTCCTGCTCGACGCCGTGCTGGGTCTTATCAATACCAAGCAGAACGACATTTTCACGGTGCTCACCGTGGTTTCGGTCGTGGGGATCCCGCCGACACTCGTGGCCAGCATCTACGGCATGAACTTCAAGTTCATGCCCGAACTCGATTGGGCCTACGGGTACTACTGGGGCCTGGGGCTGATCGCGATCAGCACCATTCTGCCGCTGCTGTGGTTCAAGTGGCGCGGTTGGATGTAGGGCCGCGATCTATGTCGGGGACAGCGTGCGGGCGAGGGCGAGGCAGCGGCGGAAACCGCCGAGGTCGGATAGCATGCGGTCGGCGGGAACCGCCTGGGTGACGAACTCGCCGCCCGCATCCAGGATGGCGACGGCGATCATGAGGTTTTCTGCGAGCCCGAAATCCTCGATCTCGGCGATAGTGCTTTCGGCGTCCCAGATGCCGGCCGTGCGCTCGGCGGCCGCGCGGGCGCGCGTCGCATAGTCGGCCGGCGTGTTGGAGTAGCCGAGCACGGGCCTTCCGAGTGCGCGCATGAAGCCGATCTCGAACGCGGTGCCGACATCCATGGAGATGCCGCGGAAGGGCGTGCAGTTGGCGATGAGGAGATCGCAGGAGCGCATCAGGGCTTCGTTGCCGAGGCTGATGGCACGGGCGAGTTCCTGCGGCGCGAGGTGCTCGCTTCCGTCGATGACATTGTCGAGCGGATAGACGCCGACATAGCCGTGCGCGGCGCACAGGCGCTTCTTCTCCGCGCCCTGCTCCTTCGCGTTGGGAAAAAATACCTCCGGCCCGGCGAGGTAGACGCGCGGCGGCTGAACCATCTGGGTCATTGGAGCGACTTCACGGCTGAGCGAACGCGAGGCGGCTCGCGATAGCCTACAGCAAAGCCGATTCGGGCCGTTAGAGCAGTGCGGTCGCGGCGCGCCCGACGTCTGCAATCGCCGCGTTGCGCACGTCGAGCGGCGCTTGGGTATCCGCCAGGTAGACGGCGATGATGACGGGTGGGCGACCCGGCGGCCAGGCAATGGCCACGTCGTTCGTCGCACCATTGCCGCCCGTGCCCGTCTTGTCACCGACGCGCCAGTCGGCCGGCAGCCCGGCCCTGAGGCGTGCGCCGCCGGTCGTGCTTGCGGTCAGCCACTCGATAAGCTGAGCCTCCGAGGTTTTGGTCAGCACATTGCCGAGGAAGATTCGCTGCAGGGTGTAGGCCATGGCGCGTGGCGTTGTTCCATCGCGCGGATCGCCGGGCGTAGCTTCGTTGAGCGCCGGTTCTATACGATCGAGGCGCGTCGCCGCATCGCCCAGGGTACGCAGAAAACTGGTTAGCCCCGACGGCCCTCCGAGACTGGCCAGCATCAGGTTGCCGGCCGTGTTGTCGCTGACGGTGATGGCAGCGGCGCAGACTTCGGCCAAGGTCATGCCTTGACCACCGGCGCGGTCCTTCGTGATGGGAGAATAGTCCACGACATCGTCGGCGCTGAAGACAATGCGCCGGTCGAGCCGATCGGCGCCAATGTCGGTTCTCTGCAGCACCAGTGCCGCGGCCAGCACCTTGAAGGTGCTGCACAGGGGAAAGCGCTCGAATTCACGGCGCCCAAAAAGGTCGCCGGTTTTCGTGTCGAGAATGGCGACGCCGAGGCGGCCCTGCGCGGTGGCTTCGATCTCGGCGAGGCGGGCGTCGATGTCCAGCGGCGCAGGCTCGGCGCCCGCTTGCAGCGCGGCGAGTGCAAGGGCGCTCTGCAATACGAAACGGCGCGAGATCGGAGCAGGCATTTGGCATTCCTCAGAAACGGCAACGGCCGGGACTATAGCTCCCGGCCATTGGTCTGAAGTGGCAAAGCGGAGGTGAAAAGCCGCCTCCCCGACGCGCTGCTGCGTCTTTTCAGAGTGGGAAATTGCACGGGGCCGCTCGCGCGCGAAGCTGATGGTGGCGGCAGACCGCTGAGCGACTGCGCCGAATTTCGGGTTAGCTGTCGTCAATTTCGATCAGGCGCAGATTTCCATCGACGCCGAGCTCGAGGTCGGCCGAGATGGCGCTTTCAAATCCGTCATCGATCGATATTTCGACAATTCCGTCGTCTCGAAAGACTGCCCCCAGCAAGCGTGGGGTCTCGCTTTTGCCGAAGTCAGGCCGCGCCGCCTGCACGAGGTGTGCGCCTGCTGCGACCTGCGCGTCGATACCTGGGATGACCTCGCGGGCGCGCGCGAGCGCCGGCGCGAAGCTCCCCGACGGACCGGCAAGGAGAGAATAGCTCGGTCCATATTCGCTGGTTTCGCTGTAGTTCGCGGGCCGCGCCGGTCTGAACGTGAACGTTCCGAGCACAGGGTCGTCGAGCACGAGCGGCAGTGCGCTCCCCAGGATCGCGCCGGGTTCTGCCGGGCCAACAAAGTCTAGCGGGGCGCGGCCTGCGAGCTTGTCGAACGAGCGCGCGATATCTGCTTCCGATAATCCCGGCGGTCCGAACGCGCCATCGGC
Organism: uncultured Alphaproteobacteria bacterium; assembly: GCA_963759735.1. Lineage (GTDB taxonomy): Bacteria > Pseudomonadota > Alphaproteobacteria > Rhizobiales > Hyphomicrobiaceae > Hyphomicrobium_A. The sequence continues at coordinate 187,654 of CAVXAF010000012.1, forward strand.
GATGACGCGAAAAAGCTCATCGCCGGTTGTCGTGATTTCGACGCCGCTCGCGCGAATGCAAAAGATGCTCCCCTTTGCGGAGATGGCTTCGATCGACGTCCGCTCCGGTAGGGTGAACTCGTGCCACGACACGGTGGCGCTCGGGTCGCGCCGAAGGAGCACGAGGGCTATTCGCCCCGATGTGCCGGGCCAGGGGTTGCGATCGGGTTGCGCCGAGTAGGGATACCAGCGGCCGCCGCGGTCGCTGCCGAACTGGGTACGAACCACCAGCATATAGCTGCGGTCTGCTGTCGCCGCGCGCGTCGGATCGGCGGCGAGGTAGGCGTCGAGCGGCACGGCGTCGCCGTCCTCGGCCTTCGCCAGAAGCTGAAAGAGTTGTGTCCCGTAATCGGGGTTTTCAGTCATCTTGGGCGCCGTTCTCGGGGGCCACGTCCCTAAACAAAAAACCCCCGAGTTGGGCTCGGGGGTTTTGGTAGATCAGTTGTCGAGGAAGCGAGCGCAGCTTGCGCGACCGGCTCGGGTGCTTGAGCTTGCGCAGCGCCTTGGCTTCGATCTGACGGATGCGCTCGCGGGTCACCGAGAACTGCTGGCCGACTTCTTCCAGCGTGTGGTCGGTGTTCATGCCGATGCCGAAGCGCATGCGCAGCACGCGCTCTTCGCGCGGGGTGAGCGAGGCCAGCACGCGCGTCGTCGTCTCGCGCAGGTTCGACTGGATGGCGGCATCGATCGGCAGCACCGCGTTGCGGTCCTCGATGAAGTCGCCGAGATGGCTGTCTTCCTCGTCGCCGATCGGCGTTTCGAGCGAGATCGGCTCCTTGGCGATCTTGAGGACCTTGCGCACCTTCTCCAGCGGCATGGCCAGCTTCTCGGCCAGCTCTTCCGGGGTCGGCTCGCGGCCGATTTCGTGCAGCATCTGACGGCGACGTGCGCACGATCTTGTTGATCGTCTCGATCATGTGCACGGGGATGCGGATGGTGCGCGCCTGATCGGCGATCGAGCGGGTGATCGCCTGCCGGATCCACCACGTGGCGTAGGTCGAGAACTTGTAGCCGCGGCGGTACTCGAACTTGTCGACCGCCTTCATCAGGCCGATGTTGCCTTCCTGGATGAGATCAAGGAACTGCAGGCCGCGGTTGGTGTACTTCTTGGCGATGGAGATGACGAGGCGAAGGTTGGCCTCGACCATTTCCTTCTTGGCCTGGCGGGCTTCGCGTTCGCCCTTCTGCACCGCCTTGACGATGCGGCGGAACTCGGGGATTTCGAGGCCCGTCTCGGAGGCCAGCGTGTGGATGTCGCCGCGCAGCTTTTCGATGCGCGTCTTCTCGTTCTTGACGAACGTGCCCCACTTGCGCCCGAGGCCGCCGACGCGCTCAAGCCACGTCTGGTCGATCTCGTTGCCGAAGTATTCGTCGATGAACGCCTGGCGCGGCACGCCGCACGATTCAGCCAGACGCATCAGCTGGCCTTCCTGGCCGACCAGCTTCTTGTTGATGCCGTAGAGCTGCTCGACAAGGCTCTCGATGCGGTTGTTGTTGAGCGACAGGCTCTTCACGTCGACGATGATCTCGTCGCGGTGCTTGTCGTAGGCCTTCTGCTCCTTCTTGGAGCCTGCTCGCCAGCGACCTGCTGCTCGAGCTTCTTGTCCTGCTGCTTGCGCAGCTTCTTGTAGGTGCCGGCGATGCGGTCGAATGTCTCGAGCACCTTCGGCTTCAGCTCGGCTTCCATGGCGGCCAGCGACAAGGCGTTCTCGTAGTCGTCCTCATCGTCCATCTCGCCTTCGGGAGGCGTCTCGGCAGCAGCTTCCGGCTGCGCCTCTTCGGCGGCTTCGCCGTCACCCAGCGCCGGCGGCTGCTTGGCTTCAGGGCCTTCGTAGGTGGCTTCCAGATCGATGATGTCGCGGAGCAGAATCTTGCCTTCGTTCAGCTCGTCGCGCCAGATGATGATGGCCTGGAAGGTGAGCGGGCTTTCGCACAGGCCGGCGATCATCGCCTCGCGGCCGGCCTCGATGCGCTTGGCGATGGCGATTTCGCCCTCGCGCGACAGCAGCTCGACCGAGCCCATCTCGCGCAGGTACATGCGCACGGGATCGTCGGTGCGTTCGGTCGGTTCGGCGCGGGTGCTGGTGGTGGTAACGGCAGACTGCGTGGCGATGGCGCGGCCGCCGCCATCCTCCTCGTCAGGCTCGTCGGCGGCGGCGGGACCTTCCTGCGCCTCTTCGCCTTCGTCGGTCTCGACGACGTTGATGCCCATGTCGGACAGCATCGCCATCGTGTCTTCGATCTGCTCGGAAGACACCTCCTCGGACGGCAGCACCGAGTTCAGCTCGTCATAGGTGACGTAGCCGCGTGCCTTGGCCGTCTTCAGCAGCTTCTTGACCGCCTGATCGGAAAGGTCGAGCAGCGGGCTATCCCGCTCTTGAGCTTCTCCGGCCTGCTTGTCCTGGTCGTCGTTCTTCGCCGCAGTCGCAGATTTGCTGCGCGAACCGCCGGTGGAAGCTTTCGATTTCAGGGCCTGTGCTTTCAAGGGCTCGTATCCCGCTCTATCAGCGCCTAATTAATTGCGACAATCCGTCGCGGCCATCACGGCGTCGGTGCTGCAACGGCTCGCGCAATAAGCCAGTTGGTGCACCACGCATTTACCCCGTCGATCTTCACCCGCACCGCACGCGCGGGGCCCGCCACTTGTCTTAACGTCCTTGCCGTCACTCGCAAGGGTCGCGCCAACAACACTCAATCTGCGGAGGCGGGCTGTTCGCTTGCCTTGGCAAGGAGGCCCTGGATCTCGCAGATGCGCGCAAGCGCGTCCTCGGAGCCATCCCGGTGATAAGCCTGGACAGCTGCTTCGAGCGACTTCTGCAAGCCGACCTGCCTATCGTGGAGCGCGAGGGCGTGGCGCCAGCCAACTTCCACCTCGGCCCGCGGGGCTTCAGGCTCTGCGAAACGATCGCTTCTATGCGTAACGGAGCGCTCGACAAGGTCTACGACCTTGCCGAGGCCCGTCACGCTCAATTGGGAGCGTAAACGTGCTCTGTCAAGATCATTTTCCACAGCCTGGTTGCCGAGCAGGCCGTCGCGCAGGCGCGCAAGGGGGGCGGAGAGAAAGGTGAGGGCGGCGATCTCCTCGGCATGCTCATCGATGAGCCAAGGATGATTCAGCAGCGTTTTCATCAGCAGCGCTTCGCGTGGAGGGGCCAATTCGGTACGTGCTGCGAGCTCCGGGCTGGCCGATGAACGCCGTTGCGGGGCGCTCTGCGCGGCTCCGCCGAGCCGGGCGCGTTCGCGCAGCCGCCAGTCGGGCGCGATATTATTGCGCCGTGCCGCGCCGCCGGCACCGCGGCGTGGCCCCTGGCCGCGGGCGATCTCGCGCACCACGGTGCGGTTGAGCGCCCACAGGGTCTCCTTCAGTTCGCGTTCGTAATGCGATCGCACCCCCGGATCGCCGATCTTCGCAACCAGGGTCTTGAGGCGCGCTTCGAAGGCGGCCCGCTGCTCGGGCGTCGACAGATCCTGCTCTTGGGATTCGCGCTCCCACAGCACATCGAACAGCGCCCGCGTCTTGGCGAGCTCGTCGGCCAGCGCCTGCGGACCCTTCTGGCGTACCAGGTCGTCGGGATCGAGCCCGCCGGGCAGGAATGCAAAGCGGATGCTGAAGCCGGGCTTGAGCAGCGGCAGTGCCGTCTCGACGGCCCGGAAGGCCGCCTTGCGGCCGGCGGCATCACCGTCGAAGCAGAGGATCGGCTCATCGCACATGCGCCACAGGAGCTTCACCTGCTCTTCGGTGAGGGCCGTGCCGAGCGGCGCGACGGCCTCGGCGAAGCCCGCCTCGGCAAGCGCGATGACGTCCATATAACCTTCGACCGCGATGACGCGGTCCTTGTCGTGCGCCGGCCCGCGGGCGCGGTGGGCGTTAAAGAGGATCTGCCCCTTGTGGAAGAGAGGCGTGTCGGGAGAGTTGAGGTATTTCGCCGGCACTGAGGGATCGAGCGCGCGTGCGCCGAAGGCAATGACGCGGCCGCGCAGATCGGTGATGGGGAATGTGACGCGGTGGCGGAAGCGATCGTAGGCGACGGGAATATCCTCGCCTCCGATCAGCATGCCAGAGGCGATCATCTCTTCGACCCTGAAGCCGGCGTTGGCGAGGTGCTCGCGCAAAGCCGACTTGCTATTGGGCGCGTAGCCGAGGCGGAAGGCGGCAATCGTCTCGCGGCTGAGGCCGCGTTGTTCGAGGTAGCGGCGACCCTCGGCCCCCGGACCGGTCGCCAAAGCATTCTCGTAGAAGGCGGCAGACATCTCGACGATGCGATACAGCCGCTCGCGCTCATCCTCCCGCGCCTCATCATGAGCCGACATCTTTGGCATAGGCACGCCAGCTTCCTCGGCGAGCCGTTCGACGGCTTCGGGGAAAGACAAGCCGTCGGTCTTCATGACGAAGGTGAAGATGTCGCCGTGCTCGCCGGTGGCGAAGCAATGATAGAAGCCCTTTTGGTCATTGACCGTGAAGGACGGCGTCTTCTCCATCTTGAAGGGGGACAGACCCTTGAATTCACGCCCGGCGCGCTTCAGCTGCACCTTGCGACCCACGACCTGGCTGACGCTGAGTCGCCCGCGTACCTCGTCCAGGAAGTTGGGTGGATAGCGCATGGCTTCGCCTTCAGGAACCGAATCGGTCTGATGAAAACGTATGACCCGATTCGCTCGGGCTCAGGCGTGGCGCAATCGCTCTATCCTGCATACGCACAGGCCCCGCGCGGCCGCGACTGTGATCCTCGACTTTTTTGCCGACGATCCAGTGCTTAGCGAGCTGCCACAGGGGCTACTTCAGCAGGTCCTTGGTGAGGGCGCTGGCTTTGCCGAAGTCCATCTGCCCGGCGTACTTGGCCTTCAGCACGCCCATCACCTTGCCCATCTCCTTGGGGCCGGTGGCGCCGGTCTCCTTGATGGCAGCGGCGATGGCGGCTTTGGTCTCGTCCTCGCTCATCTGCGCGGGCATGTAGACTTCGATGATGGCGATCTCGGCGGCTTCCTTGGCGGCCAGCTCGGGGCGCCCGCCGGCGGTGAACTGCTCGATGGAATCGCGCCGCTGCTTGATCATTTTAGTCATGACCAAGAGGATGTCGGCGTCGGAGATTTTGTCCTTGCCGGAGGGGCGCGCATCGATGTCGGCCGACTTGATGGCCGAGTTGATGAGCCGCAGCGTGCCGACGCGATCCTTATCTCCGGCCTTCATCGCCGTCTTCAGGTCGTCGTTGATTTTATCGCGCATTGCGGGCCTCCATTCTTGCGGGGCTGTGTGTAGGCGTCAGGCCATCATGGCGCAAGACCAGCGCCGTCCGCGGCGTGCATGCGGTGCTCCTGCGTGAATGTTCGGCTCGGCGCTGCGTCAGACTACCACCGGGGCATGCGTGCAGTTGCCTTGATCCACAGTTGACCCGCGGGAACGCCTCCCGTAGGTTCCGGCCGCATTCAGCCCCTTGCCACGCGTCCGCACGGCGCAGCCCCCGCGCGAACGCCGGAGCCGCCATTGACGACGCCAACCGATACCCCGCCGCCCTGGGCCGACACTGCGCCGACAGCGCGCCTCGTGCTATCGGACGGCACCGTTATCGCCGGCATGGGCCTTGGGGCCACCGGCTCGGCCGTTGGCGAAGTCTGCTTCAATACGGCGATGACCGGGTACCAGGAGATCCTCACCGATCCCTCCTACGCCGGGCAGATCATTACCTTCACATTCCCACACATCGGCAACGTCGGCGCGAATATCGAGGATACGGAGACCTCGAACCTTGCGGCGCGCTCGGGCGTGCGTGGCGCGGTGCTGCGCGCCGCCGTGACGACGCCATCCAACTATCGCGCCGCCGAGCATCTCGACCGCTGGCTGAAGCAGCGCGGCATCATCGCCATCACGGGCGTCGATACGCGCGCGCTGACGGCGCGCATCCGCGAGCAGGGCATGCCCAATGGCGTCATCGCGCATGAGCCTTCCGGCAAGTTCGATCTCGCCAAGCTGAAGGAAGAAGCCGCGGCCTGGCCCGGCCTCGACGGCATGGATCTGGTGCCCGAGGTGACCAGCGGGCAGAGCTACACCTGGGACGAGACGCGCTGGGTGTGGGGCGATGGCTATGGACGGCAGGAGGACGCGCCGTTCCATGTCGTCGCCGTCGACTATGGCCTCAAGCGCAACATCCTGCGCTGCCTCGCCAGCGCGGGCTGCAAGGTTACGGTGGTGCCGGCGACGACGAGCGCCGAGGACATCCTCGAGCGCAAGCCGGACGGCGTGTTCCTGTCGAACGGTCCGGGCGATCCGGCGGCTACCGGCAAGTATGCGGTGCCGCAGATCCAGAAGCTGGTGTCGTCGGGCCTGCCGGTGTTCGGCATCTGCCTTGGCCATCAGATGTTGGCGCTGGCGCTGGGCGCCACGACCCACAAGATGCGCCAGGGCCACCACGGCGCCAACCATCCGGTCAAGGACTTCACCACCGAGAAGGTGGAGATCACCTCCATGAACCACGGCTTTGCCGTCGATCGCACGACGCTGCCGGCGGAGGTCGAGGAAACGCATGTGTCGCTGTTCGACGGCAGCAACTGCGGCCTGCAGTTGAAGGGGAAACCGGTGTTTTCGGTGCAGTACCACCCCGAGGCCTCGCCCGGCCCGCAGGACAGCCACTACCTCTTCGACCGCTTCGTGGAATTGATGCGCCGCGGCAAGCCTGGCTGAGCTGTTTCAGCCCTCCCACCCTACAAAACATTAATGCTGACGGGGCTCCCGTGGCACCCGACGGCCGTTATAGTGTAGCGGCTTCGGGAATAATGCGACGTGGGCATGGAAATACTTCCCGCGGCACAGTAAGGAGACGGCGCCGACGGCCAGGCTTGGCCCAACGAGTGCCGCGGACTGGGAGGATTGGAATGCAACGTGGGGCGCTTATCTGCGCACTGGCAGTCTGGCTTGCGGTACCGGCCGCTGCCGACGACATCTGTCGCAAGGCAGTTGCCGATGCGTTCAACAAGCAGCGTAGCGCGCGCGCCTTCACGGTCGCCACCGAACTCAAGACGCCGTCCGGCATGGTTGCGATCAACGTCGAGTACCTGCCGCCAGACCGCATGCGCCAGACCATCACGGCACCCGGCCAAGAGCCGCTGGAGACAGTGCTGTATGGCCAGCGCGCCTACAGCCGCCAGGGCACCAAGTGGGAAGAATTGATGCCGGCGGTGGCGCAGACGATCATCGCGCAGGTGCGCGAAGCCACCATCGATCCGCCCAAAGAAGTCGGCAACTTCGACTGCGTCGGCACGGTGAAACTCGACGGCAAGGACTATCTCGCCTATCGCAGTGTCGAGAAGCCGGCCGACCCGAATGCGCCGGCCGGCACGCCGCAGCTGCACCGCATGATCTACGTCGATCCCAAGACGGGGCTTCCGACGCTGAATATCGTCTCCGGCGAGCCACCCGCCACCGAGGTGGTTTTCAAGGCGGCGTATGACTATCCGGAGAAGCTCGAGATCGAGGACCACCCGGACGCACCGCTGGTAAAAATGAGATAGGCGCCGGGCGATCCGTGCGCATGTAGATGTATCGAGGATGGGTATGATGACGAAGCAGACAATGGCCTGGTTGCTGACGGCCGTGGCGGTGATGGTCGTGGCCGGGCCTGGCGCGCATGCCGCCTGCAAGGACGAGGTCGCGACAGCGCTGGAGCGTCAGCGTAAGACCAGCGGCTTCCGCATGACCACCAAAATGCTAACCGAGGACGGCCTCGTCAACATGCAGGTCGACTACGTCCTGCCTGACCGCATGCGCCAAGTCGTGAGTTCGACCGTTGAGCCCAAGCCGGTGGAGACCGTTGTGATTGGCCGCGATGCCTGGAGCCGCCTGGAGGGCGAGCAGTGGCGCCCGCTGCATCCGGAGATCGCCGACGCACTGCATAACCAAATGCTAGAGACGGTCGGCGAAGCGACCGGCGACGTGCCGAACTTCGAGTGCCTCGGCAAGCAGCCCGTCGACGGCAAGAGCTATCTCGCCTACCGGGGCGAGAACGAAACGCCCGGCCCGAAGAATTTAAGCCCGGGTGAGGCCGAAAAGCCGAAGCTGCCGGACCGGCCGGTGCGCGTGATCTTCGTCGATACCACGACCGGGCTGCCCATGCGCAGCATCTACGGCCGTGCCGACAAGCTGGAGAGGCCGATCTTCGAGGCCAGCTATAGCTATCCGGCCGACATCAAGGTCGATGCGCCCCAGATTCCGGGCGCACCTGTCGACAAGCCGGCCGAGAAAAAGTAGCAGCCACGTCAGCACGCGGTTTTCCCGAACATTTTTTGCGCTGACCGGCAATTAGCCGGTGGGTGGGCACGTGTGCGCGGTTGGAGGCTATAGCCAAAGCCGCCGATCATGAATAAAAGGCCGCCTCATGCCCAAACGTACGGATATCCAGTCCATCCTCATCATCGGGGCCGGACCTATTGTCATCGGCCAAGCATGCGAGTTCGATTATTCGGGCACGCAGGCCTGCAAGGCTTTGAAGGCCGAAGGCTACCGCATCATCCTCGTCAACTCCAATCCGGCGACGATCATGACGGATCCGGATCTGGCGGACGCCACGTATGTGGAGCCGATCACGCCCGAGGTCGTCGCCAAGATCATCGAGGCCGAGCGCCCCGATGCTCTGCTGCCGACCATGGGCGGCCAGACGGCGCTGAATACGGCGCTGGCGCTCGAGCGGGCCGGCATCCTGGAGAAGTTCGGCGTCGAGATGATCGGAGCCAGGGCTGCGGCCATCGACATGGCCGAGGACCGCAAGCTGTTCCGCGAGGCGATGGACCGCATCGGGCTGGAAAGCCCCCGCGCCATCATCGCTTCCTCGCCACCCATTCGCGACGAGCAGGGCCACATCGTCCGTTACGACACGGCGACGGGTTTTGCCGAGGCTATGCGCGCCGTCGACACCGTCGGCCTGCCTGCCATCATCCGTCCCGCCTTTACTCTCGGCGGCACGGGCGGTGGTGTTGCCTACAACCGTGAGGAGTTCGAGACGATCGCCCGCTCGGGCATTGATGCCTCGCCTGTCGGCCAGATCCTCATCGACGAGAGCCTGCTCGGCTGGAAGGAATATGAGATGGAGGTGGTCCGCGACAAGGCGGACAACTGCATCATCATCTGCTCCATCGAGAACGTGGATCCGATGGGCGTGCACACGGGCGATTCGATCACCGTCGCGCCGGCGCTGACGCTCACCGACAAAGAATACCAGATGATGCGCAACGCCTCGATCGCCGTGCTGCGCGAGATCGGCGTCGAAACCGGCGGCTCCAACGTGCAGTTCGCCGTCAATCCGGTCGACGGCCGCCTCATCGTCATCGAGATGAACCCGCGTGTGTCGCGCTCCTCGGCGCTGGCCTCCAAGGCGACCGGTTTCCCGATCGCCAAGGTCGCCGCCAAGCTCGCCGTCGGCTACACCCTCGATGAACTCGCCAACGACATCACCGAAGGCGCCACGCCGGCGTCCTTCGAGCCCACCATCGACTACGTCGTCACCAAGATTCCGCGCTTTGCCTTCGAGAAGTTCCCGGGCTCCGACCCGACGCTGACCACGGCCATGAAGTCGGTCGGCGAGGTCATGGCCATCGGCCGTACGTTCGGCGAGAGCGTGCAGAAGGCGCTGCGGTCGATGGAAACCGGTCTTTCCGGTTTCGATGACATCACCCTTGAGGGCCTCGGTGCCGGCGACGACAAGAACGTCATCCGCGCGGCCGTCTCGACGCCGACGCCGGACCGCCTGCTCAAGGTGGCACAGGCGCTGCGTTTGGGCTTCGGTGTCGAGCAGATATACGAATCGTGCCGTATCGATCCCTGGTTCCTAAGCCAGATCAAAGAGATCATCGACGAGGAAGCGCGCGTCAAGGCGCACGGACTGCCGCAGACGGCCGAGCAGCTGCGGGCGCTCAAGGCCATGGGCTTCTCCGACGCGCGCCTCGCCAAGCTGGCCGGCGTCGCCGAGAAGGACGTGCGGGAGTTGCGCCACAAGCTGGGCCTGCACCCGAGCTACAAGCGCATCGATACCTGCGCCGCCGAGTTCGCGGCGCCGACGGCGTACATGTACTCGACCTATGAGACGGGTCTGACGCTGGCGGAGCCTGGCAAGCCTGCAGCGGCGCCAGAGTGCGAATCACGGCCGACCGAAAAGACGAAGATCATCATCCTCGGTGGCGGCCCGAACCGTATCGGCCAGGGCATCGAGTTCGACTACTGCTGCTGCCACGCGTGCTTCGCACTGAGCGCGGCGGGTTTTGAAACCATCATGGTCAACTGCAACCCAGAGACGGTGTCGACCGACTACGACACCTCCGACCGGCTGTATTTCGAGCCGCTGACGGCCGAGGACGTTCTGGAGATCGTCACCAAGGAGCAGTCGAAGGGCACACTGAAGGGCGTCATCGTGCAGTTTGGCGGCCAGACGCCGCTCAAGCTTGCCGCCGCGTTGGAAGAGGCGGGCGTGCCGATCCTCGGCACCTCGCCCGACGCCATCGACCTCGCCGAGGACCGCGACCGCTTCAAGGAACTCATCGAAAAGCTGGGCCTGCAGCAGCCGGAAAGCGGCATCGCCCGGTCGCCAGGCGCGGCGCGCGGCATCGCCGATAAGATCGGCTATCCTGTCGTCATCCGCCCGTCCTACGTGCTGGGCGGCCGCGCGATGGAAATCGTGCACGACGGCTCGGAGGTCGACCGCTACGTGGCGCGTCTGTCAGCGACGCTCGACCGCCCATCCGAACTCGTCGTTTCCGACAAGCGCCCGCTGCTCATTGACCGCTACCTGACAGACGCCGTCGAAGTCGATGTCGACTGCCTGGCCGACGGCCGCGACACCTTCGTCGCCGGCATCATGGAACACATCGAGGAGGCCGGCATCCACTCGGGCGACAGCGCCTGCTCGCTGCCGCCGTATACGCTCAGCGCCGAGACGCTCGCCGAACTCGACCGGCAGACGCGTGAGCTGGCCATCGCGCTGAAGGTGGTCGGCGTGATGAACGTGCAGTTCGCCATCAAGGATGGGTTGGTCTACGTGCTCGAGGTGAACCCTCGCGCCTCCCGAACAGTGCCGTTCGTCGCCAAGGTGATCGGCGAGCCGATCGCCGCCATCGCCGCCGAGGTGATGGCCGGCAAGCCGCTGGCGGATTTCAAGCTGAAGGCGCGCAAGCTCGATCACGTCGCCGTCAAGGAAGCGGTGTTCCCGTTTGCGCGTTTCCCTGGCGTCGATCCGATCCTGGGGCCGGAGATGCGCTCGACCGGTGAGGTCATGGGCATCGACAGAGACTTCGCCATGGCCTTCGTGAAAAGCCAGCTCGGCGCCGGCCAGGTGCTGCCGATGCGGGGGACCGTTTTCATCTCGGTCAAGGACACCGACAAGGACCGAATCGTGGCGCCGGTGCGTGACCTCGAAGCCATGGGCTTCAAGATCATCGCCACGCGCGGCACCAAGCGGCACCTGGAAACGAACGGTATCCAGTGCGAAGCTATCAACAAGGTATTGGAGGGCCGCCCGCACATCGTCGATGCGATGAAGAACGGCGACGTGCACCTCGTCTTTAACACCACGGCGGGCGCCAAGGCATTGGCGGACAGCAAGGATATCCGCCGCACTGCCTTGCTTCACCACATACCGTACTATACAACCGTAGCTGGTGCGGTGGCAGTCACCAGGGCCATTAGAGCCCTAAAAGAGGGGACCTTGCGAGTTGCCCCTTTGCAAAGTTTCGTGACGCACCCATCCTAATCCATCTGGATCGCCTTCCCCTCCGGGTCGCGCGGTCCTTCCACCGTTGGCAGCCAACGCGTGTCGGTGGTCCTGGCAGCCGTGCCAGGCCCAAGGGAGATATTAGGTGATGACTATGGAACGGGTCCCGATGACCATCGAGGGCTTTCGCTCGCTAGAAGCGGAGCTGCAGCGCCTCAAATCCGAGGAGCGTCCCCGTATTATCCAAGCCATCTCTGAAGCGCGCGCGCATGGCGACCTTTCCGAGAACGCCGAGTACCATGCCGCCAAGGAGCAGCAGGGTTTCAATGAGGCGCGCGTCGCCGACATCGAGGACCGCATCAGCCGTGCCGATGTCATCGATACGTCCAAGCTGTCGGGCGACACCGTGAAATTCGGCGCCACCCTGACGCTGGTCGATGAGGACACCGACGAGAAGGTGAAATACAAAATCGTCGGCGATAGCGAGGCGAGCGTGAAGGACGGTAAGATCTCGATCTCCTCGCCCATCGCCCGGGCGCTGATCGGCAAATCCAAGAACGACAGCGTCGAGGTCACGACTCCCAAGGGCTCGCGCTCTTACCAGATCCTCAAGATCGAGTGGAAGTGACGCGCGTGACGTCGTGAATCGTGAGGCGCGCGTGCATCACGACGATACGGCGTCACGTTACTCTTACTTCCCGGGACGGAGATGGGCACGCCCGACTCGCGCTTGGCGCGGCGGATGGTGAGGAACGTCTTGACGCTGGCGACGTTGGGCGCCGCGGTAAGTTCTTCGAGGACGAACTCCTGGAATGCCGGCAGGTCTCTGGCGACACATTTGAGCATGTAGTCGCTCTCGCCCGACAGCATGTAGGCTTCGCGCACGATGGGCCAACCGAGCGCGCGGTTCTCGAAGGCGCGCAGCTCACCCTCGGCCTGGTTATGCAACCCGACCATGGCGAACGCGGTGAGTCCGAAGCCGAGCGCGGCTTCGTCGAGCACCACCGTATAGCCGGCGATCAGGCCCGCCTCCTCGAGCGCCCGTACGCGGCGGAGGCAGGGTGGGGCGGACAAGCCGACGCGGGAGGCCAGCGCGACGTTGGTCATGCTGCCGTCGGCCTGCAATTCCTTGAGGATGCGCCAGTCGACGGGGTCCAGGCGCAAGGCCATGGCGCTCAATTCTCCGCTGATGCATTCAGCGCCAAAAGGAGAGACGCCGGAGCCCGGGAACGTTGCACCAAGCCGTCCGCTTTGGCTAGCACCCGAGACCCCGTACCGGCGGCATGTCCAGGGTCTGGTTACGGGCAGGGACGTTGCGGCGCAAAGAGGGATGGACAGCGCGTGCCCCAGCGGTGACAAGCTCCGATCAGCGACATGGATGCAGCCGCCAAAAACCAGCGCCCGCTCGCGGGCCATCGCGCGTGGATCATCACCACCGGGGCCGCCGGCATGGATGCGCAGACGCGTGGCGTCGCCGATGCCCTGGGCCTCGATTACACGATGAAGCCCATTGCGCCGAAGGGCATCTGGAAGCTGCTGGCGCCGTGGGGACCGGTGGCGCCAAGCGAGCGGTTTGGCAAGTCGGGCGCTACGTTTGCCCCACCGTGGCCCGACGTCGCGATCGGCCTCGGGCGCTCGAGCGTGCCCTATCTGCGCGCGCTGCGCGCCCGTTCGCCAGCGACGTTCACGCTGCTCATGCTGGATACGCGAGCCGGGCTCGCGGCCGCCGACCTGATCTGGGTGCCGCAGCATGATCGCTTGCGCGGGCCCAACGTCATCACGACGCTGACGGCGCCTCACAGTTTTACTCCCGAACGCATCGCCGAGCTGCGCCGCGCGATGCCGCCCGCCATCGCCGCGCTACCGCGCCCGCGCATCGCCGTGGTGCTCGGTGGCAAGAACGCCGTCTACGATTTCCGCCCTGCCGACGATGCGCGCTTGGCCGGTGCGCTACAGACGCTCGGGGCGCTGGGCGCGAGCTTCATGATCACCACGTCGCGGCGCACGCACGCACGCCTCAGCGAGGTGACAGATGAGGCAACTCGCGCCTTCCCGCGCATCCTGTGGACCGGCGGGGGTGCCAACCCGTATGCCGATTTCCTCGCGCACGCCGATGCGTTCATCGTCACCGCCGACAGCGTCAACATGACGGGCGAAGCTGCCGCAACGGGGCGCCCGGTGTGGGTGTTCACTCCCTCCGCCGGCTCGGAGAAGTTTCGCCGCTTCCATTCGGCACTCGAGGCGCATGGTGCCACGCGCCCGTTGCCCGATCACCCCGATGCCTTTCCGGACTGGACCTATGCGCCGTTGCAGTCGGCCGACACAATCGCGCGTGAGGTCGAGCGTCGCTGGCGTGCCGCCAAGGGAACACGCGCCTGATGCAGCGGGACGTTGGGTTGAACGATGAGGTCCTGTGCGCGGGAGGCACGCTGTCAGAGCCTCCGCTGACATTGCCGGCGCGCCTGTGGCGCGTGGCGGAGATGGGTTTGCTCTACGTGGCGGCGCCTTTCGCGGTCGACCGCGCCGTGCACCAGGAAGGCATTCCGGTCTTCATCGCGCTGCTGCCGGTGCTGGCGATCATCCTGGCGTTCCTCAGTCTCGACAAGACTTTCTCGCTGCGCCGTGAACTGACGCGCGGCTTTTCGCTGCGGCAGCTGTTCTACATCCTGCTGACGTTCGCGGTGGGCGGCGGCATCGTCGCCACGTACGTGGCGCAGTATCACCCCGAGCTTTTCTTGGAGTTTCCGCGCCAGCGCCCGGATACCTACCTGCGCATCATGCTGCTCTATCCGCTGATGTCGGTGCTGGTGCAGGAACTCGTCTACCGGACGTTCTTCTTCCACCGCTACGGCGTGCTGTTCGGGCGCGCCTGGTGGCTGGCCATCGTGCTCAACGGGGTGCTGTTCGGGCTCGGCCATATCGTCATCGGAACCCCGCTGGCGATCTACGGCACCATGGCGACGGGCATGCTGTTCGCCTGGCGCTACGCCATGACGCGGTCGTTCTGGGCGGTGTTCCTGGAACACACGCTATGGGGAGCGCTGGTGTTCACGGTCGGGCTTGGGCGCTACTTCTTCACCGGCGTCGGCGTGCTCACCTGGCGCTAGCTGCGGTGTCGCGGTCGGTTGAGACCGGGGCGCTGATCGGCTAGAAGGCCGCAAGCTCAATCACAGCACCATTTTCGAGGAGGCCGCCTCCGTGGCGAACCCGCAATACGTTTATCACATGCACAAGCTCTCCAAGGCCTATCCGGGGGGCAAGCAGGTTCTCAAGGACATCTCCCTGTCGTTCCTGCCCGGCGCCAAGATCGGCGTCGTCGGCCTCAACGGTGCCGGCAAGTCGACGCTCCTCAAGATCATGGCCGGCACGGTCGACGATTTCCTCGGCGAGGCGAAGGCGGCCGACGGCGTCAAGGTCGGCTATCTGGCGCAGGAGCCGCAGCTCGATCCCGACAAGGACGTGCTCGGCAATGCGATGGAAGGCGTCGCCGAGAAGAAGGCGATCCTCGATCGCTACAACGAGATTGCCGCCAACTACACCGAAGAGACCGCCGATGAGATGACGGCGCTGCAGGATCAGATCGACGCGCAGAACCTGTGGGATCTCGACACGCAGGTCGAGCAGGCGCTCGATGCGTTGCGTTGCCCGCCCGGCGACAGTCCGGTGACCAAGCTGTCGGGCGGCGAAAAGCGCCGCGTGGCGCTGACCCGGCTGCTGCTGTCGAAGCCGGACATCCTGCTGCTCGACGAGCCGACCAACCATCTCGACGCCGAAAGCGTCGCCTGGCTGGAGCACTTCCTGAAGGAGTACACCGGCTGCGTCATCCTCGTGACGCACGACCGCTACTTCCTCGACAATCTCACTGACTGGACGCTGGAATTGGATCGCGGCCAGGGCGTTCCCTACAAGGGCAACTACTCGGCCTGGCTGGAGCAGAAGGCCAAGCGCGCCGAAGTCGAGAAGTCGGCCGAGGAAGGCCGGCAGAAGCAGATCAACCGCGAGTTGGAATGGATCAGGGCCTCGCCGAAAGCGCGGCAGGCCAAATCCAAGGCACGCGTTACCGCCTTCGACAAGCTGGTCGAGCAGGCTGGTCGCGAGGAGGTGGGCAAGGCGTCGTTCTCCATCGCGGCAGGTCCGCGCCTGGGCGAGATGGTGGTCGAGGTCGAGGGGCTGTCGAAGGCGTTCGGCGATCAGCTGCTGATCGACGGGCTCAGCTTCAAGCTGCCGCCGGGCGGTATCGTCGGCGTCATCGGACCCAACGGCGCCGGCAAGACGACTTTGTTCAAGATGATAACCGGCAAGGAGAGCCCGGACGGCGGCGCGATCAGGCTCGGGCCGACGGTGAAGCTCGCCTATGTCGACCAGAGCCGCGACCACCTCGACGACAAGAAGACGGTGTGGGAGGAAATCTCCGGCGGCCTCGACATCATGAAGTTCGGCGACAAGAAGGAAATGTCTTCGCGCGCCTATTGTGGCTGGTTCAACTTCAAGGGCGCGGACCAGCAGAAGAAGGTCGGCCTGCTATCGGGCGGTGAGCGCAATCGCGTGCATCTCGCCAAGATGCTCAAGGAGGGCGGCAACCTGCTGCTGCTCGACGAGCCGACCAACGATCTCGACACCGAGACGCTGGGTGCACTCGAGGCGGCGCTCGAAGATTTCCCCGGTTGCGCCGTGGTCATCTCGCATGACCGCTTCTTCCTCGATCGGCTGGCGACGCACATCCTCGCCTTCGAGGGCGACAGCCACGTCGAATGGTTCGAGGGCAACTTCGAGGCCTACGAGGAGGACAAGAAGCGCCGCCTGGGCGATGCCTCGGTCGAGCCGCACCGCATCAAATTCAAGCGCTTCGAGCGGTAAGAGTTGCGCGACGGATTGCACCGCGTTGGCAAAACAGCATGGCACGCTATGCTCAAGTTTTCCGAGAGTTATATGCGCCACCGCTGATCCGCTCTGATTTGAAACGCAGCTTCCCACCGCCTTTGCCACATAGTGGGCTGACGCTGGAAAACCGGCGTGCGCGCGTCGAAGATTCCTCCGTGAAGTCTATCCAGGAGGAAACGAAAATGAAGAGCCTGCTTTCACTGATGGTGCTGGCATCCGCAACCGCGTTCGCTGCTCCGGCATTCGCCGACCCCAAGCCGCCGGCGACCGAGGCGGAATGCAATAAGACCGAGGGCTATGACTGGGATGCCGCGACCGGCAAGTGCGTTGCCGAGGACCACGGCGGCTGATAGTCGAACGAGTTGCGTGTTGAAGCGGCGGGCAATTGCCCGCCGCTTTGCGTTGCACGTTAGGATCAGGCGGCGCGGAGGGATTGAGCGATATTGCGCGCCTGCTTGAGGTCGGCGACGAAGGCGGCGTAGGCCTCGCGCTTGGCGGCCGCTTCCGGGATGCGCAGCAGATAGGATGGATGCACGGTGATGAAGCCGCCATGCCCCTCGAATTGGGCCGGGCCGCGCAACCTCGTGATCGGTAGCGCCTTACCGGTGAGCGCCAGCACGGCGGTGGCGCCCAGCGCGACGATCAGCATCGGGGCGACGAGCTCGAGCTCCTTTTCCAGCCACCAGCGGTAATGGCTAACTTCGCCCGCCGTCGGCTTCTGGTGTAGCCGCCGCTTGCCGCGCTCGACGAACTTGAAATGTTTGACGGCGTTGGTGAGGTACGCCTCGCCACGGTCGATGCCGGCCTCCTGCATGGCTCGGTCGAGGAGTTGCCCGGCAGGCCCGACGAACGGGCGGCCCTGCAAATCCTCCTGATCGCCCGGCTGCTCGCCGACGAACGCAATCGCCGGATGCAGCGGTCCTTCGCCGAGCACGGCGCGCGTGCCGCCTTCAACGAACGGCTCGGACGCGGTGATGATAGCGTTGAGGGCCTGCAGGGTGCGCGGCGCGGCGTTGCGCGACGCTACGGCTTTCGCGGGATCCTTCTTGCGGGCTGGGGCGGGCCGCTTGCTCATGAGGGTATCAACGCGCGAGCCGGCATTTCGGACCAGTTCGGGGATGAGGGCCGCCTCCGGCATGTTGCGCCAGTATTTCTTGGGCATGTGCTGCTGCATCAGGCCGGTATTGAGGCGCGCGGGATTAAATGTGCTGGCGTAGTAGTCGGCCCAACCGGCTTCGAAGGCATCTTCGTTGGGGGCATCCTCGCGCCGTCCGGCTGGTCCATGGCGCAGCGTTTCGCGATCCCAGTGCAGCGATCCGATGGGCGTCAGGATCGACCAAATGAGCCCGCGGAAGCGGTCGACGAAAAACTGCGCCGTGGCATCGAGAATGAAATGCTCGGGCTCGAACCACGCGAGGTATCGCTCGTCGGCAGCATCGGCGACGCGGCGGAAGCGCAGGAAGGCGTGCATCTTGTGCAGGTCGCGGCGCACCGCCTTGGCGAGCATGGCGAGCCGATGCACGAGCGGGTCGCTGTGCACCTCGAGCAGCGCGCGCTCGCCGGCGTGGATACGCCAGATGAGGGAATAGAGCAGCGCGTAGCGTTCGGGGTCGCGGTGACAAACGACGAGACAGACGAGTTCTGCTACCTCGCGTGGCAACGGCACGGGAGCCGCCTCGGGCAGCGGCAAATCCCCGAACAGCAAAGGCGCCTCGCCGCTCTGCCAAACCACGTCACTCGGCGGTACGCCTTGCGCGATCAGCCGGCGCACCGCGGCGCGAAATCCGTCGTGGTCGGCGCCGGGCGCCAGGGTTACGGCGCGCGTCACAGCAGCGCCAGTTGCCTGGGCGGGGCCAAGCGGGCGCGCAGATCGGCGCGGTCGGTCAGGCGCGCTGGATGATGATCGCTTGCGATGAGAAACGGCGCGGCGCGTTTAAAGGCGCGGGTCAGACGCTGCACGTCGGCGCAGCGCAACGTCGTGTGGCGGCGGGCGCTGATGATCTTGTCGACCGCGCGCTTGCCGAGCCCCGGTACGCGCAACAGCATCTCCCGCGCGCCGGTGTTGACGCACACCGGGAACCCGGCGCGGTGCTTCAAAGCCCAGGCGAGCTTGGGATCGATCTCGAGATCGAGCATACCGTCCTCGCCGCCAGCGGCGATCTCATCGACCGCGAACCCGTAATGCCGCAACAACCAGTCGGCCTGATAAAGGCGATGC
The DNA here is from genome assembly GCA_963759735.1 of uncultured Alphaproteobacteria bacterium. Classification (GTDB taxonomy): domain Bacteria; phylum Pseudomonadota; class Alphaproteobacteria; order Rhizobiales; family Hyphomicrobiaceae; genus Hyphomicrobium_A. The sequence continues at coordinate 206,479 of CAVXAF010000012.1, forward strand.
TCGCGAGCGAGCGGGGGCGCGGCCGGAGGCAGCAGGGGGCTGGCATGATCGATGGGACTAAAAGCGGAATAGTAGACGCGCGACAGCTTGAACCGCCGGTAGAGATCGGCGGTGGTGGTCAGCACCTGCGTGTCGGTCGCGGCGTCGGCGCCGACGATGACCTGCGTGCTCTGGCCGGCCGGAGAAAAACGCCGCTTCTCCTCGCGCGCCTCGGTGATGCGCTCGTGCATCTGCCCCATGGCGGCGGTGATGGTCGCCTGATCCTTCTCGGGCGCCAGCCGCTTCAGCCCCGCCGCTGTCGGCAATTCGAGATTGATCGACAGCCGGTCTGCCCATAGCCCCGCTTGCTCGATGAGCCACGGGCTCGCCTCGGGAATGGTCTTCAAGTGGATGTATCCTGCAAACCCATGGTCGCGGCGAAGCTTCTTGGCGACCAACATCAGCTGCTCCATCGTGTGGTCGGCGGAGCGGATAATGCCCGAGGAGAGAAACAGCCCCTCGATGTAGTTGCGCTTGTAGAACTCGACCGTGAGGGTGACGACCTCATCGACTGTGAAGCGAGCGCGCGGAACATTGGAAGAGCGGCGGTTGATGCAATAAGCGCAGTCAAACAGGCAATAGTTGGTGAGCAGGATCTTGAGCAAAGACACGCAGCGTCCGTCGGGCGTGTAGGCGTGGCAGATGCCGGCTCCCGTGGTGGAGCCGAGACCGTCCTTTGCCGCCGCGCGTTTAGGGGCTCCGGAAGAGGCGCACGAGGCGTCGTATTTGGCAGCATCGGCGAGGACGCGCAGCTTATCGAAGAGCTTCATCCGGCTACCTTTTCGCTTCGATGTTCGCTATATGTTCTTTATCCCGCGCAATGTCAAGGTGGAGGTCTGGCCGCCGCATGCGCACTCAGCTAAGAGGCGCCATGCAGCCAGATCCTCAAGAACAAGCGCCGGTGAAGGCGAGCCGGCGGGATTGGATCGGCCTCGCCGTTATCGCCATCCCTTGCCTCATCTATTCAATGGACCTGACGGTCCTTTATCTGGCCGTCCCCGAGATCGTCGCCGACCTGAAGCCGAGTGCGGCGGGCCTGCTATGGATCGTCGACATCTACGGCTTCATGGTCGCCGGCGCGCTGGTCACCATGGGCACGCTCGGCGACCGCATCGGGCGGCGGAAGGTACTGCTCATCGGTGCCGCCGCGTTCGGCGTCACGTCGGTGTTCGCCGCCTATTCGACCAGTGCCGAGATGCTGATCTTCGCGCGCGCGCTGCAGGGCCTTGCCGCGGCAACGCTGGCGCCGTCGACGCTATCGCTAATCCGCAACATGTTTCTTGATCCGCAGGAGCGGGCATTCGCGATCGGTGTATGGGTGGCGAGCTTTTCGGCCGGCGCGGTCGTGGGTCCGGTGTTTGGCGGGCTGATCCTGGCACATTTCTGGTGGGGAGCGGTGTTCCTCATCAACGTTCCGGTGATGCTTATGCTGCTGGCCCTCGGACCCATCCTGCTGCCAGAGTTCCGCGATCCCAATGCCGGGCGCATGGATCTCGTCAGTGCCGCGCTGTCGGTCATCGCGGTGCTCGGCGTGATCTATGGAGTGAAGCGGCTGGCCGAAGACGGTTTCGCGTTGCTGCCAATTGCCTCGATCGTCGTCGGCCTCGTGGTCGGCGCCATCTTCTTCCGGCGCGAGAGCCGCCTGGCCGATCCGCTCATCGATGTATCGCTGTTCTCGACGCCCGCCTTCAGCGCCGCGCTGGCGACCAATGTTCTTGGGCTGTTCATGGTCCTGGGCTCGTTCCTGTTTATCACCCAGTACCTGCAACTTGTGATGCTCATGGATCCGCTTCGCGCCGGGATGTGGATGGCGCCCTCGGGCATCGTGTTCGCGCTCGGCTCGATGGCGGCGCCGATCCTCGTGCGCCACTTCAAGCCATCCTGGGTCATTGCCATCGGGCTGCTGCTTTCGGCTGCCGGCTTTGCGGCGCTGACCCAAATTGCCGATGCGCAGACGCCATGGCTGCTGTTCTCCGGGATGATGGCTTTCTGCATCGGCCTGTCGCCGATCGGCGCCATTACCACCGACCTCGTCATGAGCGCCGCGCCGGCGGAGCGGGCGGGAGCCGCGTCCGCCATTTCGGAAACGAGTTTCGAACTGGGTGGCGCGCTGGGCATCGCCGTGCTCGGCAGTCTCTTCACCTTCATCTACAGCCGCACGTTCCTTGCGTCGGATAACGGCGCGCTGCCGGTTGCGGCGATCGAGCGTGCGCGCGATGGTCTCGGCAGCGCAGTCGATGCCGCGTATGTGCTGCCGAACGAGCAGGCGGCGGAGCTGCTGGCGACGGCGCGTGCGGCGTTCGTCTACGCTTTCGAGGTGACATCGGCGGTGTCGGCCGTTTGTGCGGTGTTCGCCGCGATCCTTGCGGCCACCATGCTGCGCGGCGCGCGCCCCGCGCAGACGGCTCCGCATTGAGGCGGCCATTCGCCTCGGATACGGCGATCAGACAGGGACAGTTGTGACCACCGGAGCATTGCCACGCCGCACGGCGTAAGCGTGGCTGATCTCGGCGCCGAGCAGGACGATCTGCGCCGTGTAGTAGACCCAGATCAACAGCACGACGAGCGAGGCGGCGGCCCCGTATGTGGATTCAAGCCCTTGGCGACCGATGTACCAGGCGATGACCAGCTTGCCCGCCTCGAACAGGATGGCGGCGGCAATGGCGCCGGGCCACACATCGCGCCAGCGCACGGGCACGTCGGGAAACCATTTGAACAGCATGCCGAACATCGCGCTCAACAGCCCGAGCGAGATGATCGTGCCGATGACTTGGCCGATCAACGCTTCGTTGCCCACGGTGCGTCCCGCCCACGCGGTCACCGCGGCAAGGAAGGTGCTGACGACCAGCGACACCATGAGCAGGAAGCCGAGCGCCATCACGCCGGCCAGGGATATGACGTAGGTGCGCACGTACCAGGTAAATCCGCTGCCCTCGGGTTCTGGCGCATCCCAGATGGTATTGAGGGCATCCTTCAGGGCCGCGACGACGCCGAGCGCGGCGACAACCAGCAGCGCTATGCCGACAATGGCGGTTATGCCGCCGGTGGTGACCGAGGAGGCGCCCTTAAGCATCGCTTCAACTGCCTGGGCGCCGGCGGGGCCCAGCAGATCGCGAAACTGTCCGGTGAGTGAGCCACGCACCGCATCCTCGCCGAACATGATGCCGGCGATCGAGATGACGATGAGCAGCAATGGCCCTAACGAGAACACCGAATAATAGGCCAGCGCCGCGCCGAGCCGCGAGCTGCGGTGGCGCGACCAGTTGTTGAAGGCGGTGGTGAGGACGTTCCACATAGTTGTGCTCGCTGGGTCGCTTCGAGCAAGCAACGGCGGCTTGAGGCGTTGGTTCCGGCCAAGGCTACAGCTGCGTCTCGAGGCTGAGTGGAGTGACCACCAGCTTTTGCACCGTCTCGAGCGTGTCGGCCTCGGCGGCCGGCTTGTCCCAGCGGATGCGGTGCACGCGCGGGAAGCGCATGGCGAGGCCGGACTTATGCCGCGTCGAAGGGAAGACCGCATCGAAGGCGATCTCCAGCACCAGCTCCTGCTCGACGGCGCGCACGGGGCCGAACTGCTCGAGCGTGTTGTTGCGCACGAAGCGGTCGATGCGCGTCAGTTCCTCGTCGGTGAAGCCGGAATATGCCTTGCCAACCGGGACCAGCTCGCGGGTCATGGTGCCGTCGTCGCCCGTGACCTCGCGCCAGACGCCGAAGGTGTAGTCGGAATAGAAGGACGAGCGCTTGCCCGAGCCCCGCTGTGCGTACATCAAGACGCAGTCGATGGTCAGCGCCGCGCGCTTCCATTTCCACCAGTGGCCCTTGGGCCGGCCTGACAGGTAGGGGCTCTGCTTGCGCTTGAGCATGAGGCCTTCGATGCCGGCTTCGCGCGATCCGCTCCACAGTGTGTCGAGGTGGGGGAAGTCATCGAAGGGGACCAGGGCGCTGACGTCGGTGAGGCGCGGGCGATGGCGGGCGTGCCAGGCTTCGAGGCGCAGGCGTCGCTCGGCGAAGGGGAGGGGGCGGACGTCGTCGGCGTCGTCGATGAGGATGTCATAGAGGCGCACGAAGGCCGGATAGTCGCGCAGCATCTTGGCTGTCACCGTCTTGCGGTTGAGGCGCTGCTGCAGATCGTTGAACGGGGCGACGACACCCTCGCGTGCGACGAGCAGCTCGCCGTCGAGTACGGCGTTGAAGGAACTGAAGGCGGCGACGATCTCGGGAAAGCTGCCTGAAATGTCATCGCCGGATCGGGAGAAGATGCGCACCTCGCCCATGTTCGCGGCGATCTGCACGCGCACGCCGTCCCATTTCCATTCGGCCGCGATCTCGTCGGGATTCAATCCTGCCCAGTCGCCCTCCTCGATCGGATGCGAGAGCATCAGCGGCCGGAAGACCGGCTTGCCTTCTGCATTGGGCGGCGGCCCGCGACCCTCCAGCCAGGCGAAAAGGTCGGCGTAAGGCGGGGAAAGCGCGTGCCACACCTCCTCGATGTCGGACAGCTCGTGGCCGCTCATCTGCGCCAGCGCCGTCTTGGCGAGGCGCGCCGAGACGCCGACGCGCGGCGCGCCGCCGACGAGCTTCAGCAGCGCCCAGCGCCCACGCACATCAAGGCGGTCAAGGAAGTCGCCAAGGATCGGAGCGACGTTGGTGCGCGGGGCAAGCTCCAGCGCTGCCACCACCTCAGCAAGGCTGGGAGGCGGGCGCGTGCCACGCCGGTCGGGCCACAGCAGCGAGACGGTCTCGGCCGTATCGCCGACGTAGTCGCGCGACAGCTGGTAGAGGACGGGATCGATCTTATCGGCCATCAGCTCGCCGAGCGCACGGCGCAGCGGCAGGCGCGGGAACAGGCCGTCGGTCAGTGCGGCCAGTGCAAACCCGCGATCTGGGTCGGGGGCGGCGCGGAAATACTCGACGAGCAGGGCGAGTTTGCCGTTGCGCGACGGCGTCGTCGTCAGGCAGTCGAGCAGGTTGGCGAACCTCTGCATTATGATTATTCGCCCTCGTCTTCGAAGCCGACCAGCGACAGCGCGCGCGCTTTGCGGCCCATGAGGCCGAGCTGATAGACGAGGGCATCCTCACGGCCGTGCGTTACCCACACGTCCTCTGCGCCGGTTTCGACGATGGTGTCGAGCAGCTCGGGCCAGTCGGCGTGATCGGAGATGACGAGCGGCAGCTCGACGCCCGCCTGCCGGATGCGACCCTTGATGCGCATCCAGCCCGAGGCGAAGGCGGAGACAGGGTCGGGGAAGCGGCGCGACCAGCGGTCATCGACTGCGGAGGGCGGGCAGAGCACCAGCGCGCCGGCGAAGTTGGTGGATTTGTCGGTCGTGGCCGGTCGCAGATCGCCGAGGTCGATGCCGAGCCGCTGATAGAGGGCGCAAACCTCGACGAGGGCGCCGTGTAGATAGATCGGCGCGTCATACCCGGCTTCACGCGCGAGCTTGATCACGCGCTGGGTTTTGCCGAGGCCGTAGGCGCCGACGAGATGTGCACGCTCGGGCTGGCGCGCCATCGACGACAGGAGGCGGCCGACCTCGGCTGCGGCCGGCTCATGGCGAAAGACGGGCAACGCGAACGTCGCCTCGGTGACGAACACGTCGCACGGCACCACTTCGAAGGTCGGGCAGGTCGGATCGGGCGCGCGCTTGTAGTCGCCGGAGACGACGGCGCGCTGGCCTTGCCAGTCGAGCACCACCTGCGCCGCCCCGAGGATGTGTCCCGCGGGGGCCAGCCGTACGCCGACGCCGTTGATCTCGCGGCCGACGCCTAGCGCTTGCGGCTCGAAGGCGCCGGCGCATTCCGCCCCCATCCGGACTTTCATGATTTCGATCGTCTCTGGCGTCGCCAGCACGGCGCCGTGACCCGGGCGCGCGTGATCGCTATGGCCGTGCGTGATCAGGGCTCGGTCGACGGCGCGGGCGGGGTCGACAAAGAAGTCGCCCGGCTCGCAAAAAAGCCCGCGATTCGTTGGGTATAGCCATTTGTCGACGCCGGGAGCGCCCATACACACCTCGCCAGATTGGGCCTCAATGTGGTGTCTCAACCTTTGTTTCGCCAAGCGGCGAGGAGGCGACGCAGGATTGGGGCAACGCAATTTTGCTCGCCATGCCAGACGTGTCGGACATGGAATAAAGTTCAGCCGTTAACCCTGTCGTCACGAGGCAGCCAAATTGTCGCGCGATGTTGCAGCGTGAGGGCACTGGTTTGTATCGCTTCCAGGAGAGCCATGGTGACGGAGACAAGAGGGACGCTATCGGCATACGTGCCGGTCAGAGGGTCCGACACTACAGCCGCTTTTGAGCAGCCGCTGCAGGCCTACCTCATTGAAACGGTTGAACGACACGCGCGCGTCAAGCTGATCCGTCAGCTCGGCATCGTCGGCGCTCTCGTGGCCGCGATGTTCGTGACCCAGTGGCCGGTTGCCTTCAGCTCTGCCAACGCGGTGCCCAGCCTGCCGATCAGTGCGTCTGACGCTGGGGCGCGCTTGTGGGTCGCCGCGCCGCTACATCGCCTGGCCTTCGGTACTGGCATGCAGAGCGCATTCTGAAGGGCCGGCGCTTTAGGCGAGTAAGGCGATCAGCGCGCCGATAGCGGCGAGCAGGCCGCCGGTAAGTGCGAGCACGAGACCGAGGACGCTGTAGCCCCGAATACCGGCTTCGAGTGTCGATTGTTGCGGCCGCTGCGGATCATAACGCACCTCTACAGGCGCGCCGGCGCTGTACTTGGCAACGTCGGCCTCGGCAGCGGCAAGCGCGCGCGCGTAGTCGCCGAAGCGCAGCCGATTGCCGGTGAAGTTCTGACCGTCGATGGCATAGTCGTAGGCGACCTTTGCAATGTACTGCTTGCCCCCCTTCGTCTTGTAGGTTTGCACCTCGCTGGATCGAATGGTCCCGGCGGCAGTCGGCCAGGACTGTGCGGCTGCACTCTGCACGCGCACCCTCCAGATCAGCCACAGACCGGCCACGAGGGCGATGAGCCCCAGCCCGCACAGGAGTCCGACCCACAACACCGCGTCTGGGGTCGGTTGCGGGCGAGCCCGCCGTCAAGCATGACAGGTAGATGGTGGAGCCCATGACGGCTCCCCACAAGACGACCGCCTCGCGGCCGTCTTTGGCGACCGTCCATACCGTGTCGGTAGAAATCTGCCCCTGCTTCTGGGTCACCGAGTACCCGGCCGCCTCGTAGCCCGCGCGGGTCTTCTGCATGATCGCGTCGGTCGCGCCGGCGCTGGCCGGCCAGCCGAGGAAGGCATAGGCGCTGCACAGTCTTGCCTTCAGCCTTCGCGGTGTCGTTGATGAGGCCCTTCTTGTTTTCGAAGTTGTCGCTCGTCCACGTCATGGCACCCGGCGCCACGGTGACCCCGGTTCGCCAATCGCGATCGATCGGGCGGTCCTCGGCGGTGGCCGGGACCGATATGAGCATCAGGGTGAGCGCCAACAACGTCTCGCGCAGCGAACGGGTCATGCCATCTCCGGAGACGTTGTTCGGGCCATCGTGACTTTGTGGCGGATCGCGACCGGCAATGCCAGAGCGGGCCGCTCTACGTAGATCAGGCGAGCGCCGTCAGTTCGGTGAACTCCGCGTCGGATAGGGTGATGTTCACCGCCGCGACGTTTTCCTCCAGATGCGCCACCTGGCCGGTGCCGGGGATGGGCAGCATGACGGGGCTGCGGCGCAGCAGCCAGGCGAGGGCGATCTGACTGGGGCTGGCGTTGTGGCGGTGGGCTATGTGGTCGAGCGGTGAGCCCGCGCGTGCCAAGCTTCCGGCCGCGAGCGGGAACCACGGAATGAAGCCGATGCCGTGCTGCGTGCAATGGTCGACGACGGCATTGCTGGCGCGATTGGTCAGGTTGAAAAGGTTCTGCACCGTGGCCACGGGGAAGTACTTCTGTGCCGCGATGATTTCCTCGACGCTGACCTCGCTCAGGCCGGCGTGACGGATGAGCCCCTCGTTCTGCAATTCGCGTATGGCGCCGAACTGCTCATCGCGCGGCACGTCTGGATCGATGCGGTGCAACTGCCAGAGGTCGATGCGCTCGACGCCGAGGCGGCGGAGACTGACGAAGACCTGCTGGCGGAGGTATTCAGGGCGGCCGTAGGGAATCCAAACGTCGGGCGCGGGACGCAGCAGGCCACCCTTGGTGGCGATGACGAGACCCTGGTAGGGAGCCAGCGCCTCGGCGATCAGCCGCTCGCTGATTTCCGGGCCGTAACTGTCGGCGGTGTCGATGAGGTTGATACCGACCTCGGGGACGCGCTTCAGCGTGCGCAAGGCCTCGGCACGATCGGCGGGCTCGCCCCACACACCTTTGCCCGTGATGCGCATGGCGCCGAAGCCGAGGCGATGGACGGCGAGATCGCCGCCGATTTTGAAGCTTCCGGATTTGGCAGCGTTGGCCGTCGTCATGGTGTGTCTCCTCGTCGTGCCATTCGAACGCGGTTTAAGACATCAAGATCAGTTGCGCCACTCGCGCACAGGTGCGCGATGCATTGCGCCGGCGGGTTTTATGGCGCGACAGTGTTCCTCAGCAGGAGAATGCTCGGAACCATCGCCCCTTGAGGCCGTTGTCCGCTCACTAATCAAGGAGGACAGAACGATGAAGAATAAACTGACACTCGCCGTGGTTGCAGCCGGCGCAGCCCTTTTCTTCGCCGCACCCCAGGCAGCCAACGCGCTGCCGCAGGTAAGTGACGCAAAGCAAGTCTCACAGACTAACGTTGAGAAGGCTGGCTACCGCGGTCACCGTCGCGGATGGAGAAATCGCTATTATCGCCGCCATCACTATCGCGGTGGCAACCGCTACTATCGCCATCGTCGCCCTGGCTTTGGTGTGTACCTCGGCTTCTAATTGGTTCGTGGCACGCGCAAATGCCCCAGCAGTTCCGCTGGGGCATTTTCGTGCGCGTGCAACAGGATGCGATCATCGCAACAATCTGAGCGCCGCTCTTAGGGCGTTAATGGCTGCGTCGCAGGCGGTGGATTGTCGGGGTCCAAGGTTCCGGGCTGCTGGCTAACAAGCAGTGTGACCAACGCCAGCGCGGCCAGCGCAGCGATCGCGACGGTGACGAGCTTCGAGAGTTCCAGGTGGATTCTCCTTCCATGTGCCGGGTCAAGTCGAAGGCTTGGTCTTGACATTGGAGGGGGCACCGCGGCCGTGCCGCGTCCAGCAAGGTTCGGTCCATCTTTTGGATTACCCCGGCATGCTATTTGGGGGTTGGCGATTAACTACGTACGCTGAGGAAAGCCCGCGCGTGGCTCCGGCTGGCGTGCGGAACATTACTTTTTGACGGGGAATACTGACATGGGCATTCAATCGAAGACGCTTGCCGTTACCGGATTGCTGAGCTGGACCCTGGCGGATACTGCGCAGGCATTCAAATGGGGCCCTCCGGTCCCCGAATTCGACGGCTCCTTATCGTTGGCAGTGTTTGCCCTCCTGTTCTGCGTAGGAGCCATCCTGTTTCGCGGCTCCCGCAGCCGGTAAGTGCAACGGCACTCACTGCAAAGCTTGCTAGCGTCCAGCACAAGCCCGCCGCGCGCATGCGTGTGAGACAGATGTCCCGTATGCAGCCGTAGCGGTCTACACGTCGTGCTTGGCGTTGGGCGGCTGCTGCAGCGAGCCGAAAACCGTCCCGCTCCACCGCTCCACCCTTTCGGGCAGAAACATGAAGCTGTGCAGCTTGAAGACGATCCCATCACGAATGATCGTGTGCTCGCCGGTGTAAACGGCGTCGGCGGGCGTGAAATATGCGCACGAGGATTTGCCGATACTCTTATTGACAGCGTTCGCGGCCATCTCCTCGTTTTCGCCGCCGGCCTGCGCGAGAAGAAAGTTCAGCGAGTCATCCTTCGCGTTGCAGAAGAAGCCGCGGACGCGCTCGGGCAAGGGGGACATCTCCGCGCGCGTGGTCCCCGTGCCGGCAAGCACGCCTAGCCCGCAAAGCGCGAGCGCCAAGAAGCCGAGCGTAAAGCGGGTATAGCGAGTTGCTGAATCGCGTCGCCGAGCGATAGTCCTGAGACCAAACGAACCAATCACCGTCACCTCCAAGGTAACAAGCGCCGCTGGCCCGCTGACTTCGGCCAGCCCGGGGAGGATAGGCCCGTTTTGCCATTTATGCCCGCGCTATTTGCCACATCAGGCAGTTCGCCGTGATGCTGTGGCCTGCGCATCGGCCGAAAGGTCGGGAAAACGGCCTATTATATTTCGGGAGCCCGAGCCGGCGCGATTGATCCCGCCATCCATGCGCAAGCGGCTATTTGCCGAGTACGTTCGCCGCAACGTGGAGGAGAGATCGGATGCTTCGTGGGTTCGTCTTGAGCGCTGTAGTCGTTGGATTGAGCCTGTTGTCCGGCCAGGCGTTGGCAGGGCCGGAGCTTCCCAAACGCAAACCAGGTCACTGGGAAATCACCACAGTCTCGGCCGGTATCGGTAAGACGACCGTCGATGCCTGCGTCGGGCCCAACGACAACATTGCCGTGCCGGCCGACAGCGGTGATTGCTCCGAGCCCAAGGTGACGCAAGCGGGAAGCGAAGTGATCGTCGATGTCGTGTGCAAGAAACCGCTCGGCAAGCAGACCATGAGCACGGCGTTCGGCGGCGATTTCAACGCCCGCTATCACGCGGTGATGAAGATGTCTTTCGATCCGCCCGAAGGTTGGCCGAGCATGGGCGTGACCATCGACGGCAAGTATATCGGTCCTGACTGCCCGGCGCCGAAGCAATAGGACGGTCGCGCATCCGATGCGGGCTTGGCGTCGACATAGTTGATGTGTCAGGGCGCCGAAAGCCTGTCGACGTCCGCTTAGCCCGGCTTGCCGGAAGTATTTGGCAGATGCTGGATCGCAATGCGCATCAGTTCGGGCAGCGTGCGCACGCCGAGTTTGGCTTTCAGCTGCGCGCAGGTATTCACCACCGTCTTATAGCTGACGTGCAATTCCTCGGCGATCGAGATGTAGGGCTTGCCTTCCGCGATGAGCGACAGCGTCTGAAGCTCGCGAAGTGACATGCGGCTCAGCGGATTGCGATCGCCGCGCGCTTCCATGAATGCGATCTGTGAAGCGAGTTCGTGGTTGAGATACGGCTGCCCATCGCGGACGCGCCGGAACGCCTTGGCGAACTCCTCGGGAGAGGTGTCCTTGAGCAGGTAGCCGTTGGCGCCGACCTCCAGCGCGCGACTGACGATCATGCGATCTGAGTGCATGCTGAGAACGAGGATCGGCGTCCGCTCGTCGTGAACGCGCAGGCGGCGAATGAACGATAGGCCGCCGAGGGCGCCCGATTGCATCGACAGGTCGACGATAATGAGGTCGGGCTGTTTCTGGCGGTAGAGCCTGAAGCCTTCCGCCAGGCTGGCAGCGACGAATACCTCCTCGACGCCTATGTCCTCCAGCAAGCGCCGACATCCCTGAATGACGATCGGATGATCGTCGATGACCAGGACCTTCATGAAGTGGGGCCTCTTTCGCGCAGTGCTGCCCCCCCGCTCGGGTTGGCAGATGAAACAATATAACACCTGACGTCCTATTGCGTGCTCCGCTGGTAGACGCAAGGGAACGACTGGCAACAGGCTGGGCTTGGCGGAGCAATGCCGCAGGGTGACCCGCGTTTGAGGCGGGTGAATCCGTGAAATATCGCCCCTCTAATGGTTTTGGGCGAACTGCTGCTTCAGCGAATCCATCGCCCGTGCGCGCGGGAGCCCTTCCATACGCAGGTTGTAGTACTGCTGCGTGATGGATCCGAAGCTCTCCACGTGGCGTGCCGAGCCGGGCACTTGCGAGAGCATGACGACGAGCCGGGCCGCTGGTTCATCGATGCCCTTTTCGAGCAGCATCGTTTCCAGCTGCACCGCGCGATTGGCGATCATGCGGGGATGGTCGCGAAAGCGCATGGCCGCGACGTCCAGAACCTTGCGCATATTTTTCACGGCGGGATCGGAAGCGTCCAGGTCGCGCTCAGCTTCCCGACTGGCGAGCCACATGTCAGGCCCTATGGCATCAGTGGCCCGCAGCCATTCAATCCTGTAGGCAGAGTTCGTCTCGGCCGACGTCTCGACCGGCGTGCTGGAACTCACCTCGGGCGGAGCGTCATCGCTGCAGGCCGTTAGCATTAATGCAGCGGCGATCAGCGCGATGGTGCCGCGCACTTGGCGGAACGCGATGCCCGGACGCACGGCGGTCATCATGAGTCAACCTCTTGGCTTTGCATCGAAGGGTTTGATCCGATGCGGGCAGCGATGCTGCGGTGCATCCAACTTCATCCCCTATTTCTAACGCCGTCGCATTAGAAGTCGCGAGTGCAGACGTTGCCAATCCATTGCCACCTGTTCCGCTAGAACTCTTGGAAGTCAGGCTAAAGACGCAGCATCCAGCGCGGCCTAGGTTCGCTCGCGGATGAGGAGCGCTGACCGGCGATGCATCGTCGGAAAACCGCAGCTCACCCGTGCAGTCGAGGTCCCCACCTCATGACTGCATCTAACGAAGGCAGAGGCACGCCATCCATCCGCAGCATTCTGCGGCCGGCGGCAGCAACAACAAATCTGCCTTCTTCCGGGAGCGAAAACGCGAGGGTTTGTTGATGAAAGCACACCTCAAGTCAGGCCTACTGGCGACCGCATCGTTTGCGGCGTTGGTGGGTTTTGTCGTCGGCGCGAGCGCCAACGACAAGCTCGTCGAGCTGTCTAAGAGCGACGAAAACTGGGTCATGACTGGCAAGAATTATGACTCGAATAACTACAGCCCGCTGAAGCAGGTCAACAAAGGCAACGTCAAGAAGCTGAAAGCCGCGTGGTCGTTCTCGACCGGGCTGCTGCACGGCCATGAAGGCACACCGCGCGTCGTCAACGGCGTGATGTACATCAATTCGTCCTTCCCCAATAACGTCTATGCCCTGGACCTCGAAAACCCGGGCAAGATCAAGTGGCAGTATAAGCCAAAGCAGGATCCGGCAGCCCGCTCCGTGGCATGCTGCGACCTCGTCAACCGCGGCCTGGCCTACTGGCCCGGCGACGGCAAGACACCTCCGCTGATCATCAACAATCAGCTCGACGGCCACGTCGTGGCGCTGAATGCTGAAACCGGCGAAGAGTACTGGAAGCTCGAGAACTCCGACATCAAGGTCGGCTCGACGCTCACGATCGCTCCCTATGTCGTCAAGGATCTGGTTGTCATCGGTTCGTCGGGCGCTGAGCTCGGCGTTCGCGGCTACACCACTGCCTATGACGTCAAGACGGGCGAGCAGAAGTGGCGCAAGTATGCCACCGGTCCCGACGAGGAAGTCGGCATCGGCGACAAGTTCAACGAAGCCAACCCGCACTACGGCCAGAAGGGCCTTGGCACTGCGACTTGGGAAGGCGACGCTTGGCGTATCGGCGGCGGCACCAACTGGGGTTGGTATGCCTTCGATCCCGAAGAGAACCTGATCTACTACGGTTCGGGCAATCCCTCTCCGTGGAACGAGACGATGCGTCCTGGCGACAACAAGTGGACCATGACCATCATGGGCCGCGACGTCGACACGGGCGAGCTGCGCTTCGGCTACCAGAAGACCCCGCACGACGAGTGGGACTACGCCGGCGTCAACGTCATGATGCTGTCGACGCAGAAGGACAAGGCGGGCAAGATGCGCAAGCTTCTGACCCATCCTGACCGCAACGGCATCGTCTACACGCTCGACCGCACCAACGGCGATCTCGTGTCGGCCGACAAGATCGACGACACCGTCAACGTTTGGACGCACGTCGACCTGAAGACGGGCATCCCCGTCCGCAACCCGGAATACGGCACGCGGATGGATCACAAGGCAACCAACGTGTGCCCGTCGGCCATGGGCTACCATGACCAGGCGCACGACAGCTACGATCCGAACCGTCAGCTGTTCTACATGGCGATCAACCACATCTGCATGGACTGGGAGCCCTTCATGCTTCCCTATCGTGCAGGTCAGTTCTTCGTCGGCGCGACGCTGTGGATGTATCCCGGCCCGAAGGGCGACCGTCAGAACTACCTCGGCCTGGGTCAGGTCAAGGCCTACAACGCCATCACCGGCAAGTATAAGTGGGAAGTGATGGAGCGGTTCGCAGCCTGGGGCGGCACGCTCGCCACCGGCGGCGACCTGGTGTTCTACGGCACGCTTGACGGCTACCTCAAGGCTCGCGACAGCGACACCGGTGAGCTTCTCTGGAAGTTCAAGATGCCGTCGGGCGCCATTGGCTACCCGATGACCTACACCCACAAGGGCACGCAGTACGTCGCCATCTACTACGGCGTCGGCGGCTGGCCTGCAGTTGGTCTGGTGTTCGACTTGAACGACCCGACGGCCGGTCTCGGTGCGGTTGGCGCCTTCAAGAACCTCGCCAACTGGACGCAGATGGGTGGTGGTTTGCTGGTCTTCTCGCTCGATGGCAAGGGACCGTATGACGACGTGATGCTCGATGAGTATCCGCCGCAACTGCCCAAGCTCTGATCTAGAGATGCCTGTTCCCGCCGGACCACGTCGGTCCGGCGGGAATGGGGCTCCAGCGTCGCGGCCCCGTCCACTCCTCCAACGGAAACGCGCTGCTTCCCACGCCCGCTCAACGGGTCGGGAGGATCAGCTCCAGAGAATGCAGAGCATGAACATGAGTTTCAGGTGTGATCACGCGGCGAGGCTAACGCTCTCGACCGCAGTCGTCCTCGCGGCCCTCTCCGGGGCAGCCTGGGCAGCCGAGCCGAAGGCCGCCGAGCCCGCGGACCCGTCCCTCTTGCGTATCTGTGCGTCAGAGGTCGAGCAGCCGTATTCGAGCCGCGACGGCGAAGGTTTTGAAAACAAGATCGCCAAGGTTCTGGCTACGGCCATGGACCGCAAAGCCAAGTTCGTCTGGACCGACAAGCCGGCGATCTACCTGGTCCGCGATCAACTCGACAAGATGAACTGCGACATCGTCATCGGCCTCGACACCGGTGATCCGCGCGTCCTGACGTCGAAGCCCTACTACCGGGCACCGTACGTTTTCGTGATGCGGAAAGATTCCCCGCTCGACATCACCAGCTGGGACAGCCCCGACCTCAAGAAGGCGCAGAACATCGGTCTGTCACAGGACAGTCCGGCCCAGGTCATGCTCGAGAAGCTCGGCCTGTTCAACCGCAACTTCAACTACATGAAGTCGCTGACCGGTTTTAAGAGCAAGCGCAATCAGTACGTGCGCGTGCCGCCCGAGCGGATGGTCTCCGACGTTGCCGATGGCAAGTCGACGCTAGCCGCCGTGTTCGCGCCGGAGATAGCTCGCTACGTCAAGCAGCGTGGCGATGCACTGAAACTCGTCGTCGTGCCCGACAACGCAACGCGCGCCGACGGACAGCACCTGCCGTTTCACTTCGACCAATCATTCGGCGTGCGCAAAGACGATGCGAAACTGCTCGCTGACGTCAATGCCGCGTTGGAGAAGTCGCGGCCGGAAATCGAGAGCATCCTGAAGGAAGAAGGCATTCCTCTCGACGAACTCGCAAAGACCCCAGAGGGACGCCAAGGATGATGAAGGTGACGAAGTGGTTGCTCGCGGGCGCAGCTGTTGCGCTAGTCCCGCTCGCAGCTGTAGCGCTCGAGCCGTTCCGGCACACGATTACCGGCGATGTGCTCGACATTGAGACCGCTCCAAAAGAAGGGCGCGATATCGAGGCCGTAAAGACGTTTCTCGCGACGGGCGTCAATCCGTTCACCGATATGGCGGAATGCCTTCCACGCGGCGAGTACATCTACCTGTCCTCGTGCTCAGGGTGTCACGGCCACGTCGCGGAAGGCAAAGTCGGCCCCGGACTCAACGACAACTATTGGACCTATCCGAAGAACAAGACCGACAAGGGCTTGTTCGAAACCATCTTCGGCGGTGGGCAAGGGATGATGGGACCGCATAACGACCTGCAGCTCAACGAGCTGCTGCTCGCCATGGCGTGGATCCGCCACCTCTATACCGGCCCCGTCGAGAGCGCGAAGTGGCTGACCAAGGAGCAGAAGGCGAACTACAAGCCCTACAAGCTGCCCGAGGGAAGCGACCATGGAACCATCGATCAGGCGAAAGCAGCGCCGGACGACAAGTGTGGTCCGATGGCGAAGTGACGAAATGTTCGCTTCCGGAGGGGCGCGAGCAAAGAAGGCGGGCTTACCGCCGCAATCAAGAAGTGAACTAAGCCAGGAGGAAATCGAGTCATGAAGAAGTTGGTATTCATCGGCACGGCTGCTGCCGCGGCCCTCATCGCCGCCACATCGGCATTTGCCTACGACGGCACCAAGTGCAAAGCGCCCGGCAACTGCTGGGAGCCCAAGCCGGGCTTCCCGGAGAAGGTCGCCGGCTCCAAGTACGACCCCAAGCATGATCCCGCCGAGCTGGCCAAGGGCGCCAACTCGATCAAGGAGATGGAAGCTCGGAACGCCAAGCGTACGGCGAACTTCGTCAAGACCGGCAAGTGGGTCTACGACGTGGACGAGATCACGGAGTAAGGCAGCGGCGGAATTCCTCGGAGCAGTGCCACGCTAAAACTGCTTCCTCCCGAGGAACGGGGTGCGGCTGCCGCCGCACCCCACCACGCTTTGGGCGAACCATCAGCTCATCCGACACCCGGCGCCAGTTGTGGCGACCGCGCACAGGAGTATGCCCTTGCCCCAAGGCGTGCAGGCGGTCCGCGATTTCAACACGGTCGATCTCGCCGGGTGGCGCCAGCGCGCCGCCGACTTCGAAAAGGAGCTCGGCAAGGTCGTAGTCGGCCAGCAACGCATCATACGTCTGCTGACCATCGCTATTTTCGCGCGCGGCCATGTCCTGTCTGGAGGGCGACGTCGGCGTCGGCAAGACGACGCTGCTGCGGGCGGCGGCCCGCGGACTCGGCGGCGCCTACGAGCGCGTCGAGGGCACCATCGACCTGATGCCCGCCGACATGATCTATCACACGTACATCGGCGAGGACGGCCGCCCGCGCGTTGAGCCGGGACCCGTCATCCGCTACGGCAGCGATCTCACCGTCTTCTTCTTCAACGAGATCAACCGCGCCCGCCCGCAGGTGCATTCACTGCTCTTGCGCCTCATGGCCGAGCGCTCGATCAGTGCCTTCAATCGCGAATACAACTTCCCCTACCTGCTCGTCTTCGCCGATCGCAACCGAATTGAGCGCGAGGAAACGTTCGAACTTCCAGCCGCCGCGCGCGACCGCTTCTTGATGGAAATTGCCATCTCCACGCCGGACGATCGCGACGTCCGCAGGTCTCTGGCATTCGACCCGCGCTTTCATGATGCCGACCAGCTGATCACCGGCGTTCCTGCCGACATTCTCGACCATCGCGAGATGCCGGCCGTCGGGGCAGCCATTCAGAAGACGGTCGCGGCCAGCCCCGACCTGGAGCGCTATACGCTCGACCTCTGGCAGGCGGTGCGCGATCCGGCCAGCGTCGGCATTGAAATTCCCGATGTCGACATGACGCGCCTCGTCAGCGGCGGGGCTAGCCCACGCGGCATGAGCTACCTGCTGCGCGCCGCCCGCGTCGCCGCCTGGCTCGACAAGCGCTCCATTGTCGTCCCCGAGGATCTGCGCGCGGTGTTCTTCGAGACCATGGCGCACCGCATCTTCTTCGATCCGATTTATGAGCTGCGCCGCGAGCCGATTGTGCGCGAGCTTATCCGCCAGCTGTTTGAGCGGGTCCCGGCGCCATGACGTCGAATGACCCTGGCGAAATACCCTACCGACTGCCGTGGCGATCCGTCGAGGTGCGTGTCGGGGCGCATCGCAGCAAGCTCGAGGGAGCCGGTGGCTTCTTCCGCGACTTTGCGCCCTTGCTTCGCAGCCCGGATCCGCGTCGCATCGACCTGCGCGTCAGCGCCCGCGATCCGTATGAAGGCTTACACGTGCGGCGCTTCGAGCAGAAGGCCGCCGTCTCCGTTTATGCGCTGGTCGACGTGTCGGCCTCCATGGGCTTTCGCGGCGACGCCGACAAGATGCGCATCGCCACCGACCTATGTGCGGCTCTGGCCAGCTCGGTGCGCCGCGCCGGCGATGCCTTCGGTCTCATCGGTTGTGACGCGGTAGTACAACCCGATCTCATGTTTCTGGCGACGCGTGCGCGCGGCAGCGAAATCGAGATGTTGCGGCGTCTGCGTACGTTCCGGCCGCGCGGAGAAGGCACGCGCGGCCTTATCGAGGCGGCAGCTTTGATCGGTGCCCGCCGCAAGCTCGTGTTCGTCATCTCCGACTTCTACATGGCGCCCGCGGACATCGAAGCGGCGTTCGGCGCCCTGGCGCATCACGACATCGTTCCCATCATCCTCTCGGACAGCATCGAGATGGAGAAGCTGCCTCGGTGGGGGATACTCTCTCTCGCCGATTTAGAGGTCGGCCGACGGCGTCTCGTCGTCATGCGCCCGCGTCTGCGGGCTGCATGGCAAAGGAGGAGCGAACGCCGTCGCGCCGAGCTAAATTCGCTGGCCGCCCGCTACGCTCGGACGCCCGTTCGAGATTCGCGACCGCATCGATTGGGACCGCTTCTCGGCCTACCTCGTCGGGGCACAGGCATGAGCCGGTTCGGCATGGCGCTGATGGCGGTTGCACTGTTGGCGGCGCCCGCAGCGCTGGCGCAGGCGGCGGCCCCCAGGCTAGCGATTAGCGACACGCGGCCCTTCGGCTACTTTCTGGGCGACGTCGTGGAGCGGACCGTCACATTGCGCGCGGCGCCCGGGGAAACGCTCGACACCGCATCGCTGCCGCAGCCCGGCCCGCTCAACTACTGGCTGGAGATCGCGTCGGTCGATTTGCAAACAGACGAGGAGGGTTCCGCGACCGTCTACCGGCTCCGTCTGCTCTACCAAACCTTCTACGCGCCGCTCGATACGCGGCGGCTGCTAGTTCCGGGCTTCAAGCTGAAGCTGTCGGGAGCGCAGGATGCCGAAGTCACAGTGCCCGAGTTCGGATTTGTTACCTCTCCCATCCGCCAATTGTTTTCCGAGAAGGGGCAGTCGTCCGACACGGCGACGACGCTGCGGCCGGACGTCATGCCGCCACGCGTTGCGACCGCACGTGAGCGCACCGCGATGCTGCTCGCCGGTATCTTGTTGACGGCTTCGCTCGCCGCCCTGGCGTGGCACCACGCCTGGTGGCCGTTCCGTCAGCGTCCGTCGCGACCCTTCACCGATGCAGCGCGCTATCTCAGCCGCAATCGGGAACGCCTCCACGGCGCCGGCGGCTATCGGACAGCGTTGATGAAGTTGCACCGCGCCTTTGATGCCGCCGCCGGCCGGCGCGTATTGTCCGACGATGTCGCCGCATTCCTCGCCGCGCACCCCGAGTTTGCCGATTATAGGCCAGACATCGAGCGCTTGTTTACCTCCTCGCGACAGGCCTTCTACGCAAACGATGTCGAAGAGGCGCAAGCATCGATGCCTCTCACCGACCTGGCACGTCTCGGCGCCGGGCTCGGTAGCGCCGAGCGGAGAGCGGCATGAGTCTCGCGTTGGACACGCCGATGATGCTGTTGCTCGTGCCTCTGGCGCTGCTGCCGCTCGTCTTCGCCATCCAAAAAGTACAAGGTTATCCATCGCTCGCGGCGGTCGAGCTGGATGTGCTTTCGCGCGCCGTCGATGTCGGCATCCATCTCGTCGGCGCCTTGATCATCGCAGCCCTCATCGCGGCGCTCGGCGGCGTGCACCTGAAGGGCCAGACGATCGAGCGCGTCGGCGAAGGTGCGCACATCGTCTTGCTGCTCGATCGGTCAAGCAGCATGGACGACACATTCGCCGGCCGACCGCCGGGCGACGGCGAAGCCTCGAAGTCGGCCGCAGCGCGGCATCTGCTGCGCGATTTCATTGCCCGCCGTCCGCACGACCGGTTCGGCGTCGCAGCCTTCTCGACGCTGCCGATGTACGTGCTGCCGATCACCAGCCACAAGGATGCGGTGCTCGGTGCTGTCGACGCCATCACGCGTCCGGGGCTGGCCTTTACCAACGTCGGGCTCGGCCTCAGTTTGGCGCTGTCCATGCACGAGCAGGATCCGACCGCCGCCTCGCGCGCCATCCTTCTCGTTTCTGACGGTGCGGCCGTCATTGACCGGCGCGTGCAGGAGCGGCTGCGGGCGCAGATCGCAAAGCGGCCAGTCAATCTCTACTGGCTCTATCTGCGCACTGCCGGCGCTCCCGGCATCTTCGATGCTCCCGGCCCCGACGTGCCCGACACGCCGCAGTCGCTTCCCGAACGTCACCTCAATCTGTTCTTCCATACGCTCAAGGTGCCCTATCGTGCATTCGAGGCGGAGAACCCGCAGTCTGTGGCGGAAGCGATCACCGAGATCGACAAGCTCGAGCGCAACCCGATCCGCTATCAGGAGCGGATCCCCGAGCACGACCTGACCGGCCTTGCTTACGGGATCGCCGCTGCCGGGCTGCTGCTGCTGTTGCTCGCCAAGCTCGCGGAGGTGCGGCTCGATGCCGGCGCACTGCCGCACCAAGCTCGAGCCACCGGCCAGCGCCAAGCCGAGCGCGCCCAATTCCATGCAGCGGGCGGCGTAACCCATGCTTATCAAACGGGCAAAGCCGATCCTCGGCGCCGGAAGCCTCAAGTCGTTGGCGCTATGGTCGCTGCTGACGGTGAGTGCCGTTGTATTGGCGGTCAGCGCGCTGCAGCTGCTTGCCAAGGCAGCCACCAACACGACCATCGACCGGCTGCGCGCGGGTGCGAACGTTGCTGTCGATCCCGCCGACGCCGCGCCGGCAGCGCTCGAGGCGCGCGCCGCGTTCTTGCTGAAGCGCAATCGCATCGATGAGGCGCAGCCCTTCCTCGATCAAGCATCGGCAAGCGCCGACGGAGCGACGCGCGAGCGCATGCTTTATAATATGGCCAATGCCCGCATGCGGGGGGCTGTCACCGCCATCGGCAAGGGCGACTACGACAAGGCCGTGCCTCTCGTCATGCTGGCCAAGGCCGAGTATCGCAGCGCGCTGCGGCTCAATCCGTCGAACTGGGACGCCAAGTATAACCTCGACATCGCCATGCGCCTCGTCCGCGACCTGCCGCAGGCGGTTGGCGAAGACGAAGAAAAGCCGCTCCAGACACCCGAAAAGCTTTGGACCGATTTGCCGGGCGCGCCCAAGGGCTTGCCATGAGGCGGGAGCAGCTCCGTGATCCGCGCACCTTGCTCATCGGCGGCGCGCTTGCTTTGACGCTTTTGGCGCTTGTCGTACCGCGCATCCAACTCACGCGCGGCGTCTACGACCTTGTCGCGGTCATCGACATCACGACCAGCATGAATACGCGCGACGTGACCGATGGCGGGACCAGCGTCAGCCGGCTGGCGGCCGCCAAGTCTTCGTTACGCGAAACTCTTGCCAAGCTGCCGTGCGGCTCGCGGCTTGGGCTGGGCATCTTCACCGAGCGGCGCTCGTTCCTGCTCTTTTCGCCGATCGAGGTGTGCGAAAACTTTGCCGCCATCGATGAGGCGATCGCCATGCTCGATTGGCGCATGGCGTGGGAAGGAGACAGTTATGTCTCCAAGGGCCTGTTCAGCGCCATCGACGTTGCCGCCAGCTTGAAGTCCGACCTCATCTTCATCACCGACGGGCATGAACTGCCGCCGCTTCCCTATACGGGCGTGTCGCCGTTCGAAGGTAAGCTCGGGGACGTCAGCGGTCTGCTTGTGGGCATCGGCAGCAAGAAGCCAACCCCACTTCTCAAGTACGACGAGGAGGGGCGCGAGGTCGGTACCTACGCCGCACAGGAAGTACCGCAGGAAAATCGCTCCGGCGCGCCGCCTCCCGATGCCGCTTCCCGACCCGGCTACCATCCCAAATGGGCGCCGTTCGGCAATGCTGTCGTCAACAACAAGATGCACATGGCGGCGGTGCGCGAGGAGTATCTGAAGCAACTCGCCGGCATCACCGGACTGCGCTATGCGCACATCGAAACAGTACAGGGTCTCTTCGGTCCGCTGAGCGCGGCGGCCCGGACGCGCCCGCTGCAGGTGGCGACGGATGTGCGCGCCGTGCCCGGCAGCTTCGCGCTTTGCCTGCTCGTCATTCTGTTCGGTCTCGCTGCGCTGACGACATTCACCGCCTGGCGACGGCCAGCATCCCTTTCCACTTTCACCTGATCTAAGGAGCACTCTTCAATGCTGCAGCTACGTTGCGTCCTGGCGGGCCTGTTGCTCACCGCGACCGTCCTCACCGCGCACGCTCATGGGCCGACACCGCAGAAAGTCGAGGAGAAGATCGACATCGCTGCGCCCCCGGACAAGGTGTGGGGGCTCATCAAGGATTTTGGCGCCATCAGCACATGGAGTCCCGCCGTCACCAAGAGCGAGGGGACCGGCGGTAACGGGAATGGCGCCACGCGTACGATCACGCTGAAGACCGGAGAGCTGACCGAGGGCCTCGACTACTACAGCGAGAAGGAGATGTCCTACCTTTATCGGCTCTCAAAAGAGAAGATCGACGTCTTGCCTGTGAGCTCATACACGGCTGAGATCACCGTGAAGCCCGGAGCCGACGGTGGAAGTCTCGTCACTTGGGTGGCGCGCCTTTACCGCGCCGATACGGGCAACGAGCCGTCGCCCGACAAGAACGACGCCGCTGCGACGAAGGCGATGAAAGCTTTCATCACCGAGGGCCTCACCGGACTGAAGGCCAAGGCGGAGGGTAAGTAGCGCTGTGGCCGGCTGGCGATCAATCGTCTGGGGCGCGCTATGGTTCTGTGCGCTGTCGACGCTCGCCCCCGGCCACGCGTCATCGCTCTTTGTGGTCAATCAGGACGACGCCACTGTCAGCGTCATCGATACGAGCGTCGACGCACTCGCCGCCAACATCCCCGTCGCCTTCGCGCCCGCCGCGATTGCCAGCGACCGGGATGGCAAATGGCTGTACGTGACCCATCCCGAGCGCGGGGAAGTCTCGGTCATCGACGCGGCCCAGCGCCGCGTCGTGCGGGCGCTGGCCATCGGCGGTACGCCCTTTGGCATCGCCGTCGGCGATGACGGGCATCTGTTCGTGGGCGACTGGAACAAACACATCGTCCAGGTGATCGAGCCCGGGAGCGGTCGCAGGCTGCGTGCGCTATCGGTCGGGCGCGGACCCGCTGGAATCGTCGCCAGCCCCAGCCGCGCACTGATATTCGTCGCCAACCGCGAAAGCGATACTCTGTCGATCATCAACGCCGGTAGCCTCGCGGTCGTCGCCACGCTGCCGGTCGGCCGCGCGCCGTTTGCGCTTGCCGTCTCGCCCGACGGCGCCCACGTGTATGTCGCCAACGTGCAAAGCGCCGATCTGTCGATCATCAGCACGCGGTCGCTCGAGGCCGTCGGCTCGATCAAGGTCGGCAGCATGCCGTATGGCGTTGCCGTAAGCCCGGACGGTGGTCGCCTGCTCATCGCCAACCAAAGCGCGGGCACGCTTTCGATCTTCAACAGCAGCAACCTGAAGGTGATTGGCTCGCCGAAAGTGGGGCACTTCCCGGAAGGCGTGGCAATGACCAGCGATGGCGGGAAAGCATACGTCGCCAACTGGTTTTCCGGCGACGTGTCGGTCATCGATGTTGCCGCAGCCAAGGAGTTGAAGCGAATCAAGACCGGGGGCGGGGCACGCGCCCTGGCGATGGTCGGCAATAAGACTGAAGCAGGGCGAGGGCCCACGCCGTGACCGCCGCCCGCCCTGTCTGGCGTCTGTCGATGTCTACAACTGTGGCACTGGTGATGTGCGCCGCGGCCGGCGTCGCCAGGGGGCAGGGGAGGGAAGCCTGCACCGAGAACGCGATGATCGTTTTCGATGCGTCCAAGTCGATGGCTGCGTCCGGCGACGACAACGCGGGGCTGCGCCGCATCGACAACGTGCGCGCGGCGCTGCAGCGCATGCTGCCGCGCGTGGCTCCGAAACGGCCGCTCGGCCTCATCACCTACGGCCCAGGGTCGCGGCCCGCCTGTGTAAACGTCAGCCTCGAGTTCCGGCCGAGGCTCAACGCCGCGCAGCTCATTCTTTCGCGCGTCTCCGATTTACGGCCGGACGGGCGAACGCCTCTCACGCGCGCGGTGCAGCGCGCGGCCGAGGTACTCAACTACCGCAACCAGGCCGGAACGATCGTACTGCTGACCGACGGCGAGGAAACCTGCGGTGGCAACTCCTGCCAGTTGGCCCGCCGGCTGAAGACCGAGGGTGCCCGTACCACCGTGCACGTGATCAGCTATCAGATCGCCAGTGCCATCGGGTCGGAGGGCGTATTCGCCTCGCGCTGCCTGGCCGACGAGACGGGTGGCATCTACGCCAACGCCAATACGGTCGATGAGGTCGCCGCGGCCCTTGAGACGGCGCTCGGATGCCCGCAGGTGAGCCAGTCGCGGCCGGAGCGCTAGTAACAGTTACTCAGGAGCCCGCAATCGACTTGCCGGCGAAGCTTGCCCCCTCGCTATCGGTGGCGCGCACTTCCAGTGCATCGCCGTCCGCGCCATCATAATTGAAGCGGATATTGGGGTCCTCGGAGATGGAAATGCCGCCCTCCATGCGCAGCACGAGGCTGCCCGCGCGCGTCACTTCGACAAGATTGACATAGCGTGCCGGGGTGTAGCCCCGCGATACGATGTCCATTTGCATGCCGGTGAAGTTGGGGTGGCGGATCATGACGATGCCTTCGCGCCATCGCTCACCATGCGCGCTGTCAGAGATGGTCTTGACCTGCATCCTGCCGAGCATGGCGAGGGCCGCATCGGCGTCCTTGGACGCGGCCGCGGAGCAGCCACCGGCCCCCATTACGAACTTGGACGCCATATGCAACTTGCCGTCCGCCGTTTCTAGGATGGCGCGGACGTGGGAGAAACTGTCGATGCGGATGCGCGTCATCAGTTTGCGCTCCCCCACCTCGGCGGAGGCGCTGAATGCGTCTCCGAAACGGAAGGTGGCCGCGACGGGAGCGGGATTGCGATCGATGATGAGAGTGACTGACTTGGCGGTGTTGGCAATGTTCGCCGGCAGGTGGATGGCGATGGGCACGACGGCGGCGTCTTCGGCCTGCGGCGGCGCATAGAGCGCGATGGTGCCGTCGTTGTCGGCGATGGGGCGGTTGTCGAACACGCCGGCGCGGATGTCGGCCCATGGATCGTCAGCGGACCGCGCCGCGGCCGTCAACGACACGGCCAGTGCTACGGCCAGAGGTAGCGACAATAGAGATGCGTAGCGCATGTTGTGTACCTCCGGCGGAGCGCCATCATTGCGCCGATTGCCGTGCGCCGTCGCGGGACTTCTTCCCGCGCCCCGATCACAACTTGGGTGGCTCGATCTTCAGTCCGTCACGCAGACTGAATTTGCCATCGAACAGCCGCTTGCTGGGGTCGGCTTCAGCGGTGACGATGTTGCGGGCAGGAATGCCGGTGGCCTTGTCGACATAGACCGTCTGCACGTTGGCTGCTTCCGGCGTACCTGCTGCGGGTTTGCCCGGATCGCGCTTGGTCTTGTAGCCGGCGTATTGCTTGCCTTCGAACGTCACCTCGCCAAGGCACTCGAACTGCGAGGTATCCTTCGGCGGCTCGACGACCGTGTCCTTCATCTGCTTGGCGATCGTCGTGGCGAACTTCTCCGGCACCTCGGCCCAACCGGCCTCGCCCTGGTTGCTCCACGCTTTTCCGCCGACGAGGATCATCTGCATGGTGCCGGGTCCGCCGCTGCTCATCGACACGGTCTGATGCATGCGATCGGGGAGCACATAGTCGTTGCTCATCGTCAGCGTGCCCTGCGGATTGGTGATGGTTGTCTCCATCCGGAAGGCGGATGACTTGCGCAGCTTGGCGAAGGCGTCATTCACCTCGCTCGTGCAATCGGCGCTGGCAGCCGTGGCGGCGAACAAAACACTAATCATCGCGAGCGTGGTGCGCATGGGGAACTCTTGCTGAGGTTGGGACCGGGGGGACGGTCGCACACCTCAGTGCGGCCAGTCGTGGCAATCTGCATGGAAACAGTGGCAATAGCGACGCCCCGCTCAGTCGGTGAGTTGGCGCGCGGCGCGCATCAGACCGGCCACTTCCTCATCGGCAAACGTGCGCTCGCGCCGATTGGCAATGCCGAGCGCGCCGATGACCTCTTCCCCCTTGAAGATGGGGACGACGATGGCCCCGGCCAATGCCGTCGCCAGAGCGCCGGGACGCACATCGCCGCTGGTATCCGTTTGAATATTGCAGGCATTGACGGGTTCGCGCCGTTCCACCGCCAGCCCGGCCATACCTTTGCCGACCGGTATGCGCTGGATGGTTGCCAGCACGGGGGCTGGCATCCCGGCCGTGACAGCGGCGAGGTGCAAGTGGCCATCGTCACCAAGGAAGTGAATGGTGCCGCTGTCGGCTGCGAAATCAGCGACGATGCGAGCGAGCGCTGCTGCAAAGTTGTCGGCGCGCGGGACTGAGGACGCTTCGGTCATGGGTGATGCCTCGGGCTAAGCGCTGAATGTCAATTGTTGGCTGGTTCCACCCGCGGTGACTGGCCACCCCGTAAGATGGTGTTGCCCTCATAGCGGTTGCGCTGGTCGACCTCGGCCTTGTTCCAGTCTTCTTCGCGCATCTGTCCGCTCTGCCCGTACGCCGCGAGCGCATTTGCATATGTAACGCGGCGCACGTCCGCGGCGTCGATACCCTGCTCGGCGAGCAGCATCGCCGTCTTCGGCACCGACAACGGATCTGAAATTCCCCAATCACAGGCCGAGTTCGACGATCAGTTGTCCGGCGCCGAACTGGCGAACGATTTCGCACATGCGCGGGGCGGTCATCTTCGAGTGCGGGTAGATCGAGAACGCAGCCCAGAAGCCGCGCTCGGTGACCTCGCGCACGGTCTCCTCGTTGACGTGATCGATGACGACGCGCGTCGGCGAAAGCTTGTGCTCGAGGATGATGTCCATCGATCGCGAGGCGCCGCGCTTCTTATCGCGATGGGGTGTGTGAATCATCACCGGCAGATCGAGTTCGCGGGCGAGATCGAGTTGCAGCCGAAAATACTTCTCCTCCAACGCCGTCTGCTCGTCGAAGCCGATCTCGCCAATGGCAACGACGCCCTCTTTGGTGGCGAATTCGGGGAGGATTTGCATGACGTCCTCGGCCAGCGCCTCGTTGTTGGCTTCCTTGGAGTTGAGGCCGATGCAGCAATAGTGCTGGATGCCGAACTGGCTGGCGCGGAAACGCTCGAACCCAAGGATGTGCGAGAGGTAGTCGCGGTAGCTGCCGACGTTGGTGCGAGCCTGGCCGGTCCAGAATGCCGGCTCGATGACGGCGACGATGCCGGCGGCGGCCATCGCCTCGTAATCGTCGGTGGTGCGCGAGATCATGTGGGTGTGCGGATCGATATAGGGCATGCGCGTGGCTCCGTGAGGTATGCGATCAATGGTTAGGCGAGTGTGTCCCAGGTCAGGCGGCCGTGGCGGATGTCGCCCCACAGGGCTGGTGCGCCTTCTAAAATGACGAGCGCCTTCGGCGTGGGGCATTCCGCCAACGCAAGCGCGGCGGCCTGGCGCTCGATGAGCGCCGGCGATGCAAACACCCGCACGAGTTCCTCTAGGTAGGCGTCCCCGGCAAACGGCCCGACGCAGCGCCACAGCTCAGGGCTAACGGCGCGCGCCGCGGCCCATCGCTCGTGGGCATAGTCGACGAGCATGCGGGCGAGATCGGCGTTGCGACGGTGATCGAGGTCTTGGATTGGGGCCAGCGTGCTGTCGATGAACAGCGCCTTCACCACCATCTGGTTCCACATCGCCTCACTGAACTGTTCGGCGGGATAGGGACTAGCGTGCGCGACGGCCTCGAAGATCGGCCGCATGGCCGAGCGGATGCCTTCGGCGGCGATCGGCAACAGGCGCTGCGGATCGGGGTAGAGTGGCAGCCCACGCAGAAGCGCCAACTGCTCGCCGATCTCGCCGGAGCGAACGAGGTTGCCGAGGCGGGCGGGGAAAGTCTCTTCGCCACCGTCGTAGCTCGCCAGCACGAGAAGGATGCGGGTCACCTGGTCTATCGTCCATCCGCGGACATCTATACCGGGTCGCAACTGGTGCGCTGCCACGGTCTCGGGGCCATCCAGCGCCAGCGGTTGCTTGCCGACCTTGCGCGACGCAAGGCCAATCGCCTGGGTTAGGACGCGTGCATCCGGCGCCGCAGTAATTCGCGCCGTTTGCGCATCGATCCAGCCAAGCGGGTCCTCGCCAAGACGCCGCCCAAGCCATCCGCGCACCAGATCTCTGTGCAGTCGCGCCGCTTGGTTCGAGGTCATGGTGTAGGCCCTTTGGGGATCGTCAGCTCGCCGGGACATAGCGTTGCAGTGCGAGGGTGAGTGCGAAACAGGCGAGACAAGCGATTGGGGCATAGGCCACTCCCGTAGTGGTGGCGAACAAAGCATCGTTGAGGGCGATGGCGGCGATGAGCAGGCCGACCGCACGTCCGACGTCGCCGCGCGAACGGCGACGCAGCAGTTGGGCGACGCGAACACCGCAGCCGGCCAAGGCGATGAGGGCGATGACGGCGGCTGCGGAAAAATCCGTACCTGTTAGGGCGATGACGACCGGTGCGGCGAGCAGCGGCAGCGGCCACAGACTGGTCACACGGTCGAGGTTTTCCAGCCGCGCCGTGTAGGTGAGCCCGGCAACATAAAGGAGGATCGCCGCCGCCGGGATCAACACCGCGGTCGACAGCGTGGGCGCGACCGCCAGCGCGGCAGCCACGTAGACGAGCGCTCGGCACAGCCCCATGACGAACGGCGCGAACGGATTGCCTTTGTGGTGCCAGTTGTAGAGCAGGATGGCGCCGCCCAAGGCGGCGGCGGCAACGCCGACGCGGTCATTGATCGCGGACATGGCGACGATGCCGGCGATGAGCATTGCGCCGCCGAGGATGAACACCGCATCGGTGGTGATGGCCCCGGAGGGTATCGGTCGTTCGGGTCGCTCGCGCGCATCGATGTCGCGGTCGAACGCGTCATTGAGGAACATGCCGGCCACGTACATCGCCGAGATCGCTATAGCCAGGGTGATGACCCAGTGCAGGGGCGCCGATCCGGCAAGCGCGCTGCCGGCGATGACGTTGCTCCACACCGTGGGCAGGTTCGACACGCGACCGAGCTGCAGCGCCGTGCGCCAGCCGCTCACGCGCCGAGTTGCGAGCGAACCCATGACAGCTCCCGGGCAATGTCGTTGCCGACGTCGCCGCCCCGCATGTGCGCGGGCAGCACGTCCCATGTGTAGGTCTCGACCTCGAGGTGAGGCGCCAATGCCTGCAGGCGGCACGCCGCCAGCAATTCGGCGAGCGGCTCCTGCGTCGATTGCAGTTCGCCATAGGCCGGCTGGAACAGCGGCACATGGCAGTGGACGCGCCACTCACCCCCGGCGTTGCCGCTGCGCAGGGCAGCGAACGCGTCGGCAAGGTCGGCGTAGCGCGTCAGCTTGCCGTCGCGGGCTTCGATGGTCTGATGCAGATAGATGCCGTCATCGAACGCCCGCAGCAGTTCCGCGGAATTCTCGTTCACGGCCGAGATGCGCAAGGCCGAGCTGAGCTGGATCTTGGCGACACGAATGCCGGCGGCCGCAAGGCGCGCAACGCTCGCCGTCGGGTTCTCGAATTCCACAGTCGCGTGGCACACGTCGAGGCAGACGCCCAGGTGGCGCTGCAAGGCGTCGCGCGCCTCGCTCGCCGACGTTCCCGTGAGCTGGCGAAAGTTTTCGATGGCCGCGCCGGAGAACAGGTGACGGGTGAAAAAGTCGATCGCCTCATCGATGGTTTCGAGGAAACAGCAGGGTTCGGGCTCGAGCGCCAAAACGATCTGCTTGCCGGTCGCGCTTGCGAGGGCGTGCAGGTGGGCGGCATGCTGAACCAGCAGCTCAGCCATGCGGACCACATCCGCAGGGTGGCGAATCTTGGCCTTGTAGGCGCCGGGCACTGTGCTGATGCTGCCTTCGATGCCTTCCGGCAGCAGGCGCGCAAGAAGATCGGCGACGCGGTCGGTGAATTGCAGACGCCGCGCGTCGCGCCAGTCTGGCTCGTAGACCTGCTCTTTGACGCGCGTGCCGTGGAAGGAGCCGTAGGGAAACGCGTTGACGGTAAAGACGTAGAAATCGCCGGCGCGGAGAAACGCCTGAAGCCGGGCGAGCGCTTGCGGGTCTGCAAGATCATCGGCCGCGATGCTCGACAGCCTTAGCCCGACGCCCATCGCACTGTCGGGTGATACGCGCTGTTTGATCCCCGGCAAGTGGGTGCGCAGCGCGGCTTCGATGTCCTGCCAGCGTTCGCCGGCATGGATGTTGGTCGCCGTTCATCGCATCGGGGGTGTAGACGGACCGTTGCGCGCCGTATGTGTCCGCCTCGTCTTCGCTGACCAGCCGGCCGCCGCCTTCTATCTCCACGGCTTCCGCCATGCGGTGCAGAAATAGGAAGGCGCCGAGTGTCACGCCCACGGCGATCGCCGTGGTCAAGTCCGCGAAGACGGTGAGCAGGAACGTCGCCATGAGAACGGCAGCGTCTCCCCAGGACGCACGCAGCAGCCCGGCGAATTCCGCCTTTTCGATCATGTTCCACGCCACGACGGCGAGCACTGCGCTCAACGCGGCGAGCGGGATGTAGGCGGCTAGCGGCGCCGCGACGAGCATGAACAGCAGGATATAAAACGCGTGCAGTATGCCCGCCATGGGCCCGTGCGCGCCGGCGCGGATATTCGTCGCCGTGCGGGCGATGGTGCCGGTGACGCACATCCCGCCGAACGTCACCGCAGCGATGTTCGCGGTGCCTTGCGCGACGAGCTCGCAATTGGAGCGGTGCTTGCGGCCCGTCAATCCATCGGCGACGACCGCCGACAGCAGCGACTCGATGGCGCCGAGCATTGCGATGGTAACGGCATCGGGAAGCAACGCCTGCAGCTTTGCGAGGTCGAAGGCCGGCAGCGACGGGGCAGGTAGCGTCTGGGGAATGCCGCCGAAGCGGCTGCCGATGGTCGCAACGTCGAGGTCGAGGAACGCCACCAGCGCGGCCGTCGCGACGACCGCGAACATCAGTCCCGGCCACTTCGGACGGTACCATCGCATGACGACGATGATTGCGATGGCGAGGGCCGCCAGGGCGATGGTGGCCGGATTGCTCGTCGGTATGCCTTCGACGATCGCCCACAGCTTCGGCAGCAGAGCCGCGGGCTCGTTGGGGAGGTCGACCCCAAAAAGCTCCTTCAACTGGCTGACGAAGATAATGACAGCGATACCCGCCGTGAACCCGACCGTGACGGGAAACGGTATGTACTTGATGTACGTGCCGAGCCGCAGGAAGCCCACGGCCATCATGATGATGCCAGCCATGATCGTCGCCAGGACGAGCCCGTCATAGCCGTGACGTCCGACGATGCCCGCGACGATCACGATGAAGGCGCCCGCCGGTCCACCGATCTGAAAGCGGCTGCCGCCGAGGGCAGAGATCAGGAAGCCGCCGACAATGGCGGTGTACAGCCCCCGGTCGGGCGGTAGGCCTGAGCCGATGGCAATCGCCATGGACAACGGAAGCGCCACGATCGCGACGGTGAGGCCGGCGATTGCATCGGCGCGTAGGTCGGCCCAGCCATAGCCTTCGCGCAGAACGGTGACGAGCTTGGGCGTAAAGAGCTGGGCGAAACTTGGTTCGCGCCGCGCTAGCGGACCGTCAGTCGGCACGTGCATGCGGCCCGTCTCCTTGGCAAGGTGCTAAGGGATCGTCGGCCACATGGTCGGCGGTCGCCGTGGCGGAGGGTAGACTTACCCTCCGTTTGCATCTTCACACGCCGCAGGCCAGCGTGTCACTGCGGATCCCAATTCCTCGGTTCCTGTGGCGGAGCGCTGCGACCATCGCAGGCTGCGGCGCGGGATCTCTTGACTTCGTATATAACCGAAGGCTAAATTAGCAAAGAATGAATATAAGAGAGCTCAAAGCGAACAGCGAGGCGGCAGAGGAGCTGCTCAAAGCGCTGGCCAACAGCCACCGTCTGATGATCCTCTGCGAGCTGAAGGACGGGGAGCGGTCGGTCTCGGCCCTGGAGCGGGTCGTTCCGCTGGCGCAGTCGGCGCTCTCCCAGCATTTGGCCAAACTGCGTGAAGGCGGCTTCGTCACCACCCGGCGCGAGGCGCAGACCATCTACTATTCGCTGGCGGACGTGCGCGTGGCGCGCTTGATCGATGTCCTTCACGAACTCTTCTGCGCCCCGAAAAAGTATCGAGCCAAGAGGCGATCCCCATGACCGTTGACCGCAATGGCCTTCGCAGGCTGCACCATCCTCGCGAGCCGAGCCTCGAGCCAGATCATGAGCGCTTATTGACTAGTGCTCACCGCCTTCGTCGGCTTCAACCGTCTGCAATCAGCGTTCACTGCGTTCTCTCCGATGACTATCGTCCCGAAAAGCGTCGACCTGCGGCCCGGTGCGGCATTCTGCTGAGCGGGTGGCCGGTAGCGTTCCCTCTTGCCCACGGAGCTTGACCATGACAACCGAATGGATCGGCAAGACAAACGATTTGCGCACTGGCCTGCGCGAGATGCGGTCGGGCGCGCCCGATGTCATGAAAGCGTTTGCGAGCATTGCCCAGGCGGCGCTGCAACCGAAGGCGCTCGACACCAAGACCAAGGAGCTGATCGCCTTGGCAATCAGCGTCGCGGTGCGATGCGACGATTGCATCGGTTTTCACGCCAAGGCGGCGTCCGATCACGGAGCCAGCCGCGAGGAGGTCCTCGAGACGCTTGGCATGGCCATCTACATGGGCGCGGGCCCGTCGGTCATGTACGCAGCTCACGCGCTCGAAGCCTATAAGCAGTTTGGGGAGCGGTCCGAAGCCGAGGTGACGGCGAAGACCCCGTCGGACGTCAGAGATTAGGAGCCGGCGCTCGTTGGACGGCAACCGGAACCACCGATGGCAGGCGGCGCTTCAAGGAGCAACAATGGTTAGATCAAATCGCGAAAGCGTGGGCACGCCGTCTGCAGGCGCGCGCTGTGTTGGCGGCGCCGCAATGCCTCTGCATGACGACCGGCGCTATTTTTCTCGCACGGGAGGCGCGGCTTGAAGTCCTGTGGGTTGGCGTTGGATGCTTTCAAGGTATTTCTTTAATTCAACGACGGCTTGCCGCGAGTAAATGCTTCCAATCCTTCCGCGTCCGCCTTCGTCGCTAAATACGCGTCCCCAGACAGGCATTGTTGGGTGACCCGTGGCCCTGGCACATTCCCACCATAGCGGATCACTTCAACGACGCGAGCGGCGGGAAAGCTGCCTTTGGATCTCGCTGTAATCATCGTCAGATCAGCGGGGCGGACTGTCAGGACGGAGGCCATGGGACCATTCCCAATTCCTTCGCTGCCGTGGCACGTGGCACAGTGCTCGGCGAAGAGTTCGCCACCCGAAGGCGCCACTTTTCCTCCGGGCTCAGCGACAGAAGCCGTGGCCAAGCCAAGCGTCAGGCACGCGGCTGCTAGAATTCTATTGGCCATAGGTCGTGCTCCTTAGCGACTGCAGCGCGCTCCGAGATGGCCGCGGCTCGAATAGTACGCGGCGCCGAATCCATCTCGATCGAGTCTCCCTCGATCTCGACCACTGCTCGTACCCCACCTAATCCCAATATCGAGTTTCGGGCTTGATCAGGCGCAACAACCAGCATCGCCAGATCTGGTGGACTGGGGGCGCAATTGACTGCCGGAGCAAATAAGCACGGGGGAAATATGAGGCGCATCCGTAACAGCTTCATGATCTTGATCGGGATTGCATTTGTCTTAAATGGATGGGGACTTCTCCAACATCTGGCCCTCGTTCCGTCGATTGATGGATTTATTGCCGCCGTTCTGATCGCCAACATGCTGTCGATCCCAGCTATCGTATGGGCCGCATTCGTTTTTGGCGAAATTGTTGACGGGGATCGGCACCGGAAAGGCCGCGCCGCAAGGGTGCGCGTAAAACTAGTTCGCCTCGGTCCTGTGAGGCCTGTGAGGGACGCTGTGTCGCTTGCGGACCTGAGTTAGGTGCCAAGCACGGGCACTCTGTGCGTTGGTCAGCCTGCGGGCTGTGGTGGGCAAATTGCCAAGGCGCTGGATTAACGGCGGATCGAGACGTTCCGCGCCACTAACAACGCAGCCGCGCAGTCCACCAAGACCTTCGAGGTATTGCCGCCACCAACACCAGGATGTGTCGTGCTCACGTGTCGGTAAACTTTTTCGCCGGTCGGCACGTCGCCTTCTGAATGTAATAGTTGGGATGGTTCTGCACCCATCGCGCGCCCTCTATCTGGGTGGCCATCATGCATCCGACCAAGCCGACATGTTCCTGTAAGGGGAGCGGCTCTAAACGGCACGCTGCGCCTTGGACGATCGAGCAAACGGTGAAGACAAGTTCGAGCATCGCTACCTCGCACGCTGAAGGTGCAATGCGGAAGCTTTGCCGCTGGTTCCCGCTGGCAGGCAGTTGCTGCAAATTCGAAAGAAGCGTCTGATTTCAGACAGGTATTTCCTGGACTTCCGTCAGTTACTGTCCGATTCCGGCATGTCCTAATCGTCGGCGATGCTCCGGGCGCCGGACGGCTCCGCGAGCGGCTGATTGCTTCGAGCTTGCCGTGGAGCAGAAGTCACACAACTCACCCGCTGCCACCCGCGGTTGACAACGCACAGCGAATGCCGCGCTCGAGGTCTTCGGGAAGAAACGGCTTTGCGACGATCGGCGCGCCGTGAAATGGCTCGAGCAGCCCGCCGCCTCCATAACCGGTAACAAGTGCGAAGGGTATTTTGCGTTGTGCGAGAATATCAGCCACGGGGGCCGTTTGCTTTCCATCGAGGTTGACGTCGAGCAGAGCGACATCGCAGTCGATCACCGCGGCCTTATCCAGCGCCTCTTCGAGCCGTGAAGCCACGCCGGCCACGACGCAGCCGTAGTCCCCAAGCGCATCTTCAAGAAGCATGAGGATCAGCGATTCATCCTCGACGATAAAAATTCTGCGACCCGCGAGTGAGACGGACATCAAGGGCTCGTTCCAAGCCGCGAGCGGGCAATTTGCTCAAAGCTACTGTCGTTGACGGTCGCGCCTATGGGTGCCCTGATGGAGCAGCGCACACCGCTGGGTTCGTATTCGATATGAACGTCGCCCGCCAAATCCTGCTTCAGGCCCTGTTCGATCAATCGCGAACCGAAGCCGCGCCGTGAAGGACGAGTGACGATAGGCCCTGAGCTCTCCGCCCAAGTAAACTTCAGCTCGCCCGATCCATTTGCCCCGCTCATCGTCCACGTTATCGATACGAGTCCTGCTTCGTTTGACAGCGCCCCATATTTGACTGCGTTGGTGCAGAGTTCATGTAGCGCCATGGCCAGCGCGAGGGCGGACTTGGGTGAAAGCTTGACGTCAGGACCAACAATGGTAAAGCGCGTCCCTTCCGTACCGCGGTAAGGAGCGACTGCGTCCAGCACGACCTGGCGCAACGATGCGCCTTCCCAATTCTCTCGTGTGAGGACGTCGTGGGCCTTTGAAAGGGCAATCAGCCGCCCGTCGATCTGACGCCGAGCGAGAGTGGTATCGTTCGTGTTGCGGAGGGTCTGGCTCGCCATGGACTGCACCGTGGCTAGCGTATTCTTGACCCGATGGTTGAGCTCATTGAGCAGAAGCCTCTGATGCTCCTCGTGCCGCTTGCGCGTCGTGACATCTGTTGCGGCGCCGAACCACTCCGTTATTTCACCATCGGCATCGCGGAGCGGGATAGCGCGCGAGTGGACCCATCGTAGAGAGGCGTCAGGACCGAAGACGCGATGCTCGAGTTCGAAGGCGCTTCGTGCCTCGATGGCTACGCGAACTGCATTCATGACGTCGATTTTGTCTTCGGGATGCACGTAAGTGTCCAGCCACCCGCGGGTAGGTCCTGCTGTGGTCGATATGAACTCTTTCCCGTACATCTGCCACATCTCTGACCAGTCGGGACTCATCCTGTACATCATGTCGGAGCTGGTCGTAACGAAAGCGCGGAAGCGATTCTCGCTTTCGCGCAGGCTGGCTTCGGCTTGTTTTCGTTCCAAATGTCGCGCGGCGAGTTCGAGGTAGAGATCCATCAACCGCAACTCGCGCTCAGACGGCAGGTATGGCGTCGAGAAGTAGGCGGTCAGCATGGCGATCACCTTGCCGTGCCGATCGAGCAGTGGTGTCGAGTGCGCCGCCTGCACGCCGTACGTGGCGGCGAGCTGCGCCAGCTCAGAGAACTCCGAAGCCTTGCTCAGATCCTCGACCAGAACACGCTCGCGCAGCTTCAGGGCCGCTGCACACGTGGTGTAGCCGTCGACATCTACGTTAGCGAAACGAGATGAGAAGTTCTCATCGAACCCCACCGCGCCGACAAGCGTGAGGCCCTTTTCAGCATTCGCGAGCTGCACGCTTCCTTTCTCTGTCCGCAGCAGTGCAAGAGCTTCCGAAAGGACGTGCCGCAACACCTCTCGCGGGTCTTCTTCCAGCATCACGCGCCGGCTGAAATCGTGCAGCTGCCGCATGTCGGCCAGCTGAGCTGAAACATTGTCCTTGAGTTGGCTGAGTTGCTTGATGCCCTCGCGCGTCTCGGTCACATCGCGCGTCGTGCCGGCTACGGCCTCGACGTTTCCATCAGGTCCGAATACGGGCACAAAGATGTAGTCGTAGATGCGTTTACCGAAGGTGCCGGTAAACGGCACCTCACCTCGTATCGCTTTCTTTGTCGCTACGACCTCGTCGATCTCCCCGTTGTGCATCTCCGCGTGCCAGGGTTCATAGCCCAACTCGAGGCAGGTCTTGCCGATGGCCTCGCTTTGCGACTTGCCCCACATCCGTAGCAAACCTTCGTTCGCATAGATGAAGCGATGTTGGAGGTCGAACACGTACGCAAAGTCCGGGGTGTTCGTGAGAATCGCCTCGTACAACCGCTTCTGCCGCTCGGCCGCGCTGGAGAGATCTGCATAGGCATCCTCCGCCCTGGTTCGCTCGATTGCATCGGCTGCCAAACGCGCGAGGAGATCGATGTGAAGCAGGTTGGTCTGCGTGGGATTGTGCGGACGATGCCAATGCGTCGACAGCGTCCCCAGAAGCGAACCTGCCCGGGAAAGCAGCGGTGTACTCTGAACTGCATGTATTCCGGCTGCGAGGAACGCGTCCCTTGAAGGTCCCAGCTCGGCCTGGCCGACATCGGCCACGACAACCCGCTGCTGCGACCGCAGCGCTATGCTACATGGCAGGCCATCTGTGGCGCTCACCCTCTCCCAACGCTTAGCGGCATCAGAAGCGAAGCCGACGTTGGCCAGCAGTTGCAGTTCACCCGCCGGGTCGCGCTCAAATGTGAGCCTTTGCAGGCTCGCGCATTCGCATCCGAGTACCGCTACGGCTGTTTCGACGATCTTCTCATAAAGCCTCGCGGCACCACGTTCATCGAGCAGTAATGCCCCGGCTTCTTGGAGCATCCGCGTTGCCCGCAGATCGTTCGCGAGCTCCTCTTCCTTCTTCCGCAGCGCCGTAATCTCGTTGAAGCAATTGATGGCGCCGAGAAGCTGACCGTCGGCAGCCTTGATAGGATCGATATAGACCGCCGCCCAGACCTTCGAACCATCGGGACGTTCGACGATCCCTTCCGCGCCATGGATCGGCGAGCCCGTGCGGAGCACCTCGGCCATGGGGGTTTCCGACCGCGTTATGGCTCGGCCTTCAAAATGAAGCTTGTGAGAGCCGCAGAAGAGCTCTGTGTCATCATCGACCCGCGGCGCTCGTCCCCAGAGAGCCGCCGCTCGCTCATTGTACCAAAGTATTTTTCCACCCGCGTCGCAGGCATAAATGGCGATGGGAAGAACGTCGACGAGGGCAGGCTTCGAGCTGAGTGCAGCCGCATCCCAGCTCCCGGCCGGCATAAGGGGGGAACCCAGTTGGGCGTGCAAATTCATGGCCTCACCGCACTCAACTCCCTGCCAACCCGTCGGCACCCAAGCGTTCGCTACTATACCGCGACAGCGACCCTGCGAGTAGTCGTCGCTGCCATTCCCCCGGGGGGAACATATGGGCAATTCGAGCATTCATTACCGACCGCGCTCGTCGATCCAGATCGCCTGAAAGCCGAGGGTTGGCTAGCGCACACAGTTTGATAGGTCCCCCAATGCTGGATGGGGATCCCGAAGGAGGAAACATGCGGCGGTCCGGCAAGTCGTCCACCGGTATCGATGGCTTAGACCAAATAACATCGGGTGGGTTCGCCGACGGCAGCTTGTTCCTCCTCGAGGGAAGCCCCGGCACAGGAAAAACAACCATCGCTCTCCAGTTCCTGCTGGAGGGGGCCAAAAACAAACAGCGCGCCCTCTATGTCACCCTTTCGGAAACGAGGGATGAGTTGGTCCATACGGCAACGTCGCATGGATGGACGATCGGCGACGAACTGACGATCTTCGAGGTGCAACCGCCCGAGAGCGTCCTCGATCCGGACCAGCAGCAGACGATCCTCTATTCCTCTGACCTGGAACTTGGTGAAACGACCAAGCTGATCCTGGACGAGGTCGAGCGCGTCAATCCGAACCTGATGGTTCTCGATAGCCTTTCCGAAATTCGTCTGCTTGCCCAGAGTTCGCTGCGCTATCGTCGCCAGCTGCTTGCGTTGAAGCACCTGCTGGCTAAGCGCGGCATGACCGTGCTCATGTTGGACGATCTGACGAACGATACTCTCGATAAGACGGCCCACAGCATCGCGCATGGCGTCCTGCGATTGGAGGAGCTCGCACCCAACTACGGCGCAGAACGCAGGCGACTGAAGGTGATGAAGTATCGCGGGCAGTCCTACCGCGGCGGCTATCACGACTTCACGATCGAAACGGGCGGAGTGCACGTTTACCCGCGCCTGGTCGCGGCGGAACACAAAGGCGATTTCGGCGGCTCCGAGATAAAAAGTGGACTGCCGGAGTTGGACCAGCTGCTGGGAGGCGGTATCGACAGGGGAACCAGCACACTCGTCTTGGGCCCGGCGGGGACAGGTAAATCCCTTTTCGTGCTGCAATATGTGGCGGCCGCAATGCAGCGGGGGGAAAAAGCCGCCATGTTCATATTCGACGAAGAACTGACGGTGTTCTTTCGTCGGACAAAGGGCCTAGGCATCGACTTGGCTAAGTTCCAAGCCCAGGGCCTACTGTTTATCCAACAGGTCGACGCGGCAGAGCTGTCGCCCGGCGAGTTTACGCATCAGGTCCGCCGACTTGTGGAAACCGATTCCGTGCGGACTTGTCGTCATCGACAGCCTCAACGGATATCGAGCGGCGATGCCGGAAGAACAGTCTCTTCTTCTCCACATGCACGAGCTGCTGCAATACCTCAATCGCCGCGGGGTCAGTACATTCCTGACCATCGCGCAGCACGGATTGGTCGGAACCATGGAAACGCCCGTCGACGTCACTTATTTGGCCGATACGGTCGTGTTGATGCGATATTTCGAGGCCCACGGTCGCGTCCGTCGCGCACTCTCGATCGTAAAGAAGCGCACCGGCGCACACGAAGACACAATTCGCGAGTTCAAGGTGGACGGTACCGGTCTTATGGTCGGTCCCGTCCTGCAAAACTTTCAGGGTGTCCTCCGGGGTGTTCCGGCCTTTGTCGGCTCCGACAATCCCTATGGCATGTTGAAAGAGTAAAGCATGCCGTTCGACGGACCCGATTCTGAGCGCGCCGTTATCCTTTTGCGAAGCCGAGACGCCGAGGTTGCTGCGACCTTCCTCAGGCGGGCGCAATTCGCCGTGACGGTCTGCGCCGACCAATCGGATCTTCGTGCCGAGCTATGTAAGGGCGCCGGATTTGTCATCGTCGGCGATGAGTTTACCGGGCTCGCCACCGACGACGAGGGCATCGCCAAGTGGATACAGAATCAGCCCGCTTGGTCAGATTTTCCGATAATTCTGGTGACGAGCCGCATCGATGAGCCATCGCGCAACCGCATTGCGGAACGGCTGGAGAAAAGCCTCGGCAACGTCAGCTTTGTAGAACGCCCTTTTCACCCGACGACGCTTGTCAGCCTCGCAAGATCCGCCTTACGCTCTCGGCGCCGGCAGTATGAAGCGCGCGATGTCTTGGCTCGCTACGAATTGCTTGCCCGCGAACTGCAACACCGCACGAAGAACCTTCTATCCGTCATCCTTTCAATCGCGTCGGCCAGTCTGCGAGAGGGCGGCGATGGGCATGAGGCTTTTATAGCGCGCCTTCATTCCCTCGCCAAAGCCCAAGACCTCATTTTCGAGGACGGCGGACGCGGTGCCGTACTTGGTGACGTCGTGCGCAGCATTGTCCAGAGTTTCGGCGCCCGCATCTCGCTCGAAGGGCCGCCCGTCTACTTGAAGGCCGGCGTCGCTCAGAGTTTCGCGCTCGTTGTCCACGAACTCGCAACCAACGCCGTCAAGCACGGGGCTCTAACGGCGGAGTCGGGACACGTCTCCATTCACTGGACGTGTGATGAAAGTGGAGAAGAGCCGACGGTGGACTTCACTTGGCAGGAGCGCGGAGGTCCCCCGGCTAACAGTCCCTATCATCGCGGATTCGGCAGCCTGTTGCTCGAAAAGGCCATTGCGAGTTCAGGTGGCCCGCCCCGCTTCGATTACGCCCCTGACGGGCTCACCTACAAGATTAGCGCGCTCTGCAGGTGATCTTGCCCAAAGAGGCTCAGCGTTGAGCCTCGAAGAGAGCAAGTTGCAGCGGTGATTTAAGCAGCGTCAGGCAGGTGGTCGATCAGCTTATCCAGCGTGACGGGATAGTCACGAACGCGCACGCCCGTAGCATTATAGACGGCATTGGCCACCGCCGCCGCTACCCCGCAGATCCCGAGCTCGGCTACGCCCTTGGCCTTCATTGGGGATGACATGGGGTCCGCCTCATCCAGGAAGACGACCTCCTGATGCGGGATGTCGGCATGCACCGGCACTTCGTAAGAGGCGAGGTCGTGGTTGATGAAAAGGCCGAAGCGCTTGTCGACGACGAGGTCCTCCATCAGCGCGCCGCCCACCCCCATTGTCATCGCCCCAATTACTTGGCTGCGCGCTGCCTTCGGATTGAGGATGCGCCCGGCCGCGCAGACCGCGAGCATGCGGCGCACGCGGATTTCGGCCGTGGCCGCATCGACGCCCACCTCCACGAAATGCGCACCGAACGTTGATTGCTGATAGCGCTTGTCGAGGTCGCCGTATTCAATCAGATCCTCGGCGACAATTCCGCCGCTTCCCGCGGCGTCCCCGAGGGGCACGCTACGGTCGCCGACTGTGACCATGCCGTCTGCAAACATCGCCTGTTCGGTATCGAAACCGAGCGTTTGCGCAATTTTCTCGCGCAGCTTGATGCAGGCAGCGTAGACGCCTGCCGTCGAATTGTTCGCGCCCCACTGCCCGCCTGAGCCGCATGACGCAGGGAAGGCGGAGTCTCCGAGCCTTACCGTGACTTTGTCCAGGGCGACGCCCATCATCTCGGCAGCGGTCTGAGCGATGATCGTGTAGCTGCCGGTGCCGATGTCGGTCATATCGGTTTCAACCGTAATCTGGCCGCCCCTGTCGAGCCTAACGCGCGCCGCGGATTTGGTGAGGAGATTGTTGCGGAAGGCCGCGGCCATGCCCATGCCGATCAGCCAGCGACCATCACGCAGCTGACCGGGTTTCGAATTGCGCTTGTTCCAGCCGAAGCGCTCAGCGCCTTCGCGCAGACACTGGACCAACTGACGCTGCGAAAATGGCGGATTTTTCGGCTTCGGATCGTCGGGCACCTTCGCCTGCGGGTCGTCCGACGGTGGCTTTCCAGGATGATCGGGAACGACCTGCGTGTCGTTGATAATGCGGAACTGTACGGGGTCCAGGCCTAGCCTTTCAGCGGCTTCGTCCATTGCGATTTCAAGCGCCATCATGCCGGGCGCTTCACCGGGAGCCCGCATGGCATTGCCTTCGGGGAGGTCGAGGACAGCGAGCCGCATCGCTGTCATCCGGTTCGCTCCTGCATAGAGGAAGCGAGTTTGGAGTACCGCTGTCTCGGGCCCTCCGCCGGCGAGATCGCCTGACCAGCTTTCGTGGCCGATCGCCGTGATCTTACCGTCCTGAGCGGCCCCGATCCGGATGCGCTGGATGGTGGCCGGGCGGTGCGTCGTGTTGTTGGGAATGAGGGGCCGCGGCAGCGCGATCTTTACCGGCCTCCGCGCGACGCGGGCAGCGAGGGCCGCAAGGAGCGCATCGGCCCGCAAAAAGAGCTTGCCCCCGAATCCGCCGCCGATGAAGGGCGAGATGAGACGCACGTTCTTCTTGGGGATGCCGAGCGTCTTCGCGAGATCCGTCACGCCCCAGTTGATCATCTGGTTGGAGGTCCAGAGCGTAAGCTTGTCCCCCTCCCAACTCGCGATTGTCGCGTGCGGCTCCATCATCGAATGGGACTGATCGGGGGTGGTGTAGGTGGCGTCGACCTTCACAGCCGCCGCAGCGAAAGCCTTTTCAAAATCCCCGACCGCAGTCTCGGGTGGACCGCTCGAGTCCGGTTTAGGCGGCTGAGCCGTGCCCTTCGCCGAAGCCAAACTGAAAGAACCATCGGCGCGGCTGTAGTCGACCTGGACGAGGCTTGCCGCAGCGCGAGCCTGCTCGAATGTCTCAGCCACCACAACGGCGATAGCCTGATGATAGTGCTCTATGTCGGGGCCGCCGAGCAGGTTCGCGGTATTGTGCTCACCTTTGCCCAGCTTGCCTGCGTTTCTCGCGGTGACGATTGCGAGCACGCCAGGCGAGGCCTCCGCCTTGGAAAGGTCGATGGATGCAATGCGCCCCTTCGGGATGGCTGATCCGACGATATAACCGTAAGCGGAAGCAGGTTTCATATCGGAGTGTTCGTAAGCGTACCGGGCGGTGCCCGTCGTCTTAAGCGGTCCGTCGATGCGGTCGGTCGCCTTTCCGATCACCTTGAGCTGGTCGATAGGATTCGTCGTTGCCGGGGTGTCAAATTTCATCTGGCTAGCCCCTTGCGTCGCTTAAAACCGCGTCGAGCGTGCGCTCCACCAACGGAAGCTTGAACGCATTGTCCTCGGTCGGCCGAGCATCGGCCAGGAGCTTCGCCGTGACCGCTCGTGGGCCTCGGGGTATCTCGGCTTCCGCTGCTTCTACGCGCCAGGGCTTGTGCGCGACGCCACCAAGGACAACACGGCACGCGCCATCCTTCTGCACAATCGCAGCAACAGAAATGAGCGCAAAGGCGTAAGAGGCACGGTCACGCACCTTGTGATAGATGTGCTTGCCTCCCACAGGCTTCGGCAGCGTGACGGCGGTGATCAGCTCACCCGGTTCAAGCACGGTTTCAATATGCGGGGTGTCCCCGGGCAAGCGGTGGAAGTCGGCAATGGAGATTTTTCTTGTCTCTCCGTCGGGACGGACAGTCTCGACAGTTGCATCGAGCGCCCGCATCGCGACGGCCATGTCACTTGGATGCGTCGCAATGCACGCATCGCTTGTCCCGATGATTGCGTGTTGCCTTGTAAAGCCGCCGATCGCAGAGCAGCCGCTGCCAGGCTGACGCTTATTGCAAGGCAGGTTTGTGTCGTAGAAATAAGGGCAGCGCGTGCGCTGGAGTAAATTGCCAGCCGTCGTCGCCTTATTCCGCAGCTGCCCCGAGGCGCCGGCAAGCAGTGCGCGGGAGAGAAGACCGTACTCGCGGCGCACGCGCGGATCAGCGGCGAGATCTGTGTTGCGCACCAGCGCACCAATTCGCAAGCCCCCCTCCGGCGTCGCCTCGATGCGATCGAGGGCGAGAGAGTTGACGTCGATGAGATGCGGAGGAGTTTCGATCTCGAGTTTCATCAGATCGAGGAGATTGGTGCCGCCGGCGATGAACTTGGCTTCGGGGCTTTGCGCCGCCTCTGCCGCTGCGTCTTGCGGCGACGTCGCGCGCGTATAGGTGAAGGACTTCATGCCTTCCTCCCGGCGACCTCGGTCATCGCCTCGACAATGTTGGAATAGGCCCCGCACCGGCAGATGTTGCCGCTCATGCGCTCACGCAGCTCGCCCTCAGTGACAGCGGAAGCCGCCGTCAGGTCCCCCGTGACATGACTGGGAATGTTCTGCTCGATCTCCGCGAGCACGGCGACCGCGGAACAGATTTGCCCTGGCGTGCAGTAGCCGCACTGGTAGCCGTCATGGCGAATGAACGCACTCTGCATCGGATGTAGATGTTCGGGGGTGCCGAGCCCCTCGATGGTCGTCACCTTGTCACCTTCGTGCATGACCGCGAGGGTCAGGCAGGAATTTATGCGGCGGCCGTTCACGAGCACTGTGCAGGCGCCGCACTGGCCGTGATCGCATCCTTTTTTCGTGCCGGTCAGGAGCAGGTGTTCCCGCAGCGCATCGAGGAGCGTGGTGCGCGAGTTGATATGCAGCGCACGTTCCGCGCCATTCACGCTGAACGATACGCGCGAAAGCTGCGGCGAAACGGCCGCCCCGCGGCTGACTTCTCGCGTGTTCGCCTCGAATGGCGCAGCGACCGCGGCCGCCGAGGCAGCGCCGCCCGCCAGCAGGGCACGGCGGGAGAACTTGAGATCAATGGGTTTTGGCATGTCCGGGCCCGCGCCTTCTGACAATCCCAGCGTCTGGACTTCTTCGCGATAAACCCGGCGACGTTCGGCGCGGTTCCGAAATTTCCCGCGCTAGGCCAAGCAAGTCCTTCTGCCGCGGTCGTTTGCCGCTGCGGGAAGCGCTAGAACGCGCCTAAGTTACCGCAGCGCCGTGGGACGACTGAGATGTCGACTTCGGGTAAGCAGCCGACTTAAGGGCGGTGGCCGCGCGACTGAGGGCCAACGACCACATGTCGGTCGTCACGCCGCAGAACCCATTCCGTCCCGCATTTTTGTTGCGCTGTTCTGAGGTTCGGCGGCTTGCCTGTGCCGCCATGCACA
Source organism: uncultured Alphaproteobacteria bacterium (assembly GCA_963759735.1). Taxonomy (GTDB): domain Bacteria; phylum Pseudomonadota; class Alphaproteobacteria; order Rhizobiales; family Hyphomicrobiaceae; genus Hyphomicrobium_A. The sequence continues at coordinate 251,359 of CAVXAF010000012.1, forward strand.
TTTGGCGTTAAGTGTCCGCCATCCCAGGCATTCTGCGCTTTGGTGAGCCGTCGTGAGTTCTGGTGAGCCGGTGTGAGCTGGCGGAAGGGGTGGGATTCGAACCCACGGTGGGCTTGCACCCACGGCGGTTTTCAAGACCGCTGCCTTAAACCACTCGGCCACCCTTCCTCCGGCCTGCGCCGGGCAGCGGACCCTATACATGGGCGCTGCGTGCCTCAAGCCGGTTCCAATTTTTACCCAATCTCAAGCCAGCCTTGGCATCGTTGCAACGGGTGCGGAGCGCTGATGCGCACGCCGCACGCGGGATCGGGACAGGCACCGCCACGCTGCGGCGATTGTAGGTATGCGTTTGCCATCGAGCGGCCCAGCCATCAACGCCATAAGTCTGGCTGCGACGATGCTCATTGCCGCGGGCTGCACGGCCATGCTCACGGCGTGCTCGGGTGGGGGCGCATTCGACAGCGGCCTGGGCGTCAGCGCCAGTCCGCGCGTGACCCAGTCCGGATCGATCAGCAAGGGCGGCGGCACATACAAGGTGGGCAGGCCGTATCGGGTCGGCGGCCGCTGGTACCATCCGCGTGAAGACCGCAACTACGACCGGGTCGGGACGGCCTCCTGGTACGGCACCGCCTTTCATGGACGGCGCACGTCGAACGGCGAGGTCTACGACATGCATGCGCTGACGGCGGGGCACCCGACGTTGCCGATGCCGTCCTACGTCTACGTCACCAATGTGCAGAATGGCCGCACGGTCCTGGTGCGCGTCAACGATCGCGGTCCCTATGCCAAGGATAGGCTCATCGACCTGTCGTACGGCACCGCGCGTATGCTCGGCTACCACAACCGCGGTCTGGCGCGTGTGCGCGTACGCTACGCCGGCCGCGCCCCGCTAAATGGCGATGACAGCGCCGAGCGGCGTTTCCTGGCCGGGCAAAGTTGGTACGCCAGCGGCGCTCCCAGGCACAGGCCGCTAGCGCGCCGGTGACGACCGGTTCGGTCAGCACCAAGCGCGTGCGCACCTTCGACTATGCTGCGGTCGGTGCACCACCGGCGCCGACATGGTCTGTCACCCAGTATCGGCGCGGCGAACTTGACGCGGCCAAGCAAGCCCAAGCCATCCTGACCAGGCCTGCTGCCGACACCTACGTGCGCGTCGGACCGTTTGCCACGCGCGAAGAAACCGAACGGCTGCGACATGTCTTGGCGGGCAACGACGCCTGCATCGTCGAAGCCAGTGGAAGTCGCGAAGCCCCGGCCTATGGCGTGCGTTTGGGGCCGTATGACGACGTGGAAGCTGCCGCGGCGATGGCGCGAATTGCCGCCGCCGGCTTTAACCCTGAAGCTGGTCCGCAGGCAGCCGCGGCCGCTGGTGGCCTCGGTCGTTGACAGGAGCGGCACCCTGACGGGATAGTCGCTGCGCGTCACGCCAATCCGCAAGGTGCAATGCGCAATGCCCTATTACTTTCGTCATCGCCTGGCGGTTTTATCGCTGCTCCTTAGCGCCGTCGCGTTGCTGGCGCCGCATGCCGCGTCCGCCCAGGGTGGATTTACGACGCGCGCCAAGGCCGCCGTGCTGCTCGATGCGGACACGGGAGCAATTTTCTATCAGTTCAACGCCGACGAGCCGCTACCGCCTGCTTCGGTTTCGAAGTTGATGACGGCCGCTGTCGTATTCCGCGCCCTAAAAGACGGCCGCATCAAGCTCACCGACGAGTTCGAGATGAGCGAGCATGCCTGGCGCACGGGCGGGGCACCTTCGCGCACGTCCTCGATGTTCGTGCCCATTCACACGACGGCGACCGCCGACGACCTCATCAAGGGCATGCTGATCCAGTCGGCGAACGACGCCGCGATCTGTCTCGCCGAAGCGCTGGGCGGCACCGAAGAACAGTTCGCCAAGCGCATGGCCGTCGAAGCCAAGCGCATCGGTCTCACCAAGTCGACTTTCGCCAACCCGACCGGCCTCTATGATCCCAACCAGCTGATGACGGCGCGGGACATCGCCCAGTTGGCTAACTTCCTGATGAAGGAATACCCGGCGCTCTATCCGATTTTCTCCCAGAAGGAGTTCGTCTACACCAAGTACAAATTCCGAAACCGCAACCCGCTGCTGTTCGTCGAGGGCCTCGGCGCGGACGGTCTCAAGACCGGTCAAGTCAAGCAGAGCGGCTACAATCTGGCCGGCTCGGCGGTGCAGAACGGCAAGCGGCTGATCGTTGTCGTCATGGGTCTTGCCACTGAGAACGAGCGCACGGCCGAAGCCAAGAAGCTGCTGGACTGGGGATTCAATGCCTTCGCACCGTTCAAGCTATTCAACGCCGGCGAGGCGGTGGGCAGCGCGCGCGTCTGGGGTGGCGAGCAGTTCTACGTCCCGCTGACCGGCAACGGTCCGGTGATGGTGATGCTGCCGCGCGTGCCGGAGAACCCGCGCCTCAAGGGCGAGATCACCTACGACGGGCCGCTGAAGCCGCCGATCAAGAAGGGCGACAAGGTGGCCACCCTGCGGGTCACCAGCCAAGCTAATGCCGTAGCCGAGGTGCCCCTGTATGCCGCCGAGGACGTCGAAGCAGGCGGACTGATGCGGCGCGGTCTCGATTCCCTTGCGCATCTGGCGCTGAGCTGGGTGCCGCTGTAGCCCGCAGGCGCCTGCCATGGTACCGACGCAGCACGGCTGTGGCTGCTTAGGACCGCGATCATCGTGCTCGGCAAGTTCATCACCTTCGAAGGCGGAGAAGGGTCCGGCAAGTCGACCCAGGCACGGTTGCTGTCCGAGCAGCTGTGGCGCGTCGGCGTACATACCTTCATCACCCGCGAGCCGGGCGGCTCGCCCTTCGCCGAAGCGCTGCGCCAGGTTATTCTCGATCCCAATATGCCGGCGCATTCGCCCCTGTCGGAGGCCCTGCTGTTCTATGCGGCGCGCGCCGACCATCTGGACAACACGGTGCGCCCGGCGCTCAATTCGGGGCTGTGGGTAATCTGCGACCGCTTCATCGATTCAACACGGGTCTACCAGGGCATCGCCGGCGGGCTGCCCGGCGAAGTGATCGACGTGCTGAACCACATGATCGTGAGCCCGACCTTTCCCGACCTCACCATCGTCCTCGACATTCCCGCTGAGCTGGGCCTCGGGCGCGCCCACAGCCGGCGCGTCGACAAGGTCAATCCCGACACCGAGGCGGACGCCTATGAAAAGCGCGACCTCGGCTTCCATTGGAAGCTGCGCGACGCGTTCCGGAACATCGCCAAGGCCGAACCCGAGCGCTGCGTGCTGATCGATGCGGGCCAGGACGAGGGTGCCGTCTTCGCCGAGGTGTGGCGTGCGGTGCAGACGCGCCTGTTTGCTCCGGCACGCTGATGGCACGCGCGCCCGCCACGGCCGAGATGGAGGAACTGCCCGAGGCCGACCGTCTTGAAAGCTTTCCCCACCCGCGAAATACCGTCCAGCTGTTCGGTCACGCGGCGGCCGAGCGCACGCTGGCCGAAGCACTGCACAGCGGGCGCACTCACCACGCTTGGCTGATTGCCGGGCCGCGCGGCATCGGCAAGGCGACGCTCGCCTATCGTTTTGCTCGCGCGGCACTCGCCGCTGCCGAGGAACGCGATCCATCCGGCGCCAGTCTCGCCATCGCGCCCACCACGACCGCCAGCCGGCAGGTGCGGGCGCTGTCCCATCCTGGGCTGCTGCTGATCCGTCGTCCGTACGACGTGAAGGCCAAGCGCCTTGCCACCGGCATCCCGGTCGATGAGGTGCGCCGGCTGCGCTCGTTCCTGTCGCATCGCGCTGCCGGCGATGGCTGGCGCGTCGTCATCGTCGATGAGGCGAACGAGCTGAACGTCAATGCCGCCAATGCGCTCCTGAAGTCGCTCGAGGAGCCGCCGGAACGCACCGTGTTCGTGCTGGTGTCGTCGGCGCCGGGCCAGCTCGTGCCGACTATCCGCTCGCGCTGCCGTGTGCTCCCCTTGCAGCCGCTCGACGCCGAGGCGTTACGTGCCGCCGCCGGTCAGGCGCTCGCGGCTGCCGGCCTGCCCGGGCCTACGGCCACCGATTGGGAGCCGCTCGAGCAGCTGGCGGGCGGCAGCGTCGGACGGCTGCTCGGCCTCTTCGGCGCGGGCGGTCTGCAATTGCAGGCGCGCGTCGGAAAATTGCTGGACCCACTACCGCGCGTTGACTGGCGGACGGTGCATGCACTCGCCGATGAGCTACAACCCATCGCCGCGCACGAGCGGTTCGAGCTGTTTTTCGAATTGCTGCAGGACCAGCTCGCCCGTCTCATTCGCGCTGCGGCGGCAGGGGAGGGCACCGGCGAGGATCGCGCCCTGGCCGACCGTCTGATCGGGGGGGCCCGGCTTGCGTCGTTTGCCGCCCTGTGGGAAAGAATAGCCCGCGAAAAGGCCGATACACTTGCGCTCAACCTCGATCGCAAGAGCCTCATTTTAGAGACCGTGGCTGGCCTAGCGGCCGCGGCGCAAGACCGAAAGCCCGCCTGAAAGATGCACGCGCAGCGCCATTTCACAGCGATCCGCCCGCGCCTCGCCCGAATGTGAGGCGGCAGCTGGCCTGTGCCGGCCCTTGCGATCCCTCGCCTAACTGCATCTCCTTTCCGAGGACCCAAAGTCCATGAGCGGGCGCCCCAAGTTCTACATCACGACGGCCATTTCCTATCCCAACGGCCAGCCGCACATCGGGCACGCCTACGAGGCGATCGCGACGGACGCGATCGCGCGCTTTGAGCGTGCCGACGGCAAGGACGTCTACTTCCTGACGGGTACCGACGAGCACGGCCTGAAGATGAAGCAGACGGCTGCCAAGGAAGGCCTGACGCCGCGCGAACTCGCCGACCGCAACGCCAAACGCTTCCGCGAGATGGCCGGGCTGCTCGAGCTGTCGAACGACGACTTCATCCGCACGACTGAGCCGCGCCACTTCCGCGCATCGGAAGAGATATGGCGTCGCATGCAGGCGTCGGGCGACATCTTCCTGCAGAAGTACGCCGGCTGGTACTCGGTGCGCGATGAGGCTTACTACAACGAGAGCGAGACGGTTCTCGGCGACGACAAAGTGCGTCGCGGCCCGCAGGGGACGCCTGTCGAATGGACGGAGGAGGAGACCTATTTCTTCAAGCTGTCCGCCTATCAGGACCGGCTGCTGGCGCACTATGACGCCAACCCCGACTTCATCCTGCCGCCCGAGCGCCGCAATGAGGTGACGAGTTTCGTGCGCGGCGGGCTGGAGGATCTGTCGATCTCGCGCTCGACGCTCGACTGGGGCATTCCGGTGCCCGAGCCCAAGCGCGAAGACGGTAAAAACCTGCCACCGCATGTCATGTACGTGTGGGTCGACGCGTTGACCAACTACATTACCGGCGTCGGTTATCCCGACCAGCAAGGCGACCTCTGGCGCTTCTGGCCGGCCGACGTGCACGTCATCGGCAAGGACATCCTGCGCTTCCATGCCGTCTACTGGCCGGCGTTCCTGATGTCGGCCGGGCTCGAATTGCCCAAGCGCGTTTTCAGCCACGGCTTCGTGCTCTCCAAGGGCGAGAAGATGTCGAAGTCGGTCGGCAACGTCGTCGATCCCTTCGACCTGGTGCACGCCTATGGTGTCGAGCAGGTCCGCTATTTCTTCCTGCGCGAAGTAAACTTCGGCCAGGACGGCAACTACAGCGCCGAGGCGATCGCAAACCGCATCAATGCCGATCTCGCCAACGACTTGGGCAATCTCGCCCAGCGCTCGCTGTCGATGATCAACAAGAACTGCGGTGCGCGTGTCCCCGAGCCGGGCGAGTTGACCGATGCCGACAAGGCGATCCTTGCCGCTGCCGATGGCCTCTACGCCAAGGCGCGCGAATGCATGGACCGGCAGGCGATCACCAAGTACCTCGACGCCGTATGGGCCGTGGTGGCGGACGCCAACCGCTACTTCGCGGGTGAGGAGCCGTGGGCCAAGAAGAAGACCGACCCGAAGCGGATGGAGACGATCCTCTATGTGACGGCCGAGGTGGTGCGTCAGATCGCCATTTTGGCATTGCCGGTCACGCCGCACGCTGCGACGAAGCTGCTCGACCTCTTGGGTCAGGATGAGGATGCCCACACATTCGCGGCGTTAGGGGAAGCCGGTCGCCTGAAGCCCGGCACCGTGCTGCCCGAGCCGTCCGGCGTGTTCCCGCGCTATGTCGCGCCCGAAACGGAAGCGGACGAGGCGCCGCCACCCAAGCCGCCGAAGCAGAAGAAAGAGCGGAAGGAGAAAGGCCCCGAGGGCCAAGCGTGATGCTCGTCGACCACCACTGCCACCTGGATTTCCCGCAGCTCGTCGCCGACCGCGAGGGTATCCTCGCGCGGGCGCAGGCCGCCGGCGTCGGCGTGATGGTGACCATTTCGACGCGCATTCGCCAGCTTCCGGTCTTGCTCGACATCGCCAACGCGCACGACAACATCTACTGCTCAGTCGGCACGCATCCGCACAACGCCGATGAGGAGCGCGGGATCGCCGCCGACGAGATCGTGCGACTCTCCGAGCATCCCAAAGTGGTGGCGATCGGCGAAGCCGGCCTCGACTATTTCTACAAGAAGTCATCACCCGAAGCGCAGGCGGAAGGCTTCCGCCGTCACATCGAGGCAGCGCGCCGAACGGGGCTGCCGCTCGAGATCCATACCCGCGACGCCGATGAGGACACGCTGGCGATCCTCGAGGATGAGCACGCCAAGGGCGCCTTCCCGGCCATCCTGCATTGTTATACCGGCGGGCCGAAGCTTGCCGCGCGCGCGGTCGAACTCGGCCTCTATGTGTCGTTCACCGGTGTCGTCACGTTCAAGAAGTCGGATGCCCTGCGTGACATCGCCCGCAACGTGCCGCTCGATCGGCTGCTGGTCGAGACCGATGCGCCGTACCTCGCGCCCGAACCCTATCGCGGGAAGACGAACGAGCCTTCGTATGTCGCCCACACGGCGGCGACGCTGGCGCAGGTCAAGGGGGTCCCGGCCGAGGAGTTGGCTGCGGCGACGACCGACAACTTTTTCCGCCTGTTCGGCAAGGTGAAGCGCCCGCAAGCGCGCGACACTGCACTCGCATGACCTACCGGGCGACTATTCTCGGGTGTGGCTCATCGGGCGGCGTGCCGCGCATCGGCACCATGTGGGGCGCGTGCGATCCGACCAATTCCAAGAACCGGCGCCGGCGCTGCAGCGCCCTCATCGAGCGCATCGGCAAGCAGCGCCACACGACGGTGTTGATCGACACCTCGCCCGATCTGCGCGAGCAGCTGCTGGGCGTGCGCTGCGACGCGCTGGACGGCATCCTCTATACCCACGACCATGCCGACCATACGCACGGCATCGACGATCTGCGAATGGTCGCCTACGCGATGAAGAAGCGCCTCGATGTGTGGGTCGATGCGCCGACGCGGCAGAGCCTCATCGAGCGCTTCGGCTACTGTTTCGAAAAGCCCGAGGGGTCGACTTATCCGCCGATCCTCACCCCGCACACCATCGAGGCGCCGGAAGCGATCCGTATCGACGGTCCATCCGGAGTCGTCGAGGCGGTTCCCATTCCGCAATTGCATGGCGATATCGGCACGCTCGGCTTCCGTATCGGCAGCCTCGCCTATTCGCCCGACATCAGCGATATCCCGACGGCCTCGCTACCGCTGCTGGAAGGGCTCGACATTTGGATCGTCGATGCACTGCGCTACACGGCGCATCCAAGCCACTTCAGCGTCAAGCAGGCATTGAAGTGGATCGAGCGGCTGGCGCCCAAGCGCGCCATCCTCACCCACATGACCACCGATCTCGATTACGAGGCGCTCAGGCGCGAGCTGCCTGCACATGTCGAGCCGGCCTACGACGGCATGGTCGTAACATTCGATTGAGCCCACTACGCTTCCGTCGAGGCTTGCTGCTTCTTCTTCCAGTCAGCGAAATTGACGACGCGAGCGGAGAACGCGCAGCTGGGCGAGGCCAGTTCGATGACCAGGGGCACCAGTTCCTGAGGCGCCGGTAGTGTCTTGGGATCCTCTCCCGGGAACGCCTTGGCGCGCATTGCGGTGCGGATCGGACCGGGGTTGACGAGATTAACGCGCACGTTGGTGTCTTCCAGCTCGTGCGCATACGTCTTTGCCAGGGCTTCCAGCCCCGCCTTGGAGACGGCATATGGCCCCCAGTAGGCGTGCTTGCCGCTCGCCGCACCCGAGGTGACGAATACGACGCGGCCCGCATCCGACCGTTTGAGCAGCGGATCCAATGTACGGATGAGGCGCCAGTTGGCCGACAGGTTGACGTCGATCACCTGGCTCCAGGCGTCTTCGGTGACGTGGTGCAGCGGCGACAGTGGCCCGAGGATCCCAGCGTTGCCGACGAAGATGTCGAGCTTGCCCCAGCGCTGGTAGAGCGTCGGACCAATCTGATCGATCTTGTCGCCTTTGGAGAGGTCGAGCTGCAGCAGCGTCGCCTTGCCGCCGCCCCGCCGGATCTCGTCGTCGAGTTCCTCCAGCGCACCGATGGTGCGTGCTATCACCACGACGTGCGCGCCGGCCTGCGCCAGACCCAGCGCGATGGCGCGTCCGAGCCCGCGCGAGGCGCCTGTGACGAGGGCGAGCCGATCGTTAAGCGGCTTTTTTTGCTTCATGACGTGTGGATTGCCGGGCGCTCTACTGTGGGTCCACACAGATAGAAGCCATGGCCCGGCGAAGAGCAAGCCCTACAAGGGTCGAGTGCCTAACCGAAGCCTTCTCAGCCGACCTCCGCCAGCAGCGAGAGCTGGCGCGGCATCGTATGGCCACTCTGGTCGGTGAGCGGGGTCGGGTATTCGCCGGTGAAGCAGTGGTCAGTGAACTGCGGAGCGCGGGCGTCGCGGTGATCGAGGCCGACGGCGCGATAGATGCCGTTGACCGACAGGAAGGCGAGGCTGTCGGCGCCGAGGAAGGCGCGCATGCCCTCCAGGTCCTTGTTGGCGGCCAGCAGATCGACCTTGTCGGGCGTGTCGATGCCGTAATAGTCGGGGTGCGTAATGGGAGGAGAGGCTATCCGCATGTGCACCTCGCGGGCGCCTGCCTCATACATGAGCTCGACGATCTTTTTGGAGGTCGTGCCGCGCACCACGCTGTCGTCGACGAGTACGATGCGCTTGCCGCGGATGACGCTGGCGTTGGCCGAGTGCTTCAGCTTGACGCCCAGCGCGCGAATGCGCTGCTCGGGCTCGATGAAGGTGCGACCCACGTAGTGGTTGCGGATGATGCCGAGTTCGAAAGGCACGTTGGAGGCCTGGGCAAAACCGATGGCCGCGGGCACGCCGGAGTCAGGGATCGGCACGATCACGTCGACGTCGGCCGGTGCTTCCTGGGCCAACTGCACACCCATCTGCTTGCGGATGTCGTACACGGTGCGCCCGCTGATGACGGAGTCGGGCCGGGCGAAATAGATGTACTCGAAGATGCACGGCCGCGATGGGCGGATGGGGAACGGGCGGTGGCTCTCGATGCCTTCGTCGGTGATGACGACCACTTCGCCATTGTCGATCTCGCGAACGAATTCGGCGCCGACCATGTCGAGGGCGCAAGTCTCGGAAGCGAGAACATAGGCGCCGCCGAGGCGACCCAGCACCAGCGGCCGGATGCCGATGGGATCGCGCGCACCGATCAGCATCTCGTTGGTTAGGCCGACGAGCGCGTAGGCGCCTTCGATCTCGCGGATGGCTTCGACGAAGCGCTCGACGATGCGGCGCTTCTTGGAGCGGGAGAGAAGATGGAGGATGACCTCGGTGTCCGAGGTCGACTGACAGATGGCTCCGGTGGAGATCAGCTCCTGGCGCAGCGTCAGCGCGTTGGTGAGGTTGCCGTTGTGAGCGACGGCAAAGCCGCCGGTATCGATGTCGGCAAACAGCGGCTGCACATTACGCAGAATGGCGTCGCCGCAGGTCGAGTAGCGATTGTGGCCGATCGCGCTGCGGCCCTTGAGGCGATCGATGACGGAGGCGCGGGAGAAGTTGTCGCCGACGAGGCCCATGCGGCGCTCGGAGTGGAATTGCTTGCCGTCGTAGGAGACGATCCCACAGGCTTCCTGGCCGCGGTGCTGCAAAGCATGCAGCCCCAGCGCCGTGATGGCCGCGGCATCGGGGTGTCCAAAAACACCGAAGACCCCGCATTCCTCGCGGAGTTTGTCGTCGCCGTACCGAAGATAACCAGGACCCTCGAGCTTGGCATCATCGCCAAGCCATTGGGTCTCGTCGAGCCGTTGAGTCATCGCCACCTCCCGCCGGTGTCGTGCCGCTGCCCGATAGAGTGAACGCGCATTAAGGCTGCCGGTAGCGCTGGATCAGCTCGCGCGCACCTGCCACGTGACAGAAATATGATATCTTTCGGATGCTTCAAGCGCTAATTCGTCGCCGCGACCGTTTTCCAGTGCGCCCTGCTGCTGTGGCACAGCCGGCTGCTCCTCCTGTGGCGTTTCGCCCGGGTGGTTGGTCAACGATGAAGGCATGTACGCCTCGAGGACATAGCGGATCGAATCGCCGGTGCCCTTGATGTAGGGCAGCGTCTGGGCCTCGCGCACCCAGGGAAAGTGCGTACTGGGGTCGGGGAAGAACGCCTCATAGAACATGTAAGGGATGACGATCAGCACGAAGCCGCGCGCGATGCCGAAGAGGAAGCCGAGGATGCGGTCGATCATGCCGATGCGGCTGTCGAGGATGGCATCCGACAGGCGGGCGGTGACCAAGTGCACCACGATGAGCACAATGAGGAAGATGATCGCCCCGACCACGATCTGCGCGACGGCGACCTGCGTGCCCATCTGGGCAGCCATGTCCTGCGCGAAGGGCTTGTGGTAGATGACGAAGTATAGCACCGCCGCTGCCGCCACCGCCCACGACACGATCGACAGCATTTCGCGAGCGAAGCCGCGATACATGGCGAGCAGACCGGAGATGAAGCAGACGGCGATCAGAGCGGCGTCGAGGTACGTGATCGGCCCCAGCATGGTCTAGAGAGCTCCATTAGGCGGCGGTTTGGCGCGCCCTGCGCTGCCTGTCAGTCGCATGGCGCCGGTTCCTGAGCAAGCTCCCTCAGGTGCGCCACACGCATGGCCCGCAGCTTGATGCCAGCCATATCGAGTTCGCCCTGGGCGGGCAGGAGGGCTTCTCGAAACCCCAGCTTCTGCGCCTCTTTAAGGCGCGGGCCCATGAGCGGAGTGGCGTTGATGGCGCCCGATAGTGAGACCTCGCCGAAGTGGACCCTATGTCGCGGAATGGCAACACCGGAAAGCGATGAGATGAGCGCCGCTGCGGCGGCGAGGTCGGCGGCCGGCTCGTTGATCCTGAGGCCGCCGGCGACATTGAGATAGACGTCCTGGCCGGCGAACGAAAAGCCGGCGCGCGCCTCGAGCACGGCCAGCAGCATCGACAGCCGCCCTGAATCCCAGCCGACGACGGCGCGCCGTGGCGTGCCGAGCGAGGAGGGGGCGACCAGAGCCTGGATCTCGACTAGCAACGGCCGGGTGCCCTCGAGGCCGGCGAAGACGGCAGCGCCTGGGCTCGAGGCGGCACGATCGCCGAGGAAGAGTTCGGACGGATTGGCCACCTCTCGCAGGCCGTCCGAAACCATCTCGAAGACGCCGATCTCGTCCGTGGCGCCGAAGCGGTTCTTGACGGCGCGCAGGATGCGGTAGGTGTGGGCCCGGTCGCCTTCGAAGTACAACACGGTGTCGACCATGTGCTCAATCACCTTGGGTCCGGCAATCTGGCCGTCCTTGGTGACGTGGCCCACGAGGAGCAGGGCGCTGCCGACGGTCTTGGCGTGGCGGATCAGCGCCTGCGCGGCCGCTCGCACCTGGCTGACCGTGCCGGGGGCGGCCTCGATGGACTCAGCCCACAGCGTCTGGATGGAATCGACAACGATCAGGTCGGGGGTGGGCCCGCCTCGAGGGTGGCCAGAATGTGGGCGAGGGACGTCTCGCAGGCGAGCGCCACCGGCGCGTCGGCGAGACCCAGCCGCTCGGCGCGCAGGCGCACCTGGGCGGCGGCTTCCTCGCCTGAGAAATAGACGGCGCGTCGGCCGGCGCGCGCCAGAGTTGCGGCAAGCTGCAGCAGCAGTGTCGATTTGCCAATGCCCGGCTCGCCACCAATGAGCAGCGCCGATCCCGGCACGATGCCGCCGCCCGTGACGCGGTCCAATTCACCGATGCCGGTCGAGAAGCGGGGCGCCTCCTGGGTGCTGCCCTTGAGACCTTCCAGAACGATGACGCGACCCGAGCCGCGACGCGCCAGGCCGGTGCCGGGCGGGCGGACCGCATCGGCCTCCTCGGTGAGGGTGTTCCATTCCCCGCACGAGGGACACTTGCCCACCCAGCGCGGCGAAGTCGAACCGCAGTTCTGGCAGACGAACGTGGTCTTGCTCGGCTTCACCATTGTCGGTCAGCCGCCCCGATAGATGCGATGGAAGCGGCGCCCCAGCCGCGTGAGAACCTCATAACCGATTGTGCCGGCGGCGCCGCCTATGGTCTCGATGGGCAGGCCCGGACCGATGAGGTCGACCAAGTCGCCACGCGCTGGCGGATGCTTGAGCTGGGTGACGTCGACGGTGATGAGATCCATCGATACGCGCCCGACGATGGGTGCCAGATGCCCGTCGAACGCCACATGGGCACCCGTCTCGCCTGTCGCGCGGCTCATGGCGCGCGCGACGCCGTCTTCATAGCCGGCCGCGACGATGGCGATACGTGACGGCTGATTCGGCGTCCAGGTCGCGGAATAGCCGACTGTGTCGCCGGGTTCGACGTCGCGCACCTGCAGCACGCGAGCCTTGACCGTTATGACCGGTGCGACCGGCGTTGCACCACCCTGAAAGGCCTGCCCGCCGTAAAGCGCATATCCGGGTCGCACCAGGTCGTAATGAAACGGCGTGCCGAGCATCAGCCCGTCGGAGGCGGCGAGGCTGGCGCGTGCGCCACGCAACGAAGCGTAGCTGCGCATGGCCTCGAAATTCTCGCGCTGCCACGTGTTCATGTCGTGCGTAGGATTATCCGCGCAGGCGAGATGGCTGAGGATCAGACGCACGTCGAGGAACCGGGCCGGTTGCTCGGCGTCGATGGCGTTCATATCGGCAGCCGCAAGTCCAAGGCGGCTGAGGCCGGTGTCGAGGTTTAGTGCAGTCGCCAGGCGTTGGCGGCGCGCTCCGGCCAGCGCAGTCCACTCTTTCACCTCTTCGAGGCTGGCGAGCACCGGTATAGCGCCAATGGCTATGCATTCAGGTCCGGTCCCCGGGAGTAGTCCGCAGAGGACGAAGATCGTCGCCTGCGGTGCCAATGTGCGGGCCTGAGTCGCCTCGGCGAGGGTGGCGACGAAGAAGGTTCGGCAGCCGGCCTTCCACAACGCCGGAATGACGCGATCTGCGCCGAGGCCATAAGCGTTGGCCTTCACCACGGCGCCGCATTCGGCCGGCGCGACCCGCCGGGCCAGCGCCTGCCAGTTGGCGGCGATCTGATCCAGATCGATGACGATGACGCCGGTCGCGCCGGGCGGCACAGCGGCAGCATCCGCGTCGAAGTGCGATGGCGGAAGCTCGGTCGTCGGCGATAGATGAGCGTTCCGGTCCGACAACGGACGTCTCCCCGGGGAAGCGAAGTAGGAGCAACCTTTCTAGCGCCGAATCGGGCCGCAAACGAGGCGTCGAATGGCCCTGAAGCGTCGCAAACCCCTATGATGGATCAACGTCCGTAGCTGGTGACCTGGTAGTCGCGGGCGAGATTGCCAAAGCGCGTCAGGTGGCTTTCGAAGGCCAACTCGACCGTGCCGACGGGGCCGTGGCGCTGCTTGCCGATGATGACCTCGGCCTTGCCCGACACCTGCTGCATCTTGGCCATCCACTCCTGGAACTCGGCGGTACCTTCGGCCGGCTTCAGGCGCTCGGTGTAGTATTCCTCGCGGTAGACGAACATGACGACGTCGGCGTCCTGCTCGATCGAGCCCGACTCGCGCAGGTCTGAGAGCTGGGGACGCTTGTCCTCGCGGTTCTCGACTTGGCGCGACAGCTGTGACAGCGCGATGATCGGCACCGCCAGCTCCTTGGCGAGCGCCTTAAGGCCGGTGGTGATCTCGGTGATCTCCTGCACGCGGTTGGTCTCGCGCCGCGACGATCCCGTCAGTAGCTGCAAGTAGTCGACGATCAGCACGCCGAGGCCCTTCTGCCGCTTCAGCTTGCGAGCGCGCGCGGCCAGCTGGGCGATGGAAATGCCGCCTGTCTGATCGATGTAGAGCGGGCTTTCGCTCATCACGCGGCTGACCTCGACGAGCTTGCGGAACTCGTCTTCGTTGATCATGCCGCGCCGGATTTTCTCTGAGCCGATCTCTGCCTGCTCGGACAAAATACGCGTGGCTAGCTGCTCGGCCGACATTTCGAGCGAGAAGAAGCCGACGATGGCGCCGTCGACCGCCTTTATGGTGCCGTCCGGCTGCTGCTCTCCGCGATACGACTTGGCGATGTTATAGGCGATGTTGGTGGCCAGCGCCGTCTTACCCATCGAGGGTCGGCCGGCGAGAATGATGAGATCGGACGACTGCAAGCCGCCCAACTTGTTGTCGAGATCGGACAGCCCGGTCGACAGGCCCGACAGATGCCCGTCGCGCTGGTAAGCGGCTCCCGCCATCTCGATCGCTGTGGTCAGCGCCGTGCCGAAGCCGAGGAAGCCTGAGCCGTACTTGCGCTGCTCGGCCAGTTCATAGAGGCGGCCTTCGGATTCCTCGATCTGCTTTTGCGGCGTCTGCTCGACGGTCGAGTCGTAGGCGCCGTTGACCATGTCCTCGCCGATGATGATCAGCGCGCGACGGGTGGCGAGGTCATAGACGGTGCGCCCGTAGTCCTCGGCGTTGATGATCGTCGTCGCCTTGCCGGCCAGCGATCCGAGATACTGGGGGACGGAGAGCGTCGGCGAGATCGGCTCGGCCGTCTCGAAGAAGGTGCGCAGCGTGATCGGCGTCGCCTGTTTGCCGGCGTGGATCAGCTTGCCGGCTGTCTCATAGATCTGCTGGTGCAGCGGATCGTAGAAGTGGTGCGGGTCGAGAAACGAGGAGACGCGGTCCATGGCCTCGTTGTTGACGAGGATGGCGCCGAGCAGCGCCTGCTCGGCCTCCAGGTTATGGGGCGCCTGACGGAACGGGAGAGACTTATCGGCCGAGACGGCGGCGAGCCTGTCTGAGATTTGGAGAGCGTTGTTTGCCATCGGTCGACGGTATCCGATTCAATCGGGTCGTCGTCGAGAGGCGTCGGGGTCCCGTCCCCGCTATGCACGCTATGCACATGGGGACGGGAATTCGCTTGCTGATGCCGAATTGCCGATTCGTTACTCGGCCTGCGGCTCGTCGTCCTCGGCCGGGGCGCTGCCGGACTCGAACGCCTCGTCGGGATTGAACGTTTCGAGCTCGATCTTCTCTTCCTTGACCATCGTGACGTCCTCGCCACGCTGCTGGCGCTCGGCCTCGTCCTCGGAGCGCGCCACGTTGAGCTGCACGCTGACGACGACTTCCGGATGCAACGCGACGCGCACCGGATGCAGGCCGAGGTTCTTGATCGGACGCTCGAGGATGACTTGGCGGCGGTCGATGGTGAAACCGCCTTCGGTCACCACCTCGGCGATGTCGCGCGTGGCGACGGAGCCGTAGAGCTGGCCGGTATCGCCGGCCGAGCGGATGGCAACGAAGATCTTCTTGTCGAGCTTTTCGGCGACGGCCTCGGCTTCCTTCTTCAGTTCGAGGTTGTTGGCCTCGAGCTGCGCGCGCTGGGTTTCGAACTGAGCGCGATTGTCGTCGGTGGCGCGCAGGGCCTTCTTCTGCGGCAGAAGGAAGTTGCGCGCATAGCCGTCCTTCACGTTGACGATGTCGCCCATCTGGCCGAGGCGGCCGATGCGCTGCAGCAGAATGACCTGCATTTTGATAACTCCTTCTAGCTGTCTTGGTTGTTGCGTTCGCCGGCGCTCAGTTCGACGGCGGTTTGTCAGGTGGTGGTGTGATCTTGCGCATCGGCCAGATCGCCTCGGCGAGGCCGAGCAGGGCAATGGCGAGCGAGGCGACCGAGTTCATGACGAACAGCAGGGCATAGAGGCCCCACAGCGCGAATGGACGCCAGGAGCGTCCGCGCGTGGTGTAGTGCACGACGGCGAGGCCGAGCAGCACGTAGGCGAAGAACAGCGGGCCGGCGAAGGCGGTGGCGATCATGCCCGGCAGACCGGCGAGAAGCGCCGCGCCGGTGGCGAGAGCGAGCAGCAGCGGCGTGATCGGTGGATAAACGATCGCGGCGAGGTCCGGCCACGGGCGCGCCAGACGCCCGGAGGCGGACGTGATGCGCCCGGCCAGCCAGAAGTTGAACAGCAGGCTGCCCATGGTGGAGATGGCCGAAGCGGCCGGCAGCAGCGCCAGCGCGACGGAGGTTGCCTCGTCGATCTCGGCCGGCCCGAGCGTCGGCGCGTCGGGCATCTTCGGCAGCTCGTTGTCGACGAACGTTTGCAGCATGCCGCGTAGCGCGGTGCGCAGGGTTTCGATGTCGCCGCCAAGGAGGATGAGCGTCAGCGTGGCAAAGCCGCCGGCGAGCAGCGCCGCAGCAACGACAAGGCGGCCTGGCGGATACCACTCGACGGGGCCGTCGGCCGGCTGCCGGTTGAGCGAGGCGAGATAGACGAGCACGAGGGCCGGAATGGCCTGGCTGACGGCGAAGATGAGGGCGGCAACGCCGCTGCCGGCGGCCAGCACCAGCATAATGCCGACGAAGCCGGCGAGCGCGGTGGCGGTCGGACCGAGCGCCAGACCGGCCATGAACAGCGGAAGCGAGGTGAGGAGGAACAGGACCATGCGCATGAGCAATGGTCCGGTGGTCGCCGAGGCGAACACCACCGCCGAGACAAGCCCGGCACCGAGCGCGATGAGCAGACGATACGGCATCACAACCAGCTGTCCCGCGGTTTGCGCGGTTAGAGGCGAGCACGCGACCCGCCCCAACCTCGTACCGCCCACTTCCGGGTCGGCACTTATGGGGTAGACGGCGCCGGACCTAACGGCCCGACGCCGGAGTTTTCTACTTCAGAACGTAAGGCAGCAGCCCGAGGAAGCGCGAGCGCTTGATGGCGCGCGCAAGCTCACGCTGCTTTTTCGCCGAAACGGCCGTGATGCGGCTCGGTACGATCTTGCCGCGCTCGGAAACGTAGCGGCCAAGCAGGCGCACGTCCTTGTAGTCGATCTTCGGCGCATGCTGACCCGAGAACGGGCAGGTCTTGCGGCGACGATGGAAGGGACGGCGTGCCGGACCTGGTGTTGCGATCTCAGCCATTGTCTATTCCTCCGAGCCGGTCGTGGGCGTGGTGCCGCCTTCGCGCGGCGGGCGGGGTCCGCGGTCGCCATCGCGCGGCGGGCCACCGCCCTCACGCGGAGGACGGGGACGGAAGGTCGAGCCTTCGCGGTCACCGCCGCGGAAGCCGCCACCACCGCCGCCGCCGCGATCACGGTCGCCGCCGCGGAAGCCGCCGCCACCGCCACCGCCACCGCGGAAGCCGCCGCCACCGCCACCTCGGCCGCCGAAGCCGCCACGGTCACGATCGCCGCGCTCGTCGCGGTCGCCCTTGCGCATCATGACCGACGGCTCGGTCTCGTGCGCCTCAACCTTCACGGTGAGGAAGCGGAGGATTTCGGTCGACAGGCCCATGCGACGCTCCATCTCGGCAACGGCGGCCGGCGGGGCATCGATGTTGAGCAGCGAGAAGTGGGCTTTGCGGCTCTTCTTGATCTTGTACGCGAGGCCCTTGACGCCCCAGTACTCGCTTTTGGTGATCTTGCCGCCACCCTGCTCGATGAGATCGGAGAATTCTTTGGTGAGCGCCTCGACCTGCGTGTTCGAGACGTCCTGGCGTGCCAGGAAGACATGCTCGTATAGCGGCATGCGGATAGCCTTTCCTTTTGTTCGTGCCGCCCCGGCGCAAAGCCCCTTATGGACCCCAGAAAGGCCCAAGCAGGTCACCCATGAGAGCGAAGACACCGGGAACCGGGCCTTTGACGGCCCTGCTGCACCCATTTGCACAGGTCAGCTCCCCGTTCAGCCTCCAGCCGAAGCGAGCAAGGGGCGGGTTATAGCGAAATTCTCGCCACCCGCAAGCCTGCGGCGCGGCGCCAAGGCGTGAGGTGATCGGCGCCATCCCTGTTTGCTGGGATGTTGCGCGTTGTTCCCTGCACGACAGCGCCGCCCGACCACCTCGCATAGTCCTCCCGTGGGCCCAGCGCATCGCTGCGGCGTTCGGAGAAAGCCAATGGCTATGGTTCGCAGATGGGCGATTTTCAGGGTCGATGAGGAATTCCACGTCCAGGTGGGCTCACATCCCAATAAGGGGCTGGCCGCCATGGAGGCATTGCGTCTGGCCGACTGCACCGGCATGGCGCACCACGTCGCCGAGCAGATCATCTCGCGGCACGCCGCGCTTGAGCAACAAATCCGGCCGCTTGTCGGGCGCCGCGTCTAGCAAACAGACTGTCTAGAACTGCCGGTTGGGGTTAGCTGCCTTTACCCGACCAGCGGGTCTGCGGCCGCGAGCGTTCGGCGATATCGCGTTCAAGTAAGCGTCGCAGGGCGCGCTCGATATCGGGCTTCGGCGCGGCGAGAGTCCTCTCGATCTCGGTTTTAAGCTGCTGGCCAATCACCATGAGGGCTTCTCTTTGCTTGTCGCTAACCATGGGGCTGTGTCCGCATAGAAGGTCAACGGCGCTGTACGCTGCACGTTCCAAGCGTGCGGCTGTTCGCCGAATTTTTTTAATTAATTCAGCCTTTCAGGAGAAACGCATTTGCCGCTCGGCGGTTATCGCCTGTAGGCTACCGCAGTGCGGTATGGGGGATGATGTCGCGGTCGGGAGCAGTTCCTCCGACCTCACCAAGGATGTGCCGATGCCCACGCGTAAGAAGCCCGCCCGGCGACCAACCGCCGCGTCAAAGTCGACTGCTGCGAAGGCAAAACTGAGCCGCGCCGCCAAGACGCAAGCGCTCGCCATTACTGAGGCGGTGAAGCGCGAGCCACTGCAGGCGCGCTTTCGCGCCGACGCTGATGCTGGAGCCGCTGCGCCGCACGATGGTCAACGGTCAGCTGGCGCTGCTGAGCATGATGACCGCTTGGTCGCCGACGCACATGATTGTCCGTCAGCAGGCAGCGTTCTGGGAGGGTTTTGCATCTCCCGATTCCGAGCCGAAAGCGCCCCCGCGCAAGCGGACGGCGGCGAAGCGCGCGCGCAAAAAGTAGCCAGAGCCGGCCGATAGACGACGCAAGCGCCGTCTATTGGCGAACCACCTCGCCAGCGTCGATGAGGACATCCTCGACGTGCCACATGGTGTGGGCGGCAAACAGCGTTCCGTCGACCTCCACGCGACTGCCGATGGGCAGGTCCGTGCCAACTGCTTCGCCGGCGATCTGCACCCGCGTCACCGGCTCGGCGAGGCTTTCAGGTGCGAACTCCTCGTCGGCGGCGGGCTTGGGTGCGTCGACGCACACCGGGCCGGCAAGCTCCAGGTAGACGTAGTCGAACGCTCCCTGCACATCGTGTTTGCCCTGCCCGGTCTTGAGAACGCCTTCGAGCTTCACCGGCGTATCGAACATTATGCGTTCGTCGCCTTCACAGGCGATGGCTGGGGGCGCGCCGGCGACGGCGGCAAGCAGCGCCAAAAGAATGAGCTGCGGCATGAGCCATCCTGTGTTCGCTCAGCTTGAGTAACACGGGTGTGGCGGACGCGTCTGCCGTCGACGCGGAGCAGTATTAAGGTCCGCTGCGCGGCTCGAGGGCGCGGGTGATGCGGCAGCCTTCCACGACGTGCAGCGCCACCTCCCGCAGCCGCTGCGGATCGCGCTGTCCGACGCGGACCGCGGTCATGATGCGCTGGGCCAGCGCCCGGCGGATACCCGACTTCTCGGGGTCAGCCCGGATGCCGCTGCGCGCTTCGATGTCGTCCCAGGCGTCCTCAAGCGCGCGGCCCATGAGGTCGACGAGTTCGGGATCTAAGGATCGATGCGGCATGGCAAATCCCCTGTGTCTGACGCGCGTCCTGACCATGCAATGCTAACGGCTTGATGACAGTCCCGGATTTGAGCGCTTCCGCGGGGCAAGGTCAGCAACAGCGGGGCCCGTGTACACGGTGGGTCTGGGTCTGCGCTACCACCATGGAAGCTGGGGTGGGCGGTGTCAGCGATCTCGGTCGGGGCGACGGCTTGACAGCAGCTGGCGGGCCGTGTTCTTGCCAGCCGGACCGTCACAGAAGCCTTCCAAAAAAGCATGGCCATCGCATTTGTATTTCCCGGACAGGGGAGCCAGGACGTCGGCATGGGCCGCGAACTGGCGCAGACCTATGCGTCTGCCCGCGAGGTGTTCGAGGAAGTCGATGCGGCCCTGGGTCAGAACCTTTCACAGATCATGTGGGAGGGTCCCAAAGAGACCCTGACGCTGACAGAGAACGCCCAGCCGGCGCTGATGGCGGTATCGATGGCTGTGATGCGTGTGCTCGAGAAGGAACATGGGTTCGTTCTCAAGGACAAAGTGAAGTTCGTCGCCGGGCATTCACTGGGCGAATATTCCGCGCTGGCCGCGGCCGGCGCCTTCTCGCTCGCCGATGCGGCGCGCCTGTTGAAGCTGCGCGGGCAAGCCATGCAGGCGGCTGTACCGGTGGGCAAAGGCGCCATGACGGCGCTGCTCGGCGTCGGCATCGAGGTGGCGCGGAAGGTCGCCGAGGCTGCGGCCCAGGGCGAAGTTTGCCAGGTCGCCAACGACAACGAGCCGACGCAGGTCGTGCTGTCGGGCGAGAAGACCGCACTCGATCGTGTGCCAGAAATCGGCAAAGCGCATGGGGTGCGCCGCGCTGTACCGCTACCGGTATCCGCGCCCTTCCACTGTGCGCTGATGCAACCTGCCGCCGAGGCGATGCGCGCGGCGCTGGCCAACGTGCAAGTCAATGCGCCGGTCGTGCCGGTCATTGCCAACGTCGTGGCAACACCGATCAACGATCCCGATGAAATCAAGAAGCGCCTCGTCGAGCAGGTGACGGGCACGGTGCGCTGGCGCGAGTGTGTTACCTACATGACCGCCAACGGCATCACGGATGTCTATGAGATCGGCGCCGGCAAGGTGCTCGCCGGGCTCGCCAAGCGCATTGACGGTGCGCTCAACGCAACCAGCATCGGCACGCCGGCCGACATCGACGCGGCATTCGCGCGTCTCAACTCCTAGAAGGGCCCCAAGATGTTCGACCTGAAAGGCAAGACCGCCCTCGTCACCGGCGCGACCGGAGGCATCGGCGGCGCCATCGCCCGCGCGCTGCACGCGCAGGGCGCCACCGTCGCCGTCTCGGGTCGCCAAGCCGATAAGCTGGAAGCGCTGGCTCAGGAATTCGGTGAGCGCGGCCACGTGCTGCCCTGCGACCTTGGCAACCGCGCCGAGGTCGGCAAGCTCATCGACCAGGCCGTCGCCAAGCTCGGGCGCCTCGACATTCTCGTCAATAACGCCGGGCTGACGCGCGACAACCTGTTCATGGTGATGAAGGATGAGCAGTGGGATGAGGTGATCGCCGTCAACCTCACCTCGACGTTCATGCTGTGCCGCGCTGCCGCTCGCGCCATGTTGAGAGCGAAGCCTAACTTCGGGCGCATCATCAACATCGCCTCGGTGTCGGGCGTTTTCGGCAATCCGGGGCAGGGCAACTATGCCGCCTCCAAGGCCGGCATGATCGGCATGACCAAGTCGCTAGCGCGCGAGGTTGCCCCGCGCGGCATAACCGCCAACTGCATCGCGCCGGGCTTCATTTCGACACCCATGACCTCGGCCTTGAACCCCAAGCAGACCGAAGAGATCGCCAAGATGATCCCGCAGCAGCGCTTTGGCGTGCCCGATGAAATCGCCGCAGGTGTTGTCTATCTCGCGAGTGCCGAAGCTGGCTACATCACCGGGCAGACGCTGCACATCAACGGCGGCATGGCGATGGTTTGAGCCCCATGGTAAATGTGTATCAGCTGCTCCTACCGCTTGGTCCGTCTGGGGAATTTTGGTCGCAAGCCAATCCCTCTGATCGCGCCCCGCAGTGCTGGCCAAGCCCAAATAAGTGTGTTAACGAGCCGAACGGTTTTTCGGCCCTCGGCACGTCTGCGCGAGTAAACGAAGGGCCGAGTTTCGGCCGCCGCACGGAGTGCGAACAAGTGGGATAGCCGCGTCGTTTCAATACCCGCCGGCGATCCGCGCCTCTATACATGCAGAGGCGCAGAACCGGGTCACGGGCTAGTCCAAGCAACCGAATTAACGAACTGCCAAGAGCAACCGACGCGAGGGAAGACGATGAGCGATGTCGCGGAGCGCGTGAAGAAGATTGTCGTGGAGCATCTAGGTGTGGAGGCTGAGAAGGTCACCGAGAACGCCAGCTTCATCGACGACCTGGGCGCCGACAGTCTGGACACGGTCGAGCTCGTGATGGCTTTCGAGGAGGAGTTCGGCTGCGAAATCCCCGACGATGCCGCCGAGCACATTCTGACCGTGGGTGACGCGGTGAAGTTTCTCGAAAAGAACGCTTCCCCCGCCTGACGTTGCAGCTCATCTCTGCCCCGACCGCGGATTAGAAACGGTCACGCCGCGCCGCTGGCGCGATGTACCAAGCATTTCGAGGCTTGACTTCGAGGCTTGACCGGTCCGCAAGCTAAGTGGGCCGGCCGTTTTCCGCTTCGAAGGACCAGGATGCGTCGCGTTGTCATCACAGGCTTAGGTATCGTCTCGCCCGTCGGATGCGGCGTCGAGCCTTCGTGGCAGGCTCTGCTTGCCGGCGCCAATGGCGCGCGCCGTATCGAGGAATTCGAGGTCGGCGATATCAGCTGCCAGATCGCCTGCTTTATTCCGCGCGGGGCCAAGGAGGACGGCAAGTTCAATCCCGACGATTGGATGGAGCCGAAAGAGCAGCGCAAGGTCGACGACTTTATCATCTATGCGATGGCGGCGGCTGAGCAGGCCATCGTCGATTCAGGCTACGTCGCCGACACGGCCGATAAGCAAGAGCGTGCCGGCGTGCTGATCGGCTCGGGCATTGGTGGCCTGCCAGGCATCGCAGAGACGGCGATCCTGCTGCAGGAAAAGGGTCCTCGCCGCGTCAGCCCGTTCTTCATTCCGGGCCGACTGATCAACCTTGCCTCTGGCTACGTGTCGATCAAACACAAGCTCAAGGGGCCCAACCACGCCGTTGTCACCGCCTGCTCGACCGGTGCGCACGCCATCGGCGATGCGGCGCGTATCGTGGCGCTGGGCGACGCGGACGTGATGGTGGCCGGCGGTGCGGAATCACCCATCTGTCGCATCGCCGTTGCGGGCTTCGCCGCTTGCCGCGCCCTGTCGACCGGATTCAACGACCGCCCGACCGAAGCCTCGCGCCCCTACGACAAGGACCGCGATGGGTTTGTGATGGGCGAGGGGGCCGGCGTGGTCGTCCTTGAAGCGCTCGAGCACGCCCAGGCGCGCGGCGCCAAGATCTACGCCGAGGTCATCGGCTACGGCATGTCGGGCGATGCTTTTCACATCACCGCGCCGAGCGAGAACGGTGATGGCGCGTTCCGATGCATGCGCGCTGCACTGAAGCGTGCCGAGATCGACGTCAGCGATGTCGACTATGTCAACGCACACGGCACCTCGACCATGGCCGACACGATCGAACTGGCCGCTGTCGAGCGCCTGTTCGGCAATGCGTCCGGCAAGCTATCCATGTCGTCGACCAAGTCCGCGACCGGCCACCTGCTCGGTGCCGCCGGCGCCATCGAGGCAATTTTCTCGATCCTTGCCATTCGCGACAACGTCGTTCCGCCGACGCTGAACCTCGACAATCCCGAGGTCGAGACGGTGATCGACCTCGTGCCGCACACCGCTAAGAAACGCGAGATCAACACGGTGCTCTCCAACTCGTTCGGCTTCGGCGGCACGAACGCATCGTTGATCCTGCGCCGCTTCGCCTGAGGCACGCCCGCCACGGCGGGGCATCAGCGGGCGCGGATAACGATTTCCTTTCGCGCTTTTGCCATATTTGGCTCTAGGGTCGGCGGTATCAACTCCGATGCCGCGCGGGTGCGGTTTCGTCGGGAGCGCACCTTGAGCACTTACCCCCCTTCGAGGCAGGAGCCACAGCTGCGGCGCGGTGCAATGCGTCCGCGCTCGCCGGCCGAAATGCTCGAGCCTTCGCGGCCGCCGGTTCCCCCGCGTGGCGCCATCCCGCCCAATGCGCCGCGCCGCGGCTCCACCTTCATGAGGCTGCTCAGCGGGGTGCTCACGCTGGTGCTCGTCATCATGCTGGCCGCCGGCGGCATGCTGGCACTGCTCTACCACCAGTTCGAGACGCCGGGACCGCTGGCCGTGTCGCGCGTCATCACCGTGCCGCGCGGCGAAGGGCGCATCGAGATCGCATCGCGTCTGGAGAAAGAAGGGGCCATTTCCAACCGCTGGGCCTTCATCGCCAACTACCTGCTGCGCAGTGTCATCGGGCCAAAACAGGCGGAGCTGAAGGCCGGCGACTACGAGATCAAGAAGAACGCCAGCATGGCGGAGATCATGGATACGCTGACGCTGGGGCGTGGCGTCCTTTCCAAGATCACCATTCCCGAGGGCCTCACCAGCATGCAGATCGTCGAGAGGCTGCGCGCCGAGGAGGAACTCGCCGGCGACATCACCGAAGTCCCGGCCGAGGGCTCGCTGATGCCCGACACCTACCGCTACTCGAAGGGCATGTCGCGCCAGGAGCTGCTGGATCGCATGCAGGGCGAGATGCAGCGTTTCCTTACCGCGGCGTGGGAGCGCCGCAAGCCGAGCCTGCCCATTGCGACGCCCGAGGATGCGATCATATTCGCATCCATCGTCGAGAAGGAGACAGGGCGCGCCGACGAGCGCGGGCGGGTCGCTGCCGTGTTCATGAACCGCCTGCGCAAGGGCATGCGGCTGCAATCGGATCCGACGGTCATCTATGGGTTGGCCGGCGGACAGGGGACGCTCGGCCGCTCGATCACCCGCGCCGACCTCGACCAGAAGACGGCGCACAACACCTACCAGATCGGGGGGCTGCCGCCGACGCCGATATGCAACCCGGGCCGCTCGGCCATCGAAGCGTCGCTCAATCCGGCGACCACCACCGATCTCTATTTTGTCGCCGACGGTACGGGCGGGCACGCGTTCTCCGATACGCTCAAGGAGCACAACGCCGCGGTCACCAACTGGCGCAAGGTCGAACGCGAGCGCAAGAAGGATGGGACTTCCACGGCCGATGCTTCTCCCGACGCTATCCCCTCGCCCTCCGCCGCCACGGCGGCAGCTCCCCGGGTGCTGAACGCGGCGCCGGCCGCGCCGCCGGTCGCCGCCGGCGCGGGGATCCCGCTGCCGATGCGCAAGCCCAAGCCGTGAACGCGGACGATATCGGCCACGATCAGGTGCAAGGCGCGGGACCGCACCCGTTAACCGCCAACATCTAAAAAGATCGAGGCGCCGCCATCGCGCGCATACACGAGCACGGTACGATGCTTGTTGCCCGGCCCGCGGGCCGTTAGATTTCGCCACGCGTCGGGCCCCCCGGCAGCGCAACCCGGCGGAGCCGCGATGAGCATCAAAAGCATGACGGGCTTTGCGCGCGCAGAGGGGGCATACGCCGGCGCGGCCTGGCACTGGGAAGTGCGCAGTGTCAACGGGCGCGGGCTCGACGTGCGCCTGCGGCTACCGGCCGGCAACGAGCAACTGGAGCCGAAAGTCCGCGAGGCCGTCGCCCACCACCTTACGCGCGGCAGTGTCACCGTCAGCCTCGCCAGCGAAGGCGCCGCCGATGGCCACGAGCTGCGTCTCAACGAGCGCGCGCTCGCCCAGGTCATGCAGGCGGCCGACCGTATACGCGATCTCACCAATGCGACGCCGCCGCGGGTCGATGGTCTGATCGCCATTAAGGGCGTGCTCGACCTCGTCGAGCATCGCGAAGATCCCGAGCAGGCGACCGCGCGTGCCGAGGCGATGCTCAAGTCGCTCGATGGGGCACTGGTGGCACTCGTCGCCGCGCGCGCCGCCGAAGGCGCAAGGCTCGGGTCGACGCTGCGGGCGCAACTGGACGAGATCGAACGCCTCGTCGGCATCGTGCGCGTCTCGCCAGCGCGCACGCGCGAAGCCATCGAGGAGCGGCTGAAGGAGCAGGTACGGCGCTTGCTCGAGACCGGAAACGGCGGGCTCGACCCGGCGCGGCTGCACCAGGAAGCGGTGCTCCTGGCGACGCGGGTAGATGTCGAGGAGGAGCTGCAGCGCCTTGGCTCGCACATCGGTGCGGCGCGCGAGTTGCTCAACGACGACGGCGCGGTGGGCCGCAAGTTCGACTTTCTCACACAGGAATTCAACCGCGAGGCCAATACGCTGTGCTCGAAGTCTAATGACGTGGAGATCACGCGTGCCGGCCTCGCGTTGAAGACGGTCATCGATCAGCTACGCGAGCAAGTGCAGAACATCGAATAGCACAACGCAATGGGGCGGGCGGAAGCCGACGAGGCACATGGCAAAAACGGCAACCATCGAGCGGCGCGGGCTGCTCCTCGTACTCTCCTCGCCCTCGGGCGCCGGCAAGACGACACTGGCGCGTCGCCTCATCGACGCCGATCCCGACATCTCGATGTCGGTGTCGGTGACGACGCGCAAGCCGCGCCCCGGCGAGGTCGAAGGGCATGACTACAGTTTCGTTGACGAGCCCACCTTCAAGCGCATGGCGGATGGCGCGCAGCTGCTCGAATGGGCGAAGGTGTTCGACCACTACTACGGCACGCCGCGCGCATCCGTCGAGGCCGCCGTCGCCAAGGGTCACGATGTCCTGTTCGACATCGACTGGCAGGGCGCCCAGCAGCTTTCCGAGAAGATGAAGCACGACGTGGTGCGCGTGTTCATTCTGCCGCCGACTGCCGCCTCGCTGGAGCAGCGCCTGCGCGCCCGGGCACAAGACCCGGACGATGTCGTGCGCCGGCGCATGGACAAGGCCGCAGACGAGATCAGCCATTGGCCGGAATACGATTACGTGATCGTCAATAACGATCTGCCGACCTCGATGGAGGGGCTGACGGCCATACTCGCCGCCGAACGCCTGCGCCGCGACCGGCTGAACGGGCTGACTGCATTCGTGCGCGACATGCAGAGCAAGCTGTGATGCGCCCCTGGTCCGCGCTCGCGTGCGCCATGATGGCGATGGTGCTGTATGCCGGAGCGGCACAGCCGGAGGCGGGCCATCCGCTCGGCGATGTCGGCAGCCGCGAGATCATTGCCGCCAAGCCGGGCAGCATCCTGCGCGTGTGGCCGCAAGTCGGCGGTTCGGTCGAAAACGCCACGGCCTACCGCATCCTTTATCGCTCGACCGGTCTCAACGGCGAGCCCATCGCGGTCTCTGGTGCGGTGCTGTTTCGCGGGGATGCGGCGCGGGCGACGCGGCGCGATATCGTGGCCTGGGCGCATCCCACAACCGGCGTGGTCGAGAAATGCGCGCCGACGCTGCTTCCCGATCTGTCGGGAACGATCGCCGGCATCGAGGAGATGCTGGATCGCGGCTACGTCATCGCCGCCACCGACTATCAGGGCCTCGGCAGCGAGGGCATGCACCCCTACCTCATCGGCGTCAGCGAGGCGCGTAGCGTGCTCGATTCGGTACGCGCAGCGCGCGAACTCCCGGACGCTGCGGCCGGTAACCGCTTCGCAGTCTGGGGCCACTCGCAGGGCGGGCACGCTGCGCTGTTCACCGGCGAGCAGGCGGCAAGTTATGCGCCGGAGTTGAAGCTGGTCGGGGTCGCCGCCGCAGCGCCGGCTACGTACCTGGGCGAATTGTTCCGGGCCGATCGCGGCTCGATCGGCGGCAACAGCCTGACGGCAATGGTGCTGCTTTCGTGGTCGAAGATCTACGACATTCCGCTCGACAACGTGGTGGTTCCTGCCGCCATGCGCAGCTTCAAGTCAGTGGCCAGCACGTGCATCGAACGCATCACCGAGTTGCTGCGGCTGGAGGAGATCGAGGCGCCGCTGCAGCGGGTGTTCCTAAAAGTCGATCCGACGACCATCGAGCCGTGGCGCGGCATCATGGAAAACAACACGCCCGGCAAGCTGCCACCCGGAGCGCCGGTGCTAATCCTGCAGGGCACAGCCGATGATCTGGTGCGTCCCAAAGTGTCGCAGCAGTTTGCTGACCACCTGTGCGCAGGCGGCGCCGTCGTCGAGATGCGATGGCTAGAGGGCGTGTCCCACGCCTTCGCCGGCTACGATGGCGCCGACACGGCCGTGCGCTGGATGGAGGATCGGTTCCACGGCCGGCCGGCCACCAACGGCTGCAAACGCTGAGCGGGGTTGCCGCAGGCAATCGCGCCGTCATCGTGCCCACACATTGGGCCGTATACCCTGTTTCAGCCGGACACAGACATCGCCGCCGTGCCGGGATATGAAGCTGTGCTTCTGACATCACCGCGAGATGCAAATCGGTATGTGCGCTTACACGTCCATCCTGTCGCTCGCCCAGCGCGCGGTGCTGACGCTCGGCGTGCTGCTTGTGTTGGCGGTCGTACCGCCTGGCGCCATGGCAGCGGCCGGATCCAAGTTCGACGTTTCGGCTGCTGAACTCAAGAACGCCAAGCCGGGCCGTGTCTTCCACATCTATCCGCAGATCGGCGGCGCACCCGCCAACGCCAAAGCCTTCCGCATCATCTATCGGTCGACGGGAGTCAAAGGAGAACCCATCGCCGTGTCGGGTACGGTGATCTATCCGGACGGACCCGCCCCGCGCGGGGGACGCGACATCATCGCCTGGGCGCACTACACGACCGGCGTTTCGACACGCTGCGCGCCGACGCTGCTGCCCAATCTCTCAGGCACCATCGCCGGGCTCGAGGACATGCTGGCGCGCGGCTATGTCGTCGTCGCGACGGACTACGAAGGTCTCGGGCTACCGGGCGTGCATGCCTATCTCGTCGGCATCAGCGAAGCGCATTCGGTGCTCGATTCAGTGCGCGCCGCGCGCAACCTTGCCGGAGCGCACGCCACCGATCGCTTTGCCGTCTGGGGTCATTCACAGGGTGGGCATGCTGCATTGTTCACCGGCGAGCTGGCTGCCACCTATGCGCCCGAGCTGAAGCTGGTCGGCGTCGCCGCTGCCGCGCCCGCCACCAATCTCGTTGAGTTGTTCAAGGGTCAGAAGAACTCCATCGCCGGCGACGGCCTCATCGCCATGGCGCTGCTGTCGTGGTCGCGCACCTACAACCTTTCGCTCGACACCGTTCTGGAGGAGGGCGCCCAGCGCAGCTTCGAGCGCGCTGCTGAGAGCTGCATCCAGTCTGTGTCGCAGATCATCAATCTGCTGAAGCTGGCCAAGCCGTTGAAGAAGGCGTTTCTCAAAGTAGACCCGACAACGGTGCCGGCCCTGCGGCTGCTGATGGAGAAAAACTCGCCCACCGGCCTGCCGCGCGGCGTGCCGGCGTTCATCGCCCAGGGGACCGGTGACACCACCGTCAACCCTGCCATCACCGTGGCCTTTGCCAAGCGGCTGTGCGCGGCCGGGACGCCCGTCACCCTCAAGCAGCTCAGTGGCGTCTCCCATAGCTTCGCGGCCGAGAAGAGCGCCTACGCGGCCGTCACCTGGATGAGCAAGCGCTTCAAGGGGAAGCCGACTCCCAACGACTGCCCCCGCTGAGCATCATGTCCCGGTCAGTCATTCGTAACGGGCCGCGTGCTAGGAGCGGGAACGTCCTTTAGCCGCCGGACCGCCCATGCTTCGCTCCGCCCTCTCCCTGCGTCTCGTCATGCTGGTGGCCTCGTTTGGCACCGCAATAGGGGCGCTTATCATGTTCTGGGAGGGTATGGCGACGACGCTGCAGGCGGCGGCGGGGCTCTACCAGGGACAGGACAGCAAGCTGGTCACCGCCATGGTCATGGGGGCGACCGATGTCTTCCTGTTCGGCATCGTGCTGGTGATCTTCGCCTACAGCATCGCCTTCGGCTTCGTGTTCGAGCTAACGCGTGAGCAGCGCATGCGCCTGCCGCCGTGGATGCGCCTCACAGGCATGCACGAACTCAAGATGACGCTGATCAGCGTCATCATCGTCTACCTCGTCGTCGACTTCGCCACCGACTGGGCGGAGGTGGGTCGCGACGTGACGTGGCAGATGCTGACCAAGCCGATTTCGATTCTGCTGCTGGCCGCATCGTTGCGCCTGTTTGCGTCCGAGCCCACCGGCGAGGATGTCCAGCCCGGCGGCAAGCCCTGACGGCTCATGTACGCGACAGGACGGAGCGCTCGTAGACGAGCGCCATGCGCGCGAAGTCCTTTACGGCGATGTCTTCGGCACGCAGGTTGCCGGCAATCCCCACCGCTTCCAACAATTGCTCGGGCTCGGCGACGAGTTGTTTCAGGCTCGAGCGCAGCATCTTGCGGCGCTGACCGAAAGCGGCGGCGGTCACCTTCGCCAGCATGCGCGGCGAGCACGGTGGAGAGGGCTCCTTGTGCGGTATCAACTCGACCAGGGCCGATGCAACCTTCGGTGCCGGCGTGAAAGCCTCGCGCGGTATGTTGAGGACGATGCGCGGGGCGGCGCGCCATTGCGCCAGCACCGACAAGCGCCCGTACGTCTTGCTGCCGGGACTGGCGACGATGCGCTCGGCGACTTCTTTCTGGAACATCAGCACGAGGCGCTGGAACCACGGCGGCCACGGTTCGCTATCGAGCCAGCCGGTGAGCAGCAATGTGGCGATGCCATAGGGCAGATTGGCGACGATCAGCGCCGGTCCCGGCGATGGTCCGAGGATTTTCTGCCAATCAGCTTCGAGGGCATCGGCGAAGTGCACGTCCAATCGGCCGGGATAGCGCTGGGAGATCATCTCCAGCGCGCCGCGCGTGCGTTCGTCGCGCTCGACGGCGATGACCCGCGCCGCGCCTTCCATGAGCAGCGCGCGCGTCAGCCCACCGGGACCGGGGCCGACCTCGACCACCGTGCGCCCTTGCAGTGAACCGGCAGCGCGGGCGATGCGCCGCGTCAGGTTGAGATCGAGGATGAAGTTCTGCCCGAGGTTCTTCTTGGCGTTGAGCCCGAAGGCAGAGATGACTTCGCGCAGCGGCGGCAGTCCGTCGGGGCTTGCCCCGCTGAACTCGGCTGGCTCGCCGGCGCTCATATCTGCGCCGTGGCGGCGCGGGCGGCGGCGATGGCCGTGGCAAGCTTCAGCGCTTCGATGAAACTGTGGGCGGAGGCGCGGCCCTCGGCGGCGATGTCGAATGCAGTGCCGTGATCGGGCGAGGTTCGCACGAACGGCAAGCCGAGCGTGACGTTTACGCCTTCGTCGAAGCCGATGGTCTTGAGCGGGATCAGCGCCTGGTCGTGATACATGGCGAGGACGGCGTCATAGCCGCGCCGGGCGGCTGGATGAAACAGCGTGTCGGCCGAAAGCGGGCCGGTCACCGACAATCCCTCGGCGCGCAGATCGGCGATGGCCGGTCCGATGATATCGATCTCCTCGCGCCCCATGGTGCCTTCTTCGCCCGCGTGCGGGTTGAGTCCAGCAATGGAGATGCGCGGGGCGCTGATGCCAAAGTCGCGCCGCAGGGCAGCGTAGGTGGTGCGCACCGTTTCGAAGATCAGCGTGCGCGTGATCGCCTTGGGCACGTCGGCCAGCGCGCAGTGCACGGTGAGTGGCACGACGCGCAAGCCCGGCGCGGCCAGCATCATCACCGGGCGGAAAGATTTGCCAGAGTGGCGCTCGGCCAGGGCGGCAAGAAATTCGGTGTGGCCGGGAAAGGGAAAGTCGGCACTGCGCACGACGTGCTTGGCGATCGGGTTGGTAACGACGGCTGCCGCCTCGCCGTGCATCACCGCCGTCGTCGCCGCGACGATCGCCTGCACGATGGCGGCGGCATTGGCGGGGTCGGGGTTTCCGGCGCGCGGGCGCGCGGCGAGCGGGCTGTGCAGTACGGGGAGGGCAACGCCGAAGGTGTCCATCGCCTCGCTTGGGCTACCGACAGCGGCGACGGGAATGGTAAGGCCGAGATGGCGGGCGCGTTCGGTGAGGGCATCCTTGTCGCCGTAGACGAGGAACGGCTCGAGCCCGCGGTCGATGCGCTCGAGCCAGGCGCGCAACGTGATCTCCGGACCGATGCCGGCCGGATCACCCATGCTGACCGCGAGTGGACGCCGGCGCCGCGTGTCGGCCCCCGCGCTCATCAGCGGAACTCGATGTGGGCGTCCGTACGCAGATCCTTGAGGTGCTTCTTGGAAAGGATCTCGAACTCTTTCTGACGCAGCTCGTTGGCTGCGCTCTCGCGCTTGGAGTTGGCCGCCTTGACCACCTTGCGCCCGCATACCGCCCACAGTTCCACGCCGTTCTCGCCGATGGTCGCCGGTAGAAGCTCTTCGTCGTGGGCACTGAGGAGAAGGCTGCGCGTCGGCTCGGGCAGGGTCGAGGGGCGACGGTCGCCGAGGTTGTCGAAACGCACGCCTGGCATGCCGCGCGCCATCGCCTCCATGCTCTTGCAGCCATCGAACTTGCCGCGCAGTTGCTCAGCGTCGCTCATGCGCTGCGCGAGGCGCTTCTGGTCCTGGCCGGTGGGAACGCTGAGCAGCACGCGGTGAATGCGCAACTCGATGTCGTCCTGGCCGTCAGTGCTGGCGACCATGCGGTCGAGGTCGCTTCTGGCGACGGTGATCTGATGGCCGAACTTGCGACGGATGACATCCGTCCATGACAGCGAGGCGCG
This sequence comes from uncultured Alphaproteobacteria bacterium, assembly GCA_963759735.1. Lineage (GTDB taxonomy): Bacteria > Pseudomonadota > Alphaproteobacteria > Rhizobiales > Hyphomicrobiaceae > Hyphomicrobium_A. The sequence continues at coordinate 284,091 of CAVXAF010000012.1, forward strand.
GATGCGCTCGCGCATGACGGAGATGTTGGCGCCCATCTTCCCGACGTGCTCGGCGAACTGGGCCGCCGTCATCTTGTTGCGCTCAGCCATGCCGGCAATAATGCGGTCCACTTCATCGTCGCCGATGACGATCGACAGGCGCTTGGCCTCTTGCAGCTTGAGGCGTTCTTCTATGACCTCATCGAGCGCCTGCTTGCGCGCCGTCGGGACGTGCTCTCTTTCGACCTGGGTCTTGATGCTGGCGACGAACTCGCCCTGCAGCTGCTTGACGCGCGCCTGCTGCTCGGCCTCCGACTTGGGCGGGTTCGCCTGCAGCCGCTTCATGGCGAAGTTCTTGAACTGATCGTTCATGCTCGGCGACTTGAGCTTGGCCGCCAGCTTGCGCTGCACGTCCGGGGCACCAAGCATGGCCAGCGCCACGCGCTGCTCGATCTCGTAACCGGTGATCGGCTCGTCGTTGACCAGGGCGACGATCGACTGGATGGGCCGGTCGCTGACCTCGGCCTGCGTCGCCTTGGCGGTGACGGTGGGTTTTTTCTGCGCCTGAGCGTCGGTCGGGTGTGCGAGCGCCAGCGCCAGTAGCGCGCCCAGCGCTAAGCCCGCAGAGGCGACCCGCATACCGCCTGCGCCCGTTGTGGAGCGCATCTGCGGACGGGGGCGAAGAGGGGCCATGAGCGTATCTTCCAGTCTTGTCGCGGTCCGCTTTTCAAGTCGTGGCGCGGCCGCCGTTGGCGCGTCCTGACGGCGGCTTGCCCGACGTGCAAGCGCAGCGGCGCGGCCGCCTGCGGCTTGAATGCGGGCAATGTATCGACTCAAACATTGGCCGTCCCGTGGCGCTTCGCGCCTTGATCAACGGTCACCCGGCAAGGGCCACGTTGGGCTACGCGGTGAGCGGGACGCGAAGGTTAACCGCCGGGCTAATGGCCGCCCGGTCTCAGCCGCCGGACTGCTGCTCGCTGAAGTTATAGCTCAGCGCGTCCGTCGAGTAGCCGAACTCGCCGAGATGCTTCAGCTCGAAGCGCAGCATGAGCGTCTGGCCGTCGACGAGATTGGGGTTGTAGTAGTAGTTGTCGGTATACGTCGCGGTGAGCACGAAGCACTCGTCGCCATAGCGTACCTGGAACATGTCCGAAGCAAGCTGGTCGTCATCGATGTCGTAGCGCATGGCGGCGGCCACGCTCCAACGATCGGTGAGGCGCAGGTTGATGCTGCCGTAGACGTCTTCTTGCGCGGTGTCGATGCCGTTGGTCGGATCGGTGTTGAGATAGGCGTAGATGGCGTTCATGGCCAACGGGCCAAGCGTCAACTGAGCGCCGGCGTCCTGACGGGCGAGGGCGAAGCTCTCCTGGTCAAAGCGCGACTGCGAGATGAACTGCATGAAGCTCCACGGAGCCACGTAGGCGCCGAGGACGTAGTCGGAGCGGTCCTGCTGCAGGCCGCTGAAGGGCGTGAACGTCGGGTTGCCGACGGGATCGATGCCGGGATCGGCGTACGGGTTGAGGCCCGCCAGGTGGTAGCTCTCGCCGGCAAGCACACGGGCATAGCCGCCGTTGTTGCTCTGGAAGGTGTACTGCATGCCGACGTTGGCGCGCGTGCCGGTCTCGATGCGGTCATAGCCCGAGAACTTGGTCAGCTCGAACAGGTTGGTGTCGTCGAAGACAAGACTCTGCGCGTCGTTGTTGGGCAGATTGTCCTGCTCGATGTAAGCCTGACGGGCGATGATCTGGCCGATCGGTTCGATGACGTGCGAGCCGCCGGTGTTGTTGGTCACCCACGGATAGGCGACGGTCACGCCGGCTGCGGCGAGGCCACGGGCCACTGAGGTGTTGTTGATGCCGTTGGGGCTCTGCGGATCGACGTAGTCGTTGATCTGATAGAGATCGCCGCGCAGCTGCGCGAACGGCGTGTAGGTGATGCCGATCGGATCGGTGAGCCGGCGACGCCAGTTCACCTCGGTCACGATGCGGTTCATCTGCTCGTTGCCGGTGACGTTGGGGAACACGATGTTGTTCTGGTCGCTGGTGTAGCTCAGCGCATTGGTGTCCCACGTCAGCTCGCCGCCGAGGATCGGATCGGCGAAGACGTAATTGTAGTCGAGGATGGGATGCGCAAACGACTGCGCCCCCGACTGGGGATCGGCGGAGTACTGCAGGCTGGTGAACTGGTAGGCGGCGAGGCCGAAGTAATTTCGGTCGCCGATGCCCTCGAGGAAGACCTTATTGACCCGGTCCGTGAGCAGCATGTTGTCGAGCTTGTAGAAGCGGCGGAACTCGTCGTCGCTCTCGGCGGTGATGTCCCAGCCGAACTTCCACCAGCTCGACAGCGAGAACAGGCCCTTGGTATCGAGACTGCCGCGCCAGCCCTCATACTGCTCCCGATTGGCGATGGCCGAAGGCAAGTCGCTGGCATCCTGGTCGATGCCGGTACCGCGGATGAAGTACTGGCCGTCCTCGGTGCGGTGGCGCCATTCGCCCTGCCACAAGATGCCCTGGCGTGACGTGTACATCGGGTAGAACGTGAAGTCGTAGTTGGGCGCCAGCGCGAAGTAGTACGGAATGGTGGTGCTGTAGCCCAGCGTGTCGGAGCTGGAGGGCTGCGGCATCAGGAAGCCCGACTTGCGCTTCACCGACGGGTCGGCGTGCTCGAAATACGGTGTGTAGAGGATCGGCACGCCGAACAGCTCAAAGCGCGCATCCTGATAGCTGATGGTCGCTGCGGCCTGATCGTGGGTGACGGTGGCCGCGCTCAAGCACCACAGCGGCGGCGTACCGTCGTCGGAGCGGCACGGCGTGAAGCGGCCGTTCTTGAACACGGTGGTGTTGCCGGCGCGACGCTGCGCTGATTCAGCGGCGATGCGCGTGTCGTCGGCGGCGACAACCGACAGCTGGGAGACGAAGCCGTCGCGGAAGTCGTCGGTGAGGGTGTAGCGGTCGGCGCGCACGACGTTGCCGTTCGGCTCCTTGAGCACGACGTTGCCGACGGCCGTCAGTGTGTTGGCCGACTGGTCGTAAACCACTTGGTCAGCAGTTAGGATGTAGTTGTTGTAATAGATCTCGACGTTGCCGCGGGCGATCACCTTGTTGCCGCCGGTGTCGTAGATCAGCTCATCGCCCTGCAGATAGAGCGGCTGCGATTTGTCGATGTTGCGTGAGGGACCGACCAGGCTCTGCTTGGGGAACGAACTCGAGTTCGAGACGTCCGGGGCCAGCGTCGATGGATCTTGGGCATAGGCCAGCGGCGCAGCGAAAAGGGATGCTGCGAGCAATGCAAGCGTGCGTATACGCACCCAGCCGACTGCCTTGCGGCTTCGGCAGGTGACGCGTGACGATCCGCAACCCTCTTGCGGTGTCCGCGTATGACGCATCACTCAGCCATCCTCCTGGTGCAACAGTACCGCAGCCGAGACAACCATCACGAGGACCACAGGCAACCAGATCGCCGCCCAAGGAGGCGTCAACCCAGCCACACCAGCTTGTCGGGAGACTTCCGAAAGTAGAAAGAAGCCAAACCCCCCCACCAGTCCAGCAATAACCATAGTCTGGATGCCACCACCGCGGAATGACCGTAACGACACAGTGGCCGCCAAAAGGACCATCGCGGCGCACAACAATGGCCTTGACATCAGAGCCTCGTACTGAACGCGCAGCCGATCTGATGAAAGTTTAGCCTTTTCAGCCACTTCTATGAGCGCCGGCATTTCCCAGAACGAGACCGAGAACACCGTTCCCAGCGCGTCGGTGACGCGATCGGGTGTAAGGTATGTGGACACGATGTAGATATCGAATTTTTCCGGCTCCCGGCCGATGCGTACGACCCACGCATCGCTGACCTGCCAATAGCCCTCGTGCAGGTCCGCCCGCTTGCCGTCGACGCGCTCGACGAAGTGGCCGTCGTTGTCGAACACGAACACCGACACTCCGTGCAGCGTCAGGCCGCGATTGGTGGCCATGACGGCGCTCATCACCGATTGCCCGTCCGCTCCGTTCTGGCGCAGCCACGAGGAGCCGGACTTTGACCGCAACAGATTGGTTTCCTTGCCGAAAGCCTCGGCGAACATGTCCTCGGCGGCATCGCGACCAGCCGCCGCCATGGGGTTGAACACGGTCACCGTCAGCAGCCCGACCATGAAGGCCACGAACAGGCCTGGGCGCAGGAACTGCCACACCGACATGCCGCCGGCACGCATGACCGTCAGCTCGCTTTTGCGGCTGAGCTGCAGGAGGGCCGTGATGGAGCCGACGAGTACGGCGAAGGCGATGAGGAACTCGGCGTAGGCGGGCAGGCGCAGCAAAGCGATGGCGGCGAGGGTCAACAGGGGTACCTCGCCGTGTTTGCCCGACTGGCGCAGCAGTTCGACGAAGTCGATGAGATAGATCAGCACCGAGCAGAGCAAAAAGGTCGTCAGGATGCCGAGCAGGAAGCGGTTGCCGATGTAGCGACCGAGGGTGCGGGTGCGGATCATGGCTACCTCCGCACGCTGGCAACGCCGCGCGGCGAGATCCGGGCGCGACGCAGCAGGCCACCGAGCCAGGCAAAGCCGTCGGTGATGGGATCGAGTAGGATGCCGGGAAAGCGCGAGTTGGACAGCCGGCGCCGCCCCCGCTCCATCAGGAACATTGAGCCAAGCACAGCCGACAATGGCAGCGCGTAAAGCAGCGGTGTCGCCGACACGTCGAGGACGACGATGTTGTTGAGCGCCAGGCCGCCGAGCCGCAAGCCAGCCGCCAGCACGAAGGCTATGGCCACCTGCTGCACGCGGTTCTGGCGGGTCGAATGCGCCTGCCCGACGGCCGCCAGCGCAATGAAGGCAAAGGCGAGCGGATAGAGCGGGTTGGAGAACCGCTCATGCAACTCGGCGCGAAACTTGCCCGGCGCCGAACGGTAGCTGTTGCTCGTCGCCTCCGGGTGGAGCAGCTCCCCGAGGTAGCGCTCGCGCGGCTTTAGATCCTCGTCTTCGCTGAGCTTCTTCTCGAACTGGTCGAGGTCGACGGCGTACTTCTCGAAGACGATGATCTGGGCGGGTTCATCCTTGTCGTTGCGGCGGACGATGTGGCCCTTGCTCATGAAGAGGTAGTTGGACGGCGGGCGCTCGACGATGACGCCGCGCTCGGCAAGGTAGGACTGATTGAGTTCCTTGTTGCGCGTATCGTGCACGATCAGCCCGAGCAACTCGCCGTTCGGGTCGCGCTCGCGGATGTGAAACGTGAGGCCCTGTTCGGGACTGGAGAAGGCGCCTGGCTGGATCACCTGCGTCAGGATGTTGGCGCGCACCTCGACGATGTACTGGCGCAGCAGCTTGAGGCTCCACGGCATGGCGAGGTGATTGACGAAGGCAACGCCCAGCGCCACCAGCAGGGCCAACGCCAGAAGCGGCCTGGCTGCCCGCCAGATGGTGGCGCCCGAGGCGGTGAGGACGATCAGCTCGCTATCGCCGTTGAGGCGATTGAGGGTGTGGATGCAGGCGATGAGCAGCGAGAACGGCGCGATGATCGCCATCAGGTTGGGCAGCGCCAGGGTGGTCATCCTGATGAGCATCCAAACGTCCTGACCCTGGCTGGTCACGACGTTGAGCTGGCGCAGCGCCAGCGCCACCCAGACAATGCTCGACAACGACAACAGGATGATGAGCAGCGCGGCCCCGGCCTGCCGAAAGACATACCTCTCGAAAATCGTCATGCTGACCGAATGTGATGCGGAGGATCGACCCGTGCCGGCCCCCGCGGCCCCGTCCCATACCGTTTCGTTCCACCCCAGCGTGGCGGAAATTCGGCTTTTCCCCAGTGACTTGGCGGCAAGTGTCCAGGGCGCCACGGCGTCGACCCTGTGAACTGCGAACGCAGCGGGAACATCCGTGCCGAACACGGCGGGTTGAAGGCCTCCGGGGGGTGCCTCGCTTGCCAGCGCAGCATCCGCGCGGTAGCTCGGGTGCACAACGTTTCGGACTTCCCTGCCTTCATCATGGCTTGGGTCCCTGCTCGGCGGCAGGGGTCGGCGTGCGGGTCGCACCGCCTCCAGGTTGGGAAGCCCTCCACAGACAACCCACCTTGGAGCTCCGCGCCTATGACCAGCCGCCCCGAAATCGATTTTCAACCGCTCTCTGGCGACCTTGAGCCGACGGTCGTCGTCCTCGCCGGTGACGACGTGGCGCTGCCGGCCCGGGCGCGCGAGATCGATCAGCGAAGTGGGGGGACGCTGCTGAAGGCTGCCGAGGCTGCCCAGTACAAGGGACGCAAGAAGTCGACGCTCGAAGTGCTCGCACCACCGCGCCTCGGTGGCGTCAATCGCGTCATCCTGCTCGGCACCGGCAAGGCGGGTGAGCTCAAGGAGAACGATTGGATCCTGCTGGGCGGCTCGGCGGCCGGCGCCATCAGCGCCCGCAAGAGCAAGACCGCGAGCATCATCGCCGAGGCGCCCGAAGGCGCCGGCGTCAAGCCCGACGTCCTCGCGGCCATGCTGGCGTTCGGCGCCTCGCTGCGCAGCTACGAGTTCCGCAAGTACCTGACCAAGAAGTCACCCGATGACGAGGGCAACGGCGAGGCGGACGGCCTGCAGAAGATCGTCGTGCACTGCGCCGATCCCGACAAGGCGCGCGCCGCCTACGTCCGTTATGGCGCCCTGGTCAACGGCATCATCACCGCTCGCGATCTCGTCAACGAGCCTGCAAATGCCCTCGGGACCGGTCGAATTCGCCGACCGCGTCAAGGAGCTGGAAGCTTCCGGCCTCGAAATCGAAATCCTCGATGAGGACCAGATCGGCGAACTGAAGATGGGTGCGCTGCTGGCCGTCTCGCAGGGCAGCGTGCGCCCGGCGCGCGTCGCCATCATGCAGTGGCACGGCGCCAAGTCGAAGCGCACCAAGCCGATCTGCTTCGTCGGCAAGGGCGTCGTGTTCGACACCGGCGGCATCTCCATCAAGCCGGCCGCCGGCATGGAGGACATGAAGGGCGACATGGGCGGCGCCGCCGCCGTCGTCGGCACCATGCAGGCGCTCGCCGAGCGCAAGGCCAACGTCAACGCCATCGGCATCATAGGCCTCGTCGAGAACATGCCCTCGGGCACCGCGACCCGCCCCGGCGACATCGTGCGCGCCCATTCCGGCAACACGGTCGAGATCCTCAACACCGACGCTGAAGGTCGCCTCGTCCTCGTCGACCTCATCTCGTACGTGCAGGAGCGCTTCAAGCCGCGGCTCATGGTCGACCTCGCAACGCTGACCGGCGCGATCATGGTGGCGCTCGGCAAGGAGTACGCCGGTCTCTTCGTCAACGACGAGAAGCTAGCGACCGACCTGCTAGAGGCCTCGGCCGAGACGGGCGAGAAACTGTGGCGCATGCCGCTCGACAAGGCCTACGACAAGATGCTCGAGTCCAAGAATTGCGACATCAAGAACATCGGCGGCCGCTGGGCCGGCGCCTGCACGGCTGCCGCGTTCATCCGCTACTTCGTCAAGGATACGCCGTGGGCGCACATCGATCTGGCCGGCACGGCCATGGACGCGCCGAAGTCCGAGATCAGCCCGAGCTGGGGTGCCGGCTGGGGCGTGCGTCTGCTCGACCGCTTCGTCGCCGACAAGTACGAGAAAGGCGACAAGTGACGGTCGGCGGCATCCCGCCTGCCGCCGTTAACTGGCTGTAAATACTGCCGTCATCTATACAGCACATTCCATAATATATATTATGCGAATGGTGGGTGGGTCTGCGCTGGATGGCTGACCCGGCGGGGGGTACGTCCGTCCCGCCGAGGTCACAGCAGCGAATCCTCGGCGCGCCGCACGCCGGCGGCGATGAGCGCGGCGTAGATGGCGCTGACGAAGCCCGACAGCACGTTGACGCTGACGACGATGCCGATGAGGCGCGCCCAGTCCTCGTCGAGCAAGACGCCGAGCGCCTTGACGATGAACTCGTCGAACGCCTGCTTCAGCTGGAAGAACAGCTCGCTCACCTGCTCGATCGAAGGATTCTGCGGCGTGTTGAAGATGATGTCCCAGCCGATGCCGGAGACGCTCGCCGTCGGCACCTGGCCCATGGCGGCCAGAAGCGCCAGCCCGGCCGAGAACAGCAAGCCGAGCAGCGGGGCCAGCCGGAAGTAGCCCCAGCGCATCGGCAGCGCGTCGGCGCGGATCGACAGCAGGCGCAGCAGCGCGGCACCGGCATAGACGCAGACGCCGAACAGCACCGCCACCCAGAAGCGCCGGTCGGGATTGGTGCCGGCGAAGGTGAACAGCGCGGCGACGCCGGCGAGCAGTCCCTTGAACAGTGCTTCGAAACTCCCAACCAACGTGGTCAGGAAATAGCCGCGCTTGACGAGCGCCGCCGAAATAGAACGGCAGCTCATAGCGCAGACGCGCCACCTCGAGCCTCAGGCCGAGCACGAAGCTCAACGCCGCCGTCGCACCGGCAAACACGAACGGATAGTAGAACGCGAAGGCGGCGAGCGCGGCGACGGCCGCCACCTCGCCGATCATGATGACGGCGTTGGCCAGGATGCGCAGGATGATCATGCCGTTCGCTTCCGCTCGGGCGGCCGGCAAGCCGGCGCCCCTCCCCGGCCCGATGCTAGACCGGGGCGGGCGGTGCGAACAAGTGCACCGGGGGGACGACTAGTAGAGTGACGAGACGTTGGCCGGCGCCTGGCACACCGCGTCCTTGACGCGCGCCAGTTGCGCCTCGAACGGGAACGAGCGGCGATAGGCGCGGAATTCCCCGCCTGTGTCTCCGGTGATCTGCAGCTTCAACGGGGCGTCGGGCGGATCGTCTGCCTCCGGCGCGAAGATCGATGTCTGCACGACGTAGGGCTCGGTATTGGGGGCGAGTTGCAGCGTGCCTTTGTATTGCACGTAGTCGTCCGTCGACCGCGCCGGCATCGATCTTCAGCGCAGTGCCGCCGCACTTGTCGCCGGCTTCGACCTTGATCCCGCACCATCCCGCCCCGCAGGCGACGATGTCGAGCGTCAGCGGACCACCCTTGTCGGAAGCCCAGCTGTCGCCCTGCCACCGCCCGGCGATCTGTATCGGCTTGAGGGTGGTGTCGGCCGCGCCTGCCGCCAGCGGCAGCGCCGTTGCCAGAACACAAAGACTGCTCAATATACGTTGCAACATCAGGTGCCTCTAACCGCTCAGTCCATGATCAACGGCGCAACAACAGCATTTCCCGCGGACGGATTTAAGTCCGCCTTTCGCCTGCTTGTCGCGCGCACTCCGCGTCTTGCCGTGATTTGCGGGGTGTTGCTGCTAGCGGTGCCGACCGGCATCGTCGCGGTGAAGCAGGGACTCGGCGTCATTCCGCTGCCGTACAATCTCTTCCTCGTCGACCAGCAACTGCCCGGCATTTTCAAGCTGCACATGGCCGCGTCCGGCGGCGCTCTGTTGCTCATCCCGCTGGTCATCGCCCTGCGCCGCAACAGCGCCTGGCATCGCCCGCTCGGCTACGTGACGGCGGTAGCTGTCCTGCTAGGCGCGCTCACCTCGCTGCCCGTGGCGCTCTACAGCCACTCGGCTCCCGCCGCGCGCGCCGGTTTTCTCGCGCAGGGTGTCGTCTGGTTGTTGCTCATCGCGCTGGGCATCCTGGCCGTGCGACGCCGCCGCTTTGCCGACCACGCGCGGCTGATGCTGATGATGGCCGGCGTCGCTTCGGGTGCATTGTGGGTGCGCCTGACCACGACGGTCGTCACCAACTACGATCTGCCGTTCGACACCATTTATAGCTGCGCGGCGTGGCTCGGCTGGCTGCTGCCGCTGACCATGGTCGCCTTCTTCCCGACGCCCTGGGCGCCGCGACCGCGCTAGCTCTCGCGGCGGGAAGCGGCATCGATTAGGGTGCCGGCCATGAAGCCCTCAAAAGACATTGCTCGCCTCATCGAGATCATGGCCGCGCTGCGCGATCCGGCAACCGGCTGCCCGTGGGATCAGCAGCAGACGTTCGCGACCATCGCTCCGTACACCATTGAGGAAGCCTATGAGGTTGCCGACGCGATCGCGCGCGACGACCTACCGCATCTCAAGGACGAGCTGGGCGATCTGCTGCTGCAGGTCGTCTATCACGCGCGCATGGCCGAGGAGCTCGGCGCCTTCCAGTTCGGCGACGTCGTCGAGGCCGTCACCACCAAGATGATCCGCCGCCATCCGCACGTGTTCGGCACGAAGGAGGAACGCGCCGCCGGCGTCGAAGCGGGCTTCTGGGAGCGCGCCAAGGATAAGGAAAAGTCGAACGACGCACCTGCCGGTGTGCTCGACGGCGTGCCGGTCGGACTACCGGCCCTCACACGCGCCATCAAGTTGCAGAACAAAGCCGCCAAAGTCGGTTTCGACTGGCCGTCGCTGGCGCCCGTGTTCGGCAAGCTGCACGAGGAGATCGGCGAACTGGAAACGGAGATCGCCGCCGGCGGCGCGACCACGGATCGCGCGGCGATCGAGGAGGAGTTTGGCGACCTGCTGTTCGTCGTCGCAAACGTGGCGCGCCATCTGAAGATCGATCCCGAGACGGCGCTGCGGGCAGGCAACGAAAAGTTCATCCGCCGCTTCCGCTACATCGAGGCGGAACTCGCCCGGCGCGGATCATCCCCCGAGCAGTCGAATCTCGCCGAGATGGACGAGCTTTGGAACGAGGCGAAAGCCAACGGGCAATAGTGGAAGCGGCCATGCAAGGCATTCCGCCGTAACATCATTTCAACTCCGGTTCATCGGACGTTCAGGCGGCGGGTATTTTTTTGGTGGCGCGCATGGCGCCGCGGCGTCGCGCGCGTTTGGTCCAAGTCCAATGGAGTATCCGCAATGTCTCGACCTCTCCTTATTGCGAGTGCGGTCTGCGCCATGTCGGCCGCCGCCTTCCTCACCCCCGTGCAGGCCAGCCCGGTGTCGGGCTTAACAACGAGCAAACTGCTGCCCGCCCAATCCTTGGTCGACAAGGTCGGCTGGCGCCGCTGCGCACGCTGGAACTACATCTGCCGCGACCGCTGGGCGTTCGGCTGGCGCTATCGCCGCTGCATGCGCAATCACGGCTGTTAAAGCGCGCGTCCGGAGCAGCCGCAGGGCTGCTCCGGAACTGCCGGCAACGCTGACCGGCCGCGCCGCTAATTCTTCATGCCGCGCCCTGAGAGGTCCTCGGGCAGCGGCTGTTCGACCGTCTGACCGGTGGCACGGTTCAGGGCCATGGTCACGAACCACAGCGCAACGCCAAGCGCGATCAGGATTCCCGCGATGACGTACTGCTGAGGATCGCGGCCGGTCCACGGGCCGACGAGAAAGCCGCACGTCAGTGCGCCCAGCACCGGCACGAAGGCCGGGACGCGGAAGTGGTCGTGCTCCACGGGGTCCTTGCGCAACACGAGCACGGCGATGTTGACGACGGTAAACACCGCCAGCAGCAACAGCGCCGTCGTGCCGCCGAGCGCCGGTACCTCGCCTACGAACGAGATAAGCGCGAAGGCGAGCAGCGTGGTGAAGCCGATGGCGATGTAGGGCGTACGCCGGGTTGCATGCACCTTACCCAGAATGGGCGGCAGCACGTGCTCGCGGCTCATGCCGTAGATGAGACGGCTCGCCATCAGCATGTTGATGAGGGCGCTGTTGGCGACGGCAAACATGGTGATGAAGCCGAACACGCCAAGCGGAAAGCCCGGGGCGCCTGCCTGCACCACCTTCAGGAGCGGCGTGTCGCCCTCGCCGAGTTCGGCCGGCGGGACGAGCGCGATGGCCGAGATCGACACCAGCACATAGATGGCCCCGGTGAGAAACAGGCCGGTGAGCAAGACCTTGGGAAAGATGCGGCTCGGGTCCTCGGTTTCCTCGGCCATGTTGACCGAGTCCTCAAAGCCGACCATGGCGAAGAAGGCGAGCGTAGTGCCGCCGATCACCGCCCAGATGACGCCGCCGTCGGCGCTGGTGTTGAACTCGAAGGCGCGCGCCAGATCCCCGGTCCCGGTGCCGATGGCCCACAGGCCGATGACGATGATGATTAGGAGGCCGGTGAGCTCAACGCAGGTCAGCAGCACGTTGAGCTTCACGCTCTCGCCGACACCGCGGAAGTTGATCGCTGCGATGGCGGCCATGAAGGCAAGCCCGATAAGCGTGACGCCGATGCCGCCCGACAGCCCCAGCCCGAGCGAATCCGACAGGTTGGCGGCAAACGCACGCGAAGCAGTCGAGGCCGACGTTATGCCTGAGCACATGACGGCGAAGGCGATCAGGAAGGTGACGAAGTGGATGCCGAAGGCGCGGTGCGCATAGAGCGCGGCGCCGGCCGCCTTGGGATATTTGGTGACCAGCTCCAGGTAGCTGAAGGCGGTCAGCAGGGCGACGAGGAAGGCGACGAGGAACGGCAGCCACACGGCGCCGCCGACGTGTTTTGCCACCTGCCCGGTGAGAGCATAGATGCCGGTGCCGAGGATATCGCCGACTATGAACAGCAGCAGCAGCCAGGGACCCATGACCCTGGCGAGGGTCGGCTCGCCGGCCGCGTGGTGTTCGTCCGGCTTGGCGGCTTTGGTCATCGCGTTCCCCTTCAGGCAAACGCGAGTGTGCGGGGATAGTCGCGCGGCGGTCAACCGGCGTCGTCAGGGACGGAAGCGTTCGCAAAAGAAAGCGCGGGCAGCCATGGGGCCGCCCGCGCTATATCGGGCTATCGGAATCAGCGCGTGGCGAGATTGCGCGCCAGCCCGCGGAACGATCCGCTGTCCGACGTGCGTGCATCCGAGCCGCGCGAGTATCCGCCGCCCTGCGGGCGACGCTTCTTCTGGCCGGAACGGTTGTCCGCGACCTTCTTGTGACCGCCGCTGGGTGCGTGGTTGCGGGGAGCGTGGCGATGCCCGCGCTCGGCGCTGGCGCTGCCGCTGTTCGCCAACGTTGTATCGCCGGTGCGATCCGACGCCGGGATCTGCTGACGCGTCAGGCGCTCGATGTCGCGCAGGAAGGTGCGCTCTTCGCCCGAGCACAGCGAGATGGCGATGCCTTCTGCGCCGGCACGCGCCGTACGACCAATGCGGTGCACGTAGCTTTCCGGAATGTTCGGCAGCTCGAAGTTGACGACGTGGGTCACCTCGTCGATGTCGATACCGCGCGCGGCGATGTCGGTGGCGATGAGTCCACGAATGCGGCCGTTGCGGAACTCGGCCAACGCGGCTTCACGCTGGCGCTGGCTCTTGTTGCCGTGAATGGCGGCAACCAGGATGCCGGCAGTCTCGAGATGGCGCGCCACCTTGTCGGCTCCGCGCTTGGTGCGTGTGAAGACGAGCGTGCGCTTCATCTCCGGATTGGCAAACAGCTCGACCAGCAGCGAGGCCTTCTTCTGCGGCTCGACGTGGATGACGCGCTGGGCAACGCGGTCGGCGGTCTTGGCCACCGGCGTCACGGCAACGCGCAGCGGATCGCGCAGCATCTCTGCGGCCAGCGCACCGATCTCGCGCGGCATGGTGGCCGAGAAGAACAGAACTCTGGCGGCGCTGCGACAGCTTGGAGAGGATTTTGCGGATGGGCGCGATAAAGCCCATGTCGAGCATCTGATCGGCCTCATCGAGGACCAAGATCTCGGTGCCCGCAAGATTGATGCTGCGCTGCTCGATGTGATCGATCAGGCGGCCAGGCGTTGCAACGAGAACATCGACGCCGCGGCTGACGGCGTTGACCTGCGGGCGGAACGGAACGCCGCCGTACATGGTGGCGACCGAGATGCCGCTGTGCTTGCCATAGACACGGAAGCTGTCGGCAATCTGCGAGCACAGCTCGCGGGTCGGCGACAATACGAGAACGCGCGTACCACCGCGCAGCGCCGGGCGTGGATCGGCGGCCAGACGATTGAGAATCGGCAGGGCGAAAGCAGCGGTCTTACCCGTTCCCGTCTGGGCGATGCCCATGAGATCGCGGCCAGCGAGCACGCCGGGAATGGCCTGCTCCTGGATCGGAGTTGGAATTGTATAGCCCTCGGCGGTCAGCGCCTTGAGCAGCGAAGCGTTCAAACCGAGATCGGCAAACGTCGTGGTGGTGGTCGTGGAAGGTGTCGTGGTCAAATGCTTGTCTTTCATGTGAAGGCCAGGCGCGCGCGGATTGGCCAAGCGCAATGCCTGGCCGAACGCGAGCAAACGCGGCGGTACTCGAGAGAGCCCCGCGTGGCCTGGGCTCAAATGAAAAGGGAGGTCAGAGGCGCTCAACAGGAGAACAACGAAGTGGCCGGCGGCGATTGCCTGGGGCCTTGAAGCGTTGTTCGTTCACGCGGCTGGAGCGCCGATGGCCGTTCGAGATTGCCTCGACCGATGAGCAGCATATGGCACGCTCGCCTGCCGAAAGCAAGGCGGACATCGTCGCAGCAAGGTCATCGACCGCGTCGTCGAAGGCGCCGGGGATGCGTTAACCTGCCGTTATCCGATTTTCGTTGCACGCGCCTACTTGCAGCTGATGGCGGAGATCTTGTTGAGACCCCACCAGGCGTCCATGCGCTCGTAGACCTTGCCGGTCGCGGTGACCTGCTGCCCGGCCTTGCACTTCGCGGCCGACGCCTTTGGAACTCCGGTCAGGAAGGTGAGGCAGTGATCGGCTGCCGAGTTATCGAGCGTTACCCAAACCGTCTTAGGGTCATCTTCGTCGGGCTCCATCTCGTCGATCTTCGCCGTGACGGTCATCTTCTCGCCGGCTACCTCCTGCATCTCGCGATACTTGCACTGGCGTGCGGCGAGCTGGCCGGACGTGAGGATCATGGCCACCAGAGCCATCAGCAAAGCATTCAGGCGCACGCGCTCCCCCTGCGTTGTGGATGCTCCAGTGAGGAGCAAGCTGCGGCTTCGGGCAAGCCGGCGGCAGTCATGAACGACAGTTTATAACAGCCGAAGCAGGGTGGGCAGCTTCCGGGCGGCGGCAAAATCGCCGGAGAGGTACGGACGTCGCATTGCGCCCTGGGTGCAAGGCGGGCTCTAATACGTGCGCAAACAAAAAGCGAGGAAGGACATGCACCTGCCCTGCACCGGCTTTGTCGCAGCCCTTGTACTCACCGCCTGCACCATCGCCCCAACCATCGCCGCTCCACTGCTCGTCTCCACCACCCCTGGGGAAACCGCGTCACTGACCGCCAAGGACGCCGGCGCCCGCTATGGCGAAGCGGCCGGCGCGGCGCTCGTTTGTTATGGCCTGAAGATTACGCCGCAAGTTGCGGAACTTCGCGCGAGATACGAGGGCGCGGAACTTGCAGAGTTCGACGCCCAGGCGACCAAAATACTCAGGGCCTGGCAGGACGCGCGCAACTGCGAACACGCCGACGGTCCCAACGACTGCAAGGTGTCGCAGCAGTGGAGTTGTCGCCAAGCGGTGCAGGAGATTGGTCCGAGCGGGTCGGCATTACCGGGGCTCGTCGAGCCGAAGAACTAGGCCGCTGCGCTGGCTGAACCATCTGCACCGCCGGGCGTTATTCAAGGGTCGTTGATGCGTCCTTGAAAGGCCCTGCAATGCGCACGCTTTTATGTACCCTTATCATCGCGCTGGGCGCCGGCGTGGCGCACGCGCAGACCGTACCTCACGACTTCCGACAGGATACCCCACCTGTACCGGGACAGATCGTCATCAAACAGCGCGACAAGCTTCGCCTATCGCCGACCCCGCTGTACCGCGCCCCCAGCCCGGCGTTGGGACTCCCGACCAGCGGCCAGAAGGGCGTGGTCCGAGAGTCCAGCAACGAGTGGCAATACGCGCCGCGCGACGACCGCTGATCCGCCTCAGCCGCCGCTGACACGGCGACGCCTTTCCAGCAAACTGAGTGGAGCTGCGCCGTTGTGGCGTCGGGGCTCGTGCGCATAGCTGGGGCGCGGGGCGGCATTTACGCTGACGGGCGCTTCCATATCGTCGCCAATGTTGTTGGCCGCCTGCCGCCAGTCGCCGGCAATCGGCGTGTAGGACGGTGCGGTCTCGATGGCTTGCGCAGCCTGTCGCGGAACCTGGAACATGCCGATGCTCGAAGCCAACCCCTGCAGTTCACCCAGGATTGCGGTGCGCCGGGCTTCGTGATCGCTGGCGATACTCTGTACGTCTTGCAGGAGCTGTTGGTCGAGGCGCACCAGCGCATCGCCCAACGCTTTGACCATGGCCTCTTCGTGCGTAGCCGTTTCGGCTACGCGGATGTGCATATCCTCAAGTTGCTGTAGCAGCGGTCGCATTCGAGCCCCCTCGGTGGCGTTGGCGAATCACGTCTGCAATGATTTGGCCATTCGTTCGGGCCGGAAATGAGGTGAGGCCGCCAACATCGCTTCGTCTTGCGCCACTCACGTGCGCACGGCGACCGACGTTTCGCCTCTATCGCAATCGTCAGTAGCGCACGCCGTCGGGCAACTTGCGGAACTCGTCCCACACCTTCTGAGCGTCGGGCTGCATGATCTGCTCCAGCGCCACCTGCCGCCGCTCGTAGGGCAATCGCATGTCCTCGGCGATGTTGCTGTCGTCGAATAGATCAGCGTAGTCGGACCACGACGCGGCATAGAAAATTTTGCCGACGCGTGCCCAGTAGGCTGTCGCGTAGCACATTGGGCACGGCTCGCAGCTCGAGTAGAGGATAGCGCCGTCGATGTGCGGATTGCCGATCTTGCGGCAAGCCTCGCGCATCGCATTGATCTCAGCATGCGCCGACGGGTCGTTGTCGCGCGTCACGCTATTGCCAGCGGTGGCTAGGACCTGTCCATCAAGCACAACGACGGCACCGAATGGACCGCCGGTCTTGTCGATCACGCCCGCGCGGCGCATTCGCTCCAGTGCCATCGCCATGTACCGGCGATCCTCATCGGTAACGGGCGTTCCTGGCTTGGCAATGGACATCGAAACCTCGGCAAAAAGGGGTGGTCGGAATAAACGAGCCACGCTGGGAAACGTGTCCGGCACGCATGAAGCGGCCGCTATGCTTTCGACTTCGTTGCGCGTGGCACCGTTTATCGGCTTCTCAGAGACGGTTGTGCAGGACGGGTCATGCGTGTTGCCGCGGCAAACGTGACCGCTGACCTCTAGCCCGGCGCCAGCGTGGCGGCGGCTCCGCGGGCAAGAGCCAGCATGCGCTCTTTCTTTTCGGCGGCAACGCGCACCTTTGCGCGCACCTCGCCGCTTTCCAGCGCCTCGCGGTTCAGCACCTCCGCTTCCTCGTAAAGCCAGTTGATGAAGCCGCCTTCGTGCGCGGGAATGACCAATTCGACGATGATGTCGCCGCGGCCGAGGCGCGCGTCCATGCCGGCGAGCAGCGCCTCGATCCCCTCCCCTGTCACCGCCGAGACGAGCACGGGCGGGCGTTCCGCCCAGCGAGCGGCGCCGGTCGCCTCCTCTCGCGTTATCGGGCTCAACAAGTCGATCTTATTCCACACCTCGATGATGGGTGCATCGGCGGCCTCAGTATCGATGCCGAGGTCGGTCAGCACGCCCTCGACGTCCTTGGCCTGGTTGTCAGTCTCGGGGTGGGAGATGTCGCGCACATGCAAGATGAGGTCCGCCTCGATGACCTCCTCGAGCGTGGCGCGGAAGGCGGCAACCAGCATGGTCGGCAGGTCGGAGATGAAGCCGACGGTGTCGGACAGGATGATGCGGCGGCCGCTTTGCAGCCGGACTTCGCGCATGGTCGGATCGAGGGTGGCGAACAGCTGGTGCTTGGCAAACACCTCAGCGCCGGTGATGCGATTGAAGAGGGTCGACTTGCCGGCGTTCGTGTAGCCGACGATGGCGACCACCGGATAGGGCACGCGGCGGCGCCCTTGCCGGTGTAGCTCGCGGGTGCGCACGACGACCTCAAGGTCCTTGCGGATGGCGATGATGCGCTCGTCGATCATGCGCCGGTCGAGCTCGATCTGCGCTTCGCCAGGACCGCCGAGGAAGCCATAGCCGCCGCGCTGGCGTTCAAGATGGGTCCATGTGCGAACGAGGCGGCTCTTCTGGTAGGACAGATGCGCCAGCTCGACTTGCAGACGCCCTTCCTTGGTACGTGCGCGGCGTCCGAAGATTTCCAAGATGAGCCCGGTGCGATCGAGCACCTTGGCATTCCACGCGCGCTCCAGGTTGCGCTGCTGAATGGGCGAGACCGGGTGGTCGATGATAACGAGCTCGATGTCGTCGGCGGCGATCATCGCCTTGAGGCTGTCCACCTTGCCGGTGCCGAACAAGGTCGCCGGCCGCGGATTGGCGACCGGCACGAGCAGGCTCTGGACGACATGCAGATCGATCGCCTCGGCGAGCCCGGTGGCTTCGAGCAGTCGATCTTGTGGCGAGTGGAGAGGCGCGGTTTGGCCGGAGCCGGCTGCAGCATCGGCGCTGCTGCGCGGTGAACGCTTCAGGTCGGGGACGAGCACGAGCGCGCGTGCGACGTTCGCACGCTGCTCCCTTCCGTCTTCTGGCTGCTCCGCTAAGTCAACGCGTTCGTCGATTTCAGCCGTCCGAGGTTAGGCCTCGGTCGTCTCGGTCTCCATGAGGTGGACCGGTTGGCCGGGCATGATGGTCGATATCGCGTGCTTATACACGAGCTGCGAGTGACCGTCGCGCCGCAAGAGCACACAAAAGTTGTCGAACCAGCTGACAATGCCCTGGAGCTTGACGCCATTGATCAGGAATATGGTGAGCGGGGTCTTATTCTTGCGCACGTGGTTCAGGAACGTGTCCTGTAGGTTTTGGACTCGATCTGCGCCCATCTTTTGTCCGCCTGTTCTAGGTCTGCATTGGTAGTCTAAGCCACCGCGACGAGCGATCACAACGACCGCAATATAATAACGTTATGTCGCACTGCACTATCAAATGTATACCAAGTCCATCCTCAAAAAGAAGCCGCTTCACGCGCTCGAAATCGCGGCAAACTGGTGAAATTTCCGGCGTAGTCGCTCGACGGTCTGTCCCGGTTTACCGTCCCCGATCGGGCGTCCGTCGAGGCGCACGACGGGCATCACCGTCTGGGTCGCCGAGGTGATGAACGCTTCGCGGGCGTCGTAGGCCTCAACCAGCCGAAATGGCCGCTCAATCAGGGTTATTTTCTCCTCTCTGATGGCATCGCGCAGGGTCGCGCGGGTCACTCCGGGAAGGATATCGGTGCCCAATTGCCGGGTGATGACAGCGCCCGCCGCATCGACGATCCAGGCGTTGCTGGAGGCGCCCTCGGTCACGAACCCCTCCGCATCGACGAACCATGCCTCGCGCGCCCCATCCTTCCGGGCGGCCTCCTTGGCCAGGCAAGCCGGCAGCAGCATCACAGTCTTGATGTCGCACCTCTGCCAGCGGATATCGGGCAGCGACTTCACCGCGATGCCGCTCACCGCGTTGGCCGCGACATGCGCCGGGGAGACCGAACGGGCCAGGCACACGACGGTCGGGACGACATCGGAGCCCGGAAAATAGAATTCGCGGGGGCCGGCGCCGCGCGTCACCTGCAAATAGACGAGCCCGTCGCGTACCCGGTTGCGCCCGATGACCTGGCGCATGACGAGACCGAGCGCGGCGGCACTCATCGGGTTGGGGATTTGCAGTTCGGCCAGCGAACGCTCCAGCCGGGCCATGTGGCGGGCTTCGTCGATGAGGCGGCCACCGCGCACCTCGCAGACCTCATAGATCGCATCGGCGAATTGGAAGCCGCGATCCTCGACGTGCACGGCGGCCTGCGCGTACGGCACATAGCGGCCGTTGACATAGACGATGCGGCTCATTGGGTGTCCGTGAATGCGTGAGATTGTGAATTCGTGAGATCGTGGGTCGTCACGGCGTCCCTACTGCATTGCTTCACGACTTCACCATTTCACGCTTCACGCGCCAAGCTCACGCCTGGCGCACTTCCATGCCGCGATGCTCCGATGACACTCCCAGCGCCCGCAGCTTGCGATGCAGGGCTGAACGCTCCATGCCGACGAATTCTGCCGTGCGCGAGATGTTGCCGCCGAAGCGGTTGATCTGCGCCAGCAGATACTCGCGCTCGAAGATCTCGCGCGCCTCGCGCAGCGGCAGCGACATCAGATGCTCGGCCCCGCCGTTGACCGGCAGCGGCACGTTGGAGCCGATCTCCTCGGGCAGCATCTCGGCGGTGATGACCGCCGAAGGATCACCGCCGGCGAGGATCATCAGGCGCTCGATGTTGTTCCTGAGCTCGCGCACGTTGCCCGGCCAGTCGTGCGCCTGCAGCACGGCGATCGCGTCCTCTCCGATACGCCGCGGGGCGAGGCCCGAGGCGTTGCTCAGCTGGCCGACGAAATATTGGATGAGCTCGGGGATGTCCTCACGGCGCTCGGCAAGACCGGGAACGCGGAGCGGTACGACGTTGAGGCGGTGGTACAAGTCCTCGCGGAAGCGACCCTCCTGGATCTCGCGCTCCAGATCGCGGCTGGTCGAGGTGATGATGCGCACATCGACCGCTACCTTCTGGCTGCCGCCGAGGCGCAGGAACTTCTGTTCGACCAGCACGCGCAGCACCTTGCCTTGCGTCTCGATCGGCATATCGGCGACTTCATCGATATACAGCGTGCCGCCGTGCGCTTCTTCGAGCGCGCCGACCTTGCGCGGCCCGCCCCCGCTGCGATCCTCGGTGCCGAACATCTCTTCCTCGACGCGATCGGGCGCCATGGCCGCGGCGTTGAGCACGACGAACGGCCCCTCGGCGCGCGCCGACTTCACGTGGATGACGCGGGCGGCAAGCTCCTTGCCCGAGCCCGACGAGCCCCGGATGAGGATGCGGCTGTTGGTCGGTGCCACGCGGTCGAGGGCGTTGCGCAACTGGTTGATGGCCGGCGACTTGCCGATCATGTCGGCGCTGAAGCTGGATCTTTCCCGCAGTTCCTTGACCTCGCGCTTCAACTGCGAGGCCTCCAGCGCGCGCAAGGTGACGAGGATCAGCCGGTCGGCCTTGAACGGCTTTTCGATGTAGTCGTAGGCGCCGCGCTTGATGGCCGTGACGGCGGTCTCGATGTTGCCGTGGCCGGAAATGATGATCACCGGCAGGTCGGGATAGGTGCGCTTGATGTAGGAGAGCACCTCCAGGCCGTCGAGCCGGCTGCCCTGCAGCCAGATGTCGAGCACGACGAGATGGGGACGCCGCTCCTCGATGGCCTTCAAGGCCTCGTCGCTGTCGCGCGCCAGGCGGGCACTATGCCCTTCGTCCTCGAGGATTCCGGCGACGAGGTCGCGGATGTCGGCCTCGTCATCGACGATCAGGATGTCTGCAGCCATATCTCAAGCTCCTTCGGGAGAATGCTTCGGCCTAGTGGGCCACGGCTTGTTCGGTTGGCGGATGCGGCGTTGCGGGGCGTGCCGGCCCGTGTCCATGGACGAGCGGCAGACTGATGCGTACGAGGGCGCCGTGCGTGCGGCCGGGAGCCGGCGGGGCGTCCTCCAGAGATAGCGTTCCCCCGTGCTGCTCGGTGATCTTGTGAACCATGGCGAGGCCGAGGCCGGTGCCCTTATGGCCCTTGGTGGTGACGTAGGGCTCCAGCAGACGGGCTCGGTTCTGCTTGGGCAATCCGGTGCCGTTGTCGATCACCTCGATGGTGACGCGGTCGGCCAGTGTCGTGACGATGGTCTCGATGCGACCCTTCCAATTGCCGTCCTCTTTCAAGGACGCGTCGCGCGCCGACTCCACCGCCTCGCTGGCGTTCTTGACGAGGTTGGTGATGGCCCGGGTGATGAGGCGGCGATCGATCGACATCAGCAGCGGTTTCTCGGGCAGACGCAGTTCGTACTGGATCTCGGGATGGCCTTCGCGGAACAGGACGACCGGCTCTTGTACGGCGTGGCGCAGATCGTGCGATGCCATCTCGGGCTTGGGCATGCGCGCGAACTCCGCAAACTCGTCCACCATGGTCTTGAGGTCAGTGACCTGCCGCTCGATGGTCATCGTGAGGCGGTCGAACGTCTCACGATCGTGGGTGATGTTCTTGGAATACTTGCGGCGCAGCCGCTCGGCTGAAAGTTGTATCGGCGTCAGCGGGTTCTTGATCTCGTGGGCGATGCGGCGGGCGACGTCCGCCCAGGCGGCGGTGCGCTGGGCAACGGCGAGATCGGTGACGTCGTCGAAGGTGAGGACCGAGCCGACGTCGCCGTCACTGGCCCGCTCGCGCGTCACCATGACCGCAAACGTGCGCTCTTCGCCGCGGACGTTGAGGGTGATCTCCTCCTGCGTTCGCTGCTTGAGCGCGTGATCGTCCTGCTTGTCGAGAACCGAGGCGAAGCCGGGAATGGCCTCGCGCAGTTTTTTGCCGACGAGTTCGCTTTCACCCAGCGCCAAAAGTTCGCCGGCGGCGCGGCTGACGAGCGTGATGCGCTCCTGACTGTCGAGGCCTATGACACCGGCGGATACCCCCGACAGCACCGCCTCCATGAAGTGGCGACGTTCCATCAGCTGCTCGTTGGCGGTGACCAGCGCGTCGCGCTGGCCCTTCAATTCGCGCGTCATGGTGTTGAAGGTCTGCGACAGCCGCCGCAAATCGCCCTCGCCGCGCTTTTCGGGCAGCTCGATCATGAGATTGCCGGTGGACACCTCTTGCGCGGCGCCGATGAGGCGGCGAATGGGGGCCACGAAGCGCCCCGCGAACCACAGGCCTATCCAGATGGCGGCCAGCAGCGCCGTCATCGAGATCATCAGGTACATGAGGCCGTGCGCGATCTTGAGGCCGCCGCGCGCTTTACGCAGGCGGTTAAACTCATCCACGTTCTGCGCCGTAAGTTGCAGGTGTTCGATCACCTTCGGGCTCACCTTGCGCGTGACGTAGAGGTACTTGCCTGGATAGCTTTCAAGGCGGGTCACCGCGCCGACCCGGAAGGTACGAGAACTTGGCTCCAGCAGTGCCACCTGCCCCGTTGCCGCCTGCGCGAGCGCGCTGAGTGGCGGCACGACGTAGGGCAATTGATTGTCGGCACTGGTCTCGATCACCGGTACGCCGTCGCGATCGATGATGTAGGCCGATGGCAGTTCGCGCAGGCCGGCCTGAACCATCACGAGGCGCTGCAGCCGGGCTGGATCGCCAGCAACGGAACCGGCGGCCATGTCGAGGTCGCGCGCCATGTTCATGACATCGGTGCGGATGACCTGCCCGTGCTCGTCGAGGTAGGCGTTGGCCACATCGCGCGAGGACAGAACGATGGCGCGCGTGCTGTTGGCGAACCACCCATCGAGGGAGCGCGAGAAGGTGACGGTGGCGCCGACGGCAAGCAGCAGCGTCGGCAGGGCGGCGATGATCGAAAACAGGGCGACGATGCGAATGTGCAGGCGCGCACCTGGCGTGCGCTGCCGCCAGGCGCGCGCGAGGCCGATGATCTGCCAGGTGAGCAGCGCGATCATCGCGATGATGAGCACGATGTTCACGAACAGAACAGTGAGCACCACGTCGTTGCGTGGGGTGATGGGCGATAGCCCGGTGAGGATGATATAGGTCGCGAACGCCGAGATGAGCGACAGCAGAACGACGGACAGGCCGATCCAGAATGCGCGGTCACCCGGATTGAGGGCTGAGGGCCCTTCATCCAAGTTATGGCCTCGCTGCGGTGCAACTTGCACGGCCGGCATCAGCGCGCTTTCGATGGTGGCCGGGGGAGGCCGGTTACGTTTGCGGTCACTCAGGGAGAGCCCGCCAGATGCGAACCCACACCAAAACAACAGACTGTGACATTTTCGCGACGTGGCCAATAGGTAACGCCGCAGGCGCGCAGGCGCAAGCCGACGAACATAAGTCTTGGACTTTCAAGGGGACAACGCCGTCCGACTAGGCCTGCGGCGTGCGGAAAACGCGAATATCCAGCGCCCGAATTCGCGATCGCAAAGTGTTGCGGTTCAATCCCAACAACTCTGCGGCCCGGATCTGATTGCCGCGCGTCGCCGCCAGCGCCGCCGTCAGCAGCGGCAGCTCAACCTGGCGGATGATGCGGTCGTAGAGACCGGGCGGCGGAAGCTCCTTGCCGAAGCCGGAGAAGTAGCCGGCGAGGTAGCGCTCGACTTGCTCGCTGAGATCCTTGGAATCGCTGCCGCCGAGATCGCTGGACTTGTCGGGCATCGCCTCGACCAGCTCCTGCTCGACGATCTGGCTGGTCAGCGTGTCCTGCGTGTAGAGCGCGGCAAGGCGGCGAACGAAGTTCTCCAACTCGCGGATGTTGCCCGGCCATGGGTGCGACTTGAGGCGGTCGATGGCGGCCGCCTCGATGGATTTCTGGCCAAGACCTTCGCGCGTCGCCTGGCGCAGGAAGTGGCGCACGAGGTCACCGACGTCCTCCAGGCGCTCGCGCAGCGGCGGGATGCGGATCGGCACGACGTTGAGGCGGTAGAACAGATCCTCGCGGAACAGGCCCTGGGCGATCTGCGATTTGAGATCGCGGTGGGTGGCGGCGATGATGCGCACGTTGGTCTTGATGGGCGTGCGACCGCCGACGGTGGTGTATTCGCCCTCCTGCAGAACGCGCAGCAGCCGCGTCTGCGCCTCGAGCGGCATGTCGCCGATCTCATCGAGGAACAGCGTGCCGCCCTCGGCCTGCTCGAAGCGGCCTTGCGTGCGCGTCTGGGCGCCGGTGAAGGCGCCCTTCTCGTGGCCGAACAGTTCGCTCTCGACCAGCTCGCGGGGAATCGCCGCCATGTTGATGGGCACGAATGGGCCCTGGCGGCGGCGGCCGTAGTCGTGCAGCACGCGGGCGACCAGCTCCTTGCCGGTGCCGCTCTCGCCGTTGATCATCACCGTCAGGTCTGTCTGCGTCAGCCGAGCGAGGACGCGATAGATCTCCTGCATCGCCGGCGAGCGTCCGATGAGCGGCAGCTCCTCGCTCTCGATCTCCTGGGCCGGCCGCTGCAGTCGGCGCCCCGGCTGCGTCAGCGCACGGCCGACGACGGCCACCACCTCGTTGAGGTCGAACGGCTTGGGCAGATACTCGTAGGCGCCCTTCTCCGCCGCCGTCAGCGCCGTCATCAGCGTATTCTGCGCGCTCATGACGATGATGGGCAGGTCGGGGCGGATTTTCTTGATGCGCGGGATGAGGTCGAAGGCGTTCTCGTCCGGCATCACCACGTCGGTGAGCACGACATCGCCCTCGCCTTGGCTGACCCAGCGCCACAACGTGGTGGCGTTTCCGGTCGCGCGCGGCGCATAGCCGGCTCGCGCCAGAGCTTGGTTCAACACCGTGCGGATCGCGGTGTCGTCATCGGCAATGAGTACGGTGCCACGGGCCATGGCCTACCTCGGGCTCGAGCGGGAATTCGGGGCGGACGAGCGTTCCTGCATGGGCAGCAGGACGCGGAAGACAGTGCGTTTGGGTTCGCTGTCGAGTTCGATGATCCCCCCGTGGTCGTTGATGATCTTGGCGACCAGCGCGAGGCCCAGCCCAGTGCCGTACGTCTTGGTGGTGACGAAGGGATCGAACAGATGCTCTTTCAGGTGATCGGGCACGCCCGAACCGTTGTCCTCGATCTGGATCATCAGCGGCAGGCTGATGCGCGTGTCGGAGCCCTGCACGGAAAGGCGCACGCCGGGCCGGAACGAGGTCTGGATGACGACGCGGCCTTGCGGGTTGTTCTCCCCGATCGCCTCGACCGCGTTCTTCACCAGGTTGAGGATGGCCTGCACGAGCTTGTCGCGGTTGCCCAGCACCGGTGGCAAGGAGGGATCGTAGTCCTCGATGAAACGTACCCCGCGCCCGAAACCGGATTCGCACAGGCGGCGCACGTGGTCGAGAACGTCGTGGATGTTGACCGGCGCCTTGACCAGCGGGCGCTCGTCGCCGAACACCTCCATGCGGTCGACAAGGTTGCGGATGCGGTCGGTCTCCGAGCAGATGAGCTGCGTCAGCGAGCGGTCGGCATCGCTGATCCCCTGCTCGAGAAGCTGGGCGGCGCCGCGGATTCCCGACAGGGGATTTTTGATCTCGTGCGCGAGCACGGCGGCGAGCCCCGAAACCGAGCGTGCGGCTGCGCGATGCGTCAGCTGGCGCTCGATCATCTGCGCCATGTTCCGCTGCTGCAGCATCAGCACGACGAGATCGGCGTTGTCGGGCATCGGGCCGCCGTAGACGTCGACGAGCTTCGGGCTTTGAAACTTCGGACCGGCGACTTCTACGCCGTATTCGTTCACGGTGGCGCCCGAGGTCCGCACCTGATCCACCAGCGCCATGAGCGGACAACCGAAGGCCAGCACCTCATCGAGCTTGAGGCGCTTCAAAAGCGCGATGCCGCTCGACAGAAACGCTTCGGCTGCCGAATTGGCGTAGACGATGCGGTTGTCTTCGGCGAGCACGATAATGGGATGCGGCAACGCCGTGAGCAGCAGGTCATGCTCGACGGGGCGGCGGCTGGCTGGTGCGGCGCGTGTAGCCGTAGCGGTTTTGCTCACGCGGCGATCTCCTGCGCTTCGTCGTAGAACGCTGCAAGACCAACAAGGACGCGATCGGGATTGGGCTCGGTGCACAACTGGCGACGCCAAGCCTTGACGGTGTCGGCGGCGCGGCCGCTCTTCTCCAGGTACCAGCCGATATGCTTGCGCGCATTGCGCAGTCCGAGTTCGGCGCCGTAATGGATGAGCATCGCTTCGACGTGCTCGCGGGCGATGCGCGCCTGCTCGGCCAGCGAAGGCGGCAAGGCGGGCGTGCCGCGACTAAGGAATTCGGCGATGCGCCCCGGCAGCCAGGGTGCCCCGTATGCGCCGCGGCCGATCATGACGCCGGCGGCGCCGGAAGCGCTGAGCGCTTCGGCGGCTTCCTGCGCCGAGGTGATGTCACCGTTGACGATGACGGGAACCGAGACGGCTTGCGAAACCTCGCGCACGGCGCTCCAGTCGGCGCGCCCCTTGAAGAACTGGCAGCGCGTGCGCCCGTGCACGGTGATCATCTTGATGCCGGCGTCGGCCGCGCGACGGGCGAGCGCGGGCGCGTTGCGGCTCTTGTCGTCCCAGCCGAGGCGCATCTTCAGCGTGACGGGAACGCGAACCGCGTTTACCACCGCCTCGATGAGCGACAGCGCGTGGTCGGGGTCGCGCATCAGCGCGCTGCCCGACAGTTTGCCGGTGACCTCGCGCGCCGGGCAGCCCATGTTGATGTCGATGATGTCGGCGCCCAGCTGCTCGACGATGCGCGCGCCTTCGGCCATCCAGTGCGCCTCGCGGCCGACCAGCTGAACGACGAACGGCGCAAGCTCGCCGCCCTCGGCGCGGCGCATGACGTCGGCCCGCTGACGGACCAGTTCCTCGCTGGCCACCATCTCGGATACGACGAGACCGGCGCCGTGGCGGTGGGCCAAGCGGCGGAACGGCAGGTCGGTTACGCCGGACATGGGGGCCAACAGGACCCTATTCGGCGTTGTATACCCCCCGATGGTGAGAGCGTCGGTCGTCGACGTCATCGCTGCTGGTGACCTGCTTAGTAAATAGGCAAACTGGATCGGTGCCCTCGATTTGTGCAGAATAGGTGCTTGCGCACTATTTCGCAAGCGCGAACAAACCCATCCACAATTGCTCTGAACAGGCAATCTGTCTAAGCAGACCGGTGCTTTAGCGGTGGGTGCGACAATGGCGACGACGGCGGCGGTGATCGTGGCGGCGGGACGCGGTACGCGGGCCCGCAGTAGCGGATCGCTACCCAAACAGTACCATCTGCTGGCGGGAATGCCGGTTCTCGCCCACTCCTTGCGTGCCCTCACCGGCCACCCGCAGGTGGACACGACCATTGTCGTCTACAACCCCGAAGATACAGGGGCTTACGAGCAGGCCGCAGCCTACTGCCCCGCCCCGTTGCCGCCTCCCGTGCCGGGCGGCGCGACGCGCCAGGCCTCGGTTCTGGCGGGCCTTGAAGCCTTGGCGGGGAACCCACCCGAGCGCGTCCTCATCCACGACGCGGCGAGGCCCTTCCTGACCCCCGATCTGATCGCCGATTTGATCGCCGCCCTCGATACCTGCGCCGGCGCCATCGCCGCCGAGCCGGTCAGCGACACGCTGAAGCAGGCAGCCGCCGACGGCACGATCACCCGCACCGTCGATCGCTCCGGACTGTGGCGGGCGCAGACGCCCCAGGCGTTTCGCTATGAGCTGATCCTCGATGCGCACCGGCGGGCGGCGGCGGCGGGGCGTTCGGACTTTACCGACGATGCGGGTCTGGCCGAATGGGCGGGGCTGCCGGTGCGGCTTGTGACCAGCGGGGCATGCAATATGAAACTGACGACGGCAGCCGATATCGAACTCGCCGAACGCCTGCTGGCCCCTGGCGCCGCCCTCCTCGAGCCGCGCAACGGCACCGGCTTTGACGTGCACCGCTTTACCGACGGCGATCACGTGTGGCTCTGCGGCGTGAGGATCGCCCACACGCAGCGCCTCGATGGCCACTCTGATGCCGACGTCGGGTTGCATGCACTCACCGACGCCCTGCTCGGTGCGATCGGCGACGGCGACATCGGACAGCATTTCCCGCCCAGCGATGAGACATGGCGCGGGGCGGCCTCGCGCATCTTCCTCGCCGACGCGGCGGCGCGCGTCGCCAAGGTCGGCGGGCGCATCTCCAATGTCGACGTGACGCTGCTATGCGAGGCCCCGAAGATCGGGCCGCACCGCGATGCAATGCGTACTGCCATCGCTGGCATCCTCGGCATCGACGTTGCCCGCATCGGCGTCAAGGCGACCACGATGGAAGGCCTCGGCAGCATCGGGCGGCGCGAAGGCATCGCCGCCATGGCCAGCGCCACCGTGCTGCTGCCCGCGACGCGCAGCTGATACCCGAGTTGCTTTGCTCATTTGACCCCTGCGACAGAATCGCGGCATCAACGCCCAGAGGTGGTTGTATGACCACGAACTCGGGGGCCGCCATGAACCTGATGACCAATACGCTGGAGCGCAAGCCGGTCGAGACGGCCAGCATTGCCGACATCGCCGAGACCACGGCAAACGCCTGTCTCGCGACACGCGTCCGTCAGCTTTCCCGCATCGTCACGCGCGTCTACGACGACTCCATGCGCCCGCTCGGCATCACTGCCAGCCAGTACACGCTGCTGGCACAGCTTGCCGCGCGCGATGCCATCACCGCAGTCGAGATCGGCCATGAGCTCGACATCGAGAAATCGACGTTGTCGCGCAACTTGAAGCGCCTGCTGGCGCTGGGTCACATCAACATGGATCCCCCGGCCGGTCGTCGCGGCCGCGGTCTGCACCTGACGCCCAAGGGCCAGGCGATCCTCAAGGACGCTTTCCCGATCTGGCAGGACGCGCAGAAGCGCGCCTTTACGGTAATGGGAGCGGAGAGCCGCAATACTCTCGATAGCCTGTTGCACAGCGCCGAGAAGCTTGCGCCGGTCTGAGCCGGTTTGACCTCGCTCAAGGTTCGCGGGACTATAGACGGGCAGCGCTTTCGGCGCCGCCCGTTGCCCGTTGAGGACCATGAGCAGCCTGTTCCCTCCTGATCTATATGCGGCTGCCCAATCGCTGTTGGCGGAGCTGCAGCGGCACGCTCTGCTCATCGCCACGGCCGAGAGCTGCACCGGCGGGCTGCTCGCCGCGCTGCTCACCGAGGTGCCCGGTGCTTCGACGATGGTCGAGCGCGGGCTCGTCACCTACTCGAACGCTGCCAAGACCGAACTGCTCGGTGTTGCACCCGAACTGATCGCCCGCCACGGCGCCGTCAGCGAACAGGTGGCACGCGCTATGGCAGATGGGTGTCTGGCGCGCACGCCGGCCCACGTCGCCGTGTCGGTGACGGGTATCGCCGGTCCCGATGGCGGCTCGGCACAAAAGCCGGTCGGCCTCGTCTACCTGGGCGTGGCCGCCCGTGGCGAAGCAACCCGTGTGCAGGAATGCCGCTTCGGCGACATCGGCCGCTCCGCCATTCGCCTGGCGAGCGTCCGCGAAGCGTTGGAGGTTGTGCGCGGCGCCATCAGGCCGGGGCTTCCGCATGATTGAAGCGCGCTGCCTGCGACTCGCAACAGCAATGCTCGGTGCGCTTATGCTGGCAGGAGCCGCGCATGCGGGCGATGTCACGGTGCGCGACCTGGCAACGCGGCTCTATCACGCCGAGCGTGCGCATCCTTTGCAGTTGCGCGGCTTGGATTTGCACCAACTCGACCTCAGCGGCCTCGACTTCAAGGCGGCGGTGCTCGCCGGCAGCAATCTGTTCGGCACCGACCTGACGGGCGCGGATCTTTCGCAGGCCGACTTCCGGGGGGCGCGGCTCGATCGCGTCACCATCGTCGGCGCCAAGTTCGACGGTGCCGATCTCTCCGACACCAGCTTCCTGCGACCCTCGACGTTCACCACCCTGGGGGCGATTGCCAGCGAGTCGCCGAGCTTCGTCGGCGCCAAGCTCACCCGCGCGCGGGTGTTCGGACGCTTCACCCGCTGCAACTTCCATGGCGCCGATCTCTCGGGCGCAATGCTCGCCCCGTTCAACAAGACGGGCTTCATCGAGCATCTATGGCGGACGGATTTTTTTGGTGCCGATCTGTCGGATAGCAACCTGTCCGGCGCCAACATGAGCTACGTGCTCTTCTCCTTCGCCAACTTGCGCGGCGCCAATCTGCGCGGCGCCGTGTTGCGCCAGGCCGACCTGTCGCGTGCCGACTTGACGGGAGCCGATCTCACCGGCGTCGATCTTTCCGAGGCCGATCTGGACGGCGCCATCCTGACGAGCGCCCGCGGGCTGTCCACGGCGCTGGGCCTCTCCAGCGCGCGCAACGTCGACAAGGCGATCCGCTAGCTGGCCTCAACGGTGGCGCTGCCGCTGCCGTAGAGGGCGCGTGCGCGCGCTTCGAACGCATTCGTGTACTTGCGGACAGCCTTGTCGAACAGCGCGCCCATGAGCAGCGACAGGAGCCGTGAGGCAAACAGGTAGTCGACGTGGAAGTAGACTTCGCTGCCGCCGGGCACATCGCGAAAACGCCAGCGGTTGGTGAGGCGCGCGAACGGTCCGTCGATCTTGGCGACGTCGATCTCGCGCCGCTCGGGCCGCAGCGTCACGCGGCTCGTAAAGGTCTCATGAATGGCCTGATAGCCGACGCTCATGGTGGCGGTCAGCGTCGTGTGCGTGCTGCCCTCTTCGCGCGCGCTGACGACGAGGCGCTCGCACAAGGGGAGAAATTCCGGATAGCGCTCGACATCGGCGACGACGGCGAACATCTGCTCGGCGGTGAAGGGAACGCGCCGCGTCGTCTCGAAGGTCGGCAAGGTCGGCTCCGATGCGGGTCAATGACGCTCGGCGCGACGCGCGGCCTTGAGCTTCGCGAAGTCATCGCCGGCGTGATAGGACGACCGCGTCAGCGGGCTGGCGGCCACCAGCGCGAAGCCCTTGGCGACGGCAATGGAGCGTAGCGCGTCGAACTCGGCCGGTGTCACGAATCGCTGCACCGGCGCATGACGCGGGCTCGGCTGCAGGTACTGCCCGATGGTGAGGAAGTCGACACCGGCCGAGCGCATGTCGTCCATGACTTGCATCACCTCCTCGCGCGCTTCCCCGAGCCCGACCATGATGCCGGACTTGGTGAAGATGTTGCGGTCGATCTCCTTGGCGCGCTGCAACAGTCGCAGCGAATGGAAATAGCGCGCGCCAGGCCGGATCGACAGGTAGAGGCGCGGCACCGTTTCGAGGTTGTGGTTGTAGACGTCGGGAGCCGCGGCCAGCACCGTTTCCAGCGCGCCCTCTTTGCGCAGGAAATCGGGCGTCAGCACCTCGATGGTCATGCCGGGCGATGAGGCGCGCAAGGTCGAGATCACCTGCGCGAAATGCCGGGCGCCGCCATCGCTCAGGTCGTCGCGATCGACCGAGGTGACGACGATGTGCGCAAGCCCCAGCTCCTTGGCCGCCTTGGCGACGCGCGCCGGCTCGTCAGGATCGAGTGGACGCGGCATGCCCGTGCGCACGTTGCAGAACGCGCATGCCCGGGTGCACGTGTCGCCCATGATCATGAACGTGGCGTGCCGCTTGGACCAGCATTCGCCGATGTTGGGGCAGCCGGCTTCTTCGCACACCGTGGTGAGGCCATGACTGCGCACGATGCGCGCCGTTTCGGCGT
Organism: uncultured Alphaproteobacteria bacterium; assembly: GCA_963759735.1. Classification (GTDB taxonomy): domain Bacteria; phylum Pseudomonadota; class Alphaproteobacteria; order Rhizobiales; family Hyphomicrobiaceae; genus Hyphomicrobium_A. The sequence goes on from CAVXAF010000012.1 coordinate 316,008, forward strand.
GCGCCCCGGGGCCGGGGGCACGGACGCGGATCCACGCAGGCTTGGCCGGGCGCGGCCGCGAAACGGTCGGCTCCGCGGCGGGTGGCACGGCGTCGATTTTGGCAGGTGCACTCAAGGAAAAGCTCCGGCCTCGATTGGCCTCCATCTTAGAGGGCCGCTCGGCAGAGGCAAACCGGCCCTGCCCGGCCGCGTCAGCGACCAATGATGCGCGCCAGAACCACCACCAGAATGGCGCCGACCGTCGATACCAGGATCAGGTGGGCCCACGGCATGTCGGTTAGAAACGGCAATTTCAGAAGCCCGGCCTGCACCAGCGCACCGCCGACGAAGGCGCCTATGATGCCGACGAAGATATCGCGGATGATGCCGCCGCGGCCGCCGAGCAGAAGCGAAGCCAGCCAGCCTGCGATGAAGCCGTTCACCGCCATGACGATCCACGGAGCGTACGTTGCGTAGTTTTCCATTGGCCGTGTTCCCATTCGCTGGTGTGGCGCGCCCGTCAGGCGATGAAACGCGCCAGAAGTACGACGATGACGGCGCCGACCGAAGCGGTGACTATTTCTGACAGGAACTTACTGCGCATGCCCAGATCGATCTTGAGGGCGTCGAAGAGATAGCCACCGACGAAGGCGCCGATGATGCCGGTGATCAGGTAGCGCAGGATGCCGCCGTCGCCCCCGAGCAGCAGCGAGGCGACGAAGCCGGCGATGATGCCGATGATGACGAAGACGAACAGAGCGCGCGTTTCGATGTCCATGCTCTTCTCTGGCTCCGTTCAGCCGGACGACTTGCTGGCTGCTGGTCCGGCGGGTGGAATATGCAGCGCTCGTCCGTAGGCGGCCAGCGAACTCTCGCCCATCATCTCTGAAAGGGTCGGGTGTGGGAAGACGGTGCGCATCAGGTCCTCCTCCGTCGCCTCGAGCTGCATCGCGATGACGAAGCCCTGGATAAGTTCGGTGACCTCGGCACCGATCATGTGGGCGCCGATCAGCTCGCCGGTGCCAGCGTCGAAGATGGTCTTGACGAGGCCGTCGCGTTCCCCGAGCGCCAGTGCTTTGCCATTGGCGCGAAACGGAAAGCGCCCGACTCGCAGGGTCCGCCCCTCGGCCTTGGCGCGCGCTTCGGTAAGCCCGACCGAAGCGATCTGCGGCCGGCTGTAGGTACAGCCGGGAATGCGCAGCTTATCGAGCGGGTGCGCATCGAGCCCCTTGATGGCTTCGACGCAGATGACGCCCTCGTGCTCGGCCTTGTGGGCCAGCATGGGGGCGCCGGCGACATCGCCTATGGCGTAGATGCCGGCAACGCTGGTGCGCCCGAGCCCGTCGGCGGCGATGAGCCCCTTGTCGAGCTTGATCCCCAGCCCTTCGAGCCCCAGCCCTTCGATATTGCCCACCACGCCGACCGCGGAGATGAGGCGCTCGGCGGCAATCGTCTCGCGCTTGCCGTCGGCGTGTTCGACGGTGGCGGTGATGCCGTCCTTGCCGCGCTTGACCTCGCCGACCTTGGCGCCGGTCAGTATGCGGATGCCGGCCTTCTCGAACGCCTTGCGGGCTAGCGCGGCGATCTCGGCGTCCTCGGCGGGAAGGATCTCAGGCAGCAGTTCGACGACCGTCACCTCGCAGCCCAGCGCGCGGTAGAACGAGGCGAACTCGATGCCGATGGCACCCGATCCGGCGATAAGCAGCGAGCGCGGCAGCGCGGCCGGGAGCATGGCCTCGAAGTAGGTCCAGATGTGCGTCCCGTCCGGCTCCAGGCCGGGCAGCGTGCGCGGCCGGGCGCCGGTGGCGATGATGATGTGCTTGGCGGTGTAGCGGCCAGGTCCGCGGGCGTCCTTGGGCGGGTCAGGATTTTTGCGCGGGCTTGGCGCCGGCGGATTCACTTCGATGCCACCGTTGCCGAGCAGGCGCGCAGTGCCCCAGATGACGTCGATGCCGTTTTTCTTAAGCAGGAACCCGACGCCGGTATTGAGCTCGTGCGCCACGGTGCGCGAGCGCGCCACCAAGGCTTGCAGATCGATCGTTGCAGGCCCGGGCACGACGACGCCAAACGTCTCAGCCTCGCCGACCGTTTGGAATATCTCGGCTGAGCGCAGCAGTGCCTTGGTCGGGATGCATCCCCAGTTGAGGCAGATGCCGCCGAGATGCGACTGCTCGACGACGGCAGTGCGCATACCGAGCTGCGCCGCGCGGATGGCAGCGACGTAGCCCCCCGGTCCACCACCGATGACGATGACGTCGTATGCAGACGCGCTCATGGACTCAGCGCCTCACGGCCAAACAGCAAGGCCCCGGGGTCGTTCGACACCGAGGCCTATGCATTGTCGAGATCGGGCCGCGGTGCGCAAGCCTACACGTGGCAGCGCGCGCCCAGGTACTTGTCGAGCAATTGGTTGTAGAGGTCGGCTTTCGCCTTTTGCGGCGCCGCCAGCTTCTTGCCGGAGTTCTGCTGCTCGACCAGCGAAGGCACGCCCTGCTTGTCGAGCGAATTGAGATTGGTGCGAATGGACTGGCACGTCTCACCGCCGCTCAAGGACTGCGGGCCCGGATCACCGGCGGTGCCGGTTCCGGTGTTACCGGCACAGCCAGCGAGAAATACAGCCATCGCGGCCGCAATTGCTCCGCCGAAAGCATACGAGCGCCGACCGTTGCCTGACACCATGTCCTCCGCGTCAATCTTGGAAGCCAGGGCGTTTTTCACCACACGCACACTGACCGCGCAACCCTTCTCGTGCCCCCGTGCAGAAAACATCGAGGCGCTGCCACATCTTCACAACGTGGCCAGCGCCAAGAAGTTGAGCACAAACGAAACAATTAGGGCGATTGAACCGGCGCGCTGCTGCTCGTCGGGGTGTTGGAGGCCTGGGCGCTGTCTTGCGGCGCCATTGCCGCAGCCACTGACTTCTGCGCCGGAATCGGCGGTTTAGCCGCAGTCTTGACCGGTGTCGTGGAACCCGTGGTCACCGGCTCGACCGGCGCCGTCGCGGCAACGCGCGGCGGATAGCTCGAGCACTTGCCCTGGAATTCGGTGTTGGCCTTGTTGAGTTCGTCGGCCTTGCTGAGGTCGGTGGCCTTGAGCTTGTACTTCTTGGCTGCGGCCTTCGACACCTTGTCGGAGACGCCTTCGGTATTCAGCGCTTCGATCTGCGATGCGAGTGTCAGGCAAACAGCGTCGGTCGCCTTAGCGGCCTGCGTTTGCGTCTGCGGATTTACCGAGCCGGTGTTGAGGCCGGACGTCAGGCTGCCATCTGCGCAGCCTGCAAGCAGGCAGGCCAGCGCTGTGGCAAATATTGCGGTTGAGCGCGCCGTCATTGGGGTCACTCCAAAGGGCTAGAGTCGGTCACCAGTTACGCCCACGCTATATGCCCGCTTCTAGGCTTACCCTGGGCCAGCGGCAAGCAAGTGCCCTATTCTTATGCTTTTCGGAGCCCTTTGGGAGGCGCTTAGCTGGGGAAAGGGGGCCGTGCGTGCCCGGCGCGCCACAGGTTATGTCACTGCTGAAGCGGTCGGCAGCCCACGTCTGATTCGGTTTGTCTGGCCGTGGCCTTTCAGACCAGCATGCGCACGGGGTCCTCGACGAAGGCACGGAAGGCCCCCAGCAAGGCCGCGCCCGTGGCGCCATCGACCACCCGGTGATCGCAGGAGAGCGTCACGCTCATGACGGTGGCGGCTTCCAAGGTCGCGCCGGAGACCACCGGCCGACGTTCAGCCGCCCCCACGGCCAGGATAGTGGCGTGTGGCGGGTTGATCACAGCGTCGAAACTCTTGATGCCATACATGCCGAGGTTAGAGATCGAGGTCGTGCCGCCCTGGTACTCGTGCGGAGCGAGCCGGCGCTTGCGGGCGCGCTCGGCCAGATCGCGCATCTCGTTGGAAATCTCCGACAGCGACTTGATCTCCGCCTGCCGGATGACCGGCGTGAAGAGCCCCCCGTCGATGGCGACGGCGACACCCACGTCGGAATACCTGTGACGCAGCATGCCGGCCTCGGTCCACGTGGCGTTGGCCGCCGGAACTTCCTGCAGCGCCAGCGCCATCGCCTTGATGATGAAGTCGTTGACCGACAGCTTGTAGGCGCGAGGGCCGTCGGCAGGCGAAGCGGCATTCATGCGCTCGCGGGCCTGCAGCAGCCCGTCGATGCGGCAGTCGAGCGACAGATAGTAGTGGGGGATGGTCTGCTTGGCGAGGGTCAGACGCTCGGCGATGACGCGCCGCATCTTGTCGTGCGGGACAATCTCGTAGCTGCCCTTGTCGTAGAGGGCGAGAATCTTGTCGTCGGCGAGCGGGGCGAGAGGCGCTCTCGTCGTCACTTCGCGCTTGGCGCCGCGCTCATCGGGCTCAACGCGGCGCTGAGGCGCGTCAGCCGCGCCAGCAAGTGCTGCTTCGATATCGCGCTTGATGACGCGCCCATGCGGCCCGCTGCCGGCGATCTCGTCCAGCGCCAGCCCCGCCTGCTTGGCCAGGCGCCGGGCGAGCGGAGAAGCCGCAACGCGTGTTTGGGCGCTGGCGCTCACGGGCGACTCTCCGCGACGCGCGGCGCGCCAACTTCCTTCGACCAATCGTAGACGAACGTCAGATAGAAGAGCGCCGCGTAGACGCCGACGCCGATGATCCAGCCCGTCACCACGCCGAGTTCCTGTTGCGACAGCGGCAGGCCGCTGGCGAGCGGCATCGGATTGCGCAGCGCCTCAACCGGTATCACCGGCGAGGGCACGGCGCTCCACGCTTGCAGCAGGCCCTCCTGCATCGACTGCACGACCGCGGCAGTCCCGCCGACGAAACTGAGACCGATGGTTAGCAGTCCAAAGGCGAGCGCGCGCAGCAGGAAACCCGCCCGGGCAAGGAAGAAGTAGAGGCCGGCGATGTAGCCCGAGACGATGGCGAAGAACAGCGAGACCAGCGTCAGGATGGTCTGCAGCGCGCTGAACAGCCCGGCCAGCAGCTCCGCCTGTGTCATCGATGGCTCGGGCATCTCTCTCCCCTTCAAGCTTGCGTCGCGGACTCAACGTACAGCACCGCCTTGACGGCGGCGACCACGCGGTCGACCGAGGGAAGCGCGAGCTTTTCGAGGTTGGCAGCATAGGGCATCGGCACGTCGGCGCCGGACACCTTGGCGGGCGGCGCGTCGAGATCATCGAAGGCGCGCATGGCGACCTCGGCGCAGATCTCCGAGCCGATCGAGCATACGGGCCAGGCCTCCTCGACGGTCACCAGCCGGTTGGTCTTCTTCACCGAGGCGAGAATAGTATCCAGATCGAGCGGGCGCAGCGTGCGCAGGTCGATGACCTCGACGTCGATGCCCTCCTTGGCGAGCCGCTCAGCAGCCTCCAGCGCGTAGACCATGCCGCGGGCGAAGGAGACGATGGTCGCGTCCTTGCCGGCCCGCGCGATCCGCGCCTTGCCGATCGGGATGACAAAGTCGTCGCCCTTGGGAACCGGGCCGTGGCTGCCGTAGAGAATTTCGTTCTCGAGGAAGACGACGGGGTTGGGATCGCGAATGGCCGCTTTCAACAGTCCCTTGGCATCTGCGGGCGTGGATGGCGCGACGACCTTGAGACCTGGGACGTGCGCGTACCAGGCGGCGAAGCATTGGCTATGCTGGGCGGCGACGCGGGCGGCGGCGCCGTTGGGACCGCGAAAAACAATCGGCACGGTGACGAGGCCGCCCGACATGTAATGCGTCTTGCCGGCCGAGTTGACGATCTGGTCGATCGCCTGCATCGCAAAGTTCCAGGTCATGAACTCGACGATGGGCTTCAACCCGGCAAAGGCGGCGCCGACCCCGACGGCCGCGAACCCCTGTTCGGTGATCGGTGTGTCGATGACGCGCTTGGCGCCGAATTCTTCCAGCAAACCCTGGCTGATTTTGTAGGCGCCCTGGTACTGGCCGACCTCCTCGCCCATCAGGAAGACGTCCTGATCGCGGCGCATTTCCTCGGCCATGGCATCACGCAAGGCCTCGCGCATCGTCTGGACGACGGTTTCCGTTCCGGTGGCGATTTCGGGCTCAGCTGATGGCGGCTCGTAGCTGCGCGCCGGCTCATCAGCCGGCTGCTCGGTCGGGGGGACGTTCAACTCATCGGAGACCGGGTTCGCCGGCTTGGCCTTTTCCGCGGCAGGCTCCGGCGGGGGACCTTCGTCGTCGGCAAGTATCACCGCGATCGGAGTGTTGACGCGAACATTCTCGGTGCCGGCGGGGACGAGGATCTTCGACAGCCTGCCTTCGTCGACCGCCTCGACCTCCATCGTCGCTTTGTCGGTCTCGATTTCGGCGATGACGTCGCCGGGCTTCACGCTCTGCCCTTCGCTGACCAGCCATTTGGTTAGCGTGCCCTCCTCCATGGTGGGCGACAGCGCGGGCATCAGAACTTGCGTCGGCATTCTAAGAACCCACCAGTGACTGGCCGTGGAGGTCTCGATCCCGGGGAGCACCGCCGGGATGACAATGCGCCTAGATCAAAACGTCGGTAGTGAGAGCAGAGGCGTCGGGCTCGGGATCGGCCAGCGCGAACTCGGCGGCGGCGTTTACTTCCTCGCGCACCTGCTTGTCGATCGCCTTCAACTCGTCATCGCCGACGCCGGCCGCGATGAGCCGCACGCGCAGTTGCTCGATGGGGTCTTGCGTCTCGCGCATGTGCTGCACCTCTTCGCGCGTGCGGTACTTGGCAGGATCCGACATCGAGTGGCCGCGATAGCGATACGTTATCATCTCGAGGATGATCGGGCCCTTCCCCGAGCGTGCGCGCGCGACGGCACGCAAACCGGCCGCGCGCACCTCTTCCACGTTCATGCCGTCGATAGTCTCGCCGGGGATGTCGAACGACACCCCTCGCTGCGACAGGTTGGTGGTCGAGGACGAGCGCTCGATCGAGGTGCCCATGGCGTATTTGTTGTTTTCGATGATGAACACGACGGGCAGCTTCCACAACTCGGCCATGTTGAATGCTTCGTAGACCTGGCCCTGGTTGGCGGCGCCATCGCCGAAGTAGGTGAGGCACACACGGCCGTTGCCGCGATACTTATTGGCAAAGGCGAGACCGGCGCCGAGCGGCACGCAGGCGCCCACGATGCCGTGTCCGCCGTAAAAGCCTTTGTCGGGTGCGAACATATGCATCGAGCCGCCCTTGCCGTGCGAGCAGCCGTCGCGCCGGCCGGTGAGTTCGGCCATGACGCTCTTGGCCTCCATGCCCACGGCCAGCGTGTGGCCATGGTCGCGATACGCGGTGATCACCTGATCGCCCGGTTCCAACGCCATCTGCATGCCGACGACGACGGCTTCCTGCCCGATGTAGAGATGGCAGAAGCCGCCGATGTGACCCATGCCGTAGAGCTGGCCGGCCTTTTCCTCGAAACGGCGAATAAGCATCATGCGCCGATAGGCGTCGATCTGCTCGTGCCGCGTCATCGGCGAGCCGGCCGCCGCGCGTTTGCCGCCGGCACTTGAGGCCTTGGTCGGCGCCGCCGACGCGGACGCGCGTGAAGATTTTCCTGAAGCCATGCAGATTTTCCCGGCGGCGGCGACACGGGTTTACTTTGGAGTCGGACCCTACAAGAGCCCATTGCCGATATCTAGGACCGAGCGACCAGGATAACTTTGTTGGATGCATCGATCAGCTTTTTAGAAGTGGGCTGAGCGCGCACTAATGCTCCGTGACGACAGCGTCGTCCGGACGCACAAAGCCGAGCACCTCGCGGGCGATTTCCTCGACGAGGTCTGCATCTGGCTTGTCGGGGGTGAGCAGCGCGACATCGCGCGCCAGCTTGGCGCGCACGGCTTCGAGGCTTTTGATCTCGAACTCTAACAAAGCTGACCGTTCGATCAGCCTGGATCTGGCCTCGAAGCCGTGCCTGCCATTGATGGCATGATGGACGAAGTAGGCTGTCAACCCCAAGCAGAGAAGCAACACCGTCGCCTGCCGTGGCCTAGAGCGTCGATCATGTATTTTTGGCTGACGCAGCACTGGGGGTACGCTGCACAATTGCGGACACCCCTGTTATGGCACGCGCTGCTTAATGCGGGGTAAAGCGCTGTGCCGGCTCGCGGCGAATGTCGCCCGCGAGCCGGGCGCGCGTCTTCACGCTGTGACGGCGCGGCCGCGAATGACGCTCTTGCCAGCGTAGCGCGCCACATCGCCCAGTTCGCCCTCGATGCGGATGAGCTGGTTGTACTTGGCAAGGCGATCGGAGCGGCACAGCGATCCGGTCTTGATCTGACCCGCGTTGGTCGCCACTGCGAGGTCCGCGATAGTGGCATCTTCCGTTTCGCCCGAGCGGTGCGAGATGACGGCGGTATAGGCGGCGCGCTGGGCCATTGATACCGCGTCAAGCGTTTCCGACAGCGAGCCGATCTGGTTGACCTTAACGAGGATCGAATTCGCAATGCCGCGCTTCAGGCCCTCGGCGAGACGCTCGGTGTTGGTGACGAAGAGATCGTCGCCGACGAGCTGGCAGCGGGCACCGATCGCCTCGGTCAGCGCCTTCCACCCGTCCCAATCGTCCTCGGACATGCCGTCCTCGATGGAGATGATCGGGTAGCGAGCCACGAGCGCTTCCAGATATTTGACCATGCCGGCGGCATCGAGCGACTTGCCCTCGCCTTCCAGCGTGTACTTGCCGTTCTTGAAGTATTCGGTTGCCGCGCAGTCGAGCGCCAGCATCACGTCCTCGCCGGGCTTGTAGCCGGCCTTCTCGATCGACTTTGTGATGTAGCCGAGCGCTTCATCGGCGGACTTGAGGTTAGGTGCAAAGCCGCCTTCGTCGCCGACGCTCGTCGATAGGCCGGCGTCCTTCAAAGACTTCTTCAGCGTGTGGAAGATTTCCGCACCCATGCGCACCGCGTCGGCGATCAACTCCGCCGCCACCGGCATGATCATGAATTCCTGGATGTCGATCGGGTTGTCGGCGTGCGCGCCACCGTTGACAATATTCATCATCGGAACGGGGAGCACGTGCGCGGCGGCGCCGCCCAGATAGCGATAGAGCGGCAAGCCGCTGGAATCGGCCGCCGCCTTAGCCGTCGCCAGCGACACCCCGAGAATGGCATTGGCGCCGAGGCGCGACTTGTTGCGCGTCCCGTCAAGCTGGATCATGGCAGCGTCGATGCCGCGCTGGTCTTCGGCGTCCATACCTGCGAGCGCGTCGAAGATTTCCGAGTTCACGGCGTCGACCGCTTTCTCGACGCCCTTTCCGAGATACCGCGTCGCATCCCCGTCACGCAGCTCGACCGCCTCGTGCGCGCCGGTCGAGGCGCCCGAGGGTACGGCGGCGCGGCCCATGGCGCCATCTTCCAGCACCACGTCAACCTCCACCGTCGGGTTGCCGCGGCTGTCGAGTATCTCGCGACCGATGATGTCGATGATGGCGGTCATTTGTCGTTACCTTATGAGTTGCGGGCCGCGGACGGGCGTGGGAGGGTCCGGCGCGTTTTAGCCGCTCTTGCCGCAAGCGCAAAGGCCTGAAAATTGTCCGCAGGCCAAGGCCGGGCAGCCGCTTCACTGACCGTTTCGGGAGCCCAGATCATGGCGGAAACCAAGACCTATTCGGGCAGCTGCCACTGCGGCCGCGTTAGCTATGAGGCCGATGCCGACCTCAGCCGGGTCATCTCCTGCAACTGCTCCAGCTGCCGCCGCCGCGGCACACTGCTGACCTTCATCCCCGAGGACCAGTTTCGCCTCAAAGCCGGTGCGGACGCCCTGACGCATTACGAATTCAACAAGAAGATCATCCATTACCAGTTCTGCGCAGCATGTGGCGTGCTGCCATTTGCCAACGGCAGGGGGCCCGGCGGTACGGCGATGGTAGCGCTCAACGTGCGCTGTCTGGACGGCGTGGATCTCGATGCGCTCGACGTCCAGAAATACGACGGCGCCAGCCTGTAAGCGGACGGCCATGCCCAACGACGACGCGGCTCTCGTACTTTTCTCAGGTGGGCAGGATTCGACCGTCTGCCTCGCTTGGGCGCTCGACCGTTACCAGCGCGTCGAGACAGTCGGCTTCAACTACGGCCAACGCCACGCGGCCGAACTCGGGCAGCGCAGCGTGCTGCGCGACGGACTGGCGAAGTTGAAGCCGCTTTGGGCAGAACGCCTCGGCGATGACCACATGCTGGACCTGCTCGAGCTTGGCCGCCTGAGCGACACCGCGCTGACGCGCGACGCGGAGATCGTGCTCAGCGACAAGGGCCTGCCGTCGACCTTCGTGCCGGGTCGCAATCTGCTGTTCTTCACCTATGCCGCCGCCCTCGCCTACCGTCGCGGCATGCGCGTGCTTATTGGCGGGATGTGCGAGACGGATTTCTCCGGCTACCCCGACTGCCGCAATGAAACGTTGCAGACGCTTGCCACGGCAATATCGCTCGGCACCGATGCGCAGTTTTCGATCGAGACGCCCCTGATGTGGATCGACAAGGCCGGCACATGGGCACTCACCGAAGAGCTAGGCGGCGCGGCACTCGTCGACCTCGTCATCGAGCATTCGCACACCTGCTATCTCGGCATTCGCTCCCGGCGTCATCCCTGGGGCTACGGCTGCGGCCACTGCCCCGCATGCGCGCTGCGCCGCAAGGGCTGGGAGACGTGGCAGGCCCAGCGCCCAGCGGAGCCCACGAACCAGGCGCGCACCTAGCGCGACGACTGGCCCGGCAGAAGAGCCGGGGATTGCGTCAACCGTCGACAGCAATTGCGCCCTGTTCAACGCCGCCGTATGCGTTGACGGGCCTTGCGCACCGTTGAACGCCCATTTCCAGGGCTGAAGGATTTCCTGCGATGCTTCGATACTCCGCCATTCTCATTGCTATTTGGGTTGCAGCTGCCAGTAGGGTTGTGGCGGAGGAACTGCCCGACCGGTTGACCATCGGCTACGAGCATGAGGGCGAGATCGACGCCTCACCTGCCGCCTGCGAGGTCACGGTCAAGGAGGTCGTCGAGTGGGACGAGCCGCAGCTTTCCGAGGGCGTCAAGAGCGTCTGTGCCGCCCGCCAGGCGCACGTCGACGCCTACGCCGCACTACAGAAAAGCTACAAGGAATTCGCGAAAACATTCGGCGAAGACACGCGCTTAAGCACGCCCGAGGCCGTGCAGAACTTCCAGCAGATGGTCAAGGCGTGCATCGACCACAAAACCGGGCTCACCACCGGCGGCCACAACATCGCGCTTGATATCATTCCCAATCAGATTGCCGCCAATTGTCTGGAGTTCGGCAAGCGCATGCTGGATGACGAGACGGCCTGGTATCAGGGCGCGCCCGAAACGCATACACGCGCCTCTCCGTGAAGTATCAGCAATCGTTGCTGAAAAGTTCTTTCAACGCGTGCGTCAAACGGCGCGTGTCAACCTGCTATTAGGCGGGTCGCAACCTTGTGTGTGCGTACGCATATGAAGGTGCGCATATACTCGCGGCATCAGGCCGAGGAGAAACCCCATGGGCACTTTGACGAAAGACGCCGCCTCTAAAGCAGCCGAACGCCGCAAGGCGCCGCTGCAGACACCGAGCATCTACGACACCAATGCCATCCGAGATCTGTCGGGAGCACTGAACGCTCTGCTCGCCGACACCTTCGCGATCTACCTCAAGACCAAGAATTTCCACTGGCACATGAGCGGGCCGCATTTTCGCGATTACCACTTGCTGCTCGACGAGCAGGGCGATCAGATTTTTGCGATGACCGACCCGCTGGCCGAGCGCGTTCGCAAGATCGGCGGCATCACCTTGCATTCGATCGGTGAGATTGCCCGTCTGCAACGCGTCGAGGATAACGACGCGGCATACGTGACGCCGCAGGACATGCTGGCGGAGCTGCGCGACGACAACAAGGACTTCATCGGCCGGATGAAGGAAGCGCACGACCTGTGCGATGAACTCGGCGACGTCGCGACCGCCAGCCTTATCGAGAACTGGATGGACGAGACCGAACGGCGCGTGTGGTTCCTGTTCGAGGCAACGCGCGACCGTAACGTATCGCCCTGAGCATCGACCGTCTGAACTCCTGGCGCGGCGGCAGAGATGCCGCCGCAGCGTCCCGCGCACCTTCCGCGCCGATCGAAGGAGATCCTATGTCCATATCACAGGCCGACGACGTGGCCGACAACGTGACCGGCAAGACGGCGCTCCCAAAGCGTCGCTTGGGGCGCACCGACATGCTCATCACTCCGGTTGGCCTTGGAGCCTGGGCCATCGGCGGCGGCGATTGGGCGGTCGGATGGGGCAGCCAGGACGACAAGCAGTCGATCGCCGCCATCCGCCATGCAGTTGAGCGCGGCGTCAACTGGATCGACACGGCGGCAATCTACGGACTGGGGCACTCCGAGGAGATCGTGCGCGCGGCACTGGCCGACATGCCGGCAGCCGAGCGGCCGCTCGTGTTCACCAAGTGCGGGCTGCGCTGGGACGAAGCCGATCGCATGGCGCCGCCGCAGAACGTCGGCGATCCGGCCAGCATCCGCTTTGAACTGGAAGCTTCGCTGAAGCGGCTCGGAGTTGAACGCATCGACCTGTACCAGATGCATTGGCCAGCCAAGGACGGCACGCCCATCGAAGACTATTGGGGCGCCATGCTCGACCTCAAAGCCGAGGGCAAGGTGCGCGCCGTCGGCCTTTCCAATCACAACGTCGCGCAGCTCGATGCGGCCGAGAAAATCGGCCACGTCGATACCTTGCAGCCGCCGTTCTCCGCCATCCGTCGTGAATTCGCCGCCAATGAGCTGCCGTGGTGCGTGCGCCACGAGACCGGCGTCATCGTTTACAGCCCGATGCAGGCAGGACTGCTCAGCGGCGCATTCACCGCCGAGCGCGCCAAGTCATTGGCCGCCGACGACTGGCGCTCGCGCAACGCCGAGTTCACCGGCGAGCAATCTGAAGCACAACCTGCAGCTGGCTGACACTTTCCGAGCCGTCGGCGAGCGACACGACACGACGGCCGGCGCCGCCGCCATCGCCTGGACGCTGGCTTGGCCCGGGGTCAGCGGCGCTATCGTCGGCGCCCGCGCGCCTGAGCAGGTGGATGGCTGGATCGATGCCGCGACACTGCACTTGCGGCAGGCGGATATCGACGAGATCGCCGCGACCATCGCGCGCACCGGGGCTGGGTCCGGTCCCCTGCGGCCGACGGAGATGACGCGCTAGCCTCCCCGCGCTTGAATGCGGGGCTGCGGGCGATTAGGGATGCCCGCATGTACGCCGTGAAGGAGCTTTTCTACACGTTGCAGGGCGAGGGTGCGAACGCTGGGCGCGCCGCCGTTTTCTGCCGCTTTGCGGGCTGCAATCTGTGGTCCGGGCGCGAAGCCGATCGCGCCAAGGCTGACTGCCAATTCTGTGACACCGACTTTGTCGGCACCGACGGCGCTGGCGGTGGCAAGTTCGCGACGGCCGAGGCCTTGGCGCAGGCCTGCGTGACGGTCGCCGGCGATGGCGGCGCCACCTTCATCGTGCTTACCGGCGGCGAGCCTATGCTGCAGGTGGATGGACCACTCATCGACGCCCTGCACGCGCACGGATTTGAGATCGCCATCGAGACCAACGGCACTCTGCCGGTGCCGGGCGCGATCGACTGGATTTGCGTCAGCCCAAAAGCCGGCGTTGACCTTCAACAGCGCTGCGGCGACGAATTGAAGCTCGTCTATCCGCAGGCCGGCCTTCTTCCCGAGGCGGTGGCTGGCCTAGCTTTCACCCATCGCTACCTGCAGCCGATGGATGGCCCTGACGCCGCAGCAAATACCGAGCGCGCCATCGCCTATTGCAAGGCGCATCCGGACTGGCGGCTATCTGTGCAGACCCACAAGATGCTCGGTATTCCTTAAGACGGCCGGCCACTGGAACTGCATGAGAAAATCCCTTAGAGACCCCTATGCGCATCTATAAAGAGTTCCTCTTCGAAGCAGCCCACTTCCTGCCGAGCGCCCCCCCCGGATCGGTGAACGCGCGGGTGCACGGTCATTCGTTTCGCGCCCGCGTGACCATCGATGGTCTGCCCGGCGCCGACACGGGCTACGTGTTCCACTTCGATGAGCTGGCGCAGACGATGGCGGAGGCCCAAGACGCGCTCGACCATCGGCTGCTGAATGAGATCGAGGGGCTGGAAGCGCCCACACTGGAACGCATTGCCATCTGGCTGTGGAACCGCTTGCAGAACCGCATCCCTGGTCTGGCGCAGGTCGAGATCGCCCGCGACAGTTGCCGCGAGGGCGCCATCTACAGCGGCCCTGAGCCATCACGCCTCGCCGCGGAGTAAGTCATGGGCCAGAAAGACACCACCGTCACCCTCCTCGGGCAGGCAACCAAGCTGCCGCAGAGTCCCGATGAGGCGACGCTCGAGCGTGTGCCGAACCCGCACCCCGATGCGCGCTATCTGGCGCGCTTCACCGCGCCCGAGTTCACCTGCCTGTGCCCGGTGACGGGCCAGCCGGACTTCGCGCACTTCGTTATCGACTATGTGCCGCGCGACTGGCTGGTCGAGTCAAAGTCGCTGAAGCTTTACCTTGGCTCCTTCCGCAACCACGGTGCCTTCCACGAGGACTGCACGTTGGCTATTGCCAAGCGCCTCGTGTCGTTGCTCGAGCCGCAGTTCCTGCGCATCGGGGGCTACTGGTTCCCGCGCGGCGGCATGCCCATCGACGTGTTCTGGCAGACCGGGGCGCCGCTAGAGGGCGTGTGGATGCCCGACCAGGGTGTGCCGCCCTATCGTGGCCGCGGCTAAGGCGACGCTCTTTCAGCGGGTCAGTCGTCCTCGTGGCAGCCCTCGGCGGCGTTCCATACCTGCCCGCGCGGGCATCCCTTGTTGACGGCCTTGCGCTGTTCGCTCGACATCGGCGCGTTGGCGGGCGGCGCCTGATAGCCCCTGCACGCACTTGCCGCCCTGCGGTCGATAGCCGGGGCCGCAGTAGCTCGACGCGGCACTCTTGCGCATGCACTTGCCGTCGATGCGCACCTGACCGCTCGAGCAACTCTTGGAGGCGCTGCCTGAACTCGACTTGGGTTTGGCGGTGTTGACCGTGCAGGTCTTGAAGATGTCGGCGCGCTCGGGCCCGGTCGCGCACAGGATGCCGCCCCACTGGTACCCGATCTTGCCGTTGCCGTAGGCGATCTTGAACCAGGGGTATTCGCCCTCCATGACCTCGGTGCGCCCCATCAGCGTGACCTGCTCACCTTCATCAAGGCTGGCGATCTTGCCGTAGTTCTGGCCCGGACCATCGCGCACGATGCCGCCCCACGAACCGGCCACCACCGGGAAGTCATCGGCCGGCGGCGGCGGCTGCACGGGCGCCGCCTGCTCGGTCACCTTCTTCAGATAGGCGCGCGCCAGGTCGGCGTGAAAGCCGGTCGAGTAATTGGCCAGGAAGGCATTCCAGGCATCTGCGGTGCCGAGTTCTTTAGCGGCAGCGAAGGCTTCCTTTTCCGCCGCGTCGCTCGCCTGCGCGTGGGCAGCGCCCTGACCGCCGGACAGGCTGAATTGAGGGGCAATAACGATGACGGCTGCAATGGCGATGGCCAAAGAACGCCCGATTGTGACTGTTCGCAAATTTGGAACCCCCGCTCGTGCCCGTGCACGCTGGAACGCGACCGTGGCGCCATTGGCGGCATTGGGCAAGTCCGAACATAACGCGACGGTCGGCGGCCCGTGGCACTGTTGCATCGCCTGAGGCTGCACGGGGCGCCCTACCCTGGCCAGATTGGCATGGCTCGGTTAGCCTCCCGCGCTCCGGAGGGGGAATGATTCGCTCAACGATTCTAATGCTCGCCGCCGTTCTGGCGCTGCTTGGGGGTGACCGCGCAGTCGCCGCGCCAACCGACCTTGCCATGCCCGGCGCTACCGATCCGGCGATCACGCCGCCTATGGCCCCGCCGGTCGATGCCAACCCCGTGGCCAGCGCTGTGCGCTCCAAGTTGAACGGCTTGCCGAGCGACGGGTCGGCGCAGGAGTTGAAAGAGCGCGCCGTTCTCGCCGACTTCTACGCCGCCCGTCGTGACGCGCCTATCTGGCTGAGCGAAGCCGGCCTTACCGACAAGGGCGCCGCGCTGGGCGCGGAGATCCTGAACGCCAACGACTGGGGGCTCGAGGCCAAGGATTTCGCGCTGCCGGTCATCCCGCCGCCCGCGCAACTCGATACCGAGACCATCGGTAAGGCCGACGTCGAAATCTCGCTGGCGCTGCTCAAGTATGCGCGCTTCGCGCGCGGCGGGCGCATCACCGAGCCGTCGATCCTGCTGAACTCCAACCTCGACCGTAAGCCGCAGCTCCTCGATCCAGAGATCGTCATCAAGGGCGCCGCCGAGGCGACCGATCCGGCTGTCTTCGTGCGCGGACTGCACCCCAAGCATCCGCAGTTCGAAAAACTGCGCCAGGCCTTCCTCGCCAACAAGGGCAAGCCGCTGGCGCGCAAGATCGCGGCCAACATGGAAGAATGGCGCTGGATGCCCGACGACCTCGGGCAGGTGCATGTCCTGGCCAACGTCCCCGAGTTCATGGTGTACCTCTACAAGGACGCCGCGCCGATTCTCGCGGAGCGCATCGTCGTCGGCGAGCTCGGCAAGCAGACGACGATCTTCACGCGCAACCTGAAGACCATCGTCTTCAAGCCGATGTGGCGGGTGCCCGATTCCATCAAGGCGCTCGAACTGCAGCCCAACCTGCGGCGCGGCGGCAGCATGTTCCGCCAGTACGATCTCGAACTCGAGACCAAGACGGGCGAGAAGCTGGACTACCGCTCAATCGACTGGAACCGCAGCAATCTGCTCGACTATGAGGTCGTGCAGCACAACGGCCCCAAGAACGTCATGGGCGTCGTCAAGTTCACCTTCCCCAGCCAGCACACGATCTTCATGCACGACACCATCGACAAATGGATGTTCGCGCAAGGCAGCCGCACACTGAGCCACGGCTGCCTGCGGCTCCGCAACCCGATGCGCATGGCCGAGGCGGTACTCGCCGAGGACAAGGGCTGGGACGCGGCGAGAGTGCAAACGATGATGCGCACCGGCGGCGACAATAACGAGGTGGTGCTGGAGAAGAAAATTCCCATGCACCTCGTCTATTTCACCGCCTGGGTCGATGACGCCGGCAAGCTGAAAACGTTCAGCGACATCTACGGGCACGAGAAGCGCATCAGTCTGGCGCTCGATGGCAAATGGGACCAGATCGACATCGGGCGCGATCACCTTGCACCCGTCGGGTCGGCGCAGCCGAGCGAGTTTACGCCAACCGCCTCGGTGCGCCAGCAGCGGCGCCAGAAGCAGCCCTCCAGTATCGTCGATATGGTTGGCAGCGCGCTGGGCAACGGGTTCTGATGATGGCGGCAGCTGGGCATGGCAACGGCCGCTGACCTGAGGCGCTTGGCGCTGGCGCTCGAGGGTACGAGCGAAACACCGCATTTCGACCGCGCCGCATTCAAGGTGAAGCGCATCTTCGCCACGCTCGCCGCCGACGGCCGTACCGCCAACCTCAAGCTCACCCCCGATGAGCAGGAATTCAAATGCATGCTGGCGCCGGACGTGTTCGCGCCGGTACCTAACGCCTGGGGCAGGCAGGGCTGGACCACGCTGACATTAGCGACGGCCACGCGAGATGACGTGCGCGCGGCACTGCAGATGGCGTGGACGCACGCGCAAGCGACGAAGCCGGCGCGCAAGTCGGGCAGATGAACGGCAGCCCGCTACGCCGCCGGCGGGGTCCGCCGGCCGCGGATGGCGGCAAAGCGCGGCCACAGAACGTTGAAGCACAATCCCGCCATGACGAGCGCGGCCGCGGCGAGCTTCCAGTCCTGCAACGGCTCGCCCAGCCACACCGCCGAGGCACCCATGCCGAACACCGGCACGAGCAGCGACATCGGCGCGATGGTGGCGGCGGGATAGCGCGACAGCAGCCAGCCCCAGGCGGCGTAGCCGAACAGCGTGTTGGCGAGCGTCTGGAATGCCACGACAGCCCAGGTAGCAGCGTCGGCGTTCACCAGCCCAGTGCGTATGGCCGGCCAGCCTTCGAAGGCGAACGACAGCGCGTACAGCGGGGGCGCCGAGAACAAGGCTCGCCCACACGACATAGGCGAGCATGTTGACGTTGGGGCTCGAGCGCACGACCACGTTGCCGCCGGCCCAGCAGAGCGCGGCCAGCAGGACCAGCGTCAGTCCCAGCGGCGTCGTTGCATCGTCGGTGTGCGTCAAGATTACGGCGATGCCGCAGGCGGCGAGCAGCAACGCCGCCACCTGGAACGGCTGCACGCGCTCGCCCGTGAGATACGCGGCAAGGCCGATCGTGAAGAAGGCCTGCAGCTGGATGACAAGCGAAGCGAGGCCCGGCGTGATGTGCCCGCGCATGGCGAGGAATAAAAGCCCGAACTGTCCGGCGCCGATGAGGACACCATAGGCGGCGAGATTGCGCCAGGCGACCGGCGGGCGCTTGAGAAAGAACACCGCCGGCAGCACGGCGAATGTGAAGCGCAATGCTGCGAAGAGCAGCGGTGGCAGATCGTCGAGACCGAGCCGGATGACGACGAAGTTCGTGCCCCACACCGCCATGACGGCAAGCGCCAGCAGTCCGTCGCGCAGGGTCAGCGGGTTTGGCGGCATGTCGGTCGTGCTTGAAGTCGAGCGGCGACGCCGTTCTCAATCGTGGCTATGTGGGAGCGGTCGGTTTGACCCATATCTTGCACTCGGGGCGCCTAGCACCAAATGGCGCGGCTTTTCGTGGATCATTGATTCAGCGCGTCGCGACTGGACCGCCAACAACGTCGACGGCTTCCTGCGCAGCCTCATCGCCGTGGCGGGTATCACGGCGCCCTGAAGCGCCACGATGTGCACCAGCTGGCGTGATCGGCTGAAAGGCTAGGCAGCGTCGGCGGTTTTCACTGCCCGCTTCATGTCCGGCGCCGCCGCTTCCTCGCTCAAGGCTGCGATGGCGTCGGTGAGCGGCATGACTGTCTGATCGGGCGAGCCCATGCGGCGCATGGAGACTTTGCCCTCCTCCGCCTCGCGCTTGCCGACCACCAGCATCACCGGCACCTTGGCCAGCGAGTGCTCGCGCACCTTATAGTTGATCTTCTCGTTGCGCAGATCGAGGTCGACGCGCAGGCCGGCAGCGCGCAATTGCTCGGCCACCTGCAGGGCATAGGGATCGGCGTCGGAGACGATCGTCGCCACCACGACTTGTAGCGGCGCCAGCCACAGCGGGAAATGCCCGGCGAAGTTTTCGATCAGGATGCCGGTGAAGCGCTCGAGCGAGCCGAACATGGCGCGGTGAATCATCACCGGCGTCTTCTTCTCGGAGTGCTCGTCGATGTAGAAGGCGCCGAGGCGGCCGGCCAAGTTGAAGTCGACCTGCGTCGTGCCGCACTGCCATTCGCGGCCGATGGCGTCCTTGAGGACGTACTCAAGTTTGGGGCCGTAGAACGCGCCTTCGCCGGGCTGCAGCGCCGTCTTGACCTGGCCGTTCGACTGCCGCTTCACCTCATCCAGAACATCGGCGAGCGCCTTCTCGGCCTTGTCCCACAGCTCATCGGCGCCGACGCGCTTTTCTGGCCGCGTCGACAGCTTGATGAAGATGTCTTCGAAGCCGAAGTCCTTATAGATCGACAGCATCAGATCGTTGATCTTGAGGCATTCCTCCATGATCTGATCTTCGGTGATGAAGATGTGCGCGTCGTCCTGCGTGAAGTGGCGCACGCGCAGCATGCCGTGCAGGGCGCCCGACGGTTCATAGCGGTGCACCTTGCCGAACTCGGCGATTTTCAGCGGCAGGTCGCGATAGCTCTTGAGGCCGTGCTTGAAAATCTGCACGTGCCCGGGACAGTTCATCGGCTTGCAGCAGAACACACGCTCGTCCGGGAGTGTCGTCGTGAACATGTTCTCCCCGTAGTTCTCCCAGTGGCCGGAGAGCTCCCAGAAGTGCTTCTCCATCATGTCGGGAGAGTTGACCTCCTGGTAGCCGGCGGCATCGAGCCGGCGGCGCATGTAGGCGATGAGCGTCTGGAAGAGCGTCCAGCCTTTCGGGTGCCAGAAGACCGAGCCCGGCGCCTCCTCCTGGAAATGGAACAGGTCCATCTCGCGTCCCAGCTTGCGATGGTCGCGCTTTTCCGCTTCCTCGAGCCGGTGAAGGTAGGCCTTGAGTTCGTCTTCCGTCGCCCACGCCGTACCGTAGATCCGCTGCAGCATCGGTTTGTTGGGATCGCCGCGCCAATACGCGCCGGCGATCTTCTGCAGCTTGAATGCCTTGCCGACTTGGCCCGTCGAGGCCATGTGCGGGCCGCGGCAGAGATCGAGCCACTCGCCCTGCTTGTAGATCTTGAGTTCCTGGTCCTCTGGAATCGCGTCGACCAGCTCGACCTTGAAGTTTTCCCCGCGCTCGCGGAAGAAATCCTTGGCCTGCTTGCGGCTCCAGAACTCCTTCGTGAACGGCGCGTTCTTCCCGATGATCTCGCCCATCTTCTTTTCGATGGCGGCGAGGTCGTCGGGGTGGAACGGCTCCTGTTTCGCGAAGTCGTAGTAGAAGCCGTTCTCGATCACCGGACCGATGGTCACCTGCGTCTTCGGCCACAGTGCCTGCACCGCTTCGGCCATGACGTGCGCCGCATCGTGCCGGATCAGCTCCAGCGCTTCCGGATCGGTGCGCGAAATGAACTTGATCACGGCATCCTGCGTGATCGGATCGGCGAGATCGGCGAGCTGGCCGTCAAGGCTCATGGCAACCGTGCGCTTGGCGAGCGACGGCGAGATGGCCTTGGCGACGCTGAAGCCGGACGTTCCTGCCTCGACCTTGCGCGTGGCGCCGTCGGGAAACGTCAACGTGATGTGCTTTGAATTTGGGGCGCCGGCGTCGTTGGACGCAGGGCTAACGGGGGCCGCATCGGCCATGATCGCTCTCCTCTCAATCGCTGCCTACCAAGCAGGTAAGATGAGGCCGCTACATGCGGCGCCGGACCGGCGAAGTCAAGTCGCGGGGTCTGCGGCGATCAAGTCAATTGAAGATCGAGAAGATGGCGGCAAAGAAAGCGCCGATGGCGGCAAGAATGCCGAGGATGACGTTGGCGATCATCTCAAACAGGGTCTCTAAGACGTCCGAGAGGCTGCTTCCGACGACGATAACGCCGGTGCCGCCGGCCGCCAGCAAGGCCGCGGTCACGGCGCTGAAGACCGTGTACCAGAGCACCGCGAAGAGGATGAGGCCGAGCACCGCGCCAACGACGATGCGGGCGGCAATCCCGCGTTGAGATTTGGCTGGATCAGGCTGATCGGGCACTGTCTTGGCTCCAAGATGGTGGATGCAGATCATGCCACCAAACTTGGCAAAAGCGATGTTCCGCCCGGTATAGCCGGGAGCCTCACTTCTTAGGCAGCTGCAGGCCCATTTCGCGGTAGCGCTCGGGATCGCTCTGCCAGTTCTGGCGCACCTTCACGAACAGGAACAGGTGGACCGGCTTCTCGAGGATCTGGATCAGCTCGCGGCGGCTGTCCATCGACACCTGCTTGATAGTCTGCCCGCCCTTGCCGAGCATGATTGCCTTCTGCCCGTCGCGGGCGACGAAGATGGTTTGCTCGATACGCACCGAGCCATCGCGGCGCTCGGTCCACTGCGTCGTCTCGACCGTCGAGTCGTACGGCAGCTCGTCGTGCAGGCGGTGGAAGATTTTCTCGCGCGTGATCTCGGCAGCCAGCATGCGCAAAGGTGCATCAGTGAGATCGTCGGCGGGGTAGTGCCAGTGACCAGGCGGGACGCGTGCGGCGAGGAAACGTTTCAGGTCGGCAACGCCGTCGCCGTCGGTCGCCGAGATCATGAAGACGCTCTCGAAGGCCAGCCGCTGCTCAACGTCCGTGGCCAGCTCCAGAAGCTTGGCCTTGTCGGCGAGTTTGTCGACCTTGTTGAGGACGGCCAGCCGCGGCAGCTTCACGTCGGCCAGCTTGGCGAGGATGCCGGCGACCTCTTCGTCGATGCCGCGCACCGCGTCGATGACGAGGACGACCATGTCGGCATCGCGCGCGCCACCCCAGGCCGCTTCGACCATCGCAGTGTCGAGACGCTTCTTGGGTGCAAACAGGCCCGGCGTGTCGATGAAGACGAGCTGGCTGTCGCCCTCGTTGGCGATGCCACGTACCGGCACGCGCGTCGTCTGCACCTTATGCGAGACGATCGACACCTTGGCACCGACCAGCGCGTTGACCAGCGTCGACTTGCCGGCGTTGGGGGCGCCGATGACGGCGATGAAACCGCAGCGCTGTTGCTCGGTCGGCGGCACACGGGACTGGGATTGCTCACTCATGTACTTCGGCTCCCGCCACACCTTCGCGCTCCAGCAGCGCGCGCGCGGCCGACTGCTCGGCGGCACGCTTGGACGCGCCCTCCCCGCGTGCCGGGGCGCATCCGGTTATACGCACTTCGGAGATGAAACTGGGTGCATGGTCGGGTCCCTTGCGGCTCACTTCGACATACTCGGGCAGCGCCAGACCTTTGCCCTGCGCCCATTCCTGCAAAGCCGATTTGGCATCGGGTCCCGCGCTCGTTGGATGTTGGTCGCCGTCGCTGCCCCACAGTCGGCGTACCACGGTGCGTGCGGTCTCAAAGCCGGAGTCGAGAAAGATTGCACCGAGGATAGCCTCCATGGCGTCGGCTAGGATGGTGCCCTTGGCTCGCCCACCGCTGCCGGCTTCACTCTCCGAAAGGATCAGGTACTGGCCGAGGCCGACAGTGCGTGCGACGCGCGCGCAGGCCTCTCCGCGCACCAGACGATTGTAGCGGCGGGCGAGTTCACCCTCGCTCGCCGACGGGAAGCGTTCGCTCAGGGCCTCGGCAATGACGAGACCGAGCACGCGGTCACCAATGAACTCGAGGCGCTCATTGTCGCTTGTCTGCTCCTTGCCGCCCCGCATGCTTGCGTGCGTCAAGGCAACCCCGATCAGCTGCTGGTTCTTGAAGCGATGCCCCAGCGCTTTCTCGAGCTCCTTAAATTTTCGCGGGCGCAATATCACAGGGCGAACTTAAGACATCTGCGGGCTCCGCCACCGGGATGGTGCGGCCACCTCGGTGGTCTGGGCGCAGGCTAGCGAACCAACTTGAAGAAACGGTTCCAACGGATGTCGAACGGCCAGGTCCAGGGACTCCACCAGCGGAAGGCGCCTGGCTCATCGACAGCGGCCGAGAAGAAGATGATCTCGGCGCGGCCGATGAGGTTGTCGAAGGGCACGTAGCCGACCCCCCAGGAGGCACGACTATCGGTGGAATTGTCGCGATTGTCGCCCATCATGAAGAAATGCCCTGCCGGCACCTTATAGGGACCGACGTTGTCGAAGGGACCGTTCTCCTCTGAATCGAGCACCGTGTACTTGACGCCGTTGGGCAGCGTCTCCTCGTAAGCGGGAATCGGGCGCGGGGGACCTGCATCTTCCTGGGTGACGAAGTCGCCGATGCGCTTGCGCGGGATTTCCTCGCCGTTGATGAACAGGACACCGGACCGCACGTCGATCTGGTCACCGGGCAGGCCGATGACGCGCTTGATGTAGTCGGTCGAGTTGTCGCGAGGCAGCTTGAAGACGGCGACGTCGCCGCGCTTGGGCTCGGCAGCGAAGATGCGACCCTGGAAGGGGATGAAGTTGTAGAAAGAATAGCGGCTGTAGCCGTACGAAAGCTTGGACACGAACAGGTAATCGCCGATCAGCAGCGTTTCCTTCATCGACCCCGACGGGATGTTGAAGGGCTGATAGAGGAAGGTGCGCACGACCATGGCGATGGCCAGTGCCTCGATGACGATGGTGGCCGTCTCCAGCCAACCGCCGCCCTTCCTGGTATTCGCCGATACGGCCATGCGAAGCTCCCAATGCGGCAGGCCCGGCTGCACGCCCGGGCCGCTATAGCGATTTTGCCGTCAGGGCGCAATTCGCGCCTTGTATCAGCCAGCCGACGCGCGCAGCACGTCGACTTGATCTCAGCGCCGATCGCCCTTGTCGGGCAGCCCGGAAATGATGACGATGGCCTCCGCCAGCGGAAAATCGTCGGTCAGCGTCAGATCGATGCGCGCTTCAAAGCCGTCCGGTGTCATTTCACGGAGAACCTTGGCCGCTCCACCCGTTAACTTCAGGGTTGGGCGCCCCGAAGGCAGGTTGATGACGCCCATGTCGCGCCAATAGACGCCGTGCCGCAGGCCAGTGCCCAGCGCCTTGGCGCACGCCTCCTTGGCGGCGAAGCGCTTGGCATATGAGGCGGCGCGCTGGCGACGGCCCTCGGATTTCTTGCGTTCAAGCTCGGTGAACACGCGGGCAATAAAGCGCTCGCCGTAGCGCTCAAGCGTCTTTTCGATGCGGCGGATGTCGATGAGATCGCTGCCGACGCCGAGGATCACGCCGACCTCGCCTGGTGGCCTGCGGGCGCCGCATCCTGGCGGGCCGCACTGATCAAGGCGCGCATGTGTCCGACCGCTAGCGCCAGGCCCACGAAGATCGCCTCGCCGATGAGAAAGTGCCCGATATTGAGTTCGACAATCTGCGGCATGCGCGCGACGGGCCCGACGGTGTCGAAAGTCAGGCCGTGCCCGGCGTGCACTTCCAGCCCGGCAGCGTCGGCAAGGCGTGCGGCGGTTGCGATGCGCTCGAGTTCGCGCGCAACTGCGGCGTCATTGCCTTCCAGGGCACGCTCGCAGTAGGCGCCGGTGTGCAGTTCGACGATATCGGCGCCGATGGCACGCGAGGCCTCCACGGCGGCGGGATCGGGCTCGATGAACAGCGAGACGCGTACGCCGGCCGCCTGCAACTCGCCGACGACACGCTGCAACTGCGCTCCGCCCCCAGCTACGTTGAGGCCGCCCTCGGTGGTGCGCTCCTCGCGTCGCTCAGGCACCAGGCAGCACGCGTTGGGTAGATGGCGGAGGGCGATGGCCAGCATTTCATCCGTCGCCGCCATCTCCAGATTGAGCGGGGCCGTCAACTCGCTCTTGAGGCGGGCGATGTCCTCGTCGGAGATGTGGCGGCGATCTTCGCGCAGGTGGGCGGTGATACCGTCTGCACCGGCCTCGACGGCAATGTGCGCGGCGCGCAACGGATCGGGGTGGCGCCCACCACGCGCGTTGCGGATGGTGGCCACGTGATCGATGTTGACGCCCAGGCGCAGGTAGGCAGGGTCACGCATGTCGGCAGGCCAGGAAAAGAGGACGCGCTACTCGGCCGCAGCCGGCGCCCGGTTCATAATACGCAGCCGCCAACCACGGACGACATTCCGCGAAATATAGTAGACGATTGCTGCCGTGAGCAGACCCAGTGGCACACTGCCCGCGAGCATGGGCCACAGCAGCGGCCAGAACAGTGACGCCGTCGCATCAAGAAGCTGCGGCGAAGGGTCGAGCAAGGCGCTCCACAGCAGCTGAATATTGCGCTGGACCGCAGCCGGGTCGAAGGCGCCTTCCAGGCCCACCATCTGCAGACCCATGATGTAGGTCGAGACCCAGATGAAGGGCCAGCTCAGCGGGTTGCCGACAAAGGTGCCGACGATGGCCGCCGGTACGTTGGCGCGCAGGATCAGCGACAGCACAACGGCGAGCAGCGTCTGGACGCCCAGCAGTGGGGTGATCGAGACGAAGGCGCCGAGCGCGCAACCTAGGGCGATTTCGTGTGGGCTGGCGTGCTGACGGACAAGCCGGCGGCCGGCGGCGCGTACGCCCTGCCACCACTTCCAATGTGGACGTGGCGCCAGTTTGGCCAAGCGGTCGTATAGCTGCGGGCGAGGTTTAAGCACCATACCTCAGAGTACTCCGATGCCAGCCTAGATCTGTTCCCCGCCTGACAGATTCTCCTATCAATCGAACACCCGCTCAACCTTGTTGACCACCGCTTTCTCACGAAGGCCGGAGATGATGTGGTTCAAATGCACCAGGTCGAGAACCTCCAACTCGATTCGCATCTCCGTAAAATCAGAGGCACGGCGCATCATTCGGACGTTGTCGATGTTACCGCCCGCCTCACCAATAACCTTGGCTATCTGGGCCAAAGTTCCTGGTTCATTGAGGGCTGTGACGCTAATTCGCGCCGGAAAACGCTGCGGTGTGTCGGTATCCACGTCCCAGGTGACGTCGATCCACCCCTCGTGCTCGTACTCCCGCAGGCGCGGGGAGTGGATCTGGAAGATGCGGATGCCCTCGCCGGGGATCATCACGCCGACTATGCGGTCGCCGGGAACCGCCCCGCCCGGCTCGAAGGTGACCGGCAGGTCGTCCTTGACCCCGCGGATGGCCAATCCGCTCCCCGTGACGGCGCCGACCTTGGGCTCGGCCTCGCCGCGAAACTTTAGGCTCATCACCCGGTCGATGTTGAACCAGCCGTCCTGGCCGCGCGCGCGCCCGAAGCGGCGAGTGCGGCGGTAGGCCGGCTTGCTCGTGGGCTCTTGCTCGACGGCCTCCGGGATCGCGGCTTTGAGGACATTCTCGATTGGCAACTCGTTGCGTCCGACGGCGGCGAGCGCGTCATCGAGCGATTTGTAGCCGACCCGCGGCAGCGCCCGCTTCAGCTTATCGTCGGTGAGCTCCTCGCCAAGGCGCTCGAAGTGCGAGGCGATCAGTCTCCGCCCGAGCTCGCTGTATTGCCGGCGCACCGCATCGCGGGCGGCACGGCGGATGGCGGAGCGCGCGCGGCCGGTAACGACAAGGTTCTCCCAGGCGGCGGGAGGGGTGTGGTTCTTGGCCGTCTCGATCTCGACCTCATCGCCGTTGCGCAGCTGGGTATCGATCGGCACGTGACGGCCGTTGACGAAAGCGCCGACCGCGGCGTTGCCGACATCGGTGTGCACGGCATAGGCGAAATCCAGCGGCGTCGCGCCGCGCGGCAACGCAATCAGCCGCCCCTTCGGGGTGAAGCAGAACACCTGGTCCTGGAACAGCTCGAGTTTGGTGTGCTCGAGGAATTCCTCAGGATTGGAGCCTTCCAGCAAGGTTTCGACCAGCCGGCGCAGCCATACGTAGGGGCCGCTGTCCTTCTCGAATTCCCCGGGCGTGCGCGCCAGTGCCAGGTTGGCGTAGCGGCCGCCATCTTTGTAGATGGCGTGCGCGGCGACTCCGTATTCAGCGATGTCGTGCATGACGCGCGTGCGGATCTGCAGCTCGACGCGCTGGTGGCGCGGCCCGACGATTGTGGTGTGGATCGACTGATAGTTGTTCTGCTTGGGCGTCGAAATGTAGTCCTTGAAGCGGCCCGGGACGGTGCGCCAAGTGGTGTGCGAAACGCCGAGAACGCGATAGCAGTCATCGATCGACTTGGTGATGACACGGAAGGCGTAGATGTCCGACAGCTGCTCGAGGCTGATCTGCTTATTGGCCATCTTGCGCCATATGGCGTAGGCCTTTTTCTCGCGCCCTGACACGTCGGCATCGATGCCGACCTCGGCCAGCTTAGCGGCCAGGGCGGCGCGGATTTCCTCAACCAGCCCCTCGTTCGACTTGCGCAGCTCGGACAGTTTAGCCGTCACCGTGGCATAGGCGTCGGGATGCAGCCAGCGGAAGGCGTGATCCTCTAGCTCCTCGCGCATCTTCTCCATGCCCATGCGCGCGGCGAGCGGAGCGTAGATGTCGAGCGTCTCTTCAGAGATGCGCTTGCGCGTCTCCGGCTTCATGTGCTCGAGCGTGCGCATGTTGTGCACGCGGTCGGCCAGCTTGACCAGCAGCACACGGATGTCGCTGGAGATGGCGACCAGAAGCTTGCGGAAGTTCTCCGCCTGCTCAGCTTTCTTGGTGACCAGATCGAGGCGACGGATCTTGGTGAGCCCGTCGACCAGCTTGCCGATCTCTGGCCCGAACAGCTGATCGATTTCCGCCCGGGTAATGGGCGTATCCTCGATCACGTCGTGCAGCAGCGCCGTGACGATGGTGGCATCGTCGAGCTTCAGATCGGTCAGGATCGCGGCGACTTCGAGCGGGTGCGAGAAGTACGGATCACCAGAGGCGCGCTTCTGGTTGCCGTGCGCCTTCATGGCATAGACGTAAGCGCGGTTGAGTAGCGCCTCGTCAGCGTTCGGATCGTAGTTGAGAACCCGCTCTACGAGTTCGTATTGCCGCATCATGGCCCGCCGCTCCTAGGCCGGCCGCCGCCAAGCATTGGTAGCCCCGCGCTCCCGCCGATGGACGCGGGTGCCGGGGAGCCGCTCAACGACCGCGGTCGCGCTCGCGCGGGCCACCATTGGGTCCGCCATTCGCCGATGGCTCGGTCGGCGTCATGCTTTCCAGACCACGCAGCAACTGCTCCTCCGTCATCACGTCGACGACGGTATCGCTCGACTGGTCGTCGCGGCCGAGCGACGGTGAGCGGCGATCAGGCGGCAGCAGCGGGGCGGCGGCAGCTTCCGGCTCGTCGACTTCGACGTTCTTCTGGATCGAGTGGATAAGCGACTCGCGCAGGTCTTCCGGCGGGATGGTCTTGTCGGCAATCTCGCGCAGGGCAATGACAGGATTCTTGTCGTCGTTGACGGCAATGGTCACGGAGCTGCCGTCGGCAATCGAACGCGCGCGGTGGGCGGCCAATAGAACCAGCTCAAAGCGGTTCGGAACCTTGTCCACGCAGTCTTCAACAGTCACGCGCGCCATGAGCGACACCCCTTTGCAACGTGCGGATCAATCGGGAAACGGCGCGCCGCGCCAGCGAAACGCGGCCTAGCAGCGCCACAGGCTGTTCTAGTCGCATGAAAGGTCGTGCAAATCAAGAGAGTATGAAGCAATGTCCGGCGATCGAAAACCCTGATGACTTCAATCTCGCCGGCGGGGTTTGCAAGATAAGCTTGGGCATTTTGCTGAAGCTTGCTGACCCACATTAATTTAGCGGTGTTAACTTGGTGCGATACTCAGTGCTTCACATTGTCGCTTAAAACCTCGGCAATATAATGCTTTGTATGCCTCTGAAAGTGGTAACAAACTCCGGTCCGCCGCATGCTGGTCGCTTCGGCGCCGCGGGCCATCTCCATTGCGAACTACTGCAATAGTGCTTGCGGGCACTTGCGGCCCCGAAGGGTGAAGGAATGCATTTCTACCAGAACGAACGCATCGCTTTGTTCATCGATGGCGCAAATCTGTATGCGACTGCGAAGTCGCTGGGCTTCGACATCGACTACAAGCGCCTCCTTGCGCTGTTCCGACAGAAGGGTCAGCTCGTGCGCGCGCTCTATTACACCGCGCTGGCCGAGGACCAGGAATACTCCTCCATCCGCCCGCTTATCGATTGGCTCGATTACAACGGCTTCACGATGGTCACGAAGCCGACCAAGGAATTCACCGACGCCTCGGGTCGCCGCAAGGTGAAGGGCAACATGGACATCGAGCTGACCGTCGATGCCATGCGTCTGGCCGAGAACCTCGATCACATCGTCATTTTCTCTGGTGACGGCGATTTCCGCAGTCTGGTCGGCGCTCTCCAGCAGATGGGCAAGCGCGTCTCGGTCGTCTCGACCTTGCAGACGCAGCCGCCGATGGTCGCCGACGAGCTGCGCCGACAGGCCGACCAGTTCGTCGATCTCGCCGACCTGGAGCAGCTGATCTGCCGCGATCCCGCGACTCGGACGGCCCGCGAAGGCCGCTCGTTCAGCGGCACTCGGAGTGGCGGCTACCAGCGCGAGGCGACCTCCTTCCAGGACAACGACGACCTGTCCGAAGAGGTCTAACGTCTAACGGACGCTATCGCGATGGACGCAGCGGGTTGGACATACGCGCCCGAGGCGCCGAAGCTGTGCGGCAAGTGTCCACGCCTCGTCGCCTTTCGTGACGACAACCGGCGCAAAGCCCCCGACTGGTTCAACGGCGCCGTCCCCTCGTTCGGGAGCGAAGATGCGCACCTGCTGATCGTCGGACTGGCGCCGGGCCTCAATGGCGCCAATCGCACCGGTCGCCCGTTCACCGGCGATTACGCGGGCGATCTGCTCTACGCCACGCTACTCGAGTTCGGCTTTGCCAGCGGCCGCTATGAGGCGCGCCCGGACGACGGCCTGCGGCTCCTCGACTGCATGATCTCCAACTCGGTGCGCTGCGTGCCGCCGCAGAACAAGCCCACTCCGGCCGAGATTGCCACCTGCAACGGATTCCTGCGGGCGCGCGTCGCTGCACTTCCCAACGTTTGCGCCATCATCGCGCTTGGCCGCATCGCCCACGACAGCACGCTCACTGCGTTCGGCTGTCGCAAGTCGCAGTTCCCTTTCGCACACGGAGCCCGGCACGCGCTGCGCGAGGGTCTCGAGCTTTTCGACAGCTTCCACTGCTCGCGTTACAACACCAATACGCGTCGCCTGACGCCGGATATGTTTCGCTCGGTGTTCGCCGCTGTACGCGAAATTCTGCCGGCCCGCGCGCCTGCCTAGGCCGGAACGTCGGGCCTACTTTAGTGTTGAAATCGAGGCTATCTGAGTGTTGCTCGCCGCAAACCAGGAGGACAGCCGCCATGGGTCTGGAGATCGCTCCCGAGAAGGTCGCACATGTGATCATCAAGGCGCGCGAGTACGACGTCAAAGTGGGGGCTTGGGATGACTCACCGGAGAACGGTGACGCCGAGGAGGATCCCACCGCCATACTGGAGGACTACGCGAATGATCCCACCCGCGCCGAGATCGCCAGTTTCATCGAGCGCATGAATTACGACGAGCAGGCCAGTCTCGTGGCGCTGATGTGGGTTGGGCGCGGGACCTACGAAAAAGAGGAGTTCGACGAGGCGGTCGAAACAGCGCGCGCCGAGCGTGGAAACGCGGTGGCGAGCTATCTGTTGGGCGTACCGTTGCTGGCCGACTATCTGGAAGAAGGCCTCGAAAAGATGGGCTTCTCGGTCGAGGACGTCGAGAGCGACGTTCTCTAGGCCTTAGGGGCTGGCGAGCGCGCGGCGCTTCTCATCCAACCAATCGAGAACTTCCCGGGCGTGCGTGGCTGGCCGCTCGACGGGAAAGAACGTGTGGGTGATGCGCCCATCGCGTACGAGCAGCGTCAGCCGCTTCAGGTAGCGCGTCCCACCGGCGTCGAAGGTCGGCAGGTTCAGGGCCGCCTGCAGCGCGAAGTCCTCATCGCTCAAGAGCGGAAACGGAACGGCGAGCCGCCCAGCCATCTCGCTGTGGTGTTCGCTGTTCTGCGTGCTGAGTCCGAAGACTTCCAGACGCTGGGCGCGGAACTTGAGGTAGTAGTCGCGGAAGCCCTCGGTCTCGGGGGTCGATCCGTGCGCGCCGGGGATGTCGTCCCAGCCCGGCGGATTGGCGACGTCAGGACGTCCCGTCCATGGATAAATGTAGACGACCGCGGCGCCGTGGCGCGTGCTCAGATTGACGGTGCCGCCGCGGCTCGAAGCCAAGGCAACGTCCGGGAGCACCAGACCGCTCACCAGATGGCGCACGGCAGTGTCGTCGCGTTCGGCCGACTGCGTCCCGTCCGTGCTCATTCCTGCCGCGCTCTCAGACATTGCAAAACTTCGGCGGCGTTCTTGTCGGGTGGAAAGACCGGGTAGAACACATGCGCGATGACACCATCCTCGACGATCAGCGCCATGCGCTTCAGTAGCGTGGCCCCACTGACAAACATGACAGGAAGCCGCATCGCGGTCGTGAGGCGGAGCGCCGCATCCGACAGCAGCGGGTAAGGCAGATGCAGCCGCTGCGCCGCCTCCCGCTGGTCGTGCGTATTCTGGGTGGATATGCCGTAGACCCGGGCCGCACCGGCGCCCAGCAGCTCGGCGTGGAGGTCGCGAAAGGCGCAGCTTTGCGGGGTGCAACCGCGCGCCCCCGGGATGGCGTCCCAGTCGGGCGGCAACGGACTGCCGGGTCGACCGGTCATGGGATAGGCATAGATGACGCTTCGGCCGCCGAGCGCCGCGAGCGACACCTCGGTGCCGTCGGTGGCTGGGAGCGGCAGGTCGGGGATGGCGGCGCCCTTTAGATGGCGTGCAGCGCCGTCATCGGAGGGCGCCGGCAGCTGTGACCAATCTACGCGCGATAAATCGGCGGGCGCCGCTGTGGGGCTCATCCTTTGTCCCGCATGACGCGCGCTTTTTCCCGGTTCCAATCGCGCTTCTTATCGGCGTCGCGCTTGTCGTGCAGCTTCTTGCCCTGCGCCAGCGCGATCTTCAGCTTGGCGATGCCGCGCGCGTTGAAATAGAGCTCGAGCGGCACCATCGTCATCCCCTGGCGCTGGACCGCGATCGTCAGCTTGTGGATCTCCTTGGCGTGCAACAGCAGGCGGCGCTTGCGGCGCGGTTCGTGCTGGAAGAAGCGCCCGGCGCCTTGATACTCGGGAATATAGGCGTTGATCAGCCATAGACCACCGTCCTCCCACGAGGCATAGCTCTCGGTGATATTCGATTGCCCCCTGCGCAGCGACTTGACCTCCGTGCCCGTCAACATCAGGCCGGCTTCCCAGGTCTCAGTCAGGAAGTATTCGTGACGCGCCTGGCGGTTCTCGGCAACGATCAGGCGGTCGTCGACTTTCTTGGCCGCCATGCGCCAGTGCCTCTCCAACTACTCGCGACGCTGCGCGTGATTATTCGGCAGCGCGCGCCTGGACGAGGCCGACGTGGGCCAGCGCGGCATCGACGATGCGCTGCGATGCCTGTGAGATGGGCACCATTGGCAGGCGCATTTCCGCCTGGCACAGCCCGAGGCGCGAGGCCGCGTACTTCACCGGACCGGGGTTTGCTTCGCAGAACATCGCGTCGTGCAGCGGCATCAGACGATCCTGCAAAACCAGCGCCGACTTGTAGTCGCCGGCGATGCAGGCGTTCTGGAACTCGGCGCACAGGCGTGGGGCGATGTTGGAGACGACCGAAATGCAACCGTGGCCACCATGCGCCATGAAGCCCAGCGCCGTGGCATCCTCGCCCGACAGCAAGTTAAACTCCGGACCCATGGCTAGACGCTGCTGGGATGCGCGCGCGAGATTGGCCGTCGCATCCTTGACGCCGATGACGTTCTTCAGCGCGAAGCAGCGCGCCATGGTCTCCACGCTCATGTCGACGATAGAGCGGCCCGGAATGTTGTAGATCACAATCGGGATGTCGACCGCATCGTTGATCGCCTTGTAGTGCTGGTAGAGGCCTTCCTGCGTCGGCTTGTTGTAGTAGGGCGTCACGATCAGCACCGCGTCGGCGCCTACCTGGGCAGCGTACTCAGTGAGCTCGATCGCCTCATCGGTTGCGTTCGATCCCGTGCCGGCGATGACGGGCACGCGGCCCTTCGCTGCGACGACTGCCAGCTCGATGACGCGCTTATGCTCATCGTAGTCCAACGTCGGGCTCTCGCCCGTCGTGCCCGCCGGCACAATCCCGTGCGAGCCTTCGCTGATCTGCCACTCGATCAGGCGCTGGAACGCGTCCTCATCGAGGTCGCCATTCTTGAACGGCGTGATCAGTGCGGTGAATGATCCCTTGAACATGTCCCCGTTACCTTTGAGCTTGCAGCTCGTTCCTCAGCCGCTCGGAGCAACCGATTGGAGCGGGAAAAGTGCCTTAACGCCATGCTATCGCCGCATCCGGCGGCATGCTTCGGCGCCTTGTCCCTAGCCGGGCGGCTTGGTATTTTCGCGGCGCGTTGGTGATGATGGAGTCGCAGCGCCCTGTCGAGCGGGACATTAGGACCTTGCTTTGAGGCTCGCAACCCGGCCCGGCCGGCGGCGCCTGTGGAAGGACGAACATTGCCCCAGACTCAACGTTTTCGCGGCATCGACCGCCGAACTGGTGATTCCGCCGGCTGGACCGGCCGCTATTCTCCCCGCGCCCGAGCTATCGCGGCGTTCGCGGCGCTGCCGGTGGTCTTCTATTCCTTCGGTTGCGCCGCGGCCGCCGAGCCAGCGACTGCGGCCACCAAAGCTGCGCCCCAGGTCGCCGTGGCGACCGACAAGCCCGTAGCCCTCTCGGCCACCGAAGCGGCCTACGTCGCCCAGCTGGATAAGATGGTCGCCCCGTTGCGCGACTATCAGCTCTCGTCCGATGACGCGGCGAAGCTGACGGCAGCTTTCAAGGCGCTGTCCGCCGGTGATATGGCCAACGCCCGTCAGGCGCAGGCCGACATCACTGATACCGCTGCCCGCACCCTCGTCGACTGGGAGCGGCTACGGCGCGGTAAGGGCGAGGCGGCAGAATACTTGAAGTTCCTCGCTGAGAACCCCGACTGGCCCAGCCGCGAGGCTCTGCAGCGCCGCATGGAGGAAACGCTGTTCTCCGAGGGCGGCGACACCGATAT
Source organism: uncultured Alphaproteobacteria bacterium (assembly GCA_963759735.1). Taxonomy (GTDB): domain Bacteria; phylum Pseudomonadota; class Alphaproteobacteria; order Rhizobiales; family Hyphomicrobiaceae; genus Hyphomicrobium_A. The sequence goes on from CAVXAF010000012.1 coordinate 350,136, forward strand.
CATCGCCACCTACTTCAAGGACGGCGCCGCTCGCAGCCCCGCCGGCATGGCGGTTCTAGCGTCCGTACATCTGGCGCATGGCGAAAAGGATAAGGCCAAGGCGCTTGCCGCCAAAGTTTGGCGCGAAGAGGACCTGCCCGTGGGCCTCGAGAAGGGTTTCCTGTCGCGCTTCGGCTCGATGCTGACCGAGGCTGATCACAAATGGCGCCTCGACCGTTTGTTGGTCGAGGAGGTGCGCTATCAGACCGCTCGGGCCGACCGAGCTGCGCAGGTCAAACGCCTCATCCCGCTCCTCTCGGCAGCCGAGCAGAAAACGGCCGAGAACCGCCTCGCGGTCTTCATGCGCGCCGGCGACAAGACCAAGACCGCGCTTGCCACCCCGAAGGATGCCAAAGGCACCAACTGGGGTGTCGTATTCCACAAGATCCAGCTGCTGCGCCGCGCAAACAAGCTCGACGAAGCTGCCAAGCTGATGCGCTCGGCGCCGCGCGATCCGCTCGTCGTCGCCAACCTCGACGAATGGTGGGTCGAGCGCCGTAGTCTCGCCTACCTCGCCCTCAAGCAGAACCAGCCCAAGCTAGCGTATGAGATCGTCCGTGACGCAGGGCCTATCGGCGTCAATGCACTCAACGACCAGACCTTCATGGCCGGCTGGATCGCCCTACGCTATCTCAACGACGCCAAGGGTGCCGAGAAGCATTTTGCAACTTTGGTGTCGAACGCCGACGGACCACTCACGCGCGCGCGTGCCCACTATTGGATGGGGCGCACGACCGAGGCGCTGGGCGACAAGACGCGGGCACAGGCGAGCTACGAGCAGGCGGCGCAGTTCAAGGACACCTTCCATGGCCTGCTGGCCGTGCAGAAACTGTCGCCCGGCACCCGCACCTTGAGCTTCGATCCGCCCGCGGTCCCGCAGCCGGATCAGGTAAAGCGCTTCACCGACCATCCGGCGATCAAGGCCATTGCCCTGTCGCGCAAGGCCAATCTCGGGCTTCACGTCACGCGTGTCTTCCTGCTCAATGGGGCAAAAATCGAGAACGATGAAGCCTGGGCGGCGATGACCGCACACCTTGCGCGGATCACCGGCGACACGCAGACCAGCGTGCGCATTGGCAAGGCCGCCATCGCCCGCGGGCATAACCTCATCTACTACAGCTACCCGGTGCACGCGCTGCCGAAGTATTCGCCTCTGCGTGAGCCGCCCGAGAAGGCCTATCTGTTGGGGCTCGCGCGGCAGGAGACGGAATTCAATAGCGATACCGTCTCGGGAGCGGGCGCGCGCGGCATACTGCAGGTGATGAAGATCACCGCCAACCACATCTGCCGCGACTACAAGATCAAGTGCGTGCATGCGCGGCTGCTGACCGACGACTCCTATAACATCATGATCGCTTCTGCCTACGTCGCCGACCGCCTGGATGAATGGCAGGGTTCGTACGTGCTGGGGCTGCCAAGTTATAATGCCGGCCCGGGTCGTACCCGTCAGTGGGTCAAGGAATTCGGCGATCCGCGCGACGCCAACATGGACCCGATCGACTGGATCGAGCGCATCCCCATCGAGGAGACGCGCAACTATGTTGCCAAGGTGCTGTCCAACATTCAGGTCTATCGTGCACGCCTCGGAGAGACGCGGCCGTTGCGCCTAGATCAAGACCTGTATCGGGCGAGCGCCGCCCAGCCGCGCCGCGCGGCCAACACCGGCAAGACAGACACTGCGGATTCGCGCGACTGAAGACGGCAGGGCACGTTGCCGTTATGCCGACCGGCGGCCCGCCGGTCGGCCGCCATGGGGTAAGAGGCAAGGCAAGTCGATGACATCCAGCGCAGTATTCGAGGACATCTACTACACCGCCCGCGACGGGCTGCGGCTGCACGCGCGAAGCTATCCGGCCCGCGGCGGCGGCTCACGCGCGCGTCCCGTCCTTTGCCTGGCCGGGCTGACGCGCAACGGCCGCGATTTCCACGATCTTGCCGTGGCGCTGAGCACACGCTCCAGCGTCCCGCGCAGCGTCTATACGCTCGATTATCGCGGACGCGGCTTGTCGGACTTCGATCCCGACTGGCGCAATTACGCGGTGCAGATCGAGATGCTCGACGTTCTGGATTTCATCACGCTTACCGGGTTGCAAGACGCCGCACTGATCGGCACGTCGCGTGGTGGTCTCATCACCATGCTGATCGCCGCCGCTCAGCCGACCGCCATCGGCGCCGCCGTGCTTAACGACATAGGCCCTGTCATCGAAAATGACGGGCTGGCCCGCATCAGCGGCTATGTGGGGCGCGTACCGTTGCCCATCTCGTGGGCCGATGCCGGCCGCATGATGCGCGAACTCAACCGCCGCCACTTCCCGGAGGTCTCGGACGCGGTGTGGGAGGACGCGGCACGCCAGTGGTACAACGAGCGAAACGGTAAGCCCGCTCCCGGCTATGATCCCAACCTCGGCAACGCCCTGTCGGTGCTCGATGGGCCGTTACCGGCGCTGTGGCCGCAGTTCGAAGCGCTGAAGCGCGTGCCGCTGATGGTGGTGCGCGGTGAAAACTCCGACATTCTCACCGCCGAGACGGTCGATGAAATGCGTCGGCGCCACCCCGCGATGGCCACCATCACAGTCGCCAATCAGGGGCACGCGCCGCTGCTGAAAGATACCGCCAGCATCGAAGCGATCCGCCACTTCCTTACCGCGGCCGACGCCGGCCGCCAGTATGCATCGCTGGCCTCGGTGGTTGCCTAAGGCGCCGGCAACAACGCATCGGAGCGCCCACCCACCCAATTCACGAAGAGGCCGACCCATTCCTTGACCGCTAGGTCGAGCCGCCGCAGCCCCTCCAGCGGATTGGCAAACGGCATCCACGCGTCCCCCACGCCGGCGGTGCGATAGTCGGTCGGCCACGGCTCAACGGCAAAGCCCGCCTTGCGAAAAATTCCGATGGCGCGCGGCATATGCCAGGCCGACGTCACCAACAGCCAACGCTCGCCCGGCTTTGCCTCGACGAGCGCCTGGGTGTTGACGGCGTTCTCCCAGGTATTGCGCGCGCGCCGTTCAAGGAGGACGCGCTCGCTATCCACGCCGAGGTCGGTGAGGATGATGGCCGCCGCATCGGCACCGATCGTGGGCTGTCCGATGATCTCGATCGCCCCTCCGGTGAAGGCGATTTTGGCGTTCGGGTAGCGCCGTGCCAGTGCCGCCGCCTCCGTCAGACGCTCGGCCGCCTCGTTGAGGGCATGTGTACCGCGCCCCGCCGCCACGCGTGAATCCTCCGCCCCTCCGAGGATGACGATGCCGTCGACGGGGCGACCCGTCAGGTCGGCGCGTGGAAAGCGATCCTCCAGTGGCAGGATCAGCCAGGTGCTGAGGGGCAGACAGCCGCCGACGACGATCAGCCCCGCCGCCGCGATCAGTAGGCCGCGCGCCGTGCGCCGGAAGCGGGTCGCAAGGAGCACGACGCCGGCAACGAGCAGGATCATCAGCAAGGTCCCGGGACGCATCACGCCCCAGAACAGCTTCGAGATGTAGAACAAAGCCGTCTCCTTCGCCCCCTCGCACCCGGCTACGTTACCGGTTCGGAAACCCGTACTACGGCAAGCTATCCATGACCGCCGAGACCTTTTGTGGGTCGATCTATGACGATGGTGACCGCCCCATGAGAGACATAGCGCTGTGGACCAGCGAAGCGCTGGACATTACCGCTTTCGCCGTCATCCTCATCGCCGTCGCCGTCTCGACCGCCGTGTTCGTGGTCAGGGTCTGGCAAAGCGGCTTTCTGGCCAACTACCGTGAGTATCGCGCCAACCTTGGGCGCGGGATACTTGTTGGGCTGGAGATCCTCATCGCCGCCGATATCCTCAAATCGGTGGTCGTCGATCCGACATTGCAAGGCATCCTCGTTCTGGGCGGCATCGTCCTCATCCGCACCTTCCTGTCCATCTCGCTCGATGTCGAGATCAATGGACATTGGCCCTGGGACACCACCCGGTTGACGGCGCAGGAGAATGCCGCGCAACGCCCCGCCGGACCGGCGTGACGCATTCTGCATCATCGGATCCCGCGGCAAGATAACTTGTCGGCGGGCCCCTTCCGCGGCCATGATCGCCGGGCGATGATGTTGCCGGGGGGCAGCCATGATCTTGTTCGGGATGATCGCCTACGTGCTGGCGCAGTTCGCCGTGGGCGTCTGGGTATCGCGGCGGGTCAAGACCGAGGCCGACTATATTCTTGCCGGCCGCACACTCGGGCCGACACTGATCGCCTTTTCGGTCTTCGCCACGTGGTTCGGCGCCGAGGCCATCGTGGCGACATCGGCAGAGGTCTACGACAAGGGCATATCCGGCGCACTCGTCGACCCCTTCGCCTATGGACTAGCCGTCGTCGCCGCTGGTTTCCTCTATGCCGCGATGCTCTGGCGCAAGGGCGTCACGACATTTGCCGACGTGTTCCGCGCCCGATTTTCCCCCGCGGTCGAGAAGCTGGTGGTGATCGTCCTCCTGCCGGGTTCGGTATTCTGGGCGGCAGCGCAGATCCGCGCCTTCGGGCAGGTGCTCAGCTTGAGTTCCGACCTGTCTCTCACCAACGCCATCACCCTGGCCGCCCTCCTTGTCGCCTCCTACTCGGTGATCGGTGGTCTGCTGGCGGACGCCGTTACCGATCTGTTGCAGGGCTTTGCGGTCATCACCGGCCTCATAGTGCTTACCGTTGTCGTTGCTATTGCAGCCGGCGGCGTCACCCCGGCGCTCGAGGCGGCGCCGCCCGGTCATCTGACCTTCTCGACGCAAACCCACGGTTCACCCCTTGAGGTCGTTGAGGCTCTGGCGGTTGCGTTCTTCGGCTCGTTCGTCGCCATCGAACTCATCTCGCGCTTCCTCGGGGCTCGCTCGGCGGCCGTGGCGCGCGGCGGCACCGTGGCCGGCGGCATCATGTACATCGTCATCGGTCTGTTGCCGCTGTTCCTCGGCCTCGCCGCCTCCGGCCTCGTTCGCTCCAACCCCGACCTGCAAGCCCGCTTAGTCGACTCAGAACAGGTGGTCGCCGTGCTGTCGGAGCACTACCTGCCGCAATGGCATTACGTGATCTTTGGCGGGGCGCTGATCTCCGCCATCCTCTCGGTCGTTCACTCGGCGCTGCATGCGTCCGGCGCGCAGGTTTCGCACAACATCGTGGTGCGACTGGTGCCGGCGCTCGGCATGCGCGGCAAGCTCATCGCCGCGCGCGTCAGCGTTGTCGTGCTCACCGGCGCCGCTTTCCTGCTGGCGCTGACATCCGATCGCATCAAGGAGTTGGTCGAGATCGCGTCCGCTTTCGGCAGTGCGGGGGTCTTCGTCGCTGCAGCCTTCGGCATGTTCACGCGCATTGGGGGCGCGTGGAGCGCGGCGGTGTCGATCTTGCTGGGGATGCTCGTCTGGGCCGCCGGGCGTTTCCTCCTCGAATGGGAGGCGCCCTATCTCATCGCGCTGGCGTGCTCGGGCCTGGGCTATATGGCCGTCGCCTCAGTATCGCCCCGGGAAGGCGTCCGCGCGCAAGACCTGTCCGCAGCGGACGAAGTACGGCTTGGCACACACCCCGGGGCCGGGCCCGATTAATGATGATCGATCCCCGGCCCAATCGGGAATGGTGCGGTCGAGAAGACTCGAACTTCCACGCCGTTTCCAGCGCTACCACCTCAAGGTAGTGCGTCTACCAATTCCGCCACGACCGCAAGCCGGGAGAACGAGCGCTCATATAGCCAAGTTGGCGCCCCGGAACAAGCGGGGCTGCAACTGACTATCAACCACCGGCCCGCGGCACTGCGGCGGCATATCGCCCCGTTGGTGAACCGACGCCGGCTGGTCGCCGCGGGGGCGCAGACCTAGACTGCGGTTATGAGCCAAAGGCAGGCAGCTTTGCGTCGCGATCATACTCTTCCGCCGGTGGAATGGGCGAAAGCGGCTGCGCCGGTCGACTACCCCGATGCCGTCAGCGCCATGCAGGATCGCGCCGCGGCGATCGCAGCCGGCAGCGGTCCCGAACTCGTCTGGCTGCTCGAGCACCCGGCCATCTATACGGCCGGGACCAGCGCTCGGCCCGATGAGCTGCTGGCTCCCACACGCTTTCCCGTCTTCAGTTCCGGCCGCGGTGGACGCCTCACCTATCATGGGCCAGGGCAACGCATCGCCTACGTGATGCTCGATGTGAAGCGCCGCGGCGGCGACGTGCGCGTCTTCGTCGGCGCACTCGAGGATTGGCTCATTGCCTCTCTGGCCGAGCTAGGGGTGCACGGCGAGGTGCGTTCCGATCGCGTCGGGGTATGGGTGCGGCGCCCCGGTCGAGGGCCCGACGCCGAGGACAAGATCGCGGCCATCGGTTTAAGGCTGAGCAAGTGGGTCAGCCTGCACGGGATCAGCCTCAACGTGGCGCCGGACCTGTCCCACTACGACGGTATCGTGCCGTGCGGCATCGCCGGACACGGGGTGACGAGCCTCGCCGATCTCGGCGTCGCGCATAAAATGGAAGCTGTGGATAACGCCTTGCGCCGTCACTTCGAGCGCTTTTTTGGACCAACGACGAGCGCTACCGCGCCTCTTTGATCGCCCGCCATGGCACCCGCGGGATGACCTCGCGCACCAAAAGAGAAAGCCCGGCCCCCTAGGTGGGCCGGGCTTCCAAAGTGTCGTTTGTGATCTGCCTCTACTTCGACTTGGGCCCTGAAGGCTGGTCCGCATCACCAGCCTTCGGCACTGCAGATGCGGGTGGCCCGTCGTAGTAGAGGTAGCCGTCCTCAATCGACACGACGTCAGAGCCCTGGAGCTCGTATTCGTCTTTTGCATTGTCGTTGAGGCGGATCACGCAGCCATTGTTACAGACCCCTTCAAGCGACGCCGACGGCCGTAAAATATGGTCCGCCGCCGCATTTCCCTCGATGACACTGACCTTGTGGTCCTTGCCGTCTCGGTTGGTTATCGCTGACGCACACGCGTTAGGGATCCAGATCAGAGCTACGATCAGAGACGCCGTAACGACCAGCTTGGACATCACGGCAGCTCCTGAGATCTCTCGTAGAGAGACCGACTACCGCTTCTTCTTCTTGGCAGCCGGCTTCTTCACGGGCTTCTTCGCAGCTTTCTTTGCTTTAGCAGCCATTTTAGTCGTCCTTCCATTGTGAACCCGAGCATCAAGAGTCGAATCTGATTCAACTCGGTCGGGACGCTGACCAATTTGGTGAGAATCAACCCCATCCACAAACGGAATTTTCCGGTGACCACTATCGAAAATTTCGATAGATAGATTTTTCGAGCTGCAAACGGCCGCCAAGCACATGGACGTCAACCTCGCACGTACCTTCCTCATCGTCGCCGACACCGGCAGCTTCATCCATGCCGGACGCAAGATGAACCTCACTCAGTCGACTGTGTCCGCCCGCATAAAAGGCCTCGAGGACATGCTTGGCAGGCCGCTTTTCGAGCGTTCCAAGTCGGGCGCCGAGCTCACCGCAGCCGGTGAACAGTTCCACAAGCATGCTCTCGCCCTCGTACGCATCTGGCAGCGCGCTCAGCTCGAGGTCGGCATCTCTGATCAGCATCGCGACCACCTTGCAGTGGGTGCACCCATCGCATTTTGGGACGGTTTGCTGTTGCGGTGGGTATCGTGGCTGCGCACAAATACCCCTGATATCGCTGTTTCCGCGAGTAGCGGCCTAGCGGCGGTGCTGACCCAGCGGCTCTTGGAGGGCACGCTCGACCTCGCCATCATGTACCGTCCAACGCAGCCGCCCGGCCTGATGATCGAGCACTTGTTCGATGAGGAACTGGTTCTGGTAACGAGCGTCCCGGCCACTCAACGGCGCTCGGCGGCCGACTATGTATTCGTGGACTGGGGTCCCGACTTCCAGCAGGACCATGCCGCCGCATATCCCGAGTACAGCAACCCCGGGCTTAATCTCGATCTGGGGCCGGCAGGGATCGACTACCTGCTGAGCAATACCTGTTCGGGCTATTTCCCCGCCCGCTTGGTGCGACCGCACATTGCACGCGGCCGCCTGCGGCAGCCCAAGCGCGCACGCAAGTTCGTCTACCCGGTCTATGTGGTCTATCCGGAAGCCCGCAACGAGGAAGCCTACGAGCCGATCCTCAAGAGCCTTCGCCAGCTCGCCGCCAAGTACGCCTGAGGCATCAGGCCGTCGGGCGAACCTCAAAGCCGTTGAAGGTCCCCGCACCTTCACCAATGATCTCGACCCGATCAACGCGGCCACCCGTCGGCCCGGCGCGGCACAGAGCGAGCATATCCGCGACAGCCTTTTCGACCCCGTGCAGCACTGCCTCTACCGAGCCGTCGCGGCGGTTGCGGACCCAGCCCGATAGGCCGAGCGCGCCAGCGTGCATCTCGACGAAAGCGCGATAGCCGACACCTTGCACGCGGCCTTCGATGCGGACGTGCAGCGGTGCGCGTCGGGACACTCATGGGCCGGCTCCCATGGCTCAGATCAGGCCGACTTCAGGACCGTGACCTCGATCTCGATCAGCATCTTGGGGTCGATGAGGCCCGTCACCATGACCGTGCAGGCAGGTCGCACGTCACCCAGGTACTTCTGCAGCACCGGCCAGATGGGCTCGAAGTCCTCGCTGCGCGTCAGCAGATAGTGAACCCGCACGACATCGGCCAGCGTCGCGCCGGCCTGGTCCAGGGCGGCGGCGATGTTCTTGAAACACTGGTCGGTCTGCTCGACGACATCCGCCGATATGGTCATCGTCGCGTAGTCAAACCCAGTCGTGCCGGAGACGAAGACCCAGCGACCATCGACGACGGCTCGCGAGTAGCCGATTTTCTGCTCGAACTGCGAGCCAGATGAGATGAGTTGGCGACCCGGCATCAGGCGAACTCGAGGATGACGGCATCGACGGCAAGGCTGTCACCAGGCTTGGCGTTGATCTTCTTCACCGATCCGTTGCGCTCGGCGCGCAGGATGTTTTCCATCTTCATGGCCTCAACGACGGCCAGGGCGTCGCCGGCCTGTACCTCTTGCCCCTCGCCGACATGGATCGCCTTGACGAGCCCAGGCATCGGGCAAAGCAGGTACTTCGAGGTATCGGCGGCAACCTTCTCGGGCATCAACGCCACGAGAGCGGCCTCGCGCTCGGTGTAGACATAGACGGGCACCTGAATGCCGCGATAGGCGAGATTGACGCCGTTGAGGATCGGACGCACCTGCACGGCAACGTGCCGGTCGCCGACCTTGCCCGCCCAAACCGGATTGCCGGGAAGCCAATCGGTGCTCATGTCGAGGGCGTTGCCGCCGTCGGGGAACGAGACGCGATAGGTGCCCTGGCTGCCCTTCACCTCGACGGCGACTTGGCTGTCTTGCACCTTGACGATGCGGCGGCGGGCGAAATTCACCCGGCGGCCCGCCATCTGATGCGTGATCTCACGCCGGCGAGCATTGTTGTCGTGGTCGATGACGGCGGCGATGGCTGCAACGACGCGCAGTTCATCGCCCGCAGCCGTGCGTCCTTTGAAGCCGTCCGGATACTCCTCGGCGATGAAGCCGGTAGAGAGTTCGCCCTTTTGCCAGCGCGGATGCTGCATGAGCGAGGTGAGGAAGGGAATGTTGTGCTGGATGCCGTCAATATAGAAGCTGTCGAGGGCCTCGGCCTGGGCGCTGATCGCCTCGAGACGCGTCGGGGCATGCGTGACCAGTTTGGCGATCATCGGGTCGTAGAACATCGAGATCTCGCCACCTTCGAACACGCCCGTGTCGTTGCGCACGGTGATGCCGTTGGTGGTGCCCTCGGCCGGCGGCCTATACTTCACCAAGCGACCGATGGATGGCAGGAAGCCGCGGAACGGATCCTCGGCGTAGACGCGGCTCTCAACGGCCCAGCCGTTCAGCTTCACGTCCGATTGCTTGAATGGGAGCTTCTCGCCGGCGGCGGAGCGGATCATCAACTCGACGAGGTCGACGCCGGTGATCAACTCGGTGACCGGATGCTCGACCTGCAGGCGGGTATTCATTTCCAGGAAGAAGAAGCTGCGGTCCTGGCCGGCGACAAATTCGACCGTGCCGGCGGAATCGTATCCGACGGCCTGGGCCAGGGCGACGGCCTGTTCGCCCATCGCCTTGCGGGTCTTCTCGTCCAGCAGCGGCGAGGGTGCTTCCTCGATAACCTTCTGGTTGCGGCGCTGAATTGAGCACTCGCGCTCACCCAGGTAGATGACGTTGCCGTGCTTGTCGCCGATCAGCTGGATCTCGATGTGGCGCGGATTGATGATGAACTTCTCGATGAACATCCGGTCATCGCCGAAGCTCGCCTTGGACTCCGATTTCGCCAGCGGATAGCCTTCTTCGACTTCCTTGCGGTTGAAGGCGATGCGCATGCCCTTGCCGCCGCCGCCGGCGGAGGCCTTCATCATAACGGGATAGCCGATCTCCTCGGCGATCTTGATGGCGTGCTTGGTGTCGGAAATCTCGCCCATGAAGCCGGGGACGGTCGAAACCTTGGCCGCAGCCGCGGCTTTCTTGCTCTCGATCTTGTCCCCCATGGCGGCAATGGCCTTGGGATTGGGACCAATGAAGACGATGCCGGCCTTGGCGAGTGCGATCGGAAAGGCCTCGCGCTCGGACAGGAACCCGTACCCGGGGTGCACTGCCTCGGCGCCGGTCTGCTTGCAGGCCTCGACGATCTTGTCGATCAGCAGGTACGACTGGGCCGCTGGCGGGGGACCTATGTGGACGGCTTCGTCCGCCATCTCCACGTGCAGGGCTTCACGGTCGGCATCTGAATAGACCGCGACGGTCTTGATGCCCATCCTGCGCGCAGTCTTGATGACGCGGCAGGCGATCTCGCCACGGTTGGCGATCAGAATCTTTTTGAACATAACCCCTTACGGTCCACTAGGTAGGCCCGCCCAAGGAATGAGCGGCCGGCCGGTTGCGTACTGACGTTCTAGACGGCCATTGGAGCCTCGTAAACCAGCGAGGCTCGGCAAAAGCGCGCACAGGGATGGAGTAGGCCCGCGCGCTGCCGGGAGGGAAGCGCGCGGGCCGATCCTACACGGCGTTAAGCAGCCTGCGCCAGTCGTTCCACAGCGGCCTGCAGATCGGGGTGGATCTTGGGGCTTTCCTTGCGGAGGTAGGCGACCAGCGCCGCCTCGTTGGGGGTCAGTCGCCCGTCGCGGCCGATCCGTTCGCACAGCCACCCGGCCTCGGCCTGAGCGATTTCCTCGTTGGTGATGATCTCGATGCGCTGCTGCTCAAGACGCGCCAGCGCACGCTCCTCGGTCGACTGGTCCTGGTAGGCCGCGCGTACGGCATCCAGGCTCGAAGAGACCATGGCCGACAGCAGGGCCAGCGGAGAGAGGTCGCCGGTGGCCTCCATGAGCCAGGCATCCCGCCGCAACGCTTCCTCGCGCGTTGGCACGGCCTGCCCGGAGGCGGCCATCACGACATTGGTCACGGCCTTCACGAAAAGGTCGGTCCACGCGGCGTTGGCCTGCGGATCTATGATGGCATCGTTGATGTCGAAGAGAGTCTCGGCCTCGGCGCGCGTGACAGCAACCTGTCCGTCGCCGCCGAAGGCGTAGAGAATGCGGCGGATCAGTTCCACCTCACACTCGCGGATCGTGCCGGCTTGACCCAGATGGAAGGCGCGCAGCGGGCCATCGCCGTCGATGACGGCACGGCGGATCGATCCGAGCGCAACGCGCGACAGGCTGACCGGCGACCAGCGCGATCTATCGAGGACGCTGACGATGAGGTCGAGGTCGGATTTGCGAGCGATGATCCCGTCGGGAGCAATGCGGTCCATGAGGCGCTTGGCGTCCTCAGACGTCAGGTAGCCTTCCGGCTCCACCTGATTGACCAGGTAGTCGGTCAGCGCCTCAATGTAGAAGTCTGTCCACGACGCATCCTGCTGCGGGCAGGTCTCATTGAGGGTGAAGAGCGCCTCGGCTTCGTCGGCGGAGATGAGATTGTCGGTATGAAATGCGCTTCTCAGCCTCAGAACGTCCATGTCGTGAATGCTGCCCCGCTGCAACATTTCGGTAATCGGAAGCGACTGCAACGCGCTCATCTCAAGCCCCGCTGGGAAAGAACTACATGCCGGCAGAGTAGGGAAATGGGCTTACCAATTGGCTAACGGTTGACCCGCAGCGGCGCACGGTGCTGAGCGTCTGCCGCAACGCCGGGAGGAGTGTTGCGCGCGTGCATCGTCGCGGCAGCGAGCGGGCAAAAATAAGGGCCGCCTAGCGGGCGGCCCTTCAGGTCAAAACCTTCCCCGGTTACTTGCCGACGCGCGGCAGCCACCAGGCGCGACGGCGGCCGTCGCTCTTTTCGGCCGAGATGTGCTCGGATGCATCGTTCTGCATGTAGCGGAGCGAGCGACGCTCAGACTTCGACAGGTACCCGTCCGATTTGTACTGGGCTTCCTTGTTGGCGATGCGCTTCTGTTCGCCGCGCAGCTTCAGTCCCTCGGTCCAAGTAATCTTGCCGGTCTTGCGGCCCTGCTCGATGCGGTTGGCCTGGTACTCCTGCCGCTCGCTGACGCTGGCGGCGAAGGCGCCGCTAGTGGTCGCGATCAGGACGGTCGTAGCGACGATTGCAATCTTGTTCATGGTCCACCTCTTCCTCGGTTCAACCGCGCTCCGTTGGGAGCGGCGTGTTCGATGAGGGGACAATGGCGCCGGCGCTTTGAACCCGTTCTGAATGACGGTTACAGCCGCCGTTCATGTGCTGCAAACCCCGCACGGCGGCGCAGCTGTACCCGTTTGGGCGGACTCACCGAGCGCGCCAAACGGGTAGCCGTACGCGGATACTCGGCTCGCATTCGAAATGGGCCGAGCCCTGTTGGTTTCCGCCGCTCCGAATGCCCCCAAATTCATTTCGCAATCAAGATGAGGGGGAACACGGAGCGATGTTTGTCGTTAGCGTCGAGAGCATGCAGACGCAACAGGAGACATCAAAATGAGAACATTGGCGGCGTCATGCGCGATGCTGTTGCTTGCTACATCAAGCATCGCACTTGCACAGGAACGGCAAGGAGGAGGCCCGGCCGGGCCTGCCCTCGGTGGCGGTGGCGCCGGACCATCGATGGCGGTGAGGCGGAGGCGGTGGAGCCGGCTCTGACGGGCCTTCCGGCATGATTGAACGTGGTGCTGGTGGAGCCGGCGAAAGCCGCGGCGGCGATGGAGGGCGAGAGCGATCGCCTCGACCCGCAGCCGAGCGGGCAACCCCGGACGATGGTCCCTCGGAGCGCCGCGCCTCGAAACGTGATGACGCCCAGAACGCGAACGAGCGAAAAGCCGAAGATAGCGGTCAGAAAGCGCAAACGTGCCGCCTCTGATGACGACACCGGCAAGGCTTCAAAGAAGGCCGATCGCACGACAGACAAGGCCGAAGACACGACAGACAAGGGCGAAGCCAAGAAGGAAAAGGCAGACGCCAAGTCCGATGACGTCGGCGATGCCAAGCAATCGGACGCCAAAAACAGCACCGGCAACGACGACGCGGACAGACAGGCGGAGACACAACCATCCGGCGACAAAGCAAAGCAGGTCGATCTCACCGATGCTAAGCGTGACAATGTCCGCAGCGCCTTCGGCCGCCAGAAGGACCTCAAGCGACGCACGAACGTCGATATCGACATTTCGATCGGCCGCCGCCTGCCGCGCGGGTGGGACTATCGCCCGGTTCCGGTCGCCGTCATCGAGATCGTCCCCGAATATCGCGACTACGTCTTCGTCTACGCCGAGGACGAGTACGTGATCTGCGATCCCAACACCTACGAGGTCGTGGCCGTGATACCAGCCGGTGGCAGCGGCACTTACGCCGCTGGCGGCTCGGGCAGTGCGGATCGCTGCCCGGCGCGCCTCACTCTCAGCCGTGACGATCGCAACCTCATCCTCGACGAGGCCCGCTCGAGCGACGAGGTGGATGTTCGCAATCTCGAGGTTGGCTGGAGCGTGCCTGCCGATGTCGAGCTACAGCGCTTCCCCGATAAGGTTGTATCGGAGGCCGACGAGCTCAGCGGCTGTCGCTACTTCGTCGCCAGGGATCAGCTCGCAATCGTCGATCCTGTCGAGGAGAAAGTCGTCCTCGTCATCGACAAGGGCTGACACGCAAATCCGGCGGGCGTAGGCGCCCGCCGGATAAGCCGTCGAACTGACGGGTTTTCGCTGACGAAACATCCCGCTCAGAGCGGGATGTTGTCGTGCTTCTTCCAGGGGTTTTCCAGCGTCTTGTTGCGCAGCATGTTGAGCGCCCTGCAGATGCGGCGGCGCGTGCCATGCGGCAGGATCACCTCGTCGATGTAGCCGCGCTCGGCGGCGACAAACGGGTTGGCGAAGCGCTTCTGGTACTCATCGATGCGCGCCTTGATCTTCTCGGGGTCCGCCAACTCGGCGCGATAGAGAATTTCGGCAGCGCCCTTTGGCACCCATCACCGCGATCTCGGCCGTCGGCCAGGCATAGTTGACGTCACCACGGATGTGCTTGGAGCTCATCACGTCGTAGGCGCCGCCGTAGGCTTTGCGGGTGATGACGGTGATCTTCGGAACCGTTGCCTCGGCAAAGGCGAACAGCAGCTTGGCGCCATGCTTGATGAGGCCGCCGTACTCTTGCGCTGTGCCCGGCAGGAAGCCCGGCACGTCGACGAAGGTGACGATAGGGATATCGAAGCAGTCGCAGAAGCGTACGAAGCGTGCGGCCTTGCGTGAGGCATCGCTATCCAGCACGCCGGCGAGGACCATAGGCTGGTTGGCGACGATGCCGATGGTGCGGCCTTCCATGCGCGCAAAGCCGGTGACGATGTTCTTGGCGTAGGCATCCTGGATTTCGAAGAAGTCGCCCTCGTCGACGACCTTCGTGATCAGCTCCTTGATGTCGTAGGGCTTGTTCGGATTGTCGGGGATGATCGTATCGAGAGAGTAGTCGGGACGGTCAGCGCTGTCGGAGGTCGGCAGCGTCGGCACGCCGGCCTTGTTGTTGGAGGGCAGAAAGTCCAGCAGGCGGCGCATCTGCAGGAGCGCCTCGACGTCGTCCTCATAGGCGCGGTCGGCGATCGATGACTTGGTGGTGTGAACCTTGGCGCCGCCGAGTTCCTCGGCCGTCACCGTCTCGTTGGTCACCGTCTTCACGACGTCGGGACCGGTGACGAACATGTAGCTGGTGTTTTTCACCATGAAGATGAAGTCGGTCATGGCCGGCGAGTAGACGTCGCCACCCGCACACGGGCCCATGATCACCGAGATCTGCGGAATGACGCCCGAGGCCATGACGTTGCGCGTGAACACCTCGCCATAGCCGCCGAGAGCGTCGACGCCCTCTTGGATGCGAGCGCCGCCGGCATCGAACAGGCCGATGATTGGCGCGCGGTTCTTCAGCGCCATGTCCTGAATCTTGGTCATCTTCTGGGCGTGCGCCTGGCTTAACGAGCCGCCGAAGACGGTGAAGTCCTTGGCGAACACGTAGACAACGCGGCCGTTGATGGTGCCCCAACCGGTGACGACGCCGTCGCCTGGCGTCTTCTGCTTCTCCATGCCGAACTCGACACAGCGATGCTCGACGAAGGTGTCGAACTCCTCAAACGAGTTCTCGTCCATCAGAAGCTCGATACGCTCGCGGGCGGTCAGCTTGCCGCGCTTGTGCTGCGCGTCGATGCGAACCTGTCCACCGCCCAGCCGTGCTTCGGCTCGGCGCTTCTCCAGCTCCTCGATGATGTGCTTCATAAGGCTTCCCTCGACGATGCGCGGCTATGCGCCACATGAAGGGCTCATAGCACGCAGCATCGTCTCTGAGAACGCACGCCGGGCGCGTATCGCGTGCGACGTTTCGGGCCGCCGAGGCGGCCGACCTAGCTTGCCGGGGCCCGCAGATACTGGCGCGCGGCCTTGGCGACCAGCCAAATCTCGGCCACCGCCGCGATGAGGAACGGGACGCCGACTACCAACAGGGCGGTATCCACCAGGTCCGCTGAGAGAAGGCCGAAGTGGCCGCCAAGCCTGATGACCGACCAGACGGCGAGCAGCCCGAGGATGACCAGCGACACCCGCATCAGGTTGGGCGCCTCGCGCCACAGGTAGACATTCATGGGGCTTTTCATGCCCCAGTCCCGCAGGTTGGCGAGGATCAACAGGGGCATCACGACGGCGATGAACAGGTTGAGCACGAGCTCGTAGGTGGTGAGTTGCATGGGCTTCTCCAGCGGTTGGACAGTCGGCGGCACACTCCCCGTGCGCCGAACGGCCCGGGATCATGCCGAGGGATTTGGTTACAGGTGGCCGCGCCAGCGGGTGCCGACACGCGCCCGGAACTCACGGGCGTTTGCCGGCCCGGATGACAACGGGAATGGCCGCCACGACAATGAGGACAATTGCGAGATCAAAGAGGTTCAGCATGGGTCGCTCCTGGGTTCATGCCCATTCGACCCTCACCATATGGGCCGTCCCCAGCGCCGGCTGTTCCCAGCGGAACACCCCGCCTCAATTGGCGGTCAGCAGGTCCAGAAAGCGGCTGGCGGCCAGCATTTCGGTATGCCGCCGAGCGCGCCGGTCGGCCGCCTCGACATCGACACCCCAACGGGAAATCTGCCAATCCTCATCGAGGTGCGCTGCCGCCCACGCCTCCTCGGCGGTGAGCCGGTGCTTGGCGACGGCCAGGGCGAGGAACGCCGAACCGGTCAGCGTCGTCATGACGTGCAGGCAGGTGAGTGCGAAGGCATTAAAGGGCGCCACGAGGTCGCCAATCTTGGCCAGGGCCGCGCCGCTTTGAGTGACTGGCATCACGCCCTCGGCCAATAGAAAGCGCGCGCCGCTTTCAGCTTCGATCCAGCGCAGGATCGGATCCCAGGCCGCAGATTGCATCTCGGCCAGCGCCATGGGGGCCTCGGCGCGATAGCAGAGCAGGTCGCTGCCGGCGAAGCGCACGATGTCTTCGGCCACCGCCGGCATGCTCGCCGCCACCCCGTCGATGGCCGTGATGGCGATCTTTGACAGCGGCATGTTGGCCGGGTCGATGCGCTCGCCCTGCGCCGCCCACTCCGCGGCGATGGCGTCGGCCAGCGGGCGCGTCGGCACGACCAGCGGCAGCTTCTTGGGCGTGCGCACCGAGCGCCCGTCCAGCAGGATGGCGAAACCGCCCTCGGCCTCGCCGACCGCAACATCGGTATAAAAACGCTTGGGGAGAGGCGGCCTCAGAGCCTCCTTGCCGAGGATCTTGCCCGCCGGTTTGGCGGTGTCGTCGTCCTCACTCACGCGGCCCTCTCGCGCCCGGCAAAGAATGCATCGACCTCGTCCAGCAGGTTGCTGCAACTGCCGACGACGGCGTGAGCGCCGGCCGCGTGCAACTCGTCGGCCGAGTGATAGCCCCAGCCGACGCCCAGCGCGCCGGTACCGGCGGCCAGCGCCATCTCCATGTCGAACGTCGTGTCGCCGACCATGAGCGTGCTCTGCGGCGTCACGCCGGCCTCGACCATCGCCGCATGCAGCATCGCCGGATGCGGCTTTGAAGGATTGTTGTCGGAGGTTTGTATGGTGACGAAGCGCCGGGCCCAGTCCTCGCGCGCAAACAGCCGGTCGACGCCCTTGCGCGATTTACCCGTGGCGATGCCGAGCACGACGTCGCCGCGGGTGGCAAGGGCCTCGACGGCGGCGCTGATGCCGTCGAACAACGGCTCGTGCAGCGCCGGGTCGCGACGCACTTCAAGGAAGGCCGACTTGTAGCGCTCCACCATGGCGGCGCGCATGTCCAGGTCGTGGGCAGGCGCAAGCGCCGCAAAGGCTTCTGGCAGCGACAGACCGACGATGGCCAGCGTTGCCTCGCGCGTCGGGGGAACCAGGCCGAAGCCTGTGAAGGCGTGCGTCATCGCCTCGCAAATGCCGTTCTGGCTGTCGACCAGCGTGCCGTCGCAATCGAGGACCACGAGCTTCATTTCTCATTTGCCTCGAACTGGTCCGCGTCGAGACCCAATATCTCCCAGGTCTTACGCATGTGGTCGGGCAGCGGCGCCGTCACGTCGATCTTGCCGCCGGTGTAGGGGTGCGGCAGCACCAGTCGGCGGGCGTGCAGGTGCAGCTTGTTCTCCATCTGCTCGGCGGGGAGGTCCGCATCGCCGCCGTACTTATTGTCGCCCGCAATGGGGTTACCGATCATCGCCATGTGGGCGCGCAACTGATGCTGGCGTCCGGTCACCGGCTTGAGCGACACCCACGACGCCTTGTGGGCGAGCCGATCGATGACCGAATAGTGTGTCGTCGCGTGCATCGCTTCCTTCTGCTCGCCGGGGAGCGCCTTGCGCACGCGGTCGCCGTCGGGTCCGGACGCCTTGACGAGCGGCGCCTCGATCTTGCCCTGCGGCGGCTTGGGGACGCCCTTGACCAGCGCCCAGTACGTCTTGGCGGCCGAGCGTGTCTGGAACACACGACCAAGCTTTGCAGCCGCGTCGCGATGCTTGGCGATCAACAGCACGCCGGTGGTGTCGCGGTCGAGGCGGTGAACGAGGCGCGGGCGCTCGCCGCCGAAGCGGTCGGCCATACCGGCCAGCATGCCGTCGACGTGGCGCTTGGTACCGCTGCCGCCCTGCACGGCAAGTCCGAACGGCTTGTTGAGGACGAGAATGTGCTCGTCCTCAAAGAGGATCATTCGTTCGATGCTGGTGCGGTCGGCTTTCGAAACGCCGAGTGGCGGCTTGACGCTGGGTGCCGCCGTTTTTACCGCCGTGCGCACGATGGCCGGGACACGGATCTGCGCGCCTGCCTCGAGCCGCGCGTTGGCCTCGGCCCGCCGACCGTCGACGCGGACCTGCCCCGTGCGCAGCAGCTTCTGCAGGTAGGAATAGCCCACATCGGGAAAGTTGACGCGGAACCAGCGGTCGAGGCGCATGTCGGCCTCGCCCGATTTCACTTTGATGGTTTCGACGCGTTCATTCATGGGATGATTTGGGTTCACGCCGGACAGTGTCGGCAATATAACCGCCATCGGGCTAACGGCGATTGGGGGCGGTGCCGTCGATGACCTATGTCGGGCGCAACGCAATGTCCAGTCACGGCGGCCCAAAACGTAACGTCGCGGCCCGCTGAACCTTGCCGTGGCAAGGTTGAGGAAGTTTGACCGCCCGGGCAATGAGAGCGGTGAGCCGAGGGGGCGCTGAACATGTGGCCGCAAGTCTACGACCCCTTCGGCAACATGTTCCTGTCGACGGCGATCGCAGCAATCCCAGTCGTGGTCCTCCTCGGCGGCATCGGGCTGCTCGAATTGCGCGCCCATGTAGCGGCGCTCCTGGGCCTCATCGCCGCGCTGGCGGTGGCCGTTATCGCCTATGGAATGCCGGTCCAGATGGCCGGGCTGGCAGCCGTCTATGGCGGCGCGTTCGGGCTGCTACCCATCGGCTGGATCATCCTCAACGTCATTTTTCTCTATCAGCTCACCACCGAAAAGGGCGACTTCGAGGTGCTGCGCCGCTCCATCGGCGCGGTCAGCGACGACCGCCGCCTGCAGGTGCTGTTCATTGCCTTCTGCCTCGGTGCCTTCTTCGAGGGTGCTGCCGGGTTCGGCACGCCGGTCGCCGTCACCGCCGCCATGTTGATCGGCCTCGGCTTCACGCCCCTCGCCGCTTCCGGTCTGTCGCTGATTGCCAATACGGCACCGGTGGCGTTCGGTGCCCTCGGCACACCGATCATCGCACTCGCCGCGGTGACGGGGCTCGACCTGTACGAACTCAGCGGCATGGTCGGCCGGCAGCTGCCGTTCTTCTCGATCATCGTGCCGTTCTGGCTGATCGTCGCCTTCGTCGGCTGGCGCAAGACGTTCGAGGTGTGGCCGCCGATACTCGTCGCCGGAGTCTCATTCGCCGTCCCTCAATATCTGGTGTCGAACTTCCATGGCCCCTGGCTCGTCGACATCATCGCCGCCATCGTCTCCATGGCCAGTCTCGCTCTCTTCCTGCGCATCTGGCGTCCAGCCAATCCGATGACCACGGTGCCGGGCGGAGGTAGTTCAGCGCCGGCGACGGCGGTCGGGCATGCGCCGGATGAGGCGCGCGCCATCCGCCGGGCTTGGACACCGTGGATCATCCTCAGCGTATTCGTGTTCATCTGGGGCACCCCGCAGGTGCGCGCGGCGCTCGATAATCTCTGGGTGGCGAAGCTCCCCGTCGCCGGGCTGCACGAGTTGGTGCAGAAGGTGCCGCCCGTTGTCGCCGAGCCGCGCCTGGAGGCCGCCATCTTCAATTTCAATGCGCTATCGGCGACGGGCACCGGCATCTTGCTCGCAGCCATCTTGTCGGGGCTGTTTCTCGGCTACGATTGGCGCGGTCTGCTGCGCACCTACGCGCGCACGCTCTACCTGGTCCGCTTCTCGTTGCTGACCATCGCCTGCATGCTGGCCATCGGTTTCGTCACGCGCTACTCGGGCACGGACGCCACGCTCGGCTTGGCGCTGGCCAACACGGGTTGGCTCTATCCCCTGTTCGGCACCTACATCGGCTGGCTCGGCGTGACATTGACGGGTTCGGATACGTCCTCGAACGTACTCTTCGGCGGCTTGCAGCGCGTCACCGCCGAGCAACTCGGCATCAGTCCCGTGCTGATGGCGGCCGCCAACAGTTCGGGCGGCGTCATGGGCAAGATGATGGATGCGCAATCGATCGTCGTCGCGTCGACGGCTACCAAATGGTACGGCCACGAAGGCTCGATCCTGCGCTTCGTCGCCTTCCACTCGATCGCGCTGGCGACGCTGGTGGGGCTCCTTGTGCTCGGCCAAGCCTATGTCTGGCCGCTCACGCTGCTCGTACCGCGGTAATCAAGCTGCACGGCATCAGGCAGCCGGCGGAGTGGTCCGGCCGGCGCCACCGATGACCCAGCCCACCATCCAGCCGACGATCAGGCCGCCGATATTGGTGGCGATGAACACCAGCATGTGCAGGTTGTCGGCGTCGTCCGGGCTATCGAACGTCAGACGCCCCACCACCCAATCGGCCACCGAGGAGCCGAGCAACACGGTGGCAATGGCCGCACCGATGAACGCGAATATCATGGCAACGAGGTAGCGCATTGCGTGCCCTCCACAGGCGCGAAGCGCCGCCTACTTCACTTCCCAGAACCAGATCTCGCCGGCATTGGCATAGTTCGAATAGTAGCCAACCCACGAAAACCACTCCAGCAGCCACTTGGCCGATGAACGATACCCGTTCCACACGTCGATATGATCGCCTGTGGCGCGCCCCGTGTCGGAGCTGCGCTTCCAGTAATCCTGGAAGTAGATGATGCCGGTACGGCCGAAAAGCTTCGGATAATAGTGGGCGGGCTCGGTGCCGGTGAATTTCTCGACCGCTCCGATGCCGGGAATGTTGGCATGGGTGAGCGCATTGGCGAGCTGGCTGGCGTTGATGAAGTGCATGTCGGAGCGCGGATGCACCGCACATGCCGCGCAACCGCCGATCTGCGCGTCGCTGACACCGGCACGCCGCAGGGCAACGCCCAAGCGGATGGCGCACTGATTGTGGAACACCGGAAAGCCCATCCGAACGGTCTGGCCTTCCATGTTCGTCAGGTCATGGGGCGCGATGCACGGAGCGGTGACCAACTCGTTGATCGGATGGCCGCGCCAAAGATCGATGAACTGAACCATCGGATGGACCCCTCCCCCTACCTTGGGGACTATACCGTGAAATCGCGAAGCGTTGAAAGCGTGTGCGGGACCCCGTTTTCACCACGTCACGGTCTCACGAACTCAAGAACTCACGATTTTTCGCGCTTGGCCCGGATATCGCCCCAGTAGGTGAGGCGCTTGCGGATTTCGCGCTCAAATCCCCGGTCGGGGGGATCGTAGTATTGCGGTCGCGCAGCGAACTCATCAGGGAAGTAGTCCTGCCCCGAGAACCCCTCCTCCGTATCGTGGTCGTAGGCGTAACCCTCGCCGTACCCTTCCGACTGCATGAGCTTGGTCGGCGCGTTGAGGATGTGCTTGGGCGGGCTGAGCGAGCCATGCTCCTTGGCCGCGCGCATGGCCCCCTTATACGCCACGTAGGCGGCGTTCGATTTCGGCGCCGTGGCGAGATAGATCGTCGCCTGCGCCAAGGCGAGTTCGCCTTCTGGACTGCCGAGAAAGTCGAACACGTCCTTCGCCGCCAGCGCCTGCACGAGCGCCTGCGGGTCGGCGAGGCCGATATCCTCGACTGCCATGCGCACGAGGCGGCGGGCGAGAAACAGCCGGTCTTCGCCGCCGTCGAGCATGCGCGCCAGCCAGTAGAGCGCCGCGTCGGGGTCGGAACCGCGCACCGACTTGTGCAGGGCGCTGATCAGGTTGTAGTGGCCCTCACGCGACTTGTCGTAGAGCGGCGCGCGCTTCTGCACCAAC
Organism: uncultured Alphaproteobacteria bacterium; assembly: GCA_963759735.1. Classification (GTDB taxonomy): domain Bacteria; phylum Pseudomonadota; class Alphaproteobacteria; order Rhizobiales; family Hyphomicrobiaceae; genus Hyphomicrobium_A. The sequence goes on from CAVXAF010000012.1 coordinate 372,450, forward strand.
GTGCTCAAGGCATTACGGTCGAGCGCATTCTGGCCCGGCGCGACGGCCGCGAACACCTCATCGGCGAGGTTGATCGCAGCGCGGCCATCGCCATCGGCCATGACGATCATCGCCTGGCGCGCATCCGCATCGAGCGGCAGCGGGCGCTTCTCTTCCTTCTCAGCACGCACCAGCAGCTCTTCCAGCGCCGCCTCGTCGAGGCGGTTGTAGACGAGCACCGAGGCGCGGCTGAGCACGGCGCTGTTCAGCTCAAAGGACGGGTTCTCCGTCGTCGCGCCAACCAGCGTGATCGTGCCGTCCTCCATATGCGGAAGGAAGCTGTCCTGCTGCGCGCGGTTGAAGCGATGGATCTCGTCGATGAACAGCAGCGTGCCCTTGCCCTGCTCGCGGCGCGCCTTGGCGCGGTCGAAGGCTTTCCGCAGGTCTTGCACGCCCGAGAAGATGGCCGAGAGCTGCTCGAATTCCAGCTTGGTCTCATGCGCCAGCAGCCGCGCGACAGTCGTCTTGCCTGAGCCCGGCGGGCCCCACAGAATGAGACTCGGCAGGCGGCCGCTCTTCAGCATGCGCGTCAGCGTGCCGGTCGGGCCGACCAATTGCTCCTGGCCGACAACTTCCGATAGCCGCGTCGGACGCAGGCGGTCGGCGAGCGGACGCGGGGCGCCTTTCTCCAATCCGGCTGCTTCGAACAGGTTGGCCAACGTCCCTATCCCGACATCTGCAGCTTCATGAGGCGGCCACCGCGCTTGATCGTGACCCTCCACATGCTTTGCGGCGTGCGGGTGATCTCGTCCAGCATAATGACGTCGGTGATCTTGTCCTTGCCGATCTGCACGATGATATCGCCGGGCTGGAAGTCGAGACGGGCGGCGACCCCGCCCGAGCGCACGGCAACAATGACGACACCCTCGGTCTCGTCCAGATTGAGCTCGTCGGCGACGGACGGGAGAATGTTCGACACGCGCGCCCCGTCAAACGGATGGTTGCCGGATAGGTTGCGGATGTCGTCCTTTCCCGGCTTGGGCGCCGGCAACAGCGGCACATCCACCATGACATGGCGTCCGTTGCGAATGACTTCGAGGCGGCTGTTGTTGCCGATCCCGCGCGTCGTCAGGCGGTAAATGACAGAGTGGGAATTGCCCACTTCGAAACCGTCGACGGCGACGATGACGTCGCTGAGCTGCAGTCCGGCCTTGGCCGCCGGTCCGTTATCGGAGAGGCGCACGACGACGGCTCCGGAGATGCGATCAAGCTTGAGGTTGGCGGCCATCTCGCGCGTCACTGACTCAAGCTGGCCGCCGAGCCACGGCCGCTCGATCTTGCGCCCTGCGATGACGTTGTCGGCATAGAAGCGCACGAGGTTCGACGGGATGGCAAAGCCGATGCCGACCGAGCCGCCCGACTGGGAGAAGATCATAGTGTTGATGCCGGCGAGCCTGCCGTCCATGTCGACGAGGGCGCCGCCCGAGTTGCCGGGATTGATGGCGGCGTCGGTCTGCAGGAAGACCTGCGTCTCGGCCTGCGCCATCTCGGTGCGCGCCAGCGCCGAGATGATGCCGCTGGTCACGGTCTGCCCGACGCCGAACGGATTGCCGATGGCTAGCACCACATCGCCCACCTCAAGCCGATCGCTATCGGCGAACTGCAGGAAGGGAAAATCCTTGCCGCCCTTTTCGATCTTCAGCACGGCAAGGTCGGTGCGCTCATCCTGGGCGACAATGCGCGCGTCGTATTCGCGCTTATCGGAAAGTGCCACGCGGATCTGCGTGTCGGTGCCGCCCTTGACGACGTGGGTGTTGGTGACGATGACGCCGTCGGGGCTGATGATGACCCCCGAGCCGAGCGATGATTGGATGCGCTCCTGCGGCAGGCCGAAGCCGCCGCGTCCGCCGAAGAAGCGCTGAAAGAACGGATCATTGGCGAACGGCGATACGGCCGTGCGCACGCGCGAGCGGACGTAGACATTGACCACCGCCGGCGCCGCCTTCTTGACGATCGGCGAGAAGGAGTACTGCAGGGCCGCGCCGGATGGCGGGACGGTGCGCTCCTGCGCGGCGACTGGCGCGAGCAGACAAGCAGCGAGCGCCGCCGCGATGGCGGTCGATCGGGTGGCTGAACGTGTGAATGTCGGCTTGATCATGGTGTCGATGGTGTTCCTGGGCACACGGCATATCGGTGCGGGTCAGGCCTCGTTCCAGAAGCGACCGCCTGCGGCACAAATAGCATAGCGCCGGGCATCATGGCGCCTGCGTGGCAGGAGTGGTTTCCGGCGGGGTCCGTCCCGCCTGCGTCGCATCAAATGACTTGTAGAGCCCGCAAACTGGCGGCGGCCGAGGTGACGGCCTCCTGCGGCGAGCGGAAAGTCTGGCCGAGAACCTTATGCGCCTTGGCATTGGTGACCGGGCGCGGGAAGCCGAGATCGGGCAGCACGGCCTTGAGGCGCCCGTCGACGAGCGCCATGGCCCGCACGGCCATGTCGGGGAGCTCGCCGCGCGGCACCTTCTTGGCGAGGTCGGGGAGCGTCTGCTTGATCAGCTGGCCGACCTCGTACAGGCGCAGGTAGCCATTGGCCGACAAGAAGCGCTGCCCCGCGGCGGCCGGGTTCGTCATGGCCAATACGTGGGTGACGGCAACATCGCGCACGTCGCTGATCGGGAAGCCGATCTTCGGAGCCGCCGGATAGGAGCCCTGGCCCATCAAACGAATAACCTCGTGCGAAGTGGACAGGTCGGCATCGGGCGCCGGCCCAAGCACGAAGGCCGGGTTGACGACGGCCAGTTCCGGCGCTCCGGGGTTGGCCGTGACGAAGTCCCAGGCCGCACGTTCGGCCAGTGTCTTGGAGACGACGTAGGCCGTCACGTCGGGGCGCTCGGGATTGCTCCAGTCGGTCTCATCGAACACATGCCCGGCTTCGGCTTCCGGCCAGGGCAGCGTCAAGGCCACCACCGAAGACGTCTGCACGACGCGTTTGACCCCGGCCTTGGCGGCAGCCTTGAGCACCCGCACGGCGCCTTCGCGGGCCGGCCGGATCACCTCGTCGGCGTCCTTGGGGTTTTTGAGTGGAAACGGCGAGGCGACATGCAGCACATACGTGCAGCCGGCCATCGCCGCGTCCCAGCCGTCGTCATGCAGCAGATCGGCGGCAAAGAACTTGACCTCGTTGGCGGTCGAGCCGGCATTGCCGATGGCGCGCACGGTCTCTTCTTCGCGGGCAAGGTCGCGCAGCGTGGCCTTGACCGAATAGCCTTGGCGGATCAGCTCGGCGATGCAGTGCTTGGCGATAAAGCCCGAAGCACCTGTGACCAGGACCGTCTCACCCGCCATCGGCTCCTCCATATCGGCCAGCTTGCCGACGGAAATCGTCGGCGCGTGCAACCACTCGGCCGGGCATCGGAATGCCCGGCACGTCAGGGAGAATGCTTAGCGGTCAGCCGGCGATTAGGCCAGCGGGAGCGTCAGGTCCGCGATCACGAATCCGCTTGCGCGGCGGCAGCGGCTGCCTCGTGGCGCTCGCGATCTTCCTTGCCCTTGATCGAGGTATCGCGGTCGATCAGCTCGATGACGGCACGCGGAGCGCTGTCGCCGTAGCGGAAGCCGGCCTTCAGAACACGCGAGTAGCCGCCGGCGCGATCCTTGTAGCGCGGAGCAAGCGTGTCGAAGAGCTTCTTGACCATGTCCTCATCGCGCAGGCGTGATGCGGCCAGACGGCGCGAGTTGAGATCGCCACGCTTGGCGAGCGTGATGTACTTGTCGATCACGCGCTTGAGGTCTTTTGCCTTGGCCAGCGTGGTGACGATCTGCTCGTGCTTGATGAGCGACGCCGCCATGTTGGAGAACATGGCCTGGCGGTGGCTACTGTCGCGGCTGAAGCGCCGCCCCAGCTTTTTGTGTCGCATGTCAGTTCCCTTAGGTTGTTTAACGGGGAGGTTCTATGGCCTCACCTCGCTAGGCTCGTAAACTCGTGGCCCCGGCGTCGCGACTTGCGTCGCGCGCCAGGATCGCACGCCGTCTCAGTACTGGTCCTCGAAGCGCTTGGCCAGCTCTTCGATATTGTCCGGCGGCCAGTTCGGCACTTCCATGCCGAGGTGCAGGCCCATGGAGGCCAGGACCTCCTTGATCTCGTTCAGCGACTTGCGCCCGAAGTTCGGCGTGCGCAGCATCTCCGCCTCGGTCTTCTGGATGAGGTCGCCGATGTACACGATGTTGTCGTTCTTCAAGCAGTTGGCCGAACGGACCGAAAGCTCGAGCTCGTCGACCTTCTTGAGCAAGGCAGCGTTGAACGCCAGCTCCGGGTGACGCGTCTCTTCGACAGCCTTCTTCGGCTCTTCGAAGTTGATGAACACGGACAGCTGATCCTGCAGGATGCGCGCGGCAAGCGCGATGGCATCGTCAGGCTTCACCGAGCCGTCGGTCTCGACCGTCATGGTCAGCTTGTCATAGTCGAGGATCTGGCCCTCGCGGGTGTTCTCGACCTTGTATGAGACCTTCTTGACAGGGCTGTAGAGGCTGTCCACCGGGATGAGGCCGATGGGAGCGTCCTCGGGGCGGTTGCGATCGGCGGCAACGTAGCCCTTGCCCATGTCGGCCGTGAACTCCATGCGGATCGCGGCGCCCTGGTCGAGGGTGCAGATCACGTGCTCTGGGTTCAGGATCTCGACGTCGGCGCCGGCTTCGATGTCCTTGGCGCGAACCGGACCGCCGCCTTCTTTCTTGAGGACCATGCGCTTCACGCCTTCAGAGTGAATGCGCAGCGCGATCTCTTTGATGTTGAGGATGATGTTGGTCACGTCCTCGCGCACCGACGGGATCGAGGAGAACTCGTGCAGCACGCCGTCGATCTGAACCGTCTTGATGGCGGCGCCCTGGAGCGATGACAGCAGCACGCGGCGCAGGGCGTTGCCCAGCGTCATGCCAAAGCCGCGCTCGAGCGGCTCGGCGACGACGGTCGCGGTGCGACTACGATCGCGGCCTGAGGCCACGTCGAGCTTGTTCGGCTTGATCAGGTCTTGCCAATTCTTCTGCAGAACGTTCACCACGGGGAGCCTCGCTTGTGGTCCGGCCTGCGGCGGGGGGCGCAGGCGACTGGGGTATCGGTCGCGGTCACTCGCACGAACTGCGAGACGACGGAGCGACTCTTGTGGCGCTCCGTCGGCAGATAATCTTTAGACGCGCCGGCGCTTGCGCGGGCGGCAACCATTATGCGGGATCGGCGTAACGTCACGGATCGAGGTGATCTGGAAGCCGACCGACTGCAACGCGCGCAGGGCTGATTCACGACCCGAACCTGGACCACAGACCTCGACCTCGAGGATCTTCATGCCGTGCTCCTGGGCTTTGCGGCCGGCATCTTCGGCTGCCATCTGGGCGGCATACGGGGTCGACTTGCGCGAACCCTTGAAGCCCTTGGTGCCCGAAGACGACCAGGCGATGGTGTTGCCCTGGGCATCGGTGATGGTGATCATCGTGTTGTTGAACGAGGCGTTGACGTGCGCGACGCCCGACGTGATGTTCTTCTTTTCGCGCTTGCGGACTTTGGAACGTCCCGCGGGAGCGGTTGTCTCTTTGGCCATCCGTCAACTCTCCAGGGGCCGCCCGGCGGCCCGTCATGCGATATGCGTCAAAAGCGAAAGGGGACCGGCCACACGGCCGTCCCCGAATTGCGTGCGATCAGGCTTTCTTCTTGCCAGCGATCGGCTTGGCCGGACCCTTGCGGGTGCGGGCGTTCGTGTGCGTGCGCTGGCCGCGCACGGGAAGCCCCTTACGATGGCGCAGGCCGCGATAGCAGGCCAGGTCCATGAGGCGCTTGATGTTGGTGATGACCTCGCGGCGCAGATCGCCTTCGACCAGATAGTCGCGGTCGATGGCCTCGCGGATCTGCAGCACCTCTGCGTCCGTCAACTGCTGCACGCGACGGTCAGCCGGAATGCCGACCTTGGTGCAGATGTCCTTGGCAAACTTCGGACCGATGCCGTGAATATACTGCAGCGCGATGACAACGCGCTTCTGCGTCGGAATGTTGACGCCTGCGATACGGGCCACACATCTCTCCTGAGGTATCGATTGCCGCCGGCAGAAGCACCCCGCCCCCGATGCGGCATACCGCTGCTCTTGTGTTCATATGCCAAAAACGCACCGATCCAGCCCGTCTGATCGCAGACCGGATTTCTGTCAGGTGCGTTAAGAACGGGGTGTTGTACCGGAGCAATAGCCCCCCGTCAATTAGCCGATAACGGTTTTTTCAGGGTGCGGCGAGTTTGCTCAAAACACCGTCCACTTGCCCTGCCACGTCGGCGATCGGCGCCATGCCGTCCACCGAATGGAGCTTTTCTTTCGCGAAATAGTACCCGATCAGGGGCGCTGTTTCCCGGTAGTAGGCCATGAGGCGGTTTTTCACCGTCTCAGGGTTGTCGTCCGGCCGGCGGACGAACTCGGTGCCGCCGCAGCGATCACAGACGCCCTCCACCTTCGGCTTGCAGGACGTGTCGTGGTAGCTGGCGCCGCAATTGCCGCACACGTAGCGGCCCGAGATGCGGTCGATGAGTGCCGTGTCGTTTACCTTGAGTTCGATCACGGCATCGATCTGCTTGCCTTGCGAGCGTAGCAGTTCGTCGAGCGCCGCCGCCTGCTTCAAGGTGCGCGGGAAGCCATCGAGAATAAATCCCTTGGCGCAATCGGCAAGTGCGATGCGCTCGGCGATGATCTTGATCACCATGGCGTCGGGCACGAGCCCGCCGGCTTCCATGATGACGCTTGCTTCCTGGCCGATCGGAGTACCGGCCTTGACGGCTTGCCGAAGCATGTCGCCGGTCGAAAGCTGGACCAGTCCCCGCTTCTTGGCGATTCCCTCAGCCTGCGTTCCTTTGCCGGCTCCCGGTGGACCCAGCAGGATTAGGTTCATCTCCGCCCCCGACCCGTAGCGCCTCTGAGCTTGGCCTTCTTGATCAAGCCTTCGTACTGGTGCGCAAGCAGATGGCTCTGCACCTGAGCCACGGTGTCCATGGTGACACTCACCGCGATAAGCAGCGAGGTACCGCCGAAGTAGAATGGAACCGCAGCATAGGAGATCAGGATTTCAGGCAGGACGCAAACGGCAGCGAGGTAGATGGCGCCGACGACCGTGATGCGGGTCAGGACGTAGTCGATGTATTCGGCCGTCTTCTCGCCGGGACGTATGCCTGGCAGGAAGCCGCCGTATTTGCGCAGGTTGTCGGCCGTCTCCTTCGGATTGAACACCACCGCCGTATAGAAGAAGGCGAAGAAGATGATCAACACGACATAGAGAAGGATGTGCAGCGGCTGGCCGCTGCCGAGCGAGGCGGTGACGTCGTTAAGCCACTGGGGACCCTGCCCGGCCGTGAACTGCGCCGCGGTGATCGGCAGCAGCAGCAGCGAGGAGGCGAAGATGGGCGGGATGACGCCGGCGGAGTTGAGCTTCAGCGGCAAGTGCGAACTGTCGCCCTGGAACATCCGGTTGCCGACTTGTCGCTTGGGATACTGGATCAGCAGGCGTCGCTGAGCGCGCTCCATGAAGACGATGGCGGCGACAACGAAGAGCATCAGCGCCAGCAGCAGGAGCAGCAGCCCGACCGACAGCGAACCGGTGCGGGCCAGTTCGAAGAGGCCCACTAGGGCCGACGGTAGTCCGGCGACGATGCCGGCGAAGATGATCAGCGAGATGCCGTTGCCGACGCCGCGCTGCGTGATCTGCTCGCCGAGCCACATCAGGAACAGCGTGCCGCCCACGAGCGTGATGACGGTCGTGATGCGGAAGAACCAGCCCGGATCGATAACCACCGGCCCGGCGGCGCTGTTGGAGCCTTCAAGACCGATGGAGATGCCGTAGGCCTGGAAGGCGGCCAGCACCACCGTGAGGTAACGGGTGTATTGGTTGATCTGCTTGCGCCCCTGCTCGCCTTCCTTTTTCAAGGCCTCGAGCTTGGGCGACATCGAACTCATCAACTGCATGATGATCGATGCCGAGATGTAGGGCATGATGTTGAGGGCGAAGATCGCCATGCGCTCGACGGCGCCGCCCGCGAACATGTTGAACATGCCGAGGATGCCGGAGGCGTTGGCATTGAACGTCTGCGCAAATGCGGTCGGATTGATGCCCGGCAGCGGAATGAACGTGCCGAAGCGATAGACGATCAGGGCGCCCAGCGTGAAGTAGATGCGGCGCTTCAGGTCATCGGCTTTGGCGAAGGCGCCGAAGTTCAGATTGGCGGCAAGCTGCTCGGCAGCGGATACCATGGTTCGTTTCTCCCGACCTTCGCGCCCGCGCCGCGGCCGCCCTCAGAATGTCCCCCGCCTTAGATGGGAGGCCGTCCCGGGAGCGACAACGCCGCTGTACCATTAGCACCGATCAGCCTCGATCGGTGGCTTCGTGCGCCAAGGTTATTCTACGCGTGCTTCTTCGCCTGCAGGCTTCTTGGTCTTGCCGGCATTCTTCTTGGCCGCGGTCTTCTTGCGCTTGGCCTCGTCGGCCGGCAGGACTTTCCGCTCGATAACCTTGATGGAGCCGCCAGCCTTCTCGACAGCCGCTTTGGCAGAGGCCGAAGCATGATCGACCGTCAGCTTCACCTTGGCCGTGATCTCACCCGAACCGAGCAGACGCACCCCATCCTTGGCGCGGCGCGCAAGGCCGGCATCGACGAGTGCGGCCAGATCGACCGGCTTGCTGGCGTCCAGACGCTTGTCGTCGATCGCCTGCTGCAGTGCGCCGATATTGACCTCGTTGAAGTCCTTGGGACGCCACTTGTTGAAGCCGCGCTTGGGGAGACGGCGATGCAATGGCATCTGGCCGCCTTCGAAGCCGCCGATGGCAACGCCGGAACGGGCCGTCTGGCCCTTGCCGCCGCGACCACCCTGCTTGCCGACGCCCGAGCCGATACCGCGGCCGACGCGCACGCGCTCTTTGCGCGCGCCATGCTTGTCTTTGAGTTCATTGAGCCGCATCAGACCCTAGCTCCTTACGATTTCTTCGCGCTCGGTGCGTCGACGATGCGCACCAAGTGGGGGATGGAGTTGATCATGCCGCGGACGGCCGGAGTGTCTTCCAGCTCGCGGCGACGATGCAGCTTGTCGAGCCCAAGACCGCGCAGCGTCTTGGTCTGCACGGCCGGTCGCCGATTGGCGCTGGCGAACTGCTCGACGGTCAGGGTCTTCTTGGCAGCCATATCACTTCGTTCCTTGCGTACGCCGGGCGTGCGTCAGATCACGCCTCGGCAATAGTCTCGCCGGCCACCGAGCCGTCGCGGCGGCGCGAGACGATCTCGCTCACCTTCTTGTTGCGGCGCGCAGCGACGCCACGCGGGTTTTCCTGGTGCTTCAGCGCATCGAACGTCGCGCGCACCACGTTGTATGGGTTGGTCGAGCCGAGCGACTTGGCGACAACGTCATGCACGCCGAGCATCTCGAACACGGCGCGCATGGCGCCACCGGCGATGATGCCGGTACCGGCCGGGGCCGAGCGCAGCACGACCTTGCCGGCGCCGTGGCGGCCTTCGCTGTCATGGTGCAGCGTGCGGGCGTCGCGCAGCGGCACGCGCAGCAGTGCCCGCTTGGCAGCTTCCGTCGCCTTGCGGATTGCCTCCGGCACCTCGCGCGCCTTGCCGTGGCCGAAGCCGACGCGGCCCTTGAGGTCACCCACGACGACGAGCGCGGCAAAGCCGAAGCGCTTGCCGCCCTTCACGACCTTGGCGACGCGATTGATGTGAACGAGCTTCTCGGTGAACTCGCTATCACGCTCTTCGCGATCGCGACCGCGGTCTCTTCCTTGGGGACGTGCCACGTTGCAATCCTCTTCCTAAAAGTTCAGGCCGCCTTCGCGAGCGGCATCGGCCAGCGCCTTGACGCGACCGTGATAGATGTAGCCGCCGCGATCGAAGACCACGTCCTTGACGCCGGCCTTGATGGCGCGCTCGGCGATGAGCTTGCCGACAGCAGCCGCGGCCGCCTTGTCGGCGCCCGTCTTCAGCGACGACTTGAGATCCTTCTCGAGCGTCGATGCGGCGGCCACCGTCTTGCCCGCCGCATCGTCGATCACCTGCACGTAGATGTGCTTGGATGAGCGGTGCACGGACAGGCGTGGGCGGTCCGTCGCATTCGCCTTCAGCGTGCGACGGACGCGGGACCTGCGCCGATCAAAGAGCTCATTGAGCGCGTTCATAGCCTAGCGTCCTTACTTCTTCTTGCCTTCCTTGCGGAAGATGTATTCGCCCCGATAGCGGATGCCTTTGCCCTGGTAGGGCTCGGGTGGCCGCGAGGCGCGGATGTTGGCGGCGACCTGGCCGACGAGCTGCGGGTCGATGCCGGAGACGGTGATGATTTCCTGCTTGGCGCCCGACACCTTCACCTCGACCCCGGTCGGGATCGTGTGGATGACGTCGTGGCTGAAGCCGATGTTGAGCTGCAGCTGGTCCTTGCCCTTCATCGCCGCACGGAAGCCGACGCCCTGGATCTCCAGGATGCGCGAATAGCCGTTGGTCACGCCATCCATGAGGTTGGCGATCATGGTGCGCGACATGCCCCACATCGAGCGGGCCATCTTGGTATCGTCGATCGGCGTGACCTCGATGCCGTCAGCCGTCTTCTCGATCTTGATCTTCTCGGGCACCGTGAAGGAAAGCTCCCCCTTGGGTCCCTTGACCTTGATCTCTCGTCCACTGAGCGTCGCCGTCACACCAGACGGGACCGGGACTGCTCTCTTGCCGATACGTGACATGGTCGTTCCAAAACCTTATTGCCTGCCCGCCTCAAGCGGACCGCAGATTAGAAGATGCTGCAGAGAATCTCCCCGCCGACGTTCTGCTCGCGCGCCTTGGAATCCGACATCACGCCCTTGGGCGTGGAGAGGATCGCAACACCGAGACCGTTGGCGACTGTCGGCAGATCGCGCACCGGCGAATAGACGCGACGGCCTGGCGTCGATACCCGCTTGATCTCGCGGATCGCCGGCTGGCCGTTGTAGTACTTGAGCTCGATTTCGAACGTCGGCAGAGCGCCCTTCAGCTCGACGCGCGCATAACCGCGAATGTAGCCTTCCTCCTCGAGCACGTCGAGGACGCGCGCGCGGATGTTGGAGGCCGGGGTCACGACTTTCGGGCGCCGCCGCATCTGAGCATTGCGGATGCGGGTCAGCATGTCGCCCAAGGGATCATTGATGGACATTCGTTTGCTCCCTTACCAGCTCGACTTGGTCATGCCGGGGATGAGACCCTGGCTCGCCAGATCGCGAAGCTGGTTGCGGCACATTCTGAGCTTGCGGTAGTAGCCGCGGGCGCGGCCGGTCAGCTCACAGCGATTGCGGATGCGCGTCGGCGATGAATTGCGCGGCATCTCGGCCAGCTTGATGCGCGCCGCAAAGCGCTCCTCAGCCGGACGCTTCAGGTCGCTGGCAATTGCCTTCAGGCGCTTGCGCTTGTCAGCCTTTTGGGCCGACAGACGCCGCCGCATGTTGTTCTTCTCTACCGAACTCGTCTTAGCCATTTAAATCCTCCAAAGGCCTTTCGGGCTGATCCCGAGGTCCTCTAGCTGCCAAACGGGAAGTTGAAGCCGCGAAGGAGCTCGCGAGCCTCATCGTCGGATTTCGCCGACGTGCATACGATGATGTCCATGCCCCAGATCTGATCGACCTTGTCGTAGTCGATTTCCGGGAACACGATGTGCTCCTTCAGACCGCAGGCAAAGTTGCCGCGACCATCGAAGCTCTTCGGGTTGAGACCGCGGAAGTCCTTCACGCGCGGCAGCGCGATGGTGACGAGGCGGTCGAGGAACTCGTACATGCGGTCGCCGCGCAGCGTGACCTTGGCGCCGATCGGCATGCCTTCACGCAGCTTGTAGGTGGCGATGGCCTTGCGCGAGCGCGTCTGCACGGGCCGCTGGCCGGCGATCAGCGCGAGGTCACCCGCAGCGCTGTCGACCTTCTTGCGGTCATTGACGGCTTCGCCAACGCCCATGTTGAGGACGATCTTCTCGAGCCGCGGCACCTGCATACGGTTGCCGTACTCGAACTTCTTCTGCAGCTCATCGCGCACTACCTTCTCGTAGTGCGCCTTCATGCGCGGCTTGTAGTCCTTGGGGCGCGGCGCGGCTGGGGCCCGCGGCTCCTTCGGAGCTGCAGCCTTCTTTTCGCGCTTGACCTTCTGCGGCGCGCCAGCCTTCGGGGCGCCAGCGGTCTTCGCCGGTTTCTCTTTATCAGCCATTGCTCTTATCTCTCTGGAATGACTTCGCCGGAGCGCTTGGCGAAGCGAACCTTCTTGCCGTCGCCCAGGAACTTGAAGCCGATGCGGGTGGCCTTGCCGTCCTTGGGATCTTCGAGCGCCAGATTGGAAATATGGATCGGCGCTTCCTTGGAAATGATGCCGCCTTCCAGGGCCGCCGTCTGCTTCTGGTGACGGCGCACGACGTTGACGCCGCGCACGATGGCCCGCTCTTCTTTCGGGAACATCTCGACGACTTCGCCGTGCTTACCCTTGTCACGGCCGGCGATCACGATGACGTGGTCACCCTTTTTGATTTTGAGCGATGCCATCACAGCACCTCCGGAGCGAGCGATACGATCTTCATGTGGTTCTTGGCCCGCAGTTCACGCGTGACGGGTCCGAAGATGCGGGTCCCGACCGGCTCGCCCTGTGCATTGATGAGCACCGCGGCGTTGCGGTCGAAACGGATCAGCGAGCCGTCCGGACGGCGCACGCCCTTGGCGGTGCGCACGACGACGGCTTTCATCACCTGGCCCTTCTTGACGCGACCCTTCGGAATGGCCTCCTGCACCGAGACGACGATCGTGTCGCCTACGCTCGCATACTTGCGCTTCGAGCCACCCAGCACTTTGATGCACTGAACGCGGCGCGCGCCCGAATTGTCAGCGACGTCGAGATTGGTCTCCATCTGGATCATCGCGTTAGTCCTTTCCAACTGCCACCCGGAGGTGGCCCTTCATCATTCACGGGCCGTGCCCGCACACTTCTCGAGCGAACGTCAAACGGCTTCGGTCAAAACCATCCAGCGCTTGTTCTTGGAGATCGGCGCACTTTCGACGATCTCCACGCGATCACCAATCTTGAACGAGTTCTTCTCGTCGTGAGCGTGGTACTTCTTCGTACGACGCACGGTCTTCTTGAACAGCGGATGCGTGTAGCGGCGCTCAACTTCGACCACTACCGTCTTGTCGTTCTTGTCGGACACGACAACGCCCTGCAGTACGCGTTTCGGCATTCGAATTACTCCTTGCCAGCGCTTTTGGCGCCGCCGGCACGCCGCTGGCCAGCGACGGTCAGCAAGCGGGCGATGTCGCGGCGCACGGTGCGCACCCGCGAGGTGTTCTCGAGCTGGCCGGAAGCCCGCTGAAAGCGCAGATTGAACTGCTCCTTCTTGAGCTTCAGCAGCTGGTCATCCAGCTGGTCGAGAGTCATGTCCCGAAACCCTTCCGCCTTCATCGCCTTAATTCCTCGTCCAATTCTTAAGCTCAGCCAATACGCGTTACGATGCGCGTCTTGATCGGCAGCTTCGCTGCCCCGAGCACCAATGCTTCACGTGCCAATGCGTCCGGCACGCCGTCGAGTTCGAACATGATACGGCCCGGCTTGACGCGAGCGGCCCAGTACTCGATCGAACCCTTGCCCGAACCCATGCGGACTTCCGCCGGCTTCTTGGTCACCGGGACATCCGGAAAGATGCGGATCCACACACGCCCGGCGCGCTTCATGTGGCGCGTGATGGCGCGGCGAGCCGCTTCGATCTGACGTGCAGTGACGCGCTCTGGCTCGACGGCCTTGAGGCCGTGCGAACCGAAGTTAAGCGCGGTTCCGCCCTTGGCGTCGCCGTGGATACGGCCCTTGAAGGCCTTCCGGAATTTCGTCTTTTTAGGCTGCAGCATAACTGTTCGTCCTTGTCAGGCCTTTAGGCCTTCTCCGTGCTTTCAGGCGCAGGCGCAGGCGCGGATGGTGGCGAGGCAGCGGTGGCTGCAGCTTGCCGGTCGCGGCGATCGCCACGATCACGGTCGCCGCCGCGGTCACCTCTATCGCCGTCACGACGCGGGCGCCCGCCGCCGCTCTCCTGCAGATCGGTGTTCTTCTTCTCCGAGGCCATGGGATCGTGCTCCATGATCTCGCCCTTGAAGATCCAAACCTTGATGCCGATGATGCCATAGGCGGTCTTGGCAACGCCGTAACCGAAATCGATGTCGGCACGCAGCGTATGCAGCGGCACGCGGCCTTCGCGATACCATTCCGTACGCGCGATTTCTGCGCCACCGAGACGGCCGGCGACATTGATGCGGATACCGAGGGCACCAAGACGCAGCGCCGACTGCACCGACCGCTTCATGGCGCGACGGAAGGCGACGCGGCGCTCGAGCTGCTGCGCGATCGTCTCGGCGACGAGAGTTCGCGTCGATCTCGGGCTTGCGGATCTCGACGATGTTGAGGTGCACTTCCGAAGTCGTGAAGCGCGCGAGCTGGCTGCGCAGCTTCTCGATGTCGGCGCCCTTCTTGCCGATCAGCACGCCCGGGCGCGCCGTGTGCACGGTGACGCGGCACTTCTTGTGCGGGCGCTCGATGACGACCTTGGAGATGCCGGCCTGACGGCGCTGCTGCATGATGTGCTCGCGCATCTTCATGTCTTCGTGCAACAGCCGGCCATACTCGCCACGTCCGGCGAACCAGCGGCTGTCCCACGTGCGGTTTACGCCGAGGCGCAGGCCGATCGGATTGACCTTCTGACCCATTATGCACTCTCCTTGGCGGCCGGCTTGCTGGCGGCAGGCTTAGCCTTGCCGCCCTTCTTGGCTGAAGAAGCCGGTTTCTTGCTGCCACCCTTGGCGTCTTTGGCGGCGGGCTTGGCCTTCTTCAGCGCAGCTTTCTCGCTCTCTTCTTCCGACTTCTGCCGGACGATGACAGTGATCTGCGCGAACGGCTTCGTGATCGAACTCGCACGACCGCGGCCGCGAGCGGCGAAGCGGCGCATGATGAGGTTCTTGCCGACAAAGGCCTCCGAGACGACGAGCTCGTTGACGTCGAGCCCGTGGTTGTTCTCGGCATTGGCCACCGCCGACATGACGCACTTGCGTACGTCCTGCGCGATGCGCTTACGCGAGAACTGGAGTTCTGCCAGCGCAGTGTCGACCGCCTTGCCGCGGATGAGACCGGCGACAAGGTTCAGCTTACGCGGCGAAACCCGGAGGTTTCTTGCCACGGCCTGTGCCTCACTCTCGGAGAGGCTGCGCTCGCGTTTGGGCTTGCCCATATTACTTCGCCTTAGCCTTATCTGCCCTTGGTCGCTTTTTTATCGCCACCGTGGCCTTGGAAAATACGGGTCGGCGCGAACTCGCCGAATTTGTGCCCGATCATGTCCTCGGTAACGGCCACAGGCACGTGCTTGTGCCCGTTGTGCACGCCGAACGTCAGACCGACGAACTGCGGCAGGATTGTCGAGCGACGGCTCCACATCTTGATGATCTCGCTGCGACCCGACGAGCGCACCTTCTCAGCTTTCTTGAGAAGATACCCGTCGACGAACGGACCTTTCCAAACTGCACGTGTCATAGTCTTTCTCCTCGTCGCCGCCGGTTACTTCTTCTTCGCCGCACGGCCACGGATGATGTACTTGTCGGTCGACTTGTTCTTACGCGTCTTGGCGCCCTTCGTGGGCTTGCCCCACGGCGTCGCCCAGTGCTTGCCGCCCTTGGTGCGACCGCCGTTGGGATGGTCGATCGGGTTCATGGCGATCGAGCGCACGGTCGGGCGACGGCCCTTCCAGCGCGTGCGACCGGCCTTGCCGGTCACCTCGTTCGAATGATCCGGGTTCGACACCGCACCGATGGTCGCCATGCATTCGGCACGGACGCGACGGGTCTCGCCCGAATTGAGTTTGAGCACGGCCCAACCGGAGTCACGGCCGACGAGCTGCACGAACGATCCGGCCGAGCGAGCGATCTGTCCGCCACGACCCGGCTTCAGCTCCACGTTGTGCACGATAGTGCCGATGGGCATTCCAGCCAGCGGCATGGCATTGCCGGGCTTCACGTCGACCTTCTCGCCGGCGATGACGGCATCGCCAACCGCCAGGCGCTGCGGCGCCAGGATGTAGGCGAGCTCGCCGTCCTCGTACTTGATGAGGGCGATGAAGGCCGTGCGGTTGGGATCGTACTCGATGCGCTCGACCTTGGCCGCCACGTCGAAGCGACGGCGACGGAAGTCAACCATACGGTACGACCGCTTGTGGCCGCCGCCGATGTGCCGCGTCGTGATGCGGCCGTCGTTGTTGCGGCCGCCCGACTTCGACTTGCCCTCGACCAGCACCTTGATCGGCGCGCCCTTCCAGAGCTGCGCACGGTCGACCAGCACCAAGTGGCGCAGGCTGGGGGTGGTTGGACGGAATGTCTTCAGTGCCATGGTCGTTTCCTAAAAGGTCCTTAGAGGCCCGTGGCGATGTCGATGTGGTGGCCTTCGACCAGCGTCACGATCGCCTTCTTGGCGTCGCTCTGCAGTGCACGCCGACCGCGGAAGGTCTTCAACTTGCCTTTGCGAACGAGCGTGTTCACGGCTTTCACCTTGACCTTGAACAGGGTCTCGATGGCTGCCTTGATCTCCGCCTTCGTCGCCCTGGGGGAAACGTTGAAGATCACCTGGTTGGCTTCCGAAACCAGCGTCGACTTCTCGGTGATGACCGGGGAGACGATGACGTCGTAATGGCTGTGCGGCTTGCTCATCGGGTGCTCTCCTCGCCGGCGCTGGCATTCGTGGCGCCCGCAAAGCGCTCTTCGAGAGCGGCAATCGCGGCCTTCGTCAGCACGAGCTTACGGCGACGCAGGATGTCGTAGACATTGATGCCCTGAACCGGGAGGACGTCGATGTTCGGCAGGTTGCGAGCCGCCCGCACGAAACCGATCTCGAGCTCGGCGCCGTCGATAATCAGGACGTTGGACCACTCGAGCTTGGCGAACTGGTCGCGCAGGCCCGAGGTCTTGCCGTCCTTGGCCTCGGCCTTGTCGAGAAACACGATCTCGCCGGCGGCATGCTTGGCCGACAGCGCGTGGCGCAGGGCCAGCGCGCGAACCTTTTTCGGCAGCTCGATGGCGTGGTCGCGCGGCTTGGGGCCGTGCGCCTTTCCGCCACCGCGCCATTGCGGAACCGACTTGTCGCCGTGACGGGCGCCGCCGGTACCCTTCTGCTTGTACATTTTCTTGCCCGTGACGTTCACTTCAGAACGGTCCTGGGCGTGGTGCGTACCGGCGCGGCGCTTGGCCAGCTGATAGCGGATCATGCGCTGGATGAGGTCGGGACGCGGCTTCAACCCGAAGATTGCATCGGGGAGATCCACGGTACCGGCCTTGGCGGCGCCAAGCGTGGTGACATCGGCTTTCATCACGCTTGCTCCTTCTGCTCAGCGACGTCGCCGCCGGCGCGGGCCTTGAAGGCTCCGGGAAGCGGGGCATCCTTGTGCGGCTTCTTGAGCACGGCGTCGCGCACCAGAACCCATCCACCCTTGGAGCCGGGCACCGCACCGCGGACCATGACGAGGCCGCGATCGACGTCCGTCTTCACCACGACGAGGTTCTGCGTTGTGACGCGCTCGTCACCCATGTGGCCAGCCATCTTCTTGCCCTTGAACACCTTGCCGGGGTCCTGGCGCTGACCGGTCGAACCAAGGCTGCGGTGACTGAGCGACACGCCGTGCGTCGCGCGCAGACCGCCGAAGTTCCAGCGCTTCATGGCGCCCTGGAAGCCCTTGCCCTGGTTGGTGCCCGTCACGTCGACGAACTGACCGGGAACGAAGTGATCGGCCGTGATCTGGGCGCCAACCTCGATGACGTTCTCGGGGCTAACCCGGAACTCAACGAGCTTGCGCTTCGGCTCGACCTTGGCGACGGCGAAGTTCTGCCGGGTAGCCTTGGTCAGGCGCGAAGCCTTACGCGTGCCAGCACCGAGCTGCAGCGCGGTGTAGCCGTTCTTGTCGTTGGTGAGGTGAGCGACAACCTGAACGTTGTCGAGCTTCAGCACAGTCACCGGGATATGCTCCCCGGCGTCCGTGAAGATGCGGGTCATGCCCACCTTCAGTGCGATTACTCCGGAACGCATGAGAGCATTCCTTCCTTCTCAGTTCACGGCGCCAGGCGAGAATCGCCGGCCCGAATTGCCCTTAGAGCTTGATCTCGACGTCAACACCGGCAGCCAGGTCGAGCTTCATCAGCGCGTCAACCGTCTGCGGCGTCGGATCGACGATGTCGAGGAGACGCTTGTGCGTGCGCATCTCGAACTGGTCGCGGCTCTTCTTGTCGATGTGGGGAGACCGGTTGACGGTGAACCGCTCAAAGCGCGTCGGCAACGGAATGGGTCCGCGTACCTCCGCACCGGTGCGCTTAGCCGTGTTGACGATCTCTCGCGTCGAGGCATCGAGGATTCGATGATCGAATGCCTTGAGCCGGATGCGAATGTTTTGGCCGTTCATGTCCCGCACTCTTTCAAAAGAAAGAAGCGCCCGCCCGCGGACGCTTCTTTGCCTTTTGCCCTTTATTCGATAATTTTTGCGACGACGCCCGAACCAACCGTACGGCCGCCCTCACGGATGGCGAAGCGGAGCTTCTCCTCCATGGCGATCGGCGTAATCAGCTCGACGTCGATGGTGACGTTATCGCCCGGCATGACCATTTCCGTGCCCTCGGGGAGCGTCACGACGCCGGTGACGTCGGTCGTGCGGAAATAGAACTGCGGACGGTAGTTGGTGAAGAACGGCGTGTGACGGCCACCCTCTTCCTTGGTCAGGATGTAGGCCTCGGCCTTGAACTTCTTGTGCGGCTTGACGGTGCCGGGCTTGCACAGCACCTGGCCACGCTCGACGGCTTCCTTGTCGATGCCGCGCAGCAGGCAGCCGACGTTGTCGCCGGCCTGGCCCTGGTCCAGCAGCTTGCGGAACATCTCAACGCCGGTGACGATCGACTTCTGCGTATCGCGGATGCCGACGATCTCGATTTCCTCGCCGACCTTGACGATGCCGCGCTCGATACGGCCGGTGACGACGGTGCCGCGACCGGAGATCGAGAACACGTCTTCGATCGGCATCAGGAACGGCAGATCGATCGGGCGCTCAGGCTGCGGAATGGCCGCATCGACCGCCTTCATCAGTTCGAGGATGGCGTTCTTGCCAAGCTCGGGCTTCTTGTCTTCGAGCGCCATCAGGGCCGAGCCCTTGACGATCGGGATGGTGTCGCCGGGGAAATCGTACGACGAGAGAAGCTCACGCACTTCCATTTCGACGAGCTCGATCAGCTCGGCGTCGTCGACCATGTCGACCTTGTTCAGGAACACGACGAGGGCGGGGACGCCGACCTGGCGTGCAAGCAGGATGTGCTCGCGCGTCTGCGGCATCGGGCCGTCAGCAGCCGAAACGACGAGGATCGCTCCGTCCATCTGCGCGGCGCCGGTGATCATGTTCTTCACGTAGTCGGCGTGACCTGGGCAGTCGACGTGCGCGTAGTGGCGCGCATCGGTCTCATACTCGACGTGCGCGGTCGAGATGGTGATGCCACGCTCGCGCTCCTCGGGAGCCTTATCGATCTGGTCGTAAGCGGTGTAATGCGCCTTGCCGGACTCGGCGAGGATCTTCGTGATCGCGGCCGTCAGAGACGTCTTGCCGTGATCGACGTGGCCGATCGTGCCGATGTTGCAGTGCGGCTTGTTCCGCTCGAATTTTGCCTTGGCCATCGTGGCTCTCCACTTCAGTTGTCGGTTCCCTGGGAACCGGTCTTCATCATTGGGCTTGCCTCACGGCCCGCCCTATCCTGTTTCCGTCGTCAGGCGTACTTGGCCTTTACTTCGTCCGCCACGTTGCGCGGCACGTCCGCGTAATGGGCAAACTGCATCGTGTAGGAAGCACGGCCTTGGCTCTGCGAGCGCAACTGGCTGACGTAGCCGAACATGTTGGCCAGCGGAACGAAGGCGCGAATGACGGTCGCGTTGCCGCGCATTTCCTGATTGCGGATCTGCCCGCGACGCGAGTTGATGTCGCCGATGACGCCGCCGACAAAATCGCCCGGCGTCACAACCTCGACGTCCATAATAGGCTCGAGCAGCTTCACGCCGCCCTTCTCGCAACCTTCCTTCATGGCGGAGCGGGCCGCGATCTCGAAGGCGATGGCCGAGGAGTCAACCTCGTGGAAGGCGCCATCGAACAGCGTCACCTTCATGTCGACCATCGGGAAGCCGATGAGAACGCCGTTGCTCCAGACGCTCTCGACGCCCTTCTCGACACCGGGGATATATTCCTTCGGCACTGTTCCGCCGATGACCACGGACTCGAACTCATTGCCCTTGCCCGTTTCGTTGGGCTCGAGCTTCAGCTTGACGCGGGCGAACTGGCCGGTGCCGCCGGTCTGCTTCTTGTGCGTGTAGTCGACCTCGGTGGCGCGGGCCAGCGTCTCGCGATAGGCGACCTGCGGGGCACCGACATTGACCGCGATGTTGTGCGGCTCGCGGCGCATGATATCGACTTTGATGTCGAGATGCAGCTCGCCCATGCCCTTCAAGATGGTCTCGCCGGACTCTGGATCGACCGAGACGCGGAAGGAGGGATCCTCGACCGACATCATATGCAGGATGGTCGCCATCTTCTCCTGGTCGGCCTTCGTCTTCGGCTCCACCTTCATTTCGATGACGGGGTTCGGGAAGTCCATCTTCTCGAGCAGCACCGGCTTTTGCGGATCGCTCAGTGTCTCGCCGGTGCGCGTGTCCTTGAGGCCCGCAAGCGCGACGATGTCGCCGGCGTAGGACTCGTCCACGGACTTCCGGTCGTCGGCGTGCATCTCGTAGATCATGCCGACGCGCTCTTTCTTGTCGCGCGTCGTCTGAGCCAGTGCCATGCCCTTCTCGATCTTGCCGGAGTAGATGCGGCAGAACGTGATCGAGCCGACGTGCGGGAAAGTCATGATCTTGAAGGCGATCATGGACAGCGGCTCGGTGTCGAGCGGACGACGAAAGGTCTCCTCGCCGGTCTTGACGTCGATGCACTTGTACGCATCGCGGTCGGAGGGTGCGGGCAGGAAGTCGACGACGGCATCGAGCAGGGGCTGTACGCCCTTATGCTTGAAGGCCGAGCCGCACATCATCGGATAGAATGTGCGCGTGATCGTGGCCTTGCGGATGAGCGAGCGCAGCGTGTCTGCGTCCGGCTCCTTGCCATCGAGGTAGGCTTCCATCGCCGCGTCGTCCATCTCGACGGCGGCCTCAATCATGGCTGCGCGGTATTCCTTGGCCTGGTCGACGAGATCAGCAGGGATCTCCTTGATCGACATCTTGGCGTCCTTGCCGTCGCCGTCCCAGACGATGGCATTCATCTCGATGAGATCGATAACGCCAACGAAATCGGCCTCGGCGCCAATCGGCAGCTGGATCGGAACAGCGCGTGCGCCGAGCTTCTCCTTGATGTCGGCAAGGCACATGAAGAAGTCTGCGCCGGTCTTGTCCATCTTGTTGGAGAAGATGATGCGCGGAACGCTGTATTTGTCGCCCTGGCGCCAGACGGTTTCGGTCTGCGGTTCGACGCCCTGGTTGGAGTCGAGCACGCACACGGCGCCGTCGAGCACGCGCAGCGACCGCTCGACCTCGATCGTGAAGTCGACGTGACCTGGCGTGTCGATGATGTTCAGGCGGCGCTTCCTGCCGTCGCGACCCGGCCAGAAGCACGTGGTCGCCGCGGACGTGATGGTGATACCGCGCTCCTGCTCCTGCTCCATGAAGTCCATGGTTGCAGCGCCATCGTGCACTTCGCCGATCTTGTGGGACTTACCCGTATAATAGAGGACGCGCTCAGTCGTCGTCGTCTTCCCGGCATCGATGTGAGCCATGATGCCGAAATTACGGTAGTCCTTGATGTCGTATTCGCGGGCCATTCGCTTAGCGCTCCAGAGATCCGATCACCAGCGATAATGGGAGAAGGCGCGGTTCGCCTCCGCCATCTTGTGCGTGTCTTCCCGCTTCTTGACTGCCGTGCCACGGTTGTTGGCGGCATCGAGTAGCTCACCAGACAGGCGATCGACCATCGTGTTTTCGTTGCGCGCGCGGGCGGCAGTGATCAGCCAGCGGATAGCGAGTGCCTGGCGGCGCTCCGGACGAACCTCGACCGGCACCTGGTAGGTGGCACCGCCGACGCGGCGTGAGCGGACTTCGACGGCCGGCATCACGTTGTCGAGGGCGGTACGGAACAGCTGCACCGGATCCGACTTCGACTTCTGCTCCATGCGCTCGAACGCGCCATAGACGATGTTTTCGGCAACCGACTTCTTGCCCTGCTCCATCACGGCGTTCATGAACTTGGAAATGACGACGTCTCCGAACTTGGGGTCCGGATTGACGACGCGCTTCTCTGCACTATGCCGACGGGACATTGCTCTTCAGCCCTTCGCTTCTATTCTCTCAATGACAATGGGCCGACTTATCGGCCCATCGCTCCCGCCTCGCGGGACAGACCGCCCTCAGGCGATCACTTCGGTCTCTTGGCGCCGTACTTGGAACGACGCTGCTTGCGGGCGGCGACGCCTTGCGTGTCGAGCACGCCACGGATGATGTGGTAGCGGACGCCGGGAAGATCCTTGACGCGGCCGCCGCGGATGAGCACCACGGAGTGCTCCTGCAGGTTGTGGCCCTCGCCGGGGATGTAGCCGATCACCTCGTAGCCGTTGGTGAGGCGGATCTTGGCAACCTTACGCAGCGCCGAGTTCGGCTTCTTCGGCGTCGTCGTGTAGACGCGCGTGCACACGCCACGCTTCTGCGGGCACGATTCCATGTGGCGCGACTTCTCGCGGTACGTCTTCGGTGTCCGGGGTTTCCGGATCAACTGCTGAATAGTCGGCATGCGCCTCTTCCGTCCACGCTTTGCCCGGTTGACGCATGCGCCAAACCGAACCTGCCAAGCTCACTCCCCGGAAGGAGTGTGCCCGACACGAAAAAACCAGAGGATCGTACGGGCTCGGCGAGCGCCGCAGATCTTGGTCCGAATATGTCCTCTTCTTTGCGACGGTAGCGTTTAGGTCAAGGCGTCCAGATCGAAGGGACGCGAAATTGTCCTACCACCTACCGTGAGAGTTCGAGACCTATATACACTTGCGGAATCGCGGTCAACACCTCGCCTGCACTCAGCGAGAATCTATTTTCTCCGGCCCGTTTCCGCCCAGGAATCCGCGGTCCCATTGCATCGCTTAATGCCGATATGAACTGCTGTAGAAGCGCACGCGGTAACCATGGAGTTCCGTTTCGCTCTGACGGTGGGATCGCCGACCTCGTCCTTCTCGCGGCGGTTATAGCCCGCCCGCGACCTCGCAACGAGCCCGGGAATCGTCAGTGGCATCGACCTCTGCCGTATCGGCGCTTCGGCGATGGCCGCCTTGCATAGAAAAAGGGGCCGCAAACAGCGGCCCCTCTTCCATTAAGCGATGGCTGGCAAGGTCACTCGACCGTCTCTTCGGCAGTGCGGCGACGCCGACGCACAGGTCCGGCACCAGGGCCGGCCAGTGTCTTTTCTGCGTCCACCTTCGCCTGCTCGCGTGCGATGAGCTCGTCGCGCTTGGCGGCGATCTTACGCAGGCGACGCAGCGCTCCGCCCGTGCCGGCCGGGATGAGGCGGCCGACGATGACGTTCTCCTTGAGACCCTCGAGCGTATCGATCTTGCCGTTGACGGCAGCATCGGTAAGCACTCGCGTGGTTTCCTGGAACGAGGCCGCCGAGATGAACGAGCGGGTCTGCAGCGAGGCCTTGGTGATGCCCAGGAGAACCGGGCTCGCCGCCGCCGGCTTCTTGCCGGCCTCGGTGAGCACCGCGTTGATCACGTCCAGTTCCACGCGGTCGAGCTGCTCGCCCTTGATGAGGTCCGTATCGCCCGTATCCGTGATCTCCACCTTCTGCAGCATCTGGCGAACGATCACCTCGATGTGCTTGTCGTTGATGGTCACGCCCTGCAGACGATAGACGTCCTGGATCTCGTTGATCAGGTAGTTGGCGAGTTCCTCGACGCCCTTGATGGCAAGGATGTCGTGCGGCGCAGGGTGACCGTCGTAGACGAAATCGCCACGTTCGATACGGTCGCCGTGTTGCACCGCCAAGTTCTTGCCGCGCGGAATGAGATATTCCACCGCCTCGGCACCCTCTTCGTCGGGCTTGATGGTGATGCGCTGCTTGTTCTTGTAGTCCTTGCCGAACTCGATGGTGCCCGAGATCTCCGCGATGATGGCGTGATCCTTGGGGCGCCGGGCCTCGAACAGCTCAGCGACGCGCGGCAGACCGCCGGTGATGTCGCCCGAGCGCGCCGATGAGGTCGGGATACGTGCCAGCACGTCGCCCGCCTTCACGTCCGCGCCTGGCTCCACCGACAGAATGGCGTCGGCGGGCAGCAGGTAACGAGCATCTCCACCGCGCGCCACCTTGATGGGCTTGCCTTTGCCATCCTTGACGATGATCGCCGGCTTCAAGTCGGCCGAGCGTGGAGAGGCGCGCCAATCGACGATGACGCGATTGGTGGTGCCCTTCATCTCGTCCGTCTGCTCGCGCACCGACGCGCCCTCGATGAGGTCCTCGAAGTCCACCTTGCCGTTCACCTCGCTGAGGATCGGGCGGGTGTATGGATCCCACTGGGCGAGCTTGGTGCCACGCTTGACGGTATCGCCGTCCTTGACGTGCACGCGGGCACCGTAATGCACCTTGTGCACCGCCAGCTCCTTGCCGCTCTGGTCGACGATGATGATCGACATCGTGCGGGTCATCGCAACTTCACGGCCCTGGCTGTCCTTGACGACGGCCGGGTTCCGGATCTTCACGGTGCCGTTGAAGTTCGAATCGATGAACGAGGAGTCGACCAAGTTGGCCGTGCCGCCGATGTGGAAGGTACGCATCGTGAGCTGCGTTCCTGGCTCGCCAATCGACTGGGCGGCAATAACGCCGACCGCCTCGCCGATGTTGACGGGTGTGCCGCGGGCGAGGTCGCGCCCGTAGCACTTGCCGCACACGCCGGTGACCGTATCGCAGGTCAGCACCGAGCGGATGCGGACATCCTGCACCTGCGCCTTCTCGATGCCCTCGGCGTGACGCTCTTCGATCAGTTCGCCGGTCTTGACGAGCACGATCTTGCGGTCGGCCGGATCGACGATGTCTTCGGCTGCGGTACGGCCCAGAACGCGGTTGGCCAGCGAGACGATGACCTGGCCCGAGTCGACCACGGCCTGCACCTTGATGCCGCCATCGGTACCGCAATCCTCCTCGGTGATGATGCTGTCCTGGGCGACGTCGACGAGACGGCGCGTCAGGTAGCCCGAGTTGGCGGTCTTCAAGGCGGTGTCGGCGAGGCCCTTACGCGCGCCATGCGTCGAGTTGAAGTACTCGAGCACCGACAATCCCTCCTTGAAGTTGGAGATGATCGGCGTCTCGATGATCTCGCCCGACGGCTTGGTCATCAGTCCGCGCATACCGGCGAGCTGCTTCATCTGCGCCGGCGAGCCGCGGGCGCCCGAGTGGCTCATCATATAGATCGAGTTGATCTGCTTCTCGCGGCCGTCCTTGTCCTTCTGCACCGAGGAGATGCGCTCCATCATCTCCTTGGCGATCTGGTCGGTGCACTTGGACCAGGCGTCGACGACCTTGTTATACTTCTCGAGCTGGGTGATGAGGCCGTCGTTGTACTGCTGCTCGAACTCACGGGCCAATTCCGTGGTCTGGGCAACGATCTTCGCCTTGCTGTCAGGGATCTGCATGTCGTCCTTGCCGAACGAGATGCCGGCCTGAAACGCGTGCTTGAAGCCAAGCGACATGATCTGGTCGCAGAAGATCACCGTCTCCTTCTGACCGCAGTTGCGGTAGACGGCATCGATCATGCCGGAGATGGCTTTCTTGGTCAGCAGCTGGTTGACGAGGGTCGGCTTCACACCGGCCTTCTTAGGCAGCAGCTCGGCGAGGATCATACGACCGGGCGTCGTATCGAGAACCTCGGTCACCTCGTTGTCGCTCTCGTCCGTGGTCGTGAAGCGGCCCTTCACCTTCGCGTGCAGGCTGACGACGCCGGCTTCCAAGGCATGGCGCGCTTCGGAGACGGAACCCAGCAGCATGCCTTCGCCCGGCTCGTGGTCGCGAATGATCGACAGGTAGTAGAGACCCAGCACGATATCCTGCGAGGGCACGATGATGGGCGAGCCGTTGGCTGGATGCAGGATGTTGTTGGTCGACATCATGAGCACGCGCGCTTCCAGCTGCGCCTCGAGCGACAGCGGGACGTGCACGGCCATCTGGTCACCGTCGAAGTCGGCGTTGAAGGCCGCGCAGACAAGCGGATGCAGCTGAATCGCCTTACCTTCGATGAGGGTCGGCTCGAACGCCTGGATGCCCAGGCGATGCAGGGTCGGGGCACGGTTGAGCAGCACGGGGTGCTCGCGGATCACCTCATCGAGGATATCCCAGACCTCGCCCTTCTCCTTCTCAACCAGCTTCTTGGCCTGCTTCACCGTCGCCGCCTGGCCTTGGGCCTGCAAGCGGGCGTAGATGAACGGCTTGAACAGCTCGAGCGCCATCTTCTTCGGCAAGCCGCACTGATGCAGCTTCAGCTCGGGACCGACGACGATCACCGAGCGGCCGGAGTAGTCGACGCGCTTGCCGAGCAGGTTCTGGCGGAACCGGCCCTGCTTGCCCTTCAGCATGTCGGCAAGCGACTTCAGCGGGCGCTTGTTGGCGCCGGTGATGACGCGGCCGCGGCGGCCGTTGTCGAACAGGGCGTCGACCGCTTCCTGAAGCATGCGCTTCTCGTTGCGGATGATGATATCCGGCGCGCGCAGCTCCATCAGCCGCTTCAGACGGTTGTTGCGGTTGATGACGCGGCGATAGAGGTCGTTGAGGTCGGAGGTCGCAAAGCGGCCGCCATCGAGCGGCACGAGCGGGCGCAGTTCCGGCGGGATGACCGGCACGACAGTGAGGATCATCCACTCGGGGCGATTGCCCGATTCCAGGAACGCCTCGATGACCTTCAAGCGCTTGCCGAGCTTCTTCGGCTTCAGTTCGGTGGTCGCCTCGGCGATCTCCTGGCGCAGGTCGACCGCGATCTTCGGCAGGTCCATCGCCGACAGCATCTCGCGGATCGCCTCGGCGCCGATGCCGGCGGTGAAGCTGTCCGCGCCATGCTCATCGAGAGCGCGGTTGTAGTCTTCCTCCGACAGGAGCTGCTTTTCCTTGAAGGCAGTGATGCCCGGCTCGATGACGATGTAGTTCTCGAAATAGAGGACGCGCTCAAGATCCTTGAGCGGCATATCGAGGAGCAGGCCGATGCGCGAGGGCAGCGACTTGAGGAACCAGATGTGGGCGACCGGCGCGGCCAACTCGATGTGGCCCATGCGCTCGCGGCGCACTTTGGCGAGCGTCACCTCGACGCCGCACTTCTCGCAGATCAGGCCCTTGTACTTCATGCGCTTGTACTTGCCGCACAGGCACTCGTAGTCCTTGATCGGGCCGAAGATGCGCGCGCAGAACAGGCCGTCGCGCTCGGGCTTGAAGGTCCGGTAGTTGATCGTCTCGGGCTTCTTAATCTCGCCGAACGACCACGACAGGATGTCGTCAGGACTCGCGATCGAGATCTTGATCTGGTCGAAGGTCGGGAGCGGCGCTTGCGTCTTGAACAGGTTGGTAATCTCGTTCATCCGTCTCTCCATTCGGGGCGTGGCGGCGGACCGCCCCTGTCAGGGTGGCGAGGACCGGGTGCATCGGTCCTCGCGGAATACGGGCTCTTGGCGTCGCTGAGCCCTAGATGTCGTGTGCGCGAGTTTCACGCGCTTATGTCCGGGGCCGTCACCAGCCCCGGACTGAAGTTTCAAGCGATCATTCGGCGGCCGGTGGCAGCTGCGGCAGCCTGGTCGGCTCTTCCTCGGGCGGGGGAATTGCAACAACGGTCGAGTTTTCCAACTCCACGTTGAGCCCCAGCGCCCGCATTTCCTTGACGAGTACGTTGAAGCTTTCCGGCACGCCGGCCTCAAAGGTGTCATCGCCACGGACGATGGCCTCGTAGACCTTGGTACGGCCGGCCACGTCGTCGGACTTGACGGTGAGCATCTCCTGCAGCGTGTAGGCGGCGCCGTAGGCTTCGAGTGCCCACACCTCCATTTCGCCGAAGCGCTGGCCACCGAACTGCGCCTTACCACCCAGCGGCTGCTGGGTAACGAGCGAGTACGGGCCGATGGAGCGTGCGTGGATCTTGTCGTCGACGAGATGATGCAGCTTCAGAACGTACTTGTAGCCGACCGTCACCTTACGATCGAAGGCCTCACCGGTTCTTCCGTCGAACAGCGTGACCTGTCCGCTGGTATCGAAGCCGGCGAGCTTCAGCATCTCGACGATGTCGGGCTCCTTGGCGCCGTCGAACACAGGCGTTGCGATCGGCACACCCTTGGTCAGCTTATCGGCGATCTCGGCCAGCACTTCATCCTTCATGCTCGCCTTGAACTCGTCCTTGCCATAGATGCTGGCCATTGCGTCGCGCAGTTGCTTGGCCTCGCCGCTGGCATGGTAGTTCTGCAGCGCCTCATCGATGATGCGGCCGAGGCCACGGCAGGCCCAGCCAAGATGCGTCTCGAGGATCTGCCCGACGTTCATGCGCGAGGGCACGCCCAGCGGGTTGAGCACCACGTCGACGTGCGTACCGTCCTCGAGGAACGGCATGTCCTCGCACGGCACGATCCTCGACACGACACCCTTGTTGCCATGTCGGCCGGCCATCTTGTCGCCCGGCTGGATCTTGCGCTTCACGGCGACGAAGACCTTGACCATCTTCATCACGCCCGGAGGCAGCTCATCACCACGCTGCAGCTTGTCGACCTTGTCGACGAAGCGGCGCTCCAGGCTCTTCTTGGCGTCCTCGTACTGCTTGTTGATGGCCTCGATCTCGGACTGGGATTTCTCGTCCTTGAGACCGAACTCCCACCAATGGCTGCGCGGAACCTCTTCGAGAATCTCCTCGTTGATGTGCGTGCCCTTGCGCGCAGTCTTGGGGCCCTTCGACACTTCCTTGCCGAGCAGTGCCTCCTTGAGGCGTGCATAGACGTTGCGATCGAGAATCTGCATCTCGTCGTCGCGGTCCTTGGCGAGACGCTCGATCTCCTCGCGCTCGATGGCCATCGCACGCTCGTCCTTTTCGACGCCGTGACGATTGAATACGCGCACCTCGACCACCGTGCCGGAAACGCCCGGCGGCAGACGCAGCGAGGTATCGCGGACGTCGGAAGCCTTCTCGCCGAAGATGGCGCGCAGCAGCTTCTCTTCCGGCGTCATCGGGCTCTCACCCTTCGGCGTGATTTTGCCGACGAGAATGTCGCCCGGGTTCACCTCGGCACCGATGTAGACGATGCCGGCCTCATCGAGGTTCTTCAGAGCCTCTTCCGAGACGTTCGGGATGTCGCGCGTGATCTCCTCGGGCCCGAGCTTGGTGTCGCGGGCCATCACCTCGAATTCCTCGATGTGGATCGAGGTGAAGATGTCGTCAGAAACGACACGCTCGGAGAGGAGGATGGAGTCCTCGAAGTTGTAGCCCATCCACGGCATGAACGCGACGAGCACGTTCTTGCCGAGCGCCAGGTCGCCGAGGTCGGTCGAAGGACCGTCAGCGATGATCTCGCCCGCCTCGACAGCGTCACCCACATGCACCAGCGGACGCTGGTTGATGCAGGTGTTCTGGTTCGAGCGCTGGAACTTGCGCAGTCGGTAGATGTCGACGCCCGGCTTCGAAGGATCGGCCTCGGCCGTAGCGCGGATGACGATACGCGTGGCGTCCACCTGATCGACGACGCCGGTACGGCGAGCCGCGATGGCAGCGCCGGAATCCCGCGCCACCACCTCTTCCATGCCGGTGCCGACGAGCGGCGCCTCGGCACGGATGAGCGGCACGGCCTGCCGCTGCATGTTGGAGCCCATGAGCGCGCGGTTGGCGTCGTCGTTCTCAAGGAACGGAATGAGCGCCGCGGCGACCGAGACGAGCTGCTTGGGCGACACGTCGATGTAGTCGACCTTCTCCTGCGGAACCAGGAGCACGTCGCCCTGGTAGCGGCAGGTGATGAGGTCGTCGGTCAGCTTGCCCTTGGAATCGACCTCGGCGTTGGCCTGGGCGACGTGATGGCGCATCTCCTCCATCGCCGACAGGTAGACGACCTGATCGGTGAGCCTGCAGTTGACGACCTTGCGGTACGGGCTCTCGATGAAACCGTACTTGTTGACGCGCGCGAAGGTCGCCAGCGAGTTGATGAGGCCGATGTTCGGGCCTTCAGGCGTCTCGATGGGACAGATGCGGCCGTAGTGCGTCGGATGCACGTCGCGCACTTCAAAGCCTGCGCGCTCGCGCGTAAGACCGCCCGGCCCGAGTGCCGACAGGCGGCGCTTGTGGGTGATCTCCGACAGCGGATTTGTCTGATCCATGAACTGCGACAGCTGCGAGGATCCGAAGAACTCGCGCACGGCCGCCGCCGCCGGCTTGGCGTTGATCAGGTCCTGCGGCATGACCGTGTCGATATCGACCGAGGACATGCGCTCCTTGATGGCGCGCTCCATCCGCAGCAGGCCGACGCGATACTGGTTCTCCATCAGCTCGCCGACCGAGCGCACGCGCCGGTTGCCGAGGTGATCGATGTCGTCGATCTCGCCCTTGCCGTCGCGCAGGTCGACCAGCGTCTTGATGACCGCCAGGATGTCCTCGCGGCGCAGCACGCGCATGGTGTCGGGCGCGTCGAGTTCGAGGCGCATGTTCATCTTCACGCGGCCGACGGCCGAGAGATCGTAGCGCTCTGAATCGAAGAACAGGGAATGGAACAGGTTGGTCGCCGCCTCGATGGTCGGCGGCTCACCGGGCCGCATGACCCGGTAGATGTCCATCAACGCCTCGTCCTGATTGGCGTTCTTGTCGATGTTCAGCGTGTTGCGGATGAACGGTCCGATGTTGACGTGATCGATGTCGAGGATCGGGAATTCCTTGACCTTCTGATCCTTCAACTCGGCCAGCAGCTCCGCGTCGAGCTCTTGGCCCGCCTCGGCGAAGATCACGCCCGTCTCCAAGTCGACGATGTCGGTCGCGAGATAGCGGCCGGCGAGGTCGTCGGAGGATACGAGCACTTCCTTGAGGCCGCCCTCGGCCAGCTCACGCGCTTTGCGCGCGGTGAGCTTCTCGCCCGCCTTGATGATGACTTCGCCGGTCTTGGCGTCGGCGAGATCGGCGGTGGGCGTCATGCCGCGCATCTTCTCGGGAACGAACGGCATTTTCCAGCCGCGCTTGGATTCCTTGATGAGGATGTGCTTGTAGAAGACGTTGAGGATTTCCTCGTCGTTGAGGCCCAACGCATAGAGCAGCGTCGTCACCGGCAACTTGCGGCGACGGTCGATGCGCACGTAGACGATGTCCTTGGCGTCGAACTCGAAGTCGAGCCAGGAGCCGCGATAAGGAATGATGCGAGCAGCGAACAGCAGCTTGCCCGAGGCATGCGTGCGCCCGCGGTCGTGATCGAAGAAGACGCCCGGCGAACGGTGCATCTGGGAGACGATGACGCGCTCGGTGCCGTTGATGACGAAGGTACCGTTCGAGGTCATGAGCGGCATGTCGCCCATGTAGACGTCCTGCTCCTTGACGTCCTTGATCGACTTGGAGCCCGTCTCCTCGTTCACATCAAATACGATCAGGCGCAGCTTGACCTTCAGCGGAGCCGAGAAGGTCATGTCGCGCTGCATGCACTCGTCGACGTCGTACTTCGGCGGCTCGAACTCGTAGCGCACGAATTCCAGCGTCGCCCGCCCGGAGAAGTCCGAGATCGGGAAGACCGACTTGAATACTGCCTGCAGACCATGGTCCGCCGAACGACCGCCCGGAGGCTCCTTGACCATCAGGAAGTCGTCGTACGAGCTCTTCTGAACCTCGATGAGGTTCGGCATCTTGGCGACTTCGCGAAGGGACCCGAATTTCTTCCGGATGCGCTTGCGGCCGTTGAACGTCTCAGCCATTTCCGCTCCTCGTGATCTGCGCAGGTGACGGCCCGCGCGACTGCTGCCTGCATGGCAAGGGCCGCCAACCCTCGCTTAGCCTTTAAACGGCTCACCGGAAGGCCCGTTTGAGGGTTGCATGACCCTCAAAAAGACCCTCCGGAGAGACGTCCAGATGCTCGCCATAGACGACGAGCGGAGGCAGGCAGCCGGCACATTCGTGCCGCCCGCCTGCCGCCTCGATTACTTCACTTCGACGGTCGCGCCCTGGTCTTCCAGCTGCTTCTTCAGCTTGGCAGCCTCGTCCTTGGTCACGCCTTCCTTCACGGTCTTGCCGCCGGCCTCAACGAGATCCTTGGCTTCCTTCAGGCCAAGGCCGGTGATGGCGCGGACTTCCTTGATGACGTTGATCTTCTTCTCGCCGCCGGCCTTCAGGATGACGGAGAACTCAGTCTGCTCCTCGACGGGGGCAGCAGCAGCGCCCGGAGCAGCGGCGACGGCAACGGCAGCAGCCGCCGACACGCCCCACTTCTCTTCGAGCATCTTGGCGAGCTCAGCGGCCTGCAGGACGGTGAGGCTGGAGAGATCGTCAACGATCTTCGATAGATCGGCCATTTTGTTACTTCCTTCGGTTTGAACCTATTGACGCATGCAGTTTTGAACTGCGCTCATTGTGTGTGTCGTGACGCCCTTGTGGGGCGTCGCCCGTGCCGTTATGCGGCTTCGCTTTGTGCTGCCTTCGCCTGAATGACGCGTGCGAGCTGGGCGCCCGGCTCTGCAACCGTGCGAGCGATTTTCGTCGCCGGCGCGTTGAGGAGACCGATCAGCTTGGCTCTGAGTTCATCCAACGATGGCAGTTCAGCGAGCGCTTTGACGGCGTTCGCGTCGAGGACCGTCGAACCCATAGCGCCGCCGAGAATGACGAGTTTCTCATTCCCCTTGGCGTATGCGACCGACGCCTTCGCCGCCGCGATCGGATCCTGCGAGTAGGCAACGCATGTCTGCCCCTTGAAGAGATCGGAGATCGTCTCGTACGAAGTGTCCTTCAGCGCGAGCTTCGCCAGCCGGTTTTTGGCCACCTTCACCTTGCCACCAGCCTCTTTGACTTTGAGGCGGTAGTCGGTGAGTTGGGCGACCGTCATGCCGGCATAGTGGGCGACGACTACCAACCCCGTGTCTTTCAACACAGCGTTGAGCGACGTCACGAGCTCACGTTTCGCGGCTCTATCCACCTGCTCACTCCAGTTTACGGATCGGCTCGCGAGAGCCGCTCCGCGGGTTGCACCTTGCCGCCGTCAACGGGAGACCCGCTTTGAGCAGCGCTTGTCTGTCCAACCGCGCGCTTGGAAAGGCGGCACGGTGCTGACCCAGGTTCAAACCGGTCTATGCCCCTTGCGGGGAATGAAACCGGGTTCGCGCCTGTCTCATGCGGGCCCATTTGGCTTAAGCCGAAGCGGTCTTGCGACCCGACGGCACCCACAGTCTCGGACAGTCTTCCCGCATGGCGAGCAAGCTCGCCGTCCGGGCATCTCGTGCCGCTCACAGGGAGCGACACGAGAATTCCACTTGGCTCTCGTTAAGCGAGGGCCTGCCCACCGCCGAGGCTCGAGGAGTTGATCTTGACTCCTGGCCCCATTGTCGAGCTGATCGAAACCTTCTTCACGTAAGTGCCCTTGGCACCTGCGGGCTTAGCCTTCACAACGGCGTCAACGAACGCCTTGATGTTTTCGGCAAGCGCGTTCTCCGTGAAGCTCGCCTTGCCGACGCCGGCGTGCACGATGCCCGCCTTCTCGACACGGAACTCCACCGAGCCGCCCTTGGCACCCTTGACGGCGGTGGTGACATCCATGGTCACCGTGCCGACGCGCGGGTTGGGCATCAGGCCACGCGGACCGAGCACTTTGCCGAGGCGGCCGACAAGACCCATCATGTCAGGCGTCGCGATGCAGCGATCGAAGTTGATCGTGCCCTTCGAGACCTGCTCGACGAGTTCTTCTGCGCCAACGACATCGGCACCGGCAGCTTTCGCCTCTTCCGCCTTGGCGCCGCGTGCGAACACGGCGACGCGCGCCGAGCGGCCCGAGCCGTTCGGCAGGTTGCACACACCGCGCACCAGCTGGTCGGCGTGCTTGGGATCGACGCCGAGGTTCATCGCCACCTCGATCGTCTCGTCGAACTTGGCCTTGGCGCGCTCCTTGACGAGCTTCACCGCATCCTCGATCGAGTAGGCCTTGTCGGGGCTGAGCCCCTTGCCGGCCGCTGCCATGCGCTTGCCGCCGGCAATGCGCGTATCTTTGATCGCCTCAGGGCTGAGTTTGGTTGCCATCGCCGTTACTCCTTCACCTGCAGGCCCATCGAACGGGCGGAGCCGGCGATCGTCTTGGCGGCAGCCTCGAGATCGTCCGTATTGAGATCCTTCAACTTCACCTTGGCGATGTCGCGTACCTGATCCATCGTCACCGAACCGGCGACGTCGCGACCGGTCTGCTTGGAGCCCGAAGTGATCTTCGCCGCTTTCTTCAGGAAGAACGAAGCCGGCGGAGTGCGCATCTCGAACGTGAAGGAGCGATCGGAAAAGACCGTGATCTTCACCGGGATGGGCGTGCCCTGCTCCATGTCCTTCGTCTTGGCGTTGAACGACTTGCAGAACTCCATGATGTTGACGCCGCGCTGACCCAGCGCGGGTCCGATGGGCGGGGAGGGATTGGCCGCCCCCGCCGGCACCTGCAAGTTGATGTAACCGTCAATTTTCTTTGCCATGGTCTCCCCTTAGCACTTGACGGGAAGGGGCTTTCCTTCCCAGGGTTAGCGGTCTGACGGGCTTTACGGCCCTCCCGCGGATTTCCCGCGAGGAGGCCTGGTGAGAGGCTGTCCTTGCGGGGTTGATGGGCAGACGAGCGTCAGCGCGTCCACCTGAATTCGTCGAGCTCGTCATGAGCTCCGGGCGATTAGCCCGGCACCTTCTCCACCTGACCGAACTCCAGTTCGACCGGTGTCGGACGTCCGAAGATCGACACGGCAACCTTGAGCCGCGAACGCTCTTCGTCGACCTCTTCCACGTGGCCCTGGAAGGAAGCGAACGGACCGTCCGCCACCTTCACCTGCTCGCCGACCTCGAAGGTGATCGAGGGCTTCGGGCGCTCCACGCCTTCCGTGACCTGGCGGAGGATGCGCATTGCCTCATCCTCCGAGATCGGCATCGGTTTATTTTCCGCGCCGAGAAACCCGGTGACCTTGGGCGTGTTCTTGATCAGCAGAAACGCCGGGTCCGTCATCTCCATCTTGACCAGCACGTAGCCGGGGAGGAACTTGCGTTCCGCCTGCACCTTGCGGCCGCGTTTGACCTCGACGACCTCTTCGGTCGGTACGAGGACTTCCTCGAACAGATGCTCGAGGCCCGCTGCCTTGGCGCGCTCGCGAATTGCGTCCGCGACCTTGCGCTCGAAGTTCGTGTAGGCGTGCACGATGTACCAGCGCTTCGCCGTTGCCGCTCGTTCAGGGCGCGTTTGCGCGACTTGGGTAGACACTCGTTCTCAGCTCCGATTCAGCGGTTCGCGCCCAGCACAAGCTGGACGAGCCATCCGATCGCTTGATCCGTGAGTAGGAAGAACACCGAAGCAACGCTGACCATGATCAAAACCATGAGGGTGGTAATCCACACCTCTTTCCAGGTTGGCCACGTGACCTTGGAGGTTTCCTGACGAACCTCCTGAATAAACTCGAGCGGATTGTATTTGGGCATTAATTTGACTTTCCCGGGCACCATGCGACAACCTGACGCACCCCTGGCGCCGGTTGTTGGCACATCCGACGCCCTCGCCACGGATGCGACCATACGTTTTGGCAGGGGCGGAGGGTCTCGAACCCCCGACCTTCGGTTTTGGAGACCGACGCTCTACCAATTGAGCTACACCCCTTTTTCGCAGGGAAGCGCGCGCTTTCCACCGCGGGGGCGGCATACTTAGCCGAACTTTCCCCCTTTGTCACTT
Source organism: uncultured Alphaproteobacteria bacterium (assembly GCA_963759735.1). GTDB lineage: Bacteria > Pseudomonadota > Alphaproteobacteria > Rhizobiales > Hyphomicrobiaceae > Hyphomicrobium_A. The sequence continues at coordinate 408,404 of CAVXAF010000012.1, forward strand.
GCTAGTGACGGATTTGTCTCCGCAGGAGAATCAAGGCGCCGGCTCGATCACCACGGCCGTTCCGTAAGCCAGCACTTCGGTGACGGCCGAAGCGATCTCGTTGGCGTCATAGCGCATGGCGAGCACCGCATTGGCGCCGAGGCGCTCAGCGTGCGCGATCAGCCGCTCGAAGGCCTCCTGGCGCGTCTGTTCCGCAAGCTTGCTATAGAGGGTGATATCACCACCAAAGAATATCTGGATGGCCGCACCGATGTTGCCGACGACGCTGCGCGAGCGGACCGTCAGTCCGCGCGCCACACCGAGGTGCTTGATCACCCGGTACCCGGGCAGATCGTTGGTCGTCACCACCAGCATAGGCTGCTCCTCGTCGCCGACCGCAGGCGGCGGCGTCGCAATGGCAATGTAATGGAGCGGGTGAAGGGAATCGAACCCTCGTATTCAGCTTGGAAGGCTGCTGCTCTACCATTGAGCTACACCCGCGAGGCCGCGTTTATTGGCGGTTTTTCCGGTCATCGCAACGAAAAATCACGCCGACTGACAACTTCGCGCCGCTCCAGACCGCAGAGTGCTCGCACGTCACACCCGCTTGCCGAGCTTGCGGCGGATGAAGCGGACCGGCGGCAGGTCCTTAAATGCCTTCTCGATCGACTTCATGCTTTTGTGCATGCGGACGGCGTGCTTGCGCGACCTCACTTGAAAGGCGAGCGTGCTGTCCATGCCGATGAAGCGACGTATGGTTTTTATATCGTTGATGTCCTTTTTCTTACTGCGCCGCGCCTTGAAACGCATCACGGCATCGAGCGTCAAAACCTTCATGCCGTCGTAATAGAAGTGGTTGACAGGGTCCAACACCAGCTCGAACGGATTGAGCCCGATGGACAGGTGATCCTCATTATGGATCGAGCAAACTTCGTCTTGCACGACAGGATCGTGTACGTGCGCGCACACATAGTCGATGTCGTTGACTTCGCGCAGGCCAAACAACCCCATCACGGCGCCAGTATCGATGGCATAAAGATGCGCGCGCCCCGAGGCCTCGATGCGCTCGCGATACACCGCCAGCTTGGCGGCCAGATCTGCGTCGCGCGATTGACGTCGATGGTTCATGAAGAAGAGCGAGTTGTCGTTGAGCAGTGTCTGCGCGCATCTTAGCGCTTCAGCGTAGCTGTCTGTGCTGTGGACGAGGCCCGCTCCGGTGCCGTCGCCGCTGAGCTTGCGCACTTCCGCCTTCAGCCGCACGCAATCGGGATCGTCCTTCAGATGGATGACGAAGATGTGGAGTTCGCCCTTGTCGACGAAACGCTCGGCGCGGAACTTTTCGACCAAGCCGTCCTTCCACCAGTCATTGTGGCCATAGCAGAGCTTGATGATTTCGTTCACGCCCTGCTCGCTCAGCACGATGTTCTTTTCGTACACGATGTCGGCAAACTGCTGAACACCGGCTCGCACCGCCTTGAGTTGCTCAATTCCGCCCGGAAACACATATAGAATATGGCAGTTGCCCTTCATCTCCATGTATTTGAAGACGACGAAATCGATGTCCGTCTGCGGAAATCCGATCTTCTCGAGTTCTTTGTAGTCGCATCGGTTCTGGCGCTTGTCGCCGACCATCTCGATGGCGGCTATCTCGCTCTGCTGCATCGCGGCTGAGGCAAGCCGGTGCGCGCCGCCCAGCGCCATGCCCTCGGATATGGCGATAGCCTCGCGACCGAAGTCGAAGTGACCGCGCCGCATGGCGTCGACGATCTGGCAGAAATTGAAAAAGTAATCCTGGAAGCTGTGTTTCCGGCCATCCAGGTCGATGAAATAGCGCTCGTGCTTGCGCCCGCTCCGATACAGAAGCATCCAGTACAGCCGCTGCCCGATATGCGAGGGCACGGAATAATTGAGGACGGAGTTGACGAAGATGCAGCGCACGACGATGTCCAGGCGCTCATGCGTCAATAACTTCAGCGCATCGATACGGACGATGTCGACCGTTTCTCCCGGCTTCGGCGCGTAGTGGTCGAGCACTTGCGGGTCGATATGCTTCTTGAGTTCCTCCGGGGTATTGCTGATCGACACGGATGACATATCGGAGGGATTCCTTTTAACGGCGAACGGTGCGTCCAACGCGGCGACCTGCCGCGATGGCGGCAGACAACCGCCCGTGCCGCTCGCAGCCACGACAGCAGTTGAGGCGGGCCAGCCCGGGTCGCCGCCGTTTCGTGTTCTTGACCGTCCCTGCCCCCGCCATGAGCTAAAATGACGGCACAACCCGCGAGACGTCCACGGCAAAATGCTGCCGCCCCTTGCTAAGGTTACGGCCCGTGCCTCGGCAGCAGCTATGGGGGGCGGCTCCCGCCGGCATCCCTGAGAACCGCGGGCTGCTGGGAGCCGGAGGCAGGCCACCGGCTTCGGCCGACACCGAATAAGGCGTCGCGAGCCGAGGCGCGGGGCCGTTGTGCGGCCACCCGCCTAACGGAATGGGCGGCGGAGCGTGCCGCACCGCATGGCCGATCAGTCGTCCTGCTTGTGCATGAGTTCAAGGCTGACGGGGTTGTAGAAGAGCTCGAACTTCTTGCCGTCCTTGTCCTTGGCGTAGACCTCGTAGCACGAGCCGTCGATCCTCGACTTGGTCACCGTGTAGCCGGCCGCCGTCGCTGTCGCCTCGGCTTCGGCCTGCGGCTTCCACTTCTCCTTCGGCTCGGGCGTACAGTTATCGAAGCCGTGGGCGAGGGCTGCGCCCGGCAAGATCGCGAATGCCAGCGCCATGATGGCTAATTTCGTCTCAATCGCAGAGTTCAATGATACCTCCTGAGTACGAGCTGTCGCACGCGTTGCCTTGGCTGCGGCGTCCCCGCCCGTCATAACAAGAACTTTGCAGTCAAAAAACGGCAGGCTCTGCTCGTAAATCTTGGTCACGCGCCCTGGACTTGACGCAGCCGCCACGGACGGCTTTGCTGAGGCCGTGAGCAAGCTTGTCAAATATTCCATGATTGCGGCGATGTTCGTGGTCGCCCTGCTGGGCGGCAGCGATCTGCCGATCCTGCATGCTCCACAGTTTGCCGAAGCGCATGCCTTTGCGCATGAGCACATGGACGCCAGCATCGGCCAACACGCCATTGGCGACCAGCACGTCCAAGCCGCACACGATCATGACCACACCCAGCCGCCAGGGTCCGATCACGGCTGCACGCACGTCCACGCCCATTGCTGCGCGTCGACCGCCATCCTCGCAACCGAGTTGTTCGCGCCACCAAATGCCGAGCCCGGACACATGCGTCTCGCTCGCAACGGCGCCCTTCCCTACGGGCAGCTTTCCTACCCGTTGCTGCGCCCACCACGACTGACGGCCTGATCGAGGCGCGCCGCCTGCGCGGCGTTGTCTTCGCAGCTCAGCGCACCGACGCAGCAGTCGGGGCCGGCGCGTGTTCCGTGCGACCTTCCTAAAGGCACAGCACGACACCTCGCCGCAGCGCGCTGATCACGATGCTTCCACAAGCTCGGGACGCCGCCATGACACGTTTTCTCGTTGTTGCCCTTTGCCTGTTTTGCTCTGTCAACCTTGTCGTCGCCCACGGCGATGACGACCACGCGCACGATGAAGCGCAGTCCGATGTGGGGGTTACAGCAGCTGCCCCACACCTGGAGATCACCACCGGCGAGTTGGAGCTGGTGGCGGTCGTCGCCGAGCGGAAGCTCACGATCTTCCTTGATCGTCAGGCGACGACGGAGCCCGTGGACGGCGCCAGTATCAAGCTGACCGCCGATGGCATCGCGGCCGGCACCGCCAAGCCCGCCGGCCCGGGCACCTACGAAGTCGCGGCACCTTGGGCCGACGAGCCGGGCGTCAAGCAGCTCGCGTTCGCCGTCACCGTCGACGGTGCGACGACCAATTTGGCGGGCGCCATGGAGGTTGCCGCGGCAGAGGCCACGCCATTGCCCGCAACGGCGGGGTGGGGGGAGTTGATCACCAACGCGCGCACCTGGCTGTTTGCCGGCGTCGCGGCGCTGTGCGGATTTGTCCTCGCCTTCGCCTTCCGCCCCGCAACCGTAGCGGTCACACCTGCCGAGCACCGCTCCGACGCAGACACGGCGGGGGCGACGACGACCCGCAAGAGCACTCCACCAACCGCGCTGCCGCTAATCCTTGTGGTCTCAGCCGTGGCCTATTTGCAGCCCGGCACGGCACGCGCCCACGAAGGGGAGGACCATACCCACGAGGAGACGGCTGTCGCCGTCGAGACGCTCGGCGCTACGCCGCGGCGCCTGCCAGATGGCGAAGTATTCCTTCCCAAACCAACACAGCGCTTGCTGCACGTGCGTACCATCACCACCGCCCGGCAGGCGACGCGCCAAAGCCGCGTGCTCATCGGCACGGTCGTGCCGGACCCCTCTTCGTTCGGACATGTTCAGGCGCCCATGGAGGGGCGCATCGAGCTGACGGGGCGCGGTGTCTCCAATGTCGGCCAGCGCGTCGAGGCCGGCGAGGTGCTCGCCTATCTTGCGCCGAGCATTCCCATCGCCGATCTCGGCACCATGCAGCAGCTTACCGCCGAGGTGGCCGGCAAGCTGAAGATCGCCGAGCAAAAGCTGGCCCGCCTGGAGCGTATTGCCGGCGTCGTCGCGCAGAAGGACATCGACGATACGCGCGCCGAACTTGATGCGCTGCGCGAGCAGCAGCGGGTGCTCGTCTCCAAAGACATCGAGCGCATACCGCTCAAGGCTCCGGTGAGCGGCATCATCTCGGTCGCCAACGTACGCGCCGGCCAGGTGGTGACGACGCGTGAAACCCTGTTTGAGATTGTCGACCCGCACCGGCTATGGATCGAGGCGATCAGCGGCGTCGAACACGGCGCACCCCACATCGAGGCCGCCCACGCCGTCGATCCAGACGGCCACTCGATCAATCTGTCCTATCTCGGGCGCGCGCCATCGCTGCGCCAGCAGACCCAGCCGCTGCAGTTCAAGGTCGAAGAAACGCACGAGGGGCTGATCATCGGGTCAGCCGTTAAGGTGTACGTGCAGCAAGGCGAGCCCATAGAGGGGATCGTACTGCCGGACTCTGCCGTCGTGCGCGGCGACAACGGCCTGCCGCGGGTGTGGGCAAAGGAATCCCCGCAACGCTTCCGACCGTTGCCGGTGCGCGTGGCCCCACTCGATGGCGCGCACGTCGTCGTGCTTGGCGGCGTCGCGGCGGGAACTCGCATCGTCGTCGAGGGCGCCGAACTCATCAACCAGGTGCGGTGAGGCAGCCATGTTCGACGCCATCATTCGCGCCAGCCTGTCGCATCGCCTGTTCGTGCTCGTCGGCGCGCTCGCCCTCTCCCTCTACGGGCTCATGACGTTGCGCCAGCTTCCCGTCGACGTTTTCCCCGATCTCAATCGGCCCACCGTCACTTTGATGGCCGAGGTGGAGGGTCTCGCGCCTGAAGAAGTGGAGCTGCTCGTCACCTACCCGATCGAGACGGCGATGAACGGCATGCCAGGCGTCAGCCGCGTCCGTTCGGTATCGGGCGTCGGCCTGTCGATCGTCTACGTGGAATTCGATTGGTCGATCGACATCTACCGCGCGCGCCAGCAGGTCGCCGAGCGCCTGCAGCTGGTGCGCGAGCAGCTGCCGCGCAGCGTCACCGCACAAATGGGCCCGATCTCGTCGGTGATGGGTGAGATCATGCTCATCGCTATGTCGAGCACGACGCTCGATCCTATGGCGCTGCGCGAGCTGGCGGATTTCACCGTGCGTCCGCAGCTGTTGACGGTTCCAGGCGTAGCGCAGGTCATTCCCATCGGCGGCGAGGTCCGCCAGTACCGCATCGTTCCCGACCCACGCCGCATGGCCAGCCTCGATCTGAGCTTTGAGGCCATCGAGCGCGCCATAAAGCAGTTCGGTGCCAACACCGGAGGCGGCTTCGTCGATTTGAAGGCGCGCGAGGTTCTGATCCGCAACATCGGCCGCACCACGCGCATCGATGATCTGCGCAATCTCGTCGTCGCCTATCGCGACGGCCATGTCGTCTCCCTACACCAGGTAGCCGATGTGGATTTCGCGCCGCGTAGCAAGCGCGGCGATGCCGGCTTCAACGGCAAGCCGGGCGTCATCCTGGCGGTGCAGAAGCAGCCCGATGCCGACACCGTGAGTATCACCCGGCGGATCGAGGCGATGCTCCCAGCGTTGCAGCGCGTGATGCCGGAGGGCGTACGCACCAGCGACATCCAGTTCCGCCAGGCCGGCTTCATCGAAGCCTCCATCGACAATCTGTTGCGCGTCCTCGTCGAAGCGCTGATCTGCGTAGCGATCGTCTTGTTCCTGTTCCTGCTCAACTGGCAGACCACCTTCATTTCGCTGGTAGCGATACCGCTCTCCGTGTTGACGACCCTCGTCGTCTTTCAGGTGTTCGGGATGTCGATCAACACCATGACGCTGGGCGGGCTCGCCATCGCCATCGGCGCCCTGGTGGACGACGCCGTGGTGGACGTCGAGAACATCTATCGGCGTCTCGGACAGCACCGCGCCGCCGGCGAACGCGACAAGCGCGGCAACCTCGAGGTCATCGCCTCCGCGGCCATGGAGGTCCGCTCCGGCATCGTTTACGCCACCATCGTTATCGTGCTGGTGTTTCTGCCGGTGTTCGCACTATCGGGCATCGAAGGGCGCCTGTTCACCCCACTTGGCATCGCCTTCATCGTCTCGATACTTGCCAGCCTCGTTGTGTCGCTCACCGTGACGCCGGTGCTCAGCTATTGGTTGCTGCCGCGCATGCGGAAGCTCTCCGAGCACGACACGGGACTGGTGCGCGTGCTCAAGCGCTGGCAGCAGGCCGGGCTTGAATGGTGCTTTTCTCGCCCGGTGCTCGTTCTCGGCCTCCCCGCCGTCGCGGTCGTGGCTGCGACCATCGGCGCCGTGGCGTTGCCCCGCGCGTTTCTTCCCCCGTTCAACGAGGGCACCGTGCTGGTCGGTGTCGTTCTGCAGCCTGGTATCAGCCTCGCTGAATCGACCCGCATCGGCCGCATCGCCGAAGAGATCGTCGCCCAGGTGCCGGAGGTGAAATCGGTCGGTCGCCGCACCGGCCGCGCCGAACTCGACGAGCACGCCGAAGGTGTGCACAACAGCGAACTCGATGTCGACCTCGCACAATCCTCGCGCAGCCGCGAAGCAGTCCTCGCCGACATCCGCGGGCGCTTGTCGGCGCTGCCGGCCAGCATCACCGTCGGCCAGCCCATCGCCCACCGCCTCGATCACATGCTCTCGGGCGTGAGGGCACAACTGGCGCTAAAGATTTACGGCGATGACTACGACACCCTGCGCGGGCTCGCTGCCACCTTCGAGGAGCGCCTGCGCAAGATAACCGGCATCGTCGATCTGCAGACCGAAAAGCAGGTGCGCATTCCGCAGCTGCAGGTGCGCGTCGACTACGCCAAGGCCGCCCTCTACGGGCTCAACCCCAATCAAGTCACAACGGCGCTCGAGACGCTCTCCAACGGACAGGTCGTGTCGCAGATCGCCGATGGCTCCAAGCGGTTCGACGTCGTCGTCCGCCTCAGCGATGCCGACCGCAGCACGCGCGCGCTCGGCGACATGCTCATCGAAAGTCCCGCCGGGCGCATCCCGCTCGGCTCCATCGCCGACATCATTGAAACCGACGGGCCAAATCAGATTCAGCGCGAGAATGGGCGGCGGCGCATCGCGGTATTCGCCAACACCGACGGCTCGGACATGGCTCGTATCGTCGCCGGCGTCCGCTCGGCCATCGCCACGACGGCTTTGCCGCCAGGATATTTTGCCGTCCTCGAAGGACAGTTCCAAGCGCAGGAGGAAGCCTCGCGGCTGATTGGCCTGCTCTCGGCGGTATCGCTACTGCTCATATTCGTCGTGTTGTACACGCGCTACCGCTCCGCTGTGCTGGCGCTGATCATCATGGGCAACGTGCCCTTGGCGCTGATCGGCAGCGTCGCTGCTTTATGGATCGCCGGCCAGCCGTTCTCGGTCGCCAGCGCCATCGGCTTTATCACGCTGGCCGGCATTGCCACGCGCAACGGCATCCTGAAGATCAGCCACTACATCAACTTGGCGCTGTTCGAGGGAGAGAGCTTTGGACGGCCGCTGGTCGTGCGCGGCACGCTGGAGCGGCTGCGACCGGTGCTGATGACGGCGCTGGCCGCCGGGATCGCGCTGGTGCCGCTACTCGTAGGTGCCGATGAACCAGGCAAGGAGATATTGCATCCGGTCGCAGTGACGATCTTCGGTGGGCTCATCTCGGCGACGCTGCTCGATGCATTTCTGACGCCGACCCTGTTCCTTCTGTTCGGTCGCCGGCCGCTGCAACGGCTGGCGGCGCAGGACGAAGGGGCTGCCATGCGCAAGGCGTTCTGAAACGCGGGCCTAGTCGGTCACGGAACACAGCACGCCGGCCAACACGTCGATCAGTTCATCGATCTGCGGCTCCGTGATGATGAGCGGCGGCGCCAACGCGATCACGTCGCCCGTCGCGCGCACCAGAATGCCGCGCTGGAATGCCTCCAGGAAGCGCGCATGCGCCCGCTGTCCCGGCTCTCCCTCGAGCGGCGCGAACTCGATGGCGGCGATGAGACCGATGTTACGGATGTCGATGACGTGCGGCAGACCCGCCAGCCGATGCACCCGCTCTTCCCAGTAGGGAGAAAGGGAGGCGGCGCGCGTCATAAGCCCCTCTTTCTGCAACGTTTCCAACGTCGCGATGGCGGCGGCAGAGGCGAGCGGATGCCCCGAATACGTGTACCCGTGCGACAGCTCGATTGCGGCTTCCGGCCCGTGCATGAACCCGGCATGCACCTTGGTATGCACGAACACTGCACCCATCGGCACCGCCCCATTGGTAATACCCTTGGCGGTGGTGATGAGGTCGGGGACAACGCCGAAGACTTCGGACGCGAACGGCGCGCCAAGACGCCCGAAGGCCGTGATGACCTCATCGAAGATGAGCAGTATGTCGTGGCGCGCGCAGATTGCTGACAGGCGCTCGAGATATCCCCGCGGGGGAACGAACACGCCGGCGGAGCAGGCCACTGGCTCGACGATGACGGCCGCGATGGTCGACGCGTCGTGCAGCGCGACGAGGCGTTCCAGATCGTCAGCCAGTTCGGCGCCATGCTCCGGCTGGCCGCGGCTGTAGGCATTGCGCGCCAGGTCGTGCGTGTGGCGCATGTGATCGATGCCGCCGAGCAGCGGACCGAACATCTTGCGGTTGGCGCTGATGCCGCCGACCGACGTTCCGCCGACATTGCTGCCGTGATACCCGCGCTCGCGCCCGATCAGCCGGGTCTTCGAGCCGTTGCCGTTGGCGCGATGATAGGCGAGCGCAATCTTGAGCGCGGTGTCCACCGCCTCCGACCCCGAGTTGGTGAAGAACACGTGATCGAAGCCGGGCGGCGCGATATTGACCAGCTTGGAGGCGGCCTCGAACGCCTTCGTGTGACCCATCTGGAAGGTGCCGGCGAAATCGAGCTCGCCGGCCTGACGGCGGATGGCCTCGACGATATGGGGCCGGCAGTGGCCGGCGTTGACGCACCACAAGCCAGAGGTTCCATCGAGCACCCGGCGCCCGTCGTCCGTCACGTAATGCATGCCCTCGGCGCGTTCAAACAGGCGTGGCGATCGCTTGAAGCTGCGGTTGGCCGTGAAGGGCATCCAGAAGGCGTCGAGGTCGTTGGGTCGGGTCGCCGAGGCAGCCGGCTCCGGCTTTGCGTCAGTCATGGCGGGGTCTACTCCGTGGACCGCCCACCTGCCGCCGCTTTTTAACCATATGCGGCTTGGTAGCGGGTGGTGCTGTCTAACTGGCAATGGCGTAAAATGACAGTCGTAGTCGCGTTCGTAAGCCGCAAGGGCGGGGTCGGGAAATCGACCCTGGCGCGTGCTCTTGCCACGGTCGCCGCGCGTCGCGGCCTGACCACAACCCTCGCAGATCTCGATGCCGGCCAGCGCACATCGGCGCGCTGGCAGCGTCTGCGGGAACAACACCAGATATTTCCGCCGCTGACGGTCGAGGCCTACGGCAACGTCGATTCTGCCATCGCCAGCCACCCTGGCGACGACCTACTGATCGTCGATGGTCCGGGCAACGCCAACGAGCTGACGCTGGAGATTGCCAGCGTCGCCCATTTCGTAGTGCAACCGTCCGGCGCGTGCTTCGATGACCTGCAGCCGGCGGTCGAATTGTTCTACGAGCTGAAGTCCAGCGGTATCCCCAAATCGCGCATGGCGATCGCCCTGTCGCGCATCCTGGATGGCGATGAGGAAGATGCCGCTCGCGCCTATATCGAGGTGACCGACTTCGCGCTGCTGCCCGGCGCCATCTCCGAGCGGGCCAACTATCGCCAGGCACACAATCGGGGCATGGCGTTCATCGAGAGCCCTGGCGAGGATCTCAACGCTCCGGCGGGTGCGCTGCTCGGCGCCCTCCTCACGAAGATCGTCCGCAAGCATCGCATGCTGCGGCAACGTCCTGCAGATGGAGCACGCGTGGCGCTGCTCTCGTCAAGTTCCGCCTGATCCAGTCTCGCCCTTACCAGCCCTGGTCGCCGCTACGAGGCGGCGCCGGCGTGCATGCCCTTGAAGGCATCCGGCCAAAAAAAGCCCGCCTCCACCCTGGGGGAGTGGAGGCGGTAACCGCGTACCTAAGCACTCGGTGAGTAGGTCGTAGGCTCAGAACTTGTACGAAAAACCCGTCCAGATGGTGCGGCCGAGGCCGGGCTTCATGCCGTCCTCGCGGTCGGCGATGTAGAACTCGTCGAGCAGGTTGTCGCCGGACACGAACACGCTGGCGCCGGTGTTGCCGAGGTCGAGGTTGAAGCGCGCTGACAGGAGCCACACGCTCGGGACCCCACCGGTCTCGCCGGCTTCTTCGACTTCGCAATCGTACACGCCAGCTACTGCTGTGTCGTCGCACTCCACGTCGCCGCCCATCCCGGAGGCCGTGTTGGCGGCATCGGTGAAGAAGGCTCCGCGGTAGGTCCAGGTGGTGCTTGCACTCCAGCGCCAGCCGGTGGTGCCCTCGACGCCGACGGTCAGGGCCGCTAGGTGCCACGGCACTTCCGGAACCCGATTGCCACTGAAGTCTTCACCGTCGAGGATGGCCTTGTCCAGGACGCTGCGAGCGTAGGTATAGTTGCCCTCGGTGAAGAAGTTCAGCGGACCGCCGGTGTAGGGCTGCGAGTTGAGGCGTCCGTACAGCTCGACGCCGCTGATCGTCACCTCTTGAGCTTCACCGAACTCCCGGTCGGCAAGGCCGGAGAAGGATTTGCCGAACTGGAAGTTCTCGAAGAGCTGGTAGAAGCCGGCGACTTCGAAGTCGAGGCCCTTAAAGGCCGAGGAGCGCATGCCGAGACTGAAGTTGTCACCGATCTCGTCGTCAACCGGGAAGTCTTCATTGCGCAGCACCTTGGTGGTGATGCCACGGTGGTAGCCGCCGTAAAGGGTTGTGTATTTCAGGCCGGTGTAGGCGAAGGCGACGCCCGGCAGCGCATTGAAGCTCGAGGTGCTGTCGCGTGGATTGGGGTCAAAGTCGAGTTCCTCGATCTCGAGGCACTCTGAACCCGCAGCAAACGGCGGCGACGGGCAATCCTCTTCGCCGGCCTCACCTTCTTCATCAGCGACGACGCGGTTGCGGCGTTTGACGTCCATCCACTCGAAGCGGACGCCCGGCAGCACGTTAAAATCCTTGGCCACGTGAACGTTGGTCTGCAGGAAGGCAGAGACGGTATTGGCCTGAAGAGAGCGATCGAAGAACGTCACCACGCCCTTGTTGCCGTCCTCCATGACCTGGTCGTTGAGACCGATCACGTTGCGGTTGGCCATGTCCTGGTATTCGTAGCGGACGCCGGCCTGAATATCCTGCTTGAAGCCGAGCAGGTTCTGGTTGGCCCACTCGCCGCGCACTTCGCCGCCGAGATGACGGAACGTGCGCAGGCGGCCGAACATGCTGTCGATCCCGAGCACAATCTCTCCCTCGCCGGTGACGGGGTCGATGTCGACTTCCGGGGGAATGCCGCCAGGCGTGCCATCCGGCTCCGATTCATAGGAGAACAGCTGGTAGCGGTCGCGGCGGTGATAGCCCGCGTACACGCGGCTGGTGATGGTCGTGTCCTCGTCGAGATAGGCGTTGTGCACGATCTGACCGCGCCACACCTCGCCGGTGTAGGTGTTGAGGCCGGCAGCGGGAGCAAAGCAGGTCTGGCAGTGCTTCAACTGTTGGAATTGTTGCTCAGCGAGGCCAGCGTAGTTGTCGTTGAAGATGTCCTCGGCGATGTCCTCGGCATCGTCCTGGGTAGCGGCGTTCACCCCTTCGATCTCGAACCCACCCAGGAAGTTCTGCTCGGCATAGTTGTCTTGCTGGCGGGCATGAATGGCCGAGACGACGAGATCGGAAGTCGAGCCCTTGAAGCCGAGGGCGCCGTAGAAGTCGTTGACGCGCAGGCGCTCGGTATCCCAGGTGCCGGCCACATCGGCACCGGTGTACGAGGCGACGAGCCCGACGTTGTCGACCGACTGGCGGGTGTGCACATGCCAGCGCGCCGACACCTCGGTGTCCGTGTCGCCCGAAACCGGATTCGCGAAATCCTCGTCGATAATGTTGTTACCAGCATCGAGTTCGACTTCTTCGAGCGGCGCATACGTGCCCGACTTGCTCTTGGTGAAGCCGATGGCCGAGCTGATCACCGTCTCGTTAGGGCCGAACGGCGACAGGTTGCGCGAGTTGATGACGCCGAAGTTATTGTTGGGTCCATGCGTGATGATCGTGCCGCGGATCACTTCGACGCTTTCCATGCGCTCGATCGGCGCCCAGTAGTGCACCGACGGGTCGAGCCACAGCGCCAGATTGACGGTGTGGCCGTCCTCCATGACCAGCATTTTGCGCGAGCGCCGGGGGGGCGAGCCGCGCACGCCGATGCCGCCGTGGTGGGCGTTGCCGTCGTCGTTGATGACGGCGACGCCGGGCACGCGCGTCAGCGCCTCGTTGACGTTGCGCGGATTGCGCTCGGCAATGTCCTGGGCCGTGATGTTCGTCGCCGCGCTGGAGAAGCCCTGCAGGTTGGTCGGGATGAGCTGGGTCGGATTGACCGGCGTCGTCGCGCTCTCATAGGCGCGTTCCGCGGCGCCCGTGCTGGCGGGCGAGCCGTAGGCTGAGTTCGGATTGATACTTTCCGGGTCTACGGCGACGGCGGCCGGTGCCTGCGGCGGCGGAGAAACCTGCTGCTTCTTGGCAGCGGACTTTTTCTTCTTGGCCGGAGCGGGTGTTGCCTGCTTCTGGATGACGTCGACTGGCGGGAGCTGATCGGACGGCGCCGGCGTCGGCGGCTCCTGGGCCATCACGGAACTAGACAAGATGGCAAACATGGCCGCTGCGGACGCAGCAGTGACGCGAACTGGACGCATTACTTTTTACTCCCCCGAACCGCCGACACACACGCGTCGACGGCTTACTCTCGCTACGCGGGGGCAAAAAACGCTGGCTCGATTCCCAACTCGTCGAGCCTTGCGCCCCCCTGCAATTCCTAGCGGCAAGAGAGCGCATCTGAAATTTCACAGATTGAAAAAGCGACTTCCAAACTTGGGCGCGGCTGGTTGGTACTAAACTGTTGCTGTGTGGCGTTGAAATCACAGTGCGGCCCTCGATCCACCTCCGCCAAGAGAGTGGCGCGCCCTCTGTTTGACGCCGCACGCGCAGCGGAGTTCGGGAATGGCGCGGAGCTAGGTCGGCGCGGGGGCGACGACGGGAATCCACGCGTCGAGGGCAACGCCGCCGCCGGGGCGGCTGGTCAGACGCATCTCGCCGCCCGTCGCCCACACGCGTTCACTCATGCCGGTAATTCCGTAACTCGGCTTCACGCTTTCGGGCAGCCCGCGGCCGTTGTCGGCGACGGTCACGTGGATCACCGACTGTGATTTTTCGCGGATTGCCGGCGGCCCCTCATCGGGAAGCGCGCGCGCGATGGCAATGTCCACGAGGGTCGCATCGGCGTGCCGGAACGCATTGGTGAGCCCCTCCTGCACCAAACGGTAGATGGTCAAGTTGCTCGTCTCATCGCATGGGGGCAGATCGTCATCCATGGCGAGGTTGATCTGAACCTGTGCGTGGCTCTCGCGCAGTAGCGCAACGAGCGAGGTCAGCTTGGCCTTGAGGCCGTACTCCTCCAGCCCCATGGGTCGCAGCTTCTGCAGCACGCCGCGGTTCATGCGCTGGATTGTCTCCATGCGCTCCACCATCGTGTCGCACGTCTGCAGCAACTTCACGCGGTCGTTGCCGCCGCGCTGCAGCTCTGCGCGATGAGCACTGATCGCTGCGCGAATGGCGAACAGGTAGGGACCCAACTCATCGTGCAGCTCGCGGGCGAGATCCTTACGTTCCTCGTCCTGCACCCGAATGATGCGTTGGGCGAGCCGGCGGTTCTCCGAGATGGTGACCTCCAGCGTCGCCGCCAGCTGGTTGAGCTTGCGGCAGATGTCGGCGATCTCCGGCGGCCCGCTCTCGGGGACAACCACGTCGTAGCGGCCGGCCTCAAGCACCATCAGCGCGTTGCCGATGTTCTTGATGGGCTTCAAGAGGTGGGCGATCAAAATGCTGATGAGGAACGCGGCGGCAATCGCGATGCCGCCGCCGCCGATGGTGAAGCTGACGATTGAGTCCCATATCTCTGCGGCTTCGTCAGAGAACCGAGGCGCGATCACGAGCGTCCCAAAGTGGTCCCCGTTGACGACAATCGGTACCTTCTCGCCGGGGAATGGACGCGCCAGCCGCGACAGCCACGCCGGTGCATCGCCGGTCGCGGGCTCCTCGGGAATGACGTGCAGGGCAGCACTCGGATCGTCGATGCGGTAGATGTGGACGTGCCGCAGCTCCTGCAGTCCGCCGAGCAGCACCTTCAGACGGGCCTCCGGGTCGGGCGTGCCCTGAATGCTTGCGATCGTCGTCTCAACGAACTCTTTGGCCAGCCGCATGATGCTGTCGTTCTCGGCGCGGATACGCGGCCCGGCGCTGATGATCATTGCCGCGACCAGCACCAGCAAGCCGAGTGCCGAGACCGCGACGATCAGGGCGTTGAGGCGGAACCTGATGGACATACTGCTTTGCTCTCCGACGGCTGGCGATCGTGCCGCGGGC
Organism: uncultured Alphaproteobacteria bacterium; assembly: GCA_963759735.1. Lineage (GTDB taxonomy): Bacteria > Pseudomonadota > Alphaproteobacteria > Rhizobiales > Hyphomicrobiaceae > Hyphomicrobium_A. The sequence continues at coordinate 423,523 of CAVXAF010000012.1, forward strand.
GGCCAAGCCGTTTTCCCGCGATTTGACGACAGAACTTCCCGAGTTTATCTGTTACGTTATATCAGTGTTGTTCCTAAGCCGTAGCGGTGCCTTTGAAAGTCCTTATCGTCGACGACCACCCCATTATCCTGTCGGGCTGCCGGGCTCTGCTGGCCGAGACAGCGGACATGGTCATGCTCGAGGCGCGCAATGCCGCCGTGGCGCAGGAAGTCTATGCCCGCAACGTGCCGGACGTCGCGGTGATCGATATCAACCTGCCAGACGTATCGGGCTTTGAACTCGCCCGCCGCTTACTTGCCAGCGATCCGGGTGCCCGCATTATCATGTTCAGCATGAACGACGACGCCATGTTCGCGGCTCAAGCCATCGAGGGCGGCGCCAGAGGCTATGTCAGCAAGAGCGATGACCCGCAGGCGTTCCTGAGTGCCATCCGCTTGGTCTATGCAGGCGGCCACTCGCTGCCGCAGGACATGGCGCAGAAGATCGCCTTCCTGCGCAATGCCGGGAATCAGGTCAACCTTACGTCGCGTGAGCGCGAGGTCCTGCGGCTCCTCGCGAAGGGCAAGAGCATGTCGGAGATCGCCGCCCTCATCAGCGTGTCCTACAAGACCGTGGCGACGACCTGCTCGGCTTTGCGCGCCAAGTTCAGCGCCCGCACCCCCATGCAGCTCATCCGCATTGCCGTCGAGCAGAAGATGGTCTGAAGGCGCGCCGCCGGGGTGCCCCTGCGACCCTGCGTGCGGGGACATTAAGTCTACCGATCCTTTAGGCTTATGCTTCGTTTCCAGATGCCGTAGCACCAATCCGAACAGGACAGAGTGGCAGGCGTGAGAGAAAACCTAGAACTGCAGGCGGCGCCCAAGCGGCGTCTCGCCCAACGCAGAGCTGACGCGCGCGAAGCCCCGCCCGCCGGGGCGTTTGGCGGCGTGCAGCGTCTCGACGTCTCCAGCCTAGCCCGCGCGCGCGACTACCAGGGCGAGATCGAACGCGCCTCCGCGCTTTTATTCAAGGTGCAGCCGGACCTCGTCGCGGGCGAAAACGTGGCGATCAAAGAGGCGGAGCCGGCGCGCGCCAGATGGCCTTTCATCGTCGCCCTCGGCGCTGCGCTGTTGTTCTGGGTCGGCCTCGCCTGGGCCACCGTCAGCGCAATCTGACACAGCCCGGTTGACCCGCAACTCAGTGCGCGTTGCGGTAAGCCGCCGGCGACAACACCGTCCACAACAGGATCATCATATCGCGCCCTAGCGACCAGTTCTCGATGTAGAACAGGTCGTATTCGACGCGCCGCTGCATCTTGTCGGGCGTATCGGTCTCCCCGCGCACCCCGTGCACCTGGGCCCAGCCGGTGATGCCCGGCTTGACGTTATGGCGGCGGGCATAGCGGGCGATGATGTGCTCGAACTCGCGGTTGTGCGACAGCGCGTGCGGGCGTGGGCCGACGAGCGACATCTCACCCTTCAAGACGTTGAACAGCTGCGGCAGCTCATCGAGATTAGAGGCGCGCAGCCAGCGGCCGATGCGCGTCACGCGCGGATCGGCACGCGTCGCCTGCGGCACCACGGCGCCATCATCCATCGTCACCATGGTGCGAAACTTGAGGATGCGAAACGGTTTCTGATTGAACCCGTAGCGCCGCTGCAGGAAGAACACGGGGCCCGGGCTGTCGAGCTTGATGAGCAGAGCGACAACCAGCAGCAGCGGCACCAGCAGCACAAGGCCAAGCGTCGAAGCCACCACGTCGAAGACGCGTTTCAGCAGCAGCTCGAAGCGGGACAGCGGCAGACGCACGAGCTGCAGGCTGGCGATGGTGCCAAGCCGCGTCAGCTGGGCATTGCTGTACTTGTCGAGTGCCTGTCCGGGGCGCAGGTGAATCTCCGCCGGCAGCGACAACAGCAGCTCGATGCAGGCATCGACCGCCGACTGGTCCGACCATGGCGTCATGATGAACACCGCGTCCGGCTCGAGCTGGCGAATGCTCGGGATGACAAGCACCAGCTCGCGATGCAGCGCGCGCTGGCGTTCAGCCATCGACCCGGACTGCGCGGCGGCACTCAGAAAACGGCAGCCGACGATCTCAAGCCCGCCGCCCCGGGGCTCGTGATCGGAAAGGAAGCGCTCGATTTCGCCGGCGTTGCCGATCAGGAAGACGCGCTTGGTGGCAATGACCTGCGCCACCGTCGAGCGGCGCACGATCTGCACGGCGATGTAGCGCAGCAGCAGCAGCGCCAGCAGGCCCGTTGTGTAGTAGAGCACGATCCAGCCGCGCGAGTAGACTTCGGTCACCTTGCCGACGAAACCGACGATGAGCAGGCCGACGAACGTGATGTTCCACAGCCGCGCCGCGCGGCGTGCCGGCGCCCCGAGGCTGAGGAAATTGCTGAGCTGATATTCCCCGCGCGACAGGTTGGCGATCACCACGATGGTGGCGATGACCGCGCCGATGCGCAGAAACGACAGAACATCGCCGGTCGAACCATACGCCGCCTGGTGATAGGCGACTCCGCACAGCGTCGAGAGGCCGACAATGGCCAGCAGGTCGCCAGCCACGATAGCGACCGAGATCGCCTCGCTCATGAGGCGTTTGCGCATGCGCAGTTGCCGGTCAGCGCCTGAGCGAGAAATCAGAGTGTGGCTCATGGGCGCGAACGGTGTTCCCTGCATCTGCCGGATAGGTGGCCCAGCCAAGGCACCAGCCATGCGACCTAACCCGTCTTGCCAGGCGAGTGAAACCGGTGGCCTGCCGTAAGGTTAAGGTCGAAAATGTGCGCCGTAACCGCCTAGGTGCACAGAGTGCATCGCCCCCGGCTATCTCGCCACACTGAAGCGCTCGGCCCGCCTGTCCGCGAAGTCGCAGCGGTTGCGAATTGTGCTTCGGCCACCCTCGGCGCTATGCTGATGCGCTTCAACGGTGACGGAGGGGGCCCCGTGTATCGCGCGGCGTGGCGGCAGACCGTATACCCGTTCGGCGACCTCAAGGAGCTTATGGCGAAGGCTACGCCGCCGCGCTCGGGTGACGTGCTCGCCGGTGTCGCCGCCGCCAACGCAGAGGAGAACGTCGCCGCCAAGATGGCGCTCGCCGACGTCCCCCTGAAGCGCTTCCTGTCCGAGTTGGTGGTGCCCTACGAGGCCGACGACGTCAGCCGCCTCATCATCGACAGCCACGACGCCGCGGCTTTCGCGCCCATATCACATATGACGGTCGGGGCATTTCGCGACTGGCTGTTGTCGGAGGCAGCGACGACGGCCTCCCTGGCGCAGATCGCCGCCGGCATCACCCCGGAGATGGCGGCAGCAACATGCAAGATCATGCGGAACCAGGACCTTATCCTGGCGGCCCGCAAAGTGGAGGTTGTCACCCGTTTCCGCGATACCATCGGCCTTAAAGGCCATATGGCCGTGCGCCTGCAGCCCAACCACCCGACCGACGACAGGCGCGGCATTGCCGCGTCCATTGTCGATGGGCTGATGCTCGGCTGCGGCGATGCCGTCATCGGCATCAATCCGGCCAGCGACAACGTCGGCACCATCCTCGACCTCATCGCCATGCTCGATGACATCATCCGCCGCTTCGACATCCCCACACAGAGCTGCGTCCTGACCCATGTCACGACCTCCATCGAGGCCATCGCGCGCGGTGCCCCGGTCGATCTCGTGTTCCAGTCGATCGGCGGCACCGAAGCGGTCAACGCATCGTTTGGTGTGACCCTTGGCATGCTCAAGGAGGGACGCGAGGCGGCGCTGTCGCTCAAGCGCGGCACCGTCGGCGATAACGTCATGTACTTCGAGACCGGGCAAGGCTCGGCCCTGTCGGCCGACGCCCACCACGGCGTCGACCAGCAGACGCTCGAGGCGCGGGCCTATGCCGTGGCGCGCACCTTCAAGCCTCTGCTCGTCAACTCGGTCGTCGGCTTCATCGGCCCCGAGTACCTCTATAACGGCAAGGAGATCATCCGCGCCGGCCTGGAAGACCACTTCTGCGGCAAGCTCATGGGCCTGCCGATGGGCTGTGACGTCTGCTACACGAACCATGCCGAAGCCGACCAGGACGACATGGACGTGTTGCTGATGCTGCTTGGCGCAGCCGGCGTTACGTTCGTCATGGGCGTGCCGGGCGCCGACGACATCATGCTGAACTACCAATCGACCTCGTTCCACGACGCGCTCTATGTGCGGGAGGCGCTCGGCCTTCGCCGTGCGCCCGAGTTCGAGGCGTGGCTCGCCCGCGTCGGTCTCGCGGATGCCCAGGGCAAGCTGCTTGCCGAGCCGACCCAGAAGCTGCTCGATCACGTCAAGGGGCTGGCCGCATGAGCGAGGACGCCCCCTGGCCCGACCTGCGGCGCTTTACCGAGGCGCGCATTGGCCTTGGTCGCGCCGGTGCGGCCATTCCCATCGCCGAGGTGTTGAGCTTCGCCATGGCCCACGCCCAAGCGCGCGATGCCGTGACGACACCCATCGACTGGGCGCCGATCGAAGCGCGACTGGCGGGCTTCGGCCTTGCCACGTGTCGCGTCGGCAGTGCGGCGACCGACCGCGACACCTATCTGCGGCGCCCCGATCTCGGCCGTCGGTTAAGCCCCGAAGCGCGGCAAGACCTCGCCGGCCTTGCCCGCGGCACGCCTGACCTGCTCATCGTCATCGCCGATGGCCTGTCATCCACCGGCGTTGCCGCCAATGCCATCGCGCTCGTTGGCGCGCTGCTGCCGCTCGCCCAGCGCAATGGCTGGAGCCTCGCACCCGTCGTGCTCGCCAGTCAAAGCCGCGTGGCGCTCGGCGACGACGCCGGCGAAATTCTCGGCGCGCGCGCCGTGCTGATGCTGATCGGCGAACGGCCGGGGCTCTCATCACCCGACAGCCTCGGTGCCTATCTCACCTTTGCCCCACGCACCGGTCGCAAGGACGGCGAGCGCAATTGCGTCTCCAACATCCGCAGCGGCGGTCTCAGCGCCGACGAGGCCGCGTTCAAGATCGATTGGCTGCTGCGCGAGGCGTTCCGCCGCGGGCTGACCGGCGTCACGCTCAAGGACGAGAGCCACTTCCTGCTCGAAGCGGCGCCCGACCGCGGCGCGCTTGGCAGCGATTGAACGTTGATAGTCATCCGGCCGCGCCGCTTATGACGTTCTAATATTTGCAAATGTCCACGAACTGCAGCATGCACCGGCGCGCCCCGCAGCTTTAGAACCCGCAAGGCTTGATGACCGCAGCATCCGCCGGACCACGACGCGCACTCACGCGCGATGAACGCCGTGTCATCATCGCGTCCGCCGCAGGCACCGTCTTCGAGTGGTATGACTTCTATCTGTACGGCGCCCTCGCCACCATCATCGGCGCGCAGTTCTTTGCCGCCTATAGTGTCACGCAGCAGGGCATCTTCGCACTGCTGACCTTTGCTGCCGGCTTCATCGTGCGCCCGTTCGGCGCCATCATCTTCGGACGTCTGGGTGACATTGTCGGGCGCAAGTACACTTTCGTCGTAACCGTCGTGCTCATGGGAGCGGCGACTTTCCTCGTCGGCCTGCTGCCCTCGTACGAAACGATCGGCGTTGCGGCGCCGGTCACGCTGATCATCCTGCGCATGCTGCAGGGCCTCGCCGCCGGCGGGGAATATGGCGGCGCCGCCATCTACGTCGCCGAGCATGCGCCGCAGAACCAGCGCGGATTCTTCACCAGCTGGGTCAATACGACATCGACGCTCGCCCTCCTGCTGTCGCTCATCGTCATCATGTTCACGCAGATTTTTCTCGACGCCGGCTTTGCCCCCGTCGTGCAGGCCGACGGCACCAGCCTCAGCGCGTTCAAGGCCTGGGGCTGGCGCATCCCGTTCCTGTTGTCGGCCATATTGCTCGGCATCTCGCTCTACGTGCGCCTGAAGATGCAGGAGAGCCCCGCCTTCCAGCGCATGAAGGCAGAAGGCGCGACATCCGCGGCGCCGCTGCGCGAGGCATTCGGCCAATGGAAGAACGCCAAGATCGGCCTCATCGCCCTGTTCGGGCTGGTCGCCGGGCAGGCGGTCGTGTGGTACGCGGCGCACTTCTATACGCTGTTCTTCATCCAGAACATTCTGCAGGTCGACCAGTTCACCACCAATGTGCTCGTCGCCTGGGCGCTGATCATCGGCGTCGGCTTCGTCGTTGCCTTCGCCAGCCTTTCCGACCGCATCGGCCGCAAGCCGGTGATCCTCGGCGGCTGCCTGCTGGCCGCCCTCACCTATTTTCCCGCTCTTCGAGCAACTGACGGCCACGGCCAATCCGGCCCTCTACCGGGCCCAGACCACGTCCGTTGTCGTCATCGCCGATCCGGCCGACTGCTCCTTCCAGTTCAATCCGACCGGCAGCGCGACGTTCAGCTCCTCGTGCGATATCGCAAAGTCGCTGCTCACCAAGCGCGCCGTGCATTACACCAACGAGGCGGCGCCCGCCGGGACGTCAGCTAGCGTACGCATCGCAGATTTCCCGCCGATCCCGTCAGGCGACGCCGATTTCGCCGCCAGGGTCGCCGCGCATCTGGCCTTCGCCGGATATCCTGCGCCGGGCCACGCGGAGACGGTGCACATCCCCATCGATCCCGCCGCCGGCTTGGCCAATATCGTCAGGGTGTTCGACATCTGGAGCACTCAGAAGCTTACCATCATCGGCATTCTGGTGGTGCTGATCATGTACGCGGGAATGGCCTACGGCCCGATGGCAGCAACGCTCGTCGAGCTGTTCCCGGCGCGCATCCGCTACACGGGGGTGTCGCTACCCTATCACATTGGTAACGGCTGGTTCGGCGGCTTGCTGCCCGCCACCTCATTCGCCATCGTGGCCGCAACGGGCAACATCTACGCCGGGCTCTGGTATCCGGTGATCGTTGCGGCGCTGACCGTAGTCATCGGCATATTCCTCGTGCCCGAGACGCACAAACGTGTCGACGAGTACGCGCAGGCCTGACGCCGATCAGCCGGCGCCGTTCAGCGCCGCAGTCACAGTGGCGAGAATCGTCGGCCCGCAATAGGGCTTGTCGACGCGCAGATGTTCGCGGTCGGCGCTGCGCAGCCCCATCTCGCCGTAACCGGTGGCGAAGATGAACGGCGTGCCGGCGCTGCGCAGTGAGTCGGCAACGGACGCCGAAGTACGCCCCGACCCCAGGTTCACATCGAGCACCGCCACGTCGATGGGATGCTGGGCGATGAGTTTTGCCGCCTGGTCGGCGTCGTGAGCCGGGCCGACGACCGTGCAACCGGCTTCCTCAAGGATGTCCACGAGGACCATGGCGATGAGGGGCTCGTCCTCGAGTACGAGCACCCGTTTACCTGCCAGCGCTTGTGTCATGCTCTTGTCTCGAGTGGGAGGGCGAGTTCACAGCGGAAGCCAGTGCTTGGATACTCACATGTGTAGGCAGCGCCCGATTGGGCCGCCAGCGAGTTGAGCAGGCGCGATCCAAAACCCTTGTGGAGCGGCGGCGCCACGGGCGGGCCACCCTCCTCGCTCCAGGCGAGATGCAGTTTCATATCCGACGACGATGGTTCGACCTTCCACGCCAGCACGATGCGCCCATCGTTGTTGGCGAAGGCGCCGTGCTTGACAGCATTGGTCACCAGTTCGTGCAGGGCCAGCGTCACCGACAGGGCATCGCGCGAGGACAGCAACGTATCCTGGCCCGAAAGCGATATGCGCTGCGCGGCCTGCAGCCCGCGGTGCGGCGCGAACGTGCTGTCGAGGATATCGCGCAGCTGGGCGCCTTCCCAGCTCGATCGCGTCAGCAGGTTGTGACATGTCGCCAGCGCCTGGATGCGCGACAGGAAACGTTCCTTCTCGGCGCCTTGCGAACCGTTGAGGCTCTGCAGAGCGATCGCCTGCACCGTGGTCAGCATGTTTTTCACCCGGTGGTTCAATTCCTGGATGAGCAACGTCTGCGCTTCTTCGGCCTTCTTGCGCTCGGTGATGTCGACCGTGAGCCCGGCCAGACAGTCCGGCTGGCCCTCCGACCCGGCGACGAACCGTCCCTGGTCGCGCACCCAGCGGGTGACGCCGTCGCGCCGCTTGATGCGGAATTCAGCTTCGTAAAACCCCTGCGCCGCCACCGCCTCGCGCCAAGCCGATGCCACGGCATCCCTATCCGCGGGATGTATTTCCTCTAGTCGCTCGCTCATCGAGGCTGTGGAGTCGACCGCCGGAAGGCCCATGATGGCGTTGAAGTTGGCGTCGCGCTGACTCATCTGGGTGACGAGATCGCGGCGCCAGGTGCCCATGCGGGCAGCGCTGAGCGCCTGACGCAGGCGCTCTTCGCTTTCGCGCAAACGCGCCGTCGACATCTCCAGTTCGGCCGTGCGCTCGCCGACCCGCCGCTCGAGATCGGCGGCCAGTTCCTCGAGCTGGCGGTTCTTGCGGTAGAGCTCGGTGAAGATGCGAACCTTGGCGCGCAGGATGTCGGGGATGACCGGTACCGGCACATAGTCGACGGCGCCCGACTTGTAGCCCCGGATGCGGTCGAGGTCGGTCACCTGAATGGCCGAAATGAAGATGATGGCCATCTTTTCATAGCGCGGATGGCCGCGGATCATCTCCGCCAGCTGGAAGCCATCGAGGTCGGGCATGCAAACATCGATGAGCACGACGGCGACGTCGTTCTTAAGCAGCGCGGCGAGCGCTTCTCCGGCAGAGTTGGCCTTGATCAGGTTCTCGCCCAGCTCGCCGAGAATCACCTCGTAGCTCAGCAGCTTGGCCGGCTGATCGTCGACGAGCAGGATGTTGACTGGGTGGCGGGGGCTCATTTGCATCATCCTAGCGATGCAGCCACATGCGCAACGCCGAAAGCAACTGCTCCGTGTTCACCGGCTTGGCGAGATAGTCGGACGCTCCTGCCTGCAGGCATTTTTCGCGGTCCCCCTTCATGGCTTTAGCGGTGAGTGCGATGATCGGCAGCCGCCGCCATTTTTGTTCGGCGCGGATGGCTTGCATCGTCTGATAGCCGTCCATCTCCGGCATCATAATGTCCATCAGGACGATGGACACGTCTCGCGTCTTCTCCAGGCTGTCAATCGCTTCCTTGCCGGTTGTGGCCGTCAGCACTTGCATGCCGCGGCGCTCCAGCACGCTGCTCAATGCAAAAATGTTGCGTGCGTCATCGTCGACCAGCAGCACGGTCTGCCCGACGAGGTCGTCGTCGGACGCATGCAGGCGCTCCAGCATGCGCTGCTTTTCCTGCGGCAGCTCTCCTACGATACGATGCAGGAACAGTGCAGTCTCGTCGAGCAGGCGCTCGGGGATTCAACGCCCTTGACGATCACGCTGCGCGCCATGGTGTGCAGGCGCGCATCCTCTTCGGCCGACAGCTCGCGACCCGTGAATACGACGACGGGAACCTGCGACAGCGCTTCGTCCTTGCCCAACTGCTCGAGCACGTCGAAGCCCGACATGTCCGGCAACTTGAGGTCGAGCACGACGCAATCGCAGTTGTTGTTGCGCAGGAACTCCAGCGCCTCGGTACCGTCGGAGGCGGTGGCGATATCGATGTCGTCATGATGCAGCAGTTCGCGTATGCCGAGCTGCTCGGCCTTGCTGTCCTCCACGACCAGCAACTGCTTGCGGCGGGGTACGGTGAATTCCTTGATGCGCAGCAGCGCATCGCGCAGGCCATCGACCGTGGTCGGCTTGGTGAGGAACGAGAACGCGCCCTGCGAGAGGCCGTGCTGGCGATCCTCATCGAGGGTGATCATCTGCACCGGAATGTGCCGGGTCAGCGGGTTCTGCTTCAACTGGCTGAGCACGCTCCAGCCCAGCATGTCGGGGAGGAAGACGTCGAGCGAGATGGCATCGGGGTTGAATTCGGTTGCCAGCTCGAGTGCGTCGGCACCGCGCTGTGCAATCAGAACCTTGAAGCCGTTGTCGTGGCCGAGCTCCATGATGATGCGCGCATAGTGCGGATCGTCCTCGACGACGAGGAGCACCGATTCACCCGGGTTCAGGCTGTCGCGATCGTCGGCGATGGATTCGATGGAACGCTCAGGCGACCGTGGTGGCTCGACGAAGGCTCGCGGCGCCGCGCCGGATTTCGGCTCCGCCGGCACGAATACCGGGCCAAGGTAATTCTGCGGCAGGAAGAGCGTAAACGTCGAGCCCATGCCAGGGGTCGAGCGCAGCTGGATCTCGCCGCCGAGCAGCATCGCCAGCTCACGACTGATGGCGAGGCCGAGACCGGTGCCGCCGTACTTGCGGCTGGTCGAGGCGTCGGCCTGCTGGAAAGCTTCGAAGATGATCTTCTGCTTCTCGGGAAGGATGCCGATGCCGCTGTCGGAAACCTCGAAGGCAATGACGTTCGTTGCATTGCTGAGCACGGGGTGATCGGGATTCCAGCCGGCCGCCGCGGCCGAAGCCGTGAGCCGCACGCCGCCGTGCTCGGTGAACTTGAAGGCGTTGGACAGCAGGTTCTTCAACACTTGCTGCAGACGCTTTGAGTCGGTGACGATGCTGCGCCCAAGGCTCGGATCGAGTTCCAGCTCGAACGACAGATCGCGGCCTTCGGCCTCGTGGCGGAACGGCCGCGCCACCGTGTCGAGGAGGTTGGAGAGATACAGCTCCTCGGCATCGACCGAAACGGTACCCGACTCGATCTTCGAAAGATCGAGGATGTCGCTGATGAGATTGAGCAGATCGCTGCCGGCGCCATGGATGGTGCGGGCGAATTCCACCTGCCGGTCGGACAGGTTGCGATCGGCGTTCTCGCTCAGCTGCTGGCCGAGGATGAGGATGGAGTTGAGCGGCGTGCGCAGCTCGTGGGACATGTTGGCGAGGAATTCCGACTTGTACTTCGAAGTCAGCGCCAGCTCGGTCGCCTTTTCCTCGAGCGCGCGCCTGGCGTGCTCGATCTCTTGGTTCTTCGCCTCCACCTCGACGTTACGCTCGGCGAGCTGCTGCGCCTTCTGCTCTAGCTGCTCGTTGGTCTTCTGCAGCTCGCGTTGCTGCGCCTGCAGTTCTCCCGCCAGTTCCTGACTCTGCTTGAGCAGGCCCTCGGTCTGCATCGTCGCCTCGATACTGTTCAAGACGATGCCGATGCTGGCCGTGAGCTGTTCGAGGAAACTCAAGTGCGCCTGATCGAACTCGTGCAGCGAGGCAACCGCGATGACCGCCTTCAGATGATCTTCGAAGATCACCGGCAGCACGACGATGTTGCGCGGCAGAGCTTCCACCAGGGAAGCGCCGACGCGTACCGAGTTCTCGGGGATATCGGTGATGAGGATGCGCCGTTTCTCCACTGCGCATTGACCGATGAAGCCGTCACCCAGCTCGATCTGCTTGGGATAGCCACGCTCGGGGTGATCGGCGTATTTGCCGAGCAGCTTCAGATGCGGGCTGTCCTCCATCGCCATCTGGTAGATGACGCCCTGATGGCCGCGCACCAGCGGCACCAGCTCGGATAGCAGCACGCTGCCGACGGTGGACAGGTCGCGCTGGCCCTGCAGCATGCCGGTGAAGCGCGCCAGGTTGGTCTTCAGCCAGTCCTGATCGGTGTTGCGCTCCGTCGTCAGGCGCAAGTTGTCGATCATGGTGTTGATGTAGTCCTTGAGTTCCGCCACCTCGCCGCGGGCGTCCACCTGAATGGAACGCGTCAAGTCGCCCTTGGTCACGGCCGTCGTCACCTCGGCGATGGCGCGCACCTGGTTGGTGAGATTGTCGGCCAGCAGGTTGACGTTGCCGGTCAGATCCTTCCAGGTGCCGGCGGCGCCGGGCACGCTGGCCTGTCCGCCGAGGCGGCCTTCGACGCCCACCTCGCGGGCGACCGTCGTCACCTGGTCGGCGAAGATGGCCAGCGTGTCGGTCATGTCGTTGATGGTTTCGGCCAGCGCCGCCACCTCGCCCTTCGACTTCACAGTCAGCTTCTGCTTCAGGTCGCCCTCAGCGACCGCGGTCACCACCTTGACGATGCCGCGCACCTGCTCGGTGAGATTGGCGGCCATGACGTTCACGGTGTCGGTCAAGTCCTTCCACGTGCCGGCAACGCCCGGCACCTGCGCCTGACCGCCGAGCTTGCCCTCGGTGCCGACCTCGCGGGCGACGCGCGTCACCTCCGAGGCGAAGCCGTTGAGCTGATCGACCATCGTGTTGATGGTGTTCTTCAGCTCGAGGATTTCGCCCTTCACGTCGACGGTGATCTTGCGCGAAAGGTCGCCACGGGCGACGGCCGTCGTCACCTCGGCGATGTTGCGCACCTGGCCGGTGAGGTTGCCGGCCATCGAGTTGACCGAGTCCGTCAGGTCCTTCCACGTACCGGCTACGACGCCCGGAACGACGGCCTGGCCGCCCAGCCGCCCTTCGGTGCCGACTTCGCGCGCAACGCGCGTCACCTCGGCGGCGAACGAGCGCAACTGCTCGACCATGGTGTTGAGCGTTTCTTTCAGCAGCAGGATCTCGCCGCGCACGTCGACGGTGATCTTCTTCGACAGGTCGCCGCCGGCAATGGCGGTCGCCACCTCGGCGATGTTGCGCACCTGGTCGGTGAGGTTCGACGCCATCAGGTTGACGTTGTCGGTCAAATCCTTCCACGTACCGGCGGCACCGGGCACCTGTGCCTGGCCGCCGAGCTTGCCTTCGGTACCGACCTCGCGGGCGACGCGCGTCACCTCGCCGGCAAAGCCGTTGAGCTGATCGACCATGGTGTTGATGGTCGCTTTCAGCTCTAGGATCTCGCCCTTCACGTCGACGGTGATACGCTTCGACAAGTCGCCGCGCGCCACGGCCGTGGTCACGTCGGCGATGTTGCGCACCTGGGTCGTCAAGTTGCCGGCCAGCAGGTTGACGTTGTCGGTCAGATCCTTCCACGTGCCGGCAACGCCCGGCACGTTGGCCTGACCGCCGAGCCGGCCTTCCGTGCCGACCTCGCGCGCAACGCGCGTCACCTCGCCGGCGAAGCGGTTTAGCTGATCCACCATGGTGTTCAGCGTTTCCTTCAGCTGCAGGATCTCGCCGCGCACGTCGACGGTGATCTTGCGCGAAAGGTCGCCACCGGCGATGGCCGTCGCCACCTCGGCGATGTTACGCACCTGATCCGTCAGATTGCCGGCCATCGAGTTGACCGAGTCCGTCAAATCCTTCCACGTACCGCCGACACCCGGCACCTGCGCCTGGCCACCCAGCTTGCCTTCGGTGCCGACCTCGCGCGCGACGCGCGTCACCTCGCCGGCGAAGGCGTTGAGCTGATCGACCATCGTATTGATGGTCTCTTTGAGCTGCAGAATTTCGCCCGAAACGTTGACCGACACCTTCTTCGACAAGTCGCCGCCGGCGACCGCGGTCGCCACTTCGGCGATGTTGCGCACCTGGCCGGTGAGATTGGAGGCCATCGAGTTGACGAAGTCCGTCAAATCCTTCCACGTGCCGGCAACGCCGCGCACCACGGCCTGTCCGCCCAGCTTGCCTTCGGTGCCGACCTCGCGCGCGACGCGCGTCACCTCGCCGGCAAAGGCGTTGAGCTGATCGACCATGGTGTTGATGGTCTCTTTGAGCTCCAGCACCTCGCCGCGCACATCGACGGCGATCTTTTTCGACAAGTCGCCGTTGGCGATGGCGGTCGACACTTCGGCGATGTTGCGCACCTGGGTGGTGAGGTTGGAGGCCATCGAGTTGACGGAGTCCGTCAAGTCCTTCCACGTGCCGGCAACGCCGCGCACCTCGGCCTGGCCGCCGAGGCGTCCCTCGGTGCCGACCTCGCGGGCGACGCGCGTCACCTCGCCGGCAAAGGCATTGAGCTGATCGACCATCGTGTTGATGGTTTCCTTCAGCTGCAGAATTTCGCCCGACACGTTGACGGTGATCTTCTTCGACAAGTCGCCGCCGGCGATGGCGGTCGCCACTTCGGCGATGTTGCGCACCTGGCCCGTCAGGTTGGACGCCATCGAGTTGACGTTGTCGGTCAAATCCTTCCACGTACCGGCGACGCCGAGCACCTGCGCCTGGCCGCCCAGTTTGCCTTCGGTGCCGACCTCGCGGGCGACGCGCGTCACCTCGCCGGCAAAGCCGTTGAGCTGATCGACCATGGTGTTGATGGTGTTCTTGAGCTCGAGGATCTCGCCCTTCACGTCGACGGTGATCTTGCGCGAAAGGTCGCCGCGCGCCACGGCGGTGGTCACCTCGGCGATGTTGCGCACCTGGGTGGTAAGGTTCGCCGCCAGCAGGTTGACGTTGTCGGTCAAATCCTTCCACGTGCCGGCGACACCCGGCACCACGGCCTGGCCGCCGAGACGGCCTTCGGTGCCGACCTCGCGGGCAACGCGCGTCACCTCGGCGGCGAACGAGCGCAGCTGATCGACCATCGTGTTGATGGCCTCCTTGAGCTGCAGGATTTCGCCGCGCACGTCGACGGTGATCTTCTTCGACAAGTCGCCCATGGCGACGGCGATGGTCACGTCGGCGATGTTGCGCACCTGTGCCGTCAGGTTCGAGGCCATCGAGTTGACGCTCTCGGTGAGGTCCTTCCAGACGCCCGTCACCTCGGAGACCTGGGCCTGGCCGCCGAGCTTGCCGTCGGTGCCGACCTCGCGGGCGACGCGCGTCACCTCCGACGTGAACACCGAGAGCTGCTTGATCATGGTGTTGACGATGGTTGCCGAGCGCAGGAACTCGCCCTCGAGCGGGCGGCCGTCGACGTCGAGGCGCATGGTCTGCAGAAGGTCGCCCTGGGCGACGGCGCGGATGGTGCGGGTGACTTCGGTCGTCGGCCACAGCAGGTCGTCGATCAACTGGTTGATCGACGTTTCCATCTCGCCCCAGGACCCGGCGGTCGAGCCTATGCGCACCCGCTGCTTGGTCTTGCCTTCGCGCCCGACCACTTGCCCGACGCGGTCGAGTTGGTGCGCCATGCGCTCATTGGAGGCGACGATGTCGTTGAAGGTATCGGCGACCTTGCCCCATAACCCGTCCCAGTCGCCCGGCAGGCGGACGGAAAAATCGCCGCCCCGCATGGCCGCCATTATGGCCAGCAAATCGCGCAACTCGCTGTTTTCGCCCGCTCCGTTGACTGGAGGCCTTGCACCCGCCTCGGGATACCTCTCCGCGCCGGCGGAACCGAGCATCTCGTCTTCCATGAAGCCCCTCCCAGAGCGCTGGAACAGCACGGGCGGGGCGTCCTTGCGCCCACTCGCCCGGCACGAAAACGGGCGATGGCGCGATGTGTTCCATGGGACGGGAAAAATGCATCCACTTTTCCACTGAAAGCGCCCATCCGTCGAAAATGTGGCGACGACGGCGGCGTCTATGAGCCTAATTCGCGTTTAGATCTGGACACTTGTCAAGTTGGCGGCCGAGGGCGGGCCCCGGTTCCGGGGTCTGCTTTCGCGAGCGCCCGCGCATCGCCATCGCGCGCGCTACACTCAAGGATGCCCCGATCCTCATTCGGAATGAGGCGACACGTTCGCTCGACGCCAGCACCGAAGCGCGGGTAAAGCGGGCCTTCGACCGGGCGGCGCGAGGAACGCACGACCTTCATCATCGCGCACCGGCTTCCGACCGTCGCCGATGCCACGAGATCCGCCTCTTCGATGCCGGACATATCGTCGAGCGCGCCCGCTTTGAGGAGCTCAGCCGCCGAGGTGTAGTTGCTTGTCAGCTCCCGGCTCTTAACCGTTGCGGAGAAGCCGGGGAAGTGCGAGCTGGCTCGGCGGCGCCGACAACCTCTTGCAACCTGGTCGCTGCTATCGCGGCGCGTTGCCGATAAGGCGCCATCCTGCAACAAGATATTAGTAGCGCCACAACAGAGCCTCGCAATGGTGGCCCGGACTAGAGCGTGGCATGACGTCTGTACCCAAGGGCCGCAGCCTGCTGCTGGCTCCTGGTCGGCGTCGCGTTAGTCTGCGGAGGCACTGGCGGCGCTGGTCGTCGTCGGTTTCGTCGAAGGGCGCGAGGAAGCGGCGCCGGAGGCGGAGCGCGAAGAGCCGATCAAGCCGCCACTGCGGGTGAGCATGCCCGAGCGGGGCGAGCCGATCATCACCCTCGATGCGGAAGCGCAGAAGGCGATCGGCCTGCAAGACTGGCTCGACGCTGCACGCCGACCAAGTACCACGATCAGGTGCGCGCCTACGGCACGGTCCTCGACCTCGCCACGCTGACCACGCTCAACACCAACTACGTCGACCGCCGTCTCGCAGCTCAACACGGCGCGGGCGCGGCTCGCCGCCTCGCTAGCCGGCCTTCGCGCGTGCGCAAGCGCTCTACGCCAAGAGCATCGGCAACCTCGTGCAGGTGCAGACGACCGAGGCGGCGGTGATCGCCGACCGGGCGGCCGTCGAGGCCGCGCAGTCGATGGTGCGAACACTGCGCGCAACCGCCATGCAGGAGTGGGGACCCGTCATCGGCAATTCGCATCGTGGTCGACGGCGGCCTCATCACGCGGCTGATCGAGCGCAACGAGTTCCTGCTGCAGATCACGCTGCCGCCCGGCGTTCAGATCGATCACGTCTCCCGCGACGCCTCCGTCGAGGTCGGCGGCAACGCCGGCCGCGCCGAGGTGCGCTACATCTCGCCGGCCACGCGCGCCGATCCGCGCATCCAGAGGCATCAGCTATTTCTACGCCGCCGCCGCCAACAGCGGCGTGCTGCCCGGCATGAACGTGCGGGCCTTCCTCGCCAACGGCGCTCCCGTCGACGGGCGTGATCGTCCCCGCCTCGGCGATCGTGTGGTGGGCGGGCCGCGCCTGGGTCTACGCGCTCACTCGACGAGGACACCTTCAGCCGCCACGAGATCCCCACCGACATGCCGGCCGAGAAGGACGCCGACTTCGTCGTGCCCGCCAGCGCTGTTCGCCGCGGGAGAGCGCATCGTCGTCACCGGTGCGCAGCTGCTCTTGTCGGAAGAGTTCCGTGCGCAGATCCAGGTCGAAGGCGGACGACGACTGATGCCGACGCCCCGCGCCGTGCCACGACGCGCACGCGCGGCATCCAGGCCGCGGTCATCCGATTTGCCGTGCGCTTCCGCGGCATCGTCGTCGCGCTCGCCTTCCTGCTGCTCGGCTACGGCGCCGTCTCGCGTCATGCAGCGCGAAGTACGACGTCTTCCCCGAGTTCGCGCCGCCGCAGGTCGGCATCCAGACCGAGGCGCCAGGGCTCACGGCCGAGCAGGTCGAGGTGCTCGTCACGCAGCCGATCGAGAACGCCGTCAACGGCGTGCCGGGCGTCGAGACGCTGCGCTCCGTCGTCGATCCAGGGCCTGTCGGTCATCACCATCATCTTCGAGGCCAACAGCGACATCTACCGCGACCGCCAGGTCGTCTCCGAACGGCTCGCCGAAGCGGCGCAGGAGCTGCCCGCCAACATCGCCGCCGCCGACCATGACGCCGCTGACCTCCTCATCGAGCACCGTGCTGGTACTCGGACTGACGTCGCGAGACGCGCTCGCTGATGGATTTGCGCACGCTCGCCGACTGGACGCTGCGCCAGCGCCTGCTGGCCGTGCCCGGCGTCGCCAAGGTCGCCGTGTTCGGCAGCGACGTGCGCTCGCTCCAGGTGCAGATCCGCCCCGATCGAGCTCGTTGCGCTTCAGCCTGTCCATCGACGACGTGCTGGCGGCGGCCCGCAAGGCGACGGCGATCACCGGCGCCGGCTTCATCGAGACGCGCCAACCAGCGCATCGTCTTCCAGTCGGAAGGCCAGTCGATCGACCCGGCGGAGATCGCGCGCACGGTGGTCGCCGAGCGTCGAACGGCGCCAGCGTGCTGCTGCGGGACGTCGCCGACGTCGTCGAACGCGCCCGAGCCGCCCATCGGCGGCGCCACCATCATGGGCAAGCCGGGCGTCGTGCTGCTCGTGTCGGGGCAGCTCGGCGCCAACACCATCGACGTGACCGAAGGCATCGAGAAGGTGCTGGCGGACCTCCAGCCGCTCCATCGAGAAGGAGGGCGTCGAGCTGCGCACGGACCTGTTCCGGCCGGCCGACTTCATCGCCATCTCGACGCGCAACGTGCAGCAACTCGCTGCTGCTGGGCGGCATGCTCGTCGTCGTCGTGCTGTTCCTGTTCCTCTACGACCTGCGCACGGCGACCATCTCCTCGGTCGCCATTCCGCTGTCGCTGCTGGCAGCCGTCGTCGTTCTCAACGCGCTCGGCGCCACGCTCAACGCCATGACGCTCGGCGGCCTTGCCATCGCCATCGGCGAGGTGGTCGACGACGCGGTCATCGACGTCGAGAACATCTGCGCGGCGCCTGCGCGAGAACCGCCGCCTGCGCCAATCCGCTTCCCATCGGCCAGGTCATCGTCGACGCCTCGCTCGAGGTGCGCGGCTCCGTCGTCTACGCGACCTTCGCCGTCATTCTCGTGTTCCTGCCGGTGGTGCATGCTGCCGGGGCTCGCCGGGCGCTTCTTCGCCCCGCTCGGTCTCGCCTACGTGCTCGCCATCCTCGCCTCGCTCGCCGTGGCGATGACGTGACGCCGGCGCTGTGCATGCTGCTGTTCCCCAAAGGCACCCGGCCGGCGAGCCGACGACCGGGTCGCCGACGATCCGCCGGTGACGCGCTGGCTGCGGCGGCACTATGAGGCGCATGCTGCGCAAGCTCGTCGCGCACCCGCGCACGACCATCGCCGCCGCGTTCTGTTCACGCGTCGACCGGCTGCTCGGCCGTGCCGTTCTTCGGCGCCGGAGTTCCTGCCCGAGCTCAAGGAAGGCCACTTCACGCTGCACATGGCCGCCGTGCCCGGCACCTCGATCGAGGAATCCCAGCGCATCGGCGCGCTCGTCACCGAGGCGCTTCTGAAGCTGCCGTTCGTGCGCGTCGTCTCGCAGCGCATCGGCCGCGCCGAGCAGGCGGACGATACCTGGGGCACGCACTACAGCGAGTTCGAGGTCGACCTGCAGCGCGGGCCTGTCCGGCGCGCGAGTCGGAGGAGGCGCAGACCGAGATGCGCAAGGTGCTGGCCGGCTTTCCCGGCGCCAACTTCGCGCTGAAGCCGTTCCTCACCGAGCGCGTCGAGGAATCGCTCTCGGGCTACACCGCCTCGGTCATCGTCAACATCTACGGCAACGACCTCGACGGCTCGACGCGACGGCGCAGGACGTGGCGCAGCGAGCTGAACGGATCAAGGGCGCGACCGAGGTGCAGCTGCAGTCGCCGCCCGGGCTGCCGCAGCTCACCATCCGCCCGCGCAAGGCCGACCTCGAACGCTGGGGTCTCGATACGGTCGAGGTGCTGAACGTCGTGCGCACCGCCTACCAGGGCGACATCGTCGGCCAGACGCTACGAGGGCAACCGCGTCTTCAACGTCATCGCGATCCTCGACAAGGAAAGCCGCGAGAACGTCGCCAACGTCGGCCGACCTGCCGCTGCGCACGCGCTGCCGGCAACTTCGTGCTGCTGAAGCAGATCGCCGACATGTATCCAGACGGCCGGGCGCTATCAGGTCGACTGCATCTCGGCGGCCAGCGCGTGCAGGCGGTGACCGCCAACGTCATCGGACGCGACGTGGGCTCGTTCGTCGCCGAGGCGGCGAGGAGACGCTCGAACCAAAGTTGAAGCTGCCGCCCGGCGTGCATCTCGAGTTCGCCGGCTCGGCGCGAGGCGCAGGCGCAGGCCCAGCGCGACCTGCTCATCAACTCGCTCGTCGCCGGGCTCGGCATTCTCCTCCTGCTCGTCGTGGTGACCGGGAGCGCGCGCAATGTGCTGCTGGTTCTCGCCAACATGCCGTTCGCCTCGTCGGCGGCGTGCTCGCCGTCTTTGCCACCGGCGGCGTGCTCTCGCTCGGCTCGATGGTCGGCTTCGTGACGCTGTTCGGCATCACGCTGCGCAACTCGATCATGATGATCTCGCACTACGAGCATCTCGTCGGCGTCGAGGGCGTGCCGTGGGGGCCGCAGACCGCCATCGCCGGTGCCGGCGACCGTCTGGCGCCGATCCTGATGACCTCGATCGTGACGGCGCTCGGCCTGCTGCCGCTCGCCGTCGGCATGAACGAGCCCGGGCGCGAGATCGAGGGGCCGATGGCGCTCGTCATCGTCGGCGGGCTCGCGACCTCGATGGCGCTCAACCTGCTGGTGCTGCCGACGCTGGCCTTGCAGTTCGGCAAGTTCGGGACAGCGACGCCGATGCGTCGGTGGCCGCCGACGACGTCGGCGCCCCGCCGCCTCGACCGCCGTCGCGCTCTACTCAGCCGCCATGCGCACGACCTGCGGCTTCTGGAACAGCCGCTGGCGCACGAGGTCGATGTGCAGCCGCAGATGATAGAATTGGTCGGAGAAGTTGAGCGGGTAGCGGATGCGCCGCACGCCTGCGTCGATGCGTTCGATCTCCGCCTGATGGCGGCTAGTTCGCCCTGTGTGCGCCGGATGGTCGAGCTTCTTCTCGAGCGCCTTGAGGTGCCGGTACCAGTAGAGCAGCCGCCGGCGCACGCTCCACGAGTAGACGCTCGGCACCACGCGCAGCATCGGCAAGCAGGATGACCAGCGACGGGAATGAGCAGCAGCACCGTCTGGGCGCCGTGATCGGCGATGAACGCCGTCACCGAGAACGGGAACCCTGCCTCCTTCACGGCCGGCGCGATGGAGCGCAGCGCCACCGGCAGCTCGCCCGTCTTGTAGATGCAGGCGCGTTTCCTCGGCGACGCGATACTCGGGATCGGAGATGTGCGGGAAGGTGCCCGGGCGGTGGAACAGCACCGGATCGCCGGCCTTGTCGAAGGCCGAGCGCGGGTTGTTCAGCACCGTAAACGACAGCAGGTTGATCAGCGACGGCTCGAGGTCGGCGCGCGCCACCAGCGCAGCGCTCGTCGCCAGCAGCGTGATGTCGTCGGGCGGCGTCAGCGGCTCGAATTCGACGGCGCCGCGGTTGAGCATCACCTTGGCCAGCGCCGGAAAGCGGTTGGCGTAGGCGTCGGCCTCGAGCGCGAAGTTCAGCAGCCGTATGCCTTGCACGTGCAGCAGCTTCTGCACCGCTCGGTATCGGCCGGCTGGATGAGGAAAGCTGCGTCGGCCTTGCCACT